>NZ_CP058638.1:0-2632500 GCF_017656075.1 Rhodococcus sp. ZPP
GGTTCGTGACCAACCGAAAAGTCCGGTGGTCGTCAGGTCGTCAGCCGGCGCGGTCGGCGTTTGCCAGTATCGCGTCGTGAACGTAGTGCGCGAACCGGGTGCCATCTCGTTCCAGTGCGCGGCGGCCGCCGGGTCGGCGAGGTAGAGGGGCAGCCACGTCCCGGTGCTGTCGGTGGGTGCAGTCGAAGAACCACCGTGCGATGTGGGCACGGTGGTTTTCGGCGGCCTGCATCGCGACTGCGCCGGTGGCCGGCTCACCCGCGGTTATCGCGTCGACGAATGCCTGGATGTTGGCATCGGCGTCTGCCTTGATCGCCACCCAGTCGTCCTTGGTATAGGCGGCGGTTCGCCGCGGTAGTTCCTGGTTCTGATTCGACTCGGCCCACCGCTGCTCGGCCTCGCGCAGTCGTTCACCGAAACTGTCGGTGTTGAAGATGTCGAGCTGCGCTTCCGGGGACAGTGTCACCCCCATGTGTCGAGCGCGCATTTCCTTTTCGATGGCGTCGAGCAATTCCTCGGTGCGTGCCTGACGCTGCCGCAGGAGGCGGTGCTGTCGGCGGAGGTGATCGTCGACGCGGGCGTGGGGCTCGGCCAGCATGTCGGCGATCTCACCGAGCCCGAACTCCAGCTCTCGGTAGAAGAGTATGTGCCGCAAACGCTGCAAGTCGTCGGCGGAGTACACGCGGTGGTTGGCCGCGCTGCGCCCGTGCGGCTTCAGCAGGCCGATGCTGTCGTAATGATGGAGGGTACGGACGGAAATACCCGACAGCGCCGCCAGTTGCCCAACTGTGTACCCGTCCATCTCGCGATCATGCATCGTCGCGGCGCGGCGGGGGCGCACTCGGAGGGAAGACGGCGTTCATCGTGAACTGCGCCGCAAGTGTCGCGCCCTCACTCGGCCGTGCGCGAGGGCAAGTAACCCCGGCACGAAGTGCGCCGTCGCCACTCCCGGGTTCAGGATCGATACCCATGATTGGGCTGCGTAGTTCGGGTGGGGGAGCAGTCGGTCCAGTGCGCTGTAATCGATGCCGCTGCTGCGCTGCGTATTACCGGTGAGAAGCCGAGTAGTTCGCGGAAGCGGCCCCGGCCGACCGAGACATTGAGACGAAATACGCCCTGCCGGTTCAAGTTCGAAGAGGTGTCCCACCCCTCGACGTCGTTCGTCACGATGGTGGCGAACGGGAAACGCTGCTCCGCCGGCGGGTCGCCATCAGGATAGTAGGAGAAGAAGGTGTCTCCCCAGGAACTCCGCGGAGCGCCGCCCTCTTCACTGGCCGTCACCACCGTGATCCCAGGCAGTTCGAGAGCCACCGCAATGATGTGTTCCTGCGTGAGCTGATGTTTCCGGGTCGTTCGCGGTCATGCAGGCCACCGTAAAACCTCACGCTACGTCAGGAGCAACACCTCGGGACCGCGAAGGTCCCGGCTCGGCGCAGTGCGATCGGCGCTCCACCGCGCACCTTCCGCGGCGGGATGACCCACACTTGTAGTTTCGGAAAGCCGAACATTATGATTCGACTGTGAAAACAACGGACTTCGGGTTGGGCAGGCGGCGACGGGCAACCACGGTCGCGGCGATACTGGCAGCTCTCGCCGCGACGCTGATGCTGTCCGGGTGCGCCGAGGGTGCGGCCGGGCCCGCCGACGGCAAACCGGTGGTGTTGACCACCTTCACTGTTCTCGCCGACATCGCGGAGAACGTCGGGGGAGCACCTGACGGTGGAGTCGCTCACCAAAGCGGGCACGGAAATTCACGGTTACGAGCCGACACCGGGCGATATCAGGAAGGCGGCCGAGGCCGACCTGATCCTCGACAACGGGATGAATCTGGAGGCCTGGTTCGCCCAATTCGTCGAGGGGCTGGATGTCGAGCATGTGGTCGTCAGCGACGGGGTCGAGCCGATCGGCATCGGCGAAGATGCCTACGCGGGCAAACCGAATCCGCACGCGTGGATGTCACCCTGAATGTGCAGATCTACGTCGACAACATGGTCACCGCGTTCAGCGGCCTCGATCCCGAACACGCGAGCGAGTATCGCACCAACGGTGATGCCTACAAGGCCCGACTGCAGCAGGTGCAGGACGAATTGGTCGCCGAATTGAGCGCGTTGCCGGTGAATGAACGGGCGCTGGTCACGTGCGAAGGAGCGTTTTCGTATCTTGCGCGCGATGCGGGGTTGACCGAGAAGTACATCTGGCCGGTCAATGCCGAACAACAGGCCACCCCCCAGCAGATCGCGTCGACGATCGAGTTCGTCAAGCAGAACCGGGTACCCGCGGTGTTCTGTGAGTCGACGGTGTCGGATGCGCCGATGCAACGCGTGGTGGAAGCCACCGACGCCGCTTTCGGCGGAACCCTCTACGTCGATTCGCTGTCGGAGCAGGGCGGACCCGTGCCGACCTACCTTGATTTGATCCGGCACGACGCCGAGACCCTCACGTCCGCTTTGAACGGACAACGGCCATGACTCCCCAGCCGGCCGTCGAGGTGCAGGACGTCACAGTCCACTACGGTGACGTCCTCGCGCTCGACAGGGTCTCCCTCTCCCTGCAGGCAGGACGGGTGTGCGGGCTGGTCGGGATGAACGGCTCCGGCAAATCCACACTGTTCAAATCGATCATGGGAACGGTCAAACCCGATACCGGCACGGTCCGCATCAACGGCCAGGCCCCGGCCACCGCGCGTAAAACCGGTGTCCTGGGTTATGTTCCGCAGAGCGAGGAGGTGGATTGGGCCTTTCCACTGTCCGTGCGAGATGTGGTGATGACCGGCCGCTACGGTCGCATGGGCCTGACCCGGCGGCCCGGGAAGGCTGATCGTTCGGCCGTCGACCACGCCCTCGAACGCGTGGAACTCACCGACTTGGCGGACCGGCAGATCGGGCAATTGTCCGGCGGCCAGAAGAAACGTACTTTCGTGGCCCGGGGAATCGCCCAGGAGGCAACGATCCTGCTGTTGGACGAACCGTTCGCGGGGGTCGACAAACGCTCCGAGGCCACCATCACCACGTTGCTGCGGGAACTCGCCGGTGCAGGTGCGGCCATCCTCGTCTCCACTCATGACCTGCACGCGCTGCCGGCGCTGGCGGACGAGGCGATCCTGCTGATGCGCACGGTGCTCGCGCACGGCGACCCGACGCTCGTTCTGCAACCGGCGAACCTGGCGTCGGCCTTCGGCCTCGACGTGATGACAAGGACCTGACACCCCATGAACGTGATCGACTTCTTTGTCGACCCGCTGCGTTACGACTTCATGGTCCGCGCACTGATCACCACCCTGATCGCGTCGGTGGTGTGCGCGGTGTTGTCGTGCTGGCTGGTGCTGATCGGGTGGTCGCTGATGGGCGATGCCGTCTCGCACGCCGTCCTGCCCGGCGTCGTCCTCGCCTACATCGTCGGCGCCCCCTTCGCCCTCGGCGCAGTGATCTTCGGATTCCTGGCGGTGGCACTGATCGGGGTGGTCCGCGACACCAGTCGTGTCAAGGAAGACGCCGCGATCGGAATCGTGTTCTCCACCTTGTTCGCCCTCGGCCTGGTCCTGGTTTCGGTAACTCCGAGCCAAACCGACCTCAACCACATCATCTTCGGCAACCTGCTGGGCGTCAGCCGCTCCGATCTCATCCAGATCGCGATCCTCGGCGCCGTCGTCTTCGTCGCTCTGATCGTCAAACGCCGCGACTTCACGCTCTACGCCTTCGACCGCACCCACGCCCACGCCATCGGTCTCAATCCCCGGCTGCTGGGGCCGCGCTCCTGGGATTACTCGCGCTCACCGCTGTGGTGGCCTTGCAGGCGGTGGGTGTGATTCTGGTGGTGGCCATGCTCATCATCCCCGGATCCACGGCCTACCTGCTCACCGACAGCTTTCACCGCATGCTGATCATCGCACCCGCGATCTCGGCCGTCTGCGCGGTCACAGGGCTGTACCTGAGCTATCATCTCGACACCGCCAGCGGCGGCATGGTCGTGCTGTCCCAGGGTGCAGCGTTCGCCCTGGCGTACCTTTTCGCGCCTCGTCAGGGCGTCATCGGTCGCAGAATCACCGCGTCACGGCGGCGGTCGCTCAGGGAAGATGCATCAGCTGCCCGGCAAGGGTGAACAGTCGGCGGCCGAGCTTCAGGACGGGAATCCCGAGCGGCAGCAGAATCACCGTCACACAGAGCACCCCACCGACGAGCCACACTACGGCGGCGAGGATTCCCAGCACTGTGCCGAGCAGGGCCGTGAGAATCCCCGTCACCACGCCGAGCAGGCCATTGAGTAAGCGCATGATGACCTCCTGCTACCAGTCTGCGCGCCCGCGGCCCGGCGCGCACCACCTTTCTGGCGGCAGAGATGTCACGAGCCGGAAAGACGCGGCCGTCGGTGTCAGCCGACGGATTTCGCATAGCGGCCGACCCGGTCGATGAGGTCGTCGAAGAACGTGGCCGGGTCGGTGCTCACCGCGATGTCCGCGTTGGGTTCTCGGTTCCAGTGGCCGACCCAGTCCGCGACCGTGGTGCCCTGGTGAGGGTTCCATGGAGTTCGACGTCGACGGTGGCCGGACGTGTCCGGGCGAGGTCCGGGTTCAACGCCACCGCCGCAGCGAACGGGTCGTGCATGTGTGCGATGAAGCCCTGGTTGTGGCTGCGGTGAAAATCCATGTAGAACCGGATGGCGTCCGACAGGTGACGGATCACCGGGTTGCTGGTCCGTGACCGGATGTGCGGCGCATCCTCCGGTGAGATGACCTCGGCGGGAACACTTCCCGCCGCTTCGGCGAGACGGCGAACATGGTCCGGTGTCATTTCGATGGTCTCGGTGATGTCGAGCCCGCAGAGGATGGGACGCCGGCCCTCCGGGAGCCCGGAGAAAGCGTCGAACACCTCCTTCGCGGCCTCGGGGTCGACGGAGACGTTCCATTCGGTGGTGGGGGTGGTGTTGCCCGGATGGTTGTAGGCGCCGCCCATCACCACCAGCCGGTGCAGCAGCCGGGAAGTTCGGGTTCCGCGCGGATTGCCAACGCCAGATTGGTCAGCGGTCCGGTGACGAGTCCGGTGACCTCGCCGGGATGCTCGCGGACGAGTTCGACCCACATCGTGGTCGCGTCCCGCCCCGAGAGGGACCGGCCGGAGTCGGGGAGGACGGCGTACCCGATGCCCTGCGGCCCGTGCGTGTCCTCGGTGGTCCGCAACGGGCAGTCGAGCGGCACCCGCGCACCGAGGGCCACTTCGATGTCGGGTGCACGGCACAGCCCGAGCCAGTTCAGATTGTTCGCTGCGACCTGCTCGACGGGCACGTTCCCGGCGGTGCTGGCGATCCCGAGGATCTCCGCTTCCGGGCTGGCCAGCAGATACAGAAGGGCCAGCGAATCGTCGATTCCGGTGTCGACATCGACGATCAGGCGCTGCGCGGGGGCGCTCATTCGGCGACGCGGACGGTGGGGCGGTGGCTGACCGGGAAGTTGACCGACCGCGCGATGAAGCAGTGGGCATGGGCCCTGTAATGGCGGTCGTAGCTGCTCGGCCCGGTGGTCCCCGATCCCCGGTTGCCCGTCCAGGTGACAGTCAGGGAGTAGTGGTGTGTCTTCACGCGTCCATAGTGCACGGCGAGGACCGTGCGCGTGGACTGTGGTCTGTCTCTAGGAGACCGGTCAGCGGGTTGCTGCCCACGCCGCTGGATCCTCGCCCCACGGGCGGGCCGGGAAAGGGTAGTCGTCGTACTCGGCCAGTGCCGGGCGGCTGGTGACCGAAGTTCCGTGTGACACTACGGCGTTCGGTCCGGGAACTGCGGCGGCGGGTCGGCGGACCGGCCGGGTGCACTCAGCAACCACGCACCAGTGCGCGCGAGGAGACGTCGACGGTCCGGCCGCAGCCGTCGGATCGGTGCGCGGTCAGCGCGTCGACGATGCCGGCGGCGAGCAGGTATCCACTGGCGTGATCGAGAGCCTGCGCGGGCAGCGCGCCGGGGCGTGCCCACCCTCGACGAGCGAGATACCCGATGCGGCCTGGACGATGCTGTCGAAGCCCCGCCTACCCGCCCAGGGGCCGGTGCGGCCCCACGCACTCACCCTGCCCCGCACCACCTGTGCGGGTGCGCGATCGAGCAGGGTGTCGAGGGCGCCCGGACGGTAGCCGGTGACGACCACATCCGCGTCGGAAAGAAGCTCCTCCCACCGCCTGCGGCCCGCCACCGACGTCACATCGAGCAGCGTCGACCGTTTACCCTGCCCGGTGTCGAGATGCTGCACGGCGATTTCGGGGAGAAACGGCGGGTCGATGCGCAGGACCTCGGCGCCCAGGAGCGCGAGCGTGCGGGTGGCGACGGGGCCGGCGATCACCCGGGTCAGATCGAGAACCGTGATCTCGCTCAGCGGTGTCGTCGCGGAGGCCTGCCCGGACCGCCGCGACCCCGGCGAATGACCGGGATGTACGACGGTGGGGACCAGGTCACCCGACGCCGCGGCCGCACCCTGCGGGGTGGCCGCCCACTCTTCCTGCGTACGGACGGCCGACGCCACGGCCTGCGTGGCGAACGCCCGTTCCTCGACCTCGGCCGCGGTGAATTCGCGGAGCCGGCCGGCCACCGCCTCCCGGCCGGCATCCTCGGCGAGATCGATCGCCCCGAGAAGCCGGCGACGGTGGTGCGGATAGTTGGCGTGGGTACGCACCCAGCCGTCGGAGACAGCAAAGAAGCCGGACAGCTCAGCGAACCCGGATACCGGTGCCCCCGCCACTCGCAACAGTCGGTCGCTGGAGAACGCTGCTGCGATCCGCTCGGGGTCGAGCCGCCACGACCGCGGACCCCACCCGCAGGACACCCGGAATCTGTCGACGGCGGTGGCGACGGCCGCGAGCGACCCGCCGCCAGGTCGAAGACGGGAAGCCGAGCGGCGAGGAACGCGCCCGGGTCGGGGCACTCGATGCGGTGGGAGGCGGGCTGCACACCGACACTGCGCTCGTATTCGCCCAGCAGACGTCGAAACCCGGTCACCGAACCCCCTCAGCCTCGAATGGTGAACTCTACGACAGCAGTTGACGGCACCGCTCGAGCAGGCCGGCGCGCAGCGGGCGGCCCGTTGCGCGAGCTGCTGCTGCCGTCGTACGTATTCTGCACGCCCGGAGGAGTCTCGATGGGCACAGGGGCGTATCCGTACTCGGACAGGTCGTAGGGGCTGGCCTGCATATCGAGTTCGCGTGCGGCGAGTGCATGCTCGAAACAGTCCATCACCAAGTCCGAGTCGACGAGCGACCCAAGTTTGTACGCCCACTTGTACAGATCCATGCCCGCGTGCAGGCAGCCGGGTTGCTCGCGGCGGATCTGGCCGTCCCGGTCGAGTGCGGACTCGTTGCGGGGCGCCGCCTCAGGGGTGAAGAACCGGAACGCGTCGTAGTGGGTGCAGCGCAAAGGCATCGATTCGACCACCGCGTCGGTGCCGTCGAACCCGAGGCGCAGCGGCACCCTGTGGTGGCGGATCGCCTCGGCGCCGCCCCGGTACACCATCGCCCATTCGTGCAGGCCGAAGCAGTTCAGGCGTGGAGTGCGGGCTTCCGTGGACGCCAGAAGACCGGCCACGAATTCGACGGTGCTTCGGCGATGCTCGAGCACCGCGGGGTCGACGGTGACAACAGGGTCTCCGTCGACTGTTTCCGACCGGTAGCCGGCGTAGCGGAGGTAGTCGTCGGACCCCGGACCGGTGAGCGCCGTCCCGTAACCCGGGTGCCATCGACGCAGCTGGTTGGGGCGCAAGCTGTAGTAGGTGAAGAGGAAGTCGTGCACCGGATGGCTGATTCCGGCCGCCTTGCGTTCCTGATACGGCTCGACGATTCGTGCCACCCGGTCGCGGTGGCGGGTCCGTCGAGCCGTCCAGTCACCGGACGCCAGCACCGCGAGCAGGCGTCCGGTGACCGTGTTGTCCGGTGGCCGCACGGTCAACTCGTCCGCTGCCCCGGGTTCATCCCGTTCACCCGGTGGGTGCCGTCACGCACGGTGCCCACGTACTCCTCTACGAGGTCTTCGAGTGCGACGATCCCGACGATCCGGCCCGACGGGTCCGCGGCCGCACCGAGGTGGGAACTGGCCCGGCGCAGACCCGCGAGTGCCTCGGCGAGCGGTGTGGTGGTCGCCATGCGCGGCAGCGGACGAATATCGGAGCGGGGGATCACGGTGTCCGGGCCGGCGTCCTCGTCGAGGATGTCGTCGAGGACGTCCTTGAGGTGCAAATACCCGAACAGGGAACCGTCGTCCGCGCGGACCGGGTAGCGGGAGTAGCCGGTTTCGATCACCGCTTCCTCGATGGCGCCGAGGCGGGTCCCCCCCGCCGACAGCGGCACCGTGCGGACCTTGTCGAGAGGAATCATCACCTCGCTGACCGTGCGGTCGGTGGTCTCGAGCGCCTGGGTGAGCCGACGGTGCTCCTCCGCGTCGATCAGTCCCTCCGAGCGGGACTCACCGATCATTTCCGACAACTCCACGGCCGAGACGGTGACGTCGAGTTCGTCCTGGGTTCGACGCGCATCAACCTCAACGTGGCGTTGGCGCACAGGTTGTAGAAGGAAATCAGCGGCCGGGCCAATGTGATGAACATCAGATGCACGGGCACCAGCAGCATCGCGGACCGTTCGGGTCCCGCGAGAGCGAT
Organism: Rhodococcus sp. ZPP; assembly: GCF_017656075.1. Classification (NCBI taxonomy): domain Bacteria; kingdom Bacillati; phylum Actinomycetota; class Actinomycetes; order Mycobacteriales; family Nocardiaceae; genus Rhodococcus; species Rhodococcus sp. ZPP. The sequence goes on from NZ_CP058638.1 coordinate 8,621, forward strand.
GTTCTTCGGCACCATTTCCCCGAGCAGGATGTGCAGCACCACGACGAGTGCCAGGGCGACGGTGAACGCCACCGGATGCAGCAATCCGTCGGGCAGGCCGACGGCGTGGAGCGGCACTTCGAGCAGGTGCGCGATCGCCGGTTCGGCGACCTTGCCGAGCAGGATGGAGCAGATCGTGATGCCGAGCTGGGCGGCCGCCAGCATCAGCGACAGGTTCTCGCCGGCCAGGATCACCGTCCGGGCACGTTTCTTTCCTTGCGCTTCGAGCGCCTCGAGGCGGTCACGGCGGGCGGAGATGAGGGCGAATTCGGCGCCGACGAAAACGCGTTGCCGGCGAGCAGCACGAAGGTGAGCAGCATTCCGAAGAGATCACTCATCGTCGGCCTCCTCCTCGTCCGTCTCCACGGGAACCGGTGTGAGCAGCACTCGGTCGATACGCCGTCCGTCCATGTGGGTCACCGTCGCGATCCACCGGCCGTCGGGGTACAGCGCCGTGTCGGGTATGGGCAGTTCCACCTTGTCGCCGTCTACCGGAATTCGGCCCAGATGGGTCAGGACCAGGCCGCCGAGGGTTTCGTACTCGCCCTCCGGTGCTGTGTAGCCGGTGGTCTCGGATACCTCGTCGATGCGCAGCAGACCGGAGCACGACCAGCCGTCACCGATCCGCTGGACGTCGATCTCCGGTTCGTCGTGCTCGTCGCGGACGTCACCGACGATTTCCTCAAGTCCTCCATGGTGACCATGCCCGCGGTGCCGCCGTACTCGTCGACCACCAGCGCCACCTGCATTCCGTCGGAACGAATCCGCTCCATGAGGGCGTCACCGTCGAGGCTCGACGGCACCACCGGGACCTTCTGCGCAAGGGTGTTGAGCCGGGTGGTACGGCGTCGACCGGCAGGCACCGCGAACGCATGCTTGATGTGCACGATCCCGACGGAGTCGTCGAGGTCGCCGTCGACGACCGGAAATCAGGAGAACCCGGTGCGGGCGGCGGTGTCGATCAAATCGGCCACCGTGTCGGTGGTGGCCAGCGACTCGATTTTCACCCGCGGTGTCATCAATTCCTCGGCGGTGCGTTCACCGAATCGCAGGGAGCGATTGACCAGCAACGCTGTTCCCTTGTCGATGGCGCCGCGCTGGGCGGAGGTGCGGACCAGGGAACCGAGTTCCTGCGGTGACCGCGCCGACCGCAATTCCTCTGCGGGCTCGATGCCGAGGCGCCGGACCAGCCAGTTGGCCGTTCCGTTGAGCCCGTTGATCGCCCACTTGAAGATCAGGGAAAATGCCGCCTGCATGCCTGCCGTCGCACGTGCCGTGGGCAGGGGATGGGCGATGGCCAGGTTCTTGGGGACCAGTTCCCCGAACACCATGGAGAACGAGGTGGCGAGGACGAGGGCGATCACCAACGACGTTGCCGCGGCGGCAGATTCGCTGAACCCGACCGCGGACAGCACCGGGGTGATGAACCGGGCCAGGACCGGTTCCGACAGATAGCCGGTGACGAGTGTGGTGATCGTGATGCCGAGCTGCGCGCCGGACAACTGGAACGACAGCGTGCGGTGGGCGTGCTGGACCTGCCTCGAACGCCGGTCACCGCCCCGGGCGTGCGAATCGACGGTGCTGCGTTCGAGTGCGGTGAGGAGAATTCCGCTGCGACGAACAGTGCGGTGCCTGCGGTCAAGGCGAGGAAGCCGAGCAGAGCGAGAATGCTGAGTGCGATGTCCATCTGTCATCGCCACCAGGGAAGCGAGGAGGCCGCCGGGTTTGTCGCCCGGCTCGCTAGAGGAGCCCTCCGAACCGGCGGAATCAGAATCTGATTCTGCAGAGGCGATGACAGGTGGAGCGCTTGCTGCGTGTGTGGGTGCCGCGGGCACCGGAGTCCTTCCGTTCGGCCTCGGCGTCCGGAGAAGTCCGGCACCGAGAACTGGTGTGGTTCAGCGACCCATGATACCGGTGGATGTCCGGTTCCGTGGAACAGGACATCCACCGGCACCTCACAGCGCTGCGGTCACCAACCGGCCGGAAGGGGGCGGCCCTCGGCGAACCCGGCCGCCGACTGCACCCCGAGCACCGCCTGGGCGTGCAGTTCCTCGAGGTGCGGGCGCCGGCGTAGGTGCAGGTGCTGCGCACCCCGGAGCAGATGTGGTCGATCAGGTCCTCGACTCCGGGGCGTTCCGGGTCCAACCGCATCCGGGAACTGGAAATACCCTCCTCGAACAGTCCTTTCCGGGCACGGTCGAAGGCGGTGTCGGTGGCGGTGCGCGCCGCGACCGCACGCTTGGACGCCATCCCGAAACTTTCCTTGTACGCGTTGCCGGCCTGGTCGACGTGCAGGTCGCCGGGGGACTCGTAGGTGCCGGCGAACCAGGACCCGATCATGACGTTCGACGCGCCCGCGGCGAGCGCGAGTGCCACGTCACGGGGGTGACGGACGCCTCCGTCCGCCCAGACGTGCGCACCCAGCGCCCGGGCCTGGGCGGCGCATTCCGCGACGGCCGAGAACTGGGGGCGGCCCACCCCGGTCATCATCCGGGTGGTGCACATGGCGCCCGGTCCGACACCGACCTTGACGATGTCCGCGCCCGCGTCGATCAGATCACGGGTTCCGGCCGCGGAGACGACGTTGCCCGCCACGAGCGGCACGCCGAGGTCGGCCTTCTTCAGGGCGCCGAGCGCGTCGATCATTTTCTGCTGGTGACCGTGCGCCGTGTCGACGACGAGGAGGTCGGCGCCGGCGTCGACGAGCGCGCGGGCCTTCGCGGCGACGTCTCCGTTGACGCCGACGGCGGCGGCGATGCGCAGCTGCCCGGCCTCGTCGACCGCGGGCTGGTAGATGCCGGCGCGGATCGTGCCGGTGCGGGTGAGGACCCCGGCGAGGGTGCCGTCGGGGTTGACGATCACGGCGAGCGGATCGTGCCGGCCCTCGAGCAGTTCGAACACCTCGCGCGGGGTGGCGGTGACCGGGGCCGTGACGAAGTCGGTGAGCGCCACGGACCGCAGTCGGGCGAATCGGTCGACGTCCGAGCAGGCGGCCTCGGTGACCACGCCGACGGGCCGGTTGGTGTCGACGACGACGACCGCGCCGTGGGCCCGTTTGGGAAGCAGCGCGAGGGCGTCGGACACGGCGGCGTCCGGACCGAGCGTGACGGGGGTGTCGGCCACCAGATGCCGGCTTTTCACGAAGGACACGGTTTCCGCAACCGCCGGGATCGGAAGGTCCTGCGGAAGTACGACGAGACCGCCCCGGCGCGCCACCGTTTCGGCCATGCGGCGCCCGGAGACGGCGGTCATGTTGGCCACGACGATCGGAATGGTGGTCCCGGTGCCGTCCGAGGTGGACAGGTCGACGTCGAACCGGGAGGTGACCTCGGTGCGGCTGGGCACCAGGAACACGTCGTCGTACGTCAGGTCATAGGGAGGGCGTTGCCCGTCGAGAAACTGCACGTCTCACGACGATACCGGGGAAGTTGCAGCGGTGCCCGCCGTGCGCTGCGCCTGCGACCGGGACAACCCGATGGTGGCGATCAGCATCACCGCGACCGCGCACCCGACCACGATCAGTCCGGGCCCGTCGACGCGCAGCCGTTCGTCGAGGACGGTCATGCCGAGGAAGACCGCGGCGAGGGGTTCGGCGATGGTCAGCGCCGGCAGGGACGCCGACAGCGGGCCCACCTGGAACGCGCGTTGCTGCAGGTACACCCCTACGAGTCCGGCGGCGACCAGTGACCACGTCTGCCAGCTGCTCAGGACCGTCCACAGTCCGCGGGGAACGAGTTCCACCACGTATTTGGTGAACGCGACCGCGACACCGTAGAGGACGCCGCTGGCGGCGCCGAGGAGGAGGGCCCGCCACCCCGGGTCGATCTTCGTCATCCCGGCGAGCGCGGCGGCGGCCACCACCGACCCGACGATCGCCAGAGGAATCACCCATTCCCGGAAGGGGGCGTCGATGTTTCCCTCGGTGGGATTACCGACGACGAGAAACAGTGCGAGAGCGGCGGCCAGGGCGACTGCCAGAACCCAGGTGGTCCGGTTGAGCCGGTAGCCCGAGAATTTCGCCGACAGGGGGAGCGCGAACAGCAGGGCGGTGACGAGGAGAGGTTGCACGACGAGCACCGACCCGAGCGCCAAGGCGACGGCCTGCATGATGTAGCCGCCGCCGTCACCGGCGACACCGGCCCACCACCGGGGGCTGCGCACCAGCGACGTCATCAGGCCCGCATCCTCGGGGACCACGGACGCGGCGCTCTGCTGCGCGACCGAGGCACACGCGAAGAGCAGGGCCGCGACCAATGCGCACAGCACCGACGCGAGCGGCAGGGACATGCCTCTCAGTGTGCTCCGCGACTGCGGTGTCCGTGCGGAGTTGAGCCATGTCCGGGATTGCGTCCACGCCGACTTCCGGCTCGGGCCGGCACCTCACCGACGCGGCCGCGCCGGGACGGGCGATCGCCGGTATCGGCGGCCCGGCGGCCCTTCTTCGGGGTGTCCTGGGCGGGCGCCCGGGTGTCGGGTGCGGGCACCGGTTTACCGCTGGGGCGGCGGGCGCCGGTGAGCTCGGCCAACAGCCGGTCGCCGGGGCGCACCGGCACCCCCGCTACGTCGATCCCCGCCGTGCGCGTCATCTGCTCGACGGCGGTGCGTTCGTCCTCCGTCACGAGGGTGACCACCACCCCGGCCTCACCGGCCCGCGCGGTCCGCCCGGCACGGTGCAGGTAGGCCTTGGGTTCGGTGGGCGGGTCGACGTGGACCACCAGGGAGATGTCGTCGACGTGGATGCCGCGGGCCGCGACGTCCGTGGCCACCAGCACCGGGGTCGTTCCGTCCGCGAACGATGCGAGAGTGCGGGTGCGGTGGTTCTGGGTCTTGCCGCCGTGCAAGGCGCCTGCCGAGATGCCGGCGGCATGCAATTCTCTGGCCACCCGGTCCACCCCGTGCTTGGTGCGCACGAACATCAGAGTGCGCCCCGACCGCGCACCGATATGTGCGACCACCGAATATTTGTCGTCCCGGTCGACGTAGAGAAGGTGATGGACCATCGTCGTCACCGCGGCCGAGGCGGGCGCCGTCGAATGGGTGACCGGGTCGCGCAGGTAGCGCCGGACGAGGCTGTCCACCTCACCGTCGAGGGTGGCGGAGAACAGCAGTCGCTGCCCCCCCGGAGGTGTTTCGTCCAGAATCCGCACGACCTGAGGGAGGAAACCCATCTCGGCCATGTGGTCGGCCTCGTCGACCGTCACCACGGCAACGTCGTCGAGGAGACCGAACCCTGACCGAGATGGTCGGCGAGGCGCCCGGGTGTCGCGACCAGAAGATCGACTCCCGCGACAACACCTCCACCTGGCGCTTGATCGGGATGCCGCCGACCACCGTGGCCACCCGCAGTCCCATCGACAGTGCCGGTTCGTCGAGTGCCCGTTCGATCTGCAATGCCAGTTCCCGGGTGGGAACGAGGACGATCCCGCGGGGGAATCCGCGGCGACTGGCGGCACCCGCGAGGCGCACCAACATGGGCAACCCGAACGCGAGCGTTTTGCCGGACCCGGTGGGAGCGCGGCCCAGCACATCCTTGCCGGCGAGGGCGTCGGGAATGGTGGCGGCCTGGATGGGGAACGGCGCGCGAATGCCACTGCGGTCGAGGGCATGGGTCATCACAGCGGGCACACCGAGTCCGAGGAACGTCTCACCCACCGGTGCGGAGGTGTTCTCGTGTTCGGGCATGCCCAGAAGGCTACCGCCTGCGAGTAGGCCCGCCCGACGCCTCGACCGGGACGTCAGCGCACTGCGTCACGGCCGAGGCGGAGGAAGGTCAGGCCTGCACTTCGCTGCGGTCACCGCTCCACAGCGTGTGGAACTTACCTTCGGCGTCGGTCCGCTCGTAGGTGTGGGCACCGAAGAAGTCACGCTGCCCCTGAGTCAGCGCCGCGGGCAACCGCTCCGCGCGCAGGGCGTCGTAGTAGGACAGCGACGAGGCGAACGCCGGGACCGGGATACCGAGCAGGGTCGCGGTGGACACCACCCGACGCCAGCTGTCGATGGCGGTCTCGATGGCGTCCCGGAAATAGGGCGCGAGGATGAGGCTCGGCAGCGTCGGGTTCTCGTCGTACGCGTCCTTGATCCGGTTGAGGAAACGTGCCCGGATGATGCAGCCGCCGCGCCAGATGGTGGCCAGATCGGCGGGGTGCAGGTCCCAGTCGTATTCGGCACTGCCCGCGGCGATCTGGTCGAAGCCCTGCGCGTAGGCCACCACCTTCGACGCGTACAGCGCCTGGCGGATGTCCTCGGTGAACTGAGCGGCGTCGGCGGGCTTGTCGGCGAGCTGACCGGACGCCAGACCGACGGCGGCCTTGCGCTGCTCCCGGGAGCCGGACAAGGCGCGCGCGAACACGGCCTCGGCGATCCCGGTGACGGGCACACCGAGGTCGAGCGCGGACTTGACGGTCCAGCGGCCGGTGCCCTTCTGCTCGGCGGCGTCGACGATCACGTCGACGAGGGCCTTGCCCGTCTTCGCGTCCTTCTGCTTCAACACCTCGGCGGTGATCTCCACCAGATAGCTTTCGAGATCGCCGGAGTTCCACTCGGTGAACACCTCGGCGATCTTGTCGGCGTCGTACCCGAGTGCGTCACGGAAAAGGTTGTACGCCTCACCGATCAGCTGCATGTCGGCGTACTCGATGCCGTTGTGGACCATCTTCACGAAGTGCCCGGAGCCGTCGGGGCCGATGTGGGTGCAGCACGGGGTTCCGTCGACCTGCGCCGCAATCGATTCGAGCAGCGGTCCGAGAGCCTCGTACGACTCCTTGGGGCCGCCCGGCATGATCGACGGGCCGTTCAGCGCCCCTTCCTCACCACCGGAGATGCCGGCGCCGACGAAATGCAGGCCGCGCTCGCGCAGCGACGCCTCCCGCCGAATGGTGTCCGTGTACAGGGCGTTGCCACCGTCGATGATGATGTCACCCGGCTCCATGGCCGCAGCGAGTTCCTCGATGACCGCGTCGGTGGGGTCGCCGGCCTTGACCATGATCAGCACGCGGCGCGGTTTCTGCAGCGCCGCCACGAACTCCTCGACCGTTTCGGTCCGGACGAAGTCGCCGTCGCCGCCGTGCTCCGCGATGAGCGCATCGGTTTTGGCGATGCTGCGGTTGTGCAAAGCCACGGTGTGCCCGTGCCGGGCGAGGTTGCGGGCAATATTCGAGCCCATGACGGCCAGTCCCGTCACGCCGATCTGGGCGCGGGCGCCCTCGTTGGTGATAGTCATGAATACAGCATTCCCTCTCGCTCGGCGGTAGTGAAATCGGCGTACGAACAAATGAGCCGTCCCAGACAAACATACGAAGGCCGGCCCGCGCATTCGCGCTAACGATGTCGATGTTCAGTTATGTCCTGCACGCACCGCTCAGCTGCGCTGTTCGCGACGAGGTCCGTCGAAACCGTCGTACGAGCGGCGGTCGGTGCGGCTACGGAAACCACCACCGGTTGCGGCGGGACGCCGGTCCGGCGAGGCCGCAGGACGGCGATCGTCCCGACGGAATCCGCCACCACGATTGTCGCGGTCCGCGAAGTCGCGGGGTGCGCTGCGGTCGAAGCTCCGCTCACCGGTGCCGCGATGGCTCTCACCGCGGTCGCCGTAGTCGCGGCGCGGTGCGCCACTGCTGCTGCCGCCGTACTCGCGGCGCGGCGCGCTGTCCCCGAAGTCCCTGCGCGGGGCCCGGTCGCCGAACGTGCGGTTGTCCCGGTCCCCGCGGTAGCCGCTGCTCCGGTTATCGCCACCACGGTTGTCGCCGTCGCGCTGGGGGCGGTCGCCCCGGTAACCACCGGACCGGGTGTCCGACTGGTCACGGCGGGGTCCGCGGTCCTCGAAGCTGCGGCCACCGGACGGGCGGTCACCGCGTCCCTCGGAGGAGCTGCGGTTTCCGCGGTAGCCACCGTCTCGGCCGCCGAACCCACTTTCACGGCGGGGTCCGCGGTCGCCGAACCGGCGGTCGCCACCACGGTCACTGCGGAAGGCGGGATCCTTCACCGGTTGCCCGGTGGGGACCTTCGCGCCGGTGATGGTGGTGAGGACCTCGGATCCGGGCGCGACGGGCACTGCCGTGGCGTCGACCCCGGCCATTCCCGTCAGCTTCCGGAAGGTGCGCTTCTGATTCGGGAGCACGATCGCGACGACCGTGCCCTTCTCACCGGCGCGGGCGGTGCGCCCGGCACGGTGCAGGTAATCCTTGTGATCGGCAGGCGGATCGACGTGGACCACCAGGTCGATACCGTCGACGTGGATGCCGCGCGCCGCGACGTCCGTCGCGACGAGCACAGGGGTGCGGCCGTTCTTGAAACGCTCGAGGACGCGGGTGCGCTGGTTCTGCGCCTTGCCGCCGTGCAGCGACTCCGCGGCGATCCCGACTGCACGCAACCGGTCGGTGATGCCCTCGCAGCCGAGCTTGGTGCGGGCGAACATGATGGTGCGGCCTTCGCGCGCACCGATTTCCGCCAGAACATTGTCTTTCTGGCCGCGGTCCACCAGGAGGACGTAGTGCGCCATCGTGTCGACGCTGGCGCGCCCGTCCTCGGTGGAGTGCTGCACGTGGTCGGGCAGGAACTGCCGGACCAGCGACTGCACCTCGCGGTCGAGGGTGGCCGAGAACAGCAGCCGCTGACCGTCGGCCGGGGTCTCACCGAGGATGGAACGCACCTCGGGCAGGAAGCCCATGTCCGCCATCTGGTCGGCCTCGTCGAGTGCGGTGATCTCGATGGAGTCGAGGACGCAGGTGCCCTGACGCAGGTGATCACCGAGGCGCCCGGGGGTGGCGACGAGGATGTCGACGCCACGGCGCAGCTGGTCGACCTGCTTGGTGAACGGGGTGCCGCCGACCGCCGGGCGCACGGTCAGACCGAGCGCACCCGCGTACGAGTTGAGGGATTCCACGACCTGGAAGGCGAGTTCGCGGGTGGGAACGAGAACCAGGGCGCGGGGACGCTTGGGCGCCGGCCGGTCTTCGTGGCGGGCGAGACGGGTGAGCATGGGCAGGCCGAAGGCCAGCGTCTTACCCGATCCGGTCTGTGCACGGCCGAGAACGTTCTTGCCTGCGAGCGCATCCGGAACGGCCAGGGCCTGAATGGGCGACGGGGTGGTGATGGAATTCCGGACGAGAGCCTGCACCAGGGATTCGGGAAGGCCGATCTCGGCGAACGTCACCGTCTCGGTGGTGTTCTCCTCGGAAACAGAGCTGACGTCTTCTGCAGACGTCATGGGGACAGCGGTCACTGGGACAGCGGTCATTTGCACAGCGTTGGTCACGCGGGATACCTCTCCGGGCATTAGGGCGCGTCGCGGAGCGGGGCTGTCATGCAGCACGCACAAAGGGACGAGCCAGGGCACATGTCACCTGGTCAATCCATTCGCGGAAGTGCGGGGAATTGGGCTGTGTGCCGTTTCAGTGTTGATGGGCCGCAGTGGCGACCGTGAACCAGTGTACGGGACGGGCGCCCGGATACCGAACTGGCGGAGTTGTGACGTGAGTGACTACGCCGCCGAGAACAGGCGGCTCAGTTCGGTGAGCCAGGAACGGCCACCGCGACCGTCGGAACGACCAGGATGGCCACCGACGCCGTGTAGGCGGCGATGGCGACCGGCACGGCCGATTCGGAGGAGGCGAGTCGCTGCACCCTCAGCAACGTGCTCGGACCGCCTGCAGCCATCGCGCCTTTCGGCGCGGTGGAGCCGGAGCAGGCGACGAGCGCACGAGCGAGAGCTGTCGGCCCGGTGGCACGCACCGCCGAATCATCGGCGAGCATCTCGACGAGCAACTGCACGGAGCCGAGGGCGGACTTGCTACGGACCACGGTGGGAAACGCGGCGTTGACCGCGGTGAACGCTTCGAGGACGAGGTCGTGGCGAGCGCGTAGATGCGAACGTTCGTGGGTGAGGATCGCGGTGATCTCGGCGTCGTCGAGATTGGCGAACGTGCCCTGGCTCAACACGACCCGCTGACGCAGGCCGGGCAGGCAGTACGCGATGGGTTCGGTGACGTCGAGGATTCTCAGGTCGGGCGTACGGGCCAGCGGGGACGTCGAGTCACATCGGTCGAGCAGATCGACGAGCATGCGGTGCCGGGCACGTCGGCGCCGGGTGCGGAACCCCACCTGAACCACCGCGAACATCAGCTTGGCGCCGACCAGCAGGGTGAGGGCGAACACCACCACGTACAGCAGCCAGAGGGGAAGGCCGAGCGCGTCGATCTCTTCCACCGGCGCGGTGGTGGGCCGTCCGTCCGGACCGGGCACGAGGAGCTGGCTGGCTATCGCGAGACCGGAACTGAAGGCGGACAGGACCGCGGCGAGGGCGATCGCCTGCCACAGCACGAGCGCTGCCCGCGGAGCCCGGTGCGGCCACCGGGCACGGCTGAGCAACGCAGGAACCGGTCCTGCGAGAAGGAGGGCGAGTATGCCGAATACCAGCGCGGTGGTGGCGTCCATGTCCCACTCATCATGCATGACGAACGTCAGACGGCGCGAACGGTTCCCGTCTCGTTGCCGTCGCCGGACCGTTCCTTGGCTTCGAGCGCAGCCAGTGCCTCCCGGAGAGCGTCCGCCTCGTCTGCACCGACCTGACCGACGAAATGCACGAGGGCTGCGGCCCGACTGCCGGACTTGTCGGCCTGCTGCAGGGCGTCGACCATGAGGCTGGCGACCAGTTCTTCGCGCTGATGCACGGGCAGGTACCGGTGGGCGCGATCATCGCGCTGCTGGATGACGAGGTGCTTCTTCGCCAGTCGCTGCAGCACGGTCATGACGGTGGTGTAGGCGAGTTCGCGACGCTCTGCCAGAGCTTCGTGCACCTGCCGCACCGTCTGCGGTTCCGAAGTGGACCACAGGTGATCCATCACTGCGCGTTCGAGTTCGCCGAGTCCAGCCATGGTCCGATTCTACGGATACAACGACGCGGATGCGTACTACTGGTAGTAGTAAAACCGCGCGAAGTCGTGTGGTAATGGTCATAGTTCGAACAGGTGGTTTACGGTCGGAGGACGGCCACCGGCCGTCGACTTCGGCGGCTGTGTCGCCGGGCGGGCTTTCGTTCTCGACATCGCGGGAGAGTGGGGACCTGGCGGATGAGTATCGACGGCAATGCAGTCACTGGGGACAGTGCGGCGGCGAAGGTCACCGGGGCGCCGGGTCGGGTAGCGGAATGGGTGCGCTTCGGCGTGGCCGGCGCACCGGTCAGCATCGCCCTCCTGGTTGTGATCTGGCTGGTGGCGTTCGCGACCTCGAGTGTGATCGGCGGACCCTCCCACGCGTTGTCGCAGCACGTGGCCCTCGGCATCCGGGCGTTCGAGCACGGATGGGTCTGGACCCTGCTGTCGGCGGGGCTGTGGGGCGACGACATCCTCGCCTATCTGGCCACCACCGTTCTCGTCTTCCTGGCCGCGGCGCCGTTGGAGCGCCGGATGGGTTCGGCGCGGTTCGCCCTGGCGGCAGTGGTGACACAAGTGGTCGGTGGGCTGCTCGCGTTGGCGGTCGCCGCCGTCGCGAAGGTTGTGGACGCGGACTGGGGTTTCCGGCTCCATGTGGGTATGGCGGTCGGGCCCAGCACCTGGATCATCGGTGCGGCCATGGTGGCGAGTTCCGACATGGGCACCCTGTGGCGACGTCGAATCCGGGTCGGCGTGCTCGCCTTCACCATCACATTGGCCCTGTTCAGCGGATCCCTGCAGGACGTGGTCCGGCTCGCCGCCGCTGTGGTGGGCCTGGTGGCCGGACCCTGGATCGTCGGCCGCTCGGCGCGGGGCGAGCGGATCGCCGGCACCCAGCGAGAGGGCCGGGTGCTGGTCGCCATCGTGGTGGCCGCCAGCGCCGTCGGACCGATGATCGCAGCGCTCTCGGCGGAAGCGGTCGGACCCTGGCCGTGCTGCGAGATCTGTTCCGGGAATTCCGTACACCGCCACCGAGGTTCGCGAACTCTGCGAGGTGAACGCCGCCGACCCCGAATGCCGCCGCGGGTTACTCGAACTGCGACTGTCCGGGGTGGGGCCGACACTGCTCAGTCTCATGCCGTCGCTGTTCCTGCTCACCCTCAGCGACGGACTGCGGCGCGGCCGGCGCTTCGCCTGGGTCGGGGCAGTGGTCGCGCAGGTGGTCCTGCTGGTGCTGTCCCTGCTCAACTTCGCGGTCCGGTTCATCGACTCGTTCGAGGAGGAATCACTGTTCTACGGGCTGGCGGACCCCAACCTGTATCGAACGCTGGTGCCGTTCCTGACCCCGTTGGTGATCCTGATCGTCCTCCTCGCCACCCGACGATTCTTCGACGTCACCGCCCCCGCCGGAACCTACCGCCGCCTCGCGGTCGCGCTGGCGGCGGTGACGGCCGGACTCGCCGTCCTCTACGTCCTCGGCGGCCTGTGGGCCCGGAACGGTTTCGATCATCGGCCCTCCGCCACCACCCTGCTCGCCAATTTCCCGGAGCGCCTGATTCCACCCGTCTATCTGCAGTGGCTCGACCCACGCCTGCTACCGGTCAACGTTCCCGCGACCCTGCTGTACGAATGGACCGGGGTGGTGTTCTGGCTGACGGCATGCGCGCTGGTGGCGGCCACCTTCCTGCGCCCGGCGCTCGGTGCGGACTCGGACGCCGCCGCCCGCGCGCGGGCCCTGCTGAAGTCGGGGAGCGGCAGTCCGTTGTCATGGATGACGACGTGGCGGGGAAACAACTACTGGTTCGCCCCCGACGACACCAGCTACGTCGCGTACCGCGTCATCGCCGGGGTCGCGTTGACCACGGGGGATCCGGTCGGCCCCCCGGATCGGCTCCGGGAGACCGTCACCGAGTTCGCCGAATTCGCCTCCGCCAACGGGTGGATCCCGTGCTTCTACTCGGTGACCTCCGCCGTGCGCGCCGTCACCGACGACCTCGGCTGGAGTGGTATCCAAGTCGCGGAGGAGACGGTGCTCGACCTCGGCACCATCGCCTTCACGGGCAAACGCTTCCAGGACATCCGCACCGCCCTGAACAAGGCGAAAAAGTCGGGCATCACCGCCGAATGGGTCAGCTTCCCCAGCGCCCCGTTGTCGATCACCGACCAAATCACGGCGATATCCGAAGAATGGGTGGCCGACAAGGGAATGCCCGAGATGGGATTCACCCTCGGCGGCCTCGACGAGGTCGACGACCCCGAGGTGCGCTGCCTGATCGCCGTCGACGGCGACCGCACCGTGCATGGGGTCACCTCGTGGCTGCCGGTGTACCGGGACGGGAAGGTGGTGGGCTGGACCCTCGACTTCATGCGCCGCCGCTCCGAGGGATTCCGGCCGGCAATGGAGTTTCTCATCGCGTCCGCCGCGCTGAAACTCGAGGCGGAAGGGGCCGAGTTCCTCAGCCTGTCCGGCGCGCCACTCGCGAAGGTCGAACAACCCGACCGCGACGCGGACGCCGCGGAACAGGCCGAATCGTCGAGCCTGTCCACCGTCATGGACAGCGTCCTCGATCTCCTCGGGCGCACCCTCGAACCGGTGTACGGGTTCCGATCGCTCCTGGCATTCAAGTCGAAGTTCCAGCCCCGCTACGTGGCCATGCACATGACCTTCGCGGACCCGGCCGCCCTGCCGAGCATCGGAAACGCTGTCGGACGGGCGTACCTGCCCACCGTGTCTCTGGGGCAGGGCGTGCGGTTGGTGCGCACGATGATCGGTGGTCGCCGACCCGGGCGGTGACTTAGGCCCGCTCCGGGCCGCCCACCGCGCCGTACACATGGCGGGTGCCGATCGGCACCACCAGCGGACGGTCGGACACCGGGTCGCCGATCACCGCGGCTTCGAGCCCGAACACCTCGAGGAGAAGTTCGGCAGAAATGATGTCCTTGGGTGCGCCGCGGGCGACGGCCTTGCCGTCACGCATCACGATCAGCTGGTCGCTGTAGCGGATCGCCAGGTTGAGGTCGTGCAGCACCATCACGACGGTGCGGCCCATCTCCTCGTGCATCCGGTCCACCAAGTCGAGCACCTCGATCGAATGCGCGAGATCCAGGTAGGTGGTGGGCTCGTCGAGCAGCAGAATGTCGGTGCCCTGCGCCAACGCCATGGAGATCCAGGCGCGCTGACGTTGCCCACCGGACAGCTGGTCGACGGGGCGGTCCGCCAGTTCGGAGACTCCGGTCAACGCAAGTGCCTCCGCCACCTCGCCTTCGTCGTCGGACGACCACTGCCGAATCCACGACTGGTGCGGATGCCGTCCGCGGGCCACGAGGTCGGCGACGGTGAGCCCCTCCGGCGCGATCGGCGCCTGGGGGAGCATCCCGAGGATGCGGGCGACATCCTTGGTGCGGAGCGAACCGATCGCCTTGCCGTCGAGGACCACCGAACCGGACCGAGGTTTCAGGAGCCGGCCGAGCGCCCGCAGCAAGGTGGACTTTCCGCACCCGTTGGGGCCGATCACGGTGGTGATCACCCCGGTCTTCACCTCGAGATTCAGGTTCTCGACGATGATGCGGTCGCCGTATCCCAGGCTCAGGTCCTCGGCGCTCAGCCGAGAGTCGGTCTGCACGGTCATGCCGAAACCTTCCGATTGTTGCGAACCAACAGGTAGAGCAGGAACGGCCCGCCGAGGGCCGAGGTGACGATTCCGACCGGCAACTCGACCGGCAGGATCGTGCGCGCGATCACATCGCTGCCGACCACGAGCACCGCACCCGTCAACGCGGACGCGATGAGGGGTGGCCCGGCCGACCGCACCAACCGCAGCGCGACCTTGCGGGGCGGCGAGGGCGACGAATCCGACCGGGCCGGCGGCCGCTGTCGCGATTCCGGCGAGGGCCACCGCCATGAGAAGTAACCGTGCCTGCGACCACTGCAGTCGCACACCCAGCGACACGGCATTGTCGTCGCCGAGGCGCAGCGCACCCATCGTGAACGAGGATCCGATCGCATAACCGCCGACGAGGACGACCGCGACCATCACCGGCCACACCTGACTCCACGACGCACCATTCAGTGACCCGTTGAGCCACACCTGGGCGCGGGAGGCGTCGTTGATGTCCGCGGAGATGAGAAGCCATCCGGTGACGGCGATGAGCATGGCGTTGATGCCGATGCCGATGAGGATCAGCCGGTAGCCCTCGACCCCGCCGCGCCACGCCAGAAGATAGATGGTCAGCGCGGTCAGAAGTGCACCGCACAACGCGGCCAGAGGAATTCCCAGGGTGGCGAGGAGCCCGACGAAGCTGCCACCTCCGCCGAGGACGATGAGGGCGACGGCGGCCGCACTCGCGCCCGAGGTGATCCCGAGAATGTCGGGGCTGGCCAGCGCGTTGCGGGCGATCGACTGGGTCAGCGCGCCGGCGAGTCCGAGGGCCATGCCGATGAACACCCCGGTCAACGACCGCGGCAGTCGTAGATCCATGACGATGAAGCTCTGCGCCTTGGTGCCGCCGCCGAAGAGGACCGTGGTGACCTCGGGAATGGACAGCGGGTAGTCGCCGCGGCCGATATTCAGGCACAGCACGAGGAACAGCGCCGCGAGGAGCGCAACGTTCACCGCGATGCCGAGGGGACGCAGGACGAGGGAGATCGGACCGAGCCGGAAAGGCGGTCGTGCCGGGACGCGGGACTTCGCCGGCGCGACCGGATCGGGGCGGGTCTGGTCGTCGACGGTCACAGGCTTGCCAGCTTCTGCGCCGCACCAACGCAATGAAGAATGGGGCACCGAAGACGGCCAGGACGATCCCGACCTGAAGTTCACCGGGGCGCACGACAACACGTCCGATGACGTCCGCGGTCACCAGCATCACGCCGCCGAGGAGTCCCGCGTAGGGCACCAGCCAGCGGTAGTCGGGGCCGGTGATCGCGCGTGCCACGTGCGGAACGACGAGGCCGATGAAGGCGATCGGACCGCAGGCGGCCGTCGCTGCCCCGGTCAGCAGGGTGATCGCCACGATGCCGAGGGCGCGGCTCGCGCCGATGTTGGTGCCGAGGGAGCGGGCCACGTCTTCGCCGAGGCTCAGCAAGTTGAGGCCCGGGGTGCTGGCGAGGGCCAGCAGCAGGCCGATCACGAGGAACGGCAGCACCTGCCAGAGCACATCGAATCCGCGTCCGGCCACGGAACCGACCACCCAGAACCGGTAGGAGTCGAGGCTGGCCTGGTCGACGATGATGATCGCGTTGGTCATCGCCTGCAGGAAGAAGGCGACCGCGGCTCCGGCCAGGGCGAGGCTCAACGGGCTGGCGGCTCCGTTGCCGATCGATGACAGGCCGAACACCACCACGCTCGCAAGGAACGATCCGGCGAAGGCGAACCAGAGGTACTCACTCGGGGCGCTGAATCCGAACAGGTACATCGAGAGGACGACGAGGAACGCGGCGCCCGCGTTGAGGCCGAGAAGGCCCGCGTCCGCGAGGGGATTACGGGTGTGACCCTGGATCAGCGCACCCGCAACCCCTAGTGCCATTCCGACGACGAGGCCGAGGATCGTGCGGGGGCCACGCAACGTACGGACGATGATGTCTGCCTGGGACCCGTCCGCGTCGAACAGCGCGGAAAAGATCTCCGTGAACGAGAGGGCGCGCCCCGACCGCGATGCTGGCGAGCAACACGAGCCCGAGCAAGACCACGAGGACGCCCAGTCCGATCAGCCGGCGGCGGCGGCTCGCGGCGACGGACCCGTCCTTCTCGCGAGCCACGAATCCCTCGTCGTCCGCTGTACGGTCGCGGACCACCTCGGTACCGGACCGCTGAACCAGGCGCCACAACGATCGCTTCGGGCCGATCGCGCCGAGGCTCGTAGCATCCCGGGTCACGAGACCGACCCACCCCTTGCCTGAGCTCTGCCCGGTGTTGCCCTCCCGAAACCCTTTGTTCCAGACCGCCAGTCCGACGGCGATCGCGACGGTTGCACCACCGAAGACGACCCGGTCTGCCTGACCGCCGCCGTTGCTGTCACTGAGCGCATCGACGATGTACCAGCCGAGAACCAGGGGAATGGCCACCACGACCGCATCCAGGAATCCTGCGAGTGCCCGCAGAGGCAGGGGAGCCGGACCGCGCGGAATGTCGCGCTTCCCGTACTCCTCGTCGGTCGGCAGGTGCGGGAGGTCGCTGCCGAACTGTCTCGTCGTCGTCACTGCGGGAAAAGCTCCTGACGTGTGTGCACCGGAACCGAATCTGCACCGATTCAACTACTTAGGTTACGGAACCCTATCTCTGATGTCTCTCCGGGCGGTATGTCCACTTCCGGCGCGCTGCAGTGGGTGCTCTACATCACAGGAAAGCAACTCTTGCAATTTGGTTAGGCTCACCTATGTTGAGAACGGTTCCACCCGACCGATTGGAGTGCACGGTGACTTCTACCCTGTCTGCCCCCGCGACCGCTCTGGACGCGTCCTGCGCGCGCCTTCGCTCATTGAATCCCGACTATCCGCGGATGTATGCGGTCGCATCGATGGCCGACGAGGGAAAACGGCGGTGGTGGTCGCTTGCAGACGATCTGGACGGTGACCGCGTTCCGCGTATGTGGGCCCGCTCCCTCGAGGACGTTCCGGACCCCGACGTCGCCGCGATGCAGGTCGCCACCTCGCTCATCCACGCCGTGGTCGGGCGAGTCACCGCGCTCGTCGTCCTCGAAGGGCGCGCGTGGGACCCGGGCCTCGAGAATCTGTGGATTCACATGGACAGCGACGGCGGCATCGATTGGGCGGGGCTCGCCGACGACACGATGCGGGTTCTGCCCGACGATCCGTGGGCCGGCACCCGGGGCACGGTGACAGTGCCGTGTGAACGAGCACTCCTGGTTTGGACCGTTCACCGTTGCCTCACATCGCTGCACGCGATTTTCGACGCGATCGCGCGGTGCACGCCGATCGACGCCTCTCGCTTCTGGGGTCTGGTCGGGAGGCAATACTCGGCGCCTCGACATACGTGCCGATCCTCGCAGGCGAGGGGAGTCGGCCGCTCAGCGCCGCGGTCAGGGCATATTGGACGCTTTCGTGTCCGCCGGTGCGCCGGTCCGGTGGAAGACCCGGCTGACGCGGATTCACTGAAGCGGTTGCAAAATTAGGGCAGCCTTGCCTATAGTCAGGGGGCCACGTCGGCACGCACGACATCTCGAACCGAACTGCCGGACCGTACCGGAGTCCTGAGGGCTGCAGCGACTCCCGGTCCACTCATGGCGGGCCTCACACCGAAGGGTGTGGGGCCCGCCGATCTGTTTTCGGCACACCTGCTTCCCGCTCCCGCACCGACGTCGTGTAGGCAGGAGAAACGAATGCGCTGCGACAGCGCCCAGTGATCCAATGGAGTGTGTGATGGTGGGTTCCCCCGAACGGCAGGCCACGAACGGCGACGGTCCGATCGGCACCGACGTGATGCTTCAGCGATTGGGCAAGGGATTCGATGCCGTGATCGGTCTCGAGTACACCGAACTCGGTCCGGATCGCGTGTGCGCCCAGTGGACGGTCACCCCGGACCTGCAGCAGCCCGCCGGAATTCAGCACGGCGGCGTGTACTGCGCAGTCGTCGAATCGGTGGCAAGCACGGCCGGAATGATGTGGTTGGGCGGTCGGGGACACGTGGTCGGGGTCAACAACAACACCGACTTTCTCCGCGCCACACGCGACGGCACGCTGACCGCCGAGGCCAGCCCGATTCACCGCGGTCGCACCCAGCAATTGTGGGAGGTCCGGATCACCGACGAGAGCGATCGGCTGGTCTCGAAGGGTCAGGTCCGATTGGCGAACATCACCGACACCGCCTCGCTGGGCAAGTGACCGAGCTCGACGAGTCGGCCCTGGTGCGGGTGGGGTCGCCGACAACTCGCGCATCCGCCAACCGGGCAACGCCATCTCGATCGCCACGAACTGATTCGCTTGCTATCGTCGAGCCATGCCGTTCGCGAAGCGGCACCTGCCCGGACTGAGTCGCCGTGACCTGCTCAGACTAGGGGCGCTGGCGGGGTCTGGCATGGCCGGCGCCGCGCTCTCGGCGGCGTGTGCGTCGAAGAACGGCCAATCGGAGACCGGCGGCCCGAAATCGCCGGCGCCGCCTGAGGAACTCGGCCAATTCGATCCCTCGTTGCCAAGCGGACCCCCCACTGGACTACCCCGGCGCGCCGCTTGGGCCAGCACCGCGGCCGCAGAGTTCTTCCTCGCCCTCGGTGCCGGGGTAGAAGCCGCGTCGAGGGAACGGGGATTGCAATACCTCACCGCCTTCTCTGGCGACGACCCTACGAAGAATCTCCGCCAGCTCGAAACGTTCCTTGCCCGCGGCGTCGGCGCACTGGCATTCCAACCGCTCAACGCCGTGATTCAACGGCCCATCCTCGATGCCGCCTTGCGACAAGGCGTCTGCGTGCAAGGCATCATCACTCAGCCGAGCACGCTCCAGGTCGCCGCCAACCAGTACGACATCGGTTTCACGCAGGGCAAGGCAGCAGCGGATTTCGCGACCGCGCGCCTCCAGGGGAACGCGAAAGTGCACTACTTCAATTTGGACTCCGCCTCACCGCAGCTGCAGTTGAGGCACGCCGGCGTACTGGACGGCCTGCGGAGCGCAGGCAGTGGCTTGAGCGTGGTCAGCGATGTGGATGCACCCGACATCTCGACCGCCAATGGTGCCGCGATCATGAGCACCGTCATCGCGGAGCAGCCCGACATCAGGATCATCCTCGGTGGTGACACCCTGGTGGTGGGCGCCTACAGGGCATTGGACCAGTCCGGCAAGCTCGCCGACGACATGTACTTCTCCGGTGTCGACGGCGACAAGGAGGCGCTGGCACTTGTCAAGAACGACGGACCCTACCGCGCCAGCATTGCGTTCCCGTGGCACCTGATGGGATACGGGCTGGGACAATTTGCCGCCGACTGGATCGAGGGTAAGCAGATCCCGCGGGTTATCGTGGCAAAACCGATCGTGCTCGATTCGCCAGGCAGCGTCGACACTTACATAGCGGACAATGCGAGTCCCGCAGCGGTCTTCGCCGATCGCACACGCTACGAACGTTACCTGCCGCTGCTCGGCAACGTCAGTTACGCCACCCGCGAGATCGTTTGGCATGAGGAGTACGTACCGAGGTAACCGCGGTCATCTCTCGACGGCGTATACCTTCCCGTTGTAATTTCCGAGGTAGACCAGCTTGTCGGAGACGGTCGGCGAGGACCAGACCTGCCCGCCCATTGGAGTTTTCCACCGTACCGTGCCGTCCTGCGCGTCAAGGGCATAGAGGTAGCCGTCCCAGCTGGCGACATAAACCACGCCGTCTGCCACGGCCGGTGACGAATGAACCTGACCGCCGGTAAGGGTCTTCCAGCGGACTTCGCCGGAGCCGGCGTCGAGCGCATACACGTTCTTGTCGTAGCTGCCGACGTAAACCAGGCCCCCCGCTGCCGCCGGCGACGAATAAACCTCGCCGCCGGTAAGGGTCTTCCAGCGGACTTCGCCGGAGCCGGCGTCGAGCGCATACACCGCGAAGTCCTCGTTGCCGAGGTAGACGCGTCCGTCCCCAACGGCCGGCGACGACCAGACCTGGCCCCCCACGGGGCTCGCCCAGTGCGCCGTGCCGGTGTGGGCATCCAGCGCGTACACGTACCCCTCGGTTCCGAGGTACACCACACTATCTGCGACCGCTGGGGCCGCGGCGGCGGCACCGTTCGTGCGGGTCTTCCAGCGCATCGCACCGGTGGCCGAGTCGAGCCCGTAGACGTACCAGTCGGTAGCACCGAAGTACACCGTCCCGTCGGACACCACCGGTGAAACCGGGAACGTGTCGCCCGGGTTGCCGGGTGCGGTCTTCCAGCGCTCTTCTCCCGTCTTCGCCTCGAGTGCGTAGACGTTCCCGTCCCAGCTCGCGACATAGACCAGTCCGTCGGCGAAGGCCGGCGACGGCCTGACCCGGTCCCCGGTGGCAGCTGTCCAGCGCTGCACCCCGGTCGCTGCGTCCAACGCGTACACGTTGTTGTCGTAGCCACCTATGTAGACGAGGCCGGCACCCAGGGTCGGCGCCGAGAAGATGATCACGGTGCCAGCCGAAGCAGTCCACAGCACCGCGCCGGGTCGACCGGAAAGAGTTGGAGAAGAGGGCTGCCCGTCCCAGGAGGACGTGATCAACCAGATCGCGGCCCCACCGGCCACGAGTACTGCCCCTCCACCCAAACCGGCCAGGACTTCCCGGCGGCTCGGCCCGGTTCTGCCGACCAACGGTTGATCCGTCGGCGGAGATGCCGGTGTGAGCGGTGGCGGCGCCAGGCTGTCGAAGGACGGATGGCGCACTTCCGGCGACGATCCGGTCTGCAGGCCTATGGGTCCCGAAGCCGGCGCTGTGGAGTGGAATTTGCTGGGCAGGTTCGCAACCTGCGTTTCGGTGTCGTCCGGTCCCGACAACATCGTCGCGGATGCGGATGCGGACGCCGAGGTGCGGTCGGACGCGAACTGGCCCGGTTCGGCCGAGAGGCTGGGCTTCAGGGCGAACAGCTCCACACACATTTCGGCGGCACTGGAATAGCGATGGTCTGGTTCGAGGGCAAGGGCCCGCTTCAGAACGTCGTCGAAGACGGTGCCGAGCATCGGTCTCACCTCAGAAGCCGGAACGTAACGACGCTCCAGCTGCGAGGCGAGGATCTGCCACGGGGTATCACCAGGGAAGGGCAGCCGGTCGGTGAGGAGGTGATACAACATACATCCGACGGAGTACACGTCGGAGCGCGCATCGACGAGTCGGCTGTCGCGAGCCTGCTCAGGTGCCAGATAGGCGACGGTGCCGATAATGTTGCCGGTTCCCGTCAGCAGGTTACTGCAACCCTCAGGTGCGCAATCCCGAAGTCCATCACCTTCACCGCTCCGGAATCAGTGAGCATAACGTTCGCCGGCTTCACATCTCGGTGAACAACTCCGCGTTCGTGAGCGTGCTGCAGCGCACTCAGCACGTCACCCATGACGTGGACGAGGAGAGGCAGCGCAAGCGGGCCATCCGTGCGGTGACACTGCTGCAAGGTCTTCCCCGAAACAAGTTGCATGACGAGGAAATGCGCTCGCTCGCCGCCGAGCATATCCTCACCCAAGTCGTACACATGGACGATCGCTGGGTGGTCGAAGCTGGCAACAATTCGCGCTTCCCGACGAAATCGCTCCAGGCAATTTCCCGTGGGATCCTCTTCGAGTAGTTCGGTTCGTAGCACCTTGACTGCCACCGGACGGTCCAGAACAGAGTCCCACGCGCGGTACACGCGACCCATTCCACCGATGCCGAGCACCGCGTCCAACCGGTAGCGGTGTGCCAGTACTCTCGCGTCATTCATGCGCGCCTACTAGTCCGCCAGCCCGATACTGGCGCTCTCCGGGTGCTGTGGGATGCCGAAGAAATGACCTTCCAACCCGCGATTCTAATCCGGTACAGCGGAGTGGGTCGACACTTCCGCGCGGGATCACCGGATACCCGGCGCTCGAGGCGATTCCTGCCGAGGTCAGGACGACATCCGAAAGCTGGCGGCCCGGCCAGACCATCACCGTGGTCGCCTGCGGGTTTCTCCACCGCCGACAACCCGACCTCGCTACGCCGCGGCGGTGGGTGCAGTCGGTCCGCGATGAACCACCGAACCATCAGTGACACGAACGCGCGAAGGGCACCCAGTAGCCCGGTGCCCTGCGCCTGTGTTCGCTGTGGTCGGGAACTAGCCCGCGGCCTTGCGCTGCCCTGTAGCGGTCGACGGTTCGATTGAAGCCTGCTTCTCGCGCTCGTGGCGTTCCAGCTGTTCCATGGCATTGCGGGCGAACACCCACTGTTCGGTGGATGCCATCTGCGCGCGTCCACGACCGAGGAACGTCACCGTCCACGACAGCAGAGTGGACAACCGGCTGCGGAAGCCGACCAGATACATCAGGTGGATCGCCAGCCAAGCCACCCAGCCGATGAAGCCACTGATTTCGAGCTTGCCCACCTTCGCGACGGCGCTGAACCGGGAGATCGTGGCCATGCTGCCCTTGTCGAAATACTTGAACGGCGGGCGATCCTCGGGCTTTTGACCGTGTAAGCCGGCGATGATCTGCTTGGCCGCGTACTTTCCGCCCTGCATGGCGACCTGCGCCAGCCCCGGCAGCTTGTCCAGCGACATCATGTCGCCGATGACGAAGACCTCGGGGTGGCCCGGCACCGACAGGTCGGGGTTCACGAGCAACCGGCCCGCCCGGTCGACCTCGGCTTCGGACTGGTCGGCGATCTGCTTGCCCAGCGGGCTTGCCTGCACACCGGCAGACCACACCTTGCACTGCGACTCGATGCGCCGCTGGGTTCCGTCCTTGTCCTTCACCACGAGTCCGTCGACGTCGACGTCCGTGACCATTGCGCCCAGCTGAATCTCGATGCCGAGCCTCTCGAGCTGCTCGGCTGCCTTGCGGCTCAACTTGCCGCCATACACCGGCAGCACGTCCCCGGCGCCGTCGAGGAGAATCACTCGGGCCTCGCGCGGGTCGATGTTCCGGAAAGCGCCGGACAAAGTGCGACGTGACAATTCGGCGATCTGCCCCGCCAACTCGACACCCGTCGGGCCCGCACCTACCACCACGAACGTGAGCAGCCGGGCGCGTTCTTCCGGATCGTGGGACAGCTCCGCCTGTTCGAAGGCGCCCAGGATGCGACCACGCAACTCGAGCGCGTCATCGATCGTTTTCATTCCGGGCGCGAACTCGGAGAAATGGTCGTTGCCGAAGTAGGACTGGCCTGCCCCTGCCGCCACGATCAGGCTGTCGTACGGAGTGATGGTGGTCCGGTCCAGGAAGCGGGACGTGATGGTCTTCGTTTCCAAGTCGATCGACTCGACATCGCCGAGCAACACCCGAGCGTTCTTCTGCTTACGCAGCACGAGCCGGGTGGCGGGCGCGATGTCGCCGACGGAGAGAATGCCGGTGGCCACCTGGTACAGCAAGGGCTGGAACAGGTGGTGAGTGGTGCGCGCAATCATGGTGATGTCGACGTCGGCCTTCTTGAGGGCCTGCGTGCCGAACAGACCACCGAAGCCGGATCCAATGACCACGACGCGATGGCGGCGTGACTCAACCGACTGGATACTCATTCCGTGCTCCTCGAATCTAGGCGACGTGTGTAACGGTAGTCGTCTTGCCCACGGGCGTCTCAGTAAGGCTTGCTTCGGACGGAATCGATCCAGAGACCGGCCGGTGCCCGCGCACAGCGACAGGCGGGTGGTTCCCTCGCCGAGGGAACCACCCGCCTGTGCGGTTGACGCATCTACCGCGCTCGCTCGATCCGCCGCGTCGACCGCGATTTCTCGTCGGTCGGCACGATGTAGTCCGACTTGATCGAGTAGACGAACAGTGCGATGACGCCCACGACCACCACGAGAATGGTCAGCACGACCACCACGTAACCGAATCCCACACCTATTGCTGCCCAGTCCATTGGACGTACCTCCTCAGTCGCTGCTCACGCTACTGCGCAGGGTAGCCGCTGTCGTGGCGTCAGCGGGAAAGAACGATTCGATGGCGAGTTCCGCCACGGTCACGTCGAGTGGGGTGCCGAACATCGTCGTTGTGCTGAGGAAGGTCAGCTCTGCGCCGCGGTGGCGTATACGGAGCGGAACGACGAGGGAACCGGCTGGGTCACCGGCTTCCGATATACCGCCGGGGTACCCGCTCAACTCGTCGAGCAGTTCCCGGAGCCGGTCGTCACCGGTCACCGCGATCTGGTGTGCGAGCCGATGCAGAAGATGCCCACGCCACTGGGCCAGATCCACGATGCGCGGCGCCATCCCGTCCGGATGGAGACTGAGGCGCAGCACGTTGACCGGCGGTTCCAGCAACGACGGCGCACAGCCGTCCGTCAAGATCGCCGCCGCGTCATTGGCGTCGACCATGTTCCAGTGCCGGTCCACGACCACCGCCGGATACGGCGAATGCGCGGTAAGAATTTTCTCGATCGCGTCCGCAATCGACGCCATCGACACATCCGACAGGCGGTGCTCGGGGAACTCCGGCGCGAATCCGCCCGCGAGCAGCAGTTCGTTCCGCTCGCGCAGGGGAATGTCCAGATGCTCGCTCAGCCGCAGCAGCATCGCCCGCGTCGGATTGGATCGCCCGGTCTCCATGAAGCTGACGTGCCGCGCCGAGACCTCTGCCCGATTCGCCAGCTCCAGCTGACTCAACCGGCGGCGTTCCCGCCACGTTCGCAAGTGGATGCCGACGTGCGAAGTATGCCGATCGTCCAGGGTCGTCATGCGGGCCAGCCTAGGGTGGCGGGGCGGTCGCGGCCATTACCTCCGACGTCATGAGGGGTGGTCACGTCAGGTCGTCGAATTCGCCATTCACCCAGGCGCAGTGGCGGGCCGCCGAGTACTCGAGCGCCGCCCGACCATCGGTGTCGATCGAATTGTCGAAATTGCCGACGATGCGGTCGAATTCGAGCTGGGACAGCTGGTCGGCGATCCTCCTGACAACGGCGGCCGAGAGTGGCAGTCGGTTGGGATACGAGCGTAGGAACGACACCGTGCGGCGATCCGGATTGGGGAAGACGCCGTCCCCGTGAGAAGAACTCCCTTCCCGTCCGCGCCGTCGCGCCAATGCGCCACGGCACTACCCGGGAAGTGCCCACCGATCTGCTGCAACGTCAGCCCCGGCGCGACATCGTGGGTGCCGGACCAGAACTCGATCGGGCCGTCGGTGCGCGCCAGCCATGCACGATCTGCGTCGGCCACGAGGATCGGAACATTCCCGAGTGCCTCCGACCACTGGGTTTGGACGCCGAACATGTGCGGATGACTGGCCGCGACCGCGAGTACGGGCCCGTGGGCGGCCACAGCCTCGACCGCGGACGGGTCGATATGGCCGATCGGATCCCACAGCAGCGATCCGGCCGGGGTGCTCAGCACCAGAGACTGCTGGCCGATCGCGACCTTCGGCTCCACCGACAGTCCGCGCAGCCCGGGTTCGAGTTCGCGCTCGACAATGCGGTGACCGGAACGGGTGAGGTCCTCGGCGGTCGTCCACTCCTGACCACCCAGTGGGATGTACTGGCGTTCGTCCGCACAGATTGCGCATTCGCCGGGAAGGGGCGTTGTTGGGTCCTGTTCGACGCCGCACGTGGCGCAGAGATGAAATAACACCCCTCGATCATGCATCCTCATAGCTCACAGAGTTGCTAATCCTGCGGTGACCGCCGTCGCGCAGGACTGTGCCGACTCGGTGAGCAGCAGCGCCCGGCTCGAAGAAGGGTGACCGAGCGGTGGCCGGCCTCACACCTTCGCGCGCCCAGGAGTGCGGGAATACGTGGGGGACCGGCGGGGTTGAACAGGCCGACGGTGTTCGACCAATGCCCCGGGTACCACATCAATATTGTCGCTGCGAGCGACCACTTGCCGAGAGGCGCACTGGCGGGCACCGTCACCCGAGACGCCGCCGACACCATCGTGTCGGCGGCTTCTTCTCTGCATGTCGTTCGGGCGACGGGACCGCCCCTCGAGGCGCGGTCGACACCCTACTTCGAAGAAACCCAGATGCAGACGCCATCCGGGAAGCACACCCACTGGCCGGGGATTTCGACGTTCTGGCTGGGGGAGACGGTGCTGGGCCCGGATCCGGGCGAGGCAGGCTTGGCGGAGGCGATTCCGGCGGCGCCGGTCAGTGAGATCGCGAGCGCGGCGAGGGCGGCAACGGTGGCCCGGGCTGTCGTGGTTCGGATCATGCTGCTCCTTGATTGTCGG
This sequence comes from Rhodococcus sp. ZPP, assembly GCF_017656075.1. Lineage (NCBI taxonomy): Bacteria > Bacillati > Actinomycetota > Actinomycetes > Mycobacteriales > Nocardiaceae > Rhodococcus > Rhodococcus sp. ZPP. The sequence goes on from NZ_CP058638.1 coordinate 35,297, forward strand.
CGACCTGTGTGCCGCTGCTAGAAGCTTGCACCATCCCCGACACAGGAAATAGGCACCGCTGGGTGCTGGTCGGCCACCCTCCGGTATCGCATGCCGCCACGAGCCGCCTGACCTGAGTCGATCGCACCGCCGACGACGCCGTCAGCTTAAGCTGACGGCGTGGAAAGCGGCGATCAGCAGGGTGTCAGGGGAGTCGAGGGGCTCTCTGCGCTGTGGGTTCATTACGACAGTGTGCAGAACATGAGCGAAGCAGCCGTGGCGGCGGCCGAACGGGGCGACGAGGAAACTGCTGCCCGGCGGAGGGAACTCGCAGAACGGGCTCAGCTGCGATCGCCGGCGCCCAGTCATCTCGACGCCCTGGCGATCAGCATCCACCTCGAAAATGAACTCCACAACGCACGATTCGACGTCGTCAGGCGCGCATTGGCGGACGGAGCCAGTTGGTCCGAAATCGGACGTGTTCTCGGGATGAGCAAACAATCCGCCCACGCGTGGTACCGGAGGCGTCATCGGAAACCGGCTGTTCCGAACCCCACTGCGACATCGCGATAGAACGAGGTCGACCAGTTCAGGACCAAGGCATAACGCCACCGTCAGGCTGTGTTGACGGCGGCCGGTCGCAGCGAACTCAGGCTTGCGGCATCCGCTGTGCAATTGCATCTGCAGGCCGGTGGCCCCGGAGTTACGCTCTATCGGTTGGCGGCTTTCCTATGCATCTTTTCGCGGAGGCTGATATGAGGACCACGGCGTTCGGCTCAGGCTTCGCAGTTCTCGCGTTGGCAATGTCGATCACGGCATGCACGGCGGACAATTCCGCTGGCGGCGAAGGGGATTGCGTCCGCGCGACCGACAGCGAGCTGGATGCACTTTTCGAAAGTTGGAATGAGGCGCTGAGCACCGGCGACGCGAGCAAGGTGGCCGAGTTGTACCGGTCGGACGCGGTGCTGCTGCCGACGCTGTCGGTGCCTATAGCAGACACTCCGGGGGAGATCACGGAGTATTTCGCCAACCTGATCAAAGCCGATCCCAAGATCCGCATGGAGGAAAGCGTCAAATACTCGGATTGCAACCTCGCGTACAACGTGGGTCGCTGGGTCATCAACGCCAATGGCCGAGATGTGGCAGCCAGGGTGACGTGGGTGTATCGGTACGAAGACGGTAAGTGGCTGATCGCCCATCACCATTCGTCGGTGAACCCGCAGTGAGCCGGAAGGGGGTCGACGGAAGCGCGACAACGGACGCCGGGGGTGCTCCGTCCGCGCGCTAGTTGACATAATGTCGATTATCGGCAAATTACCGACCTGGCGGTTTACCACTCACATCGCCCGGAATGGTCTGCAGGTATACCCGTGGACGCCTTTTCCCACGGCCGTGTGTCGGTCGGCCTTCTGCTTGCTTAGCCGGACTTGCAACGCTGCGCTGGAGTGCACGTCGCGAGGGATCGAACCGGCGCCCGTCGGAACGTCCGGATGATTCATGCTGTTGGATAATATGCAGCCACAGCGAGCGTCCCGCTATGTGGACGGCTTGCGACGAGTCGGCGCATACGTGCCCGTGCGAGCCTGAGACCCCGCTGCCCCGCGCTCCCGAACTCCAGCCACCTGACCGCATTTCGTCACTGTGACGTAATGACGGCCGCCGGACGGCGTCCACTGTGGTCAACCCATGACCTAGCATTCGCGCTCGCACGCGCGTCGTCGCGTTCTACCGCTGCCGGGATGGTTCAGGTGTGAGAATGACGGCATGGCTGAACGGATGTCGGACGAGGAATGGCGCACTTTCGTCTCGGCGGGAACACGCACGGGCAAGCTGTCGACCGTCCGCGCCGACGGCAGCCCCCACGTGGCCCCCATCTGGTTCGTCCTGGACGGTGACGACCTCGTGTTCACGACCGGCAAGACCACCGTCAAAGGACGCAACCTCCTCCGAGACGGGCGTGCCGCGCTGTGTGTCGACGACGACCGACCACCGTTCGCATACGTTGTGATCACCGGAACAGCCGCGGTGTCCGAGGATCCGGCCGAGCTGCGCCGATGGGCGGCGCGGCTCGGTGGCCGGTACATGGGAGTCGACCGAGCCGAGGAGTTCGGCGAACGCAACGGCGTCGCAGGCGAGCTGCTGGTTCGCCTGCGGATCGCGAAGGTCCTGGCACACCGCGACGTCGCCGACTGAGCGGTGCTCTTCGGGCGAACATGGCCACAGGACGGGGACGATCGACATAGATTCTGCGCATGCTGATATTTGGGACCACAGTCATAGGGGCACGCGACATCCGGCGGGCAACCGCGTTCTGGGCAGGGGCACTCGGGCTGACCGCCGGCGATCCGTTCGGCGGCAACGGCTTCACCAACCTGTATCTGCCCGACGGGCGGCCGCTGCTGTCGATCCAGCAGAGCGACCACGACGCCCAGGTCGAGCCGCGAATGCACCTCGACCTCTATGCCAGGGACAGCGACGACCAGGCGGCCGAGATCGAACGACTCGTCGGGCTCGGCGCACGACGGGTGCCCTGGGACCGCTACCCCGACGACTCCGATTTCGTGGTCCTCGCCGACACCGAGGGCAACCTCTTCTGTGTCGTCGACAACGCCGCTGCACCTGAGCAGGCACGCCTCGACCTGCCCTGACCTGTGTTCCATCACGCGGATACACCAGCGCGGAGGCCTTGCGGGTTCGGCGAGGATGGGTACCATACGACCTTCGGCGCCATTCGAAGGGAAGGTTGCGTTGATGTCTCGCCTCCAACGCACTGAACTGCACGGGGACGAAGCTGCCTATCACCTCTCCGGTGAGGGTGAGACGCTCCTGCTGATACACGGTATGGCCGGCAGCTCCGACACCTGGCGTGCGGTCATCCCCCAACTCTCGCGCCGGTATCAGGTTCTGGCGCCGGACCTGCCGGGCCACGGCAGCTCCGCCAAACCGCGCGGTGACTACTCCCTCGGCGCATTCGCCGCGTGGTTGCGCGATCTCCTCGACGAACTCGGCATCCCACGGGTGACGGTCGTCGGGCAGTCGTTGGGCGGCGGAGTGGCGATGCAATTTTCCTACCAGCATCCGGAACTGTGTAATCGGTTGGTGCTCATCGGTAGCGGTGGGCTGGGACGCGATGTCAATTGGACCCTCCGGTTGCTGGCTGCGCCGGGAGCCGAGTTTCTCCTGCCTCTGATCGCGCCGGGGGTCGTGCGAGAGGCGGGGAACACAGTGCGCTCGTGGCTGGGGGCGGCGGGTCTGCGGTCGGTGCGGGGTGACGAGATGTGGCAGTCCTACGCATCGCTCTCCGATCCGGACACTCGGCATGCATTTCTGCGTACATTGCGCGCCGTCGTCGACTACCGGGGTCAGGCCGTCAGTGCGCTGAGCCGTCTCTATTTGAACGCCGACCGGCCCACCCAGTTGATCTGGGGGGACTCGGACCGAATCATTCCCGTCGCTCACGCCTATGCGGCGCACGATGCAATGCCGGGCAGTCGACTCGCCGTCCTCGACGGTGTCGGCCACTATCCGCATCTGGAGGCGCCTGGTGAGGTTGTCAGCATCATCGACGACTTCGTCTCCGCACACCCTGCACCCACTCGAGAGTCCGGCCGAGGCTTCCCCGGCCGGGCGGCCGGATGGGAGGCTGAAGGGAGCCATTCCGGCGTTTCCTCGTACTCGGCAGGAGATAACCCATGCGACTTCCCACACTCGGACAGCTGCCCGGACGGATAGCGACCGGAGGTTTCATCTTGCATTCGGGACTTCAGAAGTGGCCCGGCGACGAGCAGACGGCCGCGGGTATCCACGGCATGGCCGCGGGCGCCTTTCCCTTTCTGAACGGAGTGCCGCCGGCACGATTTCTGAAGATGCTGTCGGTGGCGGAGATCGGCACCGGCGCCGCACTGTTGGTGCCGCTCGTGCCGACCGCGCTGGCCGGCGCGGCACTCACCGCCTTTTCCGGTGGTTTGGTCGCGATGTATGCGCGGACACCGGGGCTGCGTAACCCGGGAAGTATCTGGCCGAACGAGAACGGGTTAGCGGTCAGCAAGGATGTATGGATGCTCGGGATGGGCCTCGGGTTCCTCCTCGACGAGTGGACGCGCACGCGCCGATCCGGCACATCCACCGGTGTCAGTCTGCGCTGAGTGCCTCCTGAGCCTGGAGATTCTGCACAGGGGTGCGCAGGGATGCGACGACGTCGGTGTAGAGGGTGGTTTTGATCTCGCGCAGGGTGCGGCCGCGGGTGGCGGCCAGCCCGCGGGCATGTTCGATCGCTCTGGGGAGGACGTCGTCCTCGGCGGCGACGTCGTCGACGAGGCCCGCGGCGTGGGCTTCGGCACCGCCGTAGCGGTGACCGGTGACGAGGGCGGTGTGCGCCGCGGGCGCAGGCAGTCGTGCCGCGAGGAGGCAATGCTTCCGGGCGCGTAGCTGGCGCCGATGCTGATCCCGGGCAGGCAGAAGTAGCCGCGGTCTTCGCGCATGATCCGGTGATCGTGGGCGGTGGCTAGGATGGCGCCGCCACCGAAAGTGTGTCCGGGTAGAGCTGCGACGGTGGGCAGCGGGAACGTCAGTATCCGGGCGAACAGTTCCTGCACGCGGTCGATGTAGGAGTTCAGCTTGTCCGTGTTCTGCACGACCCACGTGGTGTCGAGGCCGGTGGAGTAGAACTTGCCGACGGCGGTGGTGACGAGCGCGCCGGGACCGTCCGTGCTTTCGACCTCGTCCAGCAGATCCCCGACCTGCTCGAGCCAGTCCGGGTGGAAGGCATTCTCGCTGTCGCGACTTCCCCGCTCACCCAGGTAGAGAACGAACACGTCTTCGGACCGCTCCAAGTAAGGCATGCCGCGAGGCTACCCAACCGCGGCGGCGAGCACCCGCCGAATACACCGGCTGTGCGTGAAGTTTCAACCGCAACCGGCCAGGGTATGTCGTGTTTCTACAGCTGAGGCGGTGAACGATGAAAACTGGAACAGGTGTTGCCGACGGGCGAACTGTTCGGGATTACATCCACGCGGTCGCCCGGTGCGTTCATGCCGATTCGATCGATTGGTGGGACTCCGAGGGCGTCGATGTCGTTCTGGTCCTGCCGTTGCGGTTGCGCTACCTGCCGGGGCGCAATGCGGTTCTGGTGTGGAACCGGCACTTCGGGTGGTCGCTCGGTGCGGAGGGGGTCGGGCGCGGCAGCATCGTCGTCATCGAGGGACTCGGGATCGGACGGACCCCACCGCCCGCGCTGTGTTCCGACCGCGCCCTCGAGTTGATCGACGGATACTTCCGGTCGACGCCGACGCAGACGGACGACTCCGATCCGAATAGCGGTGCCGCAGAGTATCTTTCGTCGATAGAACACGATCGATGTTCGCGAATCGGTACGGAGACTGCCGGGCGCGGGCGCCGCGACCGGGTGGTGAAGCGTCCCTGATCGCCGCGTCCGCCGACACGGAAGACCGGTGTCGTGCCGAAGCACGGCCTCGTCGGCTGTAGGGCTCAACCGACAAGACCTGGCCGAAGTCGTACCCGGGTATGACTGCGGCGTGCTGACCGCATACCCGAGGCGGTAGCAGTCGAATCATCGCCATATTCGTGGCCGTTGCCCGGCATGTTCCGGGCCGCATGCAGTGTGTGGTGGTGACGGAATTTCGAATCGGCGGCACCGAAATGGGCATGGCGACAGCCTTTTCGTGATCTGCTTACGCCGTGGTGTGGGGCTCTGCCGTCCGGCCCGGACAAGCAGATCCCATCGATGGACAGGCCGACGTGCCAGCGCGGCTCGTGGTCGCCCGAACGGGGGTGCGGATGTTGGTGATGAGCCCCATGGAGGCGCTGTTCGTGCTGTTCGAGACACCGTCCCATCCGCTGCACGTGGGGGCGCTCGAACTGTTCGATCCGCCGGCCGAGGCCGGCGTAGACCACGCCCGGACGATGTTCGAGGCGTTGACGTCCCAGGAGGAGTCGTCCCAACTGTTCCGTAAGCGGGCTATTCGCCCGCTTCGAGGAGTCGGTTATCCGTGGTGGTCGGTCGATGATTGGTTGGATCTGGGGTATCACGTGCGGCACAGCGCGGTGCCGGGCGCCGGACGGATGGACGATTTGCTGTCTCTGGTGTCCCAGATGCACGGAATACCGCTCGATCCGCAGCATCCGATGTGGGAGATGCATGTCATCGAAGGACTCGCCGACGGGCGGACCGCCGTGTACTCGAAGATTCACCTGTCGCTGATGGACGGTCCGGCGGGTTTGCGGTTGCTCCATCATGCCTTGTCGAGTGAGCCCGACGACACGAACTGCCCGGCGCCGTGGACACCCGGTGTCGCGGCGAAGTCGCAGCGCACCTCACCGTTCCCGGTGGCGGCCGTCCGTGCGGGCTGGCGGGCGGCGACCAGCCTGGTGGGTGTGGTCCCCGCGGCCGCGAAGGCCACCATGGACGGCCTCCGTGAGCAGCATCTGACCCTCCCTGCAGTCGCCCCACACCATGCTGAACGTGCCGGTGGGTCGGGCCCGGAAGGTGGCGGCGCGGTCGTGGCCGATTCGGCGACTGCTGGCCGTCGCATCGGCCGCCCGCACCACCATCGACACGGTCGTTCTCGCGATGTGTTCGGGCGCGCTCCGTAGCTATCTGCTCGAGAATTACGCGCTACCGGATGCGCCGTTGACGGCGATGCTGCCGGTGCCACTCGATCTCGGCGGTCCTGCGATCGGACCGCGCGGGCGGGATCACGGTGTGGGTGCGATGGTCGTGGGCTTGGCCACCGATGAACGCAATCCGGCAGCGCGTCTGGCGCGCATCACGGACGCCATGGAACACACGCACAGGGTGTTCGGTGCGCTCAGCCACAACCAGTTCCAGCTGATGAGCGCGCTCGCGATCAGTCCGATTCTGCTCGAACCGGTGCGAAGGTTCGTCGACGACACTCCCCCGCCGTTCAACGTCATGATTTCGTACATGCCGGGCCCGTCGAGGCCGCGGTACTGGAACGGCGCCCGCCTGGACGCCGTGTATCCGGTGCCGACGATCCTCGGCGGTCAGGCGCTGAGCATCACGGTCACCAGTCGGGCGGGTCAACTCGATGTCGGCGTCGTCGGCGACCGTCACGCGGTCCCCCACCTGCAGCGCATCATCACGCATCTCGAGACGTCGCTCAGTGACCTCGAGAGCGCGGTCGCGGCATCCGGAACCTGAGGCGTGGTTCGGCGTCTACTCGATCGCCTGCCGCAGTGAGCTGATGCCCTCTTCCCAGCATCGGGTGACGTGGTCACCGACAAGGTCGTCGAATGCGAGGCACGCCGCGGCGCCGAGCAGGATATCGTCGCCGGTTGACGGGCTCGCGGACACCAGACCGCCCGCGAGGTCGCGGCAGACTATCTGCTCGTGCACGGAGTCGGCTTCGACGTGCTCGTCGAAGAACAGCGTGGCGGCCTTGCCGAAGCCGAGCCGGGTCAGTCCGGCGCTGTATTTCTTACTCGGCAATGCCGAGGTGGTTTCGACCGCGCAGAGGTGCCCGACCAGTGCACCCAGTAGGCGGCGGTGAAGGCCGAATAGTGAGAGCGCGTTCAGGGACGCCAGGGTGATCGCGGGAACGGCGTCGATGTAGTGGGCGTAGCGGTCGGAGAGCCCGAGTTCCCGCATGGTGGTGGCGAACAGCGCGGAGTGCATGCGCTCGGGGCGACCACCGCCGTATTCGTCCGATTGCACTTCGACCAACGCCGCCTTCGGTGCGCCGGCGAGTCGCGGGATGCCGAGCGTGTGCACGTCCGCTTCGCGGAGCTGGTTCAGTGAGCGGTGGACGAGCAGTTCGCGGAAGTGCTGGAGGTCGGCGTCGCGTGCCATGAAGGCGGACAGGCCGGGTCCGGCGGTGGGTGCGGTCATTTTCCACAGTTCCGCCACCACATCTGTCGAATCGGTCGGCGGGTTCGCGACGATCCGGATGGCCGCCTCGAACGGAACCTCCAGAGCTTCCGCGCCGCGAGCAGATCGGTGTTCCACTCCCAGTCGTCTCCGACGCCCGCAATGCCCTGCAGATGCAGTTCGTAGAGGGCGGTGAGACAGATCTGGGCGTCCTCGTCGTAGAGGATGGCGGGACGCCCGTCGACCGTCGTGTCCGCGGAAGTTTCTGTGAGGAACGCGCCGCCGTCACCAACGATTCGCCGTCCTCGACGTCTCCGCGCAGAATGGAGAACAAGAGCTCGCTCACGGGTCCGCGTGATGCAGGAAACGGCATCGCGGATCCGGAAGGGGCCACTGTCTCCGACAACGACCGAGAGTGCAAGGTGGTCATATGGACTCCAATTTCACAACGGGAACCGACGGATCCGACGTGACCATCACGGTGTGCCCGGATGGGCCACTTCTCGTCCGCGGTTCGGCGCAATTGTTCGATACCGACGGTAACCCGTTACCGTCGAACCGGGCCACGGTGGCGCTGTGCCGGTGTGGAAGAACCGGCATTGCGCCCTTTTGTGACAGCTCCCACAAGAAGAAGCTCCGCCGTCCGTAGAGGCGGCGGCCAGTCTACTTCTTGTCTTCGCCCTTACCGACACCTGTTTCGTGTGCAGGTCCGACGCCCTCGTCGCTCGACTCCGCCTGCTCGGTGTCGGCCGCCGGCTTCTCCTCCGACGGCGACGCTACCGCTCCGCGGGCTGTGTCGTCGGGATCCTTGTCCTGGAGCCGGTTCGCGTCGACGTGCTCGTCGTGCTCCGGACGGCCCTCGGCCGTGCTGGTGGTGCGGCCGTCGTAGGGCGGTGTTGCGGGCTGGGCGTCTCCCGGTGGAGTGGAGCCGCCGGCGGGCCCGGCGACGTGTTCCCGACCGGGATCAGGGCCTTCACCCGTCGTGGCCACTTCCTCCTGATCCAAGGTTCCCGCCTCCCGGTCCGACGGACCCGCCCCGGCTTCGTCCGGACCCGAGTCGCGTGAGCCGACGGGACCCCGTTCGGCTTGCGGCTCCTCTTGGAGCTGCTCGCCTGGTTCGGTACCCATGATTCCTCCTCGACAGCGCTGCGAAGCGTGTGTCCTCGACGGACCCACTGTTGTAGCTATGCCCCGGACTGCGCGGGCCAAACCCGTTCGCGCCACGGTGTCATGCTGCTGGGGCGGCCGGACTGCTCCCGATGATCCGCCGTTCGTCACCGGCGCGATCGGCTTGCTCGGCACCTGGCCCAGCTACGAGCTGATGCGGGACGCTGCTGATGGTCGGGTCGAACACGCGCGGTGCGTGCGGTTGCGGGAAGACATGCGCGGATCGTTGTCCGGCACGCTGGCCACCATGGGTGCGGGTGTCCCTACGCTCTCGGCGCCAAGTTCGCGCACCCCGGCCGTCCGGTTGTCGCGCTCGTCGGTGACGGGGCGATGCAGATGAAGGACTCGCCGAACTCCTGACCATCGCCCGCTATCACCGGGAGTGGACCGACCCCGCCTGATCGTGTGCATCTTCCACAACAACGACCTCAATCGGGTCACCTGGAAGTTACGCGCGATGGGTGGCGCACACCGATTCCCCCGCACGCCACTTATGAGCAGATGAAGTCGACGGCGGGGGCGGTACTCGCGGGCGATGCCAACGCATGGCACCTCGTCGTACAGGGGGCGAAGATAAAGGCCAAGGAGGTGTTCCCACCCCCGTCACCAGCGGTGACGACATTCCGGATGCTGCGACTGCGGTCTCGACACGGAGGAGGCGGGGCGAGGCGGTAGTATTCCGATGTTTGTTCGGTAGAGACACCTGCCATACCGCTGAAGTGGCGGCGGGTGCATGGGTACTCGCTCGCCTGAAATAGGGAGAGTAGTGCCATTGCCCGAGGAACTCGGTGCCGACGTCACTCCGGGTCGGCACCGCCGTGCCGACGACACTCTGGCGCGGCACCGTCGTGCCGACGTCGACACCACCGCGCGTGTCGACGCAGTTGCGAGCGCGCTGGACAACCTGCAGCGCCGTCTGACCACCCCCGCGCAGCTGCAGGGTTTCCTGCAGGAATTGTGTGACTGTGTGGTGTCGACGATTGTCGAAGCGGACATGGCCGGTGTGACCCTGATGGACGAGGATGGGCGTGCCGAGACCGCGGCGTGCACCGATCGGCGCGTAGTGGACATCGACTTGAACCAGTACCGCAACGGTGAGGGCCCCTGCCTGGAGGCGGCCACCACGGGGCAGATCGTCAAGGTCCGAGTCGACGAAGTTGTCGAACGGTGGCCGGCGTTCGCGGCCGACGTGCACGACATCGGTGCTGCCAGTTACCTGTCGGCGCCGTTGCGGGTGGGTGAGGCGCACGCCAGTTCCCTGAATTTGTACAGTCTCGGCAGCCATGGATTCGGCGATCTCGATGTGGCGTTGCTGAGGATCTTCACCAGTTTCGCCGAGGTGGTGACCAGGATGACGCGTGAGGCGGCGGCAGCCCACGACGAGGTGGCCGGGTTGAAAAAGGCCATGGTCACGCGCGGTGTCATCGAGCAGGCGAAGGGAATTCTCATGGCGGCGGAGCGGATCTCGGCCGACGAGGCGTTCCGGATGCTGGTGACCAACTCGCAGCGCAGGAACGTCAAGCTGGTCACCGTGGCGCACGAGGTGGTCGAGGCCGTCGCCGCTGATGATGGCGACTCCGACTGACGAATCGCGGACAAAGCTCGGGTCAGCCGATGTATCGGCGTGCCTTCGACCGGGACTGCGGTTCCTCGAGGAGCACCAGTCCGGCTTCCACGGTGTCGGGCACGACGCGCCGGTGACGTAGAACCCACGGGGTCGACCTGAGGGCCTCGAGCACGGCAGCCGCGGTAGCGCGGTCTTTCGGGGCGCTACGCAGAATCACCAGAGAGCGGCGCGCCGCGCTTCGCACCGGACGCCGCAACCAGAGGGTCCACAGAGTGTTGCGGATACCGAGTTGCCGGCGGCGGGTGGCGTCCCGGCTCACCGAGGGCTCGTGATGGATCACCATGTCCTCGTTCCACACCATCCACCAGCCGGCGGCGGCGAGATCGAGGGCAAGGAGTTCTTCCTCGCCGCCCAGCCACATCTTCTCGCAGAAGCCGCCGACCTGACGGAATGCCTCCACCCGGAACATCGTGAGGCCGGCCATCACGCCGAGGACAGCCGGACCCGGCAGCCACGATGGCCCGGGTACCGGTGAGTCCCGGAACTCGGGAGTGATCGGGTCCTCGACAAGGTCGGGTGCCACCAAGCACTTCCCGGTCACGGATCCGATCGTCGGATGCGCGCCGAGGACCGCGGCGCCGACGGTCAGGGCACCTGGTTGCCAGCGGGTGTCGTCGTCGCAGAACGCCACATATGGGCTCGTCACCAGCTCGACGGCCCGGTTCCGGGCGACGGCGCCGAGGTTGTCGTCCAGGGCAAGGAGCCGGACCTGCGGGAATTCGCGCCGCACCAAGTCGGTGGTGCCGTCACCGGAGCCATTGTCCGCCACGATGATCAGTGCACGGTCGGGCAGGGTGGTCATGTGGGCGAGGGTTTTGCGCAGTTCGGCGCATCGGTTGTAGGTCAAGACCACCACCGTGACCGGCGACGGCTTCTGCGGTTCGGCCCCGCTCACGGCCGGCCCCTCTCGAGTTCTTCGAGACGGCGTTCGAGGTGAGTGGGCACAACCCGCCGGTGCGCAACCGCGGCGGGGAGCTTGCGGATCGTGTCGAACAACGCCGGCGCCGCGGACGGTGTCCGGACCGCCGCGAACATGAGGGAGATGAGGGCACTCGCGACGGTCGGCACCGGTCGCCGCATCACGACGGTCAGGGTGTCGTTGCGGATCTCGCGGTTGCGTCGGCGGCTCGCGTTTGCGCGAACCGGGGAGGGATGGTGGTAGGCGACGACGTCCTCGACGTAACACAGTTCCCACCCCTGCGCGGCGAGATCGAGTGCGAGTAGCGCCTCCTCCCCACGAACTCGAGCACGTACGAGAAGCCCCCCACATTCTCGAATGCCGATCGTCGCACCACCGACGCGCAGGCGAGGAAACCTAGCACCGAGGGGCCGGGGGCACCGGGCCGTGTTCCGAGCGGACTGCGGGCCAAGAGGTCGTTGAGCGGATCGTTGCGGGCCTCGGGGCCGACGAGGGTGCGGGCGGCGAGCAGCGCGACGGCGGGATGCTCGTCCAGCACCTTCTCCGCGAGGGCAGTGCGTCACGGTCCCACCAGGAATCGTCGTCGCAGAACGCGATGTAGGGCGTCGACGCGGCCGACACACCGTAGTTGCGAGCGGCGGCGCCCTCATTGCTGGAGCGTGTGATCGTAGTCAGGGCCGGAATGACGCTGCGCGCCGCGTCGACGACGTTCGCAGTGTCGTCGGTGGACGCGTTGTCGACGACGACGATCGGGGGTACGGGCCGAAGTTTCGACAGCTCGAGGAGGGTGCGCGCGAGGCTCGTCGCCCGGTTGTGCGTCACGATCACGACGGTCGTCTTCGAGGTCACCCCGCAGTGGTACCCGAGGGGCCGCGCACCGCAAACAGCCGGCCGAGGAGAGGAGTCCGGTGCGCCGCTCACCGTGACCGCAGCACACCGGACTCTTCGACGGCGGCGACGGAGAGGGTCCGGTAGCCGTGGTCGTCGAACAGGACGGTAATCCGGTCGGGTGCGGTGCTCATTACGGTTCCCGGGCCCCATTCGGTATGTTCGACCGCGGTGTCGACTGGCCAGGGTGCGTCCTGGTCGGTGGCGGCGGCCTCGCCGGTGGGCTCCGGGTGTTCGGTGGACTCGGTTGTGCAGCATCGGTCGCAGTTGCCACAGGGCGGGTCGAAGGCCTCGCCGAAGTATCCGAGCAGGAAGCTGCGGCGGCAGTTGCGGGTGTCGGCGTACTCGCGCAGCATCTCGACACGCGACCGTGCCAGGCGTTCGTCCGCGGCGGCACGGTCGGTTGCCCGCCTCAGGGCCTCGTCGGTGCTGAGGTCGCGGGCCGTGAAGCCTCTTCCTTCTGCGGCGACGGCGTCGACTTGTTCGAGCAGGTTGATCGCTGCCGTCACCTTGCGGCTCCCGGCGTCGAGTGGCGCGCGGAGGTCCTTGATCTTCATGCGGCCACCGCTGCGGAGCAGTTCGAACACCCGGGCGAGAAAATCCTCGTCCGATCGGTGAGTCGCAAAGAACCTGCCGAGTGACAGCTCCTCGGGCCGGTAGAACAGCAGCGCCAACGCGCTCTCCCCGTCGCGGCCCGCCCGTCCGAGCTGCTGATAGTAGTTGTCGAGGGAGTCGGGAACGGAGGCGTGGACGACGAAGCGTACGTCGGGTTTGTCGATACCCATTCCGAAGGCGGAGGTCGCGGCCACGACGTCGAAGCGGCCGTCGAGGAATTGTTCGTGTACGGCCTCCCGCTCGGATCTCTTCATTCCGGCGTGGTATGCGGCGGTCCGCAGCCCGCGGGTGGACAGCTCTTCGGCGTAGAATTCGGCGTCCTTGCGGGTCGCCGTGTACAGCAATCCCGGTTGCGGAAGGTCCGGTACTCGGTCGAGTACGGCGCGTTCCTTGTCCGCTCTGCTGACGTAGCGGTCCACCTCGAGGGTGATGTTGGGGCGGTCGAAGCCCGTCGCGACCACCGCGGGATCATCGAGCGCCAACCGGTCGATGATTTCCTGCCGGACCGGGGGCGGCGCCGTGGCGGTCAGCGCGAGGACGGGTGGGTGACCGAGCCTTCGCACGGTATCGGCGATGCGTAGGTAGTCGGGACGGAAATCGTGGCCCCAGGCGGCGACGCAATGCGCCTCGTCCACCACGATGAGGAAGACTTTCGCTGCCTCGAATCGCGAGATCACGTCGCTGTTCGCCAGTTGTTCAGGGGCGACGAACACGTACTCGGCCTCGTGCTTCTCGACAGCACGCCAGGTGGCCTCGAGGTCGCGTGCGGACCGTGTGGAGTTGATCGCCACCGCCCGGGGTGCGCCCGCCGAGTCGATGCCGGCAATCTGATCCTCCTGCAACGCGATCAGTGGGGAGATGACCAGGGTCGTTCCCGTCAGCAGGACGGCGGGGACCTGGTAGATCGCCGATTTACCCGCCCCGGTGGCCATGACGACGAGCGCGTCGCGGCCGGTCATCAACGCCTGCATTGCCTCGAGCTGTGCGGGGCGCAGGGTGTCCCAGCCGAATGTGTCCCGCGCCGTCGCCTGCAATCTCTCGCATAGGTCGGATGCGCGCTCGGTCATCGTCGTCTGCGCCATGGCGACGTGGTCGCCGGCATCGCGGGAAATCAGCCCTGGTTCCGCTTCTTCGCACGCTGACGTGCGACGACGAACAGTACGACAGCCACCAGTATCACCAGTGCAATGAGCTCCATAGCTCCCGTTTACCCGGGTTCCCGGAACCTATGCACCCCGCCGCCGTCGCGGGCAGCATGCACTTGGGAAGGAGGTGAGGCCGAAATTGACAGGATGGGGTAACGTCAGTGTCCTGCACGGTTGAGCCCCCAGCCGCAAAGGACGGGCTGGGTTCGCATACCGTTCCCGTGCCTGTCTCCCTCGTCGCTACGACCGTGAGGAGTCCGACATGAAATCTGTTCTCAGTGCACATTCGGGACACCACGATTCTGCAGAAAACACCATGCTTTTCAGTTGGGCCGCCGAGCCCGAGCACGGCAAGCTCACCGTCGAGTGCACCCCCGGTGCCGGCGGCGTTCTGGTCGTCCGCATCTCCGGTGACATCGACGTCACCACCGTTCCTCTCTTCGGTATTCACCTGGACGAGGCGATCAACGAACGTCTGCCGTTCGTTCTGGACTTGACCCACGTTCAGTTCTTTTGCGCATCAGCCCTTTCGGTGCTGGAGATCATCTCCGGCCGCGCCCGCAGGCTGGGCCTGCCCTGGGCGGTCACCGGGAACACCGCGGTCCGCCGGCCTCTGACCGCCATGAAGCTGGAGACGGTGGTGCCGTATTCCACCTCCCTCGACGACGCATGCAGGCTTGTCGCAGAGGGGCTCCCTACCCACGGGATTTCGGCGTGAACGATGAAACGCCTCAGGGCACATCCGACTTCGTCGTCGTGGCGAACCGGCTCCCGGTAGATCTCGAGACACTCGACGACGGGACCACCCGGTGGAAGCGGAGCCCGGGGGGACTCGTCACAGCCCTCGAACCGATTCTCGATCGGGAGAGCGGCTCGTGGGTGGGCTGGCCGGGCGTCCCCGACACCAAAGTCGAACCGATAGTGTCGGGGAAACTTCATCTGTATCCGGTCGAGCTCAGTTCGCACGAGGTGACGTTCTACTACGAGGGTTTCTCCAACGCCACCCTCTGGCCGCTCTATCATGACGTGCTGGTCGCGCCGGTGTTCGATCGT
This sequence comes from Rhodococcus sp. ZPP, assembly GCF_017656075.1. Classification (NCBI taxonomy): domain Bacteria; kingdom Bacillati; phylum Actinomycetota; class Actinomycetes; order Mycobacteriales; family Nocardiaceae; genus Rhodococcus; species Rhodococcus sp. ZPP. The sequence continues at coordinate 50,536 of NZ_CP058638.1, forward strand.
GGCTGGTGGCAGACCTATGTGGACGTCAACCGTCATTTCGCCGAAGAGACCGCGCGCACGGCGGCCGAGGGTGCGACCGTGTGGGTGCAGGACTACCAGTTGCAGCTCGTTCCGCGGCTGCTGCGCGAAATGCGTCCCGATCTGACCATCGGCTTCTTCCTACACATCCCGTTCCCGCCCGTCGAATTGTTCATGCAGTTGCCCTGGCGCAAGGAGATCGTGCAAGGACTGCTCGGGGCCGATCTCATCGGATTCCACCTCCCCGGCGGCGCCAACAACTTCCTCTTCCTCGCCGAGCGTCTGCTCGGGCTCGATACCACCGCGGCGGGCGGCGGACTTCGCAGCGGGCTCGGTGAAGTGCGGCTGGACGATCGGGTCGTCCGGGTGGGGCCTTCCCCATCTCCGTCGACGCCCGGCAACTCATCGACGAAGCGACGGATCCTGCCGTCGTCGCGCGGGCAGCGGAGATCCGGCGCGAACTGGGAAACCCGCGGAAGGTGCTGCTCGGGGTCGACCGCCTCGACTACACCAAGGGCATCGACCTGCGCCTCGCAGCGCTCGGTGAACTCCTGGACGAGGGTCGTCTCGATCCATCCGACACCGTGATGGTGCAACTGGCGACCCCGAGCCGCGAACGCGTCGAGCACTACATGAAGATGCGCAGCTCCATCGAGGAGCAGGTCAGCCACATCAACGGCGATCACGGTCAAATCGGTAAGCCTGTTGTGCATTACCTCTACCAGCCGGTGGACCGCCGGGAGTTGATTGCGCTCTACCTCGCCGCGGACGTCATGCTGGTGACGCCGATGCGGGACGGGATGAATCTGGTGGCGAAGGAGTACGTGGCATGCCGCACCGATCTGGGTGGTGCGCTGGTGCTCAGCGAGTTCGCCGGAGCCGCCGCCGAACTGCGCGGCGCCTATCTGGTCAACCCCCACGATCTGGACGGTGTGAAGAACACGATCCTCGAAGCCCTCGAACAGGACCCCGAGCAGGGGCGGCGTCGCATGACGAAGTTGCACGAGCAGGTGGTCGAGCACGATGTGCATCGATGGGCCGAGTCGTTCCTGGGCGCGCTGACGCCACCGTGATCCGGCGCGCCGACAGGGCGCCGAACCATGATGCACCGCTCGCCCACGGACGAAGGAGTAATGAGTGATTCGGGTCGCCTCCGTACCGGCGTCTCATGTGTACGTTCGCCATCTGACCGATCCGGAGGGCAATGACACCGTTGTTCGACTCCCGGATCCGGTGCCGGCAGACGGACGGAAGGTACCCGGCGGGTGGTGGCCGCCGTTGATGCTCGACCCGGAATGGATCAGCAGAAATCACCGAAGTTTCGATGTCTTCCACATTCATTTCGGTTTCGACGCCATCGAACCGGCATTGATGAAGGACATCGTGCACGAGCTGTCGTCGCGGCGGAAACCGTTGGTGTACACGGTCCACGATCTGCGTAACCCACATCATCCCGACCCCGAACCGCACCTCGAAGCTCTGGATGTGCTGGTGCCCGTCGCCACCGAACTGGTCACCCTCACTCCGGGTGCGGCCGCGGTGATCGAGTCGAATTGGGCCCGGACCGCGACCGTCCTTCCGCATCCGCACGTCGTGGAGCGGACCCTCATCGAACGCGCTCGGCCTGCTTCGGGAACCTTCGTCGTCGGTGTCCACGTGAAGAGTCTTCGAGCGAACATGGATCCGTTCCCGGTGCTCGACACCCTCACCCGAACCGTGTCGGCGCTGGACGGGGCGCGCCTGCAGATCGACGTCCACGACGAAATTTTCGATCCGGCCAACCATTGGTACGCCCCCGACGCCGGAGCCCGGCTGCTGAGCTACGCCGAGCGGGACTGCGTCGACCTGCGAGTACACCCCTACTTCTCCGACGAAGAGTTGTGGGACTATCTGTCGTCCCTGTCGGTGTCCGTGCTGCCGTACCGGTTCGGTACCCACTCCGGCTGGCTCGAGGCCTGCTACGACCTGGGCACCGCGGTGGCCGCACCGTCCTGCGGGTTCTATGCCCAGCAAAAACGTTGCGGTAGCTACGATTTCGATGAGTACTCCTACGACGGCTCGTCGCTCGAACGTTGCATCGAGGGCCTCTACGAGCAGTCGAGCCTGCGGGCCACGTGGGGTGAACGCGAACAGGAGCGGCGAAACCTGGCACGCGCTCATCACGACCTCTACGAGCGGGCGCTTTCCTGGCGGGTGTTGCCGTGACGGCCGACCCGCTACGGATCGCCCTTATCGCATCGAGTCGCTACCCTATCCGCCAGCCGTTCCCCGGTGGTCTGGAATCGCACGTCTGGTATCTCGCCCGTACCCTGAGCGGCGACGGTCATCACGTCACCTTGTTCGCCGGTCCGGGTTCGGACCGCACGCTGGGCTGCGCTCACCTACAGGTGCAGACCTTGGATGTCAGTCATGCTGCGCGGCAGGATGTTTCGATGCCGTCGATGCGGTTCATGCAGGAGCATCACGCCTACCTGCAGCTGATGCTCGACCTGTCCGGCCCACTCGCCGAGTCGTTCGACGTGGTCCACAACCACAGCCTGCACTATCTGCCGGTCGCCATGGCATCCGCCGTTCCGGCACCCGTGTTGTCGACGCTGCACACCCCACCCACTCCGTGGCTGGAATCGGCGCTCGCAGTGCGTTCGGGCGCCGGGGCACATTTCGCCGCCGTGAGCAGACACACCGCGGCGGCGTGGCAGCACGCCGTCGACGACATCGAGGTGGTGCCGAACGGAGTCGATCTGGACAGCTGGCCCGAAGGTCGCGGTGGGCAGCACCTCATCTGGTTCGGCCGGCTGGTGCCGGAGAAGGGCGCCCATGTCGCGGTGGACGCCGCTCGGCGCGCCGGTTTCCCGATCGTACTCGCGGGTCCGATCAGTGATGCCGAGTACTTCGACCGGATGATCCGGCCTCGGCTGGGATCGGAGGTCACCTATCTCGGGCATCTGGCGCAGCCCGAGCTCGCGGCGGCGATCGGCGGAGCCGCCGCGACACTGGTGGCTCCCCTGTGGGACGAACCGTACGGGCTGGTGGTCGCGGAATCGTTGGCGTGCGGAACGCCTGTGGCGGCGTTCGCCCGCGGTGGGATCCCCGAAGTGCTCACCCCCGACTGCGGCAGTCTCGTCGCCGCGGGGGACGTCCCTGCCCTGGCCCGGGCGATCCCGGACGTCGTCGGGCGCTCGCGTGCGGCGGCGCGCGCCCACGCCAGGGAATGTTGCTCCGAGCGCAGGATGGTCGACACGTACGTCGGCCTGTACCGGCGACTGGCGCGGGGCCACACCCCACCCCGGGCGCAGGGGAAGGCCGCACCGTGATCGGTTACTACATTCACCACCACGGTCATGGTCACCGGATGCGCGCATCGAGTATCTCCGCGCAGTTGCAGTCGCCGGTCACCACGCTGTCGTCGGCGCCGCCACCACCCGCGGGACGCTTCGCCGACAGCATCGCGCTGGCCCGTGACGACCGCGGCAGTGACCCCGTCAACCCCACCGCCGACGGCGCGCTGCACTGGGCGCCCACACACGACACCGGGCTGCGGACACGGATGGCGAGGATCGTGTCCTGGATCGACGCGACCCGCCCCGATCTGGTGGTGGTGGACGTATCGGTGGAGGTGGCAGCGCTCGTACGGTTGCTCGGTGTCCCGGTCGTGCTGATCGCCATGCCCGGCGAGCGCACCGACGCACCGCACCATCTCGGTTACCAACTGGCCGACCACATCATCGCCGCATGGCCGCAAAACCTGTACGACCCCCGGTGGTTGCGCGAGTTCGCCCACAAGACGACCTTCGTGGGCGGGATCAGCCGGTTCGAGGGACGCGCCGTCACCGCTCCCAACCGGTCCGGGCAGACCCGCATCCTCGTACTCAGCGGGGCGGGCGGAACGTCCTTGACGATGGACGACATCCGGCGCTGCGCACACGAGCACCGCAACCACCGGTGGCAGGCGCTCGGCATTCCGGGGGCGCCGTGGGCCGAGGACCCGTGGCCGCACCTGTGCGGCTGCGACGTGGTCGTCTCGCATGCCGGGCAGAACGCGGTGGCCGACATCGCAGTGGCGCGTCGTCCGGCGATCATCATCGGTCAGCCACGTCCGTTCGACGAGCAGGTGGAGACGGCACGCGCGCTCGGGAATGCGGGACTCGCCGTGTCGATACCCCGATGGCCGGAGATGTCGCAGTGGCCGCAGCTCGTCGACCGTGCGCTCGCACTGGGCGGCGAGCGATGGGTCCGCTGGCAGACGTCCGGTGCGGCGGCCCGCGCAGCGGCGGTCATCGACAGTGTGGCCAAGCGAGCGGGGGGACTGCGATGAAGACGGCGGTCGTGACGATCGCCGCCCGGCGCGAACACCACCTCCGGCAGCATCTGCGTTCCGTCGGGCAGATGACGGAGCGGGTGGGCGATCACGTCGTGGTCGCGATCGGCGACCACGAAACCACCGAGGTGGTGTCCGAGGTCGGCGGCGCCCGCAGTGTGTGGTGCGAACACGACGACGGACCCCTCCCCCTGGCGGCTGCCCGCAATCTCGGTGCCGATGCTGCCCTGGCGGCCGGCGCCGACCTGATCGTCTTCCTCGACGTCGACTGTCTCGCCGGCCCGGCGCTGCTGCGGCGGTATCGGGTGGCCGCCGACCATCCGCGTAACCACTCCACCCTGCTGTGCGGGCCGGTCACCTACCTCCCGCCGCCCGGGCCGGGTGGCTACGACCTGGACCGCCTCGCCGAGCTGCGGAATCCGCACCCCGCCCGTCCTGCACCCGAGGACGGGACCGTCCTGACCGGGACCGACTTCACCCTCTTCTGGTCTCTGTCGTTCGGCGTGAGCCGCGAGACCTGGCACCGCATCGGCGGATTCTGCACCGAATACCGCGGATACGGAGGTGAGGACACCGACTTCGCGTGTTCCGCGGCCGAGGCCGGGATCGGTCTGCGGTGGGTCGGCGGCGCAGACGCGTTCCACCAGCACCATCCGGTGTCCGATCCGCCCGTCGAGCACCTGGGCGACATCCTCGCCAACGCTCACCTGTTCCACCGCAGGTGGGGATGGTGGCCGATGCGGGGATGGCTCGAGGCGTTCGAGGCCCTCGGCTTGATCGACTACGACGCGGCGCAGTTGCGGTGGGTGCCCCGGTGATCTCACTCGGCGGGAGTGGTCACCGATTCGACGATGCGACGCGCCACCTCGGCCAGCTTGAGATGCTCCTGCTGGGACTGCACGACGAGGATCTCGAAGGCCTGGTCGGCGGACACCCCTTGCAGGGCCATCACGATGCCTTTGGCCTGCTCGATGACGGCGCGGGTTTCCATCGCCTTGGTCAGGCCCGATACCTCGTTCCGGGCCCGTGCCACGCTGTTCGCGCTCCTGAGGAGCCCCTCGATCGCCGTGGTGTACACGAGCAGGACGACGGCGTCGAAGTCGCTGAAACCGTGGTCTTCGCGCCCGTAGAGGTCGAGGGTGCCGGCGACGCTCTCGTCGACCGTGAGGGCTGCCGACAGGACACTGCGCATCCCGGCCTGCGCGAGCTCCTCGGCCAGGGTGGGTGCCTGCACGGCCGCGTCGACGAGCCGCAACCGCAGAACCTTCCTCGCCGCCGCGGTGGGGGCACCGTCCGCCGGAGCGGACGGTCGGTGCTGTAACAGGTGCCGGGGGTCGACGGCGCGCACCGCGTCGTCGGTCGAAGCGACGGTCACCACCTCGCCGTCCCGCACGAGGGAGATCCCCGCCAGGTCGGCGTCGGGGATCGCGTCGACCACCTGCTCGCAGACCCGCCGGAGGAGAACGTCCATCTCCACCTCGGATCCGCAGTTCCTGTTGAACTCGTCGAGTGCGACTGCCAGGGAACCTAATTGGGCCGCTACCGTGGCACCGTCGAGGGTAGGAGGCATCGACCCGGGGAACTCACCAGCAGTCTCGACCATTCTCGGATACACCTCAAATTCCGGGTGTAACCGAACGGACACCCACTGAACGAACGCAGCAGCTGTCTCTACCGTCGAGATGACTTTACTCGACCGCGGATGTCCTCCTGCCCACCGATACCCGCAGCCGGGACGCCGCCCACACCGGTCAGCGAACCCGCTGGTCGTCCCCGCCGGCGAGCGAGTTCAACGCCGGTGCACACGGCCGCAGGAGGCTTCCGGCGCTCATCGAGGAACCCGTGGTCTGACTGTCGTGCCGGGCGACGACTTCCTCGAAACGGCGCAAGCGTTGCCGAGCGGTGCGCACGGCGGCGGCCCGGTCGCGATGTTCGGCGTCGACACCGAATGACGTCCGGATCACCTCGGCGAGGGCCTGCACGAACTCGGCCGCCGCCGTACCGATCGGCGGCGACAGGGGGTCGAACGGCGGATGAGGGTCGATGGTCAGTTCTGCCGCGCGCAGAATCTCGGCACATTGGGGCCACGCCTCGGACAAGGCGACCACGGCGCTGCCCCACCATTCCTTGGCGGCGAGCGCCGGGAGGCGGCCGACCGGAGGTTTCCGCGGGCACTCTCCTCGGTCCAGGCCACCGCCTCGGAGCGCCTCGTCGAGTTGCGAGCGGACCTGCGCCGACCGCTCGTTCCACGAAGCTGCCCGGCCGCGGGCCCCGCCCGCAGCTCCTCCGGCACCTCGGCCAGCAGATTCGCGGCGGTCACCCCCACCCCGGTCACCGCGCGCTGTGACCGCTTCACATACAGCGGCGGCAGGAACAGGGCGTTCACCGCGACCCCGGTAGCCGCGCCGAGGGCGATCTCCACGATGCGGAGGCCGAGCACATCCGGGTCCTCGGCGGCGCCGTACGTCACCATGAGCAGTGCCGTCACGGCCACCCAGATGCCGCTCGAACCCAGTCGGCGCCAGCGTCCGAGGAGGAGGCCCATCAGAACCGCGATCCCGACCCCGACGGTGATCGAGTCGACGAGTGCTCCCACGGCCGCGGCCAGCACCACCCCGAGGGACACGGCGGCGAGCTGTTCGGCCGCCACCCGCAGCGAGCGGGACACCGTCGCCTCGATCATGAACACCGCCGCGTACGGCGCCAGGAACGGCTGAGGCAGCGCGAACACCATGGCTGCCAGCACCCATGCCAGGACGGCGGCCGTGGCCGCTTTGACCGCCTGAATCAGGACCGTGCCGCGATCGGCGTCCGACGTCCACGTGCGAAGGCGGCGGAACACCCTCACGTGTATCGGAGCAGGGCCGCGCCACCGTCCGCGGGCGTCACATCTGCGCGCCGCGTGACTTCCACGGTCGAGCCTATTTCGGACAGCTGGTCGGCGTTGGTGGCCACCCAGGTCGGGGTGTCCCCGACCAGCACGGTGCGGTTCTCGAGATCGCCGATGACGAGCGTCCCGACCTGTCCGGCGCGCAGCGCCGCCGTCACCGCATCGAGTCCCTCGACGGCAAGGCCCGACGCTCGGCCGCTCTCGGCCCGCACCCGGTCGGCGGCGTCGTCGATCACCGCCAGTCGGCGGCGCGTCAGTTCCTGGTCGATGGCACGGTGCACGTCCACCGTGCCCGCGCCGGCGGCGCGCGAACCCGATTCCAGGGCCACCGCGGCCGCTCGGGAGCGTTCGGGCAGGGTGGCCAGCACCTGGGTGCGCGATTGCACCTCCCCGATCACGAATTTCGGCTCTGCGGAGATCAGGGGGTGGAAGCGTTCGGCGTGCACAGTCTTCTCCAATCCACGTGCGACAGTTCTCGTGTGCCCGGCATCCGGTCTGCGAGACCGGCCCCGCCGTCACACCAGCTGACGCGGTATCCGTCGGTGCCAGTTCTGCGAATAGACCCGTCGGTCCCCGTGTGCGGCATCGAGTTCGAACGCGTCCAGGTCCGCGGTGATCACGAAGTCCGTGGCCGTCGACGTCAAGACCGTGCGGGTGCGGACCTCGGTCCGCCAGTCGTCCCGCTCGTATCGGCGCACGGTCTGCGTTTCGCCGCGCGCCGAATTCACGTCGTTGCCGCGGAAACTGAACCACTCCCGCGTCGCTCTGCTGACGACGGTCCCGATCTCGTCGATGCGGAACGAGCCCTGGTCGTCGACGATCTCGAGCGTGGAGGTGCCGCTCTCGAGGTCGCGAACGGTGCGCCAGTGGTGCTCCCCATGGCGAAGCCGGGTCACCGCCAACTTCTCGGCGGCCCTGGGTTCCCCGAGGTCGCGCAACCGGGCGTCGTCCTCGTCGCGGGGCGGGCGGACAGGCAGGATGAGGGTTCCGCCGGTGGATACCGTCAAGGTCACCGGTTCGGGCGGGGGGCCACGCCAACGGAAAATACGAGGTGGACAGCGACAGCCGCACGCGATGCCCGGCCGGGACCACCTGGGCTGCGCCGTTGAGCGGCAACCGAATCCGGTACTTCCGCCCCGGCGTGAGGGGGGTGGGATGTTCGCTGCCGTCCCGGTGCGTGAGGTTGAGCACACCGTAGGTGACGCGGGTGGCCTCCCCGTTCGGGGCCACATCTGACAGGCGAGCGGCGAGCATGGCGACGGGGGTATCGGACGACACCTCCAGTTCGACTTCCGGTAGCCCAAGAATCTCCAGCGGCTCGTCGAGCGATTCGGTTTCGAAAACCAGTGCGCCGCCGTCCTCTTCACGCTGATCCGACGGCAGATCGGGGGTGGCCGCGTAGGACGCCCACTTGCCGGCGAACATGCCCACGCTCATCGGCGATTGGAGGAAGAGCGGGCGGGGTTCGTCGCCTTCCTGGGCGGCCGCACCGGTTTCGGTGAGGATGTGCCGGCCGAAGGTGTACCGGCGCTGCTCGACGTGGGGCGACGGCCAGGACGGTTCGGCGACCCACCGGCCCGGCCGCTGCGCGTAGGAAGGGTTTGGTTCGACGCTGTTCTGCATCCATGCCCGCACCATCGGTTCGTCCATCACACCGTTGTCGATTCCCTTGAGCCAGTAATCCCACCAGCGGACGACCTCGGCGAGGAAGTCGATCGCCGGACCGGGCACACCGAGGTGCGGGTATTTGTGGCCCCACGGCCCGATCAGGCCCTTGCGCGGGACGTCGAGGTGCTCCATCAGCCGGAAGATCGCGTTGGTGTATCCGTCCGCCCATCCCCCGACCGCCAGAACCGGGCAGCGCACAGCACTGTAGTCCTCGTTGACGGAGGCACGTTTCCAGTAGTCGTCCCGATGCTGATGCTCGAGCCAATTCTCGATCCACAACCCACTGCCCCGGAGCCGTTCCAACCACATCTCCCGCCAGCTGTCTCCGACGATCGCCGGATCCGGTGGCAAGCTGTTGAAGGCGAACATCACGGTGGCCTCGGACAGATTGTCGGAGAGCAGGCACCCGCCCATGTAGTGCATGTTGTCGACGTAGAGGTCCTCGGTGGCCGAGGCGCTGATGATCGCCTTGAGGGCGGGCGGGCGCTGCGAGGCGACCTGCAGGCTGTTGAAACCGCCCCACGAGATGCCCATCATCCCCACGTTCCCGTCGCACCACGGCTGCCGGGCCAGCCACGCGATCACCTCGCAGGCGTCGTCGTGCTCGGCAGGAAGGTACTCGTCCTGCAGGACACCGTCGGAGTCGCCGCTGCCGCGCATGTCGACACGCACGCAGGCGTAACCGTGACCGGCGATGTAGGGGTGGTTCAAGGCGTCCCGCCCGCGGGTGGAATCACGTTTGCGGTACGGCAGGTATTCGAGTACCGCCGGGACCGGATCGGTATCCGCATCGACCGGCAACCACATCCGGGCGGCGAGGCAGGCTCCGTCCGGCATGGTGATGAAAGTGTTCTCGATGGCGCGGACCTCGCGGGGGAACGCGGTGACCGTCTGCATGAAAAGGACCGTCCTCTCAGTGCTGATGATTCGGGACCGGCTCGAACTCGAACGGCAGTTCCGCCAGCGCGCGGTCGACGTGCTTTTCCAACTGGGCGATGTCCTCGGCACCGATGTACATGGTGCCGAGGACATAGCGGTAGGCGTCCTGGTTCGGCAGATCGGCGAGGCGGTCACCAGGTTGGACATCGATGAGCACTTTCGTTTCGGGCACCGCCTTCTGCACGCGGGCAATGTCCTCACTGCTCGGCACCCTCGTCACGATCCCGTCCTCGTAATGCGGGATGATGCATTTCGCCGCCACGCCGAATGTGCCGTGCCGCCGCTGCATGCGCGGCGGTGTGCCCAGGGCGATGTCGATAGCCACCTCGTGGTTCGACATGCCGTCCACCTTGGTGAACAGGTCACTATGTGACTGCGAGATGCGGGTGTTCACCTCGATCAGCCAGAGCCTGTCCTCCTTCTCGTCCCACATGAATTCGGAGTTGAAGCAGCCGTTGTCGAATCCGACGTGCCGCAGGTACCGCTCGGTGATGTCGATCATCCGTTGCTGCACCTCGGGCGGCACCGTGTTCGCCGGATAGTCCAGCCGGTCGAAACTGTGTCCCGTGGCGTCCTTGTGCATGTCGAAGACCCCGTGCACCGAGAACTCGCTGCGGAATATCGTGCCCTCGGGGGCGGCCTGAATTCCGGTGATCACCTGCTCGGCGAGACACGTCGTGCCTGACACTCCCCGTACGGCCTCCGGAAGGTCCACGCGCCGGAGCGCTTCGTCGAACGCATGCCCCACCAGGCCGATCCTCTCGCGTATCTCTGCGATTGACTCATGGAAGGCGGCCGCATCACCGATCTCGAACCCGAGCTGGGAGGAATGCGACTTCACCGGCTTCACCCAGAACGGGAACTCGAGCCCGATGTAGTCGAGGGCGTGGTCGTCGAACGGGTCGAAGGAGGCGAACCGGGGCACCGTGTCGGGTACGGATTCTTGCTGGGCGAGCCGGCTCCAGTACTTGTGCTCGCAGGCGAGCACACTGCGCAGGGGCGGCGCGGGAATGCCTCGCTCGGCGGCCAGGATGGGCGCCAGGACGCTGGTGGGAAAGTCCCAGTGGGCGATGATCGCGTCGACTGTTCCGGGAAACGCGTCGAGTTTCTCGCGGCACCTGGTGAGGAGATCCTCGAACACGTACTCGTCCGGGGCGACCAGGGTGTGGTAGTCGAGCAAGCCGTGGAATTGGTAATTCTCCGCGTCGCGGACGGTGCTGAGTTCTTCGCGTTGCATGTCGGTAAGGCCGAGAATGAAGATGTTCTTACCCATACGTTGCAGCGTTCCCGCAACCACTTTCCGGGAAACGGGAGATTCGTCCCCCGAGCCTCTGGGTACGCAGGAGACGGGATCGATTGTCCAACCGAGGAAGGCGACTGATGAACACCCACGTGACGGTGAAACTCTTACGCGATCTGCTCGACTCGTCACTGCCCGACGCGACTCTGATTCTCGTCGACGGGACTCCTCGGGTGGTCGGCTCCGCGGACCTCGAGGACGAGGCGCAGCCGTTCGTCATCGTCACGCGGGACGACCTGCGCGATCGGCTTCCGAAAGACAGGGACTACGGCGACAGTGATCTCGAATTCCATGCCGCCGAGCTCGAATCGACGGTGGCGTCGCTCGGCGGGTGAACGGTCGGTACTCAGCCGTCTCCCAGCTGCTCCCGCAGCCCGGCGAGAGTCCGGGCGAGGATCCGGGACACCTGCATCTGGGAGACGCCGACCCGCTGCGCGATTTCGGTCTGTGTCATCGAGCCGAAGAACCGCAACATCAGCACACGGCGCTCGAGGGGAGGTAGCTTCTCGAGGGCCGGCCGCACCGCCGCATGACTTTCCACATTCGCCAACTCGGGGTCCTCCTCGCCGAGTGTCTCGGCGAGCGGAAGGTCATCGGGATCGTCGCCCATGGTCGCATCCATCGACAAGGTTTGATACGCGTTCTTCGCGAGGAGCCCTCCGACACCTCGCGGACGTCGAGGTCCAGTTCCGCCGCGATTTCGCTGGCGGACGGGGAACGACCCAGATCCTGGGACAGTTCGTCGACCGCTTTGGTGATCAGTGCATGCATCTCCTGCATTCGCCGGGGCACACGCATCGACCATCCGACATCGCGGAAGTAGCGCCGCACCTCCCCCATGATCGTGGGCACGGCGTAGGAGACGAAGTCGTAGCCGCGGTCCGGATCGAAACGGTCGACTGCTTTCACCAATCCGAGGCGCGCGACCTGCAACAGATCCTCGTGCGCCTCGCCGCGGCCACCGAATCGGCGGGCAATGTGCTCGGCCAGCGGCAGACACCGGGTGATGACGTCGTCGCGCAGCACCGATGCCTCGGCGGACGCACTCTCGAGCGCCCCGAGGCGCGCAAGGGTCGGCGCCACGTCCTTGTAGTCATCTCTGCCGGGACGGCGCCGCTCGCTACGTTCCGACACGGACGACACTAGAGTGTGCCCCGGTGTTTGACGAGGTCGACGGTGACGCCTCGCACACCGATCGCGTCGTCACGGGCCCCCTCGGTCACCGACACCGTATCCATCAACGTTTCCAGTACGTGCCAGCCGAAGCTCTCCCGGTTGGGCACACCTGCCCGGGTGAGGAACCCACCGATGGTGACGTGCAAAGCGTTCTCCGCTACCGCGAAGGAGCAGGTCAACTCCGAACTCGGCTGCGCTGCCGCGATCAGTTCCGAGCACACCTCGTCGACCGCGAGTTTGACATCGGCCACGTCGTCGAGGGTGAAGTCACCGAGGACGGCGAGGGTCTCTGCAACCGCACGCACCACGGGCAACTGTTCGAACTCCGCCGCTACACGAAGCACCACGGGTACACCCGATCTCGTTTTCATCTGCGTAACCTCGTCGACCTCGGCCATCTGCACTCCACGTCTTTCGTCGGTATCTTCGACTTCCGGCAGCGTACCCAGCGAGTGCACTACTCAACCGACCGACAGCCGCAGCGAGCACGCGGGGAGCGGAACCGACCGGTAAAAATTCCGGCGACCGGTCAGTGCGTACCCCGGCGGAGGCCGGGTACTTCGCTCTCATGACTACTCTTACCGCACTCGCCCTCACCTGTTCGCTGAAACCCTCTCCGGCACCCTCGAGTAGTCAACTGATGGCCGAGCAGGTCCTCGCCGAGCTGGGCAAGCACGGGGTGACCGGGGACACAGTGCGACTGGTCGATCTCGACATCCGCCCCGGAGTCGACACCGACATGGGAAACGGCGATCAGTGGCCGGATGTCCGCACACGCATCCTCGAATCCGACATCCTTCTCGTGTCGACACCGACGTGGCTCGGCCAGATGTCGAGCGTGGCCAAACGGGCGCTCGAGCGGCTGGACGCGGAACTGTCCGAGACCGATGAGCAGCAGCGTCCCATCCTGTTCGACAAAGTCGCCATCGCGGCCGTCGTCGGCAACGAGGACGGGGCCCACGCGATTGTCGCCGACCTGTTCCAGGCCCTCAACGACTGTGGTTTCACCATTCCCGCACAGGGCTGCACGTACTGGAATGGTGAGGCGATGACACCCGGTGACTACAACGACCTCGACGAGGTGCCGGAGGCGGTGGCGTCGACCACCGCGACCTTGGCGCGCAATGCGGCGCACCTGGCGCGTGCCTTGAAAGCCGAGCCGTACCTTCCGGGAGACTGAACGGCCGGCGCCGACATCGTGCGCGGCTACCGCACGGCCCGGATGACCACCAATTCTTCGGTGCGCTGCCCGGGCGCGATGAGGCCCTGGATTCGAACAGGGCCCGCCGCGCGGCGAGGACCGGGCCGAACGGGATCTCGGTGCGGGCCACCACGTCGACGGACAGACCCTGCTCCTCGAGCATCGTCTGGGTCTTCTCCACCCCGCTCAATGCGGATTGAGCGAGCAGCAGTGTTCCGCGCTCGCCGAGAACTTCGGGTGCCCCGACGCAGATCCGGTCGAGAAGTGCCCGCCCATCCTTGCCCGCATCCCAGGCCCGGGCGATCCCGGTGTCGGGCAGCTCGTCGTCGGCCGCCGGCACATACGGCGGGTTGGACACCACGAGGTCGAATCGTTCGCCGCGCACCCCTGCAACGAGGTCGCTACGCTGCACCCGAATGTGGTGGCCGCGCAGCCGCGCGTTGGTCCACGCGGTGACCAGTGCCCGGCGCGAGACGTCGACCGCCGTCACGGAGTGGGCACCGGCCTGCGCCGCGCGCAGCGCTCAGTACGCCCGTGCCGGTACACAAGTCGAGAACGCTTCTCCCCGGCGCGAGCCCGTGACGGTCGAGAACGTCGGCGAGAAGCCAGGTATCTTCCTGCGGCGGATACACCCCGGGAATGCGCAGCAACATCGTCGACTCCTCATCATGCACCGACAGCGATCCGCGTCGACCGCCACACTCGACAATACGGAGGTCGCTGTCCATTGCGAGGGACACGCCGCCGAAGGGTTGAGGATGTGATGTGATGTGACCGCGGGCGGGCCGGGGACGTCCGTCACCGGGTGTTCTGCCTGCGCGCGGTAATTGCCCCATGCGGCCTGTGGCCACTCCCCGTGCGTGTATGTGCCTCGAGCACCTCGAAGCCGGCCTCGAGCAGCACCTGGCTGAGTTCGGCAACCGGCCATCGGTGGGCCGTGGTGACGGCATGGTCGAAGGTCCCCACGGTCGCTCCTTCGACGAAGCCCACCAACAACCCCCCACCCGGCTGAAGGACGCGCGCGAACTCCGCGAGCGGAGTCCGAATTTCGTGCGGATCGTGATGGATGAGCGAGTACCAGGACAACACACCACCCAGTGATCCTGTTGCGGCGTCCAGCGCCTCGAAGCCGCCGACGTCGAACACGAGGTGTGGATATTGCGTGCGAGCTCGTTCTACGAACTCGGGCACCAGGTCGATCCCCCTCACCTCCAGTCCGCACTCGGCCAGGAAGTCCGTCCACTGTCCGGGACCACATCCAGCGTCGAGCACGGGACCGGCAAGAGTGGTGGCCCACGCACTCACCAGAGCCCGATCGGACGGGTGCGTCGAGGCCATGGAGCCGAAGAGATCCACATATTCCCGGGATCGGGCCGAGTAGGACGCTCGGACGGTATCGACTCGTTGCGCGCTCGTGTTTTCCATGCCCACGATCATCGTCGATGGGGTGCACCGTGCCGAACCCCGCCAGGACGAAATCGCTCACCCACCCGCCTAATTGAAATACGCTGTCTGAGGTGGACATTGTCGATGCTCATCACCATTTCATCAACCTGTCCGACCTCGAGTACCCATGGATCGACAGTCACCCGCCCGCGCTGACCGCTTTGCTGCCGAACTACTATGACGCTGCGCGGCCGTATCTGCCGCGCGACTATCGACCCGCGACACACGAACTCATTGCTGCCTTTCCCGACACCACCTTCGTGTTGGAGGCGGCCGGTTGGCCGGTCGAGCTCACTGCCTTTTCCCGGTGGGAAGAACGCCTCACGGCGGTGAGTCAGTTTTCGAACGTCGTCCTGAAGTTGCAGGGAATTGCCCTCATATTCGGAACATCCCTCGGTGCGGTCGGAAAATGGGTACGGACGGCGCTCAGCATCTTCGGTGCCCGGCGATGCATGTTCGCCTCTCATTATCCGATCGACCACCTGCTGTGGGACAGCCGAACGATGGTATCCACCGTTCAGGCGGCCCTCGGCGACGTGTCGGCGACAGAGCAAGCGCTGTTCTTCGGTGACACCGCCCGGTGGGTGTATCGCCTGCCGGCCGGCAGTTGATGTCGAGTCCCCGACGCAGGCCTGAGGACGAGCACGAAACAAATTCCGGCAAAACACCTTTCGCCGCCGGATAAGCTTCCGCGGTGTCGGCTACAGCGATCACTTTCCGTCCGAGTTGTTCGCCAGAGTGCCGACAAGCGGTCCTGCGAGCCAGTGTTCGACATCGGCGCGGCCGCGGATCCGGACGATGGTGAAGTCGGGTCGTCGCTGCGCAAGTGCGGAGATTCTGAGTTCGCTCTTGTGATGAGTGGTCCAGGCCCAGCGCACGATGTGATCTCGGTCGAGAAGGAACCGGTGCAGGGGTGGCTCGATGTTGCCGTTCCAGAGCACCTCGCGGCGTAGTCGTCGCCGAATGGTGCGGGTGATGACCTGGCGCATCACAGTGGCGCGGGGCAAGTCGAGCCAGACGAGCAGATCCGCACGGTCGGCGAGTAGGTCGCGTACATTGCGGTACTGCCATTCCGTGACCCACTGCGGCTGCGAGCTCAATTCCTCCACATCGGTAAGGAATTGATCGCGCGGTATCCAGTTCGATCCGTGATACAGCGCGTCGATCTCGACATGTTCGATACCGAGCAGCGTCGCGATGCGCGCGGCAAGTGTCGTCTTGCCGGCGCCGGATGTTCCTGCGACGAGCACTCGCCGGGGACGACGGGCAAGGCTCTGACGGGCGTCGATCATGGGCACCGGGACACCGTAACGGACAGCACTGGGACGGTATCTCGACGGAGAGGTTGCCGTCACCCACGGCTAACAGAATCCGGTGCCGTACCGACACAACCACATACGGACCCCACCATCAGGAGGGTTCCGCTGGACCCGAAGGAGTATCCGATGACCCACAGGATCCGCAGTTTCCTCGCCGGAGCGGCCGCATCGTCCGCTCTCGCCGCCGCGGTGGTCGCGGGGGGCGCAGCACCCGCCCACGCCGAACCGTCGGCGGACTGTCACACCACCACCACACCCACTTCCGGCACGTCTCATTGCACGGCGCACGGGGTGCCCGCCGGGATGACCGCGGTCCACATCGGAACCGTCGAGTGCTTCGGGATGACGCCACGGGCGATTCCCGGACCCGGCGGTGTTTCACACATTCCGTGGATCCAGGGCTATCGCCGCGAGGGCCTGTGGACACCGACCGGGATACCGTCGACCGGATCGTGCATCGGCGGGGCCGGCGCCCCGTGGTGGGAGGTCGGAGGTGCGACGGGCGCCTTCACGACCTGCGGACTCCAAGAGGGGATCGTCACCTATGTCAGTCTGGGCTGCAATCCCATTCGCCCCCAGTGAAGATTCAGGGATGGTGGTGAACCGGCGGCAGATCCTGTTGCACCAACCGCAGATCGGAGGCTGCGATGACGCCGGGAAAGTAGTAGTAGCCCTCCGGAGATTGGATCAGGTCGTCAGCGTCGATGCTTCGGACCTCCCACACGTCCACCGCTCCGCCCGTGTTGTTCATCCGCACGAACCAGTCGCGTTCGAAGTCGTCGGCCGCGAGAAAGCAGCCCTCCTGCTCCGGACGACGGCTTCCCGCAATACCGGGGGCAGCACCCATTCGGCTCCAGTCCAGGCCGTGTCGTGAAATGGATGCACGGTTCAGGACCGAGGTGACGTGGTAGCGAATGTGCATGTCCCGACGGTAACAACAACCAACGCGCGTGAGCATCGCATTTACCGCCGTGCGAACCCCGACCACGACACTCGCGCACGCTGTGCAGATTCCCCCGCGGGCAAGGGTCTCCGGATCCCGCTCAGTACACGTTGATGTCAGTGGCGCTGGGAACATGCGGACGATCGGTGGTCAGCGTGACCTCGACGCGACCGGATCCGGTCTCGAGATGTGCCCACGGTTCCGCCGGGAAATCGATCAGCCCTCCACTGACCTCGGCGGACCACGTTCCTGCTGCCCCGGTATCCACGTTTCGCCAGAGCAGCGTTGCGGATACCGAGCACAGCACACCGGGCGTCGTCGACATACCGACGAACGTCGCGTTCAGCCGAACGTAGACCAGCCCGGGCAGCCTGTCCGTCGCGACGGTGACTCCCCCGATTCGGCCGCCGCAGGCGACTCCGTCCGCGGCGGTCACCGTGTCCGGGATGTACACCCATCGGTCTTGCGTCTGATCCGCCGCAGCAGGGCTGCTGGTGGCGAACATCCCGGCCAGCACCAGTCCACTGATCGCGATCGACCGACGGAACTCGGGAAGAAACATGGTGCTCCAGACACATTCGTGAACAGCGGTCCCGACCGTGATCGGGCGGGCGGGTCGGACGGAAGCCAGGTCCGCGTCTAGCGATCACCGATCAGACGGGATGGGTCCGGGTCACCTACCGGGCACGACCGAGATGGTTCCCCGACAGACGGCGTTCTGAGGATTGACGAACCACCATCCGGCGCCGGTCTGGACGGTGACGGTGAACGACACCGTTCCGGTTCCCGCCCAGGTACGGTTGATCGGTATTCCAGGCTTCTGCTGCCAGGCCGCCTCATCGCTGACGCTGTGACCGGTCGCACCTGTCGTTGTGTTGTGCCAGTCGACCGACACCCTCGTGCCGTACCAGTTGACTCCGATGCTGGGGATCAGACCACCGGGCGGCGCGGGCAATTCGTTGCCGCCGCTGAGCAGAATCGACGGCTCCAGCGCGGTTCCACCCGGTCGAAGCGACTCCCCGGAGGCGGCGTTGACGGTCCACGTGAATGGCGGTGCCCACATAAGAGGATTCGCGCTCGAACACGTCATCGTTGTCGATGTCGGTGGCGCGGGCTGAGCACTTGCGACTGCGCTTCCACCGGCCACCACTGCAGTTCCCACCCCGACAGCAGTGAGTGCGGCCGCGCCTACGCGGCGTCCCAGCTTGTTACTCATGAGCACTCCACTTCCTTTGTTACCGCGAGAATGAAGACGTCGTCCGCCCCCTTCCACTTTCGGAGACGGAGCAGAGTTTGTTACAGATGGTGCGAAATGGACGAGGTCTGGCGTGGGGTCCCGGCTCGAGTCCGCCGACTACTCCGGTGTGTCCGTGGGGTCCGCCATCGTGGGGGAATACCGGAGCGATGCGTCCAACTGACGGATCAGTTCCCCGACCCGTCCTCCCCCACTCGGGGCCACCGGGTAGCGGCGCAGGACGTCTACCACCATGTGAGGCGCAAGTCTCTGCGTCCGCGCGATGTATTCGGCTCCGACGACGGGATCGTCGCCGGCCGAGAGTTCGAACGCTCGTGCGGCATGAGCGGCGGAGCCGAGGATGTGCTTTACCTGCGTGGCTTTGGCGAGTGGATGGAGGAACGCCGCACCGGCCGCGTGGCCGGCCGCGCGGGCAGCGTCGCTCGCTGCGGGCTGTCCTGCATCGCGGGCTTCCTGAGCAGCTCGGTGTGCTGCCCACGCGCTGTGGCGGAGAGTGGTGGTCCGCTCGGCTCCCTCCGCGAACGCTTGTGCACCGTCGATCGCGGCTCGTGGGCGCTGATCGTGAGGGCGTTCACGCTCGAAAATCGCCAATGCAGGTCGCACGCACACCACTGCATACCCGGCGATCTCGCGAAGTTCCGAGCGGCTGAGTTCGATCTCGGTGGGGTCATCCGCCATGGGGTCACCCTTCTACACAGGGCCCTACGCCTCAACACCACCCAGGCAGTGACCAGCTCGAGGTGTCGGGTCGGTCAGGGCACCTTGGGCGGGTTGTCCGGGAGGAGGAGTGCGCCGATGTCGTTGCCGATCGGCACGGTGTTATTGGCGTTTGCGTTGGCCGTCGGTCCGAGCGTGGCGTAGACGACGATCGTGGTCTTCGACTCCATGTCGTAGAGGGCGATGCCGTTGTAGCCCCCGAAAGCCGGGTTCATCAGCAGCCAACTGCCCAGATGAACGGTTCCGAATGCGAAGTACCTGTCCGCAGTCAGCGGGCCCAGCCCGGCCGTCTTGTCCGCCATCATCTCCGTGAACGCCGTGTCGGACAGGAGCTCGCCGCTGCCGAGCGCCCGAACCCACCGCGCGACCTCGGCCACCGTCGAGTTCATGTTGCCGCTGTTGAGGAACGCCGTGGGATTCCAGAACGTGGAGTCCTCGAAGACGCCACGTTCGTTGGTATAGCCGTGCAGAATCGGTTCACTGATCTCGGGTGTCAACATCACGCTGCTCTGATTCATCCCGAGTGGCTGAAAGATGCGTTCCTTCAGCAGATCACCGAGCGGCTTTCCCGTCGCCTGCTCGAGTACCACTCCCAGCAGGCACAGATCGCTGTGCGCGTAGGCAAAACTGGTCCCCGGTTCGAACAGCGGTGGGCGGGAATTGGCGAGGTCGAAGATCTCCTGAGATGTGAAGCCTTTGATCGGATTTGCGTAGAACGTCTTCAGGAATTCAGGATTGGTGACGTAGTCCGAAATGCCCGTCGTGCTGTTGGCGAGCATCCGCGGGGTGATCTTGTCGGCGCGCGGAAAGTCGGGTACCCACTTGGCGATCGGCTCGTCCAGGCTCAGCGTTCCCGCTTCGCCCAGCTGTAACAGAACAGTCGACAGCATTGGTTCCATCGGCTGGCCGACTCGCAATTGCATGTCACGCGTCGCGGGAACGCCGAGTGGCGACTCCCCCACTGCTCCGCTGACAATTTCCTCGTCACCGCGCCACACACCGAAGACGGCACCGCTGAGATCGAGTTCCGCCAGCTTGTTGCGAACTACGTCGACGATTCTGTCGGCGTCGGGATCGTCCGCGTGCAGTGCATCCGCACCGTGCTCTGCTGTCTGCTGTCCGCCGCGATCTTCCGAGCCGCAGGAAACGGCGCCGAAAACAAGAACGATGCTGAGCGCGGCAACCGCGCTTCGACGCAGCCGGCTGCGAGTCGACGAACTCATGAGGTCGATCCCTTCGTGCGCAGGGTCGAGCGGGACTCGCTGCTTCCTGATTTTAGGCACAAACCTCCCTCGGCCTGAGGGGTTCTGGCCGTAAATCACGGGCCACGGTGTACTCCGCCGCGAAGTACGCGATCAAAGCCTGCCGAATATGTTGCTGCGGCGAACGCCTCGTCTGCGGCAGACTGTGCCTGGTGATTCTGACGATCTCCACGACAGCACGACCGGCCACCGATCTCGGCTACCTGCTGCACAAGCACCCTGATCGGGTCCAGGAGTTTCCCCAATCCTGCGGTGTCGCCCGCGTGTTCTATCCCGAGGCGACCGTGGATCGCTGCACGGCAGCGCTGTTGCTGGATGTCGACTCGGTACGGCTCGCCCGCATGTCAGGCAGGTCTGCACCCGACTATGCGCTCGGCCAGTACGTCAACGATCGGCCCTACGCTGTCTCCTCGCTGTTGTCGGTGGCGTTGGCGGAGGTATTCCGCACCGCCCGCGCCGGCCGATGCACGATGAAACCCGAGCTCGCTGCCACCCGGATACCGCTTGAGGTTTCGTTGCCCGCATTGCCCTGTCGCGGTGGACCGGAGCTGGCCGAGCGACTTTTCGCCCCGCTGGGATGGACGGTCGTGGCCCGCGCCGTGCCGCTGGACGACGCCTTCCCCGAATGGGGCAACTCCCATTACGTGCGGCTCACCATGCGGGGTGACATCCGGCTCGCCGACGCACTCAATCACCTCTACGTGCTGCTTCCCGTGCTCGATGACGCCAAACACTATTGGGTCGCCTCCGACGAGGTCGACAAACTGATCCGGGCCGGCGGATCCTGGCTCACCGATCACCCCGAAAGGACGCTGATCACCCGCCGTTTCCTGCGGCACCAGTCCGCACTCACTCGCGCCGCCTTCGAGCGACTCGCCGAACTCGGCGACGATGTGGAGGAGCAGCTGGAACCGCCGGTCGACGAAGAGCCCGACAACGACACGGTGACCGCGCCGGACACCTCGGTCCCGCCGCCGCTGAACCTGCTTCGGCGTGAGGCGGTCCTTCGAGTGCTCGACGAGCTGGACGCTCGCACGGTGATCGACCTCGGATGCGGGTCCGGTCAACTCGTTTCCGCGCTGCTGGACGATCCCGGCTATACCGAGATCGCCGGTGTGGATGTGTCGACGAGAGCGTTGACGATAGCGGGACGCCGGTTGCGGTTGGATCGGATGCCGGAGCGGCGCCGCACACGTCTGCAGCTGTTCCAGGCGGCGCTCACCTACACCGACAGAAGGTTCGCCGGCTACGACGCGGCAGTGCTGATGGAGGTCGTCGAGCACATCGACCCGCCACGGCTGCACGCACTCGAGCAGGTGGTGTTCGGCACGGCACGGCCCCGGGCATGTGATCGTGACGACGCCGAACTCCGAGTACAACGTGCGTTACACCGACCTTCGGGGTATGCGCCACCCCGACCATCGCTTCGAGTGGTCCCGCACCGAATTCGGTTCTTGGGCAGCCTATGTCGGCGAAAAATTCGGTTACACCGTCGACTTCCACCCGGTGGGTGACGACGACCCTGACGTCGGTTCCCCCACTCAGATGGCGGTCTTCACCCGGGTGGGCGGCGCCGATGTCTGATATCTCGGTGCCGGCACTGTCGCTGGTCGTGCTCGTGGGAATCTCGGGCAGCGGAAAATCGACGTTCGCTGCCCACCATTTCGCGCCCACCCAGGTGCTGTCGTCCGACTTTTGCCGCGGCCTGGTCGCCGACGACCAGAACGACCAGGCGGCAACGTCCGATGCCTTCGACGTGCTGCTCTACATTGCCGCAACCCGGCTGCGTCGGGGCCTGCTCACCGTCGTCGACGCCACGAACGTGCAGCGTGAAGCGCGCAAGGCGCTGATCGATCTGGCGAAGTCTCACGACGTCCTGGTGGACGCGATCGTGCTCGACGTCCCCGACGACATCGCAATCACACGCAACCAGGCCCGATCGGACCGCGACTTCGGGGCGCACGTGATCCGAAGGCAGCACAAGGATCTTCGGCGATCGCTGCCGAAGATGGGCCGCGAAGGTTTCCGGCGTGTGCACGTGCTGACCGGAGTGGACGACATTGCTGCGGCGACAGTGGTATTGGAGAAGGCGTGGACCGACAAGCGTGAGCTGACCGGACCGTTCGACATCATCGGTGATGTACACGGCTGCCGGAGCGAACTTCAGACCCTGCTGCGCAAGCTCGGCTGGACGCTCGATCCCGACGGCGGCGGCGCGTCCCACCCCGAGGGCCGGACCGCGGTGTTCGTCGGCGACCTGGTCGACCGCGGACCCGACACCCCGGGAGTGCTGCGCCTGGTGATGGGCATGGTGGCGACCGGAACCGCCCTGTGCGTGTCGGGCAACCACGAACAGAAGCTTGCCCGGGCGCTGCACGGCCGGAAGGTCGCCACCTCGCACGGGCTGCAGCAGTCGCTCGATCAGCTCGCCGCGGAACCCGACGACTTCCGGAGGGACGCCCACGCCTTCATCGACGGTCTGATCAGCCACTACGAACTCGACGGTGGCAATCTGGTGGTCGCGCACGCCGGGTTGAAGGAGGCCTATCACGGCCGCGCGTCCGCCCGGGTGCGCTCGTTTGCCCTGTACGGGGACACCACCGGCGAGACCGACGAGTACGGACTGCCGGTGCGCTACCCGTGGGCCCAGGACTCTCGCGGCCGCGCCGTCGTCGTCTACGGCCACACCCCGGTGCCGGAGGCCGAGTGGAGCAACAACACCCTCTGCCTCGACACCGGCGTCGTCTTCGGCGGCAAGCTGACCGCCCTGCGCTACCCGAGCAGAGAAATAGTTTCCGTACCGGCGGAACGGGTGTGGTTCGAACCGGTGCGCCCCCTCACCACCGGCTCGACCAGGTCGGGTTCCCCGGCACAGCGCGATCCGGCCCAGCTGTCCATCGACGACGTGCGCGGAACGCGGCACATCGACGTCCGGTACACCAAGGGCCGCATCAAGGTGCGCGAGGAGAACACCGCCGCTGCCCTCGAGATCATGAGCAGATTCGCCGTCGACCCGCGCTGGCTGGTGTACCTGCCGCCGACCATGGCCCCACCGGCCACCTCGAACCTCGACGGCTACCTGGAGCATCCGGCGCAGGCCCTCGCCGAGTTCGCATCCGACGGCGTCACCGAGCTCGTGTGCGAGGAGAAGCACATGGGTTCCCGGGCGATCGCCGTGCTGGCCCGCGATGCTGCAACCGCGGCGAAGCGGTTCGGCGTCACCGACGGCAGCTCGGGCATCGTCTACACCCGCACGGGGCGCCCGTTCTTCGACGATGCGGCCACGATGAGTGAACTGGTCGACCGGTTACGCGCCGCATGCGGGCCGCTGATGGACGACCTGGAGTCGTCGTGGCTGGTACTCGATTGCGAACTGCTGCCCTGGTCGGCGAAGGCGGGAGAGCTGATCCGCAGCCAGTACGCATCGGTCGGGGCCGCTGCTGGTGCAGCGCTGCCGGACGCGATCGCCGCACTCGAGCGCGCCGGCGCCCGCGGTCTGGACGTCGGCGAGCTGTTGACCCGCACCCGAACCCGTGCGGCCAACGCCGATCGCTTCCGGAAGGCATATGCCCGATACTGTTGGCCGGTGACCGGACTGGACGGCGTGCGGCTGGCCCCGTTCCAAATCCTCGCCTGCGAGGGCCGGGCGGCTGCGGTCACCGAACCGCACTCCTGGCACCTCGCCAAGTTGGCGATGCTGGACGATCCTCTTGTCGCCACCACCCGACACGTGTTCGTCGATCTCACCTCGGATGCGTCCCAGGACGCCGCCACCGCCTGGTGGTCACGACTGACAGATGCCGGCGGGGAAGGCATGGTGGTCAAGCCGGTCGGCCAGGCACCCGCGGAACTGGCACGCAGGAGAATTCAGCCGGGCATCAAGGTGCGGGGGCAGGAGTACCTGCGGATCATCTACGGTCCCGACTACACCGACAATCTCGACGTGCTCCGCGACCGGTCTCTGGGCCGCAAACGATCGATGGCCCTGCGCGAGCATGCGCTCGGGCTCGAGGCGCTGACCCGGCTGGCGGAAGGCGACCCGCTGTGGCGGGTGCACGAACCGGTGTTCGCGGTTCTGGCGCTCGAGTCCGAGCCCGTGGACCCCCGGTTGTAGTCGGAGGGTCGCATCGTCCGGTCGGCGTGTCGGTCGGAGCGCAGAACCAGGGAACCGCGTCGCGGGAACACGATGTGCAGATTCCTGCGCCGGCCCCGGCACGGTCGTTCCTCCTCGGGCTTGGCGGCCAGGGCCGACGGTGGCCGGGTGTGGTGCGCCCCGGGGTGGCGGCGGCGTTGCCCGCCCTCGCCGGGATTGCGCTCGGACACTCTGCGGTCGCAGCGACGGCCACGCTGGGCGCGTTCGCCGTCGTCTACGGCGAGGGCCGGGCGTACCGAGTGCGGTGGCGGGTGTGGGCGCCGCAGTCGGCGCACCGGTCCACGCGGCGGCGGTCGGGAGGAACTCCGCACTGGGGAATTCCGCACTGTGGGCGGCGGTGCTGATCCTCACGATGACCCTCGTCGTCGCCGTTCACGAACGCGGCTACCGCACCCTCGCGCGGCACCTCGGGCCCAGCATGTAGCTGGTCGCCGCCGAAGGGCGAATGATCGCCTACCGTTGCCCGGGAAACAATCGGCGATTGCTCGAAGAAACGGAACACTTATGTCAGCTTCGGAAATCCAGTTGAGTCGAACGATCGATGCGCCCGCAAGTGCGGTCTGGGCGGTCCTCACCGACCTGGACAACGCGGAGTCGGTGCTGAGCGGAGTGGAGAAGCTCGAACGGCTCGACTCGACGAAGTACGAAGTCGGTACGCGGTGGCGGGAAACCCGGGTGTTGTTCGGCAAGTCGTCGACCGAAGAGATGTGGGTGACGGAGATCGACCCGGAGAAGCGCACAGTGGTGAAGGCTGCCTCCCACGGGGCAAACTATACGACCGTGTTCACCCTGTCCCCTGCCGGCGACAGCACGACCCTGACCTTTCACTTCTCCGCCGAAGCGAACGATCTCGGCGCGTTCTCGCGATTCATGATGAAAATCTTCGGCTCCTTCGCCCTGAAGGCCACCACGAAGGCGATCCGGCGCGATCTCGACGACATCGCCGACGCCGCCGAGAAACGGGCCCACTGAACCGGCCCTTGCGCTGCGCGGAGCCTACGGCGTGTGGCCGACGGCCGACAGGACCCATGATCACGCGTGATGCGAATCAACGGTCGCCCCGGCCAGGACCTGACACGATATCGGGGTGACTGATTCAGGCCTTGTCCTCGTCCTCGGTTCGGGATTCGCCGGTTTATGGGCCGCGCTGGGGGCGGCGCGACGACTCGAGGAACTCGATGCGAGCGGCACCGTCGATGTCACGGTGATCAGCAAGCTGCCATTTCACGACATCCGGGTCCGCAACTACGAGGCAGACCTGAGCGCGTGCCGCATTCCGCTGAGCGACCTGCTCGACCCGGTTGGCGTCGGGCACATCACCGCCGAGGTGACGGCGATCGATACCACGGCGCGCACCGTCACCGTCGCGGGTAACGGAGGGCAGGGCGCCACGCAGAAATACGACCGCTTGGTCATGGCACTGGGCAGTCGGGTGGCGAAACCCGATATTCCCGGTTTGCGAGAATTCGGCTTCGACGTGGACACCTACGACGGCGCACTGAAGCTGCAGCGTCATCTGGCGGCGCTTTCCGACGGTCGAGCGGACGTGAGCGCGGCGACCGTGGTGGTGGTCGGCGCCGGTCTCACGGGCATCGAAACGGCGTCGGAACTGCCCGGGATGCTCGCGACAATGTGCGCCGGACGCAACCTCGACCCGCGGGTAGTGCTGATCGACCACAATCCCTACGTCGGTTCCGACATGGGGGCGTCGGCGCGACCGGTGATCGAAGCGGCGCTGTCCGAGAACGGGGTCGAAACGATGACCGGCGTCGGCATCGCAGCCGTTGACGAGCACGGCGTGACGCTCTCGTCCGGAGAGGTGCTGGCCGCGGGCACCGTCGTCTGGTGCGCGGGCATGCGGGCGAATCCGCTGACCGCCCAGCTCGCCGGCGACCGCGACCGGCTGGGTCGCCTGGCGGTCGACGACTATCTGCGAGTTCTCGGCTCACCTGGAGTATTCGCCGCCGGTGACGTCGCCGCGGCGCGGGTGGACGACGACCACCTGTCGGTGATGTCGTGCCAGCACGGGCGTCCGATGGGCGCTACGCGGGCTACAACGTGATCGGTGATCTACTCGGAGAGCCGATGATGCCGCTCCGAATACCTTGGTACGCGACGGTTCTCGACCTGGGACCGGCGGGCGCGGTGTACACCGAGGGATGGGATCGCCAGGTGGTGTCGCGCGGCGCGCAGGCCAAAGCCACCAAAGTCACCATCAACACCCAACGGATCTATCCCCCGTTGAACCGCGACCGCAACGCGCTGCTCGCGGCCGCCGCGCCGGTGCTGCAGGCGCGACCCGACCCCGGCCAATGAAGCAGAGGCGGAGCCGCCCATTGCCTCCGGCGGATTGGAAGAGCAGTGTGAAACACGGGGAATGACCGGCGACGCCGTGTCGGCGCCGCCCTGAGGAGAAAGGTGCCGATCGTGTTCGCACGCTCAACCACAATTCATTCGCACCCGTCGTACATCGACGCCGGGATCAAGCACATTCGGGACACCGTGATGCCCGCACTGGCGGACATCGAGGGCTGTCTCGGTATGTCCCTTCTCGTCGATCGTGATTCGGGCCGGTGCATCGCGACCAGCTCGTGGCGGGACGAGGAATCTCTACGCGCCAGCGAGGGACCGGTGCAGAATCTGCGTGACACCGCCGCCGAAATTTTCCACGGCACCACCGAGGTGTCGCGGTGGGATATCGCGGTCATGCATCGCGACCACCATTCGGAGCGCGGGGCCTGCTGCCGCGTCACGTGGATCAAGACCGAGCCCGCCCACATGGACCGCGGCGTCGACATGTGGAAAATGGCAGCACTACCCAAGATGGAGGAACTCGACGGCTTTTGCAGCGCCAGCCTGATGCTCGATCACGCCGCAGGTCGCGGGGTGTCGTCGCTGACATTCGACAGCGCCGAAGCGATGGAACGCAACAGGGAACGCGTCGACAGCATCCGCGACGAAACAGTCCGCGAGGCGAACGCCGAGGTGCTCGACACGTGCGAGTTCGAGCTCGCCATCGCCCACCTGCACGTCCCCGAGATGGCGTGACTTGCCGGATGGTCGAGAAGGCACACCGCTCGGTATGCAGCGGTGTGCCCGTCCATCTCTTCGCACCGCTTTCGCGCACCGCGGGCACTGCCGTCGGCTGAGTACGGGGGCAGAATCGGGAGGGTGGCAATCCATCGGCCCGCACTGCCTCTGCGCCCGGTAAAACCGATGTTGGCGACGCTCGGCCCTCCTCCGTGTGGGGACGACTGGGCGGTGGAGATGAAGTTCGACGGCGTCCGCGCCGTCGCGACGGTCACCGCAGACTCCGTGAATCTATTCAGCCGCAACTGTGCCGACATCACCGCCGAGTACTCGCAGATCGCCGTCGGACTCTCCGACATAGACGCCGGCCGTGGCGTGGCAATAGACGGCGAGATTGTCGCGGCCGCGACTGGCCTGGCATATTGCGTCTTCGACCTGATGGCGCACCGGGGGGCTCCGATCCTGCGATGGCCCTACCTCGAGCGCCGACAGCTCCTGGCCGACGCCGGTCTCGAAAGCGAGGTCGTGCATGTGGCCCCGTACTGGGTCGACGCTGGGGGCGAGGCAATGCTCGAGGTGGCCGACGAGCAGGGTTTCGACGGGATCGTCGCGAAAAGGGTGACCTCGCCGTATCTCCCTGGACGCCGCTCACCGGACTGGGTGAAGACCCCGCTCCTCAACAGCGCAGAGGTGATCGTCGGCGGGTGGGAGGCGACCGGCCGCGGTGGGCTGCGGTCGCTGATCGTCGGTGCCCACCGAGATGGGGTCGGCTTGGTGTTCGTCGGGGAGG
Source organism: Rhodococcus sp. ZPP (assembly GCF_017656075.1). Lineage (NCBI taxonomy): Bacteria > Bacillati > Actinomycetota > Actinomycetes > Mycobacteriales > Nocardiaceae > Rhodococcus > Rhodococcus sp. ZPP. Next base: position 78,961 of record NZ_CP058638.1, read on the forward strand.
TCGGCTCCGGCTTCAGTGAAGCCGACCGGCGGCGGACGCTTGCGCTGCTCCGACCATTCGAACGCCCCACCAGTCCGTTCGACAACCAGGTCCCCGATGAGCTTGCCCGTCACGCCCGCTGGGTCGAACCGATTCTCGTCGGCACCGTCGAGTACCGCGAGTTCACCCCGAACCGGCGGCTCCACCGCCCATCGTGGAAGGGTTTCCGAGCGGGCATAGACCCCAGTTGGGTGACTATCGAGAAATTGCCGTAGACCCGCGCCGCACGGCGTTCAGAGGGTCTCGAGCTCTGCGTCGCGGGCGACAACGGGTGTGGGTGCGGTGCGCCGATGCGCGAGGTACAGGGCCAGGCCGGTGAAAATCAATCCGCCGACCAGGTTGCCGAGCACGGTGGGGATTTCATTCCAGATCAGGTAGTCGAGGAGGGTGAAGTCGCCGCCGAGCAGCAGGCCCGAGGGAAACAGGAACATATTGACGACGGAATGTTCGAATGCCATTGCGAAGAACAGCATGACGGGCATCCACATTGCGATGACCTTGCCGGGGATGTCGGTGGCGATCATTGCCCCGGCAACCCCGTCGACACCATCCAGTTGCACAGGACTCCGCGTATGAACAGGGTCAGCATGCCCGAGGCACCGTACTCGGCGTAACCGAGTGTGCGCGATTCGCCGAGATGGCCGATGGCCTCGCCGATCTGGTTGGGCTCGGTTGCGAATCCATAGGTGAAGACGATCGCCATCATCACGGCGACCGTGAACGCGCCGAGGAAGTTGCCGAGGAACACCAGGCCCCAGTTCCGGAGCACCCCGACACCGGTTATCCCGGGCCGCTTGTCGAGCCAGGCCATCGGGGCGAGCACGAAGACACCGGTGAGGAGGTCGTAGCCGAGGAGGTACAGCATGCAGAAACCGACAGGGAAGAGCAGCGCACCGATGAGCGGCTGACCGGTCTGCACGCCGACCGTGACGGCGAAGACCGCACCGAGGGCGAGTATCGCGCCTCCCATATAGGCGCGAATCACGGTGTCGCGTGTGGACATCAACACCTTGGACGCACCAGCATCGATCATCGCCGTGACCAAGTCGGATGGCTTGACGTAGGACAACGTGGCTCTCCTTGTGGGACGGTGCCGAACCGGAGGCTTCGGCATTTCGAGCGACAGTAGAAACGACACGTTAACTATCTGAACCCGCCGATTGTCCGGCCGGTAACGAACCGCTCACGACCATCCCGCCACCTGCGTGATGAACAGGCAGTCCAACGCTAGTCGACGATGTCGACGGCGATCCTCGTCGGCCAGGCCGATACACACCGACGTGGCGACAACAGTGGTCACTGTGCGCGTGTCGTCCTCACGCTCTGGGTGCACCCGTCCCTAAGGGAGAGTGGGTCGCCGGAACACCCCGCCAGGTCGACGAGTGAGACGCCCGGTGACGGATCCGCTATCGATGACCGTCAATCGCTCCCGACGGGGGCTGCCAGCCACCCGGTCCATTCCGTGGGCGATTCCTTCGCCGAGTCGCTCGAGCGGCACGGATACTGACGAAGTGAAGCAGGACGAGGCGATCGCGACGAATCGGATACAGCGCGGTACTCCGGTGGGCTACAGGGGCAGGACACCGACCGAGACATTCTCGATCCGGCGGCGCGACCCGCCCTGCTATTCCACGGACATCCAGGGCGAATCACCGACCCGACGCTGCAACACGTCCAGGTTGATTGGGTGGGTCTCGAGGACGAGCCAGCGAGCTTCGCCGTCGGATTCTGCCCGACCACCGTCGACCGTGGATTGGCCGGTCCTACTGTGCCGGGGTTGGCACAGATCTCGGAGGACGAGTTCATGGTGCGGAAGCAACGGATCGAGAGCGGCCAGCGCCCTCTGCCGTGAACCGCTCCACACTGTCCGGTCATGGATCCGCTTACGGTACGGGTTGGGAACCCGACGCTCGGAGGATCCGCCCCGGTCATCGTTTCCGCTTGCGGTCTCATGCCAAGAATTGATTCAGGGACCGTCCGAGCCGCCGAAGACGAGTTCCGGTGTGCCGACGACAGGATCTCCTGGGTGTAGTTGCTGCTGGAGAACCGTGATCGCAGTCGCGTCGAGGGTGCCCTGGGAGGTCCTGAATACCCGGTCGAAAGCCTGCCTGTGTAGACCAGGCGATCCAGGGTACATGCGTTTTCACTTTCCACGGTTCGTTTGAACGTGGTCGTCTGATGAGCCAGCCCGCGTGTTGGCCGAATCCGTTGTTCGGTCCAAGCGGAGCGGAGAAGGCTCCGGATTCTCGGTCTGTCAGGTCGACCAGGGGTGGGGTGAAGGCCATCAGTACCGGCAGTGTATCGGTTCAGCGGTGATGTTCTCGTGAAGCCACTGCATCGACTCGTCCCACTGAGGGTCACCCCGGCCGGCGAGGGCGCGTGATTCGAGGTCGGTGACGACCGGGCCGTTCCAGGTGAACAGTGCCCGGCTCGGCGAGCCGACCGTGACGTCCCGTGTGCGCAACCGGTAGTAGTCGTGCACCGACACCGGCGCGGCGTGCGAGTGCGCGTCCACCGAGGCCCGAGTTCGGCGGAATCGACAATCCCTTCAGCCCGTTGGTGCGGGTTCCCATGATTTCGCTCAACCGCAGTATGTCGTCTTGGACCTCGCCGGCGAAGACGACGGGCACAGCGCCGTGTGCGGCGATGGTGCGCAACTCGCCGCGCAGGGCATCGACGTGGCCGCCGGCATCGAACGCGAACCGAGCGCGCGGCTTGCCGTCCTGACCCCCTCCTACCAATTCCCTCTAGGGGTCACTCTCCGCGACACCGGTTCCGGTGCGGGCGACGATCACCGAGTCGTCGCTGGTGACCCGGCACCACACCTTCACCCCTTGGTGCCCACCCGGGGTCGAATACCGCACGTTGCCCCAGCTGACGGTCTGGTCGAACCCGACGAGGCGCTCCTCGCCGAGTGCGAGCAGATGCGGATCCTCGGGCAGCACGTGCAGCCAGCCGAGTTCGGTGGCCAACCGCTCGGCCGGGGCCACCCCGACCGCGCGGTGCGAGCGGGCGGTGCGAGCGGGCGTTGACCTTCTCGCACCACCGCTCACATGCGTCGAGGAGCTCGGCGCAACTCGGGTATTCCTCGAGCAGGTTCGCCTTCGTCGGGACGAGATCGGCCTTCGCGATCTTGACCGTGTGCTCGGCGCCGCCCTTCCATTCCGGGTCGAACGGTTCACAGGTGTGCGCGACGCAGCCGTAATGTCTTCCTGCGGAGACGATGTCGGGGTGGCGGACGGGGATGCCGGCGATCCGGTCCATCGTGACGGTTCGGGGATTGTCGGTCAGCAGATACGTCGGTGCCCCACCGATGCGGCGCAGTGTGGTGTCCAGGCAGGCGATCAACGTCGGGAGCTGCTGGTCCCACGCCGGCACCACCACCGTCGAACCTCGACCACGACAACCATGCGCAGAACAGTTGGGTTCGCCGGCCACCCACCCGTGGGCCCTCGCCCCAATCGAACTCCCGGCCACATGCCCGGCTCCGGGATCCTCCCCCACTGCGTGGGAGGTGCCCCCAGGCCGATACTTTCGGCGGTGCCCGGCCCGGTCGGTCGCCTCGAGCTCGGCGACAACGCGGCGGGTGGTGCGGTCGGTGCCGTCGAAGCCCATCGCGGTGAGCCGCTCGTGCACCACGTCCGCCCTGATCCGGCCCTGTGAGGGCTCCACCAGCTCCTCGATCTTCCCGAGGTAGGGGTCCGATCGAGCGTGCGCGGCGCGCGCGGTCGGCCGGGTTGTGGCCGGTGTCGCGGAGCTCGACATACCGGGCCACCGTCTTCTCGTCACACCCGACCAGCTGCGCCGCTGAATGCGCACACTGGGTCAGGTCGTAGGCTTCCAAGATCTCCATCACTTCCCTGGCACACTTGGGTCTCGGAGTTCCTTCGGTCGGTTGGATTGCGCGGCAAACCAAGCCAACTCGCGCGAAGGAACCCCGCCCGGTATTGACGCCAGCGTGTCAATCAGCGGTTTCGTGGCCGCCGACCCGGATTTCTCGTGTCCACTGATCCGGAGAAACCGTGTCCGCCCAACCGGAGCGAACTGACTGCCTACAAGGATTCTGACGTGTCCGTTGGCAGACATGCATGGCCACCGACTACGACGCACCGCGATGTCACCGAATCCGACGGTCGACGGACGCTTCCCTCGACCAACTGACAGCCATCAGGAAAGAAGCCCAGTCACCCAGCGTGCCGCTAACTGCTGTCGCACGGCTAGATCACGGTCCGAGCGCGGCGTTATGCGAGGTGAGAATCGCACCCAACAGGTAGTGCCCGTCGGCGGAGTCGAGCGCGATCACGCCTCCGACGGCGCTGACGGCGGGGTGGATGTGTGCGGCAGGAGCATCGGCCAGCATCCAGGCGAGTGTTCTCGTCGTGCCGCGGCCGATACTGCACACCATCGACATCGGGGTTCGCGGCGAGGATCTCGGCCACCCACCGGCGGGTGTGCAGATACCCGGAAGGGTCACACTTGGACAACCAGGCACCGGCGTTGATCCGGGACGCCCCCGTCCCGCTCAGATCCACGACCTCCACCGTGCGGGTGGTCCGCAGTTCACTCAGGACCCGGCCGGCGATCTTCGCCCGCGGGATCAGGCGCGGTGACTGGTCGACCGGCAGGTTGCGGCAGAGCGTCTCGGCGACCGCCGGGCCCGGACTGTCACCGAGGTACAGGTACGCGTAGGAGCCGTCGAGACTGTCGAACCGGCCCCCGACCCGGGCACGAGGTCGGGCGGTGGGGTTCAACCCCGCAGCATCGCGGGTGGCGGTGTGGATGCGCCACAGCGAGGTATCGGCGGGAATCGTGGTGATCAGGGCAGCAGGCAACGGGGTGGGTGGATCCGGGTAGCTCACGCGGGTTCAGTCCTGCGTCACGTCGTCGGCCATGTCCCGCAGATCCTGATCGTGCCCGCCTGCGACGGCCAGGGCCGCCGGTGATCGCGGGTCGTCGGCGAAGTCGGTCGGGTTCAGCCACCAGGACGCCACCCCCCACGGGTCCTTCTTCGCACCGAGGGCCCGGTTGATCTCGGCGACGATCGGGCGGACCTGCCGGCGTTCGGGATCGAACTGGAAGGCGGGATACAGCTTGTGCCCCGATACCGGCAGCGCGATCACCGTGCCGGCCGCCGACAGGCGGCTGGCGGTGTTCCGGCTGGTTGCCGCCTTCCCCAGGACACGACTAACGGCGGTGGAGTCGAGCATCTCGTGCTGGTCGACGATCGAGTTCAGCACCGACGCGACGATCCGCGTGCGGGCCACGGCCGCGGCGGCCGGGTTCGCGACCGCACGCTCCTGCTGACGTGCCAGCGCAGGGCTCATCGACAGCAGCGCCGTCACATCGTCACGGACCGGACGCAGGGCCGGCCGGCGGGAGAACTCCTCGACCAGCAGCTCCACGAGGTCCGGGTCCGACAAGGCATGGATCGAGTCGCGGACCCGATCTCGGTCGACGAGCATGTGCATCACCTCCGTCTGGTGCCGTCAGTGTACCGCGTATCGTCCGTGTCACGATAACGGGTGCGGACGGACTCGACACGGGTGTTCTCTCGTCGATACTTCGCCCGCACCTCAACCGGATGAAAACATGCGCCCCACCCTGCCGTGCCGTCACGGATCGGCATTCGCACCGACGTCGCGGGAACCGTCTCAGCCCCAGGCAACGAAGCGCCCTTCGCTCGACAATCGAGCCAGCACCGGCCACCCTTCGGGCCTCGGCGAAGTCATAGCCAAGAGTCCGGCGGTCGATGCACGTACGCAGCGGACGGCGAGGTCGTGAAATTACTTCGCAAAAGATTTAGCACTCACACCGCACGAGTGCTAAATTCGTATGGGTCTACGTCACAAGCAGGAGACCCCGACTGAGTCGCAACCACCGACCACCGAAACGGCTTCGACCACACCGTTCCCGTTGTGCCCGAACAGTTGCGGAAGACGCATCCGTCTCGTTGAACCAATCTGCCCCCCGTCGACCCGACTCGCCCACCGTGAGAAGGAGGATCATGACCGCCGCCGTCCCCCGCATGTGTTCCTCCGTCGACGGCAACGAGAACCGGAAGCAGCATGGTTCGTGGTTGCCGACCGTGTCGATCACCCTGGGGGCGTTGTCCGTTGCGTCGTTCTGGGTGGTCGGACTCGGCTTCCTCTTCGGAGTAGCCGCGGTGGTCTGCGGCGCCGTCGCCACCTCGCGGTCCGCAGTGGTCGACGACGAGGCGGCATCGTTGCGGGCCCTACTGGGCGTCGTAGCCGGCGCCGCGGGGATCACCGTCTCCGCGATCGCCCTGCTCCCCATGCTGGCGCACCTATAGATTCCCCACCATGGCCGCCGGGTTATGCGATCGCCGTCCAGATCGGCCCAAATCACCCTCTGGCAGGTTCATTCGAGGCCTCGACCCGCATCATCAGTGACGCGTTGCGACAACGTCTTCGTCCAAAAATTCTTTCAATCCCCACTGAAGACATCGTTGTCGTCGCCGGCAACCATATGACCTGCCCCCGCGACATCGATCAGCGTGGCGGCCGGAATCAGCTCGAGCAGCTCCTTGGCGCCTTCTTCACTGACCACATTGGATTGCTTGCCACGGACGAGCATCGTCGGAACACTGATTGCCGCGGCGGCGTCCCGGGCGCGTGCGTACCGCGCGCTCGAGTCGGCTTGGCGAGTGGGTTCGTCACCCTGGCGTAGGAACGCCGGATCCCAGTGCCAGTACCAGCGGCCCTCACGCAGGCGAAGGTTCTTGCGCAACCCTTGCGGGTTGGGCTTGCGGACGCGGTTCGGGGTGTACGCCGCGATCGCCGCTGCAGCGTCGTCGAGGCTTTCGAAACCGTCGAGGCCGCTGCGCATGAAGTCCATGATTTCCGCGGTGCCGGCCGTTTCCACCTTCGGTGCGATATCGACCAAGACCAGACCGCGAGCGAGCTCCGGATTTTCCCCTTGCCCGATCAACGACGTCATCCCGCCCATCGAGGCACCGACGAGTACCGGCTTCTCCCCCACTTCGCCGATGACCGAGGTCAGGTCGGCGACCAACGCATCGATGCCGTAGTCCCCGTCCGGTGCCCATTGACTGTCTCCATGTCCCCGTGCGTCCAGAGCGATGGCCGACCAGCCGTCCGCCGCGAGGCTGCGCCCGGTGTTTCGCCAGGAATGCCGCGTCTGCCCGCCGCCGTGCAACAACAGGACCAAGCCCTTCTTGGCGACGCCAGATCCGCCGGTGCCCTGAGTCGGTGGATCCCACCGGTCGGCGGCAAGGGTGACACCGTCACCGCGGAATTCGGACTGTGTGATCACGGGATCCATAGAATTCCTCACTGTCATTAACAAGTTAACTATTTCACCATGGTGCACCATGGGGTGAACAGTGATTCACCCCGCATTCGTGGCGACAAGAGATTTCGCCGCGCCGCCCGGCCGGGACCGACGCAACCGCGGTGGCCGAGCATCGGGTGCCCGGCGTTCCAGCCGCTCGTCCGCGCGGATAATCACTTCCGCGAGCGGCGCACGACGTGGGGTCACCGGGCGGCCGTTATCGAGTATCGAGCAGTTCCTTGATGTGCGCGACGTGCTCGGAGTTCATCGGCGGCACCTCGGGCGTCTCTGCGCCGGGCCGCAATCCCGCGATCATCACGGCCAGGATTTTCCGCCACCCCACACCTCGACCATCGCGTCGTCTCCCCCGGCCTGCGCGCCGCGCGGCTGCGCCTGTGGAAGCTGTGACCAGCCCCTGGAACCGCTGATCGGACGGCCGCGCCCCTGGGGATGGTTGATCGCGCTCTCTGTCTCGGGGCCGGCGACAGCCCGGACCGCGGTGGTCGATCGGCGCGGTTAGTCAGGCGTTGTCTATGTCGTAGTCTTCCTCACGCGCGATGACGACCGTGACTTCCTCGAAGGTGATCGCGCCTCGGATCAGGTCGACGAGCAGATCCTTGTCCCGATCGCTCATTTGCCGGCCCTCGATGGCCATGATCGGTCCATCGCGGCCACAGCCGCGCGGGCCTCGTCCTCGGTCTTACGCGGGGATGTCACAACCACCAGCACAACACATCTCACCGACCGACAGGCGAGGCGACGGCGCGGCTCCCCTCGGGTGCGTCGGTGGCCGGTGGATAGCGTGTGAGCGTGGCCGAGGCGAGACGGGCGATCGAGGATGCGGCCGACGACGAACTTGACACAGCGATCGCAACGCTGCACAGCCGAGAACGCGAACTGCTCGTCGCCGCCGACAGTGAGGCAGCGTTCGAGCTGATGAGCGCGAAGTGCGTGCTGCTGTCGACGCTGAAGAATCGGCGGCGCTGCCGGACGGAGTCCCCGGCCATCCCCGACCTGGGACACTACCCAGATGTTTCCGAAACAGGTCGTGAACAGGAAGGATGACGTGTCCCTCGCCAGGGAGATCACGAGGCCCGATGCCGCAGGCCAGTCACACCGTACGGAGAACTTCGGCGAGGCGACGTATGACGACGGTCAGGGCCAACACCGCCTATTGAGCGTGCTCAACGCACTGGCCAGCGTCTTCCGGTTGTCCCGGCTGTATTCCCCAGCAACGATCAGGTCGTCTCCGAGCGATCCGTCCGAAACGGCCAGTACCTCGTTGAGGTCGAAACCGCACCGCCTCGACCTCCGTCTCGAGGTTCTTCATGGCCTACTTCCCGATCGAGCTGTTGGCGGTACATCCCGAACAGGATCGGTTAACGCATCACATCTACACGCAGGCTGACCTCGCCTCAGTTGATCCCGTGAGCCTGTCCTGGACAGCAGCTCACCGGATCAACTGGGTTCATCCCAGGCCGCGAGACTCCTATACCGTAGTGGCGTGGAGCTTTTCCGCCGGAGAGCGGCTGTAGAAGTCATCTGCAGCAGATGCCGGCATCTCGATACCATATCGGCTCTGCAGTTCATCGGTCATGGCCATGAGCTTGGCCATGTCGTATTGATTGATGTTGCGGTGCGTCTCGATAAGGTTGTCGTTCTTCAGCACTGGGTTGTAGTTCATAATTTCGTCCCGGAACTCCTGCCCTTCGCCTGTCATCAGCCGCTTGGCGTCCCATACTGCAAGCTGAATCAGGCGGTCCCAAGTCATGTATGTGAGGCCGGGGAAGTGAACGGCTCCGGCCGCGTACAGCCCTTCGGCCTTGCTTGCGATAGTGCCAAGGTGGAATTTGGGTGATCCCTCGTCCCAGTCGAGAAGCTTGGGGTCGAGCCACGGAATGTCGAAGTCGTACCCCGTTGCGCAGATGATGAGGTCGACCTCGGCAGTGGTTCCGTCGACGAACTGAACGGTCTTCTCGCTGATCGACTCGATGTCCTGATGCGCCTGGAGGTGTCCATGTGCAATCTGGTACAGCACTTGGTCATTCATGATGTAGTGCGTGGCGCCAACTTCGTGATCCGGCTTCTGCAGACCGAACGACGTAAGGTCTCCAACACTCTCGAGGGCCAGCTGCATGGCTTCGGCCTCAGTCAACTCGCTGAGTGGAGTGACTGCCTGGGGAACCTTGCCGGTACGGCTCAGTAGCTGCATGATCGGCTGGCCGAAAAGGAGTTTCGGGAAGAAGTGATATCCGCGGCGCACAGAGAGATGTGCCATCTTGCCCGCTATTGCGGCGTCGCATGCGATATCGACGCCACTATTGCCTGCGCCGATGACCAGGACCCGCTTGCCGACAACCTGCTCGATTCGCTTGTACTTGTTGCTGTGCAAGACCTCGCCCTCGAAATTCTCGAGACCGCTGATCGCGGGCAGGTAGGGGTGCGCTGGAGGCCGCAGGCCCACGACACCGCGGTACAAAACTTCGGCTCCGTCCGAAGTCTTGACGACCCATCGTTGCCCTTCGTCAGTCTCGACCGGGTAGGCCTCCGTTACGTCCTTTCCGGTGATTACGTACTGGTCGAGATCGTGGTCGCGCGCGAATGCGCGTATGAAGTCGCGGACTTCGTGCCATGGGGAAGACCGCGGGGCCTTCCGGCATGGGATAACCGACCATGGCGCTGCTGGCGCGGTCCGAGATGAAGTTGCATGACTCGTAAACCGGGCTGGTTGAGTTGTCGATGTTCCAAATTCCACCGACGGCGTCGTGTCGCTCGAGTATGTCGATGTCTATCCCGCCCCGCTTGAAAGCACGGGCGGCGATCAGACCATTTGGTCCGGCGCCAACGATTGCGAAGCGATTCTCTCGATTCTCCACTGGTTTTCCTCTGCTGCTCTCGCGTTTGATGCCATTGTTCGGGTCGTGGTCGGCGTGGTTCAGCCGAAGTCGTAGTAGTCGGTCAGGCGGGGGGTGGGTGTTCATCGGCCTCCTTGTTACTTGCCGTCGCCCTCGTATCAACCGACCGACTGTTTGAATAACTGTAGCGTCGATCACAGAGAATGGAAAGGCAGTTGCAGAGGTTCGGTGGACACACGAATGAGGCTGCTCCAACTGTGCGGACGTGCGCGGGTCCTAGGTGCTACAAGCGTATGCCCGGATTCCTGACCGGGATGAAGCATGTAGACCGGCCAGTATGGGTTGTGGCTGCGGCGTCAGAGCCCGGCAAACACCGCGATCTGCGCCAGGTCGCGGGCGGGAGTACGACGGTTCGAGGACACGTTCAGGCTTACTGACCAAGGGACACCGAAACTCGTGGCGACCGCACATGGAGGATCAGGTCCCCAAGGACACCTACCTCACATCGACGACGCGATGGTCGTTTACGACAGTCGCTCGATAACCATCGCCATCCCCTGCCCACCACCGACGCACATCGTTTCGAGTCCCAAGGTTCCGTCGCGTGCGGTCAGGTTGTTCAGTAGTGTCGCGGTGATCCGCAAGCCGGTCATCCCGAACGGATGACCCAGCGCGATGGCACCGCCTGCCACGTTGAGTTTGTCTTCGTCGATCTTCAGATCACGTGCGGACGCGATCACCTGGACGGCGAATGCCTCGTTGATCTCGACGAGGTCGATATCGTCGGTGGTCAGTCCTGCTGTTGCCAGGGCACGCCGCGATGATTCAACCGGTCCGAGTCCCATGATCTCGGGGGACAACCCGGATACACCGGTTGAGACGATCCGCGCGAGCGGCGTCAGTCCGAGTTCTTTCGCCTTCGTATCGGACATGATTACCGCTGCGGCAGCGCCGTCGTTCAGGGGGCAGGCGTTGCCGGCGGTAACGCTTCCGTCTGGTCGGAAGACGGGCTTCAGCCCACCAATTTTATCGTAGGTGGTCCCAGGCCGAGGGCTGTCGTCGGTGTCGACCACGGTGCCGTCGGGCAACGTCACCGGGGTGATTTCGCGGGCGAAATGACCTGTGGCGATGTGTTGCTCGGCGAGGTTCTGGCTTCGCACTGCCCAGCGGTCCTGTTCTTCACGCTTGATACCGGTGAACTGAGCCACGTTCTCCGCGGTTTGCCCCATCGACATGTAGACATCGGGTTGCATGCCCCAGGCGCGAGGATCGCTCCATGTCCGCCCTCCGGCCGCGAGCTCCTCGGTCCGCCGCTCAGCATCGGTGAAGAACGGATTATGCGTGTCCGGGAAGGAATCAGGGCTTCCCTGGGCTGCGCGGGAGACCTGTTCAACTCCTGCGGAGATGAATACATCCCCCTCGCCCGCCTTGATGGCGTGCAGCGCCATGCGCGTGGTCTGCACGGACGAGGCGCAGTACCGGTTGACCGTGGTTCCCGGTATCGCGTCATACCCCAACCGGACAGCGACGCTGCGAGCAATGTTGAAACCCTGCTCACCTCCGGGCCATCCGCATCCCAGCATGAGATCGTCGACGTCGCGGGGGTCGAGTTCCGGGATCTGCGCCAGCGCCGCACCCACCATCTGAGCGGCAAGGTCGTCGCCGCGGATGTCGACGAGCGACCCCTTTCCGGCGCGGCCGATCGGCGAACGGGCGATGGCGACGATGACTGCCTCAGGCACTATTTGTTCACCATTTCCGTTGAGTTGAAGGCGGCATTGAAGTCGGCGTTGAATCGCTGGATGGCGCTTTTGATGCCGTCCTCCTTGATCCAGGACTGATACTCGTGCACTTCGGGGGTCACATGCAGCAGAGCATCGGTCTCGGCGCCCATCCGCATGTAGCTGAGCAGACCGGACGTCTCGGCGGCGCGGTTCACCGCTTCCTTCTTGAGCTTGAGGAGCTCGAGCGGGGTGCGGGCAATAGAATGCGCGGTGCGACGTACGTGCTCGTCAAACTCGTCGGCGGGAACCGATTCTGCGGCCCACCCCCATTCGGCCGCTGTCTTGCCGCTGATCGTGCGTCCGGCGTCGAAGCTCATCAGCTTGGCGCGCTTGGGGCCGACGAGGTGTTCCCACAGCGGCGAGATGTAGCCGCCACCGAGCGGCAACGCCGGTGAGGCCATGATCTTGGTGTCGTCGGCGACGATCGTGATGTCGCAGAGGGATGCGAGCTGGGTTCCTCCCGCAGCGCAGACCCGTGCACGGCCGCGATGACGGGCTGAGGCTGGCGCCAGATCTGGGTGAATCGTTCGACGTTCGACAGCAGGCGATCGCGGTCCTGGATGGCGGTGCGCTCGGCGGCATAGCCGACCTCGGAGGAATCGGGGGCGATGTCATAACCCGAGCAGAAGGCACGTCCGGCTCCGCGAAGCACGATGACCCGTGTATCGCTCTGCGCGAGCTCTTTCAACGTGGATTCGAGCATCTCGAGGAGCAGGTCGTCCATGGCGTTGAGGCGCTTCGGACGGTTAAGTGTCAGCCAGACGACATGGCCGTCGTGCTCGACGAGAAGAGGTGCGTCGTTCATGTGCAGGATCCTTCGGAAATCGACTATCTGACGAATGCGAGCGGGCGAATAGGGGAACCTGTGCCGCCCTTGATGCGGAGCGCCGAGGCAACGAAGAAGAAGTCGTCGACTTGGTCGGCGGCCAGAGCTTCGAGCGACAGTGACTCCATGATCGGGATGCCGCAGTCGACGAGCATGTGCACGTGGACGTTGAGCGCCGGTGTGGTGAAGCTAGGCTTGTGTTCGAAGTTGACGGTGTCACTGCCCACCGCGCGCACGCCACGTTCGGATAACCAACGGGCACCGGAGAGCGAGACGCCTGGCAGTCCGGTGCCGATCCCTAAGTACTTGTCGCTGTCGGACCAGTACTTCATCCACCCGGTGCGGAAGACGACGATCGATCCGGGTTCCGGCTGTCGGCGGTCAGCGAACCAGCCCTCGAGCTCTTCTGCGCCGAATCCGTCCGCCGGTGTCAGCGCTCGACCGAACAGACGTTCCCCGTCGACAAGGTGGCCCGGTCCGATCAGCGGCGGAAGCTCCTCCACCGATCCGACGGAAACCCCGTCGTAGGATCGTTGCTTGTCGTCGACTTCCCGTCCGCCGAAGATGCATCCGTCCAACGAGATATGTCCTGGCGCGTCCACGTGGGTGCCGACGTGCGCGCCCATCGTGAGCATCTCCATCGCGGACGAGATGCCGCCCGGGTAGGGATGCTCGCCGTGTTTCTTGACCAGCGCGTACGAGAACGGCGGATGCGCGGCGTGATGGGTCATGCCGGTCTCGAGCAGAACGGCGAGGTCGTATGCGCGGGTGCTGCCCTGGGGCCAGTCGACCGTGCCGTCCCAGGTGCTGCCGCCCCAGTTCTGGGCAGGTGGTGTCGCCACTGCGACATCTTCTTTTTGCGTCATCGGACGGCCTCCAGGATCTTCTCGATTGTGTCGGGTATCTCGCCGGCCGCTGCCGGCTCGGCTATGGCGAACGACACCGGGCACGAGCGGTACGCCGCTTCCAGTGCGGATACCACCTCGGCCCGATCTCGTTGTGCGAGCGCGCGTACCGGTCCGCCGAGCCTGGCGGGGAACGCAAAGCCTTCGGTGAGTGCGACATCGATGTCGGAGGCGCGCTGGGCAACGCCGGCTTCGACCAGTCCGGCGGCCGCGCACACCATCGACGCCAGCACGCGGTCGCGGATCTCGTCGCCGGTCACGGGCCGGGCGGTGACACCTGCGTCGGCGCGCGCCTTCTCGGTAATCGCGTCCACTCGGGGATCGACGACACCGCGTTTGGCGCCGTCGGGATAGTCGTACCACCCGGCACCGGCCTTCTTGCCCAATCTGCCAGCTTCGCAGAGTCGGTCCGCGATGTCGACGTACCGCTGCCGCGGGTCGCGGGTGTCGGCCAGTCGTTTGCGCCGCGCCCACGCGATATCGAGACCGGACATGTCGGCTACCGCGAAGGGGCCGATCGCGAAACCCAATTCGATCAGCGCCGCGTCGACCTCGGCGGGTGATGCGCCGTCCTCGACGAGGAACTCGGCCTGCATGCGGTAGTCCGCATATACGCGATTGGCGACGAAGCCGTCGCCGATGCCAGCAGGTATCGGGGTCTTACCCAATCGTGTAACGACGGCCGACAACACCGCGAGCGTGCGCTCGTCGGTCGTCGATGTGCGAATGATCTCCACGAGGGGGTTGCGGTCCGGCGGGTTGAAGAAGTGCAAACCGCCAAACCGCCCGGGCACGGTGAGAACCGATGCCATCTCGTTCAGGTCGAGATATGACGTGTTACTGACGATTACAGCGGTGTCGTCCAGGTGTGGTTCGACCTCACGCAACAGCGACTTCTTGACGTCCATGTCCTCGAACACTGCGTCGACGATCAGATCGGCGCGGCCCAGATCCGCGATCGAGTCGGTGGGGGTGATCCCGCTGCGATCCGCCACTCGATCAAGTGCGGCCCGATTGCTGTCGAATACGATCACCTCGTACCCGCGGGCGGCGAAAGCCCCGGCGAGCGCGGCGCCCATGGTGCCGGCGCCCGCGACCCCGATCGCCGAGATCTGGGGTGCCGGAGTGCGGGAGCGTACCGCTTTGGCGGCTCGACGCTTCGCGAAGAACAGGTACCTCAGATTCGCTGCCTCATCCGTGACACGCAACTCGTCGAAAAGGGCACGCTCGCGTCGCAGGGCCTCCCTGCCCTCGAGGGACGCTCCGGTGCAAACAATGTCGACGGCCGCGAGCACGTTCGGACGCGCCCGCTTGCTCACCGCAGCACGAGCGGCCTCGACTGCGGTCTCGTCGGACACGGGCGCCGGTCTGTCGACAAGCCGGTTCTTGGCTCCCAGAGTGGCCGCACGTTCCACGGCCCGAGCGAGCAGTACGTCAGCAGGAACAACCTCGTCGAGAAGTCCCAACGAGAGCGCCTCGTCGGCCTTGACGCGTCGCGCCGACCCCACCAGATCGATCGCAGACGGCACTCCCACAAGCCGCGCTGTGCGCACGGTGCCGCCCGCACCGGGCAGGATGCCGAGCGTGACCTCAGGAAAGCCGACGATCGTCGTCGGATCGCCGATCCTGAGGTCACAGCCCAGCGCGAGTTCCAGCCCACCACCGAGCGCGAGACCGGTGAGCGCGGCGACGACGGGGACGCCGAGGTTTTCGATCCGGGCGATCACGTCGGGAAGTTGCGGGGCCTGCATCGGCCGGTCGAACTCGGAGATATCAGAGCCGGCGTAAAAGTGTGTGCCCGCCGACGCGAGGACCACACCAACCAGTCCACTTTGAGCAGCCACCTTATCGAGCGCCTCGGCCAGAGCAGTACGCATCGCGGTGTCGCCCATGTTCACGGGCGGATTGTCGATCGTGAGCACGGCGACACCGTTGGTTTCTTCGATCTCGACGATCACGACGCGCGCCCATCGATCAATTCGAGACCCGTGCGCTCTGACAGTGACTCGAGATCGCTTCCGTCGAAAATTTCCAGCACGCGTGCCCCGTCCGGGCCCGTCTCGAACAAGGCGATGTCGGTGTAGACGCGTTCGACACAGCCGGGTCCGGTGAGCGGATACGTGCAGTTCTGCACGAGTTTGCACTCCTGCTCGGGAGAACAGGTCCATGATGACGAACACGCGGCGCGCCGGCGAGGTCCATCGCGCCGCCGACCCCGGGGATGACGGCGGGGTTGTCGGTGCGCCAGTTCGCGAGGTCGCCGCGGGTCGAGACCTGGTAGGCGCCCATCACGCACACGTCGAGGTGTCCGCCGCGCATCATCCCGAAGGAGTCGGCATGGTGGAAGTACGAGGCGCCGACGCTTTCGGTGACGTAGATCTTGCCGGCGTTGATGAGATCCAGATCCTCGCTGCCTTCTTCAGCTGCGGGGCCCATGCCGAGCATCCCGTTTTCGGTATGAAGAATGACTTCACGTCCATCGGGAATGAAATCGGCTACCAGAGTCGGGATTCCGATTCCGAGGTTCACGTAGGAACCGTCGGGGATGTCCTGCGCGACGCGGCACGCGATGTCCTTGCGAGACAGAACCATGTCAGTGTCCCTTCAGGGAGGAGTCGCAGAGGATGCGGTCGACGAAAATGCCTGGCGTCACGATTACTTCCGGATCGAGGTCGCCTACGGGAACCAACTCGTCCACCTCGGCGACGGTCAGTGCCGCTGCAGTGGCCATGACCGGGCCGAAGTTGCGGCCCGTTTTGCGGTAGACGAGGTTGCCGAACCGGTCGGCCGCTCGGGCCTTCACCAGGGCAACGTCGGCGAAGAGGGGCTTTTCGAAGACGTAGCCCTTGCCGTCGATCTCGCGGACCTCTTTGCCTTCGGCCAGTTCGGTGCCGTATCCGGTGCGGGTGAAGAATCCGCCGATGCCGGCGCCCGCTGCCCGGATACGTTCGGCGAGCGTTCCTTGGGGAACGAGCTCGAGTTCGATCTCGCCCGCGTGGTACAGCTCGTCGAATATGGTCGAGCCGATCGCCTTGGGAACGAGCACACCACTTTGCGTACTCGCTTCGCGGCAAAGAGCTGGCCGATGGCCTCGCCGCCGGCGCCGGCGTTGTTGTTGATCACCGTCAGATCTGTGACGCCGGCGTCGAGGAGTGCCTCGATCAGTGTCACCGGTTGCCCGGGCGGGCCGAAGCCGCTGATCATGATCGTGGATCCGTCCTCGATACCGGCTATCGCCTCTTCAGGACTTCCGACCTGCTTGTTCATCTCACAACTTTCATTCAGGAGCCGCGACGGAACGTCGGCGTCATCGTTGCTCTGGTGGTCGTCGTTCGGTCCGCGTCAGGCCGCGTCGTCACCGCCGTCGAAAACGCTGAGCGGACTTCATTCAGACAGATTTGCATTGCAGGAACTGGTGTGGCGTCTCGGGCAAGATGTGCCCCATGCGTTCACGCTTGGTCTGCAGATAGTGGACATTGTGGGTGCCCCAGTGCACTGGCGAGTCGATCGGTCGTCGGACTTCGATACCGAATCTCTGGAGGGCTGCCACTTTTTCCGGGTTGTTGGTGATCAGGTCCGCGGACTCGATCCGGAAGTAGCCCAGGATCGCGGCGGCGAAATCGTATTCACGCGCATCGACAGGAAGTCCGAGCTCGATGTTGGCGTCGACGGTGTCAGCGCCCTGTTCCTGCAGTGCGTATGCAGCGAGCTTGTTGGCGATACCGATACCGCGCCCTTCGTGACCGCGCAGGTAGACGAGCACGCCTGCGCCGGAGGCGGCGATCGCCCGAAGACCGTCCTGTAGTTGTGGGCCGCAATCGCACCGCCGTGAGCCGAATGCATCGCCGGTGAGGCATTCACTGTGCACGCGGACCGTTACGGCGCCGGCGGGGGGCGTCTCGAGGCCGAGGGCGAGCGCGACATGCTCGACGCCCGCCACCCGGTCGCGGAATACGTGCGCCGTGAAGGGTCCGTGGTCGGTGTCGATGCGTGCGCTGGACACGGGCAGGACTGCCGCGGCCGGCGATGTTGCGATCGGTGCGGCGTGGCGGAGCCGGTAAGCGACGAGGTCTGCCACGGTGATGAACGGTAGATTCCATTGTGCCGCAAAGTCGGTCAGCGTCGCTCCGGACATCGGGACGCCGTCGTCGTCGACCAGCTCGGTGATCACTGCGGTCGGCTCCAACTCGCCGGCAAGCGACATCAGGTCGACACTTGCTTCGGTGTGCCCGCGGCGCGCCAGGACGCCACCGTCCTGCGCGATGAGTGGGAACATGTGGCCTGGGCGGGAGAGGTCGGACGGCGCGGTATTCGGATCGGCGACGGTACGGACCGTAGTGGCCCGGTCGGCTGCGGAAATGCCTGTTCCGGCGTCGACGGCGTCGACGGTAACCGTGAATGCAGTGCCCATTCGGTCCTTGTTCGACGCAACCATCAGCGGGAGTTCGAGCTGGCGCGCGCGCTGCGCGGTCATCGGTGTGCAGACGATGCCGCTGCCGTGGCGGAGGAAGAAGGCCATCGCGTGGTCGGTCATCGAGGCGGCACCCATGACGAGATCGCCTTCGTTCTCACGGTCATGGTCGTCGGCGACCACTACCATTCCGCCACTCGAGAGTGCCGCTATTGCCGATTCGACCGATCGTTCCGAGTCCATGTCCTCCGCCTTTCTCTGAGGGTCGGCGGTCGCGGATCGAACCTAAACCACCAACCGGTCGTTTGAATTGTAGCCTGCATCACATCGAGTGACAACATCCCGACCGGATCACGCCCTTGTAAGCGTTCGCTCGACGTACCGAGAACACCGCGAGTGCGCCTGCGACGCACACTCCCATCACGAAAAGCGCAGGCGAGAGGGCGTTGCCGGTCCGCTCGACCAACCACACGCACACCACCGGCGCGGTGCCGCCGGCGATCACCACACCGATGTTCCAGCCCAGCGCCGTGCCGGTGTATCGGACCTTCTGGTCGAACAGTTCCGGGATCATCGAATAGCCGGCAACCTGCAGGAACGACGAGTTAACCATGATCACCATGAACGCAATGCCGGCGACGAGAAGGCTGCCCGAGCCCATCACAGCCATCGCCCCTGCGGTGACCGCAAAAACCCAGTCCGATACCCGCGAGTCCCGTGAGACCGATGCGGTCGCCGAGTCGCCCCGTCAGCAGCATCAAGCACGCCGAGATCGCCACTACCACCGTGGTGGTCCAGTAGACACCGGTCTTGGGATAGCCGAGTTCAGTGATCAAGTGGATACTCAGGTACGTGAGACCGAAGTAGGCTGAGCCGTTGACCGCCAGGCTGATGCCGGAGGACTGCAGCAGGGGCCGCTTCCAGTTCTTCAACACGTCGGCCACCGGTGAGGACGTGGGGCGGACCTGGTCGGCGGCGGGCTGATGGACCAGTGATCTGCGCAGTGCAAGGCAGATACCTGCGAGCGGCAGCGCAACAAGGAAGGGGATCCGCCAGCCCCAGGACGTCATTTGCTCGTCGGTCGTCAGGAGCGACACCAACCCGGCGACCGCGGACGCCAGCGCGAATCCGAGGGTGGCACCGAACGGATTCATAGCGCCGTACCGTCCGCGTCGCCCCGCGGGCGCTGCTTCGGATACCAGCGTCGCGGCACCGGCGACCTCTCCTCCGACGGAGAAGCCCTGCAGTAGACGCAGACATACGAGCGCCACTGATGCGACGGGGCCGATCGCGAGTGCGGTCGGCAGCATACCGATCGCCGCGCTCGACAGGCCCATGCAGAGCAGGGTCGTCATCAGTGCGGCGCGTCTGCTGACACGGTCACCGACGTATCCGAACACTATTCCGCCCAGTGGGCGCGCCGCATAGGCGGCCGCGAACACCGACAGCGTGAGGAGTAGGGAGCTGACCGCGTTGTCGGAGGGGAAGAACAACGGGGCGACGATGACGGCCATGTAGCCGTACATGCTGAAGTCGTACCCCTCGATCATCGTGCCGACGCCACCTGCGAAAGCGGCACGGCGGCCGTTCACGGCGCCTGTGGACGCTGTGGGAACTGTCGTCTGATCCATGTCGACATCCTCGGGGAGGGAACTGCGTGCAGTGCCTGGTCAGGAACGGTGGGATCCAGTGAGACCGGAGACGAGATCGCGCAATGTCAGCAAATGGCGTAAATAGAAATGCAGGCCCATTTCCCAGGTGAACCCCATTCCGCCGTGCACCTGGATGGCGCGCTCGGCCACGCCGACGGCCTGCTCGATCGCGTGCACAGAGACCTCGAATGCCCGCGCCGGATCGGCGGCCGCCCACAGGGCGGAGGTGTCGGACTGCTCGGCGCAGATGTGTGCGTCGGCAAGAATGTGTTTAACCGCCTGGAACGAACCGATGGGCTTACCGAACTGTTGGCGCTGACGGGTGTATTCGACGCTGATGGTGACGAGTGTGCGTGCGATCCCGGCGGCTTCCGCCGCCCAGAGCACAGCCAGCTCCCGTGCAGCAGTATCGGTCGATGGTGTGGTCCACGGGATCTCGGCGGCCTCGAGCGTCGGCGCGAAGTTCGCCTCGGAAGACTCCGGGACCGGTACTACGGCGCCGCCGTCGAACGAGTCGAGAACGCCGATGTCGGTGCGCTGCCCGAACGGGACCAGGCCCCACCCGGCAGTCGTCTGCGGGGTCGGTACCGAGTGTGACCGGGCCGTCGTACTCGCGGGCCGCGACGCTGTTCCTGCGTGCGACGAGGGTGACGACCAGCGGCAACGGCACACAGTAGCCGCCCCAGACCCGCACGACCTCCACGAGGTCACGGAGAGTCAGTCCGTCCGGACCGGAGTCGTCGGCGATCTCCACCCATCCGGCTCGAACCAGCGAGTCCCACGGAACAGGCGATTCCGATTCGGCGAACGTGGCGATGTTACGGCGGCCGACGCTCTTCTCCAGGATTTCGCGGAGTCCTTCGGCTGCAGCTGCGCCCATATCGGTCGCTTCGGTGATGGATATGGTGGTCATCGCGGCAGCCCCAGAACTCGTTCACTGATGATGTTTCGTTGGATCTCGGAGGTGCCCGAGAAGATCGATGCAGACCGGCTTTCGAGATACTGGTATCGCCAGTGCTCTCGGTGGGCCGCGCTGGAGAACCGGAGGCCGACTGTGGTGATCTCCTGCCAGAGCTCGCTCCACAGCACTTTCAGAATCGATGTGGCACGAACGAACTCGGTCTCGTCGGCCTCGAGGTGCACGGCCTTGGAGATCTGCCATCGCACCAGTTCGGTGCGTCGATCGAGGTCGGCGAGGACATCGGCTCGACGCGGATCGTCACCGCACATCGCGAGAAGCAGGTCCATGTCGGCCCGCATCTCCACGTAGCGACTGGCCGCCTCGACACCGCCGCGCTCGTTCATGAGGGTCGTCATCGCGACGCGCCAGCCGGAGCCTTCCTCGGCGATCAACTCGTCGTCGGAGACGAAGACCCGGTCGAAGTGCACTTCGGCGAAATGCGTGCCGCCGGAGATTTGCTTGATGGTGCCGATGTCGACACCGGGCTGATTCATGTCGAGCAGGAACATCGACAGGTTCTTGTGGCGGGGTGCGTCCTGGCTGGTCCGGGCCAGCATCAGGCATCGATCGGAGTACGCCGCGAAACTGGTCCAGATCTTGCGGCCGGTGATCTCGTAGCCACCGTCTACCTTGTCCGCGCGGCAGCTCACGCCGGCAAGGTCGGACCCCGCGCCGGGCTCGGAGAACCCTTGGCACCAGGTCTCGCGTCCTTGCAGGATCGGCGGCAGGAATCGTTCCCGCTGCTGCTCCGTTCCGTGGGCGATCAGCGTCGGGGCTGTCAGGATCCTGCCGATACGAGCCAGTCCGTCAGGTGCTTGAGCCTGTGCGGCGAGCTCGCTGAATGCCACCTCTTCGGCGAGGCCGAGTCCCTGACCACCGAATTCCTTGGGCAGCGATAGACCCGAGTATCCGGCCTCGTACAACTGGCGATCCCATTGGCGTCGGATGTCGATCGCTTCGTGTTCGTCCAGAGTCCCGCGGTGTTCGCGCCATCTGCGGGGGACGTTTTCCTGAAGCCAGCTGCCTGCTTCGTGCGCGAATTCGGAGCCGGAAGCTGTTGAAATCTCGTGCGTCACGTGTGGAACTCCGTTCGTAGGCCGGGAACACTAATCTCCCAAACGATTGTTTGATAAACTAGGTCCTGATTCGACACTGTGTCAAGAGCCACCTAAGATACCCACCAAACGTATGGTTGCATCACCGCAGCTGAGGGGATTCCAGTGCCAAGAAGTTCGAACTCCGCCACCACGCCTCGTCCAGCAAAGGGCGAGCGTCGAAATCGCGACGCCGAGGTGATGGAAGCCGCGGTCCGGATCTTTTACGAGAAGGGCTTCGCAGGCGCATCCCTTCAAGATGTGGCGAACGAGGTGGGGGTCCTCAAGGGCAGCCTGTACTACTACTTCGATTCCAAAGAGGACCTGCTGCTCCGCATCATGAAGGAGTCGCACATCCAGTCCGAAGCAATCTTCGAGAGAGTGTCGGCCAAGGGCCTCGATCCGATCGAGGAACTCGACGAGCTTCTACGAGAACTCATGCAGTGGTACCTCGACAACGTCGAACGCGTCGCGATCTACTTCAACGAAGGGCGACGCCTGACAGGTGAGCGCCTCGAAGAGGTCGAGGCTGCCGGACGTCGCTTCGAACAGCACTTGTACACATTGCTCGCGCGCGCCAAGAAGAGCGGCGCAATCGGTGACGTCGACCTCCGTCTCTCCATTCGATTCATCCTGGGCGCCCTGAACAGTGTGCCCACCTACAAGCCGAGGCGCGCAGCGGCGACTCTCCGATAAGGCCATCACCCGGCAGTTCGCCTCGATGACCATCAAATCCATGAGCCCCTGAGCACTCCCTCCCGAAAGATCGCCATGACCTGCGCCACCATCACCGAGTGCGTCGACGAACATGCCTCCCGCCAGCCGGATCGCATCGCCCTCGTGGCACCGGACGGGTGCACCCGGACCTACGCCGAACTGTCACGCACCGTTCGTTCGCTCGCTCGATCGCTGTCACGTCTGGGCGCAGAGCCCGGTGACCGCATCGCGGCTATCGTCGACGACGGTATCGAGTACGTCGAGCTGTATCTCGCGGCCGCTCGTGTCGGCGCAATCATTGTCCCGATCAACACGCGCCTCACGCCCACCGAGGCTGCCGTCCTCGTCGCAGACTGCACACCCCGCGTCATCGTGTGGAGCGCCGACCATCTGGCCGTGGTGAACGGACTGCCCGCTCCGGATGCAGAATCCGTGGTGATCGGTGATGTCCCGGACGCCGCGCCACCCGGCACGAATGCGTTCGACACGCTCGTCCACCAGGGCGACACGCTACCCGACGTCGCGGTCGCAGTGAACGGCGACGACCCGTTCATCATCGGATACACCAGCGGCACGACCGGCAGGCCGAAAGGCGCTGTCATGACGCACCGAAGCGTCGCGGCCATCGCCGAGTCGAACACCCGCGCGTACCGGCTGCCCGAACGGAGCGTGTGCGCGCTCACGGGTTCGATGTCGTTCGTCGCGACGGTCCCGGCCCACGTACTCACCCACCTTCGCTTGGGTGGGACGGTGGTGATCCTCGGTCGGTGGTCCGTCCCGCAACTCGTCGACGCCGTCGAGCGCCACCAGGTCACGTTCACCTACATACCCTCACCGCTCATCGAGGAGTTCGCCGCCGCGGCAGCGGCGGCACCTGCTCGCATCGCGAGCCTGTGCTCCGTGCTGCACTCCGCCTCGAAGGCCGGACCCGACAAGCTGCGCACGCTCTACGCCGTCCTCGGTGACACCCTGATCGAGGGCCTGGGTATGACCGAGAATTCCGGGGGGCTCGTCACCGCCACACGTCCCGGAGACTTCGAACCGACCAGCCCCGCGGCGGACCCGTTTGCCTCGGTCGGCCGGAGTGTGGAGGAACGGCGATCAAGGTGGTGGACGAGAACGGGGTCGAGCTGCCACGGGACGGTACCTCTGTCGGCGAGATCGTCGTCCGGTCACCAGCCCTCATGCGCGGATACTGGAACATGCCCGAGGCGACCGCTGCGGCCCTCGTCGGCGGTTGGTACTACACCGGGGACCTCGGCAGCATCGACGCGGCTGGTTTCGTGTACGTGAGCGACCGGCGAACCGATCTCATCGTCAGCGGCGGAATGAATGTCTATCCGTCAGAGGTGGAGACGACCATCGCAAACCACCCGTCGGTGGCCGAGTGCGCGGTCATCGGGGCCCCGCATCCGAGATGGGGACAGTCCGTTGTCGCCGTCGTCGCGCTGCATCCGGATGCTCACCTGACCCTCGACGAATTGCAGGACCACTGTCGGCGAACGCTGGCGTCCTACAAGAAACCCACCCGACTCGAGATCGTCGAGTCGCTCCCGCGGACGACGAGCATGAAGATTCGACGGAACGTGGTTCGCGATCTGGTCTTGGACGCGTAGCAACAGGCTTGCCCGCGGAGATGACGGAAGCCCCCGAGTAGTACTCGGGGGCTTCCTCTGCCTTCGACGGCGTGTGCTCAGTGATTCTTGCAGGCGTTCAAGGACCATCCGGGCTGCGCGATGGACAGCGAGGTGACCTCGCTCGCACCGCGAGCCAGGTCTTGGATGGTTCGGACGATCTCGTTCTCGCTTCGCCTGGGATCGGTCCGGATCGGGCCGGCGGCGAGCATGGCGTCGACCTCTTCGTCGGATGTCATGAATCGCATCAGGAGCTCTTCGTCGCTGATGCCCGGTGTGAACTGTGCACGGATCTCACCGAGGCTGGGCTGTGGACGGACCCAGGCCTGGAACTCTTTGGCGCGAGCGGAATCGAGGATTTTGTCCATCACCGTCGGATCGACGTCACGGATCAGTGGGCCGTAATGGCCCATCGCGTAGCGGATGACCTCGTCCGGGATCAGCTTGTACCGCTCGCCGGTCACCACGTTGAGAACCGCCTGGATGCCGACGAATTGGCTGAACGGTGTCGCCATGATCGGGGATGCCAGTTCCTGACGCACCCGGGGGATCTCCTCGAGCACCGCAGGGAACCTGTCGGCCATTCCATGCTGCTGCAGCTGGCTGATCAGTGTGCCGGTCATTCCTCCGGGCAGCTGATGGTCGTAGATCCGCGGGTCGTATTCGGCTGGCACCGACGGCTCGAATCCGGCGTCGCGCGCCGCCCATTCGAAGTTGGCGGCGACCGGTGCGAATGTCGACTTGTCGAGGCCGTGGGAGTGTCCCATCGATTCGACGATGGTGGTCATTGCCTCGGTCGACGGCAGCGATGGCCCGTTGGCCATCGGCCGGGACGCCGTGTGCAGGATCGTGAATCCCGCTTTGATGCCCTCGATGTAGTTCAACGGGGCGAGCCCGGTGGTGTTGTGGCAGTGCAGTTCGAGGGAATCGTGCCGGTGGCGGCGCGGATCGCCGGCAGCAAGGTTGCAGCGCGTTCGGGTTTGAGCACGCCGGCCGCGTCCTCGACGTAGATCGTTTGCACTCCCTCCCAGGAGGCCATCTCCTTGGCCCGCTGAGCGAAGAAGTCGTCGTCGTGCGCGCCGGTCAAGCCATACATCACCGCCGGAACGTACACCACCGTTGTCGTGAATCACCTTTGCGAGCCGATACATCGTCGGCATGTCGTAGAGACAGTCGTAGATCCAGAAACTCGTCACGCCGTGTTTGATCAACGTCTGGATCCACAGGTCGATGATCGAGTCGGGGGTATGGTTGAAGCCGATGACGCTGATGGTGCGCATGCCGCAGCGGACTACGTTGCTCTTCAGACCCTGGGTCAGGAAATCTGTTGCTGCCCAAGGATCGTCCTTGAATGTGCGCAGCAGCACCGTGAACATGCCGGGGCCGGTGAGGTCGACGACTCGGTAACCCGCGCGGTCGAGGTGTTCGAGGGCATCGGCTGCCTGGTAGGGGCGCATCTTCAGGCCCCACAGACTCTGCTGGCCGTCACGCAGAGTCTGGTCCACGAACTCGATGGTTGTCATGAGATCTGCTCCTCCCAGGTGGGTAGGAATTCGTTCTCGAGCCACTTGGTGGTGACAGGGCTGTGCTGGAATGCCTTGTCCGCCATGAGGGCCGAGTGCAGAGATACCGTGGTGGGAACGCCCTCGATGCGGAGCTTCTTCAGGGCGCGTGCCATCAAGTCGATCGCGTCTTCGCGGGTGTCCGCATGCACGATCAGCTTCGCGATCATCGAGTCGTAGTACGGGGGGATCGCGGCACCGGGGAAGGCATAGGTGTCAACGCGGATTCCGGCGCCTTGCGGCGCGACCCAGTGGTCGATGCGCCCGGGTCGGGGGAGGAAATTGTTCCGTGCGTCCTCGGCGTTGATTCGGCATTCGATGGCGTGTCCGCCGAGGGTGACGCTGTCCTGGGTGAACGACAGCGGAAGTCCTTGCGCGACGCGCAGCTGCTCGCGAACGATGTCGATGCCAGTCACCATTTCGGTAACCGGATGCTCCACCTGCACGCGGGCGTTGACCTCGAGGAAGACGAAGTCGTCGCGTTCGGTGTCGACGAGGAACTCCACGGTCCCCGCTCCGACGTATCCGAGCCCCTTCGCGAGATCGACGGCGGCGTTCCGTACCCGCTCGAGCAGGTCCTGTGGGAGCCCGACGGCGGGGGCCTCCTCGACGAGTTTCTGGTATCGGCGCTGTGTCGAACAGTCCCGCTCGCCGAGGTGGCAGACGTTGCCGTGGGTATCGGCCATGATCTGAACCTCGACGTGGCGGGCGAACTCTACGTACCGCTCCAGGTAGATGGTGCCGTCACCGAACGCTCGCTCGGCTTCGTTGCTCGACCGCGAGAAGTGCTGCTGCACGTCTTCCCGGCTGCGAATCACCGTCATCCCGCGGCCGCCTCCGGCGGATGCTTTGAGCAGCAACGGGTAGTCGTTCAGTTCGTCGGCTGCGGCAAGTGCGTCCTCCACCGTCAGCAGACCGGCTGTGCCCGATCCTGTCGGGATGCCCAGCTCGTCGGCGGTGCGACGTGCGGTGAGTTTGTCGCCCGATCGGCGCATGACCCCTGCCGGCGGACCGATGAAGGTCACACCGTTCTCGGCGCAGGCTTCGACGAGATCGGTTCTTTCCGAGAGGAATCCGTAACCGGGGTGGATGGCGTCGCAGTCTGCGAACAAAGCGGCTGCGACGATGCGGTCGACGGAGAGGTAGCTGTCGGATGCCGAACTCGGGCCGATGACCACGATCCGGTCTGCAAGTTGCGCTGCCAGGGAGTCGCGGTCGCAGTCGGAGACGGCGAGAACACTCTCGATTCCCTCGTCGAAGCATGCTCGAACGATACGTACCGCGATTTCGCCGCGGTTGGCGATCAGTACTCGACGCATGTTCTCACGCGTCCCGGGGCGCGATGGTGAACAGCGCGGTGCCGAACTCCACCTGGGTGGCGTTGTCCTGGTGGATGGCGACGATGGTGCCTGCGACGTCGGCGGTGACGTTGTTCATCAGCTTCATGACCTCGATGATGCAGAGGGTGTCGCCGGCCTCCACCTCGGACCCGATCTCGACGAACGGTGGCTGCCCCGGCTGCGGTGTCTTCCAGAAGACCCCGACGCTGGGTGCGGTCACGACGTGGCCGTCTACGTCCGATACGTTCGGTGTTGGTGGTGCGGGGGGCGCCACAGGCGCTGCGGGTACCACGGGGGCCGCGGCGACCGGCGCGGGAGGGGTCGCCGGCGGGGCGGCCGGTGCCGGGACCGGCGGTGCGGTGGCCCCAGTGGTCGGCGCCGATGCGGGCAGCAGATCGACGCCGTTGCGTCCGAGGGCGATGCGTACATCGCCGACCGTCACGGCCGCCTGATCCCATTCGGAATCTTGCAGCGCGAGGACGATCTCTCTGATCTCCTGATGAGTCAGGCTCATAGTGCTTCTCCTGGTGACTTTCCCGCTCGGGGAATTGTGTTCGAGGTCGTTGTTCGTGGTTCGCCGGTCGCGTCAGTTGAGGGCTGTCGCGAATGCACCGTAGGCGCCCCTGCAAAACACCAGTGGTGATACGTCGGGCGCCGCCTCGATGGAGTGGACCTTGCCGAGCACGATCATGTGATCGCCTGCTTCGTATTCACGCCAGAGGTGCAGTCGATCCAAGCGACCGCGCCGTCGAGACCCGGGCCGCCCGAGCGCGCCTGCCAGTCCACACCTTCGAAACGGTCGATGCCCTTGCGCGAGAAGTTACGCGTGAGGTCGGCGTGATCTTCTGCGAGGACGTTGATGCAGAAGCTGCCTTCTGTCCGGATCGGGGGCCAGGTGCTCGAGGTGTGCGCGACACTGAAGCCGACGAGTGCGGGGTCCAGCGAGATCGAGGTGAAAGAGTTGCAGGCCATGCCGACCGGCGCACCGTCGACAGTCGATGTCACTACCACCACACCGGTCGGAAGGTGACCGAGCACGCGCCGGAACTCGGCTGCGTCAATGATCGGCTGGTTCATGTCTTGACCCTTCATCAACGTACAGGACGTAACGTATTCAAACGATTGGTTGGTAGATTCACTGTATGTGATCCGGACCTCACCAGTCAACGGGGTTATGTGATCGCGACCGCGTTGGCTGGGAACTCACCGCACCCTCCAAGGGCAGCGGCGCAGCGGTGAACAAGAAGTCCCAGCGGCCACTACCCGCACAATGAGCCGCCAGTGCGTCGAAGTCCAGCAGTTCGGCCAGGACGAAGCCGAGCGCCGGAATGAGCCGCCGGTGGAGCGACCCGTCCTCACGATTGCCGGGCGCGCTCTCGACGGCGGGGTTGTCGGTGCACACTGCCGCGAATCCGGAGTCCCACAGGAAACGCGCCATCGGTTCCGCCGCAGACAGGCCGGAGAATCTGTCGCCTGCAGTGGTCATGTCTTCGCCCGCTCCCTTGCGAGTGCGGTACTCCGCCACCCAGCCCGTGCGCACGCACAAGATGTCTCCTCGTTCGAAGGTCACATCCTGCGCCTGCGCAACCGCTTCGAGGTCGGCCACCTGCAGGATCGAGCCGGCGAAAGGGTCCCACTCGGCGCCGGTCCGCTCGAAGTGCCCAGCTACATCGAGCAGGACACCCCGGCCGACAATCCCGTGCTGCGCCCAGCGGTGCACGCTCAGCGCACTGTGCGCTTCGGCGTCGTCGGTGATCCCACCGAAGTAGCCGTGCTCACGGGCACGTACGTGGCCCAACCCGTCCCACTGCGACGCCGACTGCGGATTGAACGAATCGATGTTGTCCTCGTAGGTGTTCCTCCCGGCCTCGAAGACCTCATGCTTGACACTCGGACGTCCGAACAGTGGCGGGTCGAACGTGGTCAGCGGCAGGGACAGGCCGAATGTCTTGCCACTCGACACCGATCGCACACCGCGTGTGACGGACCCTTCGTCTAGCCGGTCGAGGGTCCCGAATTCCTTCGGCAACACCTCCCAACTATGCCGGACTCCGAGATTCCCGAGCTCTGGGAGCTCGTCGTAGGGCAGTTCTTTTCGATCAGCCATTTCCGTTTTCTCTTTCTCGTCTCAGGCCGCAGGAGCGACGTCGGCCCGCCCTGCCAGCGAGCATTTGGCAGAGCGGGCCTCTGTGCAGTGGAACTCGGTGGGGTGAACAATTCAGTGAAAGGCAGCGTTTCGGGTCTGCACTTTCGCCCCGTTGAAGGGGACTTCCTCGTGCCGTGATCGGCTTCTTCAATCTTCGGTGCCGACGCAGTTCATGAGCGCACCGAGCTCACCCGAGCCCGACCTGCCGGGGCACGACTGTCTCGACGAGACGCCCTCCCGCTTGGCGATCGAGACACCTGTCAGGTGTGGACGTGCCCAGCGAACAACGGCGGAATGAGTGCCAATTCGTCGTTGGTCGACTTCGGCTCGATGAAGTCGCCGAGTTCGCCGATCACTCGTCCGTTGTCACGAAGGTCTTCGGGTGTGTGGTTCGGATCGAACCACCCCTCCCCCACTACGAACGCAACTCGGGCGACTTTCCCCGACGAGGTGCTGAAGATCTCGCCGTTCACCGTGGTCGATTCGTGTGCCAGCCACAGGACGGTGGGTGACACGATCTCCGCCGGCCCCATCGGGATCTTCCCGCTACGAAGTTCTCCCTGCCAATCCTCGGACTCACGCTCGGCACCGCTGAAGAAGGCATCCCTGTTCATTCGGGTGATGGCCATCGGCGCAATCGCGTTCACACGAATTCCGAGTTCTTCACCCTCGAGGGCAAGACTCTTGGTCAGACCGGCGATCGCCAGCTTGGCCGTCCCGTAGTGACTCAGCTGAGGACAACCGGCGAATCCCGCATTCGAGGTGGTGTTGACGATCACTCCCCGACCCTGCGCCCGGAACACCGGCCATGCTGCTCGGGACATGAAGTAGGTCCCGTCTACGGTGACCGATTGCATGCGGTGCCACTGGTCGTCGCTCAGGTCCCCGAAGAGTCCGTAGGAGATGATGCCGGCGTTGTTGACCAGAACATCTACTCGACCGAACGCCTCTGTCGCGGTAGCGATCACGGCGGCGGCACCCTCGGCGTCGGCGACGCTGTGGGTATCGGCCACCGCGGTCCCGCCGGCGGCGATTTCGTCGACGACGGTCTGAGCGACGCTGATGTCTGCGCCGTCACTCCCGGATTCGACACCGAGATCGTTGACGACCACGTTCGCGCCACGCGCCGCGAACTGCAGGGCGTGTTCACGGCCCAGGCCGCGACCGGCACCGGTGACGACGACGACCTGCCCATCGAACCGCATCTGCGTACACCCGTTATCCATAGTCGTGGTACTCCGTGACAACCCCTTCGTGGACGGTGAACCGGGTGCACACATCCAGTCGCACCGTCTCCCCGGTCTGCGCCCATCCCGATACGTCTGCAATCGCAGTGGCCACCCATGTCTGTTCGACCAGAACTGTGTTGTCGTCCACCACGTGCAGAGCGCGGCGGTTCTCGAAGTGCTTGTCGGGGAACGCCCCGGCAAAGGATGCGAGCAGGTCGGCGAAGGCCTGCGCGCTGTCGACCTTGACGCCCCGGTTATGGTGCTCGACCGTCAGGTCAGGAGCGGTCACCTCGAGGATGGCGGCGACGTCTCCGCTGTTGTACGCCTCGATAAACTTCTCGACGACGGGGACCGCCGCCGACGTCCGGGCGGTCGATGGCTGTGTGGTCATCGTGCAACTACCTTTCGTCGGTTCTTCGGTGGGGATGTGCCGTCACGCCATCTTCGGCGCGACCTCTTCGGTGAGCAGCTGGAGGGAGTAGTTCCACGGCTTGACATCGTCGAGGTAGTCATGGCCGTAGACCAATGTCGTGCCCCACCCTCCGGTGGCCTCGCACACGGCGCTCAGCTTCTCGGCGACCGTGTCGGGCGAACCGACGATCCATACCTTCTCGACAATGTCGTCGATAGTCACGTCAGCCATGTCCATGTCGGGAGCATCGCCTGGAGCAGCCCGAACTGCTTGTAGACCGGGATGAGGTACTCCATCCACGCCTTGCCGATGCCGCCTTCGACGGCCAACTTGCGGGCCTCGGCGTCGGTGTCGGCGACGATGACGTCACGCACAACG
Source organism: Rhodococcus sp. ZPP (assembly GCF_017656075.1). NCBI lineage: Bacteria > Bacillati > Actinomycetota > Actinomycetes > Mycobacteriales > Nocardiaceae > Rhodococcus > Rhodococcus sp. ZPP. The sequence goes on from NZ_CP058638.1 coordinate 110,217, forward strand.
CGGAAGTTCTCGCGATTGACCGAAATACCGGCTTCGGTGGCCGCCTGCTCGTAGGTGTTCCAGTGATTCGCAATAGCCGCTTCACCGGCGTACACGGAGAGCGCGTTGTAGCCATTGCGGCCCGCGAACGACAGCGACGGCGAGTTGGGGCTCAGGCCCGCGAGCCCGATCTCGACCTTGCCGCCGTACGGCGCGGTGCTCCGGTACTCGTGATGTTCGTCGTTCTCCGGGTAGCCGGCGCTGTAGAACTCACCGTCGAACTGGAAGGGCTTGCTCTCCCAGACGTTCTTCATGATTTCGAGCGCCTCGGTGGTGCGCTTGTGATTTGTGGACATGTCCTTCAGTCCGCGGAGCTTCGCGTCACTGGGGTAGCCACCGGATCCAATTCCGAGGATGTAGCGGCCCTCGGTGACGTGGGTCATCCAGGCAACCTGCGCCGCGAGGAGGCCGGGTTGTGGTACGGCAGCAGGTGGGCACCGGGGCACAGCTTGATCTTCTGTGTCTGCCGGGCCGACGCCGCAATGATCAGCTCGGGATTGGTGATCGACTCCCCACGACATGGTGGCGTGCTCGCCGATCCAGTACTCGGTGAAACCGAGACGGTCGCACTCGATGGCTTGGTCCACCGCAAAGTCGAACACCTGTCGAGGGGTGCGCTCGGGGCGCATGAACGGGGTCTGGAACATCGCAAACTTCACGGGTTTACCTTTCGGCGAATGGTCACGCTCTTGGTGTGATGGTCACCATACCACCAAACGATCGGTTGACAAGAGTCCGGGAAAATTTTCCCAGATCGGTCGATCGCTATGGGGAATGGTTGAATCAATCTGGCGAGCAACGTGATACGACTTTTCACACCACGTCGCGCCCCACGGCCCTCGGGAGACCGCAAGTGTCTTCGTGCAGGAGTCAGTTGGTCTCGGTGTACTCCGAGACCACTCCCGGGAGTTCGTGCCGACCGTGGATACCGAGCTTCACGTAGACGCCCTGTAGCCGGTTTTCCACGGTGCGGATCGAGATGGACAACTGGGTGGCGATGACCTTGTTGGATCGACCAGACGCGGCGAGTAGGGCGGTTTCTTTCTCCGCCGCAGTGAGTTTCGAGCTCCAGTCGGCACCACTCAGCGACAGCGTGACCGGGTTCTCACACTTTCCGGCCAGGACGTTCGCGCGCAGGCGGCACGCGGTGGCGCGTCGTCGATCGCCGCGTTCCTGCCAGATCGGGGCAGCATCCGACGCCGCCTCCGCGGCGAGCAATGTTGCGCCCATCCTTTCAAAGCGCTCGCTCACCTCGCCCAGTTCCTCCGGGTCGGCGGAGTCGAGAGCGTGGATGTGCGCCACACGCGCCACCACGAGTTCGCCCTCGATGGCGCGAGCCAGCGAAGTGCACAACTCGCGGGCACGGCGCGGTGCACCGGTGCGAGCGAGGCTGTGCGCCGCCGCGATCGCACCAACCAGATCGCCGATTCTGCCCCCCTCGGCAACTGCACGCTCGAAGTCGGCGTGCGCTCGCCGAAGGTCTCCGGACAAGGCGTTCACCCAGCCCGACGAATGAATCGGATCGACCCCATGAACCATGTGGACGGAAATCCGGAACCATCCAGATCCGCTAAGTATTTCCTTCCCTCCAGCGGAGCACCTGCCATGGCCTGCGCCACGGCCAGGTAGTAATTGCAGAACTGGACGAACTGGGGACGTCCCAGTTGCCTGTAGATCGAAATCGCGGTCAAGAGCAGCCGGATAGCGCGGTGCGGGTTACCGCACTCGGTCACCGTCTTCGCACGTTGCCAGCAGAACAGCGCCTGCGCTTCGATGGCCTGGTGGTCCACCGCCGCTCGATATTCAGTTCGGCTGATCTCCTCGGCTCGATCGAACCGCCCGGCATGGGTATGCGCTTCCGCCTCGTAGAAGCGGTGCATACACAGGTACCAATCCATCGGCTCGTCCAGCTCGAGCTGAACGCGATGACCGAGGGCAGCGGCGTCGAGTGCCTCGTCGATCCGTCCAGTGCGTGCGAGGCTGTAGGCCCCGGGCATACATGCCCACACCAGGGCGGACCCGGTCGCCTCCGACAGCAAGCCCTCGGTGACCGCCACTGCGCCGGCCGGGCCTTCCTTACCCAGGATCAGCGCCGCACGGCGAGCTGCGATGTCGTTGACGTAGGGGGTGCCGGCCAATGCACGCTCGGCCTCGTACGCAACGCCAAGTCCCTCCTCTACGGTGCCTGCGTAGATCGCACGGTGGTCCAGTCTGGCGACCGCGACGCGGAGTACCTCGTCCGCTGTGCGCGCCGAGTCGGCGAGCGACGAGCAGGCGCGCCGACTCCCGAGTATTGCCGCGCAACCCCGCGAGTTGGGCACGAAGAATGCGTGCGTCGAAATTCGTCGGTTCCTCGTTCAACACTGCCGACACCATCCGCTCGGCGAGGCCGAAGTCGTAGTGCCACCGCGTGACGTGCGCCGCCGCCAGCATCGTGTGGGGGTCCCCGCCCCCACCGAGCAGACGCCATTCCGCGGTTCTCATGAGTCGCTGGTCGGTCTGCGGCCCGCCGTGCTCGAGGGTGTCTGCCAGCCGGCGAACCAACTCCGCGACCGTAGTAGAGGCAGGCTGCCACGGAGCACCTCGCTGTAGAGCGGATGCGCCGTGCGCAGTTGGATGTCGGAGCCGCCCATCTCGGTGACCACCAGACCCTTCTGCTCGAGCTGGTGCGTGCACTCCAGGGTGCTCAGCCGTTCGATCTCGGACAGGGTGAGCGGTTCACCGAATGCGAGGTAGGCCATCAGGGTGTGCTCGTCCGGGGTGAGGACACCGATGCGGCTCGTCACCAGCTCTACCAACCGGTCCGTTGCCTCGAACTCCCCCTGTAGCCGCCAGATGCCGTTGTCGTCGCGCAAAGTGCCGCGTTCATACAGGCTGATCACCAGCTCACGCAGGAACAGCATGTTGCCTTGCACCTTGCCTGCCAGGTAGGCCATGGTGGCATCGTCGACCGGGCCGCCGAGCGCGCGTCTGATCATCTCGTGGATGTGGCCGGTATCCAGCCCTTCCACATCGAGGCGGTCTACGAGTTCGTTTTCCAGAGTCCCACGACATGTTCGGGGAGGTTTCCTTGGTGCGGTAGGTCGCCAGGATTGTCACCCGGTCGGTGTCCGCCAATTGGTACAGCAGAGTCGCGGACATGTCGTCGACCAGGTGGATGTCGTCGACGAGCAACACGAGCCGTGCCGGCTGGTACTGCTCGACCAGGGTGGTGGCGCATCGGCTGAGGAGATCTGCTCGGTCGTTGACCGCGCCGCTCTTGCCCGCCCACGCCGTGGTGGGCAGGATCGGCGCGAACACACCCAAGGGGATGTTCGAACTCGCGGTCGTGGCGCTGATGCGCACGGTCTGTACGCCCTCCCGGGCCAGCTCGTCGAGCACCTCACCCGCAAGACGGCTCTTGCCTACGCCTGCAGGACCCGCGAGCAGCACACTGCGGTTCGATCGGATCCGAGCGCACGTCTTCGACCTCTGCTGCCCTGCCGATCAGCGGCCACGGGTCGGTGATGGATCGGGGCGCATTCTTCGACGTCGTTGTCATGAAACCCACCCTTCGGGTGGACACAGCCTACTGTCGATCTCGTCTATGATGCCACGGGCGCAGGCAGCGCCGCGAGGACCTCGCGTGCCCACTCCTCTGCAATCTCCTCGGGGTCGTCACCACTGGACGCGTCGTGCCGGGCGGTGTCGCCGACCTGCGTCGCGCCCAGGGTTGTCAGAATGGTGGCTGCGGTTTCGCCCGCCTGGTTGAAGGTGGTGTAGTAGCTGTCGCCGAGACCGAACACGGCGAAGCGAAGGCCCGTGAGGTCCGGTTTCGTTTCGGTCAGTGCTTCGAAGAAGTCCGCTCCGCCACCGGCGAAGTCGCCCTCACCATGGGTCGCGGTCACGAGAACGACGAGGTCTGCGCCTGCCTGTGTCATTGCGTCCGGCGTCGTGTCCGCGAGGTCGTGAACCTCCGAGTCAACGGTTCCCGCGAGTACCTGGGAAATTGCCGTCGCGGTTGCTTCGGCATTTCCCGTCTCGGTCCCGTACAGGATCAGTGCGTTCATCTCTCCTCCTTGTGTCCGACGGCGTCGGTTGTCGGGTTCTCGACGTGTTTCGGGGTTATACGTTGGTCCGTGACGGTTCTGGCGAGGTCGAGCATCGTCGCGATGTCGGACACTTTCGTGCGGCATCGGCCGTGTGCTGGGCGTGTCACTTCTGTCGCGTCGATCCTTCGCCACCCGGCGAAATCGACTGTGTCGGGGTGCAGGTCCGCCGCGAGCGCCTGGAGACCGATCTTCGCCGGCGTGATTGCACCGGTCTCTACGTCCGCGACGATGCGCGCGCACACCGTCTTCGCGTCCAGGCGGTTGGCGGGGATGCCGCCGGTGGGTCCACGGCGGAACCATCCCGAGCAGTAGAGCCCAGAGTCCAGAAGGCCGCTGTCGAGGTCGGCCAGGTTGGATTCGAGGTGGGTCCTGTCGATCTCGTGGCGCAGCCCGTGCCCGAAACCGACGGCGGTCACGACACTGTCGGTCTCGATCACCTTGGACGCCTGCCGGGACTCGGTGTCCACAAGGGACAGTGTGCGGCCGGTTGGGTTGGACTCGATGGATTCCGGCGTCCATCCGAAGTGGAAGCTCACGTGGACTCGTGACGTCGGCGGCACGGCACGTCCGGTCGTGAGATCTAGCAGTGCCTCGATCTTGGTTTTAATTTTCTTGTCCGTGTGGCCGGTGTCGTCGACGGCATCGACGTCGAAGACTGCGTCGTCGATGTCCGCCAGCTCTCGAATCATCAGGCTGTCGAATTTGGCGGCCGAGGCGGAGGATCTTCCGACCACATGGATTCGGGAGGGTTGCTGATCGATCCGCTGCGGATCCAGATCGCTGCCGGTGAACGAATCTCGGTGTTTGGCCAGGAGCCGCAGGACATCCACGGCCACGTTGCCGTTGCCGATGATCGTCGTGGTCGCTCCGAAATGTGGTGTGAACGAGTGTTCATCGGGGTGTGAGTTGAACCATCTCATGATCTGCCCGGCCCCGTAGACGCCGTCACCGTCGACGCCGGGGAGGGGGCGATCCGCCCCGAGCCCCGCCGCAACAACCACGATGTCGAATGCATCCTGGAGCTGATCGATCGAAACATGCTTTCCCACTTCGACGTTGCCGATCAGGTGCACGCCGCCGTCGGTGAACAGCCGATCGAATTGCCGAGCGACCGCCTTCGTGCCCTGGTGGTCCGGGGACACGCCGTAACGTAACAGTCCGTATGGAACGGGGGAGTCGTTCGAAGACGACGATCTGCGCCGCCGCCCATCGCTTGCGCAGCATCTGCGCGGTGTAGCAGCCGGCCGGGCCGCTGCCCACAATGGCGATGGACGGTTCGAGCTCGCCGATCGCCCGGGATCGGAGTTCGCTCATGCCAGTCGCTTACCTTCGGGAAAGACGATCGGCACGTGCAGCATGCCGGCTACCTGGCCCATCAACCACTCGCATTCCTTGTTCGGGTCGAGCGAGAACTCCGGTATACGCTCGAGGAATTCGCCGATCGCCACGCGTGCCTCGACGCGGATCAGATGTGCACCCAGGCAACGGTGGATTCCGTGGCCCAGTGACAGGTGCCGATTCGGCTCCCGCTCGATCACGATGTTGTCGGGAGAGTCGAACGCCGAGCGATCACGGTTGGCGACCGCGAACCACAGCATGGCCGTCTGGCCCGGCTTCATCGTGACGTCGCCTATGGTTACCTCTTCGGTGACGAGTCGGCCGACCATTGCGGGAGCGTAGAAGCGCAGCAGCTCGTCGACCGCGCCGGGGATCTGTTCGGGGTGGGCGATGAGGCGGCGACGCAGCTCGATGTCCCACGCCAGGCGCCAGAAGACCGAGCTGAGGAAGCGTGCGGTGTTGTCGATGCCACCGAGGAGCAGGATCGTGAAGAAGCCGATCAGGTCGTCTTCGGAGAGGCTTTCACCGTCCACTTTGGACATGATGACGCGGGACATGATGTCGTTGCCCGGGTTCTCGCGGCGCTCGGCGATCAGAGCGCGGGCGTGCGCTACCAGCTCGCCGAAGATCGCGGCGCCTTCCTCCGGGTTTTCCACGTGTGTGATGGCCCAGACCCACCGGCGGTAGGTGTCGCCATCCTCGGGCGGAAGGCCGAGGAGAATGGCCGTCAACCGGGCCGGGATCTCGTCCGCCAGCCAGGTGGCCGCGTCGCCTTCACCGCTTTCGATGCGCTCATCGATCAGGTCGTTGGTGGTTTGACGCAGCTGCTCGGTGAACAGGTCGGTCGCCTCCGGTGAGAACGGCTTCGCCACGAGCTTGCGGTACTTCTTGTGGATGGGGTCGTCCTGCCCGGCCAGCATCAGCTCGAATTCGCCGGTTTCGTAGCGCGGAAACGTGACGCCCTTGTTGGAGAAGGCCTTGGTGTTCTGAATGACCGCCTGGGCTTCCTTGTATCCGGCTACCACCCAATGCCCACCGTAGGCCTCACTCCATCCGATGGGGGTGCTCGCTTCGTCGCGCAGCGCCCTCGAAGAAGGCGTGCGGCGTGCCATCGGGACCCAACGGGGTGTGGTAGTGATCGGCGTTCGTGAACAGACTCGTCGTAGCGACTGTCGCAGTCATCAGTGCAATGTCTCCTGCCTTGGGACGGGCCACGATGTCCCCGAGCTGGCGGACGTCGCGGCGCTGGTATCAGCAGGCGTGGCGGGTAGGACACCGGCCACTGCCTTCACTCCACTGTGATGGGCATCACCGCGCAGGTGCAGAGTAGTGACTACCCGACTTTCCCGACCGCCCCTACCCTTGCGGTCTTTGACGCGGTGACCGAAGTTGTGTGGTGTATGCCACACATCGGCCTGTGAGGCTGAGCGTGGCAGCCGACATCGTCATTCCTCGAACCAAGGAGCAAGATCTCTATGACCGGCAGACTCGAAAGCAAAGTCGCTCTTGTCAGCGGCGCAGCTCAGGGCATGGGCGCCGCCCACGCTCGTGCGGTGGTCCGCGAAGGCGGACAGGTCGTCATCGGCGACATCCTGGACGACCTTGGCAAGCTGCTCGCGGATGAACTCGGCGAGAACGCGGTCTTCGTCCACCTCGACGTCACCAGCGAGGACGACTGGGCGAATGCCGTCGCGACCGCGGTCAGCACGTTCGGGAAACTCAATGTGCTGGTAAACAACGCCGGCATCGTCAATTTCGGGTTTCTCGAGAACTACTCGTTGGATCAGTGGAACACCATCTTGAACGTCAACCTCACCGGGTCCTTCATCGGCATCAAGGCTGCCCGTGACGAACTCGTTCGGTCAGCTCCGGCGTCGATCATCAATATCTCGTCCACGGCGGGTCTGACTGGTAGCGCGGGCCAACATGGTTACGCGGCATCCAAGTTCGCGCTGCGTGGTCTGACCAAGTCCGTTGCCGCCGAACTCGGGGGCAAGAACGTGCGTGCCAACTCGGTGCACCCCGGTACGGTCAGGACTCCATTGACGGAGGGCATGGATCTGTCCTCGCTTGCTGCTCCGATTCGGCGGATCGGGGAGGCGGATGAGGTCGCGAACCTGATCGTCTACCTGGCCTCGGACGAGTCGTCGTATTCGACCGGTGCGGAGTTCGTCGTCGACGGCGGTCTCGTGAACTGCGCGGGAGCAGTCGTCGACGAGTAGAGCTCACGGCCCGTCAGAGCCACACCGCGACGTCCGGACTGCTCGACCGTCCGGACGTCGCGCTGTCCGTCGTTGCCGGCCTGCAGGCACGACGAAGCAGCCGCCGGGTTGGCGCCCGGCGGCTGCTCGTAGGTGCAGTCTCAGGTGTGGTCGCGCTCGAGACGGTCGATGATTCTGCGGACGCTCAGCATCTTCCGAAGCGGGAAGTGCAGTCCGACCTCCCAGGTGAATCCGAGACCGCCGTGAACGTGCACCGCGATCTCGGCTACATCGATGCACTGATCTACCGCGAAAAGCGCACCACGGAACGCGTTGGTGTCTTGCTGTGATCCCCAGATCAGTGCGGTGTCCGCTGCCTCCACGTTGACGGTCGCGGTGGCCAGGTTGTGTTTGACCGCCTGGAAGGACCCCACTGGTCGGCCGAACTGTTCGCGTTCGATCACGAAGGTGAGTGAATCGGCGAGTAGGCGTTCCGCTCCGCCGAGGACCTCGGCCGCGAGAACGAGGGCCACCTCACGGGCCGCCTCTGTGGTGAACGTCGTGGCGACGGCGGTGTGGACACCGCGGCCGACCAGGTCCAACCCGTCGACATCACCGGTGGGTACCTCGGTCACTTCCCCTCGATGTCACCGAGGGCCGAGGCCACGACGATACCGTCGAGCGCACCGAACGGGACAAGGGCACCGTCGCCGAGCGGCAACGCGAAGGTGACCGGGCCATCAACCTCTCGTGCGGCGGCGGACAGCCGTTTGGCCAGCAAGCTCGGCAGCAACGGTTGCGGGATGCTGCCGTAGCCCCAGGCCTTGGCAATGGCAACCAGATCTCGTGTGCTCGCGCAGGTGTCATCCTCGACGATTCCGGCCAGGTCCCATCCCGCTTCCGCGATGGCCGCCCACGAGATGGGCGGTTCGGACTCCTCCACATACGTCGCGATGGGGGCGTGAGAGGTGGCGCGTTTGACGAGGTCCCCGATTCCCTCGGCGCCGATGACTCCGTACTCGTTCGGAAGGGTCGTCATCGCGTATCGCGATTTCGGGTTCTGCTTCTGTTCGACGATGGTCACTTCGGAAGTCCTAACACTCGTTCTGCCAGAATGTTTCGCTGAATCTCGCTGGACCCGCCGTAGATTGTCACGGCGCGGGATTCCAGGTACTGGTAGGACCAGTGCTTCTGCTGGACCACTGGCGCGTGCCCGACACCGAGTCGGGTCACGTCCTGCCACAGCTCGCTCCACATCAGCTTGAGCACGGCGCCGGCCCGTGCCAGCGCTTCGTCGTCGCCGACAGACTCGAGATCGGCGACCTTCATCAACTGCCAGTGGACCAGTTCCGTCCGGATGTCCAAGTCCCTCAGCCGTGAGGCGTACTCGGGGCGATCACCCAATACCTCGAGTAGGGCGTCGACATCGGATCGGATTTCGACGTACCGCGCGGCGGTCTCGATACCCCCGCGCTCGTCACCGAGCACCCGCATCGCGACCTTCCACCCGTCCCCGTCGTCACCGACCCGGTCGGAATCGGGAACGAAGACGTTCTCGAACCTGGTCTCGGCGAAGTGCACGGCCCCGGAGATCTGTCTGATGTCACTGATCGAGACACCGGGCTGTTCCATGTCGACGAGGAACATCGACAGGTTGCGGTATCGGCCGGCATCAGGCTGCGTCTGGGCGAGTACGAAGCATCGGCGTGCATGCTGGGCAAACGAAGTCCAGGTCTTGCTGCCGTTGATGAGGTAGCCGCCGTCGACGCGTCGGGCCTTGGCTTGGATGTTCGCAAGGTCCGACCCTGCCTGGGGCTCGGAGAAGCCCTGGCACCATACCTCTTGCCCGTTCATGATCGACGGGATGTATTGGGCCCTCTGCTGTTCGGTGCCGACAGCGATAAGCATCGGCGTGACCAAGGATTTCCCGACCCGGGTGAATCCGTCCGGCGCCTGCGCTTTGCCTGCCAGGACGTGGAAGACGATTTCCTCGGCTAGTCCGAGCCCCCGACCTCCGTATTCCGTTGGGATGGACAGGCCCGAGTAGCCGCCCTCCCACAGGGTGAAGTCCCATTGCCGGCGGACCTCGTCCATCTCGTGACTCGTCAGTGTCCCCGGGCCTCTTTCCACCGGGAGGGACGGCGGTACTGAGAAATTCCTCGGCTTCTGACGCGAAACGATCTATATCGCGGATGGGCTCGAGTGCTTGTCGTCATTTTCCATCCATTTGATCGGTCCGTGCGGCTATCGGTGCCGTGTGGATCAAGTCCTCTGCAGCTGTGGTCATGTCGTCGTCCGGGCAGCCCGCACGCTGAACTTCGGGGTCGAGACGGCGAACGAGGTACTCGCGGCCGGAGCGTCGATGAGATCGATGAGGACTCGACGATGTTGTTGCTGCTGCGTCGACGGTCGACCCGCAGTGGCCCCTTCGCGAGCATGGCGTCCACTTCTTCATCGGACATCATGAATCGGATCAGCAGTTCCTCGTCGGAGATATCCGGCGCGAAACGGGCGCGGATCTCCTTCAGCGACGGATCGGGGCGCTCCCACGACTGCAACTGCTTGGTTCGTGGGTTCGACATAATCTTGTCCAGTACGTCGGGGTCGATTGGGGAGGGCACCGGGCCGTAGTGACCCAGGACGTAGTGGATGACTTCGTCGGACACCATGGAGTAGGGCTTTCCGGTGACGATGTTGAGCACCGCCTGGACACCGACGAACTGGGAGAATGGCGTGGCCATGATGGGCGAACCGAGCTGCACGCGCACTTGGGGGATGGCCTCTAGAACCTCCGGGAAGCGGTGGCCCATGCCGTGTCGCTCGAGCTGGTTGATCAGCGTGCCGGTCATGCCACCGGGTAGTTGGTGGTCGTACATCCGGGGGTCGTATTCGGCGGGCACACCGGTTGCGCGGCCGGCCTCTCGCGCGACGTGCTCGAAGTGTTCGGCGACAGGTGCGAACGTCGACGTGTCGAGGGTGTGTTCGCGGCCCAGGTGCTCGACTATCGTGGCCATCGCCTCGGTGGACGGCAGCGACGGGCCGTTCGCCATCGGACGCGATGCGGTGTGTATACGCGTGAATCCGCTCTCGATACCGACGATGTAGTTGTGCTGGGCCATGTTGGTGGTGTTGTGACAGTGCAACTCTAGTGGCATGTCACCGGTCGCCTGCCGGATCGCCGGAAGCAGCGTGCGCGCACGTTCGGGTTTGAGGATTCCGGCGGCGTCCTCGACGTAGATCGATTCGACGCCTTCCCAGGAGGCCATCTGCCGCGCACGATCGGCGAAGTACGCGTCGTCGTGCACGTCGGTGAGTCCGTACATGATGGCTGGGACGGGTTGCCCGCCGGCGTTGCGCACGACGTCGACCTGGTGCTTCATCAGGTCCATGTCGTACAGGCAGTCGTAGAGCCAGAAGCTGGTGGAACCGTGCTTGATCAGCGTCTGGATCCACAGGTCCATGATCGCCTGCGGAGTGGGCGCGAAGCCGACGCAGCTCAGGGTGCGTAGGCCCGAGCGGAGCTCGTTGCCTTTCAGTCCCGCCACGAGGAAGTCGAGTGTCGCCCAGGGATCGTCGCCGTATTCACGGAGCAAGACGGTGAACATGCCCGCGCCGGTGAGGTCGATGGTGCGGTACCCGGCATCCTTCAGGTATGGCAGGGCGCCTGCCGCCTCGTACGCACGCAGCCGCATGCCCCAGAGGCTCTGTTGCCCGTCTCGAAGGCTCTGCTCGACGAAATCGATGTTCACGTGAGTTTCCTTGTTCATCTTGGTTGGTGGCGGTAGTGCGCCCCTGTTACGACGCGATCGTGACGAGCGGGGTTCCGTATTCCACGGGGTCACCGTCGTCTGCAGCGATAGCGGTCACAACGCCATCCGTCATCGCCTCGATGGGCATCGTCAACGTGAGGACCTTGACGTTGCCGAGTACGTCCCCGGCTGTCACGTTCTGGCCGATCTCGACGAATGGTGCACCGCCGTTCCGGGAAGCACGCCGAAACACTCCTACACTCGGGAAGCGACGACCTGCTTCGAGCCGCCTTCCGGGGGACAGCACCGCCTGGCGGAACAGCGGGAGCCGGCGCTGAGCGCTCCGGCTCGATTGCCACGGGCGGTCCGGGCTCCGCGGCCGGTGCTGGTTCTGAGGTGGGTAAGGACACGGGCAGCTGGACGCCGCGTCGGGCCACGGCTATGTGGACATCGCCCACCACGACCTCAGCCTGATCGAACCCCGCATCTTGCAGCGCCGTCAGAATGAGCTTGATGTCGGCCGAAGAGATATCCACAGCACTCCTTTTCTAACAACCGGTTGGTGGTGAAACCAGACTAGGCGTGTTGCGCGTCACGTGCAACTACCAATCGCGACCTGGGACCGCGCTGACGGTCAGGTTGAAACCGTTACGAGGAGAAATTCGACCGCCCGGGGCATATACGCGTTTTCCGAGTGCACACGGGCCTCGCACGGCGGACGCACCGCCCGGGGCGTCGAAGCCGGCACGTACAGCGCCGCAGGGCTCGCCGCCGAACGCCGGCCGAGACCGGGCCCGTTCCGCGATCGCGGCTGAGATTTTGCCTTCTCGACTCGATCCCAGAGCCACGGCACGTGACGCGACCGGGAAACCCTGTCGTGCGACCCGCGCTCGCGTCCCGGCCTGATCGCGGACGACGAGCTCCTCAGGCGGATCGCCACGCGGCGTCAGCATCTACACAATTCCACCGCGGTCAACCGATCGTTTGGTGGTATGGTGACCGTCACACGAAGCCTGTGGTAACAGTGCACCGACTCGGTTTCCAGCCCAATCGCCATGGGAGATCTGGTCGGCGCGCCACCCCCGGGCAGGCCGCCGTCGAACCGGAGTGGACCATCCATGAGTCTCACGAGTGTCCACCCCTCTACACCATCGCTCGAACCTGTCATGGCCGACCACGCCGAACTCTGTTCCGCGCTGGGGTTCCCTACTTCGGGATTCGCGGCACTGTGCGCGACGGTCGACGACAAGCCGGTCGGATTGGTCGCGACGTCCTTCTCGGTCGGTGTCTCGTACTCGCATCACCACCAGGACCGATCATGATCTCGTCTCCGTCCCGCCCGCCACACGTCGCACTCGCTCTACCCGAAGCCGCGGGATTCACTACGACGAGAACGTCCATCTCCGGCTGCACATCCGCCGATCGGACGGACCCCATCGCGGAGGGGGGTGAACCCGTGGGCACACACGCAACGGTGCGCATCCAGGCAGCGGATCTCGGACAGGCTCAACTGACCACAAGACGCATACGGTCGGCTGAGGCCGAAGCGGGTCGCGATCCGTACGGCCTCTTGGTGCTTCTCGACCTCGAGTTCCTGATCGCTCCGGACGCACGCACGGCACGCACCGAACTCGCCGAGTCGAACCATTTCGGCTGCTCCGCGACAGTTCGCTACGTCGGTACACCTCATGGGCTAGCAGGCCTGATCTCGGATATCCGCGCGGCTTCCGTCGCCGACGGGGTAACACTGATCCCACTCGCAACGAGCGTCACCGCCGCCGAGTTGGTTTCCCAGCAGGTACTCCCCTTCTCGTCCCGCAGGAATTTACGGACTGACTCGGACGAGACCGCCACGGTGTCTATCCGACCTCCCGGATCATTCTCGCGGGGTTGACGCCCGCGGAGGGGAACCAACCCGTTGATGCAGGCCAGTTCGCCTCCGCGGAGGGGCCACATCCGCCAGTAGCTCTGATGTGCACCGGTAGCTCTGATGTGCGGGGCCGTTGAATCAGTCGGGTGGAATGACCGAGTGGGATACGCTGGATATCACCTTGAGAAGAGCCCGGGCACGCCGGCGAAACGTCTGCAGGAACCGATGACTGAGAACGACCCGCTCCAGACACAGCGTGATATGTCTGGCGGCGCGGACCTCGATCTCATTACAGAACTACACGCGGCCGGATTCGACGACGCTGCCGAGATCGGCCGCGGCGGCTTCGGCGTCGTGTACCGCTGCAGTCAGGCCGCCCTCGACCGTACGGTGGCAGTGAAGGTCCTCACCGCTGACTTGGACGAAGAGAACACGGAACGTTTCTTCCGCGAACAACAGGCAATGGGACGGCTGACCGGTCATCCCAATATCGTCAATGTGCTGCAGGTCGGAGCGACGGAGACCGGCCGCCCCTATCTTGTGATGCAGTACTACCCGCGAGACTCGCTCGATGCGTGGATCCGACGCCACGGTCCCCTCTCGACCGAGCAGGTACTCCGTCTCGGGGTGAAGATGGCCGGCGCCATCGAGACAGCATTCCGCCTCGGCATTGTTCACCGTGACGTCAAGCCCGCGAATATCCTGCTCACCGATTACGGCGAACCTGCTCTCACCGATTTTGGGATCGCACACATCGCTGGGGGTTTCCAAACTGCCACCGGCACCGTCACCGGTTCCCTGCTTTCACCGCGCCCGAGGTGCTTGGTGGAGACCCTCCTGGGCCTGCGTCGGATGTCTATGGGCTTGGCGCAACCCTGTTCTGCGCGTTGACCGGTCACGCTGCATTCGAAAGGCGCAGAGGTGAACAGGTGGTCGCTCAGTTTCTGCGGATCACCACACAACCTGTGCCGGATCTTCGTGATAACGGCATCGACGACGATGTGTGCGCGCTCATCGAGGAGGCGATGTCGCGTAGTTCCCAGGACCGTCCGTCGGCCGCCGCACTCGGTGAGAAGATCCAACAGTTGCAACTCAATCACGGTTTCCCCCTCGATGAGATGGCATTACGCAACCGGGTCCGATGACGATCAATTACAGGGTCGAATCTTCGTGCCGCTCGGATTACCTTTGGGCGGGCTTCACGACGCGGACCGTCGCCCACATCTCAGTGCGCCGTCTGGCAACCTGCCGGGAAACCTCGCGCTCGAACTCACCAGCTTCGTCGGTCGCCGCACAGAGCTAGCGGAAGCGCAGAATCTTCTGGAAATCGCCCGGCTAGTCACGCTGACCGGGATGGGTGGGGTGGGTAAGACTCGGCTCGCGCTCCGGGTCGCCGCCGACTTACAAGACACATTCCACGACGGTGTGTGGCTTGTCGAGCTTGATGAGATCAACGATGACTCGCTACTCATACAGTTGGTGGCCGGCGCGCTGGGCGTTCGGGAGCAGGCAGCCCGGCCCTTGCGCGAGGTGCTCGCGGACTTCGTTTCCTCACGCAGCCTGTTGTTGGTGCTGGACAACTGTGAGCACGTGGTGTCCGCGGTGGCGCAGCTAGCAGAGTCGCTGCTCCGCAGAAGCCCTAAACTGCGGATACTCGCGACCAGCCGCGAAGCCCTGTCTATCGGTGGGGAGGCGATCTTGCGGGTCGCGCCGCTAGCCGTACCCACCCCAGGACAGCAGCAGCGCGGGCCACTTACCAATGATGCTGTTGCGTTGTTCGCCGAACGTGCAGCCGCCGCACAGCCCGGATTCCAGCTCACCGCCCAAAACGAGTCTGCGGTCGCGCAGATATGCTCGCGGTTGGACGGACTGCCGTTGGCCATCGAATTGGCGGCTGCGCGCATTCGTGTGATGTCGCCGGATCAAATCCTCGAGCGACTGACCGACCGTTTCACGCTGTTGACCCGAGGCAGCCGGGCGGCCCCGAGCCGTCAGCAGACCCTTCGGTGGAGTATCGATTGGAGTTACGGACTGTGCAGCGCGGTCGAGCAGCACGTGTGGGAACGACTGTCGGTATTCGCTGGAGGGTTCGAACTCGACGCGGCCGAGGGAATCTGCGACGGTGATCTGCGGGCCGACGAATTGCTCGACTCGCTGTCCTCCCTTGTGGACAAGTCGATTCTTCTTCGAGAAGAGACCCGCACCGCGGTCCGATTCCGCTTGCTTGACACTGTCCGCGAATACGGACGGGACAAGTTGGACCAGACTGGTGAGTATGCCCAGGTTCGCCGTAAGCACCGGGACTGGTACCAACAGTTGGTGCTTGATGCGGATGCAGGCTGGATCACCGATCGGCAACTCGACTGGATCAACAGGCTCGAGCGCGAACAACCGAACCTCCGTGAGGCTTTGAGCCATACCGCGCAAGAAGCGGCGCCGGAGTCGGAGGACGACACCGCGTTGCGTATGACCACTGCCCTGTTCCCATTCTGGCTCTCCCGCGGTCTGCTGACTGAAGGGCGATATTGGCTCGACCGCGCTGTCGCACAGGATTCGGGGAAGCTGAGCACTGCACGAATTACAGCACTTTGCGCTGACAGTGTGCTCGCTGAGTTGCAGGGCGATTTGGCTACCGGCCGATCCCTGATAGTGCAGGCGCGGGCGGCAATCGGACCGCGTCCGGATCCCGTAGTCCACGCCGAGATTGCGCATGCGGAGGGGATCTCGGCTCTCTTCGGAGGCGACTTCGATGACGCACGTGCGCGTCTGGAAGATGCGCTCGCGGTCTTCGACTCGATCGGGGCACTCCGTCCGCAGGTCGAAGGGCTACTACAGCTCGGCTGGGCGCATGCCTTCCGCGGCGATACCGAGCGGGCACTCATGTCCTATGAAAAGGCTCTCGTGATCACCGAATCACGTGGTGAGTCCGTGTATCGGTCATACGCGCTCTGGGGCACCGGAGTTACCCGGTGGCAACAAGGGGACGAAGATTCCGCGGTTCAGCTCTTGCAACAATGCCTTCGGCTGGCGCGGATGCGAGATGACCCACTGATGGCCGCGCCGTCCATGGAGGCACTGGCATGGATCGCGTGTGAGCGTGACAGTGCGCGGGCCTCGGTAATGATGGGCGCCGCAGAGGCTTTAGGCCGAACCGTTGGCAGTTCCACAGTCCTTTTCCCCAATCTGCTCGTTCACCACGAAGCGTGCGAACGACACGCGCTAGCGGCACTCGGCCGACGCACGTTCGAGACTGCACGCGATATCGGCGCCAACCTCGGGTTCGAGGTATCTGTCGCATATGCGCTCGGCGAGTGCACTGTCGACCCCACCGCGAGGACCCCGTTGACCAGGCGGGAGCGCCAAGTCGCGGAACTGATTGTCACCGGTCGGACCGACAGTGAGATCGGCGAACAGCTATCGATCAGCCCCCACACCGTTCACGGACACGTGAAACATATCCTCGCCAAGTTCGGGCTCAGTTCGCGCGCACAGATCGGGGCGGCGATGTCCTCTCCACATGGAGTGCGCGCATCGGATCCTCCAGCCGGCCCAACGTAATCTACCAAACGGATGGTCAATCTGTCGATGCCGCAACCTCGATCCCGAAGTGTTCTTCGAGGCAGAGCACGAAGGTCGGGGCACCCGTATCCTGCGCGAGCGAGTCGCGAAACGCATCTGTCTCGGCCTAAGTTCGAATAGTCACGACCGAAAGGAATCCTGATGAGTGATCACGTCTACCGAGTTGTTGAGGTTGTCGGTTCGTCGAGCGACAGCGCCGATGCGGCTATTCGGAATGCCATCGCGCGTGCCAACGAGACCGTGCGGAACGTTGAGTGGTTTCAGGTCGTAGAAACCCGAGGTCACGTTGAGAACGGTGCCATCGCGCACTACCAGGTAACGGTGAAAGTCGGATTCCGACTGGAGGCGAGCACCGCAGGGTGAAGCCGTGACAGCCCTCGCTCCGGCTGACATAACCACGCCGAGTCCAACCACCGAGCACCGAGCACCGACGACAACCCCCACCGTGGGTGGACCACACCAGCAGTACTTTTCATCTTGGGTGTAGGTCGCGCGGGCTCGGAACCCGCCTGGCCGCGCGAATTGATGGCCCGGATACGGTCGACGCAAGGACTCCATCCGTGGACGCAGGACAGCAGAGACAGCGGCGGGCCGAGACCGCGAATGCGGACAGGTTCACCCGGATCCTGGGCGGCGGACCTATGAACTGGGCATCGGTGATCCAGCCGAGAATGAATCACCCTGGATCGGGTGGAGACTCCAGTTCAGGCCACTTCGGGGGTTGAGGCAACCGGGGGACGCTATTCACGATAGCGGGTCTCAAACCAGGTCGGCGAAAGATAGTCGATCGCCGAGTGCAACCGGGCCGCGTTGAACCAGCGAACCCACTCGTCGGTTTCCCTGCTCCACCTCGGCCCCACCGCTCCACGACGCGTCACGGTCGATCAGCCGGCGAGATGTGACTCGACGCTCAGAGCTTGTACCCGATGGTCCTCAGCAGAGCCTTACGGTCGGCGACATCGGCACTTGTCTCGACGCCGGCGGGTGTGAACCCGTCGATCACTCCGGCGATGCCTCTGCCGAGTTCCGTCTCGGCCACGATGATCTCGACCCGATTGGCCGTAGCGCAGAAGATGCCGCACACCTCGGGCACCTGCTTGAGCGTGTTCAGCACATTGACCGGATAACCCTCCTCCACGAAGACGAAGAAGGAGTGGCCCGCACCGACCGCGATCGCGTTGCGCGTGGCCAACTCGACGAGACGGTCGTCGTTGCCCGAACAGCGCACGAGGCGAGGACCCGACGCCTCGCAGAATGCCACCCCGAACCGCAGGTGCGGACTTACCCCAGCCAGTGCTTCGTGCAGATCCTCGACCGTCTTGATGAAATGGGCCTGCCCGACGATCACATTCATGTCGTCGGGCTTGTCGATCGCCATGGTATGCAACTCCACGATCGCTCCTCCATCGCCTGCTGCCGCGCAAGCCGGCATCGATCTCAGTGTGCGCCGCTCCGGCAACGGGGACAACGCCTGTGGCGCGAGGGCACACCGGTGACTCGCCTGCGAGGGGTTTTTCAACCGGGCATGGTCTCGCCGCCGAGCGGTGCGAGAACCTCCCCGCTGTAGTACGACGACAGCAGACCGGAGGCGAAGAACACGTATGAGGGGGCGATCTCGTCCGGTTGCGCGGCTCGCCCGTAGGGGCCTGTTTGCCGAAGTCCGCCACCTTCTCCTCGTCCATGGTGGCAGGAATCAGCGGTGTCCAGACCGGGCCCGGGGCGACACAGTTGACACGGATTCCCCGCTCGAGCAGTGCCTGCGCCAACGAGTACGTCAGTGCGTTCACCGCACCCTTGGTGGCGGAGTAGTCGATCAGCGACTTGTTGCCACGCAGCCCGTTCACCGAACCGGTGTTGATGATGGCCGAGCCGGGGGCCGGGTGTGGGACAGCAGCCTTTGTCACGTGGAAAAAGCTGTCGATATTGACGGAAAACGTCCGGCGCCATTGGTCGTCGGACAGCTCGAGGAAGTCCTCGACGGGCTCTTGGTACGCCACGTTGTTCACGACGACGTCGAGTCCGCCCAACTCGGACACCGTGCGCTCGACGACGTCACGGCAATGCTGCGGGTCGGCCAGGTCACCGGGGAAGACGCGGCACTTCCGGCCCTCAGCCGCGACCAGTTCAGCGGTGTGGCCGGCGTCGTCGCTCTCCTCGAGATAGGCGATGGCCACGTCGGCGCCCTCTTTCGCGAAGGCGACGGCGACTGCCCGGCCGATGCCCGAGTCGCCCCCGGTGATCAGGGCCTTCTTGCCCGCAAGCAGGTCTCTGCCGCGGTAGGCGCGCATCTCGTCCTGCGGCTGGTCGGCCATCTCGGCCGTGTGGCCGGGGTAGTCGATGGTGCGCGGGGCATGTTCGCTCACTGTTACCTCCGAAGGGTCGAGTTCGGCTGTTTCGTCACCCCGCCGGTTACCCCGCCCGGGTGGCGTGAACCCGAACCGGGACCGCACCCGTCGTCGCGAACCCCTCAGCGGATCCGCACGTTGCGCGCCTGGTCCCCCGTCGCTGTCCGGCACACCTCGAACCTCACGGTTTGCCCGTCGGCGAGGCAGCGATGGCCGTCTCCGGCGATTTCGGAGATGTGCACGAACACATCCTCCGATCCGTCGTCCGGGGCGATGAATCCGAACCCCTGATCCTCGTTGAACCATCGCACGGTACCGGTGTGCAGGCCCCGATCCGTCGAGCGTGCCAGCGTATCTCCGGTGCTCATCGCACCGACCTCCGGTCGGCCATGCCCTGGAGCGCGGCCGCCACCCACAGACTCGATCCCAGCAGGCCCACCAGCAGAGTTACGTTGAGCATTGCGCCTCCTCCGAACACCGGACACGACCGTGTCGCTGTCGATTCCCCCGAAGATAGGGTCTCGAAACGCGGGATGGGCGCCATTTGCGCCCGGAGGTTGCCGAATCGAAATCTTTGGGCCGCCACCACCTTGTCGTCGTCATCAGAAGACATTCGCATGCGCGCCCACACAAGATCTGTTTTGACAGATATAGATTTTGTTGTACGGTCGTATCGTTCGAATCTGAAGGGAACACGGAAGAACCCCGGTTCTTCCGACGAGAGGTTCCAGAAATCGGGAAGGACGACGGGCGTGATGAAGCACAGTAGTTGCGGTGGGCGGGTTCACATATTTGGTTCGCGGCTGCGGCCTGGGGGTACGCGGTGACCACACCCGCCGGATCGACCCGGGCCGGCAGTTGGACGTTGTCGACCGAAGAGTTGAAGAACCGGCTCGAGTGGATGTTCGAGCACACCGCCACCGAGACCGCCGACTCGTCGTCCTGAACGACGGCCACCGCGCAACCGACACCGTTGCCGGTACACGGCAGTAGCGAACGAGAGGATCGAGAATGTCGAAATTCACCGTGCCAGGCCTGTCCGCGGAGCAGGGTTCGCAAGTCGCCGACACCCTGCAGAAACGGCTCAGCGCCTACAACGATCTGCACCTCACGCTCAAGCACATCCATTGGAACGTGGTGGGGCCGAACTTTATCGGCGTCCACGAAATGATCGACCCGCAGGTCGAATTGGTCCGCGGATACGCCGATGCGGTCGCCGAGCGTATTGCCGCCCTGGGCAAGTCACCGGACGGCACACCCGCGGCCATCGGACGGGACCGTACGTGGGACGACTACTCGGTCGGCCGCGACACCGCCCAGGCGCACCTGGCCGCGCTCGATCTCGTCTACACCGGCGTCATCGAGGATAATCGCAAGGCCATCGAAGAATTCGGCGATCTCGACCCCATCACCGAGGACCTGCTGATCGGGCAGACCGCCGAACTCGAGAAGTTCCAGTGGTTCGTTCGCGCTCATCTCGAAAATTCGGGTGGGTCACTCGCCAACGAAGGCGCACACTCGGAGAAGCAGGCCGCGGCGCAGGCTCGTTGATCGTCGGCATTTCCGTCCGACCCGAACACGCGTCACCTATTCGAGCGTCACCTGACCGAGTGATCCCGGCCGTACCGGGATCGCTCTATTCCGAAAGGACACTTCCGTGCTAGGACTGGGAATTATCGGTTGGATCATCATCGGCGGGCTCGCCGGCTGGATCGGCAGCAAGATCATGAAGACCGATGCTCAGATGGGCATCCTCCTCAACATCGTCGTCGGCATCATCGGCGGACTACTCGGTGGTTTCCTCCTCAAACTGCTCAATGTGGACGTCGAAGGGGGCGGTCTCTGGTTCAGCTTCTTCACCTGCCTCCTCGGGGCAGTGATTCTCCTTTTCCTGGTCAAGCTGGTCACCGGACGCACCGCCGCCCGCCGCTGACCGCAAACGAAATAAGGGGCCTGCCCATCCGAGAGGATGGGCAGGCTCCTTCGGTGTCACCGAGCGAGCTGCGGTGTCATCGGGCGAGAAGGCGAATCACGGCGCGTTCGACCACCGCTCGCTCCAGATGTATTGACGGCGACCGGCAGCATCGAGTCCGACTGCCTGGATGTGACCGTTGCGGTGCGGGCAGATCCACACCTTGCCCCACGCGGGCGGGATACCAGTGCGTCGATCCCCGCTCGGTCCTCGTCCGATACTCCGGCCGCGCCGTCGGGTGTGTCGTACGAGAAATCTCGGCCCCGACGCCGCCGGCGAATGTCCGGCCCGGACGGGTCACCGTGCCGCAACCGCACGCACTCCCCTTTACAGTCACCTACCCCTACACTCGTGCACCCGGATCTCGAGAGTCCCGTATAACCCGTGGCGGGGGGTGCCTCACACCGCCACGTTTCGCGCGGCGCGAGTCGGGGCACCCGTACCGAACAGGAGGTGTGAACAGCACGCCGATCTCCCGCATCGGAGGCTGCCCGGGCAGAAAGCGACCGGATTCGACATGGACGAGACCGAACTTCTCCAGACGCTCACCAAGGTGGTGAGCACGCTGAATGACACGGGTATCAGGTTCGCGGTCGCCGGCGGCTGCGCCGTCTACGCGCGCGGTGGACCGCCGTCCGATCACGATGTCGACATCTTCCTGAAAGAGGAGGACGCGGAGTCCGCACTGCGCGCCCTCGAAGCCGCCGGGATGACCCGGGTGGTTCCGCCCGAGGACTGGCTCGTCAAGGTCTACGACGGTGAAGTGCTGGTCGATCTGGTTTTCCGGCCCAACTATCAGCCCGTCACCGACGAGCTCTTCGAACGCGCGACGTGGATGCGGGTCGGCCCCACCGCGGCACTGGTGATCAGTGCTACGGACCTCATGGTCGACAAACTTCTCGTGCTGGACGCGCACCGGTGCGACTTCGTCCCGCTGCTGCGTATCGCCCGAGATCTGCGTGAGCAGGTCGATTGGCAGGAGGTAGAGCTAAGCGCCGGCAAATCACCCTACGCCCGAGCATTTCTGGCTCTACTCGGCGACCTTCACATCTCCGACGGGACGGGCAGTGGCCATCAGTCGCCGCCGGCAACGGAGGAGAGCGCATGAATCCGGAAGAGCAGCCGCCCCAGTACCTCGTCGCACATCTACGGCGCGCGCTCGCGAGGACCCGCGCACGTCCGAACTCGGCGTGCGAATCTCGGTGCGCGCGAACCAGGTCTACCTGAGCGGAGAAGTGAGCTGCGCCCACCGCAGGGATGATCTGGAAGTCGTTGTGCGCGAGCACCTTCCTACCATGTCGGTGCGCAACGATGTTCAGGTAGTGGACAATCGTGAACCGGCAGGCCGAGAGGAACTCGACTGATGCGCATTGCAGCTGTCGGTGACGTGCACCTCGCCGAGGACGCGCGCGGTCTGCTTCGTCCGGCACTCGACAAACTCCACGAACACGCCGATGTGCTGTTGCTCGCGGGCGACCTCACCCGCCACGGCACCGTCGAAGAAGCTTCGGTGGTCGCCGACGAATTCCGGGATCTCGGCGTTCCGGTGATCGCGGTTCTCGGAAACCACGATCACCACTGCGACGCCGCCGACGAGATCACCGCACTCCTCGAAAGCCGGGACATCACCGTTCTCGAAGGGACCACTGCCACCGTTGCGGTCGATGGTCAGACGCTCGGGGTAGCGGGAGTAAAGGGGTTCGGTGGCGGGTTCGCGGGCAAATGCGCGAGTGCCTTCGGAGAGCGGCAGATGAAGGACTTCGCCGGTCATACCGTGGAGGTCGCGTCGGAGCTACGCCGTGCCCTGTCGACCCTCGAGACCGACATCCGGGTGGCTCTCACCCATTACTCGCCGATCTCCGACACCTTGCACGGTGAGCCCCCCGAAATCTATCCCTTCCTCGGGTCGTATCTCCTCGGCGAACCGATCGACGAGTTCGGTGTCGACCTCGCCGTGCACGGCCACGCCCACGCGGGACGCGAACGCGGCACCACCCCTGGTGGCGTTCGGGTGCGCAATGTTGCGCAACCCGTGATTCACTCCGCTTACGCGGTGTACGGAATTCACACGGAATGAACGAATTCGGTACGCCGAGAGAGTAGTGATGACGGATGGACAGTGGCCGATTGGAGCGCGATGACGCGGACTGGAATTTCCGCGCCCGCCACGAGACCGAGACGCAACGACTGGACCGGAACTGGAACGGTCTGCTCCAGGAATTACGCGTCGTACAGACCGGGGTCCAACTGCTCACCGGGTTTCTTCTCACGCTGCCCTTCCAGGAGAGGTTCGCGGAGCTCACGGACGCCGAGGTTCTCATCTACCTCGTCACCGTAGCCCTCTCGGTAACATCGACCATGCTGCTGGTCGCCCCGGTAGGTATTCACCGGATGCTGTTCCGCCTGCACGCCCTGTACGACCTGGTTGCCGTGGCGCACCGGCTGGCGATCTGCGGGATCACCACGCTGGCGATGGCGCTCATCGGTGTGGTGCTGCTCATCTTCAGCTTTGTCGTCTCGCCCGTCGTCGGAGTCGTCGCCGCCGCCGTGGCCGTGGCCCTGTTTCTCGGACTGTGGTTGTTCGCCCGCATACTGCAGGGACGACACCGCAAGTGAGCGCGGCGCCAATTCCCCCCTCCGGCAGATACGGCCGTTTCGGAATGTCGGCCGGCGGGCAATCGGTCGGATGCCACGTCCTCGGGTCACGAATCCCGAACCGAACCGAACGAGCAGACAGGAATGGCATGGCCGACTCTCAATCCTCCGGACCGGATCCGTCGCCGACCCCCGAGAAGGATCCGGACGACTGGATCGCCGGAGACGAACCGATGACCGGGCCACAACGGTCCTACCTGCACACTCTCGCCCAAGAGTTGGGTGAGACCGTTCCCGACGACCTGACCAAGGTCACCGCATCGAAACTGATCGACGACATGCAGCAACGGTCGGGGCGAGGCGCCCGCGGCGAGAACTCCTCGGACACGTGAGACCGCCGGCGCGCGCTGGCCTCGGCGTTTCGTGCTGTCGGCAGCCGGGTAGGCGTTCGAGTACGAAAGGAGCAGTGACATGACGGACATCCATCGCAGTGATGCGCATCGGACCGGGTCGCCCGGTTCCACCCCGGCAGGCCGCTCGGACAACGTCGACGATCTGTCGACCGTGCAGCTCGTCGAGCGGCTCACCGAGCAGGTGTCGCAACTCGTCCGCACCGAAGTGAGTTCTGCCCTGACGGAGGTCAAGGAAAAAGGCACGCGTGTCGGTATCGGCGTCGGCGTGTCGGGAGCGGGCCTTCTGCTGCTGTTGTTCGGCTTGGCGACGCTCGTTGCCACCGCAGTGCTCGGACTCTCCACCGCCCTCGAACCGTGGATCGCCGCCCTGATCGTGGCCGCCGTGCTGACCATCGCAGGGTCGATCACCGCGGCCGTCGGCGGTCGTCGCGCGAAGAACGCGTTGCCTCCCGTTCCGGAGCAGACCACCCGCAGCGTCCGGGCGGACGTCGACACCGTCAAGGAGGGCTTCCGATGACCGAGGCACAGCAGCCGAATGGCGAGGTCACCACGCCGAGCCCCCCGGTCGAGCAGCAGCGGGCGGAACTGGCGGCCACCGTCGATGCTCTGCACAAGAAAATCGATATCGGCTCTCGGGCCAAGGCGCACGCACGCCACGACATCGAGACGCTGAAGCAGCAACCGCAACGCGTGGCAGCGGTCGGCGTCGTCGCTTCCCTTCTCCTCGTGCTGCTGGTGGTACGGCGGCGACGGAACGCCCACTGAGATCTCCACCCTAGGAGCGTATTTCAGATGCAGAAGGACACGAACGACGACCGGGAAACACCCAAGGGTGGCCGGCCCGGTCCTGCAGATCAGGGCAAGGACGGTGGCATGGCTACCCGGGAGAACGCGCCCGAGTTGGCCGAGGAATCGTCGGGATCCGATGACCCCGACGAATGAGCCGGGTGCGTCACCGGATCGTCCGTATCGACGAGGTCACATGAGCACAGGAGGTCGGCAGTGACGTATCAGCCGGACACCGGGGCCGGGAAAGGTCCCTCAGAGAACGAGCGTCCCCAGGACGACGCGCGGACCATCCGCGGGCACGCCGGGGAAGCGATCACCGACAGTCGCAACTGGCCGGGGTATTTCCTGATCGCCGCCGGAATCGCTGCGCTCGGGGCGACACTGGTCGGAGCAGGTTACGGTTTCGAGGGCTGGGCCGTGATCGGCACCATCATCTGTGTGGTGTGCCTCATCGGCGGCGCCACACTCGTGCTCCTCGAGCGCAAGCGAGTCAAGGCCCTCGACGGAGAATCGCTCACCGACCAGGAAGGTCATTGATCCGGGCTGTATCCCCTATCGGCTGCCCGGAGGATTTCCCCCCTTCCCCGGTCGGCAAGCATTTTCGGCTCGGGTGTCACAGTCGGACGTGTTCACCCCGCTCGAGCGGGAAGTTCTGGAGTACGCCGAAGCAATGAGCCAGACCCCGCCGACGGTGACCGACGACATGTCGGCGCGCCTGCTCGAGCAGCTCGGTGCCCCCGCCCTCGTGGAGCTCACCGCGTTCATCGCGCTGGCGAATTTCATGACCCGCACCAACGTCGCATTCGGCATCGAATCACAGGGGCTCGCGGCGGCATGTGATCTGAAGCCGCTCGCAGTCCGTTCGACGACATGACCGACGACCCGTTCGTCACCCACCGCAGCCTGCTCTTCACCGTCGCGTACGAGATGCTCGGCTCCGCCGCCGACGCCGAGGACGTCGTCCAGGAGACCTGGCTGCGGTGGGCCGACGTCGAGCAGGTCGAGATTCCGATCCGCGGGCCTACCTGGTGCGGATGGTCACCCGGCAAGCGTTGAACCGGCTCCGATCGGTGTCCCGCCGCCAGCAGCAGGAAGCCGTCGCTAGGTTCCTGGGCGCCGTCTCGACCGGCGACGTGCAGGCACTGATGGAGGTGCTGGCCCCGGACGTGGTGGTGATCGCCGACGGCGGCGGGCTGGTGGCGGCGGCCCGCAAGCCGATCACCGGAGCCGAGAGGGTGGCGGCCTTCCTGGCCCGCGCCGCGGTGGTCCCCGGTCTCACGGCGACCACCGCGTGGTTCAACGGGATGCCCGGCACCCGAATGGACATCGGTGGCTCTCCCACTGCGGTGAGTCTCGTGGTCGAGGACGGCCGGATCACCCGGGATCTACGCCATCCGCAACCCGCACAAGCTGGATGGCTGGACAAGGTGACGGAATTGCGGCGGTGACCGTCCCGGCTGGAGACGGGGCGCGATCAACGAAAAGAGCCCCGTATCAAGGGTTCTCGCCGTTCGAGGATGCCGGCGGTGTGTTCTCTGACCATCTCGTCGAGGTGGTCCCCCTGCGGCGCGAGCCAGAAGTCGCCGCGATCGATGCCGTCGAAGACCCGATCAGCGAAGGTGTCCGTGTCGAGGCCGTGCGTGGTGAGTAGTTCCCGCATCTGCGTGACCATCCGCTCGACTGCGGGGTGCGACACCCGGCCGTAGGGATTCTCGAACACGGAGGTGTTCACCGGTCCTGGTGCGAGGACGCTCGCGGACACCGGGGCTTCGACCATCGCCAGTTCCATCTGCAGGCATTCGGTCAGGGCAACCACAGCGAACTTCGACGCGCTGTACGGCGACATCATCGGTCCGGGTGCGAATCCGCCGACGGAGGCGGTGTTCACCACACGACTGGTGCCGTCCTGGTCGATCATTCTGGGGACGAACGCTCGGATTCCGTTGACGACGCCTCTCACGTTGACGCCCAGCACGGTGTCCCACTCGGATTCACCGAGTTGCCAGATGAACCCGGCCCGCATGATGCCCGCATTGTTGAACAGTAGATCGACTCGCCCGAAAGTCTCGAAGGCGGCGTCGGCGAGGGCGTCCACGGCCCCCTGATCCGCGACGTCGGTGGGAACGGCGATGGTATCGCCGCCCAGTTCTGCGGCAAGGTCGTGCACGGCCGCGGCGTCGACGTCGGCGAGTACCAGCCGCATACCGCGCCGCCTCGCCGTCCTGGCGAGTCCTGCTCCGATCCCACTGCCCGCACCCGTGACGACCGCCACCGAGTTCCTGCGCATGTCCGAATCTGTCACGGTGAATCCCCTAACCAGAGGTGGGCGGTTCTACTCTCGGCCGAGAATAAGAAGCGGAGCGGGCCCCGGACGCGCGGTGTCCCCCTCAGTGGGAACCGAATACGCAGCACACGCCGAAGGGATCGCCGTCGTTTGGCCGCTACGGCGCCCGGGTAGTCGGACCGTGTGTGCGGGGATTGTCCGTGCGCGTGTCCACCGACCAGGAGGTGCATCTCAGTGGCAGACGACAAGTCAGGTCCGGCCGAGGGTGTCAAGGGTGTCGTCGAAGACGTCAAGGGCAAAGCGAAGGAAGCAGCGGGAGCTGTGACCGGCAACGACGGCATGACTCGCGAAGGGCAGGCGCAGCAGGACAAGGCCGAGGCTCAGCGCGAAGTCGCGGAGAAGGAAGCAGCAGCCGAGAAGGCACGCGGCGAGGCGGCGGCCGAAGAAGCCCGGCAGCGCGCCGAGCAGGGTAAATAGGACGAGCAGTACGACTGTAGGCCCCGGGCCGACGAGCCACGGTGCCTGCAGTCGTGCGCCGGGACGCCCCACGCGGCGCCCATTCCCGGGGTCGTCGGTTTACTTCTCCTTCTTCGGGACATTCTGTACGCATGCCGAAGCGTGAACTCGACATCGTGCTGTGGCACGTACACGGTGCGTGGACCACGGCTTTCGTTCAGGGCCGCCACCGGTACCTCATCCCGACCCTGCCGGAGGGTGGGGACTGGGGACGTGGCCGCTGCGGTCGCCCCTGGCCGGAATCTGCCCGCGAGGTTTTTCCGAGGAGCTGCGCCGATCGAATGTCGACGTCGTGGTCCTGCAGCGCCCACACGAACTCGAACTCGCGCAGGAATGGCTCGGGCGGCAGCCCGGACGCGACGTTCCCGCACTGTATCTCGAACACAACACCCCCGCCGCCGGGGCCGCCACCACCCCGCATCCACTCGCCGGCCAGTCCGACATACCGATCGTTCACGTCACCCATTTCAATAACCTGATGTGGGACAACGGTTCTGCGCGCACGCACGTGATCTCCCACGGAATCGTCGACCCGGGACACCTCTACACCGGTGAACTACCGAGGGCCGCGACCATGATCAACGAACCGCAGCGACGGTGGCGGGTGACCGGCAGCGATCTGCTGCCGACCCTCGCGGCGGCGGCACCGGTAGACGTGTTCGGAATCGGAACGGACACTTGGACTCCGCCCGGATCGGAAGGTCGCGTGCGTGGATGTGGTGATCTGCTCACCGCCGAACTGCACCGTGAGGTCGCGCGGCGGCGCGTGTTCGTGCACACGGCGCGCTGGACTTCGCTCGGGCTGGCGCTCGTCGAGGCGATGCACCTCGGAATGCCTGTCGTGGCGGTGGCATCGACGGAGGTGCCGACTTCGGTTCCGCCGGAGGCCGGAGTCATCGCCGCCGATGTCTCCGTACTCGCACGCGCCGTCGCCGATTTCGTGCACGAACCGGACCGGGCCGAGTTGTACGGGAAGGCGGCGCGCGACTTCGCCCTCCAGAACTTCGGGTTGGGCACCTTCCTCGATCGGTGGGACGAACTCTTGGCCGAGACTTCCGAAGAGAACACCCGCACAACATAAACGGCGCGAGCCGGACGGAGGATGATGAAAATCGCGATGGTGTCCGAACACGCCAGTCCCCTTGCCGCTCTCGGTGGCGTTGACGCCGGCGGGCAGAACGTGCATGTCTCCGAACTGTCGGCCGGCCTGGTCAGGATGGGACACGAAGTGACCGTGTACACCCGTCGCGATTCGACCACGCTGCCCGACGAGGTCCCGACTCCCGCCGGTTATCGGGTAATTCATGTGCCCGCGGGCCCGCCCCGGGTTCTCCCGAAGGACGACCTGCTGCCGTGGATGGACGATTTCGGGGTCTACCTGCTCGGCGTCTGGGCCGCGGACCGACCGGATGTCGCCCACGCCCACTTCTGGATGTCCGGACTCGCCACCCAGTCCGCTGCCCGCCCCTCGGCGTGCCCACGGTGCAGACGTTTCATGCGCTGGGCGTGGTGAAACGTCGCTATCAGGGTGATGCCGACACCAGCCCGCACGACAGGATTCGGCTCGAGCTCGATCTCGCGAAAGCCGCCGACCGCATCGTGGCCACCTGCTCGGACGAGGTGTTCGAACTGGTGCGGATGGGTCTTCGCCGTTCGAGTGTTTCCGTTGTGCCGTGCGGGGTGGACCTCGACTTGTTCACTCCCACCGGCCCGGTGGAACCGACGCGGGCACGTCACCGGCTCGTCACCGTGGGACGACTGGTGCCTAGGAAAGGGTTCGACGTTGCCATCGCCGCCCTCCCCCAGCTGCCCGACGTGGAGCTGTTGATCGCAGGCGGTCCCGCGCACGGTTGCCTCGCCGAGGACCCCGAAGCCGCCCGGCTGCTCCACCTCGCCGACGAGCTCGGGGTGCGGGATCGCGTCCTGATGCCCGGCCAGATCAGCCGGGAACGGATGCCCGCCCTGCTGCGCTCGGCCGACGCCGTGGTGTGCACGCCGTGGTACGAGCCGTTCGGCATCGTTCCCGTCGAGGCAATGGCCTGCGGCGTTCCCGTTGTCGCCGCCGCGGTGGGCGGCATGCTGGACACGGTGGTCGACGGCGGAACGGGTCGGCTGGTGCCCCCACGGGATCCCGATGCGCTGGCAGCGGCGCTACGACGCCTGCTGGCCGACGACTCGGCGCGCGCCGTATTCGGTGCCTCCGGTCACGACCGGGCCCGCTCCCGGTACTCCTGGGATCGGATCGCCTCGGACACGGTGCGAGCCTATCAGCGAATCAACCCGTCCGAGCAGGGCGCCGGTTCCGTCGTCGCGCGATAACCGGAACCCGGGGCCACACGCTCATGACACGATTCGAACGCGCATTGGTCACCGGTGGCGCCGGCTTCGTCGGTTCTCACCTGTGTGAGGAACTGATCCGGTCGGGTACAGCGGTGTGCTGCATGGACAACGGGTCGACCGGCACTCCGGCCAACGTGCAGGCACTGCGCGATTCCCCCCTGTTCGAGTACGTCGACCACGACGTGAGCGAACCGTTTCCCGACGTCGGTTCGGTCGACGTCGTCTTCCACCTCGCGTCGCCGGCGTCGCCGGTCGACTACCAACGCCTGCCGGTGCAAACCCTGCTGGCCGGGTCGCACGGTACGAAGAACGGACTCGATCTGACGGTGGCTCAGGGGGCCCGGTTCCTCCTCGCCTCGACGAGTGAGGTGTACGGCGATCCCCTGGAACATCCCCAGCGCGAGAGCTATTGGGGAAATGTCAACCCGGTGGGTCCGCGCAGCGTGTACGACGAGGCCAAGCGGTACGCGGAGGCGCTGTGCGCGGCGTACGGCCGTGCGGGGCTCTGCGATATCGCTATCGCGCGAATCTTCAACACCTACGGGCCGAGGATGCGCGACGCCGACGGGCGCATGATCCCCACCTTCCTCGGTCAAGCCTTGCGCGGCGAACCGATCACCGTGGCGGGGACGGGACAACAGACGCGGTCGATCTGTTTCGTCGCCGACACCGTCGCCGGCCTGTGCGCGCTCGCCGAATCCGGGGAGCGGGGTCCGGTCAACATCGGGAATCCGGACGAGATGACGGTCCTGTCCGTGGCGGAACGCATCCTCGACCTCACCGGCAGCAGATCGCCGATTGTGCACATACCTGCCGCTCAGGACGATCCCCAGCAGCGATGTCCGGATATCACCCGCGCGCG
Organism: Rhodococcus sp. ZPP; assembly: GCF_017656075.1. Lineage (NCBI taxonomy): Bacteria > Bacillati > Actinomycetota > Actinomycetes > Mycobacteriales > Nocardiaceae > Rhodococcus > Rhodococcus sp. ZPP. The sequence goes on from NZ_CP058638.1 coordinate 141,200, forward strand.
GACCGCGCTCGGCTGGGCACCGCGCGTCGGCGCCGACGAGGGGCTGCGCCGCACGGTCCGATGGGTCACGGAGCACTCCGCCGCGGCGTGAACGGGTAAATCAGCTATAGGTGTTTATGGTGACTTTCCGAGGGTATTCGCCACCCAAATCGGGCGACACCGTTCCGTGCCACGTTGGACATCCGAATCGAGCACAACGAGAGAGGCGCTATGCGGATCCTGGGCATCAACGCCGTCTTCCACGATTCCGCGGCCGCGCTCGTCGTCGACGGGCAGATCGTGGCCGCCGCTGAGGAGGAACGCTTCTCCCGGCGAAAGCACGGGAAGCGGCCGGTACCCTTCTCCACCTGGGAATTACCCGAGCAGGCAGCAAGGTGGTGTCTCGAGGTCGGTGGGCTGCGTCCGCAGGACCTCGACGCCGTGGGTTACTCGTACGACCCAGAACTCGTCGACCACAGCCTCGACGGCCTCGATTCCGGGTGGGAAGAGCTGCGCACCACGTATGCGCGTCGCGCGCCACGCTTTCTCGCTACCGCATTACCCGGCCTCGACCCCGACAAGGTGCAGTTCGTGCGGCACCATGTCGCGCACGCGGCGTCCGCCGGGCTCGTCGCCCCCTTCGGCGACGGGGCCGTCCTCACCCTCGACGGCCGCGGTGAGAGTACCTCGATGCTCGCCGGTGAGTACCGCGACCGGAAGTTGGATATCCTTGCCATGCAACAGCTTCCGCACTCACTCGGATTGATGTACGAGTTCCTGACGGAGCACCTCGGGTTCGCGCGCTCGAGCGACGAGTACAAAGTGATGGCGCTCGCGTCGTACGGCAAACCCCGCCATCTCGAGTACCTTCGCGAACGGGTCTTCACCACCGACGACGGCGGATTCCGGACCCTGCCGATCGACTGGGACATGCTTGCTCCCCGCCGCGCCCCGAACTGCGAATTCGCCCCGAACACGCCGATCTCGCGTGCTCCATTCAGACCCGCCTCGAAGAGGTTCTGCTGGAGTTGTGTTCGTGGCTGCACCGGCGCACCAATGCCACCCAACTGGCCCTGGCCGGCGGTATCGCCCTCAATTGTGTTGCCAACACCCGCATCCACACCGACAGTCCGTTCGAACAGGTGTGGATACAGCCCGCCGCAGGAGATTCCGGGACCGCACTCGGCGCCGCGCTCAGCATCGCCGCCGAGGCGAGTGAACCGCTGTCCCGGTGGACGGGCGCCGCCCTCGGCCGCGGATTCTCCGACGAGGAAATCCGGGGAGCCCTCGTCGCGGCGAAGGTCCCGTTCACGGAACCGGACGATGTCGCGGCCGTCGTGGCCGAGGCGCTGGCCGACGACAAGATCGTCGCCTGGTTTCAGGGACGCGCCGAATTCGGTCCCCGGGCCCTCGGGCACCGATCCCTCCTGGCCCACCCCGGCCGCGCCGAGAACCTCGAACGACTCAACGACGTCAAGGGCCGAGAACAGTTCCGGCCGGTGGCGCCGATGGTCGCGGCGGATCGCGCCGCCGACATCTTCAGCCGCGGGCCGATACCGAGCCCCTACATGCTGTTCGTGCACGACGTGCACCCCGCGTGGCGGGACCGGATCCCGGCGGTCACCCACGTGGACGGCACCGCGCGCATCCAGACCGTCGACGAGGGGGCGGAGCCACTGGTCGCGCGCATGCTGACCGAGTTCGCGAAGCTCACGGGCCTGCCGGTCGTCGTGAACACCAGCCTCAACACCGCAGGCCGGCCGATGGTCGACAGCCCTCGCGACGCGCTCGAGTGTTTCGGTTCGGCCCCCGTCGACCTCCTGGCGATCGGGCCCTTCGTGGTGACGCGGCCGTCGGTGACCGGTCGATGACCCCGGTCATGAGCGAGGACGATCGGCGCGGACCCAGCGCAGTCGAAGGCAGCACACCTGGAGACACTGCACCAGGAGAGAGTGCAGTCGCCTACTCGGTCGTGATCCCGACGGTGGGCCGGCCGAGTCTCGACCGTCTCCTCGGGGCGCTCGCCTCCGCCACGGGTGCGCGGCCGCACGAGATCGTGGTGGTCGACGACCGTCCCGGCGACCACGGCCCACTTCAAGTGCCTACCGGCTATCTGCCCGTGCGGCTCCTCACCTCGGGAGGCCGCGGTCCGGCGGCCGCCCGCAACGTCGGCTGGCGGGCGGCGTCGAGCCCCTGGATCGCATTCCTCGATGACGACGTGATGGTGGCGCCCACCTGGTTCGACGACCTCGTCGCCGACCTGAAGGAGGCCGAGACGGCCGCGGCGGACGACCCGGTCGGAGCGTCGCAGGCACGCATCGTGGTGCCGCTCCCGACGTCCCGCCCGCCTGATGACGACGAACGCAGGACCGCGGCCCTGGCCGGTGCCCGATGGATCACCGCAGACATGGCGTATCGCCGGTCCGCGCTCCAGGCCGTCGGTGGCTTCGACGAGCGTTTTCCCCGCGCCTTCCGGGAAGACGCCGACCTGGCGCTGCGCGTGATTCGCGCGGGGTACCGCATCGTCGACGGAGCCCGCGTCACCACGCATCCGCCGGGACGCGGGACCATGTTCACGAGTATGCGGGCGCAGGCCGGCAATGCGGATAACGCCCTGATGCGCCGCAAGTTCGGCCCGCACTGGCGACACGAGATCGGCGAGGGTCCCGGACGCATGCGGGGACACGTCCTCGCGACCTCGGCCGGCGGCCTGGCCCTGGCGCTGGGCCTGGCCGGCAAGCGGCAGGCGGCAGTGGTCGCCGGTGCACTCTGGGCCGGCAGCACCGTCGACTTCGCGGTGCGCCGGATCCTTCCCGGACCGCGTACTCCCCGCGAGGTATTCCGGATGGCTTTCACCAGCGCCCTGATTCCCCCCGTCGCGTGCGGGTGGCGACTACGCGGGGAGTTTCAGGTGCGCCGGACCGAGCGGGAACGTCCGGCCGCCGTCCTGTTCGATCGAGACGACACGATCATCGTCGACGTGCCCTATCTTTCGGACCCCGACCTCGTGCGGCCCGTTCCCGGTGCGGTCGAACTTCTCGGGCGGTTGCGCGCACACGGGGTCCCGATCGGCGTGATCAGCAACCAGTCGGGCGTCGCGAAGGGCTTGATCTCACCGGAGCGGCTGGTCGCGGTCAATTCGCGGGTCGAGGAGGTTCTCGGCCCGTTCGACACCTGGCAGGTGTGCCCGCACGACGCCGCCGACGGCTGCGAATGCCGCAAACCCCATCCCACGATGGTCCGGCGGGCAGCGGAGGAACTGGGGGTGGATGTACGCCGCTGCGTGCTGATCGGCGACACCGGAGCGGACGTCGACGCCGCCCTGACCGCCGGTGCGCGTGCGGTCCTCGTCCCGACGACGCGGACATTGCCCGAGGAGGTGGCGGCCGCGCACCGCAAGGCAGCGGTGGCACCGACTCTCGTGGCCGCGGTCGCTCTGGCGATGGGAGATCGGCGATGACGGGGAACGCGTTGGTGGCCCGGTTGGACAGCGCCGGCGACGTCCTGCTCGCCGGTCCGGCGGTTCGGGCCGTGGCGCAGTCGAGCGCCCGCGTCACCATGCTGGTCGGCCCCCGCGGCCGTGCGGCGGCGGAACTGCTGCCCGGCGTCGACGACATCATCGAGTGGCAGGCGCCGTGGGTCGACTTCGAGCACTCCCCCGTCACCGCCGAATCGGTGCACCAACTGATCAAACAGGTCGAGACTCTCGAACTCGACCGCGCGCTGATCCTCACCTCGTTCCACCAGTCACCGCTCCCCCTCGCCCTCGTACTCCGGATGGCCGCGGTGCCCTGGATCGGGGCGATCAGCGAGGACTACCCCGGGGCACTGCTCGACCTGCGCCATCAAGTCGGCGGCGACCCGCCCGAGGCCGAGCGCGCGCTGTCGCTGGCCACCGCCGCGGGGTACGCGCTGCCGGCCGGTGACCGCGGCCGGCTCGAGGTTCGGCGACCCCTGCCCGACGTATCCACCGTCACCGGGGACACCCCGTACATCGTCGTCCATCCCGGGGCGGCGGTCCCCGCCCGCCGGATGACCGTGGATCGGAGCCGCGACCTGGTCCGCGGGCTGGTGGCGGCGGGTCTTCGCGTACTGGTCACCGGGACACCTGGGGAACGGGATCTCACCCGCGATGTCGCCGGGGACTGGGCCACCGACCTGGGCGGCGCGACCGACATGTTCGAGATGGCCGCGATCCTCGCCGGCGCACGGGTGCTGGTGGCCCCGAACACCGGGCCGGCGCACCTCGCCGCGGCCGTGGGCACGCCGGTGGTGTCCCTCTTCGCACCGGTGGTGCCCCCCGACAGGTGGGCACCCTACGGGGTTCCGCACCGGCTTCTGGGGCGCGCGAACGCACCCTGCGCCGGGACGCGGGCGCGCGAGTGCCCCGTGCCCGGTCATCCCTGTCTCGACACTGTCACCACCGAGGAGGTTCTCGCGGCCATCGAGCAGTTGACCGCGCACCCGGATGTCCGCACCGACGGAGGAGGTACGCCGTGATCGACCACCACAAAGCGGAAGACGACCGGACGTTCACGGTCGAGCATTTCGCGGAACTCAGTGATGCGCTGGCACGTAACCGAATGTGCGCACCGACGATCGCCCGCTGGGGCCGCCGCCTCGCCGAGATCTTCGCGGCCGATGGGCGGCTACTGGCATGCGGGAACGGAGGCAGCGCCGCTGAGGCGCAGCATCTGACGGGTGAACTGGTCGGCCGTTTCCGCGACGAACGCCGGCCGTTGTCGGCCATCGCCCTGCACGCCGAAACCTCGGCCGCCACCGCCATTCTCAACGACTACGGCGTCGAAGAGCTGTTCGCCCGGCAGGTCCGGGCGCACGGACGGCGCGGCGACGTCCTCGTCCTTCTGTCCACCAGCGGAACCAGTCCCAACGTGGTGGCCGCCGCCAAGGCAGCCCACGACATCGGCGTGACCACCTGGGCACTGACTGGTCCGGCACCGAATCCCCTTGCCGCACTGTGCGATGACGCCATCGCGGTGGAAGCGCCCTCGGTGGCGACGGTGCAGGAGATGCATCTTGCGCTGGTGCATGTGCTGTGCGCCGCCCTCGACGCCGAACTGGGAGTCACCTCGTGACGCCGCTCGTGGTGATCGGCGACACCCTGCTCGACGTCGACATCGAAGGTAGCGCGGACAGGTTGTGCCCGGAGGCGCCGGTGCCCGTCGTCGACGTGGAGCGGCGGTGGGAACGGCCCGGCGGCGCCGGCCTCGCCGCACTCCTCGCAGCCAGATCCACCGGGCAGGTCGTGCTCGTCACCGCCCTCGGCACCGATGCCGACGCCGACCGGCTCACGAATCTGCTCGGCTCCGGGGTCGAGGTCGTCGCGGTGCCCCTCGTCGGCACCACGGTCTGCAAGACCCGGGTCCGCGCGGGAGGTCAGTCCCTGGTCCGCCTCGATTCCGGCGGCGGGATCGCGACAACCCAGCCGTTGGGAGTACAGGTGCGGGAGGCCATCACCGGTGCGGGTGCCATCCTCGTGTCGGATTACGGACGCGGAATGGCGAACCACCCCGAGATCCGGGCGCTCGTCGCCGAACGCGCTGCGCACGTTCCGGTGGTGTGGGATCCCCATCCCCGCGGCTCGGCACCGGTGCCGGGTGCCCGGCTGATCACACCCAACGACGCGGAGGCCACCCGAGCCGAACCCGAGGCGCGTGGACCACTCGACCGGGCCGCCGGGCTGACCGTGCGGTGGGACAGCGACGCGGTGGCGGTCACGGTCGGAGCCGCCGGGGCAGCACTCGCCACCCGGTCGTCCGGCACGAGCGGAATGATCGCCGTCCCCGAATCGGCTCGACTCGCCGCGGCGAGCAGGCCCGACACGTGCGGCGCCGGAGATCGCTTCGCCAGTGCGGCGGCCACCGCACTTCTGGACGGGGCTTCGGTCGAGCAGGCGGTGACCGCGGCGGTCGAATCGGCCGCCCGCTTCGTCGGCCTCGGCGGGGCCTCCGCGGTCTCGGTGTGTTCCTCCACGCAGGCGCCTGCCCTCGGCGGCGGCGACGCTCACACCGACCCGTACGAGTTCGCCGTTCGCGTGCGCCGGAACGGTGGACGGCTGGTGGCGACCGGCGGCTGTTTCGACCTGCTGCACCGCGGGCACGTGAGCCTGCTTCAGCAGGCCCGCATGCTCGGTGATGCGCTGATCGTCTGCCTCAATTCGGACGACTCGGTGCGCCGCATGAAGGGCGCCGACCGCCCCCTCGTACGCGCCGAGGACCGCGCGCGGGTGTTGTCCGAACTCGGTTCGGTCGACTCCGTGGTGATCTTCGACGAGTCCTCGCCCGCCGAAATCCTCGGACGCCTGCGCCCGGATGTGTGGGTGAAGGGCGACGACTACGCAGACAAGGAAATTCCGGAAGCGGAGGTGGTGCGGCGGCACGGCGGTGACGTGGTGTTCGTGCGGGTCGTCGACGGCTACTCGACGACCCGGATGCTCGCGACCGCCCGGGCGGCAACTCGAGCCGACCCCCGTGACGGCCGCAACTACCCCGGGCCGCGGTGACGGCCTCAACTCTCGAAGGGAGCCCTGATGACAACAGCCAGCAACGATCAGATCGGTACCGTACTCGTCACCGGTGGTGCGTCCGGTCTGGGCGCGGCGACGGTCCGCGCCGTGCGGGAGCGCGGCGGTAGGCCGCTCGTGATCGACCGGGTGGCGCCGGAGGGTGACGTCGAGTACGTCATCGCCGACCTCGCCGACTCCGGTGCGGCGGAACAGGCCGTGCACGACCTCGTCGAGAGGGCGGGCGGGCGGCTGGACGGCGTGTTCACGGCCGCCGGTATCGACAGTTGCGGCCGGCTCGACACCGTCCCCACCAAGGACTGGGAGCGCGTGGTGCACGTCAATCTCCTGGGCACGGTGGCGGTGGTTCGTGCGGCGTTGCCGCACCTGAAGGAATCCCGCGGAACGGTGGTGACCTGTGCATCCACCTTGGGGATCAAAGCGGTCAGCGATGCCACCGCCTACTGCGCGGCCAAATTCGGTGTCGTGGGATTCACCCGGGCTCTCGCCGCCGAGACCGCGGGCGAGGTAGGCGTCACGCTGCTGATTCCCGGCGGCATGACCACTCCATTCTTCGACGGCCGCGACGAGCAGTACAAGCCGCCGGCGGATGCCAAGCTGAACGATCCGGCGCACGTCGCGAACACGGTGCTGTTCGCCCTGAGCCAGCCCCCCGGATGTGAGGTTCGAGAGATGGTCGTGTGCTCGTCGACCGAGAGCTCATGGCCCTGACGCCGACCGTCCTCGTCCTGCGCGCGCTCGGCATCGGTGACCTCCTGACCGCGGTGCCCGCTCTGCGCGGGCTCCGCCGGTCCTGTCCGGACCGGCGGCTTGCGCTCGCGGCCCCAACGGGATTGGCGCCACTGGTGGAGTTGATCGGCGCGGTCGACGAACTCGTTCCGACCGCCGGTCTCGGCGCCCTCGACTTCCGCGGCGGAGAGCTCGACCTGGCGGTCAATCTCCACGGGCGCGGCCCGGAGAGCATCGCGGATCTGCTGCGCCAGAATCCGCCCCGCACCCTGACCTACCGGCACGCCGACTACCCGGACCTCCCGGGGCCGGAATGGGTGGCGGACCAGCACGAGGTGCAGCGGTGGTGTTCCCTCCTCGAATGGTTCGGAATCCCCTGTAATGCAGAGGTTCTCGATCTCACACCGCCACCGGAGGCGTCCGCCGCACCCGGCGCGGTCGTCATACATCCCGGGGCGGCATCCCCAGCCCGCCGCTGGCCGGTGGACCGTTTCGGAGCGGTGGCCCGCGTCCTCGCCGACCGGGGGCATCGCGTCGTCGTCACGGGCAGTGCAGGTGAGCGGCCCCTCGCGGAAGCGGTCGCCGATTCCGCCGGACTGCCGCCGGGTGCCGTCCTGGCGGGCGAGATGTCGCTGCGCGGGACCGCGGCAGTGGTCGCCGATGCGCGACTGGTCCTGTGCGGCGACACCGGGATCGCGCACCTGGCCACCGCGTTTCGCGCTCCGTCGGTGATCCTGTTCGGTCCGGTCTCACCCGCACACTGGGGACCGCCTCGCCGCCCGCAGCACGCGTGCCTGTGGTCCGGACGGCGCGGTGACCCGCACGGGAGCAGTCTCGACCCCGGGCTCGCGGCGATCACCGTCGAGGACGTGCTGGGCGCCGTGGGCGAGGTATGTGCAGAGAAGCACGCGATGGAAGGAGGGCTGGATGTCTGACCGGCACGTCGGCGTCGTGGGCGCCGGCTACGTGGGATTGACCAGCGGCGCAGGCTTTTACCATCTGGGACACCGAGTCACCCTGGTGGACATCGACGCGCACCGCGTCGATGTCCTGCGCAGTGAGCTGCCCTTCCTCGAGCCGGAACTCGAACGGCTCGTCACGCAGGTGTGGCATCGGAACGCCTGCACATCACCACCGACCGGACCGGACTCGCGTTGTGTGACACCGTATTCGTGTGCGTGCCCACCCCCATGGGTGAGGACGGCGCCGCCGATCTCTCTTCCGTCGACGCCGTGGTTACCGAACTGGCGGCACTGCTCGCACCCGGCAGTATCGTGGTGACCAAATCGACTGTGCCGGTGGGCACCACCATCCGCATCGGCGAACGCCTCGAACCCCATGGGATCACCGTGGTGAGCAATCCGGAGTTTCTGCGGGAAAGCCATGCGGTGCATGACTTCCTGAACCCCGACCGCATCGTCGTCGGCGCCTCGGACGCGGACGCCGGGCAACGCGTCGTCGACCTCTACGCCGGCGTCGAGGCGCCGGTGCTGCGGATGGATCCGGCCAGCGCCGAACTCGCCAAGTATGCGAGTAACGCGTTCCTCGCACTCAAGTTGTCCTACGCGAACACCCTCGCCGAGCTGTGTGATCACTTCGCCGCCGACATCCGCGACATCGGACGGGCCATGGGCGCCGACCACCGGATCGGGGCCAGCTTCCTGAACCCCGGGCCCGGCTGGGGAGGATCGTGCCTTCCCAAGGACACCCACGCCTTGCTGGCGAGCGCGGAACGCGGGGGCGTGTCGTTTCCCTTGCTGCGTGCGGCGCTCGAGACGAATGCCGCGCAGGCGCACCGGGTGGTCGCCAAGGCGCGGCAGGCCGCCGGGATCGAAGCAGGCGGCTCCCTTGACGGGGTACGCATCGGGCTGCTGGGCCTGGCGTTCAAAGCCGACACCTGCGACGTCCGCGACTCGCCGGCGCTGACCGTCGCAGCCGCGCTGTCCGCTGAAGGAGCCGTGCTCACCGCCTACGATCCCGGTGTGTCGCCGGACTCCCCGGCGATCCCGGGTGTGCAAGTGGTCGACGACCCCTACTTGGTAGCGAAAGACGCGGCGGTGCTGGTCCTTCTGACCGAATGGAGTGACTTCCGAACCCTCGACTGGGACCTCGTCGGCACACTCGCCCAGCGTAAGGCGATCGTCGACACGCGAAACCTCTTGGACCCCGCGGTGATGAGAGATTCCGGCTTTCAGCTCGTGTCGAACGGACTCGGGGACGGCGAGGCACAGCGATGCGGCTGATCATCACGGGGGCGACCGGTAACGTCGGCACCTCCCTGCTCAACCGGCTCCGAGGCGGGTCCGAGCACCTCGACCAGAACCTCGAGCTGGTGGGGCTCGCACGACGACCTCCCGCGCAGGTCCCGCCGTACGACGGGCTGCAGTGGCACGCGATCGACGTGGCGCACCCCGATGCGATCGACCTGTTGCGGCCCATATTCGAGGGCGCCGACGCGGTGATCCACCTCGTGTGGGCGTTCCAGCCCACCCACGACCGGAACTATCTCCGACGCGTCGGCGTGGACGGCACCCTGGCGGTGGCGGCCGCAGCCGAGGCCGCCGGTGTCGCGCATCTGATCCATATGTCGTCCGGGGCGGTGTATTCACCGGCCCCCGGACGGACGGTCGACGAGTCCGCACCCCGCGGCGGTGTGCCGGGCTCGGTGTACAGCGTCGACAAGGCCGCCGCCGAGGCGGGACTCGACGACTTCGAAAAGAGTTCCTCGGTGGCCGTCACCCGGGTACGGCCGGGATTCATCGGCCAGCAGGCAGCAGGCAGCGAACTCGGCCGTTACACCCTGCCACGGGGCATTCCGGCGGGCGCTCTGAAGTATCTTCCGCTGCTCCCGTTGGACCGCTCGCTGGCGATCCCGGCCGTCCACGCCGACGATGTTGCCGACGCGCTGGCTCGAATGGTGTTCGCGCGGGCCACCGGGGCGTTCAATCTGTCGGTCGATCCCCCGCTGGGCACGGACAACTTCGGTGCGGCGCTCCACGCCCGCCCCGTGCACGTGCCGCGCTCGCTGCTGACGCTTCTCGTCGACGTGACGTGGCGAGCCCACCTGCAACCTGTCCACCGCGGGTGGATCGATCTGGCCTATTCGGTTCCCCTGCTCGATTCGGCCAGGGCTCGCCGCGAACTTCAGTGGGCACCCCGGTATTCGGCGCAGGACACGCTCGACGCGGCGGTACGGGGCGTCATCGGCGGCGATGCCGGAGACAGTCCGGTGCTGCGCCGCCGCTCGCCGTTCGACGGGACCCGGTGACCCTCGCCGATTACGAGTGCGTTCGGTGGGTATTCGGCTGCCATGAGCGAGCAGCAGGGGCTGAAGGTCGTCGTCGTCGGGGCCACCGGCAATGTCGGAACGAGCATCGTCGAGGCGTTGAGCGAGGAGCCGTCGGTCGAGGAGATCGTCGGCGTAGCGCGCAGGCACACCGACTGGTCCTGCTCGAAGACACGGTGGATATTCGCCGATTCCCGCGTCGACGACTTCCGGCCGATCGTGCGCGGCGCCGACGCCGTCATCCACCTCGCCTGGTTGTTCCAGCCCACCCACAAGCCGGAGGTCACCTTCGAAAACAACGTGCTCGGTGCCATCCGTGTGTTCGAGGCCGTGGCCGAGGAACGGGTACCGGCCCTCGTGTACGCCTCTTCGGTTGCGGCGTATTCGCCGGGGCCGTCCGACACCGGCGTCGCCGAGGACTGGCCCACCCACGGCTGGCCCGGCGCCGCCTACCCGCGTGAGAAGGCGTATCTGGAGCGGTGGCTGGACGCGTACGAGCTGAGCAACCCGGATATGCGGGTGGTGCGGATGCGTCCCGGCTTCATCTTCAAGCGGGAGTCGGCCACCGCGCAGCGTCGGTTGTTCGTCGGGCCCCTGCTGGCCGGCCGGCTGGTCCGGGGCGGGCTCATCCCGGCCGTTCCCCTCGTCGAGGATCTGCGTGCGCAGATTCTGCACACCACCGATGTGGCTGCGGCATACGTCCAGGCGGTACTCAGGCCGGTGCGCGGTGCCTTCAACCTTGCGGCGGACCCGCCCGTGGACGGCGCCTACCTCGCCGAACTTTTCGGGGCCCGTCAGATTCCCATTCCGCGGCCCGCGGTCCGCGGTGCCCTGTGGGCGGCGTGGCACACGCACGCGGTGCCCGCCTCACCCGGACTCCTCGACACCGTTCTGCAGCTGCCGATCATGGACACGACCCGAGCTCGGACGGAGTTGGGGTGGCAGCCGCGCTACACGCCCCGGGAAACCCTCGAGGAATTTCTGGGCGGATTGCGCGATGGTGCCGGATTGCCCACGCCACCCCTGCACGGGGACACGGTAGGTGGTCGGCTCCGGGAATTCGCGACCGGAATCGGGCAGCGGCCATGACCATGGACATCGCGACGCCGTGCGCGAGTGACGACGCCTGCGCGAGTAACAAGGAAAGGACCGGGTAGTTGCCATGACGAAAGACGCGGGAACGCCAGGCACGAGCAGTGAGTCCGAAAAGCCCTACGACCCGGCGGAAGACCCGGATTCGGACCCCGAAAATCTGCTGTCCGGCACACATCAACCGGATCAGGCCGAGGGCGAGGACGACGACCCGAGCTGACGCGGGTGTCGTTCCTGCTCAGTCGCACACGCCGGCGAGGTCGAGAATCAGCAGAACGGCAATTGCCAGGAACACAGCGGCGATTGCACCGACTGCCACCATTGTCGCGATGCCCGTAGGCGGAAAATGTCTGCCGGTTCGGGGCTCGGAGAACGACGTCCCCGAGGTCTGCGCCGCATCAGGTGGGGTCGAACCGGGGCTGACGCCACCCCCCGGTTCGAGATTGGGGGTCTCGGCCGGGTCCGGATCCGGGGGTTGAGCGGTCATGGCGACGATCCTCCCTGTCCTGATTCGACATTTCGCGAGCACGAGCCGCGCGTATCCTCGCCGAGTACCCGCCCGCGCACCGTCCACACGAGGACAGCGCCCCGCCCGGCACTCATTGCGGTCCGCGATGTTTGACGAATTCGACGGCCACCTGCCGTTCCGGTACCGCCGAATCGAGCTCACTCTCGGTGACCGTCACGCCGTCGGTCACCGTCTCCACGACGCGCCACCCGAAGGCCCCGCGGTCCGGCACGTTGCCCGCCGGAATTCTGGCCGCCACCGTGACGGCCAGCGCGGAATCCGAAGTCACGAACGAACACGTCAGATCCACATCGGAGATCACGGCGCCGATCAGCTCGGAGGCGATCTCATCGACCGCGAGTTTGATGTCCGCTACCTCGTCGGCACCGAAATCAGCGAGGGCAGCGAGTGTTTCGGCTACCGCCCTGATCACCGGAAGCTGATCGAACTCGGCCGTCACCCGTAATTCGACAGGTGAACCCGGCGCCGCTCGAAGCTTCCCAATTTCGCCGATCTCGGCCATCTGCACTCCACATTTCGGTCGCAGGTGCGTGGATCTTCGCGCAGCGTACCCAGCGATCGGAACCGCCAATCGGTTGAAAGCGTGCCGTGCGTGGACGTAGGGTTGATCGCGCGTGGTTGAGAACACAGCCGCACGCAGTCCGGACGCCACAGGATGCGCAATGGACGGGGGTTGTGCGCCCTGTACGTGGCGTCGGACCACCGACGCTTGCGCTTGGTGTGTCCACGCCGCGGAACGAAGAGACGCGCACGGACGCCCACAGATTGCATGCGATCGGAGGGTCATGAAATCTTCACGCAGCGTCAGCGCCGTGGCCGCACCGCACTGCGACCGGGGATCGCGCCTCGCGCACGACCACGAAATCGGTGTCGCGGTCGAAGCGGCCGCGACCGGGGGCGCCACGATCGGCCGAATCTCGGGTGACATCGACGTGCTTGCCGCACCGTCGTTCGCGTTGGCGCTGGCCGACCTCGCGCAGGACGACGCCGTGCTCGTCATCGACATGACCGGTGTCGACTTCGTCGGAACCTCAGCGCTGTCGGTGCTCTCGACGTTCGCCGAGTCCGCGCGGCAGCGGCACATGACCTGGGCGCTTGCCGGCAACCGGGCGGTGCTGCGTCCCATTCAGGCCACCGGACTCGACACGATGATCCCCACCTGCGACTCCGTACGTAAGGCTCTCGACTGGATAGATGCTCGCGGGCACGCATGACGACCGATCAGTGATGACTCTCTCGCTGACCTTCGTGGGGAACGCAACCGTTCTCCTCGGTTATGGCCCGATCACCGTGCTCACCAACGCCAATTTTCTGCACCAGCACGCTTATCTCGGTTACGGCCTGGTGTCGCGGCGCCTGAAGGACCCGGCCTTGCGGATCGACGAGTTACCGCCCCTCGATGTGATCGTCCTGTCCCACATGCACGGCGACCATTGGGACCGCACCGCCCGCGAGACCGTGACCATCTGATCGCCGTCCCTCGCCCTCGACACCGTGGAGCCTCACCGGTCCCCTGCCGGTCCTCCCGGCTCCTCCGAACGCTGGGCGGTGTCTTCGACGTCGACGGCCGTCTGCTTGTGGCCTCCCGGGCCGATGTGCGCTTCGGCCCGCATCGTCTCGACCATGTGCGGGTAGTGCAGCTCGAACGCGGGACGCTCGGAGCGCACCCGCGGAATCTCGATGAAGTTGTGCCGCGGCGGCGGGCAGGTGGTGGCCCACTCGAGCGAGTTGCCGTAACCCCACGGGTCGTCGACGGTGACGACCTCGCCGTACCGGTAGCTCTTGAAGACGTTCCACAGGAACGGCAGCGTGGAGATTCCCAGGACGAAAGCGAATACCGTGGAAATCGTGTTCAGCGTCGTGAACCCGTCCGGCGGCAGGTAGTCGGCGTACCGGCGCGGCATACCCTCGGCTCCGAGCCAGTGCTGCACGAGAAAGGTCCCGTGGAAGCCGATGAACGTGGTCCAGAAGTGCCACTTGCCGAGGCGTTCGTCCATCATCCGCCCGGTCATCTTCGGGAACCAGAAGTAGATGCCGGCGTAGGTGGCGAACACGATGGTGCCGAACAGCACGTAATGGAAGTGGGCGACCACGAAGTAGCTGTCGGTGACGTGGAAGTCGAGCGGCGGGCTGGCGAGGATGACGCCGGTGAGACCACCGAAGAGGAACGTGATGATGAAGCCGACGGCGAAGAGCATCGGCGACTCGAAGGTCAACTGCCCCTTCCACATGGTGCCGATCCAGTTGAAGAATTTCACCCCGGTGGGCACCGCGATCAGGAAGGTCATGAAGGAGAAGAACGGCAGGAGCACCGCGCCCGTGGCGTACATGTGGTGTGCCCACACCGCGATCGACAGGGCCGCGATGGCCATGGTTGCGAAGACCAGGCCGTTGTAGCCGAAGATCGGCTTGCGGCTGAAGACGGGGAAAATCTCGGTCACGATGCCGAAGAACGGCAGCGCGACGATATACACCTCGGGGTGCCCGAAGAACCAGAACAGGTGCTGCCACAAAATCGTGCCGCCCGTGGCAGGGTCGAAGACGTGGGCCCCGAGGTGCCGGTCTGCGGCCAGCCCCATGAGTGCGGCGGTGAGGATCGGGAAGGCAAGCAGCACAAGGATACTGGTGATGAAGATGTTCCAGGTGAAGATCGGCATGCGGAACATGGTCATTCCGGGGCATCGTAGGCAGATCACCGTGGTGATCATGTTGACGCCACCGAGGATGGTGCCGAGCCCGGACAGCGCGAGGCCCATGATCCACAGGTCCGCCCCGAGCCCGGGAGAGTGTATCGCGGAGGTCAACGGTGAATACGCGGTCCAGCCGAAGTCCGCGGCGCCACCGGGGGTGATGAACCCCGCGAAGGCGATGAGGCCGCCGAAGAGGAAAGCCCAGTACGAGAAGGCATTCAGCCGGGGAAAGGCCACATCGGGGGCGCCGATCTGCAGCGGCAGGATGTAGTTGGCGAAGCCGAAGACGATCGGGGTGGCGTACAGCAGCAGCATGATCGTGCCGTGCATGGTGAACAGCTGGTTGTACTGCTCGTTCGACAAGAACTGCAGGCCAGGCACCGCGAGCTCGGCGCGAATCAGCATCGCCATCAATCCGCCGGCGAGGAAGAACCCGAAGGCGGTGACCAGATACATCAAACCCAGCGTCTTCGGGTCCGTCGTCGAGATCATGTCGTAGATGAACGACCCTTTGCGGCGATAACGCGGCGGATAGGGCCTGCGGGCTTCGATCGGGCGCACACCAGTTGCCGTCATGTCCAACTCCACGGTCGACACTATTGGACTACAGCGTAAACCCCATCCTCACAGGTCTGCAGGAATTGCGGTCGGTGGCGGCCACCCCTCCCGGCGTGCGAGGAAGACGCGACAAAAACATTCGGAATTCCCTGTTTGAGGTGATGGCGGCGAGGTACACGGCGGGTAGACCGCGAACTACCGGTAACGCACCCGAAGGAGTAGGGCGATGACACGACCGACCTCAACCCGAAGCTCGATGACCGCCACACCCGTACAGATTGCTGCGCTGGTGGTCGGAGCGGTATTCCTCTTGGTGGGCATTCTCGGGTTCATCCCGGGCGTGACCACCGACTACGACATGATGTCCGTCGCCGGGCACGAGTCGCATGCCATGCTGCTGGGCATCTTCGAGGTGTCGATTCTGCACAACGTCGTGCACCTTCTGTTCGGCGTCGCAGGCATTGTCATGGCGCGCGCCGCCAACACGGCGAAGGCCTTCCTTGTCGGCGGCGGCGTGATCTACCTGGTCCTGTGGATTTACGGCCTCCTCATCGACCAGGACAGCGCAGCCAACTTCGTCCCGGTGAACACTGCGGACAACTGGCTGCATTTCGCCCTGGGTGTCGGCATGATCGCACTCGGCCTCCTCCTTCCCCGTCTGAGGTCGACCGGACACACCACTGCGGTCCCCCCGCGGTAACCCCAGCCTGCGGGTTATCCATCGATCACCCGCCGCCACACCGGGCGGCGGGACTTCAACGAGCACACAAGGAGAAGCATCATGGCTACCGGAGAAACCGGATTCGACGACGTCAGCTACGACCTGGTGTCCGTCCAATATCATTCGCTCAAGGCCGGACACGACTACGGGCAATACGTGCGGGACGCCAAGAACGCCGGCCGCGACGACATCGCGTCGTTCTTCGAGCAGGTGATGGCGGAAGATTCCGACCGCGCACGCCGCTGCCACGAGTTCCTCGAGGACATGACCGGATCGTCGGCCGCCGGCCCTGCAATGAGCTGAACGTTGGTGAGTACATGACCGACGCGCACATGCCGAGTGGAGATGCCGAACCGGCGGAGCCGATGATCCGCTCTTCGGATCATCGCAGCTGCCCGGTGGGCGACGAGGATCTTCCGGCGATCGACAGCCTCGAAGCGCTGACCGACATCGTCGAGGACTCGGCCCTGGCGTTCCTATACCATGCGCACAGGGCCAGCGGCGAGGACAGCACCTTCTTCAAGCTGGTGTCGCGGTGACGTCGGCCGGAACCGGAACGCCGTGACCGGCACCCGAACCACTACCGACCACACCGAGATCCGGCGGTGGGTGGACCGACACGACGGAGCTCCAGCCAGAGTCGGCAACGCCGGCTCCCCGGAGACCGTCTTACTTCGGCTCGATTTCGCCGGCGGCGCTTCCGAGGAAGCCCTCGAACGCATCTCGTGGGACGACTGGTTCTCTGCGTTCGACCGGTTCGCACTCGCCTTCCGCTACCGCGATACCGACGCCGGCGAGGACGGCGCATACTTCGAACTCGTCCCGCGTTGAGAGTGGGCCTCTCCGCTGCCCCTACCGCTTTCCGCGGCTCATGGGGGGGCAGTCCGGGAGTGACGCGCAGTCGGGAGGTTGTCAGGGGGTGGACGTCTGCTCGGCCAGAAAGGCGAGCCGGCGCAGACATTCGCGGTTGCGGGGATAGACGGCCACATCCTGCACCGACCGCGGGATCCACTTCAGCGGTGGCGTCGCTACCTTCTCGTCCATTTCGAGGTGGCAGCCGGAACCTCTCGGCTCGAGCCGGAGGTGCACGACGGCTTTCGTCGCGGGCGTGGCCCGGGCCAGCAGCCGAAGCTCTCGCTCCTCGTCGGCTTCCAGGACTTCCGTCGAGTCGTCGATGAGTACCGGCCAGACACCCACCGAATGGTGCAGCTGACTGCCCACGGCGGGCCACTCCGCGTTGACGGCGCGCATGCGGGACGCACCCACCACCCAGGACGGATACAACCACCCATTGGCGAGGACGGACCAGACGGCGGACACCGAAGCTGTTGTATCCCATTGAGCCTTGATGACGATCACTCCCTCGCGCTGGTGCATCGGTGACAGCCGCATACCCGGGGCCGGCGCCCGCGAAACCACCCGGGCTACCGCTGGCCGCGATCGTACCCGTGTGGTTTGCTCGATCACACGTGTCGGTTTTCGAGGAGGTTCATCGTGGCAGATCCCGGGTCAGGGTCCGGCACCACGGCGGCGTTGTTCGACGTCGACGGCACGCTGGTGGATTCGAATTACCTCCACGTCGATGCGTGGCAACGTGCATTCGCCGAAGTCGGGCATCACATCGACGCATGGCGGATACACCGCGCCATCGGATTGGACTCGCAGTTGCTGCTCGACACCTTGCTGGGCGACGCCGCCGGCGAGGTGGGTGATCGGGCGAAGGAGCTGCACAAGCAGTACTACCTGGATCTGCAGCCGAGTATGCGGCCACTCCCCGGTGCCCGCGAGCTGATCCGCGAGTTGCACCGTCGCGGCGTGCAGGTGGTGTTGGCGACCTCCGCACCCGACGACGAACTCTCTGTGCTTCGTGCGGTTCTCGACGTGGATTCCTGCATCGCGCACACCACGTCCTCGGGCGATGTCGGACAGGCGAAACCGGATCCCGAGGTGGTGAAGACCGCACTGGAGCGATCGTCCACATCACCCGACACCGCGGTGATGGTCGGGGACGCCGTATGGGACGCCGAGGCGGCCACCGAGGCCGGGGTTCCCTTCATCGGTCTGCTCAGTGGCGGCATCTCACGCGGTGAACTGCTCGACGCCGGCGCGAAAGAAGTGTACGACGACGCGAGAGCCCTCGCGGACGGACTCGAAACGAGTGCGCTCGCAAGTCTTTTCGGGCGGTGACCTCCGCCGTCGCCGGTAGGTGCCGCGGCGCCCGTCTGCGCCGGCGATCAGTCCCGGTGCGAGGACCAGGCCGCGGCGATATCCGGGTACGAGGCGGCGATCTCGTCGACGCGTTCGTCGGTCGCGGTGTCCACTTCGGCGCGATGGCGCTGCGCCGTCACCAGCGGCCCGTCCGCCTGACCGGTGCCCGAACCGGGCGGGGCGTCCGCCTCCCACTCGTGGATCACCTCGTCGAGGCGCCGTGCCACGAAGGTTCTCTTGTCCTCACTCATCGTCACTCCGTTCCAGGTCGAACCGGCCCCGATCGTTTTCCGGCACCACAGTCCGGTAGTCCGGATGTTTGCGAATCCACTGCTGCACGTAGGTGCATTCGGGAAGGACTCCCAGCCCACGGCTCCGGGCGTCGTCGAGTGTGTCCTCCACCAGACGCCCCGCGTACCCCTTGCCCTCGAATGCGTCACCGACCTCTGTGTGGGTCAGGGTGAGCACACCATCGCCCGCCGAATACTCGATGAACCCGGCAACGTCACCGTCCGCGATCAGTTCATAACGGTTCCGCTGCGGATTGTCCTGCACCTGCGATGCCATCGCATTCCTTCCTCTTCGACAACCCTTCTGTACCCGGCGCCGCGGTCAGTTCCGGGCACCGATGCCCTGGCTGACCGCGAACTGCGCCTGGGTTTCGGTGGCCAAGCCGATCGACACCAACGGGCGGGGGAACAGCAGGTCGGTGAGATAGGCGAGGCCGACCGCCCACCGATTGACCGGCGAGGGCATGGCGAAGAGGTGATACAGCCTGGTCACCACCTTCGCGGGTAGTCCCGACAGCGGGATGCCGAGCGGGTTGGCCACTGCGAAGCCGGGTCCCAGATCGACCACGAGACCCATGTCGCGGTGCGCATAGGGTTTCGCCTCGCCGACCCCGAGGCTGGCCGCGACGTTGCGGGCGAGTGTGCGCCCTTGACGAACCGCATGTTGCGCCGTCGGTGGGGTGATCGACCCCTGGTGGCGCGGATCTGGGACGGCCGCGGCGTCCCCGCCGGCGAAGACCCCGGGGTGTCCCTCGACGGACAGGTCCGCGGCGACCTTCAGCCTGCCTTTCTCGGTGGGCAGGCCGAGCGTGTCGACGAGAGGATTCGCGGTCACTCCGGTCACCCAGGCGACCGTGTGGGTGGGGAGCACCGTGCCGTCGCTCAGGGTCACGCTGTTCTCGGTGAGCTCGGTCAGCGTCGTCTCGAGCCGCACCTCGATGCCGCGCGACCGCAGCACGTCGAGCACCTGGGCACCGAGCTTCTCCCCCACTTCCGGCATCACCTTGTCTGCGGCGTCCAGAAGCACGAACCGGACCGCGGTCGGGTCGAGGCCCTGGCGGGCGGCCGCGCTGTCGGCCAGAGCGCGCAGTTGGGCAATCAACTCCGTCCCGGCGTAGGACGCGCCCACCACGACGAATGTCCGCCGCGCCCGGGATTCCCGGGGGTCGGTGTCGCGGCTGGCCATTTCGAGTTGAGTGAGGAGCTGGTCACGGAAGTACAGCGCCTCCGCGGGCGTTTTCAGTCCCCGACCGTGGTCGAGGAGGCCCGGGATGTCGAACAGTCGCGTCACCGAGCCGGGCGTGAACACCAGCCGGTCCCACGACAGCACCTCCGCACCCGCCTCGCAATCGGTGACGTGCACGGTGCGATTGTCGAGGTCGATGGAATCGACAGCGCCCCGGACGAGTTCGACGCCGGGGAGCGCGTCCGACAATGCGATGGTGACGAACCGGGCGTCCAAAATGCCGCCCGCCACCTCGGGCAGCAACGGGGTATAGAGCATGTAGTCGTTGGGCGAGACCATGATGATGCGGGCGCCGGTGTCGCGCAGTGAGCGCCGAAGTCGCCGCGCACATTCGAATCCGGCGAAGCCGCTTCCCACCACGACGATCCGCGGCGGCCCTCCAGTTGATTCGTTGGCCATATAAGGGGCATTGCCCCACCCGGGGAATTCTGAAACATGAGCCCAGGGGTCCGTGCGGGCCCGGTCCTCCTCGCCGGATTGACCCGAGCCCCCTCGGGGTACGCGTTCACCGCGACACCGACCGACAGGAGACGAAATGAGCACCATCACCGAGGCCGTGGACGTGTCCGTTCCGGTGAACACGGCATACAACCAGTGGACGCAGTTCGAAGAATTCCCTCGATTCATGGAGGGTGTTGACGAAATCCGTCAGATCGATCCGACACACGTCCATTGGGTCGTGTCGATCGCCGGGGTGAAACGCGAGTTCGATGCCACCATCACCGAGCAGCATCCCGACGAACGGGTGGCATGGAAGTCCGATGACGGCCCCAATCACGCCGGGGTGATCACCTTTCACCGTCTGGACGATGACAAGACACGCGTGACGGCGCAGATGGACGTCGACCCCGACGGGTTCGTCGAGAACGTGGCCGACAAGCTGGGTTTGCTCGGCAAGAGAGTGAAAGGCGACATGGCCCGGTTCAAGGAGTTCATCGAGTCCCGTGGCACCGAGACCGATGCGTGGCGCGGTGAGGTCGATCGCCCCGGCCCCTGAGGACCAGATCACCGACTACCGCGACCCGCGACGACACCGCAAAGGACGAGAACATGAGTGCCGTATCGAAAGTGATGTACAAACCACTGGCCCTCGCCGCGAGTGTCGGCGGCGGAATACTGGCGGGAGCGGTGTTCGGCCAGGTGTGGAAGCGCGTGGCTGGTGAACCGGAGTTGCCGGACCCGAAGGATCTCTCCCGCACCGATCGCGAGGTATTCATCGCCGCCGCCGTGCAGGGCACGATTTTCGGTCTGGTCCGAGCTGCGGTCGACCGGGCAGGGGCGCGGGGATACCGCAAGCTCGCGCACGCGGACCCCCGCTAGAGCAACGCACTTGCTACAGAACACACCTAGGCTGACCCGATGCGCACACGATTCGCGGAGAACATCGACAGTCTCGCTGGTGACCTGGCTGCTATGTGCCGACTCACCGTGACGGCGATGCGGGAGGCCAGTGGTGCGTTGCTGCAGGCGGACCTGGGACTCGCCGAGCACGTCATCGACGTGAGCGGCGAGCTCGACGCAGCCGCGTCCCGCTGGGAACAGCGCGCGTTCTCACTGCTGGCGTTGCAGGCGCCGGTCGCTCACGATCTCCGATTCATGGTGGGCGGTCTCCACATCTCCGCCGACCTGCATCGAATGGGTGGCCTCGCGGTGCACATCGCGAAGATCGTCCGCCGACGGCATCCGGAGCATGTCGTCCCGGACGAGGTGCTCGAGGTGTTCACCCGGATGGGTGCGGTCGCGGTGGCCCAGGCCGAGGAAACCGAGCAGGTCCTGCAGCACCGCGACCCCGAACGCGCCAGGGGATTGTTGACCGCCGACGACACGATGGACGACCTGCATCGCGGACTCTTCGCGATCACGCAGGCCGAGGACTGGCCACACGGTGTCAAGGCTGCGGTCGACATCACTCTCCTCGGCCGGTTCTACGAAAGGTTCTGCGATCACACCGTCGAAATCGGCAGGCGGGTGATCTTCCTCGAGACCGGAGTCCTCCCCGACCAGGGCTAGCGGCAGATGCGGTTCGGAATCTGGGCTCCTGGGTACGCCTCAACATATGAATCACCCTTCCGGTCCGCGCGGCGCACGGCACGCGAAGATCGCCCTCGACGTCGACGGCGAACATCGCACCCTCGAGGTCGACACGCGGACGACGCTGCTGGACGCCCTGCGGGAGCATCTGGATGTGACGGCACCCAAGAAGGGATGCGATCACGGCCAGTGCGGTTCGTGCACCGTGCTACTGGACGGTCGGCGGGCCACCACCTGCCTGACCTTCGCCGTCGCCCACGACGGTGCCCGCATCACCACGGCGCGCGGCCTGGCCGACGGCGACGAGCTGCACGCGATGCAGCAGGCATTCGTCGAGCAGGATGGGCTGCAGTGCGGCTACTGCACACCCGGTCAGATCTGCTCCGCCGTCGGAATGCTCGACGAGTTCTGGGCGCAGCACCCGAGCAACGTCACCGAGGATCTGACGGCGCCGCCCGAGCTGACCGACGACGAGATCCGTGAACGGATGAGCGGGAACCTGTGCCGCTGCGGCGCGTACACGAATATTCTGGCCGCGATTCGTCAGGCGGCGGAGGCATGATCCCGTTCGACTACGAACGGGCCACCGACGTCGACGGGGCCGTCGCCACCGTCACCGCGGACCCCGACGCGCGCTTCCTGGCCGGCGGCACCAACCTCGTGGATCACATGAAACTCGGTGTGACGCAGCCGGGTCGACTGGTGGATGTCAGTGCACTTCCCCTCGGCGACGTAGACGAACTCCCGGACGGCGGACTTCGAATCGGTGCCACCGTCCGCAACAGCGATCTGGCCGCGCACGAACTCGTCCGTTCGCGGTACCCGATGCTGTCGAGGGCACTGCTGTCCGGTGCGTCGGGTCAGCTCCGTAATCTTGCCACCACCGCGGGCAACCTCCTCCAGCGCACTCGGTGCGTGTACTTCCAGGACGTGACGACACCGTGCAACAAACGGGCACCGGGTACCGGCTGCTCTGCTCTCGGAGGGTATGCCCGCTACTCCGCCATCCTCGGTGCCTCCGAGCACTGCGTGGCCGTGCATCCGTCCGACATGGCCGTCGCTATGACGGCGCTCGACGCAGTGGTGGTCGTGCGGAGTGTCGACGGCGACCGGCGCATTCCCCTGGCCGAGTTCTATCGGCTCCCCGGGGACAGCCCCGACCGGGACACCGAGCTCACGCACGGTGAACTCGTCACCGCGGTGGAACTTCCACCGCCGTTGGCGGCAAGCCGGTCGGCGTACCGCAAGGTGCGTGACCGGGCGTCGTTCGCGTTCGCGCTCGTGTCGGTGGCCGCGGACCTGACGATCGAGAACGACCGCATCAGTTCTGCGCGGATCGCACTCGGCGGGGTGGCGCACCGACCGTGGCGCGCGGGGCGAGCCGAAGAAATGCTGAACGGTTCCGTACCCACGGAGCAGACCTTCGCGGCGGCGGCCGACGCCGAACTGTCCGCGGTGAGCCCCCTGCCGGGTAACGAGTTCAAGGTGACCCTCACCAGACGCGTCCTGTCCGCGACGCTCCGTTCCCTCGCCGAGGAGGCACGCTGATGGCGTTGCTCGAACCGAGGGTCGTCGGAACGCCCGCCGAGCGCCTCGATGGTCACGACAAGGTGACCGGTGCGGCGCGGTATGCCTTCGAGCACGCAGTGCCGGATCCGACTTATCTGCATCCCGTCCTGTCGAGCATCGCCCGCGGGAAGGTCACCGCCGTGGATGCGGGGGACGCGCAGGCCGTGGACGGGGTGGTCACCATACTGACGGTGTTCGATGCGCCGCGGCTCGCGGACACCTCCGACGGTGAACTCGCGATCCTGCAGGACCCCGAGGTCCACTTCCGGGGCCAGTTCCTCGGCGCGGTGGTCGCGGAGTCGCCCGAAGCTGCCCGTCAGGCTGCCGACCTGATCCGAGTCGAGTACGAGGTGCGTGACCACGACACCGACTTCCGCGCCGACCGGAGCGACTTCTACGCCCCGGAAACAGTGAATGGCGGGTTTCCCACCGACACGCGAAGCGGTGATGTGGAGGCGGCGTTGACCACCGCCCCACGGACGGTCGACCAGGTGTACTCCACGGCCATGGAGCACAACAATCCGATGGAGCCGCACACCACGATCGCCCTGTGGCGGCCGGGTGGACCGGGCCCCGTCCTGACACTGCACGATTCGACGCAGGGCGTTCATTCGGTCCGGAAGACGTTGGCGCCGGTGTTCGGTCTCGAACCGGAGGACATCCGGGTCATCGCACCACACGTCGGCGGCGGCTTCGGATCGAAGGGGTTGCCTCACGCGCACAACGTGCTGGTGACGCTGGCGGCGCAGAAGGTACCGGGCCGGCCGGTCAAGTTCGCGGTCACCCGGCAGCAGATGTTCGCGCTGTCCGCCTACCGAGCCCCGACGCTGCAGCACATCCGGCTCGCCGCGGACACCGACGGTCACCTGACCGCCATCTCCCACGAGGTGCTCACCCAGTCCGCCAAGATCAAAGAATTCGCCGAGCAGGCGGCGGTGCCGACGCGGATGATGTACTCCTCCCCCGCCCGGTACACCTCACATCGCCTCGTTGCCCTCGACGTGCCCGCACCGTCCTGGATGCGGGCCCCGGGCGAGACACCCGGAATGTTCGCGGCCGAAGTCGCAATGGACGAACTCGCCGAGGTATGCGGCATCGACCCGATCGAACTGCGCATCAGAAATGAGCCGGCCACCGACCCGGAGTCCGGGCACCCGTGGTCGGGCCGGCGCCTCGTCGATTGCCTCCGCGAAGGCGCCGAACGTTTCGGCTGGGCCGACCGGGACACCAAGGCCGGGATTCGCTCCGGCTCGGACTGGTCGGTCGGGTACGGAGTGGCCGCCGCGACCTACCCGGCGAACACGTCACCGGGGTCGGTTGCGCGCATTCGCTACGAGGGGGACAGGTACCGGGTGCAGATCGGGTCCGTCGACATCGGCACCGGAACGTGGACCGCCCTCACCCAGATCGCGGCCGATGCCCTCGGCTGTCCTCTCGACGCGATCGACCTGGAGATCGGCGACAGCGACCTACCGTCCGCCACGGTGGCCGGAGGTTCCACGGGTATCAGTTCCTGGGGCAGTGCCGTCGTCGCCGCGGCCCGGGCGTTCCGCGACACACACGGCACGACGCCGCACCCGGGGGCGGAAGCGAGTGCGGAGACACCGGGTAATCCCGACGCCGAAAAATTCGCACTCCATTCGTTCGGCGCCCATTTCGTGGAGGCACACGTCCATCGCGACACCTGTGAGATTCGGGTGGAGCGGATGCTCGGGGTGTTCGCCATCGGACGGGTCGTCAATGCGCGGACGGTCCGCTCCCAACTCATCGGCGGCATGACGATGGGAGTGTCGATGGCCCTGCACGAGGAAAGCGTCGGGGATCCACGTTTCGGCCACATCGTCAGCCACGACCTCGCGGGCTACCACATCGCCGCGCACGCCGACATCCGCTACCTTGATGCCGTCTGCCTCGCGGACGTCGACGAGCACGCCAATCCGATCGGCTCGAAAGGTGCGGGGGAGATCGGCATCGTCGGTGCGGCCGCTGCCGTGGCGAACGCGGTGCGCAGCGCCACTGGCATCCGGGTCAGGGCGGTACCGATCCACCTCGACGATCTGTTGCACGACTGACCGCGGCGCGACTACTCGATCCGCCGCCACGCGTGCTCGAGGGAGGCCCGCAGACGACTTTTCACCGCGCGAATCCGCTGCAGATCAGAGCTGCGCGGTGCCAGTGCTGTGAGGACGAGTTCCAGGAAACGCTCCCGCTCGACGCCGAAACGTTCCATCAGGTCCGCCGCGGCGGCACCGCCGAACGGGGCCCACTGAATGGCGAAGACTGCCATCCATCGGCCGTCCGAACTCAGCGAATGGGTCCGCTCGAGCCATTCACACCGGCCGAGCCAGAAGCGGATCCATTCGGCGTCGTACTTCTCGCCGGGCTCGACCGCAGGACGTGTCTGCATGGGTCAGCCCTCGCTGGAGTGCCGGATCGCGAACACGGGTAGCTGCTCGGCTGCTGCCGCCGGCCGGAACTCGACACGGACGGGATGCTGGGAGGAAGAGGCAGGGACCTCGCCGTCGATCCAGGTATACACCCAGGGGCCTTCGTCGAGTTCCACGATCGCGATCGTGCAGGGGGCCGAGACACGATCCCGCCCGCGCCGTTCACGTTCGATCGATTTGGACGAGACGATCGAACCGACACCACACGAGGGCACCTGCTCGAAATCGGAACCCTGGCACGTCGAGCACGTGGCCATCAGCGGTGCCAACAGGGTCGTGCAGCTGCGGCAGCGTTGGATCATCAGCGCGCACGCCTTCGCGAGCGCATGCCCGCGGCTGTGTCGTTCCGGGCTCATACCGTCACCCGCCCGGCGAAGGTGAGACTTACCGTCGGCGTCACGGACGCGAAAGGTAACGGCCTGCTGCGCGGTGTCCCCCGACCCACCCTGCCGAACAACCTCCGTTTCCCCCCGCTCCGGAGTCGACACCCGTCGGTCTGGTGAGACCGCCGAAGGATCGGGGGCCGAGCGCGGTGGGAGTCGGGCTTTCGGTGCGTTCGCGGTGTAGGGGACATTGGGGCCTCGGGGGTTGTACCGGCTGAAAAGAGGGACGCGTATGAGCTTGACCCGTGCCGCCGGAAAGTACAGCGGCCGATCGACCCGGGCACATACCTGTTTCGCCCCCGCGACGCCATCCCCGTCCCGGCCGCGCAGTTGTCAGACGTGCCGATCCTGCGCGTGCTCCACGACCCACGCCGCGATCTGGGTGCGGGAGGTGAAGCCGAGTTTTGCCAGAATGTGCTCGACGTGTCCCTGGGCGGTGCGTTGCGAGATGACCAGGGTGGCGGCGATCGCCTTGTTGGTCAGCCCGTCGGCGACGAGTTCGGCCACCTGCCATTCGCGGCGTGTCAGGGCGGTCTGCGATTGATCGGTGTTCGGATTCGTGCGCTGCTTCGTCCCCAGCACAGCCGCTGCGGCCTCCTCGAGGCAGGTGTTCATTCCCTGATGGAAGGCGGCCTCGAACGCGCGGTCACCGATGTCCCGTCGCGCCTGTTCGGCGCAGTCGAGATGATGGATGCGCTGGTTCGGATAGACCGTATTCGGATTGCCGACCGCATGCGCCAGCGCGTGCGCGGCCCCCATCAGTTCGGCAGCATGGTGGCTGTCTCCCCTACCCACTGCGATCCAGCCCAGCACTTCCAGGCATCCGGCAGCACTGATGCGGTCGTCGACCATCCCGGCCAGTTGCAGACCCTGTTTCAGCAGACCCTCCGCGCCCTCGAAGTCGCGGTGCTGCCACGCCGACATACCTGCCGCCCACAGTGACCAACTGCGATACACCGACTCGCCGTGCGCTTCGGTGAGGGCGAGTATCTCGCTCTGACACTGTGCGGACCGATCCGGATCGGTCGAACCGGTCGCCAGCGCGAGTCCGAGAAGCCCCCAGATCAGGTGCAGCAGATTGTCGTCGGTGCGGAACACGGCCAATGCGGCCTCGTAGTTCGCCCGGGCCGCATCGAGATGTCCGCCGAACATCGCGCGACCACCTTCGGCATGAGCAATCAGTGCGTGCGAGATCGGGTCAGCGACCCCCTGGGCGAGTGCATGAGCCTCCTCGATCGCCGCGGACGAAGCCTCGACCTCGCTGTTGAGTTCGGACAACATGACCGCCACGTAGAGGGCGCGGATCCGCTCCTCCGCGGAACCCGCGCCGCGGACAGCCAGCAGTTGGTCGACCCAGCGTCTGCCCTCCCTCAGCAGTCCCCGCGACCGCCAGAACGGGTACAAGGCCGCGGCCATGCGAAGCCCCGCCGCCGCTTCCTTCGGTGACGTCAGGCAGAAATGCAGGGCGGCTCGCAAGTTCGGTTGCTCGGCGTCCAGGCGCTGAATCCACCTGACCTGTCGGGCGCTGACCCACTCGGACCGCGCCTGCACCGCCAATTGCTCGTAGAAATTCCGGTGCCGGCGCAGCAGTGACGCGAACTCCGAGGTCTCCTGCAACTTCTCGCGGCCGTACTCGCGGAGAGTCTCGAGGAGCCGGTAGCGCACCGCACCCCTGGCCTCTTCCCGGATCAGGATCGACTTGTCGATCAGCGAGGCGACCACGTCGACGACCTCGGCGGGGCGCAACGATCCTGAACAGATCTTCTCGACCGCGTCCAATTCGAAGCCCCCGGCGAAGACGGCGAGCCTTCCCCACAGTTCCCGTTCCTGCGGGGTGCACAGTTCGTGGCTCCAGTCGATACACCACAGGAGCGTCTGCTGGCGTGCGGGCGCGCCGCGGCATCCGGTCGTGAGCAACTGATAGCGGTCCGTCAGCCGCTGAAGGATTTGTTCGACCGACATCACCCGGAGTCGCACTGCGGCTAGTTCGATCGCCAATGGCAGACCGTCCAGTTGCTGACAGATCTGCACGACCGCAACACGGTTGTCCTCGGTGAGATGGAATCCGGGGACGGCCGCGGCGGCGCGCTCGGCGAACAGTGCGACCGACTCGTACTGGGCGAGAGCCTTCACTGACGCAGGATGGCCCGAGTGGGGCAGCGTGAGCGGTGGCACCCGAACGGTGGCCTCGCCCGGGATTCCGAGTGGTTCCCGGCTGGTGGCGAGGATCCGCAGTTCCGGGCAGCTTCGCAGCAAGAACTCGGTCAGGCCGGCGACGGCATCCACGAGATGTTCGCAGTTGTCGAGGACCAGCAGCGCGCACCGTGGCTCCAGGAACTCCCGCAATACCACCTCGGGTGCCTCGGATTGCTGCTCACGCAGCTTCAGAGCTGCGACCACGGCACCGACCACCAGGGCGTCTTCCTCGAGTTCGCCCAGTTCGACCAGCCACACACCGTCCTCGAATGCCCGACTCGAATCGAGAGCAACTCGCAGGGCCAGCCTGGTCTTGCCGACTCCTCCGATTCCGGTGAGTGTGACCAGGCGTGAGGTGGCCAGCAGGCCGCGCGCTTCTGCGATCTCTCGACGCCGACCGACGAAACTCGTCAGCTCGTGAGGCAGATTCCCCACCTTGATCTTCGCTGCGGGCTGCATGAAGCCGTCACTCTCATTTCACGCCCCCTGGAACAACGGTACAGCGACGCTCGTCCTGCACCGAGTTTTCGCACAACGGAGGGTCAGCGAGTCCACCGGGTCGGTGCCCAGCGACCCGCGTAGGAGCGGATGCGGTCGCTTCCCCGAGGACCGGGACGGCGAGGGCCGGGGTCGGTCAGGCTGTGCGGGGTAATGGTGACTCGGCGCCCTTCCACCGTGTACTGGGCGCCCGTCACGAACATCGCGGCTGGCGCTGTGAGGTACGACGCGACGGTGGCGGCTTCCCCGTCGTCGCGGCCCGGGGACGGGAACGCGGGATCCGCGGCGGGGACGACGACGGAATTGACGGTGACGGAGTACCGCGACAACTCGGCGGCGAGGAGACCAGTCAGCCCGCCGAGCGACGACGCCGATGCGGTGATGTTCACTATGCGGCCACCTTGCCCGCCGGCGATCATGTACCGGACACCACGTTGTATGCATTCGACGGCTGTGCTGCCCGGGCAGCTGACGAGGACACCGATTCCGCCGAGTTCCCGGGCGAACTCATCGACCGCGGTGGCCGAGTGGGGTAGCTCGGCGAGGTCCATCTTCCGCACCACCGCGCGCACCGACCTGGCCCTCACCTCGCGGGCCGTGACCTCCGCGCGGTCGCGATCCGTGGCGTATGCCAGCCCGAGGTGGAAACCATCGTCCGCGAGTGCCAGTGCGACCGCCCGGCCGATCCCCGAGTCCGATCCCGTCACGACTGCATTGAGTGCGCTGGCATGCATAATTTTGGGTACCCGTGGTTTCCGGGGCTCAAACGCCGCGCTATCCGGACGCCGTTCAGGCAGAACACAATCCGATGACGATCCCGCATGTCACCGCCCGGAGTGGGGGTGGTCGGTCAGCAGTTGCTCGGTGCCGGATCGCCCCGGAACCGCGCGTCCAGGTAGTCCAGGGCGGTGGGAAGACCCAGGACCGCCGTCGAAAGGTGGTCGGGACTCGGGAAGAGTTCCGACTGCACCCGAACACCGGCCGCGCAGTACCGTGCGATCGTCGTCTCGATCGAGTCGACGGGGATGAGCACGTCGGTCGGGCTGTGCCATTCGAAGATCGGCGCGGTCGGCACACCGGGATACAGCTCGACACTGTTCTCGTCGAGTACTTCCCACGCCTGCGGACTGCTCATGAGGTCCGTGGTCTTGGCCACCTCGGTCGCACTACGACCGGCGCCCGCCGCGAGGATGCCGTTGGTGCACGCATTCGCCATGTCGCTGCGCATGGCAAGACCACGATCGTTGAGCTGCTCACTGATCGGCAGCCGGTCCGGATACTCCCGTTCGAGGCCGAGTGCCGCCGCCATCGCCAGGCCGAACGCCGGATGCGGCTGCATACCCAGGCCGTTGGCCATCTTCCCGATGTTCATCGGTACACCACCCTCGGCGACCCCGACGATATTCAGCTCCGGGGCATACTCCGGCGCGAGAGCCGCAGCCCAGGCCGACGCCATGCCGCCCCCGGAGTAGCCGGCCAGCGCGACAGGGCTCTCCGCGACGTTCAGTTCCGGAACCCGCTGAACGGCGCGAATACCGTCGAGGGTGATGAACCCGCCGAGCTTGGCCGCACCGTAGGCGCTGTTGGGTCCCAGGTGGTCGGGAAGGGCGACCGTCCAGCCCCGCTGCAGTGCGAGATTCAGCGCCGGCGCCTCCTTGATCTGAAGGTCCGGGTCGTTGGTGAACAGGGTGCGTGACGGCGCGCACCGCGGTCCGAGCGCGTTGATGATGTGCTGATAGGACAGCAGCGGACCGCCCACCGGCCGGGTGTGCGGTACCAGCACGGTGCTGACCGAGGAGATCGGGCGCCCCTGCGAATTGGTGGTGCGGTACTTCACCTGCCAGACATCGGTGTCGGGGAATGCGAGTAGCGGAGGCATGGGCCGGGTGGCGATCGGCTGCCCGGCCGCGCTGGACTCGAGGTTCGACGGCTGCACGTAGAAGGGATCCGTCTCGGAGGCAGGATAGATCGGTGCTGCGGCGGCCACACCTCCCGCACCGGCCACGGCGACGCACGCGGTGAAGACCGCGCGCAGGGCGCGTGCTGACAGGCCCTTGCTGGGTGAGCGCCCCATATCGCCTCCTGGAATCGAGTTCGAGTGTGACCGAGTTCCCCGGTGTTATCGGTATCCGGGCCGGTCCGTTACGTCACTGCAATCGGACCGGCCCACCGGTCACAGCGGGGCCGCGGGCACGCATCGGCTCAGGGCAGATCGAGATACTCCTCGAGCACCGGCCCGATGACCGCAAGGACCTCCGGCTCGATCATCTGGTTGTGCTCGCACTCGAGCTTCACTTCCCGGATTCGTCCGCTCACCCACTGCGCCCACTCCTCGGGTGAGTGCTCCGCAGGTGACGACGCCGCAGTGAAGAACAGCAGGTCCCCGTCGAACTGTTGCGGACGGAACTCGTTCATCAGTCTCGACGAGTTCGTGAACCCGAGGCTGATGCGCTCGAGGTGTTGTGGTGTGATCCCCGTCTTCTGCCCGAACGCCTCGTCGAGCAGTTCGACAGCGCGCTCGTAGGTGAGTTCTCCGTCCTCGCTCTCGGACTCGAGGTCGAGCCCGAGACCGTGCAGCAACTCGGACACGGTGAGGCTGTCCGGGGTGGCGTCGGCGTTACCGATCACGTAACTGTCCATCAGGGCGAGGGTGGCGACGGATTCGCCCTCCCGCTGCAACTCCACCGCGATGGCCTGCGCGATGATGCCGCCGAGGGACCACCCGAGCAGGTGGTACGGCCCGGAACCTTGGATGCTCCGCATTTCGAGCACGTAGTGGTGGGCGAGCTCCTCGATCGAGTCGAAGATCGGTCCCCCGCTGATGCTCGGCAACTGCAGGCCGTAGACGGGACGGTCCTGCGACAGGTGTTGCAGCAACCCGGCGTAACCCCACGAGAGCCCGATCCCGGGATGGATGCAGAACAGTGGCGGTGTCTCCCCCGTCGGTCGCAGCGGAATCACCACGCGCAGCGCCTCGTCGACGGCCGACTCGCCGCCGCCGTCCGTGTCGATCCGGCGCGCCAGTCCCGCCGGTGTCGGATCGAGGAACATCGACTGCAGCGGGATCCGCCGGCCGAGGCGTTCCTGGAGAACGGTGATGACACGGGTGGCGACGATCGAGTTGCCGCCGAGGTCGAAGAAGCTGTCCGCCGTCCCGACCCGATCGACTCCGAGCACCTCCGCGAACGCCTCCACGACGACGCGTTCGGTTTCGGTGTCGGGTGCGCGGAATGCGGCCGCGGTGGTCCCGAACTCCGGCGCCGGCAACGCCCTGCGGTCGAGCTTGCCCACCGGGGTCATCGGCACCTGATCGAGCACCACCACGGCCGAGGGAACCATATGGGCAGGCAGTCGCTCGGCCGCGTAGGTGCGCAGCTCCGCAGGATCGAGGTCGTGGCCGTCGACGGCGCGCACGTAGGCCGCGAGCAGGGTGTCTCCGGACGGCCCTGTGTGCCCGATCGTGGCCGCGAAGGCCGCCGCCGGATGGCGGGCGAGAACGGCGTCGATCTCACCGAGTTCGATGCGGAAGCCCCGCACCTTCACCTGGAAGTCGGTGCGGCCGATGTACTCGACGGTGTGATCCCCGCGCCACCGCACCACGTCACCGGTCCGGTACATGCGCCGGCCGGGCTCGCCGAACGGGCAGGCCAGGAACCGTTCCGAGGTGAGGGCCGCGCGCTTGTGGTACCCCCGCGCCAATCCGGGCCCGGCGATGTACAGCTCACCGGGGACGCCCGCCGGGACGGGCTGCAGCCGCTCGTCCAGCACCAGGTACTCGAAGCCGATGGCGGGAGCACCGATGTTGACAACCCCACCGGGTCGCATCGGGGCGCTGACACTGGCCTGGATGCTCGTTTCCGTCGGACCGTACCCGTTGTGCATGCGGCGGTGGCGGCCCCAGACCTCGACCAGCTCGGGTGGGCACGCCTCGCCGGCCACGGCCAGCATCCTCAGCGTGTCGAGGTCGCGATCCTCCATCGAGGACAGCGCGGTCGGGGTGATGAACGCGTGAGTCACCTGTTCCCTGCGCAGCAGGTCCGCGAGTTCGTCGCCGCCGAAGATGGTCGGCGGGATGATCAGCAGCCGAGCCGAGGCGCCGAACGCCATCATCAGCTCGAACACCGAGGCGTCGAAGCTCGGCGACGCCAGGTGCGACACCGTCGAGTCGAGGGTGACCAGGAAACGCTCGTGCTCTTCCGCGGTGAGGTTGGCGATGCCCCGATGGGTGACGATGACGCCCTTGGGCTTGCCCGTCGAACCCGAGGTGTAGATCAGGTAGGCGGGATGCCCGAGGTGGAGGGGTCGCGTCCGGTCGGCGTCGGTGATCGGCTCGGAGGACACCACCGCCACCTGCTCCGCGAGTTCTTCGTCGTCGAGCACCAGCCACGGGACGGATTCCGGCAGATTGTCCCGGCGCTCGGCAACGGTGATCCCGACCGATGCCCGGCAGTCGGTGAGCATGTATTCGATGCGATCACGGGGATACGTCGGATCGACGGGCACGAACGCCGCGCCGGACTTGGCCACCGACCAGATCGACACCACCTCTTCGATGGAGCGCGGCATGCCCAGTGCGACGAACGTTTCCGGGCCCACACCGTGGGCCCTCAGGACCCGGGCCAGGCGGTTGGACCATTCGTCGAGTTCGCGGTAGCTGACGTGACGGTCCTCGAAGGTGAGGGCTGTCGCCTCGGGGGCGACGGCCGCCGCGGCGGCGAGGATGTCGGGCCACAGCTCGGGCCGGACCTCCGGCTTGCCGCGGGCGGGGGCCAACTCTTCTT
This sequence comes from Rhodococcus sp. ZPP, assembly GCF_017656075.1. Classification (NCBI taxonomy): domain Bacteria; kingdom Bacillati; phylum Actinomycetota; class Actinomycetes; order Mycobacteriales; family Nocardiaceae; genus Rhodococcus; species Rhodococcus sp. ZPP. Next base: position 174,977 of record NZ_CP058638.1, read on the forward strand.
GCTCCGCCTCATCGAGGATGGGCAGGGTGCTGATGGACTGCTCCGGGTCGGCGGTGGCGGCAGCGAGGACGCGGACGAACCGGTCGGCGATCCTGCGGGCGGTTTCCTCGTCGAAGAGCGACACCGCGAAGTCGAGGCCACCGCTGATCCCGGCGGGTGCACCGGTCGAATCGAACTGCTCGGCGAGGATGACCTCGAGGTCTTCCTTGACCATCCTCGTCTCGAGATCCACGCCCTCGACCCGCAGGTCCGGCAGCTCGAGCGACGCGCGCTCATTGTTCTGGAACTCGAGAGCCACCTGGAACAGCGGTGAGTAGGACGTGGACCTCCTCGGGTTCAACTCCTCCACCAACCGTTCGAATGGCAGGTCCGAGTGCGCGAACGCGGCGAGATCGCTTTCGCGGATCTGACGGACCAGCTCGGTGAACGTCGTCGCGGGATCGATGCGACTCCGCAGGACAAGCGTGTTGACGAACATGCCGACCATGTCGTCGAGAGCGGTTTCCCCCCGGCCGGCGACCGGTGTCCCGATGACGACGTCATCGGTGCTGCCCAGGCGAGCCAGGAGTACCACGAGGGCAGCATGGACCGCCATGAACATGGTGACGTTGTTCTCCCGGGCGAGCGCTGTCAACCGCCGGTGCAAGTCGGCGTCGATCGCGAACTCCACCCGATCGCCTTCGACACTCTGCTGAATCGGGCGTGGCCGGTCGGTCGGCAACTGGATGACGTCCGGCAGTCCGGCGAGAGTCTGCGACCAGAAGCGGAGCTGACGGTTGATCAGCGACGCCGGATCGTCCTCCGACCCGAGCACGGCGTGCTGCCACAGGGTGTAGTCGGCGTACTGCACCTGCAGCGGCGCCCACTGCGGACCGTCTCCTTCGAGCCGCGCGCCGTACGCGACCATGACGTCCCTCGCCAACGGGGCGAGGGAGAACCCGTCCGCACAGATGTGATGAACCACGATCGTGAGGACGTGATGGTCGGGCTCGGTCCGGAAGAGGGCGGCGCGCACGGGTAGGTCGGTGCTGACGTCGAATCCGCGGGACACCAGATCCCGCATGCGCGCCGGGAGCTCCTCCGCGGTCACCGTGGCGGTCGTGAATTCCGGCCGGACCAGCTCCGCAGGAAGTATCCGCTGGGTCGGTTCGTTGCCGACGGTCGGGAACACCGTGCGCAGCGTCTCGTGCCGCTCGAGCACGTCCGACATGGCCAGCCGCAGCGCTTCCTCGTCGAGCCGTCCGGTGAGACGCACCGCGAGCGGAATGTTGTAGGCGGGCGACGACGGATCGAACTGGTTGAGGAACCACATCCGCTTCTGCGCCAGGGACAGCGGAATCAGCTCGGGTCGCTCGACCGGGGCGAGCGGTGGGCGGGCACCCCCGCCGGGAACGGAACCCTCGCCGATTCGCTCGGCGAGCGATCGCACGTCGGGCGCTTCGAACAGTGCCCGAACTCCGATGTCGGTGTCGAGCGCATCACGGAGCCGGGCGGTGACGCGGGTCGCGACGAGGGAGTTGCCACCGAGGTCGAAGAAGTTGTCGTCGACGCCGATCCGCTCGAGTCCGAGGACGTCGGCGAAGATGTCTGCGATCGTCCGCTCGAGATCGGTGGACGGCGCGCGGAACTCCTTGGTGTGGACGTTGAGCTCCGGCGCCGGCAGCGCCGAACGATCCAGTTTGCCCACCGGTGTCAGCGGGATCTCGTCGAGGAACATGATGCTCGACGGCACCATGTGCGCGGGAAGCCGTGTGGACAGGTGCGCCGTCAACGCGGCCGGGTCGACCCCGCCTTCCGTCAGAGGTAGCAGGTAGGTGACCAGAACGGTGTCCCCGGACGGTCCGGGCACGCCGAGCGTGGTCGAGAAACTGACGCCGGGGAAGGTGGCGATCTCGGCGTCGATCTCGCCGAGTTCGATGCGGAAGCCGCGGATCTTGACCTGGAAGTCGCTGCGCCCCACATACTCCACCGAGTGGTCGGCACGCCAGCGGACGATGTCGCCGGTGCGGTACATCCGCTCCCCCGGCTCACCATACGGGTTCGCGAGGAAGCGATGGCTGCTGAGCGCGGGCCGCTGGTGGTAGCCGCGCGCCAGGCCGGCGCCGGTAATGTACAGCTCGCCGGGCACACCCACCGCGACGGGCTGGAGCCGGGCGTCGAGGACCAGCTCTTCGATACCGCGGATGGGTCCGCCGATCGTGATCGGCTCGCCCACCGCCAACGGGTCGCTGATGTTGGCCATCACGGTGGTCTCCGTGGGGCCGTACCCGTTGAACAGGTTGTGGCCGGGGGCCCACCGCGTCACCAGTTCCGGCGGGCACGCTTCCCCACCGACGGTCACGTGCTGGAACTCGTCGAGATCCGTGGGATCGACCGTGGCCAGAGCAGCCGTGGTCACGAAGGCGTGCGTGACGTGTTCGGCACGGATCAGTTCGGCCAGCTCGGCACCGCCGTAGACGGTCGGTGGGGCGATCACCATGGTTGCGCCGACGCCGAAGGCCTGCAGGTACTCGAAGATCGACCCGTCGAAGCTCGGAGTGGAGAAGTGCAGCGTGCGCGAGGTCTGGGTGGCCCCGAATCGCTGACGCTGATCCTCGGCGAAGTTGTCGAGTCCCTCGTGGGTGACCACGACGCCCTTCGGTTTACCCGTCGAACCCGACGTGTACACGATGTATGCAGCGTTGTCGAGGCTGATCGGCGACTTCCGATCCGAATCTGCCACGGGCAGAGCCGGTTTCGCCTGGCATGCCTTCTCGAACTTCGGGGAGTCGAGCAGCAGCCACGGCACCGTGTCGGGAAGGTCTTTCTCGTATGCCGTCGTGGTGAGTCCGATGGTGGCACCGGAATCGGTGAGCATGTGCTCGATGCGGTCGATCGGGTAGTTGGGGTCGACCGGGACGAAGGCTGCGCCCGTCTTCGCCACCGCCCAGACAGCGAGAACGGACTCGATGGACCGGGGAATTCCCAGCGCCACGAACGCCTCCGGGCCCGCGCCGCGCGAGATCAGCACCCGCGCCAACTGGTTCGAACGCTCGTTCAGTTCGCGGTAGGACACGTTCCGGCCCTCGAAGGTGAGCGCCGTGCGGTTCGGATCGAGCGCGGCAGCGTCCTCGAAAATCTGTGGGAGGGTCCGGACCGAGAAACCGGGGCGTCCCCGCACCGGAGCGAACTCGGCGAGTTCGGACTCGGTGAGCAACTGCATGTGCGCCAGGGGGATCTCGGGCCGATCGGATATCGCGGCGAGTACTCGCTGCAGGCGATCCGCGATCTCGTCGATCGCGCGCTCCTCGAACACCTCCGGCAGGTACTCGAATTTCAGGTTCAGTCGCTCGTCACCGGACGCAACCACGGCAAGCGGATAGTGCGCCGAGTCCTTGCCCCCGATCCCCGTGACGAACATGCCGGCGATATCGGTGTGCTCGGTCAGCCCGTCCTTGTCCACTGGATACGACTCGAACACGGTCAACGTGTCGAAGCCCGCCCCGAGCCCGGCCACCGACTGGATGTCGGTGAGCCCCACGTAATGGTGGTCGAGCAGTGCCGCCTGCTCGCTCTGGACGCGGGTGAGCAGCTCTCCCAAAGGTTCCCGGGGGTTCAGCGCCACCCGGACCGGCAGGGTGTTGATGAACAGACCCACCATCGACTCGATGCCGGGGATCTCCGGCGGCCGGCCCGACACGGTCCCGCCGAACACCACATCGGTGCGTCCGATCAGTCCACCGAGCACGATGCCCCATGCCGTCTGCACGACCGTGTTGAGGGTCAGTCCACGCTCACGGCTCAGCTCACGCAGGCGGGTGGTCTGTTCCTCCGACAGGGTGAAGGCGGTTTCCTCGGCCATCGCCGAATGCGCTTCGGCCCGGTCCATCGGCGCGAGCAGCGTCGGTTCGTCCACTCCGTCGAGAGCGGCGCGCCACGCCGCGAGTGACTCGGTGATGTCGTGGCGTCGCATCCACGACAGGTAGTCGCGGTATGAGTGCACCCGGGGCAGCAGGCTGCCGTCGGCGTCGGTGGCGTACAGGGTGAGCAGGTCACGGATGACCAGCGGCGTCGACCAGCCGTCGAGCAGGATGTGGTGATTGGTCAGGACCAGCCGGTAGTCCTGTTCCGTGAGCCGGATCAGCGCGAGCCGCAGCAGCGGTGCCTGCGACATGTCGAACTTGACCGCCCTGTCTCGCTCCAGGATCCGGTCGTAGTCCCGCTCGGTCTCGGCCGGTTCCAGATCCGAGAGGTCGAACTCGGACCACGGCAGGACGACACCGTTCTGGATGATCTGGGCGGAGGCCCCCGCGCTGTCGTGGACGAACGCGGCCCGCAGGTTGGGATGCCGATCGAGCAGTGCCTGGCCGGCGCGGCGGATCCGGTCGGCATCGACCTGCCCGCGCAGTTCGAGGGTCAGCTGAACGAGATACGGGTCCACGGCGGCGTCGGAGAACTGCGCGTGGAACAGCAGGCCCGACTGCAGAGGCGACAGCGACCAGATGTCCGCGAGTGCCGGGAAGCGGTCCTCGAGCCGGTCGATCGCGGTCTGGTCGAGGCTGACGAGGTCGAGATCGGACGGCGTCACACCGCCCGAATCGGGCCGCGCCACATGGACAGTCAACGCGGTGAGTGCCTGCACCCAGAGTTCGGCGAGTTCGCGTACCTCCGGCTCGGTCAGGACACCGGCCGGGAACGCCCATGTCGCGCGCAACCTGTTTCCGTCGGCGGCGGCGTCGGTGACGGCGTTGATGTCGAGCACCGAGGCGACCGGGATGTCGGAGGCGGGAACGTCGTCGAGCTTGGTGTCGCTCACCGGAACCCACGGGTGTCCGTGGGTATCGGTCGACGTTGCACCGCCCAGCCGTCCGAGGTAGTTGAACGTGACTTGAGGTTGGCGCAGCGCGCGCAGTTCTTCTGCAGTGTCCGGGTTCAGGTACCGCAGCATGCCGTAGCCGATGCCGTGGTCGGGGATGGCGAGCAGTTGCTCTTTGATCGCCTTGATCGCCGAGCCGGCGGCCCGGCCACCGTCGAAGGCCTCGTCGAGGTCGATACCCGACAGGTCCAGGCGCACCGGGAACATCGCGGTGAACCAGCCGACGGTGCGGCCGAGGTCCGCACCCGGCAGCACCTGGTCTTCACGACCGTGGCCTTCGAGATTGACCAGTGACTGGGCCCAGCTTTCACCGTGGGTGCGCCGCGCCGACCGGGCACGCCACCGCGCCAGTGCCAGCGCCAGTCCCGCAAGCAGGCCGTCGTTGACTCCGCCGTGATATGCCTCGGGCACCTTCGTGAGAAGTGCGTCGGTCACGTCGGTGGGCACCTCGACGGTCAGCTTTTCCACGGTGCCCGCCACGTCGACGTCCGAGTCGAGTGGCCGCGACCCGATCAGCGGGTCGTCACCGCTGAGCACCCCGCGCCACAGGTCGAGTTCCCCGGCGCGGTCCACGGCAGCGCCGGCGAGACCGTGGGACCACCGGCGCATCGATGTGCCGACCGGCTCGAGGACCGGTTCCTGGCCCGCGGAGAGCTGCGCCCACACGGTGGCCAGGTCGGGGACGAGGATCCGCCACGACACCCCGTCGACCACGAGGTGATGAGCGACCACCAGCAACCGTCCGCCGCCGTCACCGGCGTCGAACCACACCAGCTGCAACATGACACCGGCTACCGGGTCCAGTCGTCCCGCGGCCTCGTCGAGTTCGCGGGTGGCGATGTCGGCGAAGGTGGAACCGGTCACCGCGGGCACCTCGACGCGGTGGAGGAATTCGCGGACGTCGACGGACCCGGACCCGCGCACCTCGATACGCCACTGTGGTGCGGGCCCGGCCAGTTGGGCGCGCAGCATGTCGTGGTGATCGACGACCGCCTGGATCGTGCGCTCGAGCATCGTGCGGTCGGTTGCCGGGGGCAGGGCGAGCAGCGCCGTCTGGGTGTAGCGGCGGAAGTCGCCGCCGCGTTCGAGCAGCCACGACGTGATGGGGGTGGTCGGCATGTCGCCTACACCGCCACCGGGCAACTCCTCGAGGACGACCACGTCGGCAGCCCCGGCCCAGGACGCCACCTCGGCGAGGGTGGCCACCGTCTTGGCCTCGAACACGTCCCTCGGGGTGAGCACCACACCCGCAGCCTTGGCCCGGGCCACTAACTGGATCGACATGATGCTGTCACCGCCGAGCGCGAAGAACGAATCCTCCACACCCACCGAGTCCAGTCCGAGAACCTCGGCGAACAACGTGGCCAGCACTGTTTCCATTTCGGTGGTGGGTGCCCGGCTCGCGGACACCCGGGCGCCGAAGTCCGGTTCGGGCAGCGCGCGGCGGTCGAGCTTGCCGTTGCCGGTGAGCGGCAGGGCGTCGAGGACGACGAGAGTCGCGGGAACCATGTAGGACGTGAGCTGGGTGCCGAGGAATTCCAGCGCCGAGGACACCTCTACGGTGGACCCGGACTCGGGCACGACATATCCGATCAGCCGGTTGCCCCCGTGGCCGTCGTCGCGGGTCAGGACGACGGCCTGCGCGATCCCGCGGTAGCGGAGCAACGCCGACTCGATCTCACCGAGTTCGATGCGGAAACCGCGGATCTTGACCTGGAAGTCACTGCGGCCCAGGTATTCGAGTTGACCCCCGGCGTTCCAACGCGCCAGGTCGCCGGTCCGGTACATCCGTGTGCCGGACCCGAGCGGGTCGGCGACGAACCGGGTGGAGCTGAGCGCCGCACGGCCGAGGTAGCCCCGGGTGACCTGCTCGCCGGACACGTACATTTCGCCGATGGTGCCCGGCGGTACGGGATGCAGGCGCCGGTCGAGCACGTGCACACGCAGCCCGGCGATGGCGCGTCCGATCACACTGGCCGAGGCGGACTCGGCGAACTCACGGTCGAGCCGCAGGTAGCTGACGTGCACGGTGGTCTCGGTGATGCCGTACATGTTGACCAGGGTCGGCGCGGAGTCGTCGTGCCGGGCATACCAGCGTCCCAGCTGACCGAGGTCGAGGGCCTCTCCGCCGAAGATCACGTACCGCAACGCCAGTGCCGCTGCGGTCACGTCGATCTCCGAGACGATTCGGTCGGTCTCGGCCAGTTGGTAGAACGCGGTCGGCGTCTGGTTGAGGACCGTCACCTGCTCGTTGCGGAGCAGTTCGTGGAACATTTCCGGTGACCGCGCGGTGTAGTAGTCGACGACCACCAGTCGTCCGCCGTAGAGCAGCGGTCCCCACAACTCCCACACGGAGAAGTCGAAGGCATACGAATGGAACATCGTCCAGACGTCGTTCTCGTCGAATCCGTACAGCGGCTGGGTGTTCGCGAAGAGAGTGAGCACGTTGCGGTGCGAGACGACCACACCCTTCGGGCGGCCCGTCGACCCGGAGGTGTAGATCACGTAGGCCACCGACGACGCATCGAGGGGGGTGACCCGGTCGTCGTCCGTGATCGCCGCCGGGGACAGCCGCCCGAGATCGGCGTCGGTCTCGATGTCGTCGAGGAGGATGACGGGCGTCCCGGATTCCGGAAGCGCCGAGGCATCGCCGACGGTGGTGATCACACAGTTCGGTGCGGCGTCCTCGAAGACGAACGCCAGCCGGTCTGCGGGATAGGTGATGTCGACCGGAAGATATCCACCGCCCGACTTGATCACCGCGAGCAACGCGACGATCAGATCGCAGGTACGTGGAAGTGCCACCGCGACCAGGGTTTCCGGGCCGACTCCACGGGAGATGAGCAGCCTCGCCAACCGGTTCGAGCGGTTGTCCAGCTCACGGTACGTGTACGCCACGTCCTCGGAGGTGACCGCGGTGGCCTGGGGGAACCGGGCGACGGTCTGCCCGAAGCGGTCCGCCAGGGTGTCGTGACCGGCATCGACGCCGACGGTGTTCCACTCGGTCGCCATCGCGGCCCGTTCGGCGGCGTCGGTGAGTTCGATGTCACCGACGGGGGCGTGCGGATCGGCGGTCACCGCACCGAGGACCCGCAGGAACCGGTCCGCGATGGTGCGCACGGTTCCGGCCTCGAACAGGTCGGTGGCGTAGACGAATGCCGCGGTGATCCCGGCGGCGGTCCCCTCCTCGTCGAAGCGTTCCTCGACGCTGAGCTGCAGGTCGAATTTGGCCACTTCCAGATCGAAATCGACGGCCGTAGCGGTCAATTCTTGAAGCTCGAGTCGTGGGGTTTCATTGTTGCGGAATTCGAGCAGTACCTGGAACAGCGGGGAATGCGCAGTGGACCGTTCTGGCGCCAGCACGTCGACCAACCGCTCGAACGGCACGTCCGAATGGTGGAATGCCGCGAGGTCGGTGGCCCGCACCCGATCGATCAGGTCGCCGAAGCCCCCGGCGGGGTCGACGGCGGCCCGAAGGACGAGGGTGTTGACGAACATGCCGACCATCTCGTCGAGTGCCGCCTCACCGCGACCGGCGATCGGTGTTCCCACCGCGATGTCCTCGGTGGACGACAACGCCGACAACAACACGGACAGGGCTGCGTGCACGGCCATGAACATGGTCGAGTTGTGTTTGCGCGCCAGCGCGGACAGCGAGCGGTGCAGCTCGGCCGGAATCGTGAAGTCGACCTGGGCGCCGCGGAACGACTGCTGAACCGGCCGCGCGCGGTCTGTGGGCAGCTGCAGGATCTCGGGCAGGTCCGCGAGCTGCTCTGTCCAGTACCGCAGTTGCTGGGAGATGAGAGACTCGGAGTCACTTTCGCTGCCGAGTTGTTCGAGCTGCCACAGCGTGTAGTCGGCGTACTGCACCGACAGGGGGCTCCACTGCGGAGCGCTGCCTGCGATGCGGGCCGCGTAGGCCGCCATCACGTCCCTGGCAAGCGGAGTGAGTGAGAAGCCGTCGGCACAGATGTGGTGCACCACGATGACGAGTACGTGCTCGTCGGGCGCGAGAGCGAACAGTGCCGAACGAATCGGCACGTCGGCCGTCACGTCGAACCCGGCGGTCGCGAGCGCGGCGATGTGGTCGTGAAGTTCACTGTCCCCCACGTCGGCAATCTCGAGATTCGGTGTCCACTGTCCGGGCGAGAGCACCACCTGCGTCGGTTCCCCATCGTGGGAGGGGAACACGGTGCGCAGCGATTCGTGCCGGACGAAGACGTCGGTGACGGCCGCGCGCAGCGACTCCACGTCCAGCCGTCCGGTCAGCCGCACCGCGAGCGGAATGTTGTACGCGGCGGAGGAGGTGTCGAACTGGTTGAGGAACCACATGCGCTTCTGTGCGAGCGACACCGGCACGTGCTCCGGTCGCCGCCTCGGCTCGAGCGGAACCCTCGCGTGGTCGCCGTCCCCGGCGGGGGCGAACGCGGTCGATTCGATCATGCGGGCGAGGGCGTGGATTGTCGGCGCCTCGAACAGGGTGCGCACTCCGATCTGGGTGTCCAACTCGGCGGTGAGCCGGGCCGCCACGCGGGTGGCGATGAGCGAGTTACCACCGATGTCGAAGAAGTTGTCGTCGATGCCGACCCGCTCGATCCCGAGGACGGTGGTGATGACGTCGGCGATGGTGTGCTCGAGCACCGTGGACGGCGGGCGGAACTCGTCCGTCGTCGGCAGGAACTGTGGTTCCGGTAGAGCCGCCCGGTCGAGCTTGCCCACCGGGGTCAACGGGATCTCGTCGAGGATCATGATGCTCGACGGCACCATGTGGGCGGGCAGCAGTTCCGCCGCCCACTGCTTCAGCTCCGGCGGTTCGAGCGTTGTGTCGGCCTCGGGCAGCACATAGGACACGAGTGCGGTGTCACCCGTCGGCCCCGGGCGCCCGAGAGTGACGGCGAACGCCACGGAGGGATGCCCGGCGAGGGCACTGTCGATGTCACCGAGTTCGATGCGGAAACCACGAACCTTTACCTGGAAGTCGGTGCGGCCGAGGTATTCCGCTGTTCGATCCGGACGCCAGCGCGCGAGGTCACCGGTACGGTACATGCGCTCGCCCGGCTCACCGAACGGATTCGCGATGAACCGTTCGCTGGTGAGCCCCGCCCGCGCATGGTAGCCGCGGGCAAGTCCTTCACCGCTGATGTACAGCTCCCCGGCGACACCGACGGGGACCGGCTGCAGCCAGGCGTCGAGGATGACCTCGGCGGTACCACGGATCGGTCCGCCGATCGTCACGGGCTCGTCGGCTTCCAGGGGATCACTGAGGTTGGCGACGATGGTGGACTCGGTGGGGCCGTAAGCGTTGAGCATCTTTCGGCCCGGGGCCCAGCGCGCTACCAGTTCCGGCGGGACGGCCTCGCCCCCGACCGCCACGGTACGGAAGCCGTCGAGGCCTTCCGGGTCCACCGACGCCAGCGCGGCGGGAGTGATGAATCCGTGGGTGATGCGCTCGGATCGGATCAGTTCGGTCAGTTCGTCACCGCCGTAGACGGATGTCGGCACGATCACCATGGTCGCGCCGACCGCGAAGGTCATCAGGTAGTCGAGGACCGACGCGTCGAAGCTCGGCGACGAGAAGTGCATCGTCCTCGACGTGAAGTCGGTCCCGTACCGGGCGCGCTGTTCTTCGGCGAAGTTGTCGAGGCCACGGTGGCTGACCACCACACCCTTCGGGGTGCCCGTCGATCCCGAGGTGTAGATCATGTACGCCGGGTGCGCGAATCGCAGTGGCACGACACGCTCGTCGTCGGTGACTGGATCGGACGACATTTCGGCTGCGGCAGTGACCGTTTCGGGGTCGTCGAGCGTCAACCACGTGGTCGTGGCGGCCGGCAACCGGCCGCGGTCGGCATTCACGCACACACCGAACCTGCAGCCCGAATCGCCGAGCATGTGTTCGACTCGCTCACGCGGGTAGCCCGGATCGACCGGCACGAACGCTGCACCCGTCTTGGCGATCGCCCACACTGCGACGATCGATTCGAGGGACCGCGAAATACCCAGGGCGACGAAATCTTCCGGTCCGACACCGCGGCGGAGCAGCAGTCGCGCGAAGCGGTTGGACCGTTCGTCGAGTTCCCGGTACGTCAACCGGCGGTGTGAGGCCACGACCGCGGTGGCGTCGCCGGCCGCCGCGGCGGTCTCCGCGAACATCGCGGGCAGTGTCCGCACGGAACGGCCCGGCAGCCCCCGGACCGGAACCAGCGCGGTCTCCTCGGCCTCGGTGAGCAGCCGCAACTGTGCCAACCGCAGATTCGGCCGCTCGGCGAGTGCCATCAGGGCCCGGACCACCCGGTCACCGATGCGCGCGACGGCGTCACCGTCGAACAGGGTGGGAACGTATTCGAGTTTCAGTTGCAGGCGTTCATGCGCGGAGGCGATCACCGCCAGCGGATAGTGCGCGGCATTGGCGCGATCGTGCACGTCGAGAACGTTCATGCCTGCGATGTCGGTGTTCTCGGTGAGGCCCGCCCGGTCCACCGGATACGATTCGAACACCGTCAGGGTGTCGAAAACGGCGCCGTCGCCGCCCACGCCCTGAATGTCGGTGAGCCCCAGATAGTGGTGATCGAGCAGCGCCGCCTGCTCACTCTGGATGCGCTCGAGCAACTCCCCCAGCGTCTCCGACGGGTCGAGCACGACGCGAACCGGCAGCGTGTTGATGAACAAGCCGATCATCGACTCGATTCCGGCGATCTGCGGGGGGCGGCCCGACACGGTGCCACCGAAGACCACATCGGTGCGGCCGGTCAAGCTGCCCAACACAATTCCCCATGCCGTGCGAATCAGGGTACTCAGCGTGATGCCCCGCTCCCGGGCGAGCGCGCTGAGGAGTTCGGTGTCGTCGTCGTCGAGTTCGACGATCAGTTCACTCGATTCGTCGGTACTCTGGGCGGCCGCGTCGGCCGGCGCGAGCAGGGTGGGTCCTTCCAGACCCGCAAGGGCGCGCGCCCACACTCCGAGCGACTCCTCGGTGCTGCGATGCGACATCCAGGCGAGGTAGTCACGGTAGGGGTTCACCCGGGGCAGCGCGGCGGTGTCGCCCGCGGTGGCGTACAGCGTCAGCAGGTCGCGGATAAGCAACGGCATGGACCAGCCGTCGAGGAGGATGTGGTGGTTGGTGACCATCAAATGTTGTTCGTCCCCGCCCACCTGCATGAGCGTGAACCGGATGAGCGGCGGGGTGGACATGTCGAAGCCACGTCGCCGGTCGGCGTCGGCGATGCGGTCCATCTCGGCTGCACGCGCGTCGGCGTCGAGGCCGGACAGGTCGATCTCCGTCCACGGCAGCTCCACCTGCCGGGAAATTGCCTGGATCGGGGTGCCGCCTTCGTCGTAGACGAACGATGCCCGCAGATTCGCGTGCCGGTCGAGCAGGGCCTGCCCCGCCAGTCGCAGCCGCGCAGAATCCGCACCGCGGAGCTCGATGGTCATCTGCACGGTGTACGAATCGATCGACTCTTCGGCCAGGAGTGCGTGGAACAGCAGACCGGACTGCAACGGCGACAGCGACCAGATGTCGGACAGCGCGGGGAAGCGGGCCTCGACGCGGTCGATCGTGTCCTGGTCGAGGGACACCAGGTCCAGGTCCGACGGGGTGATTCCGCCGGCGTCGGGGCGGGACGCGTAGGTGGTGAGCGCGGTCAGCGCCTGCACCCACAGTTCCGCGAGTGCCCGCACCTCGGTCACGTCGAGCACACCCGCCGCGTAGGCCCACGTCGCGCGCAGCTGCGGACGGTCCTCGACCTCGGTGGTGACGGCGTTGATGTCGATTGCGGAGGTGACGGGTGTGTCGAGGTCCTGGGCGCGGTCCATGTCGACTTCCCCGGTCGGCGCCCACCCGGCGCGGGTCGCGGCCTCGGAGAGGTCGGCGGCGAACCGGCCCAGGTAGTTGAAGCTGATCTGAGGCAGCGAGCGATCCGCGAGCACGGGTGCGGTCTCTTGGTTCAAGTACCGCAGCATGCCGTAGCCCATGCCGTGGTCGGGGATGGCGAGCAGTTGCTCCTTGATCGCCTTGATCGCCGAGCCGGCGGCCCGGCCACCATCGAAGGCCTCGTCGAGGTCGATGCCCGACAGGTCCAGGCGCACCGGGAACATCGCCGTGAACCAGCCGACGGTCCGGCCGAGGTCGGCACCGGGGACCACCTGGTCTTCTCGCCCGTGGCCTTCGAGGCTGACGAGCGTGCCGTCGACGGGCCGCCCATGGGCACCGGTGACGAGCCGGGACCTGCGCCACTGTGTGACGGCCATCGCGAGTGCGGTGAGCAGCCCGTCGTTGACGCTGCCGTGGATCGCGTCCGGGACGGCCGTGAGGATCGCCTCGCTGACCTCGGCCGGCAGCTCGACGGTGATCCTGCCGACAGTGGCGTTCACATCGATGTTCGGATCGAGTGGTCGGCTACCGATCAGCGGGTCCTCGCAGTCGAGGATTCGCTGCCAGAGGTCGAGTTCGACGGCCCGCTCACCCGCCTGGTCCACCAGTCCGTGCGCCCAGCGCCGCATCGACGTGCCGACCGGCTCGAGGACCGGCTCCTGATCCGCCGAGACCTGCGCCCACGCCGTCGCGAGATCGGGCACCAGAATCCGCCAGGACACCCCGTCGACCACCAGGTGGTGTGCGACCACGAGTAACCGGCCGCCGGCGTCACCGGCATCCAACCACACCACCTGCAGCATCGAACCCGACGCCGGGTCGAGACGGTCCAGTGCCGCATCGAGTTCCGCGATGACGGCGCCCGCGAACTCGGAGGTGCCGGGAACGGCGGACACGGCCACCCGACGCAGAATGTTGCGCGCGGCCACCGAGCCGACCGGGCACGCCTCGAGATGCGACTCGTCGGTCCCGACGATCAGCTGCGCCCGCAACATGTCGTGCCGGTCGAGGACAGCCTGGAACGTCTCGATCAACGGTTCTATCGCACGCAGATTCGGGGGCGCGGTCAGCAACATCGACTGCGACATGCGGTTGAACTCGCCACCGCGCTCGAGGAGCCACGCCGTGATGGGGGTGGTCGGCATGGCACCGACGCCGCCACCGGGCAGTTCTTCGAGCACCACCACGTCGGAGTCGCCCACCCAGGACGCCACCGCCGCCAGCCCGGCCACCGTCTTGGCCTCGAACACGTCCCGCGGGGTCAGCACCACACCCGCCGACTTGGCGCGGGCCACCAATTGGATCGACATGATGCTGTCGCCGCCGAGAGCGAAGAACGAATCGTCCACGCCCACCGACTCGAGTCCGAGGACTTCGGCGAACAGGTCGGCCAGCACCGATTCCATCTCCGAGACCGGTGCGCGCCCCGACGACACGCGGGCGCCGAAGTCCGGCTCAGGCAGTGCCCGCCGATCCAGCTTGCCCGCCGGGGTCAGCGGCAGCGCGTCGAGAACGATCAACGCGGACGGCACCATGTAGGGCGCAAGGAAGCTGCCGACGAAGGTGAGGACGGCCTCCGGCTCGAGCTCGGCGCCGTTGGTCGGCACGACGTAGCCGACGAGCCGGTTCACCCCGGTACTGCCCTTGTGCGCCGACACCACCGAATGGGCTACGCCCGGGTAGCGGGCGAGGGCCGTCTCGATTTCGCCGAGCTCGATGCGGAAGCCGCGGATCTTCACCTGGAAGTCGCTGCGGCCCAGGTACTCCAGTTGTCCGTCGCGGTTCCACCGCGCCAGGTCGCCAGTCCGGTACATCCGGGCGCCGAGGCCGCCGTACGGGTTGGCGACGAACCGCTCGGCCGTCGTGCCGGCCCGGTTCCGGTAGCCCCGCGCGAGCCCCGAACCGGTGACGTACAACTCGCCGGTCACCCCGTTCGGCACCGGGTGCAGCCGCGAATCGAGCACCATTTCGCCCGTACCCAGCGGCGGCCTGCCGATGGTGACGGGTTCGCCGGGCACCATCGGACCGGTCACGCTCGACACCACGGTCGCTTCGGTGGGGCCGTAAGCGTTGAACATCCGCCGGTCTGCGGTGACCCACTGCGCCACCAGCTCCGGCGGGCACACGTCACCCCCGGTGACGACACATTCGAGGTGATCGAGACCCACGGGTTCCACCGACGCCATCGCAGCAGGGGTGATGAACGCGTGGGTGACCCGGCCCTCACGGAGCACATCGGCGAGTTCGGTACCGCCGATGACAGTCGAGGGCGCAATGACCATCGTCGCCCCGGACCCGACGGCGAGCAGCAGCTCGAGGATCGAGGCGTCGAAGCTCGGAGAGGAGAAGTGCAGGGTGCGCGAGGTCGCGGTGATGCCGAATCGGGTGCGTTCGTCCGTCGCGAAGTTCGCCAGGCCACGGTGAGTGACGGCGACGCCCTTCGGCATGCCGGTCGATCCCGACGTGTAGATCAGATACGCAGTGTTCTCCAAGGCAACGGGCAGCGTGCGGTCGGCATCGGTGACGGCAGCCGACGACTGACCGGCCAAGTCGTCACCGAGCTCGGGTGCGTCCACGACCAGGTAGTCGACGCATTCGGGTAGATCCGACCGGAACTCGGTCACCGTCAAGGCCAGCTGCGCAGCGGAATCGGTCAGCATGTGCACGATGCGGTCGGTCGGGTAGTCCGGGTCCACCGGCACGAACGCGGCGCCGGTCTTTGCCACCGCCCACAGGGACAGAACCGATTCGACGGACCGGCCCATCGCCAGCGCCACCACCGATTCGGGGCCCACGCCGCGGCCGATCAGTAGCCGGGCCAGTCGGTTCGATCGCTGATCGAGATCCCGGTACGACACCTCCCGACCCTGGTAGATCAGTGCGGCCGACTCCGGATTTGTCGCTGCAGCCGCCGCGAGCAGTTCGGGGAGTGTGCGCAGCTCGGTGTCGGGTGCGTCCATCACCGGGGTGAGCGCGGCGCGCTCGGAGGCCACCATCAGCTCGATGTCCCCGACGGCGCGTTCCGGATCCGCCGTGGCGGCGTCGAAGATCCGTTGCAGGTAATCGGCGAAACCGGCGATCGTCGACGCGTCGAACAGACTCGCCGCGTACGTGAAGGCGGCCGAGATGCCGGCCGGCTCCCCCGACACCCCGAATTCCTCCGTGAGGGTCAGCTGGAGATCGAAATTGGAGATGTCGGTGGCGAGGTCGAGCCCGGTGACGGTCAGTCCGGGCAGCTCGAGACGTGGCCGCTCGTTGTTGCGGAACTCGAGTACCACCTGGAACAGCGGTGAATGCGACGTGGCGCGTTCAGGCGAGATGGCGTCCACCAGCCGCTCGAACGGGAGGTCCGAGTGATGGAAGGCGCTGAGGTCGGTATCGCGGACCTTGGCCAGGAGTTCGGAGAAGGAGCAACCCGGCTTCACCGGGGTGCGTAGCACGAGGGTGTTGACGAACATGCCCACCATGTCGTCGAGGGCAGCGTCACCGCGTCCGGCGATCGGCGTTCCCACCGCGACGTCATCGGTGTCGCCGAGCCGGGCGAGCAGGACGGCCAGGGCCGCGTGCACTGCCATGAAGACACTCGAATTGTGCTCTCGCGCTGTGGTGATCAACCTGCTGTGCACCTGGGGGTCGATGCTGAACGAGTGGACACCACCGCGGAAGGACTGCTGGGTCGGCCGTGGACGGTCCGTGGGCAGCGCCAGCAACTCCGGGAGTCCGGCCAGGGTTCGGGTCCAGTAGTCGAGCTGGGCGGCCAGCAGACTGTCCGGGTCGTCGGCGCTGCCGAGCACCCGGTGCTGCCAGAGCGCGAAGTCGGCGTACTGCACGGTCAGTGGCGCCCAGTCGGGTGCCTGGCCACCGGTGCGGGCGGCATACGCGGTCATCACGTCCCGGGCAAGGGGTGCCATCGAGAAGCCGTCCGCGCTGATGTGATGCACGACGATGACCAGCACGTGATCCTCGGGTGCGGTGCAGAACAGGGCCGCGCGCACCGGCACCGCGACCGTCACATCGAATCCGGCGCCGGCCAGACGCGCAATGTGTTGCGGCAGGTCGTCTTCCGATGTTCCGATGGGGGTGAGATCCGGCACCACGTCCTCGGTGTCGAGGACGACCTGGACGGGCTCGCCGTCGACCATCGGGAAGCGGGTGCGCAGCGACTCGTGCCGTTCCAGGACGTCGGCGACGGCGTCCTGCATGGCGTCGTCGTCGAGGTCACCGGTCAGTCGCACCGCGAGCGCGATGTTGTAGGCGGGCGAATCGATGTCGAACTGGTTGATGAACCACATGCGCTTCTGCGCCAGCGACACCGGCACCCGCTCCGGCCGATCGCCGGCGACCAGCGGTGGACGCTCGGCGTTGTGGACGGCCTCGGACTCGATCCGCGTGGCCAGGGTGGCGACGCTCGGGGCGTCGAAGATATCCCGGACACCGATGCGGCTGCCCAGTGCCGCATTGACCCGCGCCACCAACCGTGTGGCCACGAGGGAGTTGCCGCCGAGGTCGAAGAAGCTGTCGTACACGCTGATCCGCGGTGCGCCGAGCAGGTCCGCGAAGATTGAGGCGAGGATCTCCTCGATGGGATTGCGCGGAGTCACGAATTCGGTTGACGGGCTCAGGAACTCCGGCTCTGGTAACGCACCGCGATCCAACTTGCCGGTGGCGCCGAGGGGGAACCGGTCGAGCACCATGATGCGGGTCGGCACCATGTACGCAGGCAGCGACTCGCCCGCGGTGTCGCGAATGTCGGCGGTGTCGATCTCCACGCCGGCCACC
This sequence comes from Rhodococcus sp. ZPP, assembly GCF_017656075.1. Lineage (NCBI taxonomy): Bacteria > Bacillati > Actinomycetota > Actinomycetes > Mycobacteriales > Nocardiaceae > Rhodococcus > Rhodococcus sp. ZPP. The sequence continues at coordinate 192,484 of NZ_CP058638.1, forward strand.
GGGATCACATAACCGACCAGGCTCTCCCCCGTCGCCTCGCTGCGATGCACCGTCACCACGGCCTGCGCCACCGACGAATGCGCCAGCAGCGCGGCCTCCACCTCGCCCAGCTCGATCCGCTGTCCGCGCAGCTTCACCTGGAAGTCGCGCCGGCCGATGTACTCGACGTTGCCGTCGGCACGCCACCGGACGATGTCGCCGGTGCGGTACATGCGCTGACCGGGCTCGCCGAACGGGTTGGCCACGAAACGGTCGGAGGTGAGGTCGGAACGCCCGACATATCCGCGGGCCAACTGGACACCGGCCAGGTACAGCTCACCGTGTACGCCGACCGGCACCGGATGCAGGCGGGCGTCGAGGACGTAGAGCTGGGTGTTCCACACCGGGGCACCGATCGGCACCGACACCCGGTCGGCCTCGGTGCATTCCCAGTAGGTGACGTCGACGGCGGCTTCCGTCGGGCCGTACAGGTTGTGCAGCGCCGCCGATCCGAAGTCCCGGAAGGCGTCGGCCGTGGCAGGCGGGAGTGCCTCACCGCTGCAGAACACCTGGCGCAGCGAACCGCACAGGTCGGGCTCCGCGCCGGCGGTGAACACGGCGAGCATCGACGGCACGAAGTGCATGGTCGTGACCTGATGGTCGGCGATCACGTGTGACAGATACGTGGGGTCGCGGTGACCGTCCGGCGCCGCGAGCACCAGCCGGGCCCCGACCTCGAGCGGCCAGAACAGTTCCCACACCGACACGTCGAACGTGACGGGTGTCTTCTGCAGCACCACGTCCGTGTGGTCCAGGTGATAGGTGTCCTGCATCCAGAGCAACCGATTCGCGATGGCCCGGTGGCTCACCGCAACGCCCTTGGGCCTGCCGGTGGAACCGGAGGTGTAGATCACGTAGGCCGTCGAATCGGGATGGATGGCTCCGCCCCGCTCGGCGTCGGTGATCGGTGTGCTCGACCGGGCCGCCAGGTTGAGGGTGTCGATCTCGATCGCGGAGTTCCCGGCTTCGCTCATCAACCCTTCGGAGCGATCACGGGACGAGGTGAGGACACACGTCGGGGCGGCGTTGTCGAGGACGTAGGCGATACGCGAGGCCGGATGGTCGGGGTCGAGGGGAACGTAGGCGGCCCCGGTCTTCTCGACCGCATAGATGGCGATCATCAACTCGAGCGATCGCCGCAACGACACGGCCACCCGGGATTCCGGCCCGACGCCGCGGGCGAGGAGTTCGCGGGCGAGCCGGTTGGCGCGGGCATCGAACTCCGCGTACAACAATTCGTCTTCACCGAACACCACTGCCACCGCGTCCGGCGTGCGCCGCACCTGGGCCTCGAAGAGGCTGACCAGGGTGGCCGAGGACGGTACGACGGTGGTGGTGTCGTTCCACTCCTGCAGGATCCGGCGGTTCTCGTCGGGGCCGCTCAACTCGATGTCGCCGACCTTCGCCTCGGCGTGGGTAGTGACGGTGTCGAGCAGCGTGACGAACCGTTCCGCGAGGGCGTCCATCGTGGACGGCTCGAACAGCTCTGCGGCGTAGGAGAATTGGGCGTCGATCGGGCCGGGGGCGCCGGAACTCTCGATGTGCTCGGTGAGGATCACCTGCAGGTCGAATTTGGCGGCACCGGTCTCGAGCCCCTGGACTTCCACCTCGAGCCCGGAAAGCTCGAGCCGGGTGTCCGCGAAGCCCTGGAGCACCAGCATCACCTGGAACAGCGGCGAATGGGCTTCGGAGCGTGTCGGTTTCAGCTCGTCGACCAGCAGCTCGTACGGCAGGTCGGTGTTACTGAAGGCCGCGAGGTCGGCGGCCCGGGTGCGGGTGAGGATTTCGGGGAAGCTGCTCTCCGGATCGACCTCGGTGCGCAGAACCACGGTGTTGACGAACATGCCGACGACGTCGTCGAGTTGCCGCTCGCCGCGACCCGACACCGGGGAGCCGATGGATACATCGGAGGATCCGCTCGACCGGGAGAGCAGCACCGCGAGAGCGGCGTGCACCACCATGAACAGGCTGGCATCGTGGGCGCCGGCGATGTCGAGCAGGGCGGCGTGCAGACGTGCAGGGATGGTGAAATCCGTTGTGCCGCCGACCATGGATTGCCGTGCCGGGCGCGGCCGGTCGGTGGGCAGGTCCAGCACTTCCGGGGCGCCGTCGAGAGTGCGGGCCCAGAACGACAGCTGCCGGGACAACACGCTGGTGGGATCGTCGGCAGAACCGAGCAGCTCCCGCTGCCACACGGAGAAGTCGGCGTACTGCACCTCGAGCGGCGCCCACTGCGGGACCTCACCGGCGGCGCGGGCGTGGTAGGCCACCATGACGTCCCGCGTCAGCGGCGTCATCGACAGTCCGTCGGCCGCGATGTGGTGGACCACGAAGACCAGCGCATGATCCTCGGTCGCCGTCCGGTACAGTTTCGCGCGGATCGGCGGCTGCACGGTCACATCGAACCCGGTCGCCGCCTCCGCGAGCAGATGGATGTCGAGCTCGCCGGGAGCTACCTCGACCGCGTCGAGGTCCGGACTGACGTCCGCGACCGGCAGCACCACCTGCAACGGCCCGTTCGGGGTATTGGGGAAGACGGTCCGCAGCGACTCGTGCCGTTCGAGGACGTCACGCACCGCGGCGCGCAACGCCTCCACGTCGAGGGTGCCGCGCAACCGGATGGCCACCGGAATGTTGTACGCCGGGGACGCGGTGTCGAGCTGGTTGATGAACCACATCCGCTGCTGCGCCAGCGACACCGGCACCGGGCCGGCAGTGGTGCGCGGCGCCAGCGGCGGGCGTGCCGACGTGCGGGGCCCGAGGGCGTCGATGCGGGCACTGAGCAGCGCCACGCTCGGCGCCTCGAACAGGTCCAGCACCCCGATGTCCGTGCCGAGCGCCGTGTTGACCCGGGAGACCACCCGGGTGGCGACCAGTGAATCACCGCCCAGGTCGAAGAAGCTGTCGTCGACGCCGACACGTTCGACGCCCAGCAGGTCCGCGAAGACCTCCGCGACCCGCATCTCCGTGTGAGTTCCCGGCGCCCGGTACACCGTGGAGGTGGCCTCGAAGTGCGGTTCCGGCAATGCCTTCCGGTCGAGCTTGCCGGCCGGGGTCAGCGGGACCTCGGCGAGCACCATGATGCGTGCGGGCACCATGTGTGCCGGCAGCACGGCCGCCGCGTGTTGGAGGACGTTCTCGACGACGAGTTCGGCGCCGACCTCGGGCAGCACATACGTCACCAGCACCGTGTCCCCGGAGGGGGCGGTGCGCCCGACCGTGGTCGCGAACGCGACGGCGGGATGCGAGCGTACGACGGCGTCGATCTCACCGAGTTCGATGCGGAATCCGCGGATCTTCACCTGGAAGTCGGTGCGGCCCAGGTATTCCAGCTCACCGCGCAGGTTCCACCGCGCCAGGTCACCGGTGCGGTACATCCGCTGCCCCGGGGCCCCGTGCGGGTCGGCGACGAACCGTTCGGCCGTCGGAATCGGCCGGTTGTGGTACCCCCGTGCCACACCGTCACCGGTGATGTACAACTCACCCGGCACCCCCTTGGGGACGGGATGCAGGCGCGCGTCGAGCACCAGCAGGTCGACACCGCGCGACGGCCTGCCGATGGTGACAGGCTCCCCCACGACCAGCGGTCCGGCGACACTGGCCACCACCGTCGCCTCGGTCGGCCCGTACGCGTTGAACATCACCCGGCCCGGTGCCCACTGCTCCACCAGGGCGGGAGGACAACTCTCCCCGCCGGTGACGACACACCGGATCGAGTCGAGACCGTCGGGGTCGACCGACGCCAGCGCCGCCGGGGTGACGAAGGCATGCGTCACCCGCTCCCGCCGGAGCAGGTCCGCGAGTTCGCTGCCGCCGTACACCGTGGACGGGGCCACCACCATGGTCGCTCCGCCCCCGACCGCCAGCAGAAGTTCGAGAATGGAGGCGTCGAAACTCGGCGACGAGAAGTGCAGGGTGCGGGACTCCGGCGTGACACCGAACCGTGCGTGTTGGTCGGCAGCGAAGTTGGCCAGCCCGACATGGGTGACGACGACACCCTTGGGGGTGCCTGTGGAGCCGGAGGTGTAGATGAGGTAGGCCGGGTCGGACAACCGCAGCGGCCGGAGACGGTCCGCGTCGGTGACGGCGCCGGGTGACTGGTCGGCCAGTGCCTGCCCGAACTCGGGGTCGTCCATCACCAGCCACGGTGCCGTCTGCGGCAGGGCGTCGCGATGTGCGGTGACGGTGAGTCCGACGAGGGCGCCGGAATCGGTCAGCATGTGCTCGATGCGGTCGGGCGGATAGTGTGGATCGACCGGCACGAAGGCGGCGCCGGACTTCGCGACCGCCCAGGTGGCCAGCACCGATTCGATCGACCGCGCAATCGCCAGCGCCACGACCGTACCGGGCCTCACACCGCGGCGGATCAACATCCGCGCGAGGCGGTCGGACTGATCGTCGAGTTCCGGATAGGTCAGGGTGCGGCCTTCGAAGACCAGCGCCGCACCGTCCCCTCCCGTCTCCACCGCGTGCCGCAGCAACGCAGGCAGAGTCCGCGGCTCCACGCAGGCGTCGCCGCGAACGGGACTCAACTCCGCGTATTCGGCGGGCTCGAGCAGGGCGACGTCCCCGATCGGCGCCGCCGGATCGGTCGTCACCGCCCGCAAGAGGCGCACGAAACGCCTCGCCAGCGCCTCGGCACTGCTGCGATCCCACACGTCCGTCGCGTAGAGCACCCGGCCGTCGATGCCGCCGCCCGATTCGGATTCGGTAAGTGAGAAGACGAGATCGAGACCCAGCGGCCGGTGTTCGCGCTCGATGGGATCGATGCGCACGTCCCCAGCTGTGTCGTGCGGGTGACCACCGTCGGTGAACTCGAGCATCACCTGGAACAGCGGTGCGTGGGACGGGTCCGGGTCGGTGACGAGCCGGGCAACCAGGTCGTCGAACGGCAACGCCGCATGCGCGAAGGCAGCGCGGTCGGCGTCCCGGATCCGCGCGAGGTGATCGGAGAAGGGCGACGCCCCGTCCACCTGCGAGCGGAGGACGGCCTTGTTGAAGAACGTGCCGCTCTCCGGGTCGACGGAGTCGATCGGATCCCGCCCGACGATCGGCGTCCCGATCACGACGTCGTCGGTGTCCCCGAGTCGTCCCAGAAGTATCGCGAGCGCCGCGTGCACGGCGACGAAGGGTGCGGTGCCGGCGGCTCGTGCCAGTTCGTGCACCCGCCGCTGCACCTCGGCATCGACGGCGAAGTCGACCACCTCGCCGGCACCGTCCCGCTCCGCCGGTCGCGGCCGATCGAGCGGAAGTGCGGTCACCTCGGGCAACGCGGCCAACTCGCGCGACCAGAAATCGAACTGGGACTGCCGTTCCAGAACCCGCGCCGCCAACCGGGCACTCTCGGCGTGGATGGCAGCCGTCCGAGTCTGTGGATCAGCGGTGATGAACTCCTCGATCAACTCGGCGAACCTGCGATGATGCGCCCGCAGTTCCTCGGGCCCGTACCGGTTGGGGTTGCCGCGGAAGTCGAGAAGCGTCTCCCCGTCGCCGCCCTGATAGATATTGACCAGCAAATCGTCTACCGGACCCGAAGTGACGATGTGATACTCCCCCACCACCGAGCCCAGGGTGAACGTCTGGTGGAACAGCATCACGTTGACCATCGGGCCTGCCAAACCCTCGGCGGTCCCGGACAATCCCGCGTCGCGGCGGATGTCCTCGAGGCTGCACCGCTGATGGCGCAGAGCACCCATCAGTTCCAACTGCACACGCTGCACGAGTTCTGCCACAGTGTCTTCGGGACGAACGGTGATGCGCAGCGGCGCGACGTTGACGAGCATGCCGCCGGACCGCTGGAGGGGGGCCGTGGTGCGGGCCGACACCGGCAGGTTGATCAGGACGTCCCGTCGACCCGTCATCCGCGACAGATAGCAGGCGAACCCGGCGACCATCACGGCCGCCGAAGTCGCACCCACCCGCTGATCCGAGACGTCGAGGAATTCGAGGGCCGCCTCGGACAGCGTGGCGCTCTCGAGCCGGCTCTGCGCCGCGGCCGGTGCGTCGTGGGTTGCCAGGGTGCTGCCGTGCTCGATGCCGACGATTCGCTCGGCCCAGTACTTGCGGTCGTTCTCGAACCTGCTGGAGGAGCGGTACTTCTGATCGAGGCCGTAGAGTTCGCGCAGATCGAGCGCCCGATTCGGTTCGGGCTCGGTGCCCTCGACGAGGGATGTGTAGAGTGCCGCAACACGATTGGCCATGGTCATGCCGCTGTAGCCGTCGAGCGCGACGTGGTGAATCCTCGTGTACCACAAGTAGTGCTGTTCGCCGATCTGCAGCACCGTCATCTCGACGAGCCGATCGCGGGTCAGGCGCAGCGGAGTCGCGCAGTCCTCATCCATCCACGCCTTCGCGGTGGCCATCGGGTCGGCCTCACCGCGGAAGTCGCGGAACCCGATCGACGGGTCGATGGTGGGATCCACCATCTGATACGGCTCCCCGTCGACATCGAGCAACCGCAGGAACGGCGACTGGAATTCGTGGGCGGCGCGAACGGCGGCCTCACTGAGCAGGTCCAGGTCGATGTGGCCCCGCAGTTCGACGTACTGGGCGATGAACTTGGGAACCGTGGGGCTCAGCTGTTGCGCGAACCACATGCTCCTCTGCACCGAGGACAGTGGGAACGCCCCATCGGGCACGTTCCCCTCGGCGGCGCGCTCGTTCGGCTGCGGCGAAGTCAAACTCGTCATCTCGTTCCCCCAGCAGGTATGAAAACTGTGGATGCGCAGACCCAGCGCGTGGGACGAACCGACTGTTGCCGGTCCGCCACGCTGTACTGATCGTGCTTCACGCGTGGGTCCGGTGTGCGTCGATTCGTGATGTTCGTGCCGGAATCGCCGACGATCTGCGACGGCGACCCGGATGGGGCCGGTCGAGCAGGATGCGCAGCACTTCCCGCTGCCCGTGGCCGGGCCTCAGCGGAAGCGTTCGGCCTCACGTGCAAGGTGCAGGAGGTCGGCGCACAACGACTCCAGCTCATGGGCCGCCGCACCTTCGGCGACGGCTGTCGCCACGTCCTCGGCCGCACAACGAACCTGGAAGATCCGGTCGACCATGGCGGAGGCTTCCTCGGCGGTCAGCACCACGGCATCCGCGGGGATACTCGTGCCCTTGACCTGGGTGCGCTGCTCGTACGCTCGCTGCCGGCACGATTGGCGGCAATACCGGCGGCGTCGCCCCATCCCGGACTCCGCGACTTCCCGGCCGCACCACACGCACGAGTCGGGTCTGCGGGATGCGCCGGTCATGGTCCACCACCTTACTGCGCGACCCCTCGATGCCCGCCCGGTAAGATGGCGAGGTTGCATCTGCGCGGCGTGCGGGAACCAATCGGGAAGCCGTGGCGTTGTAGATGAGTGTGAACGCTTGGCTGCTGTCCAGGCGTGCTCGCGCGGAGACGATCGAGGAGAGGACACAACCATGGCAGATCGCGTACTTCGAGGGAGTCGACTCGGAGCGGTGAGCTACGAGACCGACCGTGACCACGACCTCGCACCCCGTCGGATGGCCAAGTACCGGTGCGACAACGGTGAGGTGTTCGACATCCCGTTCGCGGACGACGCCGAGATCCCGGGCACGTGGCTCTGCCGCAACGGCTTGGAGGGCACCCTGGTCGAGGGCACCGCACCCGAGGCCAAGAAGGTCAAGCCGCCGCGTACCCACTGGGACATGCTGCTCGAGCGTCGTTCCAAGGAAGAACTGGAAGAGCTGCTCAAGGAGCGTCTCGACCTGCTCAAGGCCAAGCGACGCGGAGCCTGATACAGGCTGCCCGACGATACGAACGCCGTCCCGGCTCGACTGGGGCGGCGTTTGCTGTGTCTGCGCCGTCCTCGACGTAGGATCAGTGGCTGATACCAGGGTGGGCATGGGTTGGCTGCTATAGGTCGTTCGCGTGGCGACAGTCGCGACAGGACTCATCCACGTACTCCGATCTGCTGGAACGCAGGCGCGTTACATTCCGGGCACACAAACCGAGAGTCACGCCCCGAACACGCAGTCGAAGAACACCACGTATGACCGACCACCCGACTTCTCAGCTCGAGAGGTAGGTCACATGACCGCTCTCAATCTACTATTCGGTACGGCGGAGTCAAGGGTTTGGTTTCAATTTCAAGCAGGACGGGCCATCCTTCGTCGCCCCGGCGCCGCGCCGACAAAGGATGAGGGTGCACCAGCCCGTTCGCCTGCAACGCGCCGCCGCGTGTGGTATTTCCCGTCGGCGCCTCGTTCAAACCTTTCGGTCTGTTCGGCACATCGATCAGATTCGGGAACGAGTGGTGGATCGGCGCGGTGATCACCCGTAGCTGCCCCGGCGCCGCTGTAATTCGCCCGGTGGGAGGCGTCGGATTCCGAGTCAGCCGCCCACCGCACGCCTTCTCCGGCGTCGGATATCCGCTTCATCGCGTCGTTCACCATGCGTCTCCAAGCGGTGACTCCAGCCCTTCCGTCAGGTGGCGCGTATACGGCGACCCGAGGAGTACAAACACGGGCAAATCGCGACCACGAACACCGCCGCCGCGACGAAGGCCGGCAACGCCACATCCCCGGCTGGCACGAATTCGACTGGAGCCGCGTTCAGCGCACCCGAAACACCACCGCTGACCGTGCGGCACCTGACCGTGGACGCCATCCACTCAGTCGCTGACAAACTTCGATCGCATTCACGCCTGGCTCGCACCGTCTTGATCAGCTCACCTAAACGATCAGGATCAGGAGCACGGTGGGGCGAGCAGGATGTCGGGACCTCGCAGCAGTTGCCGGAGCAGGTCCACAGGAACATGCCCGTATCCGGTCTCGAGGATCAGCCCGTCGTTCCACCTCGCCGGTCGGGTGCGCAACCAGTAGGCCGCCGCGGCTCCCGCCGAACTCATAAGCGTCGCGGGCACTGAGATCGCCGCAACTGGGGTGGTCAGGGCGGTCGCGAGCGTGACCGCTGCGAGCGCGGCGTGCCGGTGGCTCGTTCAACACATCGGCTAGCGCCGACCGTTGTTCCACAACAGACTCTCTGTGGCAGGCTCCTGGTCCCACATGATCGCCAGGCTCGCTCGCGGAGCCGTTTGTTAGGTCCCCGTAGTTTGTCAGACACTGTCGTTCGTTGCTTCTTGGACCGCCGCGGACTTCTGGTTCAGTGCGCCGAACGGGATGTGTACTGAGGGGGCGAACCCTGAAACTGGCGCCGGAGCGCTTGCCGCCCCCGCAATCATGGGACAAGCGAACCCGCAGCCTGACCGCGGGAGAGCGGTAGGGATCAACAACCGTCGTCAGCGCGCTGTCGGTCGGCCGAGGGACCAGGTCGGGCCACAACGACACCGGTTCTGGCCGCAATCCCAGGCGTTTTCGGAGCCTGCGTCCTACGATGCGGACATGCTCACCCGCCGCATCTTCCTCGGAACCCTCGCGTTCAGCGCGGCGGTAGTCACCGGCTGCACCACCGACACCGATCCGGCAAGGAGCGCGAACCTGCCGGACGCGGCCGGGCTGCTCGCCGAGTCGGCGTCCGCCGTCCGCGATATCCGGAGCGCACACTTCACGATGTCCGTCACCGGCTCGATTCCAGGCATCAGCGTGCAGGCCGCCGAGGGCGATTTGACCAGGGAGGGCGGTCCGGCCGGTGGCGCGAAGGGCACGGTGAAGCTGACCCTGGCCGGCCAGCTGATCGACGGGGAATTCGTGCTGGTCGACGACTCGCTGTACTTGAAGGGCCCGACCGGCACCTTTCAGCGGTATCCGTCCTCGCTCACCGCCGAGTACTACGACCCGTCTACCATCCTCGACCCGGACCGGGGCTTCGCGAAGGTGCTGACCAACATCACGGATGCGAAGACCGAGGCGAGGGAAAAGGTTGACGGGACACCCGCATACAAGATCACCGGACGGGCGGACAAGGACGCGGTGGGCAACATCGTTCCCGGGGTCGAGTCCGAGGTGGACATCACGGTCTGGCTTGACGAGGACGGCAGGCACCTGCCGATCAGAGCGCTGGTGACGTTCCCGAAGCCGGACGGCGCAGACGCCCCGACCGTCGACGTGGTGGTGTCCGAGCTGGACAAGCCCGTGACGGTGACACCCCCGGCGTGAGTGTGGAGTTGATCCCGCGGAGCAGGACCGTCGCCATCGGCGCCGCGGCGCTCGCCGTGTTGCTCGGCGCGCTGGACACCTACGTCGTGGTGAGCATGATCCGGCAGATCATGGACGACCTGCTGATCCCGGTGAACCGACTGGAGCGGGTGACCCCGATCGTCACCGGGTACCTACTCGGCTACATCGCCGCGATGCCGCTGCTCGGCCAGGCATCGGACCGGTTCGGCCGCAAGCTGGTGCTGCAGAGCTGCCTCGCCGGGTTCCTGGTCGGCTCGGTGGTCACCGCGCTCGCCGACGACCTGCCCTTGCTCGTTTCCGGGCGGGTCGTCCAGGGTGTCGCAAGTGGGGCGTTGCTGCCGGTGACCATGGCGCTTGCCGCTGACCTGTGGGCAACCCACAAGCGGTCGAACGTGCTCGGTGCGGTGGGTGCCGCGCAGGAGCTGGGCAGCGTGCTGGGCCCGCTGTATGGGGTGGCGATCGCCAGCCTTGCCGTGTGGTCGAGCGCGTTCGGCATCGCCGGCTGGCGCGGCGTGTTCTGGATGAACTTACCGCTCGGCGTGCTCGCCATGATCGCGGTGCAGGTTTCGGTGCCGCGCCGCGACCGGGCGCACGAGCCCGTCCGGGTGGACGTGGCCGGGGGGCTGCTGCTCGCGGTCGCCCTCGGGCTGGCCGTCGTCGGCCTGTACAACCCGGACCCGCGCACCGCGGTGCTGCCACCGTGGGGCGGGCCGACGTTGGTCGGGGTCGGTGTCGCTGCCATCGCCTTCGTCGGCTGGGAGCTGCGCGCCAAGACCCGGCTGATCGACCCGGTCGATGTGCAGATGGGCGCATTCCTTGCCGCGCTCGGGGTATCCGGAGCGGCAGGCGTCGCGCTGATGGTGACCCTGGTGGACGTCGACCTGTTCGCCCAGTCGCTGCTCGACCGGGACGACCGGGGAGCGGTCATACTGCTGCTGCGGTTCCTGGCCGCGCTCCCGGTCGGCGCGTTGCTCGGCGGGCTGCTGGCGGCACGGCTGGGCGACCGGGTGGTCGCGGCGGCCGGCATGCTGCTGGCCGCGGCGGGTTACTTCCGGATGGCCCGGTGGCCGATGGACGTGCTGTCCGTGCCGTACCAGGTCGGGCCGATTGCGGTGCCCCGGTTGGACACCGACCTGGCCATCGCTGGGCTAGGTCTCGGCCTGGTGATCGCGCCGCTCTCCGTTGCGGTGCTCCGCGCCGTGCCGCCCAGCCAGCACGGGATCGCCTCGGCCGGTGTGGTGGTCGCGCGGATGACCGGGATGCTCGTCGGGGTTGCCGCGTTATCCGCGTGGGGGCTGCACCGCTTCCACAGCCTGACTGCGAACCTGCAGGTGCCGTTCCCCGTCGGCAAACCTCCCGAGCAGGCGGCACGGGAGCTGGCCGAGTACACCGGGGCAGTCGACCGGGCTCTGCTTACTCAGTACACCGAGATATTTTTGATCACGTCGGTGGTGTGCGCGGCGGGAGCGCTGCTCGCCCTGTTCCTCAGCCGCCAACCTCCCAAGGCCTCGGACTCCGCCGAGAACAGCATCGCCGAGCCGGCATGACCCCTCGAACGGCGACCTGGGCGTGGGAGTTCCTCTTGCGGTGAACGGTTGGCGGCAGCGGGTTCAATCCAACCGGGTGACACCGAGGGAGTTACGGCGGGCCGTCGGGGTACTCGTCCGATGTCGGGTATCGCGGAGCGGGCATCGAACTCCGCGTCCTCGGCTACGGTCGTCCTCGGCATGAGCCCGTATCCCTGTCGCCCCCGGTTGGCCGGGGCGGACCTCCCGGTTACCGCCCGCTATGGAAAGTAAGACCGGCACGTGTGTACGTCCTTCGGGGGTCACCTCTGGTGTGTGGCTTCCGCGACTCATCATCGGAGTTCGGAAGAATGGATTGCCGTCGAAGCAATGAGGGATCTGGGCTTCGGCGACCACACCCGTCGTCGGCGTGGCCTACGGCCCCCATGAGCCGCGCCGCGCTCATCTATTCCGTTGCGGGTCAACTCACTCCAGGCGAGGCGCGTCCCCGCGCACAGGGTTCTCGTAGAGCCGATCGAACCGCTCACGGGACGGACCGAACACCAGGAGCACACCATGACCGCAACCGCCGACTGACCCATCGATGCCCGCCTGAAAAAGGCGTTTACGGCGCGATGACGCACACCTGCTCGACGACCTGTCCGCGTGCGTGGTACTCCAACTGGTTCGGCGCCGCCTGAGCCCGGTTGTGGTGACCGTTCGTACCGGAGAACCCGCTCCCGATGCGGTCACTGCATTATGGAAGGACGGACACCTGCAGCGAATCGAAAATACCCTGTACCTGCGTCACCTGGTCGAGCAGGAACTCGCCGCCGGACGACTCAGTCCAAGCCCTGAAGCGCCGGGGCTCAGTGCTGGTGTCTGGGTGTGGGGCTGTCCCCCACAGCCTCACCGGGACTAGCGGATCTCATCGGCGCGCAACTCCACGCCCTTCCCCCGCCGTCGGCGCCGTCCTCGACGTTCTCGCGGTCGCGGAACCGCTCCCGGAACAGATCCTGGCCGACGTCACCGACTTCGGCGCCGTAGAGGATGCACACGCACTCGGATTGATCAGTGTCGACCAGAACGGCCGCCACCCGGTGCGATTGGCGCACCTGCTCTACGGTGAAGGCCGTCGCGCCCGCGCCACACCCCTTCGGCTGCGGGCGGACATCGCCGAGGCCTGGGTGCCGAGCACGATTGCGACATTCCCGACCTCGTGCGCCGTGCAGTCGTGATTCCCGAATCGAGTGTGAGCACCGATTCTGTTCTCTTCACCGAGGCCGCAACAGCGGCACCGTCATTGTTCAACCCCGAACCCGCCGTCCGCCTGTGCAAGGCGGCGATCTCGGACGGCGCCGACTACGACGCCCACCTCATTCTGACCATGCCCAGCCGCGGCGAGTAAGTCGGGCAGGCCCTGACACCGCTACTCGACCATCCGCTCACCGATGGGCAGCTCATAGACGTCGCGTAACTATGGGCGCTAGGCGCACTCTTGATCGTACTGGGAGAGATGCGAAGGACGTGCAAAATTGCGCCCGATGCGGCCTGCGCGAGAGACCTCTTGACCGCCTCCCCGCGTGTTTCGATAGTCCGCCTCCCCCTTTCACCGGTTCCACATCAGAGGCCTGCGACCGGCCACGTTCTTGAAGCCACAGCCGTGGCCACACGCCGCGAGGCGCGCAATAGCCATCAATGACTGAAGACCAAGAGCAATGTAAACAGCGAACCTGACATCGCCTGTACCGGTATCGGAACGCCACCCAACCAGAGAACCGGCTTGGCGGCGGCGCGGCACGCCGACGACCGGTGCCCGCCGGGCACATACGCCCCGGTGGGGACCGGTCATCGATGGTGAGTGGTGGTGAACGCTGGGCGTTGTTCACCCCTCCCGTTTCACCCCGGCGGCGGCTATCCGGCGTTGCCGCCGGCGCCACCCGTGCCGCTGCCGCCCTGGTTGCCGACACCATTGCCGGCGGAACCGCCGACACAGTCGCCGCCGTCCCCGCCCCGGGTGCCGCTCCCTGGCGCACCCGGCTGACAATTCGCGGCGCCCGGGGTGTCCGGAACAGCAACCCCGACGACCGTCGTCGGGCCGAGAATGCCGCCGTCCGACCCGACGGCGGCACCCGCCCCGCAGGCAAGCACCGCCGCCGCGGCACCTGCAACGATCGCCCCGATCGCGGACCTTCTCAACATGACGCGTTACCTAGTACCGACGCCGCCGCCCGCACCACCGGTTCCGTTACCACCGGTGTTGTTGTTGCCGTTACCGGCGTTGCCACCGGTGCCATTGCCACCATTGCCGCCCTGCTGGTTGTTCTCGAAACCGATATTGATTCCGCCTCCGCCGACGTTGCCGCCCGCACCACCGGTTCCATTGCCGCCGGTGTTGTTGTTGCCGTTACCGGCGTTGCCACCGGTGCCATTGCCACCATTGCCGCCCTGCTGGTTGTTCTCGAAACCGATATTGATCGGTACATCGAACGGAAATGGAGCGGCTGACGCGGCACCCGCCCCGAGGATCAGCATGGGCACCGCGGCGGCGCCGACGAGAAGGGCGCGGACTGTGGTCTTGACGGACTTGGTGGACGTGGTGGTGTTCGACATGGTGTGTTCCTCCGGTGTGTGAGTGGGGGTGGTGCTTTCGATGCCGTCAACAATGCCCGCCGCCGCGGGGTCACCTCATCCCCTTCAGGGTGCACATCACCACACCCCGAAGAGTCTCCGAACCCTCAGTCCCCCAACGCATTGCAGCCTCGACAGGGGGTGACCGCACTCCCACCCTGAAGGGGATGCGGGCGGGATCGGTGTGGACCAGTGTGAACAGGGCAAGCACACCCACTCCCACACCGCACATACTTCAGGAAGACCCATGACCCAGCCCGAACTGACCACACCGCAGACCCCGCAGTACCCGCCGCCCCCGTCCTCGAACGTCGGGTGGGCCGTCGTCACCGTCGTGTTCTTCTGGCCCCTCGCGTTCGCCGCGTTCAGCAACGCACTGAAAGTGTTTCCCCGCTGGTACAACGGCGACCTCGACGGCGCTCGCGCCGCATCGGCCCGGGCCCGGACCCTCGGCATCATCGCCCTCTGCCTCGGCGGCCTCTTCACCGCATGGTGCCTGGCCTCCGCCTTCGTCTGACCGGCATCTCCACCGCACACCCAGACCCCGAAGACCCTTCGAGCCGAACATCCACAGATCCGCGGCGCCCGATAGCGCCTGGCGCCTGGAGCCCCCGTGAGGGGTGGACAAATATCACCCCAGGGGCACTAACACCACGACCCCCGGCGCACCACGATAGAAGGAACCGGTAAGCGCCATACCCACGACCTTGCCCATCCCTGCGGACACATACCGAAAGGATCAATGCCAGTGAAATACCCGGTCCTGACCTACACGAACCACGGACACACACACGAATTACCACTGACCCCGGACCGGTCCCAGATCATCATCGGCCGCTCCGCATACGCCGACGTGTCACTGTCCACCGACCCGGACATCTCCCGCCTCCACGCCACCGTCGAACACATCGGCGGCTACTGGGCCGTCACCGACGAAAGTCTCTCCCGCAACGGCACCTTCGTGAACGGCACCCGGATACGCGGACGCCGGATCCTGCACCCCGGAGACGTCATCCGGATCGGCGACAGCACCCTCACCTACCACGGGGAACCCGCCACCGGATGCGGCGAAACCGCCATCGGCGACACCCTCGACACACCCCCCGAGCTCACCCCTGCCCAGCACGCCGTCCTCACCGAGTTGTGCCGGCCGTTCCACAACGGCACCGATCACCCTGTCCCCGCATCGAACCAGCAGATCGCCGACGCTCTGCATTTGAGCACCGAAACCGTCAAATCACATTTGCGCGCTCTCTGCAGCAAATTCCAAGTCGACGAATTTGCCCGCAACGAGAAACGCGGCCGACTGGTCGCCCTTGCCCTCACGAACAAAATCGCCACCCCCCACACGCTCTGACGCCTCAGTTGTCGATTGCTACCTCACCGCGGGTCGAATCGCCGACGCGACAGCCCCACCGTCAGCGTTCAGATCTCAGCGGCTCACCGCGTTCTCCTGCTCGACGCGTGAGAGCTTCTCGGGATTGCGCACGATGTAGAGCCCGGTGATCATGCCGTCGTCCATCCGCACCGCCACGACGTCGTCGATCTCCCCGTCGAGCCGGACGATCAGAGCTGGGCAGCCATTGATCTGCACCGGCTCAACCGACACCTGGCCGTCGATCCGCGGCAGGCCGGCCGCCAGCAGGCGACCCACTTTGTCGGCTCCCACGATCGGTCGCGGCACCGCCTGCTTGACCCCGCCGCCGTCACCCAAGAGGACGACGTCGGGTGCGAGCAGGTCGAGCAGGCTCTGCAGATCACCCGTCTCGAGTGCCCGCTGGAACGCCGCGAGTGCGTCTCGGGATTCGGCCGGGGACACGACGCCGCGCGGTCGGCGCGCCGCGACATGTCCCCGCGCCCGGTGCGCGATCTGACGGACAGCGTCCGGGCTCTTGCCGACGGCCTCCGCGATCTCGCCGTACTCGAGATCGAACACCTCACGCAGCACGAACACCGCCCGCTCGGTCGGCGCGAGCGTCTCTAGCACCAGCAGCATCGCCATGGACACGCTGTCGGCCAACTCGACGTCCTCGGCTACATCGGGTGCGGTCAGCAGCGGCTCGGGCAACCACTGGCCGACGTACGCCTCCCTGCGCCGACTGAGCGTCCGCAGCCGGACGAGGGCCTGACGGGTGGTGATCCGGACGAGATACGCACGCTGATTGCGGACGGTGTCGAGATCGACGCCTGCCCAGCGCAGCCAGGTTTCCTGGAGGACGTCTTCCGCGTCGGTGGCTGAGCCGAGCATCTCGTAGGCAACAGTGAACAGCAGGTTGCGGTGGGCGACGAACGCTTCGGTAGCGGGATCCGAATGATCATCCTGGCTCCCGCCACGATCTGCGGGCGTGGTCTGCGACGTGCCGGCCATGGGTGGCTCCTCTTCTCTGTCGTTCTGTGTCAGACACCAGACACCGGACGCCGCCGTTTTGTGACATCCGAAACATGTGTCACAACAGTCGGGTGCCCGGCATCTCATGTTCGTACAGATCAGCACGCCACCACGAGTGAGGACGAAGTCATGGATGCCCGATTCGACCTGTTCGACAATGAGATTGCCATGAAATTCGCTAAGCGGTTCGCGAACGCGGCCCTGGTGATCGACCAATCGCCGCTGCCGAAGGCCACCCAGCACCTGGTCGAGATCCGGGCCAGCCAGATCAACGGCTGTGGCTTCTGCACCGACATGCACACCAAGGATGCCGCGGCCGCCGGCGAGACCCCGATCCGGCTGAATCTGGTCGCCGCCTGGCGCGAGGCCACCGTGTTCACCGAGGCGGAGCGGGCCGCGCTGGCACTCGCAGAAGAGGGCACCCGGCTCGCCGACGCCCACCACGGCGTGTCCGACGAGACCTGGTCGCAGGTGCGCAAGTACTACGACGACGACCAGATCGCCGCGCTGGTGTCCCTGGTGGCCCTGATCAATGCCGCCAACCGGATCAACGTGATCGTGCGTAATCCGGCCGGGTCCTACGAACCCGGCATGTTCGCCAGTATGACGAGCTGACAGGCCGACCAAATGTCCGGTGAAGGATCGCCGACCGCTCGGCGATCCTTCACCGGACCGGAAAAACGAACTAGCGCGGTTCCTGGTAGGAGACGACCACATCCGAGTACCGTCGTGGCATGGGTGACGAGGCAATCGACCCCGAAGCGGCGTATGAAGCCCTTTCCGCCGGCGCACGCCTCGCCCTGCTGCGAAATCCGGAAGGCATAATGCCGCCACAGTTCATCGGTCAGGTGATGACCGTGTGCGGAAACTCGTGCGTCGCAGCCATCAGTGGCAAAGCTGATTCGGTACCGCAGATCGCGCTTCTGCAGGGACCACTCTCGGACTACCTCTCCCACTGCAGATGCGCCCTCGACACGTGGTGGAACTCGTTGACGCCGCCACTGCGGGCCGGCATCCGGTGTCGCGAAGCGCTACCCGAAACGCTGCCACTGCAACTACCCGACCACTCTCCCTGGGCTGACGTGTCCACACCCTGTTCACCCCTGTTGGTGCGCGACTACCTGGAGTTGCAGGCGACGGGCGGCGAACTGATGTAGTCCTAGGGGGCAGCTCCCCAGCCTGTGGTCGGCCGGCGTCAGGAACTCGTGAGGATGACGAGTTGCCGGGTTGCCCGCGTCATGGCGACGTAGCGGTCGACGGCTCCTTCGATCCCCTCACCGAACGACGCCGGGTCGACCAGAATGACGAGGTCGAACTCGAGCCCCTTCGACAGCTCCGGTGTCAGCGACCGGATACGCGACGTCGACTGGAAATCGGGATCGCCTATGACGCATGCGATCCCGTCGGAGTTCGATTCGAGCCAGGTGTCGAGGATCGAGCCCAGCTCCGACGTGGATCGGTGTACGACGGGGTTGCCGCTGCTGCGGATGGAGGTCGGCACGTTGGCGTCCGGGAGGAAGGTACGGATGACCGGTTCGGCTTCCGTCATGATCTCTTCCGGGGTCCGGTAGTTGATGCTCAGTGCGGCGAGGTCGATCCGATCGAACCCGATCCGCCCGAGCCGTTCGTGCCACGACTCGGTGAACCCGTGCCGGCCCTGCGCCCGGTCCCCGACGATGGTGAAGCTGCGGGACGGGCAGCGCAGCAACAACATCTGCCACTCCGCATCCGTCAGTTCCTGAGCCTCGTCCACCACGATGTGCGCGAACGGTCCGGCGAGCAAATCCGGGTCGGAGCTCGGCAGAGCGGTCCCGTCGACCAGGGACTGCTGCAGGTCCTGGCCACGCAGCATCGACATCACGAGCATTTCCGAGTCGTCGGCCGCGATCAGGTCGTCGACGACGTCACTCATGCGCGCGCGTTCGGCAGCGACGGCGGCGTTGCACCGACGTCGGCGTCGTGACGCCTCCGGGTCCCCGAGTCGCTGCCGTGCCGCATCCAGCAGTGGCAGGTCGGACACCGTCCAGTCCTGGGCGTCCGCGCGTTGCAGTTTCCGAATTTCGTCGTCGCTGAGCCAGGGTGCGCACTTGCGCAGGTAGGCGGGGACCGACCACAGGTCTGCGACGAGGTCGGCGGCTTCGATCAGGGTCCATGCGTTGTCGAGGGTTGCGCGCAGTTCGTCGTTCTGCTGCAACAACTTCCGGAGTTGGGCGGCCGGAACGTCACCGTCGTACTTGTCGATCAGGATCGTGAGCAGCAGCTCCCAGATCTGGTCCCGCGCCTCGTTGTGCGGAGTGCCGGGTTCCGGCGCTGCGAATGCCTCGACCCAGTCGTCGGCGCTCAGCCAGAGGTCGGTCCAGTCGGTCGCGACCGTCATGCCCTCGGTGGGCGGCTCCTCGTAGAACTCGACGGCCGCACCGATCGCCTTCACCAGATCCGCGGACGACTTCAGGCGCGTCACCTCCGGATCCTGCTCGACCCGGGCGGCGGCGCCCTCGGTGACGAGGTCGCGCAGGGTGCACAGCTGGACGCCCTCTTCGCCGAGGCTGGGCAGGACGTCGGCGACGTAGGCCAGGTAGGGCTCGTGTGGTCCGACGAACAACACCCCGTGACGGAGTCGGGGGTCGGAGTAGAGCAGGTACGCGGCGCGGTGCAGCGCGACGACGGTCTTACCTGTACCCGGACCACCGTCGACGACGAGGGCGCCGCTCGCTCCCGCACGGATAATGGCGTCCTGGTCGGCCTGGATGGTGCCGAGCACGTCTCGCATTCGGGCAGTCCGGTTGCTGCCCAAGCTGGCGATGAACGCGGACTGGTCGTCGAGCGCCGCGTTCCCTTCGAACCCGTCAGGCGTAAACACCTCGTCCCAGTAATCGCTGATCCGCCCGCGGGTCCAGCGATACCTGCGACGGCGGGTCAGGCCCAGCGGGTTGGCGTGGGTGGCCCCGAGAAACGGCTCGGCCGCGGGCGAACGCCAGTCGACCAGCAGCTGATTGCCCGCACTGTCCATGAGGCCGAGGCGTCCGACATACACGGGCTCGGGGTTGTCGGCGCTGACGATGTGTCCGAGGCACAGGTCCAAGCCGAAGCGGCGCAAGGCGCGCAGCTGAGCGTTCAGCTCGTGAACCATCATGTCCCGCTCCATCGCCTCCTGGCCCAGACGGCGGGGCGCTTTGCGTTCGGCATCGATGCGGCGGGACAGGTCGGCGATGGACTGTTCGAGGCTTTCTGCGATCGCGGCGAAGTGCCGCTCATCCCCGGCGATCAGCGCCGGGTCGGCCTTGGCCGTCAGGTGGTCGGGAAGAGCGAATGCCGTGGTAGTCAAGGGGTTCACAGTCATCAGCTCCGATCCGTTGGTCGTTCAATCGTGCCGAGCAGCAGCGTCGCGGCGACCGCTGCCCCGTCCGTGCGGATCGTGCCCGCCACGGCGGCCGCCCGTGCTCTGGTTTGAGGAGTCAGCGCCGCCGTGAGTGCTGCCGACAGCGACTCGAAGGTCGGAATCGGACCGTCGTGCGCTGCGCCGATACCCATAGCGGCCACTCGTCCGGCCCAGTACGGTTGGTCCACCACCTGCGGTACCACCACCTGTGGCGCGCCTGCCCGCGTGGCCGTCGTCGTCGTTCCCGCGCCGCCGTGGTGCACGACGGCGGCTACCCGGGTGAACAGTGCCTGCTGATTGACCTCGCCGACGGCGAAGCAGTCGGCGAGGTCGTCGATCAGGGCGAGGTCCGCCCAACCCCGCCCGACAAGTGCGCGGCGCCCCTGCGCGCGGATCGCCTCGATGGCCACCCTGGCGGCGTCCTTCGCCGCTCCCATGGGCATGCTGCCGAAGCCCACATACACCGGCGGTGTGCCAGCGTCCAGAAATGCCACCAAGTCGGCAGGAAGTGGGCGGTCGTCGGGCGGGATCCACGCGCCGGTCTGGACGACATCGAGGTCTGACGTCCCTCGCCACGGGTCCAGAATCGGGTCCGTCGCGAGCCACGGCCGGTCGCCGAAAACGTAGTCGCGAAGGTGGCTTACCGGGGGCAGGCCGATCGACGCCCGGTTGGTGTCGAGCGCCTCACCGAAAAGCGCATCGATGCTCTGAGCGTCCAGCTCCCAGAGTGTCCGGTTGTCCGTCACATCCGGCGGGAATGACCGGCCCGGATACGCCAGCGGCGGGCGATGCGGTGACGGCAAGGTGAGCTGCTGAAAGGTCACGGACACGGACGGAATGCCCAGTTTCTCGGCCACCGACAACGCACCGGCCGCCGCAGGCATCACACCGGTCGCGACCAACCCGTCACATCCCTCGGCCGCAGCAGTGACCGCCTCGAACTGAGCGGCGATCAACTCGGCCGCGCGCCGGGGCAGGTCCGCCGAAGACGGTGCCGCGGTCGTCAGCGCACGTGCCGACTGCCCGACGGGCACCATCGATACGCCGACACCAGCCAGGCGCTGCGCGAAGTCCTCGTCCGGCGGCGCGCACACCCGCACCTCCGTGCCGAGGTCCTGCAACTGCACCACGAGTCCCACCAACGGTTCGACATCACCGCGCGACCCATACGTCGACAACAACACACGCATTCATGTCCCCCAATTCCGCCGGTTCCGGCTCAGGCCGGTAAGTTTGCGGCACAACCCGGGCCTTGCCGCAAGACCCCGGGTGCGCTATACATTGAAAGTGGAAGAGAGTTCGTCTCCTTCCTTCTCGTCCGGTTGCGGACGCATTCCCCCCAGAAATTGCTCGAACGCGACGCGTGCCAACGGGGACGGCCGGTGCAGACCACTCCAACGACCGTCGCAAGTCGGCGCTCAAAGTGTGGGCGCCGCGCTGCTGCGGCTCCGCTGAGATCAACTCCGCAACTTTGGTCAGGCGAGAATGTCTGCCGCATAGGCGATTCGGTTGCCTCGCCCCCGAACCGTCAAGGCGGTATGCATGAACCTCGGGCATGCCCGATCTGTCCGGCAGCTATCGGACAGCAGATATCGCCCGCGGTGATGCGGACTCGCTGCTGGCCGCCAAGGCCGAGTGCCCGGCCGATGACTTGTTCAGCGAGCTCGCCGCCGCCGACGAGCCGACTGGCTCTCGGAGTCCGAAGCGGTGGGCACCGCCTCGTTGATGGTGGTGGTCGCGGGGTACGAAACGACGGTCGGCTGCGACAGTTGCTGGTGCAGCGACCGGAGTTGCTCAGCCCGAACTCGGAATCGGCCCGCGACCAATCAGCCTCCGATTCAACCGACACATCGGCAGAACTTGACGAGGCCCTCGGGTGTGACCCACTCAACCTTTGACTTCAAGTACTTGAAGTTCTTAGCGTTTATGTCGTGAGTGCACGAACCACCCCACGCGACTACACGATCAAGGACGCGGCCGCACTGACCGGACTTCCGGCCAGCACGCTGCGTTACTACGAGTCGGTCGGTGTGATCGCGCCGATCAGCCGCGGGGAGAGCAGTAGACACAGGGTCTACGACGAGAACGACTTGGGACAGCTGTTGGCAATCGCGTGCCTGGCGGCAACCGGGATGTCGGTCAGCGACATGAAAGAGTACGTCGCCAACGCACAACTCGGGGCCGGGGCCGCCCCCGCGCAGATCGAATTGCTGACCCAACGCCGGCAGCAACTCGCACTCGAGGCCCGGCAGATGGCACTCCGCCAACGCTACGTCGAACTGAAGATCGACTACTGGCGCACGATCGACGCGGGCGACGAGGCCCGTGCCACGCTCCTCGCGGCCGAGGCGAGCGCACTGGCTGACGAGCTCAAGAACACCAAGAAGCGATAGCCCACACCCCGCACGCCCGGTGCTCGCCCGTACACGCCCGGTGCTTGCCCGTAGACGGATGCGCCACCGGTCACGCGGTCCTGCCCTACTCACCACCGAAGTGACCCCCAGAGAAGAAGGAAGATTTGCCATGCGTGTCCACGCGTACGCCGCTCCCGCCGCGGGCCAGCCGCTGGTTCCCACGACCATCGAGCGCCGCGACGTCGGCTCCCACGACGTCCTTATCGAGATTCAGTACGCCGGCATCTGTCACTCCGACATCCACACCGTCAACGGCGACTGGGGTTCGCAACCCTTCCCGGTTGTGCCCGGCCACGAAATCGTCGGCATCGTCGCCGAGGTCGGCGCCGACGTCACACGTCACAAGGTCGGTGACCGCGTCGGCGTCGGCTGCCTGGTCAACTCCTGCGGCCAGTGCATCAACTGCCGCAACGGCGACGAGCAATACTGCACCGACGGCATGGTCCCCACCTACGCCGGCGTAGACCGTGACGGCACCACCACCCAGGGCGGCTACTCCACCCACGTCGTCGTCGATGCCGACTACGTCCTGTCCGTCCCGAAAAGCTTGGACCCGGCTGCGGCGGCTCCCCTAATGTGCGCCGGGATCACCACCTACGCCCCGCTGCGCCGCTGGGGCGCCGGTCCCGGCAAGAAGGTTGCCATCGTCGGCCTCGGCGGGCTCGGGCACATGGCCGTCAAGATCGCCCACGCCCTCGGCGCCGAGGTCACCGTGCTGTCCCAGTCGCTGAAGAAGCAGGAGGACGGACTCCGCCTCGGCGCAGACGCGTACTACGCCACCTCCGACCCCAGAACCTTCGAGCAGCTCGCCGGCCGGTTCGACCTCATCATCAACACGGTCAGCGCCGCAATCGACCTCAACGCCTACCTCGGACTCCTCGCCGTCGACGGTTCCCTGGTCAATGTCGGTGCTCCAGCCGAGCCGCTCAGCCTGAACGTGATGTCGCTGATCGGCGGCCGCCGCAACTTCGCCGGGTCGATGATCGGCGGCATCGCCCTGACCCAGGAGATGCTCGACTTCTGCGCCGACCACGGCATCGGATCCGAAATCGAAGTGATCCCCGCCGACCGGATCAACCAGGCATACGAGCGCGTCCTCGCGTCAGACGTCCGATACCGGTTCGTCATCGACACCGCCACCCTGAACTGACCCAACGTGAACGCCCGCCGGACGAGGCGGGCGTTCACCCACACATCACACATCGAAGGGAGGGAACGTCTGTTTTCGCCCGCAGCCTCACTCGGGTATGAAAGCAAGCGACATCTGACGTGATAACGCCGCCCTGGCATCCAACTGGGCGATCGTCAGCTGGCGCGGCGACCGAGCAGATATCCACTGCCGATCTGCACCGGCTGGCTCGGCGGGACTTGGTGTGCCACCTGATCATTGACGCTCAGGACGTCTTGATCACCCTCGCGACTCCCACCGGCTCGGAACCAACCCGCAACGCGGTGACCTACTGGGACCTCGCCCAAACACCGCCAAGCGGCGACGACCCACTCGACTCCTTGATCGTCCGGCTCGCCGCCGCATACCAGGAGCCGCGGCTGCTGCAGTTTCACCTCGACCTCATCGCACACCTCCCGGACGCTGCGCAGCCGCCCATCGAGGGACTTGCCCAGTCCCGCCATATGTCGGAGAAGATCGCCGGCACCACCTTCCCCACGTCGTTCTGCGACAGGGACGCGCTGCTGGTCGGCACCGGACGGCGGGCCCCGACCGACGCGGAGAAGGCCGAACTGGGCGAGCTCACCGCGACACTGCCGCTAGTCCTCAGATAATTGCCTACCAGTGCGGCGGCGCGGGCGGTCCAGGGCACTCGTCAGGCTTGCGGGACGCGACGACGACACTCATGTCGTTTTGCACGTCCCGGACCGCGACCTCACAGGAACGGCACCAGAAGTAGACGTCGTCGCGGAGTCCACCATCGCGATCAGCTGAAGATCGGGCCGAACAGCGTTATCAACGGATACACCGTGTACCAGTAATGGTCGCCGAGCCAGTACCAGATAGGGGAAGGTGACATCGGGAATCGTCTCCTCGTTTGCACGGTAAGTGCTCGCGGCCACTCGACCTACGTCAACGTTCGGCCAGCTAGCCGGACATGTCACCGAGACCCACACATCGGAGTTGCCAGCGTTCTGAAGGATTGACGACCGGTCAACGATTCCCCACCGGACGGATCAGAGCCTCATAGATGCCGCAGACTGTGTTGATGCAGATGTCATTCTTCGATGCCCTCGACAGTCTCGTCTCCTCGGCCGAGGTGCGGATAGATCGACCGAAAGGCACTGCTCACCCGAGGTATCCTGCCGTCACCTACCCACTGGACTATGGCTACCTGATCGGCACCACAGCAGCCGATGGCGCGGGCGTCGATATTTTCCGTGGTACGGACTCGACCACCGGCATCACCGCGGTCGCGCTCACCGTTGACGCGATGAAACGCGACGTAGAAGTGAAAATACTGGTGAGCTGCTCGCTTACCGAGATCGACCGAGTCGCCGAGTTTCTTACCGGCAGTATTCGTCTCGGTGCCACGATCGTCCACCGGTAGCTCGTGCCGACCAGGGTTCTGCAGTGCGCCCCGCGTGGTCCGAATCCGTGTCGACAGATGTGTGAGTGCATCACGGTGCAGGAAGCTCGTCGAACACCGCGTCACGAGGGTTTGCCGAAGGCCGCCGAGCTTCGTTGCGTCGAACAGGCCGGATAGAGGGATGGCCATGCCGTGAGCCACACCGGCGGCCAGATCGGTCAAGTGCCCGGTGTCCGTAGCAAGCACGCCGACGGTCGACATCCCTCTATCCGGCGGAATAGTCTGTGACGGAACGATGTGGTCGGCCGACCGGCTACTGACTGTGCCAGTGTGCGGGAGCAGAAATACCGGCAGGCAAACGCGTTTCGCCGCTACCTCGGGCGGCGTTGATTTGAGGTTGGGTGACGTACAACGCGGCCGACAAATCGGCGCCCTCCAACCTGGCATCACGGAGATCCGCGCCGAGCAGATCAACCGCGGTGAGGTCGCTCTCCCTCAGGTCTGCGGCAATCAGACAGGCTCCGCGTAGGTCCGCGCCGCACAATCTGCGTGCGCGCAAATTCTTACCGACAAGGTCCGCCCCGGGAGCGAGGACCTTGTCCAGGTGTCCACTTTCGGCGAAGTAGGAAGCGCGAACTTCCTCACTGGTGTCGACGAGGACTGCTCTGACATCGGAATGCAGAGCATCCATATCGACCGTGAGTAGTTCGGGCAGGCCGCCACGAGTCAGTGCGGTGATGACTGAGGCGAGGTCGCGAGCTTCATGTGCAGCGTCCGGGTCATAGGTACGCGCCTGCGCCTCGAGCAGGTACCACAGCATCTCGTGCAGTTGCTTCATGACCTTGAAGGCGGCAAACATGCGTTGCTGCAAATCCGGACGCTCCCGCCAGCTGATCCCGGAGAACAATCGCTGGGATACGGCCTGGCCGGCGCCGAAACAGTCGAAAACTGTACAGCCGCGGAACCCCCGTGAGCGGAGTCCCGCGTGGACGGTGCAGGAGAACTCCGAACCGAGGTGCCGGCATGGCGTGCCGGCTGGCTTGTCCTCGGCGAAATCGACCGATCGCGAGAACCCGAACGCAGTGCAGCACAAGGCGAAACAGCTTCCGCAGTCGGCGCGCAGATTCTGACGGCGCTGAGGCGCAGGACCGGCGGTCATCGCAGAATCTCCAGCTCAGCACGGCGGAGGACGAACGGGCGCTGCCGACGCGGCATGGACATGGTTGTCGATGAAATGATCAAGTGAGCTCCAAGTGGCGATTCCAATGCAGGACAGGAGGAGGGAACCCGCCAACGGGTTCCCTCTCGAGGCACACGGAATCACCACCGCACGAAGGCGCGGCACACAATCAACGCTAAGGGTCTGGGTCACAGACGAGTTATGGTAAGCACTGCACACAAAGTACCAGCTAGGCCGCGGCGACCCGCAACTCGTCCACACCGCGCTCACCCAGCCCGATCGCCCGAATCGGAACCCCGAGCTTCCGAGCGGTTTCCGAAACCGGACCCCTTGCGGTGCCTCATGAGGTCACGTCCGGCTGCTCTACTCTTCGGGAGACGAGAGCTGCTCGTAGATCAGTCCTTCGCTTCGCGGACGTCCTTTCCCTGCTCGGCGAACGCCTTGAAGTCCTGCATGTGCTGTAGCGACTGCTTGCGGAAGGAGCCGGGCATCAGCAGCCCCACCAGGCGCATCAGCAAGCCGCTGAACCGGTATTCGCTCTCGCTCACCCAGAGCGTCATCTCCGGACCCGCTTCGGTCAACCGGTCGCGCACCGCACTCCACATGCCCTCGCCGACGATCTCGCGGTCGAAGTGAACGACGCTCCCTTTCGGGATCCCGGGCAGGTCTGCCGGTTCCCGACGCGTGATGGTCTCGGTGCCCTCGAACTTGTGCTTCCCCATCTGCATCACGACTCGCGATCTGGTACCGACCTGCCCGTGCACCCCACTCAGCGGCTCGTGCAGCACCAGACCCCGCAGCCACTTCGGCAGATGTGCCGAGTCGGCGAGCAGCTGTACCACTGTCTCCAGAGGCAGGGCGATCTCGATCGAGACGGTGTACTTCATGGCGGAGCGCTCCTGGTTCCCGAGTAAGGAAGCCGACGCTAGCACCCTCGCTTCATACTGTGAGGTCATGGCACGTCCAACGATCTCCCGGTTTCCGGGTGCTCACGGCGGGATCGCCTATCTGCGAAGGGCAAGTGCGTGTTGCGGCTGCGCCGCACCCGTCGACGTGCGGCTCGCCGAAGCCGTTGTCCACCGCGAAGCGCGGGCCCAGGGGCGGCACAGTTGCTCACCACCGTGTCGTACGTCAGTTCCGTTCCCGCATCGCAAGCGCATGCGGCGGCTCGTGGCGTTCTACGCGGTCATGTACCACACCGCACTCCGACCGACAGGTGGCTCCGCAACGGATCGCAACCGGTCAGGCCAGTCGCGGCAAGCAAGCGCTCACAGCAGCCCGTTCATCAGGTGCCCCTCAGCGATCTCGAAAACACCAAGCCGGCCCCCACCGCGGTCTGACCGATCAGCAATGCCCCGGGCAGTGCGAGTAGCTCCCATCCAGTCGCCGACGGCAGCCGCAGCGACGCAATACATGCGGCGAACAACGCGACTGTAAACACCTGGCCAGCCGCGATGAGGCGTTGACCGACCGATGTAAGTCGGCGGCGTCCAAACAGGACCAACGATGTCGCAGCAGCCATGATGCAGACGACAAACCCGACAACCCCTGGATAGATGAACAACGGCTCGAAGGCCGGGGAACCGCCGACATCGATATATCCCTTCGTCAACAGCTGGGGAAGCACCCACACTCCGATCAGTAAGGCGCACAACACACTGACGTAGGAGCAGCCGACCAAGAACCTCATCTGCGCAGGTTAGCTGGTTACGGGCTGTCAGTCCCCGACAAGCCCGGTTCCGGGCCAATCGACCACCTGGTCCGCGGTTGCCGGACACGTGACCGAAAAGAATGCGGTGGCGGTGGCGGGCATCTGTCACCGGCTCGACGGGTTGCCGTTACCAATCGAGCTGGCGGCCGCTCGGTTGCGGGCGATGTCTCCCGAGCAGATTCTCGAGCGGCTGACCGACCGCTACACCCTGCTGACCCGCGGCAGCCCCAGGTGCGCCGACACGGCAACAGACGCTGCGGCTATGCATCGACTGGAGCATCGAACTGTGGACCACCCGTGAACAACTGGCGTGGGGGCGAGTGGCGGTCGCGGGAAGCTTCGAACTCGGCGCCGCGGAGCACGTGTGCGGCAAAGGCCTTACCACGGACGAGCTGCTGGACACACTGACATCGGATCGGCACTTGCCCACGTCGGTGCCCGTGGTTCGCCATCGACCGACTCGGCTCGCAATCCGTGTCGGCACAGTATGCGGATACTCAGCTCGCCGACGGCATGAGTCGTCTTCGGGGCCTTGGGCAGCGGACTCTCGGGCACCGCTCTCTAACCAACCATGGTTATTCATCACGCCGCCGACCCGATCGTGCCGATGGCATCGGGGTATTCAGAAGAGCATTCAGCGAGCACGCAACAAGCTCGTCGGGGAACTCTGCGTGTCGTGAAAGGTGCGGAATACGGACAAGATCGTTGAGTGCCGTGCGAACCGCATTCACCAGCGCGAGTGCGTCGGCCTCGGTGACTTCTGAACGCGAGATTCGTAGCCATTTGACCCATTCGGCGAGGTCGTCCTGGCGGACTCGCCGATTACGCTCGGCAGCACTAGCGGGGAGGTTGAGGGCTTCGGTAACCGAAACGGCGAGCAGATCCGTTGCTTCGGTTGCGATACGCACATAACCTCTCACGAGGCCTTCGATGACCTGTTCATCCGAGGCGCTGTGATGCATGGCCCTGGAGCTCTCCAGGGCCATCCATTCCTGTACTCGAATGATCAAGGCGGAGAGGATGTCTGCCTTGCTGTCGAAGTACCTGTAGACGGCAGGGCCTGCGATGCCGAACTCGTCGAGGCTGACTCCACCGAAACCGCGCTCCCGGAACGCGCGCGCAGCTGCTGCGATGATCTGTTCGCGACGTGATGTACCTGGCCGTTCATTTGCGACTGGAGCCTCCGCCGCAGGCGCATCGCGCGACTCGGGTGACGCTGACGCGCATTCAGGGGTATTGATGGCTGCCAACGCAGCAGACACCAGCAGTGGGGAGAGGCGACGCTGTGACAGCGAACGGTCGTAGTGCCCTGGGCTGGTAATGATGCTCACTGCCATCCACGCGCGTACGTCGGCACCGAATCTACTCTTGGAGGGATCGGCTTTTTCAATGGCCCTTCGCACCGCGCCTCCGATGCGACGAGTACCCTCGCGCACTCGCTCGAAGTCATCGGCGGTGAGGTGCCGTGCTTCTCGCTGCCATAGGGGGCCGAGTCGTAGGCTCTCCAGTGATGCCTCGACCATCCACGTCAACAACTGCTCCAAGCTGCAGACGTCGGATTCGGAACTCTCGGCGGATTGGGCTGCCATGAGCAGTCGGTCCTGGTCTTCGAGGACCACCTGCGACAGTAGATCCTGCTTGTTGGCGAAGTGCCGGTAGATCGCCCGTGCGGTGACGTCGGTTGCCTCAGCGATGTCTTCCATCCGCACGGCGTGAAACCCGTATTTCGTGAACAATTCACTGGCGTTGTGGAGTATCTGCGCACGCCGGTCACGAGGTCGCCGGCGCGAGGCAGTGGACGCCTTCACAGTTTGCGATGCGGTCACGACACCCTTTTCCTCCTCGAGGCCCCTATGGGATGCACACGGTGTCCGGACTGGCGGCACAGCCATCAAGACAGCCTTCCGACGATATACCCGCGGCGGACGGTCCACCGCAGTATCCCGCACTGCCGCCGTTCGAGAGCCGATCGGACACAATGCCTCCTTCCCATGCGGGGCGGCGCAGGCGCACTGCGCCCGAGCGTAGGTGAGGTCTCCATTACGGCCGCAGTCCGTACAGTACGCACATTTTACGATAAGAGCCATGGACAAACGTCGTTGATTTGATGCTACCTGCTCGATTCAACAGAAGATAAGTCCGCATGACATTGTCGGCTTAACACGCAGCTAGGCACACCTCGCGCTGCCTCGTTCACTCGCGGGGAGTCAGCCCTCCCTGCTCCGCTTTTACGGGCTCAACCAGGTCATCCGCTTGCGATGAACGAAAGTTCAATGATGCATCCTCTGAACTTCCTGGCCCCGATCAGTTCCACATCTTCAGATACGAGCTATTGACATATCTACGGAGAGGGGCCTACTAATGTGAGTAGAAGCACATCAGGTTGTGAAGCAAACCACTAGGGATCAAGGACATGTCGCCTCATGGAGGCGACCATCCCCACCCGGCCGGTCACAGCTTCTGCTTACGCCCGTTCGAACAAAGGAACTTTGATGAAGGATCTGCAATTTTTGCAATGGAAGACCGATCAGAAGGTAGGCACGGTCTGGCTTACCCGCCCGCCGGTCAACGCGGTCACCCGCGAGATGTACGCAGAGATCAAGTGGTTCTTCACCCACACGGAGGAGTACCTCCCCGAGGCTCGGGCGATCGTCTTGACCGGCGCCGGCAAGCACTTCTGCGGCGGCAACGATCTCACCGAATTCCAGACGATGACGCCGGAAAACGCCGGTGAGCGCATGCTTGCGGTCCGTGAAGCGTTCTGGTCGATCTACGATTGCCCGTTGCCGGTGATCGCAGCTGTCCACGGAGTGGCCGTGGGCACCGGATTGGCCCTGGCAGCGTC
This sequence comes from Rhodococcus sp. ZPP, assembly GCF_017656075.1. Classification (NCBI taxonomy): domain Bacteria; kingdom Bacillati; phylum Actinomycetota; class Actinomycetes; order Mycobacteriales; family Nocardiaceae; genus Rhodococcus; species Rhodococcus sp. ZPP. The sequence continues at coordinate 223,212 of NZ_CP058638.1, forward strand.
GTGTGATCTGGTCGTGGCAGCCAAGGGCGCCACCTTCACGCTTCCCGAGGTCAACGTCGGTGTGATGGGCGGCGCCAAACATGCCTCACGCCTGGTACCACAGCAGTTGGTCCGCTATCTGCACCTCACCGGCGAACCGCTGTCTGCCGAGGAACTCGCGCAGCAGGGCGGCGTCTTGAAAGTCGTCGAGCCCGATCAGCTCCTCGACGTAGCCTACGACGTGGCGGCCAAGATGGTCCGGCACTCGCCGGTCACGTTGCGGTTCGCCAAGCGCAGCCTCAATGCGATCGAATACCAGGACCTCAAGGGCGGATACGAGTTCGAGCAGGGTCTTTCCGGCGAGTTGTCCGCTTACTCAGACGCCAAAGAGGCCGTAGCAGCGTTCTTCGAGCATCGCGCACCGGCCTACACGGGAGCATGAGATGAATGCTGTTTCACCTGTGCCGGTCGAGCAGATCACCGAGATCGCCGAACTGCGGCGCGAGGCTCGGAGGTGGCTTGCCGAAACGGAGATCCCCACCGTGCCGTTGGAGCTGGAGGAACGGTTCAACGTCCTTCGTCGATGGCAGCGCACACTATTCGATGCCGGATGGATGGGGCTGGGATGGTCACGTGAAGCCGGCGGACGTGGCCTCACCGCGCGGCACCAGCAAGTCTTCTCCGAGGAGCTGGCGCGCGCTCATGCACCCGCCCCGATCGGATTGATCGGCCTCGATGTGGTCGGCCCCTCGATCCACCGGTACGGTTCGCCCGAACAGCGCACCCGTCTTCTGCCACCTCTGCTCGCGGGCGAAGACATCTGGTGTCAGGGGTTCTCCGAACCCTCTGCCGGCTCCGACCTCGCATCACTGCGGACCCGCGCTCTTCGCGACGGGGACAAGTACGTCGTCAACGGACAGAAGGTCTGGACCAGTTGGGGCAATCAGGCCAGTTGGTGCGCATTGCTGTGCCGCACCGACCCCGACGCCGAACCCAAGCACGCCGGCATCTCCTACCTCATCGTCGACATGAGTTCCCCCGGAATCACCGTCCGTCCACTCGTCCAGATGACAGGCGATGCCGAATTCTGTGAGGTCTTCTTCGACAACGTCGAAGTCCCGGTCGGCAACCTGGTCGGCAAGGAAAACGACGGCTGGCGAATTGCCCTCGACACCCTGTCTCAGGAACGTGGCAACTATGCAATGCGCCGACAGGTGGAGATCGGCTGGGGTGTCGAGAAGACGATCGACGGACTACGAGGCACCTCCCCGGAATCGGCGACCAATAGTCGGATCAGCACCGCCATCGGAGAGTCACACGTGGCGCTGCGGGTGTTGGACGCTCAGATCCGCCGAACTGTGCAACGCCTGATCGACGAAGAGGGACCACATCCGCTCGACTCGATCGACAAGCTCGTCCTCAACGACGCAGAGCAGGTGGTCGGCCGCGCCCTCGCCGATCTCCTCGGACCGTTCCGCCTCGACGCCGAATCACAACCTCTCGGGCTGAACGCCGCGCAGTTGATTCACGATCACTACTTCTCGCGTGCCGCATCGATCTACGGCGGTACATCACAGATCCAACGCAACATTGTTGCCGAGCGACTGCTCGGCCTACCCAGGAGCTGATGATGAGTCTCACCGCAGCTGACGTGGACCTCGTCACCCCGATCCGCGAATTCTTTGACCGCCGTGTCACATCCGACTACCACCATGCCCTGCTCAGCGGCGGCTGGGACCCGGAGCTGATGGCCGAACTCGACGACCTCGGCTGGTCCGAGCTGACCCGCCCCGAAAACCGCGGTGGTCTAGGAATCGACCTGACCGCGGTCGCCGGTCTGATCGTCTTGGTCGGTGATCGGCTCATACCCGGCCCCCTGGTCGAGCAACTGATCCTGCCGGCGTACCTCGACATTCCCGACGGTTCGCTCGTCGCCTTCGCCGACCCTGCCGTCACCCTCGACTGGGCATCCTCGATCGGTTCCGTGCACATGGAATCGGGGCAGATCCAGGGAACGATCGAACTCGTACGCTTCGGCGCCGAGGCCGACTCGCTGGTACTGGCAGTCGACGGCCCGGACGGACCGGCGCTGCTGCTCCTACCGGGCAGTGACCCGGCGCTGGCACTCACGCCGATCACCAGTTCCGATCCCACATCGCAATACGTGCGCCTGGAGATCGCATCGCGAACTGTCACCGACGCCGAGATCCTCGCCACCGGAACCGAAGCGGCCACACTCCTACGACAGATCCGGGCATGGTTCCGGCTTCTCACCGCGTGCGAAATCAGTGGTATCGCCCGCCGTATGCTCGAGAAAACTGTCGAGTACGTCGCGCAGCGCCAGCAATTCGGCAAGCCCGTCGGATCCTTCCAAGCCGTGAAACACATTGCGGCGTCGATGGCACAGGCGGCCATCTCGATGGAGGCGCTCTGTGAGGCAACGGTTTCCGATATTTCCTCTGCTGAGGTTGATTTCGACATCGAGATGGCAACGTGGACGGCCAAGGCCTATGCCGCCGGCGCCGGACGACAGGTGGTCGAGGACGCCTTGCAGTTGCATGGCGGGATCGGCTTCACCACCGAATACGACCTACACTGGTACTACCGCCGCGTCCTCGCCCTGCGGACCTGGTATGGGGACGAGCACGAACTCCACGCACTCATCGGTTCGCGGCGCCTGACCGACGGAGTCGACCGATGATCACCGCAACTCACACCGATTCCGCGCGCCGCGACCGCTACCTCACCAGCGGCGAGTGGAGCCGCAGCACGATCGATTCTGGTTTGGCCGAGTATGCACACCATCACCCCGATCGGCTGGCTGTGGTCGATGGCGATCGTCAGGTCAGTTATGCCGAACTCGACGCCATGATCCGCCGGTTGGCCGGCGTGCTACTCGAGCGTGGGATCCGGCCGGGCGACTCGGTGGTCTGGCAGTTGCCGAACTGGCTCGAAGCGATCGTCGTACATCACGGTGCGCTGCGGATCGGCGCGGTCTCCACCCCGATCATCCCGATCTATCGACATCGCGAAGTGCAGTTCATTCTGAAGCAATCGCGAGCGCGTATCGCGTTTGTGCCCGGCATGTTCCGCACCTTCGACCACCGCGGGATGTTCGACGAGTTGGCGCCCACGCTCCCCGACCTCGAGCATGTGATCACCGTTCGCGGTTCCGACAACGAGTTCGACCAAATCCTCTCGGGCGCCACTCCACTCGACAATCCCGTCTCGCACGCCAGCACCGATATCGCATTGCTTTTGTACACATCCGGAACCACCTCCGATCCGAAGGGTGCTCTGCACACCCACGAAAGCCTGGATTACGAGAACCGGAGCATCATCGAACTCTTCGATCTGACCGGCGAGGACATCGTGTACATGCCCTCACCGGTCGGTCACATCACCGGCATTCTGTACGGACTGCAGTTGCCGTTCATGCTCGGCAGCCATGTCGTGTTCCAAGATATCTGGGACCCCGGCGCCGGCCTGGAGTTGCTGCAACGCCGACGCTGCACGTTCGTCGTCGGTGCCACACCCTTCTTGCACGGGCTGGTACACCACCCGCATCGCGCCGAGTACGACATCACCCTGCGGGTGTTTGGTTGCGGTGGCGCCGACGTACCTCCCGAACTGATCCGGCAGGCCGAGGAGCAGCTGGGCTGCACCGCGACCCGCATCTACGGATCGACCGAATTCCCGACTCTGTCCGGCGGAAACGCGAGCGATCCGCTGGACAAGCGCGCCACCACCGACGGGCGTCCTATCGGGTCCGCAGAAGCGAGGGCTGTCGATGAACACGACACTCCGGTCCCTCCGGGCGCGGTCGGCGACCTGCAGGTTCGCGGCCCTGACCTGTTCACCGGATACGTCGATTCGACACTCAATGCGGATGCCTTCACCTCGGATGGCTGGTTTCGGACCGGTGATCTGGCGGTGATCGACGAGGACGGGTACATCCAGATCACCGGCCGGCGTAAGGACATCATCGTCCGGGGCGGGGAGAACATTTCCGCCAAGGAGATCGAAGACCTGCTCTTCGAATATCCCGGTATTGCCGATATCGCGGTGATCGGCATGCCCGACCCGATCATGGTCGAACGCATCTGCGCCTATGTGGTACCGAGCGACCAGGCGCATCCACCTGCCCTGGACGAGCTCACGTCGTTCCTGCGCGAACATCGGGTGGCTACCCAGAAGCTGCCCGAGCGGCTCGAAGTCGTCGAACAACTACCGCGGACGGCGACAGGCAAGATCCAAAAGTTCGTCCTGCGTGACCGAATCCGAGACGCTCTGGCCTCCGACAACGCTGTCTGATCGCACTCCCCCATCTCCCTCGTACCCCTTCCGAAAGGAAACTCCCGTGAACACCACACTCCTCGAGGAACTCGACGTCCTCGTCATCGGCGGCGGCTTCTCCGGCGTCTACCAGCTCGACCGGCTGCGCACCCTCGGCTACAACGTCAAGATCTACGAGGCCGGCACCGGACTCGGCGGCGTCTGGCATTGGAATTCCTATCCAGGTGCACGCGTCGATACCTGGGCGCCGGTCTACCAGTTCTCGCGTGAAGAGCTCTGGCGCGACTGGAACTGGAGCGAGATGTACCCCGGTCGTGACGAGCTGGTTCGCTACTTCGAATACGTCGACGAGAAGCTCGACCTGAGCAAAGACGTCCGCTACGAGACCCGTGTCCTGGCAGGCCGGTTCGATGAAGAAACCCATAAGTGGACATTGGTCTCCCGCAACGAGCGCACCGGTGAGGAATTCACCACCCAGGCGCGGTTCGTGATCATGTGTCTCGGTGCCGGCTCCAAGCCCCTCTTCCCCAAGCTCCCTGGCCTCGAGAAGTTCGGGGGCGACTACTTCCACACAGCACGCTGGCCACTGGAGGGCTACGACCTTGCGGGCAAGCGGGTCGCCGTCATCGGCACCGGAGCCAGCGGCATCCAGGTAATCCAGGAGGCCTCGAAAGTCGCAGATCATCTGACGGTGTTCCAGCGCACCCCTAACACCGCGCTTCCGATGAATCAGCGAGCGCTCACTGAGGCGGACAATGCCGAGATGAAGAAGACCTACCCGGAGCGATTCGCCAACCGCAAGAACACCTGGGCCGGTTTCGATTATGACTTCCTCAAAGAGAACCTCCAGGATCTGAGCGAGGAACGTCGCAACGAAATACTCGAGGAACTCTGGACCAACGGTGGACTACAGCCCTGGCTGGGTGGCTTCCTGAATGTCCTGTTCGACAAGGACGACAACGACATCCTGTACGCGTTCTGGCGGGACAAGACACGTCAACGCATCACCAGGCCGGAGCTGGTGGAACTGCTTGCACCGACCGAGCCGATCCACCCGTGGGGCGTCAAGCGTGTCTCCCTGGAGCAGAACTACTTCGAGAGCCTGTGCCGTGACGATGTCGAGCTTGTCGATTCCTCTGCCAATCCGATCCGGGAGGTCACCAGTGACGCCATCGTCACCGCGGACGGAACCCGACACGAAGTCGATGTCATCGTGCTGGCCACCGGCTTCGACTCGGTCACCGGAGGTTTGACTGCCATCGATATTCGCGGCACCAGCAATGAGACCTTCGAGGAGGTGTTCCGCGGCGGCAGCCGGACAGCACTGGGCAAGGCGACAGTAGGCTTCCCGAATCTTCTGTACGTCTACGGGCCCCAGAGCCCGAACGCATTCTGCAATGGTCCGACATGCGCCGAACTTGAAGGCGAACATCTGATCCAAATCGTCGAGCACATGCGGAACAACGGCTATACCCGCATCGAGGCCAAGCCGGAAGCCCAACAATACTGGGGTGCGCATATCGCTGATCTCACCTCGGCCACCCTGTTCCCCCTGGCCAAGTCATGGTACATGGGCGCAAACGTACCCGGCAAAACCGTCGAAATGCTCATGTATCCCGGCGGTCTCTCGGTATATCTCGAAATCCTCGAGAAGGCTGCTGCCGGTGGATATCAGGAGCAGTTCGAACTTGTCTGATCTCACCTGACCAGCCACCCCGATCGGAACCCGAGGGTAAACATGCTCATACATGTTGTGACATTCACCTTTAAGCCGTCCATTTAGACCAGTGAAATCGACGATTTCCGAGAGGGATTTCGAATTTTCGTCGACCACCCTCTCCACAAGGAGCTGATCCACCACAATCGTGCCGAATCCTTGGCTCGGGACCCAATTCCTGACAGCCGAGTGAAAATCACCCAGTACCTCAACCCGCACGGACTTAGGAGTTCACGCGATGGCTACCTACCAACCCACAGCATTCTCGACCGGGCATCAGTTTCTCGAGGCACCTCGCTGGCATGACGGAAAACTCTGGGCCAGCGACTTCTTCGGCGAACAGGTGCTCACCTTCGCTGAGGACGGCGCCGCAACGCCGATAATTAAAGTGCCCGGACGACCGTCCGGACTCGGTTTCCTTCCCGACGGGACACCACTTGTCGTCTCGCAGAACGAGCGGTCGGTGTATCGCATCACCGCCGGCGGCAAGCTCGAGCAGTATGCCGACTTCAGCGCACTGGCTGGAGGGATCGGCAACGACCTGTACGTTTCACCGGCGGGCGACGCTTATGCCGGCAATTTCGGATTCGCGCTCGGTGAAGAGGATCCGAAGCCGACAAACCTCGTCCACATCCGTGCCGACGGCAGCGTCTCGCAGGTACCTGGAGATCTGATCTTCCCCAACGGCTGCGCACGTACCCCCGATGGCACCCTGCTGGTCGCGGAAACCTTCCCGCACCGCATCAGCGCGTTCGACATGGCGGAAGATGGCGGTCTGACCAACCACCGAGTATGGGCGCAGCTCGACGAGTCGTTTCACCCCGATGGCATCGCCCTGGATAGTGACGGCGGCCTCTGGTTCGGGAACGCGTTGACCCTCGGTGTCGACAGCGGCTTCTATCGGGTCGTCGAAGGCGGCCAGATCACCGATAAGGTCGAGGTCACCGACACGTGGGCAGTGGCGTGCGCATTCGGCGGAGAGAACCTCGACACCCTCTACCTCTGCTGCAATACAACGACGCTCGAAGAGTTTCACGAAGGACGCTCGACTGCTCATGTGGCCGTCGCGCAGGTCGGGCGCACCGGAGTTCCGGCGTCCATCTGAACGCGAGGAGACAGGCGTCTGCCCACACCGTCACAGATTTCGGTGCGTGACCTGGTCGAGCACGTCGTGGTGGGAAACCGCGTCACCGCGTTCCTGCTTGCGGGCGTCGGTCGCGAGGACCTCGTGTCGAGGTTCCCTGAGCGGCTCCGGGTTCACCCGCAGGGCGGCCCCGTATTCGAACTCGTACCAGAGCCCCGCCGCTGTGGGCAGGAGGTGAAGGCCCGCCCGTGTTCGATATCGCGGTCGTGCCGTCCGGATTCGCGAGAACACCCGTGCGGCCTGCTCGAAGGAGCGACCGCTCACGACCCGCTACATTTGGGGCACCCCAGAGCAGAGGAGAGCCCCATGGGCAAGGTGGTCATGTACAGCTCGGTGTCGGTGGACGGCTTCATCGCGGACGAGGACGACCAGCCCGGACCGCTGTTCGATTGGTTGTCCAGCGGTGACGTCCCGTTGGACGAGAGCGGCGAGATCAAGATGTCGCAGACGTCCTACGACTACACCCGGCCGTACTGGGATCAGATCGGGGCGACAATCGTCGGCCGCCACGTCTTCGACATGACGGACGGCTGGGACGGAAAGCCTCCGGGCGGAATCGACCACGTGATCGTCGTGACGCACCGGCCGATGCCCGAGGGCTGGGACCCCGAGGCGCCGTTTCACTTCGTCGACGGCATCGACGCAGCCGTGGCCAAGGCGCAGGAGCTCGCGGGTGACCGCATCGTCGAGGTCGCCGCTGGCGACGTCGGTGGCCAGGTGCTTGCCGCAGGTTTGGTCGACGAGGTGCGCATGGACGTCGCACCCGTGGTGTTCGGGTCCGGCAAGCGTTTCTTCGGGTCGGTCCACGCGCAGCACCTCTTGGAGGATCCTGACGTGGTGCTTCAAGGCAATCGGGTGCTTCACCTGCGCTATCGGGTGCGCCGTTGACCGATCCGAGCGGGTACGCGGAGCTCACGAGTCAGAGTTGTTCGCCTTGGGTCTGGTCAACGAACCAGGCCGCGATCTGTGCTCGTGAGGTGAATCCGAGCTTGCTCAGGATGTGTTCTACGTGGCCTTGGGCGGTACGGTCCGAGATGACGAGACTCTTTGCGATCGCCCTGTTGGTCAAACCCTTTGCTACCAGGTCGGCAACCTGCCATTCACGTTTGGTCAGGTTCGTCGCGATACCGGCGGGCCGCGTCGTGTCCCTGGGCTGTTCGTTCAGGGCATACACAATGGCATCGTGAGTTCCGAGCGCGCGCCCTTCCCGATGGGCGGCTTGAAAGGCGCGCTCACCGAGTGTATGGCGAATCCGGCGCCTGTTCTCTTCATGGTGGACGAGGAGGTGGGGGAACATCACCGTCGAGCTGCCTACGGTGTGCCCCAATTCCTCGGCGGCGCCCATCAGCACCGCGGCACGCTGTGCATGGCGCTCGTCACAGAGCCACGCCAGGGATTCCAGACACACGGTGACGGTAATCTGGTCGTCCGCCAGTCGGCCGAGCCGCAAGCTGTCTTCAAGCAAGCGAGCGGCACGATTCGTATCTCCCTGCTGCCATACCCCAACACCCATGGACCACAACGAATACGAGCGATATATCGACTCGCCCAGATCCTCCGTCATCGCGATAACCCTGTCATGACATGCCATCGCCCGCGGAATGTCCCCACGCAGTCCATATGCCATACCCAGTAGATACTCAACTGCAACCTTCCGATGGTCGTCGTTCAGTGTCGCGTACATGGTGCGGGCTTCTTCCAGAAGCCCGCTCGCGCGCTGGAGGTCGCTGTTGTTGAGCGCGAGTAGCCCTTCCGCTTGTGCGACGAGTGCATGCGTCATCGGGTCGTCGATCTGCTCAGCCAAGGATCGCCCCTCGTCGACCAGCGCAGTCGCAGCGGGGAGGTCGCCCTGAAGTTCGGACAGCACGCTGCTGTAGTAGAGGGCTTTGACTCGTGTCGCGGTTGGCTGCCGAGGATGGCAGGCGAGGGCTCGGTCGAGCCAGTATCGTCCCTCGGTGAGCTTGCCGCGGGTAAGCCAGAAGGGATACAGCGCAGCTGCGATCCGCAGCCCGGCCCCGGGGTCGGTATCGCCTACCTCGGATAGGCACAGCGTCATCGCCTCACGCAGATTCGACTCCTCGCGCCCGAGCCGTGCGATCCATTTCAACTGCTGCGAACTGACCCACTCCGCCTCCGCTGTCAGTGCCAACCTCTCGTACCAATCCCGGTGCCGCGAGCGCAACGCCTCGTAATCACCGGACTGCTCTGCTTTGTGTCGGCCGTAGTCACGTACCGTCTCGAGAAGGCGGAAACGGACCACTCCGCCCGGTGCCTCCCTGATCAGGATCGACTTGTCGACCAACGCCGTGAGCACGTCGAGCAGATCCTCAGGAGCCTCCTCCCCCACGCAAATGCCCTCCGCCGCGTCCAATTCGAAGCTCCCGGCGAATACCGACACGCGTGCCCACAGCTGCCGTTCCGAGGAACTGCACAGGTCGTAACTCCAGTCCATCGACAACCACAGCGTCTGTTGGCGCCTCGGCGCACCGCGGCGTCCCAGGGTCAGCAGTTTGTACCGGTCATTCAGTCGTTCGGCGATTTGGTCGGCGGACATCGCCCGCAACCGCGCGGCCGCCAACTCAATCGGCAGGGGTAGACCATCAAGTGCCCGGCAGATATGCGCTACCGTGATCCGGTTTTCCTCGGTCAACTCGAACCCGGACACCGCAGCGGCGGCACGTTCCAAAAACAGCGTCACCGCGTCATACTGGGAAAACCCGCGCAGGGACGACTCATCGTCGGCGTCGGGGATCGTCAGCGGCGGTACGCGCAGCACCGCTTCCCCTTCGATATCCAGGGCCTCCCGGCTCGTGGCCAGAATCCGCACCTCGGGACAGGTCCGAAGCAGTTTCCCGGCGAGCGTGGCGACTGCATCCACCAAACGCTCACAGTTGTCCAGAACAAGCAGAAGGTTGCGTGTGGCGAGGAACTCCGCAATTACGCGTTCAAGCGGTCGTGCCGAGCGATGATGTATTCCGACGGCCGCAGCGACCGCATCCACGAGCAGTGACCGCTCGTTCAGTTCGCCTAGCTCGACCAACCTCACACCGCCGCTGAATCCGCGCCGCGCCTCCGTCGCAACGCGTAGTGCAAGGCGCGTTTTGCCGACCCCTCCGATCCCGGTCAAGGTGACCAGACGGGAGGTCGACAACTTCGCCTTGGCGTCGGCCAGCTCGCGACGGCGGCCTACGAAGCTGGTGAGGTCCGACGGAAGATCTCCCGCCGCTCCCCACGTTGACGGCGGGATCGCGTTGTGGAGGAGGCCGGCGGTGGAGCGGCGACGGGCTCTTGGTTGGTCTTGTTCGGAGCGCTTCGCGCCTCGTTCGGCGAGCAGGTTCATCTCTTCGACCGGGAAATCGTGAGCGAGCTGACTCCGGCGTAGTTCGTCACCGAACTGCGCCGCGCTGAGGGGACGCTCCCGAGGATTTTCTGACATCGCGTGTTCGATAGCCGCGCTGACATCATCCGGAATTCCCTGCTCGCGGAGATCTGGTACCGGTTGGGTAGTGATGCGAATGAACTGTGCGACTAATTGCTCGCCGCTGTGACGTTCAAAAGCTGCGTGCCCGGTCACGGCGGAGAACAAGGTCGCGCCGAGACTGTAGATGTCTGAGGCCGCGCTGGGCAGCTCCTCTCCCTCGAGGACCTCGGGGGCTGTGAAAGCCGGGGATCCGGTGAGAATGCCCGTCGAGGTCTCGAATCCCCCAGCAAAATGAGCGATGCCGAAGTCGGTCAGGGCCGGCTCGTCGTAATCGGTGATCAGGATATTCCCCGGCTTTACGTCTCGATGGAGGATGCCGAGCCGGTGCGCGGTCTCGAGCGCGCCGGCCAACTTCACTCCGAATCGCAGAGCCTCGTCCAACTCGAGTCGGCCATGCCGACGGATTCGGGTGTCCAACGAACCGTGTGAGTGGTATTGCATCACGATGTAGGGCCGACCACTGGTTGTGGTTCCAATGTGGAGCACGTTAGCGATGTTCGGGTGACCCGTAAGGCGGCCCATCGCCCGCTGCTCTCGAAAGAACCGTGCCCGGTTGTCTTCGTCCAGATTGGCGGTGAGGACCTTCACCGCGACAGTGCGGTCCAGCGAGGGTTGCCCACAACGGTAGACAAGGCCGAAGCCGCCACGTCCGATTTCGTGGACCTCCGTAAACCCTGCCGTGGTCAACTCCGCAACGACGGCGGACGCCACGTCACGCTGAGTCTCGAGTGGATCACCATTTGCCATGCGCAGCTGGCGATTCACTCGATCCGGCGGTACCCCAAAGACACAGCATTTCTTTGTTCCTCAATGATCTGAATTCAGGGTAACGCCACCTGCCACCGAGTCGGGGCAATTGTGTTGATCCGAATCATCGATACCGACCGTCTGGTCCCGTTGCAGTCGCCTGGGGAGGCCTCACCACGATCCACGAAACGGCCAGAACGGACCTGGCCTAGACCCTGGCCAGCGATGCGAGAGAGGTGACCTTGGCACCAAACAACACATCCGATACTCGGCTGTCGAGCCGCAAACCTTCGCCGCCTCCTCCGGGGAGCGAGACGGGATGAGAAGATTATGCTGTGCAGTTCCGGCAGCTCGAGTACCTCGTCGTTCTCTCGCGTGAGAAGCACTTCACTCGCGCAGCGGATGCATGTGCTGTCTCTCAACCGGCTTTGTCGGAGGCGATCCGCAAACTGGAGATCGAACTCGATCTGCCGCTGATCGTTCGAGGCCGCAAGTTCGAAGGCCTCACAGTGGAGGGCGAGCAGATCGTACGTTGGGCTCAGAGAATTCTCGCCAACCAGGAATCACTCCTACACGAGGCCGCCAGCCTACGGTCGGGCGTCACCGGCACCCTCCGAATAGGGGTCATTCCCACCGCATCCGCGACAGTCGCCGACCTGTCGAGCCCACTGTGTCTGCGGCATCCCCTCATCACGGTTCGTCTCGCCGAAGACCTGTCCTCGAGCGAAATCACAGCTCGGCTCGATCGCTTCGAGCTCGACGGCGGCATCACTTACCTCGACGACGACATCGCCCTGCACTACCACACTTTCCCGCTCTATCGCGAGCGATACGCACTCTTGACCGCCGACGATCCGGCCCTCCCGCGCCGCGCCGACATCTCCTGGAGCGAAGCGTCGACGTTGCCGATGTGCACATTGCCGTCGATCATGCGCGGCAGGCGCATCCTCGACGACTATTTCGCCGACGACGGAGCAGTCCACACCGCACAAGTCGAAACCGATTCCATCGCTTCCCTCTATGCCCACGTCAAGACCGGGCAGTGGGCTGCAGTGGTGCCTCAGGTGTGGTTCAAAGTATTCGGTGAACCACCCGGCCTCCGGTCCACTCCACTCATCGAAGGTCGCACAGCTCCAGTGGTCGGGTTGATCACCCGCGCAGAAGGCCCGTCATCCCTCCTCGTTCAGGCTCTCGAAGCGACGGCTTCGGTCCTCGACCAGACATCATCGGCGACGCCTATCGACCAGTAGGACGGGTATCTTGGACACAACCCATATCCGTGGTGCATCCTCGACCGACTGTCTGTAAACCTGGGGAAGGCTGCACTGCTGATGGCTCGTCGAGACGACTACGAATACGACGAGAACAGCATCGTCGTGACGAAGAACAAGCAGTACGCCGCAGGCGTACCGGCGGTGCTCGTATCACTTCAACGCGGCATGTCACAGATGGGTGCTACGCGCACCGCTGCCACTCTCGCCAAACTCAATCAGCGCAAAGGCTTCGACTGTCCCGGCTGCGCCTGGCCGGAAACACCCGGCCACCGCAAGCACGCCGAATTCTGCGAGAACGGCGCCAAGGCCGTTGCCGAAGAAGCCACCAAGCGGACCGTCGGCCCAGCCTTCTTCGCCGCACACTCCATTGACGATCTCCTCGGCCGCACCGAGTACTGGCTCGGACAGCAGGGACGTCTCACCCACCCCATGGTGCTACGCCCAGGCGCCACACACTACGAACCAATCGAATGGGATGACGCGAACCGCATCATCGCAGACGAACTGAACGCGCTGGGTAGCCCACATGAGGCGATCTTCTACACCTCTGGCCGAACGTCCAATGAAGCGGCGTTCCTCTACCAGTTACTGATTCGCTCCTTCGGCACCAACAACATGCCCGACTGTTCGAACATGTGTCACGAATCGTCCGGCAGCGCACTGACCGCCTCGATCGGCATCGGCAAAGGATCCGTATCCGTTCCGGATATCGAGAACGCCGACCTCATTCTCATCGCCGGCCAGAACCCGGGCACCAACCATCCACGCATGCTCTCCACACTCGAAAAAGCCAGATCCAACGGCGCCCGGGTTATCGCCATCAACCCGCTTCCCGAAGCCGGACTGCTGCGGTTCAAAGACCCACAGAAGGTTCATGGTGTCATCGGCGATGGAGCCGCGATCTCCGACGATTTCCTGCAGATCCGTATCGGCGGCGACATGGCCCTCTTCCAGGGGCTGGCCAAACTGCTCGTCGCCGCCGAGGACGCCGCACCAGGCACCGTCCTCGACCGACGCTTCATCGACCGCCACACCGCGGGGTTCGACGCTTGGCTCGATCACATCCGCAGAGTCGATCTCGGCACGGTCGTCGACGCCACCGGCCTGACAATCGAACAACTCCACGACACAGCGCAGGCCCTGATCGAGTCGAACGCCACCATCATCTGCTGGGCGATGGGACTGACCCAGCAAACACACGGTGTTGCCACGATCGAAGAAGCCGTGAACCTGCTGCTGATGCGCGGCATGATCGGTAAACCCGGAGCCGGGGTATGCCCCGTCCGCGGGCACTCCAACGTCCAAGGCGACCGCACCATGGGCATCTGGGAGAAGATGCCAGAATCGTTCCTCGCCGCCCTCGACACCGAATTCGGCATCACCTCACCACGAGAACACGGGCTCGACGCCGTCGACTCCATCCGCGCCATGCGCGAACGGCGAGCCTCGGTGTTCATGGCAATGGGCGGCAACTTCGTGTCCGCCACACCCGACACCGACGTCACAGAGGCCGCCCTCCGGAACTGTTCGCTGACCGTCCAGGTGTCCACGAAACTCAACCGCAGCCATCTCGTTCACGGCCGCACCGCACTCATTCTGCCGTCGCTCGGCCGCACCGACAAAGACGTCCAGGCGACTGGCAAGCAGTTCGTGACCGTCGAGGATTCGATGTCGATGGTCCACCGTTCCCGCGGAAGTCTCAACCCGTCGAGCATCCACATGCGCTCCGAAGTTGCCATCGTCTGCGGCATCGCCGAGACACTGTTCGGCCCCGGCCATCCCGTGCCGTGGACGTCGTTCACCGCCGATTACGACCTCATCCGGGATGCGATCTCGCGCGTCGTGCCCGGCTTCGACGGCTTCAATACCAAGGTCCGACAGAAAGAGGGGTTCGGACTCCCCCACCCGCCGCGAGACTCACGCACGTTCCAGACGGAGACCGGTAAAGCGAATTTTGCCGTCAACGACCTCGTGTGGCTACCTGTCCCGCCTGGCCGACTCATGTTGCAGACCATGCGAAGTCACGACCAGTACAACACCACCATCTACGGTCTCGACGACCGCTACCGCGGCGTCAAAGGCGGCCGGCGAGTTCTGTTCGTCAACACCCACGACATCGAAAAACTCGGATACCGAGACGGCGACCACGTCGACTTGATTTCCGAATGGAAGAACCGGAGCGGGAACATCGAAGAACGACGAGCCGACAACTTCCGACTCGTCGCCTACCCCACGCCTGTCGGCAACGCCGCCGCCTACTACCCCGAAACCAATCCCCTCATTCCCCTCGACCACGTCGCACACAAATCCAACACGCCCGTCAGCAAAGCCATCCTGATTCGGCTCGAGCACCGACCCTGATGGGACGCATCACTACTCGTCGCCCCATCGTGCGCGTGCGTGGACCGAACTCCACAACTCGGCCCGACACACTCGTCGTCGAGGAACCACTCGAAATCCGTGTCGGAGGCTCCCCGCTCGCGGTCACCATGCGCACCCCAGGCCACGATGTCGAACTCGCGCACGGCTTCCTCCTCACCGAAGGAGTCATCAGCAGCGTTGACGACGTCGCTTCGGCCCGCTACTGCGACGGAGTGGACGACAACGGCCTCAACACCTACAACGTCCTCGACATCACCCTCACCGTGGGCATCCCCCCACCCCAATCCGGTGTCGAACGCAACTTCTACACAACCTCCTCATGTGGAGTATGCGGGAAAGCATCGCTCGACGCCGTTCGCCTCGCGACGGTCCATTCCCCGGCCGAGGACAGCACCACGGTGCATGTCGATGTTCTGGCGACACTGCCCGACCGACTACGCCAGTCGCAGAAGGTATTCGACAGCACCGGTGGCTTACATGCAGCCGCACTTTTCGATCAGTACGGGCAGTTACTCGCCCTCCGCGAAGACATCGGCCGACACAATGCCGTAGACAAAGTCGTCGGCTGGGCAATCGCTCAACACCGCATCCCCTGCCGGGGCAGCATCCTCATGGTCAGCGGTCGCGCCTCGTTCGAACTCGCCCAAAAAGCCGCAATGGCAGGCATACCCATACTTGCCGCTGTCTCCGCGCCGTCGTCACTCGCTGTCGACCTCGCAGACGAAACAGGACTGACACTCGTGGGGTTTCTTCGCGGCCAGAACATGAACCTCTACACCCACACGCATCGCGTAATGCAGGGCTGACCACATGGAATGCGCGGGCCCCGACAGTCCTGTGTTATCGGGTCAGCGGGCTGTAGAAGACCAAGCCGTTGCCGTTATTGTCGTAGACCACTGCACGGCGTTCGTGTCCGTGGTCATACGGGCCTCCCACAATGCCACCGCCGTTGGCTTCCACGGCCTTCGCCGCACTGTCGACATCGGCGGTCCTTATGCCGACGACAACTTGCCCGGGCATGGGATGGTCCACCGCAGTCGCCAACGCGACGGTGATTGTCCCTCCATCTAGGGCCGCGAAGTGGTCCCCGTCGCGGAACTTCAACGGCATTCCCAGGGTCTCGCAGTAGAACCGGACCGATTCGTCCAAGTTGTCGGTCGACAGGACGATCATTCGCACATTATGTTCGCTCAATTGAGCCTCCCTGAGATTCGGGTTGCGGGACCGGCCAGGCACTTCCGCACCGAAGGGCGCGGATCCTGTCATTGCGCGACACCCGGGCCGGCGTCACTGTTCCGTTCCACGTGCCGCATCGAGGATCGCTCGGTCTGAAGTATTCGACTGTGCAACAGCAAATTTGAAGATTCGACGCCGAGACTGGTGCGACCGACACAGGCGGAAGTCGCCTTCGCTCGATCGTCGACGATCAAACGCCAAACCCCGTTCAATCAGGATATCCGATCGACGGGGTCAACTTTCAGGCCAGTACCGGCCGCCATCGCAACGTCAAGTAGGCGCCTGATCGATCCGGCAGGTCCGACCTCACTCGGCCCGAGGAGAGGTCAATGCCTGGACCGCCGCAGTTGACATCGTCTTGACGATCGACTCCTGGTCAAGCCCTTTGTTGAGGGTGGGTACGGTATTCAACATCGAGAACACCGCCTGCGTAAGCAGGCGTACCTCCGGATCCGACAACTCTGGCCGCAGCAGCGACACTGTCGAAATCCACTCCTCGGCGTACATATTCATCGCTCGTCGAATGCGCCGGCGATCCGTTTCGGGAAACGCGTGCTCGTTCTTGAGGAAAATCAGCGTTGTCGGAGCCGCAGACAGGACCGACCTGATGTGGAATTCGACCATGGCGTCCAGCGCAGCACGCGGATCGGGTTCCGACTCCACCGTCGCCCGGGCGGACTGATGGAGAAACTCCAACGGATTCTCCACCACTGCGATGAGGAGGGCCTGCTTGTTCTGGAAGTGACGATAGAGCCCGGGAGCGGAGATTCCCGCCTTCGCGCAGATCATCTCGACCGTAACCGAGTCGTAGGGTTTGTGCAGGAACAAATCGGCGGCGACTTCCAGCAGCAGCTCCCGGCGTGACCGGCGAACCGTTGGCGCGGCTGACGGCATCTGGTCAGCCTTCATGGTTCACAACAGCAACGGGGCAGCCCGAGAAATCTGAAATCAGCACATGCCGAGTGGCACACCGCCTGCAAGCGTCGCCCGCATCCACCTTGATCAGCTCCATGCGACCAATAGTAACACTCATTAACACAATCGGACAGCAGTCGGACACCTGCCGGTGTTAGCTGCGGGCCCACACTCCCCGCGCGACCGCACACTTGCGCGCTTGGCCAGGCATGTTGCGAGCCGTGGCGAGTGAAAGCGCCCAAATGCCCGCCGAGTGTTGACAAGCTCACACTCCCGTTCTACGTTAATGCCCATTCACGTTAATGCGCATTCACACACGAAAGGTTGTGGCCATGCGATTCATCTTCATGAGCGAGGGCGAAACGCCCCCGGGGCATACCCACGAGCACCGTTACCGGGAGCTCGTCGACGAGGTCCTCCTCGCCGAAGAGGTGGGTTTTGATGCGTTCGGCACCTCTGAGCAGCATGTGGCGATTGGCACGGCGACGACGTCCGCGCCAGAGGTCCTCTATCCGTACCTGATGGCGCTGACCTCACGCATTCGGTTCGTGCACCTGGTGACCCTGTTGCCCACACGCATCAACCACGCGCTTCGGGTCGCCGAGAGGCTGGCCACCGAGGACATTCTGTCCAACGGCCGTGTGGAACTCGGTGTCGGCCGAGGCAACACCACCCTTGCACTGCGGGCCTTTGAGGTTTCACCGACGGAAAACAAGGCCCAGCAGATCGAGGGGCTCGAAGTCATTCGCCGCGCGCTGCACAACGACGTCTTCTCCTTTGTGGGCGAGCACTACAAGATCCCACCACGAAGCCTCGTACCCAGAGGACTTCAGACTCCCTATCCTCCGATCCACATGGCGACCGGGAGTCCCGAGTCTGTTCGAACTGCGGCGGAGCTCGGCGTCGGCGCGATCGTCGGAGGCTTCTACCTAGGCTTCGAATTCCTCGAGAATATGCTGCGTATCTACGATGACGCTCTCGACGGCGCGACGCACACCTACCCAGTTCAGGCACAGAAGCTCGTTGCAGTCGGCGGCGGTATGCATTGCGCAGAAACACGCGACGAAGCCGTCAAATGGGCGAGAAGCCTCACTGAATCGGTCGCGCTCTCGACCGACGCGTACCAACGCCTCTCGAAACTCTCCGACGACTACCAGTACATGGGAGCCGTCAAGCATCTGGACTTCAACGATGAGCGCTACATGTTCGAGGACTCCTCTGGCTTCATCGTGGGCGATCCCGACGACTGTGTCGCCCAGGTACAGCGGTTCGCCGACTTGGGTGCCGACTCGCTCGTTATGCGCATCGACGGGCTCCCCCACAGGGAATTGATGAAGTCGATCGAACTTTTCGGCAAGTACGTAATCCCCAAGTTCAAGAACCCCCGCGCTGTGGTGCGCACCCCTGCCGCGGTTCTGGACGACATTCGCGCCGCCCGGCCGGCCCACTACGCCGAGGTCGAAGCGTTCGAAAGTGCACAGAATGAAACAACCGGAAACAGTGTCGAGGTAGGAGAAGCACGATGAGCACATTGGCCACGGACGACATTTTCAGCCGATACCCGAAGGAGATCTTGATCGAGCGCAAGCCGAACGGGGTACTCCTCATCACCATCAATCGTCCCGAGCGACTCAACTCCCTGACGCTGCCGATGTTCAAGCATCTGTCCGAAATCTGGGAGGACGTTGACCGAGACCCCCACACGCGTGTGGCTGTCATCACCGGCGCCGGCCGCGGTTTCTGCACGGGCATGGACGTACGCGAACCAGACCCTACTCTGGATGACGCGATCGAACTCATGGAGGATGAGCGGCGGCGGATTACGACCCTCCTGAACATGGACAAGCCTCTCATCTCCGCGATCAACGGACCAGCGGTGGGCTGGGGTTTGTCGATGGCATTGCTCGCGGATATCAGCGTAGCTGCTGAAGACGCCTTGCTTCTGGACGGCCATACCCGCATCGGGGTGGTTGCCGGCGACCATTCTTCCCTGATCTGGCCGCTGCTGGTCGGCATGGCCAAAACTAAGTACTACCAGCTGACGTCCGCAAGCCTGACCGGTGCGGAGGCCGAGCGGATCGGCTTGGTGAGCCTCACTGAACCGAAAGGCGCCGTGCTCGAACGCGCCTTGGCGATCGCCGATGACCTTGCCCAGGGCTCGCAGCAGGCAATCCGCTGGACGAAGCGTTCACTGAACTCTGGTTGGCTGACCAACGCCCTTCCGCAGCAGGAATTGTCGGCTGCGTTGGAAACCCTCAACTTCGCCGGCGCAGACTACGCCGAGGCCCGACAAGCCTTCCGCGAAGGGCGACCGGCCCAATTTCCCTCCGCCCGCCGCGATGACCACCTCGTCGTTGGTTCCCCGGCGACGCAAGAAGTTGCCGGGTGAAGCATGAGAGGGCCTGAGACCACACAAACCGCCGGGTTCACCGCCGCGGACTTTACGGGTGTCCTTGTCGTCACCTTGGACCGGCCGCCGGCAAACGCACTGAACCGATCAGCCATTCGCAATCTCGCGGCGCTGTTTGCCGACCTCACCGAGATGCGTGAAGCACCCCCCGTCGTCCTCACAGGCCAGGGAGAACGATTCTTCTGCGCCGGAGGCGATATAAAGGAACTCGAACAAGCACCCCAACAAGAGTTGGACGCCCGGATGCGGGAGTTTCACACGCTACTTGTAGCAATGGACAGATACCCGCGACCGGTGATCAGCGCGATCAATGGTCACTGTGTGGGCGGTGGCATGGAGATTGCTCTGTTCGCCGATACTGTGCTGGCCGTCCACGGTGCGCGTTTTGGATTCCCAGAGATCAATAACGGCCTCCTACCGGCCGATAAGGGTATTCAGCGTGCCGCCCGACTACTCGGAGCACGTACCGCGAAGCGACTGCTGTTGTCGGGGGAACTATTCGATGCTGAAACCGCGTTGGAAATCGGTCTCGTCGATGTCCTCGCGGACCCCGCAGAGCTTGTCGCTGCGGCTGTCGCATCGGCGCGCGAGGCCGGGGCCAAGGCACCGGTGCTCTACAGCGCATTGAAACGCAGTGTCAACGATTCCGACGACTCACGCGACGAGGTCTCCCTGCATCGCACACTTGGGTCTGCCGCCGAGTACTTCGATGACCCCGTCGCCCGTGGACTACGAGATAGCTGGAACGGCAGTCGCACTCGAGGAGGTCAGGGATGAGGGTGGAGTCATGTTAGCCGTCCTCGTTGCGGGCCTGGTCAGCGGTGCGGTTCTGCTGCTCGCGACCGTGGGCTTCGAATTGGTGCGCCGGGTGGAGGGCTTCCTGAATATCGCGCTGCCCCAGCTGATCGTACTCAGTGGGTTCAGCGCGTACGGGTTCAACGTGCTGCTCGGGTTTCACTGGATAGTCTCGTGTCTCGCGGCGATCGCGGTCACGACGGTGGCGGGCGTCGTATCAGCTCGGCTGATCTTCTGGCCGATGCGCGGGCGTCCGCACTATATCCCCATGATCGCATCTGTCGGTCTCGCGTTCTTCATTCACGCAATGATCGAGGTCTTCACGGGATACGGAGTAAAGACACTCGACGTCCCTCTTCAAGAGACCTTCCGTATCGGTGGGATTGCCGTGGCCGGAATCGATCAGGTCGCTGTAATCGTCATTGCCGCTCTGGTGGTCATGGCACTGCACTTTTGGCTGTCGAAGTCCTACAGCGGACGGGCGTTGCGCGCGATGGCCAACAATCAGGCACTGGCTCAGATTCGCGGTGTCAACACCACTTATCTGCAATACATCACCTGGGCGGTAGCGAGTGCGCTGACTGCGCTGGCGGGAACGCTCATCGCCTTCACCGCACGCATTTACCCTGAGCTTGGCTGGGATCAGGTGTTGATCATCTCCGCCGCCGCAATCATCGGCGGGCTCGGCAGTATCTATGGCGTGATGCTCGCGGCAGTCCTCGTCGGTCTTACGTCAAGTCTCGCGACCCTTGTCATTCCGTCCGAATACACCCAGATGGTTGTGTTCGCGGTAATCGCCTTGGTCGTGTTCATCCGGCCTGAGGGCCTTTTCAGCGGGCCGAAGGAGCGTGTCGCATGAGCACTCTGCTGATTCTTGGCGGACTGATCACTCTAATGGGGATCTACGCCGTCGCAGCCCTGGCACTGAACCTTCAGTTCGGCGTTGGCGGGATGGTGAATTTCGGTGTGGCGGCATTCTTCGGTGTCGGCGCCTATGCCTACGCACTCACCGTTCTGCCGGCACCGTCCGGGTCATACACATACCTTCTCGGGCTCGGTTTGCCGTGGTGGGCGGGCGCAATCATTGGTGGTCTTGTATCAGCTCTGCTCGCGTTCGTTGTCGGAAGCGGCCTGCTGAAGGTCGGTGGGGAGTACCTCGCCGTTGTCTCGCTTGCGCTTGCCGAGGTGATCCGCCAGTTGTTCATCAACCAGCCGGCGATCGCCAATGGGGCGCGCGGGCTGCTGAATGCGCCGGTGCCCAGCCTCGATATCGTCCCGGGTCGAGCGCAGGTGTTGTTCGTCGCTGCGATCGTTGTGGTTGTTCTAGGAATCAGCTTCTTGCTCTTCCGGCGGGTGACTCGGTCGGCGTTCGGCCGAAGTCTGCTCGCGATCAACCAGAACGAAGCAGTGGCACGTTCGCTCGGGGTGAACGTATACGCGGTAAAGCTCAAAGCTTTCGTCTTTGCGGCGTTCTTCATGGGTCTGGCCGGAGTGATGTATGTGTGGTATCTGTCGATCCTTACTCCGACTTTCTTCAACGTGAATATCACCTTCACGGTCTTCATTGCTCTGATTATCGGCGGGACAGGCAGCAATGTCGGCGCGATTCTTGGTGCGGTTGTTCTGTTGGGCCTGCGGGAGGGCCTCACATACATTCAAGTGGACTTTATTACACCGGAGCTGCTGGCCAGCCTTCAGGACGCACTGCAAGGTTTGGTCCTCATTGTGATTCTCCTGTTCTGGCCGGGTGGCCTCTTCCGGCCGCGACTGTCCGTCTACCCGCCACCACGCTCCCCCTCCGTGACACCTGCTGTGTTGGCGACTTCTGTGGCAGGTGGTCGCTGATGACTGCACCGAATCCCTTGCTCGAAGTGAAGGGCGTTGTGAAGAGCTTCGGTCAGCTCCGGGCGCTCGACGGTGTCGATATGACCGTTAGCCGGGGCAAGGTTACAGGACTCATTGGGCCAAACGGCTCCGGCAAAACCACGCTGTTCAATGCAGTCTCCGGTTTCCTGAAGCCTGATGCAGGGACGGTCGTGTTCGACGGGCGTGTCGTGACAGGGGCTCCGACGCATCAACTTGCGCGGATGGGTCTGAAGCGCACGTTCCAGAACACTGCTGACTTCACTGACATGTCAGTCGTGCAGAATTTGCTCACCTCTGTGCGCACTGTGCCAGGCGAGCGCCTCTCACGCCTCTTCACGTCTCCGCGCGCGATCTCGGCGAGTGAGCGCAGCTTGGTCGACCGTGCATGGATTCTGCTTGATCGCCTGGGTTTGGTCGAATTGGCGAACGTCCGGGCGGGAGATCTGTCGATCGGCCAAGGCCGCCTACTGCAGATCGCCCGGCTGCTCATGGAACCGCCGTCGCTGTTGATGCTCGACGAGCCGTCCTCGGGCCTCAACCCCGACGATCAAGACCGCTTATCTGCGACAGTGCGTCAGCTGCGCGATGTAGAGGGTGTCACGGTGCTCGTCATCGAGCACAACATGTCCTTCATGAACGCAATCTCCGATGCGCTGTACGTCATGCACGACGGCCATGTCATTGCAAGCGGCCCACCGGCGGACGTCATCCGCGACCCCCTAGTTGTCGAAACCTATCTGGGAGTACGCCGTGCCACTGCTTAATGTCGAAAACCTCACCAGCGGCTACGGTCGAAACAACATCATCCGGGGCATTTCTCTTGCCGCAGAAGAAGGATCGATTACAGCCATCATTGGCCCTAATGGAGCCGGCAAGACAACCCTCGTGCAGACCATCGCCGGGGTGGTCGATGCACGCGGCGGGAGCGTCAGACTTGGTGGCGAGCCCCTCGATGGGATGTCCGCCCGCGAGCGCGCACGCCGTGGCCTCGGATATACACCTCAGCTGCGCAACGTTTTCGGTGCACTATCCGTCGAGGACAATCTGGAAGTTGTCACCCGCGCGATGCGATTGCCTCATGATCGCGTGGACGAGGTGTTCGAACTGTTTCCGATCCTCGCAGAGCGCCGAAAGCAGCGATCCGGAACGCTCTCCGGCGGACAACGCCAGCAGCTCGCAATCGCCTCCTCGCTGCTCATGCGACCACGGCTGTTGATTCTCGACGAACCCACTACCGGTCTTGCGCCCCAGATTGTCGATTCGCTCATCGAGCAGATCTGCGTCATCGAGCGCAGCGGGACCGGCGTCTTATGGATTATCGAGGAGCATCCCAGCCAGATCCTGCCACTGTGCGAACGCGTATTTCTCATGGAATCGGGCCAAATCCATCACGAGGCAAGCGGGCCGCAGCTGCTAGCTGATCCGGGCTTCGCCGAGATGTTCCTGGGTGCTCGAATCCCACAGGCGTGAGCAGCACGCATGCCTACCGCAATCGCAGAAGAGAAGCAGGCTTCACTCTCCTCGCTTCTACCAGAGAAAGTCCGACCCCCCCAAAGCAATAGTTCACAGGAGATTGAGCGATGAAAGTACTCAGAACAACAGCAGGCAAGGTATCGGTCGCATGCGTCGTCATGGCGACGGGGGCAGTGCTCACAGGTTGCGGCGACGGTGGAGGGGCGTCGGGCGTAACCACGGTGATCGGTGTGGCCGCGCCGCTATCAGGCGAAGCGGCGGTCTTCGGCGGGCCTGTCGATTCGATCACCCGAGCAGTAGTGAACCATGTCAACAAGCGCGGCGGCATCAATGGGACGACCCTCGAGGTTGTGAGCGAGGACGAGAAGTTCAACGCCGAGGATGGAGTCCGCGCCGTCACCAAGCTCATCAATAAAGACGACGCGCAATTCATCGTGGGTCCGACGTCATCGACGTTCATGGCGACGCTCAGCCAGGCAGAACGCAGCGAGGTTGCGATCGCGTCTCCGTACTCCGGCATCGTCGAGTACGACGACCAGGCCAATCCCTACACCTTCCGCACTATTGGTCCGGACACTTTCGATGGCCTGGCGGTCGCTAAAAACATCTGGGACAACGGCATCAAGACCCTGTCCATACTCTACGAAAACTCCGACTCAGCGCGAAGCACGTCGAGCTGGTTGGAGGATTATTACACGAAGCTCGGTGGCAAGGTGGTGGCGAAGGTCGCTTTCAACGGCGGACAGAGTTCCTATCTGCCGGAGGTGCGCAGCGCCTTTGAGCCTCAACCCGATATGGTGTTCCTCGCCGGCTCCGTGGAGCCCGCTGTACCGATCGTGCGCGAGTGGGCGCGGTCGGGGTTACCTGGCAAATGGGCATTTATCGCAGAGTTGACCTTCCCCGTGCTGCTCGACGAGGTTGGTGCGCAATACCTCGAAGGCGCGTACGGTCAGTCCGCGGTCGCGGCAGACTCGCCGTCCGTCGCGGGGATGCGCGATGTGCTGGTCGAGGAGTATGGCGTCGAGCAAGGTGCGGCCATCGCTCAGCAGCCAACGGCGGCCATGGCATACGATGCGATCGTTTCGGGACTCTTGGCCATGGCGGCCGGCGGCGAGGCCACCGGCACGGCGATTGCCGAGAACCTTCACAACGTGACTGATTCCGGCGGCACTCCGGTGTTCTCCCTGGATGAAGGCCTGGATCTCCTGGCGAGAGATGAAACGATCGACTATCACGGTGCCAGCGGTCCCGTCAATTTCAACTCGACGAACACTGCGGTGCCCGACTACGGGATTTATCAGGTAGTCGACGGGAAGTGGCAGGTAGTCAAGCGTTACACGGGCACCGAAATCAACGACTTAGCTGAGGAATTGCAGTGACCATGGAGATGGAGAACACTGTTTCAATGAGTTCGCGTGAGGGCGGCAGGGATGGAATACCGGTACTGCGCAGCGTCTCGGGATTCGAGGCCGTGGATCGCACCTTCGCGCAGATGTTGTGCGACCGCGCCGAGCGCGAACCGGACACGGTCGCATTCTGCAGCTGGGTTGACGGCGCTGCACGCCAGACCAGCTGGAGCGAGTATCTAGACGAAGTGCGGGCGGCCGCACTGGGCCTCCATGATCTCGGGGTGGCGCCGGGCGACCGGGTGGCCATCATGTCTTCCACCCGCCGAGAGTGGGTTGTGGCGGCACTCGGGATCCTGAGTGTGGGTGGCGTTCCCGTCGGGGTATACCCCACAAGCTCGACCCCTGAGGTAGAGCACGCGCTCGAGAGCAGCGGCGCGACCGCGATCTTCGCCGAGGGCAGGTCCGATATCGCGAAAGTAGCTGCGGTCGCTCCCAAGTTGCCGCACTTACGTGCAACTGTCAGTTTCGATGCCGAACCGGCAGACTTTCCGGAAACCGTCAAAGCAGTACATTGGGAGTCTTTACGCGCCGTCGGGAGCGCCCGGGCTGTGGCTGAGCCGGAACTGTTCTCGCTTCTTGTCGAAGCGGGCGACATCGACCAGCTGGCGGCCCTGTTTTACACCTCAGGATCCACTGGAGCGCCGAAGGGCGTGAGGCACACGCACCGCACACTCCAGTACTCGGTACTTGGTTTCGCGATGTCCTACCCCGAGATCGGCAGGTCCCGGCACGACCTCGTGGGATTCCTCGGACTTTCACATGTTGCGCCGGCTCTGATCGGAGTCTTCGCGCCGATAATGACCAGGCTCGTCGTCACCTACTGCACCATGGATCAACGGGTCGAAGCGCTCTGTGGGGTGCGGCCAACTGCTGTCCTGTGGCCGCCGAGGATGCACGAGAAGCTCGCCAGCGAAGTACTGCAGGCGCTTGCCGAGTCCGGCAGAGCTCTCCGCTTCGGATACTCGATTGCGATGAAGGTCGCGCGCAGGGTCAGCGATTTACGCTGGCGTGGGCAACAGGTGCCAAGGTACCTCGAAGTCCTCTACGGCGTGTGCCTGAAATACGTGTTCCTGCCACTGCGGGCGAAAGTCGGCATGGATCGCATCAAGGTGAGCTGGACAGCCTCCGGGAGCATGGCCCCCGACGTAACCGCGCTCTGGCATATGTGGGGTCTCGATCTTCGCGAGCTTTTCGGTACAACGGAAACGTGCGGCTCCGTGATCGCCCAGTGGGATCGCGCCTTTCCAGCGCCGGGAACCATCGGAAAGGCCATGCCCGATCCCCGGTGGGTTGTCCGTGTATCCCACGAAGGCGAGTTGCAGGTGCGCAGCCCATGTCTCTTCGACGGCTACTGGAACAATCCGGAGGCGACGGCCTCGGCGCTGGAGGAGGGGTGGTACCGCACAGGCGATCTTGTCGAGCAGAGCTCCGATGGCGAGGTGAAGATCATCGGGCGAATGAAGGATGTCCTCAAAACCAGTGGCGGCAAGAGCGTAAGCCCGCAGCCGATAGAG
This sequence comes from Rhodococcus sp. ZPP, assembly GCF_017656075.1. Classification (NCBI taxonomy): domain Bacteria; kingdom Bacillati; phylum Actinomycetota; class Actinomycetes; order Mycobacteriales; family Nocardiaceae; genus Rhodococcus; species Rhodococcus sp. ZPP. The sequence goes on from NZ_CP058638.1 coordinate 249,850, forward strand.
GTACGGCTCAAAGCGAGTCCGCTTATCGACGAGGCGATCGTTGTGGGCGAAGGCCGCAAGTACCTCACCGTACTGCTCAGCGTCAGCGACGAGGTGCAGGCAATGACTCGGGATGCCCGCGATGCTGCTCTGACCCGATGGATCGACGAGGTCAACTCCGAACTCGCCCGCCCGTTGCAATTGAAGAAGTTCCGGGTTCTGCCGCGGGCGTTGTCAGCGGCAGCGGGAGAGCTGACGGCCAAAGCCACTATCCGACGCTCTAACATCCTCGCCTCCTTCACCCATCTCGTCGACGAGATGTACGACGCAGGCGAGCAGGACGAGATTGCCCGCCAGGCCCGATTTGCCAGGCCGGATCGCAAGTAGGTGCCACCATGAACGAACTTCGGATCGAGTACATGACGAGTGCCGAGATCGGTGACGCAATCGCAGGTGGGGCCCGCACCGCGATTCTGCCCCTCGGTGCAGTCGAACAGCACGGCCGGCATCTACCGCTGTCGATGGACGCTGACCACGCCGACGCGCTTGCAGTGCGGGTCGCGCGCGACCTCGGAGGTGCGCTCGTCCTGCCGACCGTTCGTGTCGGGTACTCGCCGCATCACCTCGGATTCCCCGGCACACTGTCCCTCCGCGCATCGACTCTCGAGGCGATCTGTGAAGATTACAGCGCGCACCTGGCTGCGTCCGGTTTCGAGCGGATTGTCGTGTTCTCGGGCCACATCGGCAACTACCCGGTCATGCGCGACTTCGAGTTACGTCTGGCGGACAAATTGGCACCACTGTCGGTCATCGTCTTCACCGACAGTGAAGCGATTCTGGACGCCTGGCGCTGGGCCGCCGAGGACGTGGCCTCCCTGGGCGGCAACGTCGGTGGGCATGCTGACGTCGCAGAAACCTCCGTGATGCTCGCACTTCATCCCGACAAGGTTCGCGTCGAACGCTTTGCCCGCGGATACGCGGGCTTGGTTGACAAGAGACTCCTCGATCGTGCCTTCCTGGAGGGCATCCATTCGATATCCCCCAACGGAATCCTGGGAGACCCTGCAGGCGCGTCTGCATCCATCGGGACGGTATGCCTCGACGCCGTCACCTCACTCATTGTCCAGCATGCGCGTGCCAGGGGTGCGTGACATGCACGAAATGCGAGCAACCCCTACGCGATCATCCGACGCCGATAAATCCAATTCATCTCTCAGCCAAGGCGGTACGCCATGATGATTTTCGATCCAGTAAAGACGGGTGACTCGGAACGGGATACCACCAGGCTCCGCCGACTGTATGGGCAGTATCCGACTGGCGTCGCGGCAGTATGCGCGCTCCAGGAGGGACGACCGGTGGGAATCGTAGCTACCTCGTTCACACCAGTGTCCATGAACCCGGCGTTGGTATCGATCTGCGTGCAGCACACTTCGACGACGTGGCCGACTCTGTCGAAGGACGGCCGTCTAGGTATTTCGGTCCTGGCATCGACGCACGAAGCGGCGAGTCGCCAGATCGCGGCCAAGAACGTCGACCGGTTCGCCGGGATCTCCTGGTTCGCAGGCGAATCCACTGCAGTATTCCTAGCCGACGCCGCAGCATGGCTCGATTGCAGGATTTCGACGTCGATCCCCGCAGGGGACCACGATGTTGTAATTCTGGAGGTCAACAGCACCGCGGTAAATGAGACAGCGCAACCCCTTGTCTTTCATGACAGCCGTTTCCGCACCCTCGTGATCGGTGAGGGATAGCGATGACCGACGTCTGCGATGTGAAAAAGAGAATCGAATCCGCGACAAACGCGTTGGCCACCGGAAGGCCGGCACTGATCGTCAGTGGAGCTGACGATCAGGAGGTCGCCGATGTGCTGATTCCTGCCGCCCTAGCCGGCCCACGGTGGACCGCCTGGGCAGTTCGATACACCTCCGGGCTGTTGTGTGCGGCGATGCGTTCGACCCGGGCAGACGAGCTGGAACTGCCCGCAATGGTGAGGGGCAACGGCTCCAGCACGACAACTCCGGCCTTCGGTGTAGGGGTCGACGCCGTCGCCGGCGTCGGAACCGGTATCAGTGCGACAGACCGGTCGCGGACCGCTCGCGTGCTCGCCAGCCCGCAGACCCGCCCAGTGGATCTGACGCGGCCGGGACACGTCCTGCCGTTGAGAACGGCTTCACGTGGAGTGCTCGAGCGCCGAAACAGCGCGGAAGCGGCGGTCGACCTGTGCGAAATCGCCGGACTTTCGCCGGTAGCGCTGACGGCCACGTTGCTGGGTGATGATGGAACCCTGCTGCAGGGCACGGAACTCGCGGCCTTCGCCCAGGTTCACAGCGTTCCAGCGGTGCAGGTCCAGGATGTGGTGCACTACCGCCTACACCACGGCGACGGCCACGTTGGGCGGGTTCGCCAGACGGCTACACGGATTGTGGACCTTCCTGACAGGTGCATGCGCGTAGTCGACTTCGACGACGAACTGACCGGTGCCCACCACACAGCCTTCATCGGTTCGACGACGCCTGCGGCAGCTCCGACGGTGTACATCGTCTTCGAATGTTCGCACCGCGATCCACTCGCACCCGACTGCGGGTGCCGACAGGAGTTCGAGACCCGTCGTACCCGAATCGCCGCAGAAGGGGGGATCATCGTCTACTTGCGGTCGAACCCGCGGCCCGCCAACCAGTACACGGTTCAGGGACACGAACTCGCACAGGGATCCATCAGTTCCATCCTCACCCACCTCGGATTCACCACGGTCATCGTGTCCGGATGGCCGGGTGATCAGCACCCGACATCGGCCCGCGCGCTCCACCTGACGCCGACTGTCCGCAATCCGGCCTACAAGATCGCCGCCTCGCTCTGACTGCCTCCAACCGGGGCAGGGGACCAAAACCGTGGGCGCGAACTTGACGCCGCTGAAACTCCACTTCCCCTCGAGGTACCGACGTAGTCGGTACCGCCAACTCGCAACCCGACCCGCCCAGCGCTTCGGATGAAGCGCTGCCTCAACTGGAGGATCCGTGACCGGTCTCGACGTTCCTTTGACACCCATTCGCTTCCTCGAACGTGCAGTCGAGGTCATGCCCGACAAAATCGCAATCATCGACGGCGAGCGTCGATGGACCTACCGTGAATTCGGTGCCTCGGTACAGTCCCTCGCGAAAGCGCTCCGCGCTTCCGGTATTACGGATGGCGAACGCGTCGCATATCTGGCCACCAACTCCGCCGAGCTGCTCATCGCCCATTACGCCGTCCCGCTCGCGCGCGGGGTACTCGTTGCGATCAACACACGCTTGTCAGCGGCCGAGATCGAATACATCTGCGGGCATTCTGGTGTGCACCTGCTCTTCGGCGAGATCGAGCTACTGAAGCCGCTGCTCCACGCCGGACTCGATTTCTCCACCGTCGACGAGTGGATCGAACTACCGACGGTGGAAGGTCTTTTCACCGGATCTAACGAACTTCACAGCTATGACTCGCTGCTGACACGCGGCCAGGGCGATGATCTACGCTGGGCGATTGACGACGAAAACCGTACGCTGGCAATCAACTACACATCCGGCACCACGGGCCGCCCTAAAGGAGTCATGTACTCCCATCGCGGCGCCTACCTCAACTCGCTCGGCGAAATCTTACATGCAGGCTTTGACAAGACCACCAAGTATCTGTGGACTCTGCCGATGTTCCATTGCAACGGATGGTGCACGACCTGGGCGGTCACTGCCGCGCTCGGTACACACGTCTGCTACCGGGCGGTGCGCGCCGACAGCATGTGGTCGCTGATCGACGAGCACCAGATTACCCACCTCAACGGAGCACCGACAGTTCTGACCCTCCTGGCTAACGCTGAGCAGGCCCATCCCCTCACGACACCGTTAACCATCAGCAGTGGAGGTGCACCGCCCAGCCCCACCATCATCGCCGGGATCCGCGCTCTTGGCGCATCGATAGTGCACATCTACGGCCTCACTGAAACCTACGGACCCTACTCGGTCTGTGAACCCAAGCCCGAGTGGGACGAGGTGGATGTCGAGGACCACGCGAAACTCATGGCGCGCCAGGGTGTCGGCATGATCACTGCCCAGCGGCTGCGGGTTGTGCGTCCCGGGCTTTCACCGGCGGGCGAGTTGACCGACGTGGCCGCAGACGGCACAGAGATGGGCGAGATAGTCATGCGCGGCAATACCGTGATGAAAGGCTATTACGACGACGAGGACGGGACGCGGAAGGCAACCGAGGGTGGCTGGTTCCACTCAGGTGACCTGGGCGTCATGCATCCCGACGGATACGTGCAACTTCTCGACCGTGCGAAGGACGTGGTGATCTCCGGGGGAGAGAATATTTCGACGATCGAAGTAGAGCAGGCAATTCTGTCGCATCCGGCGATACTCGAAGCCGCCGTCGTGGGGGTACCTGATGACAAGTGGGGCGAACGGCCAAAAGCGTTCGTGATGACTGGCAATGGAGCGCACATCGACGAGGCCGAGGTCATCGCACACGTGAAGTCGCGGATCGCGTCATACAAGGCACCCAGATCGGTCGAGTTCGTCGACGACCTTCCCAGAACGTCAACAGGAAAGATCCGCAAGAACGAACTGCGTGATGCGGAGTGGAGTTCACGGCACAACATGATCAACGGCTGAGAACTGTCGAGCTGTTGCACTGGCGGTGGCGCCCGCCGCCGCGCCGGGGCATGTCCGGTGCCGAAAGGCTATTCCTCGGGCCGACCCGCGTTTGCACCGTGACTGCTTCGCAGAATGCCTGCACCAGAGCACTTCCGGCGTCTATCGGAGAGCGCAGTAATCACGTCGCCGCGGCGCGGAGATCGCCGAAAAATGGTGGTCGTGCTTGGGCATTGTGCTAACCCCCAGCGAGGTTGTAGGCGCACTGGTGCGCAAAATGCTGAAGTCTTGCGATGGGTGTTGCACAAACTACATGCCGATGCTCAACTATAGGCGAGTTCTGCACACGGGACTTCCTCTTCAGCAGGCGGATTCACCGACCGCCACTGGCGGCGTCGGGCTCTCACCAGAGCCGCCCGCTGACATCACCGACCGACCGCTCACGACCTGTGTCTGGCCGCAGTTCAGTCGGTCCCACGAACTCATAGGCAAGGACGCAATCTTATGCAGGGCACGAACACAGTCGACACCGGCATCAACGCCGCTCCCTCCCCGAGCCCCGAGGCGCTCGTGGAGATCGAGCGACGCGTGTTGTGGCTGTCGACCGCGATGATCCACCACGCGAACCGGGTTCGCCCCAACCCCACGGGGCTGAAGGTCGGTGGTCACCAGGCGTCGTGTGCGTCGATCGTGACCATTATGACCTCGCTCTGGTTCGAGCAGCTCCGTCCCGGTGACCGGGTGTCGGTCAAGCCGCATGCCTCTCCGGTGCTACACGGCATCAACTACCTGCTCTGCGAGCTGGACGAGAAGTATCTGACGACGTTGCGGGAGTTCGGTGGGTTGCAGTCGTACCCGAGCAGGTCGAAAGATCCTGATCCGGTGGACTACTCGACCGGGTCGGTCGGGATCGGGGCGACGGCGCCGATTTGGGGTGCCATCGCCCGCCGCTTCGTCGACACCCATCTCGGCGGTGCCGGGACGGGCCGGCAGTATTCGCTAGTCGGGGACGCGGAGTTAGATGAGGGCGCGGTGTGGGAGGCGATCCTCGATCACTCCGTCGCCGAACTCGGGGAGATCGTGTGGATCGTCGACCTGAACCGGCAGTCCCTGGACCGGGTGGTCCCGAACATCGCCGCCGGCCGACTCGAGGCAATGTTTGCTGCCGCCGGCTGGCAGGTGCTCACCGTGAAATTCGGGACCCTGCTCGAATCACTGTTCAGCCGACCGGGTGGGTCGGCGCTGCGCACCCGAATCCTGGACATGCCCAATCCCGAGTACCAGCGGCTGCTGCGCTGCACGGCCGAGCAGGTGCGGGACCGGCTGCCCGGCCGCGGTCCAGATGCGATGGAGATCGCCGCCCTGATCGCCGGTCTTGACGACGACACCGTCCTGCGCGCCATTCGCAATCTCGGTGGTCACGACCTGGACGCCCTGCGCGCCGCGTACGCGCAGATCGACGACACCCGTCCGACGGTGATCATCGCCTACACGATCAAGGGCCGCGGCCTGCCGACGCAGGGGCATCCGCAGAACCACTCCTCGCTGCTGACCGTCGAACAGTACGAACAACTCGCCACCGAACTGGGCATGGACTCGAAGAACCCATGGGCCCGGTTCGACACCGACAGCACCGCAGGCCGCGTCTGCGCCGCCTCCGCCGAATGGCTCGCCCGCGATCCCGTCGAACTGGCAACCCCGCCCGCGGTACCGGCCGACATCGGCCGCACGCCGTCCGGCACATCGACGACGCAGGCCGCACTCGGCCGGGCGTTGCTCGACCTGAGCCGCCAAGCCCCGGACGCCGCGAAGCGAGTCGTCACCGTCAGCCCCGATGTCAGCTCCACCACCAACCTGGCCGGCTGGCTGAACAAGGTGGGGGTGTGGTCGCCGAACGAGCGGCGCGACTGGTTCGACGACGACGCCGAGACGATCATGCACTGGCGGGAAAAGCCCACCGGGCAGCACATGGAACTCGGCATCGCCGAGACGAACCTGGTCGGGCTGATGGGCGAGCTCGGCGCGACGTGGAGTCGGTGGGGGCAGCCGCTGTTCCCGATCGGGGTGATGTACGACCCGTTCGTCGAACGTGCCCTCGAACCCTGGTCGTACGGCATCTACGCGGGCGGGCAGTCGATCCTGGTCGGCACCCCGTCCGGGGTGACCCTGGCCGCGGAGGGTGGGGCGCATCAGTCGATCAAGACCCCGTCGATCGGCCTCGAACAACCCGGGTGTGTGAGTTACGAACCAGCGTTCGCGATCGACGTGGAGTGGACCTTGCTCGACAGCATCTCTCGCCTGGGCCGCCCCGACGGCTCCTCGTCGTACCTGCGCCTGTCGACCCGCCCCGTCGATCAGACCCTCGCTGCCGTCCCCACCGATCCCGCTGCGCGAGAACGTCGCCGCCGTCAGGTCGTCGCCGGCGCCTACACCCTCCGCCACACCGACAACCCGGCGGTCACCCTGGTCGGCATGGGCGCCATGATCACCGAAACCCTCACCGCCGCCGACCGGCTGGCCGAGCAGGGGATTGCCGCCGACGCCGTGTGCGTGACCAGTCCCGGGTTGTTGTTCGAGGCGGTGCAGGCCCGCCGTGGACTCGCCGACGGCCCGTCGTGGATCCTCGACCAGGTGTTCCCCGCCGACCGGGCGGCACCGATGGTAACCGTCCTCGACGGCCACCCGCACACCCTCGCATTCCTGACCGGGATCAACAACGTCCCCGGCGCGGCGCTCGGCGTCAGCAAGTTCGGGCAGGTCGGCTCCCTCGACGACGTCTACGGCTACCACGGCATCGACACCGACAACATCGTCCGCGCCGCCCTCGACCTCACCGACTGACCCAGAGAGACATCACGAATGACCACGACACAGACAGGCACCACCGTGGTGTTGCCGTCGCTCGGTGAGAACGTCACCGAAGCCACGATCACCCGCTGGCTCAAGGCCCGTGGGGACCGAGTCGAGGCCGGAGAGCCGCTGCTCGAGGTGGCCACCGACAAAGTCGACACCGAGGTCCCCTCCCCTGCCGCAGGCACCCTCCTCGAAATTGTCGCCCCGGAAGACACTGTCGTCGAGGTCGGGGCGGCAATGGCCATCCTCGGCCCACAGTGCAGCGATCCCCAGGACACGCCGGCGCCCGCTGCCGCTCCAGAGGGGCCTGCACCCACATCCCTATCGAACCCGGCTCCCCCTCCAGCTTCACCGCCTTCCGCAGGTGACCGGGTGGAGAAGCTGCCCCGCATTCGGCGAACCATCGCAAAGCGCATGCTCGAATCCCTGCAGACATCAGCGCAATTGACCACGATCGTCGAAGTCGACGTCACCGGCATCGCACGTCTGCGTCTCCGGGAGAAAGATGCGTTCCTGCGCCGCACCGGGGTGAAGCTGTCTTTTCTGCCGTTCTTCGTCACCGCCGCCGTCGAAGCGCTCGCCGCGCATCCCGTGATCAATTCGTCCCTGAACGCCGACTGCACCGAGGTGACGTACCACGGGGCGGTGCACCTAGGCATGGCCGTCGACAGCGACAAGGGACTGATGGTTCCCGTCATCCGCGACGCAGGAGCATTGCGAATTCCTGAGCTCGCGAATGCAATCGCCGTCGTCGCGGACAGCGTGCGGGACGGGACGATCCGGCCCGACGACCTCTCCGGCGGCACGTTCACCATCACCAACACCGGCAGCCGCGGAGCCCTGTTCGACACCCCGATCATCAACCAGCCGCAATCGGCCATCCTCGGCATCGGAACCGTCGTCGAACGCGTCGTCCCCACGCGCGGCGAGGGCGGCGCACTCCAGATCAGCGTCCGGTCGATGGCGTACCTCTCACTGTCATACGACCACCGCATCGTCGACGGCGCCGACGCTGCCGGCTACCTCGCCGCCGTCCGTCGCATCCTCGAAGGCGGATTTCTCCCCTCGGACCTGCAGTGAATGCGCCAGCACACGTCCCAGGTTCTATGCCCGGACACCGCACCAGTGACGATCAAAGACTCGTCGAATTCGCCCTACGGTGGGCACCGATAGTTGCCCTCAACGACAATTTCCCCGACTTCGACGAGTACATCTTGCCGGAGTTCGGACTGCATCCAAAGGTTTACTATCGGAGACTCCTCACACTCCTTCTGACGCCCCCGAGCCCACGCCTGGATCCATCGGACCGGCAACACATCATCGCACTCTGCCAGCACAAGTTGGACGCCACACCACCGACAATCTGCAGTTGAGCGGAGCGAGCACCGAGTTCTCCAAACGATCATGTCCAAACAAACGAAATCGAATAGCCGTTCGGAGTATCCCGAACGCAGCACTACCACCGGAAACCACACGTCCATGTCCTCAGATTCCCTCACCGACCAGCTGAGCGCCTACCGCGGCCAGCGCCGCGCTCGAATGTCCGAGAAACTGCGTCGAGCGCGACACCGCCAGTTACCAGACGAAAGCGTTGATCTCATACGTTTCGCACAGGCATGGGCACCCTACGGAAGGGTGCCCACGGAAGAGATTTTCGTCCGATACGGCATGACAGCGGCGCGATACCTCGAGGTTCTTGCCGATGCCCTCTCAAAGCCGGACTGCGACCCCCAGATCGCCACCACGCTCCGATCCATTTACTTCTCACATCGCACATCACGGTCTGATGGGACCAAGCGACGCCGAGAGCTAGGGACTGTCCAGTTAACGGAGTAACTGTTTGGAATGTAGCTACTTTCGTCCGGCGGACAGACGTCCGTCGAAGGTGATCTCGAAGGCATTCAGTGCTGCCTTCCATCGGTTGGACCAGCGCTGGCGGGCGGTGCCTGTGGGGTCGAGGCTCATGATGGCCAGGTACACACACTTCAGGGCCGCGGCCTTATTGATTACGTGGAATCAGAACGAGGCTGGAACGATCTGGGCCAAGGAAACCACGGAACTGGGAGGCAGGCTTGAGAACGGTGGTGCTGGAGGAGAAGTGGCCGGTGCGCGGCAGGCACGAGCACGCGGCAGGCTGGTTGCGAGTGTGGGTCGATCTGGGTCGAGCACCGCGGACGATCGACGCGTATACGCGCGGGCTGGCGGAGTTCCTGCAGGTCTGTGAGGACCATGGCATCGACCCGGTCGCCGCTAACCGGGCTGATGTCGCGGTGTTCGTTCGCGAGCTGACCGGGGTCCAGAGCGAGAACGCGTGGCCGAGGATGACCGGTGAGTTGTAGTACGGATCGATGGTGTCCCAGATCAGTTCCTGGGGGAAGAATGTCGAGGCACGGTTGTAGTCCACGATCGACACGCTTCGCTCTGTCGGAGTGGAGGTCCTCGCCACCACGAGATACGTGCAGCCGGATCCGTAGGAAGCGGGGCCGTTGCTCAATCCCGGGAGCACTGTGACATCGGTGACGTCGGCCAAGGCCGTCGTGCGGACCACATCGAAGCGGCGCTACATAGGGCCACCACCGACAAGGCGCGCCGGGCAATTCGCGAGAGTCTCATCCCGGGAGGTCGGCGTTCGAGGTGTATCCGTTACATTCCGTCTCTATGTTATTGCACCACAATAGTTTTCGATTGCCGACAACACATATTATGCCACCTTGACTGCTCCGTATTTCATCAGATGCATCGACTTACGGTGCTGTCGATGCGCCCTGAAGATGGTCGCCCGAGGATGGGCGTCCCGCGAACGCCCTGTAGAGACGGACCCCAAATCCGACCGCATTGGCCTGGCGTATCGTCAGGGAACCCGAAATCCACGGAAAGTCACCTCATAACGGGGCCGGAACCCCTGATTCGTGTAGAGACGAATTGCACCGGTATTGCTGGGACCACGTGCAAGAAGGCACGTTCCCCGCGGGCGGAGATTCGGTCCATAAGGGTCCGAACGGGACGGGCGGCGTGGCCACCGCCGCGCGCCTCAGGTGCAGTGCATACAGCGCTGATCTCGGTCCAGCCCGCGGTGACGGATCCCCCGGTAGGCGCCCAGCTCCGGAGCGGGACCAGAACGGACCCGGACGAGTCCGGGCGACGAATTCGGACATATCCGTCACCATTGCATTTCCATCTCCGCTATGGACGGTGCGGTTGGCGCGGTTCATCTCTTCCAGGGCATAGCAATCCAGCGCCGGGTCGGGTGGGAAGATTTATGGGACAGCCCGGTTCACCGGTGCATGGTGCGGGGTGACCTGGCGATGGGTCAGTACCAGCGTGGCTGTCCAGGTGATAGCGAATGCGCCAACGACAGCGTATCCGAGGAATTCGAAGTTCTCGGCGATGGCGCCGATGGGGGCGAGCCGTCCTGGGGATGTGAACTGGCCTAGGGCGCGTCTGACAAACATGTGAAGCGTTGTGCACGATGATGTTCGGGTGACTCGGTTTCCGGTGTTGTCGGATGAACGATGGGATGCGATCGCGGAGCTGTTGCCGGCCCGTACGGGACGACCACGCCGGCCCGTACGGGCCGGCGTGGTCGTCCGTTCGCCGATGCCCGGTCGATCGTCGAGGACATCATCTACCGGTATCGGTGCGGGATCGCCTGGCGCGACGTTCCGCAGGTGTTCGTCCCCTGACAGACAATCTGGACCTGGCATCGGCGGCTTGCCGGTGACGGCACCTGGGATCGAGTGCTCGAACGGCTTCTGACCGCGGCCGACGCTTCCGGAATGATCGACTGGGCGGTGTCGGTGGACTCGACCATCGCTCGCGCCCATCAGCACGCCACGAACGTCACCCGCCACACAGGGGGCTGGATCGAATTACACGAATCCACACCTCGAGCCGCCTGACCACGCCATAGGCCGCTCCCGCGGCGGCTGTCGACCAAGATCCATCAGCTCGTCGACGGTCACGGGTTACCGCTGGTGGTGCTGGTGGCGCCGGGGCAGTCGGGCGAATCACCAGCTTTTCCCTACCTGCTCGCACACCTGCAGGTACCGCGTGCCGATGGTGGGCGTCCCCGCACCCGCCCGGATCGAGTCCGGGGCGACAAAGGCGTACTCCTCGCGAGCCCACCGCCACCTACTGCGCCGCCGCGCAATCGGGGCGGTGATCGCGGAACCGGACGATCAGGCCGGACATCGGCGCCGGCGGGGTTCACGTGGCGGCCGCCCGCCAGCATTCGACCGTGATGACTACCGGGGTCGCAACGTCGTCGAACGCCGGTTCTGTCATCTAAAACAATGGCGAGGACTGGCCACGCGCTACGACAAACTCGCCATCGTCTACCGAGCCGCAGTGGTCCTCAACACCGTCATCGCCTGGACCCAACATTTGTCGGAGATGCCCTAGTTCGACAGAAACCGATCCACGACCGCCGAGAATTCGCTTGCCCGCTCGACCTGCGTCCAATGGCCGCAGCGACTGAAGACGTGAAGATCAGCATTCGGCAGCGTGTTCATCAGGTTGATCCCCGCCTCGACCGGAATTACGCGATCCTCACGGCCGTGGACGATCAGGGTCGGGGTGGCGATGCGGGCGTAATCACCTGCCTCGATTCCTAGCTCGCTGGCCCCGGTCTTGGGGTTGATCTCCATCTTGCGGTACGTCTCGAATGCCCCGGGGGCGATGCTGGCCTCGTGCCGGAGTTGGACGAGTTCGGGGGTGATGATGGTCGGATCGACGGCGAAATACTTGATGAGCAGTTCCTCCATGCCCTTCAACGAAGGCTCGTATGTGCGCAGTGCGGCTAGGCCCTCGCTGGGGGTCATTCCAGGGCTTGGAGTACCCAGCAGCACCATCCGATTCAAAAGTTCGGGGCGCTTGATGGCCGTGGCCAAAGCGAGAAAACCCCCTAGCGAGTTGCCGACGATCGAAGTGCGTTCGATCTTCATCGCATCGAGGAATCCCCATACGTGATCAATCCACGTTTGCGCAGAATATCGAATGTCGGTGGGGCGCTCGGTGTAGCCGAACCCGACGAGGTCGGGCGCCAGCACGCGGTGACGCTCAGCGAGCACCGGGATGGTGTGCTGCCAGTTCGCCCACGCCGATACGCCGGGTCCTGAGCCGTGCAGAAGCAACACGGGGTCGCCGGATCCCGCCTCATGGAAGTTCGTGGCGATGCCGGCTACCTCGATCGTGGATCCTGGCTGTTCTGTCGTTTCTGTCGATACAGTCATCGGCGGGCCTTTCCTTCGTTTGCATTCATCTGTGTCTGTGATCCAGTTAACGTGTTCGGGGACTCGCCGAACATCCGGGAAAACTACGGATGTCCATATCGCGTCGACGCCGCAGATTGCACGCGCTGCGAAGATTCGGGCTCGCAGCTCGCTTCGGAATGTCGTTGCATCACTGAGATATTGACAGGATCAGTCGACGGGCGCCACGCCTGGGCCCCCGCGACCAGGAATGCCCTCTCGCGCGACGATCTAGTCCAGAAGGCCCGCGTCTCGGGCTACGCGGGCAAGTTCGGCACGCGTACGGATCATCAGCTTGCGTTGGATGCTGGCCCGATGGCTCTCGACAGTTCGTGGTGAGACAGTAAGTTCCTCGCCGATTTCCGTGTTGGTGAGGCCTGACGCGATAAGTTTCATCACCTCGAGTTCTCGCGAAGACAGTGCGTCAATGTTGGCCTCGGAAAATTTTTCGCGACTCCCTGTGTTGGGCGTCGCTGAAGGGAAGGAAATAAATCCTTCATCCCGCATCACCGCATGCAGGACCGATACAAGCTCCTCGTCGAGGCATTCCTTGGTGATGTAACCTCGCGCACCCCGCGCCTTGGCCTTGTCGATGTACCCCTTGGCGCCGTACATACTGAGCATCACGACACGGGTTTCTGGTGCAACGATGGAGATCTGCCCCAAAAGGTCGAGACCACTGCAATCGGTTAGTCGAATGTCGAGGACGAGTAGGTCCGGCTTGACGTGCTGCAACGTTTCCATAAGACGCGTCCCGGTTGATGGGGACGCCATCAGCTGGAAGTCCGGGGTGGTCTCGAGGATGCGCGCGATACCGGAGCGGATGATGCCGTGGTCGTCGCAGACAATTACGCTGGTCATCGTTCGATTGGCACCTCCACCATGATCGTTACGCCTTGTCCTGGAGGGGATTCGACACTTAGCCGTCCACCAGCAAGGCGCGCCCGTTCGCGCATTCCGATCAACCCGAGCGAACGACGCTGACCGGCGACCTCGAGATCGAATCCGGTGCCGTTGTCTTCGACTACGACACGCAGAGCATCACCGGAGTTCACGATCGTGACGCTGGCCTCGCTGGCGCCGCTGTGTCGGCCGATATTGGTGAGTGCCTCCTGCACGATCCGGAAGATGGCGGTAGCGACTGCAGCCGAGAGGGCTGGCGGCCGTGTCGGAGAGATGAGTTCGATGCGGATCGGGTAGATCTGACGGCAGTCCTCGACATATTGTTCAACGCACCCGATGAGCCCGAGGTCATCGAGCCCCGAAGGCCTCAATGACCACGCGACGGATCGGGCAACCTGTATTCCCTGACGGACGATCTTCCGGACGTCGGCGGCGGTCTGGCGCGCTGTCGGGCTTTCGGAGTTCTGTAGCGTGCTGAGTCTGTCGATCACCGTGGCGAACAGGTGACCGAACTCGTCGTGCAGATCTCGTGCGATTCTCCCCCGCTCGGCTTCCTGAACGGCAACCATCTGTTCGACGGACTGCCGCCGAAGACCTTCCCGCTCGATCACGGCGCCGGCGAGCGCGGCCAGAACCTCCATGGTTGGCCGGTGGTACTCCCCTTCCCCGAGCGGAAAGGCGGCGATGATTGACTTTTCGGCGTGCCCGTCTACGGGGACCCGCACAGAGAGGCGATCGGTCACCCTCATCTCCGGGCCTTCGCCGACCGTCCTCGAATCTCCGAACAATGGCGTCGGCAATGGCTCATGAACCCCGACCAGGTCGCTCGGCGCTGGCCCGTCAGCGATTTCCACCCGCCGCGCGGTCGTCGTAGCGAAGGTGGCGTCTCGCAGCTTGTCAAGAACCTCATCGAGATCATCGGACGCAACAATGGAGCTCACGGCGTCGAGAAGGGCACGGTGACGGGCTGGACCCCTGCCGACGAATAGCTCGCGTGGGTGCGCCGATTCGACAATCGCACCATCCACCCGTATGCCGAGCGATAGGCATTGTTCGGCCAGCGGCGGCAGGCCGCGCAGCGGCCCCCGTCGGGGCTCGAGTCCCACCAATGCCGCAACCAGGGCACATGCGGCAAGTTCGCCTTGCGCTTGTTGGCGGTGTGCGCTGCGACAGGCGGCGCCCAGCAGGATGCGCCCACGCCATTTGTGTCGCTGAGAGAACGACGCCAGTGCCCATTCCCGCAATACCGCGGGCCGCTCACTGCAGAAGACGACCGCCAACCGACGTGCGCGGCGAAGCAGGCGCCGGGCCGTTTTCGCCTGGTCACGGTATTCCGCGGTCCACGGGTCGGGTCCTGCTGCGAGCGAGAGACGGAGAACCTGAAGATATGAGGTGAGGATTGGGACGAGGAAGTGGTTCCGCAAGCCAGAGGCACGTATGATCTCGTCCGCCTGCCGAAACGCGTCGAGGGCTGGTGCGTACTGCTTGGGGGCGATCCCCCAGTCGTCGCCGGCGGTCTGGCTGAGTCGCAATGAGAAGTCGGCTAGCCGCAACGCGAGTGGCGCGAGGATGGGGGCAATCCCGGCGATCACGGCAGCGCCGCAGTATGCGTGTGCGCGCTCACGAGTGCCGCCGGCGGTATTGGCGAAACGTGCGCAACGCAGAATCGCCAACGCCACCCAGATCGGTGACTTGATGAACCACAGTTGGTACACCAGCCGGTCATGGATCAGAGCGGCCAGACGGCAGCGCTCCGTATCGACGGTCGCCCGGCCCAAACGTAGTCGGCGAGACAACCATCCCAATGCGAGGAGACCGACTTCGCCGACGGCCAGAAGACCGGCATGGGCCGAACTTCGGGGCATCCTCAGGTCGAGGCCGTGCATACCCCGCTGCATCCAATCTGTGGCGTCGTCGAATCGGCCTGTTTTGAAGGCAAGTTCACCGAGCAGAGCTGCGATTCGTGCAGCGTCAAGTCCCGAATGCGTACCGGTAAATTCATGTGCGCGGGCCAGTTCGTGCGCAGCCAGGTCGTAGCTCCCGAGAAGCATGTGGACCGTACCAAGGCCTTCGTACAGGCGAAACCTCGCGATGTCGTCCGCGGATTCGCACAGGGCGAGTCCCGTCTCGGCGATCTTGAAGTTGCGCTCGGCGACATCGAGTGCGTTGCGCCTCAGCCCCGCCTCGCCCGCGCGCAGAGCAAAGGGCACCGCAGACGCGGCGCGACCGGCTTGGTCGAAGTGATAGGCGATGTCGTAGTCGGCTCGAACTTCGAAGTGGCCCTGGAGTGCATGCGCCGCGCGCAAATGCAGCTCCCGGCGGGTGGCGTCTGTCAGGTTTCCCAGTACGGCTTCGCGGAGCCGATCGTGTGCGAATTCGAATTCGTTGCCATCGCCATCGGCGACGCGGCGCACAATTCTGAGCTGGGCTGCTTCCATCATGAGCTGTTCGACGTCCGTCGGGCTGGCCTGTAGGCACACCTGTAAGAGTCGTGAGGAAAACCGGCGCCCCAGCACCGCGCCTTGACGGATTGCCCGCTCTGTTTCCGGCGACAGCAGGCTCAACCGCGGCGAAATGAGCACATCGGTTCGCGCGCCGCTGTTCCCCGGCTCGGCGTGCGAATCGTGGATGTGGGGCTGCAACGCCAGTGCTGCCATCGCGCTCTCGTCCAGAAACCAGCGGTCAGACTTGTGCTTCAGCGCCGACGAATCGACCAGTGCCTGGAAGGCCAGCAGCGTTTCGAGCGGATTGCCCTTGGAGTACTTCGTGACGTAAGGGATGACCTCGTCGGGAATGCCGTCACTGATGGACCGGATCAGTGTCTCTGTGTCTTTGTCCGACAGGCTTTCCAGCCCGACGAATGTGATGTCGGTGACGCCCCAGGCAAACACCTGTGCAACAGCTTCCGTTCGGCAAGAACAGATCAGCGAGACGTTCGAATCGGAGCGCGTTCTATCGCTCGATATCGTCGCGGCCAGCCTCGCGAGCACTTGCCAGCTGAGATCGTCTGCCCATTGGCAGTCGTCGAGCACGATCAACCCAGGGCGTTCTTCATCGAAGACGGACAGAAGTAGTCGGGCGATCGACGTCGGCCCGGCGGGCGCCGTGTTCTTGGTGAACGACCGCTGCGCACCATGCGCGGCGGGCCAATTTTCTTCCAACGCTTCGGCTAATTCCGGTACTTGCTCGAGTGCCGCGGGAAGCAGGTCAGCCATGTCTTCGCGCACTCGCTGCGCTGCGAGAGGGTTGGCCATCAAGTAGGCAACCACGTCGCGCAAGGGGCCGGCGAAGAGTCCGAGTGGACGTGCCGGCGCATGGTCGAACGCACCCGTTCGCATCAGAGTCACCCCGGCCTCCTCGGCGTGAGCGACTACCGCATCCAGCAGGCGGCTCTTTCCAACCCCCGACTCACCGCTCAAGCACATCACCGTTCCCTGCGACCGGGCTGCGCCGTCGATGCTTGCGGTGAGTGCGGCAAGTTCGTCACTCCTGCCTACCAGCGGCGGCTCCATGTACGCGAGCGAGCCGTGGTGGCCGGACGGCGCGCCGGCAGAGGTTGGCCTGGTCTCCCTGCTGCCGGTCGCGACAACCGCTTCGGCGGCCGCGAGCACGTCCTCTGCGGTTTCGAACCGCTGGCCTGCCCGCGGATCGAGCAGCTTCAAAAATATCGGGCGCAGCGGGGCTGGGACGCCAACGATGTCCACTAGGTGGGAGGGCTCGGTGAACGCATCGTCCTGCGGTTTCACCCTGCGCAGGGCGCTGGCCGTCCTATTGGTTTCTGCGAGCGCCTCGAGCACAACCCACCCCGCGGCATAGATGTCGGCAGCAAAGCCCGCCGTCGGGTGTGCCAGTCCATGTCCTTCTGGAAGAAGATATCGGCTTTCGGTCAGATCGGCCGGGTGGGTCAGGCCACCGAGTTGACTGCGCGTCACGGTGGCGTCGAGGAGCACGAGTTCGTTGCTGCCCTCGGTGAGCATGATGTTGGCTGGCCGGACTCCGCCGTGGGCGATGCCCATGCGGTGCAGGCGCGCCAGCGCATAGAACAGGTTACACACCAGCTCGAGCTCGGCCTCGCTCGACACACGTGGCTCTTGGGCGTGCCATTCCCGGATATCGAGACCGGCGACGAAGGGCCGGACCAGCTCGACGTAATCAGGGCCCTTGCGGACGATCCGGGTGGGAACGATGTGCGGTAGCCGAGCCCTGCAGGTGGCCTCGAGCTCGCCCTCTAACCATTGCGCACTCCACGGCCGCTCCATCGACAGGTCGAGGCGCCTCACCACGAACCGGTCGTGCGCCTCGTCCGACAGGGCCAGTGTGGTCGTGATGCCAGGACTGTCCCGGAGCACCCTCACGGTGTCGAATCGCATGCTGTACTCCACATCGGTGGCATCGTTGCCATCCAGATCATTGTGTCCTACGACGGGCGTTCACACCACGACTTGGGACGTGTGCCGCAGCCCTAGTGACTCCCCACGAATTTGTGGCCCCACATGCTGATTTTGTCGTAGCGCACTACCGACCATCCCGGTTCAACTTGCCGAGCCCCCCAGCCGTACTCGACAGCAAAACCTGACGGGGTTGCGCCGTAGAACGAAAGCATGTGGTCGTTGGTGTGGCGACCGAGCGTCATGACCACCGACTGGTCCGCGTCGAACTTGTCATAGGCAAAACCGACGTCGTCCATGCGTTCGAGCTCGAGCATGAAGTGGTGAAGCTTCTTGGTCTGCGGAAGACCGACGATCGCCAAGCTGTGGTGGCGGCCATTGCAGTGCAGGAAGTGAAGTTTTGCCGTCACGTCTCCGGGAAGCGTCCAGTCGATGATGTCGGACAGATGCAAGCCCAAACCCTCGACGTAGAACTCCATGGCAGCGTCGATGTCCGGCACGGCCATCACGTAATGGCCGAGACCCTGGTCGCCGGTGAGGAACGATCCGACGCCGGTCGGCGAGACGAACGGCTCCTCGAACAGCTCTGTCGCACCATAGTAGATCTCGACTCGCGTGCCCATCGGGTCCGAACACGAGATCAGCCCGAGGACACCCCGATCTGCCGCCAACTCGCTACCCTCCGCGGTCACCTTGATGCCCTGCGATTCGAGACGCTCGCCGATTGCGTGCAGTGCCTCCGCGTTGTCGACTTCGAAGCCGGCGAACGAGATGTCATCCGACGCACCCTTCTCGACCGACAGTCGCCAGCTGCGGCTGTCGGTCCTGAACCGAGCCGAGTTATCGTCTCCAGCAGCCTCCATCGCACCCAGCTTCTCAGTTGTGAACGACCGCCAGGCCTGCACATCTGATACTTCGAAGCCCATGTAACCGAGTCGTTGAACGCTCATTTTCCAGCCTTTCCGAACGCGGCTTTCGCCGTCGATAGTCACCGATCGCCGTGTGGCGACGGTGGAAACGCGCTACCGGCGGGCGAGTGAGACCTCGCGCGCCAGTAGACGGGGCGCAGTTATGGGGCGACGCGACCGACGACCTCGTTCGGCGCGAAGTGGTCGTCGAGCAACGATCCGCGGTTGGCCTCGGTGAAGCCGCGAACTCCCAAACCGCCGTCGTAATTCAGGATGCTCCCGGTCAGCGGAACGGTTTCTGCTCGCGTGGCGAACAGAACGTACGCTCCTGTGCTTTCCGTCGCGGTGGCCATCTGGCCCGTCGGCAACACCTGCGAAAGCATGTCCGCCAACGGAATCGACGAGATGCTGGTGTCCTGGAGGTTCAGCGCTTTGAGGCCACGAAGGTCGGATCCGCCGAGACCGCCCGGCGCGATGCCGTTGACCCGGATGTGGGGACCGAGCTCGTACGCGAGCTGCTTGACGATTCCGACGACCGCGTGCTTTGACCCCGTGTACAGAGCACCTCCACCGGAAGTATAGAAACCCGCGTTGGAGATAGTGAAAGTCATGCTGCCTTTACTAGCGTACAAGGCGGGAAGGCAAGCCTTCGCGCCCAGCAGGTACCCCTTGACGTTGACGGAGAACATCTCGTCGAACGCCTCGCTGAGCGTGTCGTCCGGTATATCGACCAACGCCGTCGAGTAGTCCCACACGCCCGCGTTGCCGATCAGGGTGTCGAGCTTTCCGAAGTTTTCCACGCACTTGGCGACCGCTTCCCGATGGCTGTCGAGAAAACGCACATCGCCTTCGACGACAGCCACGGCGTCGCCGTGGGCCTCCTTCAGCTCCGCCAATCCAGCCGGGGAGCGATCCAGAACGGCAACGGACGCGCCTTCGGAGACGAAGCGATCGACGATCGCACGCCCCAACCCAGCAGCTCCGCCGGTCACCAGCGCGACTTCACCTTTGAGTTGCAATGTCCTTCTCCTTCACGTAAGTGCCGCTTCGCGACGAGCTGCTTGATAAATTTTTCGCAACTCCATATCGGAATCCGAGAGAGCGTCCTGATTCACATGGAGGCCAGCGTCGACGAGACGAGCCGCCATGGCGAAGTCGCGCGGCGCATCTACCGAAACCGCGGCCATCACGCTGCCGTTGTCCACCCTGAACAGCACAGCTGCGCCGTCCTCGAGATTTCCTCGCGCGACGAAAGTGCCGGCTCCCTCGATATCCCCGACCATCTGAATGTGACGACCAGCAATCTCGGTCCAGGACAGAGGTACCTGTGCAGCGGGAACGGGGCTGCCGAGCATCGCCGACGCGACGGCGGCGGCCTCCTTCTGGCTGTTGATGTAGGTTTCGAGCGATCGTCGACCGCCTGTTCGAAGGGGCCACGAAGCGGCGTCGCCAGCGGCGAAGACACTCTCGGCACCGGTACCGCCGGAGGCGTTGACGACAATGCCGCGACTGCAGCGCAGTCCGGACTCCTCGGCAAGCATTGTCTCGGGTTCGGCTCCGACACACAGGATTGCGGAGTCTGCGGACAGAACCTCTCCTGCGGTGTCGATAACACCGGTGAGCCGATCGGTGCCCGTGAACTCGGCCACTCCTGCGTTCAATCTGACCGTGACGCCGAGTTCTTCCAAACGCTGTCGGCACCATCGACCGATTCGTCGACCGAGAACACGTTGGAGCAATTCGTCCGACGCTTCCAGGATGGTGACGTCAAGGCCCAGCTTGCGGGCGGTGGTGGCGACCTCGCACCCGATCAGACCTCCTCCGACTACGATGAGGTGTTGACCCGGGTGCCACTGCTGGCGGAGTTCGTAGGCGTCGGTCGCGGTCCGTAAGGTGGCAACACCGGCCAGCGTCACGCCGGGGATGGCTGCCGCGCGCGCACGCGCTCCGGTGGCCAGCAACACGCGATCGGCTTTCAGCGAGGAACCATTGTCGAACTCGAGTTCGCAACGTTCGACGTCCAACCGCACTGCCGTCGTGTCCAGCACCATCTCGACCCGCAAGTCGGCGATGGAGTCCGTCGGTAACAGCAGCGGAGGGTGGCTCTTGTCTCCGCACAGGACCGTTTTGGAGAGCGCGGTGCGGTCGTAGGGATGTTCCCTCTCTTTGCCGATCAGGAATAGACGCCCGTCATATCCCTCAGACCGCAGCGCCTGCACCGCAGCCACGCCCGCGACGCCACTGCCGACGACCGCAATAGTCGAGACCATCAGACTGTCGCTTCGCTGTCCAGTTCGACGAACACTTCGTCTCCCTCGACTTTGGTCGCGAAGGTGCGGAGAGGTACGGAGGCGGGCAAAGCCTTCACCTTGCCTGTTCGTACACAGAACTTCGCCCAGTGCAATGTGCACTCGACGACACCGCCCTCGAGCATTCCCTCGGCGAGCGACCACTCGTCGTGCGAACAGGTGTCCTGGACTGCGAAGAACTCTCCGTCGACATTGGAAACCAAGATGGGCTCCGCGCCACCTTCGAAGCGCAGCATTTCACCCGGTGGTAGGTCGTTCGAGTTACAGATCCGTGTGAGAGGCATTGATGGGTCCTAAAAGAAGAAGCTGAGATTGTTGGACAGAATTGTGCTCTGATCCAGCAATATTGTCCGTCGCACGATTTCGAATCCGCTGTCGCTGCCCGTTCTCCGCAGCAGGTCTTTGCGTTCGCCTGCGAAGATGTCGACCTGCCGCTCCAGACGGTTTCGGTAGACGACGAAGACGTTCGACGTCTCGTATTCGCCGGACCTCTCGCCATCGACCACCATGACATTCGAGATCACGTGCCGCGTGCGCGAAGCGGGATTCTCGGACCAGCTGACATCCGAGGTGATCTTGCGCAGACGCTGACGCATCTGCAGGGCATCTTCATCGAAATGCGCGTAGTCCCTGGGACCGTTGTACTCCTGAGAAGCTTCACGCATGACGCGCGTAGTCCGAATCGGCATCAGGTAATGGATGTCGTCCGCCAGGAGTGCGAACCATTCTGGGTATCGGCGGTCGTTGAGTAGCTTCGCTTCCCAGTAATAGAATTGCTCTATTTCCTGCTGCAGCGCCACGTCGATGGGCGCTGGTTTAGTAAGAAACGGAATGGTTGGTGACGTTGTATCGATCATGGCGGTCCTATGTGTCTGCCGGAGGTCTCTCGTGCGAGAGACCTCCGGTGGCGGTTACGTGAGCGCTGCTTCGTCCTGCGGGATGCGAGTGGCATTGAGGGCGGCCCAGTCCGGGGACGTCATCATTCGCACCCAGTGCGAGTACAGCCCGCGGGCAGCTTCCTCGCTGTAAACGTTGCTGATCGTCCCCGGGTAGTCAGCGTCCGTCCGAGTCTCGCCCAGCCCCATCTCCGCATTGAACGGGCGGCTACGAGCCATGTGACCACGCAGCACCTGCTGGATCTCGACCCAGTTCTCACCGTCATCCTGCTCGAAGACGCCACCGGCCGAGAAGCTGCGCATCGACTGAATACGGAATTCGTCCTTGATGTCCTCGGGTGCGTCGGCATCGACAATGGTGAACGCCCAGACTTCGATCTCGTTCGGGCCACGGGGATGCCATGACCGCACGGTGTTCAGACCTGGCAGGAAAGAGCAGTTCGGAAAGATGGTCATGTGCTCTGCAGTCACCTGAGAACCACGCACGATGCTTCCGAGCCTCTCGACCGCTTTATCGGCGGCAGGCCCCTGGGTGTTGTACTGCGCAATTTTCGGTCCGGTGATGGCAAGAAGCAGCGCGGGGTCGTTGATGTAGAACCCGGTGCCGTGGCCGCCCCAGGGAGCACGGTATTGGATGCCCGTCGTCGGGGGCGCAACCTGGCTGATGTCGATGTGCTCGGGTAGCCCTGCCAGAATTCCGGAAAGGTGCGCGGTGGTTGCCGCGTGATACATATCGCTGGCGAACTGTTCTGCAGCCAACTTCCAGTTGCACGGAATGACCCACTTCTGAACGCCCGGGATAGCTTCGGTACCCGCTTCGGTCCGGTCCAACATGTGGTCCATGTAGAACTTCGCATCGCCCAAGTAGGTCTCGAGGTCAGGGGCGTCGGCGTCCCAGTTGGCGAAAATGAGGCCCTTGTAGGTTTCCACTCGAGCTTTGAGTGGACCCCACTCTTCCTTCTTGAGATTGGGGAAGGCTTCCTTCTGCATCGGCACGCTCACCAAGTTGCCGGCCATGTCGTATGCCCAGCCGTGGTAGCTGCAGGTCAGCGACTTCGCGTTGCCCCCGTCAGCGCGGCAGATGCGCATTCCGCGATGGCGGCACTGGTTGAGGAAGACGCGAATGCTTCCATCCTTCTGACGAGCGACGATCACCGGGTCTTCACCCATGTAGTTCGTCATGAAGTCGCCAGCGTTCGGAATCTGGGTCTCGTGGCCCATCATCAACCACGAGCGAGCGAATACGCGCTCCAACTCCTGCTCGTAGATGGCCTCGTCGGTGAAGATTTGGGGATCGATCCGTCCGTTCTTCTCGTCGACGAGCGCCGCGATGTCCTCATCGGCCCATCTCGGCTTGTCCTTCGTCAGCGTAGGTCCACAGTTCGGTTCAGTCATAGGGTTGGCCCTTCTCCCGTCGGTAAGCCGCAACGTTGTACGGTCGTCGTTTGCGTGTGCGTCGAACCGATTCCTCTCCGAGGGGAAAGGATCAGATCCGTAAGAGTGCTCACTAACAGAACCAATTGTGTCCCGCGTCTCACCGATCAACATCCGGGAAAACTACTGAACCGGCGTCCTGATTCATCAGCCGTTCTGTGCAGGGAGCTTGACGCAAAGCCACCCGGCTTTCGCTCCTAGTCTGAACGGGACTGTGCGAAAGTCTGTTCCACAATCCGGGGCTGGCGGATTTCGTTCTCCTTCATCCACGGGACCGCAGCGCCACGAGTGGGTCGAGGCGCGTGCATGGGTGAATCTCTGCGGGCGCTTCGACGTCGAGAATCGTGAATTTCTGGGTAATCGCCTTCGGCGAGGTGAGTCCACAATATGGGCCCAGACCCGCCAACTGAACGTGCACTCCAGAACCGTGTTTGCCCCACCTGCCATGCAGACCTTGATAAACCTGCCGAGGAGCTTCTTCGCCCCGCTGTGCACACGCGTTGCGAGTTCGCGCCATCAACCTGGTGCCTGTCGGGCAGTTCGAGAGCGCGGAGGTCGCCGTAGTCACCACGGGCGACGGCGTCGCGCAGAAGGTTGTCCTTCGATGATGCCGGCATCGAGGACACACCGTCCTTGTCCGGTGGGATGCGGACGGTCGATGCTCGACGACTTACCGATCCTATCGTCAGCGAGAGTCTGTCTATCAACAAGCTCGCGCGACAACACGACGTCAATGTGGTCTCGCAGATCGCCGTCACATAGGCGTGCTGCCCGCTATCCGTGCAGGATAAGGTCGAACCGTGTTCGTATTTTCGGTCGGCGGCCTGATCACCACCTCGGGAACCGGATCGCATGGCGCTTCGCAGTATGCAATCGAATCCCCCGCGACGCGCTCAGGATGGAATTGCACCTATGGAAAATCCTGTCTCGATGAGCGCACCCGGCCCGATCCGCACGAGATCAATCTGGCGTAGCAAACGACTCCGGGAAAAATTCCATCGCTTGACTATCGACCGTTTGACCTTGATCATCGATAAGGGCCACTCGGAGTCGGCGATGCATTGCGCGATCGAGGGGAAGTCGTGCGAGCGGCGTCGACGATGCCAGGTGTTCCGCGCCCCATTGATGAAGCGCCGCGAGGACGATCCTGAGCTCGTCTCCTGCCGGCGTCAGCGAATACGCGTGACGGACTCTCTGACCGGAATGCGATAGGGAAGCTTCTCCATCACCCCGCAGTCGACTAGGTGAGCTATCCGATCAGCGAGCACGGCCGTGCCGATGCCGAGGTTTTGCTCGAACTCGGCGTATGTACGCCTACCCAGGAGTGCTTCGCGCAGCAGCAGAAAGGTCCAGGTGTCACTGAGCACTCCGAGACTCCGGTTGATCGCGCACATACTGGAGAACGCGCCATCGACAGCTTTGAAACGAGAAGGCATTCAGCGATTATATTTCTGACTTCCCAAGCGAAGTCCGCCATGTAGCTTCTGAAATAACAAGTCAGCAGTGTTGATATCTTGGAGTGTGAACATGCGCTACACCACTTTCGGCCGCCGCACCGGACTGAGGGTGTCTCAGTACGCCTTGGGCACCGGTAACTTCGGGACCGGATGGGGTGCCGGCGCAGAACGTGATGAGGCGAAGCAGATCTTCGACCGCTTCGTTGAGGCGGGTGGAAACTTCATCGACACGGCCGATGCCTATCAGTTCGGTCAATCTGAAGAACTACTCGGTGAGTTCGTTCACGCTGATCGAGATGATCTGGTTCTTGCAACAAAATTCACAGTCGGCGCCAAGCCCGGCGGCACCCTCTCGCGCACTGGAAACAGCCGTAAGAACCTCCGCACCTCAGTAGAGGACAGCTTGCGGCGCCTCGACACCGACTATATCGATGTCCTCTGGGTGCACTACCCCGATGCACTGACCCCTATCGAGGAGATCATGCGAGGGCTGGACGACCTCGTCACTCAGGGAAAGATCTTACATGCGGCGTTCTCGAACTTTCCTGCGTGGCGCGTTGCCCACGCGGTGGCGTTAGCCGATGCAGCAGCGTGGACTCCGGTTGCAGGTATTCAGGTCGAATACAGCTTGGTCGAACGTTCCGCCGATCGAGAGTTGCTTCCTATGGCCCAGGCTCTCGGCTTGGGTGTCACACTGTGGTCACCACTCGGTGGCGGCCTGCTGACGGGTAAGTACCGACACAGCGACGACGGACGGCTTACCGATCTGAAAACTCTGGTGCACACGGAATCCAACGATCAGAAGCGAGCGGTGGTCGACACGGTGGTCGCTATTGCCGATCAGATCGGGCGTACTCCCGCCCAGGTAGCTACGGCATGGGTCAACGAGCGCGCACGGCGATCGGCAACCCCATCCACGCCCATCATCGGACCACGCAATGTCGCTCAGCTGGATGATTACCTCGACGCACTGAGCCTAGCGCTCACACCTGAGCAGTACGACCTTCTGACCGAGGTCAGTGCGGTTGCTCTCGGTATCCCCCACGAGGCGAACGCCTCGTCCAAGAACCGGCTTCAAGGCGGACAGTCCGGGCAAATTGCCGATCCAGTGCCGCCGGTTGCCTGATTGGTGCTTTCAGATGGCCGGCCGTCGGCGTCAATGGAGCAAGTGATCAATGCATCTCTTCGCTTCTCAGCTGAGTATGAGGCCGGGGCGTAGGGGAAAATCTCGCTGACCGTGGCCGCCGTAAGCGAAATCCGCACCTTTCCGCCTCGGCGACGACGTGACACTGGCCGTGTCCGTCCTCGTCCGGTCCGGCGACGGGAAGCGAGGCGTGCCGCTGGATCAGCTTGGTTGCGGGTCTATGACGCGGAGGAGGCCCAGGCAACGGGAAGGAAGGCACCGATCGCGACCGCAATGGCGTAGAGGGGTAAGTCAGCACCACCACCGCCTACATCACGAGGCCGCCTCCAAGGGCGCCAATGTGTGGGTCGCTGAGAGCGACCCGCCGGGGGACGGGACGCTGGCGCCCGGTGTTCAACGCCCAGGTCCGCCTCGTCTTCACCTGTGCTCCCTTCGAAGTTGGAAAGAGACTATGCGTAGAGCCAATTTCTTCGTGGCGGCGACAGCGTTGGGTGTCGCATTGTGGTCGAGCGGCGCCCCGAGTGTTCTTTACCCTCTATACGTCGATGCGTGGGGCTTGTCGCCCGCCACCATCACCGCGGTGTTCGCAACCTATCCGCTCGCCCTTATCGCGGCATTACTGGCCTTCGGCAACTTGTCGGATGCGATCGGTCGACGAGTAGTCATGATGTGGGGCATCGCGCTCATCGCCGGTTCCGCGACTTTATTCGCGCTGGCGCCGAATGTTGGCTTGTTGTTCGCTTGCCGTGTCCTTCAAGGCGCAGGTTCAGGTCTGGCGATCGGGGCCGCCGGTGCGGCCCTGGTAGAACACAATCCATCGACCCACGCGCGATACGCCAGTGCGTCCGCTGCCGTGGCGACTTCCACGGGTCTGACCGCCGCGTTGGTCGCTGCCGGCGCTCTGGTGCAGTACGCCCCATTTCCGTTGGTCGTCAGTTACGTATTGTTGCTCGTCCTCTCGTTAGGGACCTTAATTGCGCTGGCGATGCTGGGCGACGATCGTCCGGTGTCACCGCCGCGGTGGCGTCCTGCTCATGTACGTCTAGTCCCCGAACTTCGATTGCCGTTTGCAGCCGCCACATTGTCGGTGTCGCTGGCCTACTGTGTTGGCGCGATTTTTCTCTCGATCGGGGCGCTGATGATCAGACAATTCTCGCCGCAGAGCAACGTGTTCACAACCGGTCTGATTCTGGGTTCGTCCTCAGCCGCGATCGGAATTACGGCGTTGATGTCGGCCCGGCTACGGACTCACATCGCCGTGTACACAGGAGCAGTCCTGACACTGATCAGTCTGGCAGTCATGGCTATCGTGTCCGTCGGCGGTTCACTGGCGGTGTTCCTCGTGTGGTGCGTCATTGGCGGCGCCGGTTATTCGTGTGCGTTCACCGGGGGGCTGGGTTTGATCAACGACCGCGCTCCCATCGAACACCGCGGCGCAACCATGTCGTTGCTCTATCTCGTCGTCTACGTCCTGCAGGCCGGTACTGCGCTAGGTGTAGGCGCAGTCGCAGCTTCCTGGGGTTTGACTATCGCCGTCTTCATCGCAGCGGCCGCATTGACGGTCATGACTGGTACCGTCGTCGCGCTTACCTGGCAGACTCAGCGCCGCAGCGAAAGGGTCGCACATTCTCACCACGCGGAACCCACGTGAGAACCATGGCCTCGATCTTCTGAATCTAAAAACGATATAGATCGATGGCGATCTGCGCCCCTGGCGGTCACAGCTCATCGAGGTAGTTCAGCTACTTGGAGTTCACTCCCTGCGGGTGGCATCTTGACTCCAGATGGTCGCGATATCTCGAGGATCTGGCACAGCCGCTTCACCTTCAGCGGTGTCGCAGTGGTCGTCGACGAACTGGAATCGGCTCACCGATTGGTCTCGCCCGCGAAATATTTCGCGGCCCTGCGCAGGATCTCCCGTTCGGTTTCGAGTTCCCGGATCTGGGCCTTGAGCTGCTTGTTTTCTTCCTCCAACGCGGACTCGGACGACACCTCGCACGCCCGGGACACCGGCCGCGCCGCCCCGCTGGCCCGGAGCTCGGCCGTGGACGTGCCGGTGGTCTCTTCCTCCGGGACCTTAACGACCCAGTGTTCAGGATGTCCTCAATCAGGGGGGGGGAAGGCCCATCGGCCAGGCCCGGCGACTTGGTCCACGCCGATGTCAAGAAACTTGGCAAGCTCCCCGCCGGCGGCGGATGGCGCAAGCTCGGCAGTACGGCGGGCAGGAGAAACTCGCGCGCCGATCGCAGCACCGGTGTACTCGACAAATTCCACCGCCCGGCGCGCAGATAGCACTTCCTGCACACCGTTATCGATGCGCACTCCCCGACTGGCCCACAGCGAGTTGCTCGACGATGAACAAAAGGATACCGCTGCCGCGTTCTGGACCGCGCCAATGCATGGTTCATGAACTTCGGCATCACGGTCCGAAACATATAGACAGACAACGAAGCCTGCTACCGGTCGCATCCTTTCCGGGATGCGCTCGCCGACGCAACATCAGCCACCGCAGAACGCGACCCTACCGGCCCCATACCAACGGCAAAGTCGAGCGCTTCCACCGCACCCTGGCCGACGAATGGGCCCACGGCCGGCCTGAGATAAACCGAAAAGCAAACTCGAACACGGTGTGTCCACTTCTGATCGCGGCGCGTCTCCACGCGGGGGACGTGCCGTCGTCGTCCACAGCCGCGGTCCATCACGCATCAAGTTGCGAGACAGGCCGCGGGCGGATGTATGACGAAACCACAACCTAGCTGGCGCTCGGCGGTGCCAACATCCGTAGTTTTACCGGATGTTGGATGGGTGCCTGAAAACGTTGACTAACGAGGAAGGTCCGCCTCAGCGGTCGAGCCGCCACGACGCAGGCTCCCCTTGCGGGGCCGGGGTTGGCCAGTACACCGCGGTGGCAAAGGAGAAATCGAATAAATTATGAGCGTCACAATCACGGTTGCGACAACCGGTCCGATCGCGTCCAAGGCAGACAACGCCTGGCTACCCACACAGCCGGACGAGATCGCCGAGCAGGTTCACGAGGCGTATAAGGTCGGTGCGTCGGTAGCCCACGTACACATCAGAGATGCTCAGGACCAGCCGACCGCCGATATCGATATCGCCCGCATCACCATGGAAAAAATCGCGGAACGCTGCCCGATTCTCATCCAGCTGTCCACCGGAGTGGGACTGTCGGTCCCGTTCGAGGAGCGCGAACGGCTGGTCGAGTTGCGACCGCAGATGGCGACACTGAACCCGTGCAGTATGAGTTTCGGTGCCGGCGAATTCCGCAACCCACCGGCTGACGTAGAGCGGTTGGCCCGCCGAATGGAAGAGCTCGGCGTCAAACCGGAGTTGGAGATTTACGACACCGGTCATCTCGAGGCGGCATTGCGGCTTCGGGACGCAGGCGTGTTGTCGGGTGAGCCGCTGCAGTTTTCGATAGTCCTCGGTATACGAGGCGGTATGGCTGCGACAGCAACGAATCTCATCACCATGGTTGATCGTCTGCCACAGGATTGCGTCTGGCAGGTGATTGCTATCGGCCGCGCCAACTTGGAGTTGACTGCGATGGGACTTGCGTTGGGCGGCAACGCGCGCGCGGGTCTCGAGGACACGCTCTACTTGCGTAAAGGTGAACTGAGCCAGGGGAATCTGCCGCTGGTCCAGCGCGTCGCTGAACTGGCCAAGGCGCTCGATCGTCCGATCGCGAGTGTGGAGGAGACAGCCGACAGGCTTCGACTGCAGTCGACGGCGGGCCGATGAAACCAGAGCCGACAACGACAACCACTCACGGACGGATTTTGTAACTATGTCAGCAACACAAGAGAGCATCGAGACGGAAACACAGCACTCGAGTCGAGCGATCCACGCATCGATGGATGGGGCGGTTGCCGTTGTGACCTTGGGGTTGGCCCCGTACAACCTGATGGATCGGGCCCTGAACGATGAGCTGATGGCAACGTTGGACTGGGCACGGGAGCAACGCGCGCGCGCAGTAGTGCTACGAAGCTCGTTGCGGCACTTCTCGGCCGGCGCGAACCTCGACGACATGCTGGCGGAAATGGATCAGGCCGATTACCTCGACTGGGGATTCGTGCAGACTTTGAAGGCCTTCACCGAATTCCCCGCGCCCATCGTGGCAAGCGTCAACGGCGTGTGCGTCGGTGGTGGCTTCGAACTCGCCTTGGCATGCGACCTGATCGTTGCGGCAGAATCCGCGAAAATCGGTTCGGTGGAAGTCACTGTCGGACTGCAACCACTGATGGGCGCAATCCAGAGATTGACGCACCGAGCGGGTGCCGCGCGCGCCAAAGAAATGGTCTTGTTGGGCCGTCGCTACCCCGCCAGCACCTTGGAACGGTGGAATATCGTCAACTGGACTGTGGAAGACGAGAAGCTGGACGCTGCGACGATGGTGATCGCTCAGGAGCTGGCACATGGACCTACCGTGGCCCATGCGGCATCCAAGAGGCTGGTGTCCGTCGCAGTGGACCAGGGCGTCGCTGCAGCCGATGAGGCGATGATCGAAATCCAGCAGGCGGTGTTGCGTTCCGCTGATTTCCGCACCGGCGTCAAGTCCTACCGTGAGAACGGCATCGGCGTGGCCCAGTTCGAGGGGGCCTGAGGCGATGACATCGAATCTTCCGCTCGCGGGTATCAAGGTCGTCGACTTCTCACGCGTGCTCGCCGGGCCCCACTGCGGCAAGACGTTGCTCGACCTCGGTGCCGATGTGGTCAAGCTGGAACCCCCGGGCGGCGACCTTTCGCGGCGCGCCTTTCCGAATGACGGCAGCGTGTCGGGTTACTACGCTCAGCAGAACGCCGGAAAGCGCAATCTCAGCGTCGATCTGACCGTTCCTGGTGCCAGGGAAATAGCGCTTCGCCTGTGCGACGAAGCCGACGTCATCGTCGAGAACTTTCGTCCGGGTGCGCTGGCGGCTTTCGGTCTCGACTACGAGTCGGTCTCTGCCCGCAACCCGCGTGTTGTCTACGCCTCGATCAGTGGATACGGCCAACACGGTCCGGAGCGATCCAGGATGGCGTACGCGCCGACGGTGCAAGCCGAAACGGGACTGACCGCCACTACGGCAGCACACTTCGGCCACGACGGGTTGCGTAGCGACTCGTTGTCCCATGCCGACGTGTATTCAGGCCTGCATGCCGCGATCGCCATCCTGGCGTGCCTTACTCAGCGGGAGCGAACCGGCCGGGGCCAGTACGTCGATGTCGCCATGGCAGCAGTGATGATGTCCATCAACGAGCGAGTGCACGTCGAGCTCGCCGACGACGATTTGGGGGAAGAGAGACCAATCCTTGGTGCAGTCGACGGACCTGATCTGATCGGCCCGGGTGGTGAGCGTTTCGTCAGCCCCATGAGCCTGGTCGGAAGCATGTCGTTCCCGTTCTACCTGGCGGCGATGCGACGCGGCGACCTGGCCGATGATCCTCGCTTCCTTACGCCGGAACTCCGGTTGCAGAACATGGATGCACTGAAACAGATCATTCAGGACTGGATTCTCACCTTCAGTGACATGGCGACGCTGGACGCGCAGATGGACGAGGCGAAGGTGGCCACCGGTCAAGTGCGTACTGTGCGCGAATTCGCCGAGAGTGACTGGTCGAGCGCGTGGGGCGCGGTCCGCACTGTGTCGGCGAGTTCCGGGACGAAGTACCGCATTCCCGGTCGACCGTGGCATTTCGCGGACTCGGCCGAACTGATAGAAGATCAGTTCGTGCCACGTCAAGGTGAGAACAACACCGAGATTTTGACCGAACTGGGCTTCAGCCGGGAGGATATTGCCGAGATGGCCCGGACAGGGGCAATAGTGGCATCGGAAGCCGCGGCTACCGCCGAAGGCCCAGGGGAGTCGTAATGCCCGTTGTCGAGATCTTCATGCGTCGAGGCCGTACGCCGGCGGAGATACAAATGATCACGGACACTCTGCATGACGCGTTGGTTGAGGCGTACGAGGTGCCGAGAGGCGACCGCTTCCAGATTGTGCACCAACTGGAGCCGCACGAATTTGTATTCGACGCGCACTTCATGGGACTCAGGAGCGAGAAGTTCTTGCTGGTACGTGTCACCGGCGGCAGGGATCGGTCGGCGTTGACGAAGCGAAAGCTGTACTCGCTCATCGCCGACAATGTCGAGCGACACGGTGCCGTCGCGCGCAACGATGTCTTCGTGATCGTCAACAACGTCCAACCGACAGATTTCTCCGTGTCGAACGGCCATCCGTTCGACCAGGCAAGCTTGGGGTTACCTCCCACAACTCATGCCTAACAAAGGCCGGTACGGCGGTTTTCCCCTGAAATGGGACTACCCACGGGTGGCGGCAGCGAGAACAACCCCACGGCGAACGACTTTCCGGGCTCACTGGCCGGTTGTGGCGCGGTGGAACGACAACGACATGTTCAGCCACCTCAAGGGAGTGAAAAAGAACGGTGTTCTTCCACAGAGCGGAGCGCAGCGGAGCTCCGATCAGGGGACACCGCAGGTGGCCAGCGCCGGGCCGGAGGGTCGGTGACACGCATCGGTGGCAGACGTGGCGATGGTGAAAACACGAAAAACCCTATGTCCCGCCATTATTCGCACAAAAGGGTGCAGCTCTCCCCACCTGGCGCGAGTGTACCGACGGCGTCTCGGAGGGCAAGAAGCTCCTGATGGCTGGACGGTTGAAGCTAGTGTTGACAATCTAAATTCAGCACCGGTAGCGTGCGTTGCATCACAACAGGCGATTGGTTGTGATCGCATTCACCAAGATGGAAACCACAGGGACCACTTGAAACGTCGCCTACTGCGGCGGCAAAACTTTTTGCGCACGTACGCCGGATGCTGCCGTCCCCGCTGCCCTGCAACAACCTGATCGAACAGTCCGAAAAACATCGATCGCCGTACCAGCAAGGTCGACGACAGGTCCGCATTCCCTACTTCCGCTCACATCCACTGAAACGACCAAGGAGTTATCAGATGAGTCTCTCGTTCTTCTCACAGGAATGGTGCGACGCTGCCAAGGCAGTGGTGAACGCAAATGAAGAGATGCAGCGGGGTTTCCACGATCCCGCGTCATTCACTAACCGGATGGCTCTCAGCACACTCGACCGCGATGACCTGATCACCCATGTGGAATGGAAAGCGGGACAGATTGTTTCCTGGACCCCCGCCGAGTCCTACGACGAGGACCTGTGGTTGATCGTAGGTGCAGCTCTCCCCACCTGGCGCGAGTGTGCCGACGGCGTCTCGGAGGGCAAGAAGCTCCTGATGGCTGGGCGGTTGAAGCTGGTGAAGGGACCTCTCGCCGCCGCGATCTCGAACGCCGACGCCCTCAACAGCTTCCTCCGGTCTTGGGGACAGATCGACACAGACTGGAACGTGTGATCCGTCCGGCATCACTTCAATGCGGGCACCGCTGCCACAACAAGGGGAGTCCAGCACACAAGTAGAGCACCGTCCCTCTACCCTGAAAGGCACCCACCCATGACAACTGCCAAACCCACGGCGTATCCCGTCACCTTTTTCGACGGGCCGGAGGCGAACGGCGTCGCCACCATCGTAGGAACGCTACTCGGTCAGAACTTCGAAAACTTCCCCGACCGAGCGAAATTCGCACGTAAGGTTTCCCGGCCGATCACCATCGTCAGCACCGACACCGAGGAAGCATGCACCATCGTGTTGGGTACCGACAAGGCAGTGGTGTACAACGATGTCGTCGGCCGGCCGAGCGTGACCGTGTATGCAACCGTCGACCAGCTTCTCGAAGTCTCGCAGCTGCCGATGAAGGCGGGCGGCTTGATTCCGGTGGGCTTCTTCACCAATCGCGGCATCAGGGTGCTCAAGGAGATCGCTACTCGCAGGCTCGTCATCAAAGGGCTCTTGACCCACACGGTAACAGCACTGCGCACAATCGCGCTGGTCTCGGCGGCCGACTAATGACCCTGCCTGGACGCAACCGCCACAGGACCGAGCCTGGTGGCGGCGATTCACTCACCGATCAATACGATTGGCCTGTGCCGGACGAACAGGATGCGGTAGTCGAGCAGTCGGCGCAGGCCTCGCGTATGACGAACATAGGGCGTGCGGTGTTGGTGGCGGCCTTGATTCCGCTCGGTGCGTTCTACCTCGCACCCCGTGTCTACAACCTGACCGCGACGCCGTACCGCCTCGATCAGGCGGTGGTCTCGGCAAACAAGTACAACCCGGCGCTCACTGAACTGGTCGAGCACGAGCAGGTCACGCTGTCGGCGTTCACCGCTCTGGACAAGATGGAGGCCGCTCTGGCGAGCGTGCACGCCACTGACACAGCCGTCAGTGCGGAACTGACGACGTTGACCGGCCACATCACCGGTGATCTTCAGGCCACCCTTGAACACGCCGGCGCCAATGTCACCGATCTCGTGACGTCGCTGGACACGCTTACCGCGCACGTCAACTCGTTGCAGTTGCCGATCGACGGCGCCACCGCTGCGCTGGACGGCAACACCGCCGCCATGGACGCGATCCTTGCCGACGCGCGCTCGACCGCGGACAAAGTTCATAACGCTCGCCTCTCCGCGGAAGAGTCGGCAAACGATTTGTCCGGAAAGTAGGGAACATTCGTGGTTTTCTTCGGACGACGTGGCGGTCCCGCCCGCATGGTCCTGTCGATCGTGGCGGTCGGTGTGCTGGGCCTGCTCGCCTTTGTAATCTTCAATCTCAACAATCGCCTCGACAACCAGCAGCGAGCGAATCTGACCAGCATTGCTGCGTCCGAGGACATCGTCAGTGTCAACGACAAGCTCACCAGTGAACTCCGCCAGATGACAGAGCTGACGAACACCGCGCGTGGAGCCCTCGATGCCACATCGGCGCTGGGTCCGCTGCTGACGAAACTGGACGAGGCCATCAGCCCCGCTGCCCAGATGCTCTCGAGCAACACCTCCGGTGCGCAGATGACCAACGAGCAACTCACCAACATCCAAGGGATTCTCGGAGAGGTTCAGAACACCGTACTGCCGCTGGTGACCTCCGCTCAGGCGTTCGGCGAGCAAGGCAATCAGCTCCTCACGGTAATCCAAGCGTTGGTTGCGGACCTTCGGAGTTCGGTGGCGTCTGTGCAGACGATCAACCAGATGCTCCCGCTACCCGGTTAGGTCGCCGCGCAACGCCTTCGATCTCTCCGTCCCTTCTCTCGACTGGATATAATTCATGAACCAGGGCTCTGACGCTTCGCCAGAGGGACTCCCGGACCGCGGGTCGCCCGGCGCTCAACGATTCGATGGGCCCGTGTCGGCGCTGCCGATGCGGAAGAGGAAACTGCGGCGGCGGGTGGATGTACCCGCCGCGATGGTTCCGGGTTCCTCCGGATTCGCGGTGGCCACCGAGTGGCTCGGCCGTCTCGCCGCCGTGCTGGCCGTAGCGCTGTTTGCGATGGTGATGGCCACCATCCACAAGGGTCTGCAGGTGCAGGACAGCGCTCGCACGACAGTGGACAATTTTCGGCTCACCAATGACTTCTTCGCCCAGCGCACCGACCTGACCGCGCCCGCGACCGCCCGCAAGCAGCTCGATGAACTAGCCGGCATTCTGGCTCAACTCAACCTCACTGCCGCAGCGGATGTCGACCATCTGGCGGCGCTACTTCCGGACGCGCAGGCGCTGGTGGCCGCCGGCCAGGGTGACACTCAGATCGCGCAGCAGCTCCAGACGGTCGCCACCAGTCTGCAGGGTTCGGCCGCGTCCTTGCACGAAGTCTCGTCCAACGCCGATACAACGGTGACGACGGTCGACAGCGAACTGACCCATGCGATCGAGCTGGTCAACCAACTCAACGACGAACTGACGCGCACCACGAACAAGCTCGCGTTGGTTCCCGAGACCGGGGCAATCATTCCCGCCCCCACCGAAGGACAGCGATGATTTCGAAGAAACGATGGATCGCCGTCGTAATGGTTCTCGGGATCGGTCCCGCACTAGCCCTCTGCCTCCTCAACGGATTCGTACCCGGCCCGGACGACGTGAGTGACCCGTTGGGGCGGCCGTCGGCGTTGAGCCAGGAACTGATCACCTCGGCCGGACAACTCGAGGAGCTGGCCTCCATCTTCGTGCCCAAGCACGCGCAACTCGCCGTCGACATCCAGGCCCTGACTCCTCTGGCGAACGATCTGGAGGGCCTGACCAACAAGGCCGGGGAACTACCCGGCCAGACCACCAGCGTGAATTCCTCCACCAAGGACGTCAGCACGATCGCGGCACCGTTGCCCGATTTGCTCGCCACAGTCACCGGCCGAGCGAACGAAGCCAGCCCGACCGTCGCAGGACTAGCCACAGCAGTCGGATCGGTGACCACCCAACTCGAGTCCATCGAACAGAATCTGACCACCATCCAGGGAACCCTCAGCGAACTCGGCCCCCGCGGTTCGGCGATCGCAGAAAGCTTGGCGAACATCGAGGAAGAGGCCAGGCACGTCCAGGAATTCGGCCCCCTGCTCGCTGTTATCGGCCCGCCGGTCAATTCACTGAATCTTCCGCCCTTGGGAGTTCCCGCACCCACCCCGACCCCGTGAAACTCGCCTTCTTCGGAATATCGCTCGCTGAGCGAGCGAAAGGACACCGCTATGTTTCGGCTTTCCTGGGCGATCGCCCTGGGCTTCACCATTGCCATGTTAGTGGGCATCTTGATCGTCACACGAGACTTGAGTGTCTCCAATGACATCTTCAAAGACGGTGTCGCGCAGGCGAGAACCGTCGATCAAACCACCGATAAGGCGTTAGACGGTGCTGCGCAGTTGCCACCAGCGAACGACGCTATCCATCGGGGCATGCCGCAGGTAGTGGGGGTGATCGATTCCCTTACCCGCGCGGATATCACCCTGGGATCACTTGGCGAGCAACTGCAGGCCCTGTCCACCGCACTGCAATCGGCCGATGCTCCGTTGCAAGGCATTGTCGCCGCCGGCCAGTCCGCCACGGAACAGGCGAATGCGGCAGCGACCCCTGCAGCGTCCGTCGCGGAAACCCTCGTCGACGCCGACACCAAAGCGCGCGCCCTCGGCCCATTGCTGGACCAGACCCTCGCGTTGAGCCAGACCATCGACTCGAAGTTGCGGATCTCCCTGCTCCTGCCGGTCATCGGCAATTGATTACAAGCCGATGCGCACCCCATCCTCCTCGACGACCCTCCGTCCCGGGACGAAAAGGAGCCTACGATGACCACAGTCTCGTACAGAAGCACCGAAGGACCACAACCGACATCCGCGGGGCGTCACGAACCCGCGGGTACACGGGACGTGACAGCCGACCACGACCAACGGCCCCGTCGGTACCGACGGGGCCGCGATCGCCTGCGCGCGGCGTGGCTTCGCGGCCAGGGACAAACCCAACTCACGACGGAGGCTGAGGACTTCGTCGAGTTCGCGCTGAAGTGGGCACCATTTGGTGGAGCGCCGGCCGAGGACACCTTCGTGCTGTTCGGGATGACACGTGCCCGCTTCTTCGAACGATTGCGGCAGCTGGTAAAGGACGGTCAGATCAGCACCGAACTCTCGCGCTCGCTTGCTGCTGCATATCCGCCTCCGACCTGGGCGCACCGATCCAAAACCGAATCTACACCGAGATCGAGCAGAGGATCCGGAGTATGAGGGCGCACCCGGGTCACGGTCGCTCAGTAAACCAAAAGGGTCGATCATCGGGTTCGACATTCGCAGGCACCCCCCGTACTCAAGGAGTCCGCGTTCGCGATGCACGGTGAACACACGTCCCAGCAGAGGCGGAGCTGGTCGCGGATCCCGGGTTGGCCTTTGCTGTGGAAGATCACGGTGGTGCTGGCAGTTGCGCTCGCCGTCGCGGTCACGTTGGGCGGGCTGCGAGTGCACTCGGCGCTGCGCGATGCGACTGGATTCTCCGCGATGGCTGGCTGCGTACAGCTGCTCCCCCACCTTGTCAGCCTGGACTGATGACGCTCGGCGAAAGTGCTCAGACATGCTTGGTGAAAGTGCCCACCTGTGAGCGGTGATTACTGTAGCGGTTGGCGGGGTGTGGTGGTGGCTTTGTGAAGGTTTTCGGAGCGGGCGTGATGATCACGAAGGCGGTAGGAGTCCCCGTCCAGATTGAGCACCACGGACCGGTGCAGTAGCCGGTCGAGCATGGCCGCGGCGACGGTGGTGTCACCGAGGACCTGACCCCGCTCACCGACACTGCGGTTTGTCGTCATGATGATCGAGGACTTCAAATACCGTTGCATGACAACCTGAAACAGCGCCGACGCCGCCTCGCCCGGCAACGGGAGATAGCCCAGTTCATCGACGACCAGCAGGGTGGGGCCGGCGAAGAACCGCATCGTCGTCGCCCACCGGCCCTCGATCGCGACCCGATGACAGCGGGCGGCGAGGTCACCCCGCACACCGCGGCCTGAAACTGCACACCCCGTGTGTCAACCAGGGTGGGGGCAGTCCCAAGGAGTGATCCCCTCGGCGCAACGAACATCGGCGGCGACTTGACCGCGGTGTATGTCGCGTCAGCGCTGGGGGTTTGGACTGTCCGATACGGTGAGATCACTCAGTGCCCGGTGATGCGCCGACGGATGATCCGGCTGCCGTCACGCGGCGCCCGATGGACGCCCGGCCGAGCGGTCGGTGGTCAAGCGGGTGTCGGCGGCGGGGAGGTCTCGGCGTTGGAGGCCAGCACCGCACGAAGGAATGTTGTCGGAACTGCAGGCCATCCGGGTTCCCATTGCCGGGCCTCTCGTAGTTCGGCCAGGGTGGCTACGAGCTGGGTCAGTGTCGGTCCCTCATCGCATAGCGGCCGGAGCAGCCCGAGGTGGGAGCACTGCGTGACGAGGGGGACCAGGGCGTCCAGCGCGGCGTGTTCTCCCTGCACTCGACGGGTGGTGACGACGTGCAGCAGGCTCGCGCGGAGTGTGGCCCGTGGGCGGTGCAACGAGGTGGCCCTGGCCAGCAGCTTCTCGGCCCGCCTGTGCGCGAGCGCGGCGTCGCCGGGATCTCCGCTTGTCAGGAGCCGGCGAATGGCGGAGTCTTCATTGAGTTCCGCGGTCACCTCGGTGACACCGTTGATGGGGTGAGAGGTTGGCGTCGTGGCGTCGGACGGGTCACGGACCGCCGCCATCGCCGGCGGATACTGTCCCGGGGCGATCTGCCATCGCGTGCGTTCGTTCTCGATCCGGGCGGCCAGACGCGGCAGTGACAGCGCGGTGGCGATCTGGGTCCCCTCGTCCAGGCGACGTGCGGCCGCGACGATATCGCCGCGAAGGGCCTTGATCCGGGAGCCGGTGCCGTATGTGGCAAGCATGAAATCGATGACGCCGCCCTCGGATCCGAGTTCGGAGCATTCGTCGAGAAGACGTTCGGCGTCGTCGAGGTGACCTTGCTCGTAGAGCGATTCGCCGAGCATCGTCCCGGCGAGCCGGGTGGTGTAGGAACGGTGTCCTCCCGACCGCCTGGCGAGATCATAGGCTTTGCGGTAATAGCCTTCGGCCTCCTGGACGTTCAGCAGTTCGCTCTCGGCCAGCCCGGACAAGCAGTATCCGTAGATCGCACTGAAGGGGCCCAACGTGCGCGCGTGGAAGGGGGCGGCCCACTCCTGCCAGCGCTTGGCGGCCTCGAAGTCGAAGCGATAAATGGCCTCGTAGGAGGCGACGTTCGCCGAGCCCGCCAACGCGAAAGGCCGCATAGTCTTCTCTCGTGCCAGGCAGTCCGAGATCAACTCGGTGAGATCATCAATGCGGTCCCGGAACAGGTCCGCCGCGGCCTGGACGAGCGATGCTTCGGCACGCAGGGCCGCGGTGGCATTGCCCGACTCGGGCAGAGCAGCCAGCCCGATCCGAACGGAGTCGAGGGCGCTGTCGACGATGGTCGGACGATGGTGGAGCAGGATGTGCGCCCACGCCGCGGCGATCTGCAGATGCGGACGGCGCTCGATCTGATCAGGGGGCAGTTTGCCGATCAACCCGAGAACCGTCGCCATCTGGGATCGTTCAATCAAGGCGAATCCGCGAGAATCGACGAGTTCGGCCGCCTGGTCCGGGTCTCCCGCAGCGAGCGACTGGTCGACGGCCTCGCTGAGGAACTCGTGCGTTACGAACCAGCGTGACGCGATGCGATGCAGTTCAGCGGTTCTCGCCGGCTGATCGCGTTGCAGTCGGCGACGGAGGAAGTCCGCGAAGAGGTGGTGGTACCGGAACCACTCGCGGTCCTCGTCGAGGGCGCGCAGGAACAAATCGCGTTCCTCGATCTGCTCGAGCAGACCCTGGCCGTCGGCAACGCCGGCCAGGGTTTCGGCGAGGTCGGCACAGAGGCGTTCGGTGAC
This sequence comes from Rhodococcus sp. ZPP, assembly GCF_017656075.1. Taxonomy (NCBI): domain Bacteria; kingdom Bacillati; phylum Actinomycetota; class Actinomycetes; order Mycobacteriales; family Nocardiaceae; genus Rhodococcus; species Rhodococcus sp. ZPP. The sequence continues at coordinate 290,282 of NZ_CP058638.1, forward strand.
CGACGTGGCCAGCATGAAGTCGAGGATCTCCGGCTCGAGCGCGCTCAGGACGTTCTCGGCGAGATAGCCCGCGATCCCTCGGTGACGTCCGGACAGGTTCGCGATGAACTCCGCCGGATCGTCGCGTCCGCGCAAGGACAGGGTGGCCAGTTGCAGGGCGGCGACCCAGCCCTCGGTGGAGTCCCGCAGGGCAGCAATTGCTGGCCGATCGAGGGCCAGTCCGCCGACGTCGACCAGGAACTGCCGCGATTCCTCCTCGTCGAACCGCAGGGCTGTGGAGTCGATCTCGACCAGTTCGTCCCGGACCCGCAGCCGGCCGAGCGGGAGGCCGGACTGGCTGCGGGTGGTGACCACCACTTGGAGGTGATGGCAACCGTGGTCGAGGAGAAAGCTCATCGCGGCGATGGTGGCGGAATCCTTGACCAGGTGCCAGTCGTCGACGACGACGGTCAGCGGATCGCGGCTGGTGTGGATCTCGTTGATCAGCGCCGTCAGGACGAACCGGTCGGCCTCGTCGCCGTGGTCTTCGAGGATCTGCCCGAGTTCGGCCGCCAGGTCGGGTCGGACGACACGAATCGCCTCGATGAGGTGGGACAGGAACCACACGACGTTGTTGTCGTCGGCGTCGATACTCAGCCAGGCCACCGCGACACCGTCGTCGGCGAGGATGCTGCGCCACTGCGCTGCCAGGGTGCTCTTGCCGAAACCCGCTGGGGCGTGAATCAAGATCAGCCGGCGGCGGCCGGCATCGTGTAAGCGCTCGGCGAGCCGGCCGCGCACCACGAGGGCGCGGGACGGCGTGGGTGGCCGATACTTGGTGGAGGCACTGGGAGGCTGCGGCGGTGGTTCGCCCCCATCAGCGGGCTGACCGTGTTCGGTCAGGGCGTAAGTGACCGTTCCGGTATCGCTCGGCCGAGGGGGATCCGGCGCGTCCGAGTGCAAACCCTGCGGTAACGCCATCTCGTCCGCGGGCAGGCCGTGGCTGCGTTCGACCGCCCGTAGCTGATGCCCGAACTCGGCTGCCGTTGCCGGGCGCCGGCCGGGATCGCGTGCCATCGCGGCTTCGACTGCGGCGCGGACATCAGCGGGGATGCCGTCTGACGGCAAACGCGGAACCGCCTCTGCCGCGATCCGCAAGAATTGGGCGACGATTTGCTCACCGGAGCGGCGTTCGAACGCAGCGTGCCCGGTGAGCAGACAGAACAACGTAGCTCCGAGCCCGTAGACGTCGGAGGCAATGGTTGGGGGATCACCGGCAAGGACCTCCGGTGCCGTGAAGGCCGGCGACCCGGTGATGGTGCCGGTGTCGGTCTCGAATCCGCCTGCGATCCGTGCGATCCCGAAATCCGACAGCTGCGGCTCGCCATAGCTGGTCAGCAGTACGTTGCCGGGTTTGATATCACGGTGAAGGATTCCCGCACGATGTGCGGTTTCGAGGGCTCCGGCGAGCTTCACCCCGATTCGGACAGCGGCACTCCACTCGAGCTGGCCACTGCGACGAAGCACCGCGTCCAGGGATCCGCGCGCGTGGTACTGCATGACGAGGAATTGCCTGCCGCTGGCGGTAGCCCCGATCCGGAGCACGTTGACAATGTTCGGATGACCCGAGAGCTGCCCCATCGCACGCTGCTCGCGCAGAAACCGGGCGTAACCGTCCTCGTCGAAGGTGGAGTTCAGCACCTTCACTGCCACTGTTCGGTCCAAGGACGGTTCTCGGCACCGGAAGACCATACCGAATCCGCCGTGCCCGATCTCGCTGATCTCCTCGAAACCGTCAGCTTCGAGTTCCGCGATCAGGGCGGGGATCAGTCCGTGGCCAGGCCCGGGACCGTCGTTGTCCGTCATGGGTAGCACGCCCTCGGTGGGCGAGGTTTTTCGTGTATCTGGTCCATACTGCGCCGCCACGATCCGTGCACAGCCCGCTCGTCACGCGCCGCCGTGCGGCGACGGACTCCGAGCCGGTCGTGTCTCGACTCCCTTGCCGATGAGCCTACTCGCCGGGAACACCAGGTGGACCGAAGTTCGAACCGCGTGAACGCGGTGCCGCGGTGTCGTCACGGGAGCGAAGCGATCAAGGTCTCCACGTCCACCCGCGGGCCGGTGAAGAACGGCACCTCTTCGCGGACGTGCAGGCGTGCCTCGGTGGCGCGCAGATCACGTATGAGGTCGACGATGGGGTACAGCTCCGGCGCTTCGAACACCAGGATCCACTCGTAGTCGCCGAGCGCGAACGCGGGCACGGTGTTGGCGCGGACGTCCTTGTAGGTGCGGGCCGCCATCCGTGGTCGGCGAGCATCTTGCGCCGCTCGTCGACGGGCAGCAGGTACCACTCGTAGGAGCGGACGAACGGGTAGACGCAGATGTAGTTGCCCGGGTCCTCGCCGGCCAGGAACGCCGGGATGTGGCTCTAGTTGAATTCGGCGGGCCGGTGGCACGCGACGTTGCTCCACACGGGCTTGCTTGCGCGGCCCAGGGCGGTGATGCGGCGGAAGTCGGCGTAGATGGCCTGGAGGGCTTCGATGCTCGCCGAGTGCGTCCAGATCATGAAGTCGGCGTCGGCGCGCAGTCCGGCGACGTCGTGGAGGCCGCGGACCATGACGCCCTTGTCGGCCTGACCTTCGACGAAGAGCAGTGCCTGTTTTGATCACCGCTTCTCGGTCGTCTCCGAGGACACCGGGTTCCACCTGGAACACCGAGAACATGAGGTAGCGGATTTGAGAGTTGAGCGCGTCAAAGTCCGGACGCGACAGGAGGCTCATGGAACTCCGGACTGGGGACGGGCACCGCCGCGGTCGATCGCGATCCAGCGGTGCACGAAGGCGGATACGGGCATCGTTCCTCCGGGTGAAGGGGAGATCGATCAGCTCGCCACGGACAGCATGGCGATCATCCGCAGTGCGGTCATCGGACGGGTCAGCAGGCCCTTGACGATCAGCTTGTGGTCACGATGTCGCGTACTACCCCTACTCGACGCCGGGTGAAGAAGCCGACAGGCAGTAGCCCGCCTGCCTTCATTTCCAGTTGGGAGACGTCGAGAATCTGTCCAACGGTCGCCCACACGACGACGGCGGGTCGTTCACGATGTCGTTGCAGACGGTGGCGTGATCGCGGCGAAAGACAATGGTCGCGGCGGCGTTGGTGTCCGTGCTGAACACCGCGTCCGGTCGGTTGAATTTGCGAGTGTCAGACTGCCCATTCGGTCGGTACACGACCCCCGGACCGCAGGAAGTTGTTGAGGGCTCCGGCGTTTTCGATTGCCGCGGTCATCGGGCCCTTGACGAACGTGAGTTCGCCTGCCATCAGGCGTTTTCCACCTTCCTCGACACCGTCGGCGGCCCGCTGCCACGCAGCGAGTCACTGTTGAGGACGATCCACCGATCGTCCTCGTCGAACTTGCCCGGGGTCCAGGAGATGATCTCGCCCTGGTTCCATTCGATGTGCACCGTGAGGTCTTCGCGGCCGATTACCGCTAGTTCCATCTTGTAATTTGCGCCGGAGCGTGTCCGAAATGTTTACCGACTAGCGGGAGCAGCAGGCCCTGTTCGCGCAAAGAAAAGGAACCCCCACCGACGCGGAGGCCCCGCCTCCGCCAAGGCGAGTCGGACGCCTTGACCTGAGCCTTGCAGTGGGTTGTGACATCTTCCACCGCCACACATCCGGCGACCCCTGTTCTGCACAGCTCGCCTAGGAATGAATAACACTATTCGGCAGCATATTTCGGATGAGAATCACCAGAAGGAAAGCCGACGACCTGCTGTCTGGATCCATCCCGCTGTTGAACGCGAGCGGCCGGATCGTGCCCGACCGTCTCGTGTCCGACGTCCTCACCACATACATGCGCGGATCCGGCATCGGGCCGGCCGGGGTCATGGTCATGCTCGATATCGCCGACGACGCCCGAGTCCCCGACCAGGCAGCACTCGACAATTGTGTATCGGTGAACTCTTATGGTCACTGCCAACCGATTCCTCGGTCAACGACCGGCTGCGCACAACCAGGGACGTCGCCGCGCATGATGTAGACACCCGAACGGAAAGGATCGTCTCACCATGACGATATTCACGCGCTCGCTGGCCTGCGCCGGTGCGGGTAGTGCCTGTGTCATCGCGTTGCTCTCGTCGCCGGCCACTGCCACCGCAGCTCCGCGAGAGGTCAGTCACGGTGTGGATGCGCCGAGCGCCTCCCACGACGCTGACCGCCCTCGGAGACCTGACACACGCACATCATCCGCATCTTCGGTCAAGTCCTGCGGTCATTTCGGGCGACGGACGTCGTCGAGGTGGCCCCTTACAGCGGAAAGCGCCAACACTTCCAGATCAATTTGCTCAATGCCCCGCACAACGTCTTCCCGCTGGAGCTCTATGCATGGACGCCCACCGAGCGCAGATCTTCTCCGAGCGCCGCATTCGGATCGGCTTGCGCCTCGTTGAGGTCGAAGCGCACCGCCTCCACCTCCGCCTCGAAAGCTCCCATCGCTTTCTCGACGCGGCCGAGCTGCTGCTGATACACCTGGGGCGAGGGTGGACTCCACCTCGGACCAACTCGGCACGTGATCACGATGCAGGTACGCGTGGCCAAGCTTCGTGCGAACAACCCCGTCGACGAGCGTGCGTGCCCGGATGAGCTCTTGCAACACCGAAACCCCGACGCCACACTTCTTCCCCGCTTTCGGCAATGTCAGATAGTCGGGATCGTCCTTCGGATCAGCACCGTTCTGCGACATCCCAGCACCGTACCGAGCCCGACCCGCTCGCAGGAACCAACAGCTCCTCGGCGCTACCAGTCGGCCGAGGTCGTCGCGATCTCGCGGGCGCGTGGCGGCCAGCACGGGTCAGTGGCCAGTGTGTGGATGACCTCGGCCATGTGGGGATGGTGGCCGGCGATGTCCAGGCGGACCAGGAGCCGGGTGGTGCGTGACGGGCGGGTGGGCCAGCGCCCGCCGGTGGTTTCCACCAGGGCGGCCAGCACGGTCGCGGCCTCGATGTCGTCGAGTTCGGAGTCACCGCTACCATCGGTATCCCGGCGCGGCTTCTCGTGTCCCGAGTCGACACCGACCTCCCCTCACGGCCTGCAGCGACCGCCGCGAATACCCTCGCCCGGCCGCCGCCATTACCCGCCGCGAACCCACAGAAGTCCCGTCACTACCACTGCCACTGCCACTGCCACTGACGCTGCGGGGAGATCCAGCCACTGAACCGGCCGCAGCCGTCTCCTCTGACAAGTACCTGTCTCCGGGCTTCGCACCGGAGGGGCGGAAAGCCTCAGAGACGAGTCTGGGCGCCCATGCAGAGAACTCGCCGTCCAACAACGGCACCGGGAGTACCCCGTCGAGACTTGGTCCACAGGATTTGCTCGCTCCATCTCACCAGCGCCCAGCACTGCACCTGGAGAGCAGGAGAACGAGACCACGATCACCACCCCCATCTATTCGAGCATGGTCTCGGATTGGCTGACCGACCCGGCAACAATCAGTTCACACCCCCGCCAGAAGTGGGTCTCGCCCGCCGACCCGGGTGGTCGGCCGCTCGCCATGCCGCCGAGGCGCAAGTCGATATGTTTCCGGATCACCCCTGCCGCAACGTGTTCCAGGAGAACGAATGGTCCCCGGTGGCGTGGCCGGCGCCAGTACTGCGCGGCGTGGTCTGGAATCGATCGCGACAATCTCACGGCCCATCTAAGCGGCGTACGGGACGGGTAGGCATCGGGTCGATCCTTGTGACGATGACCGGATCGACAGCGACACCTATCGATGAAAGGCAGCACCACTAACGAGTTCCATGAAACACCCCCGCTGGACTGGCTGGTATCGAACTTGGCCCGCGACCTGCCCCGCGTGTCCCATGCAGTCCTCGTCTCGGCAGACGGGCTGCTCATGGCAGCCAGCGAACATCTGACCGAGGATCGGGCGACTCAACTGGCGGCAGTCAGTTCGGGTCTGGCCAGTCTGTCGGCTGCCGTGTCCGAGTTGTTCGAACCGGGTGGGGTGCTGCAGTCGGTCGTCGAAATGCACAGCGGATACCTACTGTTGCCGAGCGTCGGTGACGGATCGCAGCTGGCTGTGCTGGCCTCGGCGGACTGCGACATCCGCCAAGTCGGTTACGAGATGGCGGTGTTGGTCGACTATCCCAGACCTTCGAGGCCTTCGGCCCGGGAACGGCCCTCACCCAGCGGGACTCGAATGCCACGGGCGTCCGCCGCGGTCGCCGTTCTCCACGACACGGCGCACGAATGGCGCACTTGCTATTTTTAATGTTGCCCATCATTATTAAGTCTCCGGCACACCAACACCGCAGGAGGAACACGTGTCTGACACCCATACCACCGCCCCCACACGCTTCGTCGAGATCGACGGCCTGAAGTACGCCTATCGCCGCTGGGGCAAGGAGGGAACTACCCCCGTATTGTTCATCCCGCACTACCGTGCCGGCATGGACCACTGGGACCCGATCATCACCGATAGCTTTGCTCGGGATCGCGAGGTGATCTTGTTCGACGGCCGGGGCATCGCGGGATCCGAAGGTGAGCCCCGCGAAACGATCGAGGAAATGGCCGACGACATCGCCGCATTCATCCGAACGATCGGCGTCGACAAGGTCGACGCGCTCGGGTTCTCGATCGGCGGGATGCAGGTGCAGGAGCTCGCCCTCCGGCACTCCGAGCTGGTGCGGAAGCTTCTGCTTCTGGGAACGGGGCCCCGAGGCCTGATCCTTGGAAGCGACCCGAAGGTGCCCAAGGTGGCGGCGAATCCGGTGCCGGAGGCGGCGGACTTCCTCTACCTCTTCTTCGGCCGCTCCGAGGAAGCCAAGAAGGCCGGACTCGACTTCTGGGAGCGGCGCCACCAGCGCACCGTCGACGTCGATCCGCCAAGCTCTACGGAGGTCGCGCAGAAGCAGTGGCCCGCGGTGATCGCCTACCGGGACAGCGCCGACAAGGACAAGCCTTTCGACTACCTCGGAGCGATCAAGCAGTCCACTCTCATCGTCAACGGCATCGACGACATCATGATCGATACTGCCAGCTCGCTCGACATGGCCAAGCACATCCCGGACTCTCAGTTGATCCTCTACCCCGACGCCGGTCACGGCGCCCACTTTCAGTACCCCGAGCGGTTCGTCAAGCACGCCACGCAGTTCCTCGATGAACAGTGACGTGAACGAGCTGCGGCGGATCGAAACCTAACTCCGTGATGAGAGCTCGGCGGCCGCCGGGGAGCCCCGGTGGCCGCCGAGTCGCAGAAAACCCCGGTCCGGGCGATCCCACAGCTGCGCTTGGCGTGGGCAGGACCTCACTAGACTAAACCCACGGCCAGCATGTTGTTGTTCGGATTAGACGGGAGAGGATTGCGGGTGCCGCGAATCTCGAAAGAAGCAAAGCAACTGAATCGACGAAAAATCCTGGACACAGCGAGCGTGATGTTCCGTGAGCAGGGCACAGATCAGGTCGGCATCGACCAGATCATGAATAACGTCGGACTAACGCGAGGCGGCTTCTACAACCACTTCGAATCGAAGGAGTCGCTGATCGGAGAAGCGTGTCGCTCTGCGTTCACGGCGACACTAGACGAGATCAAACAGTTCCTAGCTCAGACTCCCGACACCCCAACGACTCTGAGCCCACTCGAACGGTTCGCGGAGCGTTACCTGTCCGAGTACCACCGCGACGTACTGAGCGAAGCATGCCCCGCTCCAGCAATGGGTGCGGACATCAGCCGGCACACAGCAACAGCTCAACAACCCTATGCAGAAGGCGTCCAGTCGTATCTTCAGATCATCGCCGCATTATTAAGCCCCCAACCGGTCGAAAACGCGCGGGGGAACCACGACGCAGATTCGAATGACCCCGAAGCCCCGACTAGCTCAGCTATGACAAGCGACGCATCATCGATCGACGACTTTCGTCAACCCGCCCTCGAAGCATTCGCCTCAATGGTCGGGGCCATGGTACTGGCTCGGGCCGTCCGGGCCGCGGATCCAGCGCTTTCCGAGGAACTTCTCGGCGCCGGCCGCCATTCGATCGCAGGTATCGCCTCCTCAACCACTGCCGCAGAACAGATGTGACACATAGCCCTGTCGACAGCGAAGTGGACCTTCCATCGATACCGTGGTGCAGCCCTACTGGCGGCAGCTCCCACTCCGTCGTGCCACCGCGAGATCACAGCCGTGAAATCGCCTCGTGGTGCTGCAACACGATCAGGCTGTACCGCAATCGGAGACCTACCGGCCATGGAGTACTGCAGCGGCACCATCGGTCGGTCACCTCGGTCAAGGCGCGGGAAGATGATCCTTCCCCAGCACGAGGAGCGCCGACACGGAGTAGAGGTGGCCGGGATGCAACCCCCGTACTGCCTGCTGTGGTTTCACGCACTCACCCGCACCGTGGTGCCAATCGGCAGCACTCGCCGCCCCCGCCTGTCGCGGCTACCAACGATCAAAGTGCGGGAACCCGAACGCCACGCCCCCTGGGCCGCCCGCATCACTCGCGAGCCGGCAATCGACCAGCTGGATCCGACGTGACAAGTGGCCTGGGTGGCCCGGGCGAAGCTCCTGCAAGTGCGGGCGTGCAACGGCGAGCCACTCCCCCCGGCTGAGGGAGAACACGATGACTCGAGGAGATCAATGACGTCCACGACAACCCTCAACGACCGGGCCCGAGGCTGGCTCCGCTTCCAATGGGAGAAGACGACCACGCCGGATGACTGGTCGAGCAGCGGTGAACCGCGGCCTTGGTGGGACCGGGACTCTACGCCGATGTGTGCGTTCCCCCGGTTCGAGCTGATCATCGCCGGGGTCTGATCTCCACCGCTACGTTACGGCTCGCTGCAACGTCCTTTGCGTGCTTTGGCATCGCTTCCACTGCTTAAGCCGCTCCTCGCCGACTCCCTTGGGGACGACCGCAGGCAGACATGAGCGAGTACATCGAGGGCCACGCAATCGGCGTCTTGACCCATGCGGAGACGACAGGGCAAGCCCCGTCGAACTGGGCTCAGTTCACTGCGGCTTCAGTGTTCGCGGAGCTCAGGTCGAGGGCGATGTCGACGATGAGGTCTTCCTGTCCGCCGACGAGGCCGCGGCGGCCGACCTCGAGGAGGATGGTGCGCACGTCGATGCCATACCGCTGGGAGGCGACCTCGGCGTGCCGGAGGAAGGACGAGTACACGCCGGCGTAGCCGAGGGTGAGGGTTTCCCGGTCGACGCGCACGGGCCGGTCCTGGAGCGGCCGGACGAGGTCGTCAGCGGCATCCTGCAGGGCGAACAGGTCACTGTTGTGCTTCCAACCCTGCAGGTCCGCGACCGCTATGAACGGTTCGATCGGGCAGTTGCCGGCGCCGGCGCCATGCCCGGCCAGCGAGGCGTCGACCCGGGTGACACCTTCCTCCACGGCAACAACGGAATTGGCGACCGACAGCGACAGGTTCTCGTGGGCGTGGATGCCGATCTCGGTGGCCTCGTCGAGCACCTCCCGGTAGGCGCGGACCCGGTCGCGCACCCCGTCCATGGTCAACCGGCCGCCTGAGTCGGTGACGTAGACACAGTGCGCGCCGTAGGACTCCATGAGCTTGGCCTGGGCGGCGAGCTCGGGTGCGGTGGTCATGTGGCTCATCATGAGGAAGCCGGACACGTCCATGCCGAGCTCACGGGCTTTGCCGATGTGCTGGGCGGCGACGTCGGCTTCGGTGCAGTGGGTCGCGACCCGCACGGACCGCACGCCCAGTTGGTAGGCGTGTTCGAGTTCGGCGATGGTGCCGATACCGGGCAGCAGCAGGGTGGTCAGCCGGGCGTGGGTGAGGTTGGCGGCGGCGGCTTCGATCCATTCCCAGTCGGTGTTGCTGCCGGGACCGTAGTTCAGCGATCCGCCGGCGAGTCCGTCGCCGTGGGCGACCTCGATACCGTCGACACCGGCGGCGTCGAGCGCGGCCACGATCTTGCCGACGTCGTCGGGGGTGATGCGGTGGCGGACGGCGTGCATGCCGTCGCGGAGGGTGACGTCTTGGATGAACAGCTGTGTGGTCATCGGGTGGCTCCCTGTGCCGCGGTCGGGGCGGCGATCGTGTCGGCGACGGACTCGGCGTAGCGCACTGCGGCCGAGGTCATGATGTCGAGGTTTCCGGCGTAGGCCGGCAGGTAGTGGGCGGCGCCTTCGACTTCGAGGAACACCGTCACCTGGTGGGTGGGTGCCGCCGTGTCCCCGGAGGCGAGCAGGGTGTGCACGGGTTGGCCGTCCGGGACCGGGGTGATCTGGACCTGTTGCTTGAGTCGGTAGCCGGGCACGTAGGTCGCGACGTGGTCGACCATCGTCTGGATCGAGTCGCGCACCGCGTCGTGGGTGGCCGGGTCGGGGGCGGAGATCAGGCACAGGACGGTATCGCGCATGATCAGCGGCGGGTCGGCCGGGTTGAGGATGATGATGGCCTTGCCGCGGGCGGCGCCGCCGACGGCTTCGATGGCGTGGGAGGTGGTTTCGGTGAACTCGTCGATGTTCGCGCGGGTGCCCGGTCCCGCGGACTTCGACGCGATGGAAGCGACGATCTCGGCGTAGGCGACCGGTGTCACGCGGGAGACGGCGGCGACGATCGGGATAGTGGCCTGACCGCCGCAGGTGACCATGTTGACGTTGGTGGCGTCCCGATGTTCGTCGAGGTTGACCGCCGGCACCACGAACGGCCCGAGGGCGGCCGGGGTGAGGTCGATCAGCCGTTTGCCGAGCGGTTCGAGCAGGGCGGTGTTGGCGGCGTGTGCCTTGGCGGAGGTGGCGTCGAAGATCACGTCGATCTCGCCGAAGTTCGGCAACTCCAGCAGGCCCTGGACGCCGTCCGAGGTGGTGGGGACGCCGAGTCGGCGGGCGCGGGCGAGCCCGTCGGAGTCGGGGTCGATGCCCACCATCGCGCCCATCTGCAGGACGTCGGAGTGGCGGATCACCTTGATCATCAGGTCGGTGCCGATGTTGCCGGATCCGATCACTGCGACGGTGACCTTACGGGTGTTCTCGCTCATGGTGCTCACTCCTGGGTGAAGGTTGCGGTGACCGATCCGAGACCGGTGATGTCGGCGCGGACGGTGCCGGCGGTGTCGATGACGGCCATCGGCCCGAGGGCGCCGGACAGGATCACCTGGCCGGACAGCAGTGGTTGGCCGAACTCTCGTGCCGTGCGCGCGAGCCAGGCCAGCGCTCGTAACGGGTCACCGAGACAGGCGGCGCCGGTTCCGGTCGACACCTCGGTGTCGTCGATGAGCATCTGCATCTGCGCGGCGACCGGGTCGAAGGAGTCGAGGGTGCGACGATCGGCGCCGAGGACGAACAGCCCGCTCGACCCGTTGTCGGCGACGGTGTCTCCGAAGGTGATGTCCCACCCGGTGATTCGGCTGTCGACGATCTCGAGGGCGGCCACCGCGTAGTCGACGGCGCCGCGGATCTGGGCGTCGTCCAGTGGCCCGTCCACCAGATCGTGGTCGAGGACGAACGCGATCTCCGCCTCCACCTTCGGCTGCAGCAGACGTGACAGCGGGATAGGGACGGCCTCCGCGCAGCGCATGTCGTCGAGCAGCACCCCGAAGTCCGGTTGGTCGACACCGAGCTGCTGCTGGACCGCCGGCGAGGTCAGGCCGATCTTGCGGCCCACCACACTCGCACCGGCGGCGAGCCGGTCGGCGATGATCTGTTCCTGGACGGCGTACGCGGCTGCGGTGTCGTCGGTACCGATCAGGTCGCGGACCGGCGGGCACGGCGCGGAAGTTGCGGCGGCGATACTCAGCCGCTCGGCGGCCGCGGCGACCGCCTCGGCGGAGGCTCGCGCCGTGGGGGGCAGGCTGGTGCCCTGAGGTGTGCTCATCTGACTTCCCGATGTGATCGTGGGGAATGGACTGTGGTTCCACTGTCGCCGCCGGGTGATCGTCCGCCAAGCATTGCGTTCCACTGAGCCGAACACTGCCGGTATCGTGGGCGGTAGCGCCGGCGGCAACGGAGGTGATGTTCGCAGTGTCTGATCAGGAGTTCGACCGCACGACGGTGCTGGGAAAGGTCATGATGGTGCTGCACGCATTCACCATCGAAGACTCCACCGTGTCGCTGGCCGAATTGGCACGCCGGACGTCCATCCCGAAGGGCACGCTGCACCGGATCCTCTCCGACATGGCGGCAGTGCGGATGCTGGACCGCACCGGAACCGGCTACCGGCTCGGCGGCTCCCTGTTCGAGCTGGGCATGCGGGCGTCGGTCGAGCGCAGCCTGCTCGAGGTGGCGATCCCGTTCATGGAGGATCTGTATGTGCGCACCCACGAGACGGTGCACCTGGGGGTCCTCGACGGGATCGAGGTCGTGTACCTGTCCAAGATCGGCGGGCATCGGCAAGCGAGCGCACCATCGAGAATCGGGGGCCGGATGCCGGTGCACTGCACGGCGATCGGCAAGGTGCTGCTCGCCCACGCCGATAATGACCTGCGGGAACAGGTCCTTTCCGCTCCACTGGCCCGGTACACCCCGCGGACCGTCATCCTGCCCGGACCGCTGAGCACCCAGCTCGACCGCATCGCCGCCGAAGGCGTCGGTTACGAATACGAGGAATCCGCAACCGGAATCGTGTGCGTGGCGGCCCCTGTCCGCGACGGCGAGGACGTCGTTGCCGCGATCAGCGTGACCGGCCCTTCATACCGCTTTCGGCCTGACACCCACGCCGCGTCTGTTCGCGCGGCAGCTGAAGGAATAGGGATCACCCTTGCTCGCCGAAATCGGCTGCTCGCATGAGTAACCAAGTCCGCATCTCACACCGGGCCGGCCAGTGAGCAGAGTGAACGAGGCGGAATTGCCTCGGCAGAGCGGTGCCAGAAGAACGTCCGTTCAATCAGGGATTCGGTGTGCCTTCGTGCTCAGATGTTCCGCCCCATACTCCTTAGCGTTCATTGGCCTGTTCGGCGTAGGTTGTTCGCAACAGCAGAGCAGGTGCTGCAGATCCGTTTGCTGCGCGTTCACAGGGTTTCCGCGGTCCGTAGTGCTCGTTGTCGGGTGCGAAGAAGACGTCGGGATCAACGGGGCGGCAGCAGGCATGAAAACGACAGTGCCAGTGCTGTTCTCGTGGAATGTAAGGTCAGGTGGATACAAGGGCGTGGGGCACCGTCGTTTGCCGTTTTCCTCAGAGGGTCATTGGTCGGAGTCTGAACGAGATTCTGGGCGATCTCCGTCGCTATGGGTCACACATCGCGAAAGGCTTCCGAAGGAAGGACGCCGTATCGCTCACGGTAGGCGGCGGCGAATCGGGGCACGTGGTTGAAACCCACTTGTATGCGATGTCGCGGACGGACAGTCCTTAGGCGGGATCGGTTGTCGCCAGGTCTTCGTTCCGTACACCGCGTTGCGGTGTACCCGCGTGACAACTGATATGTTGTCGTGTCTTGTCAAGTGGCAGGTGGAGGCGGCCCCGGGAACCTCGGTGTCCGGGGCCGCCTCCGTTTCGGTCGACGATCGGTGTCAGCAGTGGGGTCGGCATGTCGATATTCGCGACACGTGGTCAGACTGATATGCGCGGGTTGGATACCGCAGGACGATTGTTCGGCAGGAACGGTGCTGCTGCTCTAGTGTCGAGCGTCGCAACAGTGGGTTCTCGGATTCTGTTGCTGCTCATAGCTGTATCGCAGGTCGTTCCTCACGCTGCCGGTCTCGCCACCGATGCCTCGTCGACCAGATCATGGGGGAACTGAGAGTCAGTCGTCGATCGTGGCGAGGGACCAGGCACCACCCGGCGAGCTCGCACGCGACGGCGACATTTGCAACCACCGGACGCTTTTTGCGGGCGGTGAACTGTTCCCATTTGTGGTGGAGTCGGTGGTTGCCTGCGTGGCCTCGTGCTCGCCGCGGGAGACGCCTTCTCCCGGTGCCAGTCCCCGATCTCGACCGCGAGGGCACGAGACCGACGTGGGGTGTCCACGCTGACTGCGTTCGGCCGTAGACATCCGAGCCTGCGCACCATCGGCGTGTAGGGGCTGTCCGCGGCCATGTCTGCGATCGCGGCATCGAGGCGGTCACGGCGGGCGAGTGTCAAAATCATCGCCTCGTAGTCCGAGTCGAACGCAGCTTGAAGTGCCGGTTGGTCGAAATTTTGTCCGCGCAGCCATACGTCGTGAGCAGCGGTCCACGCCGCCCCACCGGAATAGACGAGGCCCTGCCGCAGCAGTAGTTTCGACAACCGATGCCGGCACCGCATCAAATCCCCCGGGCGCCCTCACGGGCACGGACGAGATCGCGGGCCGCTTCTTGTTCCACCGAGGGCACGCTCACTTCGACGATCTCACCCAACCGTAGGAGTCGAGCCAGATGCAGGGCGTCACGGGCATCGGTCTTGATCCGGTCCCCGGCAGGGCGTTGCAGCTTCGACGGGGCCACCACCACGCATTCCACAGCGGCCGCGGTCAGTGCCCGACACAGCCCGAACCCTGTCGGGCCGGCCTCGTACACCCCCTTCACCGGACTCGGGAGCGTTCGTAGCCAGGCAAGGACCTCGCCGTAGTCGGGACTCAGCCGCCTTCTGAACACTTCGCCAGTATCTTCGTCGATCCCGCACGCCACGACCGACAACGCGTGCACATCCGAGCCGACACTCGTATGCTGAACTCTCACCGGGGCCTCCTGACCTGAAAATGTGGCTCTACCAACAGTGATCTTTCACCTGGCAACCCACGAGGCTTTGCAGAACGAGGCCCTCGGCCCCACAACGCAGGCCCTCATACCGTCTAGCTGAGCTGATGGCCGGACTAGTCGCAGAGCCGCGATGTCTCGACCGCCCAATGCGAGATGGAACCCGCCGCCGTCAAGATGTTCGCGCCCTCGAGCGAGGAAGTCGTCCTTGGTTCGGCGATCGCGCAGTGCGCTGCCTCCGAGGTGAGGGAGTGGCCCGCGCGGTTCCGGCCGGAATTCCACTTCTCACAGCGTAGATTGCCGACTTCGACAATGACGGGTACGTGAGCTGGATCGAGCCTGTGAAGTCCCTCCGATGCCGGGAGTGAGAACCGCGTCAGCGAAACCATGGCGTGGAGGTGGTATCTGTTGTCGCAGGGTTACATTCACCCTCCTGGTCCCCATGAACGAGTGTGGCCAAAACGCTCCCCGCTCCTACGTCAGCGGCTAAGTTACCGGTGATTAACATCACCAGTCCTTATCGATTTCCTACAAGTGGAGCCCTACATGCCTCGTGTTCTACTCTCGCGTCTGTTCGCCGCCGTCGGCCTGGTCGCGGTGTCGTTGCTGATCGCACCCTTGGCGCCCGCTCACGCGACCGGGCACGATCCAATCCTCTTCGTGCATGGATGGCAGGGCAGCTCTTCGCAGTGGAACACCATGATCGCGGCATTCAAGGCAGACGGATGGACCGACGCCGAGCTCTACAACTGGTCGTACAACTCCGATCAATCCAATGTCACGACCGCCGCACAGGTGGAGGCGAAGGTCGACGACATTCTCCGCATCACCGGCGCCGCCAAGGTGGATGTCGTCACACACTCGATGGGCGGATTGTCCACCCGGTATTACGCCAAGAACCTCAGCGGCGCCACCAAAATCGACGATTGGATCTCCCTCGCGGGCCCCAACCACGGCACTGATACCTCGAACGGCTGCTTTACCGCTTCCTGCACCGAAATGCGGATCGGCTCGGCGTATCTGACGAGTCTCAATTCCGGAGACGAGACGCCCGGTGCGCCCGCCTACGGAACGTGGTGGTCGCCCTGCGACACGGTGATCAACCCCGACTCCAGCGTTTCCCTTGCCGGTGCGACCAACAGGCAGACAGGATGCCTCACCCACAACGGAATACTCGAGAACTCCACGATCTACGGTCAGGTCCGCGACTTCGTCCGGTAGCACCGCCGGTGTGGACCGGAATCGCGTACCGCAGTTTCGGTACACAACCCCGGACTCCCCACTGCCCACCTTCCCGGGCACCATCAGGTGGGTCCAATCCAGCTGTCGGTAGTGGGTGGCACGCTGGTACGCCGGCGGACCTGGTGGCTCGTCGCCGCGGCCTTCGAAGGCGCTCTCATCGACCGCCGCGCGTACGAGAAACTGCTGCAATGAGTGTCGGCGCGCACGATGAGCCGGACGTGTGTGTGGCAGAACGTTTCTGGCGTGGCGGCGCGATCCTTTCTGGGTTCTCAGTCCCGGTAGTCCGGCTCCGATAGAGGAACCCGAACCGCACGTCCCGAGAGCTGACCGTCGACCGAACTCGCTGACCAGCGCAGTCCCAGTGGACCGTCCGGTGACATTCCCATTGCCGAGTCGCGGCGGAGGTGCACGGTGCGCAGAGAATGATCGACCGTCAACGCCCGGTAGTTGTCGTTCGACCACTGGCTTTCGCGGCGCCGCACCCGGTCGTACTTGCGTAGCTGCGTGCCGTCGTCGTCTCCACCAGCCCCTGTCCTTGATGAACCGACCGCCGACCACTCCGCACTTATCTCACGCGCCACGAACCGGGCCGCTCGACCAACCGACGGCAACCGACGCGTTCCCGATTTGCAATCCATGCCAGAAGATCTCAGATCATGGACTCGAGCGAACCGGCGGCTCTGAGCGGACGCGCTAGCCGTTAGGCAGTGACAAGGTGCCGGCAACTCATCCGCGGCGACACGGGCAGCTCGGTGAACACGGGTTCGGGCGATTCCGCCGTCGGCACCTCCAGGTAGAGGTGGCTGCCGTTGGCCACGACCCCCTGCGGTTGCAGGCCGATCAGCTTGGCCACCACGTAGGTGGCGCTCAGGCTGGTGACGTCGCGGATGATGCCGAGCCGCAGCAACGACCGTGTCTCGGCGATCGCCTCCTGCTCACCGGCTCGCAGGACCAGCCGCAGTCCGGGTGACAGTGCCTGCGCGGCCACGGATACGGCGATGTTGTCCAGGTCGTCGGAGCCGACGGCGGCCAGGGCCAGCGCGCGGCGCACGCCCAGTCGCTCGAGGAGTTCACGGTCGCCGCCGTGCCCGACGACGGTCGGAATGTTCATCGACCGCACGAGCCGCAGGTTCCTGGCCTGAGGGTCGCGTTCGACGCCCACCACCGCGACACCGAGCGACTGGAGTTCCCGGCAGAGCCGGAGCCCGACCTGGCCGAGGCCCACGACGATGACGTGGCCGGAGCGGGGCAGGACGCGGCTGCCCACCAGGCCAACCAGCCGGGGGCCGAGCAGGCGCTCGATGATCCCGGCGGTAAACATGGCCGTGAAGACGACGGTGAACAGCATCGCCACCGAGGAAAAGACAGCGTAGGCGGGGCTGCCGTGGGTATCGGTTCCCGGGCCCACGGTGGTCACCACGCGCACCGCCTCGTTGAACGCGTCGAGCGGTGCCACGTGCTGACCGAGCATCAACCACAGCCAGTCAGCGAACAGGACCACGAGAAGTCCGGCGAGTCCACCGAGCAGAATGCGCGTGCCGATGTCGTGCGACCGCAACAGTCCGGTCGCGCCGGTCGCCGCGGTGCGCCACCAGCCCCGCCGGGGCAGGTCGACGTGCGCGCCCTCGGGGTGGCCGTCGATCATGCGGACCGTCAGCATGTGCTCGCCCGCATGCCGGGCAGCGACAAGTCCGGATTCCAGACAAGGTCCGGCGAGCGTCGGTGCGGCGAGGTCGGCCGGTGACGTCACCTCGCACTGCGGAAGCAGCTGGGACAGCTGGTCCGCGACCGTGCGGTCGAAGATAGTCACCACCAACGGGATCGACGCCGAGATGTGCGCCGCGGCCAGCGCGTAGCGCAGCGCGACGACATCGTCGCGCACCAGTACGGCAATACCGCAAGGCTCGTCCGCCATCGCCAGGCGAAGTTCGTCGTCGTCGGGGGCAACGAGATGGCGTACGTGAAAGTCCCTCTCGCGGAGGGAGGCACAGACCCGTCGGGCCACGGTGGTTTCGCCGATGACGAGATATGAGTCGTTCACGTGTGGTCCTTCCGGCTCGGGATCACGAGAGCGTACCCGAGAAAAACCACGGATCCCACACGAAAACTTCTACCGGCGAGTAGCCCGGAGCAAGCTCGGCTGTAGGGCAACAGGACCGCAGTACACGAAGTCCGGAACTACGCGCTCATGGAACCTGATGTTCACCGCACGTCACCACTTCTGTTCTCGCCCCGTTTCATCGCCGGCCACACGGCGGTAGGCGAGAATTCGAACCAGGTCAGGGGTAATCCCGTTCAAGCCCTTGGGATTCGCACCGAGCGGTAGTGCATACACAGATACTTTCCGAATTCGCCACTGCCGCGAAGAAATATGGAAGTGGTTCTGCTAGAGCGCGTTCGATGTCGGGTTCTCCTTTCTCGGGGAGTGGCGGGTTCGGCTCCATTCGAGTAGATCAACCCAGGGCAACAGCCTGGTGGCGGCCCGCGGTCTGGTGGCTGCTGCCCGCGACCGCCCCGATCGTCAGCGAACCACCTCATCACGAGCGGACGACAGGGCAATGCGAATCATCCACACGTACGTGCACACCGGGCGCGGCGCCAACGAATTGCCCGCGTCAGAACTGAGTACGGAACATCTTCTTGACCACGGCCCTAACCTCACCCGAAACGCACGGTTGAGCCGTTGAGCCGTTGAGTCAGATCGATTCCACCCGTGTTGGTCGTCGCAACCTCAGACGAGGGTGTAGCCCAGCGCCTCCGCGGCCGTGGCGAGACGGCGTTGCAGACCGGGATGCGCGAGCGGATTCGACGTTGCCGGCCGGACGGGGAAGGCGTCGGCGGCCGGAGGGAACAGCGCTGCACACGGGCCGCCTGAGAACCGACCCCGGTAGAGCAGTCCATCGAGCCCGGGGTGCGCGGCAGCAATGGTGCGGGCCCACCGTTGGGTGAGGCCGTGGGGGGCGGAATCGAGGGCTAAGGTGCCACCGACCCGGGTCGGCCAGCGGCCGGCCCCGAACCCGCCGACGTCGAGGAGCCGCAGGTCTCGGGCCGGATGCAGCCCGGTCAGATACGGCGCCTCCTCCAACCGGTCGATCGTGCGGGTGGCCTGGAACGCTTCAGCGAGTGCGCCGTGCACATCAGTGGCCCCGTACCAGACACCGTGCCGCGGGTGGTGACCGCGCGGGAGCGGGTGCGGGTCGAACCGCAGCACCGGACCATAGGTGCGGAGCTCGTTCCAGGCCAGCGCGTGGCTGCTGGTGGTGCGGTGCACCCGCCAGAGCATCCCGGTGGTAGGGATCAGGGCGTATTCGTTGTCGCGGATGCCGTGGTGGGAAAGGTCGTCGACGGCCGGAGGGTGCGGGAGCATCCTCGCCACTTACGCTGCCTCCCATTCGATTTGGGCGATCACTTCTAGTGCGGTTTCGACGTCGCCGCCGCTGGCAAGCCAATCGATTACCGAGACCGGGCGCCCGTCCAGAGCCAGGTCGGCCCTGGGGTCGGTCAGGGCCCTCTCGAGCGCGAGGGGATGCAAACCGTCCGGGAGGGCCGTCAGGATACGGTCGAGGTTCGGCACCATCGCCGCACCGGTGAACTGCACCGCAGGTAGCAACAGTTTGTTGCCGACCTTGATCGTCCACACACTGCCCGTCCCGGCCCGCTGCCGGATCCGGGACGTCGACACCCCAAGCAGGCGGGCCACCTCCTCGACCGTCTTGGCGGAGGCGGTCAGCTCACGCATACGTCGTTCCCGCTCGGCGGCCGCAGCGGCCGGGGCAAGTGGGTCCTCGGTGAACCCGGCCGCGTCGTACAAGGCGGCGTCGTGGTCGCTGAGCTGGGCGTTGGGGTGCGCTCCCCGGCGCAGCGCATGCAGCAGCGGCAGCATCGTTTCCCGCGAGACCGGGGTGCCGAGCGCCTCCCCCACCGCGGCCTCGAAGTCGACGTCGCCGGCGAGGTAGCGGTCATCGATCGTGCCCATCAACACCTCCTAACAGTTACTAACAGTCTACCTCACTGTTAACAAACCAGGGACTGATGGCAGGGGCAAATGCCGTCTAGGGCGCTACGCGACTTTCCATAGACCTTGGAGAGCCGTTCGACCGAACAGAACGGCTGTTCGGAAACATTGACAGATTCCGCCGGTCGCTCGAAAGCCGGTGCTCACCGGCCGTGGCGCCCGCGCCCAGATCGGCATGACGGGACTGCCGACAAATCGATACCGGCAGGGTCCGATACAGAAGTTGCAGCCGCTGTGACCGAACTTTTCGGAGACCCCGAGGCCGAGTTCGAGGCCTCAATTAAGTGGTCGAATCCCACCTGACTCGGGACAAGACACAGGTCCGTACGAGCCGCACACTCGTTGCGATACGCCGCCCAGAGAATGGCACGCAAGGCGATCTCCCAAACAGATGTTTTATCGACGGACAATGGGTGGAAGCGGCCTCCGGCCGACGGTTGTGGAAGATTGGCGAGGGCATCATCGGCTCGACTTCGACGAAAATGACCTGGGCCCCGGCGACTCGTTCTGCTTCGACTCGAGCCGGCCACACCTGTTCTACAACCCAGGCACGGTACCCGCACGCGGCGTCTGGTTCGTCTTCGACACCGCGACCCACACCGCCGACATCAGATCGTTGCTAGACGCGATGCGAACCGCCAACGGAAGCGGCGAGAGCCGCACCCATCTGCCCACGTTCAGGTAAACCCGCCAGCCTGTCCCCCACACTTCGGCGATCACCTCCGCCTGATCCTGCCTGTGAGCGAGTACCAACTACCCGCGCCGAGGCCGCCGCGAACCAGCGCGTCCACCGGTGGCATTCCGGACTAGGGTGCAGATGATTGAACCCTGCCGCGTAGGCCGACTCTCTCCAATCACATTTAACGTGTGCTTTCGGTCAGCCCTCGCCAGTGTGTAACGATCGATTCGGAGATGGTGATATCCACTCGAATGGATTCACGGAGATGCGAGTGGCTGTGGGACAGCCTTCCTCGCCGAAATGGGGGGCGATGTTGAAATCTGTTGGTCGGATTGTGTTTGCGTCTGCCGCGGTCTCTGCGGCCGCTGTGGTCGGTGGTGGATCGGTCTCCGCCGCTCCGGTGCCGGTGCAAGCTGGTGACACATGGGCTATGGCCGAGGACGTCAGTCAATGCGGTGTTGCCCGGATCCCTATGACGGTGGGTCTGTCGAGCGGGTGGCCAGGTGCCGAGGCATACATTCTGCTGTCACCAGAGTTCTATGTGCCCGCGGAGCTACGAGGAGTACCGCACGAACTGACCTCGTGCCTTATCCCGGTGACCGTGCATTGGGAGAACCTTGATACGGGCGCGGCGGGCAGTCGCACGGTCTATCCGATGGACAGCCGCCCGGATCGATATCAAACCTCGGGTAACGCGGCCTATGTCGCGTCGGGCCTCGGCCGCGTCCGGTTCTGGCTGAGTACCGCTACTGCTCACGTGTCCGCGCCTGCAATCGAAGCTGTCATCTCGCTCTGAGATCCGTTCGCAGCACGCCTGTTTGATGTGAGCCGATGATTCAGTCTCAAGAGATGACGGCATGAATCGAGGTCCTCACGACGCTCACCACCGGCCAGGATGTTCTCATTCGGCACCATTCGAGTGGTGGGCCCGAACGGGTCCACAATGCCGAGTGATCCCTGAGCGGCACGGTCCTCAACTCGGAGTCGTTGGGTGGGTCAACTTCCGGCTGGCCGGTGGAATTGTATGGCGGCCTCGAAGGCATTGCTCGGCAAGCGGGTAAACGCTGCCGGAGCCCATCGTACGCATCGAAATCGGCACCCAATACACCTTGCGCGAACTGATGCGAAACAAGAAAATGCTTCGGCTGGTTCGGCGCCACGCTCGGGCTCTACATGTATCAGAACTGGTCGGTCTATGTGCTGGTCGACTCGCTGCAATACTCCGATGGTTTCACCTCCACCTGACCGGCACACAGGAACAACGCCTGATGCGGCGACCCACTTCTTGCCCTCACAGGGCGTTGCGTCCTCGCGTGCGACTCGAAAACTGGGAACAACGCGCCGTTCCCATGAAGTCTCGCTTTCCTCGCGGGAACCAGAACACAGCGAACGGTGACCGGGTTTTCCGCATTCGCAAGCCGGAGATAATCCGGTATCCATCCACCCCGCCCAGCTTCGTAGTCCTCGGAGTCAAGAGATTCGAACACCATATACGCGTGCGGAGTGCGTATTCATCACGTAGTGAGAACGCGGGCGACGAATCCGTCGAGTCGATGGCATAGCTGTGCTATACGCGTCTGTGTGGGGAGGGCATGTTCGGGCTGATTGTCCGGCAAGAATTTCAGGCCCCGGGCATAGAGCGAGCAGCAGAAATCGATGCACAGGTAGGTGCCGATGCTGTTACCTGCCTTTCCCGACGCGCCGGCCTTACGCGCGGTGAAAAGAGCAGTCCCGCCGTGACGATGTACCGCGTGGCAGAGGTTGCACATGGCGCTGCGTGGACGAGCACCCTCGGAGTTCGCCCTCCGGAGTTCGATGCCAGTCACTCCGGACGCGTGTGTGGTGACCAGATACGCCCGTTGAGGGGAGCGTGGATCGACCCATCCGTAAAAGTCCAACTCCTTCCACTCCGTCTCATCGAAGCTCGGAGGAAAGGCCACTGTCTTGATTCGGCTCTGGGAGCTGTTGACGAAGGAGCGAAGGATCTCCTTCTTCGTCAGGCTCTGCATGTCCATCCCTTTTTGTTGCTACGAACGATTCATGAACCGATCGTAGTATAAAATTGCCGGCATGGGTCGTCACAAGGATGCCGCCAGGTACCGAGAGTTGCTCGACGGATGTACTGCATATGCCGAGGAGCACGGTTTGTTCGGCCTGACGCTGCGCCCACTCGCTGAAGATCTCGGAACGTCAACTCGCAATCTCCTTCACCATTTCGGCAGCCGTGAGGTGTTGATCGACGCTGTGGTGGACAGGGTGCGTGCGTCCTACCTGGACATGTCGCGCGAGTTGATTTCCCGAATCCGTTGCCTCGCTGCCGAGTCGGAGCAGCGATCGGGACCCGAAGCAGTTGCGGACGTCATTGCCGAAGGATTGAACCTGGCATGGGCGGAGGCTTCGGCTCCATCCGGGCGACGTCGAATTGCTCTGTTCTTCGAAATCTATTCAGCAGCAGCGCGAGATCCAGGTTTGTGTGAGAGCTTTCTCCGGCCCGCCGTGGACGAGTGGCTTACCCCAATGGCCGATGCGATCGAAAGAGCGGGGGCACCGCCTCGGGCAGCTCGGTCGATCGCTGCGCGGATCGTTGCGGTGCATCGCGGACTTCTCTTGGAATACCTCGCACTGGGCCCCAATGCGGCGACACAGTCCGCGCACGACGACGCGGTCGTTGCAGCGCGTGCAGAGATCCTCGCCGGTAC
This sequence comes from Rhodococcus sp. ZPP, assembly GCF_017656075.1. NCBI lineage: Bacteria > Bacillati > Actinomycetota > Actinomycetes > Mycobacteriales > Nocardiaceae > Rhodococcus > Rhodococcus sp. ZPP. The sequence continues at coordinate 313,539 of NZ_CP058638.1, forward strand.
CCCACCTACCGTGCCCGGTTCCGCGGCCGAGGCGAATTGACAATGTCGAAGACCGAGAGAAGCGAGGCAGCGAGAGGCCCCGCAATACTTGTCCGCGAAGTGCATGCCCCCCTGGCAGTCCTCTCGGTGATCGCGGCACTAGGCGGTGCCGTTACCCGCTCCGCGTGTGTGATCGCGATCGTGCCGTTCGTCTCTTCGCTTCTGTAACCGGGTCTGTCGGTGGCACTACGAAAAGCGCCCTTCCCTGTGTGGTTGCCAAGCCGGCCTTCGGTGCGAATGCCGCAGGTGCCCGAACACTGCACATCCGCCAGTCCGGTTCGAGGACCTGTCGGTCTCAATGGAAAGCCGCTGAGCCCTCGTCGAAATTGCGCCGGTTGTAGGCATGCCCCTCGTTTCCGGAACCCACGGGTATGCACTGGTCGGCGAGCAGGACCTGCCCCACGGAGCGGCAGACTTTCGGGCACTCTCACCTAGCGGACGGACGGCTGCCGTTCCTCGCTGTCGTCCGGGTCGTTGCCATCGGGTCCGCTGATGGCATCACGCATCGGATCGGGTGTCGCGAGGCGCGGCCCGATCACCGCGAGCGCCTCCGGCGTCGTCATCGTCCAGTGCGTCGCGTCGACGGGGTGCTCGTGAATGCGGCCGCCGACGTGAGGCTTCCAGCACGTCACCGGATCGACGTGGAATCCGTCGTCCAGTGCAGCAGTGAAGAATACGAGGTCGCCGTCGAACATCCGCGGCTGGTGCCGATCGATCAGCTCCGGCGCCCGCTGCGCGTTTGCGTAGATACGGGCGAGTTGCGGCGCGGTGAGGCTCGCCAGCGGTCCCCCGATCGCCCCGAGGAGCGCTGCGGCTCGCTCTGCGTCGAATATGCCGTCCGCCGCGAGCTCGTCGAATCCGCCCGTCGTGGGCAGTTCGAGACCGAAGCCGCCCAGGAGGTCCGCCACGGTAGCGGGGTTCTCGGTGCTCGCACTGCGCTCGAGCCCGACGTAACTGTCGAGCATCCCGAGGAGTCGGACGATCTCGCCGGCCGCCTGCAGCTGCACGGCCATTTCCTGGGCGATCACCCCACCGAGGGACCATCCGAGCAGGTGATAGGGGCCGTGGGGCTGAATTGAGCGGATCTCGCGCACATACCGCGCGGCGAACTCGGTGATCGACGCGAGCGGCGCCTCGTCCTCGGTGAGTGCCGGGGACTGCAGCCCGTAGATCGGCCGATCCTGGGTCAGGTGCCCACTCAACCCGGCGTAACTCCACGCGAGCCCGATGAAGGGGTGAACGCAGAACAGCGGTTCCGCCGCTCCGCGGGTGCGGATCGGCAGGAGGACGTCGAGGGACGCACCGGTGTCGAGGACACCGTCCGCCGTCGACTTCGCGATCCGCTCCCCCAGCGACTGCGGCGTGGGGTCGGTGAACATCCACTGAAGCGGAAAGTCGCTTGCCAGTTCATCGGCGAGTGCGGAGGCGACACGGGTCGCGATCAGCGAGTTGCCGCCCAGATCGAAGAAGTTGTCCGTGCGGCCCACCCGTTCCAGGCCGAGCACTTCCTCGAAGACGCGGGCAACCATTTTCTCGGCCGCGGTGCGAGGCGCCGCGTATTCGACGGCAGCCGAGGACAGCTCCGGTAGGGGCAGCGCGGCGCGGTCGAGTTTGCCGTTCGGCGACAGCGGGAGGGCGCCGAGTTCGACGACGTGCGCCGGGATCATGTACGACGGGAGCCGCGCGGACAGGTGGGCGCGCACGTCGGGTGAACTCGGTGAGTGCCCTCGCACCAGGTACGCGATCAGTGCCTCGTCCCCACGGGAGTCGCGGTGCACGACCACCACCGCCTGGTTGACGTCCGGATGCGCTTCGAGGGCTGTTTCGATTTCGCCGAGTTCGATGCGCTGGCCGCGCAGCTTCACCTGGAAGTCGCTGCGGCCCAGATACTCCAGCGCTCCATCGCCCCGGCGTCGCACGAGGTCACCGGTCCGGTACATGCGTGCCCCCGGCGTGTAGGGGTTGGCGACGAAGCGGTCCGCCGACAGGTCCGGCCGCCGGAGATAGCCGCGCGCCAGCTGGTCTCCAGCCAGGTACAACTCCCCCACCACACCGTTGGGCACCGGATGCAACCGCGCATCGAGGACGTGGAGCTGAGTGTTCCACACAGGACGCCCGATGGGCACCGCGTGGAGGTCGGCGGCACTTGTGGCCCAGTAGGTTACGTCGACGGCCGCCTCCGTGGGGCCGTACAGATTGTGCAGGTCCGCCCCACTGACCGACCGGAACCGCTGCGCCTGCTCCGGGGTGAGAGCCTCACCCGAACAGAACACCAATCGTAGCGACTCACACTGGGCGGCAGAGGGTTCGGCGAGGAAGACGGAAAGCATCGACGGCACGAAGTGAATGGTCGTCACCTGCCGTTCCCGGACGAGCCTGGACAGATACCGCGGATCGCGGTGCCCGTCGGGTGCGGCGATCACCAGGCCGGCGCCCACCTGCAGCGGCCAGAACAATTCCCACACCGACACGTCGAACGTGACCGGTGTCTTCTGCAGAACGACGTCCTCGCTGGTGAGTCCGTATTCGTGCTGCATCCAGAGCAGCCGGTTCACGATCGCACCGTGGGTGACGGCGACGCCCTTGGGCCGGCCGGTCGATCCTGACGTGAAGATGACGTACGCGGTGTTCGCCGACGACAGCGGCGCCAGCCGTTCCCGGTCGGTGACGACGGCCCGGCTGTATCCGGTGAAATCCTCGGCGGCGATGTCGATGACCGGCACCGCGGTATCCACGGTCTCACCGTCGACGAGCACACACACCGGTGCCGCCGTCTCGAGCACCGAGGCCGTGCGTTCGGCCGGGTGATCGGGGTCGACGGGAAGGTAGGCGCCGCCGGCCTTTCCGACGGCGTAGATCGACACCAGCAATTCGACGGAGCGGCGCATGGCAACTGCGACCACCGATTCGGGGCCCACCCCCTGCTCGATCAGTCGGCGCGCGAGCGCGTTCGCGCGCGCGTCGAACTCGGCGTACGTCAACTCCTCCCCGTCGAAGACCAGGGCGGTCCGGTCCGGGGTGGCGGCGACCTGCCCACCGAAGAGCGACGGCAGGGTTCCCGCCAGGACGTCGTGCGACGTCGCGTTGGTGCCGACGATCTGCCTCCGTTCACCGGCGCCGAGGACGTCGATGTCGCCGACCGGAACACCCGGATCGTCGACGGCGGATGCCAGCACTTGCAGGAAGCGCTCACCGAAGACGTGCACGGTCGATTCGTCGAAGAGATCGCAGGCGTAGGTGAGCCGGGCGGTGATCCCGTCCGCGCGGCCGTCGGCGTCGACGCGTTCCATCAGCGTCAGCTGCAGATCGAACTTGGCCAGGTCGACGTCGAGGTCGACACCGCTCACCGCCAGATCCCCCAGCTCGAGGGTTTCCTGGTCGAGGTTCTGGAAGGTGAGCATCACCTGGAACAGCGGGTGCCGCCCGGTGGACCGCGCGGGATTGATCACTTCGACGAGACGCTCGAAGGGGACATCCGCGTGGGCGAATGCGGCCAGGTCGGTGTCGCGGATGTCTGCGACGAACTCGGCGAAGGTGCGTGCGCCGTCGACCTGCTGTCGCAACACCAGGGTGTTGACGAACATGCCGATCAGGTCGTCGAGTACGCGCTCGCCGCGGCCGGCGACCGGGGTGCCGATCGCGATGTCGCTCGTCCCGGCGAGCCGGCTCAGCAACACCGCGAGGGCCGAATGCACCACCATGAACAGGGTGGCGTTCGCGTCCCGCGCCGTCTGGTGGAGGCCGTGGTGCAGGGCGGCCGGAACGAGGAAGTCGATGCTCCGACCCCGGTACGACGACACAGCCGGACGTGGCCGGTCGGTGGGCAGATTCAGCTGGTCGGGGGCACCCGCCAGGGTGCGGGTCCAGAACGCCAACTGCTGCGCCGCCAGCGAGGTCGGATCCGACTCGTCGCCGAGCAGATCCCGCTGCCACAACGCGTAATCCGCGTACTGCACCGGCAGCGGCGACCACTGCGGTGCGGCACCCGCCGAGCGGGCCGCGTACGCCGTCATCACGTCCCGCACCATCGGTGCCATCGACCAGCCGTCGCCGGAGATGTGGTGCACGACGAGCGCCAGCACATGCTCGGTGTCGGACAACCGGAAGATTCGCACTCGAAACGGGACCTCGGCGGTGACGTCGAACCCGGTCGTGGCCACTGCGGCGATCAGCCCGGCCAGCTCCGTTGCGTCGGCGCTGACCACGGACAGTTCACCCCCGACCTGGTCGACGGGCAGGATCATCTGGTGCGGCCCTTCCGGGGAATCCGGATACACCGTCCGCAGCGACTCGTGGCGGCCGACGACGTCGGTGACCGCGTGTTGCAGCGCGTCCACGTCGAGCGACCCGGACAGGTGCACCGCCACCGGAATGTTGTCGGCGGCCGAGTCCGGGTCGAGCCGGTTGAGGAACCACATCCGGCGCTGCGCCGACGACAGCGGGATGCGTGCGGGGCGTTCGGCCGGTGCGAGGCGCGGACGGTCGGCGTCGGCGTTCTCCGTCGACTCGAGCAGCCTAGCGAGGCCGGCCACCGTCGGGGCCTCGAAGAGTGTGCGGATCTCTACCCGGCGTCCCAGGGTTTCGGACAGCCGCGCCACCACCCGGGTGGCGACCAGCGAGTTGCCGCCGAGTTCGAAGAAGCTCGCGTCGGCGCCGACGCGTTCGACCCCGAGCACGTCCCCGAATGCCGCGGCGACAGCGGCCTCCATATCCGTTTCCGGGGCCCGGTACTCGTCGTGCGCGGTCCCGAATTCCGGTACTGGCAGCGCCTTGCGGTCGAGTTTTCCGTTGGCGGTCAGGGGCAGGGCATCCAGGACGACGAGCGCCGCGGGCACCATGTAGCCCGGCACTCGACGGGCCACGTCCGCCAGCACGTCTGCGACGACGAGGGTCGCGCCATCCTCGGGCACGGCGTATCCGACCAGAGCCGTTCCGGTCGTCGGGTCCTGATGCGCGACGACGACGGCCTGCTGCACGCCGGGGCATCCGCTCAGCGCCGACTCGATCTCGCCGAGTTCGATCCGGAATCCGCGTACCTTCACCTGGAAGTCGGAGCGCTCGAGGTAGTCGAGCACGCCCTCGGTGCCGCGCAGGCGCCAGCGAACCACGTCACCGGTCCGGTACAACCGGGAGCCGGCCGCTCCGAACGGGTTGGCGACGAAACGCTCCGCGGTGAGCTCGGGCCGGGCGACATACCCGCGGGCCAGCTGGTCACCGGCGAGAAACAGCTCGCCGGCTACCCCGAGCGGAACCGGCTGCAGACGCCCATCCAGCACGAACGCCTGCGTGTTCCAGGCGGGGGTGCCGATGGGAACGCTGTCGCGATCGTCGACGCTGTGCTGCCAGGAGGTGACCGACACCGCGGCCTCGGTCGGCCCGTACAGGTTGTGCAGCGCAACGGCCGAGCCAAACGCGCTGCGGGAGCGGGCGGCGAGGTCGGGGGGCAGGGCCTCGCCGATGCACAGCACACGTCGCAGGGCAGGCTGCTGCGCCGCACCCGGTGTCGCAAGGAACGCCTCGAGCAAGGATGGAACGAAATGCGCTGCGGTGACCTGTTGTTCGCGCATGAGGTCGGCCAGATACGCCGGATCACGGTGGCCGTCCGGTCGGGCGATCACCAACCGCGCCCCCGAGACGAGCGGCCAGAACAGTTCCCACACCGAGAGGTCGAAGGTGACCGGTGTCTTCTGGACCACGGCGTCGGTGGTGTCGAGCGGGTACTGGTGCTGTTTCCACAGCAGCTGGTTCACGATGGCGGCATGGGGTACCGCAACACCCTTGGGTCGGCCGGTGGAGCCGGAGGTGAAGATGAGGTAGGCGGTGTTCTCCGGTCGCGGCGCCGCGAGGTTCGGCGCGTCGAACGCTATCGGCGTGTCGAGGAAGGACCCGTCGATCTCGATGGTGGGCACGCCGCCGGCGACGAAACCGTCCGAGGACGTCGTGAGAATGCAGACCGGTGCCGCGACGTCGAGAACGTAGGCGAGGCGGTCCGCGGGGTGGGTGAGGTCGATCGGCAGGTAGGCACCACCGGCGCGCAGGATGGCGTACATCCCGACCAGAAGTTCGACGGACCGGTTCATCGCCAGCCCCACCACCGATTCCGGGCCCACCCCACGATCGGCGAGGTTCCGGGCGAGCACGCCGACGCGGCGGTCGAACTCCGCATAGGTCACGTCGACGCCGTCGAAGGACAGCGCGACCGCGTCGGGTGTGCGCGCCACCTGCGCGGAGAACAGGTCGACCAGTGTGGCGGCCGGCAGTTCAGCGGCGGTGTCGTTGAATCCACCGAGAATTCGCACCTTCTCCGCGCCGTCGAGGAGGTCGATACCACCGACCACGACATCGGCATCTCCGGCGACCGATCCCAGAATCCGCAGGAACCGGTCCGCGAAGGACTGCACCGTCGACTCGTCGAACAAGTCGGTGGCATAGGTGAACTGCGCCTCGATCACGTCCGGGTTCCGATCGTGGTCGTAGGTTTCCGACAACGTCAGATGCAGATCGAAGTTGGAGATGGCACTCGGCACGTCGAGGCCCTCGACGTGCAGTCCGGGGAGTTCGAGGGCGGTCCGGGCGAGGTTCTGGAACGAGAACGCCACCTGGAACAGCGGGTGGTGCGCCCGGGTGCGGGCGGGGTTCAGCACCTCGACAAGCCGTTCGAACGGAATGTCGGCGTGCGCGAACGCGCCGAGGTCTGTTGCTCGTGCGGCAGCGAGATTGTCGGCGAACGAACCACCCAGCTCGACCGAGGTGCGCAGCACCAGCGTGTTGACGAACATCCCGACCAGCTCGTCGAGGAATTGGTCACCGCGCCCGGCGACAGGTGCGCCCACCGCGATGTCGGTGTCGTTGCTCAACCGCGCCAGCAGCACCGTGAGGGCGGTGTGCATGACCATGAACAGCGAGGCGTTCTGACGGCGTGCCACCGCGAGCAGCGCGGTGTGGGTGTCGGCATCGATCGTGAACGTGACGTGCGCGCCGCGATTCGACGCCACCGCGGGCCGGGGCCGGTCGGTCGGCAGCGAGAGCCGGTCCGGTATTCCCGCCAGCGCGGACTTCCAGTACGTAATCTGTTCTTTGGCAAGAGATTCGGGATCAGTCTCGTCGCCGAGCAGTTCCCGTTGCCACAGACTGTAGTCGGCGTATTGCACCTGCAACGGCGACCACTGGGGCACGTGCCCCTCGGCCCGTGCGGTGTAGGCCAGCATGACGTCCCGCGCGAGCGGTGCCAGCGACCATCCGTCACCGGAGATGTGATGAGCCACCATGACCAGGACGTGGTCGTCGGCGGCGACGCGGTAGATGCGGGCGCGCAGCGGCACCTCTGCGGTGACGTCGAATCCGGTCGTCACGAAGTCGATTACCCGCTCGAGCACGTCGTCGGGATGCTCGGAAATCGGGGTCAGATCGGGTACCGCGCCCACGTCGTCGACGACAACCTGATGTGGACCGGATTCGGAGTCGGGGTAGACGGTGCGCAGCGATTCGTGCCGGCCCACCAGATCGGCGACAGCGGCGCGTATCGCGGGTAGGTCGAACTCCCCCGTCAACCGCAGCGCGATCGGGAGGTTGTAGGCGGGCGACGCCGTGTCGAACTGGTTGATGAACCACATTCGCTGCTGGGCGAGTGACAGCGGAATGTGCTCAGGGCGGGGCCCGGCGACGAGCGGCGGGCGGCGCACACCCTGGCGGGCGGACTCGGTGAGACGGGCCGCGAGCGCCGCGACCGTCGGCGCTTCGAAGATCTCGCGGACGCCGACGTGCACGTCGAGAGCGGCGTTGATCCGCGACACCACCTGCGTGGCCAGCAGGGAGTTGCCGCCGAGGTCGAAGAATCCGTCGTGGATTCCCACTGCCGACAGCGCCAGGACCTCCGCGAAGACACCCGCGACGATCACTTCGAGCGGGTTGCGGGGCTCCTCGAAGGGGCGGTCCGCAGCGGCGAACACCGGCTCGGGCAGTGCAGCACGGTCCAGTTTGCCGGCGGGGGTGAGCGGCAGGGCGTCGAGGATCGTGATCGACGACGGAATCATGTACCCCGGCAGAGTTTCGCCGATGAACTTCGCCACCTCCACCCGGTCGACGTCCTCGCCGCTGAACGGCAGCACGTACGCGACGAGGGAGGTGTCCCCGTTGGGATGCTGGTGACCGATCGTGGTGGCGTACTCGAGCTGCGGGTGCGCGGTCAGCGCGGCGTCGATCTCGCCGAGTTCGATTCGGAAGCCCCGAATTTTCACCTGGTGGTCGGTACGGCCGACGAAGTCGAGAACCCGATCCTCGCGCCACCGGACGAGGTCGCCGGTGCGGTACATCAGTGCCCCGGGTTCGCCGAACGGGTCGGCCACGAACCGTTCGGCGGTGAGGCCCGGGCGGCCGAGATAGCCGCGGGCCAGGCTCGGCCCGCTGACATACAGCTCCCCGGGCACGCCCACCGGCACCGGACGCAGCCGCCCGTCGAGCACGAGTGCCTGCACGCCGCGACTGGGCCCGCCGATGGTGACCGGTTCGCCGGCCCGGAGCGGCGCGGTGATCGACGACATGATCGTCGCCTCGCTCGGCCCGTATGCGTTGACCATGCGACGCCCGGGAGCCCAGCGGGCCACCAACTCCGGGGGGCACACGTCGCCGGCCACCACCACGACAGCGAGGTCGTCGAGCCCGTGATGGTCGACGGAGGCGAGGGCCGCGGGCGTGGAGAACGCGTGGGTGACGTGTTCCGCGGCGAGAAGCTCCGCGAGTTCGGAGCCGCCGTAGATGGTCGGCGGCGCGACCACCAGGGTGGCGCCGGCGCTCAGCGCCATCAACATCTCGAACACCGAGGCGTCGAAGCTCGGGGACGCGAAGTGCAGGACGCGGGACCCGGACGTCACCGCGAGAAGCTCGCGTTCGTCGGTCACCAGGTTCACCAGGCCACGGTGGGTCACCGCGACTCCCTTGGGGCGCCCGGTGGACCCAGAGGTGTAGATCACGTACGCCACCTGGTCGGGCAGGATCGGCCGCATGCGGTCCCGGTTGGTGAGGGGCAGCCGTGATTCGTGGGTGCAGCGCTCCTCGAGCGCCGTGTCGTCGAGCAACAGCCACCGGATCGAATCCGGCAGGAGGTGGCGTTCCGCGGACACGGTGATGCCGACCATTGCGCCCGAGTCCTGCACCATGTGCCGAATCCGGTCCTCGGGGTAGCGGGGATCGATCGGCACGAAGGCGGCACCGGACTTCGCCACCGCCCAGACGGCCATCACCGATTCGGACGAGCGCGGCAGAGCCAGCGCCACCCGCGTTTCGGGTCCTACGCCCCGATCGACCAGAAGTCGGGCCAGCTGGTTCGACCGTTCGTCCAGATCGCGGTAGGACATGCTTCGGCCGTCGAAGACGACGGCCGGTTCGTCCGGAGCGGCGGCCACCGCGTCCGCGAGGATCTCGGTGAGCATCTGCACCGGGCGGGCGTCGGCGCCCCGAACCGGCGTCAGCGCCTCGTATTCGTCGTTTCCGAGTACGGGGATGTCCCCGACGGCGCGCTGCGGGTCGGCAACGACGGACTCGAAGATCCGCTGCAGCCGCAGTGTGTATTCCGCCGCGGTACCGGCATCGAAGATGTCTGTGGCATACACCAATTCGCCGTCGATGCCGGCGGGCTCCGCAGAGCCGTCGACCCGTTCGACGAGGGTGAAGTGCAGATCGAACTTGGCGATGTCCACGTCGACCGACAGCGGCGAGGCGGTGACGCCGTCGAGCTCGAGCCGGTCCAGGGACGGGGCCTGAACGCCCAGCGCCACCTGGAACAGCGGGTGATGGGAGGTGGAGCGAACGGGGCTCAGCACCTCGACCAGACGCTCGAATGGCAAGTCCGCGTGCGCGAACGCCTCCAGGTCGACGTCCCGTACCTGCCCGAGCAGCGACACGAACGAGGCCCCGGGGTCGAGCTCGGTGCGCAGAACGAGAGTGTTGACGAACATGCCGATGATGTCGTCGAGTTCCCGGCGACCGCGCCCGGCGACAGCGGTGCCGATCGGTATGTCGAAGGTGGTGCTGAGTCGGCTCAGCAGTACCGCGAGGGCGGCGTGCGCCACCATGAACAGACTCGCGCCGTGAGCCCGGGCCAGCTCCGCCAGGGCGCGATGGGTGTCCGGGGACAGCGAGAAACGCACGGCAGCACCGCGATGCGACGGAACCGCGGGCCGGGCCCGGTCGCGGGGCAGGAAAAGCTGGTCGGGCACATTGTCCAGCGCACGGGTCCAGTAACGCACCTGTTCGGCGGCGAGGCTCGCCGGGTCCGAATCATCGCCGAGCATTTGTCGCTGCCACAACGCGTAGTCGGCATACTGCACGGGCAGGGGTGCCCACAGGGGTTCCGATCCGGCGGCGCGGCTCGCGTATGCCGTCATCACATCGTTAATCAGCGGGTCCATCGAGGCGCCGTCGGCGGAGATGTGGTGCACGACGAGCGCGAGGACGTGTTCGGAGGCGCCGAGCGAATACACCCGCACTCGCACCGGCACCGCGTGCGACACGTCGAAACCGGTGAGCACGAACTCCGAGAGATCGTCGCGCAGGCAGGTCTCGGTCACTGGCACCGGGGTGAGGTCGTGGACGACGTCGCCGGATTCGAGGATCATCTGGTGCGGCCCGGCCGGCGAATCGGGGAACACGGTGCGCAGCGACTCGTGGCGGGCGATCAGGTCGTCGATCGCCGCCGCGAGCGCCGCCGTGTCCAGCGCCCCGCTCAACCGCACTACCGCGGGCAGGTTGTAGGCAGGTGAGGACGTGTCGAACTGGTTGAGGAACCACATCCGCTGCTGCGCCAGGGACAGCGGGATGCGGGCCGGGCGTTCCGTTGCGGTCAACGGCGCGGTGGCACTCGAGGGCACCTGCGCCGCGACCCGGCGGGCCAGCGCCTCCACCGTGGCGGCGTCGAACACGTCGCGGATGGCGATTCGCGTTCCGGTCGCCGCGCCGAGGCGGGTACTGAGCTTCGTGGCGGACAGCGAGTTGCCGCCCAGTGCGAAGAAGTTGTCGTGCACCCCGACGCGCGGCACATCCAGTAGGTCGGCGACGATGTCGGCGACGAGCCGTTCGGTCTCCGTTCGGGGAGCTGTGTAGTCGGCGGTCACCGCGAACACCGGTGCGGGCAGAGCGTTCCGGTCCACCTTGCCGTTGGGGGTGAGCGGCAGTGTGGTCAGCGGAATCAGCAGCGACGGAACCATATACGACGGCAGCGTCCCGGCGGCGTGGTCGCGGACCGCGTCGACGTCCAGGTCGATCCCGGCGCGAGGCACCACGTATCCGACGAGGTGATCGCCGGTGTGCGGGTCGCTGTGTGACACCACGACGGCCTGGAGCACGTCTTCGTGGCGCAGCAGGGTGGACACCACCTCGGCCAGTTCGATGCGGAAACCGCGCACCTTCACCTGGAAGTCGGTGCGTCCGAGGTATTCGAGCCGGCCTTCCCGCTTCCAGCGAACCAGATCGCCGGTGCGATACAGTCGCTCCCCGGCCGCCGAATAGGGGTCGGCGACAAAGCGTTCGGCAGTCAGGTCGGGGCGTCCGAGGTACCCGCGTGCAAGCTGCGCCCCGCCGAGATACAGCTCACCCGGCACACCGATGGGCACTGGACGCAGACGCTCGTCGAGAACGAGCGTGCTGGTGTTCCACACGGGCGAACCGATCGGCACCGTGTCGCCGTTGTCGGACCGGGCGGCGAAAGAGGCGGTGGTCACCGCCGCCTCAGTGGGGCCGTACGTGTTGTCGATCTCCGCCGGGTGCGCGGCCCGGAAATCGTCGACGGCTTCCGGGGACACCGCTTCTCCCCCGACGAGCACGTATCGCAGGGACGGCAGGTCCGCGAGGCCCGGTCCACCGGCCACGGCCGCGAGCATGGCGGGAACGAAATGGATGACGCTGACTTCGTGCTGCCGGATGACCGCCGTGAGGTAATCGGGGTCGCGATGCCCGTCGGGTTCGGCGATGACGAGCCGGGCGCCGGCGGCCAAGGGGGCGAAGCACTCCCACACCGATACGTCGAACGTGATCGGCGTCTTGAGTAGCAGGGTGTCGCCGCCGCCGATCTCGTAGTGGGCGCACAACCAGTCGAGCTGCCCGCTGATCGCCGCATGGCTGATGGCGACCCCCTTCGGGCGGCCGGTGGAACCGGAGGTGAAGAGGACGTAGGCGATGTTGTCGGGGCGGAGCGGCGCAATGCGCTCGTCCAGACGGATCGGCGCCGAGGCGAACTCGTGCGGGTCGAGGTGGTCGACGACGATCGCATCGATGCCGTACCGGCGTGCGGTGTCCCCGTCGTCGGAGAGTGCGCTCGTCGTCAGGAGCAGGCGGGCCCCGGACTGCTCGACGATGTCGTTGTTCCGCTGCGCCGGCTGGTCCGGGTCCAGTGGGGTGTACGCGCCGCCCGCCCTGATCACGGCGTGAATCGCGACGAGGAGGTCCAGAGACCGCGGAACTTCCACCGCGACAACGGTATCCGGCGCGACACCGGCGCCGATGAGCTTGCGGGCGAGCCGGTTCACCCGGGCATCGAAGTCGCGGTAGGTCAGTGCCGAATCACGCCAGTGCACGGCCGGCGCCTCGGGTGTGGTGCGGGCCTGCTCCTCGAGGAGGTCGACGAGCGTGCGGTGCCGGTGTTCCCGGACGGGACCGCGGGACCATTCGGTAAGGGCGGCACGTTGGTCGTCGCCGAGCAGGTCGAGGTCGCCGATCCGGGTGCGGGGACGGTGCGCCATCTCGGCGAGCACGCGGAGGAAGGCAGCACCGATCCGGTGGGCCGTCTCCTCATCGAAGAGGTCTCGCGCGTAGCCGAGCTCGAGGTCCAGACCGGTCGGCGTGCCGTCGTCGTCGTGCCGGGCGGCCAGAACGAAGTTGAGATCGAATTTGGCGACGGGCGAGTCGATGTCGAGTCCGGACACCTCGAGTCCCGGCAGTTCCAGCGTCGGGCGTTCGAGATTCTGCAGCGCGAGCGCCACCTGGAACAACGGGTGGAATGCCGTCGATCGGGTCGGGTTGATCACCTCGACCAGTTGCTCGAAGGGCACGTCGACGTGGGAGAACGCCTCCAAATCGACGCTCCGGACCTGGCCCAGGAGTTCAGCGACCGTGGCGTGCGGCCACACCTCGGTGCGCAACACCAGCGTGTTGACGAACATGCCGACGAGGGCGTCGAGCGCCTGCTCGCCACGTCCGGCCACCGAGGTGCCGATGGCGACGTCCGCGCCCGCACCGACCCGCGCCAGCAGGGCGGCGAGGCCGGTGTGGATCGCCATGAACAGGCTGGCATTGTGGGCCCGGGCCAGATCCAGCAGAGCGCGGTGGCTGTCGCTGTCGAGGGACAACCGCACGGTGCCGCCTCGGTTCGACGGAACGGGCGGCCTGGGCCGATCGGTCGGCAGCGCCAGGTGATCGGGCAGCCCGGCGAGCGTTGTCGTCCAGTACGCGAGCTGTCCGGCCGCCAGCGACTGCGGGTCGGCCGCGTCACCCAGCAGCGTCCGCTGCCACACCGCGTAATCCGCGTACTGCACGGGTAGCGGCGCCCACACCGGGGGCTGGCCCGCGGCGCGGGAGGCGTAGGCCGTCATGACGTCCGTGGCCAGGGGCACGAATGACCAGCCGTCGGCGGAGATGTGGTGCACGACGAACAGAAGGATGTGCTCGGAGCGGCTCTCGCGGAAGAGGTGCACGCGCAGCGGCGGCTCCGCGGTGACGTCGAAGCCGGTCGAGGCGTACCGCAGGACGGCGGTGGTCAGGTCTTCACCCGACAACCGCAGCGGGGTCAGGTCGAGCGGAATCGTGTCGACAGGGACGATGACCTGTTCCGCGCCGTCGTCGGTCGGCGGATACACGGTGCGGAGGGTCTCGTGACGGGCGAGGACGTCGGCGAGCGCCGCCCGCAGCGTGGCCACGTCGATTCGCCCGGACATGCGCAGGGCGAGGGGGATGTTGTACGCCGGGGAGGTGGGGTCGAACCGGTTGAGGAACCACATCCGCTGCTGCGCCGGTGACAACGGAACCTGCACCGGCCGCTCCGTCGCTACCAGCGCGGGGCGGTCGACGACGGCCCCGGACTCTGCGGCCGCTGTGAGCAGACGGACGGTCGGGTTGTCGAACAGGGTCCGGACCGCAATGCGGGTGCCCAGCGCCGAGCCGACACGCGAAACTACCTGGGTGGCGGACAGCGAGTTACCGCCGAGGTCGAAGAAGTTGTCGTCCAGGCTGATCGATGTCTCCCCCACCACGTCTGCGAACACCGCGGCGACGGCCTGCTGCTGGGGGGTCTCGGGCGCAGCGAAATCTCCCCGTCGGGTGAAGACGGGTGCGGGCAACGCGGCCCGGTCCAGTTTCCCGGCCGGGGTCAGCGGCAGCGTCTCGAGAACGACGATCGCCGACGGCACCATGTATCCCGGCAGACTTCGTCCGGCGAACGCAGTCAACACCGAGGGATCCACCACGGCGCCGGACGCCGGAAGCACATACGACACCAGCCGGGTCAGTCCCGCACCATCCTCGTGCCCGACGGTGTGCGCGAACTCCACCGCCTCGTGCCCCGACAGCACCGCGTCGATCTCGCCGAGCTCGATGCGGAACCCGCGAATCTTCACCTGGAAGTCGCTGCGCCCGAGGAATTCCAGGAGATCGGTACCGGCCGTGTCGCGCACCCACCGCACCACGTCACCGGTGCGGTACATCCGCCCGCCCGATCCCGACGGATCGGCCACGAACCGCTCGGCCGTCAGCCCGGCGCGGCCCACATATCCGCGGGCGACGCTCGGTCCCGACACGTACAGCTCGCCCCGCACCCCTCGCGGCACCGGACGCAACCGCGCGTCGAGCACCAGTACGTCCACCCCCACGGTCGGCGAGCCGACCGTCACCGGCTCCCCCGCCGCCAACGGCGACGTCGCCGACGACATGATCGTGGTCTCGCTGGGCCCGTAGGCGTTGACCATCCGCCGGCCCGGCGCCCACCGCGCCACCAGCTCCGGCGGGCACACGTCCCCCGCCACCACCACCGTCTCGAGGTGGTCGAGGCCGCGATGATCCACCGACGTCAATGCCGCCGGTGTGCAGAACGCATGCGTGATCCGATGCTCGGCCAGGAACTCTGCCAGTTCCGCACCACCGAAGATCGTCGGCGGCGCCACAACCATCCTCGCCCCAGCACCGATGGCCATCATCCATTCGAACACCGAGGCGTCGAAACTGGGGGACGCGAAATGGAGAGTCCGCGACCGCGGGGTCACGGACAGCCGATCACGCTCGTCGGCAACGAGATTGACGAGTCCGCGATGCGTGACCGCCACACCCTTCGGTCGTCCCGTCGACCCCGAGGTGTAGATCACGTACGCCGGATGGTCCACCGACAGCGCTGCCGCCCGGTCCGCATCCGTCACCGGCAGGCACGGATATCCCGCCAGCGCAGCCTGCACCTCGTCATCGTCGAGGACGATCCACTCCACACCGTCGGGCAGCGCCGCACGCACCGCCGTCGTGGTGATTCCCACCGGGGCACCGCAGTCGTCGAGCATGTGCCCGATCCGCTCGGCCGGATACCCCGGGTCCACCGGCACGAACGCCGCCCCGGTTTTCGCTATCGCCCAGACGCTCGACACCGATTCGAGCGAACGCGGCAGCGCCACCGCCACCGCCACCTCCGGGCCGACCTGAAGATCGATCAGGAGCCGCGCCAATTGTGTCGAGGATTCGTCCAGTTCGCGGTATGACAGCGACGCCCACACACCGGCCACCGACGGCCCGGTCACCGCCACACCTTCCGGGTTGCTCCGCACCGCTGCGGTGAGCAACCGCGGCAACGGCACCGGATCGAAACCCGCCCTGCCCGAGGCGGGCGTCAGGGCGGCGTGCTCGTCCGCTTCGAGAATGTCGACGTCGCCGACGACGACGTCCGGATCGGTGACGACTACGGCGAGAATCTGCTGGAATCGCCGCGCGAAGCCACGCACCGTGTGGGCGTCGAACAGTGCGGTGGCGTAGAGGAATTCCGCGCGGATACCGGACGGGGTACCGTCCGAGTCGATGTTCTCACCCAGGGTCAGCTGAAGGTCGATCTTGGCGACCCCCGGGTCGATGTCTTCGACCCCGACTCGCAGGCCCGGCAGGTCGAAGGTTCCGGTGGGCATCGGGCTCATCGACAGGGCGACCTGGTAGATCGGGTGATGGGCGGTGGTGCGGACGGGGGCGAGGACGTCGACGAGCCTCTCGAACGGAACGTCCGCCGAACCGAACGCCTCGAGGTCGGCATCCCGCACGCGGCCGAGATGTTCACGGAAAGTGTCGCCGCCGCGCAGGGCAGTCCGCAGGACGAGGGTGTTGACGAACATTCCGACGAGGTCGTCGAGGGCCCGCTCGCCCCGGCCGGCGATAGGACTTCCGATGACGACATCGTCGGTGGCGGACAAGCGTCCCAGCAGCAGGGCCAACGCAGCGTGCATCACCATGAAGGTGGTGGCCCCGTCCCGGCGAGCCAACCGGTCGATGCCGCGGTGGATAGCGGGGTCGATGTCGAAGGCGACCGTCGCCCCGGCGAACGTGGGTTGCGGCGGGCGAGGCCGGTCGAACGGAAGCCGGAGTTCGTCGGGAGCGCCGGCGAGGGTGTTCGTCCAGTACGCGAGTTGGGTCGACATCAGCGAACTGGGGTCGTCGTCGGTGCCGAGAACCGCTCGCTGCCACAGGGTGAAGTCGGCATACTGCACCGTCAGAGGCGCCCACTGCGGGAGGACACCGGCCGTGCGCGCCGCGTAGGCGGTCACGACATCGCGGCTGAGCGGTCCGAACGACCAGCCGTCGGACGCGATGTGGTGCAGGGACATGGCAAGTACGTGCTCGGTGGGTCCCGTGCGGACGAGGAGGGCACGAAGAGGAGTCTCGACCGTCACATCGAATCCCCGCGAGGCGAAGGCGATGATCCGGGCGCCGAGTTCGCCCTCGGTCGCGTCGACGGTCTCTACCGTGACGGCGGCATCGGCTGACGCGAGCACCACCTGTGCGGGTCCGTCCGGGGTGTCCGGGAACACGGTGCGCAGTGATTCGTGCCGCTCGATCACATCAGCGACCGCGGCGGTCAGGGCGCCGGTATCGATGACGCCGGACAGGCGTACCGCGAAGGGCAGGTTGTAGGCGGGTGAGGTGGTGTCGAACTGGTTGAGGAACCACATCCGCTGCTGCGCAAGCGAAAGCGGAATGTGCTCGGGGCGAGTCACCGCGGTCAGTGCCGGGCGGGGCCCACTGGGCACCGGCTGCGCCAAGCGCAGAGCCAACGCGGCCACGGTGGGGGCGTCGAAGACATCCCGGACCGACAGTCTGTTGCCGGACAGTTCCGTGAGCCGCGCCGCCACCCGCGTGACGGACAACGAGTTGCCGCCGAGGTCGAAGAAGTTGTCGTGCGCCCCGACCCGGTCGGCCTGGAGCACGTCGGCGAAAACGGCGGCCACCTGCCCCTCACCCGGAGTACGCGGTGGGGTGTATTCGGTTCCGGTAGTGGTGAATTCGGGTGCCGGGAGCGCTTTCCGGTCGAGCTTGCCGCTGGTATTGAGCGGGAACTCGTCCAGGACCACGAACGCGGACGGCACCATGTACGACGGCAACACCGCCGACGCATGAGCACGCACCACCGACACCTCGAGCGCGGACTCCGCCGTCACATACGCCACCAGATGATCACCGGTCACCGCGTCGGCATACACCGTCACCGCCGCCCCGGTCACCGCCGGATACGCCCGCAACACCGACTCGATCTCCCCCAGCTCGATCCGCTGACCACGGAACTTGACCTGGAAATCGGTGCGCCCGACATACTCGAGCACCCCGTCCCGACGCCGACGCACCAGATCCCCCGTCCGATACATCCGCGCACCCGGCACCCCGAACGGATTGGCCAGGAACCGATCCGACGTCAGATCGGCCCGCCCCACATACCCGCGAGCCAACTGCACACCCCCGAGATACAACTCCCCGCCACCCCCGCCGGCACCGGATGCAACCGGGAATCGAGCACATACGCCTGCGTATTCCACTCCGGAACACCGATCGGCACCGACACCGTGTCGGCGACCCCACACTCCCAGAACGTCACCGACACCGCAGCCTCGGTCGGACCATACAAATTATGCAACCGGGCCGACGTCACCGCCCGGAACCGGGCCACCGTCTCCGGCGGCAACGCCTCACCGATCGCGAACACATGCCGCAAACTCCGACAGGAACCCGCCGGCACCGCAGCGACGAACACATCGAGCATCGACGGCACGAAATCGGTGACCGTCACCCCCTGCTCATCGATCACCTGCGCCAGATACCCCGGATCCCGATGCCCGTCCGCGGTCGCCAACACCAACCTGGCACCGACCTGCAACGGCCAAAAATACCCCCACACCGACACATCGAACGTCGTTGCCGTCTTCTGCAACACCACATCCCGACCGGTCAACCCGTACTCGGCCTGCATCCACCGCAACTGATTCACGATGCCCGCATGCGGCACCGCCACACCCTTCGGCTTCCCCGTCGACCCCGACGTGAAGATCACATACGCCGGATTCTCCGGCCGCAACGGAACCACCCGCTCCGCATCCTTGACCGCCGCATCGGAGAAACCGGACACATCCACCTCGTCGATCGAGACCACCTCGACCCCCGCAGGCAACCCCACCCGATCCGCAACCGTGCTCAACACACACACCGGCCCAGCGGAGTCGAGCACATACCCGATCCGCTCGACCGGATGATCCGGATCGACCGGCACATACGCACCACCCGCCCCGAGCACCGCATACATCCCCACCACCAAATCCAGGGACCGCCGCATCGCCAACACCACCCGCGACTCCGGCCCCACCCCCAACCCGATCAGATACCGGGCCAACCGATTCGCCCGCGCACCCAACTCGGCATACGTCAACGACACACCCTCGAACACCACCGCCACCGCACCCGCAGACCGCACCACCCGATCCCCGAACAACTCCGGCAACGTCCCCGCCGGAACGTCCTGTGCCGTCGAGTTCCAGGCCTCCAACGCGGAGCGTTCGGCGGTGTCGAGCAGCGGGATGTCACCGACGCGCACCGTCGGGTTCGCGGCGACGGCACCGAGGATCCTGCTGAAGCGTTCGGCGATTGCCGCGGCCGTCGACTCGTCGAACAGGTCGGTCGCATACATCAGCTGGGCGGAGATGCCGTCCGGCAGCCCCTGCTCGTCGAACCGTTCGACGAGCGTGAAGTGCAGGTCGAACTTCGCGACATCGAGGGTCGCGTCGAGGCCGCGCAGTGTGAGACCGTCGAGTTCGCGCGTGGTCTGCTCGAGGTTCTGGAAGGTGAGCATCACCTGGAACAGTGGGTGGCGGGCGGTACTGCGGGTGGGACTGAGTATCTCGACCAGCCGCTCGAACGGCACGTCCGTGTGGGAGAACGCTTGCAGGTCCGCGTCTCGAACCCGGCCCAGGAGTTCGCGGAAGGTCGCCCCGGGATCGACCTCCGTGCGGAGGACGATCGTGTTGACGAACATGCCGACCAGGTCGTCGAGTTCACGTTCACCGCGGCCTGCAACCGGGGTGCCGATCGTGACGACCGGCGTCGCACTCGCACGACTGAGCAGGACGCTGAGCGCGGAGTGCACCACCATGAACAGCGTTGCCCGCTCGGACTGTGCGAGCGACGCCAGGGCCCGGTGCACGGACGCGTCGAGTGCGAGGTCGACGTGGCCCCCGCGATAGGACTGCTCAGCCGGCCGGGGCCGGTCGGCCGGAAGGGTAAGTTCGTCGGGCGCCCCGGCGAGTGTGGTCGTCCAATGGTTCAGCTGCTGTGCCGCGAGCGAGTCCGGGTCGGATTCGTCCCCGAGAAGTTCGCGTTGCCACAACGCGTAGTCGGCATACTGCACCGGCAACGGTGACCAGGTGGGCGGTTTCCCTTGTGTGCGTGCCGCGTACGCGGTCATCGTGTCGCGCACCATGGGCGCCATCGACCAGCCGTCGCCGGAAATATGATGAACGACCAGCGCGAGGACGTGCTCCTCGGCGTCGATCCGGAACAGGGCGACGCGGACAGGGAGGTCGGTCGTCACGTCGAAACCGGCACCGAGGAAGTCGGCAAGTTCGGTGTCGAGCCCGGTCTCGTCGACGACGGCGACCGGCAACTCGGGAGTTGCCGAGTCGGCGTCGAGGACGACCTGGTGCGGTCCGGTCTCCGAGTCCGGGAACACGGTGCGGAGGGTTTCGTGCCGCTCGATCACATCAGCGACCGCGGCGGTCAGGGCGCCGGTATCTATGACGCCGGACAGGCGTACCGCGACGGGCAGGTTGTAGGCGGGTGAGGTGGTGTCGAACTGGTTGAGGAACCACATCCGCTGCTGCGCCGGGGACAACGGAATCCGTTCCGGGCGTGGCCAGGGCATCAGCGCCGGACGGACCTCATCACCCGTCGTCCCCGACACCGTGGCCGCGAGTTCCGCCACGGTCGGCGCCTCGAAAAGGTCTCGCACCCCCAACGGCACTCCGAGTTCGGCGCGGATCCGGGATACCAGCTTGGTCGCGATGAGCGAGTTGCCGCCGAGGTCGAAGAAGTTGTCGTGCGCCCCGACCCGGTCGGCCTGGAGCACGTCGGCGAAAACGGCGGCCACCTGCCCCTCACCCGGAGTACGCGGTGGGGTGTATTCGGTTCCGGTAGTGGTGAATTCGGGTGCCGGGAGCGCTTTCCGGTCGAGCTTGCCGCTGGTATTGAGCGGGAACTCGTCCAGGACCACGAACGCGGACGGCACCATGTACGACGGCAACACCGCCGACGCATGAGCACGCACCACCGACACCTCGAGCGCGGACTCCGCCGTCACATACGCCACCAGATGATCACCGGTCACCGCGTCGGCATACACCGTCACCGCCGCCCCGGTCACCGCCGGATACGCCCGCAACACCGACTCGATCTCCCCCAGCTCGATCCGCTGACCACGGAACTTGACCTGGAAATCGGTGCGCCCGACATACTCGAGCACCCCGTCCCGACGCCGACGCACCAGATCCCCCGTCCGATACATCCGCGCACCCGGCACCCCGAACGGATTGGCCAGGAACCGATCCGACGTCAGATCGGCCCGCCCCACATACCCGCGAGCCAACTGCACACCACCGAGATACAACTCCCCCGCCACCCCCGCCGGCACCGGATGCAACCGGGAATCGAGCACATACGCCTGCGTATTCCACTCCGGAACACCGATCGGCACCGACACCGTGTCGGCGACCCCACACTCCCAGAACGTCACCGACACCGCAGCCTCGGTCGGACCATACAAATTATGCAACCGGGCCGACGTCACCGCCCGGAACCGGGCCACCGTCTCCGGCGGCAACGCCTCACCGATCGCGAACACATGCCGCAAACTCCGACAGGAACCCGCCGGCACCGCAGCGACGAACACATCGAGCATCGACGGCACGAAATCGGTGACCGTCACCCCCTGCTCATCGATCACCTGCGCCAGATACCCCGGATCCCGATGCCCGTCCGCGGTCGCCAACACCAACCTGGCACCGACCTGCAACGGCCAAAAATACCCCCACACCGACACATCGAACGTCGTTGCCGTCTTCTGCAACACCACATCCCGACCGGTCAACCCGTACTCGGCCTGCATCCACCGCAACTGATTCACGATGCCCGCATGCGGCACCGCCACACCCTTCGGCTTCCCCGTCGACCCCGACGTGAAGATCACATACGCCGGATTCTCCGGCCGCAACGGAACCACCCGCTCCGCATCCTTGACCGCCGCATCGGAGAAACCGGACACATCCACCTCGTCGATCGAGACCACCTCGACCCCCGACGGCAACCCCACCCGATCCACCGCCGTGCTCAACACACACACCGGCCCAGCGGAGTCGAGCACATACCCGATCCGCTCGACCGGATGATCCGGATCGACCGGCACATACGCACCACCCGCCCCGAGCACCGCATACATCCCCACCACCAAATCCAGGGACCGCCGCATCGCCAACACCACCCGCGACTCCGGCCCCACCCCCAACCCGATCAGATACCGGGCCAACCGATTCGCCCGCGCACCCAACTCGGCATACGTCAACGACACACCCTCGAACACCACCGCCACCGCACCCGCAGACCGCACCACCCGATCCCCGAACAACTCCGGCAACGTCCCCGCCGGAACGAAATGGTCGGTGGCATTCCAGGTCGTCAACTCCCGGGCGCGCACCGCAGGATCGGTGATCGCCACGTCGCCGACCGCCATGCCGGGTTCGGCGGTGACGACCTCGAGGATGCGCACGAACTGCGCCGCGAAGCCGTGGATTGTGGCTTCGTCGAAAAGATCTGCAGCGTAGTTGAATTGCGCCCCGATAACGCCTGGGCGGCCGTCGTCGTGGGTTTCGGTGAGTACGAGCTGCAGATCGAATGCAGCGACATCGGGCACGATCGGCTCACTCGACACCGACAACCCCGGCAGTTCCAGATGCGCGGGCGCATGATTCTGGAAGAACAGCGCCACCTGGAACAACGGATGGTGTGCGGTGGTGCGGGTGGGATCGAGATGCTCCACCAGCCGCTCGAACGGCACCTCGGCGTGACCGAAGGCCCCGAGGTCGACCTCACGCACGTGGTTCAGCAGGGCGGTGAACGACATCGCCGGGTCGACCTCGGTCCGCAGGACGAGGGTGTTGACGAACATGCCGACCAGCTCATCGAGTTCACGATCTCCGCGGCCTGCGACCGGGGTTCCGATCGCGATGTCGCGGGACGCGCTCAACCGGCTCAGGAACAGCGCCAACGCCGAATGCGCCACCATGAACAGGGTCACGTTCTGTGTGTGGCCGAACGCCACAAGGCGTTCGTGCAGGTCAGCGGGAATGTCCCAGGCAAGCGTCGAACCACGCTGCGACGCGGCCGGGGGTCGGGGACGGTCGGTGGGCAGGTCGAGGCTGTCCGGCAGCCCGGCCAGCGCGGTGTCCCAGTACCCCAGTTGCTGCGCCGCCCGCGACTGCGGGTCGGTCTCGTCACCGAGCGCTTCGCGCTGCCAGAGGGTGTAGTCGGCGTACTGCACGGTTAGCGGCGACCACGGCACGTCGTGTCCGGCGCTGTGCGCCGCGTAGGCGACCATCACATCGCGTGAGAGGGGGGCGAACGACCAGCCGTCGGCGGCGATGTGATGGAGAACCAACGCGAGGACGTGCTCGCCGGCTCCCGTTCGGAAGAGCCGGGCCCGCACGGGGATGTCGGCAGTGACATCGAATCCGGCGAGAACGAACTGACGGATCGCGTCGTCGAGTCGGTCGACGTCCACATCGGTGACGGTCACCTCTACATCGACATCGCCGGGGTCGAGAACGTGCTGCCACGGTCCGGTGTCGGAATCGGGGAAGACGGTGCGCAGCGATTCGTGCCGCTCGACTACGTCGTACACGGCCCGACCTAGTGCAGCGACATCCAGGTCGCCGGAGAACCGCACGGCGAGAGGAAGATTGTGGACGGGGCTGCCGGTGTCGAACTGGTTGAGGAACCACACCCGCTGCTGAGCGGAAGACAACGGCACCCGCTCCGGCCGGGCCCGAGCGGACAGCGGCGGGACATCGGGGTGGACCTGGCGATCGGCACCGTCGAATCGTTGTGCGAGCCCGCCGACGGTCGGCGCGTCGAAGACGTCGCGCAGCGACACCGGAAGATCCGCGGCGCTGCGGAGCCGGGACACCAGGCGGGTGGCGACGAGCGAGTTGCCACCGAGTTCGAAGAAGTTGTCGGTCAACCCCACCCGGCCGAGATCGAGTACGTCGGCGACCGCCTCGGCGACTGCGATCTCGACGGCGGTCCGAGGTGCCACATATTCGGTGCTCACGGTCTCGATGACCGGGGCCGGCAGCGCGGCCCGGTCGAGTTTGCCGTTGGCCGACACAGGAAGACCGTCGAGCGGAACCACGTAGGCCGGAATCATGTACGACGGCAGCACAGCCGATACGTGCTCGCGCACTGCGGCTGGGTTCACCCGCTCCTCACCCACGACATACGCGACGAGGGACTCCTGACCGCGGTCGTCGCGGTGCACCGTCACCACTGCGCGTCGAATGTCCGGGTGCGATTCGTAGGCGCTCTCGATCTCCCCCAGTTCGATGCGCTGCCCGCGCAGCTTCACCTGGAAGTCGGTGCGGCCCAGGTATTCAACGGCACCGTCCGGGCGGCGTCGCACCAGATCGCCCGTCCGGTACATCCGGACGCCCACCGCGAACGGATCCGCGATGAACCGGTCTGCCGTCAAATCGGCACGGCGGAGATAGCCACGGGCCAGCTGCGCGCCCGCGAGGTAGAGCTCACCGGCCACCCCGTCGGGCACCGGATGCAACCGGGCGTCGAGCACGTGCAGTCGGGTGTTCCACACCGGTCGGCCGATGGGCACCGTAACGGTGTCTGCGGAGCTGGTGCGCCAGAAGGTGACGTCGACCGCGGCCTCGGTCGGCCCGTACAGGTTGTGCAGGTCGGCGGCGCTGATGGCCCGGAACTTCGCGGCCTGATCCGGTGTCAGCGCCTCACCCGAACAAATGACCATACGCAACGAATCACAGTGCGCTGCGGACGGTTCGGCGGTGAAGACCGACAACATCGAGGGCACGAAATGCATGACGGTGACGCGGTGTCGGCGCACCAGCGTGGCGAGGTACTCGGGGTCGCGGTGTCCGTCCGGTGCGGCGATCACCAGTGTCGCGCCGACCTGGAGGGGCCAGAACAATTCCCACACCGACACGTCGAAGGTGACCGGCGTTTTCTGCAGCACCGCGTCGGTGGAAGTCAGGGCGTATTCATCCTGCGCCCAGGACAACCGGTTCACGATCGCACCGTGGGTGACCACGACGCCCTTCGGTCGTCCCGTCGACCCCGACGTGAAGATGACATAAGCGGCGTGCTCGGGAGCCGGTGCCAGCGGCAGCGCCCCGGATTCGCCGGTCGACAGGTCGAGAATGTCAACGTGCAGTACCGGTGCATCGGTGACCCACTCGACGCCCTCTGTGCTGCGGGTGAGGAGGCATACCGGCTGCGCGGTCTCCAGAACATACGTGGTGCGGTTCACCGGATGGTCCGGGTCGACCGGTAGGTAGGCGGCACCGGCTTTCAGGATCGCGTAGATGGCGACCATGAGGTCGAGCGAGCGCCGCATGCCCACGGCGACCATCGATTCCGGTCCCACCCCTTCCGAAACCAGGTGGTGGGCAAGGCGGTTGCTACGCTCGTCGAACTGTGCGTAGGTGAGCCACTCGTCCTCGAATATCAGTGCCACGGCGTCGGGGGTCGCGGCGGCACCGGCTGCGAACAGCGACACCAACGTGTCGGGGGGCACGGGATGGTCGGTGGCATTGCGCGCGTCGAGGGCGGCCCGTTCCGGTGCATCGAGCAGCTCGATGTCGCCGATAGTGACCGGGTCGTCGTCGAGTACGGCGTCGAGAATTCCGCGGAACCGTGCGCCCATCGCCACGATCGTGCGCTCGTCGAACAGGTCGGTCGCGTACGAGAGGTCCATCGACATGCCCGCGGCCCGGCCCTCGGCGTCGACATGCTCGACAACGGTGAGCTGGAGGTCGAATTTCGCTATGTGGACGTCGATCTCGGCCGCCTCCACGGTGAGGCCGTCGAGTTCGACTCGGGTGGTCGCGGTGTTCTGGAACGAGAGCATCACCTGGAACAGCGGGTGATACGCCGACGAGCGCTCCGGGCTGAGGACCTCCACGAGGCGCTCGAAGGGAACGTCGCCGTGCGAGAACGCGGCGAGGTCGGCGGTGCGGACACGGCCCAGGAGGTCGGCGAACGTGTCGTCCGGTTCCAGGGAGGTCCGCAGCACCAGGGTGTTGACGAACATGCCGACGAGGTGGTCGAGTTCTTCCTCACCGCGGCCGGCGATCGGGGTGCCGATCACGATGTCCGAGCCGGCACCGAGGCGGTGCAACAGCACGGCCAGGACCGCGTGCGTCACCATGAACGGCGTGGTGCCGGTGCGGTGAGCCAGCTGCGTCAATTGCTCGTGCACGAGGGCCGGCACCGTGAAGTCGACTCGGCCGCCGCGATGCGACATCTTGGCCGGGCGTGGACGGTCGGTCGGCAAGTCGAGCACCTGCGGCAGACCGGCGAGAACGCCCTGCCAATGGCTCAGCTGCTGGGCCGCCACACTGTCCGGATCGGCTTCCGAGCCGAGCATGTCGCGCTGCCAGAGCGCGTAGTCGGCGTACTGCACAGGCAACGCCGCCCAGGACGGTGTCTGCCCGTGGGCACGCGCCGCGTAGGCGACCATCACGTCGCCGGCGAGGGGAGTCATCGACCACCCGTCGGCGGCGATGTGGTGAACCACCAGAACCAGCACATGACGGTCGGTGGCCTCGCGGAAGAGCCCCATACGGAGCGGTGGATCGGTGGTCAGGTCGAAGCCGGTGCTCCCGAGCGACGCCACTGCGGCTGTGAGGGAATCGGCGTCCACCGCGACCGGCGCGCCCGGCGGCAGCACCGCGCCGGACGGCAGGATCACCTGGCGTGGTCCGTCAGTACTATCCGGGAAGATCGTGCGCAGCGTTTCGTGACGTTCCGCGACATCGGTGAGTGCCCACCGGAGGGCGTCGTGGTCGAGGTCCCCGGTGAGCCGGAGGGCGATCGGCAGATTGTACGCCGGAGACGCCGGGTCGAACTGGTTGAGGAACCACATCCGTTGCTGCGCAACAGACAACGGCACCCGATCCGGGCGCTCCCGCGGCCGAAGGACCGGTCGCGCGCGCGTGTGCGACGTCGACTCGGCCACGGCGACGGCCAGCTGGGCCACCGACGGCGACTCGAAGAGGTCACGAACACCGATCCGCACCTTCAGCGCGGATCCGACCCGGGACACGACCTGGGTGGCCATCAACGAGTTGCCGCCCAGTTCGAAGAAGCTGGTCTCGACGCTCAGGTCGTCGACGCCGAGGACGTCCCGGAAGATCCCGGCGAGCACCTCCTCGGTGCCGGACCGGGGTCCCATGATCGAGCCGGACCGCTCGGCGAAAACGGGGGCGGGCAGGGCGTTGCGGTCGAGTTTGCCTGCCGGCGTGAGCGGCAGCGAGTCGAGGACCATGATCGCGGACGGCACCATGTACGCGGGCAGGCTCCGCCCGGCGAACTCGGCCAACTCCCGGGTGTCGACCACGGAATGCGGCGCGGGCAACACATACGAGACGAGGCGTGTGGTTCCGGCGCCCTCGTGGCCGATCGTGTGGGCGAACTCCACCAGCGGATGCGCCGACAGGGCCGCGTCGATCTCCCCGAGTTCGATGCGGAACCCGCGAATCTTGACCTGATGGTCGCTGCGGCCGAGGAAGTCGAGCACCGGTGTCCCGTCGGCTGCGGACACCCAGCGGACCACGTCGCCGGTGCGATACATCCGTCCACCCGTTCCGAACGGGCAGGCCACGAACCGTTCCGCCGTCAGCCCGGCCCGGTGCACGTACCCCCGGGCCAGGCTCGTGCCGAGAACGTACAGCTCGCCGCGAACCCCGGCGGGAACGGGCCGCAGCCGATGATCGAGGACCACGAGATCCACACCGACGGTGGGCGCTCCGATGCTCACCGGCTGTCCGGCCGTCAGAGCGGTGGTGGCGGAGGACATGATCGTCGTCTCGCTCGGGCCGTACGCATTGATCATCGTCCGGCCGGGTGCCCAGCGAGCGACCAGCTCGGGTGGGCACACGTCGCCCGCGACGACGATCGTCCGAAGGTCGTGCAGCGCGCGGTGATCGAGCGACGCCAGGGCGGCGGGGGTACAGAAGGCGTGCGTGATGTGCTGCTCGGAGAGGAACTCGGCAAGCTCGTCGCCGCCATAGATCGTGGTCGGCGCGATCACCAGCGTCGCACCCGCGCACACCGCCATCACCAGCTCGAACACCGAGGCGTCGAAGCTCGGGGATGCGAAATGCAGTGTCCGCGAGTCCGGTGTGACCCCGAGCCGGTCGCGTTCGTCCGCGGCGAGGTTCACCAGACCGCGGTGTGTCACCGCCACACCCTTGGGCCGGCCCGTCGACCCGGAGGTGTAGATGACGTACGCAGGGTGGTCCAGCGACAGGGCCGCGGTGCGGTCGGCGTCGACGACGGCACCGGTCGGATACGAGGCGAGTTCGGCCCGGAATTCGTTGTCGTCGAGGATGATCCAGTGTGTGCAGTCCGGCAGGTCGGCGCGCAGGGCCGCGGTCGTGATGCCGATCGGCGCCCCACAGTTTTCGAGCATGTGCAGGATCCGCTCGCGCGGATAGCGGGGATCCACCGGAACGAAGGCTGCCCCGGTTTTCGCCACCGCCCACACACTCGACACCGAGTCGAGCGAGCGGGGCAGCGCGAGGGCGACCGCGACCTCGGGGCCGACCTGCAGGTCGATCAGCAGTCGAGCCAGCTGGTTCGACGTCTCGTCCAGGGCGCGGTAGCTCAGGACGCCGGCGGGTGCTTCCGTTCCCGGTGCGACCAGGGCGTCACCGTCCGGGTTGCTGCGGACGGCCCCGGCGAGCAGATCCGGCAGGGTGACCGGTGCGAACCCGGCACGGCCGGTCGCGGGCACCAGGCTGCGGTGTTCGTGCTCGCCGAGAATGCCGAGGTCGCCGATCCGACCGGGCCGAAGGGCATCAGAGGTGAGGAACTCACCGAAGAATCGGGTGAACCGGATGTGATGCGCGTCGAGCGCCGTCTCCGAGTAGAGGTCCGGATTGGCCTCGAAATCGAGGTTGAGGCTGGTGCCGGCCACCCCGTGGTAGACGTTGACCGCCAGATCGCTGATCGGGCCGGTCGACAGCAATTCCAGTCTGCCGACGATGTCGCCGAGCGTGATCTCGTTATGGAAGAGCATCACGTTGATCAGTGGTCCGTAGAAGCCCTGGTCGTCGGCGGCGGCGTCGCGGCGGATGTCGATGTGCGGATACCGCTGGTGGCGCAGCGCCGCCGTCACCTCGAGCCGGACCGCGGCGACGAGGTCGGCGCTCGTCATGTCGGGGCGGACCTGCAGTCGCAGGGGAACCACGTTCGACACCATGCCGCCGGAGCGGCGGAGCAGCGCGGTGGTTCGGGCCGTGACGGGCAAGCTGAGGGCCACGTCCTCGCGGCCTGTCATGCGTGCGAGGTATGCGGCGAATGCCGCGATCACCTCGAACGCGACGGAGGAGGCATGCCGATCGACGGCTGCGTCGAGGTGATCGACGAGGGTGCCGGGCAGCTGACTGCCCGTGGTACGACTGCGGGCGCGCGCCGGTGCGGTGTGGTCCACCAAACTGTGCGGCTCGCCGATGCGAGCGACGAGTTCCGACCAGTATCGGCGGTCGGCGTCGTAGCGGGCGGAGGTGCGGTAGTCGTGGTCGACGCCGGCGACCTCCGTCAAATCTGCCGCCTTGGACGGCGCAGCGATCACCCCTCGGACGGTGGCCGTATAAAGCTCCGCCGCTCGGTCGACGAGCGTGACCGAGCCCATTCCGTCGAGGGCCACGTGATGAACCCGGCTGTACCAATAGTGGCGGTCGGGCGCGATTCGAAGCAGCGCGGAAAACACCAACCGGTCCCGGAACACGTCGATCGGGGCGGTGTACTCCTGCCGCATCCACTCCTTGGCGGCGGCCCGCGGGTCGGGTTGATGCAGCAGATCGACGAAGCGGACCGAGGCTTCGAGGGTGGGATCGACCACCTGATACGGGACACCGTCGACCTCGATCAGGCGCAGGAACGCGGACCCGAGTTCGCGGCCGGCGGTGATTATCGACTCGGACAGCAGGGGCGCATCGAGCTCCCCGACCAGTTCGACACACTGTGCGATGTTGACCGGCACCGAGGGTTCGAGCTGCTGGGCGAACCACATTCCCTGCTGCGCGGCAGTAAGCGGGAAGGCATTCTCCGGGAGATCACCTGTCGGAGGCAGGGGCCGAACCGGCACAGCGTCGACCACCCGTCCCCCCCGTTTCTCATCTCGGCGGGCGGACGAACCACCCCGTCACCACCCGACAGTGACCGGCGACCCTGGGAATTTTCCAAACCTTACTCAGGAGTACGCCTCGGGTTCCCTATCGGGCCTCCGGTTCGAAGCGTTTCACCCATTCCACATTCTGGAACGGCCCGCATTTTGCCTGATGGTGGGCGGGCGGATCGTCGGCGCGGCACCAGAGCGGCCACGACCGCAGCGGCGGCGGCGATGCAGAGCAGGACCTCCGGCAGAGGCCGGAGGCGACTCGCCGGAGTCAGCTGGGTCCGCAGCGGCACCTCCGACACCAGGGCGGCGGGCACGAACAGTGACGTCTGTTCCACGGTGGAGCCGTCCGGCGCGATGATCGCACTGACACCGCTGGTGGCAGCGACCACCACCGCCCGCCCGTGCTCGACGGCCCGCACCTTCGACATGGCGAGTTGCTGATACGTCATCTCGGTATCGCCGAAGGTGGCGTTGTTCGTCGGAACGGCGAGCAGTTCCGCGCCGGCCCGCACCGACCCCTCGAAGGCCCGATCGAACGCCACTTCATAGCAGGTGGCGACCCCGACCGTGACACCGTTCGCGTGGACGACGCCGTCCCCGCCGCCGGGTACGAAGTTGCCGGCCCGGTCGGCGTAGGAGGAGAAGTGCCGGAAGAAATCGCGGTAGGGCAAGTACTCGCCGAACGGTTGGATGATGCGTTTGTCGTGTCGTTCGCCCGGTCCCTCGTCGCCGTCCCAGACGATCACCGAATTGGTCGTGGTGCGGTCTGCGTTGACCAGCACCGCACCCACCAGGATCGGCGCGCCGATCGCGTCGGACGCGCGGGAGATGTCCGCGGCCGCGTCCGCGTTACGCAGCGGATCGATATCGGACGCGTTCTCCGGCCAGACGACGACATCCGGTTGCGGCGCCGACCCCGCGGCCACCTCGTCGGCCAGTTGGAGGGTGCGCCGCACGTGATTGTCGAGGACCCGTTTGCGTTGGTCGTTGAAGTCGAGCCC
The DNA here is from genome assembly GCF_017656075.1 of Rhodococcus sp. ZPP. NCBI lineage: Bacteria > Bacillati > Actinomycetota > Actinomycetes > Mycobacteriales > Nocardiaceae > Rhodococcus > Rhodococcus sp. ZPP. The sequence continues at coordinate 344,541 of NZ_CP058638.1, forward strand.
CAGTTTGGGCACGCTCCCCTGGATTGCCGCGACGGTGATCGTCCGGTCCCCCGACCCCATGTCGGCGAGCGCCGGCGCCAACGCCACCGACAGCACCGTGGCAGCGAGGGCCGCGGCCAGACCGCCGGCAAGAGGTCGCTTCCAGTCCGCCGCGCCGTGCGCCCGAGCCCACACCGTCACGGCGGCGGAGGCCAGTCCGGCGCCCGTCAGGGCCACCCCGAAGCTGAGCAGTGGGGCGCCGCCGAGACTCGCCAACGGCAGTAGCCATCCCTCCGACTGCCCGAAAGCGAGCCTGCCCCAAGGGAAACCGCCGAACGGGACGCTGGCACGCAACCATTCGGTGAGTGACCAGCCGGCCGCGATCCACAGGGGCGCCCAGCGCAACCGGGACACGAGGACGGCCACCACCCCGAACAGGCCCACGAACACCGCCTCGACGGCCGCGAGCGCCAGCCACGGCAGGGCGCCGACGAACACACCGATCCACGGCAACAGCGGTACCAGGAAGCCCAGACCCGCCAGATACCCGTAGCCGAAGCCGGCGCGGAGTCGCGGCGCCGGCCCGCCCGCGCCGGTGAGAACCAGGACGAGCAGTGCGATACCGACCGGTGCCAGGAACCACAGCGGCCGGGGAGGAAACCCGGCGAAGATCAGAAACCCGGCGGCCACGGACACGAGGGCACGCCACACCAGCCCGCGAACGCCAGTCGACCGGCCGGGCACGGCCTCGTCAGCGCTCATGGACGATGCTCCCCCGGTGCACCGAACGCAGCAGCACCGGCGTGGGTGCGTCTTCGTCGAGTCGCGGCAGGGCGGGCACCCGGGACCGCGGATCGGTCGACCACCGCTGGACGGAATCCTGGGGGGCGCTGACCACCAGCTCCCCGGCATCCCACACCGCATACGACGCCGGGGCGCCCGGGTTGAGGGTGCCCGCCAGCCCGTCCCGGACCCCGCCGGCCCGCCAGGCCCCACGAGTGGCCGCGGAGAACGCGGCACGCGGCGAGATGCCGCTTCCCGGTGTCCGGTGCTGGACTGCCGCACGGACCATCGCCCACGGTTCGACCGGGGTCACGGGAGCGTCGGAACTCAGCGCCAGCGACACTCCGGCGGACGCGGCCGCGGAGAACGGGTTCAAGGTGATGGCCCGGTCGCGGCCGAGACGCTGTGCGTAGAGACCGTTCGTCCCACCCCACAGGGCGTCGAACGCGGGCTGCACGCTGGCGATCACACCCCAGGTCGCGAGGCGGGCCGCGTCTTCGGTGCTCATCATCTCGGCGTGCTCGAGCCGGTGTCCGGCCGCGGCGACGGCGGGTCCGCCGAGTTCGCCGGCTACCAGCGCGAGGGCATCGACCGCGGCCCGGACTGCGGCGTCGCCGATCACGTGGAAGCCCGCCTGAATGCCGGCGATCGTGCAGGCCCGGAGGTGGGCCGCGATCTCGTCGACGGTGAGGTAGCTCTTCCCGGTGGTGCCGGGCGCATCGGCGTAGGGTTCGCGGAGCCACGCGGTGTGAGACCCGATGGAGCCATCGATGAACAGGTCGCCGCCGAGAGCGTGAGCGCCCGTGTCCTGCAGGAGTTTCCGAGCCTCCTCGACGTCGGAGACTGCCTGCCCCCAGTAACCTCGCACCTCCACTGCGTTGGAGGTGGACAACAATTCGCGGAAGTCGTCCAGTCCGGCGATGTCCGGACCGCCACACTCGTGCACCGCGACGATTCCGCGGGCGGCAATGGCGTCGAGCGCTGCGGCGCGGGCGACTGCCCGCTGCCGTTCCGTCAGCAGGGACCGGGCGACCGTGCGGGCGGCGTGGTGCGCCTCGAAGGTCAGCGGTCCGTCCGGAGAGTAGCCCGCGGTTCCGTTCACATCGGGGACCAGCTGCCGCAGCGCAGTGGAGCACACCGCGGAGTGAACATCGATCCGCGAAAGGTACACCGGGCGGCCCGGCGCGGCCTCGTCCAGCTGCGCCGTCGTGGGGCCGGCGCCCTCCGGCCAGTTCGAGTCGTCCCAGCCGTGCCCCCAGATGACGGCGTCGTCGTGGGTGCGTGCAAAGGACTGCAACCGGTCGAGGCACTCGCGCAGCGAGCCGACACCGACCAGGTCGAGGCCCACGATGTTCAGCCCCAGGGCGGTCACGTGGACGTGGGTGTCGACGAACGCCGGAGTGACGAACGCGCCGTCCAGGTCCACGATCTCGGCGTCCGGGTGCAGTGCGCGGGCTGCGCGGTCGTCGCCGACCCACACGACGGTTCCGTCGGTCACTGCCATCGACGTGGCGTCTGGTGCAAAGGAACTGTAGATTCGGCCGCCGACCAGCAGTTGGGTAGTCACGGGCACCTAGTGTGCCTGCTAGGGCAGAAGGCGTGGATCACGGGTCGGGGTTCGAGGTTGCGGATCGACTACCTCACCGTCGAACACGTCGTGCACCACCTCACGTTCGATCACTTCACCGCTGCCTCGACGTGGGGCCCGCGCGAAGGCCTCGGCGCCGGCCGCGACGACGGCGGCGCGCTTGCCGGCAACCAGCACGACCACGGGCCGAAGCAGCCATCGGGTGGGCGGGATCAGCAGAAGCAGCCCGAGAAGTGAGGTGACGAGCCCGGGCACCACCATCAGCGCCGAACCGACCGCCACGAGGGCGCCGTCCGCTACCGCCGCACCCGGCGACCCCTTGCCGCCTGCGGCTGCGCGCAGCCCCTGGATCACCCGGCGCCACTGCGAGCGCATCAGCATCAGTCCGACGAGCGATCCACCGAGGAAGAGGCAGGCTGTCCAGAGCACGCCGATCGTGCCGCCCACCCAGATGAGTGCGGCGATCTCCACCACCACGTAGAGCAGAAACATTGCGGCGTACATGACGCCCCCTTTCGAACGGCGGATACCGACACTCTGGCCGTCTGTCCGTTCAACGTTCGAGGAGCCCAGATTTCTCCCGGCACAGATCTCGAACCGCTCACAATCTAACCCTAAAGTTGACATTGAGAGTTACGTCGTGATGCAGTTCTCTCGGATGGGGGATCTTCCGATCCCGCGCACAACAAGGAGCCGCTATGTTCCGGTCCACCCTGTTCCGCCGTGCCACGATGGTCTTGGCATCGGCCGCTGTCGCCTGCACGTTGTCGACCTCGCCCGCCTCGGCCCAGCCCCTTCCCGATGCGGCTCGGGGCATCGGGGAGCTGCAGGCGCTGGCCGCCGAGATGTCGCCGGTGGCGAGTAACGCGGTGAACCAACTCCTTGGCGCCAGCGTCTTCGTCCCGAAGGACGTGCTCGAACTCGGGCTCACCACTCCGCAGGATTTCATGTACCCGTCCCCCACCCTGGGATGCGGTGTCGCCGACGAGCCGGCGACCGTCACCCTCGCAAGCGCTCAGGCAGGACCGAATCTCTTTCCCCCGATCACCGCCGGCCAGCTGCGGTTCCAAGCAATTCCCGCCTACGTGGCGATACCGCAGTCCTCCGACCTCAGCGTTGCCTGGATCAACCTCAACACCTTCCAGGGCGGGATCGTGAAACTCGACGACCGGCTGCCCATCATCAACACCCCGCTGCTGTCGAAGATCGTCGACACGGGTGCGGGCACGGTACTCGGCACGATGTTCGGCACCGTGAGCTATCCCGGCGACGTCAACTGCACGGTGGTCCCGACCGTCGGCACGTTCACGTCCTGACCGTCACGGCGGCGGACGAGCCTACGAGCCGGGCCGCACCAGGCCCGTCTCGTAGGCCAGGACCACCGCCTGCACGCGGTCCCGGACATTCAATTTGGTGAGTATCCGGCCGATGTGCGACTTCACCGTCGACTCGGACAGGAACAGACTTTCCGCGATCTCCGTGTTCGACAATCCGGTGGCGACCAGCTGCAGCACTTCCCGTTCCCGCTCGGTCAGCACGTCCAGTACCGCCGGGTCGCGGCGCGGAGCCGGGCCGTCGTCGAGGAAACGGGCCAGCAGTCGCCGCGTCACCTTCGGCGACACCACAGCATCTCCTGCCGCCACACTGCGGATGGCCGACACCAGGTCCTCCGAGGGGGTGTCCTTGAGCAGGAAACCACTGGCCCCCGCCCGCAACGCCCCCATCGCGTGCTCGTCGAGGTCGAACGTCGTCATGACGAGTACGCGGCTGGCGACCCCGGATTCGAGTATCTGCGCCGTCGCACTGACCCCGTCCACCACCGGCATGCGCACATCCATCAGCACCACATCGGGTTCGAGTTTACGGACCGCCGCCACCGCGGCCGCCCCGTCGCCGGCCTCGCCGACCACCACGATGTCGTCCTGCGCGTCGAGCACCATATTGAGGCCCATACGCATCAATTCCTGGTCGTCCACGAGTAGCACGGTGATCGGCACAGCGCCAACCTAGCACCGCCCCGCCCCGCGTTGCGGATCCACAAATGCGGCGCCTGTGGTCTTGGCCGGGAATTCCGACTGCCGCAACAACCCAGCAGGCACCTGAGGCCGCGAGAGTGTCGTCAGGCTCGCACGGCCGAAGGTTCGCTCTCCGGACCAAACCCGCCTCGGCGGAATAGGCTGTAGTGAGCGTCTATCACACGTCCGGACTCGAGCGGGAAGGGTGCTGATGCGCGAGGTGCTGGCGGACCTGATGGCGGTGTGGACCGCCGGCGGGACAGCGGGTGTCGGAACCGTGGTCCGCACATTCCGCTCCGCTCCGCGACCGCCGGGGGCATCGATGGTCGTGGCACCCGATGGCACTGCGTCCGGCTCGGTGTCCGGCGGGTGTGTCGAGGGAGCGGTCTACGAACTTGCATGCGAGGTCACGGCGTCCGGCACGCCGGTGCTGCAGCGGTACGGGATCAGCGACGAGAACGCGTTCGAGGTGGGTCTCACCTGTGGTGGAATCATCGACATTTTCGTCGAACCGGTGTCGCGCAACACTTTCCCCGAGCTCAGTGAGATCGCCCAGGACATCGACAATCACCAACCGGTCGCCGTGGCCACCGTTGTCGCGCATCCCGATGCCCCTCGTGTGGGGCGACGTCTGGTCGTCCGGCCCGAGAACGTGAGCGGTTCACTCGGCTCCGACCGAGCCGATTCCGCGGTGACCGACGACGCGCGGGGTCTCCTCGCGGCGGGCGGCAGCACGGTGCTGACGTATGGCACCGACGGGCAGCGCCGCGGCGAGGGCATGGAAGTGTTCGTCGCCAGCTACGCGCCGAGGCCGCGCATGCTCGTGTTCGGGGCCATCGACTTCGCCGCTGCGGTGGCCCGGCAGGGCGCCTTCATGGGATACCGGGTGACGGTCTGCGACGCCCGTCCGGTGTTTGCGACACACGCGCGGTTCCCGACGGCCGACGAGGTGGTGGTGGACTGGCCTCACCGGTATCTCGCTGCGCAGGCCGAGGCGCAGGCCATCGACGGCCGGACCGTGATCTGCGTGCTCACCCACGACCCCAAGTTCGACGTTCCCCTCCTCGAGACGGCGCTGCGCCTCCCGGACGTCGCGTTCATCGGCGCCATGGGCTCCCGCAGAACGGACCTGGACCGGCGTGAACGCCTACGTGAGGCCGGTCTGACCGACACCGAACTCGACCGGCTGTCGAGCCCCATCGGCCTGGACATCGGCGCCCGGACACCCGAGGAGACTGCGGTGTCCATCGCCGCCGAGATCATCGCCCGCCGGTGGGGTGGCACGGGGCGCCCGCTGGCTGAGTCGAGCGGCCGGATCCACCACGAGGAACCCGTCGATTCCTCCGTCGACTAGGGCGGTTCACCCGGGGTTGACGGACCACCGGTTCCTGCGCAGGCTGAGAGGATCCACATTTGTGAGGTAGGTCACAATGCAAGTACCAGGATCCTTCGAATACGAGCGTGCAACGGGCGTCGAGGACGCCATCGCCCTGCTCGACCGGCTGGGCGACGAAGCCCGCCTCGTCGCAGGCGGCCACAGCCTGCTCCCCATGATGAAACTTCGCCTCGCCAATCCCGAGTACCTCATCGACATCAACGATCTCGAGGGCGAACTCGGCTACATCACGACCGAGCGGTCGAGGCTGCGGATCGGTGCGATGACACGGCACCGCCGGCTGCTCGAATCGGACGAACTCGCGGCGGCGTTCCCCCTCTTCCGCGACGCGGAGAAGGTGATCGCCGACCCGGTGGTCCGCAACCGCGGGACCATCGGCGGATCGCTGTGCCAGGCGGATCCGGCCGAGGACCTCACCACTGTCTGCTCTGTTCTCGACGCCACCTGCGTGGTGCGTGGGCCCGGCGGACGCCGCGAGATCCCCATGTCCGAGTTCCTCGTCGGGCCGTACGAGACGGCGCTCGCACACAACGAGATGCTCATCGAGATCGTGATACCCGTCCACGGCCACAGCTCCAGCGCGTACGCCAAGGTCGAACGGCGGACCGGGGATTGGGCGGTCACCGCGGCCGGAGCGGCCGTCACGGTGGAGGGCGGCGAGATCGCCCGGGCAGCGGTCGGCCTCACGGCGGTCAACCCGGATCCGTCCGGACTCTCGGATGTCGCCGACTACCTGACCGGACGTCCCCCGTCCGAGGAGGCGTTCGCCCAGGCCGGGCGGATGGCCGCGCAGGCCTGCGAACCCGTCGCCGACGCCCGCGGCACCGTCGACTACAAACGCCATCTCGCATCCGAACTCACGATCCGCACACTCCGTACAGCGGTCGACCGGGTGCTCCGCAGTGACGTGGAGCACGAGCCGACCGGAGAAGAGGCATAGCCATGCAGGTGAACATGACCGTCAACGGTGAAGCAGTGAGCGCCGAGGTGGAACCGCGCATGCTGCTGGTCCATTTCCTCCGCGACCAGCTCGGCCTGACCGGAACCCACTGGGGCTGCGACACCAGCAACTGCGGCACGTGCGTCGTCACCGTGGACGGCGATCCGGTGAAGTCGTGCACGATGCTCGCCGCGATGGCGAGCGGACACGACGTTCGCACGGTCGAGGGCCTCGAACACGACGGCGAACTCGATCCCGTCCAGCAGGGCTTCATGCAGTGCCACGGACTGCAGTGCGGGTTCTGCACCCCCGGCATGATGATGACGGCGCGGGCACTGCTCGACCGGGAGGAGAGCCCCGACGAGGCCACCATCCGGGAAGCGATCTCCGGGCAGATCTGCCGCTGCACCGGGTACACGACGATCGTGCGCTCGATCCAGTGGGCGGCGGACCATCGGGCGGGCGAGGCCGCCGAGCCGGAACCGGCCGGCGACTTCGACGCGGAGGTCCAGGAGGACAAGACGCGGGGCGCCGAGGGCGCACCGATGACAGTCGAGGAACACGCGACCACGGGAAGTAAGTCATGACCACCGTCGAATCGCGTCCGCCGTCGGGCGACGCCGAAATCATCGACAACGACAAGAAACCCTGTGGCCACGGCCGCATGCTCCGCAAGGAGGATCCCCGCTTCATCCGGGGGCTCGGGAATTACGTCGACGACATCACATTACCCGGCATGCTGCACCTGGCGATCCTGCGGTCACCGGTCGCGCACGCACGGATCGTGAGCATCGATACCACTGCCGCACAGGAACACCCGAAGGTGACGGCAGTGGTGACGGGCGCCGACCTCGCCGCGAAGAACCTCGCCTGGATGCCGACGCTGTCCAACGACGTGCAGGCCGTGCTGGCCACCGACAAGGTGCGTTTCCAAGGCCAGGAGGTGGCGTTCGTCATCGCCGAGGACCGTTATTCGGCCCGGGACGCGCTGGAACTGATCGACGTCGAATACGACATGCTCGATCCCGTCGTCGACGCGCGCGCCGCACTCTCGCCCGACGCGCCGGTGATCCGCGACGACCTCGAGGGCAAGACGGACAATCACTGCTTCGACTGGGAGACAGGCGATGCCGCCGCGACCGAGGCCGTGTTCGCAAAGGCGGACGTGGTGGTGAAGCAGGAGATCGTCTACCCCAGGGTGCATCCGGCGCCGATGGAGACGTGCGGTGCGATCGCCGACGTCGACAAGGTGTCCGGCAAGCTCACCCTGTACACCACGTCGCAGGCACCGCACGCGCACCGGACGGTCTACGCCCTGGTCTCGGGGATCCCGGAGCACAAGATCCGGGTGGTGTCCCCGGACATCGGCGGGGGATTCGGCAACAAGGTCCCGATCTACCCGGGATACGTGTGTGCCATCGTGGCGTCGCTCGTGACGGGCAAACCGGTGAAGTGGATGGAGGATCGCAGCGAGAACCTGATGAGCACAGGCTTCGCCCGCGACTACATCATGGTCGGCGAGATCGCGGCGACCGCAGAGGGCAAGATGCTCGCGATCCGCACGAAGGTGCTGGCCGACCACGGTGCGTTCAACGGCACTGCGGCCCCGGTGAAGTATCCGGCCGGTTTCTTCGGCGTCTTCACCGGCAGCTACGACATCGAGGCCGCGCACTGCGCGATGACGGCGGTCTACACGAACAAGGCGCCCGGCGGGGTGGCGTACGCCTGCTCGTTCCGCATCACCGAGGCCGTGTATCTGGTCGAGCGGCTCGTCGACTGCCTGGCGTTCGATCTGAAGATGGATCCGGCGGAACTGCGGCTGAAGAATCTGCTGAGACCGGAACAGTTCCCGTACACCAGCAAGACCGGGTGGGTGTACGACTCGGGCGACTACGAGACGACCATGCGCAAGGCCATGGACATGATCGGCTACCAGCAGTTGCGCGAGGAGCAGAAGGAACGCCGCGAACGCGGCGAGCTGATGGGAATCGGCATGTCGTTCTTCACCGAAGCCGTCGGTGCCGGACCCCGGAAGGACATGGACATCCTGGGTCTGGGCATGGCCGACGGCTGCGAACTGCGCGTCCACCCGACGGGCAAAGCCGTCGTGCGGTTGTCGGTGCAGACCCAGGGGCAGGGTCACGAGACGACGTTCGCACAGATCGTGGCGGAGGAACTGGGGATCCCACCGGACGACATCGACGTCGTGCACGGCGACACCGACAACACGCCGTTCGGGCTCGGCACGTACGGCAGCCGGTCGACACCGGTGTCGGGGGCGGCCGCGGCGCTGGTGGCCCGCAAGGTCAGGGACAAGGCGAAGATCATCGCCTCGGGCATGCTCGAGGCCTCGGTCGCGGATCTGGAATGGGAGAAGGGCGAATTCCATGTCAAGGGCGATCCCTCGGCGAAGGTGACCATCCAGGACATCGCGATGCGGGCGCACGGCGCCGGCGACCTGCCGGAGGGAATCGAGGGCGGACTCGACGCGCAGATCTGTTACAACCCCGAGAATCTGACGTACCCCTACGGCGCGTACTTCTGCGTCGTCGACGTCGATCCCGGCACCGCGGTGGTGAAGGTGCGGCGGTTCCTCGCCGTCGACGACTGCGGCACGCGCATCAACCCGATGATCATCGAGGGGCAGGTTCACGGCGGCATCGTCGACGGCATCGGTATGGCGCTCATGCAGATCATCGAGTTCGACGAGGACGGCAACTGCCTCGGCGGATCACTGATGGACTACCTGATCCCCACCGCGCTCGAGGTCCCGAAGCTCGAGACCGGTTTCACCGTCACCCCGTCACCCCACCACCCGATCGGTGCCAAGGGCATCGGCGAGTCCGCGACGGTCGGGTCGCCGCCGGCCGTGGTGAACGCCGTCGTGGATGCGCTCGCACCGTTCGGTGTCCGGCACGCCGACATGCCGCTCACCCCGTCCCGGGTGTGGGAGGCCATGCAGGGCCGCGCGACACCCCCGATCTGAATGTCGCCCGTCGGCTGCGAGGAGGCCCGATGGATCTGAAAGAGCGTGCGGCGCAACTGGCGCGCGACCGCAGGCCGTTCGTCCATGCGACCGTGGTGCGGGCGCAGCCGCCCACATCCAGTCATTCCGGCGACGAGGCGATCCTCCTGCAGGACGGGACGATCGAGGGGTTCGTCGGCGGTCAGTGCGCGCAGAATTCGGTGCGCACGGCCGCCCTGGGGGCGCTGGCGACCAACGAGAGCGTGCTGTTGCGGGTCCTTCCCGACGGGGCGGTGCAATTCCCGGAGACTCCGGGCGCGTCCGTCGTGGTGAATCCGTGCCTGTCCGGCGGTGCCATGGAGATCTTCCTGGAGCCGCAACTGCCACCCCCGTTGGTGCGGATCTTCGGCACCACTCCGATCGCGCAGGCGTTGGGGGGCATAGCGGAACTGCTGGGATTCACCGTCGAGCACGACGACGCCGGTTTCGAGCAGTTCTCCGGCACGACGGCGGTGGTGCTCGCCGGTCACGGCGGACCCGAAGCGGAGGTCATCCGTGCGGCGCTCGACGCCGGGGTCGGGTATGTCGGGCTCGTCGCCAGCCGAACACGCGGTGGGGCGATCCTCGACACTCTGGGGCTGACCGAATCCGAACGGGCGCGGGTGCACACCCCCGTCGGTCTCGACATCGGGGCGCGGACGTCGGCGGAGATCGCGGTGTCGATCGCGGCTGAGTTGGTGCAGGAACTGCGGACCGCGGGACTTCGCGCGCCCGAAGATGATTCGATTCCGCGAGCGGCGGTGACGGAGGTGATCGATCCCGTATGCGGGATGCGCGTCGTCGTGGGGCGGGACACCGCCCACCTACGGCGCGGCGGCGACGACTTCTGGTTCTGCGGGCCGGGTTGCCGGGCATCGTTCGCGCAGGAGACGGGAGCGGTATGACGGCGGCATTCGAGGACGTGGCGGACGTGGTCCGGCGCTTCGATGCCGAGGACTACCTCCTGGACTTCGGAACCGCGTCGGCCCTGTATCTCGCGGCGGCCCTGCGCCGCCCGCTCCTGCTCGAAGGCGAACCCGGAGTCGGCAAGACCACCGCGGCGAAGGCTCTCGCGACCGTCCTCGGCGCCCCTTTGATCCGGTTGCAGTGCTACGAGGGCCTCACCGCGAACGAAGCCCTCTACGACTGGAACTACCAGCGGCAGTTGCTCACCATCCGGCTGGCCGAATCGCGGGGCGACGGCCTCACCGAGGACGACCTGTTCACCGAGGAGTTCCTGCTGGAACGTCCGATCCTCCATTGCGTGAGATATCGGGGACTGACCCCGCCCGTACTGTTGATCGACGAAATAGACCGGGCCGACGACGAGTTCGAGGCACTCCTCCTCGAATTCCTGGGCGAGGCGTCGGTCACCGTACCCGAACTCGGAACGTTCACGGCCGAACAGCACCCCGTCGTCGTGCTGACATCAAACCGGAGTCGCGACCTCCACGACGCGCTGCGCAGGCGGTGCCTCTACCACTGGATCGACTATCCGGAGCCGGCCCGGGCGGCCGCCATCGTGCGCCGTACGGTCCCCGCGGCGACGGCACCCCTCATCGAGCACGCCACCCACTTCGTCGGCCGGGCCCGCGAACTCGATCTCGACAAGCCGCCCGGAATCGCCGAGACGATCGACTGGGTGTCCGCACTCGCGGCGCTGGGAGTGGCCGATCTGGTGCGCGACGACGCGATCCAGAGCCTGAGTGCCCTCGCGAAAACCCCGGACGACCGCACAATAGTTCAGGACGCATTCACCGACTACGCGCACGGCCTGGCCACCGGATGAGAGGCAAATGCCATGAAGATCGCCAACGAGTTCACCGTCAGCGCCCCGATCGAGCAGGCCTGGGAGGTGCTCAGCGACCTCGAGGAGGTTGCTCCCCTGCTCCCCGGAGCTCAGATGACAGGGCGGGAGGGTGACGACTACCTGGGGAAGGTGAAGGTCAAGGTCGGCCCGGTGACCAGCGAGTTCAAAGGCAAGGCCGCCTTCGTCGAGCGTGACCCGAAGGAGCATCGCGCCGTGATCGATGCCCGCGGGAGGGACTCGCGCGGATCCGGTAACGCGTCCGCGACGATCATCGCCCAGTTGCACGAGGTCGGCGACCGCACCCGCGTCACCGTGGACACCGACATGAAGATCGTCGGCAAACTCGCGCAGTTCGGCAGCGGAATGATCCAGCAGGTGTCGGAGAAACTCATGGGGCAGTTCGCGGAGTCGCTGGAAGCGAAGCTCGCCGGGGGACCCGCCGACCAGCCCACGGCCGAGCCCGAGGCGGCCGGCACCACGAACCTTTCCGTGGCCCGGCCTGCCGCGGAACCGGCGCCGCTAGACCTGCTGGCGCTGTCCGGTGCGGGTGCGTGGAAACGGTACGCCCCGATTCTCGCCGCCCTCCTCGCGGGAATCGTGGTCGTGCTCGTGGTGGGCCGCCGCAGGCGATGAGCGCGTCGGGCGTCCTGCGGGGCGTCGACCTCGCGGCGTTCGCGGTGGCACTCGTCGCCCGATTGCGCTCCCGTGGTGTCGTCGTCTCGGCGAGTGGCCCCGCGGTGTTCGTGCAGGCGCTGCAACTGTCGCCGCCGAGTTCGCGGTCGCGGCTGTACTGGTCGGCGCGTCTGACGCTCGTCAACCGTGTCGACGACCTCGCGCCGTTCGACGCGGTGTTCTCCGCGGTCTTCGAGGACACCGTGCTGTCCGTGGACCCGCATGCGCGGCGATCCGATACGGGACGGGAGCCTGCCCTCGCCGGTGTCCGCCACGGTCGCGACCGGCCCGGTGACGCGCAGGATGTCGAGGGCGTGCCGTGGGTGACACGACCGATGATGACCGGCGGCGACGACAGCGGCGAGAACGACTTTCGCGACGCGCTCACCACCGTGCCGGACACCCTGCCCAGTAGGCTCGTGGCGCGCGCCGACGAGCCCTTCGCCCGATTCGACGCCGGCGACCTCCGGCTCCTCGGATCCTGGCTGGAACAGGCCACCGCCGCGTGGCCGTCCCGCCGCACCCGGCGTCGCGAAGTGCATCGCCGCGGCCGGCGTATCGACCTGCGCGGAACCATGAACCGGTCGAGAGCGACGGGCTGGGAGCCGGTGGTTCTCGTGCGGACTCGTGCCCGGAGCCGTCCGCGGCGCATCGTGATGCTGTGCGACGTGAGCCGGTCGATGCAGCCGTACGCTGCGATCTATCTCCATCTCATGCGCGCGGCGGTGCAACGGCAGACCGCGGGCAGGCCGGAGGTGTTCGCGTTCTCCACGTCGCTGACGCGGCTCACCCCCGTCCTCGCCCACCGCAGCGCCGAGACCGCGGTTCGTAAGGCGAACGACAAGGTGGTCGACAGATTCGGTGGCACCCACATCGCGGGCAGCGTGAGCGAACTGCTGGCGTCCCCGCACGGCAACGCGCTGCGCGGGGCAGTCGTGATCATCGCGTCCGACGGTTGGGACAGCGACGACCCTAAGCGCCTGGCGCATGCCCTCACCAGGGTCCGTCGCCGCGCCCACCGACTGGTGTGGCTCAACCCCCGCGCCGGTGACCCCGACTTCCGACCCCTCGCCGGATCGATGGCGGCCGCGCTGCCGTTCTGCGATGCCTTCCTCCCCGCGCATTCCGTGTCCGCGCTCCGCGACGTGCTGGACGTGATCAGCGGGACGGAATAACGCCTCCACCGAACTCCGACGTCCTCGACATCGCCGTCTTCGGCGACCCATCCCGAGAGGGGCCTCACTGGCAGCGAGCACGCCGAACACGTTCGGGAGTGTCCGATGCCCCACCCCGCCCAACCCGCGGTGTTACCTTGAGCCCTGTGCGTGGTGTTCGGCAATTCTCGCGGCGGCGTTCGGCGCTGCTCGTCGTCACCGAAACCCTCGCGCCCGGCGCGTTCAAAGCCTCGACCGCGGCGGTATCTCCGATGCCCGTGCTCAGAACCACCTGCGTGCTACGGGTGTGACAGGTCGCCGGCTGCCCTCCCCGCGAGAACTGACGCCTCGCCACTCTTGTGACGATCACGGTCAGGGCGCCGCAGGGTGTGTCATTCCCGCCCGTACCCTGCCCTTGGCCCGATAATCGTTCTTGCACCGGTTGATTCGCGTTCCGGTGCACCGTCCGAATGAGGTGCCGTATTGCATTCGAAGACTATTGCCAAACTCGCCGGCGCCACCGCCGCCGCAGGGGTGCTGCTGTCCGGAATCCTGTTTCCGGCCGCAGCCAGCGTCGGCTACCTGTCCAACCGGGCAGCCGACAGCGTCGGAAACAGCTCGGCGGAATTGGCCGACGGGGTGGTGCCCGCGGTGACGACGATGACCGACATCGCCGGCAACCCCATCGCCTGGCTCTACGACCAACGCCGCTTCGAAGTGCCCAGCGACCAGATTTCCAACGACATGAAACTGGCGATCCTCTCCATCGAGGACAAACGGTTCGGCCAGCATCAGGGCGTGGATTGGCAGGGCACGATGCGTGCGTTCTTCACCAACGCCTCGAGCGGCCAGATCGAGCAGGGTGCCTCGACCATCAATCAGCAATACGTGAAGAACTACCTGCTGCACGTCGTCGCCCAGACCGACGCCGAACGCCGCGCGGCGATCGAGACCACTCCGGTCCGCAAAATCCGGGAGATTCGGATGGCCCTGACTCTCGATCAGGAACTCTCCAAGGAGGAAATCCTCACCCGATATCTGAACCTGGTGCCGTTCGGCAACGGCTCCTTCGGGGTGCAGGACGCCGCCCGCACCTACTTCGGCATCGACGCCAAGGACCTGAACCTGGCGCAGTCGGCGATGCTCGCAGGCATGGTGCAGTCCAGTTCGGCGCTCAACCCCTACACCAACCCGGACGGGGTCATCGAACGCCGCAATGTCGTGCTGGACACCCTCATCGTGAACGTGCCGGATCGGGCTGACGAGATCCGCGCCCTGAAGGACACCCCGCTCGTGGTGCTGCCGAAGCCGAACAATCTGCCCCGCGGGTGCATCGCCGCCGGCGACCGCGGATTCTTCTGCGACTACGCGTTGCAGTACCTGCAGAACGCCGGCCTGTCCCGGGAGCAACTCGACAAGGGCGGCTATCTGATCCGTACTACCTTGGATCCTGCCGTGCAGGGATCGGTGAAATCGGCGGTGTCGTCCTACGCCGATGCGAGACTTCCGGATGTTGCGAGCGTGATGAACGTCGTGCAGCCCGGGCAGGACCAGCACCGGGTCCTCGCGATGGCGGGTAGCCGCAACTACGGTCTGGACGCGGCCGCGGCCGAGACTGTGCAGGAGTTGCCCTACTCACTGTCCGGGCACGGTGCCGGATCGGTGTTCAAGGTCTTCACCACCGCCGCCGCGATGGAGAAAGGTTTGCGGCTGAACACGATCCTGGATGTGCCCGGCCGATTCGATGCTCGTGGGATGGGCGACGGCGGTGCCCCCGGATGCCCGGCAGCGACCTACTGCGTGCAGAACGCCGCCCCGTATCCGCGGGCACTGTCGGTCACCGACGCCCTCGCCCAGTCCCCGAACACTGCCTTCGTGAAGCTGATCCAAACCACCGGGGTGGATGCGACAGTGGACATGGCGGTACGGCTGGGCATGCGCTCCTACACCGAACCGGGCACCTCCGGGTTCGGGGACAAGAGCCTGGCCGACATGGTCAAGGATCAAAACCTGGGATCCTTCACCCTGGGCCCGATGTGGATCAATCCGCTCGAGCTGTCGAATGTTGCCGCGACATTGGCCTCGCACGGCAAGTGGTGCCCACCGACCCCGATCGATTCCATCGTCGACCGGCAGGGGCGGCCGGTCCCGCTCACCCAACAGGCGTGCGAGCAGGTCATCGACCCCGGCCTGGCCGACACCCTGTCCAACGCGCTCAGCAAGGACGACCTGCCCGGGGGCACCGCGTCGGCGGCAGCTGCCGGCTCCGGCTGGAAGCTCCCGATGTCCGGCAAGACTGGAACCACCGAGTCGCACATGTCGTCGGCGTTCCTCGGGTACACCAACAACCTGGCTGGCAGCGTCTACGTGTTCGGGGACTCACCCACCCCCGGCCAAATCTGCACCAGCCCGTTGCGCTCGTGCGGTGACGGCAACCTGTTCGGTGGCACCGAACCGGCCCGCACCTGGTTCAAGGCGATGATGCCGATCGTGAACAATTTCGGGCCCACCGTTCTGCCTCCGATCGATCAGCGCTTCGCCCGCTGACCCCCGCGAGAACACGCCCACCAGGAAGGCGGTGCCTCGGGTGGGCGTGTCGGGGTTGTTACGGTGCGCGCGTGGACAAGCCACGGGAACTCAATCACCCCTTTGACCGCTTGAAGCTTGTCCGTTGCGGGTAGTCAGGTTTGGGCGGTTCGCGCCGGGCAGGGCCTGATTTCGGGTACGCCGGGCGGCTACCTCCGAGTCGCCCGGCCCCTACCCAAGATGGGCGATCCGGGTGAAGGGAGTCGACGATGATGACCCGTGTGCCGGTCGCGGCAGCGGTACTGGTGGGCTATTGGTTGGGCCGAGGTCACCGGAAGAAACTGGGAATCCTGCTCGCGGCTGCCGGGGCCGGCCGCCTCGCCGGGGGCCCCAGGAGATGGTTGACCGGGCCGCCAAGTTACTCCGGTCCTCGCCCGAGTTCGCCGAGCTCAGCGAATCGGTGCGTGGCCAACTTCTCGACGCCGTGAAAGTGGCGGCCATGACCGCTACCACCGCCCGAATCGACGCCCTGAACAATCGGCTCCTCTCCGGAGACGATGCGGTACTCGAGACAGCCGAAGAGCTGGTCGAGGATACCGCGGACATGGCCGGAGACGTCACCGGCGACACCGTGAGCACGGTGGGAGACGTCACCGGCGGCGCGCTGGGTTCGCTTGGGCGCAGGAAGCGGCCGAAGGGAGTCGAGCCGGTCGAGCAGGCCGAGGAGCGACCGGCGCGACGGCGGCCCCACAGACGGGGTGCTGAGTAGACCTCGGCAGTGCGAAGGCGAAGACCAAGGGCGCGCTCGACGCCGTAGGAGAGTCGCTCGGTGAGCTGCTCGGCGGATCGGGAACCGAACGCGAACCCGCCTCCCGCCGCAAGCCTCACTGAACTCCGTTGACGACAGTGCCGGCGGCGATGTTGAGTCCGTCTCCCCCGCCGACCGCATCCTGTCCGGCGTCCACATCGGGTGGACCTGCGTGCCGAACCGAGTTGACGTGCGCAAAATGGGTTCACGCTCAAGCATTTCGGATACGTCGAATCCTTTCACCCGCGGACTCGAGCACCCCCTTGGTCTCGGCATCCCGCTCGGCGACGTCATCTGGCAGCGGCCCGCACTGCCGCAACCACCGCCGCGACAACAAGAGCCAGGAGGAGGACTACGAGCAGCACCGGCCCGAGCAGGAGTCCGAGAATGAGAAGAAGAACGATGATGATCTTGGTCTTGCTACTCAGTCGAGACACCAGCGCCTTGGTCGCCGCCCACACCGGACTTTTACCCGTCAGGACGGCGCGAAGTGCTTCGAGTCCCGCTATGACCCCCGCGTTGCCATGTGCGGCGGGGTCGACGAGAGTGTCCCTATATTTCCGGATTCTCTGCTGAATCTTCTGCGTCAGAGTGTCGCCGCGATCCCGCGCCGTGTCCAGAAGCCCGTGAACCGTGTTCTTCAGCCACTCGATAATCGCGTCGGAGAGCGGGCCGTGTTCCGTCCCTCGTGAAGCCGTGTCGAGCGGTCGAATACGGACCGGCGTGGTGGACCGGGAATGCGCTTGTGCGTGGGCCCCGGTGTTTCGGGGGTGCTTCCGAGCCGTCGGCTTCGCGATGCCGGTCTGTTTCCGCGCACGTTCGGTGGAGGCGGTGCTGTCCGGATGTGACCGACGGGGCGCGCCTGCGGACGGTGCGGTGGTATCGGTTCGTGTCGGGCGTGACGTCGAGACCTTCTTCCGTGGAACGCTGCCACGGGACACGGTCGCGGTCTTGGCAGCCGGTTGCCTGGGGGGAAGCGGGCGCCTTCGTGGCAGCCGCCCCGATGCTGCTTCGGAAGGCGCTGGCCTGGATGGACGGGCCACTGCGCCAGGCTGAACCGCCGACGCCTGGCTGCCGCTGCCGGTGGGAGTGCCGCGAGAGCGAGTGCCTGCGCGGTCAGGCCTGGCCGGTGCGGTCCGGCCGTCGACGCTATCTGGTGCACCCATACACCGCAATTACCCTTCGAGGTGATCCTCGAAACCGGATCGGAAAGGGCGAAACGCCTGGCGGTGGGCGGCACCCGACTCTTTCGTCGCCTGGTTCCTCGGCCGTAATGTTCCGCTCCGCATCGCCCCGTGCTCAGTGCAGATCTCGACGTCGAAAACTCCACCAGCCCACTGCCGCGCAGACTACGGAAACGGCAATCGGAACGAGGAAGGGCTCGAGCGCGATCCCCTGCGCAAGCATGTTGCGGCCCCCGTACCAATGCCAGGGCGAAGCGAAGCGCAAGATGTGCAAGCTCTCGCTCGCCGCCGCGACGGCGTTGAGAAGATTGCCCACGACGGCCACGGTCGTGGCCGTGGCGATCGCCACCGACCGGTGGCCCGTCCAGGCGCCGGCAGCAAACGCGATCGCACCATGCATGAGGCCGAAAGCAGTCGCCGCGAACACCGCCGCTACGAGTCCGGGAATCGATACGCCCTCGAGCAGACCGAACGGCGGGGAGAACGCGAGAATGCTTGCAGCGGTGACGATCCCGAGACTGGTTGAGAGCGCGACGACGGCGAAAAATCGTTCGATCAGGACACGTCCGCGGGTCACCGGGTTGGACAGGAGTAGTTCGAGGGTGCCGTCCTCCTCGCTCCCACCGATCGCGTATGCGCCGGCTCCCACGGCGAAGACCAACAGCAGGACGGGCAGGATGAGACCGAACACACGACCCTGCAGGTACCCCGCCGGGGAAGTGATGAGGATCTGGTCGCTCGAGCCGATCAGTGTCTTGAAGGTGTCCGGAAGGTTCTTGACGAGGTTCTCGATGCCGGCCGTGTTCTTGATCGTCGGGTAGAACGCGTTGTTGACCGCCACGTAGGCGGCCACGCCGCCCGACCACCACACCGTTGAACGGCGCCGGTCCTCGAGGAATCGCCCGAAGATCCTCAAGGCTGATCCCGATACAGGTTGAGAAACACGTCCTCGAGGTCGGTTTCGTGCGTGACGATCCGCCGCACCGGCAGCGTCGCGGCGTGCTTCAGGACGTCGGCAATATTACCTTCGATGACGAGCGCGATCACCGCTCCGGACGAGGTGGCGCTCAGGACACCCGGGAGTTTCTCG
The DNA here is from genome assembly GCF_017656075.1 of Rhodococcus sp. ZPP. NCBI lineage: Bacteria > Bacillati > Actinomycetota > Actinomycetes > Mycobacteriales > Nocardiaceae > Rhodococcus > Rhodococcus sp. ZPP. Next base: position 363,490 of record NZ_CP058638.1, read on the forward strand.
AACGGCTCGGCATTAGCCTCGCAGGCAAGGTAGAGGTCGATGTGCTGGCGGGCTTGGCGCTGGAGATCGTCGATTGCGGCGACCGTGACGAGCGTGCCCTTCTTCAAGATCGCGACGCGGTCAGCGAGCGCTTCCACCTCGGGCAGGACGTGTGAGGACAGGAAAACGGTGGTGCCGTCGCGTTTCACGTCACCGATCAGTTGGTGGAATTCGTGTTGCAGCAGTGGGTCGAGACCGGCCGTGGGTTCGTCAAGGATCAACAGTTCCGGCCGATGCATGAAGGCCTGCACGATTGCGGTCTTCCGGCGGTTGCCCGTGGAGAGCTGTCCGATCGGCCGCATTGGATTGAGGTCGAAACGTTCGAGGAGCTCGTGGGCATAGGTCATGTCGATGCCACCGCGTAGCCGGCCGTAAAATGCGATCAGGTCTGCCGTCGTGTATTTGGGATCGAATCGGAGCTCGCCGGGGATGTAGCCGAGCCGACGGCGGATCGCCGGGTCGGCGCCGCTGCCGCCGAGCACGGTATAGGTTCCGGCGGACGGACGGATGAAGTCGAACAGCATGCGGATCGTCGTGCTCTTCCCCGACCCATTGGGGCCGAGATAGCCGAAGACCTCCCCCCGATGGACATCGAGGTCGAGCGCGTCGACGGCGACGAGATCACTGAAGCATTTCGACAATCCGCGCATTTCGATGACGCAGTCGACCGCCCCCTGCTGCCGGACCGACGGTGTCGTGGCCTTCATGGTGGTGTCACCATCACCACACCGATGAGCGGCGCGACGATTTCCGGCACCGGACGTGATGGGAAATCCGATCACGAGAAGAACCTTACCTACTCGCTTTCGTACTCGTACACCAACGGATATCTCAGCCCATCAGTCAGGCGCATCGGCCGTCCGGCAGGAGTGCAAAGGCAGCCGTGTGGATTCCGTGCAGGCCCCTCGCCCCATGCTGATACCAAAAGCGGACGATGTGTCTAACCTCGAAGAATGCGCGCCACCGCCATCGTTCTCGGCCTCCTGACGTTCGCGGCGCTCACTTCCTGCGGCGGGGATGCGCCAACTTCGGCCCCGGACCCGGCGGGTCGCACCTTCGTCTCCACCTCCGTCGAGGGCGATCCCATTCCCGGCGGTGGGCCGCTCGTGATGGGCTTCAAAGACCCCGGACGCCTCTCCGTCGATGCCGGATGCAATCAAGGCAGCGCCGACATCGACCTGTCCGGCGGGAAGATGGTGGCAGGTCCGCTCGCGATGACCCTCATGGCGTGTCCGGGAGAGGCCGCCGGCGCAGACGCTTGGGTGGCGGCACTACTGGACGCGCAGCCGAGCTGGACCCTCGGCGGCGACACCCTCAGGCTCACCACGCCCACGGTGTCGGTAACTTTGACAGACGAGAAGATCGTCCGGCCGGATCGGCCTCTCGTCGGGACCACATGGACGGTCACCGCACTGATCAGCCCGGACGCGGTCACGACGACAGCGGCGTTGGAGCAAACGGCACCGCAGTTGCTGATCGCCGGCGACGGTTCCGCGTCCGGTTTCACCGGCTGCAACCGCATGACCGGGACCGCAGACGTGCGGCGGAGTTCGATCGTGTTCGGGCCCTGGGCGACCACCCGAATGGCGTGCCCCCCGGACGTATCGGAGGTCGAACGTGCCGTACTCGCGGCGTTGACGGGCGAGACCAGTTACAGCGTCCATTCGGACTCGCTGCGACTGGTCGACGCCGACGGAAACGGGCTGCAAATGCGGGCGAGCTAGGTGTTGTTCCCAGGCGCCTGGGCCACCCCGGAGATGACCGCGTACGTCAACGAGGACCACCTCCAGCGGATCATCGCCGACGACCCCGCCCGGGTACCACGCTAGATGCGAACCTGCACGTCAGCACGCCGACTAGCGCGGGAGCCTGCGCTGTCCCCGCGTGCGGTGGTCACCTTCGCGATCAATCCCTCCAATCTCGATGCCCTTGACAACGTCGCCAGCGGAACTGCTCGCACACCTCGACAAGATCCGCAGCGACGGCTTCACCGTGTCGGTCAGCGAACAGCTATTTGGCATCGCCTCCGTCTCCGCACCCGTCGGAGCCGCCGACGGCACCCGCGTCGCCGTCCTCGGCGTTACCGGGCCAGCCGACGCACTCAACGACACCCAGATCGCTCGCCTGATCCCCGAAGTCCGTCGTGCCAACCACTCTCGGCATACGCGACCCGTCGCCGGCTAGCAGGAGTTCTCTTCCGGCCGATGCCATCGCCCTCGGCCACCCCATCGGCATGTCTGGCGCCCGGATCACACTGCACCTCGCCCTCGAACTGCAGCGCCGCGGCGGCGGCACCGGGGCCGTCGCGCTCCGCGGAGGCGGCGGGCAGGGCGACGCCCTCATCCTGCGAGTTCCTCAGGCGTAGGCGCGCCGTTCCGTCGGAGCGCCAGGTCATCCACCGGCCGGACGGCGCCAGCACCCGCGGCACCACGAGATACACGCGGCGGGCCCAACAAGGCCATCAGTGTCATGCTCAGCGTAACGAGCGGAGAAGGCGGCGACGCCCAGACCGCAGACCAACTGTTCGCGACGCCGTCGGGTCGGGATCGGGACGCCCGGCGAGCCGAGTTCATCGTGATGACCGTCGAGGCGGCGACGCGCGCCGCCGAACTCGAGCGGCTCAACGCAACGGGATGAATCGCGGCAGCTTCCCGGTGCTCTGATGACGCTGAAGACGCTCGACGACACGGATCTGGATCTCCGGTTTGCTCAGCCCGTGCCGGCGCAGCGCGGCGATCACCGACACGGTCAGCCGGTCCACGTCGGGGGTACCGACGGCGAGGATCTCCGCACCGGCGGCGGTCTGCCTGACCTGGTATTCGGAGACGCGAGGATCCGTGCCGAGGACGTGCCGGAAGACACTCGCGGGGATCGTGCACGTCGGGTAGCGGAAATCGTCGTCGCGCCGCCCGCCGATGTCGGCGAGCCGCGCGAATGCGCTGCCGCACGGGCATTTTCCGGGTAGCCACGTGACCTGATCGCCGAGGTCGTAGCGGATGAACGGAAACGTGCGGTTGGCGAGACCGGTGGCCAGCGTGCGGGCGGCGGGCATGTCGGCAGCGACCGGCGTCCCGTCGTCGTCGACACGTTCGAGAACGACCTCGTCCTCGCACAGGTGCAGTCCCTCACCGTGCCCGCACCCCACCGCCTGCACCCCGATCTCGGTCGATCCCCACAGGTTGTGCACGGGAATGTTCCACGCCTGCCGAATCGCCTCGCGATCCTCCTCGAGCAGCGGTTCGGAATTGGTGCTCACCCGCACCGGGCTGATCTGCAGATCGCCCACCGCCGCCGCGCGGGCAAGGCGACCGATCACCGTCGCGTAGCCGACGAGGTGCGTGGGCCGCGCGGCCGCCACGGCGGCGACGACCTCGTCGAACGGTGCGCCCGCCGGGATCACGACCGTGCTCATCTCCGGTGCGGTCGGCACATCGAACAGCGGTGTGCTGGCATGCGGTGGGCCGCCCGCAGCCAGTACGGCCAGGCGCGCACCCGACGCCGGCGACGACCCGCGCCGCTCCTCCCGCGCCTGCATCCGCCAGGCCAGGGAGGCGGCGGAGACGAAGAAGCCCCAATCCCATACGTACACGCCGCGCACGCCGCTCGACCCGCCGGAGCTGAAGATCTGCTGGTCGCCTCGAGTGTACGAAAACCATTGCTGCCCAGCCAGTGTTCTCTCGGCTCGCGTGCGGTCGAGGTCGGCGACCGTGACGATGGCGTCCCATTCGTCCTGCGCGTCGCGCTTCGTCATCATCGGCAACCGCGCCAGGTCGGCGACCGTTGCCGACGAAGGATCGAGACCAGGCAATCGGCGCGCGTGAAAAGGCGACCGTTCGACGGCGTAACCCAGGAAGGCCCGCAGCCGCTGGTCGCGGTACCGATCGATCTGCTCCCGCGTCCAATCCAGGCGCTCGACGTGGTCCTCTAGCGCCGCCTGCACCCCGTGGAGATGGGCGGCACGCATGCGCTCGTACGCCGTGCGCGCAGCGTCCACCGATTCATCCTCGGAGACCGATCCCACCATCGGCGTTCCTTCCGCCCGGTGCCGTGCCCAGCGCCGGTCACATCGACCATCGCACGCGGGCGGAACTCGGCGCGTAACAATTCGTCGTCGAAATCGGACGTGCGTGTGAAAAACCGGAACGTTCCACGCGGCGATCGGTGGCCAATACCCGAGACGAGTTGGCCGCGGTCCGCGCCCGCGGCGCAAGGGTGGCGGGCCATTGAAGCTCAGCGCGGATCAGATCGAACTCACTCAACACCTCTACGACGCAGGCGAGCACACCGTCGTCCAGGTCGCGGGCACGCTGAAGGTGCCGCGCACCACGGTCTATGGGCATCCGAACAAACGGCGGAAGGACAGCGCACCGGTCGCGCAGCAGAGACGCCGTGGTCGCCGATCCACCTGTCCGCCCATCTCGGACGTGCCCGACATGCGGATATGAGCCGACCACTCGCGCCGAGGCGGCGCACCAACGTGACCTCCTCGCGGTGACGTCGCTATATATTCGCCCCCTATCTACGCAGTGCCACTTTTGTTTTCGCATCTCCCAATTCCGGCAAGGGAGATACTCGAACGCTAGTGCGGCGCCGTCACATTGCACCCCCGTTGGGGTCGCCCGATATCCCCGCACCAACCACCGGTCTAGCTCCCCGGTGCTCGACAAACTTCGAACGTGTCAAATCGTTCCTGCCCCGGTGACCGAGAACGCCAACCCTGCGGCAGGATGCAGTGGTCCGGGAGTAAGGCCGCAGCCCGTTGCTCCTGGCTCTAGGCTCCTCAGAGTGCGAGCAGCCGCTGGAAAAACTCGCGGTACCGCTTAAGCGCGAGACGAAGATCCTCCGTCGAACCCTCTTCGCCCCGAGCCCACTGCTCCTCGAGCCGCGAACGGGACTCCGAGAATCCGGTGGTAATCCGATCGACGACGTCCGACACGAGACCATCAGCCTTCTGAACACACTCTCTGGGATCATCGACGAAGCCCGCCTGAACCTCGTCCCAACGCGAGCGGAGGACCGACAACTCGTCCTCACCAAAAAGTGTCTGATCAGACGCTGATTCGGTCTCCTCAACAGATGGTTGGCGGCCGGGCTCATCAGTCGAGCGCTGGTCCTCAACCGGAGAACGAGAGGCGTCCGTGGACCGCTGGTCCTCAACCGGAGAACTGGAGGGGTCCGTGGACCGATGGGTGCTCGCGGCTGCTGGGCCGGGAGTCTCGGTCGACGATTCGGTTGTTTCTGCCCGCGGCGAGGTTCCTTCACCCGAAGTGCCGGGCGCCGTCGTCGGTGATTCAACCCGTCCGGTCGTGCTGGCGCTCTCGGGTTGCTGATCTGGGGTGGTCATGCGCGCGTCTCCTTAGGCTTGTCTTTGTTCTCATCCGTCTCGAGCAACTGCTCGAATAGCGCTCGATAGTGCACGAACGCCTCACGCTGATCCTCTGTACCGACGTCGCCCTGCTCCTGCGCCAGATAAATGCTGTGCGCCCTTCGGTAGTTCTCGACGACCTTCGGGTGATCCACCGAAATGTCGGCCGCCCGCTGATCGAAGTCGTCGATCGGGTAACCACGCTCGCGCATGACCTGGATCACGAGCCGGTCTGCCGCCCCGACCGCACTGGACGGATTGTCGACGAACTCGATCTGCACCGTCCGCCACGAGTCGGCGTACTTCGCCCGCGCCTCGGGCGGCAACGAGACGATATCGAGCTTCTCCCGCTTTCGTTCGCGCGCGGCGAGCTCGTCCTCCGCGGCATCGAGGTTGCCGACCTCGCCCACAGTCCGCTCGTACTCGGGACCAAACCGTCCCCTCAGCCGTTCCGTCCGCTGACGGCTGCTGACCAAGCGCGCAACGATGACGGCCACCACGGCAATCACGACGATAACCGCGATCAAAATCCATCCCCAAACAGGCATTCCTCAGACCTCCTCGTCCCTCGAACGGGATACCCGCGCGGCTTGTTCGGAAACGCAAGTGTGCTGCACATCCTGCCGAATCGGGCGACCACCCTGACGGGCCTGGGACATACGGTTGCTCCGAAGGGTCCAGCGCTGCCGGCCGTCCTGGTGCGCGAAATAGTCGCTCCGCGCACGGGACGGTCGACACCGCCGAAAACGCTGGCCGACCTTGCGGTGGCCCCGGCGTCGGTGGTTGCAAGTCGGTCGTCGTAAGGCACACGATGGAGGACGATGATCGACGTCATTCCGCCCATCGAGGCACCGACGCGTACCGGCTTCTCCCCAGCTCACCGATGACCGCTGTCAGGTCGGCGACCAGCGCATCGATGCCGTAGTCCCCGTCCGGTGCCCGTTAGCTCTCTCCGTGCCCGTCCGGCACGGGTCAGCACTTCCACGAGCGGCCGCACGGCGTGGGGCCGCGGAGCGGCCGCTATCGAGTATCGAGCAGTTCTTTGATGTGCGCGACGTGCTCGGAGTTCATCGGCGGCACTCCGAGCTCCTCTGCGCCGGGTCGCAATCCCGCGATCATCACGGCCAGGATTCTCCGCCACCCCGTGTCGGTGACGCCTCGGGTTGTCGCGACGACACCGCGTAGGGACCACAGGATCAACTCCAGGTCCGCGTCGGTGGCATCCTCGCGGATGCGGCCGTGCCGCTTGGCCTGCGCCAGCAACTCGATCAGGATCTGACGATATTCATTCTTGAGAAGGGTGGTCTCGTCGTCGTTCCACATACGCGACAGGCATCCGCGGTTCGACGCCAGGATGGCACCGCTGCCGTAGAGCAGCTGCTCCAGACCCCCGCCGTCCGGCGCGGAACGGGCATCCCGGGCCAGGGCCACGAAGTCTTCGAGCACCTGGCGAACCAGTTCACTGATCAACGCATCCTTGGTGGGGAACCGGCGGTAAAGGGTGCCGACGCCGACGCCGGCGACCCGGGCGATCTCGTCGACACCCACATCCAAGCCGCGCGCACTGAACACGGTCGCTGCCGCATCGAGGAGCCGTTGCCGATTCTCCGCGGCGTCGCGGCGCAGCGCCTTGCCGCTTCCCTGAACGCTCACATCGGACCTCATTCGGATTCGTCGCCCACGAGCGTGCCTCCGGCGATCATCGCGAGCTCCGGGTGTCGCAATTCGGGCGACCGCTCGAGATTTGTGGTCGTGTTCCGCTGCATTGCCGGGATGAACAGGGCCGCGACGGCGCCGAGACCAACTGCGACACCCAGCATGATGAATCCGTGGATGTAACCGGATTCCTGCGGAACCCCCGACGAGGACGCCCCGGCAGTGACAACGGTGGCCATGCACGCCGCCCCCAGTGCGCCGCCGATCGTGCGGATGTTCGCGTTCATGCCGCTCGCGACACCGGTCTGTTCCGGTGGCACCGCGGCGACGACAACATTCGACATCGCCGAGAAGGCCAGACCGAAACCGATGCCGACCAACGACATGGCGAGGTAGATTTCCACTTCCGTCTCGTGCACAAGCGCCACCACGAAGTACCCGACCGCACTGACGATCGACCCCGCGATCAACAGGTTTTTCGAACCCAGTCGCGCCGCCAGGCGACCGGAGGCGAGTCCGAGCACGAACATGCCCACGCTCACCGGCAGCAGCATCAGACCCGACTCGGTAACCGACGCACCGAAGCCGTAACCTGCCGACGGCGGTGTCTGCAGAAACTGCGGCAGGAAGCCGAACGCGGCGTACATGCCGACCCCCATCAGCAGGGCCAACAAGTTGGCGGCCCACACGCTGCGGATCCGCATCATCTTCATGTCGATCAGCGGGTTCGCCGACCGCGATTCCACCGTCACCCAGAGCGCCACGAGTACCGCGGCGGCCACCAGCAGCCCGATGACGATCGGAGAACCCCAACCCGATGCGGGTGCCTGACTCACCCCGAGCAGCAACGCGACCAGCCACCCGGACAGCAGCAGCGCGGTGAGCCAGTTGATCTTCCCGGCGGTGCGAACACGGGATTCAGGGACCAGGATCTGCGCGGCCAACCCCGCCAGCACGACCATGATCAGCGGAATCCAGAACAGCCAGTGGTAACCCAGCACGGTCACGATGGGACCGGCGAGGACGATGCCGAGACCGGCGCCGACAGCGGTGAGTGCGGCGATCATGCCAACCGCTCCCACCACCTTCTCCTCCGGGAACTCGTCACGGATGATGCCGAAGGCCAACGGCAACACCCCGCCTCCGATTCCCTGGATCACCCGAGCGGCGATCATCACCGGCAGCGACGTGGCCAGCGCCGCGAGCACAGACCCCACCGCCAGCGCAACGAGGGCAACCACGAACACCCGCTTCTTACCGTGCATGTCACCGAGGCGTCCCATGACCGGGGTGAAGATCGACGCCGACAACAGGTAGGCAGTCAACACCCACGTGATATCGGCCTGTGTCGTGCCCAGCGCCGACTCGAGGGTCGGCAACACCGGCATCACCAGCGACTGCAGCAGGGCAAAGGCACCGACACCAACAGTCAGCACCGCAAACGTCAGCTGATAAGACGCCCGCCGTGAAGCGGTTTCCATAGATTCTCCCTACAGCAAGCGGAGCGCTCACTCCGCATACAGGAGAATTTAGCAGCCCTAATCGATTCTCGCCTGTTTTCCCAGGACGTGAGCTGCCGCCTTGGACTCGCGGTCAGTGGCCTGGCGCTTGTAGCCAGGGCGGCCTCCCACACCGGGCGGTGGCACAACGTTCCGCTCGCCCACTCACGACCCGACGACCCGGGCGAGCCCCATAATGGTCAACCCGGACGGGCAACCCCGTGCAGGAACTTCAGGCAAAGGTTTGCGTATTTATCGGAGTCCGGAAGCTAGAGCGAGACACCAGTAGGTCCAGCGGCTCCGTGCGCTGCGGACGCCATATTTGACCGATTGGTTGGCAGCACTTGGTCGCGCTCTATCTCGCCGTAATTATCACCATGTGTGCGATATCGAGCATCTCCTTGATAGCGGTGAGCTTGAACTCGAGGTCGGCCGCGCTCGCGTCCGGGCGACCGTTCCTCCGCATCGATTGCCAACCAGCTTTCCTGGTCGACAACCTCGGGGCGGCGCTCGTGGACCGATGTGGCCAGAGCCTCTCCGTCACGAACTTCGGGTGCGGTAGCCGTCCCGCGACCATGCGTCGATCAACGCTGCCACCGTGTCGTGGGCGCATTGCTTGTTTGTTAGTGTCGATCACGCCCGACGGCCCGCGTTTGACCCATCCTGTGGTGTGCAAGCCTGGAATCGTCGACGCAGTGTTCGGGGTGCTTTTCCATAGCGACCGCGGATCACAGTACACCGCAGCGTCTTTCGTCGACGTACACCATCGCCAGAAGATCAATCCGAGTCGAGACGGGTGGGCTCGAGTTACGACATTGCTCTCGCCGCGTCGTTCTTCCCCGGACTCGAGAGGGAATGGTTGCACGGACGCACCTGGACGTCGAAGTCGCAGGCACGGACGGAGCTGTTCGACTCTGGTACCACGACCGGCGTCGCCGTCACTCCGCGCTCGGCGGCCACCAAGACCCTCCACGCTGGCGCGTCCGGTTACTCAGCTGCCGGTGTCGGCGGCTCCTTCGGCTGATCGAGGACGCTGACGGTGACGCCGTAGGGAAGGAAGCGCACCGATCGCCGCGGATCGGTGTTGTGCTTGTGGGCGCGGAGGGCGTCGAGTTCGGTGGCGTACACCTCCTCGACGCGGGCGACGCCGCCGTCGTCGACGCTGTAGATTGCCCACACGCCGTCGCCGGTGTCGCCGGTCGTTTCCGGCCGGGGTTCGGGACGCTTCGTTCTGGCGGCAATGTCGGCGAACAGGCCTGTCCAGGGAATCTGGGCGTCCGCCTCGACGAAGTGAACGATCTTGTCCTTGAAGCCGCGCAGCTCCTCACTCGCTTCCCGAATCACGCGGTCGAGGTCGTCGGGGTCGAATCCGAACGGTCTCTCGTTGGCCATAGCGGTCTCCTGACGGTTCGCCCCACCCAACGTCCTCGGGTGGGGTACCTCTTCCAGTGTGGGCACTGATCGACATCGGCGCCACCTCCACCACGGCGGCCGGTGTGATGCGCCCGCCGTGCGGTCCCCTAGCGCTCGACCAGTGCGGCCAGCTGCGCGATCACGGTGCCCCACCCGTCGGCGAAACCCATTTCCTCGTGCATGTTCCGGTCGGCATTGTTCTTGTGCATTACATGGGCCACGTATTCGGTGCCCTTCGGATGGTCGGCGAGGGTGATGATCGCGCTCATGAACGGGTTTTCTGCGGGTCGCCATCCACCGACGAGGGAGTTGGTGAAGACGATCCGCTCGAGATGGTCGACCGCGAGGAAGCATCCGTTGATGTGGCGCGCGAATTCACCGCCGTCCTCGCTGATCTGGGTGGTGAACGCCCCGCCCGGGCGAAGGTCCATCTCCAGAACGCGACACTTGGCGGGAGCCGGCACCCACCATTGCTCGAAGCTGGCGGGGTCCGTCCAGGCATTCCAGACAGCCGACCTCGGCGCCTCGATGATGCGCGATATCGTCAGGTCCAGCTCATGTATCAGTGACGGATTCATTCCGATTGCCCTTTTCTCGAGTAGTGACGAACTGCGCGAGCCGGTCGGTGCGGCCCTCCCACAGGGCGCGTTGTTCCGCCAGCCACGCCTGAGCGGTTATCATCGACTCCTCCTCCAGCACGCAGGTGCGAACGCGCCCTTGCTTACGGGTCTGAATCCACCCACTGTCCTCGAGGAACCGGATGTGTTTCATGAACGACGGCAATGCCATGTCGAACGGTTTCGCCAATTCGCCGACGCTCGCCGGCCCTTCACCGAGTCGGGTCAACACTGCCCTGCGGGTGGGGTCGGCGAGTGCCTGGAAAATGCCGTCCAATTGCTCCGAATACTGAGCCATAAGGCAAAGTATCACCGGCTGAACACTTAGGTCAAGGGCTAACTAATTGGCCGGGTTCAGTCCTCGAGTTGCAGCGGTAACTCCGCGGTCACCCGCCAGCTTCCGTCGGTCTGCCGACCCGCCTCGAGGGTGCCGTGCAGCACGGCCACCCGTTCCCGCATCCCGAGCAACCCGTTGCCCGAGCCGAGTGTGAATTTTTCGGTTGCGTTGCCGTTGTCGGTGATCTCGACGAGCACGTCGACTTCACGGCGGCGAACCCTGACCTTGGCCCGGGGACGCTCCCCCGCGTGGCGCAACACATTGGTCAACGACTCCTGCACCAACCGGTGAATGCCCAGGCTGACGGCGGGGCTGATGTCGTCCAGTTCCCCGGTCAGTTCGAGTTCGACCGGCAAACCAGCGCTGCGCATCATGTCGACCACCCGGGCGAGACCAGCGGTCCCGTGCTGGGGCATGTCGTCGACGGCGGGTTCGGTCCGCAGCAGCGACACCGTGCGCCGCAGTTCCGCAAGCGCCTCCCGCCCGGTGCTCGCAATGTTGGTCAGCGCCTGTTTCGCGACCGCCGGATTTTTCGTCATCGCATACGACGCGCCATCCGCCTGAACGATCATCACACTCACGGCATGTGCCACCACGTCGTGCAATTCCCGGGCGATGCGCGTGCGCTCCGCGGCTACCGCGTCCTCGGCACGGCGGTCGCGGTCGTAGTCGGCGACCGCCAGCCGCGCCGCCACTTCCTCGTCGTAGGCCCGGCGGGCACCCAAAAATTCCGCGGTGATCCAGGACAGCGCGTAGATCAGCGCGGAATACAGACCGATCTCGATCACCCGCTGGTCGAGCAACCAGATGGAGAGAGCGGAGTCGACGACCAGCCCGACCGCGTAGACGGCCGCCGTCTGCCGGTCGACATACGCAACAAGGGTGTAGAGGGCGACGGCGAGTGCGAGGAGGGCGGGATGCTCGGCGTCGACGTCACCGAGCGAATAACTGACGAAGGTGACGGTGATGGAGACCAGCAGGATGGCGCCGGCAGCCGCACGCGGATAGCGGCGGCGCCACACGATCGGCACGCACACCAGAAAACCCATGAACAACTGCACCCACGGCGGCCGGTCGTCGGACGCCGCGAACGCGAACACCTCGAGCGTGAACAGAATCGCCGCCAGCATGGAGTCCGCAACCGTCGGCTTGCCTCGCAGCCACAGACTGAACCTTCGCATGACCACAGCGTAGGTAGTGCGAGCCCAGCAGGTGAGCACGTGCCACCGCCAGGGCACCCCCTCACGTCCTGGATGATTGCCGGACTTCCGTCCCGGGTACTGCCCGAAGAATGGATGCCAACGGCGGCGAGAGTGACCAATCCGTCGATTGTGATGATCATCGGCGGCGGCAACGCCGGACTCAGCGCGGCAGGGCGGCTGATCCGCCGCGGCATCACCGACGTCGCAGTGGTGGAGCCGCAGCGCGTGCACACCTACCGCCCGCTGCTGTCCTACGTCGGCGGCGGACAGGCACCCCTGCGGAGCGCAGAACGCACCCACCGATCGGTGACGCCGCACCGGTGCACCTGACTCCAGGACACGGCCCTGGTCGTCGACGCGGCGACGAAGACCGTGCGGTGCGCATCCGGACGGACCTACGGGTACACCGACCTGGTGCTGGGGCCCGGCCTGGTGCCGGACACCGACGCCCTGCCGGGTATCGACGCGGCACTGCACACTTCCGCGGTGGCGAGCAACTATGTGGACCGCGCCGAGGAGACGTGGAAGCTGGTGCAGGCGATGCCGGCCGGAGGGCACGCGGTGTTCACCGTGCCGCGTCCACTGGTCAGCTGCACCGGAACCACTGTCAAACCGCTGTTCCTGGCAGCCGCGCACTGGAAGCACACCGGACGGCTGCCGGGTGTCGACATCACGCTGGTCATCGACCGCCCCCAGCTATTGGGTGTTCCGGACCTCGACGCCCGGCTCCTGAACCATCTCCGCGACCTCGGCGTTCGCGTGCTGCACGGCACCACGGTCACCGAGCTGAAACCGGACGAGCGCGCGATCACCGTGACCGACTCCGACGGGACACCCCAGCACCTGTCGTACGACATGCTCCACCTGGTGCCGCCCTTCCGGGGCCCGCGCTGGCTCGAGACGTCGAACCTGACCGGGGACGATCCGCACGGACTCGTCGACATCGATCCGAACACCTTCCGGCATCGCGCGCACCGAACGTCTGGGCGGCGGGAGACAGAGCCGCCGTCGACACCGACCCGTCCGGTGGTGCTCTGCGACAGCAGATTTCGATTCTGGTGGACAATCTGCTCGCTACCAGGCAGAGAGGAGCCCTCACCGACACATCGTGTCGCTCAACTCCTTCAGCACTGAGTCCCCAAGGCCGAACCCAGTAGCTGTGCGGTCGCTGCGCCCGAACGCAGGGAGGTACCGTGCCCACTCCTACTATGGTGAGCCGTGTCCCGACGATCGCTGGTCCGCAGAAGTTTGCCCACTCCGTCCGCGGCGGCGACTCGGCAGTGACCGCCAGCGATTGGGGCCTGCTGCTGATCGCCGCGACAGCCGCTGGTTGGGTCGATGCCGTGGTCGGCGGCGGCGGGTTGATCCTCATCCCGGCGCTGTTCCTCGTCGCCCCGCACCTGACGCCCCAGGTCGCGTTGGGCACGAACAAACTGACCGCGGTGACCGGCACCTTCGCGGCCGTCGTGACCTTCGCACGGCGTGTCCGGATGGCGTGGCGGCTATTGATCCCCGCAGGTCTCCTTGCTGCGGCGACGTCCGCGCTCGGCGCAGCAACGGTGACCCGCATCGACAAGGACGTCTTCATCCCGCTGATCATGGTCGTTCTCGTCGGTGTCGCCGTGTTCGTGACCGCACGGCCGCAACTCGGCATCACCCTGGCGAAAGATCCGCCGACGCAGCGGAAGATGGTCGCCGTGGTACTGCTTGCCGGCGGGTTGCTCGGGTTCTACGACGGGCTGTTCGGCCCCGGCACCGGAACCTTCCTCATCATCACCTTTGCGACGTTCCTCGGCACCGAGTTCGTGCGCAGCGCCGCGATGGCGAAGGTGATCAATCTCGGTTCCAACCTCGGTGCGCTGGCGTTCTTCGCGGCCAGTGGAAACGTGTTGTGGGCGCTGGGCCTCGGCATGGCGGTGTGCAATGTGCTGGGCGCGGTCGTCGGTTCGCGCATGGCGTTGAGCAAGGGTGCCGGATTCGTCCGAATCACACTGCTGGTGGTGGTCATCGGCATGGTGCTGCGGCTGGGTTGGCAACAGTTCGGCTGAGTTTCCGACTACGGTGGTCCCCGTGACGGCTCCACGACAGGTTGATCCGGAATTCCTCGCCCTCCCTCTGCGTGTGCTGGCGGACGCCGCACTCGGCGCCGCGCGCGCGGCCGGCGCCTCCCACGCAGATCTGCGGGTTCACCGACTGACCAGCCAGTCCCTTCGGCTGCGCGACGGCAAGGTTCAGGCGGCGGTCGACACCAACGAGGTGGGCTTCGCGGTCCGCGTGGTGGTGGAGGGCACATGGGGGTTCGCCTCCCACGCCGAGCTCACCGCGGCCACCGCCGCGGCAACGGCCGAACAGGCGGTCGCGGTGGCCAGGGCGTTGCGCGGACTGAACCGGGAACACGTCGAACTCGCCGACGAACCGGTGTACGCCGAGGCGCAGTGGGTGTCGGAGTACGAGGTGGACCCGTTCGAAGTGCCGACCGCAGAGAAGATTTCGCTGCTCGGCGAGTACTCCCACCGTTTGCTCGCGACCGACGGTGTCGACCATGTCACCGCCGAGTGCCTGCAGGTGAAAGAACAGACGTTCTACGCCGACCTCGCCGGCTCCTCCATCGTGCAGCAGCGGGTTCGCCTGCACCCACAACTCGAGGCCACCACCGTGGACCAGTCGGCAGGGGTGTTCGAGACCATGCGCACGCTCGCGCCCCCGGTCGGCCGCGGCTGGGAATACCTCCGATCCGACAAGACGTGGAACTGGACCACCGAACTCGCCGAACTCCCGGAACTACTGGCCGAGAAGGTGAAAGCTCCGACCGTGGTGGCCGGACCCACCGACCTGGTGATCGACCCGAGCAACCTGTGGTTGACGATCCACGAATCCATCGGGCACGCCACCGAATACGACCGGGCGATCGGGTACGAAGCCGCATACGCGGGCACCTCGTTCGCCACACCCGACAAGCTCGGCACCCTGCGGTACGGGACCCCGATCATGCACGTCACCGCGGACCGGACGGAACCCCACGGCCTGGCCACCGTCGGATACGACGACGAGGGCGTCGGAACGCAGTCCTGGGACCTGGTGGCGGACGGTGTGCTGGTGGGCTATCAACTCGACCGGGCGTTCGCGCCACGACTGGGCCTCGACCGGTCCAACGGGTGCTCCTACGCCGACTCACCCCATCACGTGCCCATTCAGCGCATGGCCAACGTGTCGCTGCAGCCCGACCCGGACACCGATCGCAGCACCACAGACCTCATCTCCGGCGTGGAGAACGGGATCTACATCGTCGGCGACAAGTCCTGGTCGATCGACATGCAACGGTACAACTTCCAGTTCACCGGCCAGCGGTTCTACCGCATCCGCGGGGGCAGGATCGACGGGCAGGTACGCGACGTCGCGTATCAGGCGACGACCACCGACTTCTGGGGGTCGCTGGAGGCCCTCGGGGGACGTTCCACCTGGCAACTGGGCGGCGCGTTCAACTGCGGCAAGGCGCAACCCGGTCAGGTCGCGGCTGTCAGCCACGGCTGCCCGTCCGCGTTGTTCCGCGGCGTCAACGTACTGAACACCCGGACGGAAGGTGCCCGATGATAGCCCCACAGCAACTCGTCGAGCAGGTCCTCGCCCGCGCCACGGTGGACGACACCATCGTCCTCGTCACCGACGCCAGCGAGGCCGCCCTGCGGTGGGCCGGCAACTCGATGACCACCAACGGCCTCTCGACGTCACGCAGCTGGACGGTGGTCTCCATCGTCCGGGACGGTGACGAGGCGAAGGTCGGGATCGTCACCTCCGCCTCCGTGGACGCCGCGGACATCGACGGCGTCGTCCGTTCGGCCGAATCTGCCGCTCGTGCAGCCGGTCCCGCCTCCGACGCGATGCCGCTCCTCGCCGCGACCGACACCGACCCGCAGTGGGAGGAGACGGCCGCCGTCACCGAGATCGGCGCGTTCGAGCAACTCGCCCAGGACCTCGCGATGAGCTTCGACGGCACCGATCAGCTCTACGGCTTCGCCCATCACCAACTGCACACCACCTGGCTCGGGACCTCCACCGGAATCCGGCGCCGATTCGTCCAGCCCACCGGGTCTGTCGAGATCAATGCCAAACGCGGCGACGCCAGCGCGTGGGTGGGCACGAGCACCAAGGACTTCACCGACGTCCCCGGCACGAAGATGCTCGAGGAGTTGTCCACTCGCCTCGACTGGGCAAGCACCCGGGTGGAGCTACCCGCCGGCCGCTACGAAACCCTTCTTCCGCCGTCGGCCGTGGCAGATCTGATGATCTATCTCATGTGGACCATGGAGGGCAGGGCCGCGGAAGAAGGACACTCCGCGCTGTCGGCGCCCGGCGGCACCCGAATCGGCGAACGCCTCTCCGCGCTCCCTCTCACTCTCACCTCCGATCCCGCCGCACTGGGCCTGGAATACGCCCCGTTCGTCGCGACCCGATCCTCCTCCGAATCGGTGTCGGTGTTCGACAACGGCTTGGACGCCGGCCGCGTCGACTGGGTACGGGAGGGCTCGGTCCATGCACTCGCCTATCCGCGTGCGGCGGCCCGGGAGTTCGGCGCCGAGGTCACCGTGCCCGGGGACAACCTGATCCTCGACGCCGGCGGTTCGCTGTCGCTCGATCAGATGGTGGCCGAGACCGAACGCGGGCTGCTGCTGACCACCCTGTGGTACATCCGCGAGGTCGACCCGGCGACCCTGTTACTGACGGGGCTGACCCGCGACGGTGTCTACCTCGTCGAGAACGGGAAGGTGACGGGTGCCGTGAACAACTTCCGATTCAACGAAAGCCCCCTCGATCTGCTCCGAAGGGTCTCCCAGGCCGGGGCCACCGAGCGCACGCTGCCGCGGGAATGGAAGGACTGGTTCACCCGAACAGCCATGCCGCCGTTGCGGATTCCCGACTTCCACATGTCCTCGGTGAGTCAGGCATCATAGTTCAGGCGTTTCCCGACGCGACCGTCCATTCACCGCTCTGCAAGCGGGCGTTGGCCTCCGGCCCCATCAGGAGCATTCCGCCGTCCACCACATAGGACGACCCGGTGACATAACTCGCCTCGGGTGACGCGAGGAACGACACGACGGCGGCCACTTCCCGCGCGTCGCCGGGACGACGCCCGGGGACGCCCGGCCGGTCCTTCGCACGGGGCTCCTCGTCCGTCTGTCCCGTCATGGGCGTAGATATTTCGCCGGGCGCCACGGAATTGGCCGTGATTCCGTACTGCGCCAGTTCGAGCGCCAGTACCTTCGTCAACCCGCCCAGCCCCGCTTTCGACGCGCAGTACGGGGCCGCCCCGAACTTGGGTGCGTGCTCGTGGACACTGGTGATGTTGATGATGCGGCCGCCGCGCCCAGCATCGATCATGTGCCGGACGGCGCGCTGCGTGCACAGGAAAGCGCCGTCCAGGTTGACCGACACACCTCGCGCCACGTCGCGAAATCCATCTCCATGACCGGCACCGCGGTACCCGTGCCGGAACAGTTCACCAGCACGTCGACGCCGCCGAGATCGGCGGCGAGTTCGTCGATGACGGCACTGGAGTTCGGCAGGTCGGTCAGGTCGAGGTGGCGGACGTACGCGTCGGCACCGTTGTCGCGGACCACCCGGGCTGTGTTCTTTGCGCCGTCCCGGTCGGTGTGATAGGTGATACCGACGTTCACCCCTGCTGCCGCGAGGGCCACCGCCACTGCGCGACCTATTCCTGAATCGGAGCCGGTGACGACCGCGGTGCGTGGGAAATCCATGTCGTGTCGGTACCCGCGGCGACGCACACCGAAACGGCGCCGCATCTTACTGGACAAATGTCCAGATGACATCAGGTGCCCGTATGCGCTATAAAGGTCCAGGCGTCCCGTTTATGACATTTCTCACTCACCGAGGAAGTGGCGAGGGACGTCACATTTCGGTCTCCAGAGAAAGGGACCACAACTCAGGTGACTTTGCCGCGTATTCGGCGTGCGCCGAGTTATGTCCTTTGCACTCTGCCCAGGAGGTTGTATGCACTCCAGTGCCCTCGATCGCGACACGCTGCCCCCCGAGTCGCGCCGATCGATCGTCGCAGCGAAAGCCGACTTCGGGAATGTTGCCCTTGCGAGCTTCGTGTGCCTTGTCTCCGGTGTGGGCAGCGGCGTCCTTACCGACTCGCTGCTGGTGGGAGCGTCCGTGGGGCTGATTGTCCTTCTGGCGACCGCCCTGTCCGTTGCCGCTGTATGAGCACTCCACTCCGTCTGCGTCCTTCAACGGAACCCACCACCTCGAAGGCCCCGCCCGGCCCCGGCGAAATCCTCGCCGCGGCGAAGCGCATTCTCATCGCCAGCCGCGGGTATGGCGACGCCGAAGCATTCGAGGAACTGCTGGATGTTTCCCGGCATCACCACGTGAGCGTGCAACGCGCCGCACGAATGCTGGTCGTACTGACCGATCGGCGACAGGCGGCGCCGCTGCCCGCCGGATCGACTGCAATGGCGTTCGGCGACTGGGCCACCTCCCTCTCGCCGTCGGGTCGCCCACCTGCTCCGTCGGTGCCGACTGCGTGACGGGACCGCGTCCCTCGCGCTACCTGCTGTCCCGTGCTGACACCCCACGACGCTGCCCGAGTGCGTCGTCCCGTCGCCGAGTACCGAGCGCCCGGCTGGTGGCGGTGCGCACCTCCGCGAGGAGCCGCGGCTGATCGGCGACCGCCTTGTCGTACACCAAGGCCCCGATCAGAACTCCGTCGTGAATGAGAGTGGTCGCCTCCCGGGGATCGTTTCTCCGCGGAAGGACCTGGTGTCGTCCCTGGGCATCCACATATCCGTCGTGGGCGCGGGAGTACCACCACACCACCAGGCTGGGGTCGCGGAGTGCCTCACGCAGTGCGTCGACCACGCCCGCACCGAAGGGGGCGGCGCCGAGATCGATCGACAGGTTGCGCACCGCAGCCCGGGTGACTCGGTATCGCCACAGCCCCACCAACACGGCGAGCGGGATCAGCGCGGTCGACGGATACCGCAGAAGCAGGGTCCACGCCTGTTGTGGACCCTGCACCCAGACCGAGGCGAGCGGGGTCCAGGCGGTGGCGGCGGTACCGAGCAGCGCGGCGAACCACAACGGTGCGACGGCGGCCCGGTATGCCCGCGTACCCGAACGCCACCGCCCGAGGAGAACACCGATCAGCACCAGACCGATCGCCATTCCCCCGACTCCGAAGACGACTTGCATCGCTGCGAAGACCGTCGGGTCGTCCCGTACCAGGAGAAGGTTCAACCCGGGCGGATGGGTGGAATCGACGCGGCGGGTGTCCAGGAATGCCAGCTCACAGACCACGGACACCGCGTAATACGCGTAACACCCGCCTAGGAACCGACGCTCCCACCGGTGGTGCAACCGCCCCCAGGGGAAACTGAACACCAATTGGATCAGCACCGGTATATACATGTTGGTCAAGACCGTGCCGGTGGTGAACAGCACCGGAATCGACGACAGCCGAAGACCTTTCGTCATCCAGAGCAACCCGGCCGCCACCAGCAGGCGTCCCAGAGTGTCGGCCGGCCGGTGCCGGCCCGCGACCAGACCCGCCGCCACGAACACCCCACCGACCGTCAGAAACAACGCCAATTCCGTAGGGCCGAAGGTTGTTCGGCACATCCGCCACTCGACGGACGCCGTCACCGCGACAGCCAGCGCGACCGCCGAGAGGACGGCCACGACCATCATCCGACGGCTCATCGGGTGCCGTCCTTCGGCTGGGCGGCAAGCAATCGGGCGGATCGAGACCTGACACGGCGCACAGGATCGATCGTCGCGCGCAACGGGATCGGTGACCACCACCCCGAAGTGGGTAAATCGCACACCTGGGTGGCCGCTTCCCACCCTGCCGCCGGGTGCGTCGTCGCCGGCTGCCCTGTAAACCTGGACAGGGCTGTTGTAGGTTGCACACGCCGATCCGGCGGAGCACTTCCTGCGATTGTTGAGCGAGCGCGCCGACCGCGTTCCCGGTATCGGCCCCTCGACACACGCAGCGATCCAGCACTACCGCGACCATGGCCGCCCACCCGAGGCGGGCGGAACACGAACGGTGCGGTGATGAGAGCGCTGCCGGTGGGGTGGTTCGTCCCGGTCGACGACACCGACACCGTCGCCGCCCTGGTCGGTGGTCTCCTCGGAGCACAGTCCGCGGACACGGTGCATGCACTCCCCTGGTACGCCGATGTCCTGCTTCCGGACCCCGCGGACATCACGCAACTCGCCGACGGTCTCGCGTCGGCGCGGGTGGCCGCTACCGGTCGTCCGCGGTGACGGCGAGTCCGATGGTGCCCGTCCTGCCTCGCCGAAGCAGGCTGAGCTTCATCGAGATCCACCCGAGAACCCCGTACTTGCGTGCGATGACGTCGCGCGCGTGATCGGTGCCCGCAGCGTCGAGGACCACCGCCCGCCCCGGCACCTCCGGTCCCTTCGGCTTTCCCCGGGCATCGCACACCGCCACCGTGACCTCCTGATTGCGGCGGATTCGTTTCACCTTGTAGGAATCGGTGACCGTCCACATCAGTAGCCGGTCCCCGTCGGGGGCCGCCCACAGTGGCGTCGCCACCGGGGAGCCGTCCTTGCGAAACGTGGTGAGCAGAACATACTTGGCGGCCGACACCCGATCGAATTCTGTGGTCACCCGGCCATGCTAGCCCGCGGGAACGCCGTCTCAGTCGCCCTCGAGTTCACCCTCGGTGTCGAGGTACACCTGACGGAGCCCATCGAGCGTGTCCTTCTCGGGGTGCTCCCACATGTCCCGCTCCGCGGCCTCGAGCAACCGCTCGGCGATTCCGTGCAGCGCCCACGGGTTCGACTTCTCCATGAACTTGCGGTTCTGCTCGTCCAGAACGTACGACTCGGCCAGCTTCTCGTACATCCAGTCGGCGACGACGTTGGTGGTGGCGTCGTACCCGAACAGATAGTCGACGGTGGCGGCCATCTCGAACGCCCCCTTGTACCCGTGCCGGCGCATCGCCTCGAGCCAGCGCGGGTTGACCACCCGGGCGCGGAAGACGCGGGACGTCTCCTCCGACAAGGTGCGGGTGCGCACCGAGTCGGGTCGGGTGCTGTCACCGATGTACGCCTCCGGTGACGTCCCGGTGAGCGCGCGCACCGTCGCGACCATGCCACCGTGATACTGGAAATAGTCGTCGGCATCGGCGATGTCGTGCTCGCGGGTGTCGGTGTTCTTCGCGGCCACGGTGATTCGCCGGTACGCTGCACGCATGTCGTCGGCGGCGGGGGCGCCGTCGAGTCCGCGTCCGTAGGCGAAACCGCCCCAGGTGGTGTACACCTCGGCGAGATCGGCGTCGCCGCGCCAGCTCTTGGAGTCGATCAGCTGCAGTAGTCCGGCGCCGTAGGTTCCGGGTTTCGACCCGAAGATGCGGGTGGTCGCGCGCCGCTCGTCACCGTGGTCCGCCAGATCCGCCTGCGCGTGCGCGCGCACGAAGTTGCTCTCCGCCGGTTCGTCCAGCGCGGCGACGAGCCGGACCGCGTCGTCGAGCAGGGCCAGCACGTGCGGGAACGCGTCACGGAAGAAGCCACTGATCCGCACGGTCACGTCGATGCGCGGGCGGCCCAGCTCCGCGAGGTCGATCACTTCGAGGCTCACCACCCGGCGGCTGGCCTCGTCCCACACCGGCCGCACACCGAGCAGCGCGAACACCTCGGCGATGTCGTCGCCGGACGTACGCATCGCGGAGGTGCCCCACACCGACAGCCCCACCGACCGCGGCCAGTCCCCGTGGTCGGCTCGGTACCGCTCGAGAAGCGAGTCGGCCATCGCCTGCCCGGTTTCCCAGGCAAGCCGCGACGGCACGGCCTTCGGGTCGACGGAGTAGAAGTTGCGGCCCGTCGGAAGCACGTTGATGAGCCCGCGCAGCGGTGAACCGCTCGGCCCGGCGGCGATGAATCCACCGTCCAGGGCGTGCAGAACCTGCGCGATCTCGTTGTCGGTTTCCCGGAGTCGGGGCACCACCTCGGTGGCGGCGAACCGAAGGATCTTCGCGACCGTGGCGTCCTCGGTCAGCGAGTCGGCTGCTTCGGGCCGCCAATCGGCGTCGGCCATGCCCCGCACGAGCGCGTGGGCCTGGGCCTCGACGTCGTCCACGCGGGTGCGCGATTCGTCGCCGTCCTCGCTGAGTCCGAGGGCCTCCCGCAAACCGGGAACATTCTGCTCGCCGCCCCACATCTGCCGGGCACGGAGCATGGCGAGAATCAACTCCGCCTCGGCGTCGCCGCGTGGCGCCTGCCCCAGCACGTGCAGCCCGTCCCGGATCTGGACGTCCTTGATCTCGCACAGCCAGCCGTCGACGTGCAGCAGCATGTCGTCGAACACGTCTTCGTCGGGTCGTTCCTCGAGCCCGAGGTCGTGGTCCATCTTGGCGGCCCGCATCAGCGTCCAGATCTGCTGGCGGATGGCCGGCAGCTTCGACGGGTCGAGGGCGGAGATGTTGGAGTGCTCGTCCAGGAGCTGTTCGAGCCGGGAGATGTCGCCGTAGCTCTCGGCGCGGGCCATCGGTGGAATCAGGTGATCGACCAGGGTGGCGTGCGCACGCCGTTTGGCCTGTGTGCCCTCGCCGGGATCGTTGACCAGGAACGGGTAGATGAGCGGGAGGTCGCCGAGGGCGGCGTCGGTGCCGCACGACGCCGACATGCCGAGGGTCTTGCCGGGCAGCCATTCGAGGTTGCCGTGCTTGCCGAGGTGCACCACCGCGTCGGCGCCGAAACCACCGTCCGCGGTCTGCGCGGCGATCCAGCGGTAGGCGGCGAGGTAGTGGTGGCTCGGCGGCAGGTCCGGGTCGTGGTAGATGGCCACCGGCTTCTCCCCGAAACCGCGGGGCGGCTGCACCATGAGCACCAGGTTGCCGAACTGCATTGCGGCGATGACGATTTCACCGTCGGGGTCCTGGGAGCGGTCGACGTACAATTCGCCCGGTGCCGGGCCCCAGTGTTCCTCGACCCCGTCGCGCAGGTCCGCGGGCAACGCCGAGAACCATTCCCGGTAGCGGGCGGCGGAAATGCGGATCGGATTGCCCTCGAGCTGCTCGGCGGTCAACCAGTCGGGGTCCTGGCCGCCCGCGGCGATCAGGGCGTGGATGAGCGCGTCCCCGTCCTGCGCGGCGAGACCGGGCACCGCGTCCGGGCCGTCGTCCGGGCCGAGGTCGTACCCGGCCGCCCGCATGTCGGTGAGCAGGCGGATCGCGCTCGCGGGGGTGTCGAGACCGACCGCGTTGCCGATCCGCGCGTGCTTGGTGGGATACGCCGACAGCATCAGGGCTATGCGACGTTCGGACGCCGGAATATGGCGCAGGCGGGCGTGCCGGACGGCGATACCGG
Source organism: Rhodococcus sp. ZPP (assembly GCF_017656075.1). NCBI lineage: Bacteria > Bacillati > Actinomycetota > Actinomycetes > Mycobacteriales > Nocardiaceae > Rhodococcus > Rhodococcus sp. ZPP. The sequence goes on from NZ_CP058638.1 coordinate 386,973, forward strand.
CCACCCGGGATGCCCGTTCGGCGTCGGGCACATACGTGGACAGCCCGTCCGCGTCGATCTCCTTGAACGAGAACGGCACCGTGATGAGGCGTCCGTCGAACTCGGGCACCGCGACCTGGGTGGCGACGTCGAGCGGGGAGAGTCCGTCGTCGTTGGACTCCCACGACTCCCGGCTGCTCGTCAGGCACAGCCCCTGCAGGATCGGCACGTCCAACGCGGCGAGCGCGGCGACATCCCACGCTTCGTCGTCGCCGCCGGCGGACGCACCGGCGGGCTTGGTGCCGCCTGCGGCGAGCACGGTAACCACCATGGCGTCGGCGCGGCGCAGCGTCTGCAGCAGCTCGGGCTCGGCGGTGCGCAGCGACGCGCAGTAGATCGGCAGCGGGTTGCCCCCGGCAGCATCGATCGCGGCGCACAGCGCCTCGATGTAGCGGGTGTTCCCCGCCAGGTGCTGGGCTCGGTAATAGAGCACGGCGATGGTGGGGCGCTGCGCTTCGGGCTCGACGGCGAACGGGGCCAGACCCCAGCTCGGCAGATGCACGGGCGCCTCGAAACCGTGACCGGTGAGCAGGACCGTGTCGGACAGGAAGTGGTGCAGTTGGGCGAGGTTGTCGGCTCCGCCCTCGGCCAGATAGTTGTGCGCCTCCGCGGCGACGCCGGCGGTCACCGTCGAGCACTCCATCAACTCGGCGTCGGGAGCGTGCTCACCGCCCAGGACCACCACCGGCAGGCCACTGGCCAGCACCGCGTCGAGCCCGTCCTCCCACGCCCGGCGGCCACCGAGAATCCGGACCACGACGAGGTCTACGCCCGCGAGCAGTCCCGGCAGGTCCTCCTCGACCAGCAACCGTGCCGGGTTGGCCCAGCGGTAGTCCGCTTTGCTGGCACGTGCGCTGAGCAGGTCGGTGTCGGAGGTGGAGAGCAGCAGGATCACAGGTGGAGCCTTCCTGGGGTGTCGCGCCCCGTGGCGGTGGTTGCCGAAAACCGGGTCGGTTTCGGAACCGTGGGTCAACAGGACGGCAGGTGAGGGTCTGGCTCGCCCACCGGGTTCGGCGAGCTCACAGTGGCGCGACCGCACCGGAATTGCACCGGCTTCCTCTCCTGCTGCCGCAAGTGCTCGTGATGCTACCGGGCGGCCGACGTAACCTGGGACCATGGTCGCCCCTCGTTCCCGCCCCGACGCCTGCCCGGGGGCGCTGCAGGTCCATCAGGCCGCCGACGGTCCGCTCGCCCGCGTGCGGTTGCCCGGTGGTGTTCTCACGCCCGCGCAGCTGCAGGTGCTCGCGGAGTCGGCCCGCGACCTCGGGAACGGGGAGATCGGACTGACCTCCCGCGGCAACGTGCAGCTTCGCGCCGTCGGCGATCCCCCGGAGTTCGCGAGGAGGCTCGCAGACACCGGCCTGCTGCCCTCGCACACCCACGAACGGGTACGCAACATCCTCGCCTCGCCGTTGACGGGTCGCATCGGTGGCGTCGCCGACCTGCGGGACGTGGTCGACGAACTCGACCGGAGTTTGTGCGCCGACACCGCGCTGGCCGACCTCCCCGGCCGTGTCCTCTTCACCCTCGACGACGGCCGCGGTGACGTGTCCGCGCTCGGCGGCGATTTCGGTATACACGCGGTGAGCGAGACCGAGGTGGCGTTGGTGCTGGCCGGCCGCGACAGCGGGGCCCGGATTTCCGCGACCGAGTCGGTGCACGTGCTGCTCGACGCGGCCCGCACCTTCCTCGGCCTGCGCGACGGGCAGTGGCGGCTGTCCGAGATCGACGACGGCGTCGAACGGACCCTTACCGCCCTAGCCCTTGCGCCCACCGCACAACCGGTGACCGGGTTCGCCGAGCACCGGCCCCCGATCGGGTGGCTGGATCAGCCGGACGGCACCGTCACGCTCGGCGGCGGCCTCGCGTTCGGGGTCCTCGACTCGAGGATGGCGGAGTTCCTCGCCGCGGTGGATAAACCAGTGATCGTCACCCCGTGGAGGTCGGTGCTGCTGTGCGATCTCGACGAGTGGTCCGCCGAGCAGGTGGTCCGTGTCCTCGCACCGATGGGCCTGATCTTCGACGAGAACTCCCCCTGGTTGAACGTCACTGCCTGCACGGGCAGGCCGGGCTGTGACAAGGCGCTCGCCGACGTGCGCACCGACGCCCGCGACGCCGTTCTCGGGGGCGAGCTCCCCGTCGCCGGGAGGCAACACTGGTCGGGTTGCGACCGCTGTTGCGGGCGTCCCAAGGGTGAGGTGACCGATGTCGTTGCGACCGCAACCGGTTACCGGGTGGACCACCGCTGACAGCACTGCCTCTATCGTGAGGCCATGATCGAGTACATCCGAGACGGCGCAGAGATCTACCGCCAGTCCTTCGCCACGATTCGCGCCGAAGCAGATCTCAGCGCCTTCCCCGCGGACGTCTCGCAGGCCGTGGTCCGCATGATCCATGCGAGCGGCCAGGTCGATCTGGTGGACGACGTCGCATTCACCCCTGGTGTCGTCAAAGCCGCGCGGGAGGCTCTCGCAAATGGCGCCCCGATCTTCTGCGATGCGCAGATGGTGGCGGCCGGCGTCACCCGCAAGCGACTGCCCGCGGACAACGAAGTGGTGTGCACGCTCCGCGACCCCCGGGTCCCTGTCCTGGCCACGCAGATCGGGAATACCCGGTCGGCCGCCGCGCTGGAGTTGTGGGGCAGCAAACTCGAGGGTGCCGTCGTCGCGATCGGGAACGCCCCGACCGCCCTCTTCTACCTGCTCCACATGATCGAGTCGGGCGCGCCGCGGCCCGCTGCCGTGATCGGAGGTCCCGTCGGTTTCATCGGCGCGGCCGAATCGAAAGAGGCACTGATCGAGCATCCCAGCGGCCTCGACTACCTGGTGGTGCGCGGCAGGCGGGGTGGCAGTGCCATCACTGCGGCCGCCCTGAACGCGATTGCGAGTGAAGTGGAATGAGCGCCGAGACGAGTGCGCACGGCAAACTGTGGGGAGTCGGAATCGGTCCGGGCGATCCCGAACTGATGACGGTCAAGGCGGCGCGGGTCATCGCCGAGGCCGACGTGGTGGCGTTCCACAGCGCCCGGCACGGCAAAAGTATCTCCCGCGGCGTCGCGGCCCCGTACATGCGTGAGGACCAGATCGAGGAGCACCTCGTCTACCCCGTCACCACCGAGACGATCGATCATCCCGGCGGCTATCAGGGGGCGATGGACGAGTTCTACGAGGACGCGTCGGGGCGGCTCGCCGCGCATCTCGAGGCCGGTCGTTCGGTCGCGCTGCTGGCCGCGGGTGATCCGCTGTTCTACAGCTCGTACATGCACATGCACAAAAGGTTGGCGCAGCGGTTCGACGCCGAGGTGATTCCCGGTGTGACTGCCGTGAGCGCCGCCTCGGCCGCCCTGGCCATGCCGCTGGTCGAGGGTGAGGAAGTGCTCACCGTCCTGCCCGGAACGTTGCCGCAGGCGGAGCTGACCCGACGCCTCCGCGAGACCGACGCCGCAGCGATCCTCAAGCTCGGCCGCACCTATCCGGCGGTCCGCCAGGCGCTGAAAGATTCCGGCCGCATCGACGAGGCCTGGTATGTCGAACGGGCCAGCACCGACCGGGAACGGATCGCCTCCGCAGACGAAGTTTCCGACAGCGACGTGCCCTACTTCTCGATCGCCGTGATCCCGAGCCCGTCCACCAGCCGCGGGGACACCACAGCACCCACCGGCGAACTCGTCGTCGTCGGACTGGGCCCGGGCGATCAGGCCTGGACCACCCCCGAGGTGCAGTACGAGTTGTCCCTCGCCACCGATGTGGTCGGCTACGGTCCGTACATCGACAGGGTGCCCGAACGGCCCGGTCAACGCCGACATGCCAGCGACAACCGCGTCGAGGCCGAACGCGCGGCGATGGCGCTCGACCTGGCCAAGAACGGTGCCCGGGTGGCCGTGGTGTCCTCCGGTGACCCGGGGGTGTTCGCCATGGCCGCGGCCGTGCTCGAGGTGGCTGCCGAGGACCAGTGGCGTGACGTTCCCGTCCGCGTGCTCCCCGGCATGACCGCCGCCAACGCGGTGGCGAGCCGTGTCGGTGCTCCCCTCGGCCACGACTACGCCGTCCTGTCCCTGTCGGACCGGCTGAAGCCGTGGGACATTGTCGCGCAACGCATTTCCGCCGTCGCCAGCGCCGACATGGCGTTCGCCGTCTACAACCCGGCGTCGAAGTCACGTACCTGGCAGGTGGCCGCGATGCGCGACCTCGTGCTCGAGCACCGCTCCCCCGACACCCCCGTGATCATCGGACGCGATGTGGCCGGCGTGCAGGAATCGGTTCGGGTGGTCCGCCTCGCCGATCTCGACCCCGCCGAGATCGACATGCGGTGCCTGCTGATCGTCGGCTCCTCGATGACCACCGTCGTCGAGAGCGAACACGGCACCCGGGTCTTCACCCCCCGCCGCTACCCCGGCTGAGCGGACGCAGCACATCGACACCGGGTCTCACTCGATGCGTCCGGACCGAAGTTCGGTCACCGCGATCTGGGCGGCGCGGCCGATCGCCTGATCCACCATGGGCAGAAGGGGATCCGCCCGCGCGGCCCGGGTGAACACGGCCACGGCCACCGGGATCTCGCCCGGGAAGGTGACCACGGCCGCCTCGTTGCGGATCGCCCCGATGGTGCCGGTCTTCCCCGCCACCGTGACGTCGGCATAGGGAAATCCCGAGCGGATTCGGTGTTGCCACACCTGCGCGGCCATCACCTGCCGGATGAACTCGCCCTGCACCGGCGACACCGCCCGGTCCGTCCAGATCGCGTCGAGCAGCGCCGTCATCTCACGCGGGGTGGTGGCACTCGCGTACGAGGGGTCGTAGGCCGACACCGTCCACGCATCGTCGTTGTCGGCGAGCGCGGCGAACGCCTCCGCAGTGGTGTGCGCGTGGGAGTCGATCACCAGTTTCCGATGCGCGTCCGCCGTCCCGCCCACGATGCGGGTCCGCGTCAGACACAGGTCGGTGAGCACCCTGTCGACGGCGTCGAGACCGACTCCGCCGAGAATCAGATCAGCCGCGGCGTTGTCGGAGACGGTCATCATCGACAGCGCGAGATCCCGCCAGCTCATCACCACGGGATCGCGGAACATCGACACCCCGGTCGGCCCCGGCGTGCAGTCCGCCGGGTTGACACGCACCGTCGACGTCGGCGACAGCGTGCCCGCGTCGAAGGCGCGGCAGAGGGCGACCAGCAGCGGCAGTTTGTACACCGACGCGGTGACAACCAGGTCGTCACCGTCGACGGTGACGGCCGGAACGCCGTCATCGGTCGGGCCGACCCGGCGCGCGTGGAGCCAGCCGACGCACCCGGCGTCGGCGAAGACGTCACGGATCCGTTTCTCGGGTGACGAAGTCATCGCCCGCCCTTCAACAGCACCCGGTCCAGTGCGCCTGCGGAGACGGAGACGTCGCTGCCCGACCGCCAGACGATGCGCACGCGCAAGGCCAGGTCGTGGCGGACCAGGTCGAGCCAGGCCACCCCCGGCATGTCCGTCGGCGAAGTCGTGGTCACCCCGAAACAGCCACCGGCCGCCACGTGGGCGAGCACCTCCCGTGGTCCCGGCGCGACGACGACGTCCGGGTCGAGGCCGCGGGCCCGCCACAGGTCGACGAACAGATCGTGCGCCGGTGGGTTGTCCGAGCGTGGGCCGGTCGACAGCGTCAACCCCCGCAACATTCGGACCTGCGGCTGTCGGGCGGTCGCTGCGGGGTGATCGTCCGGAACCACCACCCAGCGCCGGATCTTCAGCACAGGCCCACTGCCGAGCCCGGTGAGCAGCGCGGGATGTTCGATTACCGCCACGTCGAGACTGCCGCTGCGGACCTCTTCCACCAAGTCGGTCGTTGCCGCTGTCCGCGTCATCACCCTCGTCCGGTGGGCTCGGTCCGCGTCGCGGAGGACACGAACGCACCGCACCACGACATCGTCGCCCAGCGCGGGCGTCACACCCCATCGCACCACCGCGTCGCTTCCGACGGCGAGGCGGCGCGCCTCGTCCTCGAACCGGGCGGCATCGTTGACGAGCAGCCGCGCCCGCGGCAACAGGTGCCGTCCCGCCTCCGTCAGCCCGACACCGCGCGCGCTGCGGGAAACGAGTTCGGTGCCGAGTCGCTGTTCGAGCCGCCGAAGTCCCTGCGACAGCGGCGGCTGTGTCATCCCCAACCGGGTTGCGGCGTTTCCGAAGTGACCCTCTTCCGCAACGGCGACAAAGAAACGGAGATGGCGGAGAAGATCCATGCCCACCATTGAACCAGCGGCGAACAACGCGGCGGGTGCGTCCACGAAAAAGGTCCTGTGCGGGCGGGTGCCACGCTGCGGTGATATCGAAGACGACTCGGTGCGGCGGCGTTCACGTCTTTGCGTTCGCGCCCCATCAGGCCGAGATTGTGTGCATGACCCGACCCCGATCTCCTCGCCACGTCTACACCCTCGCGCTCGCACTGCCTCTGCTGCTCGCCGCCTGCACGGACGCCGCGGAATCCGTTCCACCCGCCACGTCGGCACCGGCCGTCGCGTCGGCGGTCTCATCGGCGCAGGCAGCTTTCCTCGACTCACGCATCGCTGAGCTGGAGGCGCGGCACTCGACCCGCATCGGTGTCACGGCAGTCGATCCCACCACCGGGGCCGTGTACCGGCATCGCGGCGCCGAAAGGTTCGCCCTGTGCTCGACGTTCAAGACGTACGCCGCCGCAGAGGTTCTCCGCCGTACGAGTGAAGGCACCTCGTCACTCGACAAGGCGGTTCCCGTCGAAGCCTCTGCTCTGGTGGAGAATTCACCGGTCACCGCGGCGGCAGTGGGCACCTCGATGACGCTGGCGGAGCTCGCCGAAGCGGCCCTCACCCGCAGCGACAACACCGCCGGAAACCTACTGTTGACGGAAATCGGGGGTCCGCAAGCCATCACCTCACTCGCTCGCAGCATCGGTGACGACACCACCCGACTCGACCGCTGGGAGACCGAACTGAACACCGCCCTCCGCGGCGATCCCCGCGACACGTCCACGACCGACGGCCTCGCCGAGGGCTACCGGGCACTGCTCCTCGGCGACGAGCTCGAGCCCACCCACCGACGGCAGTTGCTCGACTGGCTACGCGCGAGCACCACCTCCGACACGCGTATCCGGGCAGGGTTGCCGCCGGGGTGGTCCGCCGCCGACAAGACCGGAACCGGACGATTCGGAACCGCCAACGACGCCGGCGTGGTGTGGGATCGGGAGGGCAACCCCCTCCTGCTCGTCATCCTGACCGACAGTTCGACCAACCAGGAAGCAGCTCAACCGAACAGCGACGCCATTGCCGAGACCACAACGGCGGTCATCGGAGCGCTCGACGCCCCGTGAAGTGCGCGGATCGCCGCAAGATGTCATGGGCACGGGCGAGCTGAGGTCGGTGACCGCCATGGGTGGCGCGACTGCCGTCGGCGCCGAGGCGGTCGATGATCGTCTCGGCCCAGACCACCTCGTCCGCACCCGGGGCCAACGCCGAATTGATCACCGGGACCTGCTCTCTCGACAAGGTCAGCTTGCCCGTCATACCCATGTCGAGAGCAAGCAGGGCATCGGACCGCGTCACCTCGGCGTCGAGCACGAGTGTCGGCCCGTCGACGGGCGCACCGATGCCCGCGGCGCGACTGGCGTTGACCAGCCGTGACCGCGCATACGCAAGCGCCATCGGGCTGCGGCCCGCGCCGATGTCGCGGCAGTAGTCGCCAATCCCGAATGCCAGCCGCACCACCGGCGTAGTGCGGGCGATCTCGTCGGCGGCCACCACCGCGGCGGCCGATTCGATCAGGGCAACCACCGGCACACCGGGAAGTGCCACGGCGGTGGCACGAATCTGTTCGGGCGACTCCGTTTTCGACAACATCACCCCCTGCAGGCCCCTCGACCCCCGGATCGACTCGAGGTCACGCTGCCACTGGTCGGTGGTCGCGTCATTGAGACGTACCCAGCCGCGCTGACCGTCGAGCCAGCCGGCAACGCAGGCACGTCCGTCGTCCTTTGCGGCCGAAGGCAGCCCGTCCTCCAGGTCGACGACGAGGCAGTCGGTTCCGGACTGTGCTGCGGCGGTAATTGTTTCGGAATCGACTGCGGGAACCAGGAACCAGCTGCGGGCCATCAGGGCATCGGCCGACGAGGTCCGGACCATGTCGATACTCATGTCGCTCTACGCTCTGCCATGCTCGACAGTCTGCTGAAGACCGGCACCCGGACACACTCGCCGAAGTGGAGTGTGCCCGGCACACAAAGCTGCCGCTTCGTCAGGTGTGCCGACCCGACTCGTCACGGATCAGATGTCGAAAGCCCAGTTGACCGGATTGAACACCACGCGATACCACACGTCCGCCGCGGAATCGAAGGTGCAGGGGATGATGATGTAACCGGTGGTCTGCTCGAGCGCTGCTGCCTTGTTGCAGAAGTACTCGCCACCTTCACCGGACGTCTCGGCGCGGTAGACGGGCCCGACATGCCAGGGGTCGGCCCCGGCCGTGCCTGCCCCGACGGTGGATCCGAGAACGAGAGGTGCGGCCAGGAGGCCGACGAGTGCTGCGGTTCGCCGAACGGACTTCTTCTGCACGAAAGCTCCTTCACATGGCGGGGACACGACAATTCTGTGCCGTTAGGTCGTTCACCGCAGAACTATCGTTACCATCGCTTCACGACAGCGGTCCCGGATTTCCTGCGCACTCCCCCGCCGATCAGGCATCGTGGTGGTCATGCGCGATTTCCGGTTCTCCTTCAACATCCTCGATGTCGGTTCCCGCGACGCGCTGATCGATCGCTGTCGCCGCAGCGCGGAACTGGGCTACGACGTCGTGCTCGCCGCCGACCATCTCGGCGCACCGGCACCATTTCCGCTGCTGGTGGCCATCGCCGACGCCACCCCGCAGCGGGTCGGCACCCTGGTGCTCAATGCGCCGTTCTGGAACGCGGCCCTCCTCGCGCGGGAGATCGCGACCACCGACGTCCTCACCGACGGCCGGCTCGAGATCGGTCTCGGCGCGGGGCACATGAAGTGGGAGTTCGACGCCGCCGACATCGAGTGGAAACCGTTCGGTGGGCGGGTCGAACAGTTGGCGACCACGGTCGACGAACTCCACACGTTCTTCACCACCGATTTCGACGAACTCCCCAAGGAACGGGACGCACCCCGACCACTCCAGCGGTCGGGCTTCGAAGGGTCGGGACCGCCCCTGCTGATCGGCGGCACAGGTGATCGTGTGCTGCGCATCGCTGCGGCACACGCGGACACCGTCGGGGTGGCGGGCACATTCCAGATTCCCGATAAGCCACCGGGTACGTTCCGGCTCGCCACAGCCGAAGAAACCGACGAACGAATCCGATTCGTGCGCAAACACGCCGGAAATCGGGCGGACGGCATCGAATGGCACCTGCTCGTGCAGATGGTCGTCGAGACAGACGACCGAGAGTCCGCGGCGCAGCGCATCGCCGAACGGATGGCCGGAAGCATGACAGCCGACGCCGTGCTCGATACGCCATACCTGCTGTTGGGAACCGTAGACGAGATGGCCGAACAACTCGCGCGGCACCGCGAAAGGTACGGCTTCTCGTACATCACCGTTCACGACCCCTACATGGAGGCATTCGCGCCCGTCATCGACGCTCTCCGCAAGCGTGGGTGACCCGGACGGTCACCGTCCGGACCACCGCTCACCGCTACGGCGTGGTGATGTATTCCTGAATGGCCTGCTGTGCCCTGGGATTTCCGTTACCGATACCCACGATGGCGCCCGTAATGGCACCGATGGGGGTCCCGATCATGCAACCGGCGAGGCTACCGGGGAACATCGACACACACCCCACCCCGAGACCGATCAGGGCGCCGATCGCCGTCCCCGCCGCTCCGCCGTTGGCCCAGCCGACGCCGAGCTCGTTGAGCATGTTCTCGAGGGCTTTCTGCTTGTCGACCTCGTGCCGGAAGGGAACAACCTGAGCGGGCACGATACCGCTCGGCTCCACCGGATCGGCGTGCGCCGTACCCGCTCCCATGGTCAACGCTCCCGCAACGAGAGCCGACGCTACTGTCTTCTTCACCAAGTTCATCGTGATCCCACCCTGCTGACGAAGGAAAAACCGTCCCGACTCTAACCCGGTGTGATGGGCGCGGGAGGCGAAAATGGGCCCGAAGTATCCGATCCCGAAACGGGCCCGTGGGTCACCCCGCCAACCGTAGGCTGGGGTGTTCGGGCACTTCCGTGCCCCGAGAGGTGGTGGCGATGTCCGTCAAACCGAGTCTGGCTGCGTTGTCCTGCGTAGCCCTGGCAGTGCTTCTTCCCTCCCCTGCGCAGGCCACTCCGTCGTCGGGCGTGACGGCGCAGGTCCTGTTCGAAACCACCGTGCCCGCCATGACCGGTTCCGCGGAGACCGGTGCCACCGACCTCACCCTGCGCCGCATCGAGATCGCACCCGGCGGCACCACGGGGTGGCACTACCACGACGGTCCTGTCTACGCGTTCGTCGAATCAGGGGTGCTCACAAGAACTCTGGACGACTGCACCACAGTGGTGACCGCTGCCGGGCAGGCGATCACCGAGAACTTCGGCAGCGACCACGTGCACATCGGTTCCAATTTCGGGCAGGTTCCACTGGTTCTGCTGGCGTTCTACACCGAACCCGAGGGCAAACCCCTGTCGGAGGACGCGCCCGCCGTCACGTGCTGACGCTGTGCCGGGACCTACCGGTCCGAGCGGATCCAGTCGAGTGCGCCCGCAACGTCGCCGACGATCGCGGCGGCGGAGGGTAACGGTGGGCGGTCGATCATCACCACGGGAAGCCCGAGGTCGCGCGCCGCGTGCAGTTTCGCGGCGGTCTGCTCACCACCGCTGTTCTTGGTGACGAGTACGTCGATGCGGTGCTCCCGCATGAGGTCGATCTCTGCCGGCACGGTGAACGGCCCGCGGGCGAGAAGCAGAATCGAGCGCGCCGGACGGTCGACTTCCGGTGGATCGATCGCGCGCACGAGGAACCACAGTGCACGCAGGTCGGCGAATGCCCCGACACCCTGCCGTCCCACGGTGAGGAAGATGCGCGCTCCGAGCCCGGGAAGAAGTGTGGCGGCCGCGGTGAGGTCCGGGACGCGGCGCCAGTCGTCGCCCGGGACGGGTGACCATTGGGGCCGTCGCAGCACGACCAGGGGAATTCTGCAGCGCCGGGCCGCCTCGGCCGCGTTCTCGGTGATGCGTGCGGCGAACGGGTGGGTGGCATCGACGATCGCGTCGACGGGGTTGCCCCGCAACCAGTCCGCGAGGCCGTCCTCCCCACCGAATCCGCCGATCCGGACGTCGCCGGCCGGGATCCGCGGATCCCGAACCCGGCCGGCGAGGGAGGACACGGTGTCGATCGACGGATCATCCGCCAACGCCGCTGCCAGCGACCTCGCCTCCCCGGTACCTCCGAGGATCAGTATCCGCCGCACGGTCAGTGGGTGGTGCGCTCGCGGGCCGCCGAATACAGGTAGCTGTCCGGAAAGCCCTCGGCAGCAAGGACTTTGCCGACGATCACAACAGCCGTCTTCGTGACGCCGGCAGCTTTCACCTGGTCCGCGATGGTGGCGAGGGTGCCGCGCAACACGATCTCGTCGGGTCGGGACGCGAAGGCGACGACGGCGGCCGGGCAGTCGCGACCGTAGTTCTCGGTCAGTTCCAGGGCGATCTGATCGATCCGGTGCGCCCCGAGATGCACCACGAGGGTGGCGCGACTGCGACCCAGCGACCGCAGATCCTCTCCCTCCGGCATGGCGGTGGACAACGTGGACACCCGGGTCAGCACGATCGACTGGGACACGCCGGGCACCGTCAGTTCCCGCCCGAGCGACGCTGCCGCAGCGGTGAACGCGGGAACTCCAGGCACCATGGTGTACGCGACGCCCGCGGCGTCGAGCCTGCGCGCCTGCTCGGCGACCGCACTGAAGATCGACGGATCCCCCGAATGCAGCCGCGCCACATCCTGACCGGCGGCGTCGGCCTCGATCAGCAGGGCGACGATCTCGTCGAGACTCAGGCGGGCCGTGTCGATCACCCGTGCGCCGTCGGGGCATTCGGCGAGCAACTCTCGGGGAACGAGACTTCCCGCGTAAAGGCACACGGGGCTGGCCGCGATGATGCGCTGCGCCCGCACGGTGACGAGATCGGCCGCTCCCGGACCGGCCCCGATGAAGTAGACCGTCATGCTGAATCACCTTTCGCCTGCTTCGTCACCGACCATTGCGCGACCGGCAATTGTGGACGCCAGGCGGTGAATCCGCCGAGCGGTTGGCCGCGATACACCTGGAACTTGCGAAGCTGCCCGCCGTGCACGGAGAACCACCGCAGCAGCAGCGCCTCCGATTCCGCCGTCACTGCGTTGGCCACCAATCGGCCGCCGTCACGGAGCCGGGACCAGCACCCGTCGAGAACACCGTCCTCGGTGAGGCCGCCACCGACGAAAATGGCGTCCGGCACAAGTCCCTCCTGTTCCCGCACGTCACCGAACGCCGCGGGCGCGGCACCGTGGACGGTGAGGGCGGGCACCCCGAGTACTGTTGCATTCGCCTCGATCTGGACGACGCGCGTGGGATCACGCTCGAACGCGACGGCCCGGCACCGGGGATGACTGCGCATCCATTCGATCGCGATCGTGCCCGACCCGCCGCCCACATCCCAGAGGACCTCTCCCGGAGCCGGCGCCAGGGCGCACAGCGTCAGTGCCCGGATCTCGTGCTTGGTCATCTGACCGTCACCCGAGTACGCCGCATCGGCAAGGCCGGGAAGCCTGGTCAGCCGTGGGCTGTCCGGGCTCGCGCGGCACGCCACGGCGATCACGTTCAGCCGGGCCCCGGCGGCGTGGTTCCACATCGACGCCGTCCCGTCGACCCGGGATTCCCCGGGCCCGCCCAGCTCCCCCAGCACAGTGAGGTGCGAGTCGCCGAACCCGTGACCTCGCAGCAGCGCGGCCACCGCGGCCGGGGTGTGTTCGTCGCGGCTGAGCACCAGAATGCGCGCCTGCTCGTGCAGGGCGGGCAACAATGTCTCCGGCCGCCGGTTCACCAGGCTCACCACAGGAGTGTCGTGCGCCGGCCAGCCCAACCGGGCGCAGGCCAGCGTCGCCGAAGACGGATGGCTGACGACGCGCACCCGCTCCGGACCCAGCAGCTCGACCAGTGTCACCCCGATGCCGTGGAACATCGGGTCGCCGCTCGCCAGCACGCACACCTTCCGGCCGGCATGAGCGTCCAACAGACCACCGAGCGCCGGCACCAGCGGCGACGGCCATGCAACCCGCAGCGCAGGAGATTCGGGGATCAGCGCGAGTTGCCTACTCGAGCCCATCAGCACATCGGCTTCCCGGATCTCCCGTTGCCCGCGCGGAGACAGCCCGTCCCAGCCGTCCGCGCCGATACCCACCACGGCGACGACATCACTCATCGCGGCATCCGGCGCCAGAGTGCCTGCGGCACCAGCCGCAGAACGAAGAACACCGGGCGCAGCCGTCCCGGCACCCACACCCGGGCCGACCCCCGGCGCAGTCCGCGGACCACAGCGTCCGCGACCTGCCCAGGCGTACTCGACATCGGTGCCGCGGACATCCCCTCCGTCATCCGTCCGACGACGAAACCCGGCCGGACCAGCATGAGGGACACCCCGCTGCCGTGGAGGGCGTCCCCGAGTCCGGAGGCGAATCCGTCGAGCCCGGCCTTCGCGGACCCGTACACGTAGTTGGCCCGCCGTACCCGCACTCCGGCGACGGACGAGAACACCACCAGGCGTCCCGACCCCTGGGCGCGGAGCAGGGTGGCCAGATGAGTCAGCACACTGATCTGTGCGACGTAATCGGTGTGCACCACCGCCACGGCGTGTCGTGCGTCCCGCTCGGCGCGCGCCTGATCGCCCAGAATGCCGAACGCGAGGATCGCCACCGCCACCGGGCCGTACGCGGTCACGACGGACCGGAGAAGTCCCTCGTGGCCGCCGAGGTCGTCGGCATCGAATTCCACGCACTCCACGGCCGACGCACCGGCGTCGAGCAACGCTTGCCGTTCGGCGGCGAGGTCGCCGCTTCGGCGCGCCGCCAGGACGATCGTGCGGCCGGGCGCCAGCCGGGTCGCGATCTCGAGACCGATCTCGCTGCGCCCGCCCAGCAGGAGTACCGCCCCGTCGTCCGCATGCTGTCGGCTGTTCCTCTTCGATCCCACGCTCACCGGTCCAGTGTCCTGGATTACCGTCGGGTCATGGACCGCACCCCCCAGGCACCGATTCGCCTCACCGATTCAGCTCTCACCTTCCTCGGTGAGTATCACCTCGGTACCCTCACCACACTGCGCAAGAACGGCACCCCCCATGTGGTGGCCGTCGGCTTCACCTGGGATCAGGAGCACGGCATCGCACGGGTGATCACCAACGGTTCGTCCCAGAAGGCGCTCAACGCCGACCGTGGCGGGTACGCCGCGGTGAGCCAGGTGGACGGCCCGCGGTGGATGACCCTCGAGGGGCCGTCCCGGGTGCTCACCGACCCGCAGGCGGTGGCGGATGCGGTCGCACGGTACGCGGCCCGCTACCGGCAGCCGCGCGAGAATCCGACCCGGGTGGTCGTCGAGATCGCGGTCAGCCGCGTGCTCGGTTCCGCTTCGCTGCGCGGCCACTGAACCGCAGTTTCCACGGCACCAGCGCCGACTCCATCTGCACACCCAGGCTCATCTTCGACACACCATCGGTGCGCTCCTCGAAACGGATGGGCACCTCGGCGATGCGCATGCCGCGCTGCACGGTCCGGTAGTTCATCTCGACCTGGAAGGCGTAGCCGTTGCTCTGCACCCCATGAACGTCGATCGCCCGCAGAGTGTCGGCGTGCCAGGCCTTGAACCCGGCGGTGGCATCCTTCACCCGCAGCCGCAGAATCGCGTTGACGTAGAAATTGGCCCACGCCGACAGAGCCTTACGATGCCAGGGCCAGTCGCTGGCAACCGCACCGCCGGCCACGTAACGAGAACCGAGCACCACCGCGGCATCCGTCTGCGTCAGTGCCTCGACCATGCGCGGAATCGCCTCGGCGGGGTGCGACAGGTCGGCGTCCATCTGAATGACGATGTCGGCGCCCTCGTCGAGCGCCCGTGTCATCCCGGCCACGTAGGCGCGCCCGAGCCCGTCTTTGACGGTGCGGTGCAGGACACCCACCGGGATGGGCGCGTCGATCGCGAGCTTCTCGGCGACGTCGCCGGTACCGTCCGGCGAGTTGTCGTCGACCACGAGCACGTGCATGTTCGCGATCTGCAACGCGTCGAGAAATTCGACGAGCTTGGGCAGGTTGTCGCGTTCGTTGTACGTCGGTACGACGACGGTTACCTTCGGGGCGACGCTCTCCATGACACCTTCGGTTGATCTGTGATCCCGACCCGCCGCCGACGGGCGGCGGCGAGTGCGGTCGCGAACAAAGGGTAGATGTTACTACCCGTGGCGGCAGGCCCTGCCGCACGTCCGATCGGCCGAGCCGGATCAGCCGGATCAGCCGGATCAGCCGGGAAGAATGGTCAACCCGTGCGGCCGGGTGTTGAGGGATTCACAGCCGTCGGCGGTGACGACGACGATGTCCTCGATGCGAGCCCCCCACTGCCCGGGGAAGTAGATTCCCGGTTCCACACTGAACGCCATCCCCTCCGTCAGCTCGATCGCGTTGCCGGACACGATGTACGGCTCCTCGTGTACGGAAAGACCGATGCCGTGACCGGTGCGGTGGACGAAGGCGTCGGCCAAGCCCTCCGCCGCCAGCAGGTCCCGCGCGGCCGCATCGACGGCCTCCGCCGCCACCCCGGGACGAACGAGGTCGACGGCCGCCGCCTGCGCCGCCTCGAGGACGGCCACCCGGGCCGCCACCGCCGGATCCGGTTCGCCCATGCAGTAGGTGCGGGTGGAGTCGGAGTTGTACCCCGGGTCCACGGGGCCGCCGATGTCGATGACCACCACGTCGCCCGATTCGATTACCCGGTCCGACACCTCGTGATGAGGATCGGCGCCGTGCGGGCCCGATCCGACGATCACGAAGGCGGCTTCCGTGTGCCCCTCGTCGAGTATGGCGGCGGTGATGTCCGCGGCGACCTCGGCTTCGGTGCGGCCGACCGTCAAGAACTCGCCCATCCGCGCATGCACCCGGTCGATCGCCCGACCTGCCCGGCGAAGGGCATCGATCTCGGCCTCGTCCTTGACCATCCGCAACTCGCGCAGCACCCCGGTTGCGAGAACAGGCAGCGCGCCGAGCTCCTGGGCGAGGGGCAGCAGATGCAATGCCGGCATGGCGTCGGTGACGGCGGTTCGCGCCGGCGCCGGAAGCACTCCGGCGACCAGGGCATACGGGTCGACCCCGTCGACCCAGTCGAGCACCCTCACGCCGAGTTCGGACGCCGCCGACTCGGTGAGCGATGCCAATTCGAGGCGCGGCACGACCACCGAGGCGGTCTCCCCGTTCGCCGGAATCACCAGGCAGGTTAGCCTTTCGAACGATTCGGCGCGGGAACCGAGCAGATACCGCAGATCGGGGCCGGGTGTGATGAGCAGGCCGTCGAGTCCGGACTCGCGGGCGAGCGCGCCGGCCCGGGCAATCCGGTCGGCGTAACTGGCTGCGGGGAAGCGGGACGTGGACGCTCCGAGTGAACTCATGCGCTCAGGTTAGTGCCGTTTGGCAGTATGTGAGCCATGAGTAAGCCCCTGCTTCTCCTCGACGGTGCCAGCCTGTGGTTTCGCGCCTACTACGCGCTGCCCGATTCCATCACGTCCCCGGACGGCCGACCGGTCAACGCCGTACGCGGATTCACCGACATGATGGCCGCGCTGATCACCACCCACCGGCCTTCCCGGCTCGCCGTGTGCCTCGACCTCGACTGGCGGCCGGCGTTCCGGGTGGCCGCAGTGCCCACTTACAAGGCGCACCGGGTCGCCGAGGAGAGCGATGGGGCGGAGGAAGAGGTGCCCGACACCCTGTCCCCTCAAGTGCCGATGATCCTCGACGTCCTCGCCGCCGCCGGGATCGCAACGGCCGGTGCCGAAGGTCTCGAGGCGGACGACGTGCTCGGCACGCTCGCCGCCACCGAGACCCGCGACCCGACCATCGTGGTCAGCGGAGACCGCGACCTCCTGCAGGTGGTGGCCGACGAACCGGTGCCGGTCCGCGTCCTGTACGTGGTGCGCGGCCTGGCGAAGGCCGAACTTCTGGGTCCGGCGGAGGTGGCCGCCAAATACGGGGTACCGGCGGACCGGGCCGGCGACGCCTACGCCGAACTCGCCCTGCTGCGCGGCGACTCCTCGGACGGGTTGCCCGGGGTGAAGGGCATCGGCGAGAAGACCGCATCGAGCCTGATCATGCAGTACGGATCGCTCGCGAATCTACGGGCCGCCGCACTCGATCCGGAATCGGACATGGCGAAGGGGGCGCGCGCGAAATTCGCTGCGGCAGCGGACTATCTCGACGCCGCCCTGCCGGTGGTACGGGTGGTACGCGACGCCGACGTCGTGTTGTCCCGTGAAGACACGTTGCCCGCCGAACCGGTCGATGCGGACCGGCTCGGCGGACTGGCGGAAGAACTCGGAATCGGCAGTTCCGTTGCCCGCCTCACGGCGGCGATGCAGTCGGTGGCCGCCGCGCAGGTCCCGTAGGGACCGACCGCGGCGGATTACCGGATCTAACTGGGACGGCTGACCTCGTAGGTGCCCTTGTCGTCGGTGAAGGTCAGGGTGACTTGCTTCTTCTCACCATCGACGGTGAGCGTGCACTCGAAGCTGTTGCCCTCCTTCACTTCCTGGTCAGCCGGGCAGGACACGCCGGACACGTTCTCGGCACCGTACGATTCGGTGACGATGCGCTCGACACCCTCCTCGGCGGCCTTCTGGTCGAGGGTGTCGGTGCCGAACACGGTGAACGCGAGGGCCAGTGCCACGCCCACGACCACCAGCAGCGCCACCACACCGCCGATGATCCACGGCACCTTCGACTTGCCGGACGACGCCGGCGGCTGACCCCACTGCTGCTGACCGGGAGCCTGTCCCCACTGCTGAGGTTGCCCGGGCTGCTGACCCCACTGGGGCTGGCCGGGCTGTTGACCCCACTGCTGCTGACCCGGTTGACCGAGCTGGCCGGGTTGCGGCTGTTGACCCCACTGCGGTTGGCCGGGCTGCTGCGGTTGCTGACCCCACTGCGGTTGCCCCGGCTGACCCCCGGGTGCCGGTTGTCCCCACGGCTGGGCAGGTGGTTGCTGACCGTACTGGGGCGACCCGTACTGGCCGCCGGTCTGGTCAGGGTTACCCTGACCCGGGCCCCACTGTCCGTTCGGGTCGTTCGGTCCGTAAGGGCCGCTCATCGTCGCCTCCCGCTCACGTGTCACTTGTCGTCATACCGTAGCGCCCCGCACCCGCATTCGGGTCGTCGGACGGCGTGCGAATCGAACCACACAGTCGCCGGGTCACGCTGCATCCACCGCGACGACACCACGACGGATCGCGGACACCGCCCGGCCTGCCGCCCTGCTCACCCCGGGGTCCGGCGACGTCGAGCGGACCTGCTCGAGCAGATCGATCACCTGTCGGCACCAGCGGACGAAGTCACCCGCCGACAGAGCACGCCCCTGATCGCCGGCGGCGATCAACGCGTCGACCAACGAATTCTCGCTCGCCCATTGGAAAATGGCCGAGGCGAACCCCAAGTCGGGTTCACGCGTCGGCGGCAGTTTGAACCGGATCTCCTCGGCCCGCAGATCCCGCCACACCCGCACCGTCTCGTCGAGCGCGTACCGCAACGCCCCGGGGCCACCCTGTTCGATGGTGTCGCCTTCGCGCCGCGATTCGAAGACGACGGACGAGACGACAGCGGCGAGCTCGGCGGGACCCAGCCCCTTCCACACGCCCTGGCGCAGGCACTCGGCGACGAGAAGGTCACTCTCCGAATAGATTCGGCTCAGTCGGGCGCCGTCCTCGGTGGCCTCCGGATGCTCACCCGCAGTGACATACCCACGTTCGGTCAGCAGCGCCAGGATGCGATCGAAGGTGCGGGCCAACGAGTTGGTCGTGGCGGCCACCTTCTGCCGCATGGTCTCGGTCTCGCGGGCCAGCCGGTTGTACCGATCACCGATCCGGCTCAACTGTTCACGGTCGGGCCAGGAGTGGCAGGGATGCTGACGGATCGCCCGCCGCAGCCGCGCGATCTCCGCGTCGTCGGCGGCGCCCGCCTTCTTCTTCTTGCGGCGTCCCGGCACGACAATGCCGGTGCTGCGCAACGCCGAAGCCAGATCGCGGCGAACCCGGGCGGTGTGATGGTCGACTCGGCGAGGCATCCGCATCGAGCCCAGCGACCGCGCGGGCTCGGGGAAGTCGCCGGCCGACACCCGGCCCGCCCACTTCCCTTCCGTCAGGATCAGCGGCTTCGGATCGGTCGGGTCCCTGTCTGGTTCCAGGACGACGGCCAGACCTGAATGCCTGCCCACCGGAATGGCGATCACGTCACCGCGCCGCAACGAGGTGAGGGACTCGACGGCGGCGTCGCGGCGCTCGCTGCGGCCCTGTCGCTCGAGAGCCCGCTCTCGGCTGCTCAGTTCTTCCCGCAGCCGCGCGTATTCGAAGTACTCGCCGTCTTCGCCGCCGAGCCGCTCCCGCAGGGTGGCCATCGCCGCCTCGTTGCGCTCGATACCCCGCGTCAGCCCGACCACGGAACGGTCGGCCTGGAACTGAGCGAACGACCTCTCCAACAGGGCCCGCGATTCCGGAGCACCCATCCGGTCGATCAGGTTGATCGTCATGTTGTAGCCGGGACGGAACGAACTGCGTAGCGGGAAGGTACGGGTGGAGGCCAGGCCCGCGACGTCCACCGGCTCCACCCCGGGCTGCCACAACACCACCGCGTGCCCCTCGACGTCGATGCCGCGGCGACCGGCGCGGCCGGTGAGCTGGGTGTACTCCCCCGGCGTCAATTCGGCGTGCGCTTCGCCGTTGTACTTCACGAGCCGTTCCAGGACCACCGTGCGGGCGGGCATGTTGATGCCGAGCGCCAATGTCTCCGTGGCGAAAACCGCGCGGACCAGACCTTTGACGAACAACTCCTCGACGGTCTGACGGAACGCGGGCAGCATACCGGCGTGGTGTGCGGCGAGTCCCCGCTCGAGCGCCTTCCGCCACTCCCAGTAGCCGAGCACTTCGAGATCCGCCTTCGGTAGGTCACCGGTGTGGGCGTCGATGATCGTGCGGATCTCGGCTACCTGCTCGGCACTCGTCAGGTCGAGCCGCGACCGCAGGCATTGCGCCAGGGCGGCGTCGCAGCCGGCCCTGCTGAAGATGAAAGTGATGGCCGGGAGCAGTCCCTCGTCGTCGAGGCGGGCAATGACCTCCGGACGCGGCAGCGGGCGGAAGTCGCTCGGCACCCCACCTCGGCCTCCTCGCCGCCCACGTTCACGCGACTCCCAAGGGTCGACCCGCTCGAGTGCCTGCCGCTGTTTGACGTGCCGGACCAGGTCCTGGTCGACCACCAGGTCGCGGAGGCCGTCCGTGGTGCGGGCCCGGGTGTCGAAGAGGTCGAACAGTCGACGGCCGACCATGATGTGCTGCCACAGCGGGATCGGGCGGGTTTCGTCGACGACCACGGTGGTATCGCCCCGGACGGTTTCCATCCAGGCACCGAATTCCTCGGCGTTGCTGACCGTCGCCGACAGGCTGACCAGCCGCACGTCCTCGGACAGGTGCAGGATCACCTCTTCCCACACGGCGCCGCGGAACCGATCCGCCAAAAAGTGCACTTCGTCCATCACCACATGGGACAGACCGCGCAACGCCGGCGAATCGGCGTACAGCATGTTGCGCAGGACCTCGGTGGTCATCACCACCACGGGGGCGTCGGAGTTGATGCTCGAATCGCCGGTCAGCAAACCCACCGAATTCTTGCCGTACCTGCGCACCAACTCGGCGTACTTCTGGTTGCTCAGCGCCTTGATGGGCGTGGTGTAGAAGCATTTGCGCCCCGACGCGAGGGCCAGGTGCACGGCGAACTCACCGACCACCGTCTTGCCTGCACCGGTCGGTGCGCACACGAGGACACCGTGCCCGGCCTCGAGCGCGCGGCAAGCATTGATCTGGAAGGGATCGAGGACGAAACCGAGCAGCGCCGAGAACACGTCGAGCTCGGTGCCGCCGGTTGCCTCACCTGTTGTTACAGCCACCCCGTCAGATTGTCACAGGGTGTCGGAAAAGTCCTGACCCGGCGTGTTGGGGCCGGTCGTGGTGGCGCCGTCACCCTGGATCGCTGAACCGGACCGGCCGGATTTGCGGCCACGCCGGAAGCGGCCGGCGGGCTCGGGAACCGAGGTCGGCGCGGCGTCGAAGGCCTCGTCCAGATCCTTCGGGGCGGCGATCGGCGACGCTTCGTCGTCGTCCAGCGCCCCCCATTCCTGTTCGCTGCGCCGCGCCTTCCTTCGGTCGTTGAGGCGGGCGATCTGCACGGCGATTTCGAACAACACCGTCAGGGCCAGCGCGAGCGCCAGCATCGAGAACGGGTCCTGCCCGGGCGTGGCGATCGCGGCGAAGACGAACAACGCGAAGATCAACCCGCGCCGCCATGCCTTGAGCTTGGCGTACGGCAAGATGCCGACGAAGTTCAGCGCGACGATGAGCAATGGAATCTCGAAACTGACACCGAAGATGATCAGGAGATTGACGATGAACCCGAAGTACTCGGCACCGCCGAGCGCCGTGATCTGAACGTTGTCGCCGATCGTCAACAGGAAGTGCAACGCCTTGGCGACCACCACGTACGCCAGCACCGCGCCGGCGACGAACAGCAGCGCCCCCGACACCACGAAGCCGATGGCGTAGCGGCGTTCCTTCGCATACAGGCCTGGCGTGATGAAGGCCCACAGCTCGTACAGCCAGATCGGGCACGCCAGAACGATGCCCGCGGTGAAAGCCACCTTGAACCGCAACATGAACTGCTCGAACGGTCCGGTGGCGAGCAGCCGGCATGCGCCGTCGCTACTGAGATCCGCCCGGCTCGAGTCGGGCAGTGAACAGTACGGCCCACGCAGCAGCTCACCCAGGCTCTCGATGCCGAGAAGCTGATGGGAATACCAGAAGAAGCCGACCGCGGTAGTGACGAGGATCGCCAGCACGGACAGGAGCAGTCGCGTGCGCAACTCGTAGAGGTGATCGACCAACGACATGGTGCCGTCGGGATTGGTCCTCCGCTTGCTGTGTCGCGGATCGAACGGAATACGCACTATGGGCCCTAGTCTTGATCAGCAGGCGAACCGGTCTCGGTCAGCAAGCAACCGGGGTGACGAGGTCACCCCGGTTGCCAGACGGCTCGGACTACGCCGACTTGTGCTCGGGGTGCTGCGGCTGCACCGGAGCGGGAGGCGTGACGGGCGTGGTGGTGGTATCCGCCACGGGCAGTTCGGCGGGCGCGCTCTGCTGCGCGGTGGGCGCCGGAGCGTTGTTGTCGTTCTGCATCTCCTTGACCTCGCTCTTGAAGATGCGAAGCGAGCGGCCGAGTCCACGAGCTGCGTCGGGCAGCTTCTTGGAACCGAAAAGGATGACAACGACCAACGCAACGATGGCCCAGTGCCAGGGGCTCATGGCTCCCATGATGAAACCTCCAAAAGATCAGGTGCCCCCGATGCTACCGGACCGGCCCCGGACCAGCCGCGTCGAAACCGGCTAGTCACGCTGCGATTCGACTGTCGGTTTCCTCACCGAACGCTGTGAACGCACATCGGCGAGCAGTCCTCGAACGCTGACTCAGACGTCCACGGCCTCATACGCCGCGAGGGCCTCGACCGCGCGGCGCCGCACCTCCTCGACGAGCTCGACCGGTTCGAGGACGGTGATGCCACCACCGAAGCCGAGGACGAGCCGCGCCATCCACTCGAGCGCCCCGTAGCTCATGCTCGCCTCGACGGCACCGTCCGCGCCCACGGCCAGCACATCCATCGGGTAGTAGTCGAGGACCCACACGCACTCGGCGGTGATGTGCAGCCGGGCATGCGGTAGGGAGGGGTCGCCACTGAACAGTTCCAGATTCGAATCTCGCGCCAGCGCCTGCGCCGGCGGTGTGGAGGGCTCCTCCAGTTCGGTGGCGGCGTCGATGCGGTCGAGCCGGAAGAGACGCACCCCTTCGGCCTGACGGCACCACGCCTGCAGGTAGCTGTGGTTGTCGACCAGCACAATGCGGACCGGATCCACCGTGCGCTCACTCACCCGGTCCCGCGAGGCGGAATAGTAGGTGATGTCGAGTGCGCGGCGATGATGGAGGGCGGCGCGGACCGTTGCGGCGATGGGGTCTTCTTCCACGTCCTCGGCAGTCTCCCGGCCCGACGACACCGTTGCCGGGGTACGCGCCGCGGCCGTGCCGGCGGCATCCTCGATCTTCGCGATCGCGCTGTGCGCCGCCGAAGGGTCGACCATGCCGGGCATCTCGACCAGCGAACGCAGAGCAATCAGCAGCGCGGTCGCCTCGGTGGACGTCAACCGCAACGGACGGTCGATGCCCGCCGAGAACGTCACCTCGATGCTCTCCTCGGAGAACGAGAGGTCGATCAGGTCGCCGGGGCCGTACCCCGGCAACCCGCAGACCCACAATTGATTGAGGTCGCTCATCAACTGGGTGGTCGTCACCCCGAGTTCGGCGGCGGCCTCCGCTGCGCTCATTCCCGGATTCGCGATGAAGTACGGCACCAGATTGAGTAGCCGCGAAAGTCTCGACGACAACCTGTTACTCACTCCGCGCCCCCTGTCCCGCCGCGTCCCGTAACTTGGCCAGCACGTCGTCGCGCAGTTCCGGTGGGTCGAGGACCAATGCATCCGCCCCGTGTCCGGCGATCAGCCGGGCGATCCAATCCCGCGACCGCACCGGAATCTGCAGAACACTTCCGCTGCGCTGGGCCACTTGCCGTTCCCCCGTCGTGGTGCCCAGTCGGCGCAACTCCTGGGCTCGCCCTTCGGCCACCCACACCGTTGCGGTGCCGGTGACCGCACCCGATCCGGTGACCCGATCCACGATTGTACGAAGATCGATGTCGGCCGGCTTGTGCACCACACCGGCCGGGCCGAACGCCGTCACCTCGTCACCGATCCGCGAGAGCCGGAACGTCCGCACGGCACCACGGTCGACGTCGTGGCCGACGAGATACCAGCGACCGTGCGCCGTGACGACACCCCACGGCTCGACCGTGCGTTCGGTGTACGGCTCGTTGAGCGCACCCCGGTGGGGAAAGTGCACGGCACGACCGGCATCGATCGCGGCCAGCAGCTTGCCCAGCGCCGGTTCCGACCCTCGTGTACGGGCCGGGACGGCGGTAACGGGGGTGGCCGCAGAGTCGGGATCCACCTGCACCCCCGCCGCCCGCAATTTCAGCAACGCACCCTGTGCTGCCGAGGTCAATTCCGGCGACTCCCACAACTGCACCGCCACCGCCACGGCCGCCGACTCTTCCTGGGTGAGGTCGATGTCGGGAAGTTCGTACGCGTTGCGGTTGATGCGGTAGCCCTCGACCGTGGAAAAACGCGACGCCTGCCCGGTCTCGAGGGGCACACCGAGGTCACGGAGTTCGTTCTTGTCGCGCTCGAACATGCGACTGAAGGCCTCGTCGCTGGCGGAGTCGGCGTATCCGGCTACGCTCTCGCGAATCTTCTCGGCCGTGAGGAACTGCCTGGTGGACAGCAGACAGATCACCAGGTTCATCAAGCGCTCGATCTTGGATGTCGGCACGCCGGGAAGCCTAGTGGGTGGGTTGGTTCCGAACTCCCGCAGCGCCGCTACATCGAGGCAATCAACCGCTCCACCCGTTCGTCGACCGACCGGAACGGGTCCTTGCACAGGACCGTCCGCTGCGCCTGATCGTTGAGCTTGAGATGCACCCAGTCGACCGTGAAGTCGCGGCCGGCCTCCTGAGCTGCGGTGATGAACTCACCGCGCAGCTTCGCGCGGGTCGTCTGCGGCGGGGTGTCCACGGCAGCTTCGATCGTCTCGTCCTCGGTGATCCGCTTCACCAGCCCCTTGCGCTGGAGCAGGTCGAACACACCGCGACCACGTTTGATGTCGTGGTACGCCAGGTCGAGCTGTGCAATCTTCGGGTCGGCAAGCTCGAACCCGTCCCGGTCCTGGTAGCGCTGGAACAGCTTGCGCTTGATCACCCAGTCGATCTCCGTGTCCACCTTGGCGAAGTCCTGCGACTCCACCGCATCGAGCATCCGGCCCCAGAGATCCACCACCTGGCTGACCTGTGCGTCGGGTTCGCGGTTCTGCAGGTGTTCCACCGCGCGCGTGTGGTACTCGCGCTGAATGTCCAGTGCACTGGCCTGCCGGCCGCCGGCCAACCGCACCGGGCGACGTCCGGTGACGTCATGACTGACCTCGCGAATGGCGCGGATCGGGTTGTCGAGCGCGAAATCGCGGAACGAAACCCCGGCCTCGATCATCTCCAGGACGAGGGCCGCGGTTCCCACCTTCAGCATGGTGGTCGACTCCGACATGTTGGAATCACCGACGATCACGTGGAGGCGACGGTACTTCTCGGCGTCGGCGTGCGGTTCGTCGCGCGTATTGATGATGGGCCGCGACCGGGTAGTCGCCGAGGACACCCCCTCCCAGATGTGCTCCGCCCGCTGAGACAGGCAGAAGGTGGCCGCCTTGGGAGTCTGCAGGACCTTGCCCGCACCGCAGATCAGCTGCCGCGTCACCAGGAACGGCAACAGAACGTCGGAGATCCGGGAGAACTCCCCGGCCCGCGCCACCAGGAAGTTCTCGTGGCAGCCGTACGAGTTACCGGCGGAGTCGGTGTTGTTCTTGAACAGGTAGATGTCGCCGCCGATGCCTTCTTCGGCGAGCCGCTGCTCCGCGTCGATGAGCAGTTCCTCGAGAACCCGCTCCCCCGCCCGGTCGTGATTGACCAACTGGATCAGGTTGTCGCACTCCGCCGTCGCGTACTCGGGGTGCGAGCCGACGTCCAGATACAGGCGGGCACCGTTCCGGAGGAACACGTTGGAACTACGGCCCCACGACACCACCCGCCGGAACAGGTAGCGCGCAACCTCGTCGGGGCTCAGTCGCCTGTGACCATGGAAGGTGCAGGTCACACCGAACTCAGTCTCAATACCCATGATTCGTCGCTGCACACCTCGACAGTACAACGCGGATCACGCGGCGGAGCGAGAAAACCCTCGGCGACACCGCACGCATACTCTGAGGTCGTGAAGCCACCGTTACACCGGATCCACCGAGCCGACGAGTTCGTGTTCGATCGCAGCGCCAATCTACGTCCGTCCGAGGCCGATCGGTTGATGCGTTTCCTCAGCCGTGCCGCCGACAAGGGGATGCTGTGGTGGGCAGCCGCCGTAGTACTCACCGCCGTCGGCGGGCGGGCGCGGCGCGGCGGTGTCCGCGGTCTGCTGTCCCTCGCCCTGGCCAGCATGCTGGCCAACGGGATCCTGAAACCGCTATTCCCTCGGCGGCGGCCCACCGCCCGGCAATGGGCCAGCGTGCTGCGGGGGGTGCGCATTCCGCTGTCGTCGTCGTTCCCGTCCGGGCATGCCGCATCCGCGGCGGCCTTCACCACCGGGGTTGCCCTCGAGTCTCCGGTCACCGGGGCCGTGCTGGCACCGCTCGCGGCGGCAGTCGCCTACTCCCGCGTCCACAACGGAGTCCACTGGCCGAGTGACGTGCTCGTCGGGCTCGCGTTCGGTGGTGTCGTGGCCTCGAGCACCCGACGCTGGTGGGCGGTCCGCTCGGAGGACCCGGCCGACCTCGGCACAGCGGCCGACGTTCCCGCACTACCCGGTGGCGAAGGACTACTCGTGGTGGTCAATCCCGGATCCGGACCCGGCGACGATGCGCCGACCGACGAGATCGGCGCCGCCTTGCCGAGTGCACTGGTGCGCACCCTCGACATGGACCAGGATTTCGCCGAGCAACTCGACACCTGGATCGGCGGGACCCAACCGCAGGCGCTCGGGGTCTGCGGCGGCGACGGCACGGTGGTCGCGGTGGCAGCGGCAGCAGTCCGCCACACGCTGCCGCTGGCGGTCTTCCCCGGGGGCACTCTCAATCACTTCGCCCGCGACGCGGGCGTCACCGACATCGCCGGAACGGCGAAGGCTGTCGAGAAGGGCCGCGCCCGGCACGTCGACAAGGCCGTCGTCGTCACCGACGTCGCAGCGCCGGCACCGTTCCTCAACACCGCCAGCCTGGGCGGATACCCGGACGCCGTGCGACTACGGGAAAAGTGGCAGCCGCGGCTCGGGAAATGGCCGGCCGCCTGCGCCGCAATGATCCGGATCCTCTCCGCCGCCGCACCCCTTGCCGTCACCATCGACGGGGAACCGGTGCTGATCTGGATGCTGTTCGTCGGCAACGGCCGGTACTCGCCGGCCGATCAGGTTCCGATGTCACGCCCGGCGATCACCGGCGGAATGCTCGATGTGCGATATGTGCGGGCAGACCGCCGCGCCTCGCGATCCCGGCTGCTGTTCGCCGCCGCGACCGGCACCCTCGGCACCACACCGGTGTACGTCCGGTCGCTGGTGCCGAGGCTGACCGTGCAGGTCGACGGATCACCGGTCGCTCTGGCGACCGACGGCGAAGTAGTCGCCGACGCCCGCACCTTCGACTTCCGGGCCGAGCCCGAAGCGCTCGCGGTGTACCGCCCTCAGCCCTGAGATTCGGTCGGCGTCGTCCCGTTGTCCGGAGTCGGCTCTGCGGCCGATTCCGACGGGGCGGCGGGCGGCTCCGGAAGCAGCCCCTCGAGCGCGCTCCCGACGATCCGCCGGAACGCGCGCCGGGGACGGGTCTGATCGAGCACCGCCACCTCGAGAGCCGACACATCGACGTTGCGGCGTTCACCGTCGCCCGCACCGCCCTGCCGCAGTGCGTTGACCGCGACCCCGACCGCGTCCTCGAGGCCCAGATCGGCGCGATAGGACTCACGCATGGCAGTAGCGATCGGTTCCGTCGTGCCACCCATCACCACGAAGTCCTGCTCGTCGACGATGGATCCGTCGTAGGTGATGCGGTACAACTGCGGCGCCTTGGGGCTTCCCACCCGCCCCACCTCGGCGACGCAGATTTCCACCTCGTAGGGCTTGGGCTGCTCGGTGAAGATTGTGCCCAATGTCTGCGCATAGGCGTTGGCCAGCGACCGACCTGTCACATCGCGGCGGTCGTAGGAGTAGCCGCGCATGTCGGCGTGCACGATGCCGGCCCGCCGCAAGTTCTCGAACTCGTTGTATTTCCCCACCGCCGCGAACCCGAGGCGGTCATACAGCTCGCTCACCTTGTGCAGGGCGGTCGACGGATTCTCCGCGACGAACAGCACACCGTCGTGGAAGGTGAGCACCACGACGCTGCGCCCCCGGGCGATGCCCTTGCGCGCCAGCTCCGAGCGATCCCGCATGATCTGCTCGGCTGATGCGTAGTACGGCATGGTCATCGCACCGACCCCCCTTCTTCGGTCCGCTCGGCGACGATGCGCCGCGCCAACTCCGACGTCGTGTCCTCGGACACGTGCACCGCCCCGGCCTGCGTGATCGTCACCGCGGTCGGGTAGATACCCCTGGTCACATCCGGCCCGCCGGTGGCCGAGTCGTCGTCAGCGGCGTCGTACAGCGACTCGATGGCCGCGCGCAACGCGGTCTCCTCGTCACTCTCCGGCGTATACAGCTTCTTCAGCGACGACTTCGCGAACAACGAACCCGAACCGACCGCGTGGTATCCGGAGCGTTCCTCGTAGCGACCGCCGACCACGTCGTAGGACACAATGCGGCCCGCCCGCGCGTCGTCGTCCGCGTCGAGGTCGTAGCCGACGAGGAGCGGCACCACGGCGAGGCCCTGCATCGCGGCCCCGAGATTGCCGCGCACCATCGACGCCAGGCGATTCGCCTTGCCGTCGAACGTGAGCTGAACGCCCTCGATCTTCTCGTAGTGCTCGAGCTCGACGGCGAAGAGCCGCACCAACTCGATCGCGATACCGGCGGTGCCTGCTATTCCGGCAGCCGAGTATTCGTCGGTGATGTACACCTTTTCCACGTCGCGACTGGCGATCAGGTTTCCCTGTGTCGCTCGCCGGTCACCGGCGATGAGCACCCCACCCTTGTAGGTGAGCGCCACGATCGTCGTTCCGTGCGGTGCGAGATCCCCGCTGTCCATCCCGTCACCACCCCGTGCGGTCGAGTGCGAGCGAAGGCCGATCCGATTCTCCGGCAGCAATTCTGGTGCATGACCACGCAGATACTCGGTGAACGAGGACAGGTTCGAGCCGAAGCTGAGCCTCGTGTCACCGTTGTGTATCCGCAGTGCCGGTCGATCCGCCGTCACTGGCCGCCCTTCTGGACATAGGCCCGGACGAAGTCCTCGGCATTCTCCTCGAGCACGTCGTCGATCTCGTCGAGGAGGTCGTCGGTGTCTTCTGCCAGCTTTTCACGACGTTCCTGACCTGCAGCTCCGTCACCGCCGGGGGTGTCGTCCTCATCGCCGCCACCAGTACGTTTGGTCTGCTCCTGTGCCATCGCCGCCGACCTCCTTGTGTAAAGGGAGCTCTTCTTCCGAGCGTCCTGTTCTGCCAAGCAGTCTGACTGATCATCCGCTCGGACCTTCACCCTACCGAGCGCCGACGCCCCACGTGTGCCGACGCGGCGGTGAGGTTACCGGCGGGGCCCACCATGACCGGCCCGCGGGCTCAGTTCGTGAGCTCGTCGACGAGCTCCTTCGCCGTGGACGCCGACTCCAGCAACGCTCCGACGTGGGCTTTGCTGCCCCGCAGCGGCTCGAGAGTCGGGATCCGGACCAGGGAGTCTCCACCCAGGTCGAAGATCACCGAATCCCAGCTCGCAGCCGCAATGTCGGCACCGAACTTGCGCAGGCACTCGCCGCGGAAGTACGCGCGGGTGTCGATCGGCGGTGCATCGACGGCGTCCAGGACCTGCTGCTCGGTGACGAGCCGTTCCATCGACCCGCGCGACACCAGGAGGTTGTACAGGCCCTTGTCGAGACGCACGTCGGAGTACTGGAGGTCGATCAGGTGCAATTTGGGGGCGGCCCATCCGAGGCCTTCCCGGCTGCGCGCACCCTCCAGGAGACGCAGCTTCGCCGGCCAGTCCAGCAGGTGCGAGCACTCCAGCGGATCACGCTCGAGCAGGTCGAGCACCATGGCCCATTTTTCGAGCAGGTCGGTGACGCGGGGGTCGTCGTTGCCCTCGGCGGAGACGAATTTCGCAACCCGGTCGTGATAGATCCGCTGCAGGGCAAGCCCGGTCAGCTCCCGGCCGTCGGCCAACGCCACAGTGGCCCGCAAGGTGGGGTCGTGACTGATGTGGTGCACGGCGGTGACCGGGCGTGCCAGCTGGAGGTCGGTGAGATCGACGCCGGCCTCGATGAGATCGAGAACCAGGGCGGTGGTGCCGACTTTGAGGTACGTCGACATCTCGGCCAGGTTGGCGTCACCGATGATGACGTGGAGCCGGCGGTACTTGTCCGCATCGGCGTGGGGTTCGTCGCGGGTGTTGATGATCCCACGCTTGAGCGTCGTCTCGAGGCCGACCTCCACCTCGATGTAGTCCGCACGCTGCGACAACTGGAAACCGGCCTCGTCGCCGGACTGACCGATGCCCACCCGTCCGGACCCGGTGATCACCTGACGGGACGCGAAGAACGGGGTGAGGCCGTTGATCACCGCGGAGAACGGCGTGGCCCGCGACATCAGGTAATTCTCGTGGGTGCCGTAGGAGGCGCCCTTGCCGTCCACGTTGTTCTTGTACAACTGCAGTCGCGGTGCACCGGGCACACTCGACGCGTGCCGGGCGGCGGCTTCCATCACCCGCTCGCCCGCCTTGTCCCAGATCACCGCGTCGAGCGGATCGGTGACCTCGGGGGCGGAATACTCCGGATGGGCGTGGTCGACGTACAGGCGCGCGCCGTTGGTGAGGATCATGTTGGCGGCACCGACCTCGTCGGCGTCGATGACCGGTGCCGGACCGCTGAGCCGGCCGAGGTCGAATCCGCGGGCGTCGCGCAGGGGCGACTCCACCTCGTAGTCCCACCGGGTCCGCTTGGCCCGGGGCACCCCGGCCGCTGCCGCATAGGCGAGCACCGCCTGGGTCGAGGTCAGAATCGGATTGGCCGACGGCTCGCTGGGCGAGGAGATTCCGTACTCGACTTCGACACCGATGATCCGCTGCATGCTGCGAGCCTATGCGATCACCGGTTCCGGAGACGGTCAGGCCTGCGCGCACTCCCGGTAGGGTCGGCGGAAGGGGCCCCGGCATCCACCGAAATCGAGCGACCGACTGTGGCACGGCCCTGAATACCCCGACGCGACGGGGACGGCGTCACCGTGCTGCTGGCAGGATCGGACGCATGGATTCCGCGCCGGACACTTCACGACAGGCACACGAAGTGGTGGCGGTGTTCGACGACGCAGGCCACCCGGTCGGGTCCGCCGAACGATCACGGGTTTACGACGAGGGGCTGTGGCATGCCAGCGCCGGAGTGCTCGTGCGGTCGGGCGACGGAAAACGTCTCTACGTGCACCGGCGGTCCGACACCAAGAGGGTGTTCGCCGGTCATCACGACTGCCTGGCGGGCGGTGTGCTCGATCCCGGCGAGACCCCCGAACAGGCCGCCGGCCGGGAATTGGCCGAGGAGCTGGGGATCACCGGTGCCGTGCTCACCCCGATCGCCCGGGTGTCCTGGAACGGCCGGTGGCAGGGGCTGCGCCTGCGCTGCCACCTCTACGCCTACGAAACCCACTGGGACGGCCCGATCGTTCACCAGGAGAGTGAAATCGCGGCCGGCTGGTGGTGGACCCCCGAAGAGCTGCTCACGCACCTCCGCGACCCGGCATGGCCGTTCGCCCCCGACACCCGCGCACTGCTGGGAAACCGTGTCGCCCCGGACGAGAACCGACCCGGAGAACAGACCGGCACGGCGGGAAACGAATGACGTTCCCGCCGTGCCGGTATGGGCAGTCCGCTACAGGTACTGGCCGGTGTTGGACTCGGTGTCGATGGCGCGGCTCGCGCTCGCGTTCTTGCCGGTGACCAACGTGCGGATGTAAACGATCCGCTCGCCCTTCTTACCGGAAATGCGTGCCCAGTCGTCCGGGTTCGTGGTGTTCGGCAGGTCCTCGTTCTCCGAGAACTCGTCGACGATCGAATCGAACAGGTGCTGGACCCGCAGGCCGGGGGCCCCGGTGTCGAGCACCGACTTGATCGCGTACTTCTTGGCCCGGTCGACGATGTTCTGGATCATCGCACCCGAGTTGAAGTCCTTGAAGTACAGCACCTCCTTGTCACCGTTGGCATAGGTGACCTCGAGGAAGCGGTTCTCTTCACTCTCGGCGTACATGCGGTCGACGACCCGCTCGATCATCGCCCGGATGCAGGCGGTGCGGTCCCCACCGAACTCGGCCAGGTCGTCGGCGTGGACGGGCAGCGTCTCGGTCAGGTACTTGGAGAAAATGTCCTGTGCCGATTCCGCGTCGGGGCGCTCGATCTTGATCTTCACATCCAGGCGGCCCGGACGCAGGATCGCGGGGTCGATCATGTCCTCGCGGTTGGAGGCGCCGATCACGATGACGTTCTCGAGCCCCTCGACACCGTCGATCTCGCTGAGCAACTGCGGGACGACGGTGGTCTCGACGTCGGAGGAGACACCCGATCCGCGGGTACGGAAGATCGAGTCCATCTCGTCGAAGAACACGATGACGGGAGTACCCTCCGATGCCTTCTCGCGAGCCCGCTGGAAGATGAGCCGGATGTGCCGTTCCGTCTCGCCGACGAACTTGTTGAGCAGCTCGGGACCCTTGATGTTGAGGAAGAACGACTTCGCTTCCTTGCTGTCCTCACCGCGGGCCTCCGCGATCTTCTTGGCCAGCGAGTTCGCGACAGCCTTCGCGATGAGTGTCTTACCGCAACCGGGCGGGCCGTACAGGAGCACACCCTTGGGTGGGCGGAGCGCGTACTCGTGGAAGAGGTCCTTGTGCAGGAACGGCAGCTCCACCGCGTCGCGGATCTGCTCGATCTGCCGTCCGAGCCCGCCGATGTCGTCGTAGTGCACGTCCGGGACCTCTTCGAGGACGAGATCCTCGACTTCGGCCTTCGGTATCCGCTCGAACGCGTATCCGGCCTTGGTGTCGACCAGCAGAGAATCACCGGGCCGCAACTTGCGGGTGGGTGACTCCGCGTCGTACGCGACCGACTCTCGCTCACTGTCGGCGAAGACCGCGGCAAGGGGTTCGGCCAGCCAGACGATGCGTTCCTCGTCGGCGTGACCCACCACGAGGGCACGCTGGCCGTCGTCGAGGATCTCGCGCAGGGTGCTGATCTCGCCCACACGCTCGAAGGTGCCGGCCTCGACGATGGTGAGGGCTTCGTTGAGGCGCACGGTCTGACCGAGTTTGAGCGTCTCGGCCTCGACGTTCGGTGAGCACGTCAACCGCATCTTGCGACCGGAGGTGAACACGTCCACGGTCAGGTCGTCGTGCACTCCGAGGAGGACGCCGTATCCGCTCGGCGGCTGGCCGAGGCGATCGACTTCCTCTCGAAGAGCGATGAGCTGCTGGCGTGCTTCCTTGAGGGTGTCCATCAGCTTGGTGTTACGGATGGACAACGAGTCCACTCGCGATTCCATCTCACGGAGCTGTTCCGGCGACTCCGCGAGCTGCCTCCGCAATGCCGACGCCTCTGCGCGCAACGCCTCGAGCTCTCGTGCGGCCGCAACCGAATCGGGGTTCTCTGTCGAGCTCATGTGCGTCTCCTCCCAATGAAGATCTATCAACGCTACCGGCACCGCCCGAATTCTGCGCCGTGACACGGAATCTGCCGATTGCGAATCGGCCAACGAGAGACCCGAACCTCCAGTTCCATCATGTTAGCCTTGCCTACCTGCTGAGCAGTGTCTCTCTCTTCTGTGTAACGAAAGGGCTCGTCGTGATAATCCGCACATCGCTGATCGGCACTTCCCTCGTCGGCAGGACAGCGGTCGCCGCCGGCGCCGTCGCCCTCGCGCTCGGCCTGGCGTCGTGCTCGTCCGACGACACCGCGGACACCACACCGGCCACCGCCACCACGGCCGCGGCAGCGACCTCGGTCGAGGACTCCGTCGCCGCGCCCAGCTCGGACGAACTGCTCACCACGCTGCAGGTTCTCGTCGACCCCGCACGCCCCGTGGACGAGAAGACCGCCGTGGTGGTCGAGGGTGACGAGCGCCGCTCCAACATCGAGGCCATGACCGCCGCCACCGCCAACTACCCGGTGTCGTTCACTGTCACGGACGTGCAGGTAGACGGTGATATTGCCACCGCGAAGGTGGCGGTGACGAGCCCGCACGGCACCGCCGCTCCCACTCCGTGGACATGGGAGAACGTCGACGGCACCTGGAAGGTGTCGGACGAGAGCACCTGCGCGTTGCTGGGCATGGCCCGCACCGGATGCAGCTAGAACAGACCTGCGAGACCGTTTCCGCGGCTGCGTCCTTTCGGGCGCCGCCGCTTTCGTCGGTCAGCCCTTGCCGGACCTGCGCTGCGGCTTGGGGGTGACGGTGCCCTCGGCGAGGCGCCGGGCACTGACGAGGAACGCGGTGTGGCCCTGCATCCGGTGCTCGGGGCGCACCGCCAGGCCGACCACGTGCCAGCCCCGCACGATCGACTCCCACGACCGGGGCTCGGTCCAGCACTCCTGTTCGCGCATCGCCTCGACGACTTTCGAGAGTTGCGTCACAGTAGCGACGTAGACGATGAGAACGCCGCCCGGAACCAGCGCCTTCGACACGGCGGTCAGGGCGTCCCACGGCGCCAGCATGTCGAGAACGACCCGATCCACCTGTCCGCCGGCCGCCTCTGCGTCGAACTCGGCGACATCGGCGATGGTCAGATCCCAGTTGTCCGGTCGTTCCCCGAAGAAGGTTTCGACGTTGCGCACCGCGTGCTCGGCGTGGTCGTCCCGCACCTCGTAGGAGATGACCCGACCCTGCGGTCCCACCGCGCGGAGAAGAGAGCAGGTCAGTGCCCCGGATCCGGCGCCCGCCTCGAGCACCCGCGCACCGGGGAACACGTCACCCTCGTGCACGATCTGCGCTGCGTCCTTCGGGTAGATCACCTGAGCGCCGCGCGGCATCGACAGGATGTAGTCGACCAGCAGCGGCCGCAACGCCAGGTAGGGGGTGCCGTTGGTGGACTTGACGACACTGCCCTCGTCGGTGCCGATCAGGTCGTCGTGCAGGATGCCGCCGCGGTGGGTGTGGAACTCCTTGCCCGCCTCCAGGTTGACCGTGTAATGCCGGCCCTTGGCGTCGGTCAGCTGGACGCGATCGCCCACCCGAAACGGTCCGCTCGGTCGCGTTTCGCGTCCTACCATGTGTCAACGACTCCTCAGCCTGTTCGTTCCGGCCGTCGTACTCGCCGGCGGCCGCGACGAGACTGTCGGACCAGGCGCCTACCCTGCCAGGTGTGAGCATCTCAGAGTCGGCAGCCCCTGTGACAGAGGGTCCCCCATCACAGACGAAGGGTTCCCCAGTACAGCTCGGAGCGGGAACGGCAACCCGCAGACGCCCCGCGCTCTCCCCCTCCCGGGCCGGTGACTTCAAGCAGTGCCCGTTGCTCTACCGGTTCCGGGCCGTCGACCGACTCCCCGAGG
The DNA here is from genome assembly GCF_017656075.1 of Rhodococcus sp. ZPP. Taxonomy (NCBI): domain Bacteria; kingdom Bacillati; phylum Actinomycetota; class Actinomycetes; order Mycobacteriales; family Nocardiaceae; genus Rhodococcus; species Rhodococcus sp. ZPP. The sequence continues at coordinate 422,626 of NZ_CP058638.1, forward strand.
CGCCCTCGCGGGCGCAGGTGAAGGGCACTGTGGTGCATGCGGCGCTGGAAACCCTGTTCGGGTTACCCGCCGCCGAGCGTGTGCCCGAGCGCGCCGTCGACCTCGTCCATCCCTCGTGGGAACGGATGCTCGCCGAGACCCCCGAACTGGTCGAATTGGTACCCGCCGAGGAGCGTGAAGGGTTCCTCGACGAGGCCCGCTCCCTGGTCACCGCCTACTACGGTCTGGAAGATCCGACGCGGTTCGAGGCCGAGTCGTGTGAGCTGCGGGTGGAGACCGAACTTGCCGACGGGGTGTTGCTGCGCGGCTTCGTCGACCGCATCGACGTCGCGCCCACCGGCGAGGTGCGGGTGGTCGACTACAAGACGGGTCGCGCCCCGCGGGAAATGAGCGAGTCCAAGGCCCTGTTCCAGATGAAGTTCTACGCCCTGGTGCTGCTCCGGACCCGGGGGATCGTGCCCGCCCAGTTGCGCCTGCTGTACCTGGCCTCCGGCATCGTGCTCACCTACGCGCCCGACGAGGACGAACTGCTGCGATTCGAACGCACGCTATCGGCCATTTGGAAAGCGATTCTGACAGCGGGTGCGACCGGGGACTTCCGCCCCAAGCCCAGCCGACTGTGCGACTGGTGTGATCACAAGGCCCTGTGCCCGTCGTTCGGCGGAACACCGCCGCCCTATCCGGGATGGCCCGAGGGGCCGGCCGAGGAGACACCTGGATTCGAGGAGATCGTCGAATGAGTGCGGAGTCCTACTACGTTCCGGTCGGTTCGGAATCGCTGAGCGCTGCAGCGACCGATCCGGATCGGAAGGTCACCATCGAGCGGTTCGCGAGTACCGACCTGACCGTCAGCGTGTGGGCCGACACCATGCAACACGGCGCGCCCCCGTCCGCCCTCCTCCTTCGCGCGCTCGAGCGCTGCGACGCCCGAAACGACGTGCGGGTCACCCGGGTCGCCGTCGACATCCTCGGCCCCATCCCGATCGCCGAACTCGAGGTCCGCTCCTGGGTACAGCGTCCCGGGCGGCGGGTGGAGTTGGTGGTCGCGGAATTGTGGAGCACCGATACCGCCGGCCGATCGCGCGCGGTGGCCAGGGCTACCGGGTGGCGAATGGAGACCGTTGATACCGCCGCCACGGTGCACACCGCCGACACGCCTCTCCCACCGCCGGAAGCAGGCCGCGACGGTGCCGTGTGGCGTTTCCCGGCATCGGGTTACCTCGACACCCTCGACTACCGGTGGATCACCGAGATCGGCGGCGAAGGTCCCGCCGCGATGTGGGCGAGGCCGAAACCCGCCCTCGTCCGGGGCGAGCAGATGACTCCGCTCGAGCGGTTGTTCTCCGTGGCCGATATCGCCAACGGCGTCGGATCCAAACTCGACCCGACGCAGTGGACGTTCCTGAACACGGACCTCACGGTGCACGTGTTCCGGGTGCCGTCGGGGAGCTGGGTTGGCGTCAGCGCGGAAACCTCGACCGGCCCCGACGGGGTGGGTATGTGCGCGGGCGTGCTCTACGACCACGCCGGTGCGGTCGGGCGCATCACCCAATCCGTACAGGTCCGCGCCCGCCCCTGAGTTCGGAACGAGCGCGGACCGAAGCGGAACGCGGACTCACAGAGCCCGGCACGACCGGATGTTCGAGGCCAGAATCGCCTTGGCACCGAGTTCGGCGAGCTCGTCCATCACACCGTTGTGCCCCTTGATCGGCACCATCGCCCGCACTGCCACCCAGTTCTCGTCGGCCAGCGGGGACAGTGTCGGGGATTCCAGACCCGGGGTGATCTTCAACGCGTCGTCGAGGATCGTCTTGGGGCAGTCGTAATCGAGCATGAGGTTCTGCTGCGCGAACACGATGCCCCGCACCCGCTCCACCAACTGGTTGCGGGCCGAATTGTCGGCGGGCGAACCCGCGCGTTCGATGAGCACACCCTCGGAGTCGCAGAGGGTGTCCCCGAAGGCCACCAGGTTGTGCTGGCGCAGTGTGCGTCCCGACCCCACCACGTCGGCGATCGCGTCCGCGACACCGAGCTGAATCGAGATCTCGACCGCGCCGTCGAGGCGGATCACCGAGGCCTCGATGCCGCGGGCCGACAGATCGTCGCGCACCAGGTTGGGGTAGGACGTGGCGATCCGCAGCCCCGCGAGGTCCTCCACGGACCAATCCTTCCCGGCAGGGGCGGCGTACCGGAAGGTGGACCGGCCGAAGCCGAGTGAGAGCCGTTCGGAGACAGGGGCGCCCGAATCGCGGGCGAGGTCGCGGCCGGTGATCCCGAGGTCGAGTTCACCCGAACCGACGTAGATCGCGATGTCCTTGGGCCGCAGGAAGAAGAATTCGACCTGGTTCGACGGGTCGAGAACGGTCAGATCGCGGGAGTCGGTGCGGCGCCGGTAACCGGCTTCGCTGAGGATTTCGGCGGCGGACTCGGACAGCGAGCCCTTGTTCGGGACTGCAACGCGCAGCATGAGAGGGGTCCTTTCGGAGAAGACGCGGGGTGAGGGAAGGCTCGATCGACCGATCACAGATGTCGGTAGACGTCCTCGAGTTTCAGCCCCTTACCCACCATCAGCACCTGAACCCAGTAGAGCAGCTGGGAGATTTCCTCGGAGAGCGCGTCGTCGCTCTCGTGCTCGGCGGCAATCCATACCTCACCGGCCTCTTCGAGGATCTTCTTTCCCTGCGAATGGACGCCGGCGTCCAGGGCGGCAACGGTGCCGGAGCCCTCGGGACGGGTGGCGGCGCGTTCAGTCAGCTCGGCGAACAGGGATTCGAAGGTCTTCACGAGGACCCATTGTTTCACGCCACCGCGGTCCCCTCGGAACCGGTCACCACCCGAGAGTGCGGCGACTCTCGAACCGGCGGACCCCACCCGACACCGGGTCGATGAACTCGATGGCCCGCGCGAGCAACTGCAGGGGCGAAGAGAAGTCGCCGGGCACCGAGCGGCGGAAGGTCGGGTAGTAGTTGTCGCCCTCGATCGGCAATCCCAGCGACGACATGTGCAACCGCAGCTGGTGCGTGCGACCCGTCCTGGGCAGCAGGCGGTAACGTCCGCGACCATTCCTCGACTCGAGCAGGTCGATCACGGTTTCACTGTTCGGCTCCCCCGGTTCCTCCGTTGCCGTCATCACCCCGTGTTCCTTCACGATGCGGCTGCGAACGGTGCGCGGAAAGGTCAACGCCGAAGCGGTACCGGCAAGCGCCTCATACTCTTTCGTCACCTGCCGGGAGACGAACAACTCCTGATACGGTCGACGATCCTCACGCCGGACGAGGAACACGAGCACACCCGCCGTCATCCGGTCGAGCCGGTGCGCCGGCGTCAGTTCGGGGAGATCGAGCGCCTTACGCAGTCGCACGACCGCAGTTTCGGTGATGTGGGCGCCACGCGGGATGGTCGCGAGAAAGTGCGGTTTGTCGACCACGACGAGCCGGTCGTCGTGGTGGAGGATGTCGATGTCGAACGGCACCGGGATCTCGGGGGCAGGATCACGGTAGAAATACACGAACCGCGTGGGCGAATACCGCGTTCGGCGATCGACCACCCGCCCGTGTTCGTCGACCACACCACCACTGTCGATCAGCGTGAGCCAGTGCGCACTGTCGTCCGGGTAGGTCCGCAGCAGGAAGTCGGCAACGGTCTTCGTGTCGAGGTCGGCGGGCATCCGGACGCGGTCCGGGCCGAGGCCGTTACGAATGGGCAGAGGGGCGCCGGCCACGTCAGCCGACCCGACTGTCGGCGGTGCAGCCCTCACACACCAAGGCAAGCGCACGCCCCTGATTCTCGGGCAGATTCTCGTAACGGGACGTGGGATCCCCGCATACGGTGCAGGTTCCCAGGACGCTCGCCCGCTCGCTGAAGTTCACGGACATCCGCTTGTCGAAGACATACAGCGACCCTTCCCACAGACCGCTGTCACCGAAGGCTTCGCCGTACCGGACGATGCCGCCGTCGAGTTGATACACCTCCCCGAAACCGCGCGAGCGCATCAGCGACGACAGCACCTCACAGCGCACCCCGCCCGTGCAGTACGTCACCACCGCCTTGTTCTTGAGGTGGTCGTACTTGCCGCTGTCGAGTTCGTGGACAAAGTCCCGGGTCGTCGACACATCGGGGACGACGGCCCCCCGGAATCGGCCGATCTCCGCCTCGAAGGCGTTGCGGCCGTCGAAGAACACGACGTCCTCGCCCCTACCCTCCACCAATTCGTGCACCTCGTGTGGCGCCAGGTGGGTGCCGCCGCCCACCACCCCGGTCGTGTCGACTTTCAGCTCGTCGGGCGCACCGAAGGACACGATCTCGGGCCGTACCCGGACGCTGAGCCGGGGAAAGTCGGCGCCGCGCCCATCGGACCATTTGATGTCGGCGTCGCGGAAGGGAGCGTAACTCCGGGTGCCCTTGACATACCTCTTGACATCCCGAATGTCGCCGCCCACCGTGGCGTTGATGCCGTGCTCGGAGATCAGGATTCGGCCGGTGAGACCGTTGGCCTCGGCGAGGGTGTGCTGCCACAGCCGGATCGCGTCCGGGTCGGCGAGCGGTGTGAACACATAGAACAGCACAATCTTCGGCACAGCCACGGGAAACCAGGATACCTAAAGCTGCAGGCCGCTCAGCTGCGCTTGCGGCTGCGACCACAGTGCGCCGAGTTCTACCCCCGTGAGCCCTTCGAGACTGTCCCGGAACACTCTTCCCGGCCCCTGCGGTACGACGACCTCGCAGGGTATGACGAGCACGACGCATCCGGCGGCCTGCGCCGACGCGGCACCGGTGGGAGAGTCCTCGATGGCGAGGCACTGAGCAGGGTCCAGCCCCAGCAGTTCCGCACCTCGCAGATACGGGCCGGGGTGCGGCTTACCGAACGGCACCTCGTCACCACACACCGAATGGTCGAAGTGCTGACGCCCGAGGGTGTCGAGTGCGCGCTCGGTGAGACGACGCTCGGTGTTGGTCACCAGGGCTGTACTCAGGCCGTGTTCACGCACCGCCTGCAATGCCCGCAGTGCGCCGGGACGCCACGGGATGCCGTCGGCGAACAACTCTTCGACGCGAGTGAACATCCACTCCTTGGCCTCAGCGAGCGAAACCGGGTCCTGCTCGAGGCCGAGAGCGTCGAAGATGACGCCGAGAGCATCGGCACTGGATGCACCGATCGTCTTCAGCCGTGTCTCCTCGGTCATGGGACCGCCGAGGTGCAGCGACAACTCCCGCACCGCGACGTCCCACATCTTCTCCGAGTCGAGCAGCGTTCCGTCCATGTCCCACAGAACACCTGCGAGTTCGTTGCCCGCCTCAGACATTGAAGTACTTCGCCTCGGGATGGTGCAGAACGAACGCATCCGTGGACTGTTCCGGATGCAACTGCAACTCCTCGGACAACTTCACACCGATCCGCTCGGGCTCGAGCAGAGCTACCATCTTGGCCCTGTCTTCCAGGTTGGGGCACGCGCCGTAGCCGAACGAGTAGCGGGCACCGCGATATGCCAGGTCGAAGAATCCGGACACCTCCGACGGGTCCTGTTCCGCCACATTGTGTCCGCCGGGCAGCACCAGTTCCTCCCGCACGCGGCGATGCCAGTACTCGGCCAACGATTCCGTCAACTGCACACCGATGCCGTGCACCTCGAGGTAGTCGCGATACGCGTTTGCGGCGAACAGCTCGTTCGCGAAGTCCGCAATGGGCTGCCCCATGGTGACCAACTGCATCGGGAACACGTCGACCTGCCCGGTTTCCTTCGCTTCGGTCCGCGAGCGGACGAAGTCGGCAACGCAGAGAAAGCGGTCACGGTGCTGACGGGGGAACGTGAACCGGAAACGCTCGTCCGCATCGGGCTTCGGTTCGGTGAGCACAACCACGTCGTCACCCTCGGACACGGCCGGGAAGTACCCGTACACCACCGCGGCGTGCGCGAGGATGCCCTCCGTGCTCAGGCGATCGAGCCAATACCGCAGTCGTGGGCGACCTTCGGTCTCCACCAGCTCCTCATAGGTAGGACCGTCGCCGGACCGCTGTCCGCGCAGGCCCCACTGTCCGAGGAACAGGGCACGCTCGTCGAGGAGTCCCGAATAGTCGGACAGCGAGACGCCCTTGACGATCCGGTTACCCCAGAAGGGCGGATTCGGGACGTCGATGTCGGTGGCCACGTCGGACCGCTCGGGCACCTCGATCGGCGTTTCGGCGGCCTTGCGTTTCTCGGCGATCCTTTTCGATCGTTCGTGGCGGGCTTTGCGCTCCGCCGCCTTCTCGCGGGCCGCGATCGCCTCCGGGCTGTCCGGATCGGGTCCACCGCCGCGCTTGACGGCCATGATCTCGTCCATCCGGTGCAGGCCCTCGAAAGCGTCCCGCGCGTAACTGACCTCACCCTCGTACACCTCGGCGAGGTCGTTCTCCACATAAGACCGGGTAAGGGCCGCTCCCCCGAGCAGCACAGGGAACTTCTCCGCGACGCCCTTGGCGTTGAGCTCCTGCAGATTGTCCTTCATCACCACGGTCGACTTCACGAGCAGACCGGACATGCCGATCACATCGGCCCGCTGCTCGATCGCGGCATCGAGAATGGTAGCGATCGGCTGCTTGATGCCCAGGTTCACGACGTCGTATCCGTTGTTGCTCAGGATGATGTCGACCAGGTTCTTGCCGATGTCGTGGACGTCGCCCTTCACAGTGGCGATGACGATGCGACCCTTGCCGTCCTCGTCGGTGGCCTCCATGTGTGGTTCGAGGTACGCCACCGCCGCCTTCATCACCTCGGCGGACTGGAGGACGAACGGCAGCTGCATCTGACCGGAGCCGAAGAGTTCGCCGACGGTCTTCATGCCCGAGAGCAGCGTCTCGTTGATGATCTCGAGCGGCGGCTTCTGCGTCATGGCCTCGGTGAGGTCCTCGTCGAGGCCGTTGCGCTCCCCGTCCACGATGCGTCGCTCGAGTCGTTCGAACAGCGGCAGGGCAGCAAGTTCCTGGGCGCGCGATTCACGCGCCGACGCCGCCGAGACACCCTCGAAGAGTTGCATCAGCTTCTGCAGTGGGTCGTAACCCTCGCTGCGACGGTCGTAGACCAGGTCGAGGGCAGTTTCTCGCTGCTCGTCGGGGATGCGGGCCATCGGCAAGATCTTGGACGCGTGGACGATCGCCGTGTCGAGACCGGCCTCGGTGCACTCGTGCAGGAATACCGAGTTGAGCACCTGCCGCGCGGCCGGATTGAGACCGAACGAGATGTTCGACACACCGAGGGTGAAGTGCACCTCAGGGTGCCGCTTCTTCAGCTCCCGGATCGCTTCGATGGTCTCGATGCCGTCCCGGCGCACCTCCTCCTGACCGGTGGAGATCGGGAACGTGAGCGCGTCGATGATGATGTCGGACTCGTCGAGACCCCAGTTGGTGGTGATGTCCTCGAGGAGTCGCTCGGCGATCCGGACTTTGTGCTCCGCGGTACGCGCCTGACCCTCCTCGTCGATGGTCAGGGCCACCACGGCGGCGCCATGTTCCTTCACCAGCCGCATGATCTTCTGGAACCGCGAATCCGGCCCGTCGCCGTCCTCGTAGTTCACCGAGTTGACGGCGCACCGACCACCGAGATGCTCGAGGCCCGCCTGCAGCACTGCGGGCTCGGTGGAGTCCAGCATGATCGGCAACGTCGACGCCGTCGCGAACCGGCTCGCCAGAGCGGCCATGTCTGCGGCACCGTCGCGGCCGACGTAGTCGACGTTGAGGTCCAGCATGTGGGCGCCGTCGCGGGTCTGGTCCTTGGCGATGTCGAGGCACTTCTGGTAGTCCTCGGCGATCATCGCCTCACGGAACGCCTTCGATCCGTTGGAGTTCGTGCGCTCGCCGATCATCAGGATGCTCGCATCCTGCTGGAACGGCACCGCGGTGTAGAGCGAGGACGTCCCCGACTCACGCACCGGGTTACGCTCGGCCTTCTCGACCAGGCGCACCGCCTCGGCCACCTGCCGGATGTGCTCCGGGGTTGTGCCGCAGCAACCACCCACCAGCGCGAGCCCGTACTCGCTGACGAACCCACTGAGCGCCTCCGCCAGTTCCTCCGCCGTGAGCGGGTACTCGGCGCCATTGGCCCCCAGCGTCGGCAGACCGGCGTTGGGCATGACCGACACCGGCAGCGTCGAGTACTTCGACAGGTGCCGAAGGTGCTCGCTCATCTCGGCCGGGCCGGTAGCGCAGTTGAGTCCGATCATGTCGATCCCGAGCGGTTCGAGGGCGGTCAGCGCGGCACCGATCTCACTGCCGAGAAGCATCGTTCCGGTGGTCTCCACGGTGACGTGCGTCATGATCGGCAGCCGGGACCCGAGCTTGTCCATCGCCATGCGACTGCCGAGGATCGCGGCTTTCACCTGCAGAAGGTCCTGGCACGTCTCGACGAGGATCGCATCGGCGCCCCCGTCGATCATTCCCATCGCCGCCTCGGCGTACGCGTCCCGCAGGCTCGCGAACGATGCGTGACCGAGTGTCGGCAGCTTGGTGCCCGGGCCCATCGACCCCAGCACGAACCGGCCCATGCCGTCGCGCCCCGGCCCCATCTCGTCGGCGACCTCACGTGCCAGCCGAGTACCTTTCTCGGCCAGTTCGCGGATCCGGTCCTGGATGTCGTAGTCCGCCAGGTTGGGCAGGTTGCAGCCGAACGTGTTGGTTTCGACGGCGTCGGCCCCGGCCTCGAAGTACGCGCGATGGATGTCTTTCAGCACGTCGGGGCGGGTGTGATTGAGAATTTCGTTGCAGCCCTCGAGGCCCAGGAAGTCGTCCAAGGTGAGATCTGCGGCCTGCAACATGGTGCCCATGGCGCCGTCGCCGATGACAACGCGCTGGTTCAACGCATCGAGCAGGGCAGAGTGAAATGGCGCAGACATGCCGTCCAGACTAATGGGCGCGGGGGCGGATGCTGGCCGTAGGCTGGGTGGGTGAGTTCCAGTGAAATCCCTGTCACGCCCGCGGGCCGCGACGACGACGCCTTCGACGCCGCGGATACCGGCGCCGAAGACAACGGCGTTCCCGTGCTGCGTGACCCTGTCATGGTCGCCGCCTTCGAAGGATGGAACGACGCCGGCGACGCCGCGAGCGGGGCCGTCGAACACCTGGAGTTGACCTGGGACGCCCAGCCGCTGGCCGAGCTGGATTCCGAGGAATACTACGACTACCAGGTCAATCGCCCCACCGTCCGGCAGGTAGACGGCGTCACCCGGGAGATCGTGTGGCCGGCCACCCGCCTGTCCGTGTGCTCTCCACCCGGCAGTGAGCGTGACGTCGTCCTTCTTCGCGGTATCGAACCCAACATGCGCTGGCGCAGCTTCTGCGAGGACCTCCTCGAGCTGATCGACCAACTCGAGATCAGCACCGTCGTCATCCTGGGTGCACTCCTCGCGGATACGCCGCACACCCGGCCGGTCCCTGTCACCGGCAGCGCGTACAGCAGTGAGGCCGCCGAGCGGTTCAAGCTCGAGCAGACGCGGTACGAGGGGCCTACCGGCATCACCGGGGTGCTGCAGGACGCCTGCGTCCGGGCCGGTGTGCCCGCGGTGTCGTTCTGGGCGGCCGTGCCCCATTACGTGTCGCAGCCACCGAACCCGAAGGCCACCATCGCTTTGCTCCAACGCGTCGAGGATGTTCTCGACATCGAGGTTCCGCTCGGTGAGCTGCCGAGCCAAGCCGACGACTGGCAGGAAGCCGTCACGGAGATGACCGCCGACGACGAAGAGATCGGCGACTACGTCCGCTCGCTCGAGGAACGCGGCGACGCCGAGACCGACATTTCCGAGGCGATCTCGAAGATCGACGGTGACGCATTGGCGGCCGAGTTCGAGCGGTACCTCCGCCGGCGTGGGCCCGGCAGCTTCGGGCTGTGACGGAGCGCTCCCCCGAGTCGCTTCGTTCTGCACTGCAACGCCTCGCCCTCTACGGTGGTGGCTTCCTCGGACCCTTCGGCGGCGGCGTCGTCGTCTCGATCCTCCCCGAGATCGGCGACGACCTGGGCGTGGGCGCCGCAGCCGCCGCCAGTTCCCTGACGGCGTACCTGCTGCCCTTCGCGCTCGTGATGCTCGTGTCGGGAACACTGGGGGCACGCTGGGGTCGCACTCGCACCGTGCGGGCCGCCTACGCCGTCTACCTGGTGTCGTCGCTCGCGTGCTTCCTCGCCCCCACGCTGCCGTTGTTTCTCGGCGCGCGGGTGTTGCAGGGATGCTCCAACTCGTTCACCACGCCCCTGCTGCTGGCTGCGCTCGCTGCCTCCACGCCGAAGAAGCGTCTCGGACGTGCACTCGGGATCTTCGGCGCGTTCCAAGCTGCAGGTCAGTCGAGTGCTCCGCTCGTCGGCGGACTGGCCGCCGAGATCGACTGGCGGCTGTCGTTCCTCGTCATCGCCCTCGTCGCCGCGGCCTTCGGCCTCATCGGAATACCGGACGCTGCGCGCGACGAGCCGGGGGCCGCGCGTCCACGCCTGCGCGACGCGCTGACACTGCCGGTACTGCGAATGGGTGTTGTGGCACTACTCGGCTGGGGCGCCTTGGGGGGACTCAGCTTTCTGGTGGCGTTCCGTGCCGAGGACGTCTTCGGCCTGAGCCCGACCCAGCGGGGCCTCCTGCTCACCGGCTTCGGAGTGGCCGGAATCCTCACTGCGCGCCTCGTCGGCGGAGTGATCGACAGGATCGGCGCACGGACGGCCGTCGTGATCGGTGCCATTGCCGGTGCCGTGCTCATCACCGCCGCGGGCACCGTCTCACTCCTCGCCGTCGTGGCCGTGGCCTGGTTCGCGGCCGGAGCTGCGGGCCAGTTCATCCTGGTCGGCGTCAACGCTGCAGTTCTCGGGTCTTCCGGACCGAATCGGGGTGGGGCGGTATCGGTGGTTCAGGCATTGAGGTTCACGGGCAATGCGCTGGCACCCATTACTCTCACTCCCGTCTATGCGATCTCCCCGGCAGCGGGGTTTCTACTTCCGGCCGTGCTGCTCGCGGTGGCGGCTCCCCTGCTCATGCCGGGCGACAACTCTTCCGTCTGACGCAACTTCCGCGAACCCTGTGAGATGTTCCTGATTCCCATTTAACTTCCGCGCAGCCGTTACGACACGGCGGGGGCGGAGCCTCGTCCTATGGTCAACACACCGAGTTCGAGCAAGCTGCTGGTCGTCGGAAACGGTATGGCCGGCGCGCGCACCGTCGAGGAGATCATCAACCGCGGCGGCCGCGAGCGATTCGAGATCACCATGATCGGCGACGAGCCTTACGGCAACTACAACCGCATCATGCTTTCGCACGTCTTGTCCGGCGAGGCGGCGGTCGACGACGAGGACCTGATCCTCAACCCGATGGGTTGGTACACCGCGAACGGCGTCACCCTCCACGCCGGCGATCGGGCGGTTGCCCTCGACCGCTTCGCGAAGACCGTCACGTGTGAGAGTGGCCGCGTCGTCGACTACGACGTGTTGATCATCGCCACCGGAAGCAACACGTTCTTCCCCAACATGGACGGTCTCCGGGAAACCGACGGACGGCTCGCCCGCGGTGTGTTCGGATTCCGAAACATCGCCGACACCAACGGCATGCTGCAGATGGCGCAGGCCCACGACGACGTGTCCGCCGTCGTCATCGGTGGCGGACTCCTCGGACTCGAGGCTGCCTACGGGCTCCGCACCCAGGGCCTCGAGGTCAACGTGGTGCACTCCCCCGGCCACCTCATGAATCAGCAACTCGACGAGCGCGGCGGCAGCATGCTCCGCTCCGAGATCGAGAAACTCGGTGTCGGGGTCCATACCTCGATGCGGACCACCGCGGTTCTGCGCGACGATGCGGGACGCGTCACGGGTGTCTCGTTCGTCGACGGCAGCACTTTGGACGCCGACATGGTCGTGGTCACCGCCGGTATTCGGCCCAACGTCGAAATGGCGCGGGCTGCCGGGCTGGTGGTCGAGCGGGGCATCGTGGTCGATGACCAGATGCGGTGTGAGGACGAGGGTTCGGTGTATGCCGTCGGCGAGTGCGCACAGCACCGCGGCGAAACATACGGTCTCGTCGCCCCGGTGTGGGAGCAGTCCGTCATTCTCGCTGAGGTCCTCACCGGTACCAATCCCGAAGCCGCATATGTCGGTTCGCGCACAACCACCCAACTGAAGGTGGCGGGCGTCGACGTGGCGGCAATGGGTGTCAAAGGTCCGGAAACCGCCGACGACGAATTCGTCCAGTACTACGAACCCCGCAGCGGCACCTACAAGAGCCTCGTCGTCCGCGACGGAAAGTTGATCGGCGCCACCCTCATGGGCGACATCAGCAAGGCCGGCTACCTCACTCAGGCATTCGACGGGAAGGTCCCGCTACCCGAAGAACGCATCAGTATGCTCTTCGACCTCGGCACACCCAGCGTCGCGGCCAGTGCCGCGGATCTGCCCGACGACCTGCAGGTGTGTAACTGCAACGGAGTCAGCAAGGGCGATCTGGTCGCGTGTGTGCATTCCGGGGCCACAACACTGTCCGCAGTGTGCGCGCAGACGCGGGCAGGTAAGGGCTGCGGGTCCTGCAAGGGACTCGTCGCCGACATCGTGGCGGCCGCAGCGGGTGGTGAACTGGAGGTCGACCCGGCCGCCGACTGGTATGTGCCCTGCATCCCGATGTCCAAGCCCGACTTGATCGCTACGATCCGCGAACGCGACCTGCGGGCCGTGTCGCAGGTGTTCGCAGAACTCGCGACCGACGGCAAGGAGGACGCGGCGGCGAAGATGCCGTTGGCTTCGCTGTTGCGGACCGTCTGGGGTCCGGACTGGGTGGACGAACGCGGCGCCTTGTTCATCAACGACCGGGTGCACGCGAACATTCAGCGTGACGGCACCTTCTCGGTGGTGCCACAGATGAAAGGCGGTGTCACCACCCCGGATCAGCTCCGCAAGATCGCTGATGTAGCCGACAAATACGGCGTGCCACTCGTGAAAGTGACGGGCGGACAGCGTATCGACCTGCTGGGCATCAAGAAGGAAGACCTCCCCAAGGTGTGGGGTGATCTGGACATGCCCTCCGGTTTCGCCTACGGGAAGAGCATGCGCACGGTGAAAACCTGTGTCGGTACCGACTTCTGCCGGTACGGCCTGGGCGATTCGACGAGTCTCGGCATTGCGATCGAAGAACGCTTCCAAGGCCTGGAAACGCCGGCAAAACTGAAACTGGCTGTGGCCGGCTGCCCGCGCAACTGCTCCGAGGCGTTGTGCAAAGACTTCGGTGTCGTCGCCGTGGGCGACGGCCGCTGGGAAATTTATGTCGGTGGCGCAGCGGGCGCCCACGTGCGCAAGGGTGATCTCTTGGCAACCGTCGAATCACCCGAAGCCGTAGTGGAACTGGGCGGACGGTTCATCCAGTACTACCGCGAGAACGCGAAATGGCTCGAGCGCACCTACGACTTCGTGCCGAGAGTCGGACTCGAGCACCTTCAGGCTGTATTGGTCCGAGACGAGGAGGGCATCGTGGCAGGGTTGGATCAGCGCATGCAGACGGCAGTCGACGGCTACCGAGATCCATGGAAGGAACGCAGCGCACCGAAATCACCGGCACAGTTCGCGCCGTCGCTTCCTCTCCTCCCGCTCCCCCAGGTGCCGGTTCGATGACCGCGACCATCGAGGGTGCATCGGAGATTGCACTCGGCCCGGTCCACGAACTCACGCCCGGCGAGGGCCGCACGTACGTCGTGCAGGGCCGGCAGGTCGCCGTATTCCTGCTGTCGGACGGCACCGTTCGCGCCATGGACGCCGTGTGCCCTCACAAGGGCGGCCCCCTCGCCGACGGGCAGATCGACGACGCGGTTGTGATGTGCCCGCTGCATCAGTACGCATTCTCCTTCGACACCGGAGCCTGCACGTCGGAGGGCGTCGAGTCGGTACGTACCTACTCCGCCTCGGTGCGGGACGGGATTCTCACCCTGAGTGTCTAGGCACCTGCTCGCGAGAACACCGCCACCAGAAACTGTGACTCGTCGGTGAACGGGCGCAAATCCCACGTCGAAAGTCGCAGATCCACGGCGAGACCAGCAGTCGCGGCGTCGGTCAGGAATTGTGAGAAGTCATACCCGCGATCGGCACCGAATCCCACAACCACCCGGCCTGCGGGGCCGAGATGGCGAGCGAACCCCGCCAACACCGTTTCCCTCGTGGACGGCGCGAGGAACGTCATGACGTTCCCGGCACAGACGATGACATCGAAGTCCGCTTTCACCCCGCGGCCCGGCAAATCCAACTCGGCGAGATCACCGACCAGCCAGGTCGGGCCGGGATAGTCCTCCTCGGCAGCCGCAATCAGCACCGGATCGACATCGACACCGACCACGACGTGCCCGGCCTCGTGCAGATAGCCACCCAGGCGACCCGGCCCGCACCCGGCATCGAGAACCCGGCCGCCACGGCCGAGCATCGCGTCGACCAGCCGCGCCTCCCCGAAGATGTCTTTTCCCTCGGCCGCCATCGTCCGGAACCGCTCCACGTACCACGTGGAATGCGCCGGGTCGGCGGCTGCGAGTTCCTCCCATTGGCTGGGGGTACGTTCACTCATCGTCGATCTCTCCTCGCTTCGGCCCGCATTCCGCTCACCGTGCCACCCGAACTCGTCGTGTGAAGCCGAGGCTATCCCAGGTGACCAAATGCCGAATTGCGCGGCCTTCCAGCCCGACACGTACGGCTCGGCCCGGCCGATGCCTCGGCGGTTGCGAGAGTGGTTCGAGTGGGAGGTGAGGTGTTGGGGTGACCCGGCCAGTCGGTAGGGGGCTGACAGCGTTGCTGGACTTTTCGGCAAATTTTAGGATTCCGTCCTGGACAGATTTAGCTTCACCCGTGCGCCTTAGTAGCTGGGACGACCAGAAAGGCGCACAGACGCTCCCCACCAGCAGGTACCGAAAGGCCGGCCGGTAAAGCGTGCTCCCCCGCGGACGAATTCACCGCGCCAAGCCCCCTTCCCGATGAAGCTCGACGCTCCCCTCGGGAAGCCCGGTCCTCGAGATCCCGCATATATCGGCGACTCCCCCGTGGCTGTCGGATGGTCGTCGACGTGGCGTGGTGAGGTTCTTGCGAAACTGACCACTCAGCTGCGTCGGAAACGCGGGCCCCATTCGGACTTTCTGGGCGTTCCGTCTGTGACAGATGTTACTGTTGTGGCGTGCCGGGTCAGGAGAACACTGAATTCGCGGGTCGCGAGCAAAAAGTGCCATTTCCCAAGCCGGAGCGCGACATCGACCTCTACCGCCGGTCGATCGCGACGCTCCAGGCAGCGCTCCCCCACGGCTGGACGTTGACGTCCGGTAAGTCCCGCTCGCTCCCCGACGCTCCGGAACGCCTCCTCGTGGGTGCGCCGAACGGCGAGGTAGCCTCCTTCTCGGTCATCCCCGCTCGCGGTGTGCTGGCGGGGGACGCGGCCAGATTCGCAGACAGCCTTTCCGATTCTGATCGCGGATTCGTTTGTGCGCGTTATCTTTCCGAACCGGTTCGGCGTCAACTCGATGCGCGTGGCCTCTCCTACGCCGACGCCACGGGCAATACCTCGCTGTCTGCCGACCGGCCGGCAATCTGGGTACGTGATCGTGGTGCCGATGCCGACCCCTGGCGCGGTCCCGGCCGGCCCGCGGCCCAGTTGACCGGCGACCCGGCCGCCCGCGTGGTGCGGGCGCTCGCCGACCACTCCGGTCAACTCACCGTCCCTCAACTCGTCCGGCTCTCCGGGGCCTCGACGGGAGCCACCTATCGAGTCGTCGAAACGCTCGAAGAACGCGATCTACTGGAGCGACTCCCCCGCGGACCCGTGACGAGGGTGCGGTGGCAGCACATGTTGCGTGCCTGGAGCAGCGACGCCAGTTTCAAGGACTCCCCCACTGTCGGTTACTTCGCCCCCGAAGGCGTCGCCTCCCTCCTCGCCGGTCTCGCAAAGCACGCAGATCAGCTGTATGCAGTTACGGGTTCGGTCGCTGCGGCAGCGTTCGTTGACTACGCACCGGCGCACCAGGTGCAGATCTATGCCGATCACGGCGAGGCGCTCGCCAAGGCCCTCCACTTGCGCCCCGTCGACGAAGGCGCCAACGTCCTCATCGCCACTCCCCGGTCAGCGGCCGTGTTCGAGCGCACGCTGTTCCGCGAGAACGTTCGCCTGGTGGCCCCGACGCAGGCCTTCGCCGACCTACTTGCCGGAACCGGGCGTCATCCCCAAGAGGCTGAGCATCTCCTCAGCTGGCTCGCCGACCACGAGAGCGAATGGCGAACCCCGCTCGCCCCACACACTCCTTCGTGACTGCGATCGCCCAAATATCGAGGAAAGCGGTCGATACGAGCGACACGCCGCCGCCACGCCGCGCGTGATGGCGGGCACAGGCCCCTCCGAGTAGCAGGATGTACATCTTGTGGCCGCGACGAGCGCGTCGGAACGGCCAGGCGGAATTCACAATCCGTTCGCACACGAATAGGGGTACTTGCATGTCCATGGGAGTCGGGCTCAGGATCGGCAGTGTCGTGTCCACAGCGGTGGTCGCGTCGAACGACCCGGGGTCACCGGATCCTGTCGTGATCGTCAGGGACACCGTCCTGCACATGTGCCCGGACGGCACCGCGATCCTCGGTGGTTCGGCACCACAGACCCTCGGTCGGACGCACACCGTGTCAGGATTTCTTCCTCGGGTCGGTGATCCTGCCGGCGTCGCACTGGGTGACGGCACCCGATACCGGGCCGAAGACCTGGTCGCGGGCGCCATGCGCTGCCTGCTCCGGGAGTGTGAACCACTGCCCGACCACGGTGGGCGAACCGGCGGCGCTCCCGACATCATGGCGTCGTACCCCACTCGCTGGGACTCGACTGCAGTTGCCGCCCTCCGCGACGCCCTGGACTACGCCGACATGTCGTACCTGTCCTTGGTATCGGACGCCGAAGCCGCGGCCGCCTGGTTCGAATCCGAAATTGCCGAACGTCCCGGACAATTGGTCGGTATTTATCATGTCGACGACACGGGCGCGACGGTTGCGTTGATCCGTTCAGGAGTCGAGGCGGGAAAGGCCTTCCGCTTCGCGTCGGGGGGAACGCCCTCCGCCCAGATCGCCACCGCGCTGGGTGCGTTCGGATGGCTTCCGAGCAACCTCGACGCGGTCGTGGTCACCGGTGACGGGCTCATCGCGCGGGATGCAGCAGCGATTCGAGGCTTCGCGACCTCGGTGAGCGAGAAGTTCGACGTGCGGTGTGTGGTCGGCCCCGGCCCTGAACAGACCGCCGCCCTCGGCGCCGCTATTCGCGCGGCGGGCTTCAATCCGACGACGCACCGGGTCACCCCGATCGGCCTCCCGCCCTCCTACGACGTCACCGAGGTGATCGACGCCGTTGTCGGCGAGCCTCTGCCCGCAGCGGCCGAGACGCCGAGAGGATCCGCGGCGCGCACCACACAACCCGCATCTGCCGCGGCAGTAGGTGCCTCCTCTGCGCGTGCCACGGGGGCAACGGCGGTCGCGACACCGCCGGAACCGCGCGCCGTCGCGCAGGACGCGCCCATTGCCGACTCCGACACCCGCAGTTCCTGGCTGGTCGCAGCGGTAGTCGGCTTAGCGCTCGTGCTGGTCGCCATCGTCTTCGTCCTGTTCGTCCTGTGACATCCGACCGGCTCTCCGCCTAGAGGCCATACGGACTGGGTGTGTTCGGTCAGGACTTGCGCTGGGTGGCGGCGACGGCTGTTGTCGCCTACCCGCGCGGGATCGCTAGTTCTCGAAATTCGGTGTTTCCGTCCCGGCCCGATTCATCGTCGAAAGATGAAGGCGCAGGTCGGCACGGCGTTCGGCCGCGGGGTACACGACCGCATAACCTGTTCCGGTGAGCGAATCAGGCAACTCCCGTGAGTGGTCCCGCCCCGAGGGGCCACTCCCCGATCTCCTCGTACGCGACGATCGGTTGAAGCTGTTCTCCTTCGCCACCGCCGAGAAACGCGTCGAGTATCTGTGGGTGCTCCGGGCATTCGACCATGCCCGCGCCAATTACGTCGTGCTCCTGCATGCCGCAGAAGTGGCCACCATCCTCGGCCGCATCGCCGCCGACGACGTGTCCGGGCAGCTCTCCGCTGCCGAGGTCACTCCCCTGCTCGAGCAACTCCACGTATGGGAGGTTCTCGAGCGCAGCTACGACGGAACGCGGGCCGCCAGCCTCGCCGAGTACCGAAATCGGCACTTCGTCTACCAGTTCAGCCAGGCCGGTTACCAAGTGTTCCGGGCCGTCGAGGACGTCCTCGCCGCCCGCCTCGACGACGCCTCACTTTCCCGGCTCGCTCTGCCCGAACTGCTGGCGGACATGAAGGAACTCGCTGCCGCCAACAAGGCCGCCGACAACGACGTGATCTTCCGGAAGCTCAGTCGCCTCGACGCCACGCTGTCCGACATGGCCACCCGTGCCGCTCACTTCTATCTCACACTCGGCGATCTGGTGCGCACCACCGAAATCACGCCCGAAACATTCCTGTCCCACAAAGATGCGCTCCTCACCCACATGCGCGAGTTCAGTTCCGACTTGTCCCGCTACGCACCGAAACTGGCCGAAGCGATCAGAGAGGTCGAGGACACCGGGATCGACGACCTCCTCCGGAGGGCCGCGATGAGCGACGAGCGAGTATTTTTGCCGCTCGCCGAGCGGGAAGCCGATTGGCGAGCACGATGGAACGGCCTCACGCACTGGTTTCTGCCACCGGAGTCCGGGCCGAGTGAGTCGGAACGACTCCGCGAAGGGACCATGAGCGCTATCGCCGCCGTGTTGTCGCTCCTCCGCAGGGTTACCGAGACGCGGCGGGGAGGCGTCAGCCGGGAAAGCCAGCTGCGGCACCTCGCCGGTTGGTTCGCTGCCACTCCCTCCGAGGAAGCGGCGCACGCACTGTTCCGCGCCGTGTTCGACCTCGGCCGCCCCCGCCATCTGTCCATGGTGCACCCGGACGCCGACATCATTCCCGACTCGCGGTCGTGGTGGGAGGCACCGCCCGTCGAGATCTCCCGCACGCTCGCCGAGACGGGACGTGCGCCATCCCCCGGCGCCCCCGCCCGTGTCCAGAGGAACGACGCCGGCATCAGACGGTTACGAGAAGAGCAGCTGGCCGGTCAGCGGGCCCGAGCCTCGGCGGCGAAATCGCTCGCGTCGGGAGGAGTGCACGAACGGGTGCTCGACAACGCCGAAACCGATGTTCTTCTCAGCCTGCTCGACGCTGCGTTGACGGCTCGTGTCCCCGTGAGCGGGAAAGTCGGCGGCGCGTCCGGATCCGGTAACGGGGTGAAACTCACGCTGACTCCCCATTCGGAATCGACGGTGGTACACACGGCCCGCGGCCGGCTCCACCTCGACGGACTGCGGGTGACGGTCCAGTGAGGGCACGGGAGATACCGCCGCTCGCGCTCGACTCCTACCAGCGGGCGGCCCGCATCATTCTGTCCAATCATCTGGTGACACAGACCTACCCGGATCGGATCGCGCTTCCGCTGCTCCGCCGGTGGGCCACCGAGTTACGCGATGACCTGCTCGATCTGTTCGGATATCGACTCGAGGTCACCGAAACCACCGCGCGGTTGTTCACCATTGCCGATCGACTCGACGCCGGGGCCCCGGCCAAGACCGCGACGGATCGAACGTTCGACCGGTACCGCTACGCGTACCTTGCACTGGCACTGGCCGCGCTGGGGCGGGCTGGCAATCAGATCACCCTTTCCGAACTTGCAGACCACGTGGCCGCCTCCGCGGCGCAGGTCGAGGGCATCGAACTCGCCACCGAGCGGGCCGCCGACCGGGACGCCTTCGTCGACGCAGTCGGCTGGCTCGCGACCCGGGGCGCGATAGCGCTGGCCGACGGTGACGCGGGTAGCTGGGCAGCCAATCCCGATGCGGGTGAGGCGCTGTACGACATCGACCGCTCGGTGGTCATCGCCTTGTTCCGGCCGTCCCGCGCTCTCCAGCATCTCCGGTCGGTCCGTGAACTTCTTTCCGGGCGCGGCGGCGACTCCGATCCCGCGGCGTTCGACCGCGCCGTCGACACCAAGGAAGTAGCTCGGCGTGTCCGACGCGCCCTCATCGAGCGTCCCGTCGTCTACGCGGCCGAACTCGACGAGGACGAACAATTGCAGCTCGCCCTCCCTCGAACGGCAGCCGATGTCGAACTTCTCACCGGACTGGTCGCCGAAAGGCGGCGTGAGGGCGTCGCCATGATCGACTCGTCGGGACGTCTGTCCGACATTCGGTTTCCGGGCACCGGCACCGTCGCGCAGGTCGCGTTGTTGTTGGCGGGCGAGCTCGCGGATCACCTGCTCGATCCCGACGGGGCCGAACCAGTGCAGCTGCCGGTGCCCGACCGACAGGCGACAGCTCTGATCGAGCAGCTGGACGGTGCCGTTCCCCTGTCCGGAATTTTCGACAGCCTGGCCACAGATGCCCCCGACAACGCGGCGACGCTGCCGGCCGCCGAACCGGTTGCGTATCCGTTCGTCGAGGACAGCCGGATTCGACTGACCATGGCGTCACTGGTCGATCGATTCGGCAAGACGTTCGCTGCCGGGTGGCAGGCAGATCCCGAGGGTTTGGGACGTGCCGCAGTCGCACTGCTCGACCGCCTCAGCCTGGTCGCCGCCGTTCCCGGCGGGATTCTCGTACTACCGGCGCTGGCGCGGTATCGCGGAGTCGTGGTCAACATTCGCGACCGCACCCCAGAGATCGATCTGTTCCCCCATTCCTCGAACGACAGCAAGGACACCTTCGCATGACCAGCGCGCGCTTCCGGCCCACCCGTGCCGGAATCATCAACCTCTGGGACTACCGCGACCAGGAGTTCTCCTTCGCCGACGGACGATTGGTGTTGCGGGGACCCAACGGGTCGGGCAAGACCAAGGCGCTCGAAGTCCTGTTCCCGTTCGTTCTCGACGGCCGCATCGAACCGCGGCGCCTCAATCCATTTGCGGGTGAGGAGCGGACGATGAAGTCGAACCTTCTCTACCGTGGCCAGGACAGCGCGTATTCGTATGTGTGGATGGAGTTCTGTCGAGGGCCGAAGGATGATCCCGAGGCCGTGACGGTCGGTATCGGCATGCGCGCGACGAGGTCCAACGACAAGGTCACCCGGTGGTATTTCGTCGCCGACGGTCGCGTCGGCGTCGATTTCTCCCTGCTCGGCGCAGACGATCGCCCGTTGACGAAGAAGCAGTTGGGCGAGCAGGTCGGAACCGATTGTCTGACCGATCGGCCGGTCGACTATCGCGCTGCGATCGATGCACGCATGTTCGGCCTCGGCGCCGAGCGATACGACCAGTTGATCAATCTGATCCTCACCCTCCGGCGTCCACAGCTTGCCAAGAACCTCGATCCGAAGGGATTATCCCAGGCCTTGACCGACGGTCTGCGACCCCTCGACGAGCAACTGGTCCTCGAGGCTGCACGCTCGTTCAGCGACATGGAAGAAGTCGGACGTGCCCTCGAAGGCCTCGCCGCGGCGGACGGGGCAACCCAGCGGTTCATCGGCGTGTACACCAAGTACCTGCGCCAGCAGGCGCGTTCGGACGTCGACCAGCTGGCCGGGCGACTCGACGCAGTCGAGAACGGGATTACCGCACTACGGGAGACTGCGGCCGAACAGACCCGCAGCCGGGAAGCACGCGAAGCGGCCGAGCAGGGCTTCATCGACGCCGAGCGGGCACTGGATCAGGCGACCGAAAACCTCGACGCCCTCAAGCGCTCCACCGCCTATGAGGGACGCACACAACTCGACGATCTCGCCCAAGCCGTGGCCACTCTCGAGAAGGCCACCGAGCAACAGGTCGACAAGGCGGCCAAAGCGCGGGCCACGCTGTCGCAGCGCACCGAGGAAGCCGAACGGGCCGACGCCGCTGTCGCGAAACTGGTGGAGGCGCTCGCGCGCGCCGAGGACGAACTGCACGTCGCTGCAGAGGACGCCGGCACCACGTGGACCCCACTGCCCGCCGGTGCCCGCTCCGACCAGCTGACTGCTGCGCTGCACGGGCACGCCGAGGAGCGGGACGGCGACGTGCGGGCCGTGCGGGCTGCGTTGAGCACGGTCGAGAAAGCCGCCACCGAACGAACCCGCGCCGACGCCGCAGCGCGTCGCAGTCGCGAGCAACTCGAGCAGGCCAGGGCCGCGGTCCTCGAAGCCGAAGCGGCTGTCGAGGTCGCACGCAGCGAAACCGCTGTCGCCCTGCGGTCCTGGTGGGTCGAACATGCGCCGCTCTACACCTCCCTCGGAGTGCCCGCATCGCTGTTCGACGCACTCGACGCCGCGCTGCACCGAGTCGGTGACGACGACGCACCCACCTTGGCCGAAGTGCTCACCGCCCATACCGCCGGCGCCGTCGAGTCGCTCCAATTCCGTCGTCGGCGCGCCGAATCGGACATTGCGACACTGACCGAGCGAATCAGCGACCTGCGGGCCACCCGTGCGCAGGTTGCCGCCGAGCACGACGACGCCCCGGCGCCCTTCGCGGCCCGAACAGGGTCGCGGAAGGATTTGCCCGGCGCACCACTGTGGCGTCTGGTCCGCTTCCGCGACAACGTGGTGGCCGCAGCGGCGACCGGCGTCGAGTCCGCGTTACAGGCCGCCAACCTCCTCGACGGGTGGATCTTCGGCGGCGACGGACCGATGCCGGACACCGAGTCCGAGCAATTTCTGCTGCCACTACCGACGGGCGATCGCCCGGACGGTCCCACCCTGGCCGACGTCCTCGAGGTCGAGCCCGACACCGGCGTCCCCGCCGATCGCGTGCAGGCCGTCCTCGAGTCCATCGCCTGGGTGCCCGACAGCGCCTCGGTGTCCGGCACAATGGTCGCCGTCGATGGCGTAGGCGGGTATAGGCAAGGCGTACAACAGGGTTCGCATGCCAAGAGCGACGCGGAGTATATCGGCGCGACGGCACGTGCGCGCAGACGTGCGGCCCGCATCGCCGAACTCGATCGGACCATCGCCGAGTCCGAGGCGCTGCTGACCGACGCCCACACCGCAGAGGCGGAGGCCGTCGCGCTGTCCGCGCAGGTCACCACGACCAGCCGGTCACTGCCCCGCACCGCATCGATTCTCCGCGCACTCAAATCGGTGACCGAGAATGCGGGGATGCTGCGCTCACGCACCGAGGCGTCTGCGGCGGCGGATCGTGATCTCGATCAGGCCATCGCCGACCTGTCGGCCAAAGAGAAGCAGCTGCGCACGGCGGCCGTCACCCACCGAACTCCACACGTGGCACGCGAGATCGACTCACTGGCCGCAGCCATCCGGCATTTCGAGAAGCAGGGCGAGCTGGTGTTGCGCTGTCGGCGTGAGCATCTCAAGGAACTCGAGCACACCCGGGAAACGCACGAGCGGCTCGCGGAAGCACGTGGCAACGCGGAGGAGTTCGCCGAGGAGGCGGCCATCGCCGAAGAGAGTCTCGCAACACAGGTCCAACGGCTGGACACCCTTCGCGAGAGCCTCGGCGCCAGCGCCGAACACATCGATGCTCAACTCGAGGAAGCGCATGCCCGGATCGAGGCGTGCAAGCAGCGGCAGCGGGAGGCCCGCAAAGCGGACAAGGATGCGGGAGAGGCGATCGGCAAAGCGGAGGGCGCCTACGCGACGGCAGTCGCCACCCTGCGCATCGCGCTTACCGAAACCCACAACGATGCGGCGCGCCTGGCCCCGTACGCACGACGCGACCTCCTCGAACTACTCGGCGTCGACACCGAGCACGTGTGGCCGGCGAGTCCTGCGGCCTGGATGAACGCGGATCAGCTCGTCTACCGAATTCAGAACGCGGACAACGCGGACAGCGCGGCACAGGTCTTGCCCGCCGAGGTGCTCGCCCTGTACAGCGCGCTGGACTCGGCCACCGACGCGGTGCGAGTCAGCGAGGCGGCACGCAAGTCCACCCGCACCGCGCTCACCACAGCCCTGCAGGACTTCGACGCCGGCCTCGCATCCGCGGGTCAGGACTACCGCGTGCAGTGGGATGCACCGGACGGGCTCACCGTGGTACAGGTCCAAGACGATCAGGGTTACTCGTCGGTGGGTGCGTTCGCGTCCCGCATCGCCGCTGCCCGGGCCGATCAGGAACTCCTCCTCACCGACTCGGAACGACGCATACTCGAGGACGCCCTCCTCACCGGACTCGCTCAGCAGATCCACGAACGCACCGTCGACGCCCGCGACCTGATCGCGCGAATGGGGTCGGAGATGCGGGAGCGGCGGATGTCTTCCGGTAACACGATCGGCGTGCACTGGGTTCTCGCCGACAACCTCGACGACAACGCCCGCGCCATCTCGAAGCTGCTCGATCGCGACGCGTCCGCGCTGAGTCCGGACGATCTCGCCGCCATGCGTGCACATTTCGCGGCCCAGATTCGCACCGCCCGGGCCGCGCACCCCGAACGCTCGTACCCCGAGATCCTCGCCTCCGCACTCGACTACCGCAGGTGGCGGGTGTTCTCCTTCACCCTCGTCGGCGGAGGCGGCAGCGAAGACCGCCTCACCGTCGCCCGCCACAGTGCACTCTCCGGCGGTGAACAGTCGGTGTCGCTCCACCTGCCACTGTTCGCGGCCGCCCACGTGATGCTCGACTCCGCTGATCCACACGCACCGCGACTTCTCGCCCTGGACGAGGCCTTCGCCGGCGTCGACGACAACGGTCGGGGTGAACTCCTCGGTTTGAGCGTCCAATTCGACCTCGACCTGTTCATGACCGGGTACGACCTCTGGATCACCTACGCCGGGGTCCCGGGGTGTGCGCACTACGACCTCGCGCACTCGACGGCGGAACACAGCGTCAGCGCCGCACTGCTGGTATGGGCAGACGGCGAACTGCTCGCCGAACACGACGGCACCGATCTGGCGCGGGCACTCGGATCGCCTCTGCGTCGACGAGTGCCTTCCCCCGTCGAGGGCGGGCTCGAATTCGCCGAGGTGTGAGGTGTGACTACCAGCAGCACTCCCCACCGTGAGTACTTCTTAACCTCGGTTGGTTAAGAAGTACTCAGTGATACTGGAGCAGTCCGGTCGGCACGAGATCTGACTCGCAAGTACTCCGACGTCCACCGCGGACTGTCTTTCCCGTGATGTGTCGGCCTCGTACCGCCCGGACCAGCCAGTGCCTGATACGTGCCGGCCGGGCGGGTGTGACCTGATAGCGCCTCTGTGTGTCAAGCAGCCGTAGGTGGTGCGTGTTGTTGGTCCCTGCGCATTCGGCGATAGAGGACGTTCGCGAGGCGGCGTTTGAGTGCGCGCCGGGCTTCGGCTCGTGTCTTGCCTTCGTCGAGTTTGCGCTGGTAATAGACGCGGCCGGGCCCTGGGTCGCGGGCTTGGCAGACGGCGATGGTGTGCAGCACGGAATTGAGTTGACGATTACCACCGGTATTGAGCCGGTGGCGTGTGTTCTCGCCGCTCGACGCTGCGAGAGGAGCGGTGCCGGTGTAGCCGGCGAAGTGATCGGCCGAGGGGAATCGGGTGATGTTCCCGATGTGGCCGAGAAGTTTGGCGGCAAGGACGGTGTTGATTCCGTGGACTTCCTGCAGAGTCGTCGTCGTGGCGGCGACCGCGTCGCGCATCTGAGCTTCGTTGGCTTTGATGTTCGAATCGATGCGCCGGAGGTCGGCAAGCACGTCCTTGGCCAAGTCCCGGCGGCAGGCGTCGGTGGCGGTGGTCGGTTTGATCCGTCGCATCGCAGCGCCGGCCTTGTCCGCCGATAGCCCGATCGGAACGCCGCCTGGAATCAGTTCCCGTAGCAGCTGGTGCAACCGGTTGAGCACACGCGTCTTCTCACGTGTGAGGTCATCGCGGCGCTCGGACAGCAGCCGCAAGATCGTGCTCTGGTCCTCGCGGTGAACTTGATGTAAGCCGTGGTGGTACAAGGCGGTCAGCGCGACGGCCCGGGCATCGTCGGGGTCGGTTTTGCGTCCGCCGCCGGTGCTCAGGACCCGGACTTTCATTGCGAGGGTGGAAGGAACGTCAACGACGTCCTCACCACGCGCGACCAGAATCTGCGCTATGCCCCGGCCGAGTCCCTTTGCTCCCTCGATCGCGTATTGCCGTTCTGGCCATCGCTGGCACCATTTCACCAACGCGGTGGCGGTGCCGGCATTGACCACGAACCGACGGGACCCGACGGTGACGCCGCTGCGGTCGACGGCAACTGCGGTGAATGACGACTTGTGCGGGTCGATTCCGATGATGACCACCTGGCAGTACTCCTTCGGTAGGCGAAGTCGAACGTGCCTGCGGAGGGCATCCTGACTTGAAGATCTCGTTCACGCCTCTGTCGAGCCACACCGCAGGGCGGGTGTCGACCGGCATGGCACGCTATCAGTGAGCCAACCTCCGAAGATGGTGGCAAGAAGCCTGCGAGCCTGCGCCGATCGACACCCTGGACGCTACGAGACTGCAGATCCCGATCACATCCACCGGTGATTCAACAAGTCAGGAGCCTGACGCGACCAAGTCCCATCACTGTGTTGTCCACCCGGCCTCGACCGGCACGTGGCCACCGCGATGAAAGGGATGACCTGTGTCCAGCATGACCGATGTTTCCACCGCTGTCAGCCTCGAGATCTTCGTCGGAGTCGACACCCACAAAGACACCCACCACGCCGCGATCATCGATCACCTCGGCCGCCCGGTCGCGGATCACCAGTTCGACACCACCCCGGCCGGATACCGGAAACTGTTGGCCTTCATCACCGATGCCGGAGTCATCGCCTCGGTCGGGATCGAGGGCACCGGCACCTACGGGGCCGGCCTGACCCGGATGCTCACCGAGGCCGGGTTGCCGGTGGTCGAGGTCGACAAACCCGACCGCCGCGCCCGCCGCGCCCGCGGCAAGTCCGATCCGGTCGACGCCTACGCCGCCGCCACCGCAGCCCTGTCCGGGCGAGCGAACACGATCCCGAAGACCCGTGACGGCGACAGCGAGGCCCTGCGTTTCCTCTCCCGTACCCGCGCATTGGCGGTCAAGGCCCGCGCCGAGGCGTTGACCGCCCTGCACTCGATGATCGTCGCCGCACCCGAACCACTACGCGGACAACTCCGGCGCCTGACCCGCACCGACCTGATCGGCACCTGCGCCGGCCTGCGTCCCGACCCGGTCGCCGCCGGCGGCATCCTCGCCGCAACCAAGACCGCACTCCGCTCGACCGCCCGCCGCATCACCGCGTTGAGCGAGGAGATTCGAACCCTCGACGCCGACCTCGCAGTGCTGACCCGCCGCGCGGCACCCGCACTGCTCGCCGCGCCCGGCATCGGGATCGTCACCGCCGCCGAACTGCTGATCTGCGTCGGCGACAACCCCGACCGGCTCCGCTCGGAAGCCGCCTTCGCCACCAGCTGCGGTGTCGCACCCCTGCAAGCCTCCTCCGGCAAGATCTGCCGGCACCGGCTCAACCGTGGCGGAAACCGGCAGGCGAACCGGGCCCTGCACACCATCGTGATCAGCCGCCTCAAAAACGACACCCGCACCCGCGACTACATGGCCCGGCGCATCGAGGAAGGCAAAACCAAACGCGAGATCATCCGCTGCCTCAAACGCTACGTCGCCCGCGAAATCTACCGAGTCCTACACCCCACCCAGGTTGACTCCTCATAGGAGCATCACGGGTGGAGTCGGACGCCGAGCAGTGCGTCGACCGCTGCAGCGAACTGGCGCGGGGCATCGGTGTCGGAACCGCCGTGATCGAGCGCGCGGCGGGCCCAGCCGTCGAGTGCGTCGAGCGCCTTGGGGGTGTCGAGGTCATCGGCGAGATGCTGACGCAGCCGGGCGATGGTGTCCGCGGCCGACTGCGCCGACTCGAGGGCGGCGGCGTCCTTCCACAGCTTCAGCCGGGTGTGCGCGTCGGCGAGCACCTGCTCGGTCCACGGACGGTCCTGCCGGTAGTGCCCCGACAGCAGTCCGAGCCGGATGGCGGCGGGGTCGACGCCTTCGCCCCGCAGCTTCGACACGAACACGAGGTTGCCACGGCTCTTCGACATCTTCTCGCCGTCGAGACCGATCATTCCGGTGTGCACGTAGTGGCGTGCGAAGCGACGGTCGCCGGTCACGGATTCGGCATGTGCAGCCGAGTACTCGTGGTGCGGGAAGATCAGGTCACTGCCTCCGCCCTGCACGT
Organism: Rhodococcus sp. ZPP; assembly: GCF_017656075.1. Classification (NCBI taxonomy): domain Bacteria; kingdom Bacillati; phylum Actinomycetota; class Actinomycetes; order Mycobacteriales; family Nocardiaceae; genus Rhodococcus; species Rhodococcus sp. ZPP. The sequence continues at coordinate 450,709 of NZ_CP058638.1, forward strand.
CGAAGCCCGAGCCGATGCGATTGAGGGCGATTGCCGAACACTCGATGTGCCAGCCGGGACGACCCTGCCCGAACGGCGCCGGCCACGACGGTTCGCCGGGACGGGCGGCACGCCACACCAGGGCGTCGAGGGGGTCTTCCTTGCCAGGGCGGTCGGGGTCTCCCCCGCGCTCGGCGAAGAATTTCTCCATTGTCTCGCGGTCGTATCCGGACTCGTACCCGAACTGCTCGGTGGCACCGGTGCGGAAGTACACATCGGGGAACTCGGCGTCGTCGACGATGTACGCGGCACCGGAGGCGAGGAATTTCTCGACGAGTTCTACCACTTCGTTGACGGATTCGACCGCGCCGATGTAGTCGCGGGGCGGGATGACCCGTAGGGCCTCCATGTCCTCGCGGAAGAGCGCCGTCTCCCGCATGCCGAGGACGACCCAGTCTTCGCCGTCACGGGCGGCGCGCTCGAACAGCGGGTCGTCGACATCGGTGACGTTCTGGACGTAATGCACCTCGTGGCCGGCGTCACGCCACAGTCGGTTGACCAGATCGAATGTCAGGTAGGTGGCGGCGTGGCCGAGGTGGGTGGCGTCGTAGGGAGTGATACCGCACACGTACATGGTCGCCGTGCGCCCCGGGGTGACCGGTCGAACCTGCCGGTCAGCGGTATCGAACAACCGCAGAGGGGGACCCTGGCCAGGGACGGACGGGACAGCGGTATCGGACCAAGACTGCATGTTTGCGAGCCTAGTGGACCGGCGTCACCGCCCTCGAGGGAGCCGCCGCCCGTCGCCGGGCAACACGGATTCCTGGGTCGTGCACGCACGTCTCAGAATGCGGGCCACGGGATCGGCCGGTGCCCGTTGGGACGGGGCATCACGGGGGCGTCGAGCAGGTCGACCGCCCTCTCGTACAGGGCCGCGACCTCGGCGGAGGTGATGTGCTCCGCGAGCCGCGCACCGAAGTCGCCCTCGAGCGCGGGGATCAATTCGGCGATGTCGACCACCAGGGCACCCGGCACCTGCGTCCCCGCCCACCCCCACAGCACGGTCCGTAATTTGTTCTCCCTGTGCAGGCAGATGCCGTGGTCGACTCCGTACACGGAACCGTCGAGTCCTTCGAGCGCATGCCCACCCTTGCGGTCAGCGTTGTTGATGAGTACGTCGAGGACAGCCATGCGCTGCAGCCGGGGGTCGTCGGCGTGGATAAGGGCCACCGGCTCGCCATCCATGTCGCTGGCGCGAAGAATCTCGAACCACCCGTCCGGCACTGCGCCGGGCGCGCAGATGTCGACCAGATCGAGTCCGGGCCGATCGTCTCCGTGGCGGTCGGCCGTGTCCACCCATTGCTGAACCATTCCTCGCCCGAATGGACCGTCGCGAAGGAGAGTGCGCGGAATCACACCCCATCCGAGCTGTTCGGATACCAGATATGACGCGTACTCCCTGCCGGCGAGGGTTCCGTCGGGGAAGTCCCACAGCGGACGCTCCCCGCGAATCGGTTTGTACACGCACCGGACCGCAGTCTCACCGATCACCGCATCACAGACCAAGGTCGCGTTACTGGCGTGGGTGATCTGGCCGATGAGGGTCAGTTCGCCGAACTCCAGAGGGTCCGACTCCTCGGCGGGCAACTGTCAGTCCTCCTCGTCCGTTTCCGGGGTGAGACCGAAGCTGTGGCCGCGGCGGTATCCGTTGGTGCGGATACAGATGTGCCCCTCCGGCGCGAGCGGCTCCCCGCACAGCGGGCACGGCGCCCGGCCGGCGGCGATGACCCGTTCGGAACGCAGCGAGAAGTCCCTGGCCTGCAACGGGGTGAGGAAGACCCGTACGGCATCGGGGCCGTCCTCGGAGTCGTCGAGAACGACCGACTCGTCGAACTCGGTCTCGGTGACGGCCAGCAGCTCCACGACGACGGCTCCGGCGTCCGCGTCCCAGCCCAGGCCCATGGTCCCGACCCGGAATTCGGCGTCGATGGGCGTGACGAGCGGGCTCGCGTCATCGAGTTCGGCGCCCTGCGGCGGTACTTCCGTACCGAACCGGCGGTGTACTTCCTCGAGCAGGAGTCCCATCCGATCCGCGAGTACCTGAACCTGCTGCTTCTCCAACAACACGCTGACGACACGTGTCTCGTGAACCGCCTGGAGATAGAACGTCCTGTCGCCGGGCTCACCCACCGTTCCCGCAATGAACCGGTCAGGAGTGCGGAATACGTGAATTGCGCGTGACATTGCACCTCCTTCAGCTGGAGCCGGGCCCTTCTGCGGCGCTGCCCACTCGTTGATCCGTCTGAGACTCTTCCTAGCAGCGTGCCCCGTTCATTATCCGTCAATCGTTACAGGCGAACCTCCCCGCCGGGGACCGACCCCGAAACTTCGGCGGCGGCACCGTCCCCCGACGCCGGTGGAGTGTTGACCGCCGACAGGTCGTGGCCGGTGTCGTTCATCTTGAGCACGTACGGCCGGGTGGAGGTGTAGCGGACGACGCTGATCGACGCGGGTTCGGCGACGATCCGCTGGAAGCCGTCGAGATGGGAGCCGAGCGCATCCGCGAGCACCGCCTTGATCACGTCACCGTGCGAGCATGCCACCCACACCACGTCCCGGCCGTGCCGTTCCGCGAGCCGGGCATCGTGCTCACGAATGGCTGCGACCGCCCGGGCCTGCACCTGGGCGAGGCCCTCGCCGCCCGGAAACACCGCGGCGGACGCATGTTGCTGGACGACCTTCCACAGCGGCTCCTCGAGTAGGGCCTTCAGTTCACGGCCGGTCCAGTCGCCGTAGTCGACCTCGACGAGCCGGTGTTCGACCACCGGGGTGAGCCCCCGCGCCCGCGCGAGTGGCTGCACCGTCTGCTCACACCGCAACAACGGTGAGTGCACGATTTCCTCGATCACGACGTCCGCGAGCCGGGCGACAACCGCCTCTGCCTGTTCCCGGCCGTGGTCGTCGAGTTCGACTCCCGGCGACCGGCCGGCGAGCGTGCGTGCAGTGTTGGAGGTCGACCGCCCATGGCGCAGCAGGACAACAGTCATTGGCCCAGCCTAGTGTCGCGCACCCGCCGGCCGCCCGATCTCAGGTTGCCGACACGACACCGGTTGCCAGGAGTGACAGCACCACGACGCCGAGGATGATCCGGTAGCCGACGAACCAGTACATCGAGTGGTCGACGACGAAGCGGAGCAGCCATGCGATTGAGGCGTACCCGATGGCGAAGGCGATCAGCGTCGCGACGAGCAACTGGGCGCCGCTCGCGTTGAGGCCCTCCCCTGCGGGCTCGAAGGCGTCGGGGAGGCTGAACAGACCCGACGCGACCACGGCCGGAATGGCGAGCAGGAACGAATAGCGCGCCGCGGCTTCTCGGGTCAGTCCGAGGAACAGGCCCGCGCTGATCGTGCCGCCGGACCGCGAGACGCCGGGGATCAACGCGAGTGCCTGGGCCGAACCCATGATGATGCCGTCCTTGGCGCGAAGGTCCTCGACCGGACGGACCTTGCGTCCGTAGTACTCCGCCGCTGCGATGACGAGCGCGAAGACGATCAACATGGTGGCGATCAGCCAGAGATTACGTGCGCCGGTGCGGATCTGATCCTTGAAGAGGAAGCCGAGAATTCCGACCGGAAGGGTCCCGATGATCACGTACCAGCCCATCCGGTAATCGAGGTCACCTCGATGCTCGGGATGCAGCAATCCGCGAAACCACGCGACGACGATCCGGCCGATGTCTCGGGCGAAGTAGATGAGAACGGCCGCCTCGGTGCCGAGCTGGGTGACGGCGGTGAAGGAGGCGCCTGCGTCGTCACCGAAGAAGACCTCGGACACGATCCGCAGATGGCCGGACGAGGAGATGGGCAGAAACTCCGTCAACCCCTGGACGACTCCGAGGACGATCGCCTGGAGCCACGACATCGCCTCCCCCATCACTCACCCGTCCCGAGGTGGAGCACACCGGCCCGCGAGGCCTCGAATCTGCTGTCAGGACGCCAATTTCCCATGTCGCGTTCGTCATTCACCGGCGCCACGGTACCGGGAGGCCTCGGTCGCAGCAGAATCCGGCGTGGCAGGACGGCTAGTTCCGCGCGACACCACTACTCTGCTCCTGTGGTGGCCCGTCCCGGGTGGCAGTCGCCGTCCGGGGAAACAGCACGAGACGCAGGCGGTTATGGAACAGAGATCGGTCGGAGCAAGTGGTCTGCGGGTGTCACGCCTCGGCCTGGGCACACTCACCTGGGGACGCGACACCGACGGCGACGAAGCCGCCGCGCAGATCGCGGCCTTCGTCGATGCCGGCGGCACGCTCGTCGACACCTCGCCCGCCTACGGTGACGGTGCAGCGCAGCGCATTCTGGCGGAACTGCTCGACGACGTGGTGCCCCGAACCGAACTCGTCCTGAGTTCGAGTGCCGGCATCAACCCGCACGGCCCCTTGCGGGTCGACTGCTCGCGCCGAGGGCTGCTCGCTCAACTCGATGCCACCCTCCGCGAACTCGGAACCGACTACCTCGACATGTGGCAGGTCGCCACCTGGGATCCGTTCACCCCGGTCGACGAGGTGGCCGCGACACTGGATTTCGCGGTCTCGAGTGGCCGAGTCCGGTATGTCGGCGCCCGCGGCTACCTCGGGTGGCAGCTGGCTACCGCTGCGGGAGCCTCTCGCGGTACCACCCTCGTCGCCACGCAGGTGGAGTACTCCCTGCTCGCGCGCGGGGTCGAAGAGGAACTCCTCCCCGCCGCCGCACATCACGGGATCGGGGTGTTCGCGGCGGTGCCCCTTGCGGGCGGCGTCCTGACCGGTAAATACCGGAACGGGATTCCCGTCGACTCGCGCGGGGCCGACGACGCGCACTCCCAGGACGTGCAGAATTACCTCACCGACTCCTCGGTCGGTGTCGTCGATGCCGTTGTCACCGCCGCGGACGGGCTCGGGACCTCACCGCTGGCGGTCGCGCTCGCGTGGGCACGGGACCGTCCCGGTGTCGCGAGCGCGGTGGTTGGCGCCCGGGACATCGCCCAGCTGACCGGTGTCCTCGTCGCCGAGGAACTCGAATTGCCGCCCGCCATCTCCGCGGCCCTCGACGACGTCAGCGCCTGAGGGCCCGCGGGGCGCCCTCCGTGCGAATGCCGCGGAAAAGGAGGGCAGGCTAACCTGGTGCTCAACGGTCGACGTCGTAGATCTGCAGGAGAGCTCATGACCACGCTGAACGAGGCCGACGCGGCCGATCGCCGAGCGGTCGGTTTCGCCGAGCGCATCAAGGACGGCACGGACGCCGCTCACCGCGAGACCGAACAGTCCCGGTTCGTCGCAGCGTTACTCGCCGGAGAGTTGACTTCCGACGGCTACGCCGAACTGCTTGCCCAGACCTATCTCGTCTACCGCGAATTGGAAGAGGCCGGACGCACCCACACGGATGATCCGGTGGCCTCACCGTTTCTGTCCGAGAAGCTGATACGCGTGCCCGCCCTGGAAGCGGATTTGGCGTACCTGCGCGGTTCGTCGTGGCGCGACACCGTGTCCCCGCTCGCCGCCACCACCCGGTACCTCGAGCGGCTGCGTGAGGTGACGTACGACTGGCCCGCCGGTTTCGTTGCGCACCACTACATTCGGTACATGGGCGATCTGTCCGGTGGTCAGATCATTCGCCGGATGCTCGAACGAGCTTATGGATACACCGAGAACGGCCTGCGGTTCTACATCTTCGAGGAGATCCCGAAACCGAAACTGTTCAAGGATGCGTATCGCGCGAAACTCGACGCCGCCCCGTTGTCCGCGGCCGATCAGCAACGGGTGATCGACGAGGTGAACCTCGCGTATCGACTCAACGGTGACCTGTTCGCCGATCTCGAAGCCGACATCGACAGCTACCTCGCGCGGTGAGGCCCGTGGTCCGCACGTGCACTCCCCGATCAGTTCTCGCAGTACTGGCAGTGGTACTCGTCGCCGCCGTCGGCGCTTCCGCGTGCACATCCGCAAACGGTGACGGTGGGACGGGCCCGCACGGCGCGCACACCGCGGTGCTGGACGATCTCGATCCGCAACCTGTCGCGTCGACGGCCGCACCGGTGCTGCCCACCACGGTCCGCAGCTTCGACGGCGTGGACGTCACGATCAACGACGTGAGCCGCATCGTGACCGCCGACCGCTACGGCACTCTGACGGAGACGGTCTTCGCTCTCGGGCTCGGCGACAACGTGGTCGGCCGCGACATCGCAGCCGAGTTCCCCGCCGCCGCCGATGTGCCGGTGGTGACGCCGGGCGGCCAGTCACTCAGCGCCGAGGCAATACTCGACCTTGCACCGACGGTCATTCTCACCGACACCAGCATCGGACCGAAAGGTGTTCAGGATCAATTGCGCGCGGCGGGCGTTCCGGTGGTCTACTTCGACCCGACGCGCACCCTCGCCGGCGTGTCCCCGCAGATCATCGCGGTGGCGAACGCGCTCGGTGTGCCCGAGCGCGGAGCCGAACTCGCTGCCCGCACCGACGACGAGATCGCAGCGGCCCGCAGCCGGGCGCCCGACGGTGAGAATCCCTTGAAGATCGCCTTCCTCTATCTGCGCGGCACCGCGATCACCATGATCGGCGGGCGGGGATCCGGGGCCGACTCGTTGATCGAGGCCCTCGGAGCCGTCGACGCAGGCACCGCCTCCGGAATCACCCAGCAGTTCGCGCCCATCACCAGCGAGGCCCTCATCGCCGCAGCCCCCGATGTGATCCTGATGATGACGGGTGGCCTCGAATCGATCGGGGGGATCGGCGGACTCGCGAAGATTCCCGGTGTCGCGCAGACCCCGGCAGGAAAGAACCAGCGTGTCGTCGACATGCAGGACGGGGTGCTTCTCAGCTTCGGACCCAACACCGGTCGTGTGCTGGACGCCTTGGCAGACGCCGTCTATCAGCCGGCCGATCGATGAGCCTCGGCACCGTCACACCAGCTCAGGCTTCTTCTCGAACACGCACCGGCATCGTTCTGGCCGGGTTGCTGATCGCGCTCGCGGTCGCCGCAGTGTTCTCCGCATGCATCGGCCAGGTGCCCACCGGACCGGGCGAGGTGCTCGGCAGCATCGCGCACCGCGTAGGACTCGACCTGGGGCCCCTCCCCGCACATCCCAGCGGTGAGGTCACGCTGTGGGAGGTCCGCTTCCCCCGGGTCGTCCTCGCGATCCTCGTCGGCGCGGCCCTCGGCTGCGCCGGTGCTCTCTTGCAGGGCGTCTTCGCCAACCCTCTGGCCGAGCCGGGCGTCATCGGGGTCTCCGCCGGGGCAGCCGTCGGTGCCAGTGCCGCCATCGTCGTCGGCGGGGCGTTCGCGGCCGGGTGGACCGTGGCCGCGTCCGCGTTCATCGCCGGACTCATCACGACCGTCGCCGTGTACGTCCTCGCCCGCCACGACGGCCGCACCGAGGTGGTCACCCTCGTACTCACCGGCGTCGCGGTCAATGCCTTCGCGGGCGGACTGATCGCCTTCTTCACCTTCATTGCCTCGCCGGCCGCCCGTGACCAGATCGTGTTCTGGCAACTGGGAAGCCTCAACGGCGCCACGTGGAGCGCTGTCGCGGTAGTGGCGCCGATGACCGTCGCCGGTATCGCCGCGACCATGGTGATCGCGGCAAAACTCGACCTACTCTCGCTCGGTGAGAGCGCAGCGCGACATCTGGGACTCGACGTCGAGCGTTTGCGCCTGATCGCCGTCCTCATCGTCGCGCTGCTGGTGTCGTCGAGCGTGGCCTTCACCGGGATCATTCTGTTCGTCGGCCTCGTGGTACCCCACCTCATGCGTATCGCCGTCGGACCGGGGCACCGAGTGCTCATTCCGGCCAGCGCGTTGTGCGGGTCGCTGGTGCTCCTCCTCGCCGACCTGGGCGCCCGGTCCCTGGTGGCCAACGCGGACCTTCCCCTCGGCATGCTGACGGCTCTGGTCGGTGGACCGTTCTTCTTCTGGCTGCTCCGCCGTACCCGAGCCCGCCAGGGCGGTTGGGCATGAGCCCCAGCCGTCTGCGGACGAGAATCCGGGAAGCTCTCGCGCAGAATTTCCTCCGCCGGACCGATCCGGTTCCGCCGGCACCCCGCCCAGGTGCGGTAACGCTGCGCGCGGTCGACATCGACGTCCACCGCGGGGGACGACCCGTGCTGGACAAGGTGTCGGTGGACGTGCGCGTCGGGGAGGTTCTCGTCCTCGTCGGACCCAACGGCGCCGGCAAATCCACCCTCCTCGCGGCGCTGTCGGGCGATCAGAACGTGCAGTCGGGCACCGTCCACCTCGACGACCGGGACGTCGACACGTGGACGCCCCTCGAGATGGCCCAGCGCCGCGCCGTACTCCCCCAGCAGAACACGGTGGGCTTCTCGTTCACCGCACGCCAGGTCATCACGATGGGCCGGTCCCCGTGGGCCAGAACGTCCCGGTCGGACGAGGACGTCACCGCAGTCGCCGAGGCGATGAGAATTTGCGATGTCGAGCCCTTCGCCGATCGACCTTTCACCGCTCTCTCCGGCGGTGAGCGTGCTCGCGTCGCGCTGGCACGAGTGCTCGCTCAGCGCACCGAGACGATTCTGCTCGACGAACCGACCGCAGCGCTCGACCTCGGTCACCAGGAGACAGTGATGCGGCTTGCGCGCGACCGTGCCCGCGCCGGCACAGCTGTGGTGGTGGTGCTGCACGACCTTGCTCTCGCCGCCGCCTATGCAGACCGGATCGTCGTGCTCGAGAACGGCCGCGTCGCCGCCGACGGCCCACCCCGGGAAGTGCTGGCCCCGGAGCTCCTCACCCGCGTCTACGGCCATCCCGTCGAGGTCATCGCGCACCCGGAAACCGGGACACCCCTTGTGCTACCTCGACGTGACCGACGCTGAGGCCGTACGGGTGTCAGAGTCCGTCGATGACGGCGCCGAGGCGGCTCAGTACAGCGCGGACCGTTCTGCCGTCTTCCTGTCCGACGACAACCGAATCGGGGGCGGCGACCGCATCCCGCACCACCGCGACGATGGAGCGTTCGTCGGTCAGATCGATCTCGCGAATCGAGCGACGAGCCGTCGCGATGATGTCGTCCGGTGCCGGCACATCCGTCTCGACGTCCGCCCGGTACACCTCGACGAACAGGGAGCTCTTCCGTACCCGGAAGGCATAGGAGTTCCCCTCTGCCGTGCGACCGAAGCCGTGCGCGTGCGGGCCGACCGAGACGTCTTCGACGGTGAACGTCGGTGTTTCGGGTAGTTCCACGGTGTTCTCCTCGATGACCTCGTCCGGTTGTCGGGAACAACCGCACGTGGGGTCGATAGCCCCTACGGTATCGCCTCGCGACGCGCTGGGCACCGACCGCTTCGCCCGGTGTTTCGCGAATCAGGGATGCTTGGTGGACAGTTGTGCAGGTACGGATAGAAGAGAAACCCGAGGAGCAGCGCATGGGCAGACCTGGAGCGCGCGTCGTCGCGTCGTGCGTCGGAGCGGCATTTTTGCTGGTCACGGGCTGTTCTGCGAGCAACGACGAGGATCAGGCAGTCACTATCGCGCCGGCCAGTGCAGCTCAGTCACCCGCACAGGCCACGACGCCTGCCGGTGTCGTCCATCCGATCGGGCAACCTATCGAGTCGGTCACAATCGACCCCGACACGCGTACCACCGTCGTCCTGGTCGGCGACCGGAGGGAAGTTCTTCTGTTCGCCGGCGGCGACCTCGGCGCCGTACCGCGTTCGATTCGGTTGAACGAGCCCGTGACCCAGGTGTCCCTCGCCCCCGGCGGAACTGCACTGCTCGCCATGAATGGCCAGGTGGGACGGCTGGACCTTCGATCCGCCGAGCTCGACTCCGTCCCTGCGGACGGGGACGTCCGGTCGGTGGCGCAGCTGCCCGACGGACGGCTGGCCGTAGGACTCGGCAATGGCGAAATTCACATCGCCGGCAGCGAGGGCGCCGAGTCACAAGTGATCGACGGACTGACCTCGGTAGATGCGCTGGCCGTGGTCGGCGAGTCGCTCACCGCACTCGACCGCGGTCAAACTTCCGTCACGGAAGTCGACATTCCGAAGTCCTCCCTCGGTGCCGCTCTCCGCGCCGGTGAAGGTGCGACTCAACTCACCACCGATCACTTCGGTCGCATTCTGGTGACCGATACGGCCGGGGACGAGTTGCTGGCGTATACGACGGACACTTTGATGCTGCGCCAGCGGTTTCCGGCGGGAGATGCGCCATACGGCGTTGCTTACGACGACGAGGCCAACCGGGCGTGGGTCACGTCGACCGGTACGAACGAGGTGGTCGCTTATGACCTCGCCAGCGGGGTCGGGGTGGAAACCGCACGCTATCCCACGGTCCGCCAGCCCAACTCGATCGCGGTGGACACCGTCAGCGGTGATCTACTCATCGGTTCCGGCACGGGTGACGGGTTGCAGCAGATACCGACGAGGAGCTCATAGATGTCGTCGCATTCACGCCGTCTCCCCTCCGGCTGGGAAATCGAGTCCGAAGACTTCGAGTACGTGCCGCTGCGGTTGCCACCGGACGTCACCCGCGTCAGTGCGTCGATGAGACTCGCCATACAGGCGGAGTTCGGTGGCTGGGAGCTCTCGCGCGTGCGGCTGTACTCCGACGGCAGCCGGCGCGTGCTGCTCAAACGACGAAAGACCACCCACCATGTTCCCGACCCGGCTATCTAGGGAGATCCCGTTGTATCACCTGCTCCTGCGGCTGATGTTCCTCGTTCCCCCGGAGCGCATTCATCATCTGGCCTTCACGGCGATGCGCCTCGCGACAGGCGTCACCCCGCTGCGCCAGCTGGTCGGCAAGGTCCTCGTGGTCAACGATCCGGTGCTGAAGAACACCGTGTTCGGACTGGACTTCCCCGCCCCGCTGGGACTGGCCGCCGGCTTCGACAAAGACGCCACCGGTGTGGACGCGTGGGGTCCCCTCGGATTCGGTTTCGCCGAGGTGGGAACCGTGACGGCGCAGGCTCAGCCTGGCAACCCAGCTCCCCGCTTGTTCCGGCTGCCCGCCGACCGCGCCCTGATCAACCGAATGGGGTTCAACAACCACGGCGCAGGCAATGCCGCGAACCATCTCCGGCAGCGACGCGCGAGTGTTCCGATCGGTGCGAACATCGGCAAGACCAAGATCGTCGACGCGGCTGAAGCGCCCGCCGACTACACAGCAAGTGCGCGGCTTCTCGGGCCCCTTGCCGATTTCTTGGTAGTCAACGTCAGTTCACCCAACACACCGGGACTACGCGACCTGCAAGCTGTCGAGTCGCTGCGGCCGTTGCTTCGCGCAGTTCAGGAGACCGTCAGCGTTCCCGTCCTGGTGAAGATCGCCCCCGACCTGTCGGACGACGACGTCGACGCCGTCGCTGATCTCGCGGTCGAGTTGGGCTTGGCCGGGATCGTCGCCACCAACACCACCATCCGGCGCGACGGCCTGCGGACCCCGAAAGCCGAGGTCACCGCGATCGGGGCGGGCGGGCTGTCGGGCGCACCGGTCGCGGAACGGTCCCTCGAAGTGCTGCGCCGCTTGCACGCGCGCGTCGGCGATCGGCTGGTGCTGATCTCGGTGGGCGGGATCGAGACCACGGAGCAGGCCTGGGAACGCATCCTGGCCGGGGCCTCGCTGGTCCAGGGGTATACGGGTTTCATCTACGGCGGACCGTTCTGGGCGCGCCGTATCCACAAGGGGCTGGCGCGCAAGGTCCGCGACGCCGGCTTCGACAGCATCGCGGACGCGGTGGGCGCGGGAGTAGTCCGCTGACACGGGTGCCTCGACGACCGGTGGCCGGCGACCCTGGAGAGAAGTCGCCGGCCACCGATTTCCGACCTGCTGCTGTCTGACCTACTGCTCGTAGGTGCCGGTGATCCTCGCCCGGGCGATGGCGTGCGAGAACAGGTTGAATCCCAGAAATGCCGGAGTGGAATCCTCGCTCACGCCGTCGAGGGTGTCGACGTCCAGAGCGTGGACAGCGACGATGTAGCGGTGCGGGCCGTGACCCTCGGGCGGGGCGGCCCCGATGAAGCGGCGCTGCCCGGCGTCGTTCCGCAGCTGGATCGCGCCATTCGGGAGCCCGGTACCGTCGTCGTCACCGGCACCGTTCACCAAAGACGTGCAGTCCGCCGGGATGTTCGCCACTACCCAGTGCCAGAAACCCGAGGCGGTCGGCGCATCCGGGTCGAACACGGTGACCGCGAAACTCTTCGTCTCGGGCGGAAATCCCGACCACGACAGCTGTGGCGAGTTGTCGAAGCCGCCGGCTCCCATGATTCCACTGACCTGATCCTTCTTCAGCGGCTGCCCGTCGGTGACGTCGGCGGAGGTCAGCTCGAAACTCGGCAGGTCGGGAAGTGCTTCGTACGGGTCGTAGGACATGCGGTTCCTCTCTTGTCGCGAATGGGCGATGGATCAGCTGTGGAGCAGAAAGTGCTCCAGCACACGCGTTCCGAACAGTAGTGCGTCTACCGGTACCCGTTCGTCGACGCCGTGGAACAGGGCACTGAAGTCGAGGTCGGGGGGCAGCTGCAGCGGTGCGAAGCCGAAACATCGGATACCCAGCTTGGCGAATGCCTTGGCGTCCGTGCCGCCGGACAGCATGTACGGCACGGTCCGCGCACCGGGATCGTGCGCGAGGATCGCCTCGTTCATGACGTCCACCAGGTGACCGTCGAACGTCGTCTCGTAGGAGTCGAGGTTGGTGATCCACTCCCGCTGCACGTCGGGCCCGATCAGCTCGTCGACGGTGGCCTCGAACTCGGCCTGCCGACCGGGCAGGATGCGGCAATCGACCACGGCCTCCGCGGTCTGCGGGATGACGTTGGCCTTGTAGCCGGCGGACAGCATGGTGGGGTTCGCGGTGTCCCGCAGCGTGGCGCCGATGATATTGGCGATGCTGCCCAGTTTCGCCAGGGTGCCGTCGAGGTCGGGCGACGTCGCATCGAAATCGAGGCCCGTTTCCTCGCCTGCAGCGGCGAGGAATTCGGCGACCGAATCGGAAATGACCAGCGGAAAGGTGTGCGCACCCAGGCGGGCGACTGCCTGCGCGAGAATGGTGACGGCATTGTCGGTGTGCAGGAACGAGCCGTGCCCGGCCCTGCCCTTGGCCGTCAGACGCATCCAGCCGAGACCCTTTTCCGCGGTCTCCACCAGATACAGCCGTCGCTCGGTGCCGTCCGGGCGCGGAACGGTGAGCGAGAACCCACCGACCTCGCCGACGGCTTCGGTGACACCTTCGAACAGGGCGGGACGATTCTGTACGAGCCACTGGCAGCCGTATTTGCCCCCGGCCTCCTCGTCGGCGACGAACGCGAACACGAGATCCCTCGGCGGAACGATTCCCTCGGCCTTGAACTGGCGGGCCACCGCCAGGATCATGCCGACCATATCTTTCATGTCGACGGCGCCGCGGCCCCACACGTAGCCGTCCTCGACGGCGCCGGCGAACGGGTGGACGCGCCAATCGGCGGGCTCGGCGGGCACGACGTCGAGGTGACCGTGCAACATCAGCGCACCGCGGGTGGGGTCCGACCCCTTCAGCCTTGCGAAGACGTTCCCGCGCCCCGGCGCCCCCGATTCGACGTATTCCGTCTCGTATCCCACTTCCTGGAGCTGAGCGGCGACCCACTCCGCGCACTCACGCTCACCCTTGGTCGTGGCGAGTTCCCCGGTGTTGGACGTGTCGAAGCGGATCAATGAGCTGACGAGCTCGACGACCTCGGCTTCGGCACGACCCCGGCCTGGCGTTTCCTGTGTAGTCGGCACTTCACTTTCCTACCACCGCGCCACCGGAAACGCTCAGGTGAAAGGGGCGATTTGGGCCGTGGCGCTTCATCGGATAGTCTTTCCCAGCGCCCAGGAAATGGGTGCGAGTCCGAGTGGCGGAATGGCAGACGCGCTAGCTTGAGGTGCTAGTGTCCTATTAACGGACGTGGGGGTTCAAGTCCCCCCTCGGACACTCTGAGTTGAGACAGACGAAAAGGCCCCGGTTCATCGAACCGGGGCCTTCTTCGTGAGAGGGCGAAGTTCGATGGGTGAAACAGCGACGGCAATCGATCCGGCAGATCTGGAGATCTGTTTGCGGGTTCTCGATCAGGCCGCAAGTCTGGACGAATCCGACCCTGCTTCGGTCACCGTGCAGCGCGCCGTGGGCCATCTCTTCAAGAAGCTGAAGAAGCGGCGCCGACTCGCAGCCCGGGATGCCGTCGCCGAGGCGGACCGCCGGGTGGTCGCCGCCACGGCGACCGGGTCGCCTGATCGGATCGACGACGAGACCGCCGGCATTCCGCTCACGTCGAACGCCGACGGCGCCACTGCGGGCACGCTGATCCGTCCCCGCCCCTGTTACATCTGCAAACAGCGGTACACGCGGGTCGACGCGTTCTATCACCAACTGTGCCCCGACTGCGCCGGGAAGAGCCGCGCGAAGAGGGACGCACGCACCGACCTCACGGGACGCCGGGCGCTCCTCACCGGTGGTCGCGCCAAGATCGGGATGTACATTGCGCTGCGCTTGCTCCGCGACGGCGCGCACACCACGATCACCACACGGTTCCCCAACGACGCGATCCGACGGTTCAAGGCGATGGAGGACAGCGCCGACTGGATCCACCGTCTGCGGGTGGTGGGTATCGACCTCCGCGATCCCGCGCAGGTGGTCGCTCTCGCCGATTCCGTTGCCGCCCAGGGCCCCCTCGACATTCTCATCAACAACGCCGCCCAGACGGTGCGGCGCTCCCCCGGCGCCTACAGCGCGCTGGCGGACGCGGAATCAGGCGCCCTGCCCGCCGGTGTTCTTCCCGACGTCCTGACCTTCGGAAAGACCAGCGACGCGCACCCGGCGGCTTTGGCCGGCTCCCTGTCCGACGTGTCGGCCATGGCCGGTGCGGCGATGGCACCGGAATCCGTCAGCTCCCTCGCACTCCTGGCCAAGTCCGCCTCCCCCGATCGGATCGCGCAGGGTCTCGCCATCGACGCCGGGGGTCTCCTGCCCGATCTCGCGCACACGAACAGCTGGGTCCAGACCGTCGAGGAGGTCGATCCGATCGAGCTACTCGAAGTGCAATTGTGCAATTCGGTAGCGCCGTTCATCCTGGTATCCCGCCTGCGACCCGCAATGGCGGCGGCCGCCGCCCGGCGCAAGTACGTGGTGAACGTCTCGGCGATGGAAGGTCAATTCAGCCGGGCATACAAAGGACCAGGGCATCCGCACACCAATATGGCGAAGGCAGCGCTGAACATGCTGACGCGGACCAGTTCCAAGGAAATGCTCGACGACGGCATCCTCATGACGGCGGTCGATACCGGCTGGATCACCGACGAGCGACCGCACTACACGAAGATGCGGCTGGCCGACGAGGGTTTCCACGCCCCCCTGGACCTCGTCGACGGCGCGGCGCGGGTGTACGACCCGATCGTGCAGGGTGAGCAGGGCGTCGACCTGCACGGCTGCTTCCTGAAGGATTACGAACCCTCCCCCTGGTGACCGAGCACCCCATCCGGCGCGCCAGAGAGCATCGACACAGCCGAAGGACACTGGTACACGGGGATAATGGGGTTCGAAACGAATCCTGAACTGGAGGCACCACACATGGCGATCGCCGTTGTCCACCGAGACAGCCCCGAGGGCCGGGCGGCGATCGTCCACGCCGCCCGTGAGGCCGTGCATCGACACGAACAGCTCGTGGTTCTCTCCGTCGTCGACGAGGTTGCGGATGCGGACGCCGAATCGGATCGTTCCGCTCTGTGCGCCGAAGTCCAGGCCACGCTCGAGGGCAACGGTGTCGGCGAGGCCTCGTGGGAGTTGCGCACCGAGGCGGGCGACGGCGACCACGTCAGTGCGCTGCACACCTTGGTGGACCGTAGTGGGGCCGACCTCCTCGTCGTAGGTACCCGACGCATGTCACCGATCGGCAAGTTCCTTCTCGAACGCTGGCTGCAACGGCTCCTCCTCGAGGTCGACATCCCGGTTCTCGTCGTCAAGGAAGAACTGCACGGTTCCGCTTGAGCGCTCTTCCGGCGGCCGGGCCGACGCCGCGCCTAGGATGACAGGGCGGGTCCCGGAACCAGGAGTACACCGATGGGGAGTGCAGCTTTCTACAGGGTGGTTGCCGACGCGACGGTCGTCGTGCACCTGGCCTTCATCCTGTATGTCGCCGCCGGAGGCTTCCTCGCCTGGCGGCTGCCGCGCACGATCGGCCTCCACATCGCGGCCGTCGCCTGGGGTTTCACCGGACTCCTCGTAGGTATCGACTGCCCACTGACTCATCTCGAGAGCTGGGCCCGGGTGCAGGTCGGACAGGCTCCACTGCCGTCCTCCGGGTTCATCGACCACTACTTGACCGGAGTTCTGTACCCCGAGTCGACTGCCGGTGCGATCCAGATATCGGTCGCTCTCGGTGTCGTCCTCTCCTGGGCCGGGTACGGGATTCTCCGTGTCCGGACCCGCAGCACATTCGCGCACACCCCTTCCGGTCACGTCGGTTCGTAGCCCCCGGAGTGGCTGGACGAGCTTGTAGTGTCGAGCCATGACAGACAGCGCACGTGAACTGGATCTGGTCGTCTACGGGGCTTCCGGCTTCGTCGGCAAACTTCTCGCCGACTATCTCGCCCGCACAGCGCCCGAAGATGTGCGAATCGGCCTTGCCGGACGCTCGCAGGCCAAGCTCGAATCGGTGCGATCGTCGCTCGGCCCCCGCGCGGCACAGTGGCCGATCATCGTCGCGAACTCGGACGATCAGGCGTCGCTCGCCGCCTTGGCCGCCGGCACCAGAGTGGTCGCGACGACGGTGGGTCCCTACGCCAAGTACGGGCACGGCCTCGTCGCGGCATGCGCCGAGGCCGGCACCGACTACGTCGACCTCACGGGTGAGGTGCTGTTCGCCCGCGACAGCATCGACGCCAACCACGACAAAGCCCGTGGGACCGGCGCACGAATCGTGCACTCCTGCGGTTTCGACTCCATTCCGTCCGACATCGGAGTGCATGTACTTCACGAAGCCGTGCAGGCCGACGGGGCCGGCGAACTCACCGACACCACCTTGGTCGTCACCTCGCTCCGAGGGGGTGTGAGTGGAGGGACCATCGACTCCCTTCGAACACAGGTCGACGTGTCGAAGAAGGATTCGGCGCTGCGCCGGCTTGCGGCGTCGCCCTATTCGCTCAGCCCGGACCGGTCTCAGGAACCCGATCTCGGGAAACAGTCCGATGTCAGCGTGGTCAACGGTAAGGACATCGCCCCCGAACTCGAGGGCTGGAAAGCGCCGTTCGTGATGGCGTCCTACAACACCCGCGTGGTACGCCGCAGCAACGCCCTCCGGAAATGGGCGTATGGACGCGAATTCAAGTATCGCGAGGTCATGAGCGTCGGCAAGTCTCCGGTCTCGCCTCTCATCGCCGGTGGCGTCGCCGTCGGTCTGGGCGGCTTGGTACTCGGCCTCAGCGTCCCGCCCACCCGCTACCTCCTCGACCGGGTTCTTCCCGCACCCGGCGAAGGTCCGAGCGAGGATGCGCAACGCAAGGGCCACTTCACGATCGACATCTATACGACCACCACGACGGGTGCCCGGTACACCGCTCGGGTGAAGGCCCAAGGCGATCCGGGGTATCGCGCCACCGCGGTCATGCTGGGTGAATCCGCGCTCGGCCTGGTTCTCGGCGGCAATGCGCTCCCCGACGCGGCGGGTGTCCTCACTCCGGCGACGGCGCTCGGTGACGTCCTGGTCACCCGCCTCCGCGACGCGGGTCTGGAAATCTCCGCACGCAAGTTGTAACGGGCTGGGCGGGTCGACGTGACAGGCGTCGAGCCGCCCCGCTAATCTCGAACGACGTGCGCGGGTACTCCGCGCCTCCTCTCACGGCATACGGAGTGTCCATGAACGGCTCGAGCGCGATGGCAGGCCCCGCGGCCGTGCTCGCTCTCATGCCGTTCTGGCCGTCGCGCCGGGGTCATGCTTTCGATCAGGGATGTTGCTGACCGGCCTTCGGGCCGGTCTTTCACTGCCCTGACGTTCGCTTCCCCGCTCGGAGTCCCGATGTTCAAGCTCTTGATCTTCACGCTGGTCGGCGTGGGTGCCCAACTGGTAGACGGAGCGCTCGGGATGGCTTTCGGTGTGACCGCCACGACCCTGCTCGTCGTCAGTGGGGTCGGGCCGGCGCAGGCGAGCGCTGCCGTCCACTTCGCGGAGGTCGGCACGACCCTCGCTTCGGGGGCGGCGCATTGGCGATTCCGCAACATCGACTGGTCGCTCGTCCTGCGACTCGGCGTGCCCGGCGCGATCGGGTCCTTTTTCGGTGCCGTCGTCCTGTCCCGCTTGTCGACCGCAGCGGCGGCCCCCGTGACAGCCACCATTCTGCTGGCCATCGGAATCTATGTGCTGCTCCGGTTCTCGATCCGGCCGCCGGTAGTCGACGGCGCCCGAACCTCCCCTCATACGGCCGCTTTTCTTTCGCCGCTGGGTTTGTTCGGTGGATTCATCGACGCCAGCGGTGGCGGTGGTTGGGGTCCGATCACGTCGAGCACCCTGCTCTCCCGCGGCAAAACTGCACCGCGGACCGTCATCGGATCTGTCAGCGCCTCGGAGTTCCTGGTGTCCGGTGCGGCCAGTCTCGGCTTCATCTTCGGCCTCGGTAGCGCCTTCTTCGACAACCTGCTGATCATCGCCGGACTGGCGCTGGGCGGAGTCCTCGCTGCACCCCTGGCAGCGTGGCTGGTGAGCCGAGTCCCGGCGACGCTGCTCGGGACCGGTGTCGGGGGGATCATCGTGATCACCAACGCACAGAAGCTCTTTTCGACGTTCGACGTGAGCGGAGTGCTGTCGGCATTCGGCTGTGTCCTGCTCGTCGGGTTGTGGGCGGGACTGCTGGTGGTCGCATGGCGCCGCTCGCGCCTCAGCGCAGCCGAGGCCGCGGGCGACTTGCAGCGTTTCGGCACCGGGCACGAGTTGTCCACACTGCCGGAACCCCGGTCTTCGAGCCTTCCACCGGCGGGAAGGTCTGAACGCATCCGGCAGGCCGGACGTAGTCGGCCCCACGCCTTTACTCCCAGGTAACATTGGTCGCGATTCATGGCACCCGTCCGGTGCTCCGATAGCGGAAGAGTGAGGCTATTCATGACTGAGCGTGTTCAGGTCGGCGGTCTTCAGGTCGCCAAGGTTCTCTACGACTTCGTCGGGAATGAAGCTCTTCCCGGAACCGGAGTCGATGTCGACGCCTTCTGGGCCGGCGCCGACAAGGTTGTTCACGACCTCGCCCCGAAGAACCGGGACCTCCTCGCGAAGCGTGACGAACTGCAGTCCCGCATCGATGGGTGGCACCGTGACCGCGCCGGCAAGCCCATCGACGCGGCGGAGTACAAGGAATTTCTCGAGGAGATCGGTTACCTGGTTCCCGCTCCGGAACCGTTCGAGGTCTCGACCGCGAACGTCGACACCGAGATCACGTCGACGGCAGGCCCGCAGCTGGTCGTGCCCATTCTGAACGCTCGGTTCGCCCTCAACGCCTCGAACGCGCGGTGGGGATCGCTGTACGACGCCCTCTACGGAACCAACGCCATCCCCGAGGAAGGCGGCGCGGAGAAGGGCAGCGGGTACAACAAGGTCCGTGGCGACAAGGTGATTGCGTGGGCTCGCCAGTTCCTCGACACCGCGGCACCCCTGGCGTCCGGGTCGCACGCCGACTCCACCCGGTACTTCGTCGACGGGGCGGAGCTGAAGGTCGAACTCGACGGCGGCAACATCACGACTCTCGCGCAGCCGGAGAAGTTCGTCGGCTACCTCGGTGAGAAGGACTCCCCCACGAGCGTTCTGCTCCGCAACAACGGATTGCACGCCGAGATCCAGATCGACGCCGAGTCCCCGATCGGCAAGACCGACGCCGCCGGTGTCAAGGACGTCGTCCTGGAGTCCGCGGTCACCACGATCATGGACTTCGAAGACTCGGTTGCCGCGGTCGACGCGGACGACAAGGTGATCGGTTACCGGAACTGGCTCGGCCTCAACCGCGGCGACCTGGTCGAGGAGATCGCCAAGGGCGGAAAGTCCTTCACACGTAAGCTCAACGCCGACCGCACCTACACCGCACCCGACGGCAGCGAACTCTCGCTGCACGGACGGTCGCTGCTGTTCGTGCGCAACGTCGGTCACTTGATGACCAACCCGGCAGTGCTCGACTCGGACGGCAACGAAGTGCCCGAGGGCATCCTCGACGCCCTCGTCACCAGCCTCTGCGCGGTCCACGGACTGTCCATCAGCGAGGCCAACGGCCCCCTCGACAACAGCCGGACCGGTTCCATCTACATCGTCAAACCCAAACAGCACGGTCCCGAGGAAGTCGCGTTCACCACCGAACTCTTCAGCCGTGTCGAGGAAGTCCTCGGGCTGCCCGCCAACACCCTCAAGGTGGGGATCATGGATGAAGAGCGCCGCACCACGGTCAACCTGGCCGCCTGCATCAAGGAGGCGTCGGAGCGGGTGGTGTTCATCAACACCGGATTCCTCGACCGCACCGGCGACGAAATTCACACCTCGATGGAGGCCGGACCGATGGTCCGCAAGGCCGAGATGAAGAAGCAGAAGTGGATCGCTGCCTACGAGGACTGGAACGTCGACACCGGTCTGGCCGCCGGACTGCAGGGTAAGGCCCAGATCGGCAAGGGCATGTGGGCCATGACCGAGCTGATGGCCGAGATGCTCGAGCAGAAGATCGGTCACCCACAGGCCGGCGCGAACACCGCGTGGGTTCCGTCCCCCACCGGCGCCACCCTGCACGCCACCCATTACCACCAGGTCGACGTCTTCGCTGTTCAGGACGAACTGAAGGGCAAGCCGCGGGCCACCCTCGGCGACATCCTGACGATTCCTCTCGCCCCGAGCACCGACTGGTCCGAGGCAGAGAAGAAGGAGGAACTGGACAACAACTGCCAGTCCATCCTCGGTTACGTCGTCCGCTGGATCACCGCCGGCGTCGGCTGCTCGAAAGTGCCCGATATCCACGACGTCGCCTTGATGGAGGACCGTGCCACGCTGCGGATCTCCAGCCAGCTCCTCGCGAACTGGCTGCGCCACGACATCGTCACCGAGGACGACGTCGTCGCCAGCCTCGAGCGGATGGCACCGGTTGTCGACCGCCAGAACGAGGCCGATGTGACGTACCGCCCGATGGCGCCGAACTTCGATGACAGCATCGCATTCCAGGCGGCGAAGGAACTGATCCTCGAAGGCGGCAAGCAGCCCAGCGGTTACACGGAACCGATCCTGCACCGCCGTCGTCGCGAGTACAAGGCCGCCAACGCCTGAGCACTGCGCACGGTCAGCGGCCCCCGTCATCACCTGGTGACGGGGGCCGCTTTTCCGGCTTCCGCTCCGCGCTTCACTACACTGCGGAAGTCGACTTCGATCGACTCAACCGACAGAAACAGGTAACCACGTGGGAAATCATCGCGGCGGAAAGGGCGCCAGGGGTATCAGTAAGGGACCCCTGATCGCGCTCGGTCTCGTCGTGGTGATCGTCGTTGGGGTGTTCGGCTGGTTCCAGCTGGCTGACCGAATCAAAGATCAGGGTGCCGCAGCGGCCGGCGCGTGTGTCGAGGGTGACAGTGTGCTCGGTGTCGCAGCCGACCCGGACATCGCGGCAGACATCCGGACTCTCGCGGACCGCTTCACCGCCACCTCCCCCGTCATCCGTGATCACTGCATCTCCGTCACCGTCACGCCGGTCGACTCCAGCGAGGTGCGCGATGCCCTGATCACAGGACCGGACGGCGCGTGGGACGACAAGCTTCTCGGCCCGCGTCCTGCATTGTGGATTCCGTCCAGTTCACATTGGGTCCGTCAGGTGCCGCCCGCCGTCGTCAACGGCGAGGCTCGTCCCCTTGCCGCGAGCCCCGTGGTGCTCGCCGTCCGAGCCGAGTTCGAGAACGCCCTGACCACCGCTGCCGTCGAGTGGAAAGATCTGCCGTCGCTGCAGACAGGGCGAGGGTCATTGGCGACCCTCGGGCTCTCCGAGTGGGGAAGCCTGGGATTGGCGCTACCCGTCGGATCCGGCTCCGGCAGTACAGAATTGGCGGTCGAAGCCGTCGCCGCCTCCGTTGCCGGCGATTCTGCCGGCCCGATCACCGCCGAGCAGGCCGGATCGACCCAGGTCACCTCCGCGCTCACCGGGCTGGCGCTCGGGTATCAAGCACTGCCCGGCGCGAAGCCGGCGACGACGCGCGAGGCCCTCACCCTCCTCGCCGACGCGGACGACCCGTCCATGGAGGGCATTCACGCGGTGCCGGTCACCGAACAGCAGGTTTACCGGGCGCTGCGCGAGGCCCCCGGCTCCGATGTCACCACTTTCCTGCCGAAGGGCGCGACCCCGGTAGCGGATCATCCGGCGGCCATCTTGTCTGGGCCCGCTGTCGACGAGACGCAGAGCCGGGCCGCTGCCCAGTTCACGGAGTTTCTTCGCGAGCCGGAGCAGGGTCAGGTGCTCGCTGATGCGGGCTTCAGGGTGGAGGGACTTGGCAGGCCGGACGACACAGCCTTGACGTTCCCCGGCTTCCCCACCACGCTGTTGCCCGCGGATTCCGCGGCCACCGAAGCGATGATGGGGGTCATCCGCAATCCCGTCACCGAACGGACGTCGACAATTCTGCTCGACGTGTCGAGTTCGATGGGTGCCGGCGAGGGACCCACCTCACGCTTGACGAATACGACTGCGGCTCTGGCGGCCCAGGTCAGCCGCTCGCCGGACGCCTCGAGCCTGGGGTTGTGGGAATACAGCACCAACCTCGACGGAACCCGCCCCTACACGACGGTGGTTGCCACCGGCCCGCTCTCGGCCGGTGGTTTCATCGAGGGAAGCCGCAGGCAAGCCCTGGGTGCCCGGCTGGCGAAGGCCGTCCCGGCCGCCGGCACGGCCACCTACGCCTCGCTCGAGGCGGCGTACAAGAGCGCGGTCGCCGGATACACCCCGGGACGCACGAACTCGGTGCTGCTCCTGACCGACGGTGCCAACGACGACGGTTCGCTCACCCGCGCCGATCTGTTGGCGTCCCTCTCCGCCGCGGGCGATCCGTCCAAGCCTGTTCGCATCGACGTCGTGACCATCGGACAGAACTCTGATCTCAATACCCTTCAGGCCGTCGCCGATCGCACCGGCGGATCGCTCGAAAAGGTCCCCTCCTCGGACGGACCCGCTTTGGCCACTGCCATCGGCAAGTTGTTGTCTTGACTCTTCCCGCACCGGGAGACGGGCATCGGCGCCCGACCGCACCGGAACATCACCTCGTAAGGACCCCGCTGACGTCGTCGACGGGTGCGACGACACCGTGACAGAAAGCACTGCCATGTATCCGGAGACTCGACTCCCTCACCCGCTCGTACCCGTGTCACAGCGGGCCGCTTCCCCCGCGGACGTCCGATGACGAGGGTCGTTGTCTTCGGCGTCGTCCTGGCCCTGCTCACCTGGTGGCTTCACCGGCGGCTCGTGCGGGCCACGGGCCTGACCCGGCCGTGGTCCGTCGTCGTCGATGTCGTCCTCGTCGTCCTGTGGGTTCTTGCCGTGATCGGCGCCGGCAGCGGTGAGGTATTCGACACCGGATGGGCGCGACCTCCCGGTTTCGTGGGATGGGCGTGGCTCGGAGCACTGCTGTATCTGGTGCTGGGCCTGCTCCTGGTTGCGATCGGTTCGCTGGTCGTTCGCGTTGTCGCGCGGTTGCGCCACAGGGGCGAGAGTGCCGATCAGGTCGACCTGTCCCGGCGCCGCACCCTGCGTCTCGCGACGTCGGTTGTCGCGGTTGGCGCCGTCGTGGCCGCCGGATACGGGGTCGCCGAGGCCGCCCGCCCGAGGGTGGTACGCGTCCGTGTCCCGCTACGGCGCCTTCCTCCCGAGTTCGAGGGTGTGCGCGTCGCCCTCGTGTCCGATCTCCACGTGGGTCCCGCACGAGGAGTGGGCTTCACTCGGGAGGTCGTGGATGTGATCAACGCGCAGAAACCCGACCTGGTGGCGATTGTGGGAGACCTGGTGGACGGAACGGTGTCCAAGGTGGCGCCCGACCTCGAACCCCTCGCGGATCTTCGCGCACCGATGGGGATTTTCGGTGTCAGCGGAAACCACGAGTTCTACGCCGACGACGGCGGCCGCTGGCTGGATGTCTGGGAACGTCTGGGCATCGCCACCCTCCGGAACCAACGTGTGGCTCTCCGCCGCGGCGAAGCAACGATCGACATCGCAGGCATTCACGATTACTCGTCGCCGGCGCCCTACGAGCCCGACCTGTCTGCAGCCCTCGCGGGACGTGATCCGTCGACATTCGTGATGCTGCTCGCCCACGAACCACGGCAGGCGCTGGAGGCCTCGGATCTGGGTGTGGACCTTCAGCTGTCGGGGCATACGCACGGCGGGCAGATGTGGCCGCTCCGCTATCTCGTGCCGCTGCAGCAACCTTCGGTGACGGGTCTGGACCGGATCGGGAACACGGTTCTCTACACCACGCGCGGAGTCGGCGCCTGGGGCCCGCCCGTACGCGTCGCCGCACCGCCGGAGATCACAATCCTCGAACTGGTGCGCGCCGACTGACCCGATCCGGGCCCGCCCCGGGTGAGCAGGGCGGGCCCAGCCGTCAGGCCCCTTCGAATGCCGAGATCGGCGGGCAGGAGCATACGAGATTGCGGTCACCGTGCGCTCCGTCGATGCGACGCACGGCAGGCCACACCTTCGGCCGAGCCTTGCCGCGGGGGAAGACAGCGACCTCTCGCGAGTACGGGTGGTTCCACTCGGCAACGAGGCAGCCCGCCGTGTGCGGGGCTCCGCGCAGCGGATTGTCGTCGACCGGCCACTCGCCTGCCCCTACCCGGTCGATTTCGGCACGGATCGCGATCATCGCCTCACAGAAGGCGTCGATCTCCTCGAGGTTCTCACTCTCGGTGGGCTCGACCATCAGTGTCCCGGCTACCGGGAAGCTCATCGTCGGGGCGTGGAAACCGTAGTCAGCGAGACGCTTTGCCACATCGTCCACAGTGACACCGGTGTCCTTGGTGATCGGACGCAGGTCGAGAATGCATTCGTGGGCCACCATTCCACCCTCGCCCGTGTAGAGGACGGGAAAGTACTCGTCGAGGCGGCGTGCGATGTAGTTGGCCGAGGCGATGGCCGTCAGGCTGGCCCGGCGGAGTCCGACCGCGCCCATCATCCGAATGTAGGCCCACGTGATGGGCAGGATGGAGGCGCTTCCATAGGGTGCCGCAGAAATCGGTCCGGCAGTGCCGAGTTCCGGCGCCAGCGGGTGCCCGGGCAGGAACGGCGTCAGGTGGGAGCGCACGCCGATGGGTCCGACACCGGGGCCACCGCCGCCGTGCGGGATGCAGAACGTCTTGTGCAGGTTCAGGTGACTGACGTCGCCGCCGAACCGACCGGGTCGGGCCAGCCCGACGAGGGCGTTGAGGTTGGCGCCGTCCACGTAGACCTGGCCTCCGGCGTCGTGGACGGCAGCGCAGATGTCGGCGATCTCGTGCTCGTACACGCCGTGGGTGGACGGGTAGGTGATCATGATCGCGGCGAGTCGCTCGGCATGGTCGGCAATTTTCGCTCGCAGGTCGTCGAGATCGACGTCACCGTTGGGTCGGCAGGCCACCACTTCCACGCGCATACCGGCCATGACGGCGGACGCCGCGTTGGTGCCGTGGGCGCTCGAGGGAATCAGGCAGGTGTCGCGGTGGTCGTCGCCGCGGCTCAGGTGATAGTTGCGGATCGCCAGGAGTCCCGCGTACTCGCCCTGGCTGCCGGCATTCGGCTGCAGGCTGACCGCGTCGTAACCGGTCACGGCCACGAGCCAGTTCTCGAGGTCCTCGATGATGCGGAGAATCCCCGGCGCGTCGCCGGTGGGTGCGAACGGGTGCAGTCGGGCGAACGCCGGCCAGGTGATTGCTTCCATTTCGGCGGTCGCGTTGAGCTTCATGGTGCACGAACCCAACGGGATCATGCTGCGGTCGAGTGCGATGTCCTTGTCCGACAACGCTCGCAGATACCGCAGCATCCCGGTTTCGGTGCGATACCGCGTGAATGCCTCGTGCTGGAGATAGTCGGAGCCGCGGCGCTGAGGGTGGGGCACCGCGGTGCCCGGTTCGACGCCGACCGCACCGGCACCGCCGAATGCCGCTAGAACGCTCTCGAGGTGTGCTGGGGTCGTCGCTTCGTCACAGGCGATGCCGACGTGATCGGCATCGACGAAGCGGAGGTTGATTCCCGACTCCTTAGCTTTGGCCACGACTGCCGACGCCTGCCCCTCGACGCGAACGAGGACGGTGTCGAAGAAGTGCTCGTGCACCACGGTCACCCCAGCCTTGCGGAGGGCGGCGGCGAGCGAGTGCGCAGCATTCGCGACGCGCTCCGCGATCGCCTTCAGGCCTTCCGCACCGTGATAGCTCGCGTACATGGCCGCGAGAACGGCAAGGAGCACCTGGGCGGTGCAGATGTTCGACGTGGCCTTCTCCCGGCGAATGTGCTGTTCACGGGTCTGCAAAGCCAGTCGATACGCCTTGTCACCATCGGCGTCCACGGACACGCCGACGAGGCGGCCGGGTAGCTGGCGGGCATGCTTGGTGTGCACGGCAAGGTACCCGGCGTGCGGGCCGCCGAACCCCATGGGGACACCGAACCGCTGAGTGGTGCCGAAGCAGGCGTCCGCGCCGATGTCGCCGGGCGGCGTGATCAGGGTGAGGGCCAGGAGGTCGGCGCCGAGCGCGACGAGGGCGCCGCGCTCGTGAGCCTCGACGATGACGTCGGTGTAGTCGACGACGCGGCCGGACGCGCCCGGCAGTTGAGCGAGGACACCGAAGAAGTCACCGTCGGGCAGCCCGGCAGACAGATCAGCGACGACGATGTCGATACCGAGAGGCTCGGCCCGGGTCTCGACCACGGCGAGGGTCTGCGGGTACAGATCGGCATCCACCACGAACCGCGGCGACTTGGACTTGTTCGCGCGCCGCAGGAGTGTCATGGCCTCAGCGGCTGCGGTCGCCTCGTCGAGCATTGACGAATTCGCGACCTCCATACCGGTGAGATCGGCCACCATCGTCTGAAAGTTCAGAAGAGCCTCGAGACGCCCTTGGCTGATCTCCGGCTGGTACGGGGTGTAGGCGGTGTACCACGCAGGATTCTCGATGATGTTCCGGAGCAGAACCGAAGGCGTCAGGGTGTCGTAGTACCCGAGTCCGATCATCGTGGTCGCCACGGTGTTCTGGGCGGCGAGTGCAGAAAGTTCGGCGAGAGCCTCGTGCTCGGACACCGGGGCAGGCAGAGCGTCGAGCCCGTCGGCCACACCATTCGCGACGCCGTCGAGAATGGCGGCCGGGACCGCCTTCGACGCCAGGTCGTCCAGGGATCCGGCACCCACGACGTCGAGGATGTGCGCGAGTTCCGCCGCGTTCGGGCCGACATGGCGGTCGGCGAATGTACGGCTTCCAGCGTCGATCACGACAACTCCCAAGCAGTTCGGAGGACCAGGACCCGCCCCGCGCAGCGGTGCGTCCCTCCCCCTCTGTCGCCTGCTCGCGTTCGAGCGCCTGAGAGATTCGGTACCGGCGTCCAGCAGTGGACGGGCCCTTTCCCCGTGGGCGGGTGGGTGCTCCCACCGCTTTCCAGAGACGTCGGAGCCCGCACGGTCCTGTGTGCCTGAGAGATTGACGGGGAGGTGCTGCTCCTTCGGCGTCCGGGTCCTCCACACACGATTTTCTGTGCATGCAGTACCCGGAACTCTCCCGCACGGCGTCGACGCACCGTCAGTCTATGTCACCGGCGACCAGTTCACGCACGCCCATGTCCCGCATTTGTGCGGCGGAACACAGGCCGGGCGTCACCGGCACCTTGTCTGCCCGACGAGAACTCAGCCCGTCTTACGACTTGCGCGAGTCTTCCGCCGGGACGCCAGTTCGTCTTCGGGACTCTGCTCGAGTGCGCCGCCATCGGCACGCTCCGCCGGGAAGTCTGCGATGGTGCCAGTGAGCTCACGCATGGCACCGCTCACGGCGATACCGAACACGCCCTGGCCACCCTGCAATAAATCGACAACCTCTTCCGCGGACGTGCACTCGTAGACAGTGGTGCCGTCGGAGAAAAGTGTGATCTTGGCCAAGTCGCGCACCCCACGCTTACGCAGATGGTCGACGGCCACACGAATGTTCTGCAAGGATATTCCGGTATCGAGCAGGCGCTTGACGATCTTGAGAACGAGGATGTCTTTGAACGAGTACAGGCGCTGGCTCCCCGAGCCGGCCGCCCCACGGATGGACGGCACCACCAGTGACGTCCGCGCCCAGTAGTCGAGCTGCCGGTAGGTAATTCCGGCGATCTGGCAGGCGATGGGGACGCGGTATCCGACGAGGTCGTCAGGCACGGAATCGTCGGGGAAGAGGCCCGGCTGGATCTCTTCGGAGCTGAACTCTGGCTCGGCAACGTTGTCGCCGGGCGCAAGATTCAGCGGATTCTCCTGCGGCCGATCTCCCACTGACTACTCCCTCTCGCATGTTGCACTGAACCCGACGATCAGTGCGCCTGTGACACGCGTCGCCAGTAGCCGCGGCGCATGCACCACAGCACTCGGGCGGCGTAGTCGCCACCAGTGACACCGAGCACATCCATACCCTGAACCTACTCAGCGTACGCCCGATCGAATCTGCAAGGCAGAAAATCACTGCACCGAACGCTATGACTCCGAGCAGTCAGGGTCAACGCAACGCGCCGGAAGAACCTCAACCGTTACTGGGCGAACAGGAGCCCTAGCCGTCGGTGGCCTTGAAGTCGTCCGGCGAGACGGATTCGAGGAACTCTTTGAACTTCTCGACCTCGTCTTCACGCTCGTCCGGCATGACGAGTCCCGCCTCCGACAGAACCGACTCCTCGGCGAAAATGGGGACTCCGATACGCAACGCGATGGCGATCGAGTCGGAGGGCCGGGCGGAAACACGAGTGTTCTGATCGAACACGAGATCGGCGTAGAACGTGCCTTCGCGGAGTTCGACGATGCGCACTTCTTTGAGGGTGCGGCCGAGGGCCTCGATCAGATTCTTGATCAGATCATGTGTGAGAGGCCGCGCAGGCTCGACACCCTGTTGTTCGAGTGCGATTGCGGTGGCCTCGGTCTGCCCGATCCAAATGGGGAGGTACCGG
Source organism: Rhodococcus sp. ZPP (assembly GCF_017656075.1). NCBI lineage: Bacteria > Bacillati > Actinomycetota > Actinomycetes > Mycobacteriales > Nocardiaceae > Rhodococcus > Rhodococcus sp. ZPP. The sequence continues at coordinate 479,808 of NZ_CP058638.1, forward strand.
TCGCCGTCAGTTTCGCGCAGCAGCAGAACAGGCTGGCTCTGAGGCTGCTCGACACGAACTCCGATCACGTGCATTTCGCTCATCGCGTCTGCCTCCACCCTGCAATGGTCCATACGCGGCACACCGTGCCTACCAGGATTCTATTCGATTCGTGTCCGCTGTCGACCGTACAACCGTTCGAGCGCAGCGTCGTTGAGAAGTTCCCCGTCAGAGGCGTGCCTGGCAACGACTTACCGGTCCAGGGCACCGCGCACAGCAGACTTCACCAGACACGTATGCAGAGTCAGCGACAACGCCGCCAGTTCCCGCACCATTTCCTCGGCGCGGTCGCGGGCACCCGCGTCACGTCCCTTGGCCACCGGCCCGGCTATCTGGGCCACCAGCCCCGCCTCACGGTCGGCGGCGAGCTTGAATGCCCGCAGGTGCCGCACTTCGAGGCCGAACTCGGACATCGCCCGCGCTGTGCGTGCAAGCGTCACGGCATCCTCGTCGAAGAAGCCGGCCGGGCCGGGCACGACGAGACCTCCTCGGGTGAGTTCCACGAGGAATTTCTCGTCGATGCCTGCCCGGGACATGAGGTCGTCGCGGCTGATCCGGACTTCCCGATCGGTGAGAAACTCCTCGGGTGACACCTCACCCGGAGCGACGGTGAGCGCCCGCGGCCGGCGCGGCGACGAGTCGCCGGCACCGACCGTGGCCACACCTCTGTCGATGGCCTCGAGCTGCTCTTTGATGACCTTCAGCGGCAGATACTGGTCTCGCTGCGCAGTGAGGACGTAGCGCAGACGTTCGCAGTCGGCGATCGAGAAGCGCCGATAACCCGACGGAGTCCGCTGGGGGCTGATGAGACCCTCGGCTTCGAGGAATCGGATCTTCGAGATCGTCACATCAGGGAAATCGGGCCGCAGTCGATCCAGCACCGAGCCGATCGACATTCCCGATTGCGCCTGCTGCTGCCGCACCGCGGTCATTGGCTACCCGCACCAGCTGACGTCTCACCGATCTGCGAACCACCCGCGGTGGTCCGCGGACCCGTCAGGAACACCAGTCGGAACTTCCCGATCTGGACCTCGTCACCATTGGCCAGCACCGCGGAGTCGACCGGTTCCCGGTTGACGTACGTGCCGTTGAGGCTTCCCACGTCGACGACCTGGAATTCGTCGTCCTCCTGGCGGAACTCCGCATGACGACGGCTGACCGTCACGTCGTCGAGGAAGATGTCGCTGTCGGGATGGCGCCCTGCAGAGGTCGTCGGCTGGTCGAGCAGGAAGCGTGAACCCGCGTTGGGTCCGCGCTTGACGACGAGCAGAGCGGAACCTGCTGGCAGTCCCTCCACACCCGACACCGGAGCCTCCGGCGCCTGGGTTGCCGAGGAGGTGTCGAGCTCGTTGAGGAAGTCCGCGCGGAAGACCGACGTCGTTTCCGCCGGGGACTCCCCATAAACCGCGTCATTGCCGTTCTCGCTCACCGTTTCTCCTCCTAGTTCGATCATCCAGCAAGATTCGCTGGACTACGCAATGCCACTCGGTTCTACATAATTCGATATTTGTGCACATTATCTTCCGTGCACTGCCACAACCACAGTCAAACTACGGACCTGCGCCCCGACACGGCACATGCGTTCACCTCGACCGTACCCTGCGCGCGCCGGTGCGTGTAGTAAGACAGGCCGCCAGCACATTACGAACCGGTAATACGCCGCCGGAACGACCCGTCGTGACCGAGACGCGGGCCGCCGCGTTCCCGGAGGCGGCGGAACGCCGCTTCCTCGGCCCGCCGAGATCAGCCTGCGGTGATGTCCGCATAGGCTGCCGCATCCAACATCTCCGCGAGGGCGGCGTCGAGCGTCGCCTCGTCGTCGACCCCGAGATCGACGAGCCAGCCCTGCGCGTACGGCGCCGAGTTCACGAGTTCCGGGTTGCCGTCCAGATCAGCATTTGCGGCAACGACTTTCGCCGTGAGGGGCGCGAAGATGTCGGACACACTCTTGGTGGATTCCACTTCGCCGAGCGATTCGCCCGCAGTCACCTCGTCGTCGACAGCGGGCAGCTGAACGAACACCACGTCACCGAGCTGGGACTGCGCGAAATCGGTGATGCCGATCCGTACCGTCGTGGCTCCGGTCCGCTCGACCCACTCGTGTTCGGCTGTGTACCGACGATCGGCGGGAATTTCGAGCTCACTCACAGTGGCGTCCTTTCGATGGCAATCCGCGGGCGGATGCGAAGATCAATTTCCGGGCTGAGCGTATTGGCGAGGTTTCGACTCTCGCAAGGCGGAGATCGTGACCTGCTGTGATTGTTCGATCTCGAGCTGTCCACCGCTGCGCGCGACGGTGTCGACCACCCCGCCGGGGATGTTGAGCGCGGCCGCGAGGGTGGGTGGATCCCCGATCGCGACAACGCTGTACGGCGCGGTCACGCGCTGACCGTCTATCGACAGATCGCCTGCAGACCCCGACACCCAGGAGTCGACGCCGATCCGGATGGGAGCACCCTGCGTGCCTTGCAGTGAGATGGCCTCGGCACCCGCCGCCCGCAACTCCTGCACGAGGTCGAGGAGCACTTCGGAGCCCACCCCTTTCCCTGGGTCGGTGATGCTCATCGTCACCCCGGGCCCCGTGGCCGGTGCGCTCCCCACTTGGATCGACAACGCGGTCAGGCGTGCGCGTGCCTCGTCGAGGGCGGCACCCGAGCTACCACTTCGCTGTAAAGTGTCCAGCGTCTGCTCGAGGGAAGCGATCTCCTGCCGCAGGGCCGCTTCCCGCTGGTTCAGCGTATCGAGCACGACCAAGAGGTCCGCCGGGCTCGCGGAGTCGAGCGTGTCACCGGAGCCGGTGTTCTTCACCTGAGTCACGATCGCGATTCCCAGGCCACCGAGAAGAAGTGCGGCCAGCACGGCGAAGACGACGTGGGACCGGCGCGACGCCGATTCGTCCTGGTGGAGTTCGTGTCTGCCCTCGTGACCGCTCATTGCCCGATCACGCTCCGAAGAGGCGACGGCGGAGAGCCGCCGCGTTGCCGAAGATCCGGATACCGAGCACCACGACGATCGCGGTCGACAACTGGGTGCCCACTCCCAGTTGATCCCCCAGCCACACAATCAGCGCGGCCACCAGAACGTTGAACACGAACGAGACGACGAACACCTTCGAATCGAAGATCTCGTCCAGGTAGGCACGCAGTCCGCCGAACACGGCGTCGAGCGCCGCCACCACGGCGATCGGCAGGTAGGGCTGCACGGCATCGGGCACCTGAGGGCTGAACACCACTCCGAGCACGATGCCCACCACCAGCGCGAGGACGCCGTACAGCGCCGATCCACCCTTGAGCACTGCCTTCATCCGAGCGCCGCCTCCATGTCACTAGCCCTCTCATCGAGTTCCTGGTCACTCCGCCGTCTCATCGAGTTCCTGCCACCTGCGCCGAGCGCACCTCGCGGGCCGGGGCCGCAGGAAGGTCGAGTTCGTCCGCTTCGGCCACCGAGAAGCCGATGCCGTACAGCTGAGCGATACTCGACATTCGCAAGTACGCATCGCTCACCACGAATCCCGTCTGCATCGGCCTCTGCGGTCCGATCGCAGACACCACGTACGGCGAGAACACGGGCTGATTGTCCACGAGCATCGCGCCGCCCGCCTGCCGGATCGTCACGGTAGGGCCGATCCGTACATCACCGACCGCCACGGCCTCGGCTCCGCTGGCCCACAGCGAGTTGACGACTGATTGGAGGTCGCGGTCGAGCACCACAGCCTTTCCCCCCACCGAGCGCTGCGACGAGTCGGACAGGTTGGGCCGAGCCGCGGGATCGGTCAGTGTCACGGTGAGTCCTGGACCGCGGACGGCCTCGACCGCCGCGTCACCCTCGAGGGCGCGCAGCTCCGCGAGGACGCCGGCTCCACGGGCATCACCCGCCAAGGCTGCGGCTCGGGCGTCGTCCGTGCGCACGGACAAGCCGTCGCGGGTGTCCTCGAGACTGCCGACGCGGGCTTCGGCGTCGTGTACCTTGCCGAGCAGTTCTGCCCGGACCTGTTCGGTACCCGGCAGGCGTTCGGTGGCCTGGCGGTACGCCACCGCGAGCACCAGGCCGATCAGCAGCGCACCGAGCGAAATCCATACCCGGTTTCCCCACCGGGTCTGCCGCGCATGGCCGTGTTCGCGATCCTCGGCGGCGCCTTCATAGCCGGGGTCCAGGTGATCGTTCATCAGGGACCGGAGAAGGGACGGCACCGGATTTCGGCGGACGCCGGTGTCGATCCGTTTCATCAGCGGACCTCGCGGTCGTCGCCACCCGGCGCTCGCACGGGAACGGTACGTGCCACGACGAGTGCGTTGGCGATGTACAGCAGACCGGTCCAGAGGTACAACGCTGTGCCCCAGATGAGGAGAGCGGCACCCGCAGGCTGCGCTACCGGGGCGAAATCCCAGTCGACGTGCGCGGCGAGGATCATCGGCAGCGCGAACATGAGCAGGAAGGTTGCACCCTTACCCAGATAGATCACGTCCGGTGGGGGCAATCCGCGGCGCCGGTAGATGAGCAGGGTCAGCGCCAGAACGGCGTCACGCCCGATGAGGATGGCGGCCACCCACCAGGGAATGAACCCACGCACCACAAAAGTCACCAAGGTGGTCACGACGTAGAGGCGGTCGACGAAGGGGTCGAGGAGCGCACCCAGCTTCGAGGACTGATTCAGTACCCGCGCCAGCTTGCCGTCGAGCCAGTCGGTGAATCCACTGATCATGAGGATGGCCAGCGCCCACCCGTCGGCGTGGGTGACGAGCAAGAGATAGACGAACAGCGGCACGCCGATCAAGCGGATGACACTGAGGACGTTGGGCACGGTCACGATGCGGTCCGACCGCACGATGCCCCGGTCCACCGAATCCACCACAGTCTCCCCAGCCCTCGATTGCGCAGTGTCGCGCGCTGCTCCTCGCAACGCTCTCGCCACTCTTCCACAACGGGTCCGGGCTTCAGGCGACCGTGGGCCACCTCAGCCACGTGTCACTCGTCGATGTGCGGACGCGTCCCGATCATCGCGGCGCTGGGACGCGGGCAACACAGTCCGCGGTCAGACTTCCCAGATACAGCCACCCCTCATGCTCCCGGACGCCGGTGACGGGTGAGTAGCTTCCTCTACCACCGCGCAGACTATGCACGATCGTGCCGTTCGAGTCGAGGGCGATCACCCAGCCGGCACGCCGCGGCGCGGGCTGCACCGCTTCGGGCAGATTTGCTGCCAGAATCCGTAACGTCGGATACGGCGCGAGCATGTCGAGCACTCTCATGCGCGGACTGTAGAGCGCGACCCAGAACAGACCGGCAGACGTGTGCGACGTCATGTTGTCGGGAATGCCGGGGAGGTTCTCCGCCCATACCGACACGCTCCCCCGAGACGGGCCCGTGAGGTCGACGCGAGAAATACGATAGGCCCCGGTCTCGGCGACCAGGACGAAGGATTCGTCTGCCGCCAATCCGACGCCGTTGGCGAACTGCAACCCCTCTGCGAGGAGATCGGTCTCCCCCGTCTTCGGGTCCAACCGGAGCAATCGGCCGGTCCCCCGGTGCTCGAGAAGATCGTACCGATGATCATCGATGGTGAAGCGGGCCGACGAGTCGGTGAAATACACGATCCCGTCACGGCCGACGGCAGAGTTGTTGCACGCCAGGATCGGTCGCCCCACAGCGGATTCGGCCAGCACCTCGACGCGCCCACTGTCATCTACCCGCAGGACCCCGCGCGCGGCATCACACACGAGAAATCGGCCGTCGTCCAGCACCTCGATCCCGAGTGGGCGCCCGCCGGTGTCGGCGATCGGCATAGCCTTCCCGTGGATATCGAACCGCCAGATCCGACCGTCGTTGCCCCCGGTGATCACCCGTCCCTCGGCATCTACGGCAACGTCTTCCGGGCCTTCACCGGACGGCAACTGCCATCGCTCGGCATCGTCGAGCACTCGGTTGGGCGCGAGAAGACCTGTGGGAGTGGGCGGTGCGGGAGCATGCCAGACGACAGGGTCGACGCCGGTGCGGTCGAGCCTGCGAGCCACGGACTCGAAGATGGTCACAGGGTGTGACCCTAGTCGCGGCAACCCCACCGTGATTCGGCTAACGCCAAGCGAAGACCGGTTGGTCGAACCCGTCGATGCGGGTATGGCGGCCGTGGAGCGCGACTTCCCGAAATTGGTAGACCACAGCGCCGGTCGGCGCGTGTACCAGGTGGCGCCGAAACGGCCATTGGATCACCGGCTTCGACGATTCGGGGATGTCGACGAACCGCGGCTCGGTGTCGATTTCGGGGAGTCCCACCGCGAAGACTTCCGCCACCTCCTCGAGATGGGGAACGAGAGTAGTGATCGATCGATCCGACCACACGACGAAGGGTGTGATGACGTAGCCGGAGCGGGTGACGTAGTCGTCGAGGCGGCCGAGAACCGCGGACGGCTCCACATCGAGACCGAGCTCTTCGTGTAATTCACGGCGCGCCGCGTCCGCCCCGGTCTCCCCCGCATCCACGCCGCCCCCGGGCAACGCGAACTGGCCCGGGTGCGCTCGCATCTTGGTCGGGCGCATGGTGAGTGGAATGGCCTGCCCGCCCGATCCGTCGCTCATCACAGCGATCACGACTGCCGCCGATCGACGATTGGTCGGATCGACTATCCGCGGTTCGAAGTGTGCGAGCGCGTCGGCGAGGTGGTTTCTGTCGAGGACGGGCGCATCAACCATCACCCGACACTATCCGCCCCTGCACGGGATTTCCTGCCGTTTGGATCTCTCGGTACGTCCCGCGGTCGGCCGGCACACGGGAGAATCACTTCTCCGCGGCCGCCTTGATTCGCCGAGCAAGGTTCGGCGCGTCCTTGCGTGCAGCGCGGAGCGCGAGAGGAGCGATCAGCTTGCCGATTCCGTGGCCTTCCAGCTCGTTGTAGATGGTGACTTTCGTGCCGGCTCCGGCCGGCTCGAGGTCGTAGCCGCCTGTCTTCGCCGTCACGATGTTCTTGGACCGTTCGGTCCACCGTATCGTTTTCGGTGCCTCGAATTCGGTCAGCTCGAATTCCCGTGTGGTGCTCATTCCGGCATCCTTCACGGTGCTGACGAACACCGTCCCGACTCCGGGTGGTCCGTCAGTGGACTTCGTGATCTTCTGCACACGGGGACTGAAATCCGGGTCGTTGACGCCTGCCGCGAGATAGGCGAACACGTACTCGATGGGGCGGTCGATCACCACGGTGCCTTCGAATCGTCCGGACATGTGCGCCTCCGTTTCGCTGACTTCCCGGAACTGACGCTACTCGCGGGACCGTCGAGCAGTCATGAAGTCGTGACATCTCCTCGGTTCCGTTCCCGGACGACGCTGTGTTTGACTGAAATGAGCTCACAGTGATGCGAAGGGCTGACGGCCATGCGGAAAGCGCAGCAGCACGGTGCACGCCTGTTTCTCGTGGCGGTTCTCGCCGTCCTGGCCTTGTGCGGGGTGAGTGCCGCCGGCGCCGCTGCACCGCCGGCCGTCGTTGCACAAGTCGTCGCTCCGGAGATCGCACCCTCGAGCGGTGAGGTCGTCGGCGTCGCGCAACCGATCATCATCCGGTTCCGATCGCCTGTTGCCGACCGGGCGAGCGCCGAACGCGCCGTCGCGATCTCACCGTCGACGCCTGTGACCGGACACTATTCGTGGATCGATGACAGCGAACTGCGGTGGACCCCGGACGCTTTCTGGCCGGCGCACACCGCGGTCACCGTCGAATTCGCGGGATCGAAGACCCAGTTCCAGGTCGGCGACACGCTGGTCGCCGTAGCGAACACTACGACACACCAGTTCACCGTGAGCATCAACGACCGCGTAGTGCACACCATGCCGGCGTCGTTTGGTAAACCCGGCTACGAAACGCCGCTCGGCACGTTCCCCGTCCTCGAGAAGTTCCGCGACATGGTGATGGACTCGTCGACGTACGGCGTCCCGATCGACTCCCCGGAGGGGTACCGGCTCTACGTGGAGTACGCCACCCGCATCACCTGGGGCGGGATCTTCATCCACGGCGCGCCGTGGTCGGTGGCCTCGCAGGGGCGCGAGAACGTCAGTCACGGCTGTATCAATCTCAGCATCGAGAATGCGCGATGGTTCTACGACCACGCCAAGATCGGTGACCACGTCATCGTCACGAACTGACGCCAGAGCGCTTCCTCGGCCATTGCCTTCCCGCCATCGGTGTCCGCAAGTCTCGCGCGAGGGAGCAATGCCAGAAACGACAATGACCTGGCGGACGTGTTCGTCCACCAGGTCATGTGCGGTCGGGCTGACAGGATTTGAACCTGCGACCACTTGACCCCCAGTCAAGTGCGCTACCAAGCTGCGCCACAGCCCGTCCACACCCTCGTTCAGGTGCTCGATGAGATTACATCAGTGGCAGTCCTCAACGCTAATCGCCTGGTCAGGGCGATTCTCCCGAACTACCGTCCGCGTCGGTCCCGCTTCTCCCGGACACGTACCGAGATCCGGACGGGGCTGCCGTCGAAGTTGAACTCCTCACGCAGGCGCCGCTCGAGGAATCGCCGGTACCCGGCCTCGAGGAAACCGGTAGTGAACAGTACGAAGGTCGGCGGCCGAGTTCCGGCCTGGGTGGCGAACATCACCCGTGGGAGACGTCCACCACGCATCGGCGGCGGGGTGGCAGCCACGACTTCCTTCAGCCAGTTGTTGAGCCGGCCGGTCGGAATGCGCTTGTCCCAGGACTCGAGCGCCGTGTCCAGCGCGGGTACCAACTTCTGTACCGCCCGACCCGTGTGCGCCGAGATATTGACCCGCTGGGCCCACGGCACCCGGACCAGGTCCCGGTCGACTTCCCGATCGAGCTGAAGGCGGCGATCCTCGTCGACGAGATCCCACTTGTTGAAGGCGATCACGAGCGCGCGACCCGCATCGGCCACCATGCTGAGCACGCGCAGGTCCTGCTCCGAGATCGGCTCGGACGCATCGATGAGCAGAATCGCGACCTCGGCGGCCTCGATGGCACTCTTCGTGCGTAGGGAGGCGTAGAACTCAGCACCGCTGGCGTGACTGACGCGCTTGCGCAAACCTGCCGTGTCGACGAATCGCCACGGCCGGCCACCGAGCTCGACGATCGAGTCGACCGGGTCGACGGTAGTGCCCGCGACGTTGTGGACGACGGAACGCTCGTCACCCGACAGCTTGTTCAGCAGACTAGATTTGCCGACGTTCGGTTTCCCGACCAGAGCGACACGCCTCGGACCGCCACCCGGGATACCTTCGCGAGGGGTTTCGGGCAGCGCGGCGAGAACCTCGTCCAGGAGGTCGCCGGTACCTCGGCCGTGTGTCGCACTCACCGAGTGCGGTTGCCCGAGGCCCAGCGACCACAGGGCCGCAACCTCGGATTCGGTGCGCCCGTCGTCAACCTTGTTGGCTACCAGCAAGACTGGAGTTTTGGAGCGGCGCAGGACCTTGGCGACGGCCTCATCGGTGGCGGTAGCGCCGACAACGGCGTCGACCACGAGGAGAATCGCATCCGCGGTCTGCATCGCCAGTTCCGCCTGCCGCGCCACGGACTGCTGGAGACCCTTCGCGTCGGGCTCCCAACCACCGGTGTCCTGTACCAGGAATCGGCGACCGCTCCAGTTGGCCTCATAGGAAACGCGGTCGCGGGTCACACCGGGAATGTCCTCGACGACCGCCTCGCGACGACCGATGATGCGGTTGACCAGCGTGGATTTACCCACGTTCGGACGGCCTACCACCGCAACGGTGGGTACGGGAATATGGGCTTCGCCGTCGGTTCCGTCTTCCAGATCGACGACTTCCCAGTCGGACTCTTCGCTCCACGTTCCGTCGCCCGCGAATTCAGTTGTGAATTGTTCGGTCACTGCACTGCTCCAGTTCTCTCGCTTACCACCAGCAGCAACCTGCCGATCACGTCGTCGATTCCGAGTTCGCTGGTGTCGACCAGCACAGAATCTTCTGCCGGCCGCAGCGGCGACACGGCGCGTGTGGAGTCGAGGTGGTCCCGGCGCTCGACGTCGGCGAGGACCGCGGCGTAATCGTCACCTCGCCCCTCCGCGAGATTCTGTGCGTTCCTGCGCTGAGCGCGGGCGGCCGACGAAGCGGTGAGAAAAATCTTTACGTCGGCGTCGGGCAGGACAACCGTCCCGATATCCCGCCCTTCCACGACGATCCGGTCCGCCTCCGCTGTCAGACGACGCTGCGCCTCGACGAGGCGAGCGCGAACGGCAGGGACGGCGGAGACGGCAGAGACAGCTTTGGTGACCGCGTCACCTCGAATCTCCTGGGCGACGTCCTCACCGTCGAGCAGAACCTGCTCACGGGTGGGGTCGGTGCCGATCGACCAGGGCAGACCGGCGGTGGCGTCGGCAATCGCGTCGGGATCCCCGAGGTCCACTCCCTTGCGTAGGACGTGCAAGGTTGCGATGCGGTACATGGCACCGGTGTCGAGGTAGCGGGCTCCGAGCTCCTGCGCCAGCTGCCGCGACACACTCGACTTGCCGGTTCCGGACGGCCCGTCCATGGCGACGACCAGCGAGGCGGCGCTCACAGACCCACCGCCCCGTACAGGCCGCCGACCTCGCCGCGGCCGAGGACTCGCAGCGTTCCCGGGCGCTGTTCACCCAGGGCCACGGGACCGATGTCCGTCCGGACGAGCCGGATCACCGGATGCCCGACTGCGTCGAACAGTCGGCGCACGATGTGCTTGCGGCCTTCATGGAGCGTGACCCGGACCAAAGACTTGCCCTCGTTGATGTCGAGGAGGGTGAAGGTGTCGACTTTTGCCGGCCCGTCGTCGAGTTCGACGCCCTCTTTGAGCTTCTTCCCGACACCGCGCTCGAGTGCACCGGACACGGTCGCCAGATAGGTCTTCGACACCTCGAACGACGGGTGCATGAGCCGATGGGCCAGATCCCCGTCGTTGGTCAGCAGCAGCAGACCCTCGGTGTCGGCGTCGAGGCGGCCCACATGGAACAGCCGCTGACCGGCCGCGACCCTTTCGGAGACGATGTCACCCACGCACGGACGACCGAGGTCGTCGGACATGGTCGACTGCCACCCGCGTGGCTTGTTCAGCGCGAGATGGACCAGATCCTTCTGGACGACGACGCGTACACCGTCCACGCGAACGACAGCGTTTTCGGGGTCGATCCGCAACCCCTGCTCGATCACGATGCGACCGTCGACCTCGACCCGGCCCCGGGAGATCAGTTCCTCGGCGGCGCGACGTGACGCGACTCCAGCCTGGGCGAGCACCTTCTGCAACCGCACACCGTCGCCCTGTGGGGGCCCGACAGGCCTTTCGGCGTCTGCATGCTGGTGCCGGGCGGGCTTGGCATTGCTGACCTTGGGCGCCTGAGTTTGCGCGCGCTGGGGTTTGGCCGATTTCGGCTTGCCCCGCTTGTTCGTGGCCACCGGGGCTTCCGGCCTGCCGGTTCGAGTCTTCGCGGCGTCCGGCCTGCCTGAGCGGCCCTTCGCGGCGTCCGGCCGACCTGTTCGGGTCGTTGCGGCCTCCGGCCGACCCGGACGCTGGCCGGTCTCCGACCGGCCCGACCTGTGGCCGGTCTCCGTCTTGTCGGTGCGATGCTTGTTGTTGTTGCGATCCGGTGTGCCATCTCGGCGAGCGGGTTTCTTCACTTTTTTCTACGATCCCTGTCAGTCTTCGGTGTCGAGCCCGGTGTCCAACTTGTCCGTGGACGCCGTAGCTTTATTCATTCTCGCAAATCGTGGGTCAGATTCCAGACTGTCGCTGATGTCGTCTATCAGGTCCACGTCCGGCAGCAACGGGGCCAGGGCGGGCAGATCGGCCAGAGAGGCCAAGCCGAGCCGTTCCAGGAAGAGCTCCGTCGTCGAATACTGCGTGGCGTTGGTATCGGGATCGACCCCGGCTTCGGCGATCAATCCACGAGCGAGAAGCGTGCGCACCACACCATCCACGTTGACGCCGCGCACCGCACTGATCCGTGCGCGGGTCAACGGTTGACGGTATGCCACGACAGCAAGAGTCTCCAAAGCAGCCCTCGTCAGCTTGGAGCGTGCCCCGTCCAGCAACAGGCGCTCCACGTAGGGCGCATAGACGGTGCGGGTATAGAGACGCCAACCGTCACCGGCATATCGGAGGTCCATGCCACTACTGCGAGCGGTGAGCTCGGCGGACATCCGGTTGAGGGTTTCAGTGATGCGTTTCACAGAAGCCCCGGTCACGGAGGACAGCAGATCGACCCCGGCAGGCGAATCGACGATCAACAGCAGCGACTCCAGAATGGCCTCGAGCTCGGCGTCCGACAGTTCGTCGTCACCGCCGAGCGAAGCCGGCTCGTCGTCACTGCCGGAGGCATGGGGCTCGTGGGGCTCGTCGTGCGGGGCCGAGCTCATCCGTAATCCTCCTCGGTCACCGGGAGACGGACGTCGCCCCCGGTCCAGCTCACCAACAATTCACCGAGAGGCTCGGGTTGCTCGAACAGCACCGACTGCTCGCGGTACAGCTCGAGCAACGCGAGAAATCGTGCCACGATCTCGACTGCTACCTCACATTCCGACACCAGTTCACCGAAGCTCGCCCATTGATTCGCGCCACGTCCGCGAAGCAGTTCCAGTATCCGGGCCGCCTGCTCGGGCACCGACACCGCGTGCATGTCGTGCAGGTGGTCGAGTCCCACGGTCGGAGTCGGGCGGGGGGTGAACACGGTTGCGGCGATCTCGGCGAACCGCTGCGGGTCGACCCCGAGCAACACCTCGGGAAGCAGGCTTGTGAACTGGTCTTCCAGCGCGACCGATCGCGGATATCGCCGAAGGGCCGCGGCTTCGAGTTCGCCGAACAGCTGGGCCGCCTGCTTGTACGCGCGATATTGGAGCAGTCGGGCAAACAGCAGGTCACGGGCCTCGAGCAGGGCCAGATCCTCGGCGTCCTCCACCTGTCCGGCCGGCAGAAGTCGCGCCGCCTTGAGGTCGAGGAGTGTTGCGGCGACCACCAGGAACTCGGTGGTCTGGTCGAGGCCCATCTCCGCACCGAGTTCGCGGGTGTAGACGATGAAGTCGTCGGTCACCTGATGGAGCGCGACTTCCGTTACGTCGAGCTCACGCTGGTTGATGAGCGTGAGCAGCAGGTCGAACGGTCCCTCGAAGTTCCGCAGGGTCACCCGGAAGCCGGCCTTGACGGCAGAGGCCTGCTGATCGTTCGACTCGGCCGGCACCGATGCCGCGCCGGGATTCTCGGTGTGCGATGGAGCCACGACGTTCTGGGTGTTCACCACTTACCGGCCGGAACGGTGGATGACCTCACGGGCCAACGCGCGGTACGCCTCGGCACCGGGCGACTTCGGCGCCCAGGTGGTGATCGGCTCACCGGCCACAGAGGTCTCCGGGAATCGTACGGTCCGGTTGATCACCGTGTCATACACCACATCGCCGAACACCTCGACCACCCTGGCCATCACCTCGCGGGCGTGGAGCGTGCGGGCGTCGAACATGGTCACCACGATCCCGGCGAGTTCGAGCTTCGGGTTCAGTCGGTCGTGCACCTTTTCGACGGTGTCGTTGAGCAGCGCCAGTCCACGCAGGCTGAAGTATTCGCATTCCATGGGGATGATCACCGAGTCCGCGCAGGCGAGAGCGTTGACGGTAAGCAGCCCGAGGGACGGCTGGCAATCGATGAGGACGTAGTCGTACCGGTCCAGCACGGGATGCAGCACCCGGCCCAGGGTCTGTTCCCGTCCGACCTCGGTGACGAGCTGGATCTCCGCGGCGGAGAGGTCGATGTTGCTCGGTAACAGGTCGAGATTCTCGACGCGTGTCCGCATCAGCACGTCGTCGATCGACACGCGGGGTTCGACGAGCAGGTTGTGCACGGTGAGGTCGAGGTCGTGGTGCGCGACCCCCAGGCCGGCAGACAGCGCGCCCTGCGGGTCGAGATCGACGAGCAGGACCCGACGGCCGTACTCGGCGAGGGACGCCCCCAGATTGATCGTGGACGTCGTCTTCCCGACCCCACCTTTCTGGTTGCACATCGCGACGATCCTCGCGGGACCGTGGGATGGCAGCGGCGTGGGTTCCGGCACCGCACGGGTCGGTCTCCCCGTGGGGCCGAGCTCACCCGATTCGACGACGGTGTCGTCGAACAGGGCTGCGGGGTCGGTCTGTCGCATGTCGAACATGTCGCCCTCCGATTGCGAGTGCCCTGACTCCGCTGCTGGCGGCTGCGGTGTCACCACGGTCCGATGATCCCCTGTTCTCTCGATGCTCGCTGTCGATCACACATCGTTATACGAACGCTACCGCTTCGTACCGTGAATATTCCCCTCGACACGCGTTCGCCTACCGCGCCCGAGGGTGCGCGTGGGCCCACACTTCACGCAGCGCACCCACCGTGACCAGGGTATATATCTGTGTGGTCGTGACGGAGGCGTGTCCGAGCAACTCTTGGACGACGCGCACATCGGCGCCCCCGTCCAAAAGGTGAGTGGCGAACGAGTGCCGCAGCGTGTGCGGCGAGACCGCTACCGTGATCCCGGCAGCCTCCGCCGCAGTCTGCAACACCTTCCAAGCGCTCTGCCGTGACAGTCGACCACCGCGGACATTGAGGAAGAGCGCGGGCGTGCCCCGCGACATCAGCGCCGGCCGGCCGCGGACCAGGTAGGCGTCGAGGGCTTCGACCGCGGGCCTGCCCACGGGGACGACCCGGTGCTTTCCGCCCTTACCGCGGAGCAGGACGGAGCGGTTCTCGGTGTCGATATCGTCTACATCGAGGCCGACCGCTTCGGAGATGCGGGCCCCCGTGGAGTACAGCAACTCGAGAAGAGCGCGGTCTCGCACCGCTCTGGGCCCGTCGGCGGGCCCTCCGCCCCCGACGGCCTCGAGTAGAGACAGCACCTCGCGGACGGGCAACGATTTGGGAAGCCGAGTGGCCGGCGAGGGTGGTCGGACTACCCGAGCCACGTCCACCGCCGCGATCCCCTCCGCGGTGGCAAAACGGTGAAACCCGCGCACCGCGATCAACGCGCGGGCGGCCGAACTCGCGGCCAGCGCCGGCAGGCCGCGCGCGGGGTCACCGCTGCGCAGCGCGACGACGAATTCACTGACATCCTGCTCGCGGACCCGTCCGATGTCCGTGATCCCTCGATCGGCGAGGAATTGTGTGTACCGCGACAGGTCACGCCGATACGAAGAGATGGTGTTGCGGGCAGCACCGCGTTCGACTGCCAGGTGATCGAGGTACGTCTCGACCTGCCGCGCGATCACCGGATCATTCTCCGGCGGCTTCGACCCCGGCACGTGAGCGTTTTCTCTCACTGAAACTCGCCGGACGATCGACCCACGGTGCATCCCGGTCGCGTAGTGGCGTGTCGGGTCGCGACTTGATTGCGGCCAACGACATGATCCCGGAAACCGCGGTGGCGTTGACGATCTCACCGCGCAGGACCATCGCCACCGCCTCGTCGAGCGGGAACCGCTCTATCTCGAGGTCGGCCTCTTCGTGCTCCGGTTCGGGCCGGTGGACGGTGTAGAGGTCCTCCGCGAGAAACACCCGCACCGACTCGTCGGTGAAGCCGGGCGAGACAGCCACGTCCACGAGGACCGCCCACTGTTTCGCCGCGAGTCCTGTTTCCTCGGCCAACTCCCGCTTCGCAGCCTCCAGCGGGTCCTCGTCCGGTTCGTCGAGGAGGCCCGCCGGAATCTCCCACAGCCGGCGGCCCACCGGGTGCCGGTACTGGTGGATGAGGACGAGTCGGTTCTCGTCGTCGAGCACCACGACTGCAACTGCGCCGTGATGCTCGACGACCTCTCGTTCGGCTGTCCGCCCATTCGGCATCGCCACCTCGTCCAGACGCAATGCCAGGATGGCCCCGCTGTAGACGACGCGCGAGTCGAGAATGTCGAATTCGTGCCGATCGGTGTCGGTCATGCGCCGGCTCTACTTATCCGGCACTGTCGATCGACGCCCGGTCGGTGGCGGCAGCCACCTCGTCCGCCACGGCGACCTCGACCGTCCGCTCCTCACCGTGGACGTCGACGGGAAGGCGTTCTTCGAGCTTGTACGTCAACGCCGCTGCGACGAATGCTGCGAACAAGGGATGCGGACGAGTCGGACGGCTCTTGAGCTCCGGGTGGGCCTGCGTCGCGACGAAGAACGGATGCTGCTTCGCCGGGTACTCGACGAACTCGACGAGGTGCCCGTCCGGCGAGGTCCCACTGAAGAGAAGACCGCTCTTGGCGATGCGGTCGCGGTAGGCATTGTTGACCTCGTAGCGGTGCCGATGACGTTCGGAAACCTGCTCGCTGCCGTACGCCCGCGCAACGACCGAACCCTTGGCCAGCACGGCCGGATAGGCGCCGAGGCGCATCGTTCCACCGAGGTCGGCTTCGCCGGCCACGACGTCTTCCTGATCGGCCATCGTGGAGATGACCGGGTGCGTAGTCTCGGGCTCGAACTCCGCAGAGTTGGCATCCTCGAGCCCCACGCTGCGGGCGGCCTCGATCACGACGCACTGCAAGCCGAGGCACAGGCCGAGCAGTGGGATCTTGCGGTGGCGCGCATACCGGATGGCGCCGAGCTTGCCCTCGATGCCACGGATCCCGAAGCCGCCGGGAATCAGCACCCCGTCCACATCCCCCAGCGCTGCCTGCGCTCCGGCTTCGGTCTCACAGGCGTCCGAGGGAACCCAGGAGATCTCCACCTTGGATCGATGAGCGAACCCTCCCGCTCGCAGTGCCTCGGTGACCGACAGGTACGCGTCGGGAAGGTCGACATACTTGCCGACGAGCGCGATCCGCACCGTCTCGCGCGGCTGGTGGACGCGCTCGAGAAGATTTCCCCAAACCGTCCAGTCCACGTCCCGGAACGGTAGCCCCAGCTGACGCACGACGTATGCGTCGAGACCCTCGCTGTGAAGAACCTTCGGGATGTCGTAGATCGACGGCGCGTCGGGTGTCGAGATACATCCGTCGACGTCGACGTCGCACATCAGCGCGATCTTGTTCTTCAGCGCCGGCGGGACCTCGCGGTCGCAGCGCAGGATCAGCGCGTCGGGCTGGATACCGATGTTCCGCAGCGCGGCAACCGAGTGCTGGGTGGGCTTCGTCTTCAGCTCACCCGACGGCGCCAGGTACGGAACCAGAGAGACGTGGAGGAAGAAGACATTGTCGCGGCCGACGTCGTGTCGCACCTGACGGGCCGCCTCGAGGAACGGCTGCGACTCGATGTCGCCGACGGTGCCGCCGATCTCGGTGATCACCACATCGGGACGCTGACCCTGCAGGTCCGGCCCACTCATGGCGAGGATGCGGCTCTTGATTTCGTCCGTGATGTGCGGAATGACCTGGACGGTGTCCCCGAGATACTCCCCCCGCCGTTCCTTGGCGATGACCGTCGAATACACCTGGCCCGTGGTCACATTCGCCTGACCGGAAAGGTCGCGATCGAGGAAGCGCTCGTAGTGGCCGACATCGAGGTCGGTTTCGGCGCCGTCTTCCGTCACGAAGACTTCACCGTGCTGGAAGGGATTCATCGTTCCCGGATCGACGTTGAGGTACGGATCCAGTTTCTGCATGGTCACGCGCATCCCTCGCGCGGTCAGCAATTGTCCCAGACTCGAGGCTGTGAGGCCCTTGCCGAGCGAGGAGGCGACGCCGCCGCTGACGAAGATGTGCTTGGTGGCGGTACGCGAAGAAGTGCGTGACTGTGGCAAAGGGGCTCCCGTGACGACTGTGCAGGGCTTGGTCTGTTCGAGCAATGCTGGGGCCTGCCGACCCACGGGACTTCACGGTAACACCTCGGCAGACCTGCGGGAAACAACGCGCCGAGATTGCACTCCCCCAGGGTGTGACGTGCACTACGCGGGCGTCGCCCCAACCGTGACTCCGGTGGTTCCGGGTCCGGTGCCATACCGGCCGGCGCCGCCGCCGAGCTGCTCCTGCAACGACAGCGGAACGGTGATCTTTCCCGCTTCGCGGTCGATGTTGTCGATCGTCGTGAGCGCCGCCGACAGTGCGGCATCGGCACGGGCAACGGCGACCGCACCGTTTCCCTGCGCCGAAGCCGGACGACCGGCGAGGACGGTTCCACCGCCGCGCGAGTCCAACGCTCCCGCGAACCGGGCAACCACCGCGCCCCGGTTACCGCTGGCGCCGTCCTCCACGTCACGGTCCCCCGTGAGCACCACCGCGAGCTGGGCGGGCTCGACCCCGCCGTCGTCGTAGGTGATGAAACCTGCACCTCGCAACGTTTCCAGAGCGAGCGCCCTCTCCTGCGGTGAACTCTGCGGCTGACCGGTCTCCTTGCCGAGCAGAACCACCGAGCCCAGGAGGTCACCCGCCAGGCTGCCCTGATCCACGGCACCCGTCTTCAAGGTGACACCGGCGGGGATGACATTGTTGACGACCGTGCGCAGCCGGTCACCACCAGTGGCGTCGACGAACGAGTCCGTCAGGGACACCCGTCCCGTGACGCTGCCACCGGCCGCCCCAATCATCCGGTTCACCCCGTCGAGGTCGGCAGGGTCGGCGTCGGGCGTGGTCACCACGACGACAGTTCGCCCCGCAAGGGCGTCGGCCACCACCCGGCCGGCCACCGCCGAGTCGAAACCATCGGCCGAATTCAGCTGCTCGGTCAGCTGGTTGTTGCGTTCGTTCGCATTTTCGATGTCGTTCTGCAAATCAACCTTGTCGTCGCGGAGACCGGACACGAGACCGCTCGACAGCAGGCCGGATCCCAGTACCACCCCGATTGCCAGCGCCAGGAAGATCGCTGCGATCGAAATGGCATGTTGACGCAGAGAAATCACTTGAAGAACCCCTGCACCCACAGCGCAAAGCTGTTCCAGGTCGCGATAGCCCAGTCAAGAGCTTCCCCACCGACATTCGACACGACGAGGGCCACGATGACCGCGACCAGAGCGGCCAGTACGAGCAGAGCGATGGCACCTCCCGACACCCTGCTGCGGTAAAGGGTCGCCACGGCCTTGGCGTCCACCAGCTTGGGTCCGACTTTCAATCGGGTCATGAACGCCGACGGATTGCTGTCGCGGCGGCCGCGGTCGAAGAACTCGTCGAGCGAGACCGTGTTGCCCACGGTCACGATCAACGAGGCACCGTGGTGATCGGCGAGGAGCAGCGCCAGGTCGGACGGAGACCCGGAAGCCGGGAACGTCATGGCCCCTATGCCCAGATCCTGGATACGCGACAAGCCCGAGGCATGCCCGTCCTGGTCTGCCGGCAGCACCACCTCGGCGCCCGACTTCAGCGTCGCGCTGGTGATGTCCTCCGGGTCACCGACGATGAGGTCGGGCCGGTAGCCGGCAGATCTGAGAACATCGGCGCCTGCCCCCACACCGATGAGAATCGGCGAGTATTCCTTGATGAACGGCTTGAGATTTTTCAGATCCGACGCGTGATCCGGTCCGTCGGACACGATCACAACGTGCCGATCCTTCATGTCGACGTCGACATCCGGCACTCCCACCCCGTCGATGAGAAGCGGACTTTCGGTGCGGATGAACTCGATCGTGTTGCCGGAGAACGCTTCCAGGTGATCGACCAGTCCCGTCTTCGCCTCGATCATCCGATCGGAGATTTCGGCCTCGGTCTGCTCGTCGCCCTTGGCGATGCGCCGCTCCCCCGAATAAACGCAGCCGCCGTCGATCCGGACCTTGCTTCCGTCCTTGATGCTCTTGAAGACCTCGGTTCCCGCGGAATCGATCAGGAGGATCCCGTTGGCGACGATCACCTCCGGTCCCAGATTCGGATAGCGCCCTGAAATCGACGGAGACGCGTTGACCACTGCGAGAACGCCGGCCTTGACCAAGGCGTCCGCGGTACCGCGATCGAGGTCGAGCTCGTCGAGAACGACGACGTCGCCTGGCCCGACACGCCTCAGCAGCTTGGCTGTGTTGCGGTCCACCCTGGCGATGCCGCTGACCCCAGGCAAAGTTTCGGTGTTACGTGACAGCAGTGCTGGCATCTTCATAGCTTCGATGATGACGCGGATGCACAGCCCACCTGTGGAGGCGCGCCGAACCAGCTACCACATCGGTCCCACCATCACCAACAGGTTTCGTTCAGACAGCACGTTCGGCTTTTGCCGTGGCAAGCAGTTCCTCAGCGTGCGCACGACCGGTTTCGGTGTCGTCGAGACCGGCGAGCATCCTGGCCAGTTCCACGACCCGCTCGTCATCGGTGAGGGTGCGCACCCCGCTACTGACGACTCCGTCGGCGTCGTCGACCTTGTCGACCACCAGATGGGTATCGGCGAATGCCGCCACCTGCGGCAGGTGGGTCACCACGATCACCTGGTGGGTTCTCGCCAACCGGCCCAGTCGCTTGCCGATCTCGACGGCAGCGCGGCCGCCAACCCCTGCGTCGACCTCGTCGAACACCATGGTCGCACCCGAATCGGATCCGGCAAGCACCACCTCGAGTGCAAGCATCACCCGGGAAAGTTCACCGCCCGAGGCGCTCTTGCTGATCGGCAGCGACTGTGCGCCACTATGGGCCGACAAACGAAACTCGACTTCGTCGACACCCGACGACCCGGCATGCACCTGCGCGCCCTCCACGGTGAGCGGAGCGGTGTCCTGAGGGCCCGCCGCACGTGCGCGTACCGACACGTCGAGAGCTGCGCGGCCCATCGCGAGACCGGACAGCTCCGAACTCACTGCCTTGGCGAGCTTGGCCGCAGCCTTGACACGGGCGGCAGTGAGTTTCGATGCCGCCTCGGCAGTCGCCGCCGCCGAATCCTCCACCTGCTTCGTCAGCGCGGCCAGCGCATCGGACGACACATCGATCTTCTCGAGCCGCGCCCGCGCGTTCTCGGCCCACTCGAGCACGCCGTCGACGTCCGCAGCGTACTTGCGCGTGAGGTTCTTGAGCTCCGCCTGCCTCGACAACAGCGAGTCCAGCGCGCCGGGGTCCGCGGGCAGTCCGGCCAGGTAGGTGGTGAGGTCGGCCGACACGTCCGTGACCACGGCGATGGCATCCGCAAGACGCGAACCCAACCCGTCGAGTTCCGGATCGGTGGCGGACTCGATACGGGCGCGAGCTTCGGACAGCAAGTCGAGGGCGGGCGGCGACACGCCGTCACCGTCCATCTCGTCACCGCCGGCAAGCGCGGTCTGCGCCTCCTGCGCTGCCGACCGCAAGGAGTCGAGTTCGCTGAGCCTGCGCACTTCGGCGACGATCGACTCGTCCTCCCCTGGGGTGGGGGCGATGCCGTCGATTTCGTTGAGAGCAAACGTCAGCTGATCGGCCTCCTGCGCGAGTTCGCGCGTGCGGCCGGTTCGCTCGATCAACTCCGATCGCGCGGTCAGCCATTCGTCGCGGTGCTTGCGGTACCGCGCCAGGAGAGGGCCGACGGTTTTCTCCGCGAATCGGTCGAGCGCAGCACGCTGCTGGTCGGGGCGCAACAGCCGCAGTTGGTCGTTCTGCCCGTGCACGGTCAGTAGCGGGTCGGTGAAGTCGGACAGCACTCCGGCGGGGACACTGCGGCCGCCGAGGTGCGCGCGCGAGCGGCCGTCGCTGCTGACGGTCCGCACCGCGATGATGGTGCCGTCTTCGTCCCGCTCGGCGCCGGTCGACTCGAGCAACTCGGTGACGGCCCGCTCGACGCGTTCGGAATTCTCGTCCGTCACGAAACGACCTTCGACGACGGCTCGCGGCGCCCCGAGACGCACCCGGCCCGCGTCTGCCCGGGCACCGCTGAGGAGATGGAGGCTGGTCACCACCATCGTCTTTCCGGCGCCTGTCTCACCGGTGAGTACTGTCAAGCCTTCGTGGAACTGCGCGGACGCCTCGGAGATCACACCGAGGTTGTCGATCCTGATCTCTGCCAGCACGTCTAGGGTTTCCTTCCTCGCCACCCGGTGACGGGCAGCTCGAACTTTCGCACCATGCGATCGGCGAAGGGAGCCGAGTCGAGTCGCACCCAGCGAACGGCTTCCTTACCGCGCACCACCTCCACCCGCGCACCCGCAGGAAGTTCGAGAGTTCTCCTGCCGTCACAGAAAACCAGTCCATCATGACTACCGGCCACCGTCTCGACAGCGATGATCGACTCCGGGCTGGTGACGAGCGGCCGCGCGAAGAGTGCGTGGGCATTGCTCGGAACAACCAGCAAGGCTTCCAGTTCGGGCCACACGACGGGACCGCCGGCGGAGAAGGCGTAGGCCGTCGACCCCGTCGGTGTCGAGATGAGCACTCCGTCGCATCCGAACGCCGACACGGGGCGGCCGTCGACTTCGAGCACTACTTCGAGAACACCGAGCCGGGACCGGTTCTCGATGCTCGCTTCGTTGAGCGCCCAGCCCCGCTCGATGATCTCGTCGTCCACCCGAACGACGACGTCCAGCGTCATGCGCTGTTCCACCCGATATTCGC
Source organism: Rhodococcus sp. ZPP (assembly GCF_017656075.1). Classification (NCBI taxonomy): domain Bacteria; kingdom Bacillati; phylum Actinomycetota; class Actinomycetes; order Mycobacteriales; family Nocardiaceae; genus Rhodococcus; species Rhodococcus sp. ZPP. The sequence continues at coordinate 502,186 of NZ_CP058638.1, forward strand.
GGCGCACCACCTGACCGAGTGCCTCGTCCAGATGTTCGGCCTCCGTTTCGGCAAGGAAGCCGATGCGCCCGAGGTTGATGCCCAGCACCGGAATGGACGCGGCCTGAGCAAGTTCCGCGGCGCGAAGGAAAGTCCCATCTCCTCCGAGGACCAGCACCATTTCGCAGCCGAGGGCGGCGTGCGGACCGGCCTGGACGATCGTCACCTCGAATCCCGGCACCAGGAACTCGTCGGGCGCCATGCCGTCCATTGGTTCGATGCGTGTGTTGTCGACCTCGTCGACGAGGACGCGCAGTCCGATTCCAGCGCTCTTGAAGATCTCACCGACGCGCCGTGCGGTCTCCGTGATTTCGGCCCGGCCCGGGTGCGCCACCAGCAGAATCTCGCGTGCCGTGCCGCTGCTTCCCCCGCTCACTGTGGTCCTTCCTGCACCGCGGTGCGAATCAACTCTTCGATCGAGTCGACCGGTTCATCATCAACCCCGGGTACGACACCCGGTTCCGGCACCGCAGTGGCACCCGAGCGGAGCCACAGGAAATACTCGACATTTCCGGAGGGACCTGGCAACGGGCTCGCGACGGCTCCCAGCGTACGCAGCCCCAGGGACTCCGCGGCCCTTGCGACCCTGAGGACGGCAGCCACCCGCAGTTCCGTGTCACGGACCACTCCGCCCGACCCGACATGATCCTTACCGACTTCGAACTGCGGCTTCACCATCGGAACGAGATCTGCGCCGGCAGTGACACACGCGACGAAGGCCGGCAGCACGAGTTCGAGGGAAATGAACGACAGGTCGGCGACCACCAGATCGACAGGTCCGCCGATGCGCTCGGCGTCGATAGCACGCACGTTGGTGCGGTCGACTACACGAACCCGATCGTCCGACTGCAACCGCCACACCAACTGGCCGTATCCGACATCCACCGCGACCACCTCCCGGGCGCCGTGGTGGAGAAGTACATCCGTGAAGCCCCCCGTCGAGGCGCCGGCGTCGAGACACCGCTTCCCCTCGACCGAGAGCCCACCGGGTCCGAACGCTTCGAGAGCTCCGAGCAACTTGTGGGCGCCCCGCGAAGCCCAGGACACCTCGTTGTCCACCTCGACCACCCGTAGCGGTGTTCCCGCTTCGACGGCGGTAGCAGGTTTGGTCGCAGCTACTCCGGAGATCAGTACTCTGCCGGAAGTTATGAGTTCCTGGGCGTGTTCACGGGACCGGGCCAGTCCACGCCGAACGAGTTCGGCATCCACCCGCGCGCGTCGGGCCACCTCAGATCTTGTCCACGGCGGCCAGCGCTTCCACCAGAACGTCGTGGGCCTTCTCGAGCAGATGCGCTTTCTTCGGAATGACTCCGACTCCGTGTGGGTCCTCGGGATCCGGTTCGACGGCGTGCAGCCGCGTCAGCAATCCGTCCACCTCCGCGGAAATCTTCTCGGGGTCGACACTCGGCGTTGGCCCAGGTAGATGGGCTCCCGGGCGCGGTATTGGCGTGCTCATCGGGCACAACGCTAGTCGATCCCCCTCGGATACGCATACAGCGAACCGCGCCGCGGACACAAAGGATCTACGGGCACTCGAGATGCGCGGTCAAGCACCCCAATCGGACACGAGGGCGCTGACTGCCGGGTGAGTGGAGGTGACGCGGCCGAACTCGGGGTACTTCCATGCTGACACAGCCACGTGCCGGAGCAGCGTCACCGAATCGGCAGTGCCGATCGATCTGCCTTTCGGTTCGATCACCAGATCAGTGCCGTCGAAGTCGACGGAGAAGCGACGGTCCTCGCCGACCCTCGATTCGTCAGCAGGCCGGTTGAGGGCACCCAATTCGGAAGCGACGAAGGTCGGGCGTTGTTCCTCGGTGGCCCTTAGGACGTCGATGGCAGTACTGACCCCGGTGAGCACCAACAGGGATTCGAGACCCACGGCGTTGGCGCCCTCGATGTCGGTGTCGAGTCTGTCGCCCACAACCAGAGGGCGCAAACTCCCACTGCGGCGTATCGCGTCTTCCATCAAAGGCGCTGCCGGTTTACCGGCGACCAGAGGTTCGGAGGACGTTGCGGTGCGCAGAGCGGCCACCATAGATCCGTTGCCCAGCACCAGCCCACGCTCGGTAGGGAGCGTGGAATCGACGTTGGCCGCTACCCAGAGAGCTCCCGACCGGATGGCGAGTGTCGCCTCCGCAAGAATCGCCCAGTCGGTTGTCGGAGAATGGCCCTGCACCACCGCGACGGGCGAATCCGCGAACAACCGCACCGGGCGCAAGCGGACCCGCGCCACTTCATCCGCCAGGGCTTCCGTCCCGACTACCAGCACTGCAGCACCGGGTTCGATCTTCTCAGCGAGGAGTCGAGCTGCGGATTGCGAACTCGTGACCACCCTCGACTCCGAGGCGTCGAAACCGAGCTCGGTCAGGTGTGCGGCGACCTCACTTGGGCTACGGCTCGCATTGTTCGTCACATAATAGAGGGCTTGCGTTCCCGACGCCAGCGCGGCCCGGGCACCGGGAATAGCCAGCGGACCCTGGTACAGGGTGCCGTCCAGATCGAGTAGCAGAGCGTCATATCCGTCACGCAGCGACGACGCCCCACCGGGCTCCACCGTCACTGATCGTCTCCGGTCAGCTCGGCCACACGCTCCTCTGCGTCGGTATCACCTTCGAGGTCCGCCGCAGCCGAATTGAGGAACCACTTCAGTCCGTCCTCGATACGGCCGGCGGCCACCAGGGCGTCGGCATACGCATAGAAGAGACGCGCAGCTCCCGGACCGGTACGGGAAGCGTCGAGGTCCGGCGTCTGCAACGTGACCACGGCCTGATCGAACTGCCCGAGGTCCATGCGCGCACCTGCAACTACGATGCGCAGCTCGGCGGCGTCATCACCAGACAGAGCCGCTGCTTCCTCGCTCCGACCCAGTTCGATCGCCCGTTCGGGTCGGCCCAGCCCGCGTTCGCAGTCCGCCATCACGGCGAGGAGTCCGGGACCGCCAGCCATCCGACGTGCGGCCCGCAACTCGGACAGCGCTTCTGCCCATTCACCAGCGTGGTACGCGGTGATCCCCGCAGCCTCACGAACGACGGCGATACGTCCGGCCCGCTGCCGCGCCGCACGCGCATGCGCCAGGGCCAGTCGGGGATCGTCGTCAACCAACTTGCCCGCCATCACGAGATGCCGCGCAACGGTATTCGCGTTCGTCTTGTCCAAGCTCAGCAGGTCACGCCGGACAGTCGGATCAAGTTCACCGGCCTCGACATTCTCGGGCAGGTCGGGTTCGTCGGGACGGGCATCCTGCCGCTGCGGGCGGTCACCATCACGACCCCTCGGAGTGAATCCCCCCTCGCCCCCACGGCGCTGCCCACCTCGCCGGTCATTGCCGGCACCGCCACGAGAATCTCGCGGGCCGCCGAACGATCCACCACGACCACCCGACGGGCCACCTCTATTCGAACCCGAGGCACCGCCTCGGTCCGAACCTGAAGCACCGCCTCGTCCAGAACTAGAGGCACCGCCTCGTCCAGAATTAGAGGCACCGCCTCGTCCAGAATTAGAGGCACCGCCTCCGCGGAAGGATCGACGTCCGTCGTCGCTCTCCGACACAGTCATTCCTTTCACACAAACCACGAAAGGGGACCCAGTATATTGGGTCCCCTTTCGGTAACGGATGTTCGGCGGTGTCCTACTCTCCCACACCCTGTCGAGTGCAGTACCATCGGCGCTGGAGGGCTTAGCTTCCGGGTTCGGAATGGGGCCGGGCGTTTCCCCTCCGCTATGGCCGCCGTAACTCTATGAAACTGTCACACACCCATCTTCCCTTTTTCCGGTTCCCCGCCGTGGCCACGCACCCGGGTGGGGTGCGGAACTGTCCAGGGGGTTCCGTGAAAGGAAAAAAGGGGGGTATCTGTGTGTTGTTTCAGATACTGCACAGTGGACGCGTAGCTTCTTTGTGGTAAGTCCTCGGCCTATTAGTACCAGTCACCTACACCCATTACTGGGCTTCCAGTTCTGGCCTATCAACCCGGTGGTCTGCCGGGGGCCTTACCCCCTCGAGGGGGTGAGAAACCTCATCTTGGAACAGGCTTCCCGCTTAGATGCTTTCAGCGGTTATCCCTTCCGAACGTAGCTAACCAGCGGTGCTCCTGGTGGAACAACTGGCACACCAGAGGTTCGTCCGTCCCGGTCCTCTCGTACTAGGGACAGCCTTCCTCAAGTTTCTAACGCGCGCGGCGGATAGAGACCGAACTGTCTCACGACGTTCTAAACCCAGCTCGCGTGCCGCTTTAATGGGCGAACAGCCCAACCCTTGGGACCTACTCCAGCCCCAGGATGCGACGAGCCGACATCGAGGTGCCAAACCATCCCGTCGATATGGACTCTTGGGGAAGATCAGCCTGTTATCCCCGGGGTACCTTTTATCCGTTGAGCGACACCGCTTCCACTTGCCGGTGCCGGATCACTAGTCCCGACTTTCGTCCCTGCTCGACTTGTCAGTCTCACAGTCAAGCTCCCTTGTGCACTTGCACTCGACACCTGATTGCCAACCAGGCTGAGGGAACCTTTGGGCGCCTCCGTTACATTTTGGGAGGCAACCGCCCCAGTTAAACTACCCACCAGGCACTGTCCCTGAACCAGATCATGGTCCGAGGTTAGAGGTCCAATACGATCAGAGTGGTATTTCAACAACGACTCCACACTCACTGGCGTGAGCGCTTCACAGTCTCCCACCTATCCTACACAAACCGAACCGAACACCAATACCAAGCTGTAGTGAAGGTCCCGGGGTCTTTTCGTCCTGCCGCGCGTAACGAGCATCTTTACTCGTAATGCAATTTCGCCGAGTCTATGGTTGAGACAGCTGAGAAGTCGTTACGCCATTCGTGCAGGTCGGAACTTACCCGACAAGGAATTTCGCTACCTTAGGATGGTTATAGTTACCACCGCCGTTTACTGGGGCTTAAATTCTCAGCTTCGCCACCGAAATGGCTAACCGGTCCTCTTAACCTTCCAGCACCGGGCAGGCGTCAGTCCGTATACATCGTCTTACGACTTCGCACGGACCTGTGTTTTTAGTAAACAGTCGCTTCTCACTGGTCTCTGCGGCCCCACCCAGCTCACACTGCAAGAGTGATCACCAGACGAGGCCCCCCTTCTCCCGAAGTTACGGGGCATTTTGCCGAGTTCCTTAACCATAGTTATCTCGATCGCCTTAGTATTCTCTACCTGACCACCTGTGTCGGTTTGGGGTACGGGCCGTGTGAAAGCTCGCTAGAGGCTTTTCTCGGCAGCATAGGATCACTGAATTCGCCTCATTCGGCTATGCGTCACCTCTCAGGATATGTGTGACCCGGATTTGCCTAGGTCACTCCCTACAGGCTTACACCAGTATTACCACTGACTGGCTCAGCTACCTTCCTGCGTCACCCCATCGCTTGGCTACTACCAGATCAGGTCCCACGCATCCGCCACCTACGAACCCGAAGGTTCACACGCGGTTTCAGGGTGGTTAGTATCACTGATTCACCAGGGGCGCGTTCACACGGGTACGGGAATATCAACCCGTTGTCCATCGGCTACGCCTGTCGGCCTCGTCTTAGGTCCCGACTCACCCTGGGCGGATTAACCTGGCCCAGGAACCCTTGGTCATTCGGCGGACGAGTTTCTCACTCGTCTTTCGCTACTCATGCCTGCATTCTCACTCGTGTGGCCTCCACGGCTGGGTCACCCCGCCGCTTCCATGGCCACACGACGCTCCTCTACCCATCCACACCACTGCCCACCCTCCCGCAGGAAAATGGGGGTGCATTGTGTGAATGCCGCAGCTTCGGTGGTGTACTTGAGCCCCGCTACATTGTCGGCGCAGGATCACTTGACCAGTGAGCTATTACGCACTCTTTCAAGGGTGGCTGCTTCTAAGCCAACCTCCTGGTTGTCTTCGCGACCCCACATCCTTTTCCACTTAGTACACGCTTAGGGACCTTAGCTGGCGATCTGGGCTGTTTCCCTCTCGACTACGAACCTTATCGCCCGCAGTCTCACTGCCGCGCTCTCACTCACCGGCATTCGGAGTTTGGCTGATTTCGGTAAGCTTGTGGGCCCCTAGACCATCCAGTAGCTCTACCTCCGATGAGAAACACGCGACGCTGCACCTAAATGCATTTCGGGGAGAACCAGCTATCACGGAGTTTGATTGGCCTTTCACCCCTACCCACAACTCATCCCCTCAGTTTTCAACCTAAGTGGGTTCGGTCCTCCACGACGTCTTACCGTCGCTTCAACCTGGCCATGGGTAGATCACTCCGCTTCGGGTCTAGAACATGCCACTATAAACGCCCTATTCGGACTCGCTTTCGCTACGGCTACCCCACACGGGTTAACCTCGCGACATGCCACTAACTCGCAGGCTCATTCTTCAAAAGGCACGCCATCACCCCCAGCGACAAGTCACTCGAAGGCTTTGACGGATTGTAAGCGCACGGTTTCAGGTACTATTTCACTCCCCTCCCGGGGTACTTTTCACCTTTCCCTCACGGTACTAGTCCGCTATCGGTCACCAGGGAGTATTCAGGCTTATCGGGTGGTCCCGACAGATTCACACCAGATTTCACGGGCCCGGTGCTACTTGGGTTTCCATCACGACAGTCACAATGTTTTCGTGTACGGGATTCTCACCCTCTACGACAGGCCGTTCCAGACCACTTCCACTAACACCATGATTTCTTACTGTCGGCCAACACGGCAGCATTGACAAGATGAACCCCACAACCCCACGAATGCAACGCCTGCCGGCTATCACACATCCATGGTTTAGCCTCTTCCGCTTTCGCTCGCCACTACTCACGGAATCACTATTGTTTTCTCTTCCTGTGGGTACTGAGATGTTTCACTTCCCACGTTCCCTCCACACACCCTATATATTCAGATGCGGGTAACACGACATCACTCGTGCTGGGTTTCCCCATTCGGACATCCTCGGATCTCAGCTCGGTTGACAGCTCCCCGAGGCTTATCGCAGCCTCCTACGTCCTTCATCGGCTCCTGGTGCCAAGGCATCCACCGTACGCTCTTCATTACTTACAACAAAGATGCTCGCGTCCACTGTGCAGTTCTCAAACAACACACCCGCCTCGAACTCCCGCCAGCACCATGCCCACCACCAAAAGTGATGCGGTCTGCCTGACATCCGAACCGGATCGTCACTTTCCTGAAAGAAAAACACTCACGTGTTCCCTCAGGACCCAACAGTATGTCGATATAATTCGCCCTCCCACCAGCACACAGGCCGGCAGTTGAGAACCAATACTTGTCAGCGATCCACCCATGAGCAACCACCGGATAACATACGCATCCGAAATGGCCTCTGCCAGACCATCATCCACTGACTGTTCAGCGGTACATGACTGGAGATGCTCCTTAGAAAGGAGGTAGATCCAGCCGCACCTTCCGGTACGGCTACCTTGTTACGACTTCGTCCCAATCGCCGATCCCACCTTCGACGGCTCCCTCCCACAAGGGGTTAGGCCACCGGCTTCGGGTGTTACCGACTTTCATGACGTGACGGGCGGTGTGTACAAGGCCCGGGAACGTATTCACCGCAGCGTTGCTGATCTGCGATTACTAGCGACTCCGACTTCACGGGGTCGAGTTGCAGACCCCGATCCGAACTGAGACCAGCTTTAAGGGATTCGCTCCACCTCACGGTCTCGCAGCCCTCTGTACTGGCCATTGTAGCATGTGTGAAGCCCTGGACATAAGGGGCATGATGACTTGACGTCGTCCCCACCTTCCTCCGAGTTGACCCCGGCAGTCTCTTACGAGTCCCCACCATTACGTGCTGGCAACATAAGACAAGGGTTGCGCTCGTTGCGGGACTTAACCCAACATCTCACGACACGAGCTGACGACAGCCATGCACCACCTGTATACCGACCACAAGGGGGGCCGTATCTCTACGGCTTTCCGGTATATGTCAAACCCAGGTAAGGTTCTTCGCGTTGCATCGAATTAATCCACATGCTCCGCCGCTTGTGCGGGCCCCCGTCAATTCCTTTGAGTTTTAGCCTTGCGGCCGTACTCCCCAGGCGGGGCGCTTAATGCGTTAGCTACGGCACAGATTCCGTGGAAGGAACCCACACCTAGCGCCCACCGTTTACGGCGTGGACTACCAGGGTATCTAATCCTGTTCGCTACCCACGCTTTCGTTCCTCAGCGTCAGTTACTGCCCAGAGACCCGCCTTCGCCACCGGTGTTCCTCCTGATATCTGCGCATTTCACCGCTACACCAGGAATTCCAGTCTCCCCTGCAGTACTCAAGTCTGCCCGTATCGCCTGCAAGCTCACAGTTGAGCTGTGAGTTTTCACAAACGACGCGACAAACCGCCTACGAACTCTTTACGCCCAGTAATTCCGGACAACGCTTGCACCCTACGTATTACCGCGGCTGCTGGCACGTAGTTAGCCGGTGCTTCTTCTGCAGGTACCGTCACTTCCGCTTCGTCCCTGCTGAAAGAGGTTTACAACCCGAAGGCCTTCATCCCTCACGCGGCGTCGCTGCATCAGGCTTTCGCCCATTGTGCAATATTCCCCACTGCTGCCTCCCGTAGGAGTCTGGGCCGTGTCTCAGTCCCAGTGTGGCCGGTCACCCTCTCAGGTCGGCTACCCGTCGTCGCCTTGGTAGGCCATTACCCCACCAACAAGCTGATAGGCCGCGGGCCCATCCTGCACCAGTAAACCTTTCCACCCCCAGCCATGCAGCCGAAGGTCGTATCCGGTATTAGACCCAGTTTCCCGGGCTTATCCCGAAGTGCAGGGCAGATCACCCACGTGTTACTCACCCGTTCGCCGCTCGTGTACCCCGAAGGGCCTTACCGCTCGACTTGCATGTGTTAAGCACGCCGCCAGCGTTCGTCCTGAGCCAGGATCAAACTCTCCGTTGAAGACTCTAGAAAGAGGCGAACCCCAATCAGTCATAGACATCGAGTCAAATCACTAGCGATCAAAAACTCAAACTAGCTCAATCAAACACTGACCCCCCTCCGACGGAAGAAGGAGAAGAGCCAGCAAATACCCACACCACTCACAACCAAACCAAAAGGCCCAGTTGATCATCCGTGATGCGGAGTACCAAAACAATTTGGCACTGACATTCATCGACACACTGTTGAGTTCTCAAAGAACACGCACACACCATCACACCCGAAGACAATATCTCCGACCGATCCGGGGCAACCGCTCCAGCCTAACTCCTGTCACCTCCCGATGCAAACGGGAACTTCCAGGACATCTCGAACACACCAATCACGATCAGCGTCTTCGGGAAGTTCAGGCGCCTTCGTCCAACCTCGTGTCCCCCGCCTTCCGGCCGGAGTCGGTGTCCGTGTCGCTCTGACTTGAAATAAGTTACGCGACGGATAACGGAGCGTCAAATCCCCAGTTCGGAGAAGTCCAGCGCGTTAAATCCGCAGGTGGAACGCGCACAGCGTCAGCCACCTGCGGATCACGTCCCGAACTTACAACCGTGTGATGCCGGGCACCCTAGCGCGCCGCCACCTGGATGCCGGCGAAGTGCCGTTTACCGCGCCGAACCACGAGCCAGGTTCCATGGAGAAGATCGTCGCCCGAGGGGGTCCACTCCTCGCTGCTGATCTTGCGGTTGTTCACCGACGCACCGCCTTCCTTCACCGCACGGCGGGCAGCGCCCTTGCTCTCGCACAGCCCGCTGAGCACAAGCAGATCCACGATGCTGGCAGGTGCCCCGGGCGCCAACTCTGCGACCGCCGCTTCGCGGAGCGCCGCAGCCAGCGTCGGTTCGTCGAGATCTCGCAATTCACCCCTGCCGAACAGTGCCTTGCTAGCCAGCTCCACGGCGCGGGTGTTCGCTTCTCCGTGGACCAGAGTTGTCATTTCCGCTGCCAGCCTCCGCTGAGCCTCGCGAGCATGCGGACGTTCAACTGTCGCCGACTCGAGCTCCGCAAGCTCCTCCGGCGAAAGGAAGGTGAACCATCGCAGGTATTTCACGACATCGGCGTCGCTCGTGTTCACGAAGTACTGGTACCAGGCGTAGGGGCTCGTCATCTCGGGGTCGAGCCACAGGCTGCCACCACCCGTCGACTTGCCGAACTTCTTACCGTCGGCGGAAGTCACCAACGGAACGGTGAGTCCGTGCACCGTCGCAGCGTCGATACGGCGGTTCAGGTCGACACCGGCGATGATGTTGCCCCACTGATCCGACCCGCCCACCTGCAATGTGCACCCGTGGCTACGGCGCAGATGGAGGTAGTCGTTGGCCTGGAGCAGCATGTAGCTGAACTCCGTGTAGGACATGCCGTCGGATTCGAGCCTACGTTTCACCGTGTCCCGCGCCAGCATGACGTTGACCGAGAAATGCTTGCCGACATCTCGGAGGAAGTCGATCGCCGACAGCTTCCCGGTCCAATTCATGTTGTTCTCGACGACGGCGCCGCTGGGGGAATCGTCGAAGTCGACGAACCGTTCGAGTTGGCCGCGGATCCGATCGGCCCACGCGGCCACCGTGTCGGAGGAGTTCATTGTCCGTTCACCGACATCACGCGGGTCACCGATGAGTCCCGTCGCGCCACCTGCCAGGACCACTGGCCGGTGCCCTGCGCGCTGGAACCGTTTGAGCGCGAGCAGAGGTACCAGGTGCCCGGCGTGCAGACTGGGTCCAGTCGGGTCGAACCCCGCATACAGCGTGACCGGTCCGGCGTCGAGATCACGACGCAATGCGTCCAGATCGGTTGATTGAGCGATCAGCCCGCGCCAGGTCAGTTCATCGATGATGTTCTCAGTCACGTGATCGATCATCCCATCCGCTCGTCGACGGGCATCGCACGCGGGCTTCTCCGATAGGCCGACACGGCAGCGGACTCGGGAATCCAGAAACGCCACGGCCGGTCAGCGGCCGCGCTGACCCCCACCCGGGGACCACTCACCCATCCTTCCGACTCGGTGATCTCGAGCCGAATCGGTGAATCGGCTGCGAACAGCGGCGCACCGTTGTCGGCGAGGGTGACGCCGGTGGCCGACCCCAAGTTTCCGGGACCCCGCGCGAAATCAGCCGGCCGGGTGACCCGCGATCGTCGTGCGCGGACAGTTTCCGCACCGTCGAGGATTTCACCTGCGCGCAGAAGCACTCCGCCGGCCGTCCCGACCGGCCCGTACGACACATTCATGCAGAAGTGCATTCCGTAGCTGCGGTACACGTACAGGTGTCCGGCCGGACCGAACATCACCGCGTTCCGCGGCGTCTTCCCCCGATACGAGTGCGATGCCGGGTCCGGCCATGGTCCCTCTGCTTCTCCGCCGTACGCCTCGACCTCGACGATGCGAAGGCGTACGTCCGCGACGATCAAGGTGGACCCCAGCACGATTCTTGCGGCTTCGGTGGGGTGGGCCTCGGCAAGTCGATCGACAGTCACCCTCCGATTGTGCCCAACCGTTGACGCACAGCTCTCGTGGACGCATAATTCATCAGGCAGTGAATTCACCCAGTGATGAATTGAGGCACGCCATGAACGGCAGCCCTGCGATCGACATCCGGGATCTCCGCGTACGGCGAGGAAAGAACGAGGTGTTGCACGGCGTCGACGTGCAAGTACCGGGCGGGTCCATCACCGGACTTCTCGGTCCTTCCGGGTGCGGCAAAACGACACTGATGCGGTGCGTGGTCGGTACTCAAATCGTGGAGTCCGGTTCCGTCACCGTCCTGGGATCGCCCGCTGGTTCGGTCTCGCTACGGAGCCGTGTGGGGTACGTCACCCAAACACCTAGCGTGTACACCGACCTCACCGTCAAGAAGAACGTCGCGTACTACGCCGCGCTCTACGGCCGGCCGGCAGGTGCGGTCACCGACGCGATCGACGCTGTCGGACTCACCCGGTTCGCCGGCCAGAAAGCAGCGGACCTCTCCGGGGGCCAACTCGGACGAGCTTCACTCGCCTGCGCACTGGTCGCGGACCCGGAGATCCTCGTACTCGACGAGCCCACCGTCGGCCTCGATCCGTTGCTTCGTGTCGAACTGTGGGAGCGGTTCGAGGCCCTCGCTGCCGGAGGAACGACCCTCCTGGTGTCCAGCCATGTGATGGACGAGGCCGAACACTGTGATTCGCTGCTCCTGATGCGCGACGGGCACGTACTCGCGCAGGAATCTCCCACCGGCCTGCGCCGCCAGACCGGTGAGTCGAGCCTCGAAGATGCCTTCTTGACCTTGATCCGCACGTCACAGGTGGGAAGTGAAAACTGATGAACGCCAGAATCTTCCTCGCAACGGCAGGTCGAATACTCGCGCAGTTGCGGGCCGACCATCGCACGGTCGCCATGATCCTCGGGGTACCGAGCCTGCTGATGGTGCTGCTGTATTTCCTGTACCAGAACGTCCCGGCGGCCCCCGGCCAGCAATCGCTTTTCGAGCGTGTCGCGATCACGATGCTCGGCATCCTTCCCTTCGTGGTGATGTTCCTCGTCACGTCGATTGCGATGCAACGCGAACGCACGTCGGGAACCCTGGAACGCCTCCTCACGACACCACTGGGCAAACTGGACCTTCTCGGCGGCTACGCGGCGGCCTTTTCCACAGCAGCCGCCGCACAAGCCGCACTGGCCTGCGCCGTCGCATTCGGCTTCCTGGGTCTCGACACCGAAGGCAGCGTGAGCTGGGTTCTGCTGATCGCGGTACTGAACGCGATTCTCGGTGTTGCGCTCGGCCTCCTGTGCAGCGCCTTCGCCCGCACCGAGTTCCAGGCCGTGCAGTTCATGCCCGTCATCGTGGTTCCCCAACTGTTCCTGTGCGGGCTGCTCGTCCCCCGCGATCAGCTACCCACCTGGCTCGAATGGATCAGCAACGTCCTGCCACTGAGCTACGCCGTCGAGGCGCTCCAACAGGTCGCGACCCATCCGGGAACCACCGGGATCATGTGGCGCGATCTCACCGTGGTCGCCGCCTTCGCACTACTCGCGCTGTCGCTCGGAGCCGCCACACTGAGGCGTCGCACACCATGACGGCACCACGCGCACGAACGCGTTCGGGCCGCAGACCCGGAAATCAGGACACTCGATCTCGGATACTGACAGTCGCACGAAAGCTGTTCGCGCAGAATGGGTTCGACAAAACGAGTGTACGCGCAGTCGCCCTGAGTGCAGGCGTCGATGCGGCGCTCGTGCATCACTACTTCGGGACCAAACGCCAGCTGTTCCTGGACTCCGTCGACATTCCCGTCGACCCCACCCAGGTGATTGCACCGGTCCTCGACATCCCGACCGACGAGGTCGGGCGCCATCTCGCGGAAGCTGTCTTCTCGGTCTGGGAGTCACCGCACCGACCGGCAGTTGTCGCGGCGTTCCGTTCCGCGATGGCGGGAAATGAACCGACCTTGATCCGAACGTTCCTCGTGGAAGTGGTATTTCGTGACCTCGGCCCGAGAGTCGACGAGCCACCCGGAACCGGGATCCTGCGTATGCAGCTGGTGGCGTCGCAGATGGTAGGGATTCTGGTGACCCGGTACATCCTCGAGTTCGAACCCCTCGCTTCTCTACCGATCGAGGACCTGGTCGACGTGATAGCGCCGACGCTCCAGCGCTATCTCACCGGACCCGTGCCGGGCTGATTCAACGCGCCGCGATCACGACTGCGCAGACGCCCGGGCGACCAGCTGCTCGTGCTCCTCGGCGTCCACGTCCCGCGCCTCGTCGATGAGGAGAACCGGGATCCCGTTCTCGATGGGATAGGCGCGCCGAAGTCGAGGGTTGTAGAGCAACTCGTCTCCGACCAGCAGCAGCGGGCCCTTGTCCTGCGGGCACGCCAGAATGCTGAGCAGTGTCGGATCAATAACCACGGATGTCCTCTCCAACCGTTCGGGTGAGCAGCCTCAGGTTACCGCGCACCAGCGGGCATGCCGGCCGAGCCGTCGTGGAACTGCGCTGCTACCGCTTTCGTCAACCGTTTGTACTCCTGTGAGTTCGAGTCGAGATACCAGACGCGGGTGCCCGGCTTCGGCAGACCCGCCGCACTCAGACCGTCGGCATTGGGGCGGAACGACGAGCCCAGCGGGATGGCGTCGACCACATGGACGATGTCGGGACGCCACCCGAACGGGAGTGCTTCGATGGCCTCCGCCACATCGGCCAGCCGTGGCGGGCGTCCGTCGCGGAGGGTGAAGGCCGCAACCGCCAACGTGCTGCCGCCGACCTCGATACCGTAGGCCACGGCCAGGTCTATCCTGTCGACGGCCGCCAGGGCGTCCACGATCGGTTGCGTGAACACAGGTCCTCGGGCGGTGGCGATGACGGTCTTCTTGTGATCGACCAGCCAGAAGTCACCGTCTGCATCGCGGCGGAAGAGATTTTCCGTCGCGATCCACGCGTCGCCGGCGGCGAAGATGCCCCGCAGGGCCACACCGGACATTTCACCGTGCACGCCCGCCCTGCCGAGGAGTAGACCGACCTCGTTGTCCGCACATTCGCGGACGAAGCCCCGATCGTCTTCGAGTAGACGTCCGGAGATCGGGTCGTATGCGGCCAGCCGCACGTCGGCGCTGCCCGGCAACGGCCTGCCTTTGCACCCGATCTTGGCGCCTGCGACGTTCGCGAGAACGACATCACCTTCGGTCGACGCGTAGAACTCCAGCACCTTCGCGGGCGCGAAACACTCGGTGGTGCGCCGCCACAACCCCTGTGGCATACCGGAACCGAGGAACAGGCGGATCGGGTAGTTACCGAGCAGATCGAGGCTTTCCGCATCGAGGATTTCACGCATCATCGTCCACGTGTAGCTGACGACGGTTACGCCGTAACGCTGGACCTCCTCGGTGAAGCGCTCGGCGTCGAGGCCCTTCGACAGGGCGATACGTGAGCCGCCCGCCACCGCTCCCCCCACTGCTGCGAGGAGACTGGATGAATGATGCAGAGGAGCAATGCAATACACCGTGTCGCCGCGGTCGAGATCGGCGGCCGAGGCGGTACCGAAGGCAGACAGCGCCCAGCGGTAGTTGGTGATCTGCTTGGTCTCCCAGTGCCCGTTGGATTCACTGCAGATGATGAACGCCGGCTCTCGTGCCAGCCCGGGGTCGGGCCGGTACCAGCCTGGCAGAGCGACGGACTCCGGGTCGATCTGCTCGAGATCGACGACGTTCGACCCGGGCTCGACATCGAGACTGCGGAGGTCTCCCCCACCGAGGACGAGAACCTGCATTCCGGTGGCGAGGGCGGCGTCGAGATTCTCAGGATCGGTGACGATGCGTTCGACGCCGTCGATCCGGATAGCGGTGTGGATTTCGCGGCCCGGAGGAAGGAGAACTGCCACGGCGCCGAGCCGGGACAGCGCCGCGATGACAGCCAGCGCGCTCGGCCGGGTTTCCATGACCACACCGACGTGTGCAGCAGGCCGCACGCCGGCGGATATCAATCCGCGAACGACATTGTCGATCCGCTGGTTCACCGCCTCGTAGGTATGTACCCGGTTGTCGAAGAGGAAGCACTCGCCGTTCGGCGCCTTCCGACGCTGCTCCGCCAGAAGCCGGCTGAGGGAGATCTGAGTGTGCGGTTGCATCTGGCCGAGACGCGCGAGCCGCGGAAGAGCGCGCGTGGCCTCACCGGACAGTTCCACCGTGCCGCGAACCGCTCCCGAGGCGAATCCTGTGATCCCCTTGCCGACCCCCACACCGACTTCCGCGACCGAGGCCACCGTGTGGATGATGCGATCGCTGATCGACACTCCGGTCTCGCTGCCGAAGTGTTCGTCGTACCGCATGAGATCCACAGTGGACGGTTTAGGCCCCATACCCTCGTTCCACCGCACCCATTCACCCGTGGTCGGCCATGTGTGCGCGGCCGCCGCTGAACCGACCACGAGCCCGAAATGCCCTACCCTCAAAGTAGATTCGTACACATTGGCACGCGGTGCGGCCCGGCGAATCCCGCGGACCGCGAGCGGCTGCCCGATGTCGTCGACTTCACCGACGAACGCCATGATCGGGCAGGTGAGCTCGGCGAGTGACACGACGCGGTCCTTGATGACGAAACCGCCGGTCATCATCCGGTTGTGGACGATGAACTGCTTGAGCAGCTCCGCCACTGCGGGACCCGACCAGGCAACCCATCCGTCGGTCGCGAGAAACCGGCGCTGTTGTTCCCGTGGGAGGAGCGCCTCCCGGTCGTGCAGTTGCCGAAGAAATTCGAGACGGGACTTGAGGGTCTTCACCGGGTCGAGGAGCTGGAAACCCGTGCGCGCCATCCACCCGGACACCGCGAGACGGTTGAACACATGGTCCGCGAGGAAAGCCGCTGCGTCGCTCGCAAATCCGGCGGGAATTCCGAACGGCAGACCGGCCAGAGTGTCCACGGGGCTGCCGAACGTAACCAGACTCGCAATGTTGCGACTGCGGCGGTAAGCAGCCGCCTGGTAGGCGAACATGCCACCCTGCGAATACCCCGAGAGATGGACGTCGCGGCCGGTGTGGGCACGGACCTTGTCGATGATCTCGCTGATCGCGACGATGTGATCGGCGAGATTTCTGTCCCATCCCCCCTCTTCGGTGTCCGGCGAGCCGAAGTCGACCACCCAGGGATCGATCCCCATTTCGTGCAGGATGCCCACGGCGCCCTGATCGCGGGTCACGTCGTAGACGTCAGCCGACATCATCATCGGCGGCACCAGCACGATGGGAGGGCCGACCTCCGCCGGGTCGGTGTCGGGAAAGTATCGCCGGAGTCGATACATAGGCCGCCGTTCGACCACCTCGAACGGCGAGGTGGTCAGGTCGGTCTCGAGTCCGCCGAGGCGGATTACCTCCAAACCGTTCTGCGCCGTCGCCACCACCCGACGGATCGGGCCCTTTACCGTTTCGGTAGAAAAACCCACGAATACTCTCCCACTCTCGAACCGCGACGAACGTCTCACTGCCGCCGCCCTCACCCTACTGCGCCCGACGCGTCACACTGCCCTATTGGAGGGTCGACGACGGAGGCCTCACCGGCACCATTCCCGCATGGACTCGGAGAGTCGGCGAACACCACCCAACTGCTCGGCTACCCGGATACCGGCGGTGCCACCGCGGGCGTTGCGCGACGCGATCGAGCCCTCGACCGTGAGCACCTCCCGAACGTCCGGCGTCAGGGAAGGATCGACTGCTGCCAGTTCCTCCTCGGTGAGATCCTCGAGGCCGACACCTCGTGCCTCGGCGACACGCACGCAGGCACCCGCCGCCTCATGGGCGACGCGGAACGGTACGCCCTGGCGAACCAGCCACTCGGCGATATCCGTGGCCAGCGTGAAACCGGCGGGCGCCAATTCCGCCATCCGGTCGGTGTGGAACTCGAGAGTCGAGATCAGCCCGGTGATCGCAGGCAGCAGCATTTCGAGTTGTGCCACCGAATCGAAAACCGGTTCCTTGTCTTCCTGCAGGTCCCTGTTGTAAGCGAGCGGCTGCGCCTTCAACGTGGCCAGCAGACCCGTCAGGTTGCCGATCAGCCGGCCCGACTTCCCGCGAGTCAGCTCGGACACGTCCGGATTCTTCTTCTGCGGCATGATCGACGAACCCGTCGACCAGGCATCGGCCAGCGTGATGTAGCCGAATTCCGGGGTGCTCCAGAGGATGACCTCCTCCGCCATCCGCGACAGATCCACGCCGATCATCGCGAGCACGAACGCGGCCTCGGCCGCAAAGTCCCGCGACGACGTCGCGTCGATCGAGTTCTCGGCTGAAGAGTCGAACGCGAGTTCCGCGGCGATCGCCTCGGGGTCGAGTCCGAGTGAGGACCCGGCGAGCGCCCCCGAACCGTACGGGGACACCGCGGCTCGCACGTCGAAGTCCCGCAGGCGCTGCACGTCTCGCAGCAAGGGGTGCGTGTGCGCCAGCAGATGATGTGCCAGCAGAACCGGCTGGGCGGCCTGCAGGTGCGTCTTGCCGGGCATCACCGCGGACGGATGCGCGGCCGCCTGCGTCGCGAGCGCATCCACGACGTCCAACACCCCGGCCGCGACCCGGCGGACCGCATCCCGCAACCACATGCGAAACAGCGTCGCCACTTGATCATTTCGTGAGCGTCCCGCCCGCAGGCGTCCCCCGACTTCCGGGCCGACGCGATCGATCAGGCCCCGTTCGAGGGCGCCGTGCACGTCCTCGTCGGATTCACTCGGACCGAATGTTCCGCTCGCCACATCGGCTGCCAGGCTGTCCAGCCCACCCAGCATGGTCGCGAGGTCCTCCGCGCTGAGCAGTCCCGCCTTGTGCAGGACCCGGGCGTGCGCCTGCGACGCACGCACGTCATAGGGTGCGAGAACCCAATCGAAGTGGGTCGACTTGCTCAGGGCCGCCATGGCGGCGGCGGGTC
Source organism: Rhodococcus sp. ZPP (assembly GCF_017656075.1). Lineage (NCBI taxonomy): Bacteria > Bacillati > Actinomycetota > Actinomycetes > Mycobacteriales > Nocardiaceae > Rhodococcus > Rhodococcus sp. ZPP. Next base: position 520,519 of record NZ_CP058638.1, read on the forward strand.
CGGACTCGAACCGACCGCCCCACAACGCACCTTCGTTGGTGCCGTGCGCCGTCATGCCTACAGGCCCAGATCGCGCTTCGCGGCGACCTTCGAGGACAGACCGTGGATCTGCACGAACCCCTTGGCGAACGACTGGTCGAAGGTATCGCCCTCGTCGTAGGTGGCCAGGTTGAAGTCGTAGAGCGACTGGTTGCTCCGGCGGCCGTTGACGATGATCGCGCCGCCGTGCAGAACCAGGCGGATGTCACCCGAAACGCGCTCCTGGGTCTTCGCGATGAAAGTGTCCAGTGCCACCTTCAGCGGCGAGAACCACAGGCCGTCGTACACCAGCTCGCTCCAGCGCTGCTCCGTCTGCCGCTTGTAGCGGCCGAGTTCGCGTTCCTGCGTGACGTGCTCGAGTTCCTGGTGCGCATTGATCAGCACCATGGCGCCCGGAGCCTCGTAGATTTCGCGGCTCTTGATGCCCACCAGCCGGTCTTCCACGACGTCGAGGCGACCGACCCCCTGAGCGCCGGCGCGACGGTTCAGTTCCTGAATTGCTTCGAGGACCGACACCGGCTTGCCGTCGATCGCGACGGGGCGGCCTTCCTCGAAGCTGATGATCAGTTCGTCCGGGGCCTGCCAGTTGACGGTCGGGTCCTGGGTGTAGTCGTAGACGTCCTTGGTCGGTGCATTCCACAGATCCTCGAGGAAGCCGGTCTCGACCGCGCGGCCCCACACGTTCTGATCGATCGAGAACGGTGACTTCTTCGAGACATTGATCGGGATCTCGTTCTCCTCGGCGAACGCGATGGCCTTCTCACGGGTCCATGCATAGTCGCGAACGGGAGCGATCACGTCGAGGTCCGGGGCCAGCGAACCGAACCCGACCTCGAAGCGGACCTGGTCGTTGCCCTTGCCGGTGCAGCCGTGCGCGACGGTGGTGCCGCCGTAGGCGCGGGCCGCGTCGACGAGATGCTTGACGATCAACGGGCGGCTGATCGCCGACACCAACGGGTAACGATCCATGTACAGGGCGTTGGCCTGGATGGTCGGGAGGCAGTACTCGTCGGCGAACTCGTCCCGTGCATCCACCACGACCGACTCGACCGCGCCGCAGTCGAGCGCACGCTGGCGCACGACCTCCATGTCCTCGCCGCCCTGGCCGAGATCGATGGCGACAGCAACAACTTCCTTGCCCGTCTCCTTGCCGATCCAGCTGATGGCGACTGAGGTGTCCAGCCCGCCCGAGTAGGCGAGTACGACGCGATCGGCCATGGTCCTTGTGCTCCTTAGGTTGAAGATCTGTAGAGATGATTCAGTTGTCAGGCGAGGGATTCGATCTTCGCCGCGAGTTCCGCCCCGGTCAGCGGCTCACGGGCCACCACGAGAAGGGTGTCGTCGCCGGCTACGGTTCCCACGACGTCAGGTAATGATGCCCGATCGAGTGCACTCGCCAGATAGTGCGCAGCCCCGGGAGGCGTTCGCAGCACCGCCAGGTTGCCACTCGAGTCCGTGGACACCAGCAACTCCCCCAGCAATCGCGCCAATCTGTCCGTTCCGCCCGAGACTCCGCGCACCGGGTTCCCGTCCTCGGGTACCACGTACACGCCGGCACCACCGTCGGCCGCGCGCAGCTTGACGGCCCCCAGTTCTTCGAGGTCACGGGAGAGCGTGGCCTGGGTGGCGTCGATCCCTTCTGCGGCCAGCAGGGACGCGAGCTCGGTCTGGCTGCGGACCGGGTTGGTCGAAAGGATCGCCACGATCCGGGCCTGACGCCCTGCCCGCGTCGGCGCGGTCGCCGCGTTGGTGGCACCCACTCGATGTGGCGGAACCGGACTCACGGACGATCCCCGGATCGTTGTGCGAGAAGCCACACCAGAAGCGCCTTCTGCGCGTGAAGCCGGTTCTCGGCCTCGTCCCACACCACGCTCTGCGGTCCGTCGAGCACAGCGTCGGTGATCTCCTCACCGCGGTGGGCGGGAAGGCAGTGCAGAACCACGGCTTCGGAATCGGCTCGCGCGAGCAGTGCCTCGTCGACCTGGAAAGGACGGAACGGTCCGACTCTGTCGAGCCCGTCGTTCTCCTGTCCCATCGACGTCCACGTGTCGGTCACGAGTGCGTCCGCTCCCGCGACCGCCGAGTGCGCATCGCTCGCCAACGTGATCGTGGCACCGGTCTCGGCCGCGCGTGCCCGCGCCACCTCGACCACCCACGGCAGCGGCGCGAATCCGTCCGGGCTCGCGATCGTGACGTCGACGCCCGCGGTGACTCCGCCGAGCATGAGGGAATGGGCCATGTTGTTGGCGCCGTCCCCGAGGTAGGTCAGTTTCAGGCCCTTCAACGATCCCTTCCGCTCGGCCAGTGTCTGAAGGTCGGCCAGGACCTGACACGGATGGAACTCGTCGGACAAGGCGTTGACGATCGGAACGCTCGCCCCGGAGGCCATCGACTCGAGGCGCTTCTGCCCAAACGTCCGCCAGACGACTGCGTCGACGTACCTCGACAGCACCCGGCCGGTGTCCTGGAGTGTCTCCTCGCGGCCGAGCTGGGTGCTGCGTCCGTCGACCACCACGGCGTGGCCACCCAGTTGGGCGATGCCCATCTCGAACGAAAACCGGGTACGGGTGGAATTCTTTTCGAAGATGACGCCGACACCGCGCGGGCCTTCGAGCGGGCGCTCCGCGAAGGGATTCTTCTTGAGCCGGGCTGCGAGGTCGAGAACCTCGGCCTGCTGCGCAGGGGTCAGGTCGTCGTCCCGCAGGAAGTGTTTCACCACGATCGTCACTGCTTTCCCGGCTGAGCGGCCGATTGCGCGTTGTCGAGGATTGCGGGCAGTGCCGCAACGAAGCCTTCGGCCTGATCGTCGGTCAGCACCAGCGGTGGAGCCAACCGGATGACACCGGGCTGTGCAGCATTGAGCAGGTAACCGGCCTCGCGCGCCGCGTTCTCCACGGCGGGTGCGACGTCCTGGGTGAGGACGATGCCGAGCAGCAACCCGGCGCCGCGGACGTGGTCGACCAAGGGGTGTCCGAGCCCCTCGATACCCGCAGACAGCGACTTCCCGAGTGCGTCGGCGCGGGAGACGAGGTCTTCCTCGGCGATCGTGCGGAGCACGGCGAGCGCCGCGGACGCGCACACCGGGTTCCCGCCGAAGGTGGTGCCGTGTTTACCGGGCCCGAACAGATCTGCGGTCGCGCCCGTGGCAATACAGGCGCCGATCGGCATTCCCCCACCGAGTCCCTTTGCCAGCGTCATGACGTCGGGAACGATGCCGACGGACTGATGGGCATAGAACCAACCGGTCCGGCCGATCCCGGTCTGCACCTCGTCGAGCACCAGCAGCGCACCGCGGTCCGCGGTGATCTTCCGCGCACCGACCAGATACCCCTCCGGAGGAACGACGACGCCGCTCTCACCCATCATGGGTTCGAGGAAGACCGCCGCGGTGTCTTCGTCGACGGCGCGGTCCAGCGCATCGAGATCGCCGTACGGCACGTGCTCGACACCGGGCGGCATCGGTTCGAACGGGGCACGCTTGGCTGCCTGCCCGGTGAGCGCCAGCGCGCCCATCGTGCGGCCGTGGAAGGAGTTTTCCGCGGCGATGATCTTGGAGCGACCTGTCGCGCGGGCGAGCTTGAAAGCCGCCTCGTTGGCCTCGGTCCCCGAATTGCACAGGAAGACCCGGCCGGGTGCGCCCAGGTGCGAGAGCAATTCCTCCGCCAGGGCGATCGCGGGTTCGCTGGCATAGAGGTTGGACACATGTCCCAGCGTTGACAGCTGATGGGTGACCGCCTCGATGATCGCCGGATGCGCGTGTCCGAGGATGTTGACAGCGATGCCGGCGAGAAGGTCGACGTACTGCTTACCCTCCGCGTCCGTCAGCACGGCACCGCGGCCGCCCGTCAGCGCAACCCGGGGGACGCCGTACGTGTTCATCAGCGCGCCCGACCACCGCTGCTGAAGTTCCGGAGTTCCGGTCATGAGACAACTCCCTCGGTAGATGACGACGGTGTCGGGGTCACCATGGTTCCGATGCCCTCACCGGTGAAGAGTTCGAGCAGCACCGAATGCGGGATGCGCCCGTCGATCACGTGCGCGGTGGGCACGCCGCCGCGGACAGCCCGGAGGCAGGCCTCCATCTTCGGCACCATTCCGGCGTCGAGACTCGGCAGGAGCTGCGCCAGCGCCGCAGCGTCGATCTGCGTGGCCAGCGAATCCCGATCCGGCCAGTTGGTGTACAGCCCCTCGACATCGGTGAGGACGACCAGCTTCTCGGCACCGATCGCCTCGGCGAGCGCCGCTGCCGCCGTGTCGGCGTTGATATTGTGCACCACGCCGTCCGAATCGGGCGCGATAGTGGAGACCACCGGTATCCGGCCGGCATGGATCAGGTCGAGCACCGCGTCCGGACTGACCGTCGTGACGTCACCGACGAGGCCGATGTCGGTGGGATTCCCGTCGACCATCACGGTGCGCTTGGTCGCAGTGAACAGGTGGGCGTCCTCGCCGGAAATACCGACCGCGTAGGGCCCGTGCGCATTGATCAGGCCCACGAGTTCGCGGCCGACCTGGCCGAACAACACCATCCGCACCACGTCCATCACCTCGGGCGTGGTGACCCGGAATCCACCCTTGAATTCGCCGGTCATTCCGAGCTTGGCAAGCATGGCATTGATCTGGGGTCCGCCGCCGTGCACGACGACCGGGTGGATTCCCACCGTTCGGAGAAACGCCATGTCGGCCGCGAACGCCGTCTTCAGTGCGTCGTCGATCATGGCGTTGCCGCCGTACTTCACGACCACGACCTTGCCACGGAACTGCTGCAGCCACGGCAGGGCCTCGGCGAGCACGTGTGCTTTCTGGTGATCGGTGATTCCGACCAGTGTTTCGCTGCCCGGGGTCATGACGAGTACGCCGAGTTCTCTTCGACGTAGGCGTGTGAGAGGTCCGTGGTCCGGATTGTCACGGCATGCGCGCCGACACCCAAGTCGATGTCGAGGGCGATGTCGACACCGCTCAGGTCCACGTCACGGGCGCCTGGCGCACCGACCCCGTCGATACAGACCGGGGACCCGTTGAACGAGACCGCGATCTTGTCCGGGTCCAACTCTATCGGTGCGATACCGATGGCGGCGAGCACACGCCCCCAGTTGGGGTCGGAGCCGAAGATTGCTGTCTTGACGAGGCTGTCGCGGGCCACGGTTCGGGCACCGATCAGGGCGTCGTCCTCGCTCGCGGCTCCACGGACGGTGACGCGCACCCGCTTGGTGACTCCTTCCGCGTCGGCCATCATCTGGTCGGCGAGGTCGTCACACACCGCGGTGACCGCGGCATCGAGTTCCGCCTGGCTGGGGGCGACGTTGCTCGCACCGGACGCCAAGAGCAGCACAGTGTCGTTGGTCGACGTCGCACCGTCGACATCGAGGCGGTCGAAAGTCACGCGGGTGGCCGCACGCAGAGCCGCATCGAGTTGGGCGGCGGTGGCCACCGCATCGGTGGTGATGACGCAGAGCATGGTGGCCAGCGCGGGCGCGAGCATGCCGGCGCCCTTCGCCATCCCGCCGACATTCCACTTGTCAGCGTGGTGCAGGGCCGACTGTTTCGGAACTGTGTCCGTGGTCATGATGGCGTAGGCCGCGTCGGTGCCACCCGAGATGCCGCCGGCCAGTTCGTGCACCGCCTCGGTGACGCCGGGAAGAAGCTTGTCCATGGGTAGCCGGTCACCGATGAGACCCGTCGAGCACACCGCGACCTCGACCGCGCCGGTCTCGGTTCCCCAGTTACTGAGCGCGGACGCGACTTCCTCGGCCGTCCTGTGCGTGTCCTGAAATCCGCCGGCGCCCGTACATGCGTTGGCCCCACCGGAGTTGAGTACGACTGCGCGCAGCCGGCCCGTCGTCAGGACTTGTTGTGACCACAGCACCGGGGCAGCCTTCACCTTGTTGGTGGTGAACACCCCCGCAGCTGCGAGCTCGGGACCTTCGTTGAGCACGAGCGCGAGATCGGCGTTTCCGTTGGCCTTGATGCCCGCCTTGATCCCCGACGCCCGGAACCCGGCCGGACCGGACACCCCTTGGGTGCGGACGAGTTTGCCGCCCGCGATGTCGCGGGTGTAGGCGGTGTCGATTCTGTCGTTGCTCACGGTGCGACTCCCACTGTCGAAAGCCCGGCGGTCTCGGGTAACCCGAGCGCGAGATTCATCGATTGCACGGCCCCTCCGGCGGTGCCCTTGGTCAAATTGTCGATCACGGCGACGACGACGAGCTGACCGGCGTCCGCATCGACTGTGACAGCGATCTGAACGGCGTTGGACCCGGTGACCGCGCCCGTCTGTGGCAGCATTCCCGCCGGAAGCACGTGCACGAAAGGTTCGTCGGCGTAGGCCTTTTCGTAGATCGCCCGAATCTCGTCCTCGGATGCTGTGGTCACTGCGGTGCAGGTGGCGAGGATGCCGCGGGGCATCGGCGCCAGCACGGGGGTGAACGACACGGTGACCCGTTCACCTGCGAGTGCGGACAGGTTCTGAATGATCTCCGGAGTGTGCCGGTGTACGCCGCCGACGCCATAGGCGCGCACCGAGCCCATCACCTCGGAGCCGAGCAGATCCGCCTTGGGTGCGCGGCCCGCACCGGACGCCCCGGTGACCGCGACGATCGTGACACGTGGTTCCACGACACCGGCCGCGACGGCGGGGGCCAGCGCCAGGCTCGACACCGTCGGGAAGCAGCCGGGCACGGCGATCCGGGTCGCGCCCGTGAGCTTTTCGCGCGCACCGGGCAGCTCGGGAAGTCCGTAGGGCCAGCTGCCGGCATGTGGGCTCTTGTAGTACCGCTCCCAGTCGTCGGCGTCGGAGAGCCGGAAGTCGGCGCCGCAGTCGATGATCACGGTGGATTCGGGCAGGGCTTTCGCGTATTGCGCCGAATTGCCGTGGGGCAAACCGAGGAAGACGACATCGTGGCCGCCGAGAGTCTCGACCGTGGTGTCCTCGAGAATGCGGTCGGCGAGCGGGAGGAGATGCGGGTGATGTGAGCCGAGACTCGATCCGGCGCTACCACCGGCGGTGAGCGCGCCGATAAGGAGTGACCCGTCGGCGTAGGACGGGTGCCCCAGCAGCAGACGCAACACCTCGCCTCCGGCGTATCCGCTCGCGCCGGCGACGGCAATCCTGATCGGTTCTCGCGCGTGCTCAGTCATACGATTGATTATGCATCATCATGCAAGCTAATTCACGTCTGGGTGACCCCGAGCCGTGATCGGTCACTGCTTGCCGAGTGACCGCCTGATCTCATCCAGTTTGGCCTTGCCGGCTTTCTTCCGCGCTTCCCACTGTTCGTCCACCGATCGGCCGGACGGGCTTTCGTGCGCTAACTCCTCCGACCCGATCGCCGTACCGACCCGCTCCTCGATCCGATCCCGCACACGATCGAACGTCGGGACGCCCCCCGCGGTGTAGTCGGGCTCGGGCAACCGCGGAGTGGTGTCCGGGACGATCTCCGCGGTGACGGGGTCTTCCGTCGGGACCGCGCTTCCGACGTCGACGGCGGCGAGGAGTGCCCCGAGACCGGGGCGACCGGCAGCGACTGCCCGCACCACCGCGAGGAACTCGGCGTCGGTCAGCTCACTCGCCGCCGCTACGACGTCGCGCACTTCGGCCATCTGTCCCGCTCCTCACGCCCCCGCTGTGGTTCCCAGGCTACGGGTCAGCTGCGCAATTCGGCACCCACCGAGGCTGCGGCGGCCGCGACCGCAGCGTCGCGGGCCGCACTCGCCTCGTCCTCGGTCAGTGTGCGGTCCGCTCCGCGGAACCGGAGCGCGAAGGCGAGCGACTTCCGTCCGGGCCCGACCTGGTCCCCCTCGAAGACGTCGAAGAGACGGATATCCTCGAGAAGTTCACCGGCACCCGAGCGCAGAGCCTCTTGCACGGTGGCCGCGGGCACGGTGACATCGACGACGACCGCGACGTCCTGCAGCACAGCAGGGAAGGGCGACACCTTCGGGGCGGGGAGATTCTCCACGAGTGGAAGGGCGTCGAGGTCGATTTCGACAGCGCCCGTGCGCGGCGGCAACCCTGCCCGCTCGAGGACAGCGGGGTGAAGCTCACCGGCATGCCCGACGACGACCCCGTCGAGCAACAACTCCGCGCCGCGTCCCGGGTGCCACGGCAGATACTGCGTCGCGCGGAACTCGAGTTCGACTCCTGCTGCGGACGCAACTGCGCGAGCGGCAGCGAATGCATCACTCGCTTCGGCGGGGCGACCCGGACCCCAGGGTCCGCTCGGTTCGCGCATCCCGGTGAGCACGGCGCCGACGTGTACTGGCTGCGCCGGCAGCGACTGCAGCAACTCGGCGATCTCGTCGTCCGTCGGCCGGCGATCGACCGGGAGAACACCGACCGGCTTCGTGTCGGGACCGGGCAATACGACCTGCGCGATGCCGAAAAGCGACAGGTCGCGCTGGCCGCGGGAGACGTTGCGAGCAAGAACCTCGAGGAGCCCGGGCAACAGGGTCGTCGCCAACTCCGGGCGGTCCGATTCGAGCGGGTTGAGCACCATGACGGTGTTTCGGCGCGGATCTTCCGGGTCCAGTCCCCACGAGTCGAAGACGGCAGCGGGAAGGAATACCGGCGGAAGCACCTCGACGTATCCGGAAAAGGCGAGCGCCCGGCCGACGGCGCGCTTGCGACGCTGGGCGGGTGTCAATCCGCGGCCGGCAGGCGCCGCGGGAAGCACCGACGGGATCTGCTCGAGCCCCTCGAGACGCAGTACCTCCTCGACGAGGTCGGCGGGCTGGACGAGGTCGGGCCGCCACGACGGTGGGGTGGCCACCAGCTGCCCGTGCCCACCGTCGCTGACGCCGACTTCGACGTCGCAACCGATCTGCGTCAGCCGGCGTGCCGCCGTGCCGTTCGGGTAGGCCACCCCGGCGACGCGGTCCGGCAGGTCGATGTCCATCCGGATCGGCGCTGTGCCGGTGACCCCACCGACATCGGTGAGGACCGGCTCGATACGTCCGCCGGCGATCTCGACCAGTAACGACGCCGCGCGGTCGAGGGCGGCCACAGGGATCCGAGGGTCGACCACGCGCTCGAATCTCTTGCTCGCCTCGCTGGACAACTTGTGCCGGCGTGCCGTCTTGAACACCGCAAGCGGATTCCAGGTGGCCGCTTCGAGGAGGATGTCGGTGCTCGCGGAGTTGACCTCGGTGGTCGCTCCACCCATGACACCGGCGAGCGAGATGACGCCGGAGTCGTCGGCGATCACGACGTCCTCGGGGTCGAGGACCCGCTCGACCTCGTCCAGGGTGGTCAATTTCTCGCCGTCCACCGCTCGGCGCACCACGAGGTCGCCGCTGATCTTTGCGGCATCGAACGCATGCAGTGGCTGACCCAACTCGAGTAACACGTAGTTGGTGACGTCGACTGCCGGCGAAATAGGCCGGACCCCCGACAGCAGCAGGCGCCGCTGCAGCCACCACGGGCTGGCTGCCGCCGGATCGATACCCGTGACCCGCCGTGCGGCAAACCGGGTGGCCTGCGTGTCGGGGTCGACGCGCACGGGCCATGCCTCGCCCTCGGCGGGATGTGCAGGCACCACCGCAGGGTCGAGGTACTCGAGATCGAACCCACACGCGAGTTCACGGGTCAGCCCGCGCACCGAGAAGCAGTAACCACGGTCCGGCGTGATGTTCAGCTCGATGATGGTGTCGTCCAGACCCAGCAGAGCATTCGCGTCGGTACCCGGAGCCGCGGCCCCCGGCTCGAGTACCAGAATTCCCGAGTGGTCCTTGCCGATGCCGAGTTCGGCCACCGAGCAGATCATTCCGTCGGATACCTGGCCGTACGTCTTGCGGGACGCAATCGCGAAGCCGCCCGGAAGCACTGCGCCCGGAAGTGCGACGATCACCAGATCGCCCTCCGCGAAGTTACGGGCACCGCACACGATGCCCTGCGGTTCCGGCCGACCGACGTCGACTTTGCAGAAGCGGATGGGCTTCTTGAACTCGGTGAGCTCGGTGATCTCGACAACCTTGCCGACGACGAGCGGGCCGTCGACGGCCTCGAGGCGATCGACCTCCTCCACCTCGAGACCGACGCGGACGAAGCCCGCGTCCAACTCCTCCGCGGTGACGCCCCACCCCGGGGTGGCACGCTGCAGAATCTCGGTCAGCCAGGATTGCGCTACTCGCACGTCTACTCAGCTCTCTCGTTCGTGAAATGTCGTGACTGTGGACGGATGCGGCGCGATCGCGCTCAGCCCTGGACGCCGAAGGGCAGCGTGAACCGCACGTCACCCTCGACGATGTCGCGCATGTCCGGGATGCCGTTCCGGAACTGCAGCGTGCGTTCGAGACCCATACCGAACGCGAACCCGCTGTACACGTCGGGGTCGATCCCGCAGGCACGCAACACGTTCGGGTTGACCATCCCGCAGCCACCCCACTCGACCCAACCGGCGCCGCCCTTCTTGTTCGGAAACCAGACGTCCACCTCCGCGGAGGGTTCCGTGAAAGGGAAGTAGTTGGGACGCATCCGGGTTCGGGTGTCCGAGCCGAACAGCGCCCGGGCGAAGGCGTCGAGCGTGCCCCGCAAGTGGGCCATCGTGAGGCCCTTGTCGACGGCGAGGCCCTCTACCTGATTGAAGACAGGGGTGTGTGTGGCGTCGAGTTCGTCGGTGCGGAAGGTGCGTCCGGGGCACACCACATAGATGGGAAGTTCCCGGGAGAGCATCGTGCGCACCTGAACCGGCGACGTATGCGTGCGCAGTACCTGACGCGACCCCTCCGGGGCGATGTGGAACGTGTCCTGCATCGTCCGCGCGGGGTGGTCGGGAAGGAAGTTGAGCGCGTCGAAGTTGAAGTGCTCGGTTTCTACTTCCGGGCCTTCGGCGACCTCCCAGCCCATACCCACGAACACGTCCGCGACCTGTTCGGAGATGATGCTGATCGGGTGCCGGGCCCCTACCGGCTGACGCTGCGACGGCAGCGTGACGTCGATGGCCTCGGCGACGAGCACTGCGGCATCACGTTCGGCCAGCAGCACGGCGCGCCGATCGTCGAAGGCCACGCTGATCCGGGTGCGGGCGACGTTGACGCGCTTCCCTGCGTCGGCCTTCTCCTTGCCCGGAAGGGCTCCGAGTCCACGGCGAGCGAGGGCGATGGGCGACTTGTCACCCATGTGGTCGACTTTCGCCTTGGCGAGGTCGTCCAGGTTCGCAGCGGCGGAGAATGCCTTCTCGGCGTTTTCCACTGCCGCAGTCAAGGCCTCTTCGGTGAGCGCACTCGCATCGACCTCGGGTGACGCAGCGCCCTCTTTTTTAGCCACGACCGGTGCCACTCCTTCAGTTCTTCTCGGCAGACTCTCGACGAGCCGAAACGGCTCCTCGGGAGAATCCTATGCGATCGAAATTTTCGGTTTCAGCTGTCGGTTCGCGTGCGGTTCTGGACCCGCGCACTCGAGTACAGGCAGATTGCTGCCGCGGTCGCCAGGTTCAGGCTCTCGGCACGGCCGTGGATCGGGATGCGCACCCGGTGATCCGCCCTCGCCGCCACGTTCACGTCGAGGCCGTGGGCCTCGTTCCCGAACAACCACGCCGTCGGGCGCGACAACAGGTCGTCGGCGTCGTCGAGGTCTACTTCACCGTCCGCCGCGGTGGCAAGCAATTGGATGCCTGCCGCGCTGATCGCGTCCAGGACAAGAGCCGTATTCCGCTCACGCACCAGCGGAAGATGGAACAAGCTGCCCGCGGACGCGCGAACGCACTTCCCGTTGTGCGGGTCGACGCTGTCGCCCGCCAGAATGGCAGCGTCTGCACCCACCGCATCGGCTACCCGGATAACTGTCCCTGCATTGCCCGGTTCTGCCACCGCGACCGGGACCGCAAGTAGCCGCGTCCCCGGACCCACCGCCTCCGGCAGCGGAACGTCGAGGAGGTCACAGACGGCGACCAGTCCGGGTGGAGTGACCGTGTCGCTGAGACCACGCACCGCCCGGTCCGTCACCAGCGACGTCCGAACTCCGATGGTTTCGGCCCGGCCGATCAACTCGGCGTACCGCTGCAGCGCGCCCTCGGTGTAGAAGAGATCGTGCACGGCGCGGGTACCCAGCGCCTCCCCCACCGCGTTCTCCCCCTCCACGAGGAACCGCCCTGCCTTGCGCCGTTCCGCCGTGCGCAGGAGCTTCACAGCAGAAACGACCCGCGGGGTGCGCTCGGTGAGCGGGTCCACGGGTCGTTTCCGGTCTGCTGAACTGCGGGGTGCGAGACTCAGGCTGCTTCTCCGGCCGGAGCGTTCACATCAGCCGGGAGCGCTGCCTTGGCGAGAGCCACGAGACCGGCGAACGCAGCGGCGTCCGACACGGCGAGCTCGGCCAGGTTCTTGCGGTCCACCTCGATCTCCGCGAGACGCAGACCCTGGATCAGACGGTTGTACGTGATGTCGTTCGCACGTGCAGCAGCGTTGATACGCGTGATCCACAGCTTGCGGAAGTCGCCCTTGCGCGCACGACGGTCACGGTAGGCGTAGGTCAGCGAGTGGAGCTGCTGTTCCTTGGCCTTGCGGTACAGACGTGAGCGCTGTCCGCGGTAGCCGCTGGAGGCTTCGAGAATCGAACGACGCTTCTTCTGGGCGTTTACCGCCCTCTTTACGCGTGCCACTGAAAAATCCTGTCAATCTTGGGGCGGTTAGCTGCCCCGGGTGGTCAGTAAAAGGGGTGTCGACTCAGATGTCGAGCAGGCGCTTGATGCGCGGGGTGTCAGCCTTGCTGACGACAGCCGTGCCATCGAGGCGACGAGTCACCTTGGTGGGCTTGTGCTCGAGCAAGTGGCGGCGACCGGCCTTCTGGCGCAGGATCTTTCCGGTGCCGGACACCTTGAATCGCTTCGCGGTGCCGCTGTGGGTCTTCGACTTGGGCATGGAGTCCTCAGTTCTGTGTTTCCGGATCTCTGAACATCCGGATCGTGCTGGTGGAGTCGGACTAGCTGGTGGGCGCTTCGCCGGGCGTACTTCCGCCCGCCGGCTCCGACGGCGCCTGTTCGGCCGGCGCCGGAACTGCACGCTGAGCCGGAGGCGCTGCTGCGCTCTCCTGTGCCTTGACGCGTGTCTTCGCGCCCTTGTGCGGAGCGAGCACCATCGTCATGTTCCGGCCGTCCTGCTTGGCGGACGTCTCGACGAACCCGAGATCGGCAACGTCTGCACCGAGACGCTGCAGCAACCGGAAGCCGAGTTCCGGCCGCGACTGCTCACGTCCACGGAACATGATGGTGACCTTGACCTTCGACCCGGCTTCGAGGAAGCGAACGACATTCCGCTTCTTGGTCTCGTAGTCGTGATCGTCGATCTTCGGACGGAGCTTCTGCTCCTTGATGACCGTGAGCTGCTGGTTCTTCCGCGACTCACGCGCCTTCTGCGCTGCCTCGTACTTGAACTTGCCGTAGTCCATGATCTTGCAGACCGGCGGGCGAGCGTCGGGGGCCACCTCGACCAGGTCGAGATCGGCCTCGAGGGCCAAGCGGAGTGCATCTTCAACACGCACGATGCCAACCTGTTCACCTCCGGGTCCGACGAGGCGGACCTCGGGAACTCGGATGCGATCGTTGATGCGGGTCTCAGTGCTGATGGGGCCTCCTAGGTTGAACGGTCTGGTCTCGAGACCGCCAGCAGCCCGTACGCCCGGATTCCCAACAAAAAAGCCCCGCTGCGGTGAAAATTCACCATGCGGGGCCCGATGTCGACCGATCAGACAATCTCACGGCTTGCGCCGCTCCACCATCTCCTCGCGTGAGGAACCTGAATCGAGGCACGCCTCGAAGCAGGTGACCGGACCACTGAACTGCAGTTTCACTGCCGCGCAGAGGTGGGAGTCGGACTCCACTTGCTGCCCCCGACAAAATCCGAAGGCGGTCGTTGGGTCAAGGGTAACATTTGCGCACCTCGTCGGCTAATCGACACCGGCGCGTTGCGGGTGAACGCCGAGATGGAAAGCTCTTCCGCATGACGCAGAACTCCGACGACGCCCTTACCGGCGGTGGCCTGAATGACAACGGGGACCAGAATACCGAAGTGCGTGAGCTGGCCGAAGTGCCCGCAGTCGAGGTGATCAGCCGCGCGGCGGTCATGCTGATGAGTTCGGCGGCCGAAAAGCTCGGCCTGTCGGATCCGGACCCCGAGTCCAGCCCGCACCTCGACCTCGACGAGGCGCGGCGCGTCATCACCGCACTCGCCGGCCTGGTCACTGCCTCGATCGAATACCTCGGACCGCACGCCGGACCCATCCGCGAGGGATTGCAGGCACTGCAGCGCGCATTTCGTGAGGCATCGTCGCATCCCGACGAACCCGGCAAGGGTCCCGGCGAGAAGTACACCGGCCCGGTGTACTGAGTGGCGAGGCAGATGACAACTTCCGCTACCACGCAAGCGCACATCGTCCTTGTTCCCGGTTTCTGGCTCGGCGCGTGGGCCTGGGAGTCGGTCGCGGCCGACCTGCGGGACCGCGGCCATCATGTGACGGCCGTGACACTGCCAGGACTCGACTCGGTCGATACGGATCGCAGCCGCATAGGCCTCGATGATCACATCTCCGCGGTAGCCGGCGCGGTCGCAGCCACGCCAGCGTCGGAGCGGGCAGTCCTCGTCGCCCACAGCGGTGCAGGGCCGGTGGCCTACGCCGTGACTGATCGCATTCCGGACGCGCTGGCGCGAGTCATCTACGTCGACTCAGGTCCTCTTCAGGACGGCGCAGCCCTGCGGAACGACCTCGATCCGGCGGCCACGGAGTTTCCGCTGCCCGGCTGGTCGGAGCTGGAAGCCGAGGGCAACAGCCTGGAGGGACTGGACGAGGCCATGCTCGAGACATTCCGCAGTCGAGCCGTGCCCGAACCCGCAGGGCCCGCCAGGGCACCGTTCGCACTGCGCAACAGCCGCCGCCTGGAGGTGCCCACCACAGTGATCTGCACCAGCTTCCCGTCCGAGGCCATCCGGCAGCTCGCCGGCGTGGGCCACCCGATGGCCGCCGAACTGGGCCGGATCACGAACGCCGACTACGTCGACCTTCCCACCGGCCACTGGCCGATGTGGTCTCGGCCGGCCGACCTCGCCGAGGAGATCGACGCGGCCGCCGCTCGATAGTCGACGTCAGCCCACTGCCGCGGTGTTCTTCGGTGCCCGCTTCCGCGACGTCACCGACTTCACCGCAGTGGTGGCTTTCGCGGAACCGGCCTTCGGCGAGGCCGGGGATTTCGCCGAAGCACCTTTCGCCGACTTGCCCGCTCTGGCCGGCTTCTTCTTCTGCGCAGGTGTCACCGCGAGAACGCTGTCGAGGAACTTCCCGGTGTAGCTCTCGGGGACCTGAGCCACCTCTTCCGGGGTGCCCTGGGCCACCACTGTTCCCCCGCCGGATCCACCTTCCGGTCCCATGTCGACCACCCAGTCGGACGTCTTGATCACGTCGAGGTTGTGCTCGATGACGATGACGGTGTTGCCCTTGTCGACCAACCCGTTGACGACCCCGAGCAGCTTGCGGATGTCCTCGAAGTGCAGACCAGTCGTGGGCTCGTCGAGGATGTACACCGTGCGCCCCGTCGACCGCTTCTGCAGTTCCGCGGCGAGCTTCACGCGCTGGGCCTCACCCCCGGACAACGTGGGTGCCGGCTGACCGAGGCGCACATACCCGAGGCCGACCTCCACCAGCGTCTTCAAGTAGCGGTGGATCGAGGTGATCGGCTGGAAGAAGTCCGCGGCTTCCTCGATGGGCATGTCGAGCACCTCTGCGATGGTCTTGCCCTTGTAGTGCACTTCGAGGGTCTCCCGGTTGTACCGCGCGCCGTGGCACACCTCGCACGGAACGTAGACGTCGGGCAGGAAGTTCATTTCGATCTTCAGTGTGCCGTCGCCGGAGCATGCCTCGCACCGACCGCCCTTGACGTTGAACGAGAATCTGCCGGGCTGGTATCCGCGCACTTTCGCTTCGGTCGTGGACGCGAACAGAGTGCGGATCTTGTCGAACACGCCGGTGTACGTGGCCGCGTTCGATCGCGGTGTGCGTCCGATCGGCGACTGGTCCACCTGCACCAGCTTGTCGAGCTGATCGAGCCCGTTGATGCGGGTGTGACGACCGGGCACCTGCCGCGCACCGTTGAGTTTGTTGGCCATGACGGTGGCAAGAATGTCGTTGACGAGTGTCGACTTGCCGGAGCCGGAGACACCGGTGACCGCCGTGAGCACACCCAGCGGGAAGCTCACATCGATACCGCCGAGGTTGTGTTCCCGCGCGCCGATGACGGTGACCTGGCGTTTGCGGTCCACGGGACGCCGAATGGCCGGAACCTCTATGTGGCTGCGGCCCGACAGGTAGGCGCCGGTCAGCGACTCCTCGCACTCGAGCAGTTCCTCGTACGGGCCACTGTGTACGACCTTGCCTCCGTGTTCACCGGCGAGCGGGCCGATGTCGACGACCCAGTCCGAGGTCCGGATGGTGTCCTCGTCGTGCTCGACCACGATGAGAGTGTTACCGAGGTCCCGCAGACGCGTAAGGGTCTCGATGAGTCGACGGTTGTCGCGCTGATGCAGGCCGATGGACGGCTCGTCCAGCACGTACAGCACACCCACCAGGCCGGAGCCGATCTGCGTGGCGAGCCGGATGCGCTGCGCTTCACCACCGGACAGCGTGCCTGCGGCCCGCGCGAGGGACAGGTATTCGAGTCCGACGTCGAGGAGGAATCCGAGACGGGCCTGAACTTCCTTCAGCACCTGACCGGCAATTGCTTCCTCGCGACTGCCCAATGTGAGGCTGTTGAGGAAATCGGCACAATCGGAGATCGACAGCTCACACACTTCAGCGATCGACTTCTTGCCGAACTTCTCGCTCGCAATGGTGACGGAGAGAATTTCCGGACGCAGACGTGCGCCGGCACACGCGGGACACGGTGTGTCGCGCATATAGCCGTCGTACCGCTCCTTCATCTGATCCGACTCGGTCTGGTCGAGGCGGCGGTGCAGGAAGGGCATGACCCCTTCGAACTCGGCGTAGTACGAACGGGTACGCCCGTACCGGTTCTTGTACCGGACGTGCACCTGCTCCTCGCTACCCTCGAGGATGGCTCGGCGCGCCTTCGCCGGAAGCTTGTTCCACGGCGTCTTCATATCGAAGCCGAGGATGTCTCCCAAGCCGGACAACAGCCGTCCGAAGTACTCGGAACTCTGCCCCATCGACCAGGGTGCGATGGCACCGTCCTCGAGAGACAACTCGGGGTCCGGCACGACAAGGTCGGGGTCGACTTCCTTGCGGATGCCGAGACCGGTGCATTCCGGGCAGGCACCGTACGGGGAGTTGAACGAGAAGGAACGCGGCTCGAGGTCGTCGATGGACAGGGCATGGCCGTTGGGGCATGCGAGCTTCTCCGAGAAACGGCGTTCACGATCGGCGGCATTTTCTTCGCGATCGACGAAGTCGAGCACCACGATGCCTTCGGCGAGCCGCAGTGCCGTCTCGACGGAATCCGTGAGGCGCTGCTTGGAACTGGCCTTGACGGTGAGACGGTCGACGACCACCTCGATATCGTGCTTCTCCTGCTTCTTCAGCTTCGGAGGATCGGTGAGCGGATACACCACGCCGTCTACCCGCACACGCGAATAACCCTGGACGTTCAGTTGATCGAAGAGGTCGACGAACTCACCTTTGCGGGTGCGGACCACCGGAGCGAGTACCTGAAAGCGGATGCCCTCTTCCATGTCGAGCACCTGGTCGACGATCTGCTGCGGCGTCTGCCGGGCGATCTGCTCACCACACACCGGGCAGTGAGCCGTGCCTGCCCGCGCGTAGAGGAGTCGAAGGTAGTCGTAGACCTCGGTGATCGTGCCCACGGTGGAACGCGGGTTCCGGTTGGTCGACTTCTGGTCGATGGACACCGCGGGCGACAAGCCCTCGATGAAGTCGACGTCCGGCTTGTCCATCTGACCGAGGAACTGGCGTGCGTATGCCGACAGCGACTCGACATAGCGTCGCTGACCCTCGGCGAAGATCGTGTCGAACGCCAGGCTCGACTTACCTGAGCCCGACAAGCCGGTGAACACGATCAGGCTGTCGCGGGGTAGATCGAGATCGACCCCTCGCAGATTGTGCTCACGGGCACCCCGCACGATAAGGCGATCCGCCACTCCAATTCCCTTCATTGTTCGACGGCCGAGGACGCTGCGCGTTCGTCGGGTCCTCCAGCCGTGTCATGGTAAGCGCGGCCACCGACACGTTTCTGCCGGACGGATGGCCGCCTGCCACTCACCTGCCTGTATTCGACGGTAGCCTCCCCACCATGACCGAGCAGCCCATGGTGATAGAAGACTCGTATACCGGCCACGTCTCCCCCGGCTCGGCGCCTCGACGCCGGACCGTTCCCGGAGCCACGATCACGAAGATGTCCGTCGGCCCCATGGACAACAACGTGTACCTGGTCGTCTGTTCCGCGACCGGAAAATCAGTCCTGATCGACGCCGCCAACGAGGCCGAACGGCTCGAACAGTTGATCCGCGAACACGCACCATCCCTCGAACTGATCGTGACGACCCACCAGCACGGTGACCACTGGCTCGCCCTCGAAGCGGTCACCGCCGCGACCGGAGTACCCACGGCCGCGCATCCCCTCGATGCGGAAGCACTGCCGGTCCGGCCCGACCGTCTCCTCGACGACGGCGACACCCTGACCGTCGGTGAGGTCACCTTCGACGTGATCCACCTCGCGGGTCACACCCCCGGTTCGATCGCACTGGCGTTCGCGGAGGCGGGCAACGGACGCACTCACCTGTTCACCGGCGACTCACTCTTCCCCGGCGGAGTCGGCAAAACCGCTGATGCGGATATGTTCGCGTCGTTGCTGAACGATGTGGAGCAGAAGTTGTTCGTTCGCTATCCCGACGACACCGTCGTCTACCCCGGTCACGGCGACGACACGACCCTCGGTACCGAGCGTCCGCACCTCGGCGAGTGGCGCGACCGCGGTTGGTGAACCGCCCGACTGGGTACTGGGGAAGGGGCAGCCGGTCGGAAGTACAAGACTGTCGTACTCGGGACGGCTGCCTCGAACTCTCGTTAGTGTGAGACGGGAGAAACTCGATGATTGGGAGGCTAGGAATGCTTGTCCGTCGTATCGCTCGCCCACTGCTGTCGGCCGTGTTCATCAGCGGAGGGATCGATGCACTCCGAAATCCGGCACCGAGGGCCCAGGCCGCAGGACCGCTGATCGACAAGTCGACCGAAACGCTTCCTGAGTCCGTCACGCAGAAGATCCCGTCCGACCCGGAGACGCTGATCAAGATCAACGCAGCCGTGCAGATCGGCGGTGGTGTTCTGCTGGCCACGGGCAAGGCGCCTCGTCTCGCGTCCCTGGCGCTGGCCGGAAGCCTTATTCCCACGACGGTGGCGGGCCACGCCTTCTGGAACGAGACCGATCCCGCCGCGAAAGCTGCCCAGCGCACCCAGTTCCTCAAGAATGTCAGTTTGCTCGGTGGTCTGCTGATCGCCGCAGTCGACACGGAAGGCAAGCCGTCGCTGGGGTGGCGTGGGCGCCGCGCCGCACGGGCAGCCCAGGCCAGTGTGGCGGCTGCGCTTCCACTCGGATCGAGCGACGATCATCACGGACCTGAGATCGCCGAAGCTCTGGCCGCGGCGGCGGAGCGGGCCAGGGTGCTTTCCGGTGAAGCCGCGGAGCGCGGTTCCGGCCTGCTGGAGATCGCCAAGGAACGTGTGACGCCCATCGCGAAGGTCGCGGCGGACCGCGGCGCGGAGTGGGTCGACGTCGCCAAGGACCGCGGCGCGGAGTTGGTCGACGTCGCCAAGGACCGCGGCGCGGAGTTGGTGGATGTCGCCAAGGACCGCGGCCCTGTGCTGGCCGAACTCGCTCGGGAGAAGGGTGCCGACTTGGCAACGGTGGCCGCAGAACGGAGCGAGGTTGCGGGCAAGGCCGCCCGCAAGCAGGCGGAAATCGCCCGTAAGCAGGCCGAAATCGCCCGCGAGAAGGCGGAGCTCGCGTTGGAGAAGGCGCGCGCCAAGAAGATCGATCTGACGCACTGACGTCATGCTGCGGCGTCGACGCCCGCCGCAGACCATCTGATCGGCCCCGGAGAATGCCCTGACCTGCGACATCGGCGGGAGCACTCCGGGGCCGACTAGACTGTCCAGGCACTTTTGCAGCCGCGCCGGATCTGCAGCCGAACCAGTCAAGGAGACCTCTTGCCCGACCAGGACACGTCACACGACGAGCGCGAGCTCGAGCAGCAGTACGTGACGATGCTCTACCACCGACTGGACGGGCTTCGCGACTATGCGGCCACCCGTTTGAGCCGTGTTCTGCTCGAGACCGGCGGTACCCCCCAGGCACGCAGTGAGCGCGAATCGTTCAACCAGCTCTACACCGAGGACCTCGCCAAGTATGACGCCGCCGAAAACGGCCTCTGCTTCGGAAAGATCGATCTGGACGGCGAGCACCGTTACATCGGGCGTCTCGGCATCCTGGACGAGGAAAACGACTACGAGACCATGCTGCTCGATTGGCGTGCGCCTCTGGCGCGCCCGTTCTACCTCGCGACCCCCGCCGCACCCGATGGTGTGACGCGACGCCGCCACATCCGTACGCGAAGCAGACGAGTGACGGCGGTCAACGACGAGTACTTGGATCTCGCGGCCGCGGAGGCCGCCGGGACCGTCACCGGTTCCGACGGTGTCGCGGGTGAGAGCGCCCTGCTGGCCGCATTGAACGCTGCCCGCACCGGGCAGATGAACGACATCGTCGAGACCATCCAGGGTGAGCAGGACGCCATCATCAGGTCCGAGCACAAGAGCGTCCTCGTGGTGCAGGGCGGTCCCGGTACGGGAAAGACCGCTGTGGCCCTACATCGTGCCGCCTACCTTCTGTACACCTACCGTCAGCAGCTCGCGAAAGCCGGTGTCCTCATCATCGGCCCGAACGCCACGTTCCTCGACTACATCGGCCAGGTCCTCCCGTCGCTCGGTGAGACGGGTGTGCTGCTCTCCACTATCGGCGACCTCTACCCCGGTGTCCGTGCCACGCGCGAGGACAGTCTCGAGGCCGGAACGATCAAGGGCTCCCTCGACATCCTCGATGTGCTGAAGAAGGCGGTCCGGGACAGGCAGGAGGTGCCGGCGCGGCCGCTCGAGCTGACCTTCGACACCTACCGAATCACGTTGGATCGCAAGGTGGTCACGCGTGCCCGTGGCCGGGCGCGGTCGTCGCGGCGTCCCCACAACCTGGCCCGGCCGATCTTCGTGTCGGCGGTGATCGACGCCCTCGCCCAGCAACTCGCCGACACGCTCGGCGCCAACGTCGTCGACGGCGGCAACCTCCTCAGCCGGGAGGACATCGCCGACATGCGCGATGAGATGCGTGAAGACCCGGACATCATGAGCGCGGTCAGCGCACTGTGGCCGGAGCTGACTCCGCAGCGGGTCCTCGCACAGTTGTTCGCCTCGCCGAAGCGACTGGCCGACGCCGCGCCCCAGTTGACCGAGGTTCAACGCGCCGCATTGCACCGCACCGAGTCCGGAGGGTTCAGTGCCGCCGACGCACCGCTACTGGACGAACTCGCCGAACTCCTCGGAGTGGACGACGCCGCCGAACGGGAACGGGCGCGGCGGCAGTGGCGGGCTCAGATCGCCGATGCGCAGGGCGCACTCGACATTCTCACCGGTTCTGCGCCCCAGGATCTCGAAGACGAGTTGGATCCCGAAATCCTCATGGCCTACGACCTCATCGACGCGAGCCAGCTCGCCGAGAGACACGACGTGGGAGCACACCAGACGACGGCCGAGCGTGCGGCCGGTGACCGCACCTGGACCTACGGACACGTGATCGTCGACGAGGCACAGGAGCTGTCCGAGATGGCCTGGCGCATGCTGATGCGTCGCATCCCGAATCGATGGATGACCCTGGTCGGTGACACCGCCCAAACAGGTGACCCCGCCGGAACATCCTCTTGGCAGCGGATATTGGAACCATACGTTGCCCAACGCTGGAAGCTGACGGAGCTGACAGTCAATTACCGCACCCCGGCAGAGATCATGACAACGGCGCGCCGGGTGCTCGCCGAGATCGACGCCGAGCAGACGGTACCGCGCTCGGTCCGGGAATCCGGCTTGGTGCCGTGGTCCCGAAACGTGGCCACGTCGGATGTGACGGACACGGTCCGTGCTTGTGTGGCAGAGGAAACCGGCCCGGGCACCACGGCCGTGATCGGGGATCACGGCCTCGTGGCGGCCCTCGCAGATCTTCGCTCCGATTCGGTGAGCGTCCTGACCGTGAAGGATGCCAAGGGCTTGGAGTTCGACTCGGTGCTGATCGTCGAACCGCAGAGCATCGTCGACGAGTCGCCGCGGGGAATGAACGACCTCTACGTCGCGCTCACCCGTGCCACTCAGCGTCTCGGGGTTGTCCACGCGCGGCCCCTGCCCGCGGCCTTGTCCGATCTGACACCCGCAACGGCGGCGAACCCGTCGTGACGTCGTTCGGGCGGAGCTTGCTGATCGGGTGCGCCTGTGCCCTCGGAACTGTGGCGTTCAGCGCCTGCTCCCAGGCCACTGCCGCCGACGACACGTCGGCAAGCGCGGCAGCGACGACAACCGCGTCCAGCAACATCGACGCCCGTGGAGTGCGGTATCAGCAGACATTGGTCGATGCCGGACTCCCCGCCATTCCAGCGGACACCGTCATGGCCATCGCCAACGGCGTCTGCGGGCAGCTGTCCTGGGGAACCGATGAGGCGACCATCATGGAGCACTTGACGCCGATGGCGCAGTTCGCCTCGGCCGCATCGGATACGCACCTGACCACCGAGCAGGTGGCGCGGGTATTCCTCGATGCGGCCGAGGCGAATTACTGCTGACTGATCAGGCGCCGCTCAGCGGACCGTGTGGACGATCAGAACGTCGGACGTGGACTTGCGGGCCGCGTCCGAGGGAACGGAGCCGAGCAGTCGTCCGGTCAAGGTGTTGAGGCCGCGGTTTCCGATCACCAGAAGCCCGCCGTCGACCTCGTCGACCAACGCGAGAAGGGACTCGACGGGCGCACCCACGACTGCCCGTTCCACGACATCCTTGGCCCCGGTGGCGTGGGCGCGCTCCTTCGCGGTACGCAGGATCTCGTATGTGGGCGCGGAACCGGTGATCTGGTAGGCCTCGTCGCCCAGCGCATCAGCCGCATGGCCGACATCCTTGGGATCAGCCGGGTAGTACGCACACGCGATGATCAGCTTGGCCCCGGCGTCCCCCGCAATAGCAGCGGCCTTCTCGACGGCCCGAAATGACGACTCGGAGCCATCGGTTCCGACGACAACGGTCCGGTAGGCGCTCATTCATTCCTCCATGTCTGGGGTGGTCACTTGGCCGGGGCCCCGCACACGTCGTGTCCGGACCCAGCGGCCACTGCGCTGACCCTAGCGGTATCGGTGCGTACATAGGGGTATTTGCAGCACAAGCCACAACGCACCGCCCCCCTGCGTGATCAGTCACATTGCCGCGCTGTCCGCGTCTGTGACCTCCCCCGACGAGAAATCAGCTTGCGGTGCGGACCTTCGGACCGAACACTCCTGCGGGGAATACCCCGGCGGCCACGACGGTGTCGCGCCACGGCGTCGCGAGCTCGACCACGCGTGCCACCCCGTCTTCACCGAGCGCCGCCCACGGTGTGACCGCAATATCGTCGGTGAGGTCCTCGATCAGATTCCGCAGGTCGCTGCCGTCCGCGGTGAGTTCACCGCGAGCGTCCAGCAACTCCCGATCTCGAAGGCTGTCGCAGGCGGCGTTCCACTGCTCCTCGCTCCACCC
This sequence comes from Rhodococcus sp. ZPP, assembly GCF_017656075.1. NCBI lineage: Bacteria > Bacillati > Actinomycetota > Actinomycetes > Mycobacteriales > Nocardiaceae > Rhodococcus > Rhodococcus sp. ZPP. The sequence goes on from NZ_CP058638.1 coordinate 544,319, forward strand.
GCGACGGGTCAGCGCGAACTTTTTCTGGAACCCGCGGCCTGTCGCGGTATGGGTGATCAGCGCCTCGAGCCCGCTCAGACCGGCGGTCTGCAACGCAGCGGTATGCCCGTCGCCGCGATACTCGCGCAACACTGTCAGGGCATGCCAGAAGCTGAGATGCGACGCCGACGGCCACTCCAACGCCGCGTAACCGGCGTAGAGCGGCCTGCCTTCGACCCCGGGGATGCCCCGCGCCGCGGTCGACAGCAGGTCGGCCGCCTCCGCCATCTCCGGTGACGCGATGACGGACTCCCCCAGCAGGCGGACATACGCCTCACCGACCGCACGGTAGCGAGCCTCGACGATGGCGTGCGGCGCAGCCAGATCCCACGCCCGCGGGATCACCGCGGCGACGGCGTCGGGGCTGAAATTGAAGAAAGCGGCGGTGACGACCCCTGCATTCACCGCGCCCATGGGAGCCGCCCGACCGGCGAAGTAGCCCATTCGGCCCGGCTCCAACCCCACCTCGGCCAGTCGTTCCCCGACCTCGGGTACGAAGTAGCTCAGGGAATGAAGCAACTCCAACGATCGAGCGGCTCGACCGGCGCTCTGTGCATCCATGAGTCAGACGGTACTGCCTCGGCTACTTCAGGCCCGCGGCGTCCATCCCACGCAACTCCTTCTTCAAGTCCGCGATCTCGTCGCGTAACCGTCCGGCAAGCTCGAATTGGAGGTCGCGTGCAGCGTTCATCATCTGATCCGTCAACTGCTTGACCAGGTCGGCCAGCTCGGCCCTCGGCATCGACTTGGTGTCGCGGCCTTCGTAGACGCCCGCACTGACCGCGCGGCCGGCTTCACCCTGGGCGCGGCGACCGCGCGAGGCGTTGCGTCCGGAACCACCCACGTCGACGCCGGCAGCGGTGTCCTCGGCCTCCTCGTACACCTGATCGAGGATGTCTGCGATCTTCTTGCGCAGCGGCTGCGGATCGACGCCCATCTTCTTGTTGTAGGCGATCTGTTTCTCGCGGCGCCGCTCGGTCTCCTCGATGGCGTGCTGCATCGAGTCGGTGATCTTGTCGGCATACATGTGGACCTGACCGGACACGTTACGAGCTGCGCGACCGATCGTCTGAATCAGACTCGTCGAGCTGCGCAGGAAGCCCTCCTTGTCGGCGTCGAGGATCGCCACCAAGGACACCTCCGGCAGGTCGAGTCCCTCACGCAGAAGGTTGATACCGACGAGCACGTCGTACTCACCGAGCCGTAACTGGCGGAGGAGTTCGACGCGACGCAGCGTGTCGATGTCCGAGTGCAGGTACCGGACCCGGATACCGAGCTCGAGTAGGTAGTCGGTGAGGTCTTCCGACATCTTCTTCGTCAGTGTCGTGACGAGCACCCGCTCGTCGCGGTCGGCCCGCTCCCGGATCTCGTGAACGAGGTCGTCGATCTGCCCCTTGGTGGGCTTCACCACCACTTCCGGGTCGACCAGACCGGTGGGACGGATCACCTGCTCGACGAACTCACCGCCGGCCTGGCCCAGCTCGTACTTGCCGGGTGTCGCCGACAGGTACACCGTCTGCCCGATGCGCTGCGTGAATTCTTCCCACGTAAGCGGTCGGTTGTCGGTGGCCGAAGGGAGCCGGAATCCGAACTCGACGAGATTCCGTTTCCGGGACATGTCACCCTCGTACATCGCTCCGATCTGCGGCACGGTGACGTGCGACTCGTCGATGACGAGCAGGAAGTCCTCGGGAAAATAGTCGATGAGCGTGGCGGGAGCGGTACCCGGGCCGCGTCCGTCGATGTGCCGCGAGTAGTTCTCGATTCCGGAGCAGAATCCGACCTGCTTGATCATTTCGAGGTCGTACTGGGTGCGCATCCGCAACCGTTGCGCCTCGAGCAACTTTCCCCGGTTCTCGAGGTCGGCGAGGCGTTCCTCGAGTTCGGCTTCGATGTCTTTGACCGCCCGCTCCATCCGTTCGGGACCCGCCACGTAGTGGGTTGCCGGGAAGATGCGCACGGAGTCGACCTGACGGACGACGTCGCCGGTGAGCGGATGCAGGTAGTACAGCGCTTCGATCTCGTCACCGAAGAATTCGATGCGGACGGCCAACTCCTCGTACGACGGAATGATCTCGACGGTGTCGCCCCGGACCCGGAAGGAACCGCGGGTGAACGCCAGGTCGTTACGCGTGTACTGAACATCGACGAGAAGCCGGAGGAGCGCGTCGCGCGGAACCTCGACACCTACTTCGAGTTGCACCGACCGGTCGAGGTACGACTGCGGAGTGCCCAGGCCGTAGATGCACGACACCGAAGCCACGACCACCACGTCTCGACGGGAGAGCAGGCTCGACGTCGCCGAGTGGCGAAGGCGCTCGACGTCGTCGTTGACCGACGAGTCCTTCTCGATATAGGTGTCGGTCTGAGCGATGTACGCCTCGGGCTGGTAGTAGTCGTAGTACGACACGAAGTACTCGACTGCGTTGTGAGGCAGCATGTCGCGCAGTTCGTTGGCGAGCTGCGCCGCGAGAGTCTTGTTGGGCGCCATGACCAGCGTGGGACGCTGCACTTTCTCGATGAGCCACGCCGTGGTGGCGGACTTGCCGGTACCGGTGGCGCCGAGCAGGACCACATCCTTCTCGCCCGCGTTGATCCGCTTCTCGAGTTCCGCGATGGCCGCCGGCTGGTCACCGGCGGGTTTGTGATCGCTGACGACCTCGAACCGCGCCTCCGACCGCTCGATCTCGCCGATGGGTCGGAACTCGGAATGTGCTACCACCGGGTGCTCGGATGCAAACGCCATGTCACCAGGGTAAGCGCAGGGACCGACAAGGTCCCGACCTGCGCCGGCGGCAGCGCAGTGCCGTAGGTTCTGCCTCATGGAAGGCGCTGCTCATCCGCACCCACCCAAGATCGAATACTTCGATCTCCGCAACAGCACCAACACGGATCCGAAAGGATGCGTCCGTCCGGTGGAGCAATTCCGCGTCGAGCCGTGGGGGCTCTACATGGCGCGGACGGCCGACCATCGGCAGTTCGACTACCTCGAGTCGTGGCTGCTTCCCGACCTGGGACTCCGGGCATCCATTTTCCATTTCCGGCCGGAGCATCGGCGGGACCAGGACCACTACGTCGACATCGGCGTGTTCACTCGGGGCGACGATGTCTGGACGTCGGAGGACCACTACCTCGATCTGGTCGTGCGAACCGGGCGGAGCACCGAATTACTGGATGTGGACGAGTTGATGGAGGCGCACAGCGCCGGTCTGCTCGATACGGCCACCGCCGAGAAGGCGATCACTACCGCCGTCGCCGCCATCGAGGGCCTGGCCACACACGGCCACGACCTCGGGCGGTGGCTGGCCTCGCTCGGAATGCCGATCGACTGGCGGTGATGTCAGGCCTTCCAGCCAGCGCGATCGGCCCATTCCCAGGCCCGGGAGTAGGCCGTGTCGAACCAGGGAGACTTCGCGTCGATGTAGGCGGTGACCGCGTCCTCGTACGAGCTGTGGTCGGCGGCCTTGTCGGCCGCGCCCACCTTGATGTCGGTGTACTCGGCCCGGACATCCGGATCGGCTCGGAGCCAGTCCCGAAACACCAGTGCGAACTGCTGTCCAGGCCATCCATCGACCCGAAGATGAATGTTGACCGGCCGGCCCGGATCGGCTCCCCCGTGAATTCTCTTGTCCCACAACGCTGGATCGGTCTCGCCACCGAGATAGGATGGCTTGGGATCGTCCGACGTGATGTGCTCGATGCGAGGAAAGCCCGCCTCGGCGAGCGGTTCGGCGAGTTCGTCCGCCGTCGCGAGGTCGGCAACGGTGACTTGCAAATCGATGACGTCCGTTGCCGGCATACCCTCGACCGCGGTAGACCCGATGTGATCGACCCGCACCGCCCGGTCCCCGCACACCAACTGCAGTCGGGCGATCAACCGCGCGGCCTCTCCCGCCCACCGCGGATCCGGCGCCACGAGTACAGGCAACGGCCGCACGACGGTGCGGGTACGGATATTGGACGCGAAGGGGGCGATCCGCTCCGACCACAGGGCCCTGACCACGGGTTCGAGCGCCCCGGGCTCCCCACTGTTGTCGAGTAGGACGTCCGCGGCTGCCCGCCGCTGCTCGTCGTCCGCCTGCGCGGCGATCCTCGCCCGCGCGTCCGCTTCCGGCATGCCTCGGGACCCGACGAGTCTGCGTACCCGTTCCTCCGCGTCGACTAACACGATCAGGACCAGATGGAACGCGGCGCCCATACCGCCCTCGACCAGCAACGGAATGTCCTGTACCAGCACCGCGTCTGCCGCTGCTGAATCGATGAGTTCCGCCGTGCGCGCACCGACGAGTGGATGCACGATCGAGTTCAGCGCCAACCGCGATTCCTCGTCCGCGAAGGCACGTGCCGCCAGGGCCGCCCGGTCGAGCGCCCCGGCCTCCGTGAGGATGTCGTTGCCGAATCGCTCCACGAGAGCGATCAAGCCGGGGGTGCCCGGCTCGACGACCTCACGGGCGATCAGGTCTGCGTCGACGATCACGGCTCCCAGTTCCGCCAGGATCTTCGACACGGTGGACTTGCCGGCTCCAATGCCTCCGGTGAGGCCGATTCTCAACACGTCACCCAGTGTGGCATCCACCCTGCCCTCGCCTGCGCGGCCCCACCGACATCATCTCCCCCACCGTTACCGGCAGACTCACCGATCCCAAATACCACCGATCGGCAGCACGGTCGGTTATGTTCTAGCGAACGGCCCGACCTGCACCTTCTCGAAGAAGAGGAACGCCATGCGCGAGCAACGCCTTCAGCCCGGTCGGCACCGCCTCGGCACTGCGGGTGGCGTGCATTGCCTCGAGATTCCCGCGGTTGCGTCGGCACTCGCCGAGCATCGGCGGACGTGGCTCACCGCGATGATCAGCCAGGGCAAGCACAGCTTCGCGTCGATGCGTAAACGCTCGGAGGGCCAGGCGTCGTCGTCGAGTTACTGGATTCCCGTCACCGCGAACTGAACCCCCAGCGTCCTTCCACGCGACTGTGGCCCGGCCTTCACCAAAGGCCGGGCCACAGTCGTTTTGGGCGGCAGCACCGACAAAAGGACCCCGCTCCTGCCGTGGCAGGAGCGGGGTCTCGTTTTCTGCGCCTGACTGCGTCAGGCGGGCCTACTAGGCGTTGCCCGACAGCTTCTCGCGCAGAGCGGCGAGCTGTGCATCGCTCGCAAGCGATCCACCAGCAGATTCGGACGCCGGAGCCGATGCGGACGACGACGCGGTATCGGCATCGCCTGCGCCCGACTCCGAGGAGTAGCCGGCAGCAGCGGTGGCAGCCTCGGCGGCCTCGTCTGCAGCGGTCTTCTCCATCTGAGCGGTGTGCATCTTGTGGCGACGCTCAGCCTCGGCGTAGCGGTTCTCCCACTCTTCACGCTGCTTGTCGAAGCCCTCGAGCCATTCGTTGGTCTCGGGATCGAAGCCCTCGGGGAAGATGTAGTTGCCCTGCTCGTCGTAGCTGTCCGCCATGCCGTACTTGGACGGATCGAACTCGGCGTTGTAGTCCTCGTTGGCCTGCTTCAGCGACAGCGAGATACGACGACGCTCGAGGTCGATGTCGATGACCTTGACCAGCGCATCGTCGCCGACCCCGACAACCTGGTCCGGGACCTCGACGTGGCGCTCGGCCAGCTCCGAGATGTGGACGAGGCCTTCGATTCCCTCTTCGACGCGCACGAAGGCACCGAACGGAACCAGCTTGGTGACCTTACCGGGCACGATCTGGCCGATGGCGTGTGTGCGGGCGAACTGACGCCACGGATCTTCCTGGGTGGCCTTGAGCGACAGGGACACGCGCTCGCGGTCGAGATCGACGTCGAGAACCTCGACGGTGACCTCGGTGCCGACCTCGACAACCTCGGACGGGTGGTCGATGTGCTTCCAGGACAGCTCGGACACGTGCACCAGGCCGTCGACGCCGCCCAGGTCCACGAAGGCACCGAAGTTGACGATGGAGGACACGACGCCCTTGCGGACCTGGCCCTTCTGGAGCTGGTGCAGGAACTCGCTGCGAACCTCGGACTGCGTCTGCTCGAGCCATGCGCGGCGCGAGAGGACGACGTTGTTGCGGTTCTTGTCGAGTTCGATGATCTTGGCCTCGATCTCCTTGCCGACGTACGGCTGGAGGTCGCGGACACGGCGCATCTCGACGAGCGAAGCGGGAAGGAAGCCACGCAGGCCGATGTCGAGGATCAAGCCACCCTTGACGACCTCGATGACGGTGCCCTTGACGGCCTCGTCCTTCTCCTTGAGCTCCTCGATGGTGCCCCAGGCACGCTCGTACTGAGCGCGCTTCTTCGACAGGATCAGTCGGCCTTCCTTGTCCTCCTTGGTGAGGACGAGAGCTTCGACCTCATCGCCCACGGAGACGACCTCGTTGGGGTCGACGTCGTGCTTGATGGAGAGCTCACGGGAAGGGATGACGCCTTCGGTCTTGTAACCGATGTCGAGCAGAACCTCGTCGCGATCGACCTTGACGATGGTGCCTTCGACGATGTCACCATCGTTGAAGTACTTGATCGTTGCGTCGATGGCGGCGAGGAAGTCCTCGGCGGAGCCGATGTCGTTGACGGCTACCTGCGGCGAGGTGACGGTGGTGGAGGGCATATGTTGAGTTGCTCCGGACGGGTTGTGGTCGGTTGATGGTGTTCTGTCGGACAAAGCACGAGAACAGTGCAACGACACCTGACCGGAACCGAACGAAAACTCGAACCGTACCCAATCGGATGTCGCGCACGTAGACACTCGCGTGCAATAGGCTACGCGCCCCTGGGCAAGCTGGGCAAACCCGGGTCCGTTCCCACGCTCTAGTCTGTTGCGCATGCCCGACTCTCGTGCGACAGATCCCGCCCACTCCCCCGAAGACGACCGCCACGGCACCGCCAACAGTGTCCTCGGAACCGCCGGAGTCAGCCGCATCCGGGTCGACTCGGAGGCCAGCGAACGCGCGAGCCGAGCGTGGTGGGACGCCGACGCCGACGACTACCACCGCACCCATGGCGAGTTCCTCGGGGTGGACGTGGCGGACGGCGAGTTCGTGTGGTGCCCGGAGGGACTTCACGAGGGCGATCACCACCTGCTGGGCGACGTCGCGGGCAAGGACGTCCTCGAAGTCGGCTGCGGCTCCGCTCCCTGCGCACGGTGGCTTGCTGGCCGGGGGGCGCGGGCGGTGGGACTCGACATTTCGCGGGCGATGCTCGACCGCGGCGTCGACGCCATGCGGACGGGAGGACCGGTGGTGCCGCTGATTCAAGCAGGAGCCGAGCACCTCCCGTTCGCGGACGGAAGCTTCGACCTCGCATGTTCGGCTTTTGGCGCAGTTCCGTTCGTCGCCGATTCGGCGGCGGTCATGCGCGAGGTGGGCCGGGTCCTGAGGCCCGGCGGTCTGTGGGTGTTTGCCGTCAACCATCCGATCCGGTGGATCTTCCCCGACGATCCCGGGCCGCGCGGCCTCACCGCCACGCTCCCCTACTTCGATCGCACGCCCTACGTGGAGGTGGACTCGGCCGGCGTGCCGACCTACGTGGAGCACCACCGCACCATCGGTGACCGCGTTCGCGAGATCGTCGCCGCCGGACTCGAAGTGCGCGACATCATCGAGCCCGAGTGGCCCGAATGGCTCGATCGGGAATGGGGTCAATGGAGCCCGCTACGGGGCCAACTCTTCCCCGGCACGGCGATTTTCAGTTGCCGCAAACCTGTCGCCGACAGCCCGTAGCCAGGGGCAGCCACAGACACCGAGAGGTCAGCGGGCGCGGCCGACCGGAACCAGTCGTTGATCGGCCGTGGTGAGCCTCCGCAGCGTGCCGAGACCCGTCACCACCACAGCGATGACGACGCCGGCCAGAATGACGTACATCAGTGCGAGCTGAGCGAACACCGCTTCCATGGGGTCGACGCCCGCGAGAATCAGACCGGTCATCGCGCCGGGCAGGAACACGATGCCCAGGGCTGCCGTCTGCTCGACCTGGGACGAAATAGCCGTTCGCAGAGCCGACCGTAGCTGCCGATCGAAGGCGCGGCGAGGTGTCATCCCGAGAGCGAGTCCGGCCTCGATCTCCGCGCGATGGTCGGCCACCGACTCACTGACCCGCGCGGCGGCGATGACGGCGGACTTCATCGAGTTTCCGACGATCATGCCGGCGACGGGCACGAGCGTCCGCCCGCTCAGCTCGAAGATCCGAGCGCCGAAGATCACGGCCAGGCCCACCACCGCCACCGCCGCCATGGCGGCCAGCGCGAGGACATACAACTCGGGGACCGCCGGTGCCCGGCGCGTAATCGTGTACGCGGCGAAGAACACGATGCCGATGACCCACAGCCACGACCACCAGAGTGGGGTCTGTGGCCGCACGAGTGGAACCAGCGCCACCCCGACGATCATCATCTGCACGAGGGAACGCGCCACGGAGACGACGATCGGCGTCGTCAGCGAAAGCCGTTGCTGCGCTGAGAGTCCGATTGCCACAGCGACGAAGATCAGCGATGCGAGAAGACCGGCCCATCCGATGATCGTCGAGCTCACGTCTCCGACTCCCCCGCAATGGAACGGTCCGAATAGTCGCCGGGGGCACCGGTATAGACGATGTGACCCGAATCGAGCGCCACGAGGTGATCTGCCAGCCGGCGCATCTGCGCGAGATCATGGGTGACCCAGAGAATGGGCATCCCTTCCTTCGCCAGTCGCAGCACGAGCGACTCGAGCTGCGCCGAAGATTCCGTGTCGAGGGCTGCGGTCGGTTCGTCCGCGAGCAGAACCGACGGCCGGGTCGCGAGCGCCCTGGCCAGGACCATACGCTGCATCTCGCCTCCCGACAGGGTGTCGGCCACCTGCCCGAGCATTGCCGGTTCGAGCCCGACGTGGCGGAGTAACTCACCTCCGCGCGCCTCGTCGACACCGGGGTCGGCGGCACGGAGGTTGTCCAGCACCGTTCCGGGAAATGCGGTGGGCTGCTGGAACACCATGCCCACCGTCCGCCGGTGCGCCAGCACGTCCACGTCGGACAGCGACCGTCCGCGAAACCGAACGACTCCCGTGGTCGGGACCTCCAGCCGGTTGCAGCATCGCAGCAGCGTCGACTTCCCGGCCCCCGAACGCCCCACCAGCACAGTGATTCCCGCTTCCGGAATGGTCACGTCGATGTCGCGCAGCACACGGGTCCCGCCCTGCTCGACGTCGACACCGACGAAGTCGAAGAGCGCCGGCTCGCTCACAGCAACTTCGACAGGAACGCCTTGGTGCGGTCGTGCTGTGGATTGGCCAGCAGTTCGCGTGGCTCTCCCGATTCGACCACCACGCCGGCGTCCATGAACACCAGTTGATCGGCCACCTCGCGGGCGAAACCCATCTCGTGAGTGACCACGACCATGGTCATGCCGCCTGCCGCAAGGTCCTTCATGACGGTGAGGACCTCACCGACGAGTTCCGGGTCGAGCGCCGAGGTGGGCTCGTCGAACAACATCAGCTTCGGGTCCATCGCGAGTGCCCGGGCGATGGCGACCCGCTGCTGCTGACCACCCGACAGTTGGGCAGGGTAGGCGTCGGCTTTCTCGCTCAGCCCGACCTGGGCCAGCAGTTCACGTCCACGCTCGACGGCCTTCTTCTTGCTGAGCCGCTTGACCTGGGTGGGCGCCTCGATGATGTTCTCGAGCGCGGTCCGGTGCGGGAACAGATTGAAGTGCTGGAACACCATGCCGATGTCGCGCCGCTGCTTCGCCGCCGCACGGGGATGCAGTTCGTACAGCTTGCCGTTCCGCTCCGAGTACCCCACGAGTTCACCGTCGACGTAGAGCCGCCCGGCATTGACCTGCTCGAGGTGGTTGATGCAGCGCAGGAATGTCGACTTGCCGGACCCCGAGGGGCCGACCAGGCACAGCACCTGCCCGCGGCCGATTTCGAGTGAAATGCCCTTGAGCACTTTGAGCGCACCGAAGTTCTTGCACACCTGGTCCGCCTTGACCATCGGCGTCATTTTCGTTCCCCTCCGGGTGTGTCGGGCAGCGTCTCGGGGCCGGGTTCGATCACCAGCGGCTTGCCCTGCGCGTCGGCGAGCGCCTGCAACTGCCGGGCGGTGAGCTTGCGCGTCGCGCCCTTCGAGTAGTACCGCTCGAGGTAGAACTGCCCGATCATCAGGAGACTCGTAATGGCGAGGTACCAGGTGGCCGCGACCATCAGCAACGGAATCGGCTGGAAGTTGGCACCCGAAATGTCTCTGGCACGGCCGTACAGTTCGAGGCTGTACGGGACCGCGGTGACCAGCGAGGTGGTTTTCAGCATGCTGATCAGTTCATTGCCGGTGGGCGGGATGATGACCCGCATCGCCTGTGGCAGCACTGTCCGCCGCATCGTCTGCGACCACGTCATGCCCAGCGCCACCGACGCCTCGGTCTGCCCCTCGGCGACCGAGTTGACGCCGGCCCGGACGATTTCGGCCATGTACGCGGCCTCGTTGAGGCCCAGGCCGATCACCGCGAACAGGAAGGCCGCGTTGATGCCCTGCAGGTCGATGTGCACGAACTGGTGCACGAAGGGGATGCCGAGGTCGAGTTGCTTGTAGATGGACGGGAACAGGCCCCAGAACACCAACTGGACGTACACCGGGGTGCCGCGGAAGATCCACAGATAACCCCAGGACGACGCCTTGAGCACCGGGTTCGGCGACAACCGCATGACAGCGAGCAGCACGCCGAGCACGATGGCAATCGCCATCGACAGAATCGTCAGCTGAATCGTGTTCCAGGCCGCTGCGGAAATTCGCGCGTCGAACAGGTAGCGGATGTAGATGTCCCAGCGATACGCCTCGTTGGTGCGGGCACCGTTGACGAACAGAGCGAGGAGTAACCCGACGACGATCGCAGCGATCCAGCGCCCGGGCCGTCGCAGCGGGATCGCTTTGATCGGCTCGGGATCCGAACCCGTCGCGGTCGATACATCGCCCGGCACCTTTTCCAGATCAGACACTCGTCAACCGCTCAGCTCGTGGCGCCGTTGATGTGCGAAGTCGTGATGACGCCGGCCTGGACGCCCCAGTTCTCCGCGATCTTCTGATATGCGCCGTCGTCGATGAGGTGTTGCATGGCCTTCTGGAGAACGGGTCCGAGGGGCGATCCCTTGGCGACGGGCCAGCCGTAGGGCGCGGCGTCGAAGACCTCGCCTGCCGCCTCGATCCTGCCGTCGCTCTGCTTGATCGCGTAGGCGGTGACGGGCGAATCCGCGGACATGGCATCGACCTTGCCGAGGGCGACCGCGTTGGCAGCGTCGTCCTGGCTGTCGAACTTCACGATGTCGATCGCCGGCTTACCGGCCGCCACACACGCGGCACTCTTGGCGGGTACTTCCTCGAGGTCCTCGATGGTGGTGGTTTGCACCCCGACCCGCAGACCGCACGCGTTGTTGGGATCGACATTCTTACCGACAGGCTGCGCCCACTGCACACCCGCGCTGAAGTACGTGACGAAATCGACGGACTGCTCGCGCTCCTTGGTGTCCGTGAACGAGGACATGCCCATGTCGTAACTGCCGGCCTGGATCGACGGGATGATCTTGTCGAAGTCGGCTTCGGTGTACTCCGGCGTGACCCCGAGTACCTTGCCGACGGCGTCGACGAGATCCACGTCGAAGCCGACGATCTTGCCGCTGGGATCCTTGAACTCGTTGGGCGAGTACGGGATGTTCACGCCGACCACGATCTTGCCCGACGACGCGATCTTCTCCGGCAACTCGGCCGCGATGGCATCCACCTTCTCGACTTCCACCGTGGCGGCGGCGTCACCCGAAGGGGAACCGCCACCTTCGGTATTGCTGGCACAGCCGGCGAGGAGCAGCGCGCTGCTTCCCGCCAGTGCACAGATGGTTCGGGCCACGCGCCGACGCGTGAAGACGGATCGACCAGACACTGGCATGTCCTCCAGAAAAATCGTGATGCATCGAAAATCGTGTTGCACCGTACGAGCTACGGCGACGGAGAACTCGCGAACTCCGAATAGTCGAACGGTAGGTTACGGCACCCACATCTGCAGACGTCGTTACCGAACATTAACGGCCCGTGCCGTGCCGTGACCGCGCTTTCACCGACGCAGGGTACGGGCGAGGACGGTCTCGGTGAATTCGCTGGTCGACGCGAGTCCACCCAGGTCAGCGATGGCCACTCCGGACGCGATCGTCGACCGGACGGCGTCCCGGATCCGGGTCGCGGCACCGACCAGGTGCCGGTCGGCTCGGCGCTCGCCGAGCAGGTCGAGCATCATCGCGGCAGACAGCATCAGCGCCGTGGGATTTGCCCGGTTGTGTCCCGCGATGTCCGGGGCCGCACCATGTGCCGCCTGCGCCATGACCTGGGTGTCGGAGCTGTTGATCGACGGCGCGGTGCCGAGTGAGCCGGACAGCTCGCCCGTGAGATCCGACAGGATGTCACCGAACATGTTCTCCGCCACGACGACATCGAAGTCGCGTCCGCGGCGCACCAGGTGGGCGGTCATCGCGTCGACGTGCTGGTCATCGATCTGAACATCCGGGTAGTGGCGCTCGCCCACGTCCCGGCAGACGTCGCGGAACAGTCCCGTCGTCAACGACAGGACGTTGGCCTTGTGCACGATCGTCACGTGGCGCCGCCGGGTCCGGGCGAGCGCGAACGCTGTGTGTGCAATGCGTTCACAGGCCCGCCTGGTGACGACGCCGACCGCGAGGGCCACATCGGGCGTGGGCATGAACTCGCCGCTGCCGGCGAACATATTTCGATCCGCATACAGGCCTTCGGTGTTCTCGCGAACGATCACCAGATCCATGTCCGGCACCATCGAGGCGACCCCCTCCAGCGAACGGGCCGGGCGGATGTTGGCGAACAGGTCGAAGTCCTTGCGGATGACTCCTCCAGGGGTCAGCTGCCCTCGGAACGGTTCCGGATAGGCCGCGCTGTCGTGGGGACCGAGGATCCACGCGTCGAGCTCCGCCAGGGCCGCCAGGGTGGAGTCCGGCAGCGGCGTGCCGTGGGAGTCGATCGCATCGAGCCCGAGGGGCAACGTCACCCAGTCGACGTCGGCCCCACCGGCGGCGGTGACGGCCGCGCTCACCACGCGCTGCGTTGCCGGAACGATCTCGTGACCGATGCCGTCACCGAGGATCACGCCGATGCGTTTATCCGAGTTGTTTGCCGTAGGACCGCCCATGAGGCCATCATTGCCTACCATGGTCCAGTCGGTGGAACTGCTGTTCGACGAGGCGACCGACGACGCCGTGCGCGCCGAGTGGAAACTCCTCTGGGACGCCGGTCTGCCGAGCAGGACTCGCGTTCGCGCACTGTCGAATCGGCCGCACGTCACACTGTTCGTCGCGCGCCATATCCCGCCCGAGATCGACGAACTCCTGGGGCGCCGTATCCCCACCCCGTCGTTCCATGTCCGTCTGGGTGGACTGGTCATGTTCGGTGGCAGGCACGTCACGTTGTCGCGTCTGGTGGTGCCGTCCAAGGCCCTGTTGTCACTACACCGGTCGGTGTTCGATCTCGCCGAGCACGCCACCGAGGTGACGCCGCACATCCGTCCGGGTGAATGGACTCCCCACGTCACTCTGGCGCGGCGACTGCCCGCGGATCAGATCGCCGACGCCGTGCGACTACTCGACGGCGGCGACATCATCGGCCGCGCCTCGGTGGTGCGGCGATGGGACGGAGATGCCAAACGCGAGTGGACCGTGACGGCCCCGCCGTGACCGGACTCGCCCTCAAAACCGGAAATCGCCGTGCTGGGTGACGTCGTTGTGCGTGTCGGGCGTGCGGTCGGCGAGCGCCAAGGCAGCCAGTGCCAGGAACACGAGCAGAACCACAACCAGGATTGTCATGCCCCAAGCCTTGCGCCGGCAGCTTCCGAGAAGTAGTGGCAGAAACGTCATAGTTCGACTTATTTCTGCCATACTGGTGAGGTGTTGAAGAAGGTCGTAGTACCGCTCATGCCACTTACCGAAGCCTTCGAACTCGGCGTCGCCTGCGAGGTGTTCGGATTCGACAGATCCGACGACGGACTTCCCACCTACGACTTCTCACTCGTCGCCGGCGTCTCCCAACCGATCCGCACACGATTCGGCTACGGCATCGACGTCCCGTACGACCTAGACCGGCTCGACGACGCAGACCTCATCATCGTCCCGGCGGGCGGAACCTACGCGGAAGCGGACGGGTCGTACGTCTGCGCGAAGGATCCCGATCCGTGCATGGACCCACTGCTGGACAAACTTCGTGCCGCCGTCGAGCGCGGAGCGAAGGTCGCGAGTCTGTGTAACGGCGCTTTCGTTCTCGGCGCCGCGGGACTTCTCGACGGCCGCCGCTGCACCACCCACTGGCGGCACGCCCAGCGGCTCGCGGCACTGCATCCCGGCGCCACCGTCGATCCCAATGTCCTCTACGTCGACGACGACCCCGTGCTGACGAGCGCGGGCACCGCGGCCGGCATCGATCTGTGCCTGCACATCGTGCGCAAGGAACAGGGCAGCAGGGTGGCCAACGGTATCGCTCGCCGCATGGTGGTCCCGCCGCACCGCGACGGCGGTCAGGCCCAGTACGTCGCGATGCCGTTGCCGTCGACGTCGATCGACACCCTCGGGCCGGTGCTGGACTGGATGACCGAACACCTCGCCCTCGACCTCTCGGTGACGGCCGTTGCGGCAAAGGCCAATATGTCGCCGCGTACGTTCGCGCGGCGATTCCAGGCCGAGACCGGCACCACCCCGGCGCGGTGGCTCAGTGATCAGCGCGTGCTGGCCGCACAACAGCTCCTCGAGAATTCCGATCTGTCGGTCGACGTCATCGCCGAACGGGTCGGCTTCGGCGGAGGCGCTGTGCTGCGTCAGCACTTCCTCCGCCTACGGCACACCACCCCACAGGCGTACCGGCGCACCTTCCGGAACACCGAGCGCGTCGGCTGAGGCGGTTGCGGGGAAGAATCGGCGACACTCCCGCGTTGTACTGGCACGACCGTTCCCGAACGAAAGGACCCTCGTGGCCACCAAGACCCTGACTCAACAGAATTTCGACGAGACCGTGACCGGCAACGATGTGGTCCTCGTCGACTTCTGGGCGTCCTGGTGCGGCCCGTGCCGCAGCTTCGCGCCCACCTTCGAGAAGTCCTCGGAGCAACACCCGGACGTGGTGCACGCGAAGGTCGACACCGAGGCCGAACAGGGAATCGCGGCGGCAGCGAACATCCGCTCGATTCCGACCATCATGGCGTTCCGGGAAGGCGTTCTCGTCTTCAACCAGCCGGGAGCTCTCCCGCCGGCGGCGCTCGAAGATCTGGTGACGCAGGTCAAGGCCCTCGACATGGACGAGGTACGCAAGCAGATCGCCGAGCAGGCACCGGCCGAATAACGCGACGTCGTCGCCCCGAATCCCTCTGAGGCTGGGCCCCGAGTCGCTGTGAGGCTCAGCTCAGTGGGCGGCGGCGTCCCAGCTGCGTCCGGTGCCGACCGACACGTCGAGCGGCACCGAGAGCTCGATGGCCGAAGACATGTTGTCGCGGACCAGTTGCTCCACCTGCTCCCGCTCCGTCTCGACTACCTCGAGTACCAGTTCGTCGTGGACTTGCAACAGCATCCGCGACTTCAGTCCCGCCTCGCGCAGTGAACGCTGAACATTGATCATCGCGACCTTGATGATGTCGGCTGCGGTGCCCTGAATCGGGGCGTTGAGCGCCGCCCGCTCCGCCACCTCACGCCGTTGACGGTTGTCGCTGGTGAGGTCGGGAAGGTAGCGGCGACGGCCGTACAGCGTCGACGTGAACCCGTCCTTGCGTGCCTGCTCGACTACCGCGTGCAAGTAGTCGCGGACCCCGCCGAATCGCGCGAAATATGCCTCCATCTGCGACTTCGCCTCTTCGGTCGAAATCTTCAGCTGAGCGGCGAGGCCGAAAGCGCTCAGCCCGTATGCCAAGCCGTACGACATCGCCTTGACGCGTCTGCGCAGCTCGGGGGTGACCTCCTCGATCGGCACGCCGAAGGCCCGTGCCCCGACGAAGCTGTGAAGGTCCTCCCCCGTGTTGAAAGCCTCGATCAGTCCTTCGTCGCCGGAGACGTGGGCCATGATGCGCATCTCGATCTGGCTGTAGTCGGCCGTGAGCAGCGTGTCGAAGCCCTCACCGACCACGAACCCGTCCCGGATCTGTCGGCCGGCGTCGTTGCGTACAGGGATGTTCTGCAGGTTCGGCTCGGTGGACGACAACCGGCCGGTGGCCGCGACGGTCTGGTTGAAGGTGGTGTGGATGCGCCCGTCCTCGGCCACCGTTTTGAGCAGCCCGTCGACCGTGACCTTCAGCCGGGTGGCGTCGCGGTGAGCCAGCAGATGTTCGAGGAAGGGATGCGACGTCTTCTCGAAAAGGCTCTGCAGCGCCTCGGCATCGGTGGTGTATCCCGTCTTGGTCTTTTTCGTTTTCGGCATCTCCAGTTCGTCGAACAGCACAACCTGCAGCTGCTTCGGCGATCCCAGATTGATCTGCTTGCCGATGACGCCGTAGGCCGCCTCCGCCGCCTGCGACACCTCGGCTGCGAAGCGGCTCTGCAGGTCGTTGAGGTGCTCGCAATCGACGGCGATGCCCGCGGCTTCGATGTTTGCCAGTACTTCGAGCAGCGGAAGTTCCATCTCGGACAGCAGGGCGGTCGATTCGATGTCCGCGAGTTCGGTGTCGAGTGCCGCCGCCAGATCGAGTACGGCCCTGGCACTGAGAATTTCCGTTTCCGCGGCCTCGGCATCTACCTGGTCGGCGTCGTCGAGCAGTGAAAGCTGCTCCTGCCCGGTCTCTTCCACGCGCAGTTCCCGGCGCAGGTACCGCAGAGACAGGTCGTCCAGGTTGAAGGTGCGTTGACCTGGGCGGACCAGGTAGGCAGCCAGGGCGGTGTCACTGGTGAGCCCGCCGAGTACCCACCCGCGTCCGCGCAGAGCATGCATTGCCCATTTCGCCTCGTGCAAAGCTTTCGGCTGCTCCGCGTCGGCGAGCCAGGAGCCGAGTGCCTTTTCGTCCTCCGGCGTGGCGCCGACCGTGGTGATGTAGGCACCTTCCCCGTCTGCCGCGGCGATCGCGATGGCTGTCACGTCACCGCCGTACGGGGTACGGGTGCCGACGACGGACACACCGGAGCGCGCACCGCTCGACGCGTGTGCCGCCAGCCAGTCCGCGACGGCACCCGGTTCGAGCGCGCCGCCGCGGACCTCGAAGCCTTCCTCTGCTTCCGCCTCGACCGGCGCCAGCGTGGCGAACAGCCGATCCCGCAGCACCTTGAACTCGAGGTCGTCGAACAGCGCGTGAATCTTCTCGCGATCCCATTGGGCCAGAATCAGCTGGTCCGGGGTGTACGGCAGGGGCACATCCCGCACCATTTCGGTGAGTTCCCGGTTGAGCAGGACGTTGGGGAGGTTGGCGCGCAGCGCGTCACCGACCTTGCCGCGCACCTGATCGACGTTGTCGACGAGGCCCACCAGATCCCCGTACTCGCGGATCCACTTGGTGGCGGTCTTCTCGCCTACTCCGGGGATACCCGGCAGATTGTCACTCGGGTCGCCGCGGAGGGCAGCGAAGTCGGGGTACTGCGCCGGAGTGAGCCCGTACTTCTCCTCCACCGCGGCCGGGGTGAACCGGGTCAGATCCGACACACCCTTCTTCGGGTACAGCACCGTGACCCCGTCGCTGACCAACTGGAGCGAATCGCGGTCACCGGTCACCACGAGGACGCGGTAACCGAGCGCCTCGGCCTGGGTTGTCAGGGTGGCGATGATGTCGTCCGCCTCGAACCCCTCCTCGGCCATCACCGGGATACCGAGAGCACCCAGGACGTCCTTGGTGATCTCGACCTGCCCCTTGAACTCGTCGGGAGCCTTGCTGCGGTTCGCTTTGTAGTCGGGGAACTTCTCGGCCCGGAACGTCTGCCGCGACACATCGAAGGCGGCGCCGACATGCGTGGGCTGTTCGTCCCGCAGCAGATTGATCAGCATCGACGTGAACCCGTAGACGGCGTTGGTGACCTGCCCGCTGTGAGTCTTGAAGTTTTCGGCGGGCAGGGCGTAGAACGCACGGAAGGCCAGCGAATGGCCGTCGAGCAGCATCAGGGTAGGGCGAGTCTCGTCCGGCGCGGCCGTGACGGACGCGAGGGACGTGGTGGACCGGGGTGTGGTTGCGGGGCTCACGGTTGCCCAGTCTAGGGAGCGGATCCGACACCGATCAGCCGGACGGTTCGAAACTCAACCGAAACGCGCCGGAAATCGTAGAACCCGATTTCGCGCGACTCGACCCGTTAGAGTCCGGAAATCGCAGCCCGGGCTGAAAGACGGGCCCGACGCTGCACGACCTGACCGAACTACACGTCCTCGGAGGACCTGCGTGGCCCCAACCGTGAGGAAGCGACTCCCAGCAGTGAGTGCGCGACCGATGTCCGTGAGGGAACGCACGAGACGGGGGCCGGTCACCCGGCAACTGCGCCGTGCGTTCGTCCTCCTCCTGCTCGGGTTCGTCGCGGCGATCGCGTTCGGCGGTTCCGCGGCAGCACAGCAACCCACCCCGACACCGGCGCCGCCGCCTGCCACCGGCCAACCTGCGCCCCCGGAGAATGCCGTTCCGGTCAGCGGCAATCTCAACAACGCCGGAGAGCGGCTCGCGGGCGTGACGGTGCGGGCGCTGGACGCCGACGGAACAGAGGTCGCCTCGACGGAGTCCGCGGAAACCGGGCGTTGGGAACTCCGGGTCGCGCCGGGCAGGTACACCTTCGAGATCGTCGCCGAGTCGCTCCCCGAGGGCGTCAGCGTGCAGGGAACCGTGGATCGTCAGGTGGTGGCCGGCCGCGCGAACACGGTCATCTTCTCCTTCGGTGAGGCCCGGACAGGTTCGGCGGTTCCGTTCTACGAGAAGCTGATCCGCCAGCTCATCGACGGCCTGAGGTTCGGCCTCGTGATCGCCATCGCCGGGGTCGGGCTGAGCCTGATCTACGGCACCACCGGCCTGACCAACTTCGCGCACGGTGAACTCGTCACGCTCGGCGCCGTCGCCGCCTGGGTCATCAACGTGTCGTTCGGGGTGCAGCTGATCCCGGCCACGATCCTGGCGATCATCGTCGGTGTCCTGATCGGCGTCGCCAACGACGCCGGGATCTGGCGACCCCTGCGGAAGCGCAAGACCGGACTGATCCCCCAGCTCGTGGTGTCGATCGGCCTCGCAATCGCCCTGCGGTACCTGATCCTCATCTTCTTCTCCGACCGCGCCGAACCCTTCGTCGACTACCAAGCCCAGGTGGAGAGGCATTGGGGTCCGATCGCCATCACCGACGCCAACCTCGTGTCCATCGGGATCAGCCTCGTCGTCCTCGTCGGCGTTGCCCTCCTGCTGCAGAAGACCCGCATCGGCAAGGCCATGCGTGCCGTCGCCGACAACCGCGACCTCGCTGCGTCCTCCGGCATCGACGTCGAACGAGTCATCCGGTTCGTCTGGGGGCTCGGCGGCGGACTCGCCGCACTCGGTGGCGTCCTGTTCGGCATCTCGGAACTCGGTGGCCGCGTGCAGTGGGAGATGGGTTTCAAACTCCTGTTGCTGATGTTCGCAGGAATCACCCTCGGCGGACTCGGCACCGCCTACGGCGCGCTGCTCGGCTGCGTGATCGTCGGCATGCTGGTACAGCTGTCGACCCTGGTGATCAACCCCGACCTCAAGTACATCGGAGGACTGCTCATCTTGATCGTCATCCTCGTCGTCCGGCCTCAGGGCATTCTCGGCAGCCGCCAAAGGATCGGGTGATCGTATGGACATTCCCGGAGCACTCCAGGTCTCACTCGCCCAGCTGATCGGCCCCTCGGCGATCTTCTACGCGCTGCTGGCAATCGGTCTCAACCTCCACTTCGGCTACGCCGGCCTGCTGAACTTCGGCCAGATCGGTTTCGCACTTCTCGGCGGATACGGCGTGGGCATCATGACCGTCACCTACGAGCAACCGCTCTGGCTCGGCATCCTGGTCGGTCTCGCCGCCGCCGGCCTCCTCGCTCTCGTTCTCGGTATTCCGACTCTGCGGTTGCGGGCCGACTATCTCGCCATCGTCACCATCGCGGCGTCCGAGATTCTGCGACTGATCTTCCGTTCCACCGCATCCGATTCCATCACCGGTTCGACCAACGGGCTGTTCGGCTTCGCCGACCCGTTCACCTCGCTCAGCCCCTTCGACTCCGGTAAGCAGTACAACTTCCTCGGCGTGAAGTTCTACGGCGACGACCTGTGGTCCATGGTGGTCGGCTGGACCCTCGTGCTGGTTCTCTGCGGGTTCGTGTACCTCCTCACCCACAGCCCGTGGGGTCGCGTACTCAAGGCGGTTCGCGAGGACGAGGACGCCGCCCGTTCGCTCGGCAAGAACGTCTTCGTCTACAAGATGCAGGCGCTCGTTCTCGGCGGCATGATCGGCGGGCTCGGCGGCGTGTTCAACGCGTTGCAGACCAAATCGATCAACCCCGACTTCTATTCCACCGCCCAGACCTTCTTCGCATTCGGCGCCCTCATTCTCGGCGGCGCGGCCACCGTCTTCGGACCCGTGATCGGCGCGATGCTGTTCTGGTTCCTGCTCGCCATCCCCGACGCGCTCTTGCGGCAGGCCATCTCCGGCCCCGACCCCCTGTTGCCGCTGACGGAACAGCAGGTCGGCGCGATGCGGTTCGTCCTGCTGGGAATCATGATCGCGGTCCTGATGGTGTTCCGTCCACAGGGCATACTGGGCAACAAGCGGGAGGTGCAGCTCAATGCCTGACCACAGACTGCCCGACGATCAGCAGACCGTCACCACCCTCACGACCGAGGAGCGGGAGGCGATCTTCGCCGATGTCCCCCAGGTCCCCGGCGCGCCCAAGCCCGACCCGATTCTGGTGGTGGACAACGTGTCCCGTACCTTCGGCGGACTCAAGGCAGTCGACGTGGCGCACCTCGAGATCCAGCGTGGGTGCATCACCGGGCTGATCGGCCCCAACGGTGCGGGCAAGACCACCCTGTTCAACCTCCTCACCGGTTTCGATCGGCCCGACAGTGGCTCCTGGTCGATGGACGGCCAGTCCCTCGGCCGGATGTATCCGCATCAGGTGGCGCGCAGAGGGGTGGTACGCACCTTCCAGCTCACGAAGGCGCTGTCGAAGCTGACGGTGCTGGACAACGTCCGTCTCGGCGCCACCGGCCAGCGCGGTGAACGCATGCTCACCAGCCTGTTGCCGTGGATGTGGAAGGCGCAGGAGAGGGACGTCACGGAGCGGGCCAATGAGCTGCTCGCACGATTCAAGCTCGACACCAAGGCCGACGACCTCGCCGGCTCGCTGTCCGGTGGCCAGCGCAAGTTGCTGGAAATGGCGCGCGCGCTGATGACCGAGCCGACCGTGGTGATGCTCGACGAACCGATGGCGGGCGTGAATCCGGCCCTCACACAAAGCTTGCTCGGGCACATCAAATCGCTGCGCGACGAAGGCATGACCGTCGTCTTCGTCGAACACGACATGGACGTGATCCGCGACATCAGCGACTGGGTGGTGGTCATGGCACAGGGCAGCGTCATCGCCGAATCCACACCCGCTCACCTTTCGTCGAACAACGCCGTAGTCGACGCCTATCTAGGTAGCCATCACGATCAGGCACTGGAGTTCGACGAAGAAGGAAACCCCGTCGGCGAGACTGCGGCGCTCGCCGAGGCACTCGAGACTGCGGAGGCGCAGACCCTCGAGACCGGCGGCGACCTCTCCGAACCCGAGATTACCGAGCTGAGGCGTGAGAACCCATGACCGAATTGACCCCAGCGGAATTCGCGGCCACGCCCGAGGAGCACGCACGGCTCGCCGAGGGCGCTCTCGTCCGGGCCGACGGTGTGGTCGCGGGATACATTCCCGGCGTCAACATTCTGCGCGAATGTAACTTCTTCCTTCGCGAAGGCGAAATCGTCGGCATCATCGGCCCCAACGGCGCCGGTAAATCGACACTGCTGAAGTCCTTGTTCGGACTCATTCCGGTCCGGCAGGGCTCGGTGACGCTACGTGGCGAGGACATCACGGCCAAGCCCGCGCACGTGCTCGTCCAGAAGGGTGTGGGCTACGTTCCGCAGACGCAGAACGTCTTCCCTTCGCTCACCATCGAGGAAAACCTCGAGATGGGAATGTATCTGCGCCCAAAGGCATTCGACGAGCGATTCGCCTTCGTGGGCGATCTTTTCCCGCTGCTGATCGAACGCAGGAAAGTGAAGGCCGGCGCCCTCTCCGGCGGTGAGCGGCAGATGGTGGCAATGGGCCGGGCGCTGATGATGGACCCGTCCGTACTGCTCCTCGACGAACCGTCCGCCGGACTCTCCCCGATGTTCCAGGACGAGGTGTTCATCCGCTGCAAGAAGATCAACGCCGCGGGCGTCTCGGTGATCATGGTGGAGCAGAACGCCCGTCGATGCCTCCAGATCTGCGACCGTGGCTACGTTCTGGACCAGGGCCGCAACGCCTACACCGACTCGGGACCCAACCTCATGCACGACCCCAAGGTGATCGAACTGTACCTGGGCACGCTGGCGGGCAGTCAAGAGAAGAAATAGTCCCCACACACGAACTGTGGGCCAGGGGTTTCCCTGGCCCACAGTTCGGTGAAACACAGTCCGTTTCAGCTGGGAAGGATCACTCCCCCACGACGATGTATCCGTCCGTCGTCAGCTTGTTGTCGGCACCGAACTTCATCTTTCCGTAGGAACCGATGGAGGGTTCGCCCGCATCACTGAAGTCGAGTTTGCCGGTGACGCCGTTGTAGTCGATGTCCGTTCCGGCCTGCACGAGCGGCAGGCACTCCTGGTAGGACGTGCACGGCGTGCCACCCTCGGTGACGTTGTTGATGTTGGCGGCGATGTCGCGGCCCGCCGTCGACTTCGCCGCCTCCGCAGCCAGCGCGGAGACCACGACGGCGTCGTAAGACTCGCCGGCGTAGTTGAAGTCGATCAGCGCGCCGTTGATGCCCTTGAGGCGATCCTGGAACGCGGGACCGACGTCGGTGAGCGGAGTGGTGCCCTGCATCCCGTCGAGCAGCGGCGGCGCCACCGCCTCGCCGAGTGCGTTACCCATGTTGCCGTCGACACCGTAGACCTTCATGCCGTCGGACGGGCCGATGCCCACCTCGTGCATACGTGTGATGATCTTGGCCGACTCCTCGAATCCCACTACTGCCACAGCATCCGGGGCGAAGTCCTTGACCTGATCGATCTCCGAGTTGAACGACTGCGCGTTGGGGTCGTAGATGATCTTCTGAATCTGATCTTCCGGGATGCCGGCGTCGGCGAGGTTCTTCACGATGTTGTCGGCGAGCCCGGTGCCGTAGGGATCGTTCAGTGCGAGGACGGACACCCGCTGGCCGCCGTCGTCCGAGATGAGCTGCGACACAGCCTGAGCCTGCAACACGTCCGTGGGGGCCGTCCGGAAGTACTGCCCCTTGTCGGCGTAGCAGACGAACTGGTCGGATGTGTTCGCCGGCGAGAACATCACGACACCCGCGCTGGCCACCTTGTCGATGACCTTGAGCGACACCGAAGACGACGCCGCACCGACGATCACCTGTGTGCCCGCTGCCAATTCGCGGTCGACCGTGGAGTTGGCCGTATCCGTGGTGGTGTCGCCCGAGTCGCCGGGAATCAACTGCACGGGCTGACCGAGCACTCCGCCGGCGGCGTTGACGTCGTTGACACCGAGCTGGGTGCCCGCCACCATCGGCGGTCCGAGGAAGGAGAGGCTACCGGTGTCGGGCAGCAGGGTGCCGATCTTCAGTGGCGCCGTGGACGGTGTCGTTCCGGCCGTCGCCTCTTCGGGGGTGCAGTCGGTGGTCACCGTGGTGGCCGAGGCGGCGGCACCGTCGCCTCCGCTCGCGGACTCGTCGCCACTGTCCGAACTGCAACCTGCGAGTGCGAGGCTCGCCGCGCCGAGAACCGCGGCCGCCCGCACGAGGGTCCGTTTAGCCATCCAAAGTCTCCTTAGATCACCTGTGTACGGACGCCACCCGAGTTGGCGTCCGCTGTGGGATCAGACGCTAGCTGTCCGACGGCGTTCGCGACCCTCGGCGAACGGCTCGTGACCTTACTGTGACCTTGATGCGGTCAGTGTTTACGCGGCCGTAAAGGGTTACTGTGGCTTCTCGCCGCCGAGAGTCTCCAGGACCACCTGGGCCACCGCTTTCATGGTCGAACGGCGATCCATCGCCGCCCGCTGAATCCACCGGAACGCTTCAGGTTCCGTAAGTGACTGCTTGTCCATCAGCACGCCCTTGGCGCGCTCGACGACCTTGCGCGTCTCGAGCCGTTCGGACAGGTCGGAGATCTCCCGCTCCAGTGCGGTCACTTCCTTGAACCGGCTGGCTGCCAACTCCACGGCGGGCACCAAGTCGGCGACGGAGAACGGTTTGACCAGATACGCCATCGCGCCGGCGTCACGGGCCCGTTCGACCAAGTCTCGCTGACTGAACGCTGTGAGAATAACCACGGGGGCAATACGTTTCGCGGCGATCTCGGACGCCGCATCGATGCCGTCACGCCTCGGCATCTTCACATCCATGATGACGAGGTCGGGTTTCAGCTCGACCGCCAGATCGACCGCAGTCTGCCCGTCACCGGCCTCACCGACCACGTCGTAACCCTCTTCACGCAGCATCTCGACGAGGTCCAGCCTGATCAGCGCCTCGTCTTCGGCCACCACGACCCGTCGCGGCGGGGTCGGCACGCCTTGCGGCTGCGGAGCGTTCATGGTCACCATTCTCCTCTGCTCGGACGACCCCGAAGCCGGGGAGCGAACGGTTAGAGGGTACCGGTGGTTGACTCCCGACGACGATCTTCTACAGTGGTACAGCGCAACACGCCCTCGTATCCCAATTGGCAGAGGAAACGGATTCAAAACCCGTCCAGTGTGAGTTCGAGTCTCACCGAGGGCACTGCCGGACAGTCGCATGAAGTGCAGGTCAGGGTCACCCCTGACCTGCACTTCGCGCAATGGACTGCTATCGGACCGTCCGCACCACTGCCTGCGGGCTGCGTATCGCCGCGGACGGTTACGACCACGGGGTGACGGGTCTGATCTGTGCCTTGCCGTCGAGGACGACGTCGACACGTTCCTGATAGAAGCACACCATCCCCGCGATCTGGGCTAGTTCGAGCGGGGGTTGTTCGTAACTCCACGCGATGTCGACGCCCTTGTCACCGCCTCCCACGAGCGACCAATGTGACGCGTGGCCTTTGTACGCACAGACAGTCGCCGTCGGACTCGGTTCGAGCGCCGCGACGACGTCGGCGCGGGGCAGGTAGTAGCGCGCAGGGAGCACGAATTCGAAGAGGATCAGCGCGCGGGAAGACTCTGCGACGAGTCGGCCGTCGAGTTCGATGCGGATGGACGTCGAACTCCGCCGCACATCGATTCGGGAAAACGGGTCGTGGGGGTGCCCGAAGATCGGTTCGTCCTCCTCGAGCCAGTCGAAGCCGTCGAAGTCGAGGATGACCATCGAGTCGAGTTCGGCCGGCCGGAACGCCTGCCCGGTGGCGGCACCGGCAGTGACCGTCATCGGCGTCCCTGCGGTCGTGTGGAACCCGAAGGCCGTCCGCGGGTCGATGACCGGAGGGCCGCCCTCTTCCAGTGATACCGGCAGCTCCGAGGCGGCATCGTCGGACGCCTCCGCCAGGGTGCCCGTCACGTCGGAGATCGGCACCGCATAGGACGGGACGACGCGTCGTGGCTCCCACACCAGCACGGCGTCACGCGTGTCGACGACCGTGGCGCCGCCGAGACGCGCACGCACACGCTTGGGAGTCGGCTGGTATCGGAGCTCCTGCCGAGCCTGCATCAAGTGGTCGATCATTCTGACGGCCATCCGCTGTACCTCCTTGTCGACCCTGCGTACGCGCGAAGAGAACTGAGCCGCAGGTAGTGGCGGCTTTGTTGTGCCGGAACCCTGTGGTTCGGCGCGTGCCTGCCAGTACCATGGTGGCACGGTTCCGCCCTCGAGCACGGAGGTCACCCATGGATCTCGGCACCGTCAACTTCACGTACGACGGGCGCGTAGCTCTTCGATTCCAGCAAGCGTTGTCGCATTCGCCGGAGAAGGTGTGGCGGGTACTGACGGACCCCCAGTATTTGAAAGTCTGGTTCCCTGCCGACGTCGACTTCGACCTCACCCCCGGCGCGGAACTGGTGTTTCGCGTAACCCCGGAGCAGGTCCGCCGATTCGGATTACCCGAAGACCACACAACCACCGGCACGGTCATTTCGGTGCACCCGGGCCACATCCTCGAGTATCTGTGGGACGCGGAGACCCTGCATTGGGAGCTGAGTCCCGACGGGAGCGGCGGTTGCTGGTTGACGCTCACGCATACGGTGGAAGAGGAAGACTCTGCCTACGCACATGCCGCGGGCTGGCACGCCGGCCTCGAGGTCGTGGAGGCGCAACTCGACGGCCGCGAGGTGGACTGGTCACCATGGGATCGGGCCGACGAACTCGCATCGGCCTACCGCAGGGCCAACTGACAGTCCGCCCGGGTGCCGCCGAGACACCGGGGCGGAGCCGTTCAGCCCAGCACCCGGGCGAGGCCGCTCAACCCACGAGCGAAGTTTCGGTCCACCGGCCCTCGCCTTCCAGTTCCACTCCGAGCGAGTGGAATTGGTTGAGCGTGCTGCGGTGCCCGACGCTGACCACGATGCTGTCCGGCAGTTCGGACCGCAGGAGTGTGTAGAGCGTGTGCTCGAGCCCCTCGTCGATCGCCGAGGTGGCCTCGTCGAGGAAGATGACGGCCGGCCGCGCGGTCAGGACCCGCGCGAAAGCCAGCCGCTGCTGCTCTCCCGGGGACAGGATGCGGGTCCAGTCGGCTGTCTCGTCGAGTCGGTCGCCGAGATTGCCCAGCGACACCTTCGACAGCGCCTCACGGAGAGTGCCGTCCGCCGCTGTCGGTTCGCTGGGGTACGCCAGCGCTGTCCGGAGCGAACCGAGCGGCAGATACGGCCGCTGGGACAGGAAGATGGCATCCCCGGATGGTCGCGACACCGTGCCGTCCGCGTAGGGCCACAGATCGGCGAGGGTCCGGAGCAGCGTCGTCTTGCCGGAACCGGACGGACCCTTGACCAACAGCGACTGACCGGGGCCGACGGTGAGATCGAGACCCTCGATGAGCGTCGCTCCGGACGGAGTGCGCACGTCGAGCTTGTCGACGTCGAGTTCGTTCCCGGACTTGCCCGTCTTCAAGATCGGGAGTGCGGCGGCGTGCATGTTGTCGTTGGCCAGACCATTGAGTCGGATGAGGGTGGCGCGGAAACTCGCGAAGTCGTCGTACGACTCGCGGAAGAAGGACAGTGAGTCGTGCACCTGTGAGAACGCCGTCGATGTCTGCATGACGTCACCGAGTGAGACCTGACCGCTGAACAGCCGCGGCCCCTGAATCAGGAAGGGGAAGATGACCGCTGTCTGGTTCACCGAGAGGTTCCAGCCATTGAATTTGAGAGTCCGGAAGACGATGTGCCACATGTTGCGGATGACGTGCGCGAACCTGCCTGCCAGCGTTCGCCGCTCGACGTTCTCGCCGCGATAGAACGCGATACTCTCGCCGTACTCACGGACCCGGATCAGTGCGTAGCGGAAGTTCGCATTGAGCTTCTCGTTGAGGAAGTTCAGCCTGATGAGCGGCTTACCGATCCAGAACGCCACCAGCGTGGTGACGAGAACGTAGACGAAGACGAGGAAGATCATCGCCCGCGGAATCTCGGTGCCGAAAATGGTCATCGGACCGGACAGGTCCCACAGGATTCCGGTGAACGACACGATCGACAGCACCGCGGTGACCGCGCCCATGGACAGCACCCGGGCCGTGGTCACGAAGTTGGTGATGTCGGCCTGGATCCGCTGATCGGGGTTGTCGATCGCGTCGTCGAGGAAGCGGTCGCGGTAGTAGGCGCGACTGTCGAGCCAGTCGTCCGTGAGGTGGTGGGTGAGCCAGACACGCCAATCGATGTCGAGGGTCTGGCCGATGAGGAACTCGATCAGGGCGCGTACGACGTGGATGGCCGCGAGGAACGCGAACACCCGCAGAAAGTGCCAGAACGCGGTCTCGTCGAGGTTCTGGATCGAGTCGTAGAAGTCGTTGGACCAATAGGAGAACAGTACGTTCATCCGCACGGCGAACACGGTGAACAACAGTAGGACCGCGAGGATCACCAGCGGCTTGGGACTACGCCGCGGATCGAAATACGCCGCCGCGAAACGCCAGAACTGCCTGCCCCATTTGGTGAATCGAGCGAGCAGCACGATGACGACGACAAAGACGACGGCAGTCATCACGTAGGCCTTCAACAGCCATACCGTGCTGTCCCACACCACGTTGTTCCAGTCCACGACCCAGGTCCCCGATCACGAGATGAAGCTCAGGAGAAAAGATGGCGAAGTCTAACCCTGGTTCGGCGTGATCGGCGAGAGAAACGTGAACGACACGTCCGTCGTCGCCCGGAAAGCTACCCGTCTTGTGCAGGTTCCTGCTTTTCTTCGGTGTCCGGATCTCGGTCTCGATACTCTTCCTTGAGGTTGCCCTCGTCGTCGACATAGTCGTCGAAGGCGGTGCCGGAGACCGTGCCCCCGGACCCGGGGAGCACGACCGTCTCCCGGGCGCCCGGATCGTACCGAGCGTCGATTTCTTCTGCCTTCTTCTTGGCCTTCTCGATCGCTTCGTCGTCGGGACGGGGCACTTCGCCCTCGGTCTGCTCGCCGGTGTTCTTCTGCTCGGTGTCGTCTGCGCTCATGGTGCACGTCCGTTCCGTCGGAGATCCGGAATCGACGATACGCCCCGAACGGTCACTTCCTGGGCGGGAAATGACGAATCAGCCCCTCCTGCACGACCGTGGCGAGCAGTTCGCCTTCGAGCGAGAAGAAGCGCCCGGTCGCGAGGCCTCGCGAACCGGCGGCCACCGGCGACTCAGTGGCGTAGAGCGCCCAGTCGTCGAACCGGAACGGGCGATGAAACCACATCGAATGATTGACCGTGGCGGCCACGATCCGGTCGAGGCCCCACGACAACCCGTGCGTGGTGATGATGGAATCGAGAACCGTGGTGTCCGACGAGTAACCCATGACGGCGACGTGGATCAGCGGATCGTCCGGAAGATTGCCGTCCGCCCTCATCCACACCCGGTTGTGGGTGAGCTTTTCCCCCGTACCCTTCATGATCCAGGAGGGGTCGTTCGCATACCGCATGTCGATCGGCTTCAGGGCGTTGACGAACATCTTCAGCCGGTCCTCGTAACCGAGAAAATGATCACCCAGGGGCGGAAGTGTCTCCGGGAACGGAACATCGGGAACCGCGACCGCGTGTTCGAGTCCCTGGCCCCAGTCCTGGAACGCCGCAAGCATCACGAACAGTTCCTGACCGTTTTGCAGGGCGGTGACCTGCCGGTTGGCGAAGGCTCGGCCGTCGCGATGACGATCGACGCGATACTCGATCGGTTCTTTCACGTCACCACCGCGAATGAAATGGGCGTTGACCGCGTGCACCGCCCGTTCACCGGAGACGGTGCGGCCGGCGGCGACCAGAGCCTGCGAGATCAACTGGCCGCCGAACGTCCGACTGCCCACCTGCGCGGGATGCCGACCTCGATAGGTGTCCTCCCCGATCTTCTCCAGATCGAGGAGTTCGAGAAGAGTCTCGAGATCGGTCTTCGCCGCGACTTCGCTCACCTAGTGGTCCTCTTCACCGATTCTGTGGACGTGGATCAGGTTGGTCGATCCTACGGTGCCGGGCGGCGAACCTGCCACGATGATGACCAGTTCACCCTTCTGGTAACGGCCGAGGCCCAGGAGTGCGTGGTCGACCTGACGGACCATCGCGTCGGTGCTCTCGACGGGATCGACGAGGAACGTCTCCGTGCCCCAGGTCAGCGAGAGCTGGCTGCGCACCTCCGGGAGCGGGGTGAACGCGAGCAACGGCAGCGGGGTGTGCAAGCGAGCGAGTCGCCGCACCGTGTCGCCGGACTGGGTGAAGGCAACGAGCGCCTTCGCGTCGAGTCGCTCACCGATGTCGCGGGCGGCGTAGGAGATGACGCCCCGCTTGGTGCGCGGAACGTGGGTCAGCGGAGGCACCCGGGTCGATTCACCCTCCACGGCCTCGACGATGCGGGCCATGGTGCGCACGGTCTCCATCACGTATTTACCCACCGAGGTTTCCCCGGAGAGCATGACCGCGTCGGCACCGTCGAGAACCGCGTTGGCCACGTCGGACGCCTCGGCGCGCGTGGGGCGCGAGTTCTCGATCATCGACTCGAGCATCTGCGTGGCAACGATGACCGGCTTCGCGTTCTCGCGGGCGATCTGGATGGCCCGCTTCTGCACGAGCGGGACCTGCTCGAGCGGAAGTTCCACGCCGAGATCACCACGCGCGACCATGACCGCATCGAACGCGAGGACGACGGCCTCGAGGTTGTCGATGGCCTCCGGCTTCTCGAGCTTCGCGATGACCGGGATGCGGCGACCGACGCGATCCATGACCGCGTGCACCAACTCGACGTCGGCAGGTGAACGCACGAACGAGAGGGCGATGAAATCGACACCGAGGTTCAGGGCGAACTCGAGGTCGGCGATGTCCTTCTCCGACAGCGCGGGCACCGACACGTTCATCCCCGGCAGGGACACACCCTTGTTGTTACTGACCGGGCCACCCTCGGTGACGCGACACACCACGTCGTTGCCCTCGACGCCGGTGACGACGAGACCGACCTTGCCGTCGTCGACGAGAAGCCGGTCACCCGCCTTGGCGTCCTCCGCGAGCTGCTTGTACGTGGTCGACACCCGGTCGTGCGTGCCGACGACCTCGTCCACAGTGATCCGGACGAGCTCACCGTTGGCCCAGGTCGTGCGCTCTTCGGCGAACCGGCCGAGCCGAATCTTGGGCCCCTGGAGGTCGGCGAGGACTCCGACCGCCTTTCCCGTCACATCCGATGCGGCTCGGACGCGGTTGTAATTTTCCTCGTGGTCGGAGTGTTCCCCGTGGCTGAAGTTCAGCCGGGCCACATCCATACCGCTTTCGACGAGTTCGCGAATACGGTCACCGGTGGCGGTAGCAGGTCCAAGAGTGCATACGATCTTCGTCCGTCGGTTCACGGCCTGAAGCCTAGTCGTCCCGCCCGCCCATCTCCATTTAGACTACGGCCAGCGGAAGCGCCGTCGGATGCACCGGCGAGGGGAGGTCGGACGCCCCTGTGAGGTACGCATCGACGGCATGCGCGGCGGACCTGCCTTCGGCGATCGCCCACACGATGAGCGAGGCACCGCGATGCGCGTCGCCGCACACGAACACTCCCGGTGCGGTGGTCTGCCAGTCGGGACCACAGGACAGCACGCCCCGACGGGTGGGGCTCAAACCGTAGTCGTCGAGCAGCGGGCCCAGGTCGACGCCCTCGAAACCGATCGCGAAAAGCGCTAATCCGCAGGGCAATTCGATTTCCTCCCCCACCGGGGTGATGATGCGCTTGCCGTCCTCCCTGGACACGCGGACCTCCGCGAGCACCATGGCCCTGACGTTTCCGTTCTCGTCACCGAGGAACCGTTGCACCGCAACCTGATACCGGCGGACGCCGCCTTCCGCGTGTGCCGGCGACGTGCGCAGCACCATCGGCGAGGCCGGCCACGGAGTCACGGACTCGTCCCGCTCGCTCGGCAACTCAGGGCGGTAGTCCAACTGGGTCACCGACAACGCGCCCTGTCGATGCGCAGTTCCGAGGCAATCCGCGCCGGTGTCACCGCCACCGATGATGACGACATGCTTGCCCTTCGCGGTGATCGACGCAGGGCCGTCACCCTCGCACTCCTTGTTGGACGTCACCAGGTGCTCCATTGCGAGATGGATACCGCCCAGCTCCCGGCCCTCCACCGTCGTGTTGTCTCGGGCACGCAGGGCGCCGATGGCGAGGACCACCGCATCGAAGTTGGCCCGCAACTGGTCCACGGTGAGGTCGACACCCACCTCGCAATCGGTGACGAAATGCGTTCCCTCCGCGCGCATCTGGACCAGCCGCTGATCGAGAACCGACTTCTCCATCTTGAACTCGGGGATGCCGTAGCGAAGGAGTCCCCCGAGCCGGTCGTCGCGCTCGTAGACGGTGACATCGTGTCCGGCGCGGGTGAGCTGCTGGGCGGCCGCGAGCCCGGCCGGACCGGAACCGACCACCGCGACCTTCTTGCCCGTGGCGATCATCGGCGGTTTAGGCTCCACCGTTCCGGACTCCCAAGCGACGTCGGCGATCGTCTGCTCGATCCGCTTGATGGTGACGCTGCCCGTCGTGTGGGTGTCGGCGAGCGAGAGCACACACGCCGATTCACACGGCGCCGGGCACAATCTGCCCGTGAACTCCGGGAAGTTGTTGGTGGCATGCAGACGCTCGCTCGCCGCCGACCAGCGGCCGCGGCGCACGAGATCGTTCCACTCCGGAATCAGATTGCCCAGCGGGCAGCCCGCACTTCCCGAGTGGCAGAACGGGATACCGCAGTCCATGCAGCGGGTGGCCTGCTCGGCTACCTCGGCGTTGCGCTCCTCGGGACTGAGCGGACTGGTGACCTCGTGCCAGTCGTGCACCCTTTCCGCAATGGGTCGCTTAGGTGCTTCCTTCTTGGGGATGTGCAGGAAACCATGCGGATCAGCCACGAGCCGCCTCCATGATTGCGGTGTCCACGTCGAGCCCCTCGGCGCGGGCCAGCCGAGTGGCCTCGAGAACCCGCTGATAGTCCACCGGCATCACCTTGGTGAACAGCGCAGACCGCCGGGGCCAATCGGCGAGCATCGAAGCCGCGACGGTGGAGCCGGTCCAGTGCAGATGGTCGCTGACGGTACGGCACAGCCAGTCGAGGTCCTCGGGGTCGGGTGTAAGGAGGGTGACCATGGCCGGATTGACGTCGGCGGGATCGAGGTCGAGCACATACGCGATTCCGCCCGACATTCCGGCCGCCAGGTTCCGTCCGGTGGGACCGAGGACGACGACCCGTCCGCCCGTCATGTACTCGCACCCGTGATCGCCCACTCCCTCGACCACGGCGGTCGCTCCGGAATTGCGCACCGAGAACCGTTCGCCGGCCCGCCCGCGGAGGAACAGTTCACCCGAGGTCGCACCGTAGAGCAGTGTGTTGCCGGCGATCACCTGAGTCTCCGGGACGAACAGGACGTCGGCGGCCGGGCGCACCACGATTCGCCCGCCCGACAGCCCCTTCCCGACATAGTCGTTGGCGTCGCCGGTGAGGTCGATGGTGATGCCCGGCGGCAGGAACGCACCGAGTGATTGACCCGCCGACCCGGTGAAGGTGAGCCGGATAGTGTCGTCGGGGAGCCCACCCGCACCGTAACGACGGGTGACCTCGGCCCCGAGCAGCGTCCCGACAGTCCGATTCACATTGCGCACGGGCATCTCGATCTCGACCGGATGCGCGTCCTCGAGGGCACCTTCGGCCAGCTGGATGAGCGTGCGGTCCAGCGCCCGGTCCAGGGCATGGTATTGGTCGGTCACCTTGCGCCGCTGGGTGAGCGGGGTCCCGTCGGGGCCCTTCGGTAACGCGAAGATCGGCGAGAGGTCGAGTCCGCGGCTCTTCCAGTGCGCGATTCCCTCGGCCGTCTCGAGCATGTCCGCGTGCCCCACCGCCTCATCGATGCTGCGGAAGCCGAGACGCGCCAGGTGCTGCCGCACGTCCTCGGCGATGAAGCGGAAGAACTCCTCGACGAACTCGGGCTTGCCGGTGTACCGCTTACGCAATTCGGGGTTCTGAGTGGCCACACCCACCGGGCAGGTGTCGAGGTGGCACACACGCATCATGATGCACCCTGCCACGATCAACGGCGCCGTCGAGAAGCCGAACTCCTCCGCCCCGAGCAGCGCAGCGACGACGACATCCTTCGCGGTACGCATCCCGCCGTCGCACTGAACGGTAATCCGATCGCGCAGACCGTTGAGCACGAGTGTCTGCTGCGCATCGGCCAGTCCGATCTCCCACGGCGTACCCGCGTGCTTCATCGACGTCAGCGGAGTCGCGCCGGTGCCGCCGTCGTTGCCCGAGATGAGGACCACGTCCGCGTGCGCCTTGCTGACACCGGCCGCCACCGTCCCCACACCCACCGAACTGACCAGCTTCACATGGACACGGGCCTGGTCGTTGGCGTTCTTGAGGTCGTGGATCAGCTGTGCGAGGTCCTCGATCGAGTAGATGTCGTGGTGCGGCGGAGGTGAAATCAACCCCACGCCCGGAGTCGAGTGCCGGGTCTCCGCCACCCAGGGGTACACCTTGTAGGCGGGCAACTGCCCGCCCTCGCCCGGCTTGGCTCCCTGGGCCATCTTGATCTGGATGTCGCTCGCGTTGACGAGGTAATCACTGGTGACACCGAACCTTCCGCTCGCCACCTGCTTCACGGCGCTGCGACGGGACGGGTCGTAGAGGCGGTCGACGTTCTCCCCGCCCTCCCCGGAGTTGGATCGCCCACCGAGATTGTTCATGGCCACAGCCATCGTCTCGTGCGCCTCGGCGGAGATGGACCCATAGCTCATCGCGCCGGTGTTGAAACGAGTGACGATCCGCTCCGCCGGCTCCACCTCCTCGAGCGGCACCGGAGGCCGGAGGCCCTCGCGGAAGCTGAAGAGGCCACGCAGTGCACCTCCCGCCGCGGCGAGCCTGTTCACCTCGTCGCTGTACTGGGCGAAAACCTCGTGTCTGCCGGTGCGGGTGGCGTGCTGGAGGAGAAACACGGTCTCGGGTGTGAACAAGTGCAGTTCGCCGTCGCGGCGGAACTGGTACTCGCCGCCGTGGGCAAGCCGGCGGTGCGCGTACTCGGTGGGATTGTCGGGGTAGGCCTGCCGGTGCCGGAGCAGCACTTCCCGCGCGATCTCGTCGAGTCCCACGCCACCGAGTTTGCTGGTGGTCCCCCGGAAATACTCGTCGACGAGGCCGCGGTCGAGGCCGAGTGCCTCGAAAGCCTGGGCGGCGGTGTACGAACCAACTGTCGAGATGCCCATCTTCGACATCACCTTCAGCACTCCCTTGCCGAGTGCCGTCAGGTAGTTGCGCACCGCGATCGTGTGATCGACTCCCGTCAGCTCGCCCTCCGACACCAGGTCCTCGATCGACTCCATCGCGAGGTACGGATTGACCGCGGCCGCTCCGTAGCCGATGAGCAGCGCCAGATGATGGACTTCGCGCGCGTCGCCGGACTCGACGACCAGCGCCACCTTCGTTCGTTCCTTGGTGCGGATCAGGTGGTGATGCACCGCGCCCACGGCCAGCAACGACGGGATGGGTGCGCGGGTATGGTCGGAGTCGCGGTCCGAGATCACCAGTGTCCGGTATCCCTGCGCGATCGCAGCGCTCGCCTGGGCGCGCAGTTCTTCCAGCGCATCGGCCATGCCCGCACCGCCGCGCTCCACCTCGTAGAGACCGCGCAGAACGGTCGCCGCCAGACCGGGGTGGTTGCCGTCCGCGTTCACATTGATGATCTTGTTCAGGTCGTCGTTGTCGAGCACCGGCCACGGCAGGACTATCTGACGACACGACGCCGCAGTGGGCTCGAGCAGATTCTGTTCCGGACCCATGACCCGGGACAGCGACGTCACGATCTCTTCGCGGATGGCGTCGAGCGGCGGATTGGTCACCTGGGCGAACAGTTCGACGAAATAGTCGTACAGCAGCCGCGACCGGGCGGAGAGCACGGCGATGGGCGTGTCGGTTCCCATCGAGCCCAGCGGCTCCCCGCCGGACGCCGCCATCGGCGACAACAGGATCCGCAGATCTTCCTCGGTGTAGCCGAACGCCACCTGTCGCCGGACCACCGACTCGTGGTTGTTCTGGGCGTGCGGTCGCTCGGGCAGCGTCCTCAGGTCGAGCAACCCTGCATAGAGCCACTCGGCGTACGGCTTCTCGGCTGCCAGCCGCGACTTGATCTCGTCGTCGGGAACGATACGTCCCTCCGATGTGTCGACCAGGAACATGCGCCCCGGCTCGAGGCGTCCCTTCGCCACGACCTCGTCCTGGGGCACGTCGAGGACTCCGCTCTCGCTCGCCAGGATCACCCGCCCGTCGACGGTCTGCCACCAGCGGCCGGGCCGCAGACCGTTACGGTCCAGCACTGCCCCAACGACGGTTCCGTCGGTGAACGTCACACATGCCGGCCCGTCCCACGCCTCCATCAGCGAAGCGTGGAACTGGTAGAAAGCGCGCCGGTCGGGACACATCTTCGTGTCGTTCTCCCACGCCTCGGGCACCATCATCATCACCGCATGGGGCACGCTGCGTCCCGCGAGATGCAGCAGCTCGAGCACCTCGTCGAACGAGGCAGAGTCCGACGCCTCGGGTGTGCAGATGGGGTACAACCTTCGGAGGTCGTCTGGGATGGCGGCACTCGACAACATCGCCTCCCGCGCCCGCATCCGATTCCGGTTGCCTCGAACGGTGTTGATTTCCCCGTTGTGCGCCACGAAGCGGAACGGGTGCGCAAGCGGCCAGGACGGGAACGTGTTGGTGGAAAACCTGCTGTGTACCACCGCGAGCGCACTCATCATGCGGGGATCCCGCAGGTCCATGTAGTAGAGAGGCAGCTGGGGAACGGTCAGCATGCCCTTGTAGACGATGGTGCGGCTCGACAGCGACGGGAAGTAGACGCCGGACCCGCTCGACTCGACCTCCGGAGTGATCTGCTCGGCGCGCTTGCGCAGCGGGTAGACGAGGCGATCGAGGTCGAGACCACTGGGCCGCCGTCCGCCCGTCGGCGGCGCCGCAACGAAGAGCTGACTCATGTGCGGCTCGCATCCGCGTGCCGTCGCCCCGAGGTCGGCGCCCTCCGAATCGATCGGCACGTCCCGCCACCCGAGGATGTCGAGTCCCTCCTCGTCGGCGAGGTCCTCGATCCGCTTCCGGGCCCTCGATCGCGCCTCCGGGTCCCGAGGAAGGAAGCAGAAACCCGCGGCGTAGGTACTACTTCCGTCCGGGGCGGGCGAAGGAAGGTCGAAATCGACGACCTCCTCGAAGAGCTCGGTGGGCAGCTGCACCAGGATTCCGGCACCGTCTCCGCTGTTCGTCTCGGCGCCGGCAGCGCCGCGATGCTCGAGGTTGTCCAGAGCGACGAGACCATCCGCGACGATGGAGTGCGAACGGCGGCCGTGCACGTCCACCACCATGGCGACACCGCACGAATCGACTTCGCGATCCGGGTCGTAGAGACCTTGCGGACCGGGCGACTGAGAGAACAGCACCGATATACCTCCACATCGGCCGAGGGGACCACCGGTGGCGCTTGCGCGTCCCTGCCGGCGGCCTCCGCTAGCGGGGTCGCCACGACGGGCGCTAACTGCATTTCGGGGGTCTACCGGGACAGCCTCGGCCCGTGAAGGTTGTTACCGGACATACATCCGGCGCGCTCAGCTTACCAGCACCGATAAGCCTCGGATATGCCGATTTCCGGACGGGACAGCGCTGTGGCCCCCGTCGCAGGAGCAACAGAGGCCACAGCGGTGGAATCGAGCGGCGACGCTACGTCGTCACTGGTCCCGGAGGGGTCGTCCGTACTTGTCCTTCACGCTGCCCGTCAGCATCATGATGCCGTCGATCAGCGGCCACAGCCCGCCTAGTCCGCACGTCAGCCAGGTGACGGCGATCTGCGCGACCGCGATGCCGGGCTGATTCAGGTAGAACCGTCCGACACCGAAGGCACCCAGGAAAATCTGCAGGAGTCCCGCGGTGAGCTTCGACTTGTCGGAGTACGGCTCACCGCTGACCGGGTGCCGGCCGAACGGCGCAGACGGATCGACGTAGGCGTTGTACCCGGCCGGGGCATATCCGGGCTGCGGGTATCCCTGCTGTCCGTACCCCTGCTGGCCATACTGCTGTCCGGGATTCTGCTGGCCGTAATTCTGCTGGCCGTAACTCTGGGGTGCGGCACCCTGCTGACCGTAACCGGCCTGAGGGTAGCCGGGCTGCTGATAGTCCTGCCCGGACTGCGGCGACGTCCCGTACTGCGCGTTGTAGTAAGGATCGGGAGTGCCGTACGTCGGGCCGTCCGCACTCTGCTGCGGCTTGTCGTAACCGGTGTACGGGGCGGTCGGCGGCGGGGTGTCGCCCACATTCGGCAGTGCGGTGGTCGGTTCGGTCCCGCTCGGCGACGGGTAGGTGGGAGTCGAACCCCAGCCGGGACCATTGCCGACCCCGGAGTAGGTGTCCCATCCGGGCCCGGTTCCCGACGACGCCGGTGAGGGCGTTGCATCCGAGGTGGCGGGTGGCTGCGACAGCGATGCCTCGGCGGTGGCGTCGTAATCGAAGGGCGAACCGAACTCGGGCGGAAGGCTCGACTCACCGCTCCCGCTCTTCTTCCCC
Source organism: Rhodococcus sp. ZPP (assembly GCF_017656075.1). NCBI lineage: Bacteria > Bacillati > Actinomycetota > Actinomycetes > Mycobacteriales > Nocardiaceae > Rhodococcus > Rhodococcus sp. ZPP. The sequence continues at coordinate 582,682 of NZ_CP058638.1, forward strand.
AGATCCACCCGCTGGGTGTCGTCGCCGGAGGTGTCGGCCTTGGCGGAATCGTCGGATGCTTTCCCCGGATCAGTCATTCGCGTCATCCTTCTTGCTGTCGGTGGTCGTCGTGCCCGCGTCGGTGCCGGCACTCGCAGTACTCACAGCCTTGTCGTCACCCGCAGGCTTGTCTTTCTCCCCGTCATCCTGCTCGGGCGTCTCCTGCTCGGGGGGCCCGTCTTCCGCCGCGGCAGGATGATGCGGTTGCAACTCCGCCGGATCCTCCCGGCCCTTGGTCGCGGCAAAGACATACACCACCGCCGCGACGAACACGATCGCCGAGGTGAACGAGTTGACGCGGACGCCGGCGATGAGGCTGGCGTGATCGCTGCGCATCAGCTCGATCCAGAACCGACCGGCGCAGTACCCGGCCACATACAGGGCGAAAAGGCGGCCGTGCCCGATACGGAAGCGGCGGTCCACCCACACCAGCAGGATCACGATCAGCACGTTCCACAGCGCTTCGTACAGGAAGGTGGGGTGCACGACGAAGGCGACCTGCCCGGTGGAGACACCGTCGATCAACTCGGGGTGCACCTGCCCGGCGTCGTTGCGGCGCTCGAAGATCTCGAGCCCCCACGCCACGTCGGTTTCCCGGCCGTACAGTTCCTGGTTGAAGTAGTTGCCGATTCGGCCGATCGCCTGGGCCAGCAAGATGGGAGGCGCTACCGCGTCGCCGAGCGCAGGCAGCGGTATCCCACGCCGGCGACAGCCGATCCACGCGCCGACGCCGCCGAGCGCCACCGCGCCCCAGATACCGAGCCCGCCCTGCCAGATCTTCAGGGCGTCGACGGGATCCCCGCCCTCCCCGAAGTAGGTGGGCCAGTCGGTCAGGACGTGATACAGCCGGCCACCGATCAACCCGAACGGCACCGCCCAGATGGCGATGTCGAGCACGGTGCCCTTCTCGCCGCCTCGGGCGACCCAGCGGCGGTCGCCCCAGAAGATCGCGACGACGATGCCGACGATGATGAACAGCGCGTACGCGCGCAGGGCCAGTGGGCCGACGTACCAGACGCCCTGAGGCGGACTCGGAATATACGCCAGCACGTCCACAGTGGAAGTCACGACGCCACGGTAGCGGAGCGAACGCCCTCGGCGAGCTCCCTCGTCAGCGAGCGCACAGCGTCAAGCCCGGATTCGACCGCGGTGACGAGCGCAGACCCGACGATGACTGCATCCGCGTAGGCGGCGATCTCGGCGGCCTGGGCCCCCGAACGGACACCCAGACCGACACCCACCGGAATGTCGGAATGGGCGCGGATGCGCGCGGTCAACTCCGGCGCCATCGACGACACCGCGTCACGCGCGCCGGTCACCCCCATCGTCGACGCCGCGTACACGAATCCGCTGCTCGCTTTCAGGGTCATGGCCAGTCGTTCTTCGGTCGACGACGGGGCAACAAGGAAGATCCGGTCGAGGTCGTGTTCCTTCGACGCCGTGATCCACTCGCCGGCCTCCTCGGGGATCAGGTTCGGGGTGATGAGTCCGAGGCCGCCGGCGTTCGCGAGGTCACGGGCGAACCGGTCGACACCGTACTGCAGAACCGGATTCCAGTACGTCATGACCACGGCCTTGCCGCCCACCGACGCGATCTGCTCGATGATCGTGAACACGTCACGCACCTTGACGCCGTTGCTCAGCGCCTTCTCGGCGGCCGCCTGAATGGTGGGTCCATCCATCACCGGGTCCGAATAGGCGATACCGACCTCGACGATGTCACAGCCCGAGTCGACCATGGCCTTGAAGACGTCGATGGATTCGGGGACGGTGGGATACCCGGCGGGTAGGTATCCGACCAGAGCGGCACGCTTCTCCTCACGGCACTGCGCGAATGTCGGGGCGAGGCGCGAGAGTCGTTCGCTCACTTGGCCGAACCTTCCTTGTCGGTGGTCGTGGGGGTTTCGGTGGCGGCGTCGGGGTCGAAGAGCCCGAACCACTTGGCCGCCGTGTCCATGTCTTTGTCGCCGCGCCCGGAGAGGCTGACGACGATGATCGCGCCCTCCCCCAGCTCACGGCCGAGTCGCAACGATCCTGCAACGGCGTGCGCTGATTCGATGGCGGGGATGATTCCCTCACGCTCGGACAGCAGGCGCAGGGCATCCATGGCTTCCGTGTCGGTGACGGGCTCGTAGGTGGCGCGGCCGATGTCCTTGAGCAAGGCGTGCTCCGGTCCGACGCCGGGATAGTCGAGACCAGCCGAGATGGAATGCGATTCGATGGTCTGCCCGTCCTCGTCCTGCAGCAGATACGAGTACGCACCCTGGAAGGCGCCCGGGGTGCCGGCCGCGAAGGTGGCGGCGTGGCGCCCCGTCTCGACTCCGTCACCGGCAGCCTCGTACCCGACCAGCCGCACCCCGGGGTCGTCGAGGAAGGCGTGGAAGATTCCGATGGCGTTGGACCCACCACCGACACACGCGGTGACCGCGTCGGGCAGCCTGCCCGTGAGCGCCTGCACCTGCGCCCGCGCCTCGAGCCCGACGACACGCTGGAAGTCGCGGACGATGGTCGGGAAGGGGTGGGGTCCGGCCGCGGTGCCGAAGCAGTAGTACGTGTTGTGGGCGTTGGTCACCCAGTCCCGCAGCGCCTCGTTGATGGCATCCTTGAGCGTCCGGGAGCCGGACTCCACAGAAACCACCGACGAACCGAGCAACCGCATACGGGCCACGTTCAGCGCCTGCCGCTCGGTGTCGACCGCGCCCATGTAGATGACGCACTCGAGGCCGAACAGTGCACACGCCGTCGCCGTGGCCACACCGTGCTGACCGGCACCGGTCTCCGCGATGATGCGGGTCTTGCCCATCTGCTTGGCGAGCAGCACCTGACCGAGCACGTTGTTGATCTTGTGCGAGCCCGTGTGATTGAGATCTTCGCGCTTGAGGATCAGCCGCGCGCCCCCGGCGAATTCACTCATCCGAGTGGCCTCGAAGATGGGTGACGGGCGGCCCGTGTAATCGCGCTGCAACCGATCGAGCTCGGACAAGAAGGTGTCATCCGACCGCGCCTTGTCGTACGCGGCCGTGACCTCCTCGATCACCGCCATCAGCGCCTCGGGCACGTGGCGTCCGCCGTAGACGCCGAAGTGTCCTCCGGAGTCGGGGTCGTGCGACGTGCGTTCGGCGATTCCGGCGCTGGCAGTCGGCAGATCGCCACCCTTGAAGACGGTGTCCTGATTACGTGAAGTCACAGGTCCAGTCTGCCCCAACGCCGGGCGCTGCCGCCGTCCGGGTCAATTCGGCCGCAGTAGGTTCAGCGCGACGGCTTGGGGCAGGAGGGGTGCGCCCCGGCATTGACCAGATCGGCCACGGCCTTGCGTGGATCTCCGCTGGTGACGAGGCCTTCGCCGACGAGTACGGCGTCCGCTCCGGCACCCGCGTAGGCGAGGAGGTCGGCGGTACCCCGGACACCGGATTCGGCGATCTTGATGGTTTCGGTGGGCAGTCCGGGTGCGATCTCCCCGAAGGTGTTCTTGTCGACCTCGAGTGTCTTGAGGTTTCGGGCGTTGACGCCGATCACCCTGGCGCCGGCCTCGAGTGCCCGGTTGGCTTCCTCTTCGGTGTGAACCTCGACCAGCGCGGTCATTCCCAGCGACTCGGTGCGGTCGATCAACGACGCCAGTGCATGCTGCTCGAGCGCGGCGACGATGAGCAGGACGACGTCGGCGCCGTGCGCGCGGGCCTCGTGGATCTGGTACGGCCCGACGATGAAGTCTTTACGCAGAATCGGGATGCTGACCGCACGCCGGACGGCGTCGAGGTCGGCGAGCGATCCCTGAAAACGTCGTTCCTCGGTGAGCACGCTGATGACCCGGGCGCCTCCGGCCTCGTAGGCCTTGGCGAGTTCGGCGGGGTCGGTGATCTCGGCGAGCGGGCCCTTCGACGGGCTTGCACGCTTGACCTCGGCGATGACTCCGATGCCAGGCTCGAGCAGAGCAGCTGCCGCGTCGAGCGCAGGCGGTGCGGCAGCCGCGGCGGCCTTGACAGCGGCGAAGTCAAGGACGGCTTCGCGGGCGGCCACATCGGCGCGCACTCCGTCGAGAATCGAGTCGAGAACGGTCATCGTGGCCCGAGTCCTTTCTGGGCAGGAACCCGATGTGAGGAACATCATCAGGAGTGAAGCAAGCGTAGATGGCACTCTGATTCTGTCTACGATCGGGTACCCGGCTCGTTGCTGTCGCCGTCCAACCGGTCGACATCATCGGCTTTCTTGTCTGCGCGGGAGCCGTCGACCGTCGGATCTTCGCCCGCGTCGAGGGCGTCCCACAGCATGCGCTGTGTGAGGGGCTCGTCGGCAGAATCAGCGCTGGTCTTCTGGGCCGCCGCGCGCCGTGCGGCCGGGCTGTCGTACTTCGAGGAGAGCCCGGCGCGTACCCGTGGACGGCGGGCCAGTTCGACGGCGGCGGCGAGGGCGGCGACAGCGCCGGCGAGAGCCAGCACCGCGGGCCCCTGATTCACCGACACGGAATCGATCACCGCACGGCCCGGCAATTCCGCCAGCCGCCCCGCCTGCTCGTCCGGTGCGCCGGAGACGAGCACAGTTGCCGCCGGGACGGCCGCTACGACGGCCACGGCGGCCACGAGTACGCCGAGAACGCGGAGCGCCCAGCCCTTGACGGCGAAGGACGCGGCGATGGCGGCAACAAGGGTCAAGGCCAGCGGCGTGAGCGCCGCCGCCCAGGTGCCCCCGTCGAGCACCGTTGTGCGCTGCTCACCGAGTCCGTCGGAGGAGGTGACCTCCACCCACGTCATCCGGGATGCTCCCCACAAGCACACCGCCGCGACGGCGAGAAGGAGCACCGCGAGAATCGACCGGCGGCGTCCTGGAGTCTCGGTTCCCGCTCCGGTCCCTTCGGTCACTGCGTGCCGCCTCCCAGGGTCTTCATCGTGTGCGCCGCGGCGATGGCGCTGAGCACGGCCATGGCCTTGTTCCGCGCCTCCGTGTCCTCGTATTCGGGATTCGAATCGGCCACCACACCGGCACCGGCCTGGACGTACCCGATGCCGTCCTTGATCAACGCCGTCCGGATGGAAATCGCGGTGTCGGCGTCGCCGGCGAAGTCGAGGTATCCGACGATGCCGCCGTAGATTCCGCGCCTCGTCGGTTCGAGTTCCTCGATCAACTGCATGGCCCGCACCTTCGGCGCGCCCGACAGCGTGCCGGCCGGGAAGCAGGCGGTGACGGCGTCGAGTGCCTGTTTGCCGGCCGCGAGGTGGCCCGTCACCGTGGAGACGAGGTGCATCACGTGGCTGTACCGCTCGATGTGCCGATAGTCGTGCACTTTCACCGTGCCGGGTTCACACACGCGGCCGAGGTCGTTGCGGCCGAGATCGACGAGCATGAGGTGCTCGGCGTTCTCCTTCTCGTCGGCGAGGAGATCCTTCTCCAGGAGGATGTCGTCCTCCTCGGTGGCACCACGCCACCGGGTGCCGGCGATCGGGTGGGTGGTGGCGACACCCTCCTTGACCGTCACCAGCGCTTCCGGGCTGGAACCGACGATCGAGAACGCGGTCTCGCCGTCACCACCGGGAACGTTGAGGAGGTACATGTAGGGGCTGGGATTCGAGGCGCGCAGCATGCGGTACACATCGATAGGCGCAGCGGCACAATCGATTTCGAAACGCTGCGACAGCACGACCTGGAACGCCTCGCCCGCCTCGATCTCCCCCACCAGGCGCTGTACGTCCGCACCGAATCCCTCGGTGGTGCGCTGCCGGCGGTAGTCGGGTGCGGGTGTGGCGAACGTGGACACCGTGGACGGCGCGGGCGCCGACAGCGAGGCCGTCATCCGGTCGAGGCGCTCGACGGCATTGTCGTACGCCTCGTCGACCCGCTCGTCCGTGCCGTCCCAGTTCACCGCGTTGGCAATGAGGGTGATGGCCCCCTCGTGGTGATCGACAGCCGCCAGATCCGTGGCGAGCAGCATGACCATCTCTGGGATCTGCAGGTCGTCCACGGCGTGCTCACCGATGCGTTCGATGCGCCGCACGGCGTCGTAGCCGAGGAAGCCCACCATGCCGCCGGTCAGCGGCGGCAGGTCGGGCAGCCGTTCGCTCCGCAGGAGCTCGAGGGTCTGACCGAGCGCCGCGATGGGATCCCCACCCGACGGCGCTCCCGCCGGAACGTTTCCGTACCAGGCCGCCTCCCCGTCGACGACGGTCAACGCGGCGGGACTTCCTGCGCCGATGAACGACCATCGTGACCACGACCGACCGTTCTCCGCTGATTCCAGCAGGAACGTACCGGGCCTGTTTCCCGCCAGCTTCGTGTACGCCGACAGCGGAGTTTCGGCGTCCGCCAGCACCTTACGAGTCACCGGGACGACCCGATGCTCGGCGGCGAGAGCGTGGAACTGCTCGCGCGTGGTGGTCGAGTCGGATCCGCCACCTGGCAAGGTGGCGGCGGATTTGGGCGCGGACATCGTGGTGGGCTCACCGTGCATGTCAACCATCATCCCAGGCGCGTTCGGCGCGTCTGCGTGCGCGGGTAGCCTCGGCTGTCATGAAGCCAGGTCAGCTTGCACCGGAATTCACCCTGCCCGACCAGGACGGCAACGAACGTTCACTGTCGAGCCTTCTGGAGGACGGTCCGCTGGTGCTGTTCTTCTATCCGGCGGCGTCCACCCCGGTCTGCACCGCCGAGGCATGCCATTTTCGCGACCTCGCCGACGAGTTCGCAGCCGTCGGGGCTTCCCGCGCCGGGATCAGCACCGATGCGGTGGCCAAGCAGGCGTCGTTCGCGCAGGCGCAGTCGTTCGACTACCCACTTCTGTCGGACCGCGACGGCGCGGTCGCCGAGAAGTTCGGTGTCCGGCGCGGACTGCTCGGCAAACTCGCACCCGTCAAACGGTCGACGTTCGTCATCGACACCGACCGCACGGTGCTCGAGGTGATCTCGAGCGAGTTTCGCGCGAATGCCCACGGCGATCACGCGCTGACGTTCCTCCGTGCCCGTCAGGCCACCTGAAAAGACCGCTTCGCCAAGCCCATCCAGAACCCGTCGATCACTTGGCGGGGAATCTGCTCGGGGTCGCTGGAGGCGCCGAGCGTCACGAACAGCGGAGCGAAATGCTCGATCGTCGGATGCGCATAGGGCATGCCCGGGGCGAGTGCGCGGAAGCCGATGAGCGAGTCGACATCGCCTGCAGCCAGGCGCTCGTTCGCCCACGCGTCGAACTCCGCCGACCATCCCGGGGCCTTCGCCTCCGGCGAGGGGTCGCGCAGGAACGGCAGCCCGTGGGTGGTGAACCCGGAGCCGACGATCAGGACTCCCTGCTCCCGCAGTGGGCGCAGCCGCTCACCGAGGTGCAGCAGCCGTTCGGGGTCGAGCGTCGGCAAGGAGATCTGCAGGACGGGGATGTCGGCGTCCGGATACATCACCGTGAGCGGCACGTAGGCGCCGTGATCGAGGCCCCGATCCGGTTGATGCGCCACCGTCTCGTTGTCGGGCATGAGTGCCGCGACCAGCGCGGCCAAATCCGGAGCACCCGGTGAGGCGTACGTGGCCCGGTAGAAACGTTCGGGAAAACCGCCGAAGTCGTAGACGAGGGGGGTCCCGGTGGTGGTCGATCCGATGGTGAGCGGCGCGGACTCCCAGTGCGCCGAGACCACGAGGATGGCTTTCGGCCGCGGCAGGTCGCCGGCCCACTTCGCCAGTTGCGACACCCACAGTTCGCTGTCGACCAACGGCGGTGCTCCGTGGCTCAGGAACAGTGCGGGCATGACGTTCGTCATCGTGACTCCTCGAGGTCCGACTCGCAAGGCCCTAAGTTGAACCTTCAAGCTAGTATAGGAGTCAACACGCGGATGCGACAACTATTCCCGGGTACCGTTCCGCAGGCGGCGTGCTGCCTATGGTGAAGAGGTCGCACAGCGGTTCGGCGCACGAAATGGAGGACACCACTCATGGGTGGGTACGACGAGGACAGCTCGACGCAGACGGAGACACGCTGGCTCGACGCCGATCAGCAGCAGGCGTGGCTGACCCTCATCGCACTCGTCACCCGCCTGCCCGCGGCCCTCGACGCCCAGCTGCAGCGCGACTCGGCGCTCACCCACTTCGAGTACTTCGTCCTCGCATCCCTGTCCGGCGAAGACAACCGTCGACTTCAGCTCTCCTTGCTCGCGCAGCGGGCCAACGCGTCACTGTCGCGGCTGTCCCACGTCATCACCAAGATGGAAAAAGCCGGCTGGGTACGGCGAGAGAGCATCCGGGGAAGCCGTGGTTCCGACGCCGTCCTCACCGACGCAGGGATGGCCAAAGTAGTGGAGGCAGCACCACCCCACGTCGAATCCGTCCGCGCACTCGTCTTCGACGGCCTCTCCACGGACCAAGTACGTCAGCTCTCCGAACTCGGCAGCGCCATGCTCACCCAACTCGACAAGGGCATCGCCGCCGGCACCGGAAGAGCGTGACGCGCCGAGTGCACCTCACCCCAGCGGCGACCCGCCGACACCCCAGTTCTCGGCCGGCACGTCCGCAATCGTCACCCAGACCTTCGCCGGGTCCTTACCCGTCGCCTCGGCGTACGCCTTGGTGACCGCTTCGATGGTGGCGCGCTTCTGCTCGGTGGTGAGCCCGGTTGTCTGACTGATCTGGATCAATGGCATGCGGGCATTCTGCCCGAGGGCATGCGGGCATTCTGCCCGAGGCGCCCAGAACTCTACTGCGCGGCGAGCAGAACGTCGGTGTCGAAGCACGTGTGCGTGCCCGTATGACATGCAGCGCCTTCCTGATCCACGATCAGGAGCACCGTGTCGCCGTCGCAGTCGAGCCGCACCTCGTGGACGTACTGCGTGTGCCCGGACGTCTCCCCCTTCACCCAGTACTGCTGGCGGGAACGGGAGTAGTAGGTGCCCTTGCGGGTGTCGAGGGTGCGGGCGAGTGCTTCGTCATCCATCCACGCCACCATCAGGACGTCACCCGTCGACCGTTCCTGAGCGACGGCGCTGAACAGGCCTGCGTCGTTGCGCTTGAGCCGCGAGGCGATAGCGGGGTCGAGACTCATCGGACGGTGATCCCTTCTTCACGCATGGACTTCTTCACTTCGGCGATCGTCATGTCGCCGAAATGGAAGACACTTGCGGCCAGTACCGCGTCGGCGCCCGCGTCGACGGCGGGTGCGAAATGCTCCACAGCACCCGCTCCCCCGCTCGCGATCACCGGCACATGCACGGCCGCCCGCACCGCACGGATCATCGGGAGGTCGAAGCCTGCTTTCGTCCCGTCGGCGTCCATCGAGTTGAGCAGAATTTCGCCGACACCCAGTTCGGCGCCGCGCACCGCCCACTCGACCGCATCGATCCCGGTTCCGCGCTTGCCGCCATGGGTGGTCACTTCCCATCCGGACGCGGTGTCCGGCTGACCCTGCGGGACCGTGCGCGCATCCACGGACAGCACGATGCACTGGGACCCGAAACGCTCGCTCAGTTCACGAAGCAGTTCGGGCCGGGCGATGGCCGCGGTGTTGACGCTGACCTTGTCGGCACCGGCACGCAGCAACCGGTCGACGTCCTCGACGGTACGGACGCCGCCGCCGACGGTGAGCGGAATGAAGACCTGTTCCGCCGTCCGGCTCACGACATCGAGCATGGTGCCACGGGCCGCCGTCGAGGCTGTGACATCGAGGAAGGTGAGCTCGTCGGCACCCTGTGCGTCGTAGGCGGCCGCCAACTCCACCGGATCCCCTGCATCGCGCAGATTCTCGAAGTTGACGCCCTTGACGACGCGTCCTGCATCGACGTCGAGGCAAGGGATAACCCGCACTGCCAGAGTCATTTACGTAAGCCCTTCCGAAAGCTCGGCGCGGGGGTCACCCAGCGATCCGAGAATGTCGAGAATCTCACCGTGCACTCCGGGGGCACCCGCCAGCACAGAATCTGAAGCGATCGTCCACGGCTGACCTGCGAGATCCGTGACCACGCCACCCGCCGCCCGCACCAGAGCCACGCCGGCGGCGTTGTCCCACGCATTGTGGCCGAACACCACCGTGCCACCGAGTATTCCCGCCGCGGTGAAGGCGAGGTCGACGCCGGTGGAGCCGTGGATCCGGATCCGCGACGACACCCGGCTGAGCTGAGCGAGAACCTGCAGCCGATAAGGCCCGGGGATACGTCCGCGGCTGTCGATGTTCAGTGCGCCCATTCCCACGATCGACGAGGCCAGCGACGTCTCGGTGAGACGCGGCAGCGGCAGACCGCCCTCGAGGAGCGGCCCGTCCGCCACGGCCGCGTACCGTCGCCCGACGAGCGGCAGCCACGTGAAACCGAGGACCGGGACACCGTCGTCGAGCAGGGCGAGAAGTGTGCCCGCCGTCGGCAATCCTGCCGAGTAGTTGAAGGTGCCGTCGATGGGATCGAGAACCCACACCAATCCTGCGTCGAGATCGGGGCCACCGAATTCCTCGCCGTGAACCGCGATGCCGGTCCGATCCTGAAGTTCTCCGGTCAGCCGTTTCTCGAGTTCGAGGTCGAGAGCAGTCGCGAAGTCGTCGGGTCCCTTGTGCACGGCACTCGGCGACCCCACCCCGGCAACGAACCGGTCGTGGACGCCGTCGAGCAGCTCACCGGCAACGGCGAGCAGTTCCTGAGGATCGCGGTTCGGGCTCATGACCGGATCAGCCCGAGACCGCGGCGAGCGCCTCGGGGAGCGTGAAACGTCCCGCGTAGAGCGCCTTGCCGACGATGGCGCCCTCGACGCCCTGATCGACGAGTCCGGCGATCGCCGTCAGATCGTCGATGGTGGACACACCACCCGACGCCACGACGGGCGCGTCGGTGGCCGCACACACCTGCGCGAGGAGTTCGAGATTGGGGCCGGTCAGTGTGCCGTCCTTGCTCACATCGGTGACGACGTAGCGCGAGCAACCGTCCCGGTCGAGACGCGCGAGGGTTTCCCACAGGTTTCCGCCCTCGGTGACCCAGCCGCGGCCACGGAGCTGATACTCACCGTCGATCAGCCTGACATCGAGACCGACGGCGATCTTGTCGCCGTACTTCGCGATCGCGCGGGCGCACCAGTCGGGATTCTCGATGGCGGCGGTACCGAGATTCACACGGCCGCACCCGGTGGCCAGAGCGGCCTCGAGCGACTCGTCGTCGCGGATTCCCCCGGACAGTTCGACCTGGATGTCGAGCTCACCCACGACGTCGGCGAGGAGTTCCCGATTCGAACCGCGACCGAATGCGGCGTCGAGGTCGACGATGTGCACCCACTCGGCACCGTCGTTCTGCCACGCAAGGGCGGCATCACGAGGCGAGCCGTACCCGGTCTCGCTCCCTGCCTCCCCCTGGACGAGGCGAACAGCTTCACCGTTGACGACATCTACAGCAGGCAAAAGGACCAGGCTCACGTGCGACAACCCTAGTCGCTCAGCGCCCGGAACCCGGCTCGGGGTCCTGCGGATCGTCACCGTAGGCGTTGCGGGTCATGCGCTTCGACACGTACCCCATGGACGCGATCGCCCCCGCGACTCCCAGAAGTCCGACGACCAGGCCCAGGACCGGCCCCGGCTTCACGACGAGAATGACGGTGGTGGCGAGCACCAGCACCACGGTGGCCGCACCCAGTGCGCACACGGCGAGCCGGCCGATCGACAGGTCACCGCTCCCCTCACCGGGTGATGGCGTCACAAGCTCCGCACCCAGTTCCGGAGCAGCTCCGCTCCCGCGTCACCGGATTTCTCCGGGTGGAACTGGGTGGCGGACAATGCACCGTTCTCGACGGCCGCGAGGAACTTCCCACCGTGATCCGCCCACGTCAGTGCGGGCGGTGCCAGCCGCTCCGGCGTGGGCATCTCCCACTTCTGCACCGCGTAGGAGTGCACGAAGTAGAACCGGGTGTCGGGATCGATTCCCTTGAACAAGGTGCTGTCGTCGGGCGCCTCTACCGTGTTCCATCCCATGTGCGGCAGGACAGCGGCCTGAAGGCGTTCGACCGTGCCCGGCCATTCACCGCAGCCCTCTGCCTCCACACCGAATTCGACTCCGCGTTCGAACATGATCTGCATGCCCACGCAAATGCCGAGAACCGGCCTGCCACCGGCGAGGCGCTGGCCGATGAGTCGCTCGCCGCGCACCGCGCGAAGCCCGTCCATGCAGGCGGCGAAAGCGCCGACCCCGGGAACCACCAGGCCGTCCGCCGCGAGAGCCACCTTGTGGTCTGCCGTCACCTCGACCTGTGCACCGGTGCGAGCCAGCGCGCGGGTGGCCGAATGCAGATTGCCGGAGCCGTAATCGAGGACTGCAATGGTGGGGACGGTCATGAATCGATTCTATCCGGCTGTGTCCGGCCCCCTAGGGCGCGGCCGACCAGCATTCCCGTCGCCGGGACGACGGCCACCGCCATCGCCGCCACCGCAAAGACCCACGAATACCCCGCCACCGAAGCGACGGCCCCGAGGGTGAGGGACCCGAATCCCGTGCCGGCGTCGAATCCGATGTTCCATCCGGCGCTCGCGGCACCGAATCGGGCGGGCCCGGCTGCGGTGAAGATCATGACCAGCGATTCGTTCTGAACGGCGCCGAATCCGAACCCGAACATCACTGCTGCACAGACCAGGACGATCCCGTCCCCGTTCCGTGCCGCCGCGACCGCGAACAGCGCCAGACCGCCGCAGGTGAACGCAAGCGCGGGCATCAGCGCCCGGCCGACTCCGACCCGGTCGGAGAACGACCCCGCCGCGTAACGTCCGCACACTGCGGCGCCGCTGACCACGGCGAGGACCCCGCCGGCGAGGGACGCCCGCTCGGCAATCGCGATCGGCAGGAGACTCGACACACCGCCGAACGCTGCAGCCGCCGTGGCAATGGACAGCCACGGCATGAGCAGGACCGACAGCGGAAGACGCCCTCGTGCGGTACCGGCCGGGCGTGGATGCAGGTGTGGCAGCCGAGTGACGGCGCCCACCGCCAGCACGGGAATCAGCGCACCGAGTACGAAAACCGGCGTCGCGGACCAGTGCTGCATGATTGCCAGCCCCGCGGGCAGGCCCACCATCTGCGCGGCAGCCACCGCGATCCCCTGCGCGCCAATGGCCCGGCCGAGCATCTCCCGCGGAACCAGTTCGGCGACGAGAGCGCTGCCCGCCACCGTGAGCATCCCGAAACCCGCACCCCGCACCGCGGACACGGCGAGAACCGGAATCGCCTCGGTGGACAGCAGGAACAGTAAGGACGGCGGCCCCAGGAGGAGGCATCCGGCCGAGAGTACCCATCGGTACCCCCACTTGCGCAAGAGCCGGGGCACGCCGAATTGGGTCAACACCGTGGCGGCCATGAAAACGGCAGTCACACCACCGGCGAGGGTGTCCGACCCTCCCGACAGAGACACGATCAGCGGCACCACAGGGAGCAGTACCGCCCACCCACCGAACGCCGCCGCACCCATCACCAGCGCGGTGAGCAGACCAGGAGTGCGTAGCAACCGGGGTCCGGTCACGGAGGCGACAGGCACTACAGCAGCCTGACGACGCCCGCCACTGCCGCCAGCACAGCCAGTGCCAGCAGCACACCCGAGGCCAGCTTGTTGAACTTCCACATCGAGTACGCGCCGCCTGCCGCTATTCCGGCGGCGATGAACAGCACGTACACCAGGACGACGCTCACGAAGGCGACCCGATCACAGGCTGCCCTTGGTCGACGGCACCCCGGACACCCGGGGATCGGGTTCGACGGCCTCCCGCAGGGCGCGGGCGACGGCCTTGAACTCGGCCTCGGTGATGTGATGCTGGTCGCGGCCGTAGAGCACCCGCACGTGCAGTGCGATCCGGGCGTTGAGTGCGATCGACTCGAACACGTGCCGATTGATCACGGTCGCGTAGGGAACTCCGGGATAACCGCCGATGACAGCATGCAGCAGGTGTTCCGGTTCGCCGGTGTGGACGCAGTACGGCCGCCCCGACACGTCGACCGACGCGTGGGCGAGCGTCTCGTCCATGGGAATGAACGCGTCACCGAACCGCCGGATGCCCTTCTTGTCGCCGAGCGCCTGAGCCAGGGCCTGGCCGAGCACGATCGACGTGTCTTCCACCGTGTGGTGCGCCTCGATCTCGACGTCACCTTGCGCCTGAACACTGAGGTCGAAGCTGGCATGGGAGCCGAGCGCGGTCAGCATGTGATCGAAGAACGGGACACCCGTCGAGATGTCGACGATGCCGGTTCCGTCGAGGTTCAGTTCGACGGTGATGCTGGATTCCTTGGTGGTGCGCTCCACCTTGGCGATGCGGTCGGTCATCCTCGGTCTCCTGAGGTCGTGAGTTCGGTGGCGGCGATCGCGTCGCTCGCCACGATGAAGGCGTCGTTCTCGGAGGCCAGTCCGACGGTGGCACGCAGGTATCCGGGGATCCCGACGTCCCGGATGAGGACTCCGCGGTCGAGGTAGGCCTGCCAGGCGTGGGCGCTGTCGGTGAACTCACCGAACAGGATGAAGTTGGCGTCGCTGGGGATGACACGGAACCCCGTGTCCTCCAATGCCTTCGACACACGCACCCGTTCCGTGGCGAGCGCGTGCACGCTGCCGAGTGTCTCGTTCGCGTGCCGCAGCGCCGCGCGGGCGGCGGCCTGCGTGACCACCGACAGGTGATACGGCAACCGGACCAGAAGCAGCGCCTCGATGAATGCCGGTGCGGCGGCAAGGTATCCGAGCCGGCCGCCGGCGAACGCGAACGCCTTGCTCATCGTCCGCGACACGACGATCTTCGACGGATACTCGTCGATCAACGTCAGGGCGCTGGGGGCGTCGGAGAATTCGGCGTAAGCCTCGTCGACGATCACGACGCCCGGCGCGGCGTCGAGGACCCGGCGCAGTTCCGCGATGCCGACGCTGTGCCCCGTCGGATTGTTGGGGCTGGTGACGAACACGACGTCGGGACGGCGTGCCCGAATCGCCTCCACCGCAGCGTCGACGTCGAGGGCGAAATCGGCGCGGCGGAAGATCGGCAACCAGTCCGTCTGCGTTCCGTCCGCGATGATGGGGTGCATCGAGTACGACGGTACGAATCCCATCGCGCTACGCCCGGGACCTCCGAACGCCTGCAGCAGCTGCTGCAGGATCTCGTTCGAGCCGTTGGCCGCCCAGACGTTGTCGACAGTGACCGGCACACTCGTCTGGCCGGCGAGGTAGGCGGCGAGATCGGTGCGCAGCGCCACCGCGTCGCGGTCCGGGTAGCGGTGCAGTTCCCGCGCCGCCTCCCGCACGGATTCCGCGACGTCGTCGACGAGCGCCTGCGTGGGCGGGTGCGGGTTCTCGTTGGTGTTCAGCTGCACCGGCACGGTGAGCTGCGGTGCGCCGTACGCCGACTTGCCGCGCAGACTCTCCCGGATCGGCAGCGCGTCCACGCCGATGGACGAACCCGGCACGTTCGCCGCGGTCACCGCAAGGCCTCGAAACGCAGCCGGACAGCCTCACCGTGTGCGGGGAGGTCCTCGGCGTTGGCGAGGGTGATGACGTGGCCGGAGACCTCCTTCAGCGCGGATTCCGAGTAGTCGACCACGTGGATGCCCCGCAGGAACGTTTGCACGCTCAGACCCGAGGAGTGCCGGGCGCAGCCCGCGGTGGGCAGGACGTGGTTGGATCCGGCGCAGTAGTCGCCGAGGCTGACCGGCGCCCACGGCCCGACGAACACCGCACCCGCACTGGTCACCTTCGCGGCGACGGCAGTGGCGTTCTCGGTCTGGATCTCGAGGTGCTCGGCGGCGTAGGCGTTGACCACCCGCAGTCCCGCCTCGACATCGGAGACCAGGACGGTGCCCGACTGCGTGCCGGACAGCGCGGCAGTGACGCGCTCCTTGTGCTTGGTGATCTCCAGTTGCGCGGCCAGCGCCGTGTCGACGGCGTCGGCGAGCTCGATGCTGGTGGTGACGAGCACGCTCGCCGCCATCACGTCGTGCTCGGCCTGGCTGATCATGTCTGCCGCGACGTGCACCGCGTCTGCCGTGTGGTCGGCGAGGATCGCGATCTCGGTGGGTCCGGCCTCGGCGTCGATGCCGACGAGGCCACGGCACAGGCGCTTGGCCGCCGTGACGTAGATGTTGCCGGGACCGGTGATCAGGTCGACGGGGGCGAGTTCGGCGCCGTCCGTGTCGGTGCCGCCGTAGGTGAGCAGGGCGACAGCCTGCCCGCCGCCGACGGCCCAGACCTCGTCGACGCCCAGCAACGCCGCCGCCGCGAGGATGGTCGGGTGCGGGAGTCCGCCGAACTCCGCCTGGGGCGGGGAGGCCACCACGAGAGACCGCACACCGGCGGCCTGCGCCGGCACGACGTTCATGACGACACTGGACGGGTAGACGGCGTTGCCGCCGGGCACGTAGAGGCCTACCCGGTCGACGGGCACCCACCGCTCGGTGACGGTGCCGCCGGGGACTACCTGGGTAGTGGTGTCCTTGCGGCGCTGGTCGGCGTGCACCTTGCGGGTGCGTTCGATCGCGACTTCGAGAGCCGCCCGGACTGCGGGATCGAGTTCAGCGAGCGCACGGTCGAGTTCTGCCTGCGGGACACGTATCTGCGCAGGCCGGACGCCGTCGAACTGCTCGCTGAAGTCGAGGGCGGCAGCGGCGCCACGCTCGCGCACGGCGTCGACCACGGGGCGAACCTGATGCAGCACCGCATCCACATCCACTCCACCTCGAGGAAGTGCGGCACGAAGTTCGGCCGTGGAAGGGGTACGACCACGAAGGTCGGTGCGGGCGAGCATGAGAGGTCCTCTCTGCGACTGGCGGGACACGGTGTCACTGACACGCAGGTCACGGATGAGCCGGCAGGTCACTGACGAGCTGGCTGTCCTATGGAGAACAGAGCTCTGCACCGATTATCCAGGATAGGCGTACCGCGTTTTCACCGGTCGGTGGCTGCCGCTGCGAGCCGGGCCGGCAGATCCCGCTCGTCCGGTCGATGGAGATCGCGCGCAGAGAAATTCTCGGGCCGGCTCACACCGAACTTCGAATCGGCGGGCCTGCCGCGCGACTTCGTCATCTGTGCCCCCCGGCGAGTCGTATCCCGGAATGCCCAGTCTCGACCCGACGGGATACGGCCCGCACCTCCACGTTAAACCACCCCCGGACGGACCTCAATGGCCCAGTTCGACAGCAGTTTCGTCCATAGGCGGAAGACATTGCCGACCGTCGGTCGCACGACGAGGCCGACCGTGAAGACGGCAAGAGTCGACCTCAGTTCCACCCGTTACGCGAGGTCGTGGCACCCCCCGGGTCGGAGTCGTGGCAGCCCGGGGGTCAGTGTCGTGGCATGCTGCCGTCAGAGACGAGTGGATTCGACGAACCTCCTGGCGAGATTCTCTTCGGTGGACGCGCCGGGCGTCCATTCGGTGATCCACGGACCGGTGCCCTCGCTGGGGTCGACCACTCCTCGTTCGAGCCACGCATACCGTCCTTCGAGAAGGGAATGCGCGACCTGCCGATCGACATCGTCGGTGTTGTGCCACAACCCGTCGAACAGTTTCTCCACACGGAGTGCGGCCTGCCGGCAGAACACGTCGGCGAGTTCGTAGGCCGCGGCTCCCTCGGCTTCGTTCTCCTCGCGCTGCATCTCCGCTTTGACACAGCTGGCCGACATCGCGAACAGTTCTGCGCCGATGTCCACCACCCGGCCGAGGAATCCCTGCTGCTTCTCGAGCGCCGCCTGCCAGCGGGCCATGCCGTAGAACGTGGAGCGGGCCAGTTTGCGGGAATGCCGCTCGACGAAGCGCAGATGCTTGGCCAGAATGCCGAAGTCCCCGTATGCCATCGGCATCTGCCCCTTGCCGGCGACGAGCTGCGGCAACCACTTCGCGTAGAAGCCACTCGCCTTGGCGGCCGCCCGGGCCTTCGCGCCGGTGTCGGCGTGGGGGTCCGCGAGATCGCCTGCCGCCGTGAGATGGGCGTCGACGGCCTCGCGGGCGACGAGCAGACGCATGATTTCGCTCGAGCCCTCGAAGATCCTGTTGATGCGCAGATCTCGGTCGAGTTGCTCAGCGGGAACTGCCCGTTCTCCTCGGGCCGCCAGTGACGCCGCAGTCTCGTATCCCCGACCGCCGCGCACCTGAATGAGCTCGTCGGAGAGAACGCAGGCCATCTCGGACGACCACAGCTTGGCGAGCGCCGCCTCGATCCGGATGTCGTTGCGGCCCTCGTCGTTCATCTGTGCCGACAGGTCCACCACGGCTTCGAGGGCGTAGGTGGTGGCGGCCATGAATGACAACTTGTTGGCGACGGCCGCGTGCTCACCGACCGGCTTGCCCCACTGCACCCGGACACCGGACCATTCCCTGGCGATCTTCAGCGACCATTTGCCGGCGCCGGCGCACATTGCGGGTATCGCGAGCCGGCCGGCGTTCAGTGTGGTGAGCGCGATCTTGAGTCCGTCGCCTTCCCGCCCGATGAGATTTTCTTTGGGAACGCGAACCTTGTACATGCGGGTCACGCCGTTCTCGATCCCGCGTAGCCCCATGAAGGCATTGCGCCGTTCCACGGTGATGCCCGGGGTGTCGGCCTCGACGACGAACGCCGAGATCCCGCCGCGGTGACCCTCACTCTTCGGAACCCGTGCCATGACGACGAGCAGTTCCGCGACGACGCCGTTGGTCGTCCACAGCTTCACGCCGTCCAGTTCGTAGGCCGCCCCGCCTTCGATGGGAGTCGCCGACGACGCCAGCCTGGCCGGGTCGGAACCGACGTCCGGTTCGGTGAGGAGAAACGCGGAGATGGCACCTCGGGCACACCGCGGCAGGAACTCGGCTTTCTGCTCGGGTGTGCCGGCGAGCTTGAGCGGCTCCGGTACCCCGATCGACTGGTGCGCCGACAGGAGTGCGCCGAGGCTGGGGTGCACCGACGCGACCAGCATCAACGCCCGGTTGTAGGCGACCTGGGAAAGCCCGAGTCCGCCGTACTCCTCGGAGATCTTCAGCCCGAAACATCCCAGGTCGGCGAGGCCGCGAACGTACTCGTCGGGGATTCGCGACTGGGATTCGATGACGCTGCCGTCCATCTCCTCGCAGTGGGCGCGGAGACGAGTCAGGAATTCGTCGGCTTTGGCAGCGTCCTCGGCCGCGGGCCGGGGAAACGGGTGAACCAGATCCAGCCGGAACCGTCCCAGAAACAGTTCCTTTGCGAATGAGGGTTTGTCCCAACCGGATTCCCTCGCCTCCTCCGCTACAGCTCGTGCTTCTTCCTCGGTGACCTTCGGAGCTGATGTGTCGACCATGACGCGCCTCCTACTGGCGGGTAGTCCTACTGACGAGTATCCCCCAAATCGACGGACTCGACACAGCATTTCGGTTACTCTTCGGCCGATGCGGACTCCGTCGACTCTCCTGGGCGCCGCCGCGCTTCTCCTGTGCTTCGTGACGTGCCCGGCCACATCGGGCGCCGAACCGCTACCGGACGAGTTCCTCTGGGGCGTCGCCACTTCCGGCTTCCAATCGGAGGGTTCGTCGCCCGACAGCAACTGGGCGCGCTACGCGGCGTCGGGCAGGACCGACGATGCAATCGGCGACTCGGTCGACTTCCGTCACCGCTACCGCGAGGACATCGCCCGCGCGGCAGATCTCGGTGTCGACGTGTTCCGCTTCGGCATCGAATGGGCGCGGGTACAGCCGTCGCCCGGCTCCTGGGACGACACCGAACTCCGGTACTACGACGACGTCGTCCGGGAGATCACCGGCCGAGGGATGACACCGATGATCACCCTCGACCACTGGGTGTATCCGGGCTGGGTCGCAGACAAGGGTGGGTGGGCGAATCAGGCGACGGTCGACCACTGGCTCGAGTACGCCCGCAGGGTCGTACCCCGCTACTCCGGGTCGGGCGCTCTCTGGATCACCATCAACGAACCGACCGTGTATCTGCAGAAGGAACTGACATTCGGCGGCGTCACCGCCGCTCAGGGTCCCCAGATGCTCGACCGCCTGGTCGAGGTGCACCGCCGCGCCTACGACCTGATTCACGAGTACGACCCGGACGCCCGCGTCAGCAGCAATCTCTCCTACATCCCGGCCGCCACCGACGCCGTGGATGCGATGTTCGTGGACCGGGTTCGCGAGAAGCTCGACTTCCTCGGGGTCGACTACTACTACGGACTCGCTCTCGACAACGTCACCGCCGTCAACGCGATCACCGACGACTTCTACCGCATCGATCCGCAACCGGACAGCATCTACTCCGCGCTGATGCGCTACACCCGCAAGTTCCCCGGACTGCCGTTGTACGTCGTGGAGAACGGTATGCCGACCGACAACGGCCAACCGCGACCGGACGGGTACACCCGGTCGGATCACCTCCGCGACCACATCTATTGGATGGAACGCGCCCGGCTGGACGGAGCACCGGTCATCGGCTACAACTACTGGTCGATCACCGACAATTACGAGTGGGGAACGTACCGGCCCCGGTTCGGTCTCTACACCGTCGACGCGCTTACCGATCCGACCCTCACCCGCCGCCCCACAGATGCGGTCGCAACCTACCGCGACATCATCGTGGCAGGGCTGCCGGACAGCTACGTCCCGGCACGGAAACCGGGATTCTGTTCACTGGTGGATCTGCCCACCAGCTGCATCGACCCGCCCTGACCCGTGAGTACTTGTTCACCGCCCGCGGTGAACAAGTACTCACGAGGCGTTACATGTCGAGCCCGAGATCCAGCACTGTGACGGAGTGGGTGAGAGCCCCGACCGCGAGATAGTCGACGCCCGTGCCGGCGTAGTCCGCCGCTACGTCGAGCGTGAGACCTCCGGAGGACTCCAGCTTGGTGCCGGGCGCCTTCGCGTCGCGGCGCTGCACGGCGATCTGCGTCTGCCACAGCGGGAAGTTGTCGAGGAGGACGAGTTCGACGTTTTCGGCCAGTACCTCGTCGAGCTGCTCGAGGCTGTCGACCTCGACCTCACACTCGATGTCCGGGGCCGCCGCACGCACCGCCCGCAGCGCCGCCACCACCGAGCCTGCTGCGGCGACGTGGTTGTCCTTGATCAGCGCCGCGTCCCCGAGCCCCATCCGGTGATTGACGCCACCACCGACGCGGACCGCGTATTTCTGCAGCGAACGCAACCCGGGCAGCGTCTTGCGGCTGTCCCTGATCCGCGTCCCGGTTCCGTCGACCGCGTCCACCCACGCCGCCGTCGCGGTGGCGATCCCCGAGAGGTGGCACACCAGATTCAGCATGGTCCGCTCGGCAGTGAGCAGCGCTCGCGTAGGGGCGGACACGCTCAGAACCGGTTGCCCGGGGCTCACACGGGTGCCGTCGGCAACGCGCTCGAGCACCTGGTAGCTGCCCTCACCGATCACCTCGTCGAGCACCAGAAGGCCCACATCGAGACCAGCCACGGTGCCGTGCGCGCGGGACACGACCGACGCCTTGGCCACCGCGTCCGCCGGGACCGTCGACGTCGACGTCACGTCCGGGCCGTACCGCAGGTCCTCGTCGAGCGCGAGTCGCACGAGTGCCCGCACTTCGTCCGCGTCGAGACCGTCTGGAAGGACATGGCCGGACATCACAGCACTCCTGTCAGTTGGGGTTCGAGCAGTTCGAGTTCGCCGTCCCGGGAGCGGATGTGCGTGCTCCGCCGCCACTGTTCGCTGGACTCCGGATAGTCGCTGCGGGTGTGGCAGCCCCGGCTCTCGGTTCGCGCACCTGCAGCGAGCACCAGGGCAGACGCCGTGGTGGTGAGCGCGGCATCCTCGAGTTCGGTCGGGCCGTCGGGAATACTTCGGGGTGCGTCGGCGAGCGCAACCGCCGCCGACGCGAGGCCCGCTCCGTCGCGAACCACAGAGGCGTGCGCGGTCATCACCTGCTGCACCAGTTCACGAGACGCGTACGACAGTCCCGGCCGGACCGTGTCCGTCACCTCCACGCGCAGACCGGCACGCTCGGCCGCCGCGACACCGACACGTTCACCGACCACGAGACCCTCGAGCAGACTGTTCGACGCCAACCTGTTGGCTCCGTGCAGCCCGGTGCGCGCCACTTCACCGGCGGCGTAGAGGCCCGGCACCTCGGTACGTCCGGAGACGTCGGTGACCACACCGCCGCACGAGTAATGCGCGGCCGGTGCCACCGGAATCAGGTGCTCGCGGGGATCGATCCCGGCTTGCAGGCAAGACGCCGTCACCGTTGGGAAACGCTCGGCGAACCCCGGTAGCTGCCGGGCGTCGAGGTAGACGTGGTCGTGCCCCAGTGCCCGCAGCCGGGAGGCGATTGCCCGGGAGACGACGTCTCGGGGAGCGAGATCACCGCGGGCATGGACGCCCTCGGTCACCGAATCGCCGTTCGCGTCGACGAGCCGTGCCCCCTCCCCTCGAACGGCCTCACTGATGAGCGGACGCCGCCCGACTCCGCCCGGGGTGAACAGGACGGTCGGGTGGAACTGCACGAATTCGAGGTCAGCCACCGCTGCGCCCGCATCCAACGCCAGCGCGATGCCGTCCGCGGTCGCGCCGGGTGGGTTGGTGCTGCACGCGTACAGCTGACCGAGTCCGCCCGTTGCCAGGACGATGGCGGGCGTGTGGATCACGCCGAGGCCATTCGGTGCATCGACGAGCAGACCCGTGACCCCGCGTGCGTCGGTGACGACGCGCACCGCGGACGCGCCGAAGAGTACGGGCAGACCTGCGGCGCCCAGCGCCCGTTGCACCTCGGCCCCCGTGGCATCGCCGCCGGCATGGATGATCCTGCGGGTGCTGTGCCCACCCTCACGGGTGCGGGAGACGACGCCGTCGCGTCCACGATCGAACACCGCCCCCAGGTCGGTGAGGGCGGCGACCGCATCGCGACCACCGGCCACGATCGACCGCACGGCGTCTTCGTCGCAGAGGCCGACTCCGGCCTCGCAGGTGTCCGCCACGTGTGAGGCCACCGAGTCGGTGAGCGCATCACCCACCACCGCGATCCCGCCCTGCGCATACTGGGTCGCCGTGTCCGTGGGACCGCCCTTGCTGACGGTGAGGACCCTCAGCCCTCGCAGGGAGGCGGTACGAGCGGCCGTCAGTCCGGCCACCCCACCACCCACCACGACCAGGTCGGCGTGCTCCTCCCAGGAGATCCCCCGGGCCGGGCTGCTCACTCGCCGCCGCCAGGGTTTCCGATCTCGATCATGCGCTGCACCGACTTACGGGCACGCTCGGCAGTCTCGAGATCGACGTGAACCTCGTCCTTGCCTTCGAGCAGGCACCGGAGGAGCGCCGCGGGGGTGATCATCTTCATGTACGGGCAGGAAGCGCGGTCGTTGACAGCCTGGAAGTCGACGTCCGGCGCCGCCTTGCGCAGCTGGTGCAGCATCCCGACCTCGGTCGCGACGAGAACCTGCTTGGCGCCGGTCGCTCGTGCGGCGTCGAGCATGCCACCCGTCGACAGGATCTTCACCTTGTCCTCGGGGACGAACCCTTCTCCCGCCAGGTACAGAGCCGAGGTGGCGCAGCCGCACTCCGGGTGGACGAACAGCTCGGCTCCGGGGTGCGCCTTCGCCTGGGCGGTGAGTTCGTCGCCGTTGATGCCGGCGTGGACGTGGCATTCACCCGCCCAGATCTGCATGTTCTTGCGCCCGGTGACGCGCTTGACGTGTGCGCCGAGGAACTGGTCGGGCAGGAAGAGCACCTCACGGTCCGGGTCGATCGACGCCACCACGTCGACGGCGTTGGACGACGTGCAGCAGATGTCCGTCAGTCCCTTCACCTCGGCGGTGGTGTTGACGTACGAGACGACCACTGCGTCCGGGAATTCGGCCTTCCATTCCCGCAACTGATCGGCGTTGATCGAGTCCGCAAGCGAGCACCCCGCGCGCTCGTCGGGGATCAGCACGGTCTTGGCCGGGCTGAGTATCTTCGCCGTCTCGGCCATGAAGTGCACACCGCAGAACACGATCGTGTCCTCGGGCGCCTCCGCCGCGATGCGCGAGAGCGCGAGGGAGTCACCCACGTGGTCGGCGACGTCCTGGATGGCGGGCAACTGGTAGTTGTGCGCCAGCAGGGTTGCCCCCCGCTCACGCGCCAGCCGTTTGATTTCGGCAGCCCACTCCTCGCTCGCCTCGACACCCCCGTAACCGCCGGGACCGTCCTGAATCTGCGGGTGCGTTCCCGCCCACAACGTGTTGGTCGTCATGGCTGCTCCTTCACCGTGGACTCGGGCGGGCTGGCCCGAATTCCTAAATCGAGGTTTTCGACTTAGGATCGAAAACATGCCCCATAGTAACACCAGGCACGAGGTGCTCACCGCGGTGTTCCAGGTTCGCCACTTCGCCGATCGCATATGCGCAGGTCACCCCGGTGATGCGCGTCACGCGACCGGCGCCGGCGAACTCGCCGTGTTGTTGTGGCAACGCGCCCTCGACCCTCAGGCGGGCGCCTGGTCGCTTCCGGGCGGCCTGCTGGGTGAAGACGAAGACCTCACCACCTCCGCCCGGCGGCAACTCGCGGAGAAGGTGGACGTGCGGGAGGTGTCACACCTCGAACAGCTGTCCGTGTTCAGCGATCCACATCGCGTCCCCGGGCCTCGCACCATCGCCTCGACCTTCCTCGGGCTCGTTCCCCTCCCCGCCGATCCGACCCTCCCTCCGGACACTGCGTGGCATCCGGTCTCGGAATTGCCCGAGATGGCGTTCGACCACGGCACCGTCGTGCAGCATGCGCGTACACGCCTGGCCGCCAAGCTCTCCTACACCAACATCGCGTTCGGGCTGGCGCCCGGCGAATTCTCCATGTCGACGCTGCGCGAAATCTACTGTGCAGCACTCGGCTACCAGGTGGACGCCACCAATCTGCAACGCGTCCTCGGGCGGCGCGGGGTCCTGACGCCCACCGGTAACACCGCGCCGTCGGGCCGCACCGGAGGACGCCCCGCCGCGCTCTACCGGTTCACCGACTCCACTTTGCGGGTTACCGACGAATTCGCGGCGCTTCGACCGCCGGCCTGACCCGCTTGCGATCAGGACCTACGACGTCACCGCGAGTCGGCCTCGGCCCTCGGTCCGAGCCCCCGCCAGAACGTGTCCGATGCGGCGGTGACGACCTCGTCCACCGGCGCGCCGTCGAGCATCCCCCCGGCGGCGAGGGTGGCAATTCCGTGGAATGTCGCAAACGCGACGAGGGCGATGCGGGACCCGTCCCCGCCCCCGATGTCGCCGGCGGCCTGGGCTTCGGTGACGATCCGGACCGTGAGGTCCATCGCGGCGTGACCGGCCGCCACCACCTGAGGAGCGGCGCCGGGCGCGTGCTTGTTGCCGTACATCAGCGCCAGCAACTCGCGGTGGGCAAGGGCAAAGCTCACGTAGGCGCCGGCGAGCGCGCCGAAGCGGGCCCGGGCGTGGGGATCGGCCTCCTCGACGGCGCGTTCGAGAGCGGCGGTGAGCCGCACGAATCCGGACTCTGCGAGTGCGTCGAGCAGGGCCTGACGGTCCCGGAAGTGTTTGCTGGGTGCGGCGTGGCTGACGCCGGCCTCACGGGCGAGCCGGCGGAGGGAGATGCCGTCGACGCCGTCCTGCTCGAGCGTGCTCTCGGCGCGCGCGAGCAGCACCTGGCGAAGACTCCCGTGGTGATACGGCTGTTCGGCGACGGGCATGCCGTAAGTCTAACCAAATGTTGTCATTGACTACATAGATGTCACTGACTACATTCGAGGTCACCCCACCGCTAGGAGCTGACATGTCCTTCGACGTATCCGGAACCACCGTCCTCATCACTGGCGCGAGCGCGGGCCTCGGTGCCGAATTTGCCCGCCGGTTCGCCGAGCGGGGTGCAGATCTCGTCCTCGTCGCCCGCCGCGTCGATCGGCTCGAACAACTCGCCACCGAACTCCGCACCGCGCATCACGTGTCGGTCACCGTGATCCCGTTCGACCTCGCCACTCCCGGCGCCGGTGAGCGGCTGCGCACCGAATTGACTGCCCGCGACATCCGCATCGATTCACTGATCAACAACGCGGGATTCGGGACGCACGGAGACTTCGCGTCCGCCGAACTCGAGCGCCTCACCGCCGAGATACAGCTCAACGTCACCACCCTCGTCGAGCTGTCGCACACGTTCCTGCCCGACCTGCTGCGGGGACGCGGAGCTCTCGTGAACGTGGCGAGCACCGCCGCGTTCCAGCCGACTCCCGGCATGGCCGTGTACGGGGCGACCAAAGCGTTCGTACTGAGTTTCACGGAGGCATTGTGGGCAGAGGCGCGAGGCACGGGCCTCACCGTGCTCGCCGTCTGCCCGGGCCCTACCCGCACCGAATTCTTCGACGTCGTCGGTTCGGAGGACGCCGCCGTCGGCCGCATGCAGACCGCGGATCAGGTGGTGACGACAGCACTGCGCGCGCTGGATCGGCGCAGCACACCACCGAGCGTCGTATCCGGGCTGATGAACTGGGTGTCGTCCGTCAGCACCCGGTTCGCGACTCGCCGCATCGGCGCTCTCGCCAGTGGGCGTCTCCTCGGGGACGTCCGGATGCGAACCTCGGTCATGAAGTAAGTGTCGCGTCGCGCTCGTCCCATTCGTCGAGCTCGACCGGGGAATCGCTGATTCCGAGGTCGTCGAATGGGTTGAGCGCGGCGAGTACCAACGTCACGACGCAGGCAGCCAGCGGCTGGAACACCAGCACGAGCAGCGTCCCGATCCCCGGTGCCGTCGCGACGATCGTTCCGGGCGTCGACACGTCGTCGCCGGGAAACCGCAGTGCAGCGACGCCGAGTCCGGCGAGTGCCATGACACCCGCTCCGACGATGTTGCCGGCGAGGACAGCCGCGACAGCTACCGGACCACGACTCCGCCGCGCCGTCCACGCCGCAACCGCGGCGAGGATGCCCACGACCAGCCCCGCGCACGCGAACATGCCGATCGCATCGAACCGGTGCACACTCTCACCCGTCAGCGTGACGCCGCGGTCGGGCGCAACAACCAACAGGTGTTCTGCCGGCGCGAGCACTCCCCATATCGCCCCCACGAGTGCACTTGCCACGACCGTTCCGCAGACGACTCCGGCGGCAGATCGAAGCCTGATGCGCGGGAAGTTGGTCACACCGACGACGCTACCGCCGGGCGAGCCCGATCGAGTCGAACACACCGTGGCGTGAGCATTTTGCCCACCAGCCGTCGGGACTGATCTGTACGACCATGCGCCGACCGCACGACTCGCAGAAGCGCGGCGGTTCGAGCCCGAGCTGCGCCGCGGTCGGGACACTGTCCTCGACTCCGGGAACGACTCGGCGGCCCGTATACGGGTTGTACCGCTCCTCTGCAGCGCGCTCGTCAGCGACACTGCCCGGTGAAACGTCGGTGCCGGTCATCACAAGGTGTCGTTCAGTGCCTTGATCGGCATCTGCAGGTCGACGAGCAGGTCGAGGTCCTGTTCCGCGGGCCGTCCCAGCGTCGTCAGGTAGTTGCCGACGATGACGGCGTTGATTCCGCCGAGGATGCCCTGTTTTGCGCCGAGGTCGCCGAGGGTGATTTCACGACCACCGGCGAAGCGGAGGATGGTGCGTGGCAGCGCGAGCCGGAAGGCGGCCACCGACTTGAGCGCCTCGCTCGCGGGCAGCACCTCGAGGTCGCCGAACGGCGTGCCCGGACGGGGGTTGAGGAAGTTCAGCGGAACCTCGTCGGGTTCGAGTTCGGCCAGATTCGCGGCGAACTCCGCGCGCTGCTCGAGGCTCTCGCCCATCCCGAGGATGCCGCCGCAGCACACCTCCATGCCCGCCTCACGAACCATCCGCAGCGTGTTCCACCGCTCCTCCCACGAGTGGGTGGTCACCACATTCGGGAAGTGCGACTTCGCAGTCTCGAGATTGTGGTTGTACCGGTGCACACCCATGGCGGCCAGCTGGTCGACCTGCTCCTGGGTGAGCATGCCGAGCGAGCAGGCGATCTGGATGTCGACCTCGTTGCGGATGGCCTCGATACCGGCCGCTACCTGGGCGAGCAGCCGTTCGTCGGGTCCGCGGACCGCAGCGACGATGCAGAACTCGGTGGCGCCGGACTTGGCGGTCTGCTTGGCAGCCTCCACGAGCGAGGGGATGTCGAGCCAGGCGGCTCGCACCGGCGACTGGAACAGGCCCGACTGCGAGCAGAAGTGGCAGTCCTCGGGGCAGCCGCCGGTCTTGAGGCTGATGATTCCCTCCACCTCGACCTCGGGACCGCACCATGTCATCCGCACGTCGTGCGCCAGCGCGAGCAACTCCTCGAGCCGCTCGTCCGGCAGTTGCAGGACCTCGAGTACCTGGCTCTGCGTGAGCCCTTCCCCGCGTTCGAGAACCTGGTCACGCGCCAGGGCGAGAATGTCTGTCTGTACCGGGGCCGACGTCACACGTATCTCCTGAAGAGCGGGCCGATCACGCGTCGTGGATCGACATGAGTAAGAATTGAACACCGTACAAGTTGAACGGCGTTCAGGTTAGATCCGTGATGGAATACTGTCAAAGCAAGGCCCGAATACCTGAGGAGAACAGCAGTGCAATTGCGACGCGGCGACGTACTCGACGGCGCACTGGCCATCCTCGACGAATTCGGCCTCGCCGACCTCACGATGCGGAGGCTCGCGACCGCCCTCGGCGTCCAACCCGGCGCCCTGTACTGGCACTTTCCCAACAAGCAGACCCTTCTCGGCGCTCTCGCCGACAAGATCCTCGAAGACGTCGACGCGCCCACCACGGCTACCGGCTGGAACGAGGAGTTCATCGAGCTGGCCCACCGCCTGCGTGGTGCCCTGCTGTCGCACCGCGACGGTGCCGAGCTCGTCTCCGCGACCTACGCCTCGCGGATGACCAACTCCCGCGTGCGGGAAACGTTCGCCGCCGTCGGCCTGCGATCCGGACTTTCCCGCGAGCACGCCGAGTTGGCGTCGTACTCGCTCCTCTACTACGTCCTCGGACACACGGTCGACGAGCAGTCGCGCGCACAGATGGAATCCGTCGGCGCCCTCACCCGCGCTGCGCTCTCCCCCGACGCCCCGGCATCGGAGATCGGCGCCTACGACGACGACCTCCTCGACGGTGATCCCGCGGTCCGATTCGACTTCGGACTCTCGCTGTTCGTCGACGGCATCCGTGCACGGCTGAAAGACCCCGCGCAGCACCCCTGAGCGGGCACACTGAGTGGGCACACTCGAATCGAAAGCTGGGTGGGCACACTCACATCCGAGACCGAGTGGCTACTTGGTCAGGCCAGGGGGTGACGATGAGGTCGACAGTCGGCCGCCGCGCCGCAATTGTTGTCGCGACGGTACTGGCCTTCTCCCTTTTCGCCGGTCCGGCTCCGAGCCCGTCGCAACCCGTCGGCGCACCGGGTGACGTAGTCGCGTCCTCGTCGGTGCCGCAGCAGATGTGGCCGCCGGGTGCCACCACGGGTTCATTCTTGACCTACTGGACCACTGGGCCGTTGGACCGGCCCGCGCTCAGTACCGGAGCGATATTTCTGCCACCTGGCGGACCGCCGCCTGAAGGGTGGCCCGTGGTGTCGTGGGCGCACGGAACGGTCGGACTGGCGGACGCTTGCGCTCCCACCGCCACCGGGAACTTCGGCGGGCAATACGTCGAGCATTGGCTGCGCGAGGGATATGCCGTGGTGGCCACCGACTACGTGGGCCTCGGCACACCCGGTGTTCATCCCTATCTGGACGGTCCGACCGAGGCGCACAGCATGATCGACATGGTGCGCGCCGCTCGCAGCGTGACGCCGTCACTGTCGAACCGCTGGCTGGCGCTCGGACAGTCTCAGGGCGGACACGCAGCGCTGGTCGCCGCATCGATGGCGACCAGATATGCGCCCGAACTCGATTTCCGCGGCACGGTCGCAACCGGGGCGCCGTCGAATCTCGAACAGCTGGCACCTCTGGTGGGTCCGAATTTCCCACCCCTTCCCCTCACCGGGAGCACCGTGTTCGTCGCGTATGCCCTGGCCGGACTACGGGCATCTCGCCCCGACCTCGACATCGACAGTTACCTCAGCCCCCTCGGCATCTCCGCGCTCGACCGCCTCGAGGAACTCTGTTACCAAGACGCAGCGCCGCAGCTCCAGGGCGTCACCATCGGACAACTGATGTCCCGAAACCTCGACGACCCTGCCATCCTCGACGCGATTCGGGGCACCCTTGGAGTTCCCGTCCGTGGATACGACCGGCCACTCTTCATCGGCCAGGGACTGCTCGACGACATCGTCCCCGCAGCGTTCAGCTGGAAGTTGACCGCCGACCTTGCCGCCAACGGGCAGAGTTTCGTCTACCGCACCTACCCGACCGGGCATCTGCAGACCATGCCGGCGTCCCTTCCCGACACCACGCCGTTCGTCCGGCAGGCCTTCTCGTAGTCGCATACCCCAGCGTCACCAGGCTCTCGTCATTCGGCCGAAATTGGTCTTACCACTTGACCTCTTACCTATGTCCGCTTTACCGTG
The DNA here is from genome assembly GCF_017656075.1 of Rhodococcus sp. ZPP. Classification (NCBI taxonomy): domain Bacteria; kingdom Bacillati; phylum Actinomycetota; class Actinomycetes; order Mycobacteriales; family Nocardiaceae; genus Rhodococcus; species Rhodococcus sp. ZPP. The sequence goes on from NZ_CP058638.1 coordinate 613,059, forward strand.
ACTGCATGATGTTCGAGCCGATCGCGCGGAAGTCCGCATCCACCGAGGTTTTCGACCAGATCACCGCACGCGTGTTGGGCGGGGACCTCGCCGCAGGCGAATCGCTGCCCAGCGAGCGGCGACTCGCCGAGGCGTTCGGCGTGTCCCGGCCGGCCGTGCGCGAAGCGATCCAGAAGCTCGCGCAGGCCGGCCTCGTCGAAGTTCGTCAGGGCGATGCGACGTCGGTGCGCGACTTTCGGCAGCACGGTGGGCCCGAACTGCTGTCGCAGCTGCTGATCCGGAACGGACAACCCGAATGGCCGGTCGTGCGGAGCGTCCTCGAGGCACGCCGGATGATCGGCACGCAGGTGGCCCGACTCGCCGCGAGCAGGGCGACACCCGACGCGGCGGCCGCAGTGCAGAACGCGGCCGAGACCCTGGCGGCCGCGAGCGATCCGGTCTCGCAACAGGTGCACGCCCTCACATTCTGGGAGAGGGTGGTCGACGCGGCCGATTCGATCGCCTTCCGGCTCATCTTCAACAGCCTGCGCAACGCCTATGAGCCGACCATGACGGCCATGGCCGGCGTCATGGTTGCCGAGGTCGGGAGATCCGACCTCTATCGCGCTCTCGCCGAAGCCGTCGCCGCGCACGACGAGGACATCGCCACCGGTGTCGCCGCCACTCTTCTCGACCTCGGGACTGCTGCGGTGACCACCGCCATCGACCAACTCCAACAACAGGAGCAGCACTCATGACGACACACTCTTCGGCAGATCGCCGCCGACGTCGGTCACTCACCCTGCGTGAGGCCGCCGATCAATTCCGGCGCCACCCGTCCCCGTGGATGGTCGGCGGCATGCTGGCGGTCGCCGTCGCGGCCCGACTGGTAGTGGGCGACTGGCACCTGAGCGATGCCGTCCTGCCGGTGGTGATGCTGGCGCTGTTCCCGTTCGCCGAATGGGGCATTCACGTCTGCATCCTGCACTGGAAGCCCCGCAGAATCCTGGGTCTGACCGTCGACTCACTGCTTGCCCGTAAGCATCGCGAGCACCACGTCGATCCCCGGGACGTGCCTTTGGTCTTCATCCCCTGGCAGACCCTGACGTGGCTCATTCCGGTTCTCGCCGGTCTGTCCGTGCTGGCTTTCCCGCGCCTCGGCCTGGGGCTGACGTTCCTCGTCACACTGAGCGCTCTGGGCGTGATGTACGAGTGGACGCACTATCTGATCCACAGCGATTACAAGCCGAAATCCCGGTTCTATCGGGCGATCTGGCGCAGTCACCGGCACCATCACTACAAGAACGAGCACTACTGGTTCACGGTGACCACCACAGGAACGGCGGACCGTCTACTCGGCACCGCGCCCGACCCCGAGTCGGTGGAGAAGTCGCCGACCGCTCGCAGCCTCCACGCCGTGCGCTGACGCCCCTGTGAGTACTTGTCAACCTCGGGATGTTAATAAGTACTCACGGGGCCGGGAGGCGCTAACCCCGGCGAAAGAGCTTGTTACCCAACCACACCAGCGGGTCGTATCGATGATCGACCACCCGTTCCTTCATCGGGATGATGGCGTTGTCCGTGATCTTGATTCCCTCGGGACACACCTCGGTGCAGCACTTGGTGATGTTGCACAGACCGAGTCCGAACTCGTCCTGGGACGCATTGCGGCGGTCAGCAGTATCGAGTGGGTGCATTTCGAGTTCCGCGACGCGAATGAAGTATCGCGGACCCGAGAACGCCGCCTTGTTGTCCTCGTGATCGCGCACGACGTGGCAGGTGTTCTGGCACAGAAAGCACTCGATGCACTTACGGAATTCCTGAGACCGTTCCACGTCGATCTGCTTCATCCGGTACTCACCCGGCGCCAGTCCGGGAGGAGGCGTGAACGACGGAACTTCTCGTGCCTTCAGGTAGTTGTACGACACGTCGGTGACGAGGTCGCGGATCACCGGGAAGGTCCGCAGCGGCGTTACCGTCACCACCTCGTCCTGGGTGAAGGTGGACATTCTCGTCATGCAGAGCAACCGGGGGCGACCGTTCACCTCGGCCGAACACGACCCGCACTTACCTGCCTTGCAGTTCCAGCGGACAGCAAGATCGGGTGCCTGGGTGGCCTGGAGTCGGTGGATGATGTCGAGGACCACCTCGCCTTCGTTGACGGGAATCGAGTAGTCCTGCAGGGCGCCCCCGTCGACGTCACCGCGCCAGACCCGGAACTGTGCGTCGTACCCCATGTCAGGCCTTTCTCCCGGGATGCCCGGCGAGTTCCGCGTCGGTGTAGTACTTGGCGAGTTCGTCGGCCTCGAAGAGTTCCAGCAGGTCTGCTCGCATCGGCTCCTGCTGCTCCCGCGTGACCACCACGTCGGGGATCACGGCATCGGGATGGGATGCCATGTCGCCGTCCACACTGCAGACGAGCAGGGTGTTGCGCCATTGCGCATCCATGGCGGGGTGGTCGTCCCGGGTGTGCCCACCTCGACTTTCGGTGCGGGTCAATGCCGCCCGCGCCACGCACTCGCTGACGAGGACCATGTTGCGCAGGTCGACGGCAAGGTGCCATCCGGGATTGAACTGACGGTGCCCTTCCACGACGACGGCACCGATCCGGCTCTTGATATCGGCGAGCTTGTCGAGCGCGCGCTCGATTTCGTCGGCCTTGCGAATGATGCCCACGAGGTCGTTCATATTCTGTTGCAACTCGGTGTGCAGGGTATACGGATTCTCGACCGCTTCCCCCTCCTGCCCGGAGTCGAACGGCGACAGCAACATTCGTGCGGCCGCATCGACGGCTTCGTCCGACACGGTTGGCCGGTCCGTCAGCGAAGACACGTACGTCGCGGCGCCCAGCCCGGCGCGACGTCCGAAGACGAGGAGGTCGGAGAGCGAATTTCCGCCGAGTCGATTGGACCCGTGCATTCCGCCCGAGCACTCCCCCGCCGCGAAGAGACCCGGAACACTGGCCGCGCCGCTGTCGGGGTCGACCTCGATGCCTCCCATGACGTAATGGCAGGTGGGGCCGACTTCCATCTGTTCCTTGGTGATGTCGACGTCCGCGAGTTCCTTGAACTGGTGGTACATCGACGGGAGCCGGCGCACGATCTCGTCGGCGGGCATCCGGGAGGCGATGTCGAGATACACACCGCCGTGCGGTGTCTGCCGCCCGGCTTTGACTTCGGAATTGATGGCTCGCGCGACCTCGTCGCGGGGCAGCAGATCGGGGGTACGGCGATTGTTGTCGGAGTCCTTGTACCAGCCGTCGGCCTCCTCCTCCGTCTCCGCGTACTGGCCCTTGAAGACCGGGGGAATGTAGCTGAACATGAACCGTTCACCCTCGGCGTTCTTGAGGACCCCGCCGTCGCCGCGCACGCCTTCTGTGACGAGGATGCCTTTGACACTCGGCGGCCACACCATTCCGGTCGGGTGGAATTGGACGAATTCCATGTTGATGAGGTTGGCCCCCGCACGCAGTGCGAGAGCGTGTCCGTCGCCGGTGTACTCCCAGGAGTTGGAGGTGACCTTGAACGACTTACCGATCCCCCCTGTCGCCATCACCACGGCAGGAGCCTCGAAGAGGATGAATCGGCCGCTTTCCCGCCAATACCCGAACGCACCCGAGATGCGGTCGCCATCCTTGACCAGTTCCGAGATGGTGCATTCGGCGAAAATCTTGACCCGCGCCTCGTAGTCGCCGGTGGCGGCGAAATCTTCCTGCTGCAGCGACACGATCCTCTGTTGCATCGTCCGGATCAGTTCGAGACCGGTGCGGTCACCGACGTGCGCCAGCCGCGGATACGTATGACCCCCGAAGTTGCGCTGGCTGATCCGCCCGTCCGGGGTGCGGTCGAACAACGCCCCGTAGGTCTCGAGTTCCCAGACTCGGTCGGGCGCCTCACGCGCATGCAGTTCGGCCATCCGCCAGTTGTTGAGGAACTTCCCCCCACGCATCGTGTCCTGGAAGTGGGTCTGCCAGGTGTCCTTGTCGTTCGCGTTGCCCATCGCGGCCGCGCAGCCACCCTCCGCCATCACGGTGTGCGCCTTGCCGAACAGTGATTTACAGACGACGGCGACGGACAGGCCTTGCTCGCGTGCCTCGATGACCGCTCGCAGTCCGGCGCCACCCGCACCGATCACCACGACGTCGTACCGGTGCCGTTCGACTTCCGTCATTCCACTCCCCTCGTGTTCGGCGGCTTCTATGCGCGGTCAGTTGATCAGTCGCAAGTCCGACAGAGTCCCACTGGACACGAGCATCACGTAGAAGTCCGTGATCATCAGCGTGGCGAGGGTGGTCCAGGCCAGCTGCATGTGGCGCGCGTTGAGCTTGCTCACCTGGGTCCACAACCAGTAGCGGACGGGGTGCTTCGAGAAGTGGGTGAGCCGCCCGCCGACGACGTGCCGGCATGAATGGCAGGACACGGTGTACGCCCAGAGCAGGATGACGTTGCCGACCAGGATGAGTGTGCCCAGCCCGATGCCGAAACCCCCGTCCGCACCGTGGAACGCGCGGATGGCGTCGTAGGTGTTGATCAGCGAGACGATCACCGCGACGTAGAAGAAGTATCGGTGGACGTTCTGGACGATCAGGGGAAGGCGTGTCTCACCGGTATAGGTTCGGTGGGGTTCGGCCACGGCACACGCCGGGGGCGAGAACCAGATCGAGCGGTAATACGCCTTGCGGTAGTAGTAGCACGTGAGCCGGAACCCTAGGAGGAAGGGCAACACGAGGAACCCGAGCGGAATGATCATCGGCAATTCGCCGATCGGAGTTCCGAAGTCACTCGACCCGGGCACACACGAATCACTCAGGCAGGGTGAGTAGAACGGCGTCAGGTAGTGGTATTCCTCGGTGAAGTAGGCGGTCCGTACCCACGAACGAATCGACGCGTAGATCACGAACGCCGCGAGTCCGAGCGCGGTCAGCAGCGGCGCCTGCCACCACCGGTCGGTGCGTAGTGTCCGTTCCGCGATTCGGGCACGCCTCGGGGACGCAACACCCAGATTTTCGGAATTTTTCGGTGGCGCGCTCATCCGCGCTCGTAGTGGCAGCCGCCGAGACCTTCGTCGTCGACACCCGCCCACATCGAGGCGTCATAGGGGACGTCGGGGATCTTGATCCGCTCGACGGGTTCGCGGCGCGTGACATGCGGCGGCGACGTGTCGAGTTCCTGGGCGTCGATCTCGAGGCGCTCGAGATCGTTACTGAGCCGGCGTACCTGTGCAGCGTCGCCGTACATCGAACGCAACGACCCGACGCACCGCCGGAGGTGGTTGATCGTGCGATTCAATTCGAGCATTTCGGAGGTCGACATTGGACCCCTCCCAACCCAGACGGATGAACCCGTGACGCGTATCACACTACCGACATCCCGCCGGATACGGGCGGCTTTTCGGCCCGGCGAGTCCCACCGCGATGACTTTCCGCGATCACACGAGTCCATACCTTCGGAAAGGCAACCGCACTCTCGAACATCTGGAGGAAATCATGGCCGACGCAGCCATCGGCAGCATCTTGCTCGCCAGCACACATCCTGAGCGACTGCGGGACTGGTATGCCGCAGCCTTCTCACCGAAGGTTGATCGCACGCCCGGCGAGCCGGGGTACGACGTACTCGACTTCGACGGTTTCTACATCATGATCGACCGCCGCGAGGATGTCGGCGACACGAACCCCGAACCCGGACGCATCCTGCTCAACGTGGAGGTCGCCGATGCGCGCGCCGCCGCCGGGCGTCTCGACGACCTGGGTGTCACGTGGTTGTCGCCCCTCGAAGATCGCGACGGCAGCTGGTTCGGCACCGCGATCGACCCGGACGGTAACTACGTACAGATCATCGAGCTCAGCGAGCGTGCGCGAGCGGAGATGTCATGACCACTCGACAGGAAAGCGGGCGAACCGACGTGTTGGCCCAGTCGCGAGGATTCAGTGGATTCGCGGTGAACGACATTGCCGCCGCCGAGTCCTTCTACACCACCACCTTGGGACTCGAGGTGACCGAAGAGGAGATGGGCTTACTGGGACTGCATCTGCCGAACGGACCAGTGGTGCTGATCTACCCGAAACCCGACCACACACCAGCGACGTACACCATCGCGAACTTCGCCGTCGACGACGTCGACAAGACGGTCGACGCCCTGACCGAACGCGGGGTGCACTTCCTGCGGTACGACGGTTTCGAGCAGGACGACAAGGGGATCATGCGCGGCAACGGCCCCGACATCGCCTGGTTCACCGACCCCGCCGGGAACATATTGTCGGTGCTGTCCGAGTCCTGACCCGGCACCACGGCATCGCTCGCCGGTGCGCCCGATCAGTGTCCCGTCAGCCAGTCTCCGGTGAGCACCGACGTCCGCCAACCGCTGTCGAACCATCCCGGTGCTGCTGCGGAGAACGTCTCCGCGTCGAGGCTGCCACTACCCGCGGGCACACTGCCGACCACGCCGCTTCCGGTCACGACGGGCAGGTCGACGAGGTTGCAGCGCTCGGCGAGCCCGGGGTGATCGGGCCACGACCCGATGATCGTGCCGGCGCAGGACAGCCCGGCTCCGGTGATGGCCCGGATGGTCAGTTCGGTGTGATTGAGGGTGCCGAGCCCGGCGGCCGCGACCACGACGACCGGCGCATCGAGCGCACGCGCAACGTCGACGAGCGTGAACCCGGCCTCCCCCATCCGGACCAGCAGACCACCGGCACCTTCGACGAGGACGAGGTCGTGCCCGGCATCGAGCGCCCGGACCGCCGCCACTACGTCGGCGCAGTGCAGCAGCGGCATACCGCTCCGCCGGGCCGCGGTGTCGGGGGCGAGCGGCTCGGGATAACGCGCGAGTTCCCGCACCGCGGTGACACCGGACAGCCGGGTCACCTCGGCGAGGTCACCCGGTTCTCCCGGGGCGACGCCCGTCTGCGCCGGTTTGCATACGGCGACGGAACGGCCCGCGGCCTGAGCCGTCGCAGCGAGTGCGGCGGTGACGACGGTCTTACCCACATCGGTCGACGTTCCCGTCACCATGAGCACACTCATGCCGAGGCTCCCGCCACCACGCTGGTGAGCACCGTCTCGATCAGCGCCAATTCCTCTTCGTCCAATGTCGCCCGGGCAGTGAGCCGCAGTCGCGACGTGCCCTCCGGCACCGACGGCGGCCGGAAGCACGCGACATGCACACCCAGCTCCCGGCATGCGGCTGCCGCGTCGACCGCGCGCTGAGGATCACCGAGGATCACGGACACCACGGCCGATTCCGGAGTCGCGGCGCCGGTGAAACGCGCGAGGTCTCGCGCGCGGTCGAGCACGGCAGCCGCGCGGTGCGGTTCGCGTGTCAGCACCGACAGCGCCGCCCTCGCGGCTCCTACCGCGGCGGGCGCCAGGCCGGTGTCGAAGATGAAGGTGCGGGCGGCGTCAATCAGATGGGCGCGCACCTTCTCGGAGGCGAGGACTGCACCGCCCTGGCTGGCGAGGGACTTCGACAGTGTCGCAGTGATCACGATGTCCGGTTCACCTGCGAGCCCAACCTCGTGGACCAGCCCCCGCCCGCCCTCGCCGCGCACACCGACACCGTGGGCCTCGTCGACCACGAGGACGGCGCCGGTGTCGCGACACACCTGGTGCATCGCGACGAGCGGTGCCAGATCGCCGTCAGCGCTGAAGACCGAATCGGTGACGACGAGGGCGCGTTCTTCAGACCGGGTGGCCAGCGCGGCTCGGAGGAACTCGATGTCCGAGTGCGGCGCGACGACGACGCGGGCGCGGGAAAGCCGGCAGGCGTCGACGAGGGAGGCGTGGCTGCCCGCGTCACTGACGATCAACGACCCTGCCCCCGACAGCGCGGTCACAGCCCCGAGGTTGGCGGTGTAGCCGGACGAGAACACCAAGCCGGCCTCTGCGCCCACGAACTCGGCGAGTTCCGATTCCAGCAGTTGGTGTTCGGTGGTCGATCCCGTGACCAGACGAGAACCCGTCGCTCCCGCGCCCCATCTGCGTAGAGCTGTCATCGCTCCGTGCAGTACCTCGGGATGACGGACGAGACCCAGGTAGTCGTTCGAGGCAAGGTCGATGAGTGCGCTTCCGGCCGTCCGCGGACGCAGCTCACGGCGCAGTCCGGCGGCGCGACGTCGATGCTCGACGTCGTCGAGCCACGTGGAGAAGGTGCGATCGTTGCTCACCTCCGGAACGATACGGGACTTGAACAGTGTTCAACCCGGGTGGGCCCCCTTTCCGTCCAGTGGCTAGGGTCACGAACGTGACCCATCCCAGCCTGTCCGCCGAAGAGATCACGTCCCTCGACGCCTCGCTGCTGTGGCATCCCTACGGCGCCTTTCCCTCCTCCACCACCCCCCTGGTCGTGACCGAGGCCAGGGGCACACGCCTCGTCCTGGCGGACGGGCGCGAACTGGTGGACGGAATGAGTTCCTGGTGGGCGGCAGTCCACGGCTATCGCCACCCCGTTCTCGATGCCGCGGCCGCGGAGCAGCTGGGGCGGATGAGCCACGTCATGTTCGGGGGTCTCACCCACGAGCCTGCGGCGCGGCTGGCGCGGCTGCTCGTCGACATCACGCCGGGCGGGCTCGACAAGGTCTTCCTCGCCGACTCCGGTTCGGTGTCGGTCGAGGTGGCCGTGAAGATGTGCCTGCAGTACTGGCGCAGCCGGGGCAAGCCGCAGAAGCACCGGCTCCTGACCTGGCGCGGCGGCTATCACGGTGACACCTTCGCCCCGATGAGCGTCTGCGATCCCGACGGCGGGATGCATTCGCTGTGGACGGACGTGCTCGCCCGGCAGGTGTTCGCAGGACCGCCCCCACGCGACTTCGATCCGCAGTACGTCGACGAGTTCGAGCGCCTCGCACGCTCGCATGCCGACGAGCTCGCGGCGGTCATCGTGGAGCCGGTGGTCCAGGGTGCGGGCGGTATGCGCTTCCACGATTCCCGCTATCTGACGGAACTACGACGAATCTGCGACGAGCAGGGACTCTTGCTGGTCTTCGACGAGATCGCGACAGGGTTCGGCCGGACCGGTGAGCTGTTCGCCGCCGATCACGCGGGTGTCAGCCCGGACGTCATGTGTATCGGCAAGGCGCTCACCGGCGGGTACCTCACCCTCGGGGCCACCCTCTGCAGCACCGAGGTGGCCGAGACCATCAGCGCCGGGGAGGCCGGTGGACTGATGCACGGTCCCACGTTCATGGCCAATCCCCTCGCGTGCGCTGTCGCCGTCGCCGCCGTCGAATTGCTGCTCGCGCGCAACTGGCGGGGCGAGGTGGCGGCGCTGCACCGCGGACTCGAGTCCGGCCTCGCTCCTGCCCGAGACCTGCCCGGCGTGCGGGATGTGCGGGTGCTCGGCGGTATCGGCGTCATCGAACTCACCGACCCCGTCGACATGCAGGCGGCAACCGACGCCGCGGTGGCCGCCGGGGTCTGGCTTCGACCGTTCCGCAACCTGATCTACGCCATGCCTCCCTACGTGTGCACCGGGGACGACGTGCGGAACATCACAGCCGGAATGCTAGCTGCGGCAAGTAGCTCGCGCGGCGCCGGAAGCCCTCTCGCCTCGAGCTGAGCGCCCGGGCGCCGCGGGCTAATGTTCTTCTCATGACTGCGAGTGACGAGATCGGCACCACACACATCCCCGTGTGGCCCGGAACGGCCTACCCACTGGGCGCCACCTATGACGGGGCAGGGACGAATTTCGCGGTCTTCTCCGAGGTCGCGGAAGCGGTCGACCTCTGCCTCATCGCCCGGGACGGAACCGAGACCAGGGTGCGTCTCGACGAAGTGGACGGATACGTCTGGCACGCCTATCTGCCGACCGTCGAACCCGGACAGCGGTACGGATATCGCATCCACGGCCCGTGGGATCCCGCGGCGGGCCATCGCTGCGACCCCAGCAAATTGCTCCTCGACCCGTACGGCAAGGCGTTCGACGGGGAGTTCGACGGGGATCGGTCGTTGTTCTCGTACGACATCGATCTGCCCGAGCCGGCGGAAGACGCCGACCCCGCAGCCGGCACCGACGCCGACGCCGACGCCGACGCCGACGAGGGCGTTACCGCGGCCGACGGCGACCGGGACGAAGACTCGCAGAGCAGCGATGAGCAGAGCGGCGCCGAGCAGAACGAGGACGACCCCGGTTCTCCCCTGCCCGGGCACGATTCGCTGGGTCACACCATGACGACCGTTGTGATCAACCCGTTCTTCGACTGGGCCACCGACCGGGCGCCGAAACGCCCCTATCACGAGACGGTCATCTACGAAGCCCACGTCAAGGGGATGACCGCGACGCACCCCGATGTGCCCGAGGAGCTCCGCGGCACGTACGCCGGTCTTGCCCATCCCGCGATCATCGATCATCTGGTCGGTCTCGGCGTCACCGCGATCGAATTGATGCCGGTGCACCAGTTCATGCACGACCAGACGCTGCTCGATAGAGGTCTGCGTAACTACTGGGGGTACAACACCTTCGGTTTCCTCGCTCCCCACACGGGGTACTCGTCCGCCGAGAAGCCCGGCGGTGCGGTGTCCGAGTTCAAGGCGATGGTGCGTGCTTTCCACGAGGCCGGCATCGAGGTGATTCTCGACGTCGTCTACAACCACACGGCTGAGGGGAACCATCTCGGCCCCACGATCAGCTTCCGCGGCATCGACAACGCCGCCTACTACCGGCTCGTCGACGGTGACCCCGAGCACTACATGGACTACACGGGAACGGGCAACAGCCTCAACGCCCGCCATCCGCACACTCTGCAACTGATCATGGATTCGCTGCGCTACTGGGTGACCGAGATGCACGTCGACGGTTTCCGTTTCGACCTCGCGTCCACGCTGGCCCGGGAACTGCACGACGTCGATCGACTGTCCGCCTTCTTCGACCTCGTGCAGCAGGATCCGATCGTCAGCCAGGTGAAACTCATCGCCGAGCCGTGGGACGTCGGCGAGGGCGGTTACCAGGTGGGTAATTTTCCGGGACTGTGGACCGAGTGGAACGGCAAGTACCGTGACACGGTTCGGGACTACTGGCGCGGGGAGCCCGCCACCCTCGGCGAGTTCGCCTCCCGCCTCACCGGCTCCTCGGACCTCTACGAGGCGACGGGCCGCCGTCCCGGTGCGAGCATCAACTTCGTCATCGCTCACGACGGATTCACCTTGCGCGACCTGGTGTCCTACAACGAGAAGCACAACGAGGCCAACGGCGAGAACAACAACGACGGCGAAAGCCACAACCGTTCGTGGAACTGTGGTGTCGAGGGACCGACGGACGACCCCGAGGTACTCGACCTCCGTGGCCGTCAGAGCCGCAACATCCTGGCCACCCTGATGCTCAGCCAGGGCACTCCGATGATCGCGCACGGCGACGAGATGGGCCGGACTCAGCAGGGCAACAACAATGTGTACTGCCAGGATTCGGAATTGTCGTGGATGGACTGGTCGCTCGCCGACACCAACGCCGACCTCGTCGAGTTCACCAAACGAGTGATCGACCTGCGGGCCAAGAACCCGGTGTTCCGCAGGCGACGTTTCTTCGATGGCACCCCCATCCGCAGCGGGGACCAGACACGGGACATCGCCTGGCTCACCCCGTCCGGTGAGGAGATGACACCGGCGGACTGGGACAGCGGGTTCGGCAAGTCGCTGGCCGTGTTCCTCAACGGCGAGGGGATCCCGGAGCCCAATCATCGCGGCGAGCGGGTCGTCGGGGATTCGTTCCTGATGTGTTTCAACGCCCACGACGAGGCCATCGAGTTCTCGACGCCGAACTCCGATTACGCGAACGAGTGGACCGTGGTGCTCGACACCGCGGTGCCGACGGGGTCGAACGATGCGGTGATCGAGGCCGGGAAGCCGCTCGAGGTCGAGGCGCGCTCGCTGGTCGTGCTGCGACGGACCGCCTGAGGCCGGGCAAGCATGGGGAATCCGACGATTACCGCGACCTATCGGCTCCAGTTGCGCGGCGACGCCTTCACTTTGACGGACGCCGCTGCGGTCGCCGACTATCTCGACGACCTCGGCGTCTCGCACGTCTACCTGTCGCCGATCCTCACCGCAAGCGAGGGTTCGACACACGGGTACGACGTGACCGATGTGACGACCGTGTCCCCGGCACTCGGTGGTCGGGAGGCTCTCACAGCCCTGTCCGAGGAGCTACGGCGGCGGGGAATGGGACTCGTCGTCGATCTCGTTCCCAACCACGTGGGCGTCGCCAACCCCCGCGAGAATGCCTGGTGGTGGGACGTTCTCGCCCACGGACAGCGATCTGACTACGCCGACTTCTTCGATATCGACTGGCGGCCGGACAACGGTGCGGACGGGAAGCTGGCGCTCCCCGTTCTGGGATCGGACTCCGACCTCGACTCGCTCACGATCGACCGCACAGGCGAAGAACCGTTGCTCGCGTTCTACGAACACCGCTTCCCGATCGCCCCGGGCACCGACTCGGAAGACGCGCGGGCCGTGCACGAGGCGCAGTCGTATCGCCTGGTCCCGTGGAACTCGGGAATCATCGGCTACCGGCGGTTCTTCGCGGTCAGTGATCTCGCCGGGATCCGGCAAGAGGACCCACGCGTGTTCGACGCCTCACACCGCGAGCTGCAGAGCTGGATCGCGGACGACCTCGTCGACGGTGTGCGCATCGACCATCCCGACGGGCTGGCCGATCCGGCGGGTTACCTCGACCGGCTCCGCGCCATGATCGGCCCGGATCGGTGGCTCGTGATCGAGAAGATCCTGGGTCATGAGGAACCACTCGACGATCACCTGCCGATCGACGGCACCACCGGATACGACGCGCTGGCCGAACTGGGTGGGGTGTTCCTCGATTCGTCCGGGGCGCCCGCGCTGACTGCGCTGTCTGCGGCGCGGACCGAAGAGCGGGGAGACAGCGCCTGGCTTCGACAGCGTGAACCCGAGATCAAGCGTGAAGTGGCGAGCACGATGCTCGCTCCGGAGGTCCGGCGGCTGGTGCGGGCGATCCTTCGGGAAGCCGACGGCGACTACGTCGTCGAGGACGTCCGAGACGCGGTCATCGCGGTGGTCGCGGCCATGCCCGTGTACCGGTCCGACTACAGTCCCCTCGCCGGCCTGGCGCACCGGGTGATCGGGAGCGTGGTCGCCGAGGAGCCGCACATGGCGGAGCCGTTGGCGGCCTTGGCGTCGGCCCTCATTCGTGGGGGTGAGGCGGCCACGCGGTTCCACCAGGTGTGCGGTGCGGTCATGGCGAAATCCGTCGAGGACTGCCTGTTCTATCGCACCGCTCGCCTCGTCTCGCTCCAGGAAGTGGGTGGTGATCCCGCGACGGTGGGCGTGTCCCCCGCCGAGTTCCACCTGGCGTTCGCCGGGCGGGCGACGCGGTGGCCGAGGGCGATGACCACCCTGTCCACCCACGACACCAAGCGCGGTGAGGATGTCCGCGCACGTATCGGTGTCTTGTCCCAGGTGCCGAGCCTGTGGGCCGAGTGCGTGGAACAATGGGAACGCATCGCCCCCAGTCCCGACCCGGTCCTCGGATTGTTTCTGTGGCAGAACCTGTTCGGGGTCTGGCCGGTGGACGGCCGGGCGGCCGCGGACGTTCCGGACTTCCGCGATCGCATCCACGCCTACGCCGAGAAAGCGGTCCGCGAAGCCGGCACCCGCACATCCTGGAACGATGTCGACGAAGAATTCGAACGCGATCTCCATCGCTGGCTGGACACGGTGATCGACGGTGCCGTCGGCAACGCCCTCGGTTCGATCTGCACCCAGCTGGCACCCCACGGTTGGTCGGACGCTCTGGGCCAGAAGCTGCTCCAGCTCTGTGGACCCGGGATCCCGGATGTCTATCAGGGAACCGAGTTGTGGGAAGACTCGCTCGTCGACCCCGACAACCGGCGCCTGGTGGACTACGACGTTCGCCGACGCGCGCTCGACGGACTCGACCTCCCTCCTGTCGACGCCACCGGCGCAGCCAAGCTCCACGTTGTTCGTACGGCACTCAGGCTGCGCCGAACACGTCCCGAAGGCTTCGACACGTACACACCGGTGTTCGCCTCGGGAAGTGCGGCCGCCCACCTGATCGGCTTCGCGCGAGGCCGATCCGGTGCGGCCCAGGATGTCATCGCTCTCGCGACCCGGCACAGCGTCCGGCTCAGCGAACGCGGCTGGGGCGACACCGGATTCACGTTACCGGAGGGTTCGTGGACGAACCTGCTGACCGTCGAGGACGTAGAGTCCGGCCACGTTCGGCTGTCCAGCCTGTTCGATCGCTACCCGGTGGCCCTGCTCAGCCGAACTTCGGTAGCCGAGTTGCCAGGGTCATGACGCGACGCGTCATTGCCCGAGGTTACGGAGGACCCGAGGTCCTCACTGTCGTGGAGGTCGACCCGGTTCCGCCGGCGCGCGGTGAGGTCGCAATCGAAGTCCGGGCGATCGGCGTCAATCCCATCGACTACAAGCGGTACAGCGGCGCGTTCGGTACCGATCCCGATTCCCTGCCGATGGACCTCGGTGCCGAGGCGGCCGGCGTGATCGTCGAGGTCGGCGAGGATGCGACGGGGCAGGACGGACCCCTCTCACCCGGTGACGAAGTGATCGCATACCCGGTCGACGGGGCGTACGCGGATCGACTCGTCGTCGGCGCCGATTCCGTTGTCCGCAAACCGCCGTCGCTGCCGTGGAACGAGGCCGCCGGGCTGCTGGTGGCCGGTACGACCGCAGTCGAGACACTCGACGTCATCCAAGTCGGTTCGGGAGATCTGGTTCTCGTCCACGGAGCGGCCGGCGCTGTCGGGTCGTGCGTCGTCCAAGTGGCCTGCGGCCGGGGCGCGACGGTGATCGGCACAGCCCGGCCGGGCCATCACGACTACGTCCGGTCGCTCGGCGCCACCCCGGTGTCCTATGGAGACGGTCTTGCAGATCGCGTCCGCGTCCTCGCGCCGGACGGCGTGGACGCCGTCATCGACACGGTCGGCGGCGAGGAGGCTGTCGACGTGTCCGTCGCATCGGTACGCGACCCGTCCCGGATGGTCACGACTCTGGCAGTACCGCGTGCGGTCGACGCCGGCTTCCTCGGAGTGGGTGGCAAGAATCCCGCCAGTCGAGGAGTGCGAAGACGCCTCCGATCGGTGGTCGTCGATCTCGCGGACCGCGGCGACCTCAGGGTGCGGGTCGCCCGGACATACTGGCTGGCCGAGGCCGGACGCGCTCACACCGAACTCGCTGGTCCCCATCCTGCGGGGAAGTTCGTCCTTCTTCCGTAACCGCTGCGCCGCCTCAGGGCTCGCCGGACTCTTCCCTCCGACGTCGCGCGATACGGCGTTGCTCTTCGGCGCGTTCGCGGCACTGGCGGAGAAACGCTTCGTCGTCGTCCGGGTTCTGTGCCACGTGACGGCCGGGGCGCTCGTACTCGCCGAACCCGCCTGTCGTGCCCGATCTGCGGACTCCTGCACCGCGGCCCACGAACAACCAGACCAACGACCCGACGGTCGGCAGGAGCAGCACGATCAGCAGCCACACCATCTTGGGCAAGTGCCGAATATCCGACTCGTTCCGCGTGATCACGTCGACGAGGCAGTAGACCCACAACAGCAGAGTGACGAGACCGAAGACAAAGTACGGCACCGAGATTCCCCCTCCGAAGCGCGCCGGGAATCCCGAGCGCGGTGTCCCACGGAATGACGTGTCGTGAAACGGCGGTGTCCATGGATTACTGTGTCCATGAAACCACAGAGCGTTCCGGGTCAATGGAGCAGGCTTGCCCTGATCATCGCCTTGACCCAGTTGCGGTACTCGTCGATGTCCCACCCGCAGTCGTGCCGAAGCATGGAATGCACCTGGGGTGAGACGACGGTGAAGAGCACGTCCGCCGCTCGCTGCACGGAGATCTCCGGTCGCAGCAGGTCGTGCGCGGCAAGCCCTTCGGCAAGGGTCATCGCGTTCGCGGCGGAAGCTCGGGCGCCCTCCTCGGCGAATCGCCTCATGTCCTCGTCGGCGCCCGAACTCTTGATCGACGTCAACATGAGAGTCCCGGCCCGTTCGAGGACGTCAGCGCCGTACCCCACCACTTCGTCGAGGATGCGCTCGACCGGATCGCCGTCGCGAGAGGCAGACGCATACACCGTCGGCATGCTGTCGTCGCCGCCCTCGATGGCGGCGGCGAGCGCCTCGTGGAACAGCTCGGCCTTCCCACCCGGGAACGCCGTGAACACGGTCCGCGTTGCGACTCCCGCTGCTTCGGCAACCGTGCGCACCGTGGTGCTCACATAGCCCCGGTCCACGAACAGGCGGGCCGCAGCATCCCGGACGAGGACGCGGGTGCGGCGCGCCGACTCCGCGCGCAGCGGCGAACTGTAGGTCCTTCTGACCGGTTCCAGCACGAACTCATGCTAACCGCATTGGAAGCAGCGCCCCTGCAACCAATGCGGTGAGTCACCGTGGTCCACCCACGCGTCGATGCCCTACGACTGCGGATGTTCCACCCAGGCGTCGGGCCCTGGAAACACCAGCGCTTCGTGACCGTCGTCGTACCGGACCAGGTAGGGCGGTTCGCCGTTCTCCCCATGTACCTCCACGACTTCGGCGGTGTGCGCGTGCGCTCCCACAACCCTGCCCTGGACGTGCAACCGGTCTCCCACTGCTACGTGCATGACTGCTCCTCGCGATACTGGACTCGTCACCTCAAGCTTGCTACTTCGCGACCGCCGGCGAAAGGGCTGACTCACCGGCATGTGCAGACTCGATGTGCCATCGTGGAGACATGGCAACCTACCGATACCTCGACAAGGACCACAACGTCTTGGAAGAGCACGACTTCGGCACCGTGCAGGATGCCGAGGAACACCGGCTGTCGGTCCTCGGCGCCGAAATCATCGAGAAGGTCGAAGACTCCGGCAAGAACTGAGCGCCCCGTGCCGACGCGCTCGAACCGTTGCTCATGACCGATGCCAGATCCGTTCTCATCGTGGTGGATGCCGCGAACGTCGTCGGTTCCAGGCCCGATGGTTGGTGGCGTGATCGCGGCGGTGCCGCCCGGCGATTGCTCGTGAAGCTGACCCGGTGGCAGGAACGCCTCGATGAACCACCCGAGGTGATTGCCGTGCTCGAAGGCGCGGCGCGAGTCGCGGTCGCCGACGAGGCGAAGGTGACTTTGCAACACCTGCGGGTGGTGCGGGCAGACGGATCCGGTGATGACGCGATCGTGGGGATCGTGGCTGAAGCGGTCGAAACGAACAACGACCGGCCGGTCAGGGTGGTGACGGCAGATCGCGGACTCCGCGCTCGGGTCGAGGCGCTCGGGGCCGGCACAGTCGGACCCCGGTGGCTGCTCGATCGCATCGAATCACCCGGAGAACAGTGAGCTCCCTTCATACCTAGATCTGCTAGGGTCAATTTCGAACCCTAGAGGAACTAGGTATGGAGCTCGGATGTTCATCGACAAGGATTTGGTGGCAGCCTCGGCCACCCCGCTCGTGCTCGGCATTCTCGCCGACGGTGAGTCCTACGGTTACGCCATCATCAAGCGCGTCAACGAGTTGTCGGGCGGGCGGATGCAGTGGACGGACGGGATGCTGTACCCGCTCCTGCATCGCCTCGAGCGATCAGGGTACGTCACGGCAACCTGGCGCACGGCCGACAACGGCAGGCGGCGTAAGCATTACGCCATTACCGATCCCGGCAGGGACATGCTCGCCGACCGGCGCATGCAGTGGACCGTCGTTGCGGAAGCCCTACATCGAGTGTGGCAGTCGGCTCAGCTTCCACCGGCCGCCGCCGAGGGGTGGTCGTGATGGATACCGACGCAGAGCTGGAGTCGCAGATCGGCCAGTGGCGTGGTTACGTTCGGGGCCACCGCGTGATCTCGAGTGCCGATGTCGACGAAATGGAAGGTCACCTCCGCGATCAGGTCTCGGACCTGTCCGCGGTCGGGCTGACGGCGGCCGAGGCCTTCCTCGTCGCCGTCGGACGTATGGGCAACCTCGACGCGATCTCCCGCGAGTTCGCGCTCGAGCATTCCGACCGGCTGTGGAAGCAACTCGTGCTGATGCCGGCCACCGCGGAGCCCGAAACGACTTCGTCCAAACGCGAACTGAGCGTCGTCCTTGCCCTCGCCGTCGGAGCGGGACTGGCCGTCAAGGCCGGAATGGAGTGGCTGCCCGAACTTGCCCTGGCCCGAAACATCAGCCTCCTCGTACTGCCGTTCCTGACGGCACACTTCGCGTGGAAACGGAAGATGACAGTGCGCGGCGCCGCAGTCCTCGCTGTGCCCTTCGCGGTCGCGGCACTCGTCCTGAATCTTTTTCCGTTCGTCGACAACGGGTCGACGGAAGTGATCGCGGCGATCCACGCGCCCATTGCGCTGTGGTTCGTCGCCGGGCTGGCCTATGTCGGTGGCGACTGGCGATCCCAAGGGCGCCGCATGGACTTCGTCCGGTTCACCGGCGAGTGGGTGGTCTATATGGCCCTGCTTGCGCTCGGTGGCGGAGTGCTGATCGGCCTGACGGTCGGCGCATTCGCCTCCCTGGACCTCGATGTCGAGTGGGTCATCGAGCAGTGGATCCTGCCGTTCGGCATTGCCGGCGCGATTCTCGTGGCGGGCTGGCTCGTGGAGGCGAAGCAGGACGTCATCGAGAACATCGCCCCTGTGCTCACTCGCGTGTTCACACCCCTCACCATTCTCATGTTGCTGGCTCTGCTGACGGCGTTCGCGGCTGCCCGCAGCGTCGTCGGCGTCGACCGAGATCTGCTCATCCTCATGGATCTCATTCTCGTGCTCGTGCTCGGCCTGCTGTTGTATGCGATCTCCGCACGTGATCCGCTGGCACCTCCCGACCTGTTCGACAAGCTGCAACTCGTCCTCGTCGTCAGCGCACTCGCCGTCGACGTGCTGATGCTGACCGCCATGCTCAGTCGCATCGCGGAATTCGGCTTCACACCGAACAAAGTGACCGCGCTGGGACTGAACGTGGTGTTGTTGGTCAACCTGGTGTGGTCCGCTCGACTCGGTTTCGGCTTCGTCCGCGGTCGGTGCGGGTTCGGCGCCGTCGAGCGCTGGCAAACCCGATATCTGCCCGTGTACGGCGGGTGGGCCGCTCTCGCCATGATTGCGGTGCCCCCTGCCTTCGATTTCATGTAACCATCACCCAGTCGCGTCGGCGGCAGAGCTGTCTGACCAGCCGGGGCCGACAACCCTGCACGCCGCGCGAGGGCAAGGCATGCTTATCGGGTGCACACTTTCGAGGTATGGGCCCCGATTCCGGGCGCCGTTCGCGTGGACGTCGACGGCCGAAGTCACGACATGACATCCTCGCCCGACGGCTGGTGGCGAGCGGAGGTCGACGCGTCTCCCGATTCGCGGTACGCCTTCCTTCTCGACGATGACGACACCGCCCTCCCCGACCCCCGTTCGCCACGCCAACCCGACGGCGTGCACGCACCGTCACAGCTGCACACCGTCGACCGGGACGCGTGGACGGACTCGCAGTGGCACGGCCGCCAGCTCGCCGGGGCCTCGATTTATGAACTTCACATCGGAACCTTCACGCCCGAAGGAACCTTCGCCGCGGCCGTCGACAAGCTCGACCACCTCGTGGAACTCGGGATCGACTTCGTGGAAGTGATGCCCGTCAACGGTTTCAACGGTATCCACAACTGGGGATACGACGGCGTCCTCTGGTACACCGTGCACGAGGCCTACGGAGGTCCCGACGGCCTGCAGGCCCTGGTCGACGCCTGCCACGCCCGCGGCCTCGGAGTGATACTCGATGTGGTCTACAACCACCTGGGACCGTCGGGGAACTACCTCGACCGCTACGGCCCCTACCTGGCGCAGGGCGCGAACACGTGGGGTCGCAGCATCAACCTCGACGGCCCCGGCAGCGACCATGTGCGGCGCTACATCATCGACAACGCGCTCCGCTGGTTCGAGGAGTTTCATGTCGACGCGCTGCGTCTCGACGCGGTCCACGCCCTCGTCGACCACACCGCGACCCACCTTCTCGAACAATTGGCTGTCGAAACGCGCCGCCTCTCTGCTCATCTGGGTCGGCCACTGACCCTCATCGCCGAAAGCGACCTCAACGATCCGAAGTTGATCACTCCGCGTTCTGCCGGTGGGTACGGCCTCGACGCGCAGTGGGACGACGACATGCATCACGCCGTCCATGCCGCGGTGTCGGGTGAACGGCAGGGTTATTACGGTGACTTCGGGTCACTCGCGTGCCTGGCGGAAACGATACGGCAGGGCTGGTTTCACGCCGGGACGTACTCGACGTTCCGCGGACGCATCCACGGGCGTCGTTTGGACACGCGGCAGATTCCGGCCAGTTCGCTGGTCACCTACACCTGCACACATGATCAAGTGGGTAATCGGGCGATCGGTGACCGCCCGGGCGCCTACCTCGACTCGGGGCAGCTCGCCGTGAAGGCGGCACTCGTGTTGTGCTCGCCGTTCACGCCGATGCTGTTCATGGGCGAGGAGTGGGGCGCGAGTACACCCTTCCAGTTCTTCACCTCGCATCCGGAGCCCGAGCTGGCACGGGCAACCGCGGAAGGCCGCAAGGCCGAGTTCGCCGAGCACGGCTGGAGTACCGAAGACGTCCCGGACCCGCAGGACCCGCTCACTTTCGAGCGCTCGAAGCTGAATTGGGACGAACGAGGGCGCGAACCCCATGCCCGGTTACTCGAGTGCTACCGCGCGTTGCTTCGCCTGCGACGTGAACGCGTCGAGCTGACCGACCCGTGGCTGAACGACCTCACCGTCGACTACGACGAGGACGAACGCTGGGTCGTGGTGCATCGCGGTGCGCTGCGACTCGCGTGCAATCTCGGAGCGGACCCGGTGACCGTGCCGGTCGGCGGCTCCCCCGTGTTGTGGTGGGAGCCGCCGAAGCAGGACGAGACCGCGTCGGCGACGATCGTGCCGGGTCACTCGTTCGTGGTGCTCGATGCCTCGCGCACTGTCGCCTCGTGCTGACGGCCGCGCAGCATCCGGAGCACGAGCACCGCGGTGGCGAACAGAATCAGCGCGGTGGCGCCTGCGGCCACGTGCATGCCCTCGACGAACGCCGACTGCGCCGACTCCAGAAAGACCGATCGCGACGTATCGGGTAGATGCTCGGCTTCTGCGACCGCCGCACCGAGCGTGCCGCGGGCCGCGTCCACCCGTTCCGGTGCCAACATCGATGTGTCGAGGCCGCCGCGGAAGAAGGCCATCACCACGCTGCCCAGGACCGCGACACCCAGTGCGACACCGAGTTCGTACGCCGTCTCGGACACGGCCGAGGCGGCGCCCGCCCGCTCGGGCTCGACCGCACTGACGACGAGGTCGGATGTCAGGGTCAAGGCGATCCCGACACCGGCCCCGGCGAGGGCGAAGCCGACGACGAACATCGTCGGGGCACCGTCGACACTCAGTGTCAGCATCATCGCGGCACCGAGTCCGGCGACCGCGAGGCCCCCACCGAGGACGTGGGACGTCGACCACCGGCGCACCATCCAGGCGGCGGCGAGCGCGGTGACAGCGCTGAGCAGCATGCCGGGGAGCATCAGCACACCCGATTGCAATGCCGTGTTACCCAGCACCAGCTGCAGATACTGGGATCCGAAGAACAGCACGCCGGCCAGGGCGAAGATGGACAGTAGGTTCGTGAGCACGGCCGTCGAGAAGGCCGGCTTGGCGAACAGCGCGACGTCGATCATCGGATCTTTCATCGCGCGCTGCCTGCGCACGAATGCCACGCCCGACGCCGCGCCGACCAGGCCGATCGCAAGGAGTTCCGGCGCGAACCCGTGGACCACCGTTTCCTTCACCGCATACACGAGCGGCAGCATCGTCGACATCGACAGCGCAGCGCTGAGCAGGTCGAAGCGACCCGGTGTCGGATCCTTCGACTCGGGGATCACGAGTGGTCCGGCGACGATGAGGACCAGCATCACCGGGAGGTTGATCAGGAACACCGAACCCCACCAGAAGTGTTCGAGTAGCCAGCCCCCGATCAGAGGACCGGCCGCGGTTCCGCCGCCGGCCATCGCGCCCCACACACCGATCGCCAGTGTGCGCTCGCGAGGGTTGGCGAAGATCGTCCGAATCAGCCCGAGAGTCGCCGGCATGAGGGTTGCACCGGAGATTCCCTGCAGAACCCGCGCGACGATGAGCATCTCCGGGGTCGGCGCCCACGCCGCGATCAACGAGGCGATACCGAAACCGGCAGCGCCCACGAGCAGTAGGCGCCGTCGGCCGATGCGGTCACCGAGGGTGCCCATCGTGATGAGCAGTCCGGCGAGCACGAAGGAGTAGACATCGATGATCCACAGCAGCTGGGTGCTGCTCGGCTCGAGGTCGGCACTGATGAAGGGAAGAGCGAGATCGAGCACCGTGCCGTCGACGGCGATCAAAAGTACGGCAAACGCCAGAACGACGAGTCCGAGCCAGTCTCGGCGTGACGCGGATGCCTGATCCGGCGCGCCGAAGGCGTCGTTGATCCCGCGATCCGTGGAGACAGACATTTCTTTCCTACGACTTTCCTTGGAGGGCCGACACGGTCGGTAAACCGTCCAGCCGGTACAGCTGGCTACTGTAGCTTGAACCGTCCGGACGGTAAAGTTATTTCCAGGTACAGTCCCTCTTCATGGCTGCCGGTACGCGCGATCGAATACTCGACGCCCTCGAGAAGTTGTTACTCGACGTGGGAATCGCCCAGGTGACACTCGAAGCAGTCGCCGCCGAAGCAGAGGTCTCCAAGGGTGGTCTCCTGTACCACTTCCCCAGTAAAGAGGCACTCCTCGCGGCGATGGTGCGTCGCCTGGGCGAGCGCGCCGACGCCCAGCTCGCCGACGCCGTTTCCGGCGGCACCTCGCTGTCCGAGTGGTATCTGCAGGTTCCGGATGCCAGCACGACCGAAGAGCTGGCCCTCTATCGATCCACCATCGCCGCATTGCGCAGCGTCGACGGACAACACGACGAGATCCAGCGAGCGGTGATCGAGGTCATGCGCGGCTGGGACGAAGGCCTGCACAGCGAAATCGAGGACCCGGTGCAGGCCGAGATCGTCCGGCTGGTCGGCGACGGCATTTACCTCGCGGCCCTACTCGGACTCCCCCTGCCCGAGCCCGAGCTGTACAGCAAGGTCGTGGAGCGACTCCTGCAGAAGTAACTCAGGTGAGGTAGCGGTACGCCGGGCTACCCGGTTCCAACCGCTCCACCTGCATCTGCGAGTGCTCCATCCGCTCGAGGAGGTCGCCGAGACCGTCCGCATTCCCCAACTCGATACCTACCAGGGCGGCGCCGGTCTCACGGTTGTTCCGTTTGACGTACTCGAACAGCGTGATGTCGTCCTCGGGACCGAGCACCTCGTCCAGGAATCGTCGCAGCGCACCCGGTTCCTGCGGAAAATCGACGAGGAAGTAGTGCTTGAGACCGAGATGCACCAGCGACCGTTCCAGAATTTCGCCATAGCGCGAGACGTCGTTGTTGCCGCCCGAGACGAGGCACACCACCGTCGAACCGGGTTCGAACGTGATGCTGCCGAGCGCGGCGACGGACAGTGCACCGGCGGGCTCGGCGATGATGCCCTCGTTCTGGTACAGCTCGAGCATCGTGGTGCACAGGGCACCTTCGTCGAGGTTCGTCATGACGAAGCTCTCCGGATCTAGTCGGATCGTCGACCCGTCAGCCTGCAGCAGCGCCGTATGCGAAACGACCTCGGCGCCGAGCGCGGACACGACGGCGAACGGCAGGTCGCCGACCCGCTTCACCGAGGCACCGTCGACGAACGGGTCGATCTCCGACAGCGTGACCGGCGCCCCGGCCACCAGGGCGGCGGTCATCGACGCCGCGCCGGTCGGCTCCACGCCGACGAGGGCAGTCCGCGGCGCGTGAGCGTGAAGATAGGTCGCCATACCGGCGATGCACCCGCCTCCCCCGACCGGGACGACCACCGCGTCGGGAACCGTGTCGAGCTGCGCGAGAATCTCAGCGGCGATCGTCCCCTGGCCCGCCGCGGTGCGTGCGTCGTCGAACGGCGGGACCAGCGTCGCCCCGGTGCGCAGCACATCGGCGGCGGCGGCAGCGGCCGCCGCATCGTAGGTCTCCCCCGTCAGAATGAGTTCGACGAACTCGCCGCCGTGCGCGCGGATGCGGTCGCGCTTCTGCTTCGGCGTACTAGACGGAACATAGATTCGTCCGACGATTCCCATTGCGCGGCAGGCGAAGGCCACTCCCTGCGCATGATTGCCCGCGCTGGCCGTCACCACACCCGCCGCACGTTCGTCCGGGGCGAGCTGAGCCATGAGGTTGTAGGCGCCGCGCAGCTTGTAGGAGCGGACCACCTGTAGGTCCTCGCGCTTGAGGTAGACATTCGCGCCGGTGAGTGCCGACAGCCGCTCGCTCCATTGCAGCGGCGTGGCGTCGATCACGTGGGAAATTCGCTCGATCGCCGCGTCGATGTCGCCCACGGTCAGGGGCGAAGTGGTGTTGCGGGCTGCGGTATCGGGCGATGTGGACACCCGCATATGTTCCCACCACCACAGCCCGCCGTACCAGCCGGGGCAATTCTCAGGCGGGCTCGAGAACGAAGACAGGAATCTCCCGGTCGGTGTTCTTCTGATAATCGGCGTAGTTGGGGAATGCGGCGACCGCGCGCTCCCACCAGACTGCCTTCTCCTCGCCGGTCACCTCCCGGGCCACCATGTCCCGTGTCATGTGACCGTCCCGGAGCTCGACGTGCGGATCGGCCTTCACGTTGTAGTACCACACGGGGTTCTTCGGAGCGCCGCCGAGGGACGCCACGATCGCATACTTTCCATCGTGCTCGACGCGCATCAGCGGGGTCTTGCGAAGTTTCCCGGATTTCGCCCCGCGGGTGGTCAACAGGACGACGGGCATTCCATTGAGCGTCGTACCTTCGGTGCCGTTGCTCGATTCGATCAACTCCGCTTGATCTGCGGCCCACTTGGACGGACTGGGTTCGTATTCACCTGTGAGTGGCATGCGTCCAGTGAACCCCGACCACCCGGTCTGCGCCACCGAACGCCCCGAATCGACAGCGCGACCTCGCGTGTTCGTTGGACCGAACTCCCAGTTGCGCGTACCCTGATCGGCACACACGGATCTACGAACAGCGAGGTGAACCCGCGATGACGACATCCGACACGCCGATCCCTCACGTCACAGGCAGCCGGGCTCCCCGCACCGTCGA
Source organism: Rhodococcus sp. ZPP (assembly GCF_017656075.1). NCBI lineage: Bacteria > Bacillati > Actinomycetota > Actinomycetes > Mycobacteriales > Nocardiaceae > Rhodococcus > Rhodococcus sp. ZPP. The sequence continues at coordinate 638,191 of NZ_CP058638.1, forward strand.
TCTCGCCGGTACCGCGTGGCCCCTCTACAAACTCGAAGCCCTAGCCGTCGGATTGCTGGTTTTCGTGGCCGTTCTGATCATCGCCGAGGCCGTGCAGGTGGCCGTCCTCACCGCAGCCGCTGTCGCGGTGGTGGTCTGGTGGGTGCGCCGGCTCTTTCCCGACGCCCCTCCCGAATAGGTCACACCGACAGACAGCTGGGCCCGAGCAGCGCCTTGAGGTCGCCCATCAACGCCGACGACGGCTCGACACGCAGCACGTCGTCGACCTTCCACAACGTGATCTCGGTTCCACCGATCAACCGCACATGCACGTCCGAGGTTCCCGGGTGCCGAGTGAGTACCTGCCGGAGTGCGCCCAGCTTGTCTTTGGTGCACTGACGCAACGGGAGGCTCACCGCCAGCGGCTTGGCGACACCGACGGCCGAAAGGTCCGGCACCGCAAGGTCGTTCGCGATAAGTGAGATGCGGTCGTCACGCACAGACACCCGCCCCTTGACGAGGACGACGGAATCCTCGGTGACGTCCATCCCGTAGACCGAGTACGCCTGCGGGAAGAACAGCACCTCGATACCGCCCGACAGATCCTCGAGCTGTGCCGACGCCCACGTCAGACCGTTCTTGTTGATCCGCCGGTTGACCGAGGCGAGAATACCGCCGACGGTGACCTGGGCGCCGTCCTTAACATCGCCCTCGAGGATGGCCGGAATCGCCGTGTCCGACTGTGCGGACAGGACGTGCTCGACGCCGTTGAGTGGATGCCCCGAAACGTAGAGCCCCAACATCTCGCGTTCCAACGCCAGTCGGTGCTTGCTGTCCCATTCTTCGTCGGGAATCTTGACGTTGAATACCGAGGAGATCGATTCGTCGGCGTCGTCGCCCCCGAACAGGTCGAACTGGCCGATGGCCTCCGCCTTCTTGGTACCCATCACTGCGTCGATCGCGTCGGCATGGACGAGCATGAGTCCCTTGCGGGGATGGCCGAGCGAGTCGAACCCACCCGCCTTGATCAACGATTCGGTGACCTTCTTGGAGCAGGCTGCGGCGTCGATCTTGTTGAGGTAGTCCGAGAAGTCCACGAACTTGGACTTCTCCTTCCTGGCCTTGATGATCGACGCGACCACATTGGCCCCGACGTTGCGCACCGCGCCCATGCCGAAGCGGATGTCTTCGCCGACCGAGGCGAAATTGACCTCCGACTCGTTCACGTCGGGCGGCAACACCGTGATACCCATCTTGCGGCAGTCGGCGAGATAGATGGCGGCCTTGTCCTTGTCGTCACCCACCGAGGTGAGCAGGCCCGCCATGTACTCGGCGGGGTAGTTGGCCTTGAGATATCCAGTCCAGAACGACACCAACCCGTACCCGGCGGCGTGAGACTTGTTGAAGGCGTAGCCGGCGAACGGGAGGATGGTGTCCCACAATGCCTTGATCGCCGGCTCGGAGAAGTTGTTGGCGAGCATGCCCTCGCGGAACCCGGCGTACGCCTCCTCCAGCACGGAGAGTTTCTTCTTACCCATGGCCCGACGGAGAATGTCGGCCTGCCCCAGCGAGTACCCGGCCACCTTCTGAGCGATCTGCATGATCTGCTCCTGGTAGACGATCAGCCCGTAGGTGTCGGCGAGAATCTCCTTCAGGGGCTCCTCGAGCTCCGGGTGGATGGGCTTGACCTCTTGGCGGCCGTTCTTGCGGTCGGCATAGTCGTTGTGCGCGTTCATGCCCATCGGGCCCGGGCGATACAGCGCGAGCACAGCGACGATGTCCTCGAAGCCGGTGGGCTGCATGCGGCGCAGCAGATCGCGCATGGCGCTGCCGTCGAGCTGGAAGACACCGAGAGTGTCACCGCGCGAGAGCAATTCGTAGGTTGCCGGATCGTCGAGCGGGAGCGTGTCGAGGTCGAGGTCGATGCCTCGGTTGGCCTTGATGTTGTCGATGGCATCACCGATGACGGTGAGGTTTCGAAGGCCGAGGAAGTCCATCTTGAGGAGGCCGATGGCCTCACACGAGGGATAGTCCCAACCGGTGATGATGGCGCCGTCCTGGGCGCGCTTCCACACCGGAATGGCGTCCATCAACGGCTCGGACGACATGATCACCGCGCAGGCGTGGACGCCCGCGTTGCGGATCAGGCCTTCGAGACCCTTGGCAGTCTGGTAGATCTTCGCGACGTCCGGGTTGGAGTCGATGAGGGCACGAACCTCGACCGCTTCCTTGTACCGCTCGTGATTCGGATCGGTGATGCCCGACACCGAAATGTCCTTGGCCATGATGGGCGGCGGCAGCGCCTTGGTGATCTGATCGGCGATCGCGAATCCCGGCTGACCGAACTGGACCCTGGCGGAATCCTTGATGGCCGCCTTCGTCTTGATTGTGCCGAACGTGATGACCTGAGCCACCCGGTCGCTTCCCCACTTGTCGGTGGCGTAGCGCACCATTTCACCACGCCGACGGTCGTCGAAGTCGATATCGATATCGGGCATCGACACGCGCTCGGGGTTGAGGAACCGCTCGAACAGCAGACCGTGCGGGATGGGATCGATATTGGTGATACCCATCGCGTACGCCACGAGCGACCCTGCGGCGGAACCTCGGCCGGGACCGACGCGGATCCCCACCTCGCGCGCGTGGTTGATCAGGTCACCGACGACGAGGAAGTATGCCGGGAAACCCATTTCGAGGATGACGCCGATCTCGTAATCGGCGCGGGCGAGGTACTCCTCGGGCGGTCCGTCGGGGAACCGGCGGTCCAGTCCGCGCATGACCTCCTTGCGCAACCAGGTGCCCTGCGTCTCGCCCTCGGGAACAGGGAAGATCGGCATTCGGTCGTGGTGCGCCCACACGTCGTCGTACGACTGGACACGCTCGGCGATCAGCAGCGTGTTGTCGCACGCGCCGGGCACCTGGTCGTCCCACAATGCCCGCATCTCCGCGGCGGACTTCAGGTAGTAGCCGTCGCCGTCGAACTTGAACCGGGTGGGATCGGACAGCGTCTTACCGGTCTGGATACAGAGGAGGGCCTCGTGGTTCTCCGCGGCGTCCTTGGTGACGTAGTGGCAGTCGTTGGTGGCGAGCGGCGGAATGTCGAGTTTCTTGCTGATCTCGAGCAGTCCCTCCCGGACCCGCCGCTCGATCGACAGACCGTGGTCCATCAGTTCGAGGAAGAAGTTGTCCTTGCCCCAGATCTCCTGCCACTTCGCGGCGGCTTCGAGGGCCTCCCGGTCGTGACCGAGCCGCAGACGCGTCTGGATTTCACCGGACGGGCACCCGGTGGTGGCGATGATGCCTTCGTGGTAAGTGGCGATCAGCTCCTCGTCCATGCGCGCCCACTTGCCGAGCTGCCCCTCGATCGACGCGAGGGAGGACAGCTTGAACAGGTTTCGCAGACCGGTGGCGTTCTCCGCAACCATCGTCATGTGGGTGTACGCACCGCTACCGGAGACGTCGTCGGACTTCTGGCTGCGGTCGCCCCACAGAACCCTTTTGGTGTTGAAACGGGATTCGGGCGCAACGTAGGCCTCGATCCCGATGATCGGCTTGATGCCCTGCTTCTTCGCCACGTTGTAGAACTCGCTGGCTCCGTACATGTTGCCGTGGTCGGTCATTCCCACCGCGGTCATTCCCAACCGCTCGGCCTCTTCGAACAGGGGGCCGACCTTGGCCGCACCGTCGAGCATCGAATACTCGGTGTGATTGTGCAGATGTACGAACGAGTCAGCCACGTGCGCCTCTCTGAAGGTCTGGGAGCCTCACGAGTGTAGGCCCTCGGACCGACACCGCCCGCCGCTGCGGCGGGGTGTCGGCGAACTCGTGACGAGAGTTACTGGACGGGCTCCTGTGACGATCGCGCTGACTGTCTCCCGCGCCGAACCCGCACCAGCGCATCGGTAGTGAAGATCGCAAGTGCCACCCAGATCAACGCGAATCCGATCCACCGGGAGGCCGGCATGTCCTCGTGCAGGACGGCGACGCCCCACATCATCTGCAGGGCAGGTGTCAAGTATTGCAACATTCCGAGCGTGCGCAGCGGCACTCGCTGCGCGGCAGCGCCGAACAGCAGCAGCGGAAGCGCGGTCACCGGGCCGGCGGCGATGAGGAGCAGGCTGTGACCGGGCCCGTGCCCGAGGAACGTGCCGGTGCCCACGACCGACAGGTAGACGAGATAGCTGAGCGCGATCGGTCCCGCGACGATGCCTTCGGCGGTGAGACTGGTCCTCGGGTCCAGAGGCATCACCTTCTTGCAGAGCCCGTACAGCGCGAAGGACAGCGCCAGGGTGAGCGCGATGTACGGCGGATGTCCGTAGTCGACGGTGATCACGACGACCGCCGCGGCGGCGAGCGCGAGGGCCACGATCTGCGCCGGCACCAGACGCTCCCGGAAGATCACTACCCCCAGCAGAACGCTCACCAGCGGGTTGATGAAGTAGCCGAGTGCAGTCTCGACCACCCGGTCCGACGTCACGCCGTAGATGTACGTGCCCCAGTTGATCGCGATCAACGCCGACGCCGCGGCGACGAGGAGCCATGTCCGCACCCCGAGTCCGCGCAGCGAGCGGATGCGCCCGGACGCCCACAGCACCACGAGCATCAGGGCCAGCGTCCACACCACCCGATGGGCGAGAATCTCGACCGACCCTGCCGGGCCGAGAATTCCGAAGAATGCGGGAAAAGCACCCCAGAGCGTGTAGGCACCGACTCCGCAGGCCACGCCGACGGTTTCCGCCTTCCGCGCTGTCACGGGCCACCTCCGGATACCACCGCACCGTCGTCGGGGCCGGGCGAGACCGTCTCGGCGTGCTCGGGCAGTAGAGGCCGGATCGCGAAACGTCCGAACACCGCGTCGGCGTGCAACGCCTCGACAGCGCGGACCGCCGAGGTCGAGCGCAGTGCGCCCAACCGGTCGAGGTCCCCCCGCACCACGATGCCGATCACACAGGCGCAGTCGCGCGCGAACTGCTGAGAGGACACCGCAGCAATGTCCCCCTGTCGGACCGTCTCGCCGGTCATGCGCTGGACCCGGGCGGACGCCAGAACGTGTGCGCGTTCGATCGCTGCGGCACCCGAGGCGACCGACACCGGAACGAGCGGCGTCTGGACCCGGTCGAGTGGAAGCCGGAATAGCAGCTGTGACACCCGCACCGTGGCCGCGACCTCGAGCACCGTGTCGGAGGACACCGGCCGGGCGAACGACACCAGGGCCCAGTGCTCGTTCCCGGGTGGCTGTTCCAGCGTTCCGGCCGCACGAGCCACATAATCGGACACCACTTCGCCGTTGTCCGGACCGAGAGCATCTGACGTGACGAGCGGGGCTCGAACCGGATTGGTGATTCCCAGCACGATCACCAGGAGCAACACCACCGCGATGGTGACACCGACCGGGACGGCGACTCCGGTCGGGCGGCCGCGGATCACCTCAGCTGGACCGGAGAACCTCGAGAGCATCCTCGAGGTCTTTCGGATACTTGGACGTGATTTCCACCCACCGCCCGTCCGCCGGATGCGCGAAGCCGAGCGATCGAGCGTGCAACCACTGGCGCTCGAGACCGAGCCGTTCCGCCAGCCGGGGGTCCGCGCCATAGGTGAGGTCACCGCAGCACGGATGCCGCAGAGCCGCGAAGTGCACGCGGATCTGGTGGGTCCGTCCCGTCTCGAGGTGAATGTCCAGCAGGCTCGCCGCCTGAAACGCCTCCACGGTGTCGTAGTGCGTGATGCTGGGCTTGCCGTCCGCGGTGACCGTGAACTTCCAGTCGTTGCTGCGATGCCGCCCGATCGGTGCGTCGATGGTTCCGCTACTCGGATCGGGGTGACCCTGCACGAGGGCGTGATACCGCTTGTCGATGGTCCGCTGTTTGAATGCGCGCTTGAGAAGCGTGTAGGCGCGCTCGGACGTGGCCACCACCATCACACCCGACGTGCCGACGTCGAGCCGATGGACGATGCCCTGCCGTTCGTGCGCACCCGACGTCGAAATCCGGAAACCTGCGGCGGCCAGGCCGCCGATCACCGTGGGACCGGTCCAGCCCACACTGGCATGGGCGGCCACACCCACCGGCTTGTCGACTGCGACGACGTCGTCGTCGGCGTACAGGATTTCCATACCCTCGACGGGTTCCGCCTCGATCGTCAGCGGGCGCGGCGGCTCCGGGAGTTCCACCTCCAGCCACGTCCCGGCCGAGAGTCGATCGGATTTTCCGACGGGCGCTCCGTCGACGAGAACCGACCCGTCCTCGGTGAGCTGCGCGACCGCGGTCCTCGAGAGCCCGAGCAGTCGCGCGAGGCCGGCGTCGACCCGCATCGAGTCGAGCCCGTCCGGGACCGGCATCGACCGAGTTTCCCTCACTTCTTCTCCACCTTCCGAGTTCCGTCCGGTTCGAGGCCTATCAGGGTGAGCACGACGAGTAAGACCGCACCGCACACGATGCCGGAGTCGGCCACATTGAACACCGGCCACCAGCCGACGGAGACGAAGTCGACGACGTGCCCCTGCATCACTCCCGGTGCCCGGAAGAAACGGTCGACCAAGTTGCCCAGGGCGCCACCGAGGACGAGTCCCAGACCGAGCGCCCACCACGGTGACCGCAGAGTCCGTCCGATGCGCACGACCCCGATGACCACACCGACGGCCACCAGCGTGAGCAACCACGTCATGCCCGTGGCCATCGAGAACGCGGCACCCGGGTTGCGCACGAGACGCAGCGTGACCACGTCGCCGATCACCCGAACCGACTCCCCCGGCTCGATCCTGGCAACGGCGAGCACCTTGGTCACGAGGTCGGTGATCAGCACGACACCGGCGATCACGAACAGCAACCGCATGCGCTGATACCGTGCAGCCGCGGGCGCGGAGGTGGTGGTCGTGTCGGTGTCGTTCGGGTCTTCGGCGGCGGTGTCGTTCTCGGCCGCGGGGTCTTGACTCACCCGTCCATCATCCACTACGCGGGCAAGCCGCGGTTCACGTGCTCCCGTGCCCACTAACCTGGGGGCGTGCCACTGTTCTCGAAAGCTTCGCGACCCGGTTCCTCTCTCCTCGCCGCAACACTCTCCCTGGTCGCTCTGGCCGCGGGCTGTGGAAGTGACGACGACTCCTCGCAGGCAGGTCCCGCGGGAACCACGTCGACCACCGCCGAGGTGACGGTCCCCATCTCCGCGACGACCGTCCGGCTGACTCGGCCCGGTGACGAGCCGCGAGAGGTGCTTCAGCGCCGGCCGGCGGTAGACGTCGCCCAGCAGGTGCAGCTGACCACGGGCGCCGAGGTATTCCAGCGGATCGACGATCAGCCGGTCCAGGACTTTTCCTCCCCCGAGATCACGGTGCCCCTCACCGCGGTGGTCACACGCCCGACCGAAGACGCCGACGGGGCCATCGCCCTCGACCTCACGCTCGGCGCCGTGACGAGTCCGGACTCCCGCCTGGCGAGCGCCTTGGAAGCGAGCAAGGGATCCGGGGCCGGCTTCACGTTCGATTCGACCGGCGCGATCACCGCCCTTCGCCTCCGTCCTGCGGCCGAATCGCAGGACATAGCGCGTTCGGCAATCGAGCAGGCGTTCTATCAGGCGGTGTACCGCACTATCGCCTTCCCCGCCGAACCCGTCGGCATAGGAGCGCAGTGGACCATCCATCAGAAAGTCATGAGCGGCATCGCCCTGGATCAAACCACTGTCGCCACCCTCACCGCCCGCGACGGGAACCGGGTGACCATCGACTACACCGTCGACCAGACACCGCAGTCACCGATCTGGCAGCTCCCCGGTGAGGCGGGGACCCTGAACGTCGACCAGTACGTCATGCGGGGGGCGGGCACGACGACCGTCGATCTCGGCCTTCCGCTGCCTGTCGCCGGGACGGTAACCGTGTCCGGTGAGCAGCAATACAGTGACCCGGAGGGCGCCACCCTTCTGCGGCAGACCACCTCGAACCGGGTGCAGTGGGGATCCTGATGCGCGCCAGTGCCATCGCTGCCGTCCTGACAGCCCTCGCAGTGTCGGCGTGCTCGTCCGCCGCAGACAGCGAACCGGGATCCGACGAGTTCCTCGCACCGCTCGGCCCGATGGTGACGGCGCCCCCCGACGCCTCCGGTGCTCCGTTCACCGATTCGGCCGTGCTACGGGCTGCACTGCTCGACGTCGGTGACCTTCCCGTCGGCTTCTCCCCCGTCGCCGACCCCGAGGAGGACCTCGGACTCCCGCCGGCCTCCGAGGCCGCGCAGTCCGACAAGTCGAGCACCGACCCGGCCCTGTGCAGCGCCGTCCTGTCCCCTGTTGCGGATCAGCATCCCGGCGCCGCTGCGTCCGCGTCGGCCTGGTTTCAGGGCCCGAACTTCACGACCGTCGATCAAGATGCGGCGAGCTACCCCACGGCCGCCGACGCGGCACAGGCGTTCACCGACATCCAGACCACCCTCGCCCAGTGCACCGACTACTCCGGCACGGACGCCGACGGGGTGGACGTGCAGTACCGGGTCGGCGGCCGGGACGGACGACCCGCGGGCGATGCGTCGACCGGGTTCCGGCTCGTCACCACCAGTGACGGCTTCAGCCTCGTCTCGGATGTGGTCGTCGCGATGACCGGAAGCACCGTGACCCAGTTGGTGGCCACCGGGCAGGAGCCGATCGACGAGGGCGTCTTCGAGGACATGACGCACGCCGCCGTGAGCAAGCTCGCGTCCGCGCCTGCCAGCTGAGCGGCCGACTCGAAACGACCGATGCCGGCGTCCCGTGACGGGACGCCGGCATCGGCACCTACTTTTTATCGGTCCGTCGGGACCGGATCGTCTTCGATCAGGCGGGGCACGCCGGCGAGGTCAGCTGCGCGAGCGACACGATCTGGCACGCGGTGACCTTCGACAGCTTCCATTCGCCGTTCTCGCCCGGGATGAAGATCGCGGGCAGACCACCCTGCTGAACCTGGCCGTTGACGGTCAGCTGCAGCTGGCCACTGGCGGTGCCGTCACCGTTGTCGATGACCGGGTCGAGCACGGTGACCTCGGCGTTGTTTGCCTTGGCCGCGGCGGCGACCTGGTTGATCAGCTGAGGGTCCTGCTCGGAGCCCTCGACCATGACCGACTTCTCCTCGAGGGGCGTGTTGGGATCGAGACCCTTGACGAGCAGAGCGTTGAGTTCGGCGGCGGTGGGCACCTCGATGGCTTCCGAGGTTTCGGCTGCGGAAGTCGTGGTGGTCGTGGTCTTGGTCGCCGTGTCGCTGTCGTCCGAACCACAGGCGGACATCGTGAGGGCTGCGGCGATCGCTACTGCGGCAACCGTGATCTTACGAAGCTTCAACTGAATAACCTCTTCATTCTCGGGTGTTCGTTCTCGGGCGAACTCAGCATCGAAGTGCTGCATCCTGGGGCAACATTACCCAAGGGTAAGCACCAGCCCCCGAGGCTACCTTCTCGCCGAGCCACCCTCCACTCCGTCCCAGCCAGGCCGGAACCTCAGGCGAGGGAGCCCTCCACTCCTGCGTGCTCGAGTTGCTCGTCGTCCTCCTTGAACGTGCGGGCTATGCCGGGACCTGTTGTGCGCGTTTCGAATCGGACGGTCACGACACCATGCCCCGCCCCCTGGACCCACCCGTGCCCGAAGTCGGGGTGCCTCACGTCCAGACCCGGATGCCATCGTCGATCGGGTTCGCGTGCCGGGATCGGCTGCACGGGCGACACCGCGTCGCCGCCTTCGTTTCGCGTCGCCGCCGAGTCCGGATAGCCGGGCACGTCCAGATCCAGTTCGGGGAACAGCGACCCTTGCCGCACCGTCGACAGACCGGCGAAGCCGACCCCGACAAGGCGTACGGGACCGAGCTCGAGAGGGTCGATCACCTGCCGCTGAGCCGCGGCGACCAGGGTGGGACGATCCAGGGTGGCGTAGGGCAAGGTGACCGATCGGGTGACGATGCTCATGTCCGCCTTCTTCAACTTGAGCACCACCGTCCGTGCCGCGCGGCCGTCCTTCTGCAGGCGCGCGAAGGCGGAACCCGCACTCGACTCGACCGCTCCCCGAAGCTCCGCGAGGGTGACGATGTCGGTGGCATAGGTGGTCTCGGCACTGACCTGTTTCGACTCGGCCCGCTCGGCAACTGGCCGATTGTCGATCCCCCGCGCCAGCCGGTGCAGGCCGGGGCCGATCGTGGTGCCGAGAATGGAAGCCACCTCGGATTCGGGAGTGCGCGCGAAACTTCCGATCGTCTCGATGCCGAGGCGTTTGAGCTTGTCCTCGGCGACGGGACCTATGCCCCACAACTTCCGCACGGGCAACCCGTCGAGCAACTCCTGCTGTTCCTCCGGCGCGATGACGGTGATTCCATTCGGCTTGGCCAGACCGGACGCGATCTTTGCCACCTGCTTGCCGGATCCCGCACCGATCGACGCGACCAGTCCGGTTTCTTCGAAGACCAGGGCGCGCAGGGCTTCGCAGTACCGGCGGACAGTGGTCGGGTCCACCCCGGCCAGCTCCGCCGGTTCACCGAACGCCTCGTCCATCGACAGCTGCTCGAGCACGGGCATGGGGCCACGCAGCGCATCGAACACGGACTTGCTCAACATCCCGTACAGCCGGCCGCGCGGCGGCAACACGACGGCACCGGGCCCGACGAGCCGCCGGGCCTGGTGCATCGGCATCGCGGAACGGGCGCCGAACACCCGCGCCTCGTAACTGGCCCCGGCGACCACCCCACGACCGCCGAGCCCACCGACGAGCACCGGGCGGCCACGCAACGTCGGCCGGGTGAGCTGCTCCACGGAGGCGAAGAAGGCATCCATGTCGAGGTGCAGCACCCATCGACGACTCACCTGGTGCAACCTACCCGCGCGGTCCGACAGATCACACCTTCGAGATGGCCGCCCGCACACCCTCACCGAGCTCGACCGCGTCGGCGGGCGCCTCTGCCAGTTCGAGCTCGACAGCGAGGATCTCGCCCGCGATCAGCTCGCGGTGAGCACGTGCCCAGTCCCGCCGTTCGGCCGGGACCTCGAGCACCACGGTGATCCGGTCCGACACGTCGAGGCCCGCCGCCCGGCGCGCATCCTGTAACTCACGGATGCGGTCCTTCGCCCAGCCCTCGGCTTCGAGTTCCTCGGTGACGGCGGAGTCGAGAACCACCAGGCCGGCCCCATCAGGCAGGGCTGCCGTCGACTCCGGTTCGGCAGCGACCAGCCGCTGCGTGTACTCCTCCGGCAGCAACTCGATCCCTGCCGCGGTGACGACGCCCTCCGAGTTCTCCGACCAGTCACCGGCCTTCACTGCCTTGATGACGGTCTGCACGTCCTTGCCCAGGCGCGGCCCCGCGGCACGCGCGTTGACGACGAGCTCGAAACGGCCGTGCACGTCCACATCCGTCGTGAGGTCGACCTTCTTCACATTCACCTCGTCGGCAATCAGTCCCAGATAAGGGCGCAGACGCTCGGCGTCGTCCGCGGCCACCGTCACCTCCGGCAGCGGCAACCGCACCCGCAGGTTCTGGGCCTTCCGCAGACCCAGCACCGTCGAACACACCGACCGAACCTCGTCCATCGCCGACACCAACTCCGCATCCGCCGGCAAATCACCTGCGGCCGGCCAGTCGGCGAGGTGCACGGACCGTCCGCCGGTGAGCCCACGCCAGATGACCTCACTGATCAGCGGCAGCAACGGAGCTGCGAGACGGGTGACCACCTCGAGCACCGTGTGGAGGGTGTCGACGGCGTCCTTGTCCTCGTCCCAGAAACGCGAACGCGACCGCCGCACATACCAGTTCGTCAACGCATCACAGAACGTGCGCAGTTCGTCGCACGCCCCGGCGATGTCGTTCGTCTCGAGCGCATCGGTGATCACGTCCCTGGTGCCGGCCAGCTTGGCGAGGATGTACCGGTCGAGGACGTTGGTCGAGTCGGTCCGCCACTGACCCGGCTTCGGCGCGTACAGCTGCAGGAAACTCCATGCGTTCCACAACGGCAGCAGCGCCTGCCGGACACCCTCACGGATGCCCTGCTCGGTGACCACGAGATTTCCGCCCCGCAGGATCGGCGAAGACATGAGGAACCACCGCATGGCGTCCGAACCGTCGCGCTCGAACACCTCCTTGACATCCGGGTAGTTGCCCTTCGACTTGCTCATCTTCAGTCCGTCGTCACCGAGGACGATGCCGTGGGCCGCAACCGTCTTGAATGCGGGACGGTCGAACAATGCCGTCGCCAGCACGTGCAGCGTGTAGAACCAGCCGCGGGTCTGGCCGTTGTACTCCACGATGAAATCGCCCGGGAAGTGGGCGGTATCATCCCCCGTCGCTCCGCTCGCCCCAGCATCATCCCCCGCCGCTCCGCTCGCCCCAGCATCATCCCCCGTCGCCCCGATGAACCACTCGCGGTTCTCGAACGGGTAATGCACCTGGGCGTAGGGCATCGACCCGGATTCGAACCAGCAGTCGAGCACCTCGGGCACGCGACGCATCATCGACTTCCCCGTCGGATCGTCGGGGTTCGCGCGCACGAGGTCGTCGATCATCGGCCGGTGCAGATCGGTCGGGCGCACGCCGAAGTCGCGCTCGAGTTCGTCGAGCGAGCCGTACACGTCGGTCCGCGGATAGGCCGGGTCGTCGGAGACCCACACCGGGATGGGGCTGCCCCAGTACCGGTTACGGCTGATGTTCCAGTCTCGGGCACCCTCGAGCCACTTGCCGAACTGTCCGTCGCGGATGTGCTCCGGCACCCAGGTGATCTCCTGGTTCAGTTCCACCATCCGATCGCGGAACTTGGTGACCGCGACGAACCACGACGGGACCGCCATGTAGATCAGCGGCTGCCCGCTGCGCCAACTGTGCGGATACGAGTGCTCAATCGTTTCGTGCCGCAGCAACTTTCCAGCAGCCTTGAGGTCCTTGATGATCGCCGGGTTCGCGTCGAACACCTGAAGCCCCTCGTAGGGCGGCACCATCGACGTGAACTTGCCACCCGCGTCGAGCGGCTGGACCAATTCGATGCCGTTGCGGAGGCAGTAGTCGTAGTCCTCCTCACCGAAAGCCGGGGCCATGTGCACGATTCCGGTACCGGACTCGGTGGTGACATAGTCGGCCGAGATGACGCGGTGCGCGTTCTCGTGACCGGCGAAGAAGTCGAACGGCGGGTCGTAGTGCAGACCGATGAGGTCCGCCCCCGTGTGCTCGGACAGCACGTCCGGCGAGTCCCCGAGTTCCCGCGCGTAATGGCCCAGACGATCGCGGGCGAGCACATAGCGTTTCCCGTCGAGACCCGACACCTGCACGTAGTCGATGTCGGGGTGCACCGCGATCGCGAGGTTGGACGGCAGGGTCCACGGCGTCGTGGTCCAGATGATCGCGTTCGCGCCATCCAGCGGGCCCTCACCGCGCAGCGGCATGTCGACGGTAACGGCCGGGTCCTGACGCATCTTGTACGCGTCGTCGAGTCGGGTCTCCTGATTCGACAGCGGCGTCTGCTCGTACCAGCTGTACGGCAGCACTCGGAAGCCTTGGTAGATCAGCCCCTTGTCGAACAGCTCCTTGAAAGCCCACATGACCGACTCCATGAAGTCGAGGTCCAGGGTCTTGTAATCGTTGTCGAAGTCGACCCACCTGGCCTGGCGGGTGACGTAGTTGCGCCACTCGTCGGTGTATCGCAGAACCGAGGACTTGCAGTATTCGTTGAATTTCTCGAGACCCATGACGTCGATCTCGGACTTGTCCTTGATGCCGAGCTGCTTCTCCGCCTCGAGTTCGGCAGGAAGGCCGTGGCAGTCCCAGCCGAACCGGCGCTCGACCTTTTTGCCGCGCATGGTCTGGAAACGTGGGATGAGGTCTTTGACATACCCGGTCAACAGGTGACCGTAGTGCGGAAGACCGTTGGCGAACGGCGGGCCGTCGTAGAAGACGAATTCCTCGGCACCTTCACGCTGTGTCACGGACGCCCGGAAAGTGTCGTCCTCGTCCCACCCCGCGAGCACACGCTGCTCCACCTGAGGGAACTTGACGCCCGCATCCTGCGGAACGCCGTAATCGACCTTCGGGTAGGACTCGTTGGTGCTGGTGACGTTACTGGTGGTGCTCACCGCGATCTCCTCGTGCCTGACGTACTCGGCACGGGGACGACGGGGACGCCTCATGCGTCACCACCGCGGTACCACCCCGCTTGCACTCCGAGGAGTGCCTCTCACTAGCGGGCTGTGACGGGCCCACCCGTTCGGTTCTACTGAGCCCGCGTACGGCCGTTCTTCCGAAGGCTCCCCGGTGATGGCCGGATCGACGCCGTGGTTGTCTCGCTATCTGAAATTGCTCGCTCTACGTAGTGTAGTCGTCCTCGCCGTGAGGAACCGGCGCGGTCAGTCACTCGACGGGTCGGGGGGCGGAACTGAATCGGTACCGCGGCCGGACACCGCTGCCGTCCGCCTGCCCGCGAGGGCACTGATCAGCAGCAGCACCGCACCCGCGACGCACACCACGATGCATCCCCAGGCCCAGATGACCGAACCGGTCATCAGAGCGACCACCAGGAGGGCGAACCCCACCGCTGCAAGAACGAGTGTCACGACCAGCACGGCTCAACCTCTATCCGGGCCGCTGGCTGGGCAACTACCGCACGCTCAGTCAGCTATTGCCCTTGGCGTAGGACTGGCTGTAATTCGACTGCGATCCGCCCTGCGCGAACGAATCCTGACCACCGTCCACCGGAACGGCGGAACCCCGCTGCTCCAGCTCCTCGAGCTGCGACTCCAGGTACGACTTCAGCCGCACGCGGTATTCACGCTCGAAGGTCTTGAGCTGCTCGATGCGACCCTCCAGCACCGACCGCTGCTGGTTGATCGTCGCCATGATCTCGGTGTGCTTCTTCTCCGCGTCCGCCTGCAGTGCATCGGCCTTCTCCTTGGCCTGCCGCAGCTGGGTCTCGGAACGAGTCTGCGCGTCCGTGATCAGCGCCTCGGACTTCTGCCGAGCATCCGCAATCATCGATTCAGAACGCTGCCGCGCGTCACTGACCAGCTGCTCCGAATTGGTGCGGGCATTACCGAGAAGCTGCTCGGATTCGGTCTTCGCATCGCTGGTGAGACGATCGGCCATTTCCTGAGCGAGGCCGAGTACCTTGGCGGCCTGCATGTGAGCGTCCGCTCCCTGCGGTGCCGCCTGCGGAGCCGCGGCGGCCGGGGCAGGTGCGGGCGCCGGCGCCTTGGGCTGCTCGACGACACGAGCGGGCTCGGCCTTGGGCGCAGGCGCTGAGGCCGCGCCGGACGGGCGCGGGGCCTTCTTCGCATCGGCGAGTTCCTTGTCGAGCTCACCCACTCGCTGCCGAAGGTCGGCGTTCTCCTCGATCAGGCGCGACAACTCTTGCTCGACAAGGTCGAGAAACGCATCGACCTCGTCTTCGTTGTAGCCCCGCTTACCGATCGGCGGCTTGCTGAACGCGACATTGTGCACATCAGCTGGAGTCAGCGGCATGGAAGGATCCCTTCACGCGTCATTTGGCGGTCTAGCAAGCATTCAGTTACAGCGCAGTCTACGTAACGGTGAACCAACACTGGATCAATGGGGTCCATTCTGTCACACCAGACCCGTAGCACGCGCTTGCCCCTGAACGATCGACATCAGGATGAAGACGATGAACAGCAAGACCATGATGGATAGATCCAACCGCACCCCGCCCAGATTTATCGGGGGAATCAATCGCCGCAGCAGCTTGACCGGCGGATCTGTGACCGTAAATATCGCCTCGAGAATGACGACCACGACGCCGGTCGGCCGCCAGTCCCGAGCGAAGGTCCGTACGAACTCGACGATGATTCTGCCGATGAGAAGCAGCCAGAAAACGAACAGTATCAAATAGATCACCGAGAACAAGGCCACACCTTCACTCTGCCTGAAACAGTTCGGTCTATCAAAACGGGCCGCCCGGCCAGGGCACTCTGTACCTCAGCCATCGCAGCCCGCGTGATGTCCGAACGTCCTGATCCCGATGATCGCCCTTCGGTTTTCTCTGACCCGCACTGCCAATCCTGCTGAACGCAGTGCTACTTCTGGCTGTAGAAGCCCGTCTCGGCGATCCGGCGGCGCTCCTCGGCCGAGACGTCGATGTCGGCGGGTGAGAGCAAGAACACCTTCGTTGCCACCTTGTCGAAGGAGCCGCGCAAGGCGAACGCCAGGCCCGCCGCGAAATCGACGAGACGTTTCGCGTCGGCGTTGCTCATCTCCACGAGGTCCATGATGACCGGGGTGCCGTCGCGGAAGCGCTCACCGATGGTGCGCGCCTCGCTGTAGTCGCGGGGCCGCAGCGTCGTGATCTTCGAGAGCGGACCGCCCTCGTCGAAGAGAGGTCCGCGGCGGCTTTCCACCCGCTCGGATCGAGTATCGACAGCGAGCGCACCGCGGGTGCTCCCCCGGACCGACCCACTCACGCCGGGGCGCGCCGAACGCACAGCCACAGGCTCGACCCGCGACGCGTGCCGCGGGCCTTCGTAGCGGTCGAACTCGTCGTCGAGATCGTCGCGCCTACCCGGGGCATACGCCGCCTTGCTGAACGCAGGCTCGGCGAAGTCCCGGTCGTCGCGGTCGAGATACGGATCACGTCCACCGTCCCGTACCGGGCGTGCAGGCCTGCGCGCAGGCTCCGGCTCGTCCAGGTACTCGTCCTCGTAGTCGTCGAGGGGAACCATGCCGAAGTAAGCCTTGAACTTGTGCAGACTGCTCATTGATCGACCTTCCTTGGCGCGGCGGACAGGATCTCGCTACGACCGGTCGCAGCGGTGTGGACGGGTTGGCGATCACCCAGCCGACTTTCCATCGAGGCTCGCCTCGGCGATCATTTCGAGGTTATAGGCCTCGCGCCCAACAGAGCGGTTCCGACACGCACGCACGTCGACCCGTGTCGGACAGCGTGCTCGAGATCATTCGTCATCCCCGCTGAGAGCTCCGTCGCATCGGGATGCTCCACGCACAACCGGGCGTGAATGTTGTGCAGCTCCTCGAATGCCGCATCCGGGTCGGCCTCGATCGGTGGGACGGCCATCAAACCCCGGAATTCGAGGTGTGGAGCCGACCGAACCTGCGCTGCAAGGCTTTCGAGGTCGCCCACCACAGCGCCGCCGCGCTGGGGATCACCGTCGAGGCTGACCTGGAGCAACACCCGGAGCGGCTCCGTGCGTTCTCCCGCCTCGACGGCAGCGGTCGCTGCCTTACCGAGCGCGCCGACCAGCCGCTCGCTGTCCACCGAGTGAATTGCGTACGCCCACTGGGCGATCGCCCGGGCCTTGTTGCGTTGCAGGTGGCCGATCATGTGCCACCGCACCGCCGGGTCCGGAACTCGGGCGCGGAACTCGCCGATTTTCGCGGTCGCTTCCTGCTCACGCGACTCACCGAACTCGCGGCAACCGAGTTCATAGAGGATGCGAGCATCGGACTCCGGGAAAAACTTGGTGACCGGGAGGAGCATCACATCCGAGGGTTCGCGTCCCGCCGCACGGCACGCCGCATCCAACCGCTCGCGGACAGCCCCGAGCGCACCCGAGATCTGAGCGACACGGTCGCCCGCTCCGCTCGCCTCCGGAACACGATCCATCGCCGTCAACTCCCACACCCTCTCGCGCGCCTACCTGCCGCCCTGCCCAGTATCCATCCAGATAACCGCTGCGAGCCGGCCGGTCGGTGCCTCCCGCCGATGACTGAAGAGGGTCCGGTCCTCGATGGTGCAGCGCGGATCCTCGGCGACACCCGACACTCCCGCGTCGAGCAGTTGCCTGCGGATGCCGGCCCGCAGGTCGAGACCGGGAGTCCCCTTCACCGTGCGGGTGGCACTGCCGGGAAGGTACTTTTCGACATCCGCCTGCATTGCGGCGGGAACCTCGTACTGGCGTCCACTCGCGGCCGGGCCGAGGAAGGCACCGATCCGTCCGATCCGGGCGCCCTGCTCCACCATCACCTCGAGAACCCGGGGGACGATACCGATGCGTGCACCGATCCGTCCGGCGTGCACGGCCGCGATGACGCCCGCCTCCTCGTCGGAAAGCAGGACGGGCACACAGTCGGCGCTGAGTGTGGCCAGCGCCAAACCCGGCACCGTGGTCACCAACGCGTCGGTTGCCGGCACAGCCGTATCGGTAGGTCTGTCGACCACCGTCACCGTGCGACTGTGAATCTGTTCCATCCAGATCAGGTGGTCGAACGGAACACCGATCTTGTCGGCCAGCCGACGACGATTGGCCTCTACCGCGCCGGGGTCGTCCCCCACGTGGTCACCCAGATTGAAGGACTCGTACGGTCCGACGGAGTGCCCACCCGCACGTGCGGTGACGACGCGGCGAACCCGGAATCCGGGACCCGACGGCGAAGTCAACGACGCATGAAGGAGGGCACGTCGACGTCGTCTTCGCCCTCCTCGTCGGACACCGGCACGGGCCGGGAAGAGCCGTTTCCGGACAACGGAGGCAGACTGCTCGCGCTGTGCGAGCTGATCGTCTCGCGTGTCACGGACATCGGCTCACCGCCCTGCGGCTCCGCGCCCTGGTTCACTTCACCCGCGCGTCCGGCCCCGATGGCGCTGCGGCCGGCGGCGGTGGACTCGACCGGACGACGGGCCGGCGTGCCGCCGTCGAATCCGGCGGCGATGACGGTGACCCGCACCTCGTCACCCAGCGAGTCGTCGATCACGGTGCCGAAGATGATGTTGGCATCGATGTGCGCCGCTTCCTGGACGAGCGAGGCGGCCTCGTTGATCTCGAACAGTCCGAGGTCGCTGCCACCCGCGATCGACAGCAGGACGCCGCGCGCACCCTCCATCGATGCTTCGAGGAGAGGTGAGTTGATCGCGGACTCGGCAGCCTTGATCGCACGCCCCTCACCGCGCGAGGACCCTATGCCCATCAGCGCGCTACCGGCCCCGGACATGACGCCCTTGACGTCGGCGAAGTCGACGTTGATCAGACCCGGGGTGGTGATGAGGTCGGTGATCCCCTGAACACCGTTGAGGAGAACCTCGTCGGCGCTGCGGAACGCATCCATGAGGCTCACCGCGGCGTCACCGAGCTGGAGAAGGCGGTCGTTCGGAATGACGATGAGGGTGTCGCACGATTCGCGCAGCGACTGGATGCCGGTGTCCGCCTGACCGCCGCGACGCTTTCCCTCGAACGAGAAGGGCCGGGTCACCACACCGACGGTGAGGGCCCCGAGCTTGCGTGCGATACTCGCGACGACGGGGGCGCCACCGGTACCCGTACCGCCGCCCTCACCGGCCGTGACGAACACCATGTCGGCGCCCTTGAGCACTTCCTCGATCTCGTCCTTGTGGTCTTCTGCGGCCTTGCGGCCGACTTCGGGATCCGCGCCGGCTCCGAGCCCGCGGGTGAGTTCGCGGCCGACGTCGAGCTTGACGTCGGCATCACTCATCAGCAGCGCTTGCGCGTCGGTGTTGACGGCAATGAACTCGACTCCCTTGAGTCCCTGCTCGATCATCCGGTTGACTGCGTTCACGCCGCCGCCGCCGATGCCGACGACCTTTATTACGGCGAGGTAGTTGTGCGGGGGCGTCATCGGCTCTCGCCTTCCATGAGTGTGTATCACGCTTTCGTACAAATCAGTCGGGGTAAACTCTCAACCTGAACCATAGGGTTACGGTTATGTCAAGTGCTCGACTAGAGCGAAACGCTATGCACCGTCATCGGGATACGCCATTAGGCGCGCCGAGACTCGCCCAGTTATTTGACGAACTCGCTCGCTGGCAGCCGCCTCCGAATTCCATTCCCCTACCGCACCGTCGGGAGATCAGGACTCGACACGTCGTACGTCTGTCCGGGCTGAGTCAGCAGGGGCAAG
Organism: Rhodococcus sp. ZPP; assembly: GCF_017656075.1. Classification (NCBI taxonomy): domain Bacteria; kingdom Bacillati; phylum Actinomycetota; class Actinomycetes; order Mycobacteriales; family Nocardiaceae; genus Rhodococcus; species Rhodococcus sp. ZPP. The sequence continues at coordinate 657,959 of NZ_CP058638.1, forward strand.
GTGACCGCCGCTTTGCGTTCGGACTTCTCCGTGCCGCCCCACACCACGACGCGGCCGTCGAGCAGGGTCACCGAGATGTCCGAAATGGATTTGGCCGCAACCTCACCCACCTGCCCGCGCAATTGCGGCGGCATCGACTCGAGCACCTCGAGCGCAGCCGCGGTACTGGCATCGCCCCACCCGGGAGTGTCAGTGACCAGGCGAGGAACACCGGGAGGCGGTGGCGCGATCTCGTAGTCGACAGCGTCGGCGTCCAGAAGATGCGTGCCGTCAGGAGTATCGACGAACACGACCGGCACGCGTTCGGTCACCGTCACCCGAATGGTGGACGGATACATTCTCTGCACGCGGGCGGTAGCCACCTTAGGGATCGCGGCGACCCGTTGCGCGGCCGCCACGGTGTCGACGCGCAGCAGTGGCTGCCCCTGCGGCACGGCGAGTACCTGTCGAATCTGTTCCTCGGGAATGGTCGTGGCACCCGCGACATCGGTGGACCGCACCGACAACAGCGGCGTGAACCAGGCCACCAGACCGAGCGCCACGACCACCACGACACCGATCAGACCGGTCACCGCCGGCCTGCGATACCACGGCCGCCCAGGCTCCTGCTCCACGTCCGGAGATGCTGCGGCCGGGACCGATCCGCGCGGTCTGCGAGTGGACGGGTCACCGCCCGGCGGCGTCCGGCGCGACCCAGCCCTGGTGCCGGAACTCCGCGCGGACGCGCCACCGGGCCGCGGACTGCGCTGGGTGTCGCGGCGAACCGGGCGATCCGGCCGTTCCGGGCGACCTCGGCGCTCCCGGCTCATCGGGAGGCGTTGTGTGGGGCCGCGCGCAGCGCGTCGAGGATCTGGTTTCCGAGCATCGTGACGTCACCGGCACCCATCGTGATCACGACGTCACCGGGTTCTGCCAACCCCGCCACCTGACGCGGCGCCTGCGACAGGTCGGGCTGATAGTGCACCGGCTTGGTCACCGACAGTGCGACCAGGGCGCCACTGACACCGGGAATGGGTTCCTCCCTCGCCCCGTACACGTCGAGCACCACGACCTCGTCGGCGAGATCGAGAGCATGCCCGAACTCTTCTGCGAAAGTTGCTGTCCGCGAATAGAGATGTGGCTGGAACACGACGATCACTTTGCCCCGGCGGACCGATTCCTCGGATTCTTGCCGATCCGCCTCGTGCGGCTGGCGCACCAGATCCGCGGCGGCGCCGAGCACCGCACGTACTTCGGTGGGATGGTGCGCATAGTCGTCGAACACCCGAACGCCACGCTCACGACCGGTGAACTGGAACCGGCGGTGTACACCGCCGAAACCGGCGATTCCTTCGAGTATCTCGTCGACGTCGGCACCGGCCTCGCGGGCAGCGAGAAGTGCGGCCAGCGCGTTGAGTGCCATGTGCCGTCCTGGGACACCCATCCGGATGGTCCGCGGACTCCGCTCACCGGCCAGCTGGAACTGCAGCACTCCCCCCACATCTCTGGCCTCGAAACTCAGCAGCCGGGCACCGACCTCGATCCCGTCGACGGAGTCGAACGGAGCGGCGGACGACTCTGCGCTGCCGTAGCCGACCACTCGCACACCGGGGAGGTTCCGCGCGCTCACCCGTGACGCGAGCGCCGCCGAACCGGGATCGTCGAGACAGGTGACGAGGAGCCCGCCGGGCGACAGCCGATCGGCGAAATCGTCGAAAACCTGGGTATAGGCCTCCGGGCTCCCGAAATAGTCGAGATGGTCGGCCTCGACGTTGGTGACGACGACGACATCGGGGTCGTACTGGAGAAGCGAACCGTCACTCTCGTCGGCCTCGGCGACGAACACGTCACCGCTGCCGTGATGAGCGTTGGTCCCGGCTTCGTTCAGCTCGCCGCCCACCGCGAAAGAGGGGTCGTAACCACAATGCTGGAGCGCCACCACCAGCATAGACGTCGTCGAGGTCTTACCGTGGGTGCCAGACACGAGCAGGGTCCGGTGACCTTGCATCAACGATGCGAGCACCGCCGGGCGCAGGATCACGGGGATGCCGCGCCGCGCGGCCTCGACCAGTTCCGGGTTGTCCTTCGGGATGGCGGCGTGCGTGGTGACGACCACGGTGGGTCCACCGGGCAAGAGATCGAGTGCGCTGGCGTCGTGGCCGATGCGCACGTTCGCGCCGCGAGCGCGGAGGGCCAGCACGCCGCGGCTCTCCTTGGCGTCGGATCCGGACACCTGGCCCCCTCGGGCCAGCAGGATCCGGGCGATCCCGGACATTCCGGCGCCACCGATCCCCACCATGTGGACACGTTCGAGGTGCGCGGGCAGGTCGGTCATCGGGTTTCCTTCTTCAGCGCGGCCACGTCGAGAACAATCTGCGCAACCTCGGCGGCTGCGCTACGGTGACCCGCTCCCGCCGCGCGCCGCCCCATGTCCGCGAGCCGCACGGGGTCGCGCAGCAGCGGGATCACGGTGTCCGCGACGAAGGCGGCGGTCAGGTCGCCGTCACGGACAATCATTCCACCTCCCGCTTCGACGACTGGCCGCGCATTGAGTTCTTGCTCACCGTTGCCGTGCGGCAACGGCACGTACAGCGCGGGGAGACCCACGGCCGACACCTCCGCGACCGTCATCGCACCCGATCGGCAGATCACCGCGTCGGCAGCCGAATACGCCAGATCCATCCGCGACAGGTACGGGACCGCCACGTAGGGCGGACCGCCTGCGGAGTCGGGGACGTCCAGGGTGTTCTTCGGACCGTGTGCGTGCAGGACGGCGATCCCTGCCGCCGCGAGCGACTCCGCCGCCCCCGACACCGCCTCGTTGAGCGACCGCGCACCCTGCGACCCACCGAACACGAGCAGCACCGGTCCCTCGGCGGGAAGCCCGAAGTGGGCCCGAGCCTTACTGCGCAACCCCGCCCGGTCGAGACCGGTGATGGATGCCCGCACCGGAATACCGACGATCTCGGCCTCCGCCCGGCCGCGCGCCTTCACACCGGAACCCGCCACCGCCGCGAGGACCCGTGTTGCACGGCGAGCGCCGATCTTGTTGGCGATGCCCGCGCTCGCGTTCGCCTCGTGCACCACGATCGGGATTCTGCGTCGCCGCCGCAATAGACCGGCACCCGCGGCCAGGTACGCCGGAAGAGCTACGTAACCGCCGAAACCGACGATCACGTCGGCCCCGGTCTCGTCCATCACCGCACGGGTACGACGAACCGAATGCAGCACCCGGCGCGGGAGCCGCAGCAGGTCGAGGGTGGGTTTACGGGGAAGTGGCACCGGCGGAATGAGTTCCAGCGGATAACCGCGCTCCGGAACCAGCGTGGTTTCGAGACCGCGCGCCGTCCCCAGCGCCGTCACCACCACATCCCCGTCGATCGCCTTGATCGCATCGGCCACCGCCAGAGCCGGTTCGATGTGTCCGGCGGTTCCACCACCGGCCACGATCACCGACAGAGTGGGCTTCTCGCCGCTCACCTACGAAATCCTCGCTCTCCTGCTCGGCCACCCGAGCTTCGCTGCTGGCGCACACCGCGGTCGGGTGTGCGGGCATTGCCGCGTTCCGCGCGGCCCTTGTCGTATGTGATGCTCCGGGTGCGGGCTGCCATCTCGCGTCCGGCCTGCCGCCGTGCCTCGGCCCGCCGCACCGCCTCCGCCCGGGCAGCGTCCGCCCGCACCGGTGAATATGCCTCGGGCTTCGGAAGACGCAGCATTCGCCCGAAACGGCCGTCCTGACCCGAATGCAGCGCCGCTACCGCCTCCGGCTCGTGCCGGGCCGCATTCGCCACCACGCCGAACATGAACAGTGTCGTCGCCGTCGACGTTCCCCCGGCGGACACGAGCGGCAACTGCAGTCCGGTGACGGGGAGCAGCCCGATGACGTACCCCACATTGATGAACGCCTGACCGGTGATCCATACCGTGGCCGTACCCGTGAGCAAGCGCAGGAAGGGATCGGCCGATCGTGCGGCGATACGCAGACCCGTGTATACGAACAACCCGAAGAGCCCCAGCACGGCGGCACCACCCAGGAAGCCCAGTTCCTCACCGATGATGGCGAAGATGAAGTCGTTGTGCGCGTTGGGGAGATAACTCCACTTCGCGCGGCTCTGCCCCAGTCCACGCCCGAGAATTCCGCCGTCGGCCAGCGAGTACATCGCCTGACGTGACTGATAACCGATACCCTGCGGATCCTCGTCCGGATTGAAGAAGGCCCGGACCCTCGCCGAACGGTAACCCGCGGTGAGAGCGAGAACCACCACCCCGGCGAGACCGGTTCCCACGATGCCCAGGAACAACTTGAGCGGCAGACCTGCGAACCACAGCAATGCCATCAAGATGATGGCCAACGAAACCGTCGTTCCGAGGTCGGGCTGCAAGATGATGAGCACGAACGCCAACAGCGCCGCGGGAACGAGTGGGACCAGCATGTCGCGGATCCCGACCAGGTCGCTCCGGCGTGACGTCAGGATGTGCGCACCCCAGATGGCGAGCGCGATCTTCGTCAACTCGGCCGGCTGCAGGGACACACCGCCGACGACGAACCATCCTCGGGTGCCCTGCGACACCGTTCCGATACCGGGTATGAGCACCAGAACCAGAAGAACGATCGTCGCCGCGAAGGCGGGAAAGGACAGCGCGCGCATCACCCGTACCGGGATGCGCAACGCGACGAAGAACAGGATCATGCCGACGCCGGCGAAGATCGTTTGCCGGGTGAACAGCGTGTAGGCCGAGCCGTCGTTGGCATACGCCTCGACGCTCGACGACGACAAGACCATCACCAGCCCCAGCACCGTGAGCAGAAACGCGATGGTCACGACGAGGTGGAACGACGCCAACGGTCTGGCCAGCCACGCACCGATCCGGGTGCGGGGAGCGCGCGGCGGCGCCGTGCGGGTTCGCGGACCCTGCGGCGGGCGGCGGGGCGTAGCCGAACGCGGAGAACCGTCCTGCGAACGCGGACCTTCGGGAGAGCGAGGTCGTCCCGCATCACCGGCACGGCCCCGAGGTGCGTCACCGCGACCCCGTTCACCACCGCGGCCCCGCTGCGCGTCGGACACCCGGCGGCGCTGCGCGTCGGCCCCACGGCTGCGCTGCGCGTCGGGAACCCGGCGTGGGCGCGGATCGGCCGACGTCATCGCGGCTGCCCGGTAATGTCCGATGCATGCAGCCGGCCGACCGCGTCGGCGAAGCTCCTACCTCGATGACCGTAGCTGTCGAACATGTCGAGCGAAGCCGCGGCAGGAGCCAGTACGACGGCGTCACCCGCCGTCGCCAGGGCAGCCGCCTCACGCACGACGGCTGCCATGACCGCGTCGCTGTCGGTACCGGGCGGCAGCACCACCCGTCGGGTCGCGGCTCGAGCAACAGCACTCACTCCAGCATCGTCTCCCGTTTCGACACTGACGACGGGAACCTCGGGGGCGTGTCGCGCAAGCGACTCGGCGATGTGGGTGGCGTCACGCCCGAGTAGCACGACTCCGGTCAGGCGGTCGGCCACCTCGACGATCAGGTCGTCGACCTGGGCGCCTTTGAGGAGGCCGCCGGCGATCCACACCACGCGTTCGTGCGCGAGAATCGACGGCCCGGCCGCGTGCGGGTTGGTGGCCTTCGAGTCGTCGACGAAGGTGACCCCGCCGATCTCGGCAACGCGTGCACCTCGGTGCGGGCCGACGACGTAACTCGCCAGACCGCGGGCCACGGCCTCGGGCCCCACCCCCGCGGCGCGCGCGAGCGCTGCCGCAGCGAGCGCATCCATCAATCCCGCAGGACCGGACGGGGTAATCCCCTCCGCCGGGGCCAGCCGCAGTCCGTCGGCGAACGCCCGATCCACCAGGTGGCCGTTTTCGATCCCCAACTCCCCCGGCCCCGGGATCCCCACTCGGAAGCCCACCATGCGTTCGGCGGGTGAGGAGGATGCGAGGGACGCTGCCACGTCGTCGTCGAGACCCAGTACTGCGACATCGCCGGTCAACGCTCGCGCCTTCGCTTCGATGTACGACTGCATACCGCCGTGCCAGTCGAGGTGGTCCTCGGCGATGTTCAGGACGGCTCCGGCCGCCGGCCGAACTGACGGTGCCCAGTGCAGTTGGAACGACGAGAGTTCCACCGCCAGCACTTCGGGCCGAGGAGACGTCTGGCGTAAGGCCTCGAGGACCGGAAGTCCGATGTTCCCGCAGGCTGCGCTGGGCACCTTTGCCGCCGACAGGATCGACTGCAGCATCGAGGTCGTGGTCGTCTTTCCGTTGGTCCCGGTAACCACCAACCATCGGCGGGGCGGGCCGTAGAGTCCCGATCGGTCCACGTGCCAGGAGAGTTCGATATCTCCCCAGATGGGGATGCCGTCTCCGGCGGCAGCCGAGAGCAGCGGTGCGTCGGGACGGAAACCGGGGCTGGTCACCACCAGTGCGAAGTCACGGACACGTTCGCGGTCGGCGAGGAGGTCGTCGATGGGCACGGTGGCTGCGCCGAGCCTCGCGCATTCGGCAAGGGCGTCGGCATTCGAATCGGTGACGGTGACGAGGGCTCCGAGTTCACGGAGCGGTTCGATCGTCGCCCGGCCCGAGATCCCCGCCCCCGCGACGAGTACGGCACGACCCCGCAACCGATCGAGTTCCAGATCCTCGGCCACTGGGTCAGCCGCCGATCGCTGCCAGGTACTCGCTGTAGAACAGCGCGAGGCCGATCGCCGAGGCGATGGCCGCCAGCAACCAGAAGCGGATGATCACCGTGGTTTCCGCCCACCCGGCGAGTTCGAAGTGATGGTGGAAAGGCGCCATGCGGAACACTCGTCTCCGGCTCGACCTGAACACCGCAACCTGGATCACCACGGACGCCGCTTCGGCGACGAAAAGTGCGCCGATCACCACCATGAGCAGTTCGGTCCGCGTCGTAATGGACAGCCCGGCAAGCATGCCGCCCAGCGCAAGGGAGCCGGTGTCGCCCATGAAAATTTTGGCGGGCGCGGCGTTCCACCAGAGGAATCCGATGCAGGCGCCCGCCCCGGCGGCGCAGATCAAAGCCAGGTCGAGCGGATCCCGCACGTCATAGCAACCCTTTCCCGGGCTGGTCTCACATGCGTTGCGGTACTGCCAGAACGTGATGATGACGTAGGCACCCAGCACGAGGCTCATGGAACCGGCCGCCAGGCCGTCGAGTCCGTCGGTGAGATTGACGGCGTTCGACCACGCGCTGACCAGCAGATAACAGAACGCGACGAACACCACGGATCCCAGGGTCACCGTCGCGATGTCGCGGACGTACGACAGGTGGGCACTGCCGGGGGTCAGGTCGTTGGCGCCGCGGAACTGCAGCGCAAGGACGCCGAACGCCACCGCCGCGATCAGCTGGCCGACCAGCTTTGCGGTCTTGTTCAGTCCCAGGTTGCGCTGCTTGCGGATCTTGATGAAGTCGTCGAGGAACCCGACACCACCGAGCGCAGTGGTCAGGCCCAGCACCAGCAGACCCGACGCCGAGGGGCCGTCCGCGTCGTAGCCGATACCGATCAGGTGCGATCCCCAGTACCCCGCCCACAGACCGGCGAGGATGGCGACTCCGCCCATCGTCGGGGTCCCGCGCTTCGACTGGTGACTGGCCGGACCTTCGACACGGATCTCCTGGCCGAAACCCTGACGGGAAAAGGCCTTGATGAGGACCGGGGTCAGCAGAATCGAGACGGCAAGCGCGATGCCCGCCGCGAAGAGGATCTGTCTCACCGCATGGCCTCCGAACCCTTCTGCCCCGTGTGTCCCGCCAGCACCGCGTCCGCGACCTCCCACAGTCCGATGGATTGCGACGCTTTGACCAATACCAGGTCACCCGCCGCCAATTCCTCCTCGAGCAACACGATCGCGGAGGCGGCGTCGGGAACGAGTATCGCCTCGTCCCCCCACGAGCCCTCCATGACCGCGCCCTGATGCATGGCCCGTGCCGGTCTCCCGGTTCCGACGATGATCAACTTGCTCACGTCCAGCCGGACCGCGAACCTGCCGATCGCATCGTGTTCGACCACTGATTCTGGCCCCAGCTCCGCCATTTCTCCGAGTACCGCCCAACTGCGGCGCGCCGCGCCGCGGCCGGTCTTCGCCATCGACACCAGCGCCTTGATGGCTGCGCGCATCGAATCAGGATTGGCGTTGTACGAATCGTTGATTACCGTCACACCGTCCGGTCGGTCTCGCACATCCATACGGCGAGCCGACACCGCAGCGGCCCCGGAAAGTGCCTGGGCAACCTGGCCAAGATCTGCGCCGCACTCGAAAGCCACTGCAGCAGCGGCGAGTGCGTTCGCGACTTGATGTTCGCCGTGCACCGCCAGCTCGACCGGAACACTGCCCGAAGACGTGGTGAGCGTGAATCGCGCACGCGCCTTCTCGTCGAGCACGATGTCGGTGGCCCGAATATCCGCCGCCTCCGACTGCCCGACGAGCACCACGCGCGCAGAGGTCCGTGAGGCCATGGCGGCGACCAGAGGGTCGTCTGCATTGAGTACGGCGACGCCGCCGTCCGCGGCAGTCGGCAGCGCTTCGGCGAGCTCCCCCTTCGCCAGGGCGATCGCGTCCCGGGACCCGAACTCACCGAGATGTGCCGTGCCCACGTTGAGAATGACCCCGATCCGGGGAGGCGCGATGGTCGCGAGGGACGCGATGTGCCCCAGCCCTCGCGCAGACATCTCCAGAACCAGGAACCGGGTGTCGGCATCGGCGCGCAGGGCAGTCCACGGGTGCCCGAGCTCGTTGTTGAACGATCCAGGCGGCGCCACCACCGGGCCCAGGGGGCGCAGAACAGCCGCCAGGAGGTCTTTGGTCGAGGTCTTGCCCGCTGACCCGGTCACACCGACCACGGTCAAGCCCTTGTCGGTCAGTTCGTCGACAGAAACACGGGCAAGCTTCGCCAGAGCGGCGAGCACCCCAGCGCCGGACCCGTCCGAATCGTGTTCGAGTGCCATCGCCCGGCTCGGGACGTCCACCGGAATCGGCGGGACCACGACGGCCGGAACCCCGACCGGCCGCGCAGCCACGACGGCGGCCGCACCTGCCGCAACGGCGGCCGCCGCATGGTCGTGACCGTCGACGCGGGCACCGGGCAGCGCGAGGAAGAGGCCGCCTGGACCTACCTTCCGCGAATCGAATTCAACGCTGCCGGTCACCTCGGTCGAGGGATCGACGACGTCGTGGAGCTCGCCTCCCACGATTTCGGCGATGCGAGCGAGTGTCATCGGGATCATTCGCTTCCTCCGATTACCTGCTCGATCGCTTCGCCCAGAACCTCGCGATCGTCAAATGGGTGCTTCACCCCGGAAATCTCCTGACCGGACTCGTGTCCCTTACCTGCGACCAGAACTACGTCGCCTGCCTGCGCCCAGCTGACGGCCTCGGTGATCGCCCTCGCGCGGTCCCCCACTTCCCGAACTTCTCCCCGCTCGGATTCGGGCACCGCGAGGGCACCTTCCCGGACCGCGGCTCTGATCGTCGCCGGGTCCTCGGTACGCGGGTTGTCGTCCGTGATGATCAGCAGATCCGCGCCTCGCGCCGCCGCCGACCCCATCAGGGGCCGCTTCCCGGCGTCGCGGTCACCTCCCGCACCCACGACCACCGCGACACGGCCGGACACCTGGCTCCGAAGGGTCGCGATCACGGCTTCGAGGGCGGCGGGTTTGTGCGCGTAGTCAACGACGGCGAGAAAGTCCTGGCCGCGATCGATGCGCTGCACCCGCCCGGGCACGTCGACCTCCGCGATGCCCTTCACTGCGACGAGCGGATCGACCCCCAGTGAGGCGCTCAGCGCAACGGCAACCGAGGCATTGGCGACGTTGTACCGGCCCGGAAGCTGTAGCAACACCTCGAGCGACGTGCCGTCCGGTGTGGTGAGGGAGAAGGTCTGCGAACCGGAAGGCGACACCGTCGGCGGACCCGCAGCCCACCCCGCCTCCACAGGGCCGGTCCCCGTGGCCACCGTGGATACGACGGAGCCGGCGTCGGCGGCAACCTCGGCCATCCGCTGCCCCCACACGTCGTCGACGCAGATGACGGCCCGCGGAGCGTGGACCGAAGATTCGGCGCTGAAAAGCCTGGCTTTGGCGGCGAAGTAGTCCTCGAAGTCGCGGTGGAAATCAAGGTGGTCCTGCGAGAGATTGGTGAAGGCACCCACATCGAACCGCACACCGTCGACCCGGCCGAGCGCGAGCGCGTGACTGGAAACCTCCATCACCACCGTGTCGACCCCCTGCTCGAGCATCACGGCGAACAGGGCGTGCAGTTGCGGGGCCTCGGGCGTCGTCAGTGCGCTCGGCACCCGTCGCCCCTTCATCCGCGTTTCGATGGTTCCCAACAGACCGGTGGTGCGCCCCGCCGCGGTGAGAGCGCCCTCCACAAGGTAAGAGGTGGTGGTCTTACCGGAAGTGCCGGTGATACCGATCACCTGCATGCGCTCCGACGGACGGCCGTAGATGGTGGCCGACATCTCGCCGAGAACTCCGCGGGGATCGTGGTGGACCAGGACCGGCACGTCCGCTTCCAGCCCTGACACGATGTCGAACCCGGCCTCGTCCGTGAGGATCGCCACTGCCCCGCGTGCAACAGCGTCTGCCGCGAACTCCGCCCCGTGCGCCCGGGCACCAGGCAAGGCAGCAAAGAGATCGCCCTGGGCGATGGCCTGAGCCCGAAGATCCACTCCCGTGACGACGACCTCGGCAGCACCACCTGCGGAAGCCTCGATTCTGGCTCCGGCAGCTGCGGCGAGAACGCTCACCGGGGTACGAACCGGCAGACTGGGGCGCAGATCGTCGCCGGACTTCAGATTTTTTCCGGACTGCAGATCTTCTCCGGACTTCAGATCTTCTCCGGACTTCAGTGGCGCGGACGTCGACTGCGGGCGGGACGGAACAGGCACCGGGCTCCTCTCGGGTGTCGACTCTCTACTGACTACGGGCGTCGTGCACGGCTCTACAGTGCGCGACCTGGGCATCTTCACGCGACTGTGTTCACTGAACGACTGTGCCCACTGAACGGCCGACGTGTCAGATTACCGCGACCGTTCCGAAAGCCGGATTCGGCCGACCATCGCTCAATCGGCTTGGAGCACCAGCCTGCGTCCGGGATCCGGGGACATCGGGACGCTGTCACGTTGGAGCAACCACGACGCGATGTTGTGGAACAGCGGCGCGGCGGACTGCCCACCGGTGCCGTCCGCGCTCCGCGTAGGTGCGTTCAGCATGATGCCGATCACGTATCGCGGATTGTCCGCGGGCGCGATCCCGGCGAACGTGATCCAGTAGTTCGAATTCGAGTAGCACTTGCAGGCGGGGTCGACCTGCTGCGCTGTTCCCGTCTTACCGCTGATCTGGTAACCGTCGACAGCAGCCTGAACTCCTGTGCCGCGCTGGTTGCCGGTGTCGTTCTGCGTGACGGACCGGAACATATCGCGCACGGTGGCCGCCGTCTGCGGGCTGACCACAGTAATTTCTTCCGGCCGCTCCGTCTCGGTTCTGTCGCCGTCCGCATCGATGGTGGCCCGGACGATTCGCGGCGGAATGCGAATACCGTCGTTGGCGATGGCCTGATACATACCGGTCATCTGCAACAACGTCATCGACAGACCCTGGCCGATCGGCAGGTTCGCAAAGGTGCCGCCCGACCACTGGTCGCGGCTCGGCACACTGCCCGCGCTCTCGCCGGGCAACCCCACCTCGGTGCGCTGACCGAGTCCGAACTTTGACAGCATGTCGGCGTAACGGTCCTCGCCGACGCGCTGGGCGAGCATCAGCGTGCCGACGTTCGACGACTTACCGAACACCCCGGTGGAAGTGTAGGGAGCCACGCCGTGATCCCAGGCATCCTTCACCGACACGCCTGCCATCTGAATGGTGCCGGGAACCTCGAGGACCTCGTCGGGGGTGGTCAGTCCGTACTCGATGGCCGCTGCGGCGGTCACGATCTTGTTCACCGATCCCGGCTCGAACGGGGTACTGACGGACAGATTGCCCATCTCCACAGATCTCGGGTTATTGCCCACACCGATCGCCGGGTTGAACGTGCTGTCGTTCGACATCGCCAGGACTTCACCGGTGTGAGAGTCGAGCACCACCGCAGACGCATCCTTGGCGCCGGACTTGTCCTTCGCCATCTGCACTTGCTGCTGCACGTAGTACTGAAGGTCCGAGTCGATGGTGAGTTCTACACTCGACCCGTCCACCGCAGGCTGCTTGTCACGCCAACTGCCGGGAATGACGGCGCCGTCGGACCCGCGGTCGTAGGTTTCGGAGCCGTCCGTGCCGGCGAGAGTGGAGTCCAGTGAGTCCTCGAGGCCGAGGAGCCCGTGCCCGTCCCAGCCGGTCGCGCCGACGAGGTTTGCGGCGAGGGATCCGCCGGGATATTCGCGGATGTCCTGACGCTCGAGACCCACCTCGGGATACTTCTCACTGATTTCGGCCGCAATCGCGGGGTCGACACTGCGGGCGAGATAGACGAACGTCTCGTCGCTGCGCAGTTTCTCCTTCAGTTCTTTCTCCGGCGCCGCGTCACCGAGGCGGTCGTGAATTTCCTTGGCAATGGCATCGAGCCTCGAATCGACCTCGGGGGCGGTCTCGCTCTTGGCGCGCGCCTCCTCGAGCTCCTTACGGACCCGCGCAGGCTGAAAAGTCAGTGCCTTCGCTTCCATGGTGAAAGCAATGGGGTTGGCATTGCGGTCGGTGATCGACCCGCGCAGCGCCGGATCCACCTGGGTGGTCGTGCGTTGATTCGCCGCCTCGGCCGACAGTTGCGGCGCGTCGATGACCTGAATCCACAAAAGTTGCACCGCGGCGAGGCCGAGCGCTCCGAACATCATCCCGCGTCCGATCCGCTGCCTGAACGGAAAGGACCCCGTGCCGGCGCCCTTGGGGCGCCGGGGACGACTTCTCGGTGCGTTTCGGTTCACCGGCGACCACCCGATGGTGGTGCTGTCGTCGGTGCAGTGGTCGAAGGCATCACGGGAACCAATTGTTCACCTCGGGCCTGGATCTCCGGGCTATTGCCGGGTCGCGGCGTGGCGCGCGGCGCCTGCGTGGTGGTGGTGCCCCGATTCGGAGCTGTCGCAACCGTGTTCCCCGCCTGGGCGGACGGAGCAGCGGCATCGAGCGGGGGCACAGGTGACCCGGATGCCGGCGCCGGCTTCCCGACCACCTCGACGCTTCCGTCCAGGTGCACCACGAGACGAGCGGGATCGTTGGCCGGAACCATCCCCAACTTGGCCGCTTCCTCCGCGAGTTTCGGCGCAGAGTTGGCCGTCTCCACATCCCGCTGCAGCGCCGCCTTCTCCTCCGCGAGCGACTGATTGTGTTCCCGCGCAGCACTGAGCTGATAGGAATCCTCCGCCGAGCGGGTGGTGAGCAGGAGAGTGACGGCGAGGCCCAAGCTGAGAAGTCCGAGAATCGTTGCCACAAAAGGAATCCGGGCAGCAAGGGAACCCGCGCGGTTCATGCCGGCCACGGCGGTCGGCGATCCGCTGTGCACTGCCGCACGCTGGGTGCGCCGCTCGTACGCTCGCTGGGCAGCGCCCGAACGGTTACCCCCACGCGCAGGCCGTACCTCGGGGGAATTCACCTGAACCGTCATGCCGCCGACCTCCTGGCAATTCTTTCTGCAGCACGCAAGCGCACCGGGGCTGATCGTGGGTTCTCTTCTATTTCTTGCTCGGACGCTCGCTCCGCTCCTCGGGTGAGGATGCGGAACTCCGGCCCCATACCCGGCAACTCGACAGGGAGCCCCTCCGGACTCCTCGACTTCGAGCGGGGAGTGATCTCCTGCTTGACCACCCGGTCTTCGAGCGACTGATACGACATGAACACGACGCGTCCCCCGACAGTCAACGCGTCGAGAGCCGCCGGTATCGCCGCTCGCAATGAATCGAGTTCGCCGTTGACCTCGACGCGAAGAGCTTGGAAGGTCCGCTTGGCGGGGTGTCCCCCGGTCCGGCGGGTCGCCGCCGGAATGGCGCGATACAGCAGTTCGACCAGTTCGGCACTCGTCGTGAAAGGCTGTTTCGCCCGCTGCCGGACGATTTCCGACGCGATCTTTCCCGCGAATCGTTCTTCACCGTAGGTGCTGAGGATCCGGGCCAGATCACCGTGGCTGTATGTGTTGAGCACCTCTGCCGCCGTGATGCCCGTAGTCGGATCCATCCGCATGTCGAGCGGCGCATCGATGGAGTAGGCGAAACCGCGATCGGACTCGTCGAGTTGCATCGACGACACCCCCAGGTCGAACAGGATGCCGTGAACTGAATCTCGAGGAGGAAGTCCCGCTTCGAGGAGTGCATTCTCGATGCCGTCATACCGAGTGTGGACGAAGGTCACGCGGTCTCCGAACGGGGCCAACCGAGCCCCGGCAATCTCGAGGGCGCGCGGATCCCGGTCGAGGGCCACGAGCTTCAACCGAGGGTACGTCCGGAGAAAATGCTCGGAATGCCCACCGAGGCCGAGGGTGGCGTCGATCATGACGGCTCCCCCACCCTCCGGGTCGTGCAGAGTGAGCGCGGGGCCGAGGAGTTCGACTGCTCGGTGCAGCAGGACCGGGATATGGCCGAAACCATCGGCGGGCGAGGATTCTTCCCCCTCGTGATCCACCATGATCCCTCCGGCTCCTGCTTCTGTGGTGCGGGTGGACATGTCCGAAGCCGGAGTCCACATGTCGAACTTCTCTTCTCGGCCGGTCGCCGGTGCGAATGCTTCGAGGTCCCTGCCCGAAATGAAAACCTGGCGCTGGGGAAGTGCGTCAGGGTTCCGTCGGACAGAGGCCTCGCTGCATTCGCGTGCGTACGGTCATGCTCAGACGATCTCGCCGAGCGCGACTCCCGTTGCCTGCGAGTAGTTCTCCTCGTTCTCCTCGACGTAGGTCTGCCATGCCTGCGCATCCCAGATCTCGAGGAAATCGACCGAACCGATCACTACGCAATCCTTGGAGAGACCTGCGTAGCGACGGTGATCTGCCGAGAGGGTGATGCGCCCCTGGGCATCTGCATGCTGCTCATCGGTGCCGGCAGCGAGACCGCGCACGAAAGCTCGCGCTTCCGGATCGCTTCTCGACGCTGCCGCGGCCTTGCGCGCGAGCGCGGTGAACTCTTCCCGGGGATACACCGCGAGGCTGTGATCCTGACCCTTGGTGACCATCAACCCTCCCGCCAGTGCATCCCGGAACTTTGCGGGCAACGTCAGCCGCCCTTTGTCGTCGAGCTTCGGCGTGTAGGTACCGAGAAACACTCGACACCTCCCACTACGTCCGTATCGAACGCCGCATGCCCGGGCGGTTCACCTTCGCTCCCCGCTGCGCACCACAGTACCCCACTTTCCCCCACTGACAAGGCGGAAGCAGGCGTGTTTCCCCCCTGTTTGCTCAATACTTGCTGGTCAATGCCGATTCATGAAGGTGGGGGAAGTTCCTTCAGTGATCACGAACACGGCCCACTCATGGGGTGAACCGGCCAACACACGCGGTGAACGCGGTAAAAGGCCAGGTGAGGTGAGGACAGCGACGTCCTGGGCGGTCACGCGTCGATCAGTCCGCACGCGATGGGGGAAAGTGGGGCGAGTAGGGGCCGGGGATCACACAGAGACATTCACTGAGAGCACCAGGCAGTCGCGGCGGGAGGCGTGGGCGCGCTCACAGCCACAAAAAAGCGTTGGCGGCGTGGCATCGAAATGCCACGCCGCCAACGCCCGAAGTAAGTTCTGCTACTCCTGCTCGAATCTCTTCTTGAAGCGATCTTCCATTCGCGACGAGAACCCGCCACTCTTTCGTCCGCCCCGGGGCTTACCCCGGTCGGCCCTCTTGGTCTCGTCGGGCGTGGTCGAGCCGCCACGCGACGACTGTCGGGACTTGCTCTTTCCCCCACCCCACAGGAGGAGGACTCCCGCACCGAACATAACAATGAAGCCGATCAAGCTGATCACCGGGAAACCACCCGGTTTGATCGGCAGGGCGACGCCGGCGATGAGCAGGACCAGCCCCAGGACGAACAGGGCTATGGCCTGAAAACGACGACGACTCGATGCCGCACGCATGCGACCGCCTCGCACAGTGGAGGCGAACTTGGGATCTTCGGCATAGAGAGCGCTCTCGATCTGGTCGAGCATGCGCTGCTCGTGCTCGGAGAGTGGCACGGTACCTCCCCCGGCACTGGAGTGTTGGCCACCGCCTCACGGTGCGAGGCGGTGGGTAACCGACTTTGGCGGCTACCTAGATTCAATAATACGAGCAGTTCGACCCCGGTACCACCTACTCGGTGCACGAGTTCGACACCAACCTTACGGACTCCCGCACCGAACCCTGCTCCGGGCTTTCACTACGTCGCCGACACTGTGGGCGACCGACCCGGATTCCGGGCGAGACGGGCAGCTACGACGCCCGAAGATCGATGTCTGCACCGCGACCGATGTGGTCTTCCACCGCTTGCAAAAACCGCCCCACCTCGACAAAGAACTCGTCCGCCTCGAGATCGGTGAGCGTGCGCGACATCCCGGCCTCGATCGCGGCACGAGTGGCGGAGTGCCCAGCGAAATAGTCGGCCCATGCGCCGAAGTCGCTCGCGGCGTCTGCCATGAGAACCCAAGCGTTACGCGTTCGTGTCCGTCGACCTCCCGGCGAGGACCCCTCGGCAGCGGCGAGCACAGCACCGGCGCCGCGCAGCGCGGCGAGATACGCGCTGTGAAAGCGATCCGCAGGCGAGTCGGCGCCGACCGATTGCGACAGAAGAGCGTCGGCCCGGTCGAGTAGGGAGGCGGCGCGTCGAGATGCCGGAGCACGCACCTCCCCCGGTCGCCGCGAGGGCCCAGAGGTCGGTCCTGAAACCGAGTTGTTCATCACTTCGAACACCTCCACAACCCCGGTGTGTCCACCCCGCCGGGCGTAGTCCTGTCGTGAGCCGGGGTCCCGGCGATGCTCGCTTCCCTCGAGCATCGCCGGATCCCCGCTATCGAACATCCGTTCGACCTATTCAATATAGCTGGACCCACCGACACGTCGTCAAGAGAAAGGTGAGACCGGTCGACACGAACGCTGACCAGATACCGCTCGTGGTCGAACTCTCGGCTGCCGAGTTCCGCGACCGCCTCCAGGAGGCCCTCGCGATCTATGTCGCCGCCATGGGCTATCCCCGCGGCACGGAATACCACCGCGCGCCGATGTGGACCGAACATGTGCAGCGATCGGGGTGGAGCGGTGTCGGCGCCGTGGTCCCGGCCGATCCGTCCGCCGAATCCGATGCGACTCACCGCCTCGTGGCCGTGGCCTACGGCTACCGCGGAGCCCCCGAACAGTGGTGGCACCAGCAGGTCCGCACCGGTTTGCGGCACACCGGCTGGACCCGGGACCGGATCGACACAGTTCTCGACGACTACTTCGAACTGACCGAACTCCACGTCCATCCCGACGCCCAGGGACACGGTCTCGGCGAAACACTCCTTCTCCGATTGCTCGACCGCCGACCCGAACGCGGCGTGTTGTTGTCCACCCCCGAGGTCGCGGACGAGAACAATCGAGCGTGGCGGCTCTACCGTCGGCTCGGATTCCGGGATGTACTGCGCCACTTCCGGTTCGCAGGCGACAACCGTCCCTTCGCGGTCCTCGGCCGTAGCCTTCCACTGGAAAGCCTTTCCACCGAGAAGCCTTCCTCCGGAGAAGAACCGTTAACCTGACCCGATGATCGATGCGGTGGTGGTCGGGTCGGGACACAATGCCCTGGTGTCGGCGTGCTACCTGGCTCGAACGGGATGGTCGGTCGAGGTGATCGAACGCGACACCGTACCGGGCGGAGCGGTCTCGACAGTGGAATGGTTTCCAGGTCACCGCGTCGACCGCGGATCCTCCGCGCACATCATGGTCCGCCACACCGGCATCGTCGAAGAATTGGGCCTGCAGGCGCACGGTCTGCGCTACCTGGATTGCGATCCGTGGGCGTTCGCCCCGGCACCTGCGGGCACCGGCCGGCCGGGCATCGTGTTCCGGCGCAGCCTTGACGCGACCTGCCTGTCCATCCAGGAGTCCTGCGGACCGGCCGAGGCCGACGCGTATCGGCGGTTCGTCGACGTGTGGGGGCCGCGCAGCGCCCGCGTGATGCGGGCCTTCACCAGGCCGCCGACCGCCCCCGCGCTGTTGTCGTCGTTCTGGGGTCTCGATACGGGGGGCGGCGGCAGCGACCTGTCGCGGCAGTTCCTCGCGTCGGGGGACGCCTTGCTGGACGAATTCTTCGACGACGAACGGCTCAAGGCCGCCCTCGCATGGTTCGGCGCCCAGTCCGGGCCGCCGATGTCCGAGCCGGGCACCGCCCCGATGGTGGGATTCGCGGCACTGATGCACACCCTTCCGCCCGGCCGTGCCGTCGGTGGCAGCGGCGCCTTGACGGCGGCCCTGGTGTCGCGGTTGCGGGCCGACTCCGGCGTGCTTTCCCTGGGTGAGAAGGTCGTCGCGCTGCGCCGGGACGGGACTTCCTGGATCACGCGGACGTCGGTGGGGCGCGAAATTCGTTCGCGGACCGTGATTGCCGGGTGCCACGTGCTCACTACGCTCGATCTCCTCGAAGCAGGCGGCTACGACAAGCAGATCCTCGATCGCTGGCGCCGGCGGATCCGCGTCGGACCCGGCATCGGGATGGTGGTACGGCTGGCAACCGACGCCCTGCCGTCCTATCCGAGCGCCCCTGACAGCTCGGTGACCAGCGGATTGCAGCTCCTCGTGTCCGATCGCGCGCACCTGCGCCTCGCCCACGGTGCCGCGCTCGCAGGGGAACTCCCGCCGCGGCCCGCGGTGCTGGGGATGAGCTTCAGTGGCCTCGATCCCACGATCGTGCCCCCGGGTCGGCATCAGATCACCCTGTGGTCCCAGTGGCAGCCCTACCGGCTCAGCGGGGGCCGTCGGTGGAGCGACCTGGCAGGGGCCGAGGCCGAGCGCATCGTCGACGAGATCGACGCACTCGCCCCCGGTGTCCGGACGTCGATCCTGGACCGTCATGTGCAGTCACCACAGGACCTCGAGGACGAGATGGGGCTGATCGGGGGCAACGTGATGCACGTCGAGATGTCGCTCGACCAGATGATGATGTGGCGGCCCCTTCCCGAACTGTCCGGGCACCGGGTCCCCGGAGCCGAACGCCTGTACCTCACCGGCGCCTCGACGCATCCGGGCGGCGGGGTGTCCGGTGCCAGCGGGCGCAGCGCCGCACACGTCGCGCTCCACGACGCACGCCGCGCCTCCAGAACCGCGCGACTGCGCCGCCTGTGGCCGGGGACGTGACCGCGCGCATCCCCGCCCTGACGGCCGCAGCAGCGATCGCGGCGCAGATTGTCTACCCTCTGGTGCGCGGTGACCTCCGTGACGCGGTGACGGTCTGCGTCGTGCTCCTGCTCGCCGCGGCGAGCATCACCCATGCCGCCCTCACGCGCGGTTCGCGCTGGACCGCCGCTCTGGTTCTGGCGACAGCGGGTTTCGGCCTGCTCTCGGAGGTCGTCGGGACGTCAACCGGCGTGCCCTACGGCTGCTACGACTACAGCGTCGACCGACTCGGTCCCGCACTCGCCGGTGTCCCCCTCGTGGTGCCGTTCGCCTGGACAGCGGGCTTCTATCCGGTGTGGTGCGTCGCCTCCCTACTGGCGGGGGACAGATATCGGCACCTGATTCGGATGGTCCTCACCACGGTCGGCGTCGTGGGATGGGATCTGTATCTCGACCCCCAGATGGTCGCGGATGGACAGTGGACATGGTGCGTCACCGATGCGGGTCTTCCCGGTATCGAGCACATCCCGCTGACCAACTACGTCGGATGGTGTGTGGTGGCTGCCGCCATGGCTGCGGCGATGGAATGGTTCGATCACCGCATTTCCGATGCCGCCGCACCGCACGGAACGCCGCCGCACAGGGACGGTGTCCCCATCGCCTTGTTCCTGTGGACCTGGCTGGGTTCGGCGCTGGCCCACTCGGTGTTTCTCGACGGACCCGGACTCCGATTCTCCGCGATCTACGGGTGGATCACGATGGGAGTTCTCGGGATTCCCCTGCTGATCGTCCTCGTGCGGTCGCGGGTCCGGCGACCCGAGATCCCCGACACGCCCCCTCGCGCCTGACACCGGTTCACTCCCCTGGCACGATACGACTGTGCAGCCGCCCTCACTCCCTGCCCCGAACATCACCCGCGCGCGGAGCCGGGCCCTCTCCCTGACGGCCCTGGTACTCCTGATCGTCCCGTTGCTCGCCGGCTGCCTGCGCGTCCAGGTGTCGATGGGAGTGTCCGCCGACGACCGGGTCTCCGGTCAGATCGTGGCTGCGGCCGTACCCGCAGACGATCAGGACAAGGGTCCGCAGCTCACCCCGCCCGATGCGTTGGCGGGCAAGATTCGCGTACAGGAGTACAAGAAGGACGGGTACATCGGCACCCAGGCGTTCTTCAGCGATCTCACATTCGGTGACGTACAGCAACTCGGCTCGATGTCCGAACAGGCCACCGGCAGCTTCCAGATTTCGCTGCGCCGGACCGGTGACCTCGTGACCCTGGAAGGCAAAGCCGACCTCAGCTCGGTTCCCGCCCAGGGCACCGATGTGCAGTTCACTATCGCCTTCCCGGCCCGGGTGGCCACGACCAACGGCACGCGGGAGGGCGACTCCATCGTGTCGTGGAAGCTGCCTGCGGGTGACACGTCGACGATCCGCGCCGAGGTGCGCTACTCCGACCCGAGCACCCGGAGCTTCGCGGGCTGGGCGGGGATCATGGCCGGGGTGACGCTCGGCGTGGCCGTGATCGTAGGGGCTTTGGCATGGCTGGCCCGCAACAGGGAGCCGGCCGTGGGCAGTGGACGCCGGAAGGACTCGTCGACGGTGTGACGCCCACGCCGATCGTGCAGCTGGTCCGCACTGGTTCGCTGCTGTCCATGGCCGGTATGGCCGTCGCCGCCGTCAATCTGCGGAGCGCCCCACGTCTGCGGGTGCCGCGCCGCACCGTCACCGAACCGGTCACGGTCTGCATTCCTGCCCGCAACGAGGTCCGGCGACTGCCCGCCCTCATCGAGGATCTGGCCGGTCAGCGCGGCATCCACGATCTCCGAGTGCTCGTGTTCGATGACGCCTCGACCGATGACACGGCCGCGGCAGCCGAGGCTGCGTGCGCCGGCGACTCGCGGTTCACCGTCGTCAGGAGCACCGAGGAGCCGCTTCCCGGGTGGGTGGGGAAGCCCGCCGCCTGCCACCGCGCCTACGAGCGCGCCCAAGCACTCCATCCCCGCCGCGACGGACTGCTGGTGTTCGTCGATGCCGACGTGCGGTTGCAGCCGGGCGCGCTGGCCGCGGCGTATTCCGCGCTTCGCCAGAGCGGGGCCGGGTTGATCTGCCCCTGGCCGTTCCAGGAGTCCGTGTCGATCGCCGAATTCGCCGTCCAGCCGCTTCTGGCCTGGTCGTGGGCGGCCTCACTACCCGTGCGACTCGGCAATCGTTCGCTGCGCCCGTCCATGGCCGTCGCCTGTGGACAGTTCATGGTCTTCGACTCCGCGGCGTACCGCCAGGCGGGTGGGCACGGCGCGGTGGTGAACAGTCTCACCGAGGATCTCGACATTGCCCGACTGCTGCGGCGCCGCGGAGTTTTCACCCACGTTGTCGTCGCAGGCGGCGCCGCGACCTGCCGGATGTACGAGACCGCCACTGCGCTGCGCTGTGGCTACGACCGCTGGCTGTGGACGGCCTTCGGCTCGACGCCGGGGGCGCTGGCAGCCGTCGGCGCGGGCGGTCTGGCCTATCTGGTGCCGCCGGTGGCGCTCGCGCTGGGCCGTGGGCTGGTGCGCCGGTGGGGTGCAGTGGGGTATTTCGCTGCCGTGACGTCGAGACTGTGCGCACGAACACTCGAGCGTGGTGCGTCGCCGACCGCCATGGACGTGGCCGGGGCGGTGACCCACCCGCTCTCGGTCGCGGCGACAGCAGCACTGATCATGTCGTCACACCTTGCCCACCACCGTGGACGAACCAGCTGGAAGGGGAGGGCCCTCAGCTGACGCGGGCCGGAGTGACCGGCCGAGGGTCGGTTCGCGAACCGACCTTGTCCCCCAGCCTCGCCAGCACCTCACTGGTCGCCCGGGCGAAGTTCAACGTGATGAAGTGCAGGCCGGGCGCACCCTCCGCGATGAGCCGCTCGGCCATCTCGGTGGCCACATCGATGCCGATCTCACGGACAGCGGCCCGATTCTCCTCGGGGCCGTCACCAGCCGCCCGGCTCAACCGGCGTTCCAGGGCGACCGGAAGCCGGGACCCCGACAGCTCCATCACACGCTGCACCGACCGCAGGGACGTGATGGGCATGATCTCGGGAATGATCGGCTTCGCACCCTGCTCGGCGTCGAAGGCCGCGACCCGGTCCCGAAGGCGCAGGTAGTCGTCGATGTCGAAGAACATCTGCGTAATGGAGTACTCCGCGCCGGCCCGGAGTTTCGCGACCAGGTACCGGGTGTCGTGGTCCAGGTCCGGCGCCCGGTAGTGACCTTCCGGGAACGACGCGACGCCGACATGGAAGTCACCGAGCTCACGCACGAGCCGGACCAGTTCCTCGGCGTACTCGACGCCCTCCGGATGCTTCTTCCACTCGCCCAGCGGATCGCCCGGTGGGTCACCACGAAGGACGAGAATGTTGCTGATTCCGCGGTCTGCGTAGGCGCCGACCATTGACCGGAGTTCATCGACGCTGTGCGACACCGCGGTGAGATGCGCCACGGGCAGGAGCGTCGTCTCCTCGGCAAGCTGACCGGTGACACGCACGGTGCGGTCGCGGGTGGAGCCACCGGCGCCATAGGTCATGGACACGAAGGCCGGTCCCAGACGTTCGAACTCCCGGACCGCGCGCCACAGGCGGGCCTCGGCGGCCTCGTCCCGCGGGGGCGAGAATTCGACGGAGAAGGGCACCCGACCGTCACGGCACGACCGGATGCGGTCGACGATGGAGGGAGTGCGGGTCACCCAGCCTTCGCTGGCCCGCCCCCGGACGGAATCGAATGTCACCCGACAAGCATAGGTACAGCCGCGCCGGGTGTGCCCACCGCGTCGCCGATCCTCTTCGATCGCGGGAACGCGGCATTCGTGGGAAACAGGGCTTCCGGCCCTACCGGGGGACGCCCACTATGGTGGTGACGAGGCCTGCTGCCGTTACCGGTGCGCACGCGGAACGTCGATCTGGGAGGCAACACTGTCCGTCGAAACGCGCCCCTCCGCTCTTGCGGCCGAGGTCGAGAATGCGCTTCGAGAGTTCTTCGCCGGCCGGACGGAGTTGGTCGACGCCGTGGGCGGCGGCTACCGCGACGCCGTGACCACGCTGGAGAACTTCGTCCTCCGCGGCGGAAAGCGAGTACGCCCGGCCTTTGCGTGGACCGGGTGGATCGGCGCGGGCGGCGACCCGCAGGGTCCCGACGCCGGGCCGGTGCTGCGCGCGTGCTCAGCCCTCGAGCTGGTCCAAGCCTGCGCCCTGGTTCACGACGACATCATCGATGCCTCCACGACGCGACGCGGGTTCCCCACCGTCCACGTCCAGTTCGAGGAACGCCACCGCGCCGGTTCCTGGAGCGGCGAGTCTCCGCACTTCGGTGAGGCTGTCGCCATCCTGCTCGGCGACCTCGCGTTGGCCTGGGCGGACGACATGATCCGCGAATCCGGTATCGGCCCGGACGCCGCCGCGCGCATCTCCCCCGTCTGGTCCGCGATGCGCACCGAGGTTCTCGGTGGCCAGTTTCTGGACATCAGCAACGAGGCCCGGGCCGACGAGTCGATCGACGCGGCGATGCGGGTCAATCGGTACAAGACCGCGGCGTACACCATCGAGCGGCCACTGCATCTCGGTGCCGCACTCGCCGGTGCCGGCGAGAACCTCGTGTCGGCCTACCGAAGATTCGGTACGGACATCGGGATCGCATTCCAGCTGCGGGACGATCTCCTCGGTGTGTTCGGTGACCCGGCCGTGACTGGAAAGCCGTCGGGTGACGATCTGCGGGCGGGGAAACGCACCGTGCTGTTCGCGCTGGCCCTTCAGCGGGCCGACCGCGATGATCCCGGGGCGGCCGCAGCGCTACGCGGGAGCATCGGCACCGACCTGTCCGACGCGGACGTGGATACGCTCCGCGAGACGATCACCTCGCTCGGCGCGGTCGCCGACGTCGAGAAACGAATCGAGGAACTCGTCGACTCCGCGCTGACGACCCTGGCGGCAAGCACCGCGACGCCGGAGGCGAAACAACACCTCACCGACATGGCTGTCGCGGCGACGCGGCGCAACTCCTGAAGGCACCCCGATGGCACGCACGCTCCGCACCGTTCCGGGCCCCACCGATCACGTCGTCGTCGTCGGCGCCGGTCTCGCGGGCCTGTCGGCGGCTCTGCACCTCAGGGGGTCGGGCCGGCGGGTCACCGTCCTCGAACGGGATCCACTGCCCGGCGGCCGGGTGGGCACCTACCGCGGTCCCGGCTACGACATCGACAACGGCGCAACCGTGCTCACCATGCCCGAACTGGTCCGTGAAGCCCTCGCTGCGGTCGGAGCGGATTTCACCTCGACCCGGCCCGCCCTGATTCTCGAGAAACTGTCCCCGGCCTATCACGCGCGCTTCATCGACGGTTCCTCGCTCGACGTCCACTCGGACCCGGCGGCGATGGTCGCCGAGATCACCCGAGTGTGCGGACCCGCAGAATCCGATCGCTACCTGAAGCTACGACGCTGGCTCGGTCGCATCTTCGACGCCGAGTACACCCGTTTCATGGACGCGAACTTCGACTCGCCTCTCGACCTCGTGTCAAGCAGGGCGGCCGCGGCGGATCTCGTCCGGCTCACTGCCCTGGGCGGGTTCGGCCGGCTCGGTTCCCGGGTCGATCGCACGATCACCGATCCGCGGCTACGCCGGATCTTCACCTTCCAGGCCCTGTACGCCGGGGTGGCGCCCGCCGATGCGCTCGCGGTGTACGGCGCCATCGCCCACATGGACACCTCTTTGGGCGTCTACTTCCCGCAGGGCGGCATGCGCTCCATTGCTCTCGCACTCGCCGACGCATTCACCACGGCGGGCGGCGACCTCCGGCTCGACACAACGGTCACGCGGGTCGAAACGTCCGATGGCCGGGTGCGTGCCCTCCACACCGCGTCCGGTGAACGCGTCGGGTGCGACGCCGTGGTCCTCACCCCGGACACCGCTGTCGTCGACGAACTCCTTCGGCCGGTCGCCCGGAGGATCCCCGGCCGCGTACGGGTGTCACCGTCCGCGGTAGTGCTCCACGGCACGATCCCCACCGCGGTGACCGCGCGGTGGCCGGCGCAGCGTCACCACACCATCGACTTCGGCGCCGCGTGGGAGCGAACCTTTGCGGAGATCACCGCGAAAGCCGGCCGCGGTCGCCTCATGACGGACCCCTCCCTGCTGATCACCCGGCCCGCGCTGTCCGACCCGAGCATCCTCGTGGACCGCTCGGGTGTTCCGTCCGAGCCGCTGTCGGTGCTGGCGCCCTGCCCCAATCTGCACAGCGCCCCGCTCGAGTGGTCGTCGCTGACCGGCCCCTACACGCGCGAACTTCTGCGGGTGCTCGAGGACCGCGGATACACGGG
Source organism: Rhodococcus sp. ZPP (assembly GCF_017656075.1). Classification (NCBI taxonomy): domain Bacteria; kingdom Bacillati; phylum Actinomycetota; class Actinomycetes; order Mycobacteriales; family Nocardiaceae; genus Rhodococcus; species Rhodococcus sp. ZPP. The sequence goes on from NZ_CP058638.1 coordinate 683,522, forward strand.
CATCGCCGCGCAGTTCGAGATCGACCACGTGGATACGCCTCTGACCTGGCTGAACAAGGGCATGAGCGCGGGCAGCCCGTTCGCGGCAGCACACGTCTTCCGCCAGACAGGCCCCTTCCGGCGCCCGAATCTGGTGCCAGGCGTGGACAACGCCGTCCTCGCCGGTTCCGGCACGGTCCCCGGTGTCGGTGTTCCGACCGTCCTGCTGTCGGGGAAGCTCGCCGCTCGCCGCATCACCGGTGTGCAGGAGCCCGAAAGGCAGATATATGAGCGAGGCGTGGCAATAAGTGGTGTCGGGAGCAATTAAACTAGGCGCGACCATGTGGTGCGCGCGATGATCGGTGCACCGATCGCAACCGAACTCACCTCGGGGGAGGAATCTGCACCCATGACGTCCTCTGCCCCGCAGGCAACCGTCGCCCCTGCGACGACACCGACGCACCGTTCGTGGCCTCAGACCACGGCCGACTTCCTCCGCAGCCAGGCGGGACATGCGGCGATCCTGGGTTTCGCCGGCGCGATCATGATCACGTTCGGTGGTTTCGGTGCGGGAAGCGTCCGCCGTGAGGATCCCCTGCTCGAGGCGATGCATCTGTCGTGGCTGCGGTTCGGGCACGGCCAGATACTGTCCACCGCCATCGTCTGGATCGGCGTCATCTCGATGATCGCCGCCTGGGTCCGGTTGGGGCGCGGCACGCTGGCCGGGGATGTGGCTCTGCGGCAGTTGCGCCTGATCGTTCCGATCTGGACGGCGCCCCTGCTGCTGGCGGTGCCGATGTTCAGCCGCGATGCCTACTCGTATCTCGCCCAGGGCGCCCTCCTGCGCGACGGCTTCGATCCCTATGCCGTGGGCCCGGTGGTCAATCCTGGGATTCTGCTCGACAACGTCAGCAACGTGTGGACCACGACGACGGCGCCCTACGGTCCGGTCTTCCTGCTTCTCGGTCAGGGAATCACCGCCCTGACCGGTGACAACGTCATCGCCGGCACCATGCTGCTGCGTCTGACGATGCTACCGGGGCTCGCTCTCATGATCTGGGCGGTCCCCCACCTCGCAAGTCACCTCGGCGGTAACCCGGCCATCGCCCTGTGGCTGGCAGTGCTCAACCCCCTCGTTCTGGTCCATCTCATCGGTGGAGTCCACAACGAGATGCTGATGGTCGGCCTGATGACGGCGGGCATTGCGCTCGTCCTCGAGCGACGCCATCTCGCGGGCATCGGGCTCGTCGCGATCGCGGTGGCGATCAAGGCGACCGCCGGTGCGGCACTCCCCTTCATGGTGTGGATCTGGATGCTGCACGAGAAGGAGAGAGCGGAGGCCGAAGGGCGTAGTCCGGCATCGCCGCTGGCATTGTTCGCGAAAACTGCCGGCGCAGGGGTCGCCGTGTTCGTCGTCATCTTCGCCGCGGCGTCGATGGTGGCAGGGGTCGGACTGGGCTGGATGACGGCCCTGTCAGGTTCGAACAAGATCATCAACTGGTTGTCGTTGCCGACGATCCTTGCCCATGTCGTGACCGTCGGCACGTCGTGGTTCGCGGATCTGCGGCTCGGCGAAATCCTCGCGATCACCCGGCCGATCTGCGCAGCCGCACTCGTCGCGATCGTCCTGACCGTCTGGTGGAAATTCAAGAACACCGAACGTGACGCAATACTCGGAATCCTGATCGTCCTCGTCGCCATCGTCATTCTCTCGCCGGCCGCGCTGCCCTGGTACTACTCCTGGCCCGTCGCCATCGCAGCGGGCTTCGCCCTGTCCACACGCACGCTGATGGTGCTCGTCGGGCTGTCCACCTGGCTGATGCTGGTATTCCAGCCCGACGGCTCGATCGGCCTCTACACATTCCCCCACGTTGCTCTCGCCACGTTCGCGGCTGTGGTCGCGGCGGTGTCGCTGCGCACGATCGACCCTCTGCACTTGCGCGCGTCCCGGCCGTCCCCCGAGGTCCCTTCCTCCGGACTCCGACGCGTAGCCGCGTCACCCGGCGTGGAATAGCCGGGCCATGACGGAGCTGGCGGAGAGCTATCGTTACTGCGGTGCTCTGACAGCGGAGCACGGACGCACGTACCACCTCGCCACCCGGTTACTTCCCCGGCACCGCCGCAACGCGGTTCACGCGCTCTACGCATTCGCCCGCACCGTCGACGACATCGTCGATGTCGAGATGGGCGGCGTGCGGTCCACCGAAGACTGTGCAGCAGAGCTCGACCGGATCGAAACGACGCTTCGACGGGGATTCGACGACCAGACTGCAATCGACCCGGGAGTGGTTCCCGAGTTGGCGCCCGTCCTTCCCGCATTCCTCGACTCGGTCGCGACCTTCCACATCGCGCCCAAATACTTCTTCGCGTTCCTCGAGTCGATGCGGATGGACATTCCGGATACCCCGTCGCACCGTGCCCGGTACACCACGATGCCGGCACTGCGGGAGTACATGTACGGGTCCGCCGCCGTGATCGGGCTGCAGATGCTGCCCGTGCTCGGCACGATCTGTCCCGCGAACGAGGCGGAGCCGCACGCCGCTGCGCTCGGCGAAGCCTTCCAGCTGACCAATTTCCTCCGGGACGTCGGAGAAGACCTCGACCGGGGACGCGTCTACCTCCCCGCTGACGAGCTGGCAGCTTTCGGTGTCGACACCGACCTGCTGATGTCCAGCCGGCGCACCGGGACAACGGATCAGCGCATCGTTCGTGCGCTCGCCCACCTCATCGCGGTCACCCGGGCGGTGTACCGCGACGCGGAGCCGGGAATCGGCATGCTGGACCGCCGGGTACAGCCCGGGATCAGAACAGCCTTCATGCTGTACTCGAGGATTCTCGACGAAATAGAACGCAGCGGCTACGCCGTCTTACACCAGCGCGCGACGGTGCCGCGCAGGAACCGGTGGTCCACCGCCGTGCCCCAATTCGCCCGGCTCGCGGTGCCCTCACGCGGCACGCAATGAAACGGCGCTCAGAAACCCATCGCCTGTGCCCGGCGTATGACCTCTCGAGCCAGATCCCCGTGCAGCGCCTGCACAGGAGTCCCCGGAAGGCTGTCGTCCTCCCGGAAAAGCCACAGCAGAATCTCCTCGTCGCGGAAACCGCCGTCGTGTAGTACCGCGATGAGACCGGGCAGCCACTTCAGCGTCTGCCCGTCCTCGCCGAAGAACAGTTCCGGAACGCCGAGCACACCGTTGCGGCGAACAGCGATCAGCTGCTCATCCCGTAGAAGCTGCTGCACGCGTGTGACGGGTACACCCAGCGACTTCGCCACGTCCACCAGCTGTAGTAGCGAGACGGAAGGGTCCAGGACATCGTCACAGTAAGGGATGGCACTCACTCCCCTAACGTTATCTGGTCGGTTCCGCCGTGGCGCTACCGGTCGGTCCGGCTGGCTACGATTGGAGGGCGCGTGGCCGGACTGCGCGGACATACGGGGGACGGACACAGTGCACGATGGAGGTCAACGTTTGATCGGCGAACTGCTCGACCGGCGCTATCGGGTGGATGCCCTGATCGCGCGTGGGGGTATGTCCACCGTGTATCGGGGGCTCGACATGCGCCTCGACCGTCCGGTGGCCATCAAAGTGATGGACCCGCAGTTCGCTGCCGACCCTGCCTTCGTCTCCCGCTTCGAGTTCGAAGCCCGTTCGGTGGCCCGGCTGGGGCATCCCTCACTCGTCGCCGTCTACGACCAGGGACACGACCGCGAACACGCCTTTCTCGTGATGGAACTCGTCGATGGGGGAACGCTACGGGAACTGTTGCGCGAGCGCGGGCCGATGCCTCCGCATGCCGTGGCCGCGGTGGCTGGGCCGGTTCTCGATGCGCTGGCCGTCGCTCACCGTGCCGGACTCGTGCACAGGGACGTCAAACCGGAGAACATCCTGATTTCCGACGGCGGCGAGGTGAAGATCGCCGACTTCGGCCTGGTGCGCGCCGCAGCAGCGTCGAACACCACGTCCAACAGCGTCATTCTCGGTACCGCCGCGTACCTGTCTCCCGAGCAGGTCACGTCCGGGGTCGCGGATACCCGCAGCGACGTCTATTCCACCGGAATCCTGCTGTTCGAGCTTCTCACCGGGCGCACACCGTTTACCGGGGACACCTCCCTCTCCGTTGCGTATCAGCGCATCAACCAGGACGTTCCCCGACCGGGGTCGTACATCGCCGGGGTTCCGCACGAGTTCGACGAACTCGTCGCCGAGGCCACCCACCGGGAACCCTCACACCGTTTCGCCAACGCCGAACAGATGGGAACGGCACTCCGTAGCATCGCGGCGGCGCTCGAGCTGCCCACCTACCGGGTGCCCGCACCCCGCCGCTCGGCCCAGCATCTTGCGGCCGCTGCGAGCGCACCTCCACTCACCTCGCCGCCGAGCCCGCTCGCCCCACCCACCGCGCACCTTCCCGCTGCTCCTCTCCACGCACCGCTCCCGCAACACAGCGGACAGCCCGGTATCCAGCACACCCGCATCGTGACGGCGGGTACCCCGCGGCCCCCGATGGACGGGCACGGATCGGAGGGCGACGACGAACCCGACGAGGGGTACCGGTATCCGGATTTCGCCGCCGAACGTCAGCGGTCGCGACGGACGACGATCCTGTGGCTGCTGGTGGTACTGATGCTCGCCCTCGCCGTGGGGTTCGGCGGCTGGTGGATGGGTTCCGGCCGGTACACCGCGGTCCCGGCCATCGACGGGCTGGATCGAGGTGCCGCGGTGTCGGCGATCGAGGCGGCAGGGCTCACCTCGGAGATTCGCGGCGAGTATTCGGATACAGCCGCCCTCGACACCGTGCTGGGGACGGATCCCCCGGGCGGCTCGCGAATCTCCCGGGACGGCACGGTCGCGCTCGTCGTGTCACTCGGACGGCCGACCGTCCCGCCCCTGCCCGCCGGCGGCGATCGTTCCGAGATCGAGCGGGAGCTTCGGCACCGGACTTTCATGCCCGTCGACGGGGGTCAGGCATTCAGCGCGAAGGTTCCGATCGGTGCGGTGGCCGCGCTCGATCCGGCGCCCGGTACCTCACTCCCCACGGGCTCGCAGGTAAAACTCATCGTCAGCAAGGGCGCTCCCCCCGTCGACATCCCCGACGTGCGGGGAATGTCGGAGGCTGAGGCACGCGCGTCCCTCGAAGCGGTCGGCATCGTGGTGCAGGACACTGCCACCGACTTCGACCGGAAGGTCGAGGAAGGCGATGTCATCGCCACCGACCCGAAGGCCGGTACCCAGGTCAGCGCAGGCACCAGTGTCACCTTGACGGTATCCAACGCTGTGCGGGTGCCGTCGATGCTGGGACGCACCGTCGGATCCGCCCGCGACGAACTGACGCGACTGGGACTCGAGGTGAAGGTGCGTCAAGTCACCGACACCGACCGGTCCGTGGTGATCAGCCAGAACCCGGGCAGCGGCGACCTGGTGAAACCCGGGAGCACCGTCACCCTGGTGTCGCTGCCCTGACTCTGGCCGGATCAGCCCCGCAGCATCTCCGCGACGAGGAACGCCAGTTCGAGTGACTGCTGCGTGTTGAGCCTCGGGTCGCAGGCGGTCTCGTACCGGCCCGAGAGATCGAGGTCGGAAATGTCCTGGGCGCCGCCGAGGCACTCGGTGACGTTCTCGCCGGTCAACTCGACATGGATGCCGCCCGGGTAGGTGCCGAGGCCGTTGTGGACCTCGAAGAATCCCTGAACCTCGTCGACGATGCGGTCGAAGTGACGGGTCTTGTAGCCGGTGGACGCCTCATGCGTGTTGCCGTGCATCGGGTCGCACTGCCAGATGATCTGATGACCGGTGGCCTGCACCTTCTCGATGATGGGCGGCAGCAGGTCGCGCACCTTGTTGTTGCCCATCCGGGAGATCAGCGTCAGCCGGCCCGGCTTGTTGGTGGGGTCGAGACGCTCGACGTATTCGACGGCCATCTCGGGGGTGGTGCTGGGACCGATCTTCAGTCCGATCGGGTTGGACACCAGTTCCGCGAACGCGATGTGCGCTCCGTCGAGCTGACGGGTGCGGTCACCGATCCACAGGAAGTGGGCCGACAGGTCGTACAGCTTGGGGTGATCGTCGTCATTGTCCAGACGGAGCATCGCTCGCTCGTAATCGAGGACCAGCGCCTCATGGCTGGCGAAGATCTGCGCCTGATGCAGGCTCGGATCGGTGACGCCGCACGCGTTCATGAACTGCAGCCCACGGTCGATTTCCGCGGCAAGTGCCTCATAGCGGGCACCCGCGGGTGAGGACGCCACGAACTCACGGTTCCAGTCGTGGACCTTGTGCAGATCGGCCATGCCCGCGCCGGTGAGCGCGCGGACGAGGTTCATCGCTGCACTCGCGTTCGCGTAGGCGCGCACCAGCCGCGACGGGTCGTGGGCCCGCACCGCCTCATCCGCGACGAGGGAGTTGATCATGTCACCGCGGTACGACTGCAGCCCCAGAGCGTCCACGTTCGACGACCTCGGCTTCGCGTACTGACCGGCGATGCGCGCAACCTTCACCACGGGCAGGCTCGCGCCGTAGGTGAGGACGACCGCCATCTGCAGCAGCGTGCGAATGTTGCCCTTGATGTGCGGCTCGGTGTTGTCGGCGAAGGTCTCCGCGCAGTCACCGCCCTGGAGGAGGAATGCCTCCCCACGGGCCACTTGCGCCAGCTTCTCCTGCAGCGCGACGACCTCGCTGGCGACCGTGATCGGCGGAACGCTCTCGAGGACGGTCCGCATCGCCGCGGCCTGCCCCTCCGGCCACTGCGGCTGCTGGGCAGCCGGCTTGGCCAGGGCAGCGTCGAGCTGCTCACGCATCACGGAAGGAAGCGGCGGAAGTTCGGGCAAGCGGTCGATCGGCACGTCGACAGTCCAGTTCACCCATACAGGATATTCGCTCGGCAGGACGGATGGCGAGTCAGGTCACCGCAGCGACCGCGCCACCCGCACGGCTTCGAACTTTGCCATGTTGTGCCGGGCGTCGGCCAGTGCGTCGTGTGCGTCTCCCGGTGCAGGTGGAAGGGCTGGACTGCCGTTGTCCTCCCAGTACTGACGGAGCTCTCGGGTGTAGCGGGGCAGCAACTGCGGCAACGCCGTCATGTCTCCCCACAGCTGACACAGGGCGACGTGGTCGTAGGCGGCCACCCACGCCCACAGTTCGGGCACCACGCCGGGTCGGGGAATCAGGAACGTGTACAGGTCGTCCCGAATCCGCGCGCGGCTCTTCCACAAGGGGGACGACGGTTGCGGCAGTTTCGGCAGAACGTTCCGCCGCACCCACTTTCCGGCGCGCGCGGGATCGAACTCGGTGGACACGGCGTAGAATTCACGTCCGTCCTCTGCGACCACCCCGATCGACACCAGGTCGATCGTGCGACCATCCTCGATGAACTCGCAGTCGTAGAAGTAACGCACGCCCGCAGACTATGCCTCATTCGTCGGCGTCGACCGGATCCACCCCTCACTCCTGAAGGAGACCTTGGTGAGCGCTACCCCCGACGGTCGTCGGTCCGCGGGCACTGCCGCGGACCGCTCGGAGGCGCCGCGGACGCTGCAGCGACAACAAGTTTTAGGTGTGTTGATTCGGGTCCTGATCGTCGCCGGACTCGTCACCGGCTTCGCGTACAACCTCGTCGGTCTGCCGGGTCTGCGCGACTTCGGTTTCTACTACCGGCTCGACCTGGACGTCTACCGTCTCGGCGGGTCGGTGTTCCTCCACGGGCCCACTCTCTACGGATCGATGCCACCCACGCAGATGGGCAACTTCCTTCCGTTCACCTATCCACCGCTCGCGGCGGTGGTCTTCAGTCCACTGTCGCTGGTGTCACTGGAGGCGGCAGGCGTGGTGGTGACCGTGCTGTCCCTGGTCGCCCTGTTCGGCGCACTCCTCGTCACTCTCGACTCCCTCGGAATCGCCCCGCGGACCACCCTGGTGTGGACGGCGCTCGGCGGGCTGGCCGTGGCCATGGCACTCGAACCGGTGTCGTCCACTCTCGACTACGGGCAGATCAACATCCTGCTGATGGCGTTGGTGGCGTTCGACTGCCTCGCGAAGCGCACACCCCTGCCCCGCGGTGTGTTGATCGGACTGGCCGCCGCAGTGAAGCTGACCCCCGCCGTGTTCGTGCTGTACTTCCTGCTGCGCAAAGACTTTCGCGCGGCAGTGACGACGGCGGCCGCCTTCGTTGCGTTCAGCGCGGTGGGCGCGATCGCAACGTGGAGCGACTCGGTCACCTACTGGACCCGCACACTCTTCGACTCGGGCCGGATCGGCACTCCCGCGTATCCGGCAAATCAGAGCATCACCGGGGTGCTGGCACGTTTCGACGTGAGCGAGTCGTTGCGTACACCGATCTGGCTGCTGCTCAGCCTCGGGGTCCTCGCCCTGGTGATCGTCGCGATGCTCCGAACGCTCCGCGCCGGAGAGGCCGCGCTCGCGCTCGGGGTGAACGCGGTGCTGGGACTTCTGGTGTCCCCGGTGTCCTGGTCACACCACTGGGTGTGGTCGGTGCCGATCACCCTCGTGCTCGGGGTCCTCGCCTACCGGCGACGCAGCATCGCGCTCGGGCTCGTCGCAGTCGCGGGACTGGCCGTCATCAAGGTGGCCGCCCATTGGAAACTGGGAGTCGGCCGTTGGAGCGGCGTCCACTGGAGTGTGTGGGACCAGATCCTGGCGTCGTCCTACGTGTGGTGGGGCTTCGCTGTGGTAGCCGTGGCGTTCGTCACCTTCGGCACGGCCGCATCCCGGCCGGACGGGGACGAACGCCGGACACCGTCCGGCGACGTGTCCGTCCCCGTGTCCTGAGGCGTCGTGTCCGTCCCCGTGTCCTGAGGCGACGTGTCCGTCCCCGTGTCCTGAGGCCGTGGCAAGTCAGCTCGCGCGTGTGTCCGGCATCCGAGTGACGTCGGTGGCCGGGGCGAGTCCTGCCTCCGGCACCGCAGTCGGGCCGGTCGGCGTCGACTTCTTGAGGGTCGCCGCGTAGATGTCGACGTACTCCTGACCGGACAGCTTCATCAGCTTGTACATCACCTCGTCGGTGACGGCTCGCTCGACGAACCGATTGCCGCCCATTCCCTCGAACCGGGAGAAATCGATCGGCTCCCCGATCCGGACGGTCACCTTCGCTGGACGCCATAGCCGCGAACCGATCGGGTTGACCTTCGCCGTTCCGATCATGGCCACCGGGATGACCTTCACACCGGACTCGAGCGCCAACCGCGCCAGTCCGGTCTTCCCCTTGTAGAGCCGGCCGTCCGGAGAACGGGTGCCCTCCGGATAGATGCCCAGCAACTTCCCCTGCGACAACACGCGCAGACCGGCATTCAGCGCGTCCTGCGCGGCGTCGGCCCCGGTGCGGTCGATCGGCACCTGCCCGGCGACGGAGAAGAACCAGCGCTGGAAGGCGCCCTTCAGTCCGGTCCCGGTGAAGTACTCGCTCTTCGCGAGGAAGGTGATCCTGCGCGAGACACGCAACGGAAGGAAGAATGAATCCAGCACTGCCTGATGGTTACTCGCCAAAATGGCACCACCCTCGGCCGGAATGTTCTCCGTTCCCTCCACCGTGGGCCTACCCAAAATCCAGAGAACCGGCCCCAAAAACACGTACTTGAAGAGCCAGTACCACATGGCGTCCCTCCCGTTGCAACCCAAGCTTCGTTCGGGTCGACTCTACTTCGGGTAGGTGAGGGCCGCTACATACGCCCTGGTACCCCGCACAGCATCACACTGCAGGTTTACAGGGGTCGAAGCGGAGTCAACCTACCCGGTCGGGCAGGACGGCTCGGGCGAGTTCCGCGGCACCGATCATGCCCGCTGCCTCGCCCAGTTGAGTCGACCGGATTCGCGCCAACGGCCGGTGGCCCGCGCCGGTGGTCAATGCAGCGTAGTGCTCGCGTGCCGCGTCGAGAAACAACGGGGACGAGCTTGCCACGCCGCCTGCGATCACGATGAGATCAGGGTCGTACACGTCGCCGATCAGTGCCAGCCCCACCCCGAGCCAGCGCGCGAATTCCCGCATCGTCTGTTGGGCCAGGGGGTCCCCGTCCTGGGCGGCGCCTGCGATCCGGCGTCCCGTCAGCGCACCCGGATCGACGGCGACTTCACGGGCGAGGATCGTCGAGGTCGTCGGGTCGGCGGCCAGCAGCTCGATCGCCGTGTCGACGAGGGCCGTACCGCTGCAGTACCGCTCCCAGCACCCGCGCTTCCCACACGCGCACGGACGGCCGCCCGGAACCACCTGAATGTGCCCGAGCTCCGGTGCGACACCATGGCTGCCGCGGTAGAGCTGCCCGTCCGCGAGGAGCGCGGCCCCGATGCCCGTCCCGACGGCAAGCATCACGACGTTCCGACCTCCGGCCGCAGCGCCGAAACGGTGCTCGGCCCATGCGGCGGCATTGGCATCGTGCTCGAGGATCACCGGGAGGCCCAGCCGCTCGCCCAGGTCCCGCCCTACCGGTGCACCCACCCAGGGCAGGTGGGGCGCGAACCGCACCGTGGTGCGGTCCGGGGTGATGAATCCGGCGACCGCCAGCCCGACAGCGGCGATACTGTGTCGCCCCGACAGCTCCCGCACGGCCCGGTCGAGGCCGTTCTCGAGAGCCTTCGCGGACGCCGGTGTCGGCGACTGGAGCGAGTCCAGAACCTCGCCACTCGCATCGACTACCGAAGCACGGATGCTGGTCCCGCCGACGTCGATGCCGATGGTCAGTGGCGAGCTGCCGCCCGTGTCGCTGCCCGCGCCGTTATTCATGGACATGATTGTGCCCACGCCGGGCCGCCCGCGCGCACGAGATCTGCGGACAGGGCGTCGGCGGTCACTGCTTGATGGTGACCGAAATGGGGACGAACGCCGATCCGGCGGGACCGCGTGGTGCGTCCTCGGCGTTACCCGGCGGAGGGTCCGGGGCCTGCGGGCCATCCGGGGTGTCGTGCACACGATGCTCGTCGAGTATCTGCCGGAGAACCGCGATGAGCACGGTCCCCTGATTCGCCAGAAGTGTCACGAGGTCGTGCTGTTCTCCGCGAATCAACGCCGCGAGCGCACACACCGGGCACCACGTGCACCCCGACCATTCGCCGGTGCCCGCCGCCGGATCGTTCGGTCCATCCTGCGCGTGGGGTGCCGCGGCGCGCTGCAGGATCGGTTCGAGTCGCTCCAGGGCATTTTCGGCCAGCGCCCGCAGTTCCGCGACGAGTTGGGCGTGATCGTCGTTCATACCGGCCACACCTGAGGGTCCGGGGTGAAGCGCACCACGAGGTCGGTGCCGTCCAGTTCCGCGCCGGCAACGACGCATCGGCGTAGGACGGAGGCGAGCCGTATACGCCGGCGCACCCCTTCGGCACCCACCACCAAATCGTCCTCCACTCGACCCAAGGTGAGAGTCGACGGATTCACGAGCGGCAGATACATCCGCATCGTGTACACAGAATCCACACCGGCCCCCGATTCCAGCCTCACCCGCACTGCGGGAGGGTTCTTCCCCAGCACCGCAACCGCGTCCGCGCCGTCGGTATACAACTCCCTGGCGATATCGCCGAGATCGGCCAACCCTACCGGCTCCGTCACCGAACGGGTCACCGTGCGGATCACGGTCGCTCCGACCGACGCGGTGAGCTCGGCCAGCACCCTCTGCTGGAGCGCCCGTCGCCGCCTCAGCCAGGCGACTCCGGGACCATCTCCCTGCTCAGTCGAATCGAACTGCGGCAGAAGGTTGTTCACGAGGATGGCATCGACCCGCAGGTCCGAGAGCGCCGCCGCGGCCAAGGTACGGCGAGTTTCCGTGAGCACCACCCGCTCGGGCGCGGTCACCAGTCGCACAGTGGTTTTCGAGCGGTTCGTCAGCAACGCTCGGACCTCGCCGACGGCCGAGACCACCTGCTCGAGCAACGAGACCAGCATGACCAGCCGCGGATCCGTGCCCACCAGGGCGATCATCCGACGATGCTGCGGCCACACCCGCTCGATGTAGTCGAGGGTCATCGCGGGCGCGTCGAGCATCCGCAGCGCATCCGCGGTGGGTGGGCAGTCCACGACGACGGTGTCGTACCGCCCGCTGGTGGCGAAGCCGACGACCTCCCGCAAACCCAGCACGTCCTGCACACCCGGCAGCCCCGTCAACTCCTCGGGTTCCAGTGCCGACAGTTGTGCGCCGTGGTCGTGGTTGCCTGCGGCGGCGATCAGTGCCGACACGCTCCTGAAGCGCCTTTCCAGCACGGCGAGAGTATCCAGTTCGATGACGTCGAGACAGTCGGCCGCCGACATGAGGTCCCGTGCCGACCCGACACCGAGGACGTCGGCGAGTGAATGCGCTTGATCGAGGGAAACGAGAAGTGTCCGACTACCACTGTCCGCAGCCGCCCGCGCCGTCGCGGCAGCGAGTGTGGTCTTACCCACACCGCCCTTGCCAACGAAGAACTGGACCCGTGCGGGACCGCTACCGCCCTCGCTGATCAGCCTTCCACCCGCTTCTTCAGTTCCTTGAGCGCTGTATCGGTGATGGCCTTTTCGGCCTTGCGCTTGAACAGGCCGATCATCGGGATGGTGAGGTCCACGGTCAGTTCGTAGGTGACGGTGGTACTGCCGCCCGATTCTTCCTCGAGCACATACGAACCGAATTGCGCCTTCTGTATCTCGCCCGACTCGAGCTCCCAGCTCACGGCCTTGCCGTCCGGCGCCCATCGGTAGCGGAGCACATACGTGTCCTTGACCATTCCCGCATCGAGGACGAAGCGCACCCGATCGGCCCTGCCGTTCGGCCCCGGGTCCAGTACCTCCACGGATTTCGCTGCCGTCACCCACGCCGGATACGCGTCGAAGTCGGCGATCACATCCATCACCCGGGCGGCCGGCGCCTCGATACTGATCGACCTCTTGGTCCTCTCGGGCATGGACTGAACGCTTCCTTTCGCGTGTGCGATCCCGCGCGCCGATGGCCGGGCCACACTGTTACTTGGTTCCGTGACTGTGTCGTGCCCGACTATCACACACGATTCCTGTGCTCGGACACAATGCTGACGGCGCCCCCGGGGAAGGTCGCCAGGTCAGGATGGTGGTTCCCCGGGCGCGCGACCCGCTTCCAGTTCCTTCTTGACCTCGAAGGACATCTCTTTCCCCTCGACACGGCGGCGACGGTTCAGTGCAGCCAGGTCGGGTGAACCGTCGCCCTCGCTCCGGGCCGGTTCGGCATGCAGGAAGTAGTGGACGATCACCCCGTCGAGCACCGGTTCGAGCCACACCTCCATCGTTCCGGTGAGGGCCCCGGCCACGACCCACCGGATCCCCTTGTCGGCACGGTCCTCGCGGACGGACAGAGTGAGGTCGGGCCACCACCGTCGCCACCGGGTGGGCGGGGCAATCGCCGCCGCTACCTGCGCGGGTGGCGCCGCAACGAACGTCTGGTCTGCGACCTGAATACTGCTCACAGCGACTAGCTTCACACACTGCCGCGCCGCGATCGCCGCGTGGTTCCTCCGGCGGCCGAGAACAGGCACTGAGCAGGGGTCCGTCGGGCTGGGACAGCCAGGTGCAGGCGAAGGTCTAAAGTTGAGCCAGACAATCCTACTCGTCAGTATCTTTCAGCGTCGGAGGTTTTTCGTGCCCGAGTTCAGCGCGCCACAGTCGTTCACAATCGCGGAGGACGCGTCCGCGGTCGACTCGGTGTTCGCCCACGCAGCGGCCCGTCCGGCGCTGATCGTGTACAAGCGGAAGGTCGCGGGAAGCTGGACCGATGTCACGGCCGCCGATTTCGCGGCACAGGTCACCGCGGTCGCGAAGGGCCTTGTCGCCCTGGGCGTCCAGCAGGGAGATCGGGTCGCGTTGATGTCCGCCACCCGGTACGAGTGGCCGCTCCTCGACTTCGCCATCTGGTCCGCCGGCGGCGTTACCGTCCCGATCTACGAAACCTCCTCGGCGGAGCAGGTCCGCTGGATCCTCGGCGATTCCGAAGCCACCCAGTTGATCGTCGAGAACGCCACGCATGCGGCGACCGTGAAGGAGGTCGCCGCCGAGGCGTCGGCGCTGCGTGGGGTCTACCAGATCGAGGCGGCCGGCGGTGAGCGCGGCGTCGTCGACGAACTGACCACGCTCGGCATCGACGTCCCGGACGCAGAGATCGAGGCCCGGGTCGCGGCTCTGAAGTCGAGCGACCCCGCGACTCTCATCTACACCTCCGGTACCACCGGTCGCCCCAAAGGCTGCCAGCTGACGCACTCGAATCTGATCGCCGAGTCGAAGGGCATCCTCGACTCGAGCCTCGGCACCCTGTTGAAGTCCCCCGGTGTGAGCACGCTGATGTTCCTCCCGATCGCGCACGTCCTCGCGCGGGCAGTGAGCATCGCATCGTTCGACGCGGGTGCTGCGCTCGGACACACGAGCGACATACCGAACCTGGTCCCCACTTTCGGCGAGTTCCGCCCCGACTTCATCCTGTCGGTGCCCCGTGTCTTCGAGAAGGTGTACAACAGTGCCCGCGCCAAGGCCCACGGCGAGGGCAAGGGCAAGATTTTCGACGCGGCCGCCGAGACGGCCATCGCCTGGAGCGAAGCTCAGGACAAGGGCGGGCCGGGACTGGTCCTCAAGGCCAAGCACGCACTGTTCGACAAGCTGGTGTTCTCGAAGCTACGCGCGGCGCTGGGCGGAAAGTGCCAGCTGGCGATCTCGGGCGGCGCACCGCTCGGCGCCCGGCTCGGCCACTTCTTCCGCGGCATCGGCATCACGATTTACGAGGGCTACGGTCTCACCGAGACCTCAGCGGCATTCGCAGTCAACACGATCGGCGAACAGAAGGTCGGTTCGGTCGGCAAACCCCTCGCAGGAAACTCGGTCCGCATCGCGGACGACGGCGAGATCCTGCTGTCGGGACCGGTGGTGTTCCACGGATACTGGCGCAACGAGGCCGCCACGTCCGAGGCACTCGACAACGGCTGGTTCCACACCGGCGACCTCGGGTCGGTCGATTCGGACGGTTACATCACGATCACCGGCCGCAAGAAAGAGATCATCGTCACGGCCGGTGGAAAGAACGTGTCCCCCGCGCAGCTCGAGGATCACCTTCGTGCGCACCCGCTCATCAGCCAGGCCATCGTCGTCGGCGACCAGAAGCCGTTCATCGGCGCTCTGATCACGATCGACGCCGACGCCCTCCCCGCGTGGAACGAGCGCAACGGCAAGCCCGCCGAGACCAAGGTCGGCGATCTACTCGCCGACGCCGATCTCACGGCGGAGATCGACGAGGCGGTCGCCGAAGCCAACAAACTCGTCTCGCACGCGGAAGCGATCAAGAAGTTTCGTGTCCTGCCCGTTGACTTCACCGAGGAGACAGGCGAACTCACGCCCACGATGAAGCTCAAGCGGAACGTCGTGCACGAGAGCTTCTCCGAGGAGATCGCCGCCATTTACGCCAAGTAGTGCCCTCCGGCCCGTGAGTACTTCTCAACCGCCCGCGGTTGAGAAGTACTCACGGGCGGTTCACGCAAGCAGTGCCCGCAGCTGGGCGGCGAGTACGTCCCATCGCCACTCCGCCTTGACCCATTCGCGTCCGGCCGCACCCATGGCGGCCGCGCGATCGCGGTCGGCGAGAACCGCGATCACCGAACGGGCCACCTCGTTCACCGACGTGCCGTCGACGACGAGCCCGGTCTCGTTCTGGCGCACCGTTTCCGGTGCACCACCCGACTGTCCCGCGACCACGGGGACTCCACTGGCGGATGCTTCGAGGAACACGATCCCCAGGCCTTCCACGTCCAGTCCCGCGCCCCGTGTGCGGCACGGCATGGCGAACACGTCGGCGATCGTATGGTGTGCCGCCAGTTCGGCCGACGGGACCGTTCCGGTGAACACCACGTGGTCCTCCATACCCACCGCCCGGGCTATGGACCGGAGGCGGTCCTCGTAGGGCCCGCCGCCGACGATCACGAGTACCGCACCGTCGATGTGCTCACGGATGGTCGGGAGGGCCCGGATGAGAACGTCCTGCCCCTTGCGCGGCACCAGACGCGACAGGCACAGGACAGTCGGCCGCTCCCCCAGCCCGTACCGGGCCCGCAATTCCGTCCGAGCGCCGCTGTCGGGCGCGAACCGCTCCGTGTCGACCCCCGGCGGCACGTGCTCGAGCGCGGCGCCCGCACCGAATGCGGACGCGAAGCGGCCACGGGTGTAGCGGCTCACGTAGGTGACGACGTCCGTATGCTCACCGATCTGCCGCAACGCCTGCCGCGCGGCGGGCAGCATCGACCAGCCCACTTCGTGCCCGTGCGTGCTGGCGATGACGCGCTGGGCGCCCGCGCGGCGAAGGGTCGGAGCGAGCAAGGCGAGTGGCGCGGCGGCCCCGAACCACACATTCGCGCACCCGTACTCCTCGATCAGCCGCGCGGCGCGCCGGGCCACGAACGGTGTCGGCACCATCAGCGTGGTGGGATGGCGTACCACCGGAAAGGGCTGTCGCGCATCGAAGGTGACATGCGAGTCGCCCCGCCACCGCGGGGCATACACCACCAGGTCGTCCGCCGGAAAGTGCTTGGCGAAGGTGTGCAGGTACGACTGGATACCACCCGGGCGGGGCGGAAAATCGTTCGTCACCAACAGGGTTCGACGCATGTGACCACCGTAGGCGGTTGACCAGGCGCTGGGCGACGCAGGGTCACCCCAGTCGGGCGCCCACCCAGTCGGCCCACTCGTCCCGGAATTGATCGGCATCGATATCGAGGACCTCGGTCAGTGTGTCGTCGACCTGCACGGGGTCATTCTCCCCGACGGCCAGCGCACGATACAGCTGCGTCACGTTCGATTCACCGAATTCCTCTGCCACGAACGCGTTGAGGGACCACGCCGTCTCGTAGGCGATGGACCCGCGCTCACCTGCCGCAGAGAAGTCCTCGTCACGGGGGAACTCCTGCGGTGCGCCTTCCTCGTCCACCAGCGCCGTGAGCGCGGGTGCGATCCGGCGTTTCTCCTCGTCGGAACCGCGGTATGCCGCGTACTCCGCGTACCCTTCGAGCACCCACATCGGCGAGCGATCCACCGTGTCGGCCCGCGCCGCCACATGGGTCAGTTCGTGCCGCAGGATCGCCCGGCGGGTCACCTCGGTGAGGCGCTCCGCCGACGCCGGGCTGAACACGATCCGCTGTCCGCTCACCGCTGCTGCCTCCGGGTCGACGGCATCCGAGATCGCGACGGCGGCAATGTCACGTCCGTCGTGATCCGGGCCGACCAGCGCCGTGAACTCGTCTTGCGACGCCGCCACCCACACGAGCGTCCTACCAGCCCAGCCCGGCCCCCACAATTGCGTGACGTTGACCACCGCAGACGGGAGTTCTTCGGCCAGCCGGTCCACCATTGCGGCGTTGTCGGGGTGCCCCAGCACCACCGACGTCAGTCCGCCGCCTGTGTCCACGCGGCGCGACACCACGGGGCCGAAATCCCACGGCCCACGCCAAGTCCGATGATCCCCGTCCACTGTGGCGTTGTCGCTCACCAGGGTCCAACGATCACCGCGCCGGGCGACGACCAGTGACACAGGTTTACGGGTGGAAAGCACGTCCACGTCCGCGATCGCATAGCGGAGCCGAACCGCGGGTGACCACACCTCGTCGGCGCCGAGCGCGTCGACCAGACTCTCCGGCACCTCACTCTCCGGCACCTCGGTCGCGGTACCGTCGGCGAGCTCGTATCCCCAGTCCGAGAATTCGACAGCCGCGAGATTCGCGGCTCGCCGCGTCTCCGCGGCGAGAAATCCGGGTGATGCCGACGCATCCATCAGCTGCGACAAGGCTGCCGGATCGTTCGAGCGAACTGCCTCCGCCCAACGATCCAGAAGGGTCTGCACCGCGATGCGACGGCTCTGCTCCGCGGTGTCGGCGTTGCCGACGGCGCCGTCCGTGCGTTCGCCGGTTCGCGAGAATCCAGTCAAAGTCAGTACGACGACGACGGCGAGAACGAGTCCTACCAGGGCGGCGAGTTCCCAGGGACGCGCCCGGCGGCGTGATGTCGGCTCCCCGGCGGTCGCCGGCTCTGATTCGGGCACGCCGGTGAGTGTATGAGCATGCCCCCGCGCGGTTGCGGGACGGTCACCGTCAGTAGCGGCGTGCTCCGTAGAACGGGAACCTGGCCATCGACTCGATTTTCACCGGAACACCGAATGTGGACGCGTGCAGGATGTTGCCGTTGCCCGCATACAGGCCGACGTGAGAGGCGTCATCGTAGAAGAGGACCACGTCGCCGGGCTGGAGCTGATCGCGCGACACCGGGGTGCCCCCGCCGGCCTGCGCCTGACTCGACCGCGGCAACGCCTTCCCGACCTGCTTGTAAGCCCACACCACGAGACCAGAACAGTCGAACTCGTTCGGACCGGTGGCGCCCCAGACATACGGGTCGCCGATGCGGGTCATCCCAGCCTGGAGTGCGCTCGACCCGGAGCCCGGTGTGAGGTGGGCGAGGATCGTGTTCGGATCGAATCCCGGCGGGAACGGGGTACCGGCCAACTGGTCACGCTCGGCGCCCGTGAGGTCACCGAACGCCTTCATCACCTCACCGATCTGTGCCTGCAGGTCACTCTGCTTGCGCTGCAAATCGTCGCTGAGCGCCTTGGCCTGCTCGGTTGCGGACCGGGCGGTGTCCGCGGACTGCTTCGATGCTTCCGCTGCCTTCGCCGCATCCGACGTCGCTGCCTGGAACTGCGCGACCTGGTTGCGGGTCTCGTTGGAGATGACGTCGAGAGCCGACATCTGGTCCAGAAGTTGCTGCGGCGAATCACTGACCATCACCGCGAAGAGCCTATTGGTGCGGGCTCCCTGGTAATTGGCCGTCGCCAATTTGTTGACCACCGGCTCGAACACCGCAATACGCGCGTTGGCGGCGTCGAGAGCCCCCTGATCACCGGCGAGCTTCGCCTCGGCGTCACGTTGTGCCGCCAACTTGGCGTCGAGGTCGATCCGCGCGTTGTGGAGTGCTTCGGACGTCTGCTCGGACTGCCGGGAGAGATCACCGAGTTTGGCCAGTGCCTCCGTTGGGTTGGTGATCACCGGGTCCGCGCCCGCCGACACGGTGGGCAGAGAGGTGAGTGTCAGGGACAGGACGCCCACGGTCAGCATGCTGCGCAGCGAGCGCTTCATCTTGTTCGAGCCCACGGAATGCGGTTCTCCGTTCATCGATCTCCACCACCCGAGACGCGATGCGATGCGCGACACGAGGGTCCGCGGTCGCGCACGGCCACGGAATGCTGAAGAGGTGGCGACCCGCGTTGTCGTCCGGTTCGGGTGACATGAGTTCGCAAGGTCTCGGATAGGTTACGGAATGGCATACGTTCGTGTCCACCTCCGAAGCAGCCTCGTGGCACAGACGCCACCGGGGCGCATTTCCGACGGTGACAGGGCGCCGAAATGTCACAAAGGGTGGGTTCGAATGGCGATTCGAACCCACCCTCGGTGGTCGTGCGCGATCCTGCGAAGCTACCCCGTACATCCCCGGGCGAGTCCCGGAGATGCGTGTGCCACGCGCCTGGATCAGTAGCGGCGTGCGCCGTCGAAAGGCATCGACGCGATGGGCGCCAACTTGACCGGCTGACTCTCGGTCGAGGCGTGGATCACGTTGCCGTTGCCGGCGTAGATACCGGAGTGCGACCCACCGTAGAAGGACACGACGTCGCCGGGACGAAGATCGGACTGCGCGACGGGAGTCCCGGCCGCGGCCTGGTCGTAGCTGGTGCGCGGCAGGTTGAGTCCGGCCTGCTTGAACGCCCACTGCACGAGACCGGAGCAGTCGAACGAATTGGGACCGGCGGCGCCGTAGACGTACGGGGCACCGATTTTGCTCTGAGCTGCCTGAACAGCTTTATCGCCGGTGGAGGACGCGGGCGGCGCGGGCAGAGCGGGCGCTCCGGGGACCTGCGGGATGACGACGCCCGGGATCTCGAAGGTTCCGATTCCGGGGATGGTGATGGGGTCCGCAGCGGCCGGGGCTGCGCTAGCGGTGAGCGCACCTACTGCAAGAGCGCTGGCGACGATTGCCCGCCGCACATTCCGCTTGGAAACTTGTGACGCCACGAAAGGGGTACTCCGTTTCTTCCATTCGTCCGCCGACCGAGTTAGCTGACGGGTTCGGGCTGGGAAGATCAGCCCTACCCACCGGTCCGACGAACGTCCCGGCAGGATTCACCCCAGTAGAAACTTGGGTTCCCGGTACGGCCCTCTCACGAGAAGCCGATTAGGCGGTGACTAGCGATGCTGTCCCGGTGTGGGGCGGCAAGACTCCGCTAGGTCTCAGGAAGGTTACGAAATGGAGTACCCGGATGTCGACCGGGACACGCGAAGATTGCCCATCGGGCGCAGGGATACCCGCCGCGGGCGCCTGTACCTGGGTTCCGATAACAGCGAGATAACAGCCGGTTGGTTTCCGATCTCTTTTCGATAGCGGCTGTGGCGATTTCGCCCGACCTTTTCGCGACGAGCCTTCGCCGACCCCGCATCCTTGCAGTTCACATACCCTTCCTCGATAGGAGACCCGCAACGCGTCGCCGAGGCCGAACACCTGTCGTCGTCCGCCCGAGGCACACCCACTGCACGACAATCGCTGCCCGCTACCGCACTCCGGGACGAGCCGGGAAAAGGCAGTGTGATCCTCGTCTCTCGCCTCTCGAGTGTTCGTCGGAAGAGGCTTGTCGGTACCCGCCCATACGCTCCGGGCTGTGAGAGTTTCCGGCGTACCCGAGTTACCGAAATTCGTGCAACCGAAGTTCGAGCAACTGAGGTTCGACGAGCTCGACACCCCGCTGCGAGATACCACCTTCGTGATCGTCGATCTCGAAACGACCGGTGGACGGCCCGGGGAGGACGCGATCACCGAGATCGGCGCCGTGAAGGTGCGCGGCGGCGAAGTACTCGGTGAGATGGCCACCCTCGTGGATCCGGGTCGCTCCATCCCGCCGCACATCGTGGAGATCACCGGAATCACCACGGCGATGGTCGTGGACGCCCCGCGTATCGAGCGGGTACTGCCCGCCTTTCTGGAATTCGCCCGCGGCTCGGTGCTGGTTGCGCACAACGCTCCCTTCGACACCGGTTTCCTCAAGGCCGCCGCGGCGGCCACCGACACCCCCTGGCCCAAGTTCACGGTGCTGTGCACGGTCAAGCTGGCGCGCCGCGTCCTCACCCGCGACGAAGCACCGTCGGTGAAGCTGTCCTCCCTTGCCCGGCTCTTCGACGTCAGCACACAGCCCACTCACCGCGCACTCGACGACGCCCGCGCCACCGTCGACGTCCTGCACGCTCTGATCGATCGGGTCGGCAACCAGGGAGTGCACAGTCTCACCGAACTCGTCGATTACCTTCCCGACGTTTCCTCCCACCAGCGAGCCAAGCGCACCCTCGCCAGTCACCTACCGCACGCCCCGGGGGTGTACCTGTTCCGTGGCCCCTCGGACGAGGTGCTCTACGTCGGAACGGCGACAGATCTGCGGCGCCGGGTACGCAATTACTTCACCGGGTCCGAGACGCGTGGACGGATGAAGGAGATGGTGGCGCTCACCACGCGGATCGATCATGTGGAGTGCTCGCACGCGCTCGAGGCCGGTGTCCGTGAACTGCGCCTACTCGCCGCACACACGCCGCCGTACAACCGGCGGTCGAAGTATCCGAAGCGCGGATGGTGGATCACACTCACAGTCGAGGCCTTTCCCCGACTGTCCGTCGTACGCACTCCCACTCCGGATTCACTCGGCCCGTTCCGCTCCCGCTCCACCGCGGTCGAGGTCGCAGAGACGCTCGCCGAGTACTGCGTCTTGCGAACCTGCACCACCCGGATACCGAAAGGACGCGAACATGGACCGCAATGTCCGCCGCGCGAACTCGCCCCGTGCCCGGCGGCCGTGCAGGGTCTGAAAACCGAGGACGACTACAGCCCCGGCCCCCGACTCTTCCGTCACCTGCTGCGAGGCGCCGACGACACGCCACTGCGGCGGATGCGCACACGGCTGGACGCGCTCGCGGCGAACGAGCTGTTCGAGAACGCCGCCCGACTGCGCGACCGCACTGCCGACGTGGCCCTCGCACTGCGCAGAATGCAACGGCTGGCTGCCCTCACCGCGCTCGAGGAAATCGTGGCGGCCCGCCGGGCCGCCACCGGAGGCTGGGAGTTCGCCGTGATCCGGCACGGCCGGCTCGCATCCTCCGGGCGTGCGCGGCGCGGAATACACCCGATGCCGGTGGTCGAGGCTCTGGTGCTCGCTGCAGAGACCGTCGTTCCGGATGATGCGCCGCTCCGCGGGGCCTCGCCCGAGGAAGCCGGTCTGCTGGCCCGCTGGCTCGATAGCGAGGGCACCCGCATAGTCAGCGCCTCCGCGGGATACTGCGAACCCGCGCGGGGGGCCGGATCGTGGGCGGAGTGGTGCGAGCGGGCCCGCGCCGGCAGTGAACCGACACCCGAACCGGAGTCCCGAGCGCCTGTGCCCGACGCTGTTCCCCACCACATAGGGTGGCACTCATGATCAACGCCATCGTCCTGATCCACGCCGAAGCTCGCCGCATCCCGGAAACGGCGCAGGCCGTCGCCGATATCGACGGCGTCGACAAGGTCTACTCCTGCGCCGGCGACATCGACCTGATCGCGATCGTGCGGGTCCGGGACCACGCGAAGATCGCTGAAGTGGTCACCGAGGGGATCAACAAGGTCGACGGAGTGTCCAGGACGGCAACGCACATCGCGTTCCAGTCCTATTCGAGCGCCGATGTCGAGGCCGGATTCTCCATCGGCGAATGACCGGCGCCGGGCGGCGCGCTACTTGGTCGCCGTCATCGCCGAGGTGACTGCGGCCCACTTCGCCAGAAGTGCCGCCGCCGCTCCACTGTCGATTGCCTGAGCTGCCGTCGTAATACCCTCGGCCAAGATTTCTTCGAGCGGGCGGTCGCCGAGACCACGGAAGGCCGCAATGGCGCCGGCAGCGTTGAGTAGCACCGCGTCACGCACCGGCCCGGCCTCGCCGTCGAGGAGGCGCCGTGCCACCAGCGCGTTCACTTCGGCGTCCCCGCCCCGCAGCTCGTCCAGCGACACCCGGGCGATACCGAGATCGCGAGGATCGAGCTGACGCACCGTCACCGATCCCTCGGACACGAGATACACGGTCGACGTGCTCGACGTCGTCAGCTCGTCGAGGCCGTCATCCCCCCGCACCACGAGTGCGGAGTTACCGCGCTGCGCCAGCACCCCAGCGACAACCGGGATCAGATCGAGGAACGCGCAGCCGATGAGTCCCGCGCGCGGCCGCGCCGGATTGGTGAGAGGCCCCAGCACATTGAACACCGTCGGGATGCCGATTTCCTTACGCGGCGCCGCCGCGAACCGGAGGGCGGGATGGAAGACCGGCGCGAAGCAGAAACCGATACCGGCCTCGCGCAAGGAGCGTGCCACCTCGTCGGGCCCCAAGTTGATCCGGACACCGAGTGCTTCGAGTACGTCGGCGCCGCCACTTTTCGAGGAAGCGGCCCGGTTTCCATGCTTCACCACCCGAATACCGCTGGCCGCCACCACGATCGACGCCATCGTGGAGATGTTGACGGTGTTGGACCGGTCGCCACCGGTACCCACGATGTCCACGACATCGGCATCGACCGGCACCTTGCGCGCATGGCCCAGCATCGAGTCGGCCAGTCCGCGCAGTTCTTCCGGAACGACACCCTTCATCTTGAGGCCGACACCGAACGCGGCGATCTGGGCGGACGTGGCATTGTCGGACATGATTTCGTCCATCGCCCACGTCGCGTCTTCCACCGACAGGTCGCGTCCTTCGGTGAGCGCCCCGAGAACCGACGGCCACGTGCGGACCGGTGGGGTCGTGTCGTTCGTCCCCTGGGCGTCCGGGCCCTGCACGATCGGGCTCTGCATCGTCGTGTCCCCTCGAAACTCGTAGCGATGTGTACTCGTGTGATCCGCTCTCCGCAGCCTAGTTGCCTTGCGCATCCGTCTCGCGCACCGGTTGCATTGCGTCCCACCCCGCGACGTCCCCACCGAGACGCTGCGCCAGCCCGGCCATTCTCGACCGTTCCTGGGAACAGTGCAGCGCGTCCAGCACCTGGACCCGTTGCAACACCAACTCCGCGGTCCCCTCGGCCGCCCCGGAGGCGTCGGAGGCGTCGGCAACCGCGACGCCGGTGCGCCGTGGCCGGTATCCGTCCTGCGCGGCAATGGACTCCGCCTCGCCGACCGAGGTCGCCGGCAGTCGCAAATGGTGACGCAGCACGGCCTCCTCGCCGGCCCGCCACACCGGAGTCTCCGAGGCCGCGCGTTCGAGCGTGGTCGAGCACGCCTCCACGTCGTCGAAGCAGGAGGCGACCACGACGAGATCTTCCCGGTCCGGATCCAGTGGAGGCGCCGACCTGCCGCCGCCGAACAGTCTCCGCCACCACCCCGTACTGTTGTCACGAGTTCGCATTCCTCCACCCTTTCATGCCCCGCTACCAGCGTGTCAGCAGGCAGAATCGGACAAGCGGGACGCGTCGGCGCGCCGAGGGTGGACCCGGGTAGTCGTCTCTTACGACGAAGCGTCATACTTCTGTCTGTGACGAGCGCAGTAGGGACTTCAGGATCAGCAATCACCCAACGCGTGCACTCGCTGAACCGACCAAACATGGTCAGCGTTGGCACCATCGTGTGGTTGTCAAGTGAGCTCATGTTCTTCGCAGGGCTCTTCGCCATGTATTTCGTGGCCAGAGCACAGGCGAATGGGAACTGGCCGCCGGAGCCGACCGAGCTGAACCTCTTCCTCGCCGTGCCGGTGACGCTCGTGCTGATCGCCTCGTCGTTCACGTGCCAGATGGGCGTGTTCGCGGCCGAGCGCGGTGACGTTTTCGGTCTGCGTCGCTGGTACCTGCTCACCCTCGCCATGGGCACGTTCTTCGTGCTCGGCCAGGCATACGAGTACGTGCACCTCGTCGAGCACGGCACGTCCATCTCGAGCAGCGTGTACGGCTCGGTGTTCTACATGACCACGGGATTCCACGGTCTCCACGTCATCGGCGGTCTCATCGCGTTCGTCTTCCTGATTGCCCGCACCAAGGTCAGCAAGTTCACGCCCGCTCAGGCCACCGCCGCGATCGTCGTCTCGTACTACTGGCACTTCGTCGACATCGTGTGGATCGCCCTGTTTGCCACGATCTATTTCATCCGTTGATCAGCTGAACGCCCAGGCAGCCCCCTGACGTCCAGTCCGTCCCGACATACCAAAGGGATACAGATGAGTTCATCCCCCCCGCCCGCATCCGATACCACGGCGTCTGCCGCGAAGACGCGTCGCCAGCGCAAGCTACGCCGTCGCGTCACGGGCGCCCTGGTCCTGATGATGGGACTGGTCAGCGCCGGTTTCCTCGCGTCCGCGTTGACGCCTACCCCGCAGGTGGCCACCGCAACCGACGATCAGGCAGCACTGATCCGCGAAGGCAAACAGTTGTACGACACGTCGTGCATCACCTGCCACGGTGCGAACCTTCAGGGTGTGCAGGACCGCGGGCCCAGCCTGATCGGTGTCGGTGAGGCCGCCGTCTACTTCCAGGTGTCGTCGGGACGCATGCCCGCCTCGCGTAACGAGGCGCAGATCGAGCGCAAGCCTCTCAAGTTCGACGCGGAGCAGACGGACGCCATCGGCGCCTACATCCAGGCCAACGGCGGCGGCCCCACGGTCGTGCGCGACGAGAACGGCGAAATCGCCCAGTCCTCGCTGCGCGGCGGCGACATCGGACGAGGCAGCGAACTCTTCCGCCTCAACTGCGCGTCCTGCCACAACTTCACCGGTCGCGGCGGAGCACTGTCCTCCGGCAAGTACGCGCCCGTCCTGGACCCGGCCAACGAGCAGCAGATCTACACCGCGATGGTCACCGGACCGCAGAACATGCCCAAGTTCTCGGACCGTCAGCTGACCCTCGAGGAGAAGAAGGACATCATCGCCTACATCAAGTCGTCGGGCGAGACGAAGCAGCCCGGTGGATACGGACTCGGCGGCATAGGTCCGGCATCCGAGGGCTTGGCCATGTGGGTCGTCGGAATCATCGCTGTCGTCGGTGCAGCACTGTGGATCGGAGCAAGGTCATGAGCGACGCTGGCCAACCGGGCGGCGCTACGCCAAAGAAATACACGGACGCGGAACTCGAGAACCTGAGCCGCGACGAGCTGGTCGAACTCGGTACCAACCTCGACGGGGTCGATGTCGCGTTCCGCCGCAACCGCTGGGCGGTCGAAGGAACCAAGGCCGAGAAGCGTGCCGAACGCTCCGTGGCGTTCTGGTTCGCCCTCGCCGGCGTCTCGGCCGTGGCGTTCATCGCGATCTACCTGTTCTGGCCGTGGGAGTACGCCGGCGCCGGTGAAGAGAACTACTCGGCGTACAGCCTGTACACCCCGCTGATCGGTCTCACCATGGGTCTGGCCATCCTCGGCCTGGGTGTTGGCGCCGTCCAGTTCACCAAGAAGTTCATCCCGGAAGAGCTGTCCGTTCAGGATCGCCACGACGGCGGATCGTCCGAGACGGACCGCCGGACCATCGTCGCGGAACTCGGAGACTCCTTCGACACCTCGACGCTCGGCCGCCGCAAGCTCATCAAGCGCAGCCTCCTCTTCGGTGGTGGCGCACTCGGAATCATGTCGTTGATGCCGCTCGGTGGCCTGGTCAAGAACCCGTGGGCGCAGCGTGACGATTCGCCGCTCTGGGTGTCCGGCTGGACGCCCCGCTACGCCGGCGAGACCATCTACCTGCGCCGAGACACCGGTCGACCCGAGGACGTCGTCCTCGTCCGTCCGGAAGACCTCGACGCCGGTGCCATGGAAACCGTTTTCCCCTTCCGCGAGTCCGACCGCGGCGACCACGACGCCCTGCTCGCAGGCCTGCGCGGCATCCGCAACGCGACGATGCTCATCCGTCTGCGCACCGAAGACACCGAAAGGGTCACCAAGCGTAAGGGCCAGGAGAGCTTCAACTACGGCGACTACTTCGCCTTCTCGAAGATCTGCACCCACCTCGGCTGCCCCACGTCGCTGTACGAACAGCAGACCAACCGAATCCTCTGCCCGTGCCACCAGTCGCAGTTCGACGCGCTGACCTACGGAAAGCCGATTTTCGGTCCTGCTGCTCGTGCACTTCCGCAGTTGCCTATTACAGTGAACGAAGAGGGTTTCCTGGTCGCCACCGGTGACTACATCGAAGCTCTCGGCCCGGCATTTTGGGAGCGTCGACCGTGACCAACAACAAACCGTCCAAACTGAACGCCATGGCCGCCGGCCAGGCGGAGGCAATGGACTCCCGTTACCACCTTGCGGCCGGAATGCGGCGGCAGATCAACAAGGTCTTCCCCACCCACTGGTCGTTCCTGCTCGGTGAGATCGCGCTGTACAGCTTCGTCATTCTGCTGATCTCGGGTGTCTACCTGACCTTGTTCTTCGACCCGTCGATGGCCCACGTGGTCTACAACGGCGCGTACGAGCCTCTGCGTGGCGTCACCATGTCGCGCGCATACGAGACCACACTGAACATCTCCTTCGAGGTGCGCGGCGGATTGTTCGTCCGGCAGATTCACCACTGGGCGGCGTTGATGTTCGCGGCATCCATCGTGGTGCACCTGATGCGCATCTTCTTCACCGGGGCCTTCCGGCGTCCGCGTGAAGCGAACTGGGTCATCGGTTGCCTTCTCTTGATCTTGGCCATGTTCGAGGGTTTCTTCGGTTACACCATTCCCGACGACCTCCTGTCGGGCACGGGCCTGCGTGCCGCGTTCTCCGGTATCACCTTGAGCATCCCGATCGCCGGCACTTGGCTGCACTGGGTGATCTTCGGCGGCGACTTCCCCGGCGACCTGATCATCCCCCGGCTCTACGTGGCGCACGTCCTGCTCTTCCCCGGCATCATCCTCGCGCTGATCGCCGGTCACCTCGCGCTCGTCTGGTACCAGAAGCACACGCAGTTCCCCGGCCCCGGCCGCACGGAACAGAACGTCGTCGGCGTCCGAATCCTCCCCGTCTTCGCCGTCAAGTCGGGTGCGTTCTTCGCCATCACCTTCGGTGTTCTCGCCGTCATGGGCGGCGTGCTGCAGATCAACCCGGTGTGGACCATCGGCCCGTACAACCCGGCACAGGTGTCCGCCGGGTCGCAGCCCGACATCTACATGATGTGGACGGACGGCCTGGCCCGTCTGTGGCCCGCGTGGGAGATCTACCTGTTCGACCGGTACACCATCCCTGCCGTGTTCGCGGTGGCGCTGATCATGGGGCTCGTCTTCACCGTCCTCATCGCCTACCCATGGATCGAGAAGCGTCTGACCAAGGACGACGCTCACCACAACCTGCTGCAGCGTCCGCGGGACGTTCCGGTCCGCACGGCGATCGGCGCGATGGCACTGACGTTCTATGCCGTTCTGACGATCTCCTGCATCAACGACATCATCGCGTACCACCTGAGCATTTCGTTGAACGCGATGACCTGGATCGGCCGTATCGGCATGGTGCTGCTGCCGCCCCTCGCATTCTTCGTGGCGTACCGGTTCTGCCTGGGTCTGCAGCGCAGCGACCGTGAGGTTCTCGAGCACGGCATCGAGACCGGCATCATCAAGCGGATGCCCAACGGTCAGTACATCGAGATCCACCAGCCGCTCGGCCCGGTCGACGGCCATGGCCACCCGATTCCGCTCGAGTACCAGGGTGCGGCCATCCCGAAGAAGATGAACAAGCTCGGCTCCGCAGGCAAGCCCGGCTCCGGCAGCCTTGTCACCGCTGACCCGATCGAAGAGAGCGAAGCTCTCGAGGCCGCTCTGCATCATGGTGAACGCGAACAGCTCACCATGCTGACCGAGCTGCAGAATCGGGTGCACGGCAACGGACGCTCCGGCAATGGAAGCTCCGGCAACGGCGAGGCCCACTGAGGCTGACCCCGCACTGATCAGGGCCCCGAACCACTTGTGGTTCGGGGCCCTGCCTCTATAGGACGAGCTACGTCTCCTCCCTCCTCTCGCGACTGCGCACGGAACACCACTATCACTGCACCGAGACTCAACAGCAGGCCTGTCGCGGTGAGGGCTCCGAAGGGCTCACCGAAGGCCACGGCCCCCCACACCGCCGTCACGGGTGCCATCAGAAACATCAGCGTATTGACCCGGGTGACACCATTGCGTCGCAGCACCAGCCAGTACAGGCCGTAGCCGCCGAAGGTGGACAGAACCACCAACCAGGTCACGGCAAGCCAGAATGTGGCGTCAGCCGGTGGAGTCACATCTCCGCCCGCTGCGGCCATCGCGGTGAACAACACCGCGCTGGTGACACAGTGGATCGTCAGCGACACCGTGGGATCGGTGTCCCGAGGTGAGCGGCGCGCCAAGAACGTCGCGGCTACCAGTGAGAGCATCCCTGCGAACGGCACCATATACGCCCACCACACCACTCCTCCGGACGAGGCGGCATCGCCGACGGTGACCGTCACGACTCCGGCCACACCGAGCGCCAGACCCCACCATTGACGCGGCCCGACATACTCCCTCAGCAGCGGTCCGGCAAGTACGGCGACGACGAGAGGCTGAGTACCGTCGATCAGCGCCGTGGTCCCACTGGAGACCCCCAAGCCGATTGCCTGGTAGACGGTGAGGAGGTAGCCCGTTTGCGACAGGGCGCCGATGACAATCTCGCGCCGCACCGTGTGCATTCGTATGCCACTCCAGAGGTGGAGTCCGAAGAGCATTGTGCAGAGGACAAGCACCACGGCGAGGGGCAGGAACCGCCACATGAGCAGGGTGATGGGATCGGCGGTGCCGGCACCGAGTTTCGCTCCGATGAAGCCCGAACTCCAGCACACGACGAAGGCCACAGCGAGAAGTACATTCACGAAGAACCTCCCCGGGTATACAGATCTATGTAGCAACCCACGCTATACCGATCTGTATACTTCTGTCATGAGCACAGTGCCGGAACCGAGACGAGTCACGCTGACCCCGGGGGCCCGACGTGCCCTGGCCGCAGCCGACCGCTTGTTCTACGAACGCGGAATCTCGGCTGTGGGGGTCGATCTCATCGCTGCGGAGGCGGGCGTCACGAAGAAGACGCTGTACGACCGGTTCGGGTCCAAGGAACAGCTCGTGGTCGAGTACCTCGCCGACCGCGACGAGCGCTGGCGACTGTTCCTTGCCGGCTATCTCGACGCAGCGGGCAGCTCACCGGACGGACGCCTGAAGGCTATCTTCGACGCATCCCGCGACTGGGCCGGTCAGCACAGTACAAAGGGCTGCAGCATGGTGAACGCGCACGCCGAGATCAGCGACCCAGCCCATCCGGCGTACCGCGTCATCATCGATCAGAAGCGGTGGATGCTCGCACTGTTCACGCAGGTATGCGCCGACGCGGCGGTGTCAGACGCCGACGAACTTGCCTGCACCTTCATGCTGCTCCACGAGGGGGCTCTGGTGGCACATGGTCTTCACGTGTTCGAGGACGCGCTCACCCTCGCGTCGGCTCGGTCACAGGCACTGCTGCGCGCGGCCGTCACGGCCTCCCGCTAGAGATGCGACAACAACGGCGGGGCGTCGGAATCCCCAAGGATTCCGACGCCCCGCCGTGGGTGTTGATGCTCAGTGCTTTTCAGGTCCGACGTGGTACTCGAAGACCAGGCCTGCCGCTGCCGCCAACACGGCAACAACTGCAACGACGATCATCCAGGGCTGGAAGAACGCCAGCGCGAGGCCGGCGAGGGCCGCTGCACCGGCCAGCAGGATGGGCCAGTAGCTTCCGGGGCTGAAGAACCCGAGGTCGCCGGCGCCGTCGGCAATTTCTGCGTCCTCGTAGTCCTCGGGCCGGGTGTCGAGGCGGCGGGCGACGAACCGGAAGTAGGTACCGATGATCAATGTCAGGCCCGCCGACAGGCAGATGCCGGTCAGACCCGCCCACTCGATACCGGTCCGGGAGACGGCGGTGAACACGCCGTAGACGATCGCGACGAGAATGAAGAATACCGTCAGGATCTCGAAGAGCTTGGCTTCGATCTTCATATCAGCACTTGTCCTTGGTCAATGAGGTATCAGCAGCGGGGTCAGTTACCTTCGACACCGCTCGCCTGCTGGTAGCCGCGATCGGTGGTGAACGGTGAGGTGGAGGTCGCCACAGGCGACTCGCCGATAGCCTCGAGAGCCTCCGCCGTGGTCAGCGCCCGGCCACCCTCGTCGGCAGGCTTACGCAGATCGATGTACTGCGCGAACTTGTCCGGGCTCACGGCGCGAACCTCGAAGTTCATCATCGCGTGGAACGTTCCGCACATCTCGGCGCAGCGTCCCACGAAGGCGCCTTCCTTCTCGATCTCACTGATCTGGAAGACGTTGTCGGACTGGTTCTCCTTGGGGTTCGGGTTGACGTCCCGCTTGAAGAGGAACTCCGGCACCCAGAAGGAGTGGATGACGTCAGAGGAGGCGAGCTCGAACTGGATCCGCTTACCGGTCGGCAAGACGAGGATCGGGATCTCCTGGCTGGAGCCGATGGTCTCGATCTTGTCGTAGTGCAGGTAGGACAGGTCCTGCGGGGACTTGCCGTGGATTGCACCGGGCTGCGCGTGACCGCCCTCGCCCCCGTGCTCGGTTCCGGACGCCGCGCCTGCCTCGACGGCCGCCTGGGCCTCCTGGTCGATGCCGTCGTACTTGGCCTGGCCGTCACCGAGATCGATGGAGCGGTAACCGAACTTCCAGTTCCACTGGTAGGCAGTGACGTCGACCACGACGTTGGGGTTGTCCTCCTTGTCGAGGACGTGGTTCTGCACGACCACCGTGAAGTAGAACAGAACGGCGATGATGACGAACGGGACGGCGGTGTACGCCAACTCGAGCGGCACGTTGTACGCAGTCTGGCGAGGGAACTCGGGAGAGTCCTTCTTCTTACGATGGAAGATCACCGCCCAGAAGGTGAGGCCCCACACCAGGATGCCCATGACGAGGGCGGCGATGACCGACCAGGTCCAGAGCTCACGCATGCGTTCTGCCTGCGGGGTTACGCCCGAAGGCCACCCGAAACGAAGCACTTCGTTGTCGATTGAACAACCCGACAGCAGCAAGGCAGCAACGCCCAAAGATGCTGCCAACCCTGCCCGCCGAAGGATCCGACCTTGCGCCACGTTCACGCCTTCCTGATCGCCGCAAATTCCACTAGGGCACACCCGATGGGAAGGCCCAATTACTACGCAGCGTAGACCAAAGCGGATGGCCGTCCCTCCTCGGGTCGGGCGGTCGTGTCGCCGCCGCTGCCGGGGCGGTGTCCTCGACGGCCGGAACCGGCCGCCGCGGGAATCTGCGGCATACTTTCCGGCAGAGTTCCCTGACCTCTCCACACCCGTGTGGAGCATCCCAGATTCTGAATTGAGGTACCGGACGCTGTGTGCGGACTGCTCGGGCTACTGACCTCTGGAGAAACCAGCGACTACGCCGTCTCACAGGTCGACGAGGCGATGCACTGCCTGCGGCATCGCGGGCCGGACGAGCACGGGACGTGGCACGACGATCACCTCGTGTTCGGCTTCAATCGGCTGTCGATCATCGACATCGAACACTCCCACCAGCCGTTGCGGTGGGGTCCTGCCGAGAACCCGCAGCGGTACGCCCTCACCTTCAACGGTGAGATCTACAACTACCTCGAGGTTCGCGCGGAACTGGCCGAGCAGTTCGGGGCGCAGTTCGTGACCGAAGGCGACAGTGAGGCCATCGTCGCGGCGTTCCATTACTGGGGCGAGGACGCTGTGCGGCGCCTGCGCGGCATGTTCGCGTTCGCGATCTGGGACACCGAGACGCGGGAGCTGTTCATCGCCCGCGACCCCTTCGGCATCAAGCCTCTGTTTCTGGCGACGGGGACGGGCGGCACCGCGTTCGGCAGCGAGAAGAAGAGCCTGCTCGAGCTGGCCGACCTCATCGGTATCGGTACGGACCTCGATCCGCGGGCCGTGGAGCACTACACGGTGTTGCAGTACGTGCCGGAGCCGGAGACGTTGCACAAGGACATCCGCCGACTCGAATCGGGCTGCTTCGCGCGGGTGCGTCCGGGCGAGGCACCGGTGATCACCCGGTATTTCGCCCCTGCCTTTCCGGTGCAGCCCTTCACCGCGGGAACGGAGAAGGCCCGGTATGCGGAGATCGCGGCGGCTCTGGAGGATTCTGTCGCCAAGCACATGCGCGCCGATGTCACGGTTGGGTCCTTCCTGTCGGGCGGCATCGATTCGACGGCCATTGCGGCGCTCGCGATGCGCCACAATCCGAACCTGATCACCTTCACCACCGGCTTCGAGCGGGAGGGCTATTCCGAGGTCGACGTCGCGGCCGAGTCGGCAGAGGCCATCGGGGCACGGCACGTCGTCAAGGTGGTCAGCCCCGCGGAATTCGCGGCGGCTATCCCGGAGATCGTGTGGTACCTCGACGACCCCGTCGCCGATCCGGCCCTCGTCCCGCTGTGGTTCGTCGCGAAGGAAGCCCGCAAGCACGTCAAGGTGGTGCTGTCGGGCGAGGGCGCCGACGAGTTGTTCGGCGGCTACACCATCTACCGCGAGCCGCTGTCACTGAAGCCGTTCGAGTATCTGCCGAAGGGTCTGCGGCGGGCCGCCGGACGCTTGTCGGAACGGATCCCCGACGGGACACGCGGAAAGAGCCTGCTCAATCGCGGTTCGCTCACCCTCGAGGAGCGGTACTACGGCAACGCCCGCAGCTTCAACGACGCCCAGCTGCGCACGGTGCTGCGCGATTTCCGTCCCGAATGGACGCATCGGGACGTCACGGACCCGATCTACGCCCAGTCGCAGGGATGGGACCCCGTGGCCCGCATGCAGCACCTCGACCTGTTCACCTGGTTGCGCGGTGACATCCTGGTCAAGGCAGACAAGATGACCATGGCCAACTCCCTCGAACTGCGGGTGCCCTTCCTCGACCCGGAGGTGTTCGAGGTGGCCTCCCGGGTGCCGTTGGAACAGAAAATCACCAAGAACACCACGAAGTACGCGCTACGGCAGGCTCTCGAAGGCATCGTGCCCGGCCACGTGCTGCACCGGGCCAAGCTCGGGTTTCCCGTGCCGCTTCGGCACTGGTTACGCGGCACGGAACTCTTCGACTGGGCGCACGAGCAGATCGCCGCGTCCGGCACCGACCATCTGCTCGGCAAGGCCGCCGTCGCGAAGATGCTCGACGATCACCGGGACGGCGTCTCAGATCACAGCCGTCGCCTGTGGACCGTCCTGACCTTCATGGTCTGGCACGGCATCTTCGTCGAGAACCGGATCACCCCGAAGATCGCGGAGCCTGCGTACCCGGTGTCCCTCTAGGCGCTCCGCGCCTGTGAGTGGTTGACGAGTCCAGGGACTCCTCAACCACTCACGAGCGGCGGAGCCGCCTCTTACGGGAGAAACGCCGCAATCTCGTCGGCCGCGGTGGCGCCGTACGCATCGGCCAGTCGTTTGACGGCCTCGTCCCGGTCGAAGGTCCACTCCTGGGTTCCCATTGTCTCCAGGACGAGCACGGCGACGAGCGATCCCAGCTGGGCGGAGCGCTCGAAACTCAGGCCGGCGCTGTGCGCGAGAAGGAATCCGGCCCGGAATCCGTCGCCGACACCGGTGGGGTCGACTTTGCCCTTCTCCGGTACGACGGTGACCCGGGTATGGGTTCCGTCCGACTCGACGATGTCGACGCCCTTCGAACCCAGCGTGGTGACCCGGACGCCGACCTGCGCACGAATCTGCTCCTCGGACAGCCCGGTCTTCTGCTGGAGCAATCCCCATTCGTACTCGTTGGTGAACAGGTACTTGGCGCCTCGGATCAGCGCCGTTGCCTCGTCACCGTTGAGTCGGGCCAGCTGCTGCGAGGGGTCGGCCGCAAATGGAATGTTCTTCTGCCTGCATTCGTCCGTGTGTCGGATCATCGCGGCGGGGTCGTTGGCGCCGATCAGCACCAAGTCGACACTTCCACTAGTTCCGGTGACCTGTTCGAGCTCGATCTCGCGAGCCTCGCTCATTGCGCCGGGGTAGAACGACGCGATCTGCGCCATGTCCTCATCCGTGGTGCAGACGAACCGCGCGGTGTGCGCCGTCGTGGAGATCCGAACGGCGGTGCAGTCGACGCCGTTGCTCTCGAGCCACTCACGGTAATCGGCGAAGTCGGCCCCCACGGCACCGACGAGGAGCGGCGAGCCGCCCAGAACACCCATGGCGTACGCGATGTTGCCGCCCACTCCCCCACGCCGGACCACGAGGTCATCGACCAGGAAACTCAACGAGATATGGCTGAGCTGATCGGCGAGCAGTTGCTCGGCGAACCGGCCGGGGAACCGCATCAGGTGGTCGGTGGCGATGGAACCGGTTACCGCAATTGTCACGGGCGGATGCCTTTCGGTGAGTTCGGGCGGGATTTCTCACCGTACCCGCAGTACCACCCATGATCGGGTGGGAGCACGGCGAGGTGGACAGTGGTGTCCGGACACCAAAAAGTCTGACACGGAACCTGAGCTCCGCATCAGACTTTTCGATTCAGTTGTCGGCCGGCCCGGGACTCAGTTGAAGGAGTCGCCGCAGGCGCAGGACCCGGTGGCGTTGGGGTTGTCGATCGTGAACCCCTGCTTCTCGATGGTGTCGACGAAATCGATCGACGCACCTTCGACGTACGGCGCGCTCATCCGGTCCACAGCGAGGGCTACCCCGCCGAAGTCGACGATGAGGTCGCCGTCGAGGTTGCGATCGTCGAAGAAAAGCTGGTAACGCAGTCCTGCGCAGCCGCCGGGTTGCACGGCGATACGCAGTGCGAGGTCGTCACGACCCTCCTGATCGAGCAGCGCCTTTGCCTTGGCGGACGCAGCCTCGGTCATCTTGACGCCGTGGGTGGCGGTCTCGTTCTGCACAGTCATGGGCTCTCCCTGTAGTTCGTAACAAACCCGTGAACGCTTCAACGGTACTCCGCGCCCGACTTATTCCCGGGTTTCATTGCCTCTGCGGCGCGACCGCACAGCAATCATCGTCCATGGTATCCGACGTCGCGATTTCCGGTTACTACCGAAGGGTTCCCCTTAACTAGGCCGTGCCCCCGCGGCCGTCGTCAGAGAGAATTGATCCCCTGCAGGACGAGTGCTGCCGAGGCCGGAATCAGCATGCCGAGACCGATAGATGCGAATGTGGCACCGCTGGTTCGGTGGGTGCGGGTGCTGAACATGCTCATCCCTGAGAAGCCGATCACGGCCGCGAGGAAGAAGAGGTATATCGGGGGCAGAACCAGCAGGCCCAGGATGCCGGCGGCAACGGCGATCACCACCCAGGACCACCGCAGATCCTCGACCTCGAGCTTCGCTACCGTCCACATCGTCAGCACCTCGCTTGTACCCGAAGTGTACCGAGATCGGGCCGTCCAGCGGAGGCCGGAAACACGACCGGCCGTCCACCCCGCCGGATGTCGGCGGGGTGGACGGCCGAGTACGAACCGTGAGGTCATCTTCGGGTGTTCGGCGTTTTGGCGAGCATGAAGGTGACCGCGCCGCCGACGACCACCACACCGATCACCAGCAGGATCCAGACGGGGAATCCACCGGACTCCTCCGCAGGCTGCGCTTGGGAGGGGTTTGCAGCCCTGGTCACCGAAAGCGCTGTACCGGCGGTGGGAGTAGCCTCGGCCCCTGCCTGGGTGAGGTCGAAGGTGTAGGTGCCGGCGATCGGATGACCGTCGGAGGAGACGACCCGGAACGCGACGGTGTACTGCCCGGCAGCGCCGAGACCGTCCAGGTCGACGCTCAGGAGCCGGCCGTCGACGGCCGGCTCGGAGCGCCCCCACTGGGCGCCGTCGGAACCCACCACGGTCAGGGCGGCGAAGTTCGGTTGAATGTCCTGATTGAACACCAGGGTGACGTTGTCCGGGGCGGCATCGATCTGGGTGCCGTCGGCCGGGTTGCTGCTTTCAAGCGCGGCGTGAGCCATTCCCGGGCCGGCGGTCAGAGCGGCGCAGGCGAAGACCGCGGCCGCGACGAGGACGGCGCGGGTGAACCAGGAAGTCATGTGTTTCTTCATTTCTTTGGTGTCGAGCACAGTCACCGATCCGCGAAGGCAGCGCGCTGGCAAGAAGGTCTTCCAGGGGAGCAACGAACTTTCGGACCAGGATAGGTCTCGAGCCGGGAGCGCCTGAAAATCGTGGATCAGGGTCGTGTTGTCTGAAGGCAATGCAGGCGGGGCCAGCGGTCACCGCTCCCGGTGACCGCGAATCCGGCGCCGCGAACCGAACCGGCCAATTCGTGGATCGGATGTGCTGCATCGCATGGCCGCTCACAGCTCCGACGAGGTGGTTGGCGATGCGGTTGCGCGGTGGCCGGAAGTCGGCGATCAACAATTTCCCGCCGGGCCTGAGCACCCGGAACGCCTCTGCAAGCGCCTTCGCTCGCAGTTCGGGTGGAATGTGATGAATGGCCAGGCTGGAGATCACGAGGTCGAAAGACGCGTCCGGCTGGGGAAGGTCTTCGGCGCCGGCGATCACGAAGGTGCAGTTCGCCAGGGCTCGCCGGGCCGCGTACTCCATCATCGGCGGTGACGGATCGATGCCCACCACCCGCCCACCCGGACGCACCACGCGGGCTGCACGGCGGGAGAAGATGCCGGTTCCGCAACCGATGTCGAGCACCTCATCCCCCGGCTTCGCACCGGACAGCGCGACCAGGCCGTCGAAGACCCGGCGACGGAAACCACCGAACCCCACTGCGGAGAACCACTCGTATAATTGGGCGCGCCGAATCAGTCCTCCGCTCGAGTGGTCGGCGTGTCCGTGAGATCCGCCGAGCAGTCGTTGAGCGAGTCCCATGACGACTTTCCCTTCGGTGAGCTACCCCGGCCGACGCGCATCAGGGCGCGCCGGCGACAACGTGTTGGTGGGCGGGGTAGGCATGGACGAGTGCGGTGGACAATTTCGGCACCGCATGGGTCAAGGTGTGCTCGGCCTCGTGCGCTAACCGGTGCGCTTCGGCCAGGCTGATTTCGGGGTCGATGTCGAGCTCGACGTCGGCATGCAGACGGTGCCCGATCCACCGCATTCGCACGCTGCGCACCTCACTCACCCCGGGTTCTACGGACAACGATTCCTCGGCGGCGTCGACGAGTTCCGGATCGACCCCGTCCATCAAACGGCGGAACACGTCCCGCACCGCGGTGCGCAGGACCGCGAGGATCGCCACGGTGATGACCAGTCCGACGATGGGGTCCGCCAAGGGGAAGCCCAGGGCCACACCCCCCGCGCCGAACAGCACGGCCAGGGAGGTGAAACCGTCGGTGCGTGCGTGCAATCCGTCGGCGACCAGGGCGGCGGAGCCGATCTGGCGGCCCACCCGAATGCGGTAGAGGGCGACGAATTCGTTACCGACGAATCCGACGAGTCCTGCCGCGGCAACCCACCCGACGTGCTCGATCGGGACCGGGGTGATCAGTCGCCGCACGGCTTCGACTCCGGCGATCAATGCGGACAGCGTGATCATCGCGACCACGAACAGCCCCGCCAAGTCCTCGGCCCGCCCGAACCCGTAGGTATAGCGGCGAGTGGCCGCCCGACGCCCGAGCGCGAACGCAATCCACAACGGAATCGCGGTCAGTGCGTCGGAGAAGTTGTGCACCGTGTCCGCCAGCAATGCGACCGAACCCGACACGGCGACGATCATCAACTGAGCAATCGCGGTGACACCCAGCGCGACCAGGCTGATCTTCACCGCCCGAATGCCGATCTCGCTCGATTCGAGGGCGTCGTCCACACTGTCCGCTGCGTCGTGACTGTGCGGGGCGAACACCTCCCGCACTGCCGCCCGGAACCGGCCACCACCCTCATGCCCGTGACCGCGACCGTGGGTGTGAGTCGGTGGTTTCGGTGCGTGACTCATGCCTGTCCACCCTCCGCACGTGCGGGTGCCGGAACCTCGGCACCTGCCGAAGACGGAGCCGAACCCGACTTTCGCTCGGGATGCAGAATCCGCAACTCGTCACCGGTGCGGTGATGCCCTGGAACACCCGGCCCGGCATGCTCCGCATTGAACACGGCATCGGTAACCAACTGGCGGATGTGATCATTCTCCAGCCGGTAGATCACCTGGGTGCCTTCCTTCCGTGTACGCACCAAACGCGCCATCCGCAGCTTCGCCAAATGCTGCGACACCGACGGGGCAGGCTTTCCCACATGCTCGGCCAGGTCGTTGACCGACAACTCTCGATCCACCAACGCCCACAGCACCTGCACGCGGGTGGAATCGGCCAGCATGCGGAAGACCTCGACCACCAGATCAACCTGATCGTCCGGCAAGCGCCGACGGCATGAACCGTTATCTGCATTCATACGCAGATAATAACGCGCAATCCGCCGTCTCTACCGAAACCGGGCAAGTCCTCGCACCCACGAAGCCTTCGCCCGCCGAGGCCACCCCGCATATCGGTGCGAGGGCAGTTTTCCTCGTAACCGCGTCTTCCCATAGGCTGGAAGAGTGAAATTGCTACGCCGCGGTGATTCGGACAATTCAGACAAGCGGGATGCCGAGACGGCCGCGCCGTCCACGGCACCGGAATCCGAGTCCGCCGAACAGGTCGGCAAGGGCCGTCCGACCCCTAAACGCCGCGACGCGGAAGCGAGGCGGCGAGGACCTGTGGCACCGGCACCTCTGACAGCGAAAGAGGCGCGGGCCCGCCGCAAAGCCACGCGGGGCAGCAAGGAAGAACGCAAGATCGCTGCCGCGGAACGGCGGGCCACGGCGTCCGAGCGGCGCGCCCGCATGCTCGCAGGGGAGGACAAGTACCTCCTGCCTCGCGACAAGGGGCCGGTCCGCGCGTATGTCCGCGACATCGTCGACGCCCGGCGCAACCTCGTCGGACTTTTCATGCCACTGGCGCTGGTACTGATCATGGCGATGTTCGTCAGCCCCGCCCTGCAGGCGATCGTGACGCTGGCGATGCTCGTGATGATGCTGTTCATGGCCGCAGAAGGCGTGTGGCTGGGTCGCAAGATCAACTCCCGGGTGCGCGAGCGCTTCCCGGATACGATCGACGGCGGCTTCAAACTCGGCTGGTATGCGTTCGTTCGGGCGTCGCAGATTCGTAAGCTTCGCGCTCCGAAGCCCCGGGTTCGTCCGGGCGACGCAATCTAGGACTCACCCTCTTCGCATCAGTGATGCGGCGCGCGGTGCGACTCGGCGAGTAGTCGGCCCAGTTGGGCGTCGTGGCTATCGGACTGATCCGCACGCGGGTCGGCCGGCCGGAAAAAGTTGTCGCGGAAACTGCGGCGAATCCACGGGCGTGGCGTGCCCAGGCGCTTCCCGGCGAACATCACGGCCGCGTTCAGCGCTACAAGGGCGAGGAACTCAGTCATGGCTGAAAGTCTCCGCTCGACGCCTTCCGGCCAACAGTGGCGCAAATGACGATGTACGTCAAAATACTGCCAAATTGTCGGGTTGGTAGCGTTTGCGTCCGTGTCCCCCGCCGAACCCCCGAACCGACCGGATCTCCCCCACAGGTCCTCGCGAACCCTGGTTCTCGGCGGCGCACGATCCGGGAAGTCGGCATACGCCGAACGGCTGGCGCACACTCTCGCGGGTACCGGATCGGTCCGCTACCTCGCCACCAGTCGCCGCGATCCCAGCGATGTCGATTGGGAGGACCGCGTCGAGCAGCACCGAGTCCGCCGTCCCGCCACCTGGACCACGATCGAGACGGCCCCGGGCCGCGACCTCGCCGAACAATTGCGGTCGTCCACCGACGCCCCTGTCACCCTGGTGGACGATCTGGGCACCTGGCTGACCGTGGAGTTCGACGCCGCCGGTGCCTGGGATCTGCCACGAGGCACCCTCGCAGGCGAGGTTGAGGAACTGGTCGCGAGCGTCCGCGACTACCCCGGTGACCTCGTCCTCGTGACACCGGAGGTCGGCCTCGGCGTCATCCCGGAGACCCGCTCCGGACGCCTCTTTCGCGACGAAATCGGTGCCCTCAACGCCCGGCTGGCCGAGGTCTGCGATCGGGCAGTCCTCGTGGTGGCCGGGCTGACCATGACCCTGAAAGACCTTCCCGCCGCGAATGCATCCGGGACGACAGTTCCCAGTCGAACGAGAGGCCAAGCGTGACGAGCGAGTCCGTGAGCAACGACCCCGGTCGGTTCGATCCGGTTCCCCCACCGGACGACACGATCCGCCGCACGGCCGAAGCTCGTCAACTGCAGCTCACCAAACCGGCCGGCTCACTGGGACGGCTCGAGGTACTCGCATGCTGGGCATCGGCATGCCAGGGAATATGCCCGCCCGCACCTTTCGAACGGGCCCGCGTCGTCGTCTTTGCCGGGGATCACGGAGTCGCGCGCACCGGGGTGTCGGCGTATCCCCCCGAAGTGACGGCGCAAATGGTCGCCAATTTTCTCGGCGGCGGGGCCGCGGTCAACACTCTCGCCGACCGAGCGGGTGCCAGTGTGCGCGTGGTCGACATGTCGGTCGACGGCGACACCGATCCGACGGTGTCGGCGTACAAGGTGCGGCGCTCGTCGGGGGTGATCGACCGCGAGGACGCACTCACTTCCGAAGAGACCCTGCGGGCCATCGAAGCCGGCCGCTCCATCGCGGATCACGAAATAGATTCCGGCGCTGATCTTCTCATCGCCGGAGACATGGGAATCGGCAACACCACCCCTGCCACGGTGCTCATCGCGGCGCTGACGGACACCGAGCCCGTCGCAGCGGTGGGTCGGGGAACCGGTATCGACGACGCCGGGTGGATACGAAAGACGGCGGTGATCCGCGACGCCCTGCGCCGCGCTCGGCCCGTCGTCCGCGACACGGTGGCCTTGTTACGCACCGTGTCGGGCGCGGACATTGCAGCGATGGCAGGTTTTCTCGCGCAGGCGTCCGCGCGCCGGACGCCGGTGATC
Organism: Rhodococcus sp. ZPP; assembly: GCF_017656075.1. Lineage (NCBI taxonomy): Bacteria > Bacillati > Actinomycetota > Actinomycetes > Mycobacteriales > Nocardiaceae > Rhodococcus > Rhodococcus sp. ZPP. The sequence continues at coordinate 725,338 of NZ_CP058638.1, forward strand.
CTCGACGGCGTCGTCGTCACGGCCGCTGCCATGGTTGCCGAGGAACTGGCCCACGGCGCCCGCGCGTGGTGGCTCGCGGGACACCGGTCGACCGAACCGGCACACACGATCGCCCTGAAACACCTGCAGCTGGACCCTCTCCTCGAACTCGACATGCGCTTGGGTGAGGGGTCGGGCGCGGTGGCCGCACTACCGATCCTGCAAGGTGCCGTGGCCACACTCGCATTCATGGCGACGTTCGACGAGGCGGGAGTCAGCACCGGCGACGTCACCGAGGCCGACGTCGCCGACGTGGACTGATCGTGTCTGGGTTGTTGCTGGCATTTTCCTGGTTGACCGTGCTCCCGCTCCGCGGCCCCGACAGCGTGGACCGTGTGGCAGGCGGGCGCGCGATCCGATATGCACCCGTGACCGGTGCGGCTCTGGGCGTGTTGGCTGCCGGCCTACTGTGGCTCCTGGTGTCGGCAGGACTGATCCCGGCCCTGGGAGGGCTGTTGACGGTCGGGGCTCTCGCGCTCGCCACTCGTGGCATGCACATCGACGGGTTGTCCGACACGGTCGACGGTCTCGGGTGTTACGGGCCGCCGGAACGCGCAAAGGCTGTGATGCACAGTGGCGGCGCAGGCCCGTTCGGCGTGTGCGCCCTGCTGATCTGCCTCGGGACACAGGCTCTTGCTTTCGGTTCCCTCGCCGTTGCAGGACAGTTCGGGGCCGTAGCAGTCGCCGTGGCGACCGGGCGCGTCGCCGTCGTATTCGCTTGCCGCCGTGGAGTTCCGGCATCGGCCACTGAAGGTTTCGGCGCACTCGTTGCCGAAACACAGTCGTGGTGGACGGCGTTCGCCTGGACGGTCCCGCTGCTAGCAGCAGCGGCGTGGTGCGGCCCCGACTGGTGGCACGGGATCATCGTCGTCGCGGTGACTCTCGCCCTGTCGGCTCTGTTGGTGGCGCACTGTGTCCGCCGGTTCGCAGGCGTGAACGGTGACGTGCTGGGTGCCGCGATCGAGATCACGGTTGCGGCCGCAGCGGTCGGTTTCCTCCTCTGAGCGACCGCCGAGAAGCGCTGATTCAGCGCAGCTTGTGCATCCAGCCGTGGGTGTCGGCGAACGTGCCACGCTGAATCCCGGTAAGGGTGTCCCGCAGGGCCATCGTGACCTCTCCCGGCTCCCCGTCGGCGACGACGAACTCGCCCTCTGCCGACTTGACCCGTCCCACCGGGGTGATGACTGCTGCGGTGCCGCAGGCGAATACCTCGGTGATCTCTCCCGACAGGGTCTTGGTTCGCCATTCCTCGGTGCTGATACGACGTTCCTCGACTGCGAAACCGGCGTCGGTTGCCAGGGTCAGCAGCGAATTCCGGGTGATGCCCGGAAGTAGCGAGCCGGACAGCGAGGGTGTGACGAGGCGGGCATCGGAACCGGACCCGTAGACGAAGAAGAGATTCATCCCGCCCATTTCCTCGACGTATGCACGCTCGAGGGCGTCGAGCCACACCACCTGATCACAGCCTTCGTCGGCCGCCTGCGCCTGGGCGAGAAGCGAAGCCGCGTAGTTGCCGGCGAACTTGGCCGCGCCGGTTCCTCCGGGAGCCGCGCGCACGTACTCCGTCGAAAGCCACACGCTGACCGGCTTCACCCCGCGCGGAAAGTATGCCCCCGCAGGCGAGGCAATCAGGAGGTAGCGGTACTCGTCGGCCGGCCGCACCCCCAGGCCGGCCTCGGTGGAGAACATGAAAGGACGCAGATACAGCGCATCCTCACCGCCGGCGGCAGGCACCCACGCGTGATCGACGTCGAGGAGTTCAGTGATCGACTTGACGAACAACTCGGCGGGAAGTTCGGGCATCGCGAGCCGACGAGCCGAGGTGACGAGTCGTTCGGCGTTCGCCTCGATGCGGAACGTCGCGATGCCACCGTCCGGCTGCCGGTACGCCTTGAGGCCCTCGAAGATGGCCTGCCCGTAGTGCAGCACCATGGCCGCCGGATCGAGTTGGAGCGGACCGTAGGGTTCCACCCGGGCGTCGTGCCAACCGTGGACGGCGGAGTAGGTGATCGACACCATGTGGTCCGTGAAGTACCGACCGAATCCGGGCGCCGCCAATATCTCTCGCCGCGCCTCATCCGAGGCGGGGGAAGGATGCGGGACGCGAAGAAACTCGGTGACACCTGTCATGCCGGTGATCCTATCGAACGCCTCCTGCTCGCCAGCGCCCGAGAGGGTCGACCCGCGGCGGCTACTTGGTGCTGGTCTTCACGAAGGGCGGAGACACGACCTCCGCCCGCAACGCGCGTCCGCGCACATCCACGTCGACAGCGTCACCGGCCGCGACACCGGCATCCGAATCGAGCAGAGCGAGGGCGATACCGACCTTGAGTGTGGGCGAGAAGGTGCCCGACGTCGTCTCACCGATCGGCTCACCGCCGCGGAGGACGTTCTGCCCGGCGCGCAGAACCCCGCGGTCGAGCGCCTTGATGCCCCACAGCTTGCGGGCGGGTCCGGCGGCCTTCTCGTCGGCCAAGGTTTCCTTGCCCCAGAACTTCGGCTTGTTCCACCCGATCGCCCAGCCGCACCGCGCCTCGAGCGGAGAAATTTCCAAGGACAACTCGTGACCGTGCAGCGGGTATCCCATTTCGGTCCGCAAGGTGTCGCGGGCGCCGAGTCCCGCGACCTGACCACCGCGGGTCCGAACCTGCTCGACCGCGGCCCGGAACAATTTCTCGCTGTCCTCCCAGCGGGGCAGGACTTCGAATCCGATTTCGCCGGTGTACCCGCTACGGCACACCCGTACGGGCACGCCTTCCCAGGTGGCGTCCGCGAAGCCCATGTACTCGATGTCGGTCGGCAGGCCCAGCGCGGCGAGCACTTCCGGCGACTTCGGCCCCTGAACTGCGATGACACCGAAATCGCGGTGGCAGTTGTCGACGGTGACACCTTCGGGCGCCTTGGCCGCCAGCGCCGCAACCACGTCAGCGGTGTTGGCGGCGTTGGGGACGAGAAACACTTCTTCGGCGCTCACGTAGTAGGCGATCAAGTCGTCGATCACTCCGCCGGAGGGTGTACAGCAGAGCGTGTACTGCGCCTTACCGGGGCCGATCTTGTCCAGATCGTTGGTGAACGCGGAGTTGACGAAAGCTGCAGCTCCCTTGCCGCGCACGAGAGCCTTGCCCAGATGACTGACGTCGAACACGCCCACCGATTCCCGCACGGCAGTGTGCTCGGCGACGACCCCCGAATACGACACGGGCATCTCCCATCCACCGAAGGGCGCGAACGTGGCCCCGAGTTCGACGTGAACGGCGTGAATCGGCCCTTGCGAGAGTTGCTCCTCGGTCATGGCCTCAAACCTATCGGACCCTGCAGCACCCCGCGTCGGTGACGGCACACGCGCACTACCATCGGGACGAGCGCCGGACCGGCCCGGCACGACCCGACACCCGAACTGCTTCAGGAGACACCGTGAGCACTCGCACAGCTCGACCCCTCGGACCACAACTCGCCCTTGCAGGCACTGTCGGCAAGCGGGTGGACGTGCTGGTGATCGGGCTGACGTCCACGTCGAACGGCCCCGAGATCGCGCTGGGCGACGGCATCGTCGACGAATCGGTCCTCGCCGGACTCCTCGACAGTTTCGTCGCGGTCGGAGCCAAGGGCAAGGCGGAGGAGACCACGCGTATCCCCGCTCCCGACACGCTTCCGGTCGACAGCGTCCTCGCGGTCGGCCTCGGTGCGGCCGACAAGCTCGACGCGGAGCAGATCCGCCGGTCCGCGGGGGCGGCGGCCCGCTCACTCGGCGGTGTCGATACCGTCGCCACCACCCTGTCGTCGTTGGATCTCGGCGCCGCGGCCGAGGGTTTCGCGCTCGGCGCGTACCGATTCACGGAGTTCAAGTCGGTGAAATCCGCGCCCGGGCCGGAGGCACAGCCGGTCTCGCGGGTCGAGCTTCTCGTGTCGTCCCCCCGCGCGAAGGAAGCGAAGGAGACGCTGGCCAGGTCGGCCGCGATCGCCGAGGCCGTCGCCACCGCACGCGAATTCGTCAACACTCCCCCGAGCCACCTGTTTCCGGCCGAATTCGCCGAGCGCGCAAAGGCTCTCGGCACAGAGGCCGGGTTGAAGGTCGAGATCCTCGACGAGAAGGCCTTGGAGAAGAACGGTTTCGGCGGGATCCTCGGCGTGGGCAAGGGGTCGTCGCGCCTTCCTCGGCTGGTCCGGCTGAGCTACTCGTCGAAGAAGCGGAACGCTCCCAAGGTCGCGCTCGTCGGCAAGGGCGTCACGTTCGACACGGGCGGCATCTCGATCAAGCCTGCTGCGGGTATGGAGAACATGACCTCCGACATGGGCGGCGCAGCAGCGGTCGTCGCCACGGTTGTCCTCGCGGCGAAACTCGGACTGCCCGTCGACGTCATCGCCACCGTGCCGATGGCCGAGAACATGCCCTCGTCCACCGCCCAGCGTCCCGGTGACGTGCTGACCCAGTACGGCGGGACAACGGTGGAGGTCATCAACACCGATGCCGAAGGGCGCCTGATTCTCGCCGACGCCATCGTCCGCGCCTGCGAGGACGACCCCGATTACCTCATCGACACCGCAACTCTCACCGGCGCGCAGGTGGTCGCGCTGGGCACTCGCACACCCGGCGTGATGGGCACCGACGAATTCCGGGACCGTGTCGCGTCGATCTCGCAGGCGATCGGCGAGAACGCCTGGGCGATGCCGCTCCCGGCGGAGCTGCGTGCGGACCTGGATTCGAAGGTCGCCGACCTCGCCAACGTCACCAATCACCGCTGGGGCGGCATGCTGGCCGCGGGGCTGTACCTCAAAGAGTTCGTCGCCGACGGCGTCCAGTGGGCACACATCGACGTGGCCGGACCGGCCTACAACTCGTCGGGCCCGTGGGGGTACACCGGGCGTGGCGGGACCGGAGTCCCGGTGCGCACCATGATTTCGGTGATCGAGGACATCGCAGCCAACGGCTAGGCGCTCCGCGCTCGTGAGTGGTTGACGAGTCCGAGGACTCGTCAACCACTCACGGGCGGCGAAGCCGCCTACAGGTCGCGTTCCCGCTCGCGTCGGCGTTCGATGCGCCGCCGCGCGTCGTGGTCGCGCATGCGCTGCGGGTAACCGGTCTTGCGGACGTCGTAGACGGGGATCTGCAGATCTTCGCCGAGCTTGCGGGCGCCCCGTTCGCCGCCGACGCGGCGCCGGGTCCATTCCCCGTCGGCGGCGACCAAGACCACGGTGACCTCGGTCACCGTGGTTTGCGGTTCCACATAGGCCTCGACGCCGAGGTGGGTTCGCGCCCAGTTCGCCAGATAGGAAGCGTCCTCGGGCGATGCCTGGGATCGGCGGCCCGGTCGTGGCCGCGAGAAACGGTCGAACAACCCCACGTCGGGCCTCCTCCGGAGCGTGCGCCGGTCGGTGCCGGCGCGGTTCCCCCAGTTTGCCAGGCAACTTCCGCTCGGTGCCGCGATCGGAAACTACTCGCCGGTAGGGCGAACGTCGCGACACACCCGAGCCGACGTGGGGGAACCCTCGACGGACGCGCGCCTCCGATCAATGGAAAGATGTGGAGCGCCGACACAGCGAGTGGGTGACGACGAATCGGAATTACCTGCGAGTAGCCGCAAGATATGTGCATCTCGAGCACAATGGTTCACGACCACAAGTCGACAAAATTCAACAACCCGAACACAACTGTCGAGGAGTCAAAAGACATGGCCTTCTCCGTCCAGATGCCAGCGCTTGGTGAGAGTGTCACCGAGGGAACTGTCACGCGATGGCTCAAGCAGGAAGGAGACACGGTCGAAGTTGACGAACCCTTGCTCGAAGTCTCCACGGACAAGGTGGACACGGAGATCCCGTCCCCCGTGGCCGGCGTGCTCAGCAAAATCGTCGCTCAGGAAGACGACACCGTGGAAATCGGTGGGGAGCTTGCCGTGATCGGTGACGACGGTGAAGCGCCGTCGTCCGACTCCGCACCCGAGCCTGCCGCGGAAGAGCCGGCCGAAGAGCCGGCCGCGGAACCCGCTCGGGAGGAACCGGCCGCCGAATCCGCACCGGCTTCGTCCGGCAACGGAAGCTCCGACGGCACCCCGGTGACGATGCCCGAACTGGGCGAGTCGGTCACCGAAGGCACCGTGACCCGGTGGCTCAAGGCCGTCGGCGACGAGGTTGCCGTCGACGAGCCGCTCGTCGAGGTCTCGACCGACAAGGTCGATACCGAAATTCCGTCGCCCGTGGCCGGCACCCTCCTCGAGATCAGCGCGCAGGAAGACGACACGGTGTCGGTCGGCGGTCAGCTCGCCGTCATCGGATCCGGCGCTCCCGCCGCGAAGCCTGCTGCGGCACCCGAGCCGACCCCGGAGCCCGCGAAGGCAGAGCCGAAGCCCGAACCCGCGAAGGCGGAGCCGAAGCCCGAACCCAAGCCTGAGCCCGCGAAGGCGGAGCCCGCCAAGAGCGCACCGGCACCCTCGGCCGCGACGTCGGCACCCGCTGCACCGTCCGGCGACAGCACCCCGTACGTCACTCCCCTCGTCCGCAAGCTCGCCGCGGACAACGGCGTCGACCTGTCCTCGATCACTGGCACCGGCGTCGGTGGACGCATCCGCAAGCAGGACGTCCTCGCGGCCGCGGAGGCCAAGAAGGCTCCCGCTGCAGCACCGGCATCGGCCCCCGCGGCGGCCGCCTCGGCACCGGCGCCCACCTCGGCCGGAGTCCGCCCGGAGCTGGCCCACCTGCGCGGAACCACGCAGAAGGCCAACCGTATTCGCCAGATCACGGCGACGAAGACGCGGGAGTCGCTGCAGACCACGGCGCAGCTCACCCAGACCTTCGAGGTGGATGTCACCAGGATCGCCGCACTGCGTGCGCGGGCCAAGAACACCTTCCTCGAGCGCGAGGGCGTCAAGCTCACGTTCCTCCCGTTCTTCGCGAAGGCTGTCGTCGAGGCGTTGAAGTCGCACCCGAACGTCAACGCCAGCTACGACGAGGCGAACAAGCAGATCACCTACTACGACGCCGAGCACCTGGGCATCGCGGTCGACACCGAGCAGGGCCTGCTCTCCCCGGTGATCCACAACGCCGGTGACCTGTCGCTCGCCGGGCTGGCCCGCGCCATCGCCGACATCGCCAAGCGCGCCCGGTCCGGTGGCCTCAAGCCCGACGAACTGTCGGGTGGCACGTTCACCATCACGAACATCGGTAGCCAGGGCGCCCTGTTCGACACCCCGATCCTCGTGCCCCCGCAGGCGGCGATGCTCGGTACCGGCGCGATCGTCAAGCGCCCGGTCGTCGTGACGGACGAGTCCGGCAGCGAATCCATCGGCGTCCGCTCGATGTGCTACCTGCCGCTCACGTACGACCACCGCTTGGTGGACGGCGCCGATGCCGGACGCTTCCTGACCACGGTCAAGCATCGCCTGGAGGAGGCTTCGTTCGAGGCTGATCTCGGCCTGTAGTTCGCGGAGCACACCGAGTCGGTACGGTTCGGATTCGCGCAGGGGCACCATTCATTCGGGAATGGTGCCCCTGCCTTGTGAAGGAGGCTGTTGCACATGCGCGTTGTCATCGCCGGCTCCTCGGGGCTGATCGGAACTGCACTTGTCTCGTCTCTACGCGGCGACGGCCACGACGTCGTCCGGCTGGTGCGGCGGGCGACGGCCGGACCCGACGAATCTCGGTGGGATCCGCAGAAGGATCGGCTCGATACGCCGATCCTCGCCGACGCCGACGCGGTCGTGAATCTGTGTGGTGTCGGCATCGGTGACAAACGATGGACCGGGGCGTACAAACAGCTGATCCGGGACAGCCGCATTGCGGCCACCGACGTCCTGGCCGAGGCGGTTGCGGAGGCTCGCGTCCCCGCGTTCGTCAGCGCCAGCGCTGTCGGCTACTACGGCGACACGGGCAATACCGTCGTCGACGAGAGCTCGCCGTCGGGTATCGGGTTCCTCGCCGACACCTGTCGCGACTGGGAGGCGGCCGCAGCTCCTGCGGTCGCGTCGAACGTCCGGACGGTTCTGATTCGCAGCGGGATCGTCCTCTCACCGCGGGGTGGGCTGCTCGGCAAGCTGCGGCGGCTGTATTCGATCGGCCTCGGTGGACGCCTCGGGGACGGCCGCCAGTACCTGTCATGGATTTCGCTGGAGGACGAGGTGGATGCCATCAAGTTCCTCCTCACCCGCGACGACGTCGACGGGCCGGTCGATCTCACCGGGCCCGCACCCGTGACCAATGCCGAGTTCAATAGTGCGGTGGCGCGGACCCTGCACCGTCCGGCGCCCTGGATCGTCCCGGGTTTCGCCTTGAACGCACTGGTCGGCGAGTTCGCGAGAGAAGGCATCCTGGCGGGCCAGCGCGCCATCCCCACCGTTCTGGAGGCGTGCGGCTTCTCTTTTCGCCACAACACGATCGGTGAGGCACTCGATGCCTGCCTCGTGCGGTGAAGGAGGTCACGTCCGCGCGAAGTCGAGCCGGGCGTAATCTCTAGCACATGAGCAGCGTGCCACTTTCCGCCCGTTTCAGTCGCGACCCGATCACCGTCGAGAATCTCGGCCTGATCGATTACGTCGATGCGTGGAATCGTCAGCGTGAGCTCGCTGCCCAACGCGCGGAGGACATCGGCGCCGATACGCTGCTGCTCCTCGAGCACCCGCCCGTGTACACCGCCGGGCGTCGGACGCAACCCGAGGACCTGCCGAGCGACGGCACGCCCGTGATCGACGTCGACCGCGGCGGGAAAATCACCTGGCACGGCCCCGGCCAGCTCGTCGGCTACCCGATCCTGAAGCTCGCCGAACCCGTAGACGTCGTGAAGTATGTGCGCCGCCTCGAGCAGGCACTGATCACCGTCTGCACCGACCTCGGCCTGGCCTGCGGCCGGGTGGAGGGCCGTTCCGGAGTGTGGCTGGCTGCCTCCCTGACCGACGGGCAGTGGCTGCCGGAGCGCAAGGTCGCAGCCATCGGCGTCCGAGTGCAGCGGGGCGTCGCTTTGCACGGCTTCTCGCTGAACTGCAACTCTGTTCTCACGGGTTTCGACAACATCATTCCCTGCGGCCTCCGCGACGCCGGGGTCACCACGCTTTCGCACGAACTCGGCCGCGACGTGACGGTCGACGAGGTCACTCCCGCCGTGACCGAGGCGGTCCTGGCCGCACTCGACGGCACTCTGCCGATCACCGATCACGACATCGAACGGGTCGAGTTCGACGCTGCCGCGGCCGCCCAGCGCTCTTCGTCGGCTCCCACCTTCACTACTGTTCAGTACGGCTGACCGGCGTCCCCGGCCCGCCGGGTACCTCGGGCCGGGCGTACCATCGTCTGCGTGACTGTGGCCCCAGAAGGACGCAAATTGCTCCGCCTCGAGATCCGAAACGCGGAGACCCCGATCGAACGTAAACCGAACTGGATCAAGACGAGAGCGAAGATGGGCCCGGAATATTCCGAGCTCAAAAGCCTCGTCAAACGCGAGGGCCTGCACACCGTCTGCGAAGAAGCCGGCTGCCCCAACATCTACGAATGCTGGGAAGACCGCGAGGCCACCTTCCTCATCGGCGGCGAGCAATGCACCCGCCGTTGCGACTTCTGCCAGATCGACACCGGCAAACCCGACGACCTCGACCGCGACGAACCACGCCGCGTCGCCGAGTCCGTCCAGGCCATGGGCCTGCGCTACTCGACCATCACCGGTGTCGCCCGCGACGACCTCCCCGACGGCGGCGCCTGGCTCTACGCGGAAACCGTGCGGCTGATCCACCAACTCAACCCCGGCACCGGCGTCGAACTGCTGATCCCGGATTTCAACGCCAAACCCGAGCAACTCGCCGAGGTGTTCTCCGCCCGCCCCGAGGTCCTCGCGCACAACGTCGAGACCGTCCCCCGCATCTTCAAGCGCATCCGCCCGGCCTTCCGCTACCAGCGCAGCCTCGACGTGATCACCGCCGCCCGCGAGGACGGACTCGTCACCAAGTCCAACCTGATCCTGGGAATGGGCGAAACCCCCGACGAGGTCACCCAGGCGTTGCACGACCTGCACGACGCCGGCTGCGACATCATCACCATCACCCAGTACCTGCGTCCCTCGCCGCGGCATCACCCCGTCGAGCGGTGGGTCAAGCCCGAGGAATTCGTGGCGCACTCCACCACCGCCGAAGAGATCGGCTTCGCCGGCGTGATGGCCGGACCACTGGTCCGCTCCTCCTACCGGGCCGGCCGACTGTACGCGCAGGCGATGGCCCACCACGGCCGTGAACTGCCCGCGGGGCAAGCACATCTCGCGGAGGGCGGCAGTGCGTCGCAGGAGGCGAGCTCCCTCATGGCCAGGCTCGCGCGGTAACGCGAACCGGCGACGTCGACCAACACCGGACGGGTCATCGGTCCCGAGTGCTGGGGACGTATCCTGAACAGCATGGCGAACGGCAGTAAATCTGGTAAAGCGGGCAAACCCGGCAAGGAAGCGAAAGCAGCCGCCAAGGCAGCTCGCAGGCAGGCATCGAAGGAGCGTAGAACCCAGCTCTGGCAGGCCTTCCAGATGCAGCGCAAGGACGACAAGCTGCTGCTGCCGCTCATGCTCGGGACCCTGGTCGGACTCGCGGTGGTGTTCTTCCTCGTCGGTCTGATCTGGGGCATCCAGTGGCTTCTGCTGCCCATCGGTCTCCTGCTCGGCGTCCTCGGAGCGTTCATCATCTTCGGGCGGCGTGTGCAAAAGACGGTGTATGGAAAAGCCGAAGGGCAGGCGGGCGCCGCGGCGTGGGCGCTCGACAACATGCAGGGCGCCTGGCGAGTGACCAGCGCAGTCGCAGGTACCACTCAGCTCGATGCCGTGCACCGCGTGATCGGACGTCCCGGCGTCATCCTCGTCGCCGAGGGATCACCGCAGCGGGTCAAATCGCTACTCGCGCAGGAGAAGAAGAAGACCGCTCGACTCGTCGGTGACACGCCGATCTACGACATCGTCATCGGCAACGACGAGGGGCAGGTACCGCTCTCGCAGCTGCAGAAGTACCTCAACAAGCTTCCGAAGAACATCGACACCAAGCGCATGGACGCTATCGAGTCGCGTCTCGCGGCGTTGAGCAGCCGGAGCGGCGGTGCCGCACTACCCAAGGGCCCCATGCCGGGCGGCGCCAAGATGCGCGGGGTGCAGCGCACCATCCGTCGTCGCTGAGATCGCCTCTGTCACCACCAGCCCGATGCCGGGCCGATGCAGCTCGACTGCATCGGCCCGGCATCGGCGTTTTCGTCGAGGTCGAGGTCAACGTGTGCGCACGAGGGCGGTGCCGGTGGCGCGGTCCTGCATGCCACGGCCGTCGACATCGGTGATGGTGCCCGGCACGACGAAGACGAGCAGGGCCTGGCGCACCAGCGCGCGGACGAAGCCGACACGCACGGGGCCGTCCACCCGCGCCACCCGTATTCCCAGGCACAACTGCCCGGGAGTAAAAGAGAACAAGGTGACGGCGGCGATCCCGACGACGAACCACACGAGCAACGTGACACTCGACAACGGGCCTTCGAGCGGATTGTCTCCGATGATCAGCGCGGCCACGCCCGCCGACGACACCCAGTCGATCATGAGGGCCGCGAGACGGCGGCCGGTGCCGACGAGCGCGCCGGGCCCGTCCGCCGGCAACCCGAGGCGTTCACCTCGATGGGACTGTTGCGCCTCGTCTGCCCCGTTCGGCAGGGCAGCCGAGGGTCCGGAGAGCCAGGAGCCGGTGATACGTGCCATGCTGTCCAGGATAGGCGTCGCCGCTCGGGGCACCTCACACTGGCGTTCGGGCCTGTGTGCGCAGTCACAACCGGCCGCAAAAGCCCAGGACGTTGCGACGCGTAACATGCCGGAAACAAAAGGTTGACCAGCGGGCAACACCAGGTCCATACCGTCTGGCACGACGAATTCGCCAATATCTACTTGGCTGAAGCGACTTAAGGAGCACAAGCGTGGCGTTCACCACGGCCGAAGAGGTCATCAAGTTCATCGCGGACGAGAACGTCGAGTACGTCGACATTCGGTTCAGTGACCTTCCCGGCGTCCAGCAGCACTTCTCGATCCCGGCCTCTGCGTTCACCCAGGATGTCTTCGAGGACGGCCTCGCGTTCGACGGTTCGTCCGTCCGCGGCTTCCAGTCGATCCACGAGTCGGACATGATGCTCCTCCCCGACGTCGCTACCGCGCAGATCGACCCCTTCCGTGCCGCCAAGACACTGAACGTGAACTTCTTCGTCCACGACCCGTTCACGCGTGAGTCCTACAGTCGCGACCCCCGTAACGTCGCCCGCAAGGCTGAGGAGTACCTGAAGTCGACGGGCATCGCCGACACGGCGTTCTTCGGCGCCGAGGCCGAGTTCTACATCTTCGACTCGATCCGTTACGACTCGCAGATGAACGGCTCCTTCTACGAGATCGACTCCGTCTCCGCATCCTGGAACACGGGCGCCGAACTCAACGCCGACGGCAGCCCCAACCTGGGCTACAAGGTCCGTCCCAAGGGTGGCTATTTCCCCGTCGCACCGTACGACCACTACGTCGACCTGCGCGACGAGATCTCGACCAACCTGCAGAACGCGGGCTTCGAGCTCGAGCGCGGTCACCACGAGGTGGGCACCGCCGGTCAGGCCGAGATCAACTACAAGTTCAACACGCTGCTCGCAGCCGCAGACGACCTCCAGCTGTTCAAGTACATCGTGAAGAACACCGCGTGGAAGCACGGCAAGTCCGCCACCTTTATGCCGAAGCCGCTGTTCGGCGACAACGGCTCGGGCATGCACGTCCACCAGTCGCTGTGGAAGGACGGCAAGCCGCTGTTCCACGACGAGGCCGGCTATGCGGGTCTGTCCGACATGGCACGCCACTACATCGGCGGCATCCTGCATCACGCTCCGTCGCTGCTCGCGTTCACCAACCCGACCGTCAACTCGTACCACCGCCTGGTGCCGGGCTACGAAGCCCCCATCAACCTGGTGTACAGCCAGCGCAACCGCTCGGCAGCCGTGCGTATCCCGATCACCGGCAACAACCCGAAGGCCAAGCGCCTCGAGTTCCGTGCCCCCGACTCCTCGGGTAACCCCTACCTGAACTTCGCGGCGCAGATGATGGCCGGCCTGGACGGCATCAAGAACAAGATCGAGCCGCAGGCTCCGGTCGACAAGGACCTCTACGAGCTCCCGCCGGAGGAGGCCCGCAACATCCCGCAGGCCCCCACCAGCCTGTCGGCAGTGATCGACCGCCTCGAGGCGGACCACGACTACCTCACCGAGGGTGGCGTGTTCACCTCCGACCTGATCGAGACCTGGATCTCGCTCAAGCGTGAGCAGGAGATCGCTCCGGTCAACCTGCGGCCGCACCCCTACGAGTTCCAGCTGTACTACGACGTGTAAGTCGTAGGTTCCCGCGTTCGCGCGGATCGTTTCTCCGACGAGCCCATCCGTGGTCTCGGCTGCCTGCAGCCGATTTCCGCGGATGGGCTCGTTCGTCTCTCCTGTGGCACACCTGTTTCACTCCAGGCGACTCGGGTAACCGCCACACCAGGCGTTCCAGTGTTCCGGACCATTGGATCGTCCAGGCGGCGCCGGTTCAGAAGTCGAGGCGGCGCCGCCGCCTCACCCTTCCTGCAGCGTGTGAAGCATCTCCTCGGCGATGACGCGCAGCTTGATGTTGCGGTTCTTCGACTCGGTGACCAGAACCTGGAACGCCTCATCGGCGGAGACCCGGCGGGCCGCCATGATGGCACCCTTCGCCTGCTCGATCACCGCACGCGACTTCATCGCCGTCGCCAGTTGCTCACCACGCCTGCGCGCCTCCTCGAGTCGCGAGGCGCCGTCGAGGGCGTATCGGACGGCAACGAGAAGCAGGTTGAGGACGGCGGCATCGGCCCTGGTGAAACCGTGTGCGTCCCGGCCGTATACGTTCAGTGCGCCGAGGTACTTTCCCTCGAGCAGTATCGGCGCGGACAGGTAGCTCGCGACACCTAAGCGTCGGGCGCTGTGTGCGAACGACGGCCATCGCCGTGTCGCTTCTTCGGAATCGGCCCGCGTGATCGTCTGCGTACGGGCAGCTTCGAGGCACGGCCCGTCGCCGGCGTCGTACTGGACACGATCCACGTCGACGACCACGCGGTCGGTGGCGGCTCTCGTCGTGGCGTCTCCGTTGTCCAGAAGGACTGTGACGCCCGCCAGGTGGGCGCCCGGCACCAGGGCGAGGGCCTCCCTGCTGACTTCTTCGAGGAATCGGTCCGTTCCCCCCGCCGAGTCCAGTTCGGAGTACACGCTGTGGATCGCATCCTTCAGCGCGTCGAACTGGTGATCAGCGAGTCCGTTCCCACTCACTCCGCTCATCGTGCACCTTCCGTGATTCTCCGACCCTCCTTTATTCGTCACCGCGGCGGCCGTGGATGGGAGGACTTCCGAGAAGTACAGGAATCTCCTCGCCGCCACCGAGACCGGCGATATGATCCGGACATCCGGCCGCACGCTGTCCTGGCCGAACCGATGGGGGGTGAACGCGGTGCCTCGCTCCGCCCGCGATCCGGCGCAATCGCCGGTATCGATCATCTTCCGACGCAGGATCGACGACGCCAGTTTCGACGAGTACCTGCGCTGGGAGCACCACTCGGCCGAAATCCTGTCGGGTCGTCCAGGATTCATCGATCAAGACATCATCCCGCCGTCACCGCCCGTGCAGGACGACTGGGTAACGGTCCAGCGGTTCACCACGATCGACGACGCCAGAGCATGGCTGGACAGTGCCGAACGGACTACCCTCGTCGCGGAGATCAAGCACGCATTCATCGGCAACGAGGACGTCCACCTACTCACCGGTGAACAGACTGCCGCGCAGGCTGCGTCGTCGGTGGTCATCTCCTGCCGCATCGATCCGGAGGACGAGTCCGCCTTCATGGATTGGCAGCGTCGGATTTCCGCCGCCGAGGCCCGGTTCACGGGCTTTCGCGGGCACAAGGTGGAGCGGCCTGTCCGCGGCGTCACCGACGATTGGACGATCGTTCTCAGCTTCGACACCGAAGAGAATCTCGAGCGATGGATGAACTCGGCGGAGCGCGCCGAACTTCTCGAACAGGGGGCGCGCTTCAATCAGGACCTTCGAGTCCGCAGGGCCAGTTACGGTTTCGACTTCTGGTTTCGCGGGGCGAAAGGCGAACAGTCCGCGGAGGTTCCGGTTGCGCGGAGCAACCTTCTGGTACTCCTCGTCTTGTATCCGATGGTGGTGATCTGGGGCCACTTCGTCAGTGCACCGCTCATCGAGGCTCGCGGTGTCCCCGTTGCCGTAGCGCTGTTCATCGGCAATGTCGTCACCACCCAGATCTTGGGGTGGTGGGCGGTTCCGGCCGCGTTCAAGGCGTTCGGATGGTGGATGGACCCGGCGATTTCTCCTCGCCGGCGCAATATCGGATACGCCGTGATGATCGCATTGTTCGGTGTCTCGATCGCCGTGTCCACCCTGCTTTTCGCCATTCCCACCACCTGATGTTCCGGGGAAGTGAGCGCCGAGCTCGTCCAGGTGAGGGTCGGGATCGTGAGTAGGGCCCGCACACTCGCTCAGGTGTACCGAGACTTCGGTGAGGTCGATGCCGCCCCGACATCGCCGCTGTACCATCGCATCGCCGTCGCCCTGAGCGAGTCCGCCGAAGCGCTGCGCGCGATCGAGGCCGCGCCGGCGCGCAAGCGGCATCCCACGGTCATTCTCGCCGCGCTCCACGACCTCGCGCTCGCCGGACGCGCCCCCGCGCTCGCCGCCGCCTATGCCGCCGCGGACCGCGACGCTGCCGCCGGCGCGGCGGTCGAGACGCTGGTGCACATGACCGACTCTGTGGTGGCCACCGCCGTGCGCCGGCCGATGCGGGCCGACCAGACCGGTCGCTGCACTGTGCTGTATCCCGCCATCGCCGAGGCTGCGCGCCGCGTGGGTGCGGAGAGGATTGCGCTGATCGACGTGGGCTGTTCGGCCGGGTTCGATCTCACCGTCGATCGCGTCGGCATCACCTACAGCAACGGACAATTCCTGGGCGACCCGTCATCTCCGGTACAGCTGTCGTCCTCGATCGTGGGAGATCGCCCCCTCCCGACGCGGGCGATGCCCGAGGTTGTCGCCCGGGTGGGCATCGACCTCGATCCGGTCGACGTGACCGACGCGGACGAAGCCCGCTGGTTACGCGCCTGCGTGTGGCCGGACCAGCCGGAGCGGGTCGCCAGACTCGATGCGGAGATTGCGTTGGCGGCGACGGAACCTCCGCTGCTGCTCCGAGGTGACGCCGTCGAGGTTCTGCCCGATGCCTTCGCCCGTGTGCCCGCCGACGCCCTGCCCGTCGTGACCACGACGTGGGCGCTGTCGCGCTTGCCCCTCGAAAGCCGCCTGCGCTTCCTGCACCGCCTCGATAACGCAGCTGCCGGCCGGGCGGTGGCGTGGGTATCGGCGGAGGGAGTCGGGGTCGCGCCGTCCATACCGACGCTCGGCGATCGCCGCGCCTCCGGCCACAGCATCATCGGGCTGGTGGTGTTCGACGCGTCCACTCTGCGCGCCGAGGCCATTGGCCGCTGCTGGTCGCGGGGCCGCTTGCTGTCCTGGCTGACCGGCTCCTGATCTTCTGTCCGAGTGAGCGAGTGTCCTGCCGAGATCGACGATCACCGCCCCGACTGACCGTGTACAACCCGCCGAAAATTCGCATTTGCCTGCGTACAGGGCCGGCGCATAGCACTGTGAAATATCTCGGAACAGGTTCGACGGGTGAAAGGTGTCGCACAGTGGACATCGCGCAGCTGTGGGATTTCGTCTCTGCGCGGAAGCAGCAACTGCTCACGGATTCCTATCTGCACGTCAGTGCTGTGGTGCAATCGGTGGTCATCGCCACGGTCGTCGCGGTGGTCGTCGGCATCGTCGTGTATCGCAGTCCGGCGGGCTCGGCCATCGCCACAGCGCTCGCGAGCACCATCCTCACCGTCCCGTCGTTCGCCCTGCTCGGCCTCCTGATCCCCATCCTGGGTCTCGGTGTGGCTCCCACCGTGACGGCCCTGGTCCTGTACGCCCTGTTGCCGATCATCCGGAACACGATCCTCGGTCTGTCGTCGGTGGACCCGGCGGTGACGGACGCGGCACGAGGTGTCGGTATGAGCCGGATCGCAGTTCTGAGCCGGATCGAGCTGCCGCTCGCATGGCCGTCGATCCTCACCGGCATGCGGGTGAGCACCCAGATGTCGATGGGAATTCTCGCCATTGCGGCGTACGCCAAGGGCCCCGGACTGGGCAACCTCATCTTCTCCGGACTGTCCCGGGTGGGAAGCCCCACCGCAGTCCCGCAGGCCCTCACGGGCACCGTTCTGATCGTGCTTCTCGCTCTCGTGCTCGACGGTCTTTTCGTGGTCGTCGGGCGACTCACCACTTCCAGGGGGATCCGTGACTGAACTCGACACAGCACGCACCGGCGCCGACACCGTCTCAGGCGTCGAGATCGTCCTCGAAAATGTCGTCAAGAACTATCCCGGCCAGAGCCGACCGGCCGTCGACAACGTCTCGATGCGCATCCCGGCGGGCGAGATCGTCGTATTCGTCGGCCCGTCCGGCTGCGGCAAGACCACGACCATGAGGATGATCAACCGCCTCATCGAACCAACGTCGGGCAAGATCACGATCGGCGGAAACAATGCGCTGTCCATCGATCCCGACAGGTTGCGACGGGGCATCGGTTACTCGATACAGCAGGCCGGGCTCTTCCCGCATCTGACCATCGCCAAGAACGTCGCCACCGTGCCGGGGCTGATTGGGTGGGACAAGAAAAAGATCGCCCAGCGCACCGACGACATGCTCGACCTGGTGGGGCTCGACCCGGACGTCTACCGGGACCGCTATCCCCGGCAGCTGTCGGGTGGGCAGCAGCAGCGGGTCGGGGTGGCCCGGGCCCTGGCCGCCGATCCCCCGGTCCTGCTCATGGACGAGCCGTTCGGCGCGGTGGATCCGATTACGCGCGGACTGCTGCAGGACGAACTGATGCGACTGCAGTCGGATCTGGGCAAGACCATCGTCTTCGTCACCCACGACTTCAACGAGGCCGTGAAACTCGGCGACCGCATCGCCGTTCTCGGGGATCAGTCGCACATCATGCAGTACGACACCCCGGATGCCATTCTCGCGAGTCCCGCGAACGACATGGTGGCCGGCTTCGTCGGCGCGAACGCGTCGCTCAAACAGTTGACGCTGACCCGGGTCCGGGACGTGCCGCTCCTCGACTGCCCCACCGCGTATGCCGTCGGTTCGGTCGACGAGCTGCGGGCGGCCATCACACCACGCAAGATCAAGTGGGGTCTGATCCTCGACGCACGTGATCGCCCCATCCGCTGGGTGTCCCTCGGCCACCTGGCTCACGCCACCTCATTGCAGGACGTCGGTGACCCGATCGAGGAGGTCGTCTCCACCCAGTCCACGCTCCAGGATGCGCTCGAGGCGTTGCTCGCCGAAAGCAGCGCCTCGACCGTCGTCACCGGCCGGCGGGGCGAATACGAAGGTCTCATCAGTATCGACACGCTGGTGAACCACCTCTCCGCGATGCGGGAGGAGCACGGGCCGAACAGCGAGAACGGGGAAACGAGCGTAGCGGGTCCGCCGTCATGACCACCGCCGTTGTCGCACAAGACATCCCCGCCGCCCGCCGGTCCGAACGTGCCCGGTTGCTGGTCCAACCCGTGATCGTGCTCGTACTCGTGGCCGGGGTCCTCGGGTGGGCATTCAACCGCGAACTCACGGCCACTCAGAAGGGCAGTCTCAACGCCGCGAACATCGCCACCCTGACGTGGCAGCATGTGCTGATCACGGTCGTGGTCGTCACCATCGTCGTCGCCATCGCTGTTCCCCTGGGAATCCTTCTGACGCGCCCCGGTTTCACCAGGCTGGCACCAGTCTTCATCGGTATCGCCAACATCGGTCAGGCCGCGCCGGCGATCGGGCTACTCGTGCTGCTGTTCCTGGCCACCAGCACCACCGGGTTCTGGATCGGCGTTCTGCCCATAGCGTTCTATTCGCTGCTTCCTGTGCTTCGCAACACCATGCTCGGTCTGCAGCAGGTCGACCCCGCCGTCATCGACGCCGGGCGCGGGCAGGGAATGACGGCACGCCTGGTGTTGCAGAAAGTCGAATTGCCACTGGCCGTTCCGTACATCCTGGCCGGGTTGCGCACCTCGCTCGTCCTCGCCGTCGGCACCGCGACCCTTAGTTTCCTCGTCAGCGCCGGCGGTCTCGGCATCCTCATCGACACCGGATACAAGCTGCGCGACAACGTCACACTGGTCGTCGGCGCGGTGCTCGCGGTCGCGCTCGCGCTTCTGGTCGACTGGTGCGGTGCGCTAGCCGAGGAGTTCCTGGGCCCGAAGGGACTGCGCTGATGACCCTGCGACGAGGATTCCGGCGCACTCTTGCTGCAACGGCGTTGGCGTGCAGTGTCACACTCCTGGCCGGCTGCGGTCTCGAATCCGGTGGCGCGTTGCCGCTGTCCGTACTCCCCGGCAGTATCGCGCCGGTCCCCGAACTCGAGGGTGTGAAGATCACCGTCGGGTCCAAGGATTTCACCGAGCAGGTGATCCTCGGGTACATCATCGAATTCGCGCTCAGCGCCGCAGGCGCCGACGTGCGCGATCTCACCAACATCCAGGGATCGAACAGCACCCGGGACGCGCAGTTGGACGGGCAGATCGACGTCACCTACGAGTACACGGGAACCGGCTGGATCAACTATCTGGGCAACGAGATTCCTGTGCCCGACCCCGTCGCGCAATTCGAGGCCGTGCGGGACCAAGACCTCGAACGCAATGCCATGGTGTGGGTGGAGCCCGCACCCATGAACAACACGTATGCCCTGGCGATGAACAGGCAGACCGCCGAGCAGACCGGCATCACCACTTTGTCGCAGTACGCAGACCTGGTCAACCGCGACCCTGCGGCCGCCACCACGTGCGTCGAGACCGAGTTCAATGTGCGACAGGACGGCTTCCCCGGGCTGGCCGCCACCTACGGCTTCGATCCCGCGCGAGCGAACCGGCAGATCCTGCAGACCGGCATCATCTATCAAGCCACCGCGGACGGCACACAATGCAAGTTCGGTGAGGTGTTCACCACCGACGGGCGCATCATCGCGCTCGATCTGGTCCTTCTCGCGGACGACCGGCAGTTCTTCCCGAAGTACAACCCTGCCATCACGATGCGTAAGGACTTCGCCGATGCCCACCCACAGGTGGCGGACGTCATGGCGCCCATCTCGGACGCCCTGACCAACGAGGAGGTCACCGAGATGAACCGGCTCGTCGACGTTGAAGGACAGGAACCGGCGGACGTGGCTCGTGACTGGCTGGCGAACAAGGGATTTGTGACACTCCCCTGATCTCAGGGTCCGAGGGTGATTGTTGCGATCAAGCCCCGATGATCCGAACCGGCGATCACCACCGACTCGATCGACTGCGCCCGTGCCCCGCTCGTCACGATGTGGTCGATTGCGATCATCGGCGGAAATGGCTGCCGGTCCGCCGGATACGTGTTCTGGATTCCGGCACCCACCTGGTCGGCGGCGTCCCGGAAGCGGCCGCTCACCAGATTGCGGTACTTGACGTGATCGCGGGTGGAATTGAAATCGCCGCTGAGAATCACCGGACCCGAGTCCTCGGGGATCCCGTCGAGCAACGCCTTGATGCGGTCCATCTCCCCCGCCCACACCGCGGAATCCACCGGCCAGGGCGGAACGGGATGCAGGGCGTACACGGCCGCACTCGCGCCGTCCGGAAGGGTTATCCGCGCCGACAGCGCCGTCAGCAGAAACTCCTCGTGGTGTATCTGTTCGGACAGCGGATACCGGCTCCAGATCCCGGTTCCTACTCCGCCGGTCCCGGGCCGCAGAAACGAGTGAGGCAACACGGACGAGATACCCGACGCCTCGAGCCGCCCGACAGCCTCGGGCGTCAGTTCGTTCACGGTGACCACATCGACGTCGTTATCCTCGATCTGCCTCCTCAGCGAATCGGGATCCGCGTTGCCAAGCCAGATATTGGCTTGCATCACAGTCACTTCCGGACCAGATGCCGCCGGCGCCGAGCCGTTCGCCAGATAGAGCGGAGCCTGCGACAACGTGGCTACCGCCGCGACTGTCAGGGCCACCCCGAATCCGACCCAGTGCCGCGTCACTCCGAGAACCAGTACCCCGACCGCTGCCGCGGCCATCAAATAGGGGGCGGCCGACGCCAGCACGAGGAGTCGTTGGTTGTGCACGTCGAGGAATCGGAGCACCACACCGGACACCCCGACGAGCACCGCGCACCACCCGAGGGCAGTGAGCGCCCGCACCCCCGAGGCGGCGATCACCCGCCGAAGACCCTCTCCACCACTGCTTTGGCCCGTCGGGTGACGCGCAGGTAATGGTCGAGGAACTCGCCCGCGTCGTCACTACCCCAGCCGGCAATCTGCGCGACCGCGGACAGGACACGACCGGAGCCGGGCAGCTGGTCCGTGGGCTTACCGCGCACCAGCACCAGGCAGTTGCGAGCTTTCGTCGCCGTGATCCACGCGTCGCGTAGCAGTTCGACGTCTGCCTCACTGAGCAGTTCTGCGGCCCCGATAGCGTCGAGAGTCTCGAGGGTCGACGTGTTGTGAAGCGACTCGATGTCGTGGGCGTGCCGAAGCTGGATCAGCTGCACAGTCCACTCGATGTCGGCGAGCCCGCCGCGACCGAGTTTGGTGTGCGTGGCCGGGTCGGCGCCGCGAGGCAACCGCTCCGAGTCGACCCGCGCCTTGATGCGCCGGATCTCGCGTACCGCCTGCTCGGACACCCCACCTTCGGGGTAACGCGTCTTGTCGATCATGTGCAGGAAGCGCAGTCCGAGGTCGGCGTCGCCGGCAACGTGGTGTGCTCGAAGCAGCGCCTGAATCTCCCAGGCCTGCGCCCACTGTGCGTAGTAGGCCTCATACGACGCGAGCGTGCGCACGACGGGACCGCTACGACCCTCCGGCCGCAACCCGGTGTCGACCTCGAGTGGTGGATCCGTGCTGGGCGCACCCAGGAGCGAACGCACCTTGTCGGCGACTCCGTTGGCCCACTTGACGGCGACGGTCTCGTCGACGCCCTCGCGGGGCTCGCACACGAAGAGCACGTCGGCGTCGGATCCGTAGCCCAGCTCACCGCCACCGAGCCGGCCCATCCCGATCACCGTGAACGTTGCGGGTGCCGGTTCGCCCAGCTCCTTCTCGCTCGCATTGATCACCGAGGTCAGCGCGGAGTTGAGGACGGCCGCCCACACCGAGGACAACGCCCGGCACACCCCGGGCACGTCGAGCATGCCGAGAATGTCGGCGGAGGCGATCCGGGCCAGTTCGTACCGGCGCAGGGACCGCGCGGCCGCGATGGCACGCGCCGGATCGTCGTGGCGGGCCGACGCCGTCAGAATTCCCCGCGCGACATCCTCCGGTTTCGATTCCAGCAGGCGCGGGCAGCTCGGGGAATCGGCGAACAATCGCACCACATCGGGGGCCTTGATCAGCAGGTCCGGAACGTAGGCCGACGAACCCAGCACGGTCATCAGTCGCTCGGCCACGGACGCCTCGTCACGGAGTAGACGCAGGAACCACGTCTGGTCGTTCATCGCATCCGACAGCCTGCGGTAGGCGAGCAACCCCGCGTCGGGGTCCGGTGTGTCACCGAGGAATTCGAGCAACGTCGGCAGCAGCAGCGCCTGGATGCGGCCTTTACGGGACGCACCGCTCGTGAGCGCCGTCAGATGTCCGAGGGCGTTCTCGGGTGCCGTGTATCCCAGCGCCGCCAACTGACGGATTGCCGCGTCGGGACTGAGCCGCAGAGCATCCTTGTCGATCCGAGCCACCGATTCGAGCAGTGGGCGGTAGAACAATTTGGCGTGCAGGCGCCGCACCCGGTGGGCGTTGCGCTTGATTTCGGCGTTGAGGACGCCGAGGGCATCCTTGCTGCCGTCCGGCCGCATGTGGGCGGCCCGCGCCAGCCACCGCAATGCTTCCTCGTCCTCGGCGGGCGGAAGCGTGTGGGTGCGTCGCAACTTCTGCAGTTGCAGCCGGTGCTCGAGCAGCCGCAGGAATTCGTACGACGCAGCCAGGTTCGCGGCGTCGTCGCGCCCGACGTACCCGCGCGCGGCAAGCGCCGTCAAGGCGTCGATGGTGCTCTGCACGTGGAGCGCCTCGTCCGCACGTCCGTGGACCAGCTGGAGCAGCTGCACCGCGAACTCGACGTCCCGCAGGCTGCCCCGGCCCAATTTGAGCTCCCGCTCGCGCAGTTCGGGCGGAACCATCTCCTCCACCCGCCGGCGCATGGCCTGTACCTCGGGAACGAAGTCTTCCCGCTCGGAGGCCGTCCACACCATCGGGCTGAGGGCCTCGACGTACTGCCGTCCCAGCTCGAGGTCGCCGATCATCGGCCGAGCCTTGAGGAGCGCCTGGAATTCCCACGTCTTGGCCCACCGCTTGTAGTAGGTGACGTGGGATTCGAGGGTGCGGACGAGTTCGCCGCGTTTACCCTCGGGTCGCAGTGCCGCATCGACGTCGAAGAAGGCCGTCGATCCGATGCGCATCAGCTCACCCGCGATCCGGCTGGCGATCGTATCGGCAGGCTCGGCGACGAAGACCACGTCCACATCGCTGACGTAATTCAGTTCGCGTGCACCACATTTGCCCATCGCGATCACCGCGAGCCGCACCGGGCAGGGCGCTTCCGGACACACTGTTGCGACGGCGACTGCCAGGGCGGCATTGAGTGCGGCGTCCGCCAGATCGGACAATTGACGCCCGACGGTCTGGTACGGAAGTACCGGTTCGTTTTCGACGGTCGCCGCGAGGTCCACGGCGGCCAGGAGCATGAGCTGGTCACGGTACGACTTGCGCAATGCGGCGACAGCGTCCGAGCCCGTCACGGCCGCCCGGTACAGATTGGCCTCGGGATGGACGCCTTCCTCCGGGTGGGCGTCGACGGACGCCAGCATCCGGGCGTTCGTCTCTTCCCTCGTCGGCAGGGTCACGTCGCCGGCGAGAGTGGTCCACAGCGCAGGGTCCGCTACGAGATGATCGCCGAACGCACTGGAAGCACCCAGCAAGCCGAACAAGCGCCCGCGCAGGGCCTTGTCGGTGCGCAGGGCTTTGTCGAGGGCTTCCCACCCGTCGCCCAGACCGTCCTTCATCCGCACCAACGTGCGGAGCGCGAGGTCGGCGTTGGCTGCGCGGGAGAGCGACCAGAGCAGCTCGACGCTGTCCTCGCCTACCCAGCCCAAATCTCGAAGTTCGGCGGGAGCGGTCGGTTCGACGAGGCCCAGTCGACCCGGGCCGGGAACGGCAGAACGCGCTGCCGGAGGCTTCACCATGTTCTTGCTCACAACCCCAGATACGTCTTGAGTTCGAACGGCGTCACGTGGCTGCGGTACTCCTCCCACTCGCGACGCTTGTTGCGGAGGAAGAAGTCGAACACGTGCTCACCGAGTGCTTCGGCGACCAGTTCGGACTTCTCCATTTCCCGCAACGCCCCGTCGAGGTTCCCGGGGAGTTCGCGATACCCCATGGCGCGCCGCTCGGCCGATGTCAACGCCCACACGTCGTCCTCCGCCTCCGGCGGCAGTGCGTAGCCCTTCTCGATACCGCGCAGTCCCGCAGCGAGCAGGACCGCAAAAGTGAGATACGGGTTGCACGCCGAGTCTGGGCTGCGGATCTCCACACGACGCGACGACGCCTTGTTGGGCGTGTACATCGGGACCCGCACGAGCGCCGACCGGTTCGACGGACCCCAGGAGGCCGCAGTCGGAGCTTCTCCACCGTGGATGAGCCGCTTGTACGAGTTCACCCACTGATTGGTGACCGCGCTGATCTCGTTGGCGTGTTCGAGGATGCCTGCGATGAACGCCTTACCGGTCTCCGACAGCTGCATCGGATCGTCCGGGTTGTGGAACGCGTTGGTGTCGCCCTCGAACAGGCTCATGTGCGTGTGCATCGCCGAGCCGGCCTGATCGCTGAACGGCTTGGGCATGAACGTGGCCCGCACCCCCTCGGCGATGGCGACTTCCTTGACCACGTACCGGAAGGTCATGACGTTGTCGGCCATCGACAGGGCATCCGCATACCGCAGGTCGATCTCCTGCTGGCCGGGGGCCGCCTCGTGATGGCTGAACTCGACGGAGATTCCCATCGACTCGAGCGCGTCGATGGCGTGGCGGCGAAAATTGGGGGCAGAGTCGTGGACTGCCTGGTCGAAGTACCCACCGGAGTCTGCGGGCTTCGGCGGCGTGCCGTCGATAGGCCCGTTCTCGAGCAGGAAGAACTCGATCTCGGGGTGCACGTAGCAACTGAAGCCGAGGTCGCTGGCCTTGTTCAACTGCCGTCGCAGCACGTGCCGCGAATCGGCCCAGGACGGGGACCCGTCGGGCATGGCGATGTCGCAGAACATGCGGGCGGAGTGCTGATGGCCCTTGCTCGAGCTCCAGGGCAGAACCTGGAACGTGGAGGCGTCCGGCTTCGCGACGGTGTCGGCTTCGGACACCCGCGAGAACCCTTCGATCGCGGATCCGTCGAAGCCGATGCCCTCCTCGAAGGCACCTTCCAGTTCCGCGGGGGCGATCGCCACCGATTTCAGGTATCCGAGAACATCCGTGAACCACAATCGGACGAACCGAATGTCGCGCTCTTCCAGGGTGCGAAGCACGAATTCCTTTTGGCGATCCATGTCCGCGAGAGTAAGCAAAGTTCGTTAAATCTGTGTTACTTCGTGAATTCACCCGGCTACGATTCCGCATCGTGCCAGCGTGTGGCCACCTCGATCCCTCGCCGAGGAGGGGCGTGTCAACAGGTGAGGTCTGCGGGCGGCGGCTCGAGGGTCACGAAATAGTCGATGACGGCGTCGTCGACGCATGCTTCGCCATCGAGAACGACGGTGTGCTGAGTGCCCCGGTACGTGATCAGCGCGCCGTTCATCTGCTTCGCCAAGTCCACTCCCGCCTGATAGGGAGTGGCCGGATCCTCTGTGGTCGAGACCACTACGATCGTCGGGATTCCGGGGACGTCCACCGTGTGCGGTGCACCCGTGCTCGGCACCGGCCAGAACGCGCAGACGTCGAGCGGCGCGTTGCCCGTGCCGCGACCGTCGTCGAGGAACGGAGCCGCCTGCCGATACCGCATATCGGCCTCGCCGACCTTCACGCGATCGGTGACCGGCGGATCGTCCACGCACCGGATGGCGTTGAAAGCGTCATTGAGGTTCGAGTAGCTGCCGTCGTCCGCCCGGCCCTCGTACAGATCGGCCAGCATCAGCAGCGAATCCCCGGTGCCCGTCCGCAGACTCTGCAATCCGCCGCGCAGCGGTCCCCACAGGTTGGGCGAGTACAGCGCCTGCTGGACGCCGGTGATCGCGTCGGTGTAGCTGAGTCCTCGTGGATCGGTCGTGGCCGCCGGCTTCGCGATCAGCGGATCGACCAGAGCGCGGAAGTTCTCGTCGGCCTGCGCCGGGTCGGTGCCCAGGGGGCAATCCTGCTGCCTCATGCAGTCCGCGACGAAGGCGTCGAACGCCTTCTGGAAGCCTTCGGCCTGCAAGATGACCTCGTCGGTCGGATCCTGCTCGGGGTCGAGGGCGCCGTCGAGCACCATCGCCCGCACGTTGGCGGGGAACGTCTCCGCATAGGAGGACCCCAGCCGGGTGCCGTAGGAATATCCGAGGTAGTTCAGCTTCGCGTCGCCGAGCACCGCCCGGATGACGTCCATGTCGCGGACGACGTCGTAGGTGCCCACGTGGGCCAGTACGTCCGGACCTGTCCGCTCTGCACACTTGGCCGCGTAGTCACGGTTCTCCGCCTCGGTTTGCGCGATCCCGGCGGGACTCATGTCGACGTCGTCGTCCCTGCGCTTGGCGTCCACCTCGGGGTCGGTCAGGCAGGTCACCGCCGGGGTGGATGCGCCGATACCGCGCGGGTCGAATCCGACGACGTCGAACTTCTCGGCGAGTTCGGTGCCGTCGGCGACCGATGCCAGAGCCAGCCCGGATGCCCCGGGACCGCCGGGATTGACCAGCAGAGACCCGAGTTTCGGTCCACCCGCCCGGGAACGGGAGATCGCGATCTGTGCCGTGGCGCCGCCCGGGTCCGCGTAGTCGTTGGGCACGGTCACCTTGGCGCAGTCGAGGTTGTCCCCGAGCGGTGTGCCGTCCGTGCTGTATCCCTCGCACGAACCCCAGTTCACCTGTTGCGTATAGAAGGCTTCCAGTCCGTCGGGTGCGGACGCTCCCGGCGACGCCGCAGAAGTCGAAGGCCCGGCGACGGCCTCGCCGGAATCCCCTCCACTCCCACTGCATCCTGCGAAGACGAGGACAACGGCGACGGCACCCGCGAACGCGGCCGGCACGCGAGCACTGCGAAACATACGACGATCGTGCCAGGGTTCACCGGGTGCGTGCCTCGAGGGCAGGTCAGACCCCGGAGATCGATGTGACCTATCGCACCTGCGCCGGGGGTTCGCACCCTCATGGCCCGGTGGCAGACTGTAGGCGTCATCACCCGCACCCGGGGACCCGCCAAGGGCCTCGAGGCCAGAAAGGGACAACGATGTCCGATAGCAAGACTTCCGAGAGCACGTCCGAGAATCGGCTCTACGGATCAGCCCCCTTCCCCGATGCACCCCGACGCAAGACCCGGACCCACCACCTGCAGGCCATGAAGGCCGAAGGCGAACGCTGGGCGATGCTCACCGCCTACGACTACTCCAGCGCCCGCATCTTCGAGGAAGCCGGCATCCCGGTCCTTCTGGTCGGCGATTCCGCCGCCAACGTCGTCTACGGGTACGAGACCACCGTTCCGGTCACCGTCGACGAACTCCTTCCCCTGGTACGAGGTGTCGTTCGAGGCGCACCCCACGCCCTCGTCGTCGCCGACCTCCCGTTCGGCAGCTACGAGAGCTCGCCCGAGCAGGCCCTGGCCACCGCCACCCGGTTCCTGAAGGAAGGCCTGGCCCACGCCGTCAAGTTGGAGGGCGGCGAACGCGTCGCACCCCAGATCGCCGCAATTACCGCGTCGGGCATTCCCGTCATGGCCCACGTCGGCTTCACCCCGCAGAGCGTCAACTCACTCGGCGGCTTCCGGGTGCAGGGCCGAGGTGATGCGGCCGAGCAGTTGGTGGCCGACGCCATCGCCGTCCAGGAAGCAGGCGCCTTCTCGGTCGTCATGGAGATGGTGCCCGCGGAGATCGCCGGGCAGGTCACCCGCAAGCTCACCATCCCCACTGTGGGCATCGGCGCCGGCGCCGAATGCGACGCCCAGGTGCTGGTGTGGCAGGACATGGCCGGTTACACCAGCGGGAAGACGGCGAAGTTCGTCAAGCGCTTCGGCAACGTCGGTGACGAGCTCCGCGCAGCAGCCGCGGCCTACGCAGACGAAGTACGTTCGGGCGCCTTCCCCGCGGACGAGCACAGCTTCTGATCTCTTCTCATCCGGTTCGGCTCCACAATTCGAGAGAGGTGTTCATGCGAGTACGACGTGCGTCGCAGACCGGCCACCGTCGCCGCCCGGCCGCACTCGCGGCCGGGGCGGTCGCACTCGCCGCCGCGCTCACGGGGTGCGCGGGACAGGGCACCGCACCCGCGCCCCAATCCGCTGTTCCCACCAGTTCCCCCGCCGTCGAGCCGGGAGTCGCCGCGGTCCCTGGCGGAGTGACCGAGGCCCAGGCCACCCAGTTGTGCCGGGATCTCGAGGGGCAGCTGCAGAGCTGGCGTACGTACACGCCGACCATCGGGAAGACCGGACTCAACGGGCTGGTCGGCACCTGGATCACGCAGAACAACCTCAATGCCCTCGACTTCCTGCAGGATCGCGGTCGCATCGACGTGATCACGACGGCGGCCTGCCCGGACATCCGTCAGGAAGCCGTGACCGCGTTGGAGATACCCGACCTGGCGTCCGGCCTGATCGGGTTCTGAGGTGTCCGGCGAGCAGGACCTGCGCACTCTCTACCCGGAGATCCAACCCTTCCGGTTCGGGCATCTCGATGTGGGTAACGGCCAGCAGGTGTACTGGGAACTGAGCGGCAATCCCGACGGAAAGCCCGTCGTCTTCCTGCACGGCGGCCCGGGCGGCGGCACCGATCCTGCGTATCGGCAGTTCTTCGACCCGGCCGCGTACCGGATCGTTCTGTTCGACCAGCGCGGGTGTGGTCGTTCCACACCGCACGTCGCCGACGGGGCCGATCTGTCGCTGAACACGACGGACCGCCTGCTCGCAGACATCGAGATGCTGCGTGATCATCTGGGCGTGGAGCGGTGGCAGGTGTTCGGCGGTTCGTGGGGTTCCACCCTGGCCCTCGCCTACGCGCAGAAGCATCCGCACCGGGTCACCGAATTGGTGCTGCGAGGAATCTTCCTGCTGCGGCGCAGCGAGATCGACTGGTACTACAACGGCGGTGCCGCACATCTCTTTCCGGAACGGTGGGAGCAGTTCCTGTCGCCCGTTCCCGAGCAGGAGCGGGACGGCGATCTGGTGGAGGCCTACCACCGGCTGCTGCACGCCCAAGATGTGGAGATTGCGACGCGGGCCGCGATCGCGTGGTCGGCTTGGGAAGGGGCGACCAGCTCGCTCCTGCCCAAGCCGGAGCGGATCGCCGAGAGTTCGGAGCCTCGGTTCGCACTCGCGTTCGCCCGCATCGAGAACCACTATTTTCACCACCGCGGGTTCCTCGACGAGGGACAGCTGTTGCGTGACGTTGCGAGGCTCGAGGGGATTCCCGGGGTGATCGTGCAGGGTCGTTACGACGTGGTATGCCCGGCGACGAGCGCGTGGGCGCTGCACCGGGCGTGGCCCGGCTCGCAGCTCGACATCGTCGGCGATGCCGGTCATTCGGCGATGGAGCCGGGGATCGTCGACCGTCTGGTACGGGCCACCGACCGGTTCCGCCCGTAACGAACTACGCCGGGTAGCTGAACTCGACGGACCGCTTGTGTACGTCGGCGGCGACGAGCCGGATCTTGACCTGCTCCCCTTCCGCGGGATCCCCGACGCACTTGCCCATCACCGACACGGAAGGGACGAACACGTCGGCGGTGCGCTTGCCGTTGCGTGAGCGGAGAACGGTCGCATCGAACACGTCCCCCACCCGGTCGGCGAGCACTGTCGCCTCGGCAAGGTCGATGCAGGCGCGTTCCACCTTCCCGGCCAGCGTGTCGGAGCCCCCCATGATCTCGGGCATCGACCCCAGGGCGCCGCGCACCCACGTCGGGACCGCGGCGCCGGACGCTACGGCCAGGCACACTTCCGTCGAATAGCGGTCCGACAGCCGCCGCAGCGGTGCGGTCACGTGTGCGTACGGGGCGCCGATGGCCGCATGCACGGTGAGCTCCGGAACGCTGCCGTCGAAGGCGGCGTAATCGGCACCGCGTAGCAAGGACGGGGCCTCGGTCATCAGCACGAGCGTCGGCGCCGAATTGGGGTCCAGCCCGGCCAGCATTTCGCCCACACCGACGTCGCGTGGCCACTCGATGCCCAGTGCCGCCGCGGTGCGTCGCAATGCGGCGACGGCGTCGGGCCCGGCGGGCGGCAACGTCCGCAACAGCCCGATCCTCGCGTCGATCATCATGGCAGCGGCGCACATTCCGGTGAGCAAGGACACCTCGGCGTTCCAGTCGTCGGCCTCGGTGCGCGGCGCCAGATCGATGCGCCACCCCTCGCCGTCCGGTACCACATCCTGTTCCGGCAGTCGCAGCTCGATGGCCCCGCGCGCCACCGCGGCTGCGGCCCGAAGCCGGCCGAACTCGGGGAGCGAGGTGATGGACGGGTGCAATCGGCCCGCGTCGGAATCCGCCTGGACCCCGGCATAGTCGAGCCGCGCCACCGAGCGGACGGTCGCGCGGGATACCGTCCAAGACACCGGTGCTGCCTGTTCGTCGAGCTCGATCCGCCACAGGGCTGCGGGGCGGATCTGGTCCGGCAGAAGGCTCGCCGACCCCTCCGACAGCTCCTTCGGGTGCAACGGAACCTTGCCGTCCGGCAGGTAGAACGTCTGACCCCGCTTGCGGCTCTCCACCTCCAGGGCACCACCGGGTTCGACGACGGCGCCGACGTCCGCGATCGCATAGTGCAGGACGAATCCGTCCGCGGTGCGCTCGAGGTGGAGGGCCTGATCCAGGTCCATCGACTCCGGCGGGTCGATGGTGACGAGGGGCAGATCCGTGCGGTCCTCACGCTCGGCGGAACACCGGTCCGTAGCCCGCAGGGCCTCGGCCACCGCCTCGGGCGGATAACCGTGGGGAAGGTTGAACTCCTCGCGCACGGCACCGAAATCGATCCCGTGCGCGAGAAAACGAGTGATCGGCACCGTGGGTAGCCCCTTTCACGCCGTAGGCACCCTGACGGTGCGCGCTGTCAGTTGTTCCATTCCTCTTCGGCGCGGTCTGCCGCCTTGTTCCGCTCGGCGGCGATCTGCAGCGCCTTCTCGGCCGAAGCCCGGTCGGGGTACGGGCCCATCCTGGACATCGACGAAGCCGCCTTACCTTGCGTGACGGATCCGTCGTCGACGTTGTAGTACCAGAGTTGATCTTCGTCAGTCATGTTCTCAGTGTCGCACCGGCAGGGCGTCTGGAGTTGTGGATCATGCTCAGACTGTTACCCTCGGGGCCTGTCCGGTGATTCGTTCCCCGGCGCCGGTACGTGCGGTGTCGTGGCAACGTGTCCCGCGTGCAGTGCCCGAACAGAGAATGGAGCGAGCATGTCAACGATCATTTTTGATCAGCTACTTCCCTACCTCGGCGCCGAAGGCGCCTCCTACTGGGCCCAGCTTCTGATGGTCGATCCCGTCTGACGGGATGCCGGTCAGCTGATTCGAACGAAGCCCCCGCCGAACTTCTCGGCGGGGGCTTCGCCGTTGCCGGATGCGTAGAGTTCCGGCCGTTTCACTGCGCCCGGCGCCCGTAGTCTCTCTACGCTGTCATGATGGCAGTCAATCGAGCGATCGAGGGACGGGTCTATCCGCCCACCGAGCCGTACCTCGTCGGCCGTGAGAAGATTCGCGAGTTCGCACGGGCCGTCTTCGCCACCAACCCGACGTCCTACGACGTGGAGCGCGCCCGAGCCGCCGGACACGCTGATCTCGTTGCGCCGCCGACATTTCCCGTCATCGTGCAGGAGCGGGCCCTCGCACAGTTGGTCGCCGATCCGACCACGGGAATCGAGCCCGTCAACCTGGTGCACAGCACCGAACACGCGTCGTCCTTCCGTCCCGTAGTCGCCGGTGACGAGTTGTCGGCGGTATTGACCGTGACCGAGGTGGCCCCGAGAGGTCCCCACACCCTCATCGTGGCCGGCATCGACATCACCGACGCGAGCGGTGCTGTGGTCAGCACCATGACCTCCAGCCTTTTCGTGCGAGGTGAACTGTGAGTTCGCCGGAGCGAATCCTGCTGGGCGACACTGTCGTCAAGGCGCGATACCACCTGACCCGCGAATCACTGGTTCGCTACGCCGGCGCCTCCGGCGATTTCAATCCGATTCACTATCGGGACGACGTCGCCGCGACGGTCGGACTTCCCGGTGTCCTGGCTCAGGGGATGCTCACGCTGGGGCTCGCCACTCAGTGTGTCGTCGAGTGGCTCGGCGACCCGGCGCGAATCACCGGCTACCGGGCCCGCTTCACGAAGCCGGTCATCGTTCATGCCGAGGACGGTGCGGTCGTCGATGTGGTCGCCAAGGCCGCTCGAGTGGACGACGAAGCCGGCAGCGCCCGGATCGATCTGACCGTGACGTGCGACGGCCATACGGTGCTGGGCAAGTCCCAGGTGTGGATTTCGCTTCGCTGAGGGCGTCCCGGTCAGCGCGGCGCAGAGGATGTCGCCGAGCTACCGCCCAGCAGAATGGTGCCGATGAGATCGGGGTCGTCGCTCATGGGAACGTGACCGATTCCGGGGAGCACCAGTAGCCGGGCCTGCGGGAAGGATTTACGTACGCGTCGCGCCTGGTACACCGGCAGGATGAGGTCGCGCCGGCCCCACGCCACGGTGACGGGGACGGTGGCGTCGACGACGGGCGGTAGCGCGAACGACGCCGTCAGTCCCTGGTCGACCAACACGTTGGTGGTGAGGGACCGGGCGTCGATCACGGCATCCTCGTACGGTACGTGGCTCGGCCTGGCGAAGAAGGCGGCCAGCGACGGATAGCGGACTGCGCGGTAGCTCAGCGCCTTCGGCGCATTCTCCCCCATTGCCCTCGTCACCCTGCGGAGCGCACGGAAGGTGTAGATAGTGCGCGCCTGATCGGCCTTGTTGACGAAGAACCCGGCCGGCGAGAGGGCGGTGGCGGAGGCAACCTCACCCCTGGCCGCTAGCGCGAGGGAAAGCCAGCCCCCGAGAGAGTTCCCGGCGATGTGTGCGCGTTCTCCCGGCGGCGTCACCGATCGGACGAACCCGCTCAGCTCCTCGAGGAGCGCGGCCATCGCATCCACACCGTCGTGCTCGAGAGCCGGGCACTCCCCGTGGCCCGGAAGATCCACCGTGACCACCCGGCGATACGGCGTCAACTGATCCAGCAAGGCGTTCCACGCCTGGCGGCGATGCACCACGCCGTGCACGAGGACGAGCGTGGGGCCGGAGCCGGCGATGTCATGAGGCAAGTCCATGGGCAGATGTTAGCGCTCCCACCGGTAACACTTACAGCTCCCGGGAGAAACGAGGAGCGCGGACGAGTTGGCGTATAAGCCGGATCCTGTCCCCGGCACCGAAATGCCGGGTGGCGACCATCCATCTGGGCACACCGTCGCCGGGTACCTCGAGCGGTTCACCCGCAGGCTCGGGCGAGCAGCCCTCGAACACCTGCGCAACCGCACCGGGACCCGGAAAGGCCTGGTGCGGTCTTCAACCTTGCTCCGGGCGGGGTTTACCTAGCCACCCCGGTCACCCGGGGTGCTGGTGCGCTCTTACCGCACCGTTTCACCCTGACCGACGCACATCCCGGAGAATGTGACGTCGGCGGTCTGTTTTCTGTGGCACTGTCCCGCGAGTCACCTCGGGTTGCCGTTAACAACCGCCCTGCTCTGTGGAGTCCGGACTTTCCTCGGCTCAGGGCCTGTGCATCTGCATGCTGGTTCCCTGTGCCGCGGCCGCCCGGCCAACTCGTCCGCCCGATCAGGATACTCGGCGCGCGCTCCGCCTCCGACGTCGCGGTGTCGTCCCCTCGCACTATGGTCGGAATCATGACTCGATACGTCGCCCTTCTGCGCGGAATCAATGTGGGTGGCATCAACATCAAGATGGCAGAGCTACGCCGCACCTTCAGCGACTTGGGATTCGAGAACGTGAAGACGGTGCTCGCGTCCGGCAACGTGCTCTTCGACTCCGATCGCACCGACACCGCGGGGCTGAAAGGTGAGATCGAGAAGGCCTTGAGTGCCGAGTTCCGTTACGAGGCGTGGGTTTTCGTTCTGGACCTCGACACGGTTCGGAAGATCGTCGACGACTACCCGTTCGATCCCGAACGAGAAGGCTGGCACCCGTACGTACTCGTGACGCCCGACCCTGACGTCCTCTCCGGGTTCGTCGCCAAGCGTGAGGAGCTGGATCCTGCCGTCGAGCGAATCCAGGCCGGGAACGGGGTTCTGTACTGGGAGGTCGAGCGTGGGATGACACTGAAGAGCGCGTTCGGCAAGAGCACGGGCACACCGCGACTCAAGGCCTCCACCACCACCCGCAACCTGCGCACCCTGCAGAAGCTGTTGAAGTAACTCGCGGTGACAGTTCTGGCAGCGGCGTTGGTCGCCGCGGTCCTCCTGTTCGCGGTCGTCCGCCCGTACCGCCTCCCCGAGGTCGTGGTGGCCGCCCCGGCCGCGGCCGTCGCCGTCGGGGTGGGCCTGGTGACGCCGTCCCAGGCCTGGGACGAGGTGGCCGAGATGGCGCCGACCGTCGGGTTCCTGGCCGCGATCCTCGTCCTGGCGCACCTGGCGGACGCGATGGGTGTGTTTGCCTGGATCGCGAGCCGGTTACGGCGCGGCGCACGAGGAAAGCCGACACGTTTGCTGACGCTGGTGTTCGGCGCCGCCGCGCTCACCACGGCGGTTCTGAGCCTCGACGCCACGGTGGTGCTTCTGACGCCTGCGGTCATCGCCACGGCGCGGGCGTTGCAGATGGACCCACGGCCACATTCATATGCCACGGCGCATCTGTCGAACACCGCGTCGACACTCCTGCCGGTGTCCAACCTCACCAACCTCATCGCGTTTTCCGCGACGGGCATGACCTTCCTCCACTTCACCGCGGTGATGGCGTTGCCCTGGATCGTGTCGGTCTGCGTCGAATTGGCGCTGTTCCGCGTATTCTTCCGGCGGGAACTACTCGCTCGGCGAGGCGCCGAACCGGCGGCGGAACGCGACGTACCCGCGCCTACTGCGGCGTTGGCGATCGTGGGGGCAACGCTGGCGGGTTTCGCTGTGTCCGGCGTCGTCGACGTCGCCCCGGCATGGGTGGCGGCTCTCGGAGCGTTCGCTCTGGGTGTCCTCGTCTTACGGGAGGGGCGAACCAGGATCCGTCACATCCTCTACGCGCTGGACGCGTGGTTCTGCCTGTTCGTCCTTCTCCTCGGCGTCGTGGTGGCCGGGGTGGCGAACGGTCCGATCGGTCAGTGGATCAGCGAGCGGCTTCCCACCGGCGCCACCTTCCTCGGCTTGCTCGGAATGGCCGTGGTGGCGGCGGTGGCGGCCAACCTCGTCAACAATCTTCCAGCGACGCTTCTCCTGCTGGCCGGGCTGGGCACTCAGGCCCCACCCGGCCTGGTTCTCGCGATGCTGCTGGGTGTCAATCTCGGCCCCAACCTCACCTACGTCGGCTCGCTGGCCATCATGCTGTGGCGGCGGGTGTCCGCGCGCGCCGGTTCGCCGCCCGAGTTGCGTACGTTCACCGCGCTGGGCCTCGTCACCACGCCGCTGACACTGCTGTCCTCCGTCACCGCGCTGTGGCTGGTCCTGCGGTGAGCCGGGTCAGAGGTGCGAGGTGTCGTTGACCAGGCGTACGGACGAGCCGCCGTCCGGATAGAACTCGGCGATGCTCAGCGACGCCAGATCCAGGTGCAGTTTGTACAGCAGCGAGGGTCCGGCAGCCAGAGCCAGCTGCAGGAGCGTCTTGATCGGAGTGACGTGGGTGACCACGAGGATGGTCGAACCGGAGTAGGAGGAAGTCAGGTCTTCTCTCACCTGCTCGATCCGCTCGCGCACCTCGTCGAAACTTTCTCCGGACGGCGGACGCACAGACGTGTCCGACAGCCAGCTGCGGTGAAGTTCGGGGTCGCGGGCCGCGGCCTCCGCGAATGTCAACCCCTCCCACTTCCCGAAGTCGGTTTCGGTGAGACCCTCGTGCACGGTGACGCGAAGCCCGAGCGCTTCGGCAGCCGCGGCCGCGGTCTGCTGCGCGCGCCCCAGCGGGGAAGAGACGACCGCCGCGATTCCGCCGCGCCCGGCGAGACGTTTGGCGGCGCCCCCCGCCTGCGCCTGCCCCAGTTCGGTGAGTGACGGGTTGCCGCGCCCGGAGTAGCGGCGGTCGACGGACAACGCCGTCTGCCCGTGCCGCAACAGCAACATTCGGGTGGGTGCACCGTGTGCGTCCATCCAGCCCGGCGCGGCGGGGCTGGATGGCGCCGGGGCCGGGGAGGGTGTCGCCGAGGAAAGCGTGGGAGATGACGCGCCTTCGGCCGCATCCATCGCCTCGTTCGCGAGGCGGTCGGCATGCGCATTCTCCGCCCGCGGAATCCACGTGTACGTCACCTGCTGGAACTGTCCGGCAAGGTCGGCGGCGCGGCGCTGCAACGGAATCATGTCGGGATGCTTGACCTTCCAGCGCCCGGACATCTGCTCGACCACCAGTTTCGAATCCATCCGCACCTCGACCGCGGAGGCACCGAGTTCGGCCGCCGCTCCGAGACCGGCGATCAATCCCCGGTATTCGGCGACGTTGTTGGTGGCGACACCGAGGCTTTCCTTCCGCTCCGCCAGAACGGTGCCGTGTGCCGAGTCGAACACGACGGCGCCGTACCCGGCCGGCCCGGGGTTGCCCCGCGACCCGCCGTCGGCCTCGACGACCACCCGTCCGACACTCACAGACCGGACTCCTTGGTACGCACCAAGATTGCCCCACATTCCGGGCACCGCACCACGACGTCCGGTGCGGTGGCGGTGATGCGCGAGATTTCGCCGCGGTCCAGTTCGATACGGCATGCGCCGCACCTCCGCGCCTGCAGCAGTGCCGCGCCGACGCTGTTCTGCTTACGCTGCTTCTCGTAGATCGCGATCAGGTCGGCAGGGAGCTGCTCCGCCAGTGTGGTCCGGTCCGCTGTGCACCGCTGCTCCGCGGAATCGAGGTCGGCCACCGCATCGTCGCGGCGGCGTCGTACGTCGATGAGTTCGTCCTCGATCTGCGAGAGCTGGGCACCGGCATGGTCGTGATCGGACTGGGACGCTTCACGCCGTTCCATCACTTCGAGCAGTTCGTCTTCGAGGAGACCCTGCCGTCGGACCAGGCTGCCGAGTTCGTGTTCGAGTTCGGTGAGCTGCTTCGACCCCACCGAGCCGCTCTGGAGCAGCGCGCGGTCGCGATCCTCACGCTTGCGCACCGCGTCGACCTCGCCCTCGAGTTTGCGAATGTCGCGGTCGAGGTCGTCCAGGATGATCTCCACGGCCACTGCCGCATCCTTGCGGGTGAGTCGTTCGGCCTCGAGTCGCTCGACTTCCTGCTGTTCCGGGAGGGCGGTGCGGCGGTAGGCGATCCTCGAGAGCTCCGCATCGACGCCGGCGAGGTCGAGGAGCTTGGACTGGACCTGTGGTTCGACGTTCACGCGTGGTAACTCCTGCTGTCTTCTGTGAAGGGTTCTTCTCTGGAGATGTGTAGGCCAACCGTACCCCGGCCGCGGGCGTCGATCGGCGCTACCGCGAGCAGTCCGATGTCGCGCCGACCGACCATGGATCGGTCCGTACCTGCGACACCCGCGCCTGCCATCCGGGCCTGTCACCGAGGGCGTTGTCCAGTACGCCCTTCGCCTGCGCGCACCAGGGCTGCTCACTGGCCCAATGGGCGACGTCGATCAGCGCGGGACCGCCGGCGCGCAGGTGCTCGTCGGCGGGATGATGACGCAGGTCCGCGGTCACATATGCGTCGACGCCCAACCGGGAGACGGCGTCCAGGAAGGAGTCGCCCGATCCCCCGCACACAGCGACCGTGCGTACCGTCGCGTCCGGGTCGCCGGCCGCCCGCACTCCCCACGACGTTGCGGGAAGAGCGTCGGCGACCTGCTGGGTGAAGGTCTTCAACGACACCGGTTCGGGTAGTTCGCCTACCCGGCCCAGTCCGCGTGGTCCTGGAAACGCGGCGGTCTCGAAGACGTCGAACGCCACCTCCTCGTAGGGGTGCGCGGCCCGCAGCGCGGCGAGCACTCCCGCTCTGATCCGCCGCGGCGCGATCACCTCGATCCGGCTCTCCTCGACGAGTTCGAGCTCCCCGACCGAGCCGAGGGCGGGTTGCGCGCCTTCCGTCGGAAGGAACTGTCCCTGCCCGGTGACCGACCAGCTGCAGTCTCGGTAGTTGCCGATGTGGCCGGCTCCCGCGTCGAACAACGCACGGCGGACCTTCGTGGCATCGTCGACCGGCACCGGGACCACCCATTTGTCGAGTGGTTCGGTGGGCTGCGGCTCGATCGGCCCGGTGACGTTCAGGCCCAGCGCCTCCGCCAGTGCGTCGGACACGCCGGGGTCTGCGGAATCCGCGTTGGTGTGCGCGGTGAAGAGGGCGCAGCCCGCCTTGATCAGCCGGTGGATCAACGCGCCTTTGGGCGTGTGCGCGCCGACGGTGTCGACGCCGCGCAGCAGCAACGGGTGGTGGACGAGGAGGAGGTCGGCGCCCGCATCGACGGCCTCTGCGACCACCGCAGCCGTCGGGTCCACCGCAATCATCACCGTGGTGACGGAGTCCTCGGGGTCGCCGCAGACCAGGCCGACGGAGTCCCATGATTCCGCGAGGGCAGGAGGATAGGCGTCGTCCAGGACCGCGATGATGTCACCGAGACGAACAGGGTTCACAGGATCTCCTTCATCGCGCCGATCAGGACGTCGGTCTGCTCGCTGGGCCGCACCGCCACCCGCAGGAAGTTCGCGTCCAGACCCGGGAAGGTGTCACACCGCCGGACGGCAATGCCCCGCTCCCTGAGGTGCTTGCGCATCAGTTCGCCGTCCGGGAGGCGCAGCAGCAGGAAAGGAGCAGATGCGGGCTGGTGCACTGCCACACCGAGGTCGCGCAGTCGCCGGATCATGTCGTCCCGCCAGGAGTCCAGGAGCACGGCGCGGTCCCGGGCGGCGGCGACGGCGGCGGCACTACTGCAGGCCGCTATCGCCTCCACCTGCAGGCTTCCCAGCGGCCAGTGGGCCCTGCCCACCTGCAGTCGCTGGAGAAGCTCGGGCGATCCGAGGACGTACCCGCAGCGCAGTCCCGCAAGCGCCCAGGTCTTGGTGAGGCTGCGCAACACCAGGACGTCGGGCAGCGACAAACCGGCCAGCGACTCCACTTCACCGGGCACCGCGTCGGCGAAGGCCTCGTCGACTACCAGAATCCGGCCGGGACGGCGCAACCGGAGAATGTCCTCGGCGGGGTGCAGCACCGACGTGGGATTGGTCGGATTTCCGACCACGACGAGGTCCGCCGAGTCGGGCACCGGCGCGTGCTCGAGTCGGTACGGATCCTCGAGCAGTACCTGGGTGACAGGAATCCCGGCCTCCCGCAGTGCCCATTCGGGCTCGGTGAACGACGGATGAAACAGTGCTGCCTGCCGCACACCGAGCCGGGGCAGCAACGAGAATCCCTCGGCCCCACCCGCGAGGAGCAGTACCTCGTCCGGTGACCGTCCGTGCCGCTCGGCGACCGCGGTGCGGGCAGCGAGGTCGGCGGCCACCGTCGGATACGTGCCCAGACTCCCGAGCGCGTCGGCGAGGCGGCGGCGCAACCATTCCGGTGGGCCGTCACCTTGCACGTTCACTGCGAAATCGAGCAGACCTGGGCCCGCTTCCACATCCCCGTGATGACGCAGGCTCTCCCGGCTACCGGCACGAATGTCCACAGCTGTCGAGCCTAAGGGACAATGGTCCGGTGACTTCGCTCTCCACCGCCCCGTCGGCCCTGTCCGCCCAGTCGACCCTGTCCGCCCCCTCGGCCCTGTCTGCGCCGATCGTGCTGTTCGACCTGGACGGCACCCTCACCGACTCGGCTCCCGGTATCCACGGCGGTTTCCGCCACGCGCTCGCCACCATCGGGCAGCCGGAACCGACCCCGGAGATGCTCGACAACGTGATCGGGCCGCCGATGATCGACACCTTCCGCTCACTGGGCCTCGACGAGGCCGATGTCCAGCGCGCACTCGCGGCGTACTTCGACCGCTACGACAGTGTGGGGTGGGCGGAGAACTCCGTCTTCGACGGCATCGCGGACGTGCTGGCCGGCGCCCGCGACAGCGGCAGGAGGCTCGCCGTCGCCACGTCGAAATCCGAGCGGTTCGCCGTCCGCATCCTCGAGCATTTCGAGTTGGCCCACTATTTCGAGTTCATCGGCGGCGCCAGTAACGACGGGCAGCGCCGCGCGAAGGCAGACGTGATCGCGCACTCTCTGCAGGCCCTGGGTGTCTCCGCCACCGAGGGTGCGACGTCCGATGTGCTGATGATCGGCGACCGCGACCACGACGTGCTCGGTGCGGCGCGGTGGGGTATTCCGGCGGTCTTCGTCGAGTGGGGGTACGGTTCGCCGGCCGAGGCGTCGGGTGCGCACCGTTCGGCGCGCACAGTGACCGAGCTCGGGAAGATGCTCGATGGCGCAGCCTGACCCGCGGTTGCACGTCACCTTCGTGTGCACCGGCAACATCTGCCGCTCCCCCATGGCCGAGAAGATCTTCGGCGAGCATGTCAGACGCGCAGACCTGGACCACCGGGTGAGGGTGAGCAGCGCCGGCACGCACGGCTGGCACGTCGGCCGGGAGGCGGACCTCCGGACCAACGAGATCCTGAAGCTGAACGGGTACCCCACCGGCCACACCGCTGCCGAGGTCGGGCCGTACCACCTCGGCGCCGACCTCGTCGTCGCCCTGGCGGCCAATCACGATCGTGAACTCGCTCACCTCGGCGTACCCGAGGAGCGTCGCCGGCTGCTGCGCAGCTTCGATCCGGACGCCGACTCCTCGTCCGTCCCCGATCCGTTCTACGGCGGTCTCGAGGACTTCGAACGGGTGCGCCGCCAGATCGAGGCCGCGGTGCCCGGACTGCTCGAGTGGGTACGCGGTCGCTGACCCGCGATCAGGGGTCTCACCTGCGAGCGGCTACCGTGGAAGGGTGCGAAGGCTGAGATTTCTGTTGCGACCCGGCTGGTTGGTGTTGGCCGTGGTGGTCGCCGGATTCGCATTCATGTGCTTCTACGTACTGGCGCCATGGCAGCTCGGCAAGAACACCTCGACGGAACACCGCAACCAGCTGATCGCCGAATCGGTGGAGGCCGAGCCGGTGCCCCTGGAGAGCCTGATCCCGGGGTCGGCGCCGAATCCGGACGACGAGTGGCGCCGTGTCACCGCCACCGGCTCGTACGTGCAGAACAGCGACATCCTCGTCCGGTTGCGGTCCATCGGGTCGGAGCCCGCGTATGAGGTACTGACACCCCTGCAGCTCACGGACGGCCGGGCCATTCTCGTCAATCGCGGATACGTGAGACCGGTCCAGGGAACCGAAGCGCCCCCTGTCGGACCACCCCCCGCAGGACAGGTCACGCTCGACGGGCGCATCCGCAAGTCGGAGGGCACCGTCGCCGGGAAGGACCCGATCACGGAGAACGGGCTGCGGCAGGTCTACTTCATCGACGCCGGTCAAATCGGCGACTTCATCGGCATCGACCTTCTCGACGCCTACGTGCAGTTGGAACCCGATCAGCCCGGCGGATTGGGCACCATCCCGCTCCCCCAGCTCGACGCCGGCCCCTACCTGTCCTACGGACTGCAGTGGCTGGCGTTCGGGATCATGGCTCCCCTGGGATTGGCGTACTTCGTCCGCGCGGAATTGCGGGAACGTCGCAAGGAGAAGGTTGCCGCAGGCAGCGCGTCCCCGACTTCCGCCCCCGTTCCCGCCCCGAAGAAGACGCCGTTCACGCGGTCCAAGCCCGCCGACTCAGCCCCGCGGACGGCGGCGGAAGCGAAGATGGCCGACCGCTACGGCAAGAGCCGCTGAGGCACACGCCGCACCGCACTGGACCGCGGTCGACAGCCGCACCGCACGGCGCAGGTCGGTAGGCGTGGGCATACGGCCACTCCCCAGCTGCGGGCGCATCTCGACTCCGTGCGCATACTGGGTCCGGCCGCCGAGGGAGATCCCGAGAGCACCCGCGGTCGCGGCTTCCACGACGCCCGCGTTGGGGCTGGGATGCCCCGCCGCATCCCGGCGCCATGCCATCCAGGCCTGCCTCGGCGAACCGTCCACCGCTGGGGCGAGCGCCACGGTGACCGCGCCCGTCAGCCGGGCGGGCAGAAGGTTCAGAACGTCGTCGCCGCGCGCCGCGGCCCACCCGAAATTGCGGTATCTCGGCGAGCGATACCCGACCATCGCGTCCAGTGTGT
Source organism: Rhodococcus sp. ZPP (assembly GCF_017656075.1). NCBI lineage: Bacteria > Bacillati > Actinomycetota > Actinomycetes > Mycobacteriales > Nocardiaceae > Rhodococcus > Rhodococcus sp. ZPP. The sequence continues at coordinate 767,941 of NZ_CP058638.1, forward strand.
TGAACGCCCGGTAGACGAACAGGCCTGGGATGCCTGCCAGCGCACCCCAGAAAAGTGGTCCCACGGCCGCGTCGGATGTGTTCTCCGCCACCGACTCGAGCGTCGCCCGCGTGATCCCCCGCGCGTCGAGCACGCTGGGATCCCGGCCGCACAGGGAAGGCAACAGTGCACGGGCATCGGTCAGGTCCTCGCCCGCGAGGTGTTCGGCCATCGCCGCGCCGGTGCGGCCGAGGGACGTTCCGCCGAGCACGGCCCACGTCGCGATCGCGGTCCCGCCTGCCTCGCCTGCCCAGCCTCCCTGCCGCGCAGCCCGCGTGGTGACCGCCCCCAATGCCCCGACGACGCCCACGAGCACCGCTGCATGCAGGACACCCGACAGTCGCGAGTCGCGGTAGGTGGCTTTCTCGCATGCTGCTGCCGCCCTGCCGAATCCGGACACCGGATGCCACCGGGCCGGGTCGGCCAACAGTCGGTCGGCGCCGAAGCCGAGCAGCAGGCCTACTGCACGCGCGGTGCCGGGGCGGGAGGTTGGATACACGCCGCTATTTGTATCAACTAACGTTGCAGTGGAGTGAAGGAGCGTCCATGAGTGCCGTGATCGACGAGTATCTGGCAGGGAAAGATCCGGACGCCACGGAGCGTCTTCTGCAGTTCCGGGACCTGGTGCTGGCGTGCGGTGAGGTGGACGAGCGAGTGCACAGGACCGAGATCGCCTGGGCGCGCACCCGCGTGTTCGCCGCCGCGTTCATCTACTCGTCCCGACTCGAGATCGCCCTCGACCTTCGTCGACGCGTGCACCACCCGCAGCTGCGCGACGCTTTCCCCACCACCAAAACGGTGATCACGCATCGGCTCACGATCACCGCCGACGGCCAGCTCGACGACACCCTCACCGCGCTTCTGACCGAGGCCTACGAGACGGTCGGCCCGGGCACCCGCGCGCGGTAGCCGCTGCGCGCGGTGGCCGCGACGAAACGCGTACGGATTGGTCAGGTACTGAGGAACTGCGATTGGCCGGCGAGTCGCGCGAATCGGTGCGCGGATGCGGACAAGACGAAAACGGTGGGCGCGGAGGGTTTCGAACCCCCGACCGCTGGTGTGTAAAACCAGAGCTCTACCACTGAGCTACACGCCCGAACATCCGGCGAGAGGCTCGCCGGATGTGCATCAGGACTCTAGCGTGGCGAGCGCTTTCTCCCAAGCTCCCTGGTCACGGGCTTCTCCGGGGCCGTTCATTTCGGCGAACCGGATGATGCCTTCCTTGTCGATCACGAAGGTGCCGCGGTTGGCGAAGCCCAGCTTCTCGTTGAAGACGCCGTATGCCTGTGCGACCTCGCCGTGAGGCCAGAAGTCGGCGAGCAGCGGGAAGGTGTACCCCTGTTCAGCGGACCAGATCTTGTGTGTGGGCGAGGCACCGACCGACAGCGCGAGAATGGCGGTGTCGTCGTTCTCGAACTTCGGCAGCTCGTCGCGCACTTTGCAGAGCTCCCCCTGGCAGGTGCCGGTGAAGGCGAGGGGGTAGAACACCAGCAGGACGTTCTTCTTCCCGCGATAGTCGGACAGCGTCACCTGCTGGTTGTTCTGGTCCTTGAGGGTGAAATCGGGGGCGGTGGTGCCCACCTCGAGCGGCATGAGGTGATCCTTCGATGTGTGATGAACGTTCCGGCGGGTCAGCGTTTGCTCACGGGGCGTGACTTCGGCTGCACCAGGCGGCTTCCGGTCCAGTCTCCGAGGTTGGCCGCGGATGTCTGGGTCAACCCGGCCGTGGGGGCTGATTCGGCGATCTCGCTGGGTTCCACATGACCGGGCTGGCCGGTCTTGGGGGTGAGGACCCACACGAACCCGTCGTCGGCCAGCGGGCCGATCGCGTCCATGAGGGCGTCGACGAGGTCGCCGTCTTCGTCGCGCCACCACAGCAGCACGACGTCGATCACCTCGTCCGAGTCCTCGTCGAGCATGTCTCCACCGATGGTGTCCTCGACCGCGGCACGCAGGTCGTCGTCGGTGTCCTCGTCCCAGCCCAGTTCTTGTACTGCCATGTCAGCAGTGATCCCGAGTTTCTGAGCGTAGTTCTGGGCGTCCGCCGCGGCGACCACGGTGGGGTCCTCCTTTTGTTGACGGTGCTCGGGTACCCGAACACCGGCCGAATGAAGATCAATTAGGTGAAAGCGAACATGCTCGGACGCTTTCGCGCAAGCCGACCACGCGAAAATTGTGGAGAAAGTGCCGCGTGGTCATCGACCGAGCCTACGGTGCGGAGCTCAGGAAGTGGGGCAGGCTGCCCGAATCGAGTCGCGGAGTTCGTCCCCACGACCCGCCAGCGTGTTCAGATAGTCGCCTCGCTCGCCGCTCTCGACCGCGGAGGCGAGGTCGCGATACGTGGCGGCGTAGTCGACGAAGAGACCCGCCAGATCCGGGGGCAACGCCGGGCCAGCCTCCTCGGCCCGGTCCGCCGCGGAACGCAGAGCCCCTACGGCCTGAGCGGCTTTCGCGCCGGCGTCCGCGGCGTCGGTGTTGGCCGCATCGATGAAGGCGTTGTACGAGTCGATGGTGTCGCCGGCGCGGGTGAGGAACAGCGCGCATTCCGTCTCCAGTGCGGCGAGTTCGTCCGCGGCCTTCTGGGAGGACGACGCTGCCGCCATCGACGACGTGACTTCCGCGGCGTACTCGGCCGCCTGCGCTCGGTTCTCTTGTGGGTGACCCTCCACAGGAGCGGAGCAACCCACGACCAGGGCGAGTCCGATCACCGCGGCGGCAACGCCGAGCAGGGCTGCTCTTTCGGTTCCGGCGCGCATTCGTCTCCCCTGTTCCACGACGACCCCCCGACAAGTGAACCGCCAGGCCCCGTAACTGCGCAAACGCTACCGGAGAGTAACCCGAGCGGAGTGTGCCGACTGCGTCGCGATGGGGAAAGATGGGGGTTGCGCCATATTTCATAAAGGAGATGGGTCGGACCTAACAAGGTCCCGATCACATGGAGAGGACGCCACACCGCGCGTCCCACCACAATGAGGAGCAACGTTGTCAGACCTGATCCAGGGACCCGCGTCTCAACCGGATTCCGCCACACCCGGCGCCGGAGCGGCCCAACCTTCCCCCAGTGCGACCCCGGGCTCCGACGGCCGCGTTCGCGTCATCCGTGAGGGTGTCGCGTCGTATCTGCCCGACATCGACCCGGACGAAACCACTGAGTGGCTGGAATCGTTCGACGGACTGCTCGATCGGTCCGGTCCGACCCGCGCGCGATACCTGATGCTGCGCATGCTCGAACGCGCCGGCGAGAAGCACGTCGCTCTTCCCGCGCTGACATCCACCGACTACGTCAACACCATCCCCACCGAGAACGAGCCCTGGTTCCCCGGTGACGAGGAAGTCGAGCGGCGCTACCGCGCCTTCATCCGCTGGAACGCGGCGATCATGGTGACGCGCGCGCAGCGTCCCGGCGTCGGCGTCGGCGGCCACATCTCCACGTACGCGTCCTCTGCGGCCCTGTACGAGGTGGGCTTCAACCACTTCTTCCGCGGCAAGGACCACCCGGGTGGTGGCGACCAGATCTTCATCCAGGGTCACGCCTCCCCCGGCATCTATGCCCGCGCGTTCCTCGAGGGCCGCATTCCGGCCGAGCAGATGGACGGATTCCGTCAGGAGGCCTCCCACGCCGACGAGGGTGGCGGCCTGCCGTCGTATCCGCACCCGCGGCTGCTGCCCGACTTCTGGGAATTCCCGACCGTGTCCATGGGTCTCGGCCCGATGAACGCGATCTACCAGGCCCGGTTCAACCACTACCTGCACGACCGCGGCATCAAGGACACCTCCGATCAGCATGTGTGGGCGTTCCTCGGCGACGGCGAAATGGACGAGCCGGAATCGCGTGGCCTCGCCCACGTGGCCGCCACCGAAGGTCTCGACAACCTGACGTTCGTGGTGAACTGCAACCTGCAGCGCCTCGACGGCCCCGTCCGCGGTAACGGCAAGATCATCCAGGAACTCGAATCCTTCTTCCGCGGCGCCGGCTGGAATGTCATCAAGGTCGTGTGGGGACGCGAGTGGGATGCGCTCCTGCATGCGGACCGCGACGGCGCCCTGGTCAATCTCATGAACGTCACCCCGGACGGTGACTACCAGACGTACAAGGCCAACGACGGCGGCTACGTGCGCGAGCACTTCTTCGGTCGCGATCCGCGGACCAAGGAACTCGTCGCGAACCTGTCCGATCAGGACATCTGGAACCTCAAGCGTGGTGGTCACGACTACCGCAAGATCTACGCCGCCTACGCTGCCGCGATGGCACACAAGGGCCAGCCGACGGTGATCCTCGCGCACACCATCAAGGGTTACACCCTCGGTAAGCACTTCGAGGGCCGCAACGCGACCCACCAGATGAAGAAGCTCACTCTCGACGACCTGAAGAACTTCCGCGACTTGCAGCGCATCCCGATCTCGGACGAGGAGCTCGAGCGAGATCCGAAGATGCCGCCGTACTACCACCCGGGCAAGGACGCACCCGAGATCCAGTACATGCTCGACCGTCGCCGCGCGCTGGGCGGGTTCCTCCCCGAACGTCGCTCCAACGTCGCGCCGTTGCCGATGCCGCCCGACAAGACCTACGACGTGGTGCGCAAGGGTTCCGGCAAGCAGCAGGTCGCAACCACGATGGCACTGGTCCGCATCATGAAGGAACTGTTGCGGGACAAGGAGATCGGCAAACGGATCGTGCCGATCATCCCCGACGAGGCGCGCACGTTCGGTATGGACTCGTGGTTCCCGTCGCTGAAGATCTACAACCGCAACGGTCAGTTGTACACGGCGGTGGATGCCGAACTGATGCTCGCCTACAAGGAGAGCGAGATCGGGCAGATCCTGCACGAGGGCATCAACGAGGCGGGGTCGACCGCGTCGTTCACGGCAGTCGGCACCTCGTACGCCACGCACGGCGAGCCGATGATCCCGCTGTACATCTTCTACTCGATGTTCGGTTTCCAGCGCACCGGCGACGGGCTCTGGGCAGCAGCGGATCAGATGGCGCGCGGATTCGTCCTCGGCGCCACCGCCGGCCGCACCACGCTGACCGGTGAGGGACTACAGCACGCGGACGGACACTCGCTGCTGCTGGCGTCGACCAACCCGGCGGCCGTCGCCTACGACCCGGCGTTCTCCTATGAGATCGCGCACATCATCAAGGACGGTCTGCGCCGCATGTACGGCGGCACCGAGGGTGTCGACGGTTTCGGTGGCGAGAACATCTTCTACTACATCACCCTGTACAACGAGCCGTACTCGCAGCCGGCCGAGCCGGAGAATCTGGACGTCGAGGGCCTGCTCAAGGGCATGTATCTGTTCAAGAAGTCGGAAGGTTCCGGCCCGAAGGCTCAGATCCTGGTCTCCGGCGTCGGGATGCCCGAGGCTCTGCGCGCGCAGGACCTCCTCGCCGACGACTGGGGTGTGGCCGCCGATGTGTGGTCGGTGACGTCGTGGGGCGAGCTGCGCCGCGACGGCGTCGAGTGTGAGAAGCAGGCACTGCGCGACCCGGGCAACGATGCACCACTGCCCTACGTCACGCAGGCACTCTCCGATGCGGCCGGCCCGTTCGTCGCCGCCTCGGACTGGATGCGCGCCGTCCCCGACCAGATCCGTCAGTGGGTCCCCGGCTCGTACACCACCCTGGGCACCGACGGGTTCGGCTTCTCCGACACCCGTCCGGCCGCGCGTCGATTCTTCAACGTCGACGCCGAATCGATCGTCGTCGCCGTCCTCAGCGCGCTCGCCGGGGAAGGAGCGGTCGACCGGTCGAAGGCCGTCGAGGCTGCGTCGAGGTACCGCATCGACGAGGTCGGCGCCGCGGAGGTGTCCTACACCGACACCGGAAGCGCGTAACCGACAGATAGTTCCTCGCCTCACCGCCGCCCGGGTGTCCGTCGGACATCTCGGGCGGCGGTGAGCGTAGGTTCTTGACCATGGTCGAGCAGAGCCCGATGGTCTCCCGCAGACGACAGCCCAGAGATCCGTTGCCCGATGCTCTCCTGCGCCGCGTCAAGCAGTACTCCGGCCGCCTCTCCACCGAGGCCGTCACCACCATGCAGGATCAACTGCCCTTCTTCGACGACCTCGATGCCGCTCAACGCTCCAACGTGCAGCTCCTCGTGCAGACGGCGGTCGTCAACTTTCTGGAGTGGCTCAAGGACCCGGACAGCGATATCCGCTTCAGCCTCGACGCTTTCCAGGTCATCCCCCAGGACCTGGCCCGCCGACTCACTCTCCGGCAAACGGTCGACATGGTGCGGGTGGCCATGGAATTCTTCGAGCAGTGGCTTCCCGCCCTCGCCCGCAACGACCAGCAGTTGATCGCACTGACCGAGGCCGTGCTCCGGTACGGCCGCGAGCTCGGCTTCGCGGCCGCCTCCGTCTACGCGAGCGCCGCCGAATCCCGCGGCGCCTGGGACACCAGGCTCGAGGCACTCGTCGTCGATGCGGTCGTCCGGGGCGACACCGGGTCCGACATGTTGTCGCGGGCGGCCACCCTCAACTGGGACGCGACCGCGCCCGCCACCGTGATCGTGGGCACACCGCCGGAGGACGAGCGCGTGTCCGTGGTCGGGACGGTGCACACCATTGCGCAGAAACACGGCCGTGCGGCGCTGGCCGTCGTGCAGGGCTCCCGCCTGGTGATGGTGGTCAGCGGTGAATTACAGGAGGGGTCGGGGCACTCGAGTTTCATGTCGGATCTGCTTGGCAAGTTCTCGGAAGAGCCGGTGATCATCGGTCCGACCACCCCGACGCTGGGCGCAGCCCACTTCAGTGCCGTCGAGGCGCTGGCCGCGATGCAGGCGGTAGCGGGCTGGCGGGGTGCGCCCCGGCCGGTCCACGCCGCCGAGCTTCTCCCCGAGCGCGCGCTGCTCGGTGACAACGCGGCGGTCACTGCCCTCAACGAACATCTAGTCGCGCCGCTTGCGGCCGCGGGCGGGGTCCTGACGGACACTTTGGACGCCTATCTCGACTGTGGAGGTGCGGTTGAGACTTGTGCACGGCAGCTGTTTGTTCATCCAAATACTGTGCGGTATCGACTCAAGCGAATCGCCGAAGTTACGGGGCGTGATCCGACGAATCCGAGGGATGCGTACGTGCTTCGGGTGGCCGCCACAGTCGGTCGTTTGACACGTTCCCATAACGAACCCATCACACGTTTAACACCAGTCACAGGCTTCCCATTCGGAGAACCAGCGCTGTAACGAACGGTTGTCCAATTTCGATGCGAGGGGCCCACGTGCAATTTTGTGGGAACCCAACAAATCCGCTGACAAAGGTTCATCCGCAACGACATCTCGCAGTACGTACCTGACGGTGTTCTCTTGAAGAGTGATTTCGTTGCTCGCCCCGGGTCAGGGCTCTCAGACTCCCGGCATGCTCATTCCTTGGTTGGAGCTGCCGGGTTCTCATGACCGTGTCGCACTGTGGTCGAAGGCTTCCGGCCTCGATCTGGTCCGGCTCGGCACCACAGCGACGGCAGAGGAGATTACCGACACGTCGGTGACCCAGCCTCTCGTCGTAGCCGCCGCCTTGCTCGCTTTCGAGGAGCTCGACACCCGCGGTGTGATCCCCGCCGACGCCATCGCGGCCGGGCACTCGGTCGGGGAACTCGCCGCGGCGGCTATCGCCGGTGTGCTCTCCACAGACGATGCTGTCGCCCTCGCCGCGATCCGCGGCGCAGAGATGGCCAAGGCCTGCGCACTCGAACCGACCGGAATGTCCGCCGTCCTCGGCGGCGACGAAACCGTGGTCCTCGCCCGCCTCGAAGAGCTGGGCCTCGAGCCGGCCAACCGAAACGCTGCCGGCCAGATCGTGGCAGCGGGTCTGCTCTCCGCGCTCGAAGAACTCGCCGCCAACCCACCGGAGAAGGCACGGGTGCGCGCACTCCCCGTCGCCGGCGCCTTCCACACCCGGTTCATGGCACCCGCCCAGGAAGCCGTCACCGAAGCGGCGTCCAAGATCAAGCCCGACGAACCCACTCGCACACTGCTCTCCAACGCCGACGGCGCACCGGTCGCATCCGGAGCCGACGCACTGACTAAGCTGGCTGCGCAGGTGACCCGACCTGTGCGTTGGGACCTGTGCACCGCGAGTCTGCGGACCGCTCAGGTCTCCGCGATCGCGGAACTTCCACCAGCTGGAACCCTGGTCGGCATCGCCAAGCGTGAAATGCGCGGTACGCCGACTCTGGCACTCAAGACCCCGGGGGATATCTCCGCGCTGGCCGAACTCACACAAGTCGGCTAGTTTGCTGCGCGCACCTCAGGGTGCGTGCAGGGCCCGCGGGCGCGGCCGATGGGGACGCGTCCGCACAACTCCAGATACATCTACACCGAATCAGAAGGGAGCCACTCAGTGGCCGCCACCCAGGAAGACATCATCGCCGGACTCGCGGAGATCATCGAGGAGGTCACCGGCATTGAACCCTCCGAGGTGACCATCGAAAAGTCCTTCGTCGACGACCTCGACATCGACTCCCTCTCCATGGTTGAGATCGCCGTTCAGACCGAAGACAAGTACGGCGTGAAGATCCCCGACGAGGATCTCGCAGGCCTGCGCACCGTCGGTGACGCCGTGTCCTACATCCAGAAGCTCGAAGCCGAAGGCGGCGCCGAGGCTGACGCCGTAAAGGCCAAGCTCGAAGCAGCCAAGAACGACGAGGAGTGAGCTCAACCGTGACTTCCGCCTCGACCAACGGGAAACAGTTCCCCAACATCGTCGTCACGAGCCTCGCGGCCACGACGTCGATCGCTGGTGATGTGGATGCCACGTGGAAGGGCCTGCTGGCCGGCGAGAGCGGCATCGACACCATCCAGGAGCCCTTCGTCGCCGAGAACGACCTTCCGGTGACGATCGGTGGCAAGCTCAAGGTGTCGCCCGACGAGTCGCTGTCCCGGGTCGAGATTCGCCGGATGAGTTTCGTCGAGCGGTTGGCGCTCGTCTTGGGCCGTCAGGTCTGGGAGAACGCCGGCAGCCCAGAGGTCGACAAGGACCGACTCGGTGTCGTCATCGGCACCGGATTGGGCGGCGGCGAGGCTCTCATCGACGCAGTCGAGAAGATGAAGGCCGGCGGCTACCGCAAGGTGTCGCCGTTCGCGGTGCAGATGGTGATGCCCAACGGTCCGTCGGCCACCGTCGGACTCGAACTCGGCGCCCGCGCCGGGGTCATCACCCCCGTCTCGGCCTGCTCTTCGGGTTCCGAGGCCATCGCCCATGCGTACCGCATGCTGGTGATGGGTGACGCCGACATCATCGTCGCCGGTGGTGTGGAGGGTTACCTCGACGCCGTGCCGATCGCGAGCTTCGCGATGATGCGTGCGCTGAGCACGCGGAACGACGATCCGAAGGCGGCTTCGCGGCCGTTCGACAAGGATCGCGACGGCTTCGTCTTCGGTGAAGCCGGCGCAATGATGGTTCTCGAGACCGAGGAGCACGCCAAGGCTCGCGGTGCCACCATCCACGCCCGTCTGCTGGGCGCGGGAATCACCTCCGACGGGTTCCACATCGTCGCTCCCGATCCTTCGGGTTCGGGCGCTGCGCGGGCCATGACGAGGGCAATCGAGACTGCTGGGTTGACGAAGAAGGACATCCAGCACATCAACGCGCACGCCACGGCCACGCCGATCGGTGACACAGCAGAGGCGAACGCCATCAAGGCTGCTGTCGGCAATCATGCTGCGGTGTACGCACCGAAGTCCGCGTTGGGGCACTCGATCGGCGCCGTCGGTGCGCTCGAGGCGGTGCTCACGGTCCTGAGTCTGCGTGAGGGAGTCATTCCGCCCACGCTGAATCTCGAGAATCAGGATCCAGAAATCGATCTGGATGTCGTCAAGGGCGAAGCCCGTTACGGCGAGATCGAGTTCGCGATCAACAACTCGTTTGGTTTCGGTGGGCACAACGTCGCGCTCGCCTTCGGCCGGGTCTGACAAGCCGGTCCAGCTAGATCGCGGGTGGAGACCTCCTTCTTCAGGGGGTCTCCACCCATCGACAGCCCCTCAGGGCCGCTACAAGGAGGACGCGATGACAATCTTGGCACCCGCAACGAAGTCCGATGCGTCAGTCGATCCGCGCGACCCCCTTGCGCGTCTGGAGAAGCTGTTCGATGCCGGGACCGTCGTCCCCTTGCACCCGCGTGACAAGTCCGGTGTGCTGGCTGCGGCCGGCAACATCGACGGTGTCCGCACCATCGCCTACTGCTCCGATGCCACCGTCATGGGCGGTGCCATGGGAGTCGAAGGTTGTAAGCACATCGTCACGGCGATCGACACCGCCCTCGAGGAAGATGCCCCCATCGTCGGGCTCTGGCATTCGGGTGGTGCGCGCCTCGCCGAAGGCGTCGAGGCACTGCACGCCGTCGGACTTGTCTTCGAGGCCATGGTGCGTGCCTCCGGCCGCATCCCCCAGATTTCCGTAGTACTCGGCTTCGCCGCCGGCGGAGCGGCATACGGCCCCGCCCTCACCGACATCGTCATCATGGCGCCCGAGGCCCGCGTTTTCGTGACCGGCCCCGACGTGGTGCGCAGTGTCACCGGCGAGCAGGTCGACATGGTGTCCCTCGGCGGCCCCGACACCCACACCAAGAAGTCGGGTGTGGCGCACATCGCCGCCCACGACGAGGCCGATGCCCTGCATCGGGCGCGCCGCCTCGTGTCGATGTTCTGTGAGCAAGGCGAATTCGACCAGGCCGCAGCCGAACACGGTGACACCGATCTCCGCGCCCTCATGCCGGAGTCGGCCAAGCGCGCCTACGACGTTCGCCCGATCGTGCACGAACTACTCGACAACGTCGAAGGCGAGTCGAGCTTCGAAGAGCTGCAGGGCAATTACGCGCGCAGCATCGTCACCGGGCTGGGCCGCCTCGGCGGCCGCACGGTCGGCGTCATCGCCAACAACCCGCTTCGCCTCGGCGGTTGCCTGAACTCCGAAAGTGCGGAGAAGTCGGCGCGTTTCGTACGCCTGTGCAACGCGTTCGGGATTCCCCTCGTCGTCATCGTCGACGTCCCCGGCTACCTCCCCGGCGTCAGCATGGAATGGGAAGGCGTGGTTCGCCGCGGCGCCAAGCTGCTCCACGCTTTCGCCGAGGCCAAGGTTCCCCGGGTCACGGTCGTTACGCGCAAGATCTACGGTGGCGCCTACATCGCCATGAACTCTCGCGCGCTCGGGGCCACCGCCGTCTACGCCTGGCCCGACGCCGAGGTCGCCGTGATGGGCGCCAAGGCTGCTGTCGGCATCCTCCACAAGCGCGCCCTCGCCGCCGCGCCCGAAGAAGAGCGTGAGGCGCTGCACGAGCGTCTGGCCGTCGAGCACGAAAGCATCGCCGGTGGTGTCGATCGCGCCGTCGCGATCGGCGTGGTGGACGAGGAGATCGACCCGGCCAAGACACGCAGCGTCATCACCGCAGCCCTCGCGGCCGCCCCCGCGCATCGCGGCGATCACAAGAACATCCCGCTCTGATCCGAATGTACTGACATCGGAAAGGCCCCCACCGCACGGTGGGGGCCTTTTGAATGCTCTGCTGACCCCCGCCGCGTCCACCGAACGTGGCTCGTCCCGCACGACCAACGCAAACAACACCGACTGATCCGCCTCGCTCGGCATCCGCCGCACCAACTGCCCGATCGCGGTATCGACATCCAACCCCGGCGCGGTGGACGCACCCTCGACCTCGGCGTAGAGCCGGCGGCCATCCTTCTCGGCAACGATGGCCACGACATCCGAATCGGTACGGACCATCCACCCGTGAGATGACACCACCCCGCGAAGTCCCGGGCCACGCGAGCCTCATCACCCCTCATACCCGACACGGTAAGCCAGAAGCCCCCGTTCCGAACAACACCACAACGCGAATCACGTCCGGTGCGGCTATGCCACGACTAAGGAATACCCCGACAGATCATGCGTGAGATCAACGTAACCCTTCAGGACCTCATCCGCGTCATGCATGTAATCGACTGACTACTAGCGCAATTCGTGTGCACGATGCCTGACGCCGCCCAGAACCGGCCACGAAGCGGCTACCGCCGCTCACTCTCCCCGGTGTCGGCCGGGTGCCCGCACCCCCGAATCCGGGCCCGGGTTCGGGTTCGGGTTCGGGGCGGAGTGGTGGAAGCCCGGATCGATGGTCAGGTCTTCGGTGTCGGCAAAAACCAGCCGCCCGTCGTCGAGCGTGACCGCCCACCGATGCACCGGCGCCCACTCGTGCCCACCACCGCCAGGATCGGTCACCGCCGCATAGTCCTCGACCACCTCACCGGTGAGATCGGCCCCGACGCTCCTGCGGACCAGCACCCGGACACCGACCGTCAACTCCGGGCCACCGACCGGCCGGCCGCCGCTGTTTCGAGCCATGCTGCTGCACCTCTTCGCTCGGCGAAACTCCCGAGATCGAGCATAAGCACCGACCAGCCCGGTACGCGACCCGACCTGCACGAACCATCCGATCGAACCGCCGCCTAAGCAGTCGGCCGTCATCGTGCGGACGGTGGCCACCCAAATGCGCCAGCACACAACCGACTCGCTACGTTCGCGCGACAGCAACCGGCTGGGCCCCGCCAGCCGGTTGCGCGAACGCGGTGACATCGGCGGATACCAGCTCGGTGTCCGCTACCTGCACCAACCGTCGCCGTCTCCCGCCTGTGTTCCTCCATCGACGACAACGAGAACCGAAAGCAGCATGGCTCGCGGTTGCCCGCAGTGTCGATCGCTCTGGAGCCCTGTCGGTTGCGTCGTTCTGGGTGGTCGGACTCGGCTTCCTTCTGGGAGTGGCCGCGGTGGTCTGCGGCGCGGTCGCCACCTCGCGGTCCGCGGTGGTCGCCACCTCGCGGTCCGCGGTGGTCGATGACGAGGCGGCATCGTTGCGGGCCCTACTGGGCGTCGTAGCCGGCGCCGCGGGGATCACCGTCTCCGCGATCGCCCTGTTCCCCATTCTCGCGCACCTGTGAACCCCACCAAGGCTGATGCGTTTACAGGTCGACGTCCAGATTGACCCGAATCACCCTTCTGGCGTTTCATGCGAGTGCCTCGACCCGCATCATCAGTGACGCGATGCGGTGACGTCTTCGTCCAAAAATTCTTTCAATCCCCCACTGAAGACATCGTTGTCGTCGCCGGCAACCATATGACCTGCCCCCGCGACATCGATCAGCGTGGCGGCCGGAATCAGCTCGAGCAGCTCCTTGGCGCCTTCTTCACTGACCACATTGGATTGCTTGCCACGGACGAGCATCGTAGGTACGGAGATTGCCGCGGCGGCGTCCCGGGCGCGTTCGTAGCGCATGATCGAGTCGGCTTGGCGAGTGGGTTCGTCACCCTGGCGTAGGAACGCCGGATCCCAATGCCAATACCAGCGGCCCTCACGCAGACGCAGGTTCTTGCGCAACCCTTGCGGGTTGGGCTTGCGGACGCGGTTCGGGGTGTACGCCGCGATCGCCGCTGCAGCGTCGTCGAGGCTTTCGAAACCGTCGAGGCCACTGCGCATGAAGTCCATGATTTCCGCGGTGCCGGCCGTTTCCACCTTCGGCGCGATATCGACCAAGACCAGACCGCAAGCGAGCTCCGGATTTTCCCCTTGCCCGATCAACTACGTCATCCCGCCCATCGAGGCACCCACGACACGGCAGGCACCGATCAGTGAACCGAAGTTGACTAACGGGAACTCGCCTCGGCCTTCTCGGCCCCACCAGCACCGAACCCTAAAGCTACGAGGCGGTCGTCCGGGCCCGCGATGAATCGCGGGCGCCGTCTCGGCCACGTCCGCACATTGATCCTCTGGCGCCTGCAATCGGAGGCGGACTGACACCGTTCCGGTCGACGGTCTCCCGCGCAAGCCTGGCCCACTCGTCGCCGAGTCCACGCCACACCCATCTCGCGCCAGTTTTTTTCGAATACCGCGAATGGTGTCGATAGTCGTCGGGCTCGAACACTGCCTGTCCGGCCGACGCCGCCTTCGCCTCCCTCCCGCGAATCTAGGGGAGCAATCCAACAGGGTTTGGGCTGGTTGGGCGTGGGGCCAGGAATAGAAGCCATATCCGATCTCACCTTCTCGAGCCGCCGCACTTGCTGCAGGACGCGCACCGTGTGATTCGAGGCGGTGCGCCGGGGTAAGTCCCAGGGAGTGGTGGGAATCGGCTGACGGCATCCGGCCAGGTCCGGGCGTGTCGCTCCCTCGAAAAGGGTGGGCCATCGCGTAGTGATCAACGAGTTACCTCTCACAGTGACTCGTTACCAGGAGCTACGCGATGACCCACGACCATTCTGCACTGCTCGCCCAACTCGACGCACTCACCGGCGCCGACAGCGCCAGCGTGTTCGCCGAACTGATCCGCGCCGGCCTGCAGGCCTTGATCGAAGCCGAAGCCACCGACAAGCTCGGCGCCGGCCGCTACGAACGCACCGCTACCCGCACCACCCACCGCAACGGCCACCGCACCAAGACCGTCTCCACGACCAGCGGCGATGTCGAGGTCAAGATCCCCAAGCTACGGTCCGGGTCGTTCTTCCCATCCTTGCTGGAACGGCGCCGGCGGATCGACAAAGCCCTGTACGCGGTCGTGATGGAGGCGTATGTGCACGGGGTCTCGACTCGCAGCGTCGATGACCTGGTCGGTGCATTGGGGGTCGAATCCGGAATCTCGAAGTCGGAGGTCTCGCGGATCTGCGCCGGTCTCGATACCGAGATCGCCCGGTTCCGGGAGCGCACCCTGACGCACACGAGCTTTCCGTACGTGTTCCTCGATGCCACTTTTTGTAAGGTCCGGGTCGGTGCGCACGTGGTGTCCCAGGCGTTGGTGGTCGCCACCGGGGTGTCGATCGACGGCACCCGCGAGGTCCTCGGTACCGCGGTCGGCGACAGTGAATCCTACGAGTTCTGGCGTGAGTTCCTCACCAGCCTCAAAGACCGTGGTCTGTCGGGGGTGCATCTGGTGATCTCCGATGCGCACAGCGGTCTCAAAGCTGCTGTGATGCAGCAGTTCGCGGGATCATCGTGGCAGAGGTGTCGGGTTCATTTCATGCGTAACATCCGATCGGCAGTGGCGGCCAAGCATGTGCCGCCGGTGATGGCGGCGGTCAAGACGATCTTTTCGCACACCGATCCGGTCGACGTGGCCGCGCAGTGGGACCAGGTCACCGATACCTTCACCGGTTCGTTCCCGAAGGTTGCGGCGTTGATGGAAGCCGCCAAGCACGATGTGCTCGCCTTCACCGCGTTTCCGAAGGCGCATTGGCAAAAATCTGGTCCAACAATCCAATTGAGCGGTTGAACAAGGAAATCAAGCGTCGAGCCGATGTGGTGGAGATCTTCCCGAACCCGGCCGCGTTCCTGCGGTTGGCGACCGCGGTGGTGATCGAGCAGCACGACGAATGGCAGGTCACCCGCCGCTACGTCTCGGATGTGAGCATGGACGAGCTCCGTGCGGTGATCGCCGCGAAGGGACACGCTACCGAGCCGGCGTTGTCGTTGACCGGCTCGAGCGGAACAGCATAGTATTCACCGCGACTCGTTGATCGCTATGCGTACCGCGTGCCGATCCGAAGTCCACCACTCCACGGGGCACTATCGTGCGCCGTCCGGATGGGTCAGTACGCGGGCCGCGACATCGAGCTGTCCGTTTTATCCGTTGTTTACCGCGGTAAACAACGGAACCTGAAGCCGGTTTTCAGGACACGCGGGTAATACTCCAAGAGGAGCAGGGACTACCCCGTGCCGGGGTTGGGGCGATAAGCAGGTCCTTGGGCCGGTGGTCAGGACAAGCGCGGAAGCAAGATTTTCGGCCGACGTATTCGGGCATGTCCGCACCGCGTTGGTTACGGTGCGCGACGACCGCGATCGGCACCACTGACGTCGGCACCACCGACTGATCAAGTGTCTTTCAACTCGCTCCTGCGCCGGATTCGGTCCCGACTCCCGGCCGCGTCGACAACCCGTTTATGCGTCTTAACTGCCGCTTTGCTGCGGCTCCCCCTCTCCCCACCGCTGCTCGACGGACCGGAGAATATGCGTCTCCGGATCGGCGAGGGATCCGCCGTTGTTAACGGCACCCGCAGCAGCGGAAATCGGGCCGACCTATAGGCAGCTATAGCTAGTTATAAGTATTTATGGACACTTTCCCATAAACGTCTATAGTTGTCGATATGGATCCCGCGCTGAACCCGTTCAAACCCGGCTCAGGTTTGCGGCCACCGGCTCTGGAGGGCCGGGACCGGGAGCGCGAGGAGTTCGATTTGCTCGTCGCCCGCAGCAAGGCAGGCAACTATGACCGCGGGATGGTGCTCTCCGGCCTGCGTGGGGTCGGGAAGACCACCCTGCTCAATACCCTGGCCGAGCACGCCGAGCGGCAGGGATGGTTGGCGATCAACATCGAGGCACGGCCGAACGAGGCCGGGATAGCTGCGGTCCGCGCCCGCCTGGGCTACGAACTCGCCGTCGGTCTGCGCCGCTTCAGCCGCAAACATCAACTCCACAAGGTCATCGACGATCTCGTCTCCCTCGCCCGCGGGTTCACTCTCGGAGTTGGGCTGGGCCCGGCCAAGATCGAAATCGCTCTCGGCGGGCGGGCTGCCAGCGGAGACATCGACCTCGACCTCGAGGAGTTGGTCGAGGCGATCAGCGACGTCATGCGCAAGAAGGGTGCCGCGTTCGGACTGTTCATCGACGAAATGCAGGACCTCGACCCCGATCTGCTCGGCGCCTTGCTCGCGGTGCAACACCGTGCCAGCCAACGGGAATGGCCGTTCTTCGTCATCGGCGCCGGCCTGCCCAGCCTGCCGGCGGTGCTCGCCGACAGCCGCTCCTACGCCGAACGGCAATTCTCCTACCGGACCATCGGACCCCTCTCGGCGGCCGATGCCGCCGACGCGCTCCGGGTCCCGGTCGAGGCACACGGGGGTGCGTTCACCCCGGACGCGCTCGAGATCGTCGTCGAAGCCAGCGGCGGTTACCCGTACTTCCTGCAAGAGTTCGGCAAGGCGATCTGGCACACCGCCCCCGCCTCCCCCTTCGATATCGAGGACGCCCACCTCGCGGTCGAGGAAGGCCGTCGAGCACTCGATGACGGGTTCTTCCCGTCCCGGTGGACCCGGGCCACCGACCGGGAGCGCCGGTACCTACGCGCCATCGCCGAAACCGGGGAACCCACGCCCCGGTCCGGGAAGGTCGCCGCAGCCATGGGTGTGGCGACGACCGCGGTCAGCGATGTCCGTGATTCCGCCATCAAAAAGGGTCTTATCTGGTCGCCCGAACACGGTCGCATCGCGTTCACCGTCCCGGGAATGGCCGACTTCATTCGTCGCCAGCCCACCGCCTGAACTCCGGTACTCACGCGCCCACTCGGATATCCCACTCGCTGACAGCACTCTCATTAGCACGCCGCAGAGTCAAAGTGTTGTCGGCGGAGGAATACCCCGAGACCGCTGCGGAGATGTCCTCCTACGGCAGTCACACGCACCTCACGAAGGAGATGGTGACCTCGCTGGTGCGGGGTCAATCGGGTCCGTAGCGGTCACCCGCTTCCCTTTTCGGGTATGGGGATCACCTTCCATGGGCCGAGCCTCTGGCCGCCATCACTCGCGCGATCCGAACACGCAGGCCCCGGCATGCCGCGATCGCCCACATCGGTGAGGACGCACCCACTTTGCTGCCGCTGCGTGCCGGGGACGTCCTCGTCGTCAACGCCTTCCTCGCCGCGGTACGCGCACACGCGACCTCCCCGATCGCGCTCACGCTCGCGCACTATGTGGACGCCGGTGTGAGGGTGCTGTCGTCGCCGAACCTGCACGCCAACGTGATCGCCACCGGTAGGCGGGCGGTCATCGGCTCCGCCAACGCCTCGTACAGCTCCACGATCTCCGACGAGGCCGTGGTCATCACCGGTGATCCCGAGGCGGTCGCCGCCGTGCGGCAGTTCGTCGACGGTATCGACGAGATCACCGAGGTCGACCAGGTGTTCCTCGACAACGCCACGCCATCTGGCAGATCGGCCGGGCCGTACCCCTGCCCGGACTAGGTGGCCGGATGCGCGCCGAACCCGATTTCCTGCCCACCCCGGTAATTCGGATGTTCCTGTGGCACATCATCGACTACCAACCCGGCCCCGCCGAACAACAGGAGCGGGCGGCCCACACCAGCCGCCGCACCACGTCTGCGGGGCCGTCGGCGAAGTACCAGCTCGAATGGTTTCGCCTCGACACCCCCGGCGGCCGCAGCCGCGGGTGACTCCAGCGGGGTGACGTTCTGCTCCAGGTCACCGCCGACAACGACTGGCTCTACCCGCCCGCGGTCGTGGACTCCGACCCGATCACGATCCCGCACCCGCACAGCGGTGGCGTACCAACTGCGCACCCGAGTTGACCTGGGGCCGATCGCGGTGACCGACGCGGAAGTACGGCTCGCCGTCGTCGGGCACCCGAACCCGCGGCTGCGCACCGACCATCGCATCGTCTCCGTTGGCCTGCGGGCCGCGCTGCTCCAACTCTGGAACCTCTGACCCGATCCGGAGGTTTCCGGGCTTGACCTGTAAATACGACATGTCCCCGACAGTGACGGCGCACCGACATCGCCGCGGGCACGGGCTGGAGTGATCAGGCCAACGCCAGGACACGGGAGCGCTTCCATGTACCGGGGGACCAGGCCAAGGACCTCGATATTCCGGTGCGCGAGCGCGACGGGTCCTTCGTGCTGGCGATCAGCTGTGAGTTCCACCCGTTCTCACTACCTGACGCGTTGCAACCAACACGTATCGACTTCCGTGACAGATCGTCAATCTGATTGACATACTCGAATTAATGGCTATCTGGACAACGCCTGACGGCTTCCACAAGGATGCGATCTCGATGCGAGCACACCGGTCCTCGGCCTCAGCTCTGCAGCTCTACGCTGCGTTTCGCCGGCATCACCCCCGAATCGTGGTGCCCGTCGACTATGTCACCGAATGCGGTTTTCGTCTGGGACTCTGGCAGGACCGCCAGCGGGTTGCCCGTATGCTCGGTACCCTTCCGCCCCAACGCATTGCGCAACTCGATACGATCGGTTCGTGTGGAGTGATGACGATCTTCCTCTTCCTGCCGTGTCACCGGCCGACGGCAAGCGGCGACGGATGCTTGCCGAAATCGCCGCCTACCGCGAAGAGCACGGCGACGCACTCGTTCCCGCGAACTATGTCACCGCCGACGGTGAACAGGTAGGCGAGTGGCTCTACCGGGCGGTGAAGAAGTGGCGAGCCAACGCATTGCCCGACGACGAGAGGCGTCCACTTGCCGCCCTCGGGTCTCCCCGGCCCACGCCCACGGGGCCCACGAACCAGCAAGGCCTGCCGGATAGACATCCCACCGCCCTTGTCTCCGGACGCCAATGGGCGCTCGCCCCTCCATCCGGCGGACAGTGGTAGTTGACCCACGTGGTGGGCAGACCGCTGTCCTGGCCGGGGCCACACCCTGGTCAAGGTGAGGGACACAGCGTCCTGAAATATCCAGCAGCCCTGTAAAATTCCGGCGTCCAGCCGGGGTAAGTGGAGGAACTGTCAGATCCAGTCGATGTGGACGGAGTCGATGTGGTCGAAGTGGAATCCGAATTGGTCGCTGTATCTGTCGAAGCCCTTGTTCTCCGGGTAGTCGAGGGTGGCATGCCGCTCGAGCAAGGCGACGACCCGGGCATGATCATCATTCGCCAGCGCGGCGGCGAGTTCACGGGACTCCTCGGGGGTGAACGGGGTGTCGGAGTTCGCGAAGTCCAGGGTCCGGACCCGGTAGTCGTAGCCCTCGTCGGCACCGTTGCGGACCATCACCCCACCCTTGACCCGGATGACCGCGGTCTTCGGTGTTCCATCGGGGCGTAACACCCCAGCCCGGGCCATGATGTCCTCGGCCCGAACATTTTTGAGTTTCTTGCTCGCGTCCGCACGTAACTCGTTCGTCTCCCCCGACCGGTACCGGGACACCGCCGAGCGAGACCGTCCGATCTTCGCGGCCACCGCATCGATACCACCGAGACGCTCGATCGCCGCCCGCCGCTGCGCCCGCTCGAGCACATCCGCATGCGGGATCCGGCCTTGTTGCGCCCACCGGCGCAGTGTGCGGTCCGACGGCGGGGTGCGGCCGGCATCGATCGCCGCCTGACGTAAACCCTCGTTGCCGAGTTCGGTGCGCAACTGCTTGACGGAGACCTTGCTGGTCAGTCCGGCCAGTCCCCGGTTTTGACCTGCTTCGACTTCTCCACCCCACTAGTCGCAGCGTTGGCGACGGACACTTTGAGGCCGTCGAGCCCGACCGCCTATTGGGCCGGTTTCGTGGTGCGGGGTTTGGGAAGATGCAGGGCCATCAGAGCACCCCCTCGGGTTCGTCGTCGGCGGCGTCCTCGTGGTCGTCGGCGTCCTCGTGGTCGGCGAAGGCGGCCTTGATCGCCAGGTTCACCTCGTGCACATCCGCCGCCGAGGCCATAGCGTGCAGGAGGGTGTCGGTGAGGGCCACGTCCTTTTCCACCGTCATCTTTCCCAGCGCGCCGCTCGGGTCGGCAATGTCCTCCCACCTGGGAGGAGGTACACCCAGGAGTCGGTGACGGTGCGGACCGGCCAACGATGGTGCTCGCGGGCGATGCGCATCGCGACGCGGCGGCCCCGCCACCGGCAATGCGCAATGATCGACGCCCGCCACAACGGCTGGTGGTGATGTTGCATCCGGGTCGCGGTCCACATGTCCGAGTTCACCATCCGCCCGATGTACCCCTTGTAGCAGGCACCGACGAACCCCTTCATCGCCGCATCCCGGGTGTCCACCGCCGTCTTGCGGGCCTCGCGCAGGATCTTCGCCCACTTGTCCAGCACCCGCCCCTGCTGCGGATACACCCACGCCTCGGTGATGTCGAGGTCGTCGAGATCGGCGCCGATCCCACCGTCCGCGACCGGCTCCCGAAGGGCATCGAGGGTGACGGTGGTGACCCAGGTCTGCACCGGCTGATCGGCGAGCATGTGCGGGTGCGGCAACGGCAATTTCTCGGGCAGCGACAAGGTCTGCCCCGCGGGCAGGGTGATCCGCCACAACCCGAACGGGGCGCCCTTCTCCCCTGATGCTGCGGCGGCCGCCGCCCCACCGGTCAGATGCTTCGGTTGCCCGTAGCCGAGTTCGAGCATCCCGGCCGAGGCCAAATAGGCGGCGCGTTGGTCGATCGACACCAACCGGTCCGCATCCTCGAGATCACTCGCCTCCGGGATCCGGGTCCAGCCGACCGCGGGCTCGAGATCCCCACGCGGCGCCCCGTCGAGCGGCGGCACCGGACCCGCGGTCGTCACCACGATGCCCTTACCGCTGCGGGTGCGTTCGCGTTTGATCTTGTCGATGATCGCGGCGCCGGTGCGGGCCGGGGTCGGCCCGGGGAGCACCCCGAGATGCTGCGCGCACCATGCCAGCCGGCGACCCAACTCCCGCGCCGCAGACAGGTCGTCGTCCGGAAGATAGGTTCCCGCTGTCGGTGAGCCGAGGACACCCATATCGCCGACCCGGTTGTGCCAGCCGAAGTCCTTGTTCCAATAGGTCCACACATACGGTTCGATCACCACATCGACCATCGACGTGAAGTTCCCGATCGTGCGGGACAGGTGCACCACATGCCCGGGTTCCCCGCGCAGCTCCCACCCCGCACCGAGCAACGGGGGCAGGGTGGCGTGGAGGGTGGCGGTCAACTCGGATGCGGCGCGGGTCCGCAACGCTTCCATGTCGTCGACGTCGTCCTCACTGCCCGGATCGATGACCCACCCGAGTAGCTCACACGCAGCCACCCCGACGACCCAGATCTGTGCGGGGTGCACCCAACGGGGTCAAAGACGCCCAGCGAATCAGCTTGTCCAGCTTCTCGAGTGAATCGACCGGACCGGTCAGCTCCCGCCCCGACGGGGTATACGTCCCGGCCGCGGTCACGATCAACGCATGCCCATCCGCGGCCTCCCCCGCCGGCAGCGCCTCCCACACCCGCGGGTCGGCCACGTCGCCATCGGCCTCAGCGCTGACCAGCTCGGGAGACCCCGGGCTCGTAGGAGCTTCGGCGACGTCCCCCCGCTCGTGCGAGTCAGCGTCCCCCTGCTCGTGGAATTCAGGGTGTGTGGCAACCGCCGGTTCGGAGCCCGCCTCGTCGGTGACACCCGCCTGATCGGTTGAGTTGGGGGAACCGTCTTTTTCGCAGGATTCGGGGGGCGTCGTCGGGGTGGTGTCGGGCAGTGTGAACAGGGGAATTTGCTCCCACGGGGAGCTCATGACTCCTGCTCGGCGATCCGGCCGTCGAGATCGGCCGGTGGGACGCGGTAGCGGTCGAAGAATTCCTGCAGGGCGACGTCCACGACGTTGGTCACCGTGGATTGGCGGTGGTTCACCAGCCAGTTCAACCGGGCCTCCGTCGAGGCCAAGACCCGGGTGTTGAGCGGAACTTTCGTCGGCCCCTTCCGCGGCTCCAGCTTCACCGTCAACTCCGGACTCGGCGTTCCCGACCCCGAGACGCCCTGATCGGGACCTTCCTTCCCCGACCGAGCGGCACCGCCGCGCCCGCCCCCGGTCGCGCGGCGGGCACCGCCCCCGGCATTTCCCGTCTTCGCCATACCCACCCACCCACTCGTCTTCGCCCGTGCTACTTCGGTTTCAGTCATCCTACCCACTACGTGCCTGCTTGCACGCATCTACGCGCGCGAACTTGCTTGCATAAATGCAAGTAGAGGTCAGTACGGTGTGTGCAGGGATCCGAGACACGGAGTCACGCACGGTCCCTGGACTACGCGCCTTCTCGCGAAACCGGAGTCGATGATCGGCCGGACTCGTCACTCCACCAGCGTGATGGGCACCCCGGGTGTGATGTAGAGGTGGTGTCGAGCGCCGCCGTGGGTGAGGGACATGGTCACTCCTATGGTGTGTCCCTCGGCGAAGCGGGAGAGCAGTTCGCGGGTGGCCTCGAATCTGGTGGGGCTGATGCCGTAGGTGACGCCGCCCAAAGATGAGGCTGGGCACCCTATCCTCCTTCTGCTGACCGGTGGATCGTTGCGGAAAGTGTTGTGACACCTCGATCGGTGAGGACGCCAGGTACCGTCGCGGTCCGTGGGGGTATCGGCTCTGGGTGGGGTTACCAGCGGTAGACGATGCTCGGGTTCGGCTCGTCACTGCCGCGAATCGCAATCGGAGTCGCCGGTGTAATCAGCAGGCGTACCGTCGAGTTTTGGCTGACAAAACCGACGAATCCGCCGTTGCCGTTGTTCTCGAAGATGCCTCTGACAGCGTCCTCGAGGCCGTGCGCGGCGGCCGCGTCGGCGAGCGGATAGCGGACCCCGTCGTAGATCGCTTCGTAACTCATGATCCTTCTCTCGCTGGTGTCGTGGTGCTCACAGCGTAAGAGTGCTGGACCGACCGTTGTGGCCGGTACGGACACATTTTCCTCAGCTGAGACTCGGTCGAATCGCTGCACTTGGGGCGACCGCGGTCAGCCCGCTCCACGCGACTGTCGACGCGCGCCGGGAGCGACGGACCGGCGGCGCCCCCCTTCAGCTTCTTTTAGCGTTGCCGGGACCGGCACCACACCCAAGGCGCGCCGGTTACCGTCTGTCGGTATGGGGACCACCTTCCACGGGCCGAGCCCGTGGCCGCACATCACCCGCGCCATCCGCACCCGCGGCGCCCGGTACGCCGCAATCGGCTACCTCGGCCAGGACGCACCCGAACTGCTCCCGCTGCGCGCCGGGGACCTGTTGGTCGTCAACGCCTCCAAGGCCGCTCTCCGGGCGCACGCCACCTCCCCCGCCGCCCTCACCTACTACCTGAACAAGGGGGTGCGGGTGCTGTCATCACCGACCCTGCACGCCAAGGTGATCGCCACCAACACCCGGGCGGTGATCGGGTCGGCGAACGCGTCCGAGAACTCCACCCTCGCCGACGACGCCGTGATCATCACCGACGACCCCGACATCGTCGCCGGTGTCCGCACGTTCATCGACAGCCTCGACGAGATCACCGAGGTCGATCAGGTGTTCCTCGACGACGCGATCCTCGAGTGGGAGATCGGCCGCGCCGTCCCCCTGCCCGGGGTCACCGGCCGCGTCCGCACCGAAACAGATTTCCTGCCCACCCCGGTGCGCCGGATGTTCGTCAAACACGCCGTCGATTACGAACCCACCGACACCGAACAACAGGTCCTCGACAACCAGCGGGGCCGCCACAACGCCGCGGGCGGCCCGGTGGTGAAGTACCAGCTCGACTCGCTCCGCCTCGACACACCCGGCACCATTCGGCGCGGCGACGTGATCGTCTTCGTCGACACCGGCGACGAATGGATCTACCCGCCGGCCGTGGTGATCTCCGATCCGATGCGGATCCCACGGTCGGGCGGAGCGATGTTGTTCTTCCTGCGCACCCGCACCGACCTGCCACCCGTGCCCCTCACCGACGCCGAGAAGGCGCTCACCGACCTCGGGCACCCCGGCTCACGGCTGCGGACCGATCACTACGTCCGCTCCCCCAGCCTGCGGACCGCGCTGCTCGCACTATGGGACCTCTGAGCGGACACGGACACGAAATGAGCTGCGCACCAACACCAAACCGCCCATTCTCCTCGAAATGCTTCGAGGTCTGCACAGAACTCGACAACGTTCTCGTCCGCGAACTCTCGTACTCGACAATGCCTGGCGTGTAACTGCTGCTTTCTCCCTCAACGGCGAACACAGTCTCCGTCGATGCCGTCGACCGGCTCCACCACTATCCACGCGCCACGAGAAGTCACTGCCAGGGTGGTCAATACCCATGAGCCACAAGACGGGCGCCCAGCATTGCCGCCCATGCAACTCTCCATTGCGTTGCTAGCTAGCGTAGCGGTGTTAGCTATCCTCGCCTGCTGTCGCGGCCACGGAGCGTCTGGGCGCTCGCTTGCTGACGATGCCACGCTGCGCACGCCATCCGGTTCAGTCGGAGAAGTTTTCGGAACCGGAACCGCTCGGGCACTTACGTCACTGTGATGAAAATTCTGCCCTCCCCCGTCATCGTGCTCACCCTCACCCGCCAGCTCCGCGACGCCAAGGCCGAAATCACCCGCCTGCAGGCGGCACTCGCCGCCGCACACGGAGAGAATCTTGCACTCCGCAGAACCCAAAAATCTCCCGGATACCAACCCGCACAATAGTCACCACGCCCAGGACCTGACGCTCGTGGATCAGCCGATCGGGCCACCGTTCAGCGATCCCGCTCCGGGACGAGCGTCGCCGGCAGCCGGACATGCGCTCGCGCCGATCTCGTCCCGCTGGTGGTTCGGCTTTCGGGTTCCGCTCGCCGGCCACCAGCGGTCTTGGACATACTGAGGTCATGACGAGCCGTGGAGTGGTCCGCAGTTGGGACGTGCGGGGTATGCAGGGCGTGATCGACTCCGCACACACCCCCGGCGGTAGCTGGACTCCATGGATATCCGTAGCGGTTCCTGGGTTCCCCGGTTTGGCTGAAGGTCAGGAAGTCGAGTTCGAGTGGCATCAACTCGACGAGCCGGCAGACGGTTACGACTTTCACACGGTGCGCGCATGGCCAGTCGGCACCGAGCCCTACACGCGGCCGGGGCCGTTCAGCTCCAGGGCTTGGCATATCGATCCCGACGGCAGTGCCCACGAGATTACCGACCTCGACGACACGATCCCGCCCCGGATCGGCACCCCAGCGAGCGGCGTCGTCACCACGTGGGATGACGACGAAGGCTGGGGAGTCATCGACTCTGCGGACACACCGGGCGGTTGTTGGACCTTCTACAGCGCCCTACACCCCGACGAAGTCATCAACGCCCAGCCGGGCGACAGCTTCAGCATCGGCGGAGGAATCCGTGGTCTCGACGTCGGCGAGCAGGTCGACTTCGAATGGGAGTCGGTCATCGATCAGGACGGATACAAATTCCGTGCGATCAAGGTCAGGCCGCGGCGGGAGATCCCACCTTGGCGCGTCGAACGAATCGGTAGGTAGCGCTCGGAGTTGCCAAGGATCGGTGTTCGGTCGGCGATCGGCTTGCGGAGGGGTCACAGGCCCGACGGACTCGAAGGCAGCGGGTTGATTGTGTCACTGTCCCAGGTGATTCTCTGATCGGGTGTCACGGGCAGCGCTTCGAGGTCGCCGGCAGCGACAACGGCATCTACGCAATCGCGCGATGCTCCCACATACGTCGTCATGAGGTCGATGTCCGTCGCCACGCACCATGCCCGATCATCGGGCCACCACAGATGCGGGCTCATCCCGTCCGGGAACCACTTATTGGCCCCGAACCGGATATCAGCCAGATCGATTCCTCCCGAGAACAGGGCCATCCTGCGGTTGGGCATGGGCAGCTGCGCGTAGTTCGACGGAACGGTGAGGAATCCGGATCCTTCCCAGTGGGCGAACCAGCACAGCTCCGGTGTGGACGTGAACCGCCGAAGAATGTCGGCCAGCGCGCGTGTTGTTCGCGCAGGCAACGAGCCGGTGACCGGGGCGTCGTGCCATAGACCCTCCTGTTCGCTGGTGTGCCAGCTGCCCACGATGGACCCCCAGTCCATGACGGGGTGCGCGAGGGTGCCGTCGGCTTCGGCGACAGCTGCCCAACGCACCGGCTCGTCGTCAAGGGTGGTTGCGGGGTGGAAGATTCGGGCGTACGCGGGGAATACGGGTGGCACCAGGGCGGCGACGGTGTGGTCGAAGTTGTGCACGTGTTCGACGATCCAGGTGCCGGCGGTGGTATCGGCTGCCAATCGGAGGCCGCGCTCGGTCCAGTCCTGGCTATCTGTCGTTTCGGGATCCCAGGCCATGGTCCTACTGCACCACATCGCGAAGATTCGGGTACTGACAGCCACGTACGAGACTGAGCGATAACCGATCGCTCTCAGGTCATGGGGTGGCGGTGACACTCGAGATCGCATAGGTGGTGTCACCGGCTGGGGATCCGACGATCGATTCCAGCCACGGCAACTCGATCGGGTCCCGGAGAGCATTTCCGGTGAGCAGGTCGTACTGGGAGAACACAGGACGGCCCTTGTAGTTGACGGCGGTGACAACGGAGCCGCTCACCGAGCTTACGGTGGCGTCGGCACCCTCGGGAATTGTCCATTCATGGGTTACCGTGGGCGATCCCGCAACGGAAACCGACAGCACGTCTGCGTCCTCGTTGAGCCAGAACAACCGATCGCCCAGAACCGCCATGGTTCCGCGAATGGCACCACCACGAGCCTCGGGCATCACCAGTGGCGTTTCGATTCGCGATCCGTCGACGACATCGATCGTCACCAGGGTCATAGCAGGACCGACGGTCTCATCCATTCCGTAACGGTAGGTGCCGTAGAGGGCGAGGATCGATTGTCCGTCTGGCGAGCAGACCGATGTGCGTGAGGCGGGGCTGAAATCGCTCGGGCTGTCCCATGCACCCCGCACCACCAGCTCTCCTCCGGGCGGCAGCTCGTACAGCCGATTCGGGATGGGAGCATCAACAGCCCGCCAGTTATCGACGACCGCGAAGTGACGGTCACCGCAGTAGGCCGTCGTGCGGACCATGCCGGGAACGGACCCGTGCAGAATCCAGTGTTCGGCACTGACGGACACGTAGCTGTTCGAGCGGCCGCTGTTGAACCAGATCGTGGTGGCGCCGCTGTCCGGGTTATTCGAGATCGACGCAACGGTGTGCTCGGTGATCGGGGTATCGATGCGGGCGGTGTCGGTCAGTGTGGTCACTGCCCGGGAGGAAGCGGTGACGACGTTGTGGCGTGAGGCCACGACCTGGTTGCCGTCGACGCGTCCGTTTTCCATACGGCCGACGACGTTTCCGCTTTCGTCGAAGACGAACACCAGGGTCCGACCACCGGATGATTCGACGGTGAGGCCGCCGAGGGACACGGCTCCTACGGCATTCGCGGGCAGCGTTTCGATATTCGCACCCGGATACTGCGGTGCGGTGCTGCATGAGGCAGCCAGGAATGACCGCGGCCAACGCCATAATGCGGGCAACACCACCTCTCGACGACGCCTGCAACCCGTACGGATCACTCCTGCACTCGGCCTCAACCATCCGCTCACAGTGCCATATGCACTCGGGGAACCGGGAGAACCGGTCACCGATCGTTGTCCGGCACGTGCTTGCAGTGAGTCCGCTCGGTGCTGTCAATGTCCATCTGCGATAAGAACTGGAGGTCGCGTTGCCGGTTCGAGGGACTGTTCGCGTTTGGCACGGCCAATGGGGAGTTCTCGACGCTACCGAGACACCGGGCGGTTGCTGGGTTGAGGCCGGCGAGATCTTGGATGCGGAAGGCACTCCCGAGCTGCTACCTGGCGAGTACGTCGATTTCGAGTGGCAGGACCTATCTGCCTCACCGCAACACGTTCTCATGTATCGAGCCCGTAATGTTCGCGCAGTGGACTTCGAGACGGAACGCGATGACGAGGACCGCGACCTGCTAGACCGTGAGGAGCCCGTCATCGACGGAGATCCCCCGCACACGATCGAAGACATGGTCTGCGACTCACTGGAAGGCCAAGATCCTGCGGCCACGCTTCAGCCAGTAGGCGGCCACGCAGTCACGTTCAGAGACGACCGCGCTGGCGACGACAACGACCTGAACGCTCTGATACGAACATCTGTTCAGGCCGAAGAACTTGCCGAGGCCGAATGGGTCGCCCAGGGGTTTGCCCCGATCACACATATCCCAGGGGCCGATCAGCTCCTCGCCTACGACGCAGATCTGATGCGAAGAATCATCGAGATGGATGAGCCAACGCAGCGGAAGGCCGCCCGTTGGTGCGCAATTCGCGCGTACGAATACGCCGGCCTCGCTGACCGCGAATGGGTCGCTCCAGCACTGACCGCACTCAGTAGCGACCAACCACCACCTGCCCCGTTCGAGGACATCCAGCACGTCTCCGCCAGGTGGCAGACCGACCGTGAGAACGACAAAGACGAACCGATCCGACCGTTCCACGAGCTGCGCGGACCGTTCGACCACGGCGGGGGAAGCCTCCCCTATCACGCCATCCCGGCCTACTTCAGCGCACTCGACCCAAACCCACTGGCCGCCGTGATACGCACACTCTCGCACGCATCACACACTTACGGTGCTGACGTCGATCGACTGCACGCGGCATTCAAGGACGAGTACTAAGGCGGACGACATCCATGCGGCCCGTCCCCGGAACGAGATCCGCTTTTGGGACGAGCGCCTGACCCTTCCGGTGCGCGCTGGGCGCCGATCTCGTCCCGGTGCAGGTTCGGTAAACGGGGTAAACGGGCACATGCGGGTTGGCTTTGCCTGGCCTGGCCTATCCCTGACGTGTTTGTCGCTGGGTCCGGGTGTTGTCAAGCAGGTCTGCCACTTGGAGCGGCGGCGGGAGGATGCCTGAAGGCGAGTACGCGGGGACGAGAACCTTTTCGGCGACCCAAACCGTCCCCGATGCATCGACCGCGACGTCCGGATCGGGGGTGTGAACCTCGACGCGGGTCAGTATGTCTTGGGTGAATGGATCGACCAGTGTGAGGTGCCAGTACCGGCGGTTGTCGAACAGGGCCCGCTCCCGGTCGTGGTGCATGATCCAGACCCAGCCGTCGGCGGTGCCGGCACGGAATCCGGAGACCGGACCCGGCATCGGTTCGCCTACCGTCAGGTCGGGGTGGAGCGCGCGAATGATGCCGCGCAGATCGAACAGCTGCGGCGGGTCAGCGGTGAGTACGGCGTCGTTGTCGAGATCCTCGATCTCCGGGCCGATCGTCAGGGCTCCGTCGAGGTCGACCGCTACCACGAAGCCGGTACGGGGCAATCCGGTCCGCTGCCGGACCAGTACCCAGAACCCATCAGGCCGTTTGGTGACCGCCATGACCTGGCCGGCGGGGGCGTCGATCTCGGTGTGGCTGCCATCGGGATGCCACAACCCCAATAGTGTTCGGTCCTTGTCGCCGGTGCAGGTGAGCAACATCCGATCGAGCGTGGTCTAGGTGCCGACCGACCGATCGCTGAGCCGGCGCGCGTTTCCACTGTTGGCGCAGCGGTAGATCCCGTCCCATCCGGCTGCCCAGCACCCTTCTGCATCGGCATGCACTCGCCAGGGGTGCCCGGACGGATTCGGGTAGATCCGGCCCGGCAGCACGAATTCGGTGAGGCCCTGGTCGTCGAGGCGCACGACCTGCGGCAGCTCATGGTCGGCCACCCACAACTGATGGCCGTAAGCGGAAATTGTCGCCGGCACGATTGACGGGCGCAGCGGTGGCGGAGGCACGTCGTCGAGGTCCAGTTCGGCCAGCACCCCACTCTCATGGTGCACTGCCGCCGAGATACGGCGCGCCGATAGGACACGGCCACGTGCTGATCCGGTAGTGGCATAGGAGAAATCGCCGACGAGGCGCCCGGTCAGCCGCACCCGTCCCACGGCCGGTCGTCGGCTGTACCAGGTTGCCTCCCACCCGTCACCGTGCAGCAGGATTCTCCATTCCCACCAGCGCGGGGACGGGCGTGGGGAATCGAGGGACGGTTGGAGTACCGGAGGGCCCAGGGGCTCGGCGTCGGCCTCGATCGTCGACAGTGTCAGATCATCGTCGTCGGGCGGGACCTCGTTGAACAGCAGCCAGAACCGGCCGACCTCTCCGACCGTCGGACGCGGAATCTGTCCGTCCTGGATCGCGGTATCCGTCGCGAGCAGCCGCAAGCGCCGACGCGGGCGCCACCTCTGATCGTTGGCTGTCATCGGTTGCTCACCACCACAAGCCATGGGCGAAGTCCATGAATGCAGTGTCCGCCATCCCGCCGCCGATGAGCCCCGGAATCTCGGTCAGCGATCGTCATTCAGGAATCGTTGGGTGTGCCGTCCGAGGCGCCGCACCCTGGATCACTGCGTACCCATTGTCACGTTGAAAACCAACGCAAGAAAGCCAACTACCAGGATCCCGACCAGGAAAGCCACCACTGCCATCCTCAACTGCCTAAGCGTCACGTACACAACACCGGCAACCATCAGCGCTGTGATCAGCGGAAATACCAGGACAGTGACAGACCAATGCAGTCCGTAAAGATCCTGCGGAACCACCCAAGCCGAAGCCCACCAATATGCGACGCTCAGGGCGACGCCACAGACTATCTGCGCGACCTGCCGGACATCTCGCATCAGGTCGCGAGGTTCTGAGGCATCCTTCTCAGTGCCACTCATGTGGTTGTCCTCCAGCGTGATTGAGCTGATTGTCCTTCATTCGCCCAGTCGATCCAAAGCTCCGAAGCTCCGAAGCTCCGAAGCTAGGTCTCGGCTGAAGACCCAGCTTTCCGGGTGGGACCTACCGCGGACGGTCCCACCGACAGTACTGACAGCATGAGCCGCGAGGCTGCCTCGAACGCCGCAATCTAGACCGTAAGCGGATCGATGACCGGTCCAGGATCGCTCCTGCGACCACACGTAGGTTCTCGACCGTATCGTTGCAGAGTATGACCGTAAGCACTCCATCGTGGGTCGAGTTGATGGGCCGTCATGCGGCCAGCGACATGCTCTATACCTCGGCGTCCTTGAGCTATCGATACGTCACTCGCACGGGCGACGTCGACGAGGGCACATGGGAATTCTGGCACGGACCCGGTAACCAATGGCGTATCGAAAGATCGGGTCAGCCGATCTTGATCCGGAACGGCGAACTCGCGTTCAGTTGGCGTGACGGTGAGATGCATCGAAACACAGGTCACATCCAACTTCACATTCTGAAACCAATCAGTCCTCTCTTGTTTGTAGGACCCGAGTCATTCCTCTCGCCCTCCACCCTCAGTAAGAACACAACACCCGCTAGGTCCCCCATCGGCATCACTTTCGGCGAGGCAGAAATCCATCGCGTCCCGCAGATTGGGCTGCTCACTGCTCAGTCGCTCCATCCACTCGAGCTGCCTGGGACCGATGAACTCGTCCTCGGCGGTGCGAGCCAGCTGGCGGTACCAATCTCGGTGCCGCCGGCGCAGGTCGTGGTAGTCACCGTTGTGCTGGGCCTTCTCCCTGCCGTAGGCACGGAGGGTCTCGAGCAGTCTGAAGCGGACCAGGGAGTCGTGTTCTTCGCGGATCAGGATCGACTTGTCGACGAGGGATGCCAGTGAGTCCAGTAACGCCTCCGGCGACATGTTCTCCCCGCACACGTGTTCTGCGGCATCCAGTTCGAAGCTGCCGGGGAACACCGACAGTCGTGCCCACGTCAGTTGCTCGAGCGGGGTGCATAGGTCGTAGCTCCAGTCGACGCACAACCGAAGCGTCTGCTGGCGCGAAGGCGCGC
Organism: Rhodococcus sp. ZPP; assembly: GCF_017656075.1. Taxonomy (NCBI): domain Bacteria; kingdom Bacillati; phylum Actinomycetota; class Actinomycetes; order Mycobacteriales; family Nocardiaceae; genus Rhodococcus; species Rhodococcus sp. ZPP. The sequence continues at coordinate 800,192 of NZ_CP058638.1, forward strand.
CTCGGTTTCCGCGAGTCAACAACGCATAGCGGTCGGAAAGCCGTTGCAGAATCTGTTCGGGCGACATCGCACGCAAACGCGCCGCCGCCAATTCGATCGGCAGCGGCAGCCCGTCCAACCGGTGACAAATCCGCGCTACAGCGGACTTGTTGGCATCGGTCAACGCGAAGGTCGATACCGCCGTGGTGGCGCGTTCGGTGAACAGCGAGACGGCGTCGTAGCGGGGCAGACCCTGCAGGGACGGCTCGCGGTCGGGGTCGGGGACGGTGAGTGGGGGAACGCGCAGTGCTGCCTCCCCGGCAATTGCAAGGGGTTCGCGGCTTGTCGCGAGGATGCGCAGATTCGGGTTCTGCTGCAGCAGAACCGTCGCGAGATCGGCCACCGCGTCGACCACTTGCTCGCAGTTGTCCAATACCAGCAACAGTTCTCGCGACGACAGGAAGTCCAGCAGAATCTCGCGTAGCGACCGGTCAGTTTGGTCCCGCAAACCAAGCGTGGACGCCACCACGTCGATCAATCGGGACGCAGTGCGGACCTCGTCGAGCTCGACGAACCATGCTCCGTCGGCGAACTCGCGGCGGATAGTCGTTGCAAGCCGAAGTGCGAGACGTGTCTTCCCGACTCCGCCGATTCCGACCAACGTCAGCAATCGTGACGACGCCAGTAGATTCTTCGCCTCGGTGATCTCGTGCCTGCGACCGACGAAGCTGGACAAATCCAGGGGGAGATTCCCCCTCTCGTGGTGGGAAGGGTTCAGGTGAATCCTCTCCTGCGGTGGTGGTTCTGTTTCCGGGGCGGGTCGCACGTGGAGCGCCATGTCGTCTGCAGATATCCCGCGGCTACGTCGGATCTCGCGCAGATTCTCGCCCAACGCTAGGGCTGAGGGTTGCCGGTCCTCGGGGCGACTGGCCATTGCCTGCTCGATCACGGTAGCGACATCGTCGGCAATGCCGTGATCCCGAAGATCCGGTGCGGATTCCGTTGTGATGCGGATGAATTGGGCGACCAACTGTTCGCCGCTGCGGCGCTCGAATGCAGCGTGGCCGGTGACTGCGCAGAACAGGGTGGCTCCGAGTCCGTAGATGTCCGAGGCGGGGCTCGGGGCCGCGCCGCCGAGGACCTCGGGCGCAGTGAACGCGGGTGAACCGGTGACGATGCCGGTCGCGGTCTCGAACCCGCCGGATATATGCGCGATCCCGAAGTCTGTGAGCGCCGGCTCACCATAGTCGGTGAGGAGGATATTCGCCGGTTTGATGTCGCGGTGGACGATGCCCTCGCCGTGGGCAACCTCTAACGCGCCTGCAAGTTTCACCCCCAACTGCAGTACGTCGTCCACACCTAACGGACCGTGCCGTCGGATACGTTCGTCCAAGGAGCCCTGCCGGTGGTACGGCATCACGATGAATGGTTGTCCGCTGTCGGTGACCCCGACCTGGAAGACATTGACGATATTGGGGTGGCCGGTCAGGCGGCCCATCGCCCTCTGTTCGCGAAAGAAGCGCTCCCGGTTCTCCTCCGCGAGATCGTTGGTGAGCACCTTCACGGCGACGGTCCGGTCGAGTGCAGGTTGCGTGCACCGGTACACGACACCGAAGCCTCCACGCCCGATCTCCCGGGCGTCGTCGAATCCGTCAGCCGCCAGTTCCGACGCGACCGACGGGGTCACATCGCGATGGGTCTCGAACGGATCGATATCGGACATCGTCCGGATCGATTCATCCGGTCCGCGATGTGTTCGATGAAATCTGCACGTTCAGCCTCTCGATGACGTGTTTCCAGGATATCGCTGACGGTAGCCTGAACGATGCGAGCTACGGTAGCCTCGAACCCCCTCACGACACCTACAGACTCGATGCTGCACGAACACGTGTGGCAGCGCAGATGCTGCGTTCACGCTGGCGGCGGCTCCCTTATACCGTCGAGCATGGCGCTCTGGGGCGCTCGGTGTGGATCTCGTCGTCGGCGACAATTTGGTCGAGCAAGCCGAGGCGCACGGCCTCGGTGGCCTCGTCGATCTGGGTGAAATCCATCGACATGCCTGCGGCCGCCGTGGAGATGGGCAGCTGCAGGACACCGTCGATGAGTGTGGCGGTAGTGGTCGGTCGGTGTGTGTCTTGTCGGAGGGCCTACCTCCCGGCAGTTTCGGCGGCGCGTAGGTCCTTGCGGAGGATCTTGCCCGCGGCGGACTTCGGCACCAGGTCGATGAACTCGACCTTGCGGACCTTCTTGTGCGGCGACACCCGCTCGGCGACGAACCCGATGACCGCGGCCTCGTCGAGTTCGGCGCCCTGCTGCTTTACGACGAACGCCTTCGGCACCTCCTCACCCTCGTCGTCGAGGACACCGATGACGGCGGCGTCGGCGATCTGCGGGTGCGTCAACAGCAACGCCTCCAGTTCGGCGGGCGGCACCTGGTAGCCCTTGTACTTGATCAGCTCCTTCATCCGGTCCACGATCGTCACGACGCCCTCGGCGTCGACGGTCGCGATGTCGCCGGTGTGCAGGAACCCGTCCGCATCCAGGGTCTCCGCGGTGGTCTCGTCGTTGCCGAGGTACCCGGCCATGATGTTCGGGCCCTTGCACCACAACTCACCCGGTTCGCTGACCCCGTCGGCCGGGTAGGCGACCTCCTCGCCGGTGGCCGGGTCGACCAGCTTGCATTCCATGTTCGCGATCGACGGCCCCACCGAGTCCAGGGCGATGTCGTCGCGGTCGAACGGAATCGCATGCGAGACAGGGCTCATCTCCGACATCCCGTAGCCCTGCCGCACCCGGCAGCCGAGCCGGTTGGCGACGGCCTTGCCCAGTTCCTGATCGAGCGGGGCGGCGCCGGAGAAGATCGAATGCACGCTCGACAGGTCGTACTCGTCGACCAGCGGGTGCTTGGCCAACGCCACCGCGACCGGTGGGGCGATGAACACATACGTGCACTTCTGCCCGGACACGATCGACAGGAATTCGACCAGGTCGAACTTCGGCATCGTCACCAAGCTCGCCCGGTTGTACAGGGCCGCGTTCAGCAGCACCGTCATCCCGTAGATGTGGAAGAACGGCAACACCGCCAGCAGTTTGTCGTCGGCGCCGATGCCCATCCGCGGGTTGATCTGGCAGACATTCGCCACCAGGTTGCGGTGCGTGAGCATCACGCCCTTCGGCCGGCCGGTGGTCCCGGACGAATACGGCAGCACCGCCAGCTGGGTGGCCGGGTCGAACGACACGTCGGGGGCGGGGGCGCCCTCGGCCAGCAGATCTTTCAGCGACGGGTGCCCGTCGGCGCCGTCGAGGACGATCACGTTCTCTACCGGAATCCCGACCTTCGCGGCCGCGGCCTTGGCCTGCGGCAGCAGCGGGGAGACGGTGAACAGGAACTTCGCCTTCGAGTCGGTGAGCTGCTTGGCGATGTCCTCGGCGGTGTAGAGGGCGTTGATGGTGGTCGCGACACCACCGGCCCGGAGGATCCCGTGGAACACCGACGCGAACGCGGGAACGTTCGGCGAGTGCAGACCCACCACCTCGCCGACGGCGAGACCGCGCGCGGCCAGCGCCCCGGCCACCCCGTTGATCTGGGCGACCAGCGACTGGTACGTGGTGACCGCGCCGGAGGCACCGTCGATCAGCGCAGGCCGGTCCCCATCGGCCGGATCGACCTGGCCGAAGAGGAAATCGTAGACACTGAGGTTCGGAATCTCAACGTCCGGAAACGGGCTCTTGAAGCTCACTGGGGCCTCTCCCTCGAAGTGTTGCAGCAGTGGTGAATGGGTCACGTGGCCCGGTGGCCGGGCGCCGGTGGCGAGTCCGCCGCTCGCGATGATCGGGACGGACAGTGCCCGGGCCGCGGCGGGGATCAGCACGAGCCCGGGACATCGTCCTCGCCGGGGTGTCCGGCGCACTCGAAGCCGTCGATGCCGATCGCGTCGACCCCGAGTTGTTCGGTTTTGAGGGCGTGCCCGGACTACGCAGCAACTACCCCGCGCCTCCGGCAAGCTGGTGAAGCGACTTCTCAAACTCTGATTGCCGAGTCCTGTCTCTCGCGGCCTGGTTCAGGCTCGCCAGTACGGCCTTCGCCGCTCGCTCGCCCGCCGTCGCTGCGTCGGCGAGCGACGGCAGATCGAGCTGGTAGTCGCCGGCGAGGTGGATGGTTCCGAGCGGATCACGCAACGTTGGAAGCGAGTTCCTCCGCCCGGGCGCCCAGAAGGGCACGACCCGACGGTGCCGTCGCACGATGCCCTCGCCCAGTTTCCCTTCCAGTTCGGGGAACACTGCGAGCAGGTCCTTCGCAAATTGCGAAATGATTTCCTCGTCGGGGAGGTCGAACAACGCGTCGGCGTGAGCGCCGCCGGCGAAACAGGCCAGCGCTCCACCCGGCCTACGGTCGTCGCCGTTCCGCATCGCCGCGGCGTGGTTGAACATCGCCTGGAACGACAGTTGCGGTGTCGAGACAGCGAAGTAGTCGTCCCAGCGTTGCGGCCCGACTTCGTCGGTGAAGAATCCGACGATCACGTACCGGCCGTAGGTGATGTCGTTGAAAGCATTCCGGTGCTGCTGCGGGAGGTCCGGGATGATTCGCTCGGCGATATCGGCGGGTGCGGTCACGATCGCGCGCTTTGCCCGCAGCCGCACCGGTCGGTCACCGTCGTGATAGTCGACGACCACGCCGTCACCGTCCTGCCGCACCGAGCGCACCACCGAGTTCAGCCGGATCCGGCCACCGAGATCTTCCGTCAGCACGTCGGTCAACGTCTGATTGCCACCCACCGGCAGCGAGAAGTTCGGGATCTTCTCCGGGTCGGCCAGCGCGAGGCCCACCGACGTGACGAACTGGGTGGCGGCCGTCTCCTCCACCTCGCATCCCATCCACTGCGCCGACCACGACCGCACGACGGCGGCGGCCAACTCCGACCGGACACCCTTCAGCAGGTATGACGCCAGCATGGTGTCGAGCTTGGCGCGAACCCGTTGCGCGATACGGCTCTGCGACTCCAGGAACGGCATGACCGAGAGGATGCGCGCGCCGACGATGGCCATCCCGAGACGGTCCAACATGGTCATCCGCGTGCGGAACATGAGCGCGACGGGGTTCGAGGTGTCGACCACCTCGCCGTTCAAGTACAGCGCGACGCTCTTGCCTGCGAGCGAGCCCATCTCGATGCCGTGCCGGTCGAGGGCATCGATCAGCGTGCCGGTGCCCTCGGTGAACTGGGTGCCGACGTTGATCCAGTAGTCGCCCCGACGGACGGTCTCGACGCGTCCACCGGTGCGCTCGGTGGATTCGAGCACCACCACGTCGGTCTCCGGCGCCAGCGTGGTGGCCGCCATCAGACCCGACATTCCGGCGCCGACGACGACAACCTCGGTGGTCTCTTCGTGCATGACATGCGTTGACATTTCGGTTCCTGACTATGGATCGATCACCACGGAGGGTTCGGCCGCTTACGCCGTTGCTGGAGCGCTGCCGCTGACCGTCTGGGCGTCGACGCGCTTGTTGTAGGCGTCGAATGCTCGGTAGGCGCGGTAGTACGCGAACATCTGCAGGCCCCACGTGGACAGTGCGAAGATGTAGAAGATCGTGTGCTCGGCGTCGTCCCCTGGAATGGAAACGAAGTCGTAGGTCGCCGCGATGACGAACCCGCAGGCGGTGGCGACGGCGGCCCACGCCGCGTGCCCGCGCTCGCCGATGCCCCACAGTCGCTTGACGAAGTAGATGAGGAAAATCGTGGTGAGCACGTTGACCACGATGTAGAAGAACTTGCCGGGCAGACCGATCTCCTCCGCGAAATGGCTGAGGAGGAAACCCACCACACCCGCCAGGGCGAACGCGCCGATGTCCACCGCCGCGGACGGCTTGTACCGGTGGGTGACCTTCATCAGCCCCAGGACCAAGATGAGCGTGATGCCGATCGACCGGGAGAAGGCGTCCAGGAAGTAGGCGAAGGCATACATCGGGCTGTCGTGACCAGCCTTCAGGAGACCGTAGAGCAGGAAATTCGTGCCCGACGTCGCGACGACGATCCACTCGATGCCGAGCAGGTAATTCTTGTAGTTCCGGATAAACTTGATCCCGTAGGTGAATCCGACGGCGATCATCCAGATGTCCGAGACCGCGAAGAGCAGTTCTTTGATGGACATGAGCATCTCCTTGGAAGGTGGCTTACGCCGATAGTTATTTCGTGAGTGCTGCCAGGCGGTCGGAGGCGCGGTCGGCGAGCCAGGCCGCGTACAGCGCGGGGCCGCTGACGAGGCTGGGCCAGAAGCGCTTGCGCCTGTGCCAAATTGCCGCCAGGTCGTCGTGCAGCGGCGCGCCGCCGATGCGGTCCGCGAGCAGGTGGCCCACATACTGTGCTTGGGCGAAGCCGTGGCCGTTGCAGGCGAGCGAGTACAGCACGTTGTCAGAGGCCTCGCCGGCGGCGGGGAGCCAGGTGGAGCTCATGCCGATCCAGCCACCCCACGCCCGCTGCGGCTTGACGTCGCGCAGGCCCGGGAATCTGTCGTGGAATCCGCGGACGAGATCGTCTGCGACGTTCCGCGCGGGGGTGCGGTCGGGCAGTGGGTTCCGCCCGGTCTGTACGCGGCGGGTGCCGAACACGATCGTGCCCCGCGGGGTGATGCGGTAGCTCTCGATGATCATGTGCAGCGTGACCATCGGGGCACGGCTAGTCCAGCCGATCTCGTCGAGTCGCTCGGGTGCGACGGGTTCGGTCTCCACCAGGGACGTCCACACCGGGCTGGCGAGGTGCTTCGGTGCGATGGACAAGCCGTTGCTGTTGGCGTTTGTGGTCAGCAGCGCCTTGCGAGCCCGAATTCTTCCGTCCGGTGTTTCGACGGTGACCCCGCCGCCGGTGTCCGTGACGTCGCGGGCGAGGGTGTGCTCGTAGACACGCACGCCGGCCGCGATCGTCGCGGCCCGCAGACCGAGCACGAACTCCCCCGGGTTGAGCGTGCCGCCGACGCCCTCACGCACTCCGCCGAGGAAGCCGTCCGGGAGGCCTGCTGCGCGACCTTCGACGAATTCGGCCGACGATCCGGCCGCGGCCATGACCTTCGCGTTGCGGCGTGCGTGCCGCAGCTGACCCTTGGACACGGCGGCCATTACGATCCCCTCCTGCTGGTAGCCGCAGTCGATCCCGTGGTGTGTGATGGCATCTTCGGCGAAGTGCACCGCGTTCTCGGCGTACCGGTAGAGGTCGCGCAGCCGTTCGCGCTTCAGCAGGAAGCCCAGCATTTCCGGATCGGCGGCGATGGAGTTGGTGATGTATCCGGCGTTGCGGGAGGTCGCGCCCCAGCCGAGGGTCTTCGCCTCGAGGAGGACCACGTCAACGCTTCTCTCCGCGAGGCGCAGTGCGGCCGACATGCCACCCCCGCCGCCGCCGACGATCACCACGTCGCAGTCGATGTCACCGCGCAGGGATGGTTCAGCGGCGACAGGCGTTGCGGCCCAGCCAGTGTCGTGGATCAGCTCCATGCTTCTACTCCGTCTCATCTGCAGGAATGACCGCGGTGCCGCGAGCGCGCACCGCGACCAGGGGCGTCTCCAGGACCTGCGAGCGGCCGGTGTCGTCGGAACCGCGGCAGATCACCCGGAGCTCGAAATCGACTGTGCGGCTGCGGTTGCCCTTTTTCACCAGCGCGGCCTCGGCCTCCACGACATCGCCGCCACGAACCGGGGCGAGGAACTCGACGGACGAGTAGCCGGCGAACAGCCCCTCGTGGCCGTCGATCTCGATCGACAGGTTCGTGCCGACGTCACCGAACAACTTCAGGGCGAAGGCACCGTCGACCAGGTTTCCGGCATAGTGTGCGTCGGAGAAGGCGACATAGCGTCGGTGCACGGTCTTACTCATGAGATTTCCTGATGGATGGGGCCGAGGGTGCGGGACTGCGCTTCGCCGTCGATCTGGATGCCGGGGTACCCGCGCTTGGCAATCTCGGTGCACATCCGGCGGTACTTGCCCACGCCACCCACGTAGCCCATGAAGGTGTTGGGCTTGCCCTCGATGTTGGAGCCGCGATACCAGGAGTCGGTCGTGGCATACAGCGTCTGGGCGACGGTCCCCTCGGTGATGTCCACCCAGTCGTCCTGGGCCTCAGGGGTGGCCTCGATCAGCGTGGCGTTGGAGTCGCGGGCGTGCTCGATGAGGTCGGCGATCCAGTCGACGGCCTGCTCGATCGTCACCACCACGTTGCTGGCCAGCGCGGGACTCAGCGGTCCGCCGACCATGAAGAAGTTGGGGAAGTCGGCGGCCATGACCCCGAGGTAGGAGCGGATACCGTCGCTCCAGGCCTCCTGCAGCTTCTCGCCGGACGCGCCGGTGATATTCAGCCCGTACAGCGGGCCGGTGAAGGCGTCGAACCCGATCGCGAGCACAATGGCGTCCACCTCGTAGGTGCCCTTCGAGGTGACGATCGCGTTCTCGGTCATCGTCTCGATCGACTCGCCACGCAGCGACACCAGCGACACGTTCGGCCGGTTATAGGTCTCGTAGTAGTCGGTGCCGAACACGCTGCGCTTGGCGCCGAGTGGGTGGTACTTGGGCACCAGCAGTTCCGCCGTGACCGGATCCTTCACTATCTCGCGGATCTTGTCGTGGATGAATTCCGAGGCGGTCCGGTTCGCCTCGGGATCAGTGAGCAGGTCTGCGAACTCGGCGCCGACGCCCTGGAAGCCGCTGCGCTCGTAGGCTTCCTCGTAGCGCCGCTGACGCTCCTCGTCCGAGACGTCGAAGGCGTTGTCGGTGACGGGGCGGTCGGGGATGCCGCCGGGTGAGTGCCGGCATTCCTCGCGGATCGCCGGGTAGTCGTCCTTGATGGTGGCGACCTGCTCCGGGGGGAGGTCGGCGTTGCGTGCGGGCATCACGTAGTTCGGGGTGCGCTGGAACACCGTGAGATGCTCGGCCACCTCCGCGATCAGGGGGATGGCCTGAACGCCCGAGGATCCGGTGCCGATCACGGCGACGCGCTTGCCGGCGAGGTCGTCGAGTGAGATATTCCACCGGCTGGTGGATACCTGGAGTCCGGTGAAGTTCTCGAGGCCCGGCACGTCGAAGTCCTTGGGGGTGGACAAGCCGCCGGCGCCCGAGATCAGGTAGCGGCTGCGGCGCGTCGTACCGTTGTCCAGCTGTACCTCCCACAGCCGGTCGGCCGCGTTCCATGTTGCGCCGACCACTCGGGTGTTGAACGTGAAGTGCTTACGCAGGTCGAAGCGGTCGGCGACGTGCTCGATGTAGCTGAGGATTTCGGCCTGCGGCGCGAATCGCTGGCTCCACGTCCACTCTTGCTGGAGCGCCTCGTCGAACGAGTACGAGTAGTAGATGCTCTCGACGTCACAGCGGGCGCCGGGGTAGGTGTTCCAGAACCAGGTACCGCCGACGCTGGGTCCGGCCTCGAATCCCGCGAAGGTCCACCCCGCGCTCGTGAGCCGGTGCGAGAGGTAGAGGCCGGAGAAGCCGGCGCCGACGCCGATGACATCGACGATCCCGGGATCCGAGGTGGAGGGGAAGTTCATGGAATTTGCCGCTTTCGTCTTGGTGATCATATGACTCGATCAATTGACTCAGTTCAGTAGACCAGTGGTCCCGGTCACAGTCAAGAGGTGACGCGAAAGTAGTCCTGGTCGCTACATCGGAAGGTGGGGTGAATCGACCCCGACAACTCGGTCGCCGCAGAACACACGGACGGACTCGCCGGGGGCGTGACCGCCGATTCCGGACGTGCCCCAGAAGCTCTGTGCCGAACCGTCGGCGAGATCGGCGACCTTGGCGCCGTTCACGCGCACCTCGCCCGACAGCACCCGGGATCCGACCTCGATGGCGCGGTCCAGGTCGCCGCCGAACACGTAGGCGTCAAGACCCGACGGGTCGGCGTTGGCGACGCGCAGTGCGTCTTCGTCGGATCCCACGGCGTGCAGGCTGACGATCGGCCCGAACAGCTCGGCGGTCGCTACCGACGCATCGACTCCCGTAGCGACGGTGGGCGAAAGGAAGAATCCGTCGAGTGCGGGGAGTTGTGCGGGCTGATGAATGGTCGCGCCGTGTGCCCGCAGCCCTTCGATCCGGCTCTGCAGCGTGGCGAAATGCGGCGCGTTCGAGATGGGGCCCACTTGCGTGGTCTCATCGAGAGAGTGCCCGATCTCGATGCGGGAGATGCGATCGAGCAGCGCGTCGAGGAGCGGCTCGACGAGACTCCTGTGCGCCAGCACCTTGCCGGGGCCCTCGCACCACTGACCGTTGAGTTTGGTCATCCCCTCGAGGATCCCGTCGGCGGCCACGTCGATGTCGGCGTCGTCCAGGACGAGGGCCGGATTGTTGCCACCGAGCTCGAGCTGAAGCACCTTGAAGTCTTCCGCGGCCGCGCGGGCGATCGCCCGGCCCGCGGTCGGGCCACCGGTGAAGGAGACGACCTTCACCCGGGGATCACCGGTGATCGCCGCGCCCACGTCTCCTGCGCCGTGGACGAGCTGCAGCGCGCCCGCGGGCAGTCCGGCTTTGACGAAGCTCTCGACGATGATCTGGGCGCTGCTCGGCGCGTGCTCCGAGGGCTTGAGGATGACAGGGCACCCGGCGGCCAGCGCACTCACCATCTTCGCGGCGGGAATGAAACTCGGACCGTTCCATGGGGTGAGGATGGCCGCGGGCCCCCACGGGACCTTGTACAACCGCACGTCGCGGCCGCCGGCCGCCAGCGCCGTGCGCCGCGGAATGGCGCGTATCTCCGCCGCGGACGAGCGGATCCTGTGCGGGAGGAACTCCGCGACCATCCGGGCCTTCGCGATTGGGACACCGCTGGTGAGGGCGTCGGTCCGGGCAATGTCCTCGATCCGGGTCTCGACGATCTCAGCTGCGCGCTCGATGACCGCCGCACGTTCCTCGCTCGCCGCGTCGTCCCAGCGTTCGAAGCCGTAGGACTGTTCGGCATGGCGCAGCGCGCGCTCCACGTCGTCCGGAGTTGTGGTGACGGCCCGGTGGACGGGTTGGCCGGTGTTGGGGTCGAGATTCCACGCGTCCGGGATCGTCCGGCACTCGGACCACTCGTCGGCAATGTAGTTGACTGGCTGGGACAGTTGCGGATTCGCCATCTGGGGCTCCTTGGGTGCTCGTATGGGGCGGGGTTCACACGGTGAGGTCGGCGACGATGCGGGTTACCTCTCCCGATTTCATCGCTTCGAAGCCCTTGTCGACCTCGTGGAACGGGATGACGTCGCTGACCATCTCGTCGAGCAGCAGCCGACCCTGCAGGTACAAGCGGGCGAACTGGATGATGTCCTCGTGTGCTTGGCCGGAGCCCATGTAGGAACCGATGAGGCGCTTCTCACCGAAGAAGAAGTCCGACGCAGGGAGGGTGAGGTCGGTGCCGTCGGGCGCGATACCTACGAGGCATGCGGTGCCCGTGGCCCGCAGAATCGCCAGCGCGGTAGCCGCGGTCCGCGCGTTGCCGACGGCCTCGAACGAGTAGTCCACCCCGTCGCCGAGCACGTTCCGGATCTCGGCAGGGACATCGGCCGCCCCGTTCACGACGTGCGTGGCACCATAGGTCCGCGCGGCCGCGAGCCGGGCTTCGTCGAGATCCACGGCAACGATCGCCGAGGCGCCCGCGAGCCGCGCCCCTTGAATGATGGCCGACCCGACGCCACCACAACCGATCACGGCCACGGTGGCGCCGGGGCGGACCTGGGCGGCGCGGAACACGGCGCCGACACCGGTGATGACGCAGCACGAGAGCAGGCACCCGACATGCAGTCCCACCTCGTCGGGAACTTTCACCAGCGAGTTCTCCCGCATCAGGGCGTGGCGGGAGAACGCGCCGACGTCACCGAGTCGTTCGACGACGCGTCCCCCCGGCAGCTGGAAAGCCGGGCGCGGCCGCTGCCGAATCAGCGCGACACGCTGGCACTGCGTCGAATGCCCGACCTGGCAGTTGCGGCACAACCCGCACGACGGCGTGAGCGCGCCGACGACGCGGTCGCCCGGGCGCAACGAGGTGACCTCGGAGCCGACCGACTCGACGACGCCCGCCACCTCGTGCCCGACGACCACAGGCAGGTCGGCACTCACGGTACCGGTCATGTAGTGCAGGTCGCTGTGACACAGGCCGACATTCGAGACGGCGAGGCGGACCTCGTGGGGCTCCGGGTCGTCGACCTGGATCTCGGTGAATTGCAGCGGTTCGTTCACCGCAGTGAGGACAGCTGCTTCGGTGGTGATCATCATGTCTCCGATCTCGATTGCACTATTGCGACGCCGACGGCGCCGCGTTCTTCGATGTCCAGAAGCCCTCGATGCCTTCACTGAAGGCGCCGGACTCCCACGACTGGCGGGCGGCGTCGTCTTCACGGGCGAACGCGGCCTCGATGTCTTCGGGGCGCGGCCGCAGCAAACCCAGGTGCAGCGCGGTGATACGAGGGTCGGAGTTCCACTGCCGGATCACCTCGACCGCGCGGTCCACGAGCGCCTCTGGGGCCGTGATCTCGTCGAGCAGCCCGATTCGCAGGGCCTCGTCCGCGCCGACCCGGCTGGAGCCGAGAATGATTCGCATCGCGTGATTGCGCACCAGCCGGCCCATCAGGAGGCTGGCAGCGTTCGAAATAATGATCCCGCGGTGGTTCTCCGGTTGGTAGTACTCGGCGGTGGGGCTGCCGATCCGGGAGTCGCAGCAGAGCGTGATCTCCGAGGCACCGCCGACCGCGATACCGTTGACGGCGGCAATGACGGGGACCTTCGTCTCGAGAATTGCCCGGGTGATGTCGTGGAAGGTCGCGAAGGCTTCGCGAATCTCGTCGTAGTCGATCGGCACCGCCTGCAGGTCCTCCCCGGCGGAAAATGCCCGCCCGGTGCCCGTGAGGACGATCCCGCGGACGAGATCACCCGCACCGAATCGGCGGATCGTTTGCGCGAGCAGCACCCGGGTGGCCACGTCCACCACGTTCAGCTTCGCTGGGCGGTTAAGCGTGAGCACCGCGACATCGTCGTCGATGTGCACGTCCAGGTAGCGGTCGGTCATGTCTGGCTCCTCAGGCACGCGGGGGTTGCAGGTCGTAGGTGGTGCCGGGATGCTCGGTGGCGCGAACCTTCAGCGCAGGCTTCGACACCCGCTCGGACGGCGTGCGCGGGAAATCGGCGACGAACTCGACGTAACGCGGAACCTTGAAGCGCGCCAGTTGGGTTCGCGCGCCGTCAACGATGTGCTCTGCGGTCGCGCGGCTCTCCTCGACGCCGGGTGCCAGCTGCACGAAGGCTTTGACCTCCTCGCCGAACAGCTCGTCCGGGACGCCGACCACTGCCGCCGCAACGACGGTGTCGTCACGTTCGAGGACGCGTTCGACCTCGGCGCTGGCGATGTTCTCCCCGCCGCGGCGGACCATGTCCTTGATCCGGCCGACCAGGCGATAGCTACCCGCCTCACGAACGGCGACGTCACCGGTGTGCAGCCAGCCGTCGCGCAGGGTGCGCGCGGTGTCCTCGGGCCGGTTCCAGTAGCCGAGCATCATCGGTGCGCCGGAGGTGATCAGTTCGCCGGATTCGCCGTCGGCGACTTCCCGGCCCTGGGGGTCGACCACCCGGACCTGTTTGGTGGGAACCGGCTGACCCAGCCGTCCGCTGCCGACATCACCAATCCTCTCGGGCAGGCTGACCAGGTCGACCCCGCTCTCGGTCATCCCGAAGATCTCCCGCCACGGTGCGCCCCAGCGCTGTTCGAGCTGCTCGTGCAGACCGATGGGGATTGCAGAACACAGCACGATCCGCAGGTCGTTGTCGCGGTCCTCGGGGCTGGGCGGCTGCTTGAACAGCAGCGTGGGCATGGAACCGAGCACGTAGCAGAACGTGGCCCGATGCTTTCGGACGTCGGCCATGAAACCGGAGGCGGAGAACCGGGGAAGCACCACCAGTGGCGCGCCGATCGTGAGGCATAACGAGGTGTTCCATTGCGGGTCCATGTAGGAGAACGGCTGCGAGGTGAGCGCCACGTCGTCGGGGCCGAGGCCGGTTGCGTTCGCGCAGACCCAGCCCAGCCGGGTCCAGTAATCGTGGGTGAGCATGCAGGCTTTGGGGAATCCAGTTGTACCTGAGGTGTATTGGAGGTTCGCGAGGGTTTCGCCGGACATGACAACCCCCGGCCTCTCCGCCGGATACTGCGTGACCTCGTTGCGTGCACCGACTTCGACGATCCGGACATCGGCCAGATCGTCATTGGCGGCGCGCACCTCTTCGACGAGCGGGGTGTGCGCGGCGTCGGTGAACATCACCCGGGCGCCGGAGTCCCGCAGCACGAATTCGAGGTCTGCGCGCTGGTAAGACGAGTTCACCGGCACCGCGACGCCGCCTGCCCCGAGGATCGCAAGCCAGGCGACCGGCCACTGCACCACGTTGGGCAACATGATCGCGACCCGATCGCCTGCGCACACCCCGTCTTCGGCGACGAGTCGGTGCGCCAGGCGCGAGGACCAGTCATCGATTTCGCCGAATGTCCATGACCCTTCCGCGAACCGGAGGAACTCGCGGTCGGGACAGCGGGCGGCCTGGACCGCCAGCAGGCCGACGACGGTGTCGATCGGCGGGTCCACAGCCATGCGATCGAGTGCGATCGCGCGGTCCCGGGGAACTGATTCGACTCCGGTCATGGTCATCCTTCACGCTTGTCGGGTGCGATGCGGATGCAGCTCGCGATCTCTCGTCGTGACGGCGCATCCGCGGTGAGCTCGAGGCCCGCGACCCTTCCGATCACCGATGGTGCCGGACTGTGGTCTCGGTCATAGCCTAGAAGAACATAGTCAAATGATCAAGGCAACTGACTATGACAAGTAGGGTCACTCACCGAGAGGTCGGTTTACGCGCCGATATGGCGGCTGGTTGCCCGTTCTGATCAGTAACCGGAAGCCGACTTGATCATCCGTTCAGATCTGTTGACACGAGAGGGCATGGCTCGCATCCACGCCACTGAACGTCGCGCCGAGCTCGCGGCGGTCTTCGATTCCGACGCCGGACAGTATCGAGAAGTTGGACCCGGACACCATCGACGCACTGACCTACAACATATCCACATTGTCGGACGGATTCGCGCTCAACTGGCTGGTGTTCTCCGACCGCACAGCGGCGGAACGACAGATCGAACTCACCCTCGGTGTGCTCAACGCCTGGATGGCCGCCCACCTCGACAACACCTCCGGACCGGCCGCCCACCCCTCGCAGGCCTCACCCGCCAAGCTCGTGTCCTGGGTGAGCGTGGAGTGATAGTGAGCGCCACGGCAGCGGCTGCCCGCACGAATCATCGCGCACGGTCTGGGGCGGCGATCGACCCAGCCACTTTCAGGATGCGGCAGCGCAGACGCGCCGACCGGAGCGGGCGCGTGAGACCAGCACGGTCACCACGACGAGCAGAGCGAGAAGTCCCGATAACCAGTAGCCGATGCCGTAGAGACCTTTGGCAGCGACGTCGAGACCGGTTCCGACCACCGGAACCAAGGAGGCGCCGAGGTCGGCGCTGACCAGTGCCGTACCGAAGGCGAAACCCACAGCCATGGACGTGCCGGCGATACCGGCCGCCATCCCGGCTTTCTCCTCGGGCACTGCCATCTGCACCATGGTGAACCCCGCTGCGTAGCCGATTCTGATTCCGAGACCCATGACGGCAGCGCCCGCGAGGTAGTGCCACTGCTGGTCGTGCGCGACGGCGAGCCAGGTCAGCCCCGATGCACTGATGAGCGCTCCGATGACAAAGACGGTCGCACCACGGCCGTTGAACAAGGCACGTTCGAGTACGGTTCCGCGGATCAAGAACGCCGCCGCGAAAGGTGCCATGAGCCAGCCGGTCTGCAGCGCGCTGAGCCCGAGTCCGTAGGCGTCCGCTGGACGAAGATTTTCGGGAGTGATCTGGGCATACGTGCTGAGCAGCAGCAGGAAGGCCGAGTTCACCGCGGCGAACAATGCGATACACACGCACGACGCGGTGACCAAAGGCGCCTTCATCAGTGCGACGTCGAACACCGCGGAGGTCGAGCGGCGCTCGACGCGCACCCAGGCGATGCCCCCGACGATGCCGGCCATCAACGGAATGAGTGCCGCGATGCCCCACACGAGGCCTTGCGTCAGAGTCAACAGGATCGCGGCGACCCAAGCGATCATCCACACCGTGCCGAGTACCGCGATGCGGCCGGAACGCTCAGCAGGCGGGGTGTGTGGGATCACGGCATGGCACGCAATGGCCGTCACTGCGCACACTATGGTGAGGATGATGAAAAAGCCTCGCAGCGAAAGACTCTCGACGATCAAGCCACCGCCGATCATGCCCACGACGATGCCGACACCGGTGGCGACGACCAGAACCGCGACACCCACCGTGATGCCGTCCGCACCGAGATTGCGGCGCAGAAAACCGAGCGGAAGCAGCTGCGCCGCGCCCCCGAATCCCATGAGAATACAGCCGACCAGAAGGGTCGAGTACGAGTCGCCGGCAGCCGGAACGAGCGCACCGACGGCAAGGAATGTGGACGCCGCCACCGCGGCGTTACGGTCGCCGTACAGATCGGCGAGACGCGGTAGCAAGATGAAGCCCGCTCCCCCGCCGAGGGTCAGCGCCGTGTATAGCCACGTCGTCTCGGCCACGGTCGCGAGGCCGTACTGCGCCTGGATGATCGGCAACAGCGGCGGCAGGATGAAGATGACCGCGTTGGTCAGGACGATCAGCAGCGTGCCGACACCGATGAGCACTGCCTTGTTCGGCGCGGGGCGAGCAGTCCCCGGACGGCCGGGTCCGGATTGCGGGTGGATCTCTGTCATAAATTGCTTCCTTCGATGATCACGCCGCCGTCTCGCATGATCAGGTCGACCATGGCTTCGGCGTCGGAGTGAGACACGTGAGTTCGTCGGTCATGACGGGTCTGGTCCTTCGGAACCGGTGTTGGTCGCATCGGAGTGCGCCGACCCCGCCTCTGTGATCCGGCTCATACCGTGAGCCAAAGTGAGTCGGCTGATCAAGGCATATGACTATTGATTCATGTCGTGCACGCGCCTCACGACGGTTCTTCAGGCAACTATGACAGCCCGCCTACCGTTCCGCCTGGTAACGTGGAACCGACTTGATCATCCGTTCAAATCTGTTGACAGGAGGGGGCATGGCTCGCATTCCCGCTGCAGAACGTCGCGCCGAGCTGGTGGCGGCGGCCGTGCGCGTGATCGCCGCCGAAGGGGTCGACGGCGCCACCACACGCCGCATCGCGCAGGAGGCGAACGCTCCGCTGGCCACGCTGCACTACTGCTTCGCCACGAAGGAGGTACTGTTCGCGGCGGTTTTCGAACACGTCGCGCGACTGTATCGAGAAGTGTTGATACGCAACGATGTCCATGATGACGTGACGACCACCGCACGCGCCCTGTTGCGCGGCGTGATGGAGTGGTACCTGGCGAATCCGGACTTCGGCGCGGCAATCGTCGAGCTGATCAGCTGGGGCCAGCGTCAGGAGGGCGAGCAGGCGAAGATGGTGTACAACGAGGCATTCGCGACCATACGGGTGATCCTCGAGGCCGCGGCGACCTCTGCGGGCCAGTCGGTCGACTCCGACACCGTCGACGAACTGACCTACATTCTGTCTACGTTGTCCGACGGATTCGCACTCAACTGGCTGGTCTTCACCGACCCCACAGCGGCGGAGCGACAGATCGAACTCACCCTCGGTGTGCTCGACGCCTGGATGGCCGCCCACCTCGGCGATGCCCCCGCGCCTGCGGCCCCGGCCCCGAAGGCGGCCTCGCCCGAGGAAGCCATGCGCTCGCTCGTGTCCTGGGTGGGCGTGGAGTGAAACCGCGCTGACCTGAAAGTAGTGGTCGGCCGCCACCGTTCGGTGGCGGCCGACCGTCTTTCCTGGGTCAAATGCGCCGACTGCCCTCGTCGACGATCCAGCTCAGCGCCGGATCGTCACGCTCCATCCACTCGGGATGCCACTGGACACCAAGCACCGGCGATCCGGGCAACTCGACCGCTTCGACGACGCCGTCCGCCGTGCGCCCCGTCACCACAAGGCCGGTACCGCAACGGTCGACCGCCTGGTGGTGCCACGAGTTGGTCACAGTGCCGGCACCGAAAAGCCCCTCCGCGATCGAGCCTGGCTCGAAAGTCACCTTATGGTCGTCGGCACCGTCGGTGAGCGGAGGCGAAGCCGACAGGTGCTCGACGGAGCCGGGCGGAAGATGCGGGATCAGCGTGCCGCCGAGCGTGACGTTCAGGATTTGCAGGCCCCGGCATACGCCGAGAACCGGAATGTTCCGGTCGAGTGCGGCACGCACGAGCCCGATCTCGAACTCGTCGCGTTCGGCGTCGTGGACCATCGGATCCTCCCGCGGGTCCACGTCCCGGACTACCGACGGATCGCCACCCCAGCACGCGGGGTGAACATCCTGACCGCCGGTGATGACCACACCGGACAGCCAGTGGCACAGCGCTTCCGGGTCGGCGTCGTACGGCAGGTTCACCGGAACACCACCGGCCCTGGCGATCCGCTCCGAGAAGTCGGACATGAAGGTGTCGGCGAACAGATGCCCGTAGCGTTTGTCCAGTCCCTCGACCAACCCCAGCCGGACCCGTCTGCCGGTGATACCGATCATCGGCCGTACGGCGCCCGGCGGCGAGATTCCCGCGGTCACGGGAACTCGAAGTATCGCGCCGACTCCCACTCGGAGAGCTCGGCGAACGGATCACCGCCCGTAGTGTGGAACTGCATCCACTCCCAGCGGCGGGTGCCCACCCAGTAGTCGACGAACTCGTCGCCGAGCTGCTCACGCAGGATCAGGTCGGCCTCCAGCGCGTCGGCCGCCTTGGTGATGGTGTCGGGCAGCCGCTCGAGGTCGGGCACACACCAGGCCAGGTCGCTGACCGGCTCGGGCGGCTCGATTCCGCCGTCGAGGCCGGCGATCACACCGCCGAGAATGGCCGCGACCGCGAGATACAGGTTGGCGTCGGCGCCGGGAACGCGGTACTCGAGGCGGGAGTAGGCCGGGTGACCGCACACGGCGCGCACCGCGGTGCTCTTGTTGGCGATGCCCCAGGTGACCGTCGTGGGCGGGCCGCTCAGGTCGACCAGGCGGCGGTAGGAGGTGATCTGCGGGAGCATCACCGATGCCGCCCCACGCATGGTCGCGAGCAGCCCGCCGACCGCATGCCGCATGGTGTCCGTCGGCCCGTCCGGGGCGTAGAAGGCGTTGACGCCGTCGCGCTGCAGGGACAGGTTGACGTGCGAGGCCTGGCCGTATCCGGCGGTCGGCTTGGCCATGAAGGTCACGGTGTGCCCGAACTCGAACGCCACCTCACGCATCACCTGTCGGGCGCGAGCCCAGTTGTCGCACACCGAGACCGGGTCGCCGGGGACGAGATTGAGTTCGACCTGACCCGCCGCGTCCTCGTCGCTCCACGCTTCCCACTCGATGCCGATCTCGTCGAGACGGCGGGCGACCGCCGACATGTAGTCGACCCAGTCCTTCGACCTCGCGAGGTGGTATGCGGTGCCTGCGGAACCGCCGAGCGGGGTCAGGTCGCGGTACCCCTTGGCCCGGGCCTCGTGGATGGATTCCTGGAACAGGGTGGCCTCGATCTCGACCGCGATGGTCGCGGTGAAACCGCGCGTGGCGAGCCGGTCGACCAGCTTGCGGGCCAGATTGCGCGGACAGGTCCCGATCGGGGTGCCGTCGGCCTGCCAGTAGTCGCCGATCACCGACTGCAGGCCCGGCGCCCACTGCACCAGCGTCGACATGTCAGGCCGGAACTGCACGTCGGACACATGCCCACGCCATTCGGGGAAGGCGAAGCCGAAGGTCGGGGCGTTGCCGAGGTCGAGGCCGAACAGGAGATCAGCCATCGCGAAGCCCGAGCCGGCGCTCGCAGCGAACTTCTTGGGCGCCAGATTCTTGCCGAGGAAGCTACCGTCGTGGTTGGTGGACTCGAGCCGGACCGTGTGCACGGGAGTCTCGAGCTCCGTTGCAGCGGAAATAGTTTCAGACATCGTAACGAACCTTCCAGGATGCGGCGACCAGGACCGACAGCTGAGAGAATGTGCCGCGGACGCCGATCAGGCCGGTGGACAGTGCGGCGATCAGGTCGTCGGCGCCCGAGAAGATGCCGGCCAGCAGCTCCGGCGGGCCGGCGATGACGTAATGGCCCTCGCCCTCGCCGACGACGTGCTGATCCAGCCCGTCGGAGCCCTCGGTGATCGCAATGAGCATGTCCGGTATGCCCGGCACCGACCGGGCCGCGGCCCAGAATGAATCCGCGGCAGCCTTCCAATCCGGCAGCGGCGGCGACAGCAGCGCACGCGCCGCGACAGCGAGATCGCCTGCGCCGAGGGGCTTTCCGACCAGGGTGAACCGGCCGTTCAGGTCGACGGTCAGGGTGACGTCAGGCTCGACGAACACACCACTCGACACCGCGATTGCTCCCTGGGAGATGCTGATCGTCGCGGCCTGCGGGGTGTCGTGGGAGCGGACGGCGACTGTGCCTTCCACCGACCCCGGAACGGAGCCGTCAGCCCGGACGGAATCGGTGATCGTGCGGCCGATCAGCCGGACGATCGGACTCGCGTCGTCCTCGATCCGAATGTCGACCCCGCCGACCGCGTCAGCCCCGCGCGTCGCGGGACCGATCGTCGTTTCGGTCATCTTGTTGTCCTTTCAGTTCGACAAGATCGTGTTGCGCGGTTCACCGTCAGCAGTGCATCCGCAGAAACTCCGACTTACAGTCATTTGTCTTGGTCGTATGACTATGATGGTGAGGTACAGATCACTTCCTGTCAATGACTTGCGAGGTTTCGAAATGAACGACGACGCTCCCGCCTGGTGGAGTCTGCTCGACGACGATGCCCAGGCTGCGGCCCGGTTGATCACGCGCGTTCTGCAGAAACCCGCCCGCGAGCTGGGTCCACAGCAGACCAGGGCGCTTCTGAACACGGCTCCGTCCGGCGAGTCGATCACGCCGCTCGACCATGTCGAACAGCTGACCGTGCCGACCCGAGCGGGTGCGATCGGGGCCCGCGTGTACCGCGCGGACGGCGCCGTTTCCGGCGGCTCCGGTCCCGCCCTCGTCTACCTACACGGCGGTGGCTTCGTCCTGGGCACCCTGGACGGGGCCGACGAGCTGTGTCGCGCGATCGCCGCGGGGTCGGGCGGCTGGACGGTCGTGTCCCTGGAATACCGCCTGGCTCCGGAGAACCCGTACCCGGCAGCGCTCGAAGACTGCATCGACGCCTACGCGTGGCTGACCCGGAGAGCGCCGGAGCTAGGCATCGACCGGGAAAGGATCGCGGTCGGCGGCGACTCCGCGGGTGGCAACCTCGCCGCCGCCCTGTGCCTGCACCGACGCGAGGAAGGCAGCGCCCTGCCCGTGGCGCAGGTGCTCGCCTACCCCGCTGTCGACGACACGTTCACCGCGCGGTCGTGGTCGGAATTCGCCGACGCGCCACTGCTCAGCGCCTCCGACGCACGCTGGTTCTGGGAGCAGTACGTCGGTGTGGACCACCCGGGCGGTGACCACCTCGCAGCCCCTTTGCGTGCCGAGTCGCTGCGTGATCTGCCGCCCGCGCTGATCATCACCGCGGAGGTCGACCCGATTCGGGACGACGCCGAGGCATACGGGCAGCGGCTGCGGCGCGACGGCGTCCCCGTCTCCCTGACGAGACATACCGGCGTCTTCCACGGCTTCATTACCGAAATCGGCGTGTTCGCGCAGGCGAAGCAGGCGGTCGACGAGGTATGCCAGTACCTGTGCAAGCTTCCGCGCGGCTAGCTGGGTCACCGCGATGGGCGCGAGCGAGCTCCTGTTGACGACTGGCGAAACCGGCAATAATTTATGCGTCACTTGTCATAGTCATATGATCAGTGGTCATGCGCCCACCGCATCCCTGTCCCCTGCACGATGCACACGCATCCGGACACCCCGAAGGCACTCCACCTCCGAACCGCTCGACGTCATCTGTGTCGGAGCGGGCTTCTCCGGCCACTACGTCGCCTACCAGGCCAAGCAACACAACTGGTCGTTCGCCGGCTTCGAGATTCGCCCTCGAAGTCGACGGCATTCCCGATCGCCCCGTCACCGACCGGGCTTTCGACGTTCTTCAAGGCGGTCGACCGGGTCACCGACCTGATCGAGCACGCTCGCACCGAGGGCGTCGAAATCATCGAGGGGACCCCCGAAGCGCAGGACGAATTGGGCGACGATCTGCGAGGACATCGTCGGCAAGACCCTCTACGCCACCGACTCCTGGTAGCGCGGATCCAATATGGTCGGCAAACTGTCCACGTTCCTCGGCCATGTCGGCGGGGTCGGCAAATACTGGCGCATGTGCACCGCACTCGCCTACCGCGGCTACCCCGGTGTGCTGCTCGGCGGCGAAAAGGTCGACCGCAAGATCGGCCGGATCCATGACGACATCTATTGGCGGTATTTCTCGGGGAGACAACATCCTTCGACCGGTTGCCCTGGAGATGGGCCACCGGATGGAGGCGTTCGTCGCCGACCTGATGACCTCGGCGCGTTCGGAACTGCCCGAGCTCACCGAAGACGAGCGGATGGCCGCCCTGCTGGAGGCCAGCATCGTCGAGGACGTGATCGCGGTGATCGAATTCCTCGACGATGCCGTCGGCGAAGCCGATATCCAGCTGCCCCTGCCGGTGCGTTCGTTTCTGCGGGTCCTCGCCCAACGGGATGTCTCCATCACCGTGGTGATCCGCGCCTACCGGATGGCGCAGACCGACTTCCTCGATCAGGCGATGAGCTTCGCCCTCACCCTCGGCCCCGAGGCGAGTCCGCAAGCCATCATCGCGTTGGTCAACCGCACCGCGTTGTGGATCGACCGCATGCTCGAACAGGTCGGTGAGGTCTACGAGGCCGAGCGGGACAGGTGGGTGAGCAGCCGCAGCGGGTTGCACAGGCAGTGGGTCGAGACGCTACTGACGGGAGCGGGTGCCGAAGTGCACCACGCCGAGCAAGCCCTGGGATATCGGCTCGACACCGTCCACCTCGCGGTCGCGGCGTGGCTCGACGAGTCGGTGTCCACCCGCGACGCGCTGACCCTGTTCGACGAGACGCGCTCGCTGCTGGCCAAGTACGTCGGTGCGACAGGCCATCCACTGATGGTGCCGACCGATGAGCACGAGGTCAGGCTGTGGATTCCGCTGCGCGGCAACGAGCCGTTCGACGTCGAGGCGATGGAAGCGGCGCTGGCCGAGCATGGCCTCGGCGTCCGCTTGGCGCTCGGCGACCCCGGTCGCGGCGAGAACGGTTTCCGGCGTTCACATCTGCAGGCCACCCGTGCCCAGCGCGTGGCCCTCGCCTGCGCGGGCCGTCGCCGGGTCGTCGCCTATGCCCAGATCACGCCGCTGGCCCTCATGACCGACGACATCGACGCACTGCGGTGGTTTGTGCGCCGCACACTCGGCGACCTGGCGGCCGATGGGGAACGCGACTGCTGGCTGCGCGAGACTCTGCTGACATTCCTGTCGTGCGGTCGCAGCTACACCGCGGCCGCGGACGCGATGCATCTGCACCGCAACACGATTCAGTACCGGCTCCAGCAGGCCGCGGAGCGGTTGGGACACGACTTCGAGGATCCGGCGATCGTGCTCGACATCCAGCTCGCGTTGCAGGCCTGCCGCTGGCTGGGTTCGACCGTGCTGAGCAGGCCCGAGGACAACTGACTCCTTGGTGCTCATCGCACGAACGGGGACCCCAATTTCGTGCGGTCGGCATATGGTCCAGCTCAGAACAGTTGCCTACTGTGACATGCGCTACGTCGAAACCGGCGGGTGCCGAGGGCTGGGTCCGTGAACCGGCAGCCGATTCCCCGCCGCCAGATCGATGTCGCCGAGAAGCAATCGACGCCCCGAAATCTCTTGCGCACCAAGATTTTGTTCTCACCGCTCGATGCCCTGTCCCGCGCGTTGCCGCCCGATCGCGAGGAAACCGTAGTGCTGATACCGAGCAGTCCTGTCCTGACCCGACACGGCACCCACCCAAAAACCGGTGCGCCCGCCAACTTCGCCCGTAGGCTGGGCGATCCCCGGATCGTCCGTGGCGCCGGGTGTGCCGCGGTGATGGTGTCGGTGCGGGTGCTCATCGGTTCCCTGCTCGACACCTGGCCACAGCACGGGGCGTGGTTCCGTGGCGCGGGCGCCGTTGTCGTCGTCGGGGCGGCGGCGGCGTGGGGAGCGTGGGACGGAAAGCGCGCCGACCGGGCGCCCGATGCCGACCCGACGCTGCGCTGGCTGGCGGCGGCCGTGGTCGCCGGTGTCGCCGCCGGGGCGGCGGCGTGGTTGCTCGCCCGCGGTGGGGTTTCGGTCTACCGGATCAACTCGCTGCCGTTCGAACTCACCGCCGGCGCGGCCTGGACACTGCTGCTCGTCTTCGTCGCCGCTGTGGCGGGCCTGCGCGGCGCGGCAGGCAAGAAGCGGCGGGCGCGATGACGAATCCCGTTGCGCGCCCGTTGACTCTGCTCGGCGAGTTCTTCGCCATGTCGGCCGACGCCTTCCGCGGAATGATGGTGTGGCCGTTCCAATGGCGCGAGTTCATCAGCCAGTGCTGGTTCATCGTGCGGGTGTCGTTGCTGCCGACGCTGCTCGTCGCGCTGCCGTTCACCGCGTTGATCAGCTTCACCTTCAATATCCTCGCCGCCGAATTCGGTTCCTCGGATGTGGCGGGCGCGGGTGCCACGCTCGGCGCGGTCACCCAGGTGGGACCGGTAGTGACGGTGCTGGTGGTCGCGGGAGCCGGGGCAACCGCGATCTGCGCCGATCTCGGGTCGCGCACCATCCGCGAGGAGATCGACGCGATGGAGGTGCTCGGCATCGACCCGATCGTGCGGCTGGTCTCGCCCCGGGTGCTGGCTTCAACGCTGGTGGCGCTGTTGCTCAACGCGCTGGTCTGCGCGATCGGGATCGTCGGCAGCTTCATCTTCTCGGTGTTCTTCCAGAACGTCACCCCCGGCGCGTTCGTCGACGGAATTCCCCTGCTCACCGGGGTACCGGAATTGGTGATCTCGGAGGTCAAGGCCGCCTCGTTCGGGCTCATCGCGGCCCTGATCGCGTGCTACCGGGGCCTGACCGTCAAGGGCGGCGCCAAGAGTGTGGGACAGGCGGTCAACGAAACGGTCGTCTACGCGTTCATGGCGTTGTTCCTGGTCAACGTCGTGACGACCGCCATCGGTATCAAGATGACAGCAGGTCGCTGATGGCGATCGTCGGAGTATCAGGAGCGAAGCGAACGCTCGACGAGGTCGGCAGGCAAGCGGTCTTCTACCGCGACGCCATCCTGGAAATACCATTCGCCGTGCGGCGTTTCCCCCGCGAGACGCTGCGCTTGGTCGCCGAGGTCGCGCTCGGTTCCGGTGCGCTGGCACTGATCGGTGGCACGGTAGTGATCTGTGGTTTCCTCACGTTGTCCGCCGGTGCGGTCGTCGCGCTGCAGGGGTACGCCTCACTGAGTGACATCGGTGTCGAGGCGTTGACGGGGTTCTTCGCGGCCTGCGTGAATGTCCGCATCGCCGCGCCGTCGATCGCCGGCGTCGGACTCGCCGCGACCATCGGCGCGGGCGCGACGGCGCAACTGGGCGCCATGCGGATCTCGGAGGAGATCGACGCGCTGGAAGTTATCGGCGTGCAGTCGGTGCCATATCTCGCCTCGACCCGCATCGTGGCGGGGGTGATTGCGATCGTTCCCGTGTACGGGGTGGCGGTCGTCGCGTCGTTCCTGGCTAGCCGCACCGTCACGGTCGTCGTCTGGGGTCAGTCCGGCGGCGTCTACGACCACTACTTCCGGTCGTTCCTTGTACCGACGGACCTGCTGTGGTCATTTCTGCAAGCGATTCTGATGGGACTGGTCGTCATGCTGATCCACACCTACTTCGGGTACACCGCCTCGGGCGGTCCCGCCGGGGTCGGTGAGGCTGTCGGGCGCGCGGTGCGCGCGTCGCTGGCCGCCGTCGTGTTCGTCACCCTTGCCGTCTCCCTGGCCGTCTATGGCGTGTCGGGCAACTTCCACTTCGCCGGATGAAGCGCCGATCGCCGCGGCGCGGACCACGGGAACCGCACTACACCTTCGACGGTGTGGCCTTCCTGTCAGTGCTCGCCGTTGTCGCCGTGTTCGTCGCGCTCCAGTTTCGCGGGACCTTCGTGCGCAGCGTCGATGTCGTGCTGCTGACGCCGCGCTCGGGCCTGAGTCTCGAGCCGGGCGCGCGGGTGAAGATGCTCGACGTGCAGGTCGGTCGGATCGCGAAGGTCGAGGAAACCGACGGTTATGCCCGGGTCGAAGTGCACCTGTTCCCCGATCAGGTCGACGCGGTGCCCGACAATGTGCTCGCCACGATCGACTCGACCTCCGTCTTCGGCGCCAAGTACATCAATCTCGTTCGGCCGGCGCAGCCTTCGACGCGTCACATCGACACCGGTGACACCATCGATGCCCGCGAAATCACACCCGAACTGAACACTTTGTTCGAGCGGTTGACGACCGTGCTGCGCGCGGTGTCGCCCCAGGATCTCAACGCCACCCTCACCGCCATCGCCGACGCCGTGCGTGACCGCGGCGCCCGGATCGGCGGTACACTCGAGCGCGCCGACTCCTACTCGAGCGCGCTGCGGCCGAGCCTCGAGCACCTGCAACGCGACCTCCGGGTCACCGCGGATGTCGCACACATCTACGCGGACGCGGCGCCAAGCCTGCTCGACACGGTCGAATCCCTGACCACCACCGGCTCGACGATCGTCGAGCAGGCCGACGATCTGGACCGGTTCCTCCTCGCCGCCGTCGATTTCGGTGACTCCGGGAGCACGCTGCTGGACCACAATCGGGCCGCGGTCGCCGGCCTGCTGCGCGATCTGGTGCCTACCACCGGGTTGCTCGGCGACTACTCCCCCGAATTCCCCTGCTTCTTCCAAGGATTGGACGAGGCACGGGCTGCGGTCGAGACGGCGATCGGCGGCACCGTTCCCGGCATCAATGTCAGCGGAACGGTGCTGGCGGGTGAGACGCCCTATCACAACCCGGACAACCTACCGAAAGTCGCGGCCAGTGGCGGACCCAGGTGCGGACACCTACCTTTGGTGAACCCCGCCGACGGACCCGCGCCCTACGTCGTTACCGACACCGGGGTGAACCCCTTTGCGCCGGACGGCAAACAGGCCCAGCTCAACGTGCTCGACTTCCTGCTGTACGGCATCCCAGGAGGACCGCGATGACCAAGACTACGGCCAAATTCGGGATCTTCGGTGTCGCCATGATCTTCGTCCTGGTGATGCTGATCCTGGTGCTCGGCCGGATCCGGCTCGACAACCGGACACCGTACGAGGCGATCTTCGCCGACACCTCCGGACTCACCTCGGGCCAGGAAGTGCGGATCGCGGGAGTCGATGTGGGGCGGGTGCACGCGGTGGATCTCGACGGGCGCCGGGCCCACGTCCAGTTCGACGTTATGGACACCGTGCAGATCACCGAGAACGCGATCCTGCAGGTGCGATACCAGAACCTGCTCGGTGATCGCTACCTCGAGATCACCAACGGCCCGGCGAGGTCCGAAGCGATGCCCGAAGGCGGGGTCTTCCCCGTCGAACAGACGAAACCCGCACTTGATATCGACGCGCTGCTGGGCGGGCTCGCGCCGTTGACCAGATCGCTGGAACCCGAACAGATCGACCAGCTCTCCGGCGATCTGCTGCGGGTGCTGCAGGGCCAGGGCGGCAGCGTCACGGGCATCCTGCAGCAGGTCGCCGTGCTGACCAACCAGCTGGCCGATCGGGACGTGCTGATCGGCGCCGTGATCGCCGAGCTCGGCACCACGCTCGAGTCGATCGGCAAGGACCGCGGTGCGGTCTCGACCATCATCGACCGGCTCCAGCAACTGGTGACCCGGCTGTCGAGCCAGAGCGTGCCGATCGCCGAGGCACTGGCCCATCTCGACGACGGCTCGGCAACGCTGGCCGACCTGCTGCTCGATGACCGAGCGGCCGTTCAGGGCGTCGTCACCGAAACGCACCGCACGGCAACGCTTCTCGATGACGGCAGCGAACAGATCGAGTCGGTGCTGAGCGAACTGCCCGAGGCCTACCGGCGCCTGAGCCGCCTCGGCTCCTACGGCAGCTTCTTCAACTTCTACCTGTGCTCGGTGTCGATCCGCGTCGACGGGCCGGGCGGTGCGCCGATCGAGGCGAAACTCGTGCAGCAAGACCAGGGCAGGTGTGTAACCCCACAATGATCAGCTACAACAGAGATCGGAGCACGAGGGCCGGAATCATCGGTGCCACAGTCATTCTCGCCGCGGTGGTCGCGGTGTCCTATTACGACGACCTCGTCTTCCTCGACATCGATCACGAGATCACCGCGATCTTCGCCGATGCCGGTGGCATCGAGGTCGGCGACAAGGTCGAGCTCGTCGGCGTGAACGTCGGGCAGGTCACCGAGATCGCGTTGCGAGGCACCGACGTGGAGGTGACCATGTCGGTGCGCGACGATCTCGCCCTCGGCGAGCAGCCGCGAGCGCAGATGCGTACCAGAGCGGTGCTCGGCGCCAAGGCGATCGTGCTGGTTCCCAGCGACGACCCCGGCCGCTACGACCCGGAGGTACCGATTCCGCTGGAGCGCACCCGCGCGCCCTACGACCTGCCGACCGAGCTGGGCGCACTGACCGCGAACGTGGCCGATATCGACACCGATCAGCTGTCGGACGCGCTACGCGCCACTTCGGAGGTGCTCGCGGATTCGGCGCCCGAAGTCCACACCGCGCTCGACGGGGTGGCCCGGCTTTCGGACACTCTCGGCTCCCGCGACGAGGCATTGAAGGAGCTGTTGCGGCACGGTTCGACGGTGAGCGGGGTGCTCGCCGAACGCCGGACCCAGCTGAACGCGCTTGTTCTGGACGGCAACACACTGTTCGCGGCGGTCGATGCCCGCCGCGCTGCACTGCACACCTTGGCGACGCACCTGTCGGCGGTTGCGCAGCAGATCAGCGGGCTGATCGCGGACAACCGCGAGCAGCTGGGACCGGCACTCGAGCGGGTGAACCGGGTGCTGGATCTGCTCGAACGGCATCAGGCCTCACTGGAGGCGGCGATCCCCGGGCTGGCCACCTATGCCCGGACACTCAACGAGGCACTCGGCAGCGGCCCGTTCTTCCAGGCCTACATCACCAATCTGCTGCCCGGCCAGTTCGTTCAGCCGTTCATCGACGCCGCGCTCGGCGACGGCCGCCTACCGACCCCACCCGCCGAGACCCTGACGGAGGGACCACGATGAGGATGAACCGCCGAACCCTTTCCCTGGCCACGGGCGTGGGGATCCTCGTGTTCCTGGCCTTGCTCAGTTACGTCATCGTCCCGAAGTTGTCGCAGCGTTCGGTCACCGCGTACTTCCCGGCCGCCGTCGGCCTGTTTCCGGGGGATTCCGTGCGGATCCTCGGCGTCGACGTGGGCAGTGTCGAGCGGATCGACCCGGAAGGGACACGGGTGGCCGTCCGGATGCGACTGGACCGCCGGTGGGAGTTGCCCGCCGACGTGCAAGCGGTGATCGTGGCGCCGACGCTGGTGACCACCCGGTTCGTCCAGCTCACCCCCGCTTATACCGGCGGCCCGGCACTCCCCGACGACGGCGTGATCCCGCAGGAGCACACCGCGATGCCCGTGGAATGGGACGTCGTCAAAGACCAGCTCACCCGGCTCACCCAGACCCTCGGACCCCGCGCCGACGGTACCGGGCCGGCCACCGGCACCCTCGGCGAGTTCGTCGGGAACGCCGCGGACAGTGCGCGCGGCAACGGGGCGACTCTGCACGACACCCTCGACAAGCTCGCCCGCACGACCACGGCGCTGTCGGACGGGCGCACCGACCTGTTCGCGATGGTGCGGAATCTGTCGATGCTGGTCGAGGCGCTGTCGCAGAGCCACGAGCAGATCGTGCAATTCAACGGTCACCTGGCCTCGGTGACCCAATTGCTCGGCACCAGCGAGACGACGCTCGGCGACGCGGTGGCCGAACTCGACGGGGCAATGCTCGATATCGGGCAGTTCGTCCGGGACAACAAGCAAGCTCTCGGGGACACCGTCGACGGGCTCGGTGCCGCCACCCAGGCACTGGTGGACAAGCGTCGCGACCTCGAACAGGTCTTCCACATTGCCCCGACGACCCTTGTCAACCTGAGCAACATCTACCAGCCGGCGCAGAACTCGCTGACCTCGGCGACAGTGCTGACCAATACCGCCAATCCGGTCCAGTTCCTCTGCGGCGCGATCGCAGGCGCGGGTGAACAGGACGCACAGGAAGCGACCGATCTATGCATCCACTATCTCGGCCCCGTGCTGAAAACCCTGGCGTTCAACCACATTTCGCTCGGGACGGTGGTCGGCAACACGGTCGGGGCCCTGCCCGATCAGATCGTCTACAGCGAACCCGGACTGGCGGAACCGGCCGTGACCAGCCCAGAGCCGGTGGCGGCGACCGCACCACCGGCGACCGGTGGGCTGCCGGGTCTGCTGCTGCCCGGTTTGCCGCCACTGGCCGCGCCGTTCGGGACCGGTCCGCGATGACCGGCCGCGCGCGCACCGTGCTCGCCCTCGCCGGCGGCCTCGCCGCGACCACTCTGCTGTCGAGCTGCGGGTGGACCGGCCCGAACCAGTTCGCCCTCCCCGGCGCGGCAGGCGGCGGTGACGGGGCATGGGAGGTGCAGATCGAGCTGCCTGACGTGACAACACTGACCGAGAACGCTCGGGTACGCGTGGGGGACGTGAATGTCGGCACCGTCCGCCGGATCGAGGTCGACGGCGATCACGCCCTGATCACGGTCTCCCTCGACGAGCAGGTGCGCTTGCCTGCCAACGCCACCGCGAAGATCGGCTCGACGAGCCTGCTCGGTTCCGCCCACGTGGAATTGCTGGCCCCACCCCAGCCGGCGGGCGAACTTCGCGACGGTGACCGCATTCCCCTCGATCGCGGCGGTGCCTACCCGACCACCGAACAGACCCTGTCGACCCTGTCTTTCCTGCTCAACGGCGGTGGCATCGGCAAGCTGGAGGAAATCAACCGCGAAGTGACGCTTGCCCTGTCGGGGCGCGCGGACGTGGTGCGCAACTTGCTGACCAATGTGGAGGACTTCACCACCCGGCTCAACGCGCAACGCGACGACCTCATCCGCGCCCTCGAGGGCATCGACCGCTTCGCCCAAATCGTCGCCGACGACCGCCAGGTGGTGGAAAACGGTGTCGCCACCCTGGCACCGGCACTGAGCACCTTGAACGAACAACGAGACGACCTGGCCGCCGCACTACTGGCGATCGGCGACTTTGCCGACGCCGCGAACCAGGTGATCACCGGCAGCCGCGCCGAACTCGACGCGAACCTGCGCGCGCTCGAGCCGACCCTGCGCGGGCTGGCCGACGCGGGGCCCGCGCTGCCGTCGTCGCTGTCGTTCCTCGGGACCATCCCGTTCCCGCTCAACACCTACCGGAACGCAGTCCAGGGTGATTTCGCGAACCTGTTCCTGAATCTCGACCTGACCACCGCTCGGCTGGACCGGGCGTTGCTCACCGGCACTCCCGCCGCCGGTCAGCTCGCCTCGCTAGGCGCGTTGATCGGCCAATTGCCCCCGCTCCCACCGACTTCCGACAACCCGCTGTTCATCCCGCTGAATCCGCCGAGCCGAGGAGGAAACTGATGCTCCTCACGAAATTCGTCCGCTACCAGCTCGGCGCATTCGCGATCATCACGGTCGTCGTCGTCAACTGGATCCTCGTCTCCTATCTCCGGGTGCCCGCAATGCTCGGAATCGGACGCAGCACAGTCGAACTCGCGCTGGCCTCGGGCGCCGGGCTGTACCCGAAATCGAACGTGACCTACCGCGGTGTGCACGCGGGCGTCGTGCACAGCTTGCGAATCGACACCGACACCGTCGTCGTCACCGTGTATCTCGACGCCGACCTCGACATCCCCAAGACCGACCTGCGCGCCGAGGTGCACAGCCGGTCGGCGATCGGCGAACAGTACATCGAGCTGCTGCCCCAGACGGATTCGGCGCCCTACCTCGCTGACGGTGACCGCATCGACAGCACCCGGCTGCCGACCCCGACGGCGCACATGGTCAACGCCCTCGATGTGGCACTCGGCGACATCCCCCGCGAAGACCTGCAGACGGTGATCACCGAGAGCGGGACGGCGTTTCGCAACTCCGGACCCAACCTCCAGCAGATCCTCGACGGCCTCGACAACGTGCTCGACGAGGGCCACCGCAGTCTCGCACCGACCCTGCACCTGATCGACAATGCCGGCGCCCTGCTGGACACCCAGGTGGCCGCGGGCGACGACATCCGGGTGTGGACGGGGTATCTCGGTGCGATCACCGGCTCGCTCGCCGCCAACGACGCCCACGTGGGCGCCCTGCTGGCCGATGGCGAGGAGGCCGGAACCCAGGCGGCCGACCTGTTCCGCCGGATCAGCCCGACCCTGCCCCGCGCCCTGGCAAACCTGCAGTCGGTCGCCGAGGTCCTGCGAATCTACAACATGAGCCTCGAACAGATCCTCGTGGTCTACCCGCCGCTGGCCGCGATGGCGCAGAGCATCGTCAAAGGTTCCCAACCCGGGATGGCCAACCTCGACTTCAACCTGAACGTCAACGCGCCCCCACCGTGCCTGACCGGGTTCGTGCCGCCCGATCAGCGCCGATCACCGAGCGAGTCGGCGGTGATCGACAGCCCGACACCCAACTACTGCGGTGTCGCGCCAGGCGAACCCTATGTGCCACGTGGCGCCCGCAATATGCCGTGCATGGAGAACCCGGGGGTGCGTGCTCCCGATGTCGACTCCTGCCGCGCGGGCGGCACCGCACCGCTCGGCACGAATCCCTGGATCGGAGGTCCGTAACATGATCAAAGTAGTCAAGACCGCAGCCGTCCCGCTCGTCCTGGTCGCCGTCGCGGCGATTTTCGCGGTGCTCGCGGCGTTCCAATTCGCCGCGCACCAGGCGGCCGAGGCCGCCCGTGCCGAGGACGCTGAGATTCTCGGAGCCGCGAATTCCGGTGTGAAGGCCATGCTTTCGGTACGGGAGAGCTCCGCAGCCGAGGACGTGCGCGCGGTCCTCGACCATTCGACCGGCGCGTTCGCCAAGGACTTCGAAGCGCGGTCGGGCTCGTTCGTCTCCGTCGTCCAGGCGGCGAAGGTCGTGACGCAGGGGCAGGTGGTCGCCGCCGGAATCGAATCCCGCGACGGCGACTCCACGACGGTGATCGTGGCGGCGTCGTCCACGGTCACCAATGCCGCGGGCGCGGCGAACGAGAGCCGCAACTGGCGGCTGCGGGTGACGATGACCGAGCACGAAGGGACCTACAAGATGTCGAAGGTGGATTTCGTCGCATGATCACAGAACAGTTGACGCCCGAGACCGAGTCCGAATCAGCCTTTACCCCCGTAGATTCCAATCCGCCGCCACGGCGTGGGCAGAGCAGGCTGGTGATCGCCGTCGTGCTCGCTGTCACGGCGGTGACCGCCTGGTCGTACCTGGTCTTCGTTGTCCGGGCCGAGGACCGTGCGCTGGCACCGGATCGGCAGCAGGCTGCCGTCGACGCCGCCGCCGCCGCGACGGTCGCCATCCTCACCTACCGGGCAGACACCGTCGACGCCGACCTCGACGCCGCGAACAGATACCTCACCGGCACCTTCGCGGACTACTACCGCACGTTCACCCGCGACGTCGTCGCACCGGCAGCGAAGGAGAAGAAGATCAGCACCACCGCCACCGTGACGGGTAGGGGAATCGCCGAGTTCGACGAGAGTCGTGCCGTTGCCGTGGTTTTCGTGAATCAGCAAACCACACTGGCACCGCACCCCGAACCCACGCCGACCACGACGACGGTCCGCGTCGAACTGGAACGTCACGGCGACAATTGGCTCGTCTCGAAATTCGACCCGGCCTGAATCCCTACTCCCCTAGGAGACCTATGATCATCGACCTCGTCGACCCCATCGAGAACCTGGTCAAGGCGATCGCCTATCTGCTGTTCCGCGGTAATCTGCCCCCGCAGTAGCGGTCGCGAGCACGCCGGGGCCCGGCTCAACCTATCGCGAAGACGACGAAGAAGCCGGCGGCGATGGCCCTGGCGACCCACCATCCGCCTTCGCGATTCGCCTCGGGCACATCGGGACCACGTCCCTTGCCGCGCGCCGGGATTCCGGGAGGTGCCGTTGATCGACTTGCCGGTGAACAGGCCGGCGCCCAGGTCATACAGCTTCTGATGGCCGGTCGAGCACGGCACACTGCCCGCGGGCAGGGATGAACGAGAGCACCACATTGTCGCCTGTTCGCCTGCGTCAACCCGGCAATCGTGGAGTGCTCATCGGATCCCGCAGACGCGTCGGAGCGGCAGTCGGAGCCATCGTCGTCGGAAGCCGGTCGCTGATGCCCCACGGGGTGCATACCCGCGGAGCCTTCCTCAGCTCGCCGGCGGCACCCCGCCCCACCGGCCCGAGATCGGCAATCAGGACGACTGTCGATCTTTGACGATCCAGGCTGCGACCTGTGCTCGTGAGGTGAATCCGAGTTTAGTGAGGATGTGTTCGACATGTCCTCGAGCGGTGCGCTGCGAGATGACGAGACGGGCCGCGATCGCCTTGTTGGTCAGACCCTCGGCGATCAGTTCCGCGACCTGTAGTTCGCGTTTGGTCAAGGTGGCGGAACCTGGAGGGCTCGTCTCCGGGGTGTGCTCCCGGAGTGCGTAGGAGACAGCGGACGCGAGATCCATTGCCCTGCCGTGCTGCCAAGCCTGCTCAAAGACGCGGGCGGCGAGCATCCGGCGGGCGGACCGCTCGCATTCCTCATGATGGACGAATAGGGTGGGAACGAATACGGAAGGGCTCCCGGCCGAGCCGCCGAGCGCCTCCGCGGCCCCCATCAGCGTGCTGGCGCGTGCAGGGTCATTTGTTCCGGCGATCCAGGCGAGTACTTCGACGCAGTTCGCGCAGCTGACCGGGTCGTCGACGCGCCGAGCAAGCCGCAATCCCTCTTCGAGCAGCTCGATTGCACGGCTTTGTTCTTCCAGGCGCCATTGCGCAACAGCCATCGCCCACAACGCGTAGGCCCGGTAGACGGATTCACCATGTGCATTCGTGATAGCGAGAGCTTCCTCATAGCATTCGATTGCCCGGTGAGGTTCGGTGTCGTGCAGCTGATACGCCAATCCCAGCAACGTCAAGGACTCGATCAGTAGCGCGGTATCGTTCTCGGCTTGCCGGAACACTGACTGAGCCCGTTCCAGACTCGCGGCGGCCCGGTCGAGATCGCCGGTGATCAGTCCGACCAGACCGTCGGTGTGATCGACGATCGCGTGCGCTATGGGGTCGATGATCTGATCGGCGAGGGTGCGTGCCTGGGCGGCAAGAGCAGCAGCTCTCTGATGGTCCCGCTGCTGTCCGGTCATCAGGCAGTCGGCGTACAGCGCTCTGATTGTGGCGGTGGTCGGGTGTGCTCCATGGCGTGAGAGGAATTGGTCGAGCCAGCGTCTCGCTTCGCTGAGCTGGCCCCGTGACCCCCAGAGTTGAAACAAGGGCGTGGCGATCTGTAGGCCGGCTTCGACATCGTCGTCGGCGAGGCAGAAGTCCATGGCCTCGCGCAGATTCGGCTGTTCACTGCTGAGTCGCGCGATCCACTCGATCTGCCGGGGCCCGATGAACTCGTCGGCGGCCGTTCGAGCGAGCTGGCGATACCAGTCCCGATGCCGTCGGCGCAGATCGTGGTAGTCGCCGGATTCCTCGGTCTTCTCTCGTCCGTAAGCACGGAGCGTTTCGAGCAGTCTGAAACGGACTGCTGTGCCGTGTTCTTCGCGGATCAAGACCGACTTGTCTACGAGGGATGCCACCGAGTCCAGCAACGCCTCCGGCGGGATCCTGTCCCCACACACATGTTCTGCGGCATCGAGATCGAAACCACCGGTAAATACTGACAGTCGTTCCCATGTCCTCTGTTCCAGCGGGCTGCACAGGTCGTAGCTCCAGTCGACGCACAACCGGAGCGTCTGCTGGCGGGAGGGTGCACCCCGGCTCCCGCGGGTCAACAGCGCGTAGCGATCGGAAAGTCTCTGCAGGATTTGCTCAGGCGACATCGCGCGCAACCGCGCGGCCGCCAATTCGATAGGCAGCGGCAACCCGTCCAGCCGGTGACAGATCCGTGTCACCGCGGACTTGTTTTCATCGGTCAGCGTAAATGTCGAGACCGCAGTGGCGGCGCGTTCGGTGAACAACGACACGGCATCGTAGCGGGGCAGACCCTGCAATGACGGCTCGCGGTCGGGGTCGGGGACGGTGAGTGGGGCAACGCGCAACGTCGCCTCACCGGCTATCGCAAGAGGTTCCCGGCTTGTGACGAGGATGCGCAGGTTCCGATTGTGTTGCAACAAAGCTGTGGCGAGATCCGCCACGGCGTCGACCACTTGCTCGCAGTTGTCCAACACCAGCAACAGTTCTCGCGACGACAGGAAATCGAACAGGATCTCGCGTAGCGACCGGCCAGAGTGGTCCCGCACACCCAGGGTTGCAGCCACCACGTCGATCAATCGGGATTCTGTGCGGACATCGTCGAGCTCGACGAGCCAGGCTCCATCGGGGAACTCGCGGTGGATACTCGTGGCAAGTCGCAATGCGAGACGTGTTTTCCCGACCCCGCCGATTCCGACCAGTGTCACCAATCGTGACGATGCCAGCAGGTTCTTCGCTTCGGTCAGTTCGTGCCTGCGACCGACGAAACTTGACAGCTCCAGGGGGAGGTTCCCACGTTCGTGGCGGGAAGGGTTTGTTGGAAAGTGCCCGGGTGATGTCGACTCTTGTTCCACTGTGGCTCGCGCGCGGAGAGCCACTTTGCCTGCGGGCAGTCCGCGGCTGAGTTGAATCTCGCGTAGGCGTTCACCCAACACGGCGGCGGAGGTTTGCCGGTCCTCGGGGCGGCCGGCCATTGCCTGCTCGATGACAGTGGCAACATCATCAGCAAGGCCCTGATCTCGCAGATCTGGAACGGATTCCGTTGTGATACGAACGAATTGGGCCACCAGCTGTTCGCCGCTGCGGCGCTCGAACGCAGCGTGGCCGGTAACTGCACAGAACAGGGTGGCTCCGAGCCCGTAAAGGTCCGAGGCGGGGCTCGGAGCCGCGCCGCCGAGGACCTCGGGCGCTGTGAATGCGGGCGAACCGGTGACAATGCCGGCAGCGGTCTCGAATCCGCCGGAAACGTGGGCGATCCCGAAGTCCGTGAGCGCCGGCTCGTCATAGTCGGTGAGCAGAATGTTCGCGGGCTTGACGTCGCGGTGGACGACGCCTTGGCCGTGGGCGGCTTCCAACGCGCCGGCCAGTTTCACCCCCAACCGGAGTGCCTCATCCACACCTAGCGGACCGTGCCGTCGGATACGTTCATCGAGGGAGCCCTGCGGGTAGTACGGCATTACTATGAATGGTTGTCCCCTGTCGGTGAACCCGACCTGGAGGACATTAACGATATTGGGGTGACCGGTCAGACGACCCATCGCACGCTGCTCCCGAAAGAATCGCTCCCTGTTCTCCTCCCCGAGATCGTTGGTGAGCACCTTCACGGCGACGGTCCGATCGAGAGCGGATTGCGTGCACCGGTACACCACGCCGAAGCCGCCACGTCCGATTTCCAGGGCGTCGCCGAACCCGTCGGCTGCCAGTTCGGATGCGACCGACGGGGTGACATCGCGGTGGGTCTCGAACGGATCGATATCGGGCATCAGCCGAGTCGATTCGTCAGGTCCGCGGTACGTTCAATGAAATCCGCACGATCAGCCTTTCCATCACGTACTCCCCAGGATATCGCTGGTGCTCGTGAGCGGTGCGGGCTATGGCGCGAGCGGCACTGTCGGAGTGCCAGGTGGCCCGGGGCCGAAGTGCATAAGGACCAGGGCAGTTTCGTTAACTTGCCACTTGCTGATGTGCTGACCTGCCGGTACTCGACGTCGCGTCAGTACTGGCTCTCGCGTTCTCGTCGGGATCCACAGCGCGACTGCTTCGATTAGCGGATCGTCAGCGGACATCCGGGTCTGTCGGTGTACTGGGACACAACAAACCACGCATCCCGGTTCTTCGGGTGCGGTGCGGCGAACACGTCCAGCGAGACGACGGCGACGCGAGCGAGGAGCGGTCAGCCCACTTCCCTGCGCAGCCAGGTGACCTCTGCGCCTTCCCCTCCGCTGCGGTAGGGCTCGAGTTCCTCGTCCCACGCGGTGCCCAACGCGTAGTCGAGTTCGGCGGCGATGTCGCCACCGGCCTCCATCAGGGCCCGGAGTCGCATCTCCCCCACGACGACGTCGCCGTTCGCGCTGGTGGAACCGTGCCAGAGACCCATGCCGGGGACGTGGCTGTATCGCTCGCCGTCCACGCCTTCGCTGGCATCCTCGGTCACCTCGAATCGCAGCATCGGCCAGGCGCGAAGCGCATTGACCAGTCTGGAGGCGGTGCCGACGGGGCCGACCCAACTCGTGGTGGCGCGCAGAACCCCTTTGGAAGCCGGCTGCGAGGTCCACTTGAGATTGGGTGGGCAGTCGAGGGTTGCGGTCAACGCCCACTCGATATGGGGGCACAACGCGGCGGGCGACGAGTGGATGTAGACAACTCCAGCCGTCGCGTCCGCGAACTGATCCAATGCGCGCACTCCAGCCTCCTGCTTCGACGAGGGACGTCTTCCCCAACGGCCTCAGTCGATGCGTGCAGCACGCTCGGTGGACCAGTGTGCCTTGTGTTGCCCGTGTTGCGCCAGTGATTCGCACATTCGGTGTGTCATGATCGCCGGCCCTCCTCCAGCACCGCGTCGCTCACCTCGGTCCAGAGGGGCTTGGCCCAGTCACCGAAAGGGCGATCCGTCAGCACCACACACGCCAGCCCCGCCGCGGGATCGGTCCACAGGAACGTGCCCGACTGGCCGAAGTGCCCGAAGGTGCGCGGCGAGTTACTCAGGCCCGTCCAGTGCGGGCTCTTGTGGGAGCGGAGCTCGAATCCCAGACCCCAGTCGTTGGGGCGCTGAGACCCGTAGCCGGGCAGAATGCCGTCCAGGCCCGGGAATTGCACGGACGTGGCCGCGTCGAACGTCTCCTGCGACAACAGCGCCGGCCGGAGCAACTCGGCGGCGAAGCGTCCGAGGTCGCCGGCCGACGACTCCGCGCCGTGGCCGGCGGGACCGACGAGTGCGGACGCCCCCATCTTCAGCGGCGCGAAGACGGATTCGGCCAGATAGTCGGGAAAGTCGATCGACGTCTCGGCGATGACGAAGTCGGCGAGCACCTCGTAGCCAGCGCTCGAGTAGATCCGCTTACGCCCCGGCGTGGTCTGCGCCCGATTGTCGTCGAAGGCGAGGCCCGACGCGTGCGCCAGGAGGTGACGCACCGTCGAACCCTCAGGGCCTGCGGGCTGGTCGAGTTCGACGGCCCCCTCCTCGGTGGCCACCAGGACTGCGTACGCGCAGAGCAATTTGGTGACCGAGGCGAGCGGGAAGACGCGCTGCTGGTCGCCGTACTCGCCGATCACCCCTTCGTCTCGCGACAGGACGACCGCCGCAGCGTTGTCCACGGGCCATCGGGCAATCTGATCCAGACTCTGCACCCGGTCAGCCTACGAGAGCACCCCGTGGTCTGCTGCGGCGAGCCGTCACCAGTCGGCTTCGGTGTACCGGATGACGCCGCGAATGTTTTTGCCGTCGAGCATGTCCTGATACCCGTCGTTGACCCCTTCGAGGGTGTAGGTGCGGGTGATCATGTCGTCGAGGTTCAACTGCCCCGACTTGTACATGGCCAGCAGGTTCGGGATCTCGACCCGTGCGTTTCCGCCGCCGAAGATGGTGCCCTTCAGGTCCTTCTGCAGCATCGAGAAGAGGAACAGGTTCAACTTGACGTCCATGTCGGTCATCGCGCCCATGGCCGTGACGACACAGGTGCCGAACTTACTGGTGAGCAACAGGGCTTCCTCGACGTATTCGCCGCGCATCTCCCCGACCGTGATGATCGTCTTCTGCGCCATCAACCCGTTCGTGAGGGCGATGATCGGCTCGATGGCGGCCGCGGCGCTCTCGAACGCGTGGGTGGCCCCGAACTTCAGTGCCTGCTCCCGCTTCCACGGAACGGGATCGATGGCGAAGATCTGGCGCGCTCCGGACGCCACCGCACCCTGCAGGGCGCTCATGCCGACGCCGCCGACACCCATGATGACGACGGATTCACCCGGCTTCACCTCCGCCATCCGCGTGGCCGACCCCCACCCGGTGGGAACTCCGCAGCCGACGAGGGCGGCGACGTCGAAGGGAATATCCTTGTCGATCTTCACGACCGAGGTCTCGTGCACGACCATGTAGGGCGAGAACGTGCCGAGGAGACACATCGGAATGACGTTCTCGCCGCGCGCGTGGATGCGGAAGGTGCCGTCACTGATTGCCAACCCGCTCAGGAGCCCCATCCCGAGGTCACAGAGATTCTGGTGTCCCGCCGAGCACGCCGGACAGCGTCCGCAGGCAGGCACGAACGAGAGCACCA
This sequence comes from Rhodococcus sp. ZPP, assembly GCF_017656075.1. Classification (NCBI taxonomy): domain Bacteria; kingdom Bacillati; phylum Actinomycetota; class Actinomycetes; order Mycobacteriales; family Nocardiaceae; genus Rhodococcus; species Rhodococcus sp. ZPP. The sequence goes on from NZ_CP058638.1 coordinate 840,700, forward strand.
CATGGTCGCCGACTTCGAGGTCCTTCACCTCCGGCCCGAGCTTGGTGATGACGCCGGACCCTTCGTGGCCGCCCATCACCGGGAAGGATGCCATGGGCATCGAGCCGGTGACGATGTGGTGGTCGGAGTGGCACATGCCGGCGGCTTCCATGCGAATCTGCACCTCACCCGCAACCGGATCGCCGATTTCGATCTCCTCGACCGACCACGGCTCGTTCAGGCCCCACAGGATCGCACCCTTGGTCTTCATGTGACTTCCAACCCTTCATTCATGTCTGCGCATCTGCTGATGTGACGATAGACACAATCAGCCAGAATTGGAACACGTTCTACCGAATCGGGGCCCCAGAATCCGAAACTGTTACCGGGTCACGTCGTGGAGGTGGTGGATCGGATCGTGGACGAAGTACTTAGCCAGCGACTCCACTGTGAACGACGCGCCGTCACTACGCCGCCCGGTCCGGTCGCGTCGCTCGGCTTCGACGGCGTCGAAGCCATCCGCCACGGAGGCCGCCGCCGCAGCCAGCTCCCTCCCCACCACCACCGGGTCCTGTTCGTTGTACCGCTCCGCCACTGCCGTTTCGTCCTGATCCCAGTTGGGGAACACCGGATCCGTCTCGTCCAGCATCGACTGCAGTCGCACGTCGAAGATGCGGAACACGTCACGCACGTGGGCGGCGTACTCGAGCGCCGACCACGTCCCCTCGTCCGGGCGCACAGCCACATCTTGCCGCTCCAGAACCGGCACCCACGCCGCGGCGTTCGCGCGCACGAGATCGGGAATGTCGGTGTACCGGACCTCCGCGGAGTCGAACCCGCAGTCGGGACAAGCTCGTTCGAGCACCCAGGTCCAGTTCTTGGTGTCGGGAGTGATCGCCATGTCCGCCATCGTAGGGTTCGGCGATCACCCTCACCCGATCGCCGCCCTGCGCAGTTCCGTGTACGAGTCGTCGATCGCGGCCGCGAGCCGAGCGACATCGGGCAGCGTCGCCGGGTCGGTGCAAAGCCCGATCCCCATGCTCCCGGCGCACGAGATCGCGGCGATACGGAGGGCGTGGTGCGCGGCCGGCTCCGAAGACGAGAAGAGATGCTCGACCCGGCGCCCGGCCACCCCCACGGGTACGGCCGGGCCTGGAACGTTCGAAATCGACAGGCTGAATTCTCGCGCGCTCCCGGCGAGCCGTTCCACAGCGCTGCCGAGGTGCTTCGTGCGCCCGAGGGCATGGAACAGGTCGTAGAGTTCTTCGGCATCGCCGAGGAGTTTGCGCTCCCTCGTCTCTCGGGCAATCCGGTCGAGCCGTTCGAGCGGGTCGGTCTCCCCCAGCGGTAGATCGATGTTGAGGAACGAGTCCCGATTCCCGAACTCCCCCGCGCTCTCCGTTCGGTGATGGAGGCTGACCGGAACCTGGGCACGAAGTCGCGGAAGCCCCGCCGCGCTTTCGCCGAGCCATCGGCGCACCCCACCGGCGACGATCGCGAGGAGAACGTCGTTGACCGTTGTGTGGTCTGGACGCGACTTCCCGATCGACTTCAGCTCTGCCAGCGGGGCGACCGTGAAGGCCACCTCCCGTGAGACACCGATCGGGTGGTCGAAAGGAGAGCGCGACCCGCGCGAGACGAGTTCCCGCCAGACCGCTCCGGGCATCCGCCGAGCCTCGGCGAACCACGACCGCTTCGCCGCAGCCGAGCGAATGCCCGGTCGCGCCACCTTGCCGGAGTCCGGATACGGGTGCGGATCCCAGAGCACGGCATCGAGGAAGCGGACCGCCGTGATCCCGTCGGCCATCGCATGGTGAATCCGGACCGCGATCGCTTCGCGGCCGTCGCCGAGCGGGCCGATCACGTCGATTGTCCACAACGGTCGGTCATGGTCGAGTCGCTCGGACATCAGCTTGCTGACGGCCCGCCACAAATCTGCCCGCGAGACGCAAGCGGGCTCTGCCAGACGCCGGACATGGTCGCTGATCTCGAAGTCGTCAGCGTCGACCCAGCGCGGCTCCGGTCCCGACGTGTCGACCCGCTGCCTCGCGCGGGGTCGACCGGGAAGTCGCGCCGCTACCGAGGATCTCAGGGCGTCGAGGTCGAGCGGTCCGGTATCCGGCTCGAGGACGATCAACTTCAGCGTATGACCGGTGATTTCCGCCGATTCGAGCGCCAGGATGCGCGCGTCATCGGCGGAGAGCCGATCGGGATCCTCGCTGGCCACTCGTCCGAACCTACCCTCGCGCGCAGTCTGTAGTCCGGCGGTTCACAAACCGCGGTCGATCAAATCGAGGATCTCCTCACTGGTGGCGGCGTGAATCTTGTCGACCGTGTCGGCGTGCGCCTCTTCGGGCGCCGCCACCTCTGCCAGAAGATTTTCCAGCCGCTTCGCGACGGCCGACCGCGCCTCGATGTCGGTGCCGAGCTCGGCGATGGCAGCGCGAAGTCGGTCGACGTCGGACAGGGCGACCGACACCGGATCCGGAACAAGTTCTCCGCGCAGGAATTCGGCGACGGCACGCGGACTGGGGTGATCGAACACCATCGTCGGCGGCAACCGCAGGCCCGTGGCGGCGCCGAGGTAGTTGCGGAGCGCAACGGCGGCCAGCGAGTCGAAACCGAGTTCCTTGAACGCCTGGTCGGCGTCTACCGCGTCAGGAGAGTCGTAGCCGAGGACGGCTGCAGCCCCACCCCGAACCAGATCGAGCATCAGGTGCCGCTGCTCGGGCGTCGACCGATCAGCAAGGCGGTGAGCCCAATCCGAGGTCCCGGACCCGCTGGATCCGGTCGCCGCCGAGTCCGCACCTGCAGCGCGTGGACGCACCTCCCGTATCAGACCACGCAGTGGGGCGGGAACGTACGGAGCGGCCGAACCGAACAGGTCGAACCGAGCGGCCGCCACGGTCGGCACACCGGCGGTCAACGCACTGTCGAAGAGAGCCAGGCCTTCGGCAGCGGTCATCGGAACCATCCCGCTGCGACGGGCACGAGCGAGATCGATCGCACCGAGATTGTCGGTCATGGCACTCGGCGGTGCCCACATGCCCCAGGCGATCGACAGCGCGGGCCGCCCGAAGGCGCTGCGGTGACGGGCGAGCGCGTCGAGGAACATGTTCGCGGCAGCATAGTTCGCTTGCCCAGGCGCCCCGAGGACTCCGGCGAGCGAAGAGAACATGACGAACGCGCGCAGATCGCACGTGGCGGTCAGCCGATGCAGATTCCAGGCCGCGTCGACCTTGGGCCGCAGCACGGCGTCGAGTCGCTCGGGGGTCAGCGAGGACAAGGTGGCATCGTCGATCACTCCGGCCGCGTGGATCACAGCCGTCAGTGGGTGCTCCTCCGGTATTCGGGACAGCAAGTGGGCGACTGCCGATTCGTCGGAGGTATCGCACGCCACGATGCTCACCTCGGCCCCCTGGCCGCTCAGTTCGCTCCGCAGTTGGTCGGAACCCTCGGCGTCGGGCCCGCGCCGACTGGTCACCAACAGGTGCCGGACCCCATGCTCGGCTACCAGGTGGCGAGCGACCAGTGCTCCCACGGTGCCGGTGCCGCCGGTGAGGAGAACGGTACCGCGAGAATCGAAGGGCGAGCGGGGATCGACGGCCGAGCCGGATTCGTCGACGGCGCGAAGACGCCGCAGCCGAGGCGCGAGCAAGGTGTTGTTCCGAGCTGCCAGCTGAGGTTCTCCGCTCGCCACCGCCGCGGCAACGGCGGATTCGGCGTCCGATGCATCGTCGAGGTCGATCAGGACGATCCGGCCCGGGTTCTCGTTCTGCGCGGAGCCGACAAGACCCCACACTGCCGCAGCCTCGAGGTGATCGCCTCGGTCCCGACCGTCCTCGGTGACCATCGCATCACGGGTCACGATCACGAGCGAGATGTCGGCAACCTCGTCGTCGTCGAGCCACGACTGCAGCAGACGCAGCACCCGAGCACACAGCGCATGGGTCGCTTCCGGCCCGCCTCCGCCCTCGGTGCCACACCCGACGAGCACCGTCCACGGACGTCGGTCGTCTCCGTCGGGCAGCGACTCCCGTGCGGCCCGCAATGCCGCCATATCGGGATAATTCGGCAAGGTGGAACCGATCCCGTCGCCGCCCAATCCCTCTGCGCCGAGGATGACCGCCGGGCCGAGGGCCGGCTCGGACGCTCCGCCCTCGACCGGAATCCATGTAAGCCGGTGCAGCGGCAGGCCTGCCGAGCGGCCCGCTCCTTCCCCGCCGACCGCTCGCGGCACCACCTTCAGCGCATCGATGGTCAACACAGGCGAACCCTCGGGGTCCGCAGTGACGATGCGGTATCGCCCGTCCTCGGTCGTCGAGAAACGTACCGATACTGCCTCCGCACCGACGGTGTGCAGACGGATTCCCGACCATGTGAGTGGCCAGCCGTCCCCTTCGAGGAGGGGCTCGAGCGCTGCCTGCAGCAGCTCCGGATGGATGCCGAAGCCGCTGGTGTCGACGCCTTCACCGAGGCGAACTTCGCCATCGTCGTCCGCGGAAACGTGCTGCCGTACTTCGGATTCGGAGCTGACGACGTCGTCGATGGTCGCCGACGCGTTCCGAACCCAGGTGTCTGCGCTGCCGGCCTCACCCACGTTCGACGAAATGGTGACGGTGCGGCCGCCGGTGTCGTTGTTCGGCGACACCAACACGCGAAGTGAGGCCAGCCCCGACTCCGGAAGGGTCAGTGGGTGGTGCAGCGTGAGTTCGTCGATATGGTCCAGACCGACGTGGTGGGCTACGTGCAACGTGAGCTCGACCAGCACTGCGGGCATTACCGTGTGCGAATCGTCGGCCGTCGATGGGCTACCGTCATCGGCCGGCGGCGGCACGAGCCATGAATCCCGGTGCAGCGAAAGCTGTCCGGTGAACAACGTCTCATCGTCGTCGAGTGTCACCGCCGCGCCGAGCAGTGGATGATCCGCCGGACTCAGCCCCAGCTCCGTCGGATCGCCGGCGTTACGCGCGGCCGCGGACGGCCAGAAGGAGCGGCGCTGAAATGCGTAGGTGGGCAGAGGTACCCGGCTACGACCCGACATCACCCGCTCCCAGTCGACCGAGACACCCGACACATAGGCCGCCGCGACGACTTCCATGATTTCGTGCGCCTCGTCGCCGCGTCCGGGCAGTGCGGCGAATGCAGTCGGGACGACCTCCGCGGCGTTCGCGGCCAAGGCTGCGCCGGGACCTACTTCGACGAGTCGGGTGACGCCCAGATCGTCCAGGGCCACAATGCCGTCGGCGAACAGCACAGGTTGGCGGATGTGCTGCGCCCAGTATCTCGGTGACGTGAGCTCCTCGGCGGAGGCGATCCGCCCGGTCACGTTGGAGACGACCGGAATTTTCGGTGGCTGCGCGGTCAGCCTCGACACGACCGAGACGAACTGGTCGAGGATGGGTTCCATCAGGGTCGAATGGAAGGCTCGCTCTACCCGCAAGCTCGTCGTCTTCATGCCCGCGGCGGACAGCTCGGTTGCGGCGGCGTCGATGTCGTGCTCGCTGCCCGCGAGCACCACCGACTCGGAACCGTTCACGGCCGCGAGATCGACCCGGCCGTCGAGCTGGGCCACGACGTCGTCCGCGCGTGCCCGTACCGCGATCATCCGGCCCGGACGGGTGGACTGCATCAACCGTCCGCGCTCACCCACCAGGGCGGCGGCATCGGGCAGGCTGAACACTCCCGCGACGTGTGCTGCGGTGATCTCGCCGATCGAATGACCGATCAGGTAGTCAGGGGTGATGCCCCAGTCCCGCAGCAACCGGGAGAGCGCGACCTCCACCGCGAACAGCGCCGGTTGGGTGTATTCGGTGCTGTCGAGCTTTGCGGCGCCACCGTCAGCTTCGTCCCACATCACCTGCCGGACAGCGCTTTCCACATGCTCATCAAGGGCGGAGCAGACTTCGTCGAGAGCCCTGGCGAACACCGGGTAGGCGCCGTAGAGACCGCGGCCCATCCCGATCCGTTGCGCACCCTGGCCAGTGAACATGAACGCCGTCTTGCCGCGAGAACTCGTCCCGCTGAGGACGTTGCCGCCAGGTCGGCCCAGGGCGATGCGAGCCAAGCCGTCGCGCAGATCGGTCAGCGTTTCCCCGACCACGGCGGCGCGGTGGGAGAAACCGGATCGAGTGGTGGCCAGCGAGTAGGCGAGGTCGGCGGGATCCGGGAGTTCCGCGTCGTCGCGATCGAGGAAGACGGTCAACCGTGTGGCCTGCGCGCGCAATGCCTCCCCGGTCTTTCCGGAGATCACCCAGACCAACGGCGATGCCGACGGGGGCGAGACCTTCGGCGTGGCCGAGCCGGCCGGCTGCTCCAGGATCATGTGTGCATTGGTGCCGCTGATGCCGAACGACGAAACCCCGACCCGGCGGGGGTGTCCCGTCTCCGGCCAGGCAACCGATTCGCCCAGCAGAGAGACCTCACCCGCCGTCCAATCGACGTGCCGCGTCGGGGCATCACCGTGCAAACTCGGGGGCAACACCCCGTGCCGCATGGCCATCACCATCTTGATCACACCGGCCACGCCCGCCGCCGCCTGAGAATGGCCGATGTTCGACTTGACCGAACCGAGCCACAGCGGCCGTCCGTCCCGCTCCTGCCCGTACGCAGCCAGCAGTGCCTGCGCTTCGATCGGGTCACCGAGCGTCGTGCCGGTGCCGTGTGCTTCCACGGCGTCGACGTCGGCGGGGCCGACCCCGGCATTGGCCAGCGCTTGGCGGATCACCCGCTCCTGCGACGGCCCGTTCGGTGCGGTCAATCCATTGGAGGCACCGTCCTGGTTGACCGCCGATCCGCGGACGATCGCCAATACCTGGTGACCGTTGCGTTCTGCGTCGCTGAGCCGCTCGAGCACCACCATCCCCGAGCCTTCACTGAGCCCTGTGCCATCGGCCCTATCCGAAAACGGTTTACACCGCCCGTCCGCGGCGAGCCCGCGCTGGCGGCTGAACTCGATGAGAACACCGGGCGTAGCCATCAGCGTCGCTCCACCGGCCAGCGCGAGGGTGCATTCGCCGTCGCGCAGCGCCCGCGCCGCGAGATGCATGGCCACCAGCGACGACGAGCAGGCCGTGTCGACGGTGACTGCGGGACCGGTGAATCCGAGAGAGTACGAGATCCGACCGGAGGCCACGCTGTTGCTGGTCCCGGTCATCAGATAGCCCTCGGCATCTACATTGCGTTGGCTCATCAGGTGGAACCCGTAGTCACCGCCCATCATCCCCACGTACACGCCGGTGTCGGTGAGGTCGGGGGAATCGGGCCGTATCCCCGCCGCTTCCAACGCTTCCCAGGCACACTCGAGCAGCAGGCGGTGCTGGGGGTCCATCGCGACGGCTTCGCGCGGACTGATTCCGAAGAATGCGGCGTCGAATTCGTCTCCGTCGTACAGGAACCCTCCTTCACTCATGTACGTTGTGCCGCTGCGGTCCGGGTCCGGGTCGTACACCTCGTCGAGATTCCAGCCTCGATTGTCGGGATACGCCCCCACCGCGTCGTGGCCGTCGCGGACGAGCCGCCACAAGTCGTCCGGGCCGTACACCTTCCCCGGATATCTACACGCCATTCCGACAATGACAATCGGGTCGTCGTCTCTGCGGGTTCGCGCTTTCTGGGTCGGTTGCGGAGCAGCAGAACTGCCGAGAAGTCGCGCGACCAACTCCTGAGTCAGCGCGTCAGCAGTGGGATGGTCGAAAACGACTGTCGCCGCGAGCCGCACGCCGGTGGCAGTCGTCAGTTGATTCCGCAGTTGCACGGCGGTCAGCGAGTCGAAACCGAGTTGCTTGAACGCCCGTTCCGGGTCGATCGCCTCCTTCCCCTCGTGCCCAAGTACGGCCGCAACGTGGGTGGTGACGATGTCCAGCACCCGGCCGTGCCGCTCTGCGGGACCGAGTGCGCGCAACTCGTCGGCCAGGCCCGTCGGCGCGTCGGCGGCGGCAGCGCGGCGGTGGCGGATACCCAGCACGCGGCGCAGGATGGGCGGCACCGACTCACCGTCGGACTTCGAGGAACGCGCCGACAACCGTATCGGCACGATCAACGGACGATTGACGGCAAGCGCCGCGTCGAACAGCGCAAGCCCCGACTCCGGGCTGAGGGTGTCGATGCCCGTGCGCTGCAACCGGTCGAGGTCGGCCGCATTGAGATGCGACGTCATCCCGCTCGGGCGGTCCCACAATCCCCAGGCCATGGAGATCGCCGGCAGTCCGCGGAGGCGGCGGTGCTGCGCGAGTGCGTCGAGAAAAACATTCGCCGCTGCATAATTCGCTTGGCCGGCGCCACCGAGCACACCCGCCGCAGAGGAAAACAGCACGAATGCCGACAACTCGCGGTCGCGGGTGAGTTCGTGCAAATGCCAGGCACCGTCCACCTTGGGACGCAGAACGGCGTGCAATTGCTGCGGGGTCACGGCAGCGGCGGTGGCATCCTCGAGCACACCGGCAGCGTGGATGACGCCCGACAGGTCGGGAATGTCGGCGAGCATGTCCGCCACAGCTGCGCGGTCGGCCACGTCGCAGGCGACCGCACGGATCTCGACACCCGGCTCGGCAACCTCCTCTCGCAGTCGGGCCGCACTCTCGGCATCGAGTACGTTCCGGCCCGTGAGCACCAGCCGGCGGACCCCGTACCGCGCCACGAGGTGGCGCGCGATCAGTCTGCCGATAGTCCCGGTCCCACCTGTGATCACGACCGTGCCGGCCGGACCGAAGGGTGCCGGTCCCGCGTCGGGCGCCGCGGCGGCGGGCGCTGCGGCGACGAGCATGGGTGCCAGTAGAACCCCTTCGCGGATGGCGAGCTGAGGTTCGTTGCATCCCAGCGCCATGGACAACAGCGTGGGATCGGACAGGTCGCCGGGCTGCATGTCCAGGTCGACCAGGGTGATGCGGTCCGGATGCTCGTGTTGCACCGCCCCGATCAGTCCCCACGCGGGCGCGGCAGAGATGTTGTCGATCGGATCGTCGTCGCGGACGGCTACCGCGAGCCGGGTCGTGACCAGTAGGTGGGTCTCGGCGAGGCGCTCGTCCCGGAGCCAGGACTGGACCGCCCGGAGCGTCGACTCGGCGACGGCGTGCGCCCGCGTCGGCACGTCCGACTGATCACCCGGTTCGCCGGCCAGCCACAGCACGCGGCCGTCGGGATCGGCTCCGGAAAGCGCCTCCGCGAGGGGCAGCAGCTCGGCCGGGGCCGCAGCGGATGCCCCGACGGGCATCCACTCCACGCGGTAGAGGCTTTCGCCGGCCCCGGCGGGTGACACCCCGGTTTCTCCCAGCGGCCGGAGCGCCAACGAGTCCGCGGTCAGCACCGACTTGCCGGCGGAGTCGTACGCCGATACCCGATATCGCTCGGGCCCGATGGTGGTGATGTGCACGCGCAAGGCGGTTGCGCCTACCGCGTGCAATTGCACTGTCCCCCAGGCGAACGGCAGCCGGACGTCGCGTGCGCCGGTGTCTGCGACTCCGAACGCGATAACGTGCAGCGCGGCGTCGAGCACGGCCGGATGAATTCCGTATCCCGCCACCGCCGCAGCCGGGTCCTCTCCGCCCAGCCGCACCTCGCCGAACAGCTCGTCACCGCGGCGCCACGCTGCGCGCAACCCCCGGAACATCGGGCCGTACCCGTAGCCGGCGTCGTCGAGCACCTCGTACAGCCCTCTGACGTCGATCGGTGTGACATCAGCCGGCGGCCACTCTTCGGGGGAGTCGGCGCTGTCCACGTCTGCGGTGAGCACGCCGGTGGCATGCCGGGTCCACGGAGCATCCCCCGACGCATCCGCGGGTCGAGAATGCACCGACACCGTCGAATGGCCGGCCTCGCCGTCGGCGAGCACGCTCACCTGCACGGCCACCTCACCGTCGCCGGGGATCATCAAGGGCGCCTCGATGGTGAGTTCTTCGAGCCGTCCGCACGCGACGCGGCTTCCTGCGTGCAGGGCGAGCTCTACGAAAGCCGTGCCCGGCAGGATGACCGTGCCGTTCACCGCGTGATCACTCAGCCACGGAACACGGTGCGGCGACAGCACTCCCGTGAACACAGCGCCACGACCGTCGCCGAGTTCGACCGACGCACCGAGCATCGGGTGTCCCCCGGTCTCCATGCCCGCCGATGCGACGTCGCCTTGCGGCACCGAACTTTCCAGCCAGTAGCGGCGGTGGTGAAATGCGTACGTGGGCAGGTCGACCCACTGCTGCCGATCGTCGCGGTGAGCCCACCGCACCCGGTCCCACTCGACGTGCACTCCGTGTACCTGGGCTTCGGCGAGTGCGGCGGTGAACTGGCGTAGGCCTGCATTGTCGCGTCTCAGGGTGCCGATGGCTCGTCCGGCGACGCCCGCCGCCTCGAGCGTTTCCTGCAACGGCACGGTCAGGACAGGGTGGCCACACGACTCCACGAAGAATCGATATCCCTCTGCCACAAGGGCTCTCGTCGCCTGTTCGAATCGAACCGTGCGGCGCAGATTCCGGTACCAGTAGTCCGCGTCGAGCGCGCTGCCGTCCAACGCACCACCTGACACCGACGAGTAGAACGGAATCTGTGACCGGTGCGGCTCGATCGAGGCCAGGGCGTCGAGAATCGGTTGGCGCAGCACCGAAACGTCGGCGCAATGGGAGGCGTATTCCACCGCGATCCGCCTCGCTTGGACGCCGTCGCCCTGCACCTGCTCGACGAGGATGTCGAGGGCATCGACGGGACCCGAGACCACCGTCGCCGACGGACCGTTGATCGCCGCAACCTCGATGGCACCGGACCAGGATTGGATCTTCTCCCGCACGATGTCGTGCGGCAATGCCAGCGAGGCCATTCCACCGCCACGCCGGGCCGATGCGGCGATCACCTTGCTGCGCGCCGCGACGACCAACGCCGCGTCGGAAAGGCTCAGTGCGCCGGCGACGTAGGCGGCCGCGATCTCGCCCTGCGAGTGACCGACCACCGCCGCCGGGTCGACGCCGTGTGCACGCCACAACTGCGCGAGACCGACCATCATCGCGAACAGCGCCGGCTGCACGATATCGACCCGGTCCAGTGAGGCCGGATCTCGATCCCGCAGTACCTCGAGCAGCGAGAAGTCCGTGAAGGGGGCAAGCGCGTCGGCACACTCCTGCACACTGTCGGCGAAGATTGGCGAAGAATCCAGTAGCTCCGTGGCCATCCCCACCCACTGCGAGCCCTGCCCGGGAAAGACGAACACCGGCCGGTCCCCGGCTTCCAAGGCCACGCCACTGACCACGTGAGGGCTGGGCACGCCTCGGCTGAGCGCGTCGAGGCCGGCCAGCAGCACCCGCGGCTCCGCCCCGATCACCGCGGCCCGGTAGTCGAAGGTGGCACGTGAGCCGAGCAGTGCGCCGGCTACCGCGGCAGGCGTCAGTTCGGGATGGTCTGCGGCGTAGTCGCGCAACTTCGCGGCCTGGGTGCGCAACACGGGTTCGGTGTGCCCGGACACGCACCACGCCACGACTTCGTCTGCCGGAGAAGGCGATCCGGTGGTCACCGGCTCGAACGTCGGGGGCTGCTCGAGAATGACATGGGCGTTGGTGCCGCTGATGCCGAACGACGACACCGCTGCCCGGCGGGGCCGATCGACCTCGGGCCACTTCCGTTGCTCGGTGAGTAGCGACACCGCACCGGCTGACCAGTCGACGTGCGGGGTCGGCCGGTCGACGTGCAGCGTCTGCGGGAGAACCCCGTGCTGCATCGCCATGATCATCTTGATCACGCCGGCAACGCCGGCGGCGGCCTGGGTGTGTCCGAGATTGGACTTCACCGAGCCCAGCCACAGCGGCTGGTCGACGGGACGATTCCGGCCGTAGCCGGCCAGCAGGGCCGATGCCTCGATCGGATCGCCCAGCTTCGTGCCGGTTCCGTGCGCCTCGACCGCGTCGACGTCGGCCGGTCCCAGCCCCGCGTTGGACAGTGCCTGCCCTATCACCCGCTCCTGGGCCTGCCGGTTCGGAGCGGTCAGGCCGTTGCTCGCGCCATCCTGGTTCACCGCACTGCCGCGGATGACGGCCAGGATCCGGCGACCATTGCGCTCTGCGTCGGAAACACGTTCCAACGCCACTATCCCCGCGCCTTCACCCCACGCCGTGCCGTCTGCCGCGGCGGAGAACGCCTTGCACCGCCCGTCGCGAGCCAGTCCGCGCTGGCGACTGAACTCGACGAACACCGCGGGGGTCGACATCACGGTCGCGCCGCCCGCCAGAGCCAGTTCGCACTCACCGCTGCGCAGCGCTTGCATGGCGAGGTGGATGGAGACCAGCGACGAAGAGCAGGCGGTGTCGACCGTGATCGCCGGTCCGCTGAGGCCGAAGCTGTATGCCACCCGGCCGGAGGCAACGCTCATGGCGTTGCCGGTGATGAAGTACCCCTCGAGGTCCTCGGGCGGCATGCCGCCCGCCCGCGCTGCGTAGTCGATTCCCGACAACCCGGTGAAGACGCCGACCTGGCGACCGTGCATGGACCGCGGATCGATGCCGGCATGTTCGAACGTTTCCCAGCTCGTTTCGAGGAGAAGTCGCTGCTGCGGGTCCATGGCCAGCGCTTCGCGGGGCGAGATGCCGAAGACCTCCGGGTCGAAGCCCGCGGGATCGTCGAGAAAGCTGCCCTGCACCGTGTACGTCTTGCCGGCCTGCTCGGCTTTCGGATCGTAGAGATCCGCCAGCTCCCAGCCGCGGTCCTCGGGGAACTCGGTGACGGTATCGGAACCCGATTCCACCAGCCGCCACAAATCCTGCGGTGACCGCACCCCGCCAGGGAACCGGCAACCCATTCCGATGACGGCGATCGGTTCGCGACTGACCCCCTCGGCCTCGCGCAACTTCGCCCGCGCCTGATAGAGCTCTGCGGTGACCCGCTTCAAATAGTCGAGGAGTTTCGCCTGATCGGCCATCCGAGATCAGCTCCAATCCGAGAGCCCCCCCGTCCAGCGCAGAAACCCGATTCTATCCGCGACCACGGCTCGGACGCAGGAGATCGGCTCATCGCCGTGGCAGGGAATTCCGGACGCCGGTCACGAATTCCGCGCCGCAGTGAAAGGGGTGGGGCGGGCGGGGCTCGAACCCGCGACCAATGGATTATGAGTCCACGGCTCTAACCGACTGAGCTACCGCCCCATCGCCGCGGCATGTCCGGACTGCGGCGAGCCGATGTTACCGTGCCGCGGCCGTGAGGTGGCACGCGGGATGCAGAGCGAATCTCGGGGCTTCCGCGGCGTCGCGTCCTTGTCGCCTTGGGCTTTCGAGACGCCCCGCTTCGGCTGCCGGTCGTGGCGCTGGGTGTGTGGGATGACGCGGTCGCGGGTACCTCTGCTGTCAGCCGTCGTCGCTACGTGATCGCGGTTCGTGAAGGGAGCAATGTGAGCACTCAGAATCCAGGACCGGACCCGGATGATGCACCCACACTCGACGAGGGCGGCGGTGTTCCCGCGGGGGATACACCACCCGACGCGGGGCAGACCTCTGGCTTGTCCCATCCTCAACCGATGCCGGGACGCAGTCTGCCGGTGCTCACTTTCGTGCTGGTCGGCCTACTCATCCTGGGGATCGGGGCCTTTTTCGTCGCGCGCGTGTTCGCGCTGTTCGACTGAGGTAACTGTCGACTGCCCTGGGTCGATCGGTCTCTCGTCGGCGACGAGTTCGTAACGTCGCCCGTAGGTTTCGACCAGCGCTTGGATCGCCGCTACCACGGGAACGGAGATCAGTGCCCCGACCGCGCCGAACAGCGACGCGCCGACGATGACCGATCCGAACGCGACCGCAGGGTGGATCGACACCGTCCGCGACGTGATTCGCGGGTGAAGGATGTAGTTCTCGACTTGCTGATAGACCGTTCCGAACACCACTACCCACACGCCGTCGATCGGCTGGGCCGCCGCCGCGATGACCGCGGGCAGGGCAATGGCGAGATATGTGCCCAGGGTGGGGACGAATTGTGAGACGACCCCGGTCCACAGCGCGAGCGGCAGCCAATAGGGGACGCCGATGATCACGAGGAAGATTCCGGTGGCGACTGCACTCACCGCGGCGAGGATCAGCCGCGACACCATGTATCCGCCGGTCTTCTCGACGGAGATTGCCCAGACGGTGGAGATGACGCGCTGTTGCCGTGCCGGGAACCAGCTCGAGATCGTCCGGCGGAGGGTGGGTCCCTGCGCGGACATGTAGAACACGAACAACAGCAGCGTCAGCATCTGGAACACGACGCCGAGTAGCGACGACAAGACGCCCAGAACCCCTGGGGTGAAACGCTGCGCCAGGTCGCGGATGGTGTCGGGGGTGAGATGAATCAAGTCTTCGCCCGTCGCGAAATCGGTGTCGAGAACGCGATTGGACCATTCGGTGACCGAGGACAGCGCGCCGGGCAGTGCCTTCAGCAGCTGGGCCAGCTGCTGGGCGAGCAGCGTCCCGAACAGGGCCAGGAAGGCGATTGCCGCGACGAACAGTGCGAACAGAACCAGTCCGGTGGCGGCGCCCCGGCGAACACCCCGAGAGGCCATCCAATCGACGACCGGCTCGATGGTGATGCTGAACAACCACGCGAGGAACAGCAGTCCCAGGAAGCCTCGCAGGTTGTGGAACAGCCAGCCCGACATCTGGTAGGCGGCCACCGCGAGGAGCACGTAGAAGACGGCCGGTCGCAGCCAGCGTGGGGCGTCGCGCGGACCAATGCCTCCGGCTGACCGGGTCCGCTCCGCCTGGCCGCCGTCCTCGCTCATCGCACACCCCGCGGTCGTTTGCTGCCGATACAGCGGGAATGTACCCGCCTGGCACGCACACCGATCGGGATTGGCCCGGGACAGCAGAAACCCCCGCCCGGAAAGATCCGGGCGGGGGTTTCGTTGCTCCCCCGGCTGGACTCGAACCAGCAACCGTCCGATTAACAGTCGGAAGCTCTGCCAATTGAGCTACAGGGGATTATTCTGCTGTGCTTCGCCGTTCCCGGCGACGCCTGAGAAACTGTAGCGCATAGCCCTACCCCAGTACCAAATCGGCTGCCTGTCGACGTATCAGGCAGGATGGGGACGGTCGATGTGCACCGGGAGGAAGCGGGAATGATGCGGTTGTTGATCGGTATCGCGGCGGGGTACGTGCTGGGTACGCGGGCGGGACGTGCACGCTACGAACAGATCAGCCGGGCAACGAGGGCTGTGGCCACCAGTCCGGCCACCAAGAAGGTGTTGCAGGTGTCGCGGCAGAAGCTGTCCGATTCCCTGAACACGCAGCCCAAACTCGAGCCGATGAAGCCGATCGACGAGGACACCACGGTGTTCGTTCCCCACGAGCAGTTGAAGAACCGGTGAGCGCCGCAGGCGTTCAGCCGGCCATCCCGTCCCTGGTGGTGTCGCCGATCGCCTGATCGAGGAGACTGCGGCGGTACTGCTCCAACGCGACGAGGTCGCCGAGCAGCGAGTGGAATTCGTCCGATTCGGTGGCCGGGGAGATGCGCTGGAGCTTGGACTTCAGCTCGGCCACCTGTTCACCGACCCACACCTCTTGCAGGCGTGCGAGTACGCCCGAAATGTATCGGGGCACTCGATCTTCTTCGGCGGGGAGCGGCTCGACGGCGAGCTCGGAGACGAGCGATGCCGCCGTGATGTCTCCCACTCCCCGGCTGACGGCGTCGACCCACTCGCCTCCGCCGAGGCCTGCACTCGTTCCGCCGGCGGCGATCATCGCTTCGCGGATCATCACGTACGCCGGGTGCGTGAAGGTCTCGACGGGCAGTGAGTCGAACACCGTGCCGGCGATCGACGGGTGCTGCAGCGCGCTCTTCAGCGCCTCCCGCTGCGCCCACAGCGTGGGGTCGTTGGGCCGGGGACGGGACAGGCCCACCGGAAGCTGCGGCGCATCGCTGTCGTCCCTGCCCGCTTTGCGGCGCGGCGGAGCAGGCACCGAACCCCGCGTCGACGCCCGCTTGCGCGCCTCGTCGCGCACCCGCTGACGAACGGCGGCGATATCGTCCCAGCCCACCCAACCGGACAGCTGGACGGCGTAACTGTCACGCAGCGTCGCTTCCTTGATTTGAGCAACCACCGGCACCGTGCGGCGCAGCGCCTCCACACGTCCCTCTGCGGTCTCGAGGTCGTGCTCAGTGAGGATCGACTTGACCACGAATTCGAACATCGGTGTCCGGCGCGCCACCAGATCGCGGACAGCCGCGTCACCGGACTTCTGCCGCAGTTCGCACGGGTCCATACCATCGGGGGCGACGGCCACGAAGGTTTGCCCGGCCATCTTCTGATCGCCCTCGAAAGCCTTCATCGCCGCGGCCTGCCCGGCTGCGTCGCCGTCGAACGTGTAGATGATCTCGCCGCGAAAATAGCTGTCGTCCATCAAAAGACGACGCAGCATGGCGAGGTGGTCCTCACCGAACGCGGTTCCGCAGGCGGCAACGGCCGTCTTCACCCCGGCGAGGTGCATCGCCATCACATCGGTGTAGCCCTCGACCACGACCGCCTGATGCCCTTTGGCGATGTCGCGCTTGGCGAGATCCAGACCGAAGAGCACCTGAGACTTCTTGTACAGCATGGTTTCCGGGGTGTTCACATACTTCCCCGGCATCGTGTCGTCGTCGAAGAGTTTGCGCGCACCGAAGCCGATGACGTCGCCCGACAGGTTGCGGATCGGCCAGAGCAGGCGCCGATGGAAGCGGTCGATGTGGCCGCGGCGGCCGGCCTTCGACAGCCCCGCCGCCTCGAGTTCCTTGACCTCGAAACCCTTGCCCAGCAGATGCTTCGTGAGCACGTCCCAGCCGTCGGGCGCGTAACCGCAACCGAACTGCTGCGCGGCGTGCGCGTCGAAGTTGCGCTCCGTCAGGTAGTCGCGGGCCGCCTGCGCGTCCGGTTCCTGCAGACGCGCGGCATAAAATTCCTGGGCTGCCGCATTGGCCGCCACCAGCCGCGCACGAGTGCCGCGGTCGCGTTGGACGGAGGTGCCGCCACCCTCGTACGAAATCGAGTAGTTCAGCCGATCGGCCAGCTGCTCGACAGCCTCGACGAAACTGATGTGGTCGATCTTCTGCAGGAACGAGTAGACGTCGCCGCCCTCACCACAGCCGAAGCAATGATAGTGCCCATGATTGGGCCGAACATGGAACGACGGCGACTTCTCGTCGTGGAACGGGCACAGGCCCTTCATCGAGTCACCGCCGGCACGCTTGAGGGACACGTACTCCCCCACGATGTCCTCGATGCGGGTGCGCTCGCGAATGGCCGCAACGTCTCGATCAGGGATTCTGCCAGCCACGGCACACAGTCTAGGCGCTCCGCCGGGGCCGCAATTTCCGACTCGGAATCAGCAGTTCGACGGCGCCGGAATCCCCGCGAACCGGTCACCGAGGTAGCTGAACGCCGGCCCCACACCGAGCACGGTGGCGGCGCCGTGGTCGGCGCCCGGGATCACGTCGAACTGAACCCTCGCGCCCTGCGCGCAGTACTTGTCGACGGTCTCGCGTACCGGCCCGATGTTTACCAGGGGATCCGCACTGCCGTGCCAGACGTACATCGGCGTTCTCGGCACGCCCGGGTACAGCTGCACACTGTTCTCGTCCATGACCGACCGTCCCGAGGGATCGGTGAGGATGCTCGGACCGTCGGTGAGTTCGGCCAGCGACATGCCGGCACCGGCAGCGAGGATCGAATCGGGCACAGGTTGCTCATCCGGTCGCGGAGCTCGAGACCCTCGTCGTTGAGGCCGTTTCCCAGGGGCGAGCGCGTCGGGTACTCGCGTTCGAGTCCGATGGCGGCCGCGAAACCCAGACCGAAGGCGTCCGAGGGGGCGCCGCCCAACCGGTCGGCCAATTCGCCGATGTTCACCGGGGTACCGCCCTGGGCTGCGCCCACGATGTCGAGCTCGGGCGAGTAGGTCGGCGCGAGTGCCGTCGCCCAATTAGTTGCCATGGCGCCACCGGAGTATCCCGCCAACCCCACCGGGCCGACGCCCAGACCGGTCTGCGGCAGTCGCTGCGCTGCCCGGATGCCGTCGAGGACCGCAACCGCCAGGGCGGCGGACATCGAACCGATGATCTTGCGCAGTACAGACTTCATCCGGGCTCCCTGTGCAGGTCGTGTGAGCGCTCTCGCACCGTATTCGTTGCACCGGAGCGGACGGATTGGTCCGTTTCTCGTCAGCCCCAGCTCGCTTGCGCCCCCAGGCTGGCCTTGTCTACGCGTTCGAGCCTGCTCTCGGTGTACGAGGCGATCTGGTCGACGATCACCCGGACCCGCGCGGAATCGTCGCCGGCCTTGTCCCAGGCCGGCAACAGCAGGGAGTCGAGTCCCGCCGGAGCGGTGGCCAGGAGCCATTCGGCCACTCGGTGAATGCGGTCGCGCTGCCGCTCCTGCCGCGCCTTGTGACCGGAGTCGGACATCACGTAATACAGCGCAACGGTTTTCAGAAGGGCCACTTCGGAGGCCACCACCGGGGGGATCACCAGGTCCGCGTCGTACCGGGCCAGCGGCTCGTCCCCGTTGACCTTCCGTGTGCCGCTGATTGCGGCGGTGGCGAAACGGCCGACCAACTCGCTGGTCAGATTCTTCAAGGCGACGGCGCTGGTCAGCGTTCCGTCGTAGCTGCCCACCTCCACCACTACAGGCAGGAGGCTGAGCCGATGCGCCGCCTCGACGAGATCGTCGACAACCAGCCCGGGGAACTCGGAGACACCCAGTTCCGCCAGCGCCCGCTGTTCCACTGGGTCGGCGAGCGAACGCAGATCGATGCGCCCGGCGATCACCCCGTCCTCGACGTCGTGAACCGAATACGCCACGTCGTCGGCCCAGTCCATCACCTGCGCCTCGAGGCACCGACGATTCTCCGGTGCGCCCTCGCGCACCCAGATCAGCACTTCGGCGTCGTCGTCGTAGGCCCCGAATTTGGCACCCGGCCGGGGCCTCGTCCACGGATACTTGATGGCCGCATCCAGCGCCGCGCGCGTGAGGTTGAGTCCGGCGCTGGCGCCCGAGGGATCGAGGACCTTGGGTTCGAGGTTGGTCAGGATTCGCAGATTCTGGGCGTTACCTTCGAAGCCGCCGCAGCTCGCCGCGACCTCGTCGAGTGCCTTCTCACCATTGTGTCCGTAGGGCGGGTGGCCGATGTCGTGCGCGAGCCCCGCGAGATCCACCAGATCGGGGTCACATCCGAGTCCGTCCGCAATTCCCCGCCCGATCTGTGCGACCTCGATCGAATGAGTCAACCGGGTACGGGGTGTGTCACCGTCCCTCGGTCCCACCACCTGTGTCTTGTCCGCGAGCCGGCGTAACGCAGCGGAGTGCTGCACGCGGGCGCGGTCCCGGGAGAAATCGGAGCGGTGCTGGGCCGCGGCGATCTGGCTCCCCGGCAGACCGGCCCGTTTGGGCGGCTCGGAGACGCGCCGTGCGACGTCGTGAGTCGAGTATCCGGCCATCATTGTCCTGCCGTGTAGGGGAAGTCCGCGGAGAAGTGGGTGAGCTGGTACCAGATCAGGGCCCCGGTTTCCCGCGCTATCCCGTGTAGCTGGGATTCGCGCGTGAAGACGGCCGGGCCCTGCCGGGTGGGCGCAGTCCAGGCATCGAGTCCGGCGTCGCGCGCCATCGTGCGGGTGCGCAGTGAATGCCAGGGGTCGCTGACCAGGACCGCCGAGTTGATGCCCTGCTCCCCCATGGTCTCGCTGACGGCCTCGATGCTCAGCAGGGTGTCGGACCCCTCCTCGACTGCGGTGATGCTATCGGCGGGGACCCCGCGCGACATCAGGTAGTTCTTACCCGACGCCGCCTCCGTGTACTCGTCGCCCTCCTGCTTCCCGCCCACGGTGATGACCTCGGGAGCCACGCCTTGTTCGTACAGCTTGTAGGCCTGTTCGAGTCGGGCCTCGAACACCGACGACGGGGTCCCCGAGTACTGCGCGGCTCCCAGGACGACGATGGCGTCGGCGCTGGAGACGTCGTCGATCCGCGCCACCTGCCACACCCGGACTGCCGTGCCGAACACGAGGGCGACGGCGATCAGGACCACTCCGACGATCACCCGGCGGGTCCACCGCGCGAACGTGCCGACGAAACCCAGACGCGCCTCGGCGCGCGGCAGGTCGTGGCGTTCACGGCTCGGTGCAGTATTCACTCCCCGATTCTGCCAGCTGCCGTCGAACTGTCCCGCTGACGACTCGCCACACCGGATAGATTTGCTGCCATGCCAGTCGCATCGCCACTCGAGCAGTTGCCGTCGTCCCGCCGACGAATCCTCGCTCCACCTGCTCGACGGTTCTCGGTCCTGGGTGCGGTCGCAGCCGTCCTCGGTGTGGTGACGATCCTGTGGGGACCGGCGGTCGCGTCGGCCGATGCACCCTTCCGGTTGCCCACTCAGGTGACGGACAACGTGGGCGCGCTGGACGAGGATCAGCGAACCGAGGTCGAGGCCGCGATCGATCAGCTCTACGACGAGCACAAGGTGCGGTTGTGGGTGGTCTATGTCGCCGACTTCGACGGTCTCGGCGCAGGACCGTGGGCCGATCGCACCGCGCAGGCCTCCTCGCTCGGCGACCGGGACGCGCTGTTGGCTGTCGCCACCGTCGACCGCGAATACGCTCTCATCGCCTCGGACGGCCTCGAGGAAATATCTTCCGATGAAGCGGAGAGCATCCGGGTCGACGCCGTCGAACCCGCTCTGCGCGAGGATGACTGGGCGGGTGGCGCCATTGCCGCGGCGGGCGGTCTCGGCGATGCGATGAGCGCGAGCGGCGGAATGTCGGTGCGCACGCTGCTCATCGGCGGCGGCGTGGTGGCGGCAGGCGTCGGCGGAATTGTCCTGTACTCCCGCAAGAAGAAGAACGACCGAGCCGCTGACGCTGTCGCGGCCGCGAGGAACATCGACCCCGAGGACACCGACGCACTTGCCGCCCTGCCGCTGCCCACGCTGGACGAGCGGGCCAGGGAAATTCTGGTCGACACGGACAACGCGCTGCGCACCAGCCGCGAAGAACTCGACCTCGCCCGGGGCGAGTTCGGGGAGCAGTCGACCGCGTCGTTCACCACGGCGTTCGAGAAGGCGCAGGCGGCGCTGGCCGCCGCGTTCACCGTCCGTCAACGACTCGACGACGCGATTCCCGAGACTCCCCAGCAGCAGCGAGAGATGCTGATCGACATCATCTCCTCCTGCGGCCGGGCAGACCGGGAACTCGACGAACGGGTTCAGGAGTTCGACGGTCTGCGAAATCTCCTGATCAACGCACCCGAGCGACTCGACGCGCTGACCCGCGACATCGTCGCGGCAAGCGTCCGCATTCCGGAGTCCACCCGCACACTCGAGGCACTGCACACCCAGTTCCCGGCCGAGACGCTGGCGTCCGTCGCGGCCAATGTGACGATGGCGCAGGAACGGCTGGCGTTTGCGGAGCAGGCAGTGAGCGAGGCGCGGGACACCATCGCCCTGCCGCCGGGAAAGCAGGGGCCGGCCGTGTCTGCGATCCGCAGTGCCGAGGGCGCACTCGAGCAGGCCCGGACGTTGCTCGACGCCGTCGATCACGCAGCCGACAACATTCGCCACGCGATCGCCGCCCTGCCCGCGGCGATCACCGACCTCGAGAACGGGGTGGCCGCTGCCGCCCAGTTCACCGAGCAGGGTGGACCCCCGCTCGAATCGGCGCGGGACGCCGCCCAGGCAGCGCTCGCATCGGCACGCACCTCGAAAGATGCCGACCCGCTCGGCACCTTCACCGCGATCGTCAAGGCAGACGCCGAACTCGACGCCGTCCTGGCAGCAGCCCAGGAATCCCGCCGACAGAGCGAACGCGCGCAGCAGCGTCTCGACCAGAACCTGGTGGCAGCGCAGTCACAGGTGACCGCGGCCTCGGATTTCATCGGCACCCGGCGCGGTGCGATCGGTGCGGAGGCCAGGACCCGGCTCACCGAGGCCCAGCGTCATCTCGCCGCCGCGCGTCAGCTCCGCGAGACCGATGTCTCCGGCGCCCTGCAGCATGCGCAGGCCGCGTCGACTCTCGCCGTCGACGCCCTGAATTCTGCCCGAAACGACGTGCAGGACTGGGAACTTCGGCAAGGCGCCGGGCCGGGGGCCGGCGGGAACCTCGCCGGGGCGGTCCTCGGCGGAATCCTGATCGACAGCGTCATGCGGGGCGGATTCAGCGGCCGCGGCAGCTGGGGAGGCCGAGGCTCCCGTGGCGGTTTCGGTGGTGGCGGTTTCGGGGGTGGGCCGGGCTCCTTCGGTGGTCCGCGCAGCTCGGGCCGAATCAGCGGAGGCGGCCGCTTCTGACCTTCCGCGGCCTACTCGACGTCGCTGCACGAGCGGGCACCAGCCGACCCGAACAGGGCCACCGCCAGTCCCAGAAAACCTGCGCTCCCGATCAGCAGCGCACCGCATACCAGCACATCACTCATCAATGCCCCCGTTTCGTCTGAGGCAATTACAACAGATCCCCGGTTGCGGTCGGGAATCGACCGCAACCGGGGAACTGCTCACCCTGCTCGTCTTCCGGATCAGCAGCCCAGAAGGCGCTGGGCCAGGTAGCCCTCCACCTGATCGAGCGCGACACGCTCCTGAGCCATCGAGTCACGCTCACGGACGGTGACCGCATGATCCTCGAGGGTGTCGAAGTCGACGGTGATGCAGAACGGCGTACCGATCTCGTCCTGACGACGGTAACGGCGTCCGATGGCGCCGGCATCGTCGAACTCGACGTTCCAGTTCTGACGAAGCGTCGCGGCCAGATCCTTCGCCTTGGGCGTCAGATCGGCATTGCGGGACAACGGCAGCACCGCGGCCTTCACCGGCGCGAGGCGACGGTCCAGCCGCAGCACCGTGCGCTTGTCGACGCCGCCCTTCGCGTTGGGTGCCTCGTCCTCGGTGTAGGAGTCGACGAGGAAGGCCATCAGCGACCGGGTGAGGCCGGCGGCGGGCTCGATGACGTACGGCGTGTACCGGTCACCACTGGCCTGGTCGTAATAGCTGAGGTCGGTGCCCGAGTGCGTCGAGTGCGTCGACAGATCGAAGTCGGTGCGGTTGGCCACACCCTCGAGCTCGCCCCACTCGCTGCCCTGGAAGTGGAACCGGTACTCGATGTCCACGGTCCGCTTGGAGTAGTGCGACAGCTTGTCCGCGGCGTGCTCGTACAGGCGCAGGTTGTCCTTGTTGATACCCAGGCCCGTGTACCAGTCCATGCGGTAGTCGATCCAGTACTGGTGCCACTCCTCGTCCTCACCGGGCTTGACGAAGAACTCCATCTCCATCTGCTCGAACTCGCGAGTGCGGAAGATGAAGTTGCCGGGGGTGATCTCGTTGCGGAAGCTCTTACCGATCTGGCCGATGCCGAAGGGCGGCTTCTTACGCGACGTGGTGAGCACGTTCGCGAAGTTGACGAAAATGCCCTGCGCCGTCTCGGGCCGCAGGTAGTGCATTCCCTCTTCGCTCTCGACCGGGCCGAGATACGTCTTGAGCATCATGTTGAAGTCGCGGGGCTCGGTCCAACGCCCCACCGTGCCGCAGTCGGGGCAGGCAATGACGTCCATGGTGACGTCGTCGGGGTTATCGAGACCCTTCTTTTCCGCGTACGCCTCCTGCAGGTGATCCTGACGGTGGCGTTTGTGGCAGTTGAGACACTCGACCAACGGGTCGTTGAACACGCCGACGTGGCCGGACGCCACCCATACCTCCCGCGGAAGAATTACCGACGAGTCGAGACCGACGACGTCTTCGCGGCTGGTGACCATGTTGCGCCACCACTGCTTCTTGATGTTGTCCTTGAGTTCGACACCCAAGGGGCCGTAATCCCAGGCCGACTTCGTGCCCCCGTAGATCTCACCGCACGGATAGACGAGGCCACGACGCTTGGCCAGGTTGACGACGGTTTCGACTTTGGATTTCGGTGCCACTCGAGTGCTCTCCATCTGGGTAATAGATGCATGGTTTACGTGCAGTTTTCGGCTCCTAGCCTATCTGCCCGTTTCCGTCCGGTTCACCCGCCTGGTTGACATGCGAATTCATGCATATCAAAATGGAATCGATTTGCAATAAGATGGGCGACGAGCTGACCGAACGTGCTCCCCGACCATTCTGTCGCTTCGTGTCCGGCATACCGAAGGAGATCCGCTGTGAGCGTGACCGATACCGGCGATCTTCATCCGTTCGACACCGCACCGCCCGCGCCTGTGCCGTCGAAGGAGACGTTGGTTGCGGCAGGTGACATTCTGCGCGCGCTCGCTGCACCGGTCCGCATCGCCATCGTGCTGCAACTGCGCGAATCGGAGCGCTGCGTGCACGAACTCGTCGGGGCGCTGGGAGTCACCCAGCCGCTGATCAGCCAGCACCTTCGCGTCTTGAAGGCTGCCGGAGTGGTGCGCGGCGAACGCACCGGGCGCGAGGTTCTCTACCGGCTCGTCGACGACCACCTCGCACACATCGTCGTGGACGCCGTCGCGCACGCCGAGGAAGGATGAGAATGTCGACCCAGAACGCCGAGCATCGCAAACCTGTGGTCGTCGGAGTGCGCGCCACCAAGCAGCGCAGTGCGATCTCCGCCCTCCTCGACGACATCGAGGAATTCCGCTCGGCACAAGAACTCCACGACGAACTCCGTAAACGTGGAGAAGGCATCGGTCTCACCACCGTCTACCGCACGCTGCAGACGCTGGCCGATGCCGGGACGGTCGACGTCCTGCGAACGGACACGGGTGAATCGGTGTACCGCAGGTGCTCGTCGGGGCACCACCATCATCTCGTGTGCCGCAGTTGCGGCTACACCGTCGAGGTCGAAGGACCCACCGTGGAACAGTGGTCGCAGTCGATCGCCGACGATCACGGATTCTCCGACGTCAGCCACACCATCGAGATCTTCGGCGTCTGCAAGGACTGCAACGCGCCGCGGTGAGCGTCAGGGAATCAGTCCCTGACGAGCCGTGTCCGCCCCGGACAGGGCCAGCAGCAACATCGTGGTCAGGGCCTCGTCCTCGAGGCCGGCGGCGGGGAACGTGTAGCGCAGGATGACGTCGGCGAGTCTGCCGTGTCCGAACACGGCGATCGAGCCGAACTGGAGGGCGCTGTTTCGTTCGGCCACCTTCTTGTGCAGTGACGCACTGACGGGGCGATCCCAGGCGAGGACACAGGTCATCGACAACACGTCCAGTCCCTCGGTCAGGGTCATCGCACTGATCGAGCACAGCGCTCCGGCGTACTCGAAACTGAGCGAGCCGTCGTCCGCCCTGTCGACCGTGGCGAAATGAGCGAGTGCATTCTCGGCGCGCGCCAGAAGTGCCGGCGCTCCGTCGGCCGTCACTTGACGCCACCGAATCTGCGGTCCCGAGAGGCGTATTCGACGCAGGCCGCCCACAAATCGCGCCGGTCGAAGTCGGGAAACAGCTTCTCCTGATAGACCATTTCCGCGTACGCGGACTGCCAGATCAAGAAATTGGACGTTCGTTGCTCACCGGACGGCCGCAGGAACAGATCGACATCCGGCATGTCCGGCTCGTCGAGGTACCGGGCCACCGTCGCCTCGGTGATCTTCTCCGGATCGAGTTGTCCCGCCGCAACCCTGCGTGCGATTTCCTTCGTCGCATCGGCGATCTCGGCGCGACCACCGTAGTTGACGCACATCGTCAGGTTCATCACCGTGTTGTGCTTCGTCAACTCCTCGGCGATCTCGAGTTCCTTGATCACGCTGCGCCACAACCGTGGTCGGCGTCCCGCCCAGCGCACGCGCACACCCATCTCGTGCATTTCGTCGCGGCGCCTGCGGATCACGTCCCGGTTGAAGCCCATCAAGAAGCGGACTTCTTCGGGACTGCGTTTCCAGTTCTCCGTCGAGAAGGCATACGCCGACAGCCATTCGACACCCATCTCGATACAACCGCAGACCGCGTCCATCAGCACGGCTTCACCGCGTTCATGGCCCGCAGTCCGGGGCAGTCCCCGTTCCTGCGCCCAACGGCCGTTCCCGTCCATGACCAGCGCGATGTGCCGAGGTATCAGTTCGGTCTGCAGGCCCGGCGGCCGAGCCCCCGACGGATGCGGGTCGGGCGGCCGAATGTGGCGTTCGGCCGCACCGTCAAGCGGAGTTCGAGGTTCGCGTCGTCGAATCACGGTCCCCATCCTGCCTGACCGAATTCTCCGGCCCGACGGCCGGATGCGGACGGGACCGTTCGATCAGGGGAAGGGTGCGCAGCTGTCGTTCGAGATGCCACTGCAGGTGCGCGGCGACCAGTCCGCTGGCCTGACTGCGCAGCGGCGCCGCCACATTTTCGGTTTCTGCCCAGTTCCCACGGAACAGCGCGTCCATCAGTGCGAGCACCCCGGGAGACGGGGTGGCCGCACCGGGTGGGCGGCAGTGGGTACACACCGCGCCGCCAGCGGACACGTGGAATGCCCGGTGGGGTCCGGGTGCGCTGCACCGCGCACACTCGTCGAGTGCAGGTGCCCATCCTGCGTAGCCCATTGCCCTCAGCAGGAAGGCATCGAGAATCAGCTCACACGGCCGATGGTGTTCGGCGACGGCGCGCAGCGCACCCACCGTCAGGCGGTGCAGTTGCAGCGCGGGAGCGCGCTCTTCACCGGCCAGTCGTTCGGCGGTTTCGAGGATTGCACACGCCGTGGTGTACCGGGAGTAGTCGTCGACGATGTCGGTGGCGAACGCATCGACAGTTTGCACCTGGGTGACGATGTCGAGGTTTCGGCCCGGATACAACTGCACGTCGATGTGCGCGAACGGCTCGAGCCTGGCCCCGAACTTGGACTTGGTGCGGCGCACCCCCTTGGCCACCGCGCGCACCAGACCGTGCTGGCGGGTGAGGAGTGTGACGATACGGTCGGCCTCGCCCAGCTTGTGCTGGCGCAGGACCACCGCATTGTCTCGATACAGCCTCACCGGTCCAGTGTCCCATGTCGGTAGGCGCTCCGCGCCCGTGAGTGGTTGACGAGCCTCAGGACTCGTTAACCACTCACGGGCGGCGCAGCCGCCTAGAAGCCCAGGCGGCCCAATTGCTTCGGGTCGCGCTGCCAGTCCTTGGCGACTTTGACGTGCAGCTCGAGGAAGATCCGGGTGCCCAGCAACTTCTCGATCTGCAGGCGGGCCTTGGTCCCGACCTCCCGGAGCCGGGCGCCACCCTTCCCGATGACGATGCCCTTCTGGCTCGGGCGTTCGACGTACAGCAGGGCGTGCACGTCGAGCATTTCGCCCTGCTTTTCGGTGCGCCCCTCGCGGGGGATCACTTCCTCGATGACCACCGCAAGAGAGTGCGGCAGTTCGTCGCCGAGGCCCTCGAGCGCCGCCTCACGGATGAGTTCGGCCATCAACGTTTCTTCGGGTTCGTCGGTGAGCTCGCCGTCCGGGTAGAACGCGGGCCCTTCCTCCATCTTGGAGGCGAGCACGTCCACCAGGACCTCCACCTGCTCACCCGACGCAGCCGAGACCGGCACGACGTCGGATTCCGGTCCGAGCATCTGGGACACGGCCAGCAGCTGCTGCCCGACCTTGTCCTTGGTGACCTTGTCGATCTTCGTCACAATGCCGATGAGCGTCGTCTTCGGCGCGATCTGGCGAACCTGCTGCACGATCCACCGGTCGCCGGGACCGATCTTCTCGTCCGCGGGAATGCACAGGCAGATCACGTCGACCTCGGAGTAGGTGTCGCGCACGAGGTCGTTGAGGCGCTGACCGAGGAGCGTCCGGGGCCGGTGCAGCCCCGGGGTGTCGACGAGGATCAACTGCGCGTGCTCGCGGTGCACGATGCCGCGAATCGTATGCCGGGTCGTCTGCGGACGCGAAGACGTGATCGCGATCTTGCTGCCCACCAACGCGTTGGTGAGTGTGGACTTGCCCGTGTTGGGCCGCCCGACGAAACAGACGAATCCGGAACGGAATTCGGGTTTACTCATGCTTCTCCTCGATCACGGATCCATCGGTTCGCGCGAAGACGATCGCCGCCTGCGCACTGACTTCGTGTAGTGCGGCGATGCCGGGGTCGTCCGGGGCTGCGCCGATCAGGACAGCCGCTTCGAATCCTTCGGCGCCGCTCGACACCGCCGCGGCGACGGCCGCCTGCAGAGCTGTCAGCGACAACGCGGCCAAGGTGACGGCGCCTGCGGCGTAGGTGCGGCCGTCGAGGTCGCGGACGGCAGCGCCCTGCCCGCTTCCGCTGCGTCCCAGGGCTCCCCGCGCAAGCACGATCAGCTTGGCGTCCTCGGTATCGAGTTCAGGCATCGTCGCTCTCCCGTTCGCGTTCGTCGTCGTGATCGTCTTCCGAGATGGGGGCGCGTTGCACGAAGACCGTACTGATCCGCACCCGGCCCCGCACGTCGGGGGAGCCCTCGCCGCGCAGGATCAGCCCCTCCGACACGACCTCGGAGCCGGGAAGGGGCACCCTGCCGAGTTCGTATCCGATCAACCCGCCGACGGTCTCCACCTCATCGTTTTCGAGTTCGAGTCCGAACAGTTCGCCGAGATCCTCGATGGGCAGCCGCGCCGACACCCGGTACATACCGTCACCGAGGTCCTCGATCGGCGGTGTCTCGTCCTGGTCGTACTCGTCGGCGATCTCCCCGACGATTTCCTCGATGACGTCTTCGATGGTGACGAGCCCGGCGACTCCGCCGTATTCGTCCACCAGCACCGCCATGTGGTTGCGGTCGCGCTGCATTTCGGCGAGGAGGCTGTCCAGTGGTTTGGAATCCGGCACGAACACGGCCGGGCGCATCACGTCGCGGACGCGGACGCTGCGCCCACCGTCACGCGAGTGGTACGTCTGCTGGACCAGGTCTTTGAGGTAGACCACCCCGAGGACGTCATCGACGTTGTCGCCGATCACCGGGATCCGCGAGTGACCGCTGCGGACGGCGAGGGACGTCGCCTGTCCGGCGCTCTTGTCGCTCTCGATCCACACCATTTCGGTGCGCGGGACCATCACCTCACGGGCCGAGGTGTCGCCGAGTTCGAACACCGACTGAATCATGCGCCGCTCCTCGTCGGCCACCACGCCACGCTCCTGCGCCATGTCGACGAGTTCTCGAAGCTCGATCTCGGAAGCGAAGGGGCCGTTGCGGAAACCACGGCCCGGCGTGATCGCGTTACCGATGAGGATCAACAGGCGGCTGATCGGGCCGAGGAGGGTACCGATGACCTGCAAGGGGAACGACGCGATGAGCGCTATCGAGTAGGCGTGCTGACGGCCGAGTGTGCGCGGGCCGACGCCGATCACCACATAGTCGACGAGCACCATGACGATGGCGGTGACCGTGAGGGCCCACACCGGTTCGAGGAGGTCGATCAACCCGCCGACGAGCACCACAGTGGCGGTGATTTCACACAGGATGCGAAGCAGCACCATGAGATTCACGTAGCGTGGGCGATCCGACAGGATGCGGAGGACCCGGTGGGCGCCGGCCCGATCCTCCTTGGCCATCTCCTCGACGCGCGCCGACGAGATGGTGTTGAGTGCGGAGTCGACGGCGGCGAACACACCGCCGAGGGGGACGAGAACGATCGCGAGGACGATCAGCGCGATGGCGCTAGTCACAAAGAACCCTTCACGTCGCGGTTACTGATCCGGCGAGTCGAAGAACCCGGCCTTGCCGAGCAACTTCTGATCGCGGGCAGCGAGTGCCGCGTCCCGTTCGGCGCGGCGAAGGTCCTCGTACCACTCTTCGAGGAGCTGGTTCTGCAGGCCGAACATTTCTTTCTCTTCCTCGGGCTCCGCGTGGTCGTAGCCCAGAAGGTGCAGCACTCCGTGGACGGTGAGCAGCGCGAGTTCGTGGGCCAGCGGGTGACCGGCCTTGTCGGCCTGATCCGCTGCGAAGGACGGGCACAGCACGATGTCGCCGAGCATCGACGGTCCGGGGTCCGGCGCATCCGGCCGACCACCCGGCTCGAGCTCGTCCATCGGGAAGGACATCACGTCGGTGGGGCCCGGCAGGTCCATCCACCGCATGTGCAGGTCCGCCATGGTGGCCGAGTCCACGAGGACCATCGACAACTCGGCCGCGGGATGGACATCCATCCGTGCGATCACGAAGCGGGCAACGCTGATCAGCTCCTCTTCGGAGACGTCCATGCCCGATTCGTTCGAGACTTCGATGCTCATGTGTGTCGCTTCCTCCTGGTTCCGGCGACACTCACCCTACCGTCGCGGAGAACGCGAGTGCGCCGCTCTCCGCTGTGCGCGGTTTCCGAGCTCCACCTTGCCGTCGCGGTCCGCCTCGAAACGCTCGTAGGCGTCGACGATGTCGGATACCAGCCGGTGCCGGACCACGTCGCTGCTGTTCAGCTCGGCGAAGTGGATGTCGTCGATGTCGCCGAGGATCTCGCTGGCGGCTCGCAGGCCCGATCGCGCACCTCCCGGCAGGTCCACCTGGGTGACGTCACCGGTGACGACCACTTTGGAACCGAAGCCCAGCCGGGTGAGGAACATCTTCATCTGCTCGGCGGTGGTGTTCTGTGCCTCGTCGAGAATGATGAACGCGTCGTTCAGCGTGCGACCTCGCATGTACGCCAGCGGCGCGACCTCGATGATGCCCGACTGCATCAGTTTCGGGATTGCCTCGGGGTCCATCATGTCGTGCAGCGCGTCGTGCAGTGGCCGCAGGTATGGGTCGATTTTCTCGTGCAGCGTGCCGGGCAGGAATCCGAGCCGCTCGCCCGCCTCGACCGCGGGGCGGGTGAGGATGATCCGCGACACCTGCTTGGTCTGCAGCGACTGCACGGCCTTCGCCATCGCCAGGTACGTCTTGCCCGTGCCGGCGGGGCCGACACCGAAGACGATCGTGTTGGCGTCGATCGCGTCCACGTACCGCTTCTGATTGAGTGTCTTGGGTCTGATGGTCTTGCCGCGCCGCGACAGGATGTCGAGAGTGAGAACCTCGGCGGGGGACTCGCTCAACCCCTGGGTCAGCATCCCGACGGTGCGCCGCACCGCATCGGGTGCGAGCGGCTGTCCCCGGCCCACGATGGCGGCGAGCTCGGTGATCACGCGCTCGGCCAGGGCAACGTCCCCGGGTTTTCCGGTGAGTGTGACCGCATTGCCGCGTACGTGGATGTCTGCATCCAGGACCCGCTCGAGAGCTCGCAGATTCTCGTCGGCAGAACCGAGGAGGGGCGGGACCGTTTCGGGTGGGAGATCGATACTCGAACGCACGGTGCGTTCCGCCGGGCGCGTGGCGCCGAACGTCTCGCCATTCTGGTCTTGTTCGCTCACGTGAGGTATATGGCCTACTTCCGGTTCCCGGCGATTCACGGCGGTCGCCGTGCTCTCCGCAGTCTATCGCTCGCAGGTCAGCGCGCCCACCCGATTACGTGACAACACAGGCATGATCGGCGACGGCGGCGGGGAAACGTCACCCGTCGACCGGACCGGTCAACAGCGCATGCCGCGAGATCTTCCAACAGTCGGTCTCGGGATTCAGGAAGGCGTAGTGGTCTTCACCCTCGACGACATGCAGCGCGATCGGGTCCCCGGCCGCCCGCGCGGCCTCGCTGTACCGCACACTCACCTTCGCAGGCACTTGCACGTCCTCCGTGCCGTGCACGCAGACGACCGGTACGCCGATCGGAATCCGGTGGTAAGGAGACGCCGAGCGGTAGCGCTCGGGATCGTCGCCGAAGGGAACGCCGAGAAGGTCCTCGATGTACCCGATACGCCGCCCACGCTCCGCCGCCGACGCGAGGTCGAGCGCCCCGGCCTGTGCCACCACCATGTCGGGCCGCACCGCGGTGTGCGATTGGCCTGCGAGCCACACGGCCAGCTGTCCCCCGGCCGAGTGCCCGACCACCCGAACGCGAGACAAGTCGAAGGCCACCGGTGACTGCTCGGCGACCGGACCGGCGATTGCCTCCAGCGCGGCGACGACGTCGACGGACATCTCGTCCCACGTCCCACCCGCACCCAATCTGCGGTACTCGATGTTCCAGACCGCGACTCCGTGCCGCGCCAGATCGACCGAGAAGCTCGTTCCCAGGTTGAGGTGGTACTTGCCGCTCCAGAACCCGCCGTGCACGACCATCACCACGGGGACGGGACCCTCGACCGGCTCCTCGGGGGCGTAGAAGTGCCCGAACTGCTGCGGTTCGGTGCCGTAGGCGATACGAATGCGGTCCACGGCCAGTCAGATTAATCGGCGACGAAGACGCAGCGTCAGGCGATGGGGGCGGCGCCCCAGCGGTCCGTGAGCACGCCGAGGGCCCCGAGGGCGACCGCGGCTGCCGTGGAGGTCCGCAAGACGTGCGGTCCCAGCAGTACGGGAACAGCGCCGGCCTCCGTCAACGAGGCGACCTCGTCGTCGGCGAGGCCGCCCTCGGGTCCAACGACGAGCACAATCTCTGCGGCCGAACGCAGTGGCAGTTCGGCGAGACCCTGTGTGGCCGCTTCGTGCAGCACCGCGACGACTCCGCCGCGGCCCACCACCTCACGCACGACGGCGAGCATTCCGGCGGTGCGGTGCAGCTCCGACACCTCGGGCACGATCGCCCGCCGCGACTGCTTGGCGGCGGCCAGTGCGGCGCTACG
The DNA here is from genome assembly GCF_017656075.1 of Rhodococcus sp. ZPP. Lineage (NCBI taxonomy): Bacteria > Bacillati > Actinomycetota > Actinomycetes > Mycobacteriales > Nocardiaceae > Rhodococcus > Rhodococcus sp. ZPP. The sequence goes on from NZ_CP058638.1 coordinate 873,143, forward strand.
CCAGCGGGCGACGCCCTTCGCCACCTTGGGACCCTCCCACTTGGCCACGCACCGCGACGACTGCCAAGGAATGATCGCATCGACACCGGCCTCGGTGGCGAGTTCGACGGCCAGCTCCGAGCGGTCCGCCTTCGGCAGTGCCTGGATCACCGTGACCGTGGGGGACGCCGCAGATACCTGACGACGCTCGTGGACGGTGAGTTCGAGCCGGTCCTTTCCGGCTGCGGTGACTTCGGTGTCCGCGAGGCCGCCGCGTCCATCGGCGAGGACGATCCGCTCACCGACACCGATTCGGCGCACGGTGGCCGCGTGCCTGCCCTCGGGGCCGTCGAGCACCGCGGTCTGCCCGACCTCGGGCAGGGGGTCGAGGAAGAAGACGGTGGCCGCCACCGTCAGCGGCCGCTGAACGCTTCGCGCAGACGGGAGAACAGCCCGCCGCTGTGTTGCGACTGGGTGGAGACGACCTCGGCGACGTCCCGGTCACGCAGATCGCGCAGCTCGCGGAGAAGCTTGGCTTCCTTGTGGTCGAGGCGCGAGGGCACGACGACCTCGAGGTGCGCGTGCACGTCGCCGCGTACACCGGAGCGCAGCTTCGGCATGCCGTGTCCGCGCAGGACCGTCACCGACCCGGGCTGGGTGCCGGGTTCGATGACGATGTCCTTGGGGCCGTCGATGATGGTGTCGATGGTGACCGTGGTTCCGAGCGCGGCGTCGACCATCGGCACCCGGACGGTGCAGTGCAGATCTTCGCCGTCGCGGACGAATACCTCGTGTGCCTGCTCGACGACCTCGACGTACAGGTCACCGGCCGGACCACCGCCGGGGCCGACCTCGCCCTGCGCGGCGAGCCGGATCCGCATACCTCCGGCGACGCCGGCAGGGACCTTGACGGTGATGTCGCGGCGGGCGCGCACGCGGCCGTCGCCGCCGCACTTGTGGCAGGGATCCGGAATGGTTTCGCCCGCGCCGCGGCACGTCGGACACGGACGGGAGGTCATCACCTGACCGAGGAACGAACGCTGGACCGACTGCACTTCACCGGCACCGCCACACGTCTCACAGCGCACGGGCTTGGAGTTTCCGTTGGTGCCGGAGCCGGTGCAGCTGTCGCACAGGATCGCCGTCTCGACCGCGACCTGCTTGCTCACGCCGGTCGCGCATTCGGCCAGCGTCAGACGGGTGCGCAGGAGGGAGTCCGCTCCGGGCTGCACCCGGCCGCGGGGACCGCGTCCCGCGCCACCTCCGCCACCGAAGAACGCTTCGAACACGTCGCCGAGGCCGCCACCGAAACCGCCTCCGAAGCCGGCACCCGCACCACCACCGCCGGAGGACAGCGGGTCGCCACCGAGATCGACGATGCGCCGCTTCTCCGGGTCGGACAGCACCTCGTAGGCCGTCGAGATCTCCCGGAACCGAGCCTGCGCCGACTCGTCGGGGTTCACGTCGGGATGCAGTTCCCTCGCAAGCTTGCGGTAGGCGCGCTTGAGCTCCTGGTCGGTCGCCTTCTGGTCGACGCCGAGCGTTGCGTAGTAATCCCGTGCCACGTTGAGTCTCTCGTCCTTCTCTACTTCGTCATCTCGCTATTGATCCGTCTTCGCGTCCCCGGCTCCCGTCGAGCTCATGGGTCCGGCGGTTACCGCTCGGCGAGTACCTGGCCGATGTATCTGGCAACGGCTGCCACCGACGCGATTGTTCCCGGATAGTCCATTCGGGTAGGTCCGAGCACTCCCATGCCGCCGAGCACGGTGCCGGCGGCGCCGTAGCCGGTGGAAATGACCGAGGTGCCGCGCATCTGCTCCACCTGTGTTTCTTCGCCGATCCGCACGGTGACGGTGCCGGCATCCTGGGTGGCGGCCAGCAGTTTCAGGACCACCACCTGCTCCTCGAGCGCCTCGAGGACGGCCCGCAACGAACCGGGCAGCCCGCTGATACCGGTGAAATCGGCGGCATTGCGGGTGAGGTTCGCCGTGCCGCCGAGCACCAGTCGCTCCTCGGGATGTTCGACGAGCGTTTCCACGAGCACGGTGGCCGAACGGACCACGGCGTCGCGGAGGTCTTCGGGCGCCTCTTCGGCGAGTTCCGACACGGCGATCGACGCCGCCGCCAGCCGCTTGCCTTCGAGAGCGCCGCCGAGGAGCCTGCGCAGTCGTGCCAGGTCTTCGTCGTCGAGGACGTCACCGAGTTCGACGATGCGTTGATCGACGCGGCCGGAGTCGGTGATCAGCACCAGCAGCAGCCGAGCGGGTGTCAGGGCGACCACCTCGAGATGGCGAACGCTCGACGCCGAAAGTGTGGGATATTGCACAACCGCGACCTGCCGCGTCAGTTGCGCGAGGAGCCGCACGCCCCGCCGGAGCACGTCGTCCAGGTCGACACCCGACTCGAGGAACTCCAGGATGGCGCGCCGTTCCGCGGTCGACAGCGGCTTCACTTCGGCGATGCGGTCCACGAACTGCCGGTAACCCTTGTCCGTGGGCACGCGGCCGGAACTCGTGTGCGGCTGGGCGATGTATCCCTCGTTCTCGAGGAAGGCCATGTCATTGCGCACGGTGGCGCTGGAAACCCCCAGGTTGTGCCGCTCGACCAGCGCTTTGGACCCCACGGGCTCTTGTGTGGAGACGTAGTCGGCGACGATCGCGCGTAGAACCTCGAAACGTCTGTCGTCAGTACTCGACACCGCCATCCACCTCCAGTTCTCGATCATCACGAATACGGCCCTCACCGAACCGGGTTCGGTGAGGCCCTCACGTCCCCTGAGCTCCGTGCGTAGGCACGTGCATCGCGGCTCGATCCAGTCTAATCGTCCGGACGCCCGCACCCGTCGAGGCCTTACTGTGGTGACCGGAAGTCGCGCATCGGTGACCAGCTGGATATTCGGGCGTCGATGAGCGCACGGCACGACTACGGGCGGATGACGAGGCGATGATTTTCAAAGGTGTCATGGACGGCAAGCCCTACCCGGACCACGGATTGTCGCTGCGCGACTGGTCCAAGATCCCGCCGCGGCAGGTTCGACTCGACGAAATCGTCACCACGACCAAGGTTCTGGAACTCGACCGGCTGCTGTCCGAGGATTCGACGTTCTACGGCGACCTCTTTCCGCACGCCGTGCAGTGGCATGGGGTGCTGTACCTCGAGGACGGACTACACCGGGCGGTGCGCTCGGCCCTGCGAAACCGGGTGGTGCTGCACGCGCGGGTGTTCGACTACGACGAGATGCCCGGCATCGTGACCGCCTGATCGCGGTCCGGCTACCGGAGAACGGTCCTGACAACGGCATCGGCGAGGAGCCGACCCCGATCGGTCAGCACCAGGTGATCGCCGTCTCGCAGCAGAAGCCCGTCCTTCACTACTGCGTCGGCGGAGCGGCGTTCCCCGGCGTCGAGCTCGGCGACCGGCAGGCCCGTCCGCAACCGTGCGGTCAGCATCACCCGTTCGAGGTGGCGGTCGTCGTCGGTGAGGTGTTCACTTCCGCCGACCGGTAGCGATCCGGCCGCGAGCTGCTCGGCATAGCGGGCCGGGTGTTTGACATTCCACCAGCGCACGCCCCCGACGTGACTGTGAGCGCCCGGGCCGGCTCCCCACCAGTCACCACCGTCCCAGTACCCCAGGTTGTGCCGGCATTCCGCTCCGCTCACAGCCCAGTTCGACACCTCGTACCAGGTCAGGCCGGCGTCGGCGAGGCGGGCGTCGATACGTTCGTAGCGCGATGCCAGCACGTCGTCGTCCGGTGCGGGCAGTTCACCGCGGCGGACCTTCCTGGCCAGCGCGGTACCGTCCTCGACGATCAGCGCGTAGGCCGAGACGTGGTCGACCCCCGCCGAGAGCACCGCATCCAGCGAGAGGTCGAGGTCCTCGTCGCGTTCACCCGGTGTGCCGTAGATGAGGTCGAGGTTGACGTGCTCGAACCCGGCGGCCCGCGCTTCGAGGGCGGCGGCGACCGCCCGACCGGGAGTGTGCGTCCGATCGAGCACTTTCAGGACGTGCTGGGCTGCGGACTGCATGCCCAGCGAGACGCGGGTGTACCCGCCTGCGCGGAGCCGGTCGAAGAACGCCGGCGATGTCGACTCGGGGTTCGATTCCGTGGTGACCTCGGCGCCATCGGCCAGCCCGAAGCTCGCGCGGACGGCGCCCAGCACGTCGGCCAAACCGTCACCGCCCAGCAGTGAAGGGGTACCGCCGCCGACGAACACCGTGTCGACGGCCGGCGCCCCGGTCAGCTCCGCTGCCGCGTCGAGTTCGCGGCGCAATCCCTCCATCCACGACTGCGGGGACGCGGAGCTGCCGAGTTCACCGGCCGTGTAGGTGTTGAAATCGCAGTAACCGCAGCGTGTGGCGCAGAACGGAACGTGGATGTAGATGCCGAACGGACGACTCCCCACGCCGGCAAGGGACCGTTCCGGCAGCACGAAGGGGCCCGCCTCTCGCAGACTGCCGGGGGTCGTACTAGTTCCGCTCACTCCTCCAGTGTCCACGGTTGCGTCGCGGCGATTCCACGGGACGTGTCCACCGCCCGACCGACCGGAAGAAATGCGCGCAAGCGTGATATTTCCCGCAAAAATGGTGGAAATCGGTCCCCGGCTCGGAGTCAGCGATCTGACGTGGCACAATGGACCGCATGACCGGACCCGGAGTGCGACTGGTGGCACGTCGCCACGTCGATCTCAAGCGTGTCTGCAGCTGTTGTTGTCTGCCCTGCTGCGCGCAGTAAACCAGCCTGTCAGCCCGTTCATCATTCTTCTCGACTTCCGGCCGGATTCGTACGCCCCGAGCGAGGAACAACGTTCCTCCTCGGCCTCAGCCGGTGCACCGTGAGACACAGGAGTGCTCCATGACGTCGACCACCGACGCCTCCCCGCTGCCACCGACGCAGCTCCCGCGCCCACTCGCACCCGCACGGCGAAGCCGACCCGCCGACGGGCCGAGGGACAGTGGGCCCTCGGCTACCGCGAGCCGCTCAACGCCAACGAACAGGCGAAGAAGGACGACAACCCGCTCAACGTCCGGGCACGCATCGAGAACATCTACTCGAAGCAAGGTTTCGACAGCATCGACAAGAGCGACCTACGTGGCCGCATGCGCTGGTGGGGTCTTTACACCCAGCGCGAGCAGGGTTACGACGGCACCTTCACCGGTGACGAGAACATCGACCTGCTCGAGGCCCGGTACTTCATGATGCGGGTGCGGTGCGACGCCGGCGCACTCAACGTCGAACAGCTCCGCACCATCGCCGGTATCTCCACGGAGTTCGCCCGCGACACCGCCGACCTCTCGGACCGCGAGAACGTCCAGTACCACTGGATCGAGGTCGAGAACGTGCCGGAAATCTGGAAGCGCCTCGAAGGTGTCGGCCTCAAGACCACTGAAGCGTGCGGCGACTGCCCGCGCGTGGTGCTGGGTTCGCCTCTCGCCGGTGAGTCGCTGACCGAGGTCCTCGATCCCACGCCCGCAATCGGCGAGATCGTCCGCCGCTACATCGGCAAGCCCGAGTACTCCAACCTGCCGCGCAAGTTCAAGACCGCCATCTCGGGTCAGCAGGACGTGGTCCACGAGATCAACGATGTCGCGTTCATCGGTGTCAACCATCCGGAGCACGGTCCCGGCCTCGACCTCTGGGTCGGCGGCGGACTGTCCACCAACCCCATGCTCGCGCAGCGCGTGGGCGTGTGGGTGCCGCTCGACGAGGTCGCCGACGTCTGGGAAGCCGTTGTCTCGATCTTCCGTGACTACGGCTACCGCCGGCTGCGCGCCAAGGCCCGCCTCAAGTTCCTCGTGAAGGACTGGGGTATCGAGAAGTTCCGTGAGGTGCTCGAGACCGAGTACCTGAAGCGCAAGCTGATCGACGGCCCGGCGCCGGAGAAGCCGCTGCGTCCCATCGATCACGTCGGCGTGCAGAAGACCCGCAACGGCCTCAATGCCGTCGGGGTCGCGCCCATCGCCGGCCGTGTGTCGGGCACCATTCTCGCGAAGGTCGCCGACGCTGCCGAACGCGCCGGCAGCGACAAGATCCGCTTCACGCCCTACCAGAAGCTGATCATCCTCGACGTCGCCGACGACAAGCTCGACCAGCTGATCGCCGACCTGGACGAGGTGGGTCTGCCCGCTCGTCCGTCGCACTGGCGCAAGAACCTGATGGCCTGCTCGGGCATCGAGTTCTGCAAGCTGTCGTTCGCGGAGACGCGCAAGCGCTCGCAGGTACTGGTTCCCGAACTCGAGCAGCGGCTGGCCGACATCAACGCGCAGCTCGATGTGCCGATCACGATCAACATCAACGGCTGCCCCAACTCGTGCGCCCGTTCCCAGGTCGCCGACATCGGATTCAAGGGAATGCTCGTCGACGACGGCGAAGGCAATCAGGTGGAGGGCTTCCAGGTCCACCTCGGTGGCAGCCTCGGTTTCGATGCAGCTTTCGGCCGGAAGCTCCGGCAACACAAGGTCACCAGCACCGAACTCGGTGACTACATCGATCGCGTCGTCCGCCAGTTCGTGAAGCATCGCAACGAAGGTGAGCGCTTCGCGGAATGGGTCGTTCGAGCTGACGAAGGAGACTTGCGGTGAATCTCGCCACAGCCACACACGACGATCTCCGGCTCCTTGCCGAGCGCGGAGCAGCGAACCTCGAAGGTGCCACCGCGCACGAACTGTTGCAGTGGACGGAAGAGACGTTCGGGGACGGTGCGAGCGACGCGACGGGGTATCGGAACAGCTACATCGTCGCGTCGAACATGCAGGACGGTGTTCTGGTTCATCTCGCCGCCCAGGTTCATCCCGGCGTGGACGTGTTGTTCCTCGACACCGGCTATCACTTCGCGGAGACCATCGGCACCCGCGACGCCGTGGAGCAGGTGTACGGGGTCAACATCATCAACGCGCGCGCCGAGGCCAGCGTGGCCGAGCAGGACGCGGCGGAGGGCAAGGATCTGTTCGCCCGTGAGCCCAACCGGTGCTGCGCACTGCGCAAGGTCGCGCCGCTGAAGAAGACTCTCGCCGGTTACAAGGCCTGGGTCACCGGTATCCGGCGGGTCGAGGCCCCCACGCGGGCCAACGCGCCGCTGATCTCGTTCGACGAGGCGTTCGGTCTGGTGAAGATCAACCCGATCGCCGCGTGGTCCGACGAAGACATGCAGGCCTACATCGACGAGCACTCGATTCTCGTGAATCCGCTTGTCGACGAAGGTTATCCGTCCATCGGGTGCGCTCCGTGCACCAGCAAGCCAGCCCCCGGCAGCGATCCGCGCAGCGGCCGCTGGGCCGGTCAGGCCAAGACAGAATGCGGGTTGCACGCCTCATGAGCATCGATTTCTCCACCTCCGTTGCCGACACGGGCGTTCGCCCGCAGTTGAACGGCACTCAGTTCGACACACTCGACGCACTCGAGTCGGAAGCGATCCACATCTTCCGTGAGGTCGCCGGCGAGTTCGAACGCCCGGTCATCCTCTTCTCGGGTGGCAAGGACTCGACGGTGCTGCTGCATCTGGCCATCAAGGCGTTCTGGCCTGCACCGCTGCCCTTCGCCCTGCTGCACGTCGACACCGGCCACAACCTGCAGGAGGTGCTGGACTTCCGCGACCATGTGGTTTCGAAGTACAACCTGCGCCTGCACGTCGCGAAGGTCGAGGACTACCTGGCCGACGGTCGCCTCACCGAACGTCCCGACGGGATCCGCAACCCCCTTCAGACTGTGCCGTTGCTCGACGCGATTGCCGAGAACCGTTTCGACGCCGTCTTCGGTGGCGCTCGCCGCGACGAAGAACGCGCCCGGGCCAAGGAGCGCATCTTCTCCCTGCGCAACGCGTTCGGCCAGTGGGACCCGAAGAAGCAGCGCCCCGAACTGTGGAACCTGTACAACGGCAAACACTCCCCCGGTGAGCAGGTCCGCGTCTTCCCGCTCAGCAACTTCACGGAACTCGACATCTGGCGTTACATCGCCCGCGACAACGTCGAACTCGCCAGCATCTACTACGCCCACCAGCGTGCGGTGTACCAGCGCGACGGCATGTGGATGACCCCGGGCGTGTGGGGCGGTCCGACCGAAGGCGAGGAACTGCAGACCTTGTCGGTGCGATACCGCACTGTCGGTGATGGATCGACCACCGGCGCAGTCCTTTCCGACGCCGCCGACAACGAGGCGATCCTCGCCGAGGTCGCGGCATCCCGATTGACCGAGCGCGGCGCGACACGCGGCGACGACCGAGTTTCCGAAGCGGCCATGGAAGACCGCAAGCGAGAGGGCTACTTCTGATCATGAGCGACCTCCACGTGGGTAGCCCCCGAAGCACCCAGTTACTTCGGCTCGCCACCGCCGGCAGTGTGGACGACGGCAAGTCCACTCTCGTAGGCCGACTGTTGTACGACACGAAGTCGGTACTCGCCGACCAGATCGATGCCGTCACTCGGGCCTCGGTCGACAAGGGTCTGTCCACCCCCGACCTGTCGCTGCTGGTGGACGGTCTGCGCGCCGAACGCGAGCAGGGCATCACCATCGACGTCGCCTACCGGTACTTCGCCACCCCGCGCCGGTCCTTCGTGCTGGCCGACACCCCGGGGCACGTCCAGTACACCCGCAACACCGTGTCGGGCGCGTCCACCGCCCAGCTGGTGATTCTGCTGGTCGACGCCCGTAAGGGTGTGATCTCGCAGACCCGTAAGCACGCTGCAGTTCTGGCTCTGCTCGGGGTTCCCAAGCTCGTGCTGGCGGTCAACAAGATCGACCTCGTCGAGGATCCGGCCAGTGTGTTCGCCGAAATTTCGGCGGAGTTCAACTCGCTCACCAGTTCACTCGGCTGGGCGTCCGAGGACGTCCTCGAGATCCCCGTGTCAGCACTGCACGGCGACAACGTCGCGGTCCGATCGGACAACACGCCGTACTACGACGGTCCCACTCTGATCGAGCACCTCGAGTCCGTGCCGGTGGACGCCGAACCGCACCGGGTCGGCCTCCGCTTCCCGGTCCAGTACGTGATCCGACCCCGCACCCCCGAATTCCCGGATTACCGCGGATACGCCGGGCAGGTCGCGGCAGGTGCGGTGGAGCCCGGGGACGAAGTGGTGATCCTGCCGTCCGGTGTGCGCACCACGGTGACCCGGATCGATACCGCGGACGGTGAACTCGACAGCGCACACGCAGGCCGAAGCGTCACCCTGGTTCTCGCCGACGACGTCGACGTCTCGCGTGGCGACGTCATCGCCTCGCCCGCAGATGCGCCGGAACCGCTCGGTGATTTCGATGCCACCGTGTGCTGGTTGGCCGAGAAGCCGCTGCGTCCCGGGGCGCGGCTGCTCCTCAAGCACGGCACCCGCACCACCCAGGCCATCGTCGGCACCCTGGTCGAGCGTCTCAACGAGCAGGAACTCACCTCCGAGCCCAACCCGGAGTCGTTGGAGCTCAACGAGATCGGGAAGATCTCGGTGCGTGTCGCCGAACCGATCGTCGCGGACGACTACACGGTGAACCGCCACACCGGCAGCTTCCTGCTGATCGATCCGGCCGGCGGCAACACGCTCGCCGCAGGACTCGTCGGAGACGCCATCGCCTCGGTGGAGCTCGGCGAGCGCGTCTGAGTGCAGTGACGCCGCTGATCGCTGTCGCACACGGCAGTCGCGACCCGCGCAGTGCGCAGGTGGTGGCGGCTGCCGTGTCGGCGCTGCGCGAGAGACGTCCGGACCTCGATGTCCGTCTGTGCTTCCTCGACCTCACTGCGCCGTCGGTCGATCAGGTGATCGACGCGGTGGCCGCGGAGGGCCATGACTCGGCGGTGGTCGTACCGATGTTACTGGGCGCTGCCTTCCACGCCCGGGTCGACCTACCCGCACTTCTCGACGCCGCCCGGCGACGGCACCCCCGGCTCGAGGTCCGTCAAGCCGACGTACTCGGGCATGATCCCCGGCTCCTCGACGCCGTCCGTGACCGGATCGTCGAGGCCGGCGGCTCCACCGGCGAGTCCGGTCTCGGGGTGGTCCTCGCGGCGGTCGGCTCCTCGGACCCGGCAGCGAACGACCGAACCCGGAGGCTGGCCGACGCACTTCTCGCCGGCACCCGATGGTCCGGCGCTGTCACCTGTTTCGCCACTTCAACCGAACCGACGGTGCAGCAGGCGATTGCGCATCTTCACGCGTCAGGTGCGTCACGCATCGTGATCGCGCCGTGGTTCCTCGCCCCCGGACTGCTCACCGACCGGCTGAGCCGTGCAGCCGAGTCCTGCGCAGGCGACATCACGTACTCCGCCACCATCGGACCGCACTCTCGGCTGCTCGACGTCATGCTCGATCGGTATGCGGACATGCGCACCGAGTCGCGGACGTGCACTGTCTTGTCCGCCTGAGCACCCGCCGCCCGGCACGAAAACAGGATCAACCCCTCGCGACGCATTCATTCGCCTCTGGCGCACCGCCGTCTTTCTGGATCAAACTGAAACAGAGGCGAGGGAGTCCACCATGGCTACTGAGATCATCCGGCACGGAATCGTGGCAGGCATCGACGGATCGGACGGCGCAGTGGAGGCGGCGCAGTGGGCCGCCTCCGCAGCGGAGCGCTTCGAGGAGCCGCTGCGCCTGGTCCACGTGCTGCCCAAGCATCCCGAGTCACGCGGCCGGGTGCCCGCGGGCGAGCCCCGGCACGACTTCCGCGCCGAGGCAGAGGCGCTCCTCGCGGCAGCGGAACGCGCGTTGCGTGATGGTCGTGCTGACATGGAGATCGAGCGGAGCATCGTCGACGGACCCCCGGCACGAGTGTTGATCGATCTGTCCCGTACCGCGCGGATGATCGTCCTCGGGCCTGCGGCCACCAGTGAAATGAAATCGGTGTATGCCGGTTCCGACGTCGTGCGGGTGTCGAACCACGCCGAATGCCCGGTCGTTGTGTGGCGTGGGATCCAGGGCCACGAGGTCAGCGGCAATCGCCCGATCGTGGTGGGTGTGGACGGCAGTGAACTGAGCGACATGGCGGTGTCCCACGCCTTCGAATTCGCGTCCTTTTTCGGCGCCCCACTGGTCGCCGTGCACACCTGGGCGGAGCACTCCACGTTCGGGGCGTGGTACTCGGAGGCGCGGCGATTCATGGACTGGACCGACCTCGTTCAGCACGAGGAGGCCTGGCTCGCAGAGAGCCTTGCCGGATGGTGCGAGCAGTACCCTGAGGTGGAGGTCACGCGGTGCCTCGAGCGGGGCGGGCCGATGAAAGTGCTCCTCGAGTACTCGTTCGGGGCGCAGTTGATTGCCGTCGGCAGTCACGGGCGCAGCCCCTTCACCGCGTCGTTCATCGGCTCCACCAGTCAGAGCCTGATCCACCACGCACGGTGCCCGGTGCTGGTCTGCCGTAAAGGCTGAGCGCACGCAGGCAATTGCGATCAGGCTAATTAATATCGACGTAGTACAGAACCAATCTTGTGCCGGAATCCCGCGTCGCATCCAGCAATCCAAAATGCTCCTGAACTGCGTCTTTTTGGTTGACAGAAGCAGTGCCCCACGTGGTGGCAGTCGTGAACTAGATCGATCCGGTGGGTTTCGACGAGGCACGTTTCCGGGAGGTCGAGTCCGATCTACGCATACTTGCCGGGCATCTGGGGGCGGCCCATCTCACCGTCATCCCTGTGTCGGCGACACTGGGCGACAACGTCGTGCACCGCTCCACCACCACTCCGTGGTACGCAGGTCCCACTCTGCTCGAGTATCTCGAATCCGTGGAACTCGCTGCCCCCTCGGCGAACACCGCTCAGCTGCGCTTGCCCGTCCAGTGGGTTGCGCGCCCGACTGAAGGCCGCCGACGGCGCTAAACCGGTCGACTGTCGGCCGGCACTCTCACAGTCGGCGACGAAGTTGTGGTGTTGCCCGCGGGCACGCGAAGCACGGTGACGGCCCTCGATACGCTCGACCCCGAACGCTCCGTCGCCGTCGCGCCCCTCTCGGTGTCGTTGGAACTTGCCGACGGCATCGATATCGCACGGGGCGATCTCATCATCAGTGCCCACGCCGATGCCTCGGCGCCGATGCCGGCGCGAGAGATCGATGCGGCCGTGTGCTGGCTCGGTGAAACCCCTTTGCGTGCCGGCGATCGCATCGCCGTGAAGCACACCTCCCGCACCGTTCCGCCACGGTGCAGGCGTCGCACACTCGACTGGACCCGGAAACTCTCGACGAACACGACTCCCCCGCCGAACTCGCTCTCAACGACATCGGCCGGATAACGCTGCGCACCAGTACCGTCGTCCTCGCCGACACGTATGCGAAAAACCGGGATGGCGGCGCATTCATCCTCATCGACGAGAGCAGTAACGACACGATCGGCGCCGGCACTGTCCTCGACTCCCGGGAAGTGGTACCGGGAGCGCAGACGAGACGCGATATCACCTGGCACCCTTCCTCTCTCGACCGTGGCCGTCGATGGGCGGCGACGGGTCAGCCGCGGCGCCACCATCTGGCTCACCGGGCTTCCCGCCTCGGGGAAGTCGACGGTCGCTGTAGCACTCGAACGCACGCTCGTCGATGCGGGCGAACGGCATATCTGCTCGACGGCGACAATGTGCGGCACGGAATCTCCGACGATCTGGGGTTCAGCCCGGGGGACCGCGCCGAGATATTCGGCGAGTCGGACACCTCACCCGATTGTTCGCCGACGCCGGGGTGGTCGCCATCGCCTCGATGGTGTCTCCACTTCGGTCGGATCGCACCATTGCGAGGGCCCTCAACGGGGCGGCGGGACTGCCGTTCCTCGAGATTCACGTGAGCACGCCGGTAGAGGAATGCGAACGACGAGACCCGAAGGGCCTCTACGCTCGCGCGCGGGCCGGCGAGCTGCGCGGCCTCACAGGTGTGGACGCGCCTTATGAGGAGCCTGATGATCCGGACCTCGCGTTCGATACCACGGGCGCCGATCTCGACGAACTCGTCCAACGCATCCTTGCCGTACTGGCCCGACACGAGGTTCGGTAGCGCTGGCGCGGCGCCGTGGAGGCCCGAGGCCGGGTCTGCTCACGCCCGCGCGGACCGGAGTACGGCGTCGTAAAGGGCGACGCGATCATCGAAAGGTCGCCGGACCCGGCCGAAATCCTGCACGGCGTCGGAACCGCGACCCGCTACGACGACGACGTCACCGGGTGCGGCCAGCGTGACCGCGGTCGCGATGGCCTCGCCGCGTTCGGGGACGACGAGTACCTCAGCGGTCTTCACCCTCCGCGCCGCTCCTGCGACGTCGTCCCGCAGCACCTCGGCATCTTCCGAGAATGGGCTTTCGTCTGTGACGACGACGATGTCGGCGAGCTCGGCCGCCGTCGTCCCCAGCGGGGCACGCTTACCCGGATCACGATTGCCGGTCGCCCCGATGACGACGATGACCTTGCCCCGGGTCAGGGAGCGAAGATACGGGAACAACCGCCGCTGACCTCCCGTGTTGTGCATGTAGTCGACGAAGGCCAGGAAGGGCTGTCCGGCATCGATCGCTTCGAGACGACCCGGCACGGTGTCGAGGCCCTCGATTCCGGCGATCGCGCCGTCGAGGTCGACCCCGCGCACAGTCAGGGCCGTGACAGCGGCAAGTGCGTTGTCCACCTGATGGGCGCCCAGGAGCCGCAGTCGAATCGTGGTCGTCCCCGACGGGCCGTGCAACCTGAACGACGTTCCGCCCTCGTCGGCGTGCACGTCGTCGCCGTAAATATCTGCCGCCACAGACCTCGAGGAAAAGGTCAGCCGGGGCACGGACACAGTGGCGGCAAGGCGGCGACCGAATTCGTCGTCTATGCCGATTGCCGCAGTCGCACAACGCTCGGCGCTGAACAACCTCGCCTTCGCGGCAAAATAAGAATCCATATCTTTGTGGAAATCGAGATGGTCCCGTGCCAGATTGGTGAATACGGCTACACCGAACGACGTTCCGTCGACGCGATGCAGCGCGAGCCCGTGGCTGGACACCTCCATCGCCACCGCGGAGACACCCTGGTCTTTGAAAGCGGCGAGAGTCTGCTGGAGTTCGGATGCCTCGGGAGTGGTCCGGACAGCGTCCCGCGAACCGCAGCATCCCCGCACCGTGATGCCGGTAATCCGTCCGGCGGCAATTCCGGCGCCGCGCAAACCGGCCTCGAGTAGATATGCGGTGCTGGTCTTTCCGTTCGTTCCCGTCACGCCGTAGACATCGAGTGCGCCGGAGGGATTTCCGTAGAGTGCGGAAGCGAGCGGCCCTACAGCACACCGCGGATCGTCCACGACGATGGTCGGCAGGAGTTCCGACGGGTGGTCACTCAGCATCGCGACCGCACCACGCGAGACGGCTTCGGCGGCGAACGCGGCGCCGTGCCAGCGCTGGCCGGGCAGCGCCGCATAGAGGTCGCCCGGACGGACGAGACGCGAGTCCTGACTGATACCCGTCACGACTTCCTCCCCGGTCCCGAAGAGCACTGCCGCCCCGCCGAGGCGGCGCAGCACCTCGCGCAGAGGTGTGGGCGGACGGGACGGGCAGTCGATGCTCACGCTCTCAGTGCACCACTGCCGCGGGGCGTGCGAGGGCTGAACCGGATCTTCGATCCGGCCGGTCAGGTGTCGGTGTTGTTCCGCGGTTCGTCGAGGATGCCGCGCTCCGCGCTGTACGCCGACCGCACATCGGGCGTGCGGTCCAGTTTGGCGAGATACTTCTCCATTGGGGTTCGGGCGTAGGCGGTGCCCTCCTCATCGCTCGGAATGGCGTCGCCGGTGTCCCGTCGCCACGCGTGAAGCTCGAGCGACAACTCGGCCCGGATGCCGGCGAAGGATTCGGTGTCTGCGACGTTGACGCGTTCGTCCGGATCGGCAGCGAGGTCGTAGAGCTCCCTGCTCGGACGCGGCCCGAGGTGCTCGGTACCCATCGCGTCACCGGACAGGCTGTTCTGGATGTCGAGCGGAAGGTCGAGAACGGGCCGGGGCGCATAGTTCTCGATGTAGCTGTACTGCTTCGATCGCACAGCGCGGATCGGGTCGAACGTGTCGTGGAAGGTTTTCTCGGTGAACACCACCTCGCGCGCCTGGTCGTTCGACGCACCCAGTAATTGTTCGGCGTGGGAGACGCCCTCCACCTCCGCGGGCACCGGCACACCGAGCAGGTCGAGAAGAGTGGGCACCAGATCCACACCACTGAACAATCCGTCGTAGACACGGGGCGCCGCGCGCAACCGGCGCGGTGGGCGGATGATCGTCGCGATCCCGGTACCCGGCGCATACAGGTTCGACTTGGCCCGGGGGAACGCTTCGCCGTGGTCGGTGAAGAACACGACCCACGTGCTGTCGTCGAGTCCCTCGGCCTCCAGCGTGTGCAGCAGCCGTCCAACGGCCGCGTCAGCCACCTCGATCGAACCGTGAAACCCGGCCAGGTCTTCGCGCACCTGCGGCCGGTCCGGCAGGTACGACGGCACCGCGAAGCTCTCCGGGTCGGCCGGCCGGTAGCGGTCCGCCGGGTACGGGCGGTGCGTCTCGAAGAATCCAGCCGTCAACAGGAACGGCTGTGGAGGGAATCGGGACAACCACCCGGACGCACGATCGGTGACGTAGTCGCAGTACGAATTCGTCACGTCGTACTCGTGGTAGCCGAGCCGCTTCGGGTATGCCGTCTCGTGCTGCATGCCGAACAGGGCCGTGTACCACCCGGCGTTCGACAGAACAGACGGCAACGTCTGCACGTCGTCGTGATACTGCCATCCGTGATGGGCGAGTCCGACGAGACCGTTGCTGTGCGGGTACCGGCCCGAAAACAATGCGCCCCGCGACGGGGAGCACAGGGGTGCCACCGCGTGCGCGTCGGTCAGCCGCACTCCCTCCGCGGCGAGCCGGTCGAGGTTCGGACTTCGCACACCGGACGCACCGTAACAACCCAGATGCCTGCCGAGATCGTGCCAGTGCACGATCAGCACGTTGTCACGGGTCGCCGGCACTGCCGGAGTTGTCACAATCGCCCCTCGTCGGCTCGGGATTACAGAGACACCGGGCTAGAGAGACACCGGGTTATAGAGACACCGGGTTATAGAGACACCGGGATTTCCGCCTCGGGAAGCTCCGGTACCCGGGTGGCCCGCGCGTACACAGTTTCACCCTCCTGCAGGTGCAGCGCCGCGCTGTCACCCCGCGTCACCTGGGCCGAGAAACGCTCGCCGGTCGCCTCGTTGCGCAGATCGACCCGCACCTCGAACCCGAGATGCACCACCCGTTCCACAGTGGCCCGTGTCACCCCGAGCGACTCCGCGGTTCCCGCCTTCTGGGCAAGTGCCATGTCGGGGTCGCGGCCGAGCCGGATGTCGTGAGGACGGACCAGCTGGCCGTTGAGCTTGGCCACCGAACCGAGGAACGACATCACGAAATCGTTGGCCGGACGATCGTAGAGGTCTGCCGGTTCACCGATCTGCTCGATGCGGCCCTTGTTGAGCACGGCGATCCGGTCGGCGACATCGAGTGCCTCCTCCTGATCGTGGGTGACGAGGACGGTGGTCACGTGCACCTCGTCGTGGAGCCGGCGCAGCCAGGTGCGCAAGTCGGTCCGCACCTTGGCGTCGAGGGCACCGAACGGCTCGTCGAGGAGCAGCACCTGTGGATCGACAGCCAATGCCCGGGCGAGCGCCATGCGCTGTCGCTGCCCGCCGGACAGCTGAGCCGGGTATCGGTGCTGGAACCCGTCGAGCCCGACGATTCCGAGGAGCTCGTTGACCTTCTTGTCGATCTCCGGCTTCGGCCTCTTACGAATCTTGAGTCCGAATGCGACGTTGTCGCGCACCGTCATGTGCTTGAACGCCGCATAGTGCTGGAACACGAATCCGATGTCACGTTTCTGCGGCGAGACGTTCGTGACATCTTTCCCGCCGATCACCACCGTGCCGGAGTCGAGTGCCTCCAGGCCGGCGATGGAGCGCAGCAGTGTCGACTTGCCGGAACCACTCGGACCGAGGAGCGCAGTGAGCGAACCCGAGGGGATGTCGATGGTCACGTCGTCGAGGGCAGCGAACGATCCGTAGTTCTTGCGCGCGCCGGTCACGGTAATCATGTGGTGCTCCTCTTACGGTCGAGCAGAGTCATCAGAAGCAGGCTGAGTACGGCAATGCCCATCAGCAGGGTGGCCGCCGAATATGCCCCGAAGGTGTTGTGGTCGTCGATGTACCGCGAATGCACCAGCAGTGTCAGGGTCTGCGAGACTCCGGGGAACCCGGACGACACCATGATGACGGCGCCGAACTCGCCCAACGAGCGGGCGATGGTGAGAATTACCCCGTACGTCAGACCCCACCGGATGGCAGGGAGGGTGATCAACCAGAAGGTCTGCCACTTGTTTGCTCCGAGCGTCGCGGCCGCCTGCTCCTGTTCTTCCCCGATCTCGTGCAGCACGGGCTCCACCTCGCGCACCACGAACGGAAGCGTCACGAACAACGTGGCAATCACCATTCCCGGCAGTCCGAAGATGACCTTGAACCCGAGCGATTCCACTCCCCCGAACCAGCCATTGGTACCCCACAGCAGGATCAGCGACACACCCACGACGATCGGGGACACGGCGAACGGAAGATCCACCACGGCTTGCACCAGACCACGACCCGGGAATCGTCCCCGTACGAGAGCGAGGGCGGTCACGATTCCGAACACCACGTTGATCGGCACGACGATGGCGACGATCAGCATCGACAGGTTGAGCGCCGAGATTGCCGCCGGGGTCGAGATGGAGTCGATGAACGCACCGATGCCACGCTCGAACGTTCGGTAGAGAATGACCGCGATCGGCACGACGAGAAGGCCGAACAGGTAGAGCAGCGCGACGGTGCGCAGAGTGATGCGGGTGGGTCCCGACAGTTTCATTCCGCCTGCTCCTCACGACGCTGGCCACGACTCGCGAGAAGCCGCAGAACGAACAACGTCACGAACGCGATGGCCAGAAGTGCCACCGACACGGCCGCCGCAGCGGCAGGCCGATCGATCTCGATCTGTTGTTGAATGTACTGCGATGCCATCTGGGTCTCACGCGGAATGTTTCCGCCGATGAGGACCACCGACCCGTATTCGCCGATCGCGCGGGCGAACGCCAGCCCTGCACCGCTGATGATCGCAGGCATGAGGGTCGGGAGGACGACTCGCCGGAAGATCGTCACATTGTCTGCACCGAGCGACGCCGCAGCTTCTTCCACTTCCCGGTCCACCTCAATCAGTACCGGCTGCACCGAACGCACCACGAAGGGCAGCGTCACGAATGCGAGTGCCACGATCAGTCCGGGTTGCGTCGCGTTGAGGTAGATGTGAATGGGACTTTCCGGCCCGTAGAGGGCCAGCAGGACAATGCTGGCCACGATCGTCGGGAGTGCGAACGGGAGATCGATCAGCGCATTGACGATCCGTTTGCCCGGAAACTCGTCGCGGACGAGCACCCACGCGATCAGCGTGCCCATCACCACGTTGATCACCGCCACCACGACCGACACCATGATGGTGACCCGCAGGGAGGCCAACGCGACCGGACTGGTGATGGCGTCGACGAAGCCGCCGATGCCGTCACCGAACGACGCAACGGTCAGGGCGGCGAGGGGAAGCACCACGATGATGCTCAGCCACAGGGTCGCGACACCGATGCCCAACGGTCCGACCGCGCCGGTGACCTGAACGAGTTTCTTACGGGTGCGGCGATCGGGCGGGGACGGCACCGTGGTGCCGGTGCCGACCGCCGTCGTCGTTGGTGCGTCGCTCATGTCGGTGTTACCTGGTTGCGTTGTCGTAGATCACGGCGATCGACCCGGTGTCCTTGGCGAACAACTCGGGGTCGACCTTCGACCAGCCGCCGAGGTCGGCGATGGTCCACAACTTCGCCGGCTGGGGGAACTTGTCGGCGAACTCCGTCGCCACGGCCGGGTCGACCGGACGGAACCCGGCCTCCGCCCACAGCTTCTGCCCCTCGGGGGTGTAGAGGAAGTCCTTGAACGCGTTGGCCTTGTCGAGGTGCTTGCTGTTGGACAGCACGGCGACCGGATTTTCGATCTTGAAGGTGGTCGGCGGGGTCACATGCTCGACCGGATCACCGTTGCTCTCCATGAACAGCGCCTCGTTCTCGTAGCTGAGCAGCACGTCACCGGTGCCTTGCAGGAACGCCTCCGACGCCTCGCGGCCCGACTTCGGCTGAATCCTCACGTGGTCGTTGACCAGCGAGGTGATGTAGGCGAGACCGGCGTTCGGATCCTGGCCGCCGTTGCTCTTCGCGGCATACGGTGCGAGCAGATTCCATTTCGCCGATCCGGAGCTGAACGGGTTGGGCGTGACCACCTCGACGTCGGGGCGCAGGAGGTCGTCCCAGTCTCGGATGTTCTTCGGGTTGCCCTCACGCACGACGATCGTGACCACCGAACCGAAGGGGATTCCGTTGTAAGCATCCTGATTCCACGTCTTGTCGACCAGTCCCGCGTCGACGAGACGAGTGACGTCGGGCTCGACCGAGAAATTGACGAAATCGGCCTCGGCACCGTCCTTGACCTTGCGAGACTGGTCACCGGACGCGCCATACGACGGCTGGAACGCGACGTTCTTGCCTTCTTCGGTGGCGTTGAACGCGGGCATCAGCTTGTCGTAGCCGGGCTTGGGCACCGCGTACGCGAAGAGGTTGATGGTGCCGGCACTGCCGTCTGCACCCACCGCGTCGCTGCCGACGGTGTCGCTCGCGCCGCCGCTGCACGCGGTCAGCGCCACAGCTCCGAGTGTCACGAGGGCCGTGAGAAGGCTACGAGAACGGCGTTTCATGGAGAAACCTTCCTGGGAAATATTGACAGAGGAGTAGTAGGAAACGAAAGAGGGGACGCGCCCGTCGGCACCCGCAGGAACGCAACGGAAAGAGCGATGCGGCATCGGCGGCGGAACTGCTCGATGCGGGAAACGCCGACTGCTGGGTGCGAGGTGAGAATCAACAACAGTCGATGTCGGCGACTGCAAGCATGCCGACAGCGATCAACGCCAATTCATGGCGGACCTGGTGTACAGCGGCTTCAGACACGCCGTGGACTGTAGCAGAGGCTGAACCAGCCTCTCGAATCGAACCGAGCTATCGGGTGAGCAGCCAGGCGACGACAACGAGAACGAGGAGCGCGAGCAAGGCGAGTGTGACGCGGGAGCGCGGCATCAGGGTTCCTCCACTGTGGGAACATCCCGCCTGAGCAGGACGAAGACTGCGGCCAGTGCTCGATCGAGCAGCCACGCGACGCCGCGGCACACCGGCACCATGACCAGCAGCACGAGAGCGACTTGAGGAACGAAGGGAAGGCCGGCGATCCACAGCTCGAAGCCGTCCCACCAACCCGCCATCAATTCCACCGCACCACCCTATCGCCCGCCGATGCCGGGAGGCCGCACAGGTGGACGGCGCGACGCAGGCGGTCGATGATGTCCAGATGGTGTCCACCGAGAACCAGAAGCTTCCGTTCGGGCCGACGACCCCTGGTAAGACCGCATCCGGCGGGCACCATCGGCACGACACGTTTCCACCGATCGACGACTACGCGTTCCTCTCGGACTGTGAAACCACGTGCCTGATCGCCCGTAACGGGGCCGTCGAATGGATGTGCATCCCACGTCCCGACTCCCCCAGCGTCTTCGGCGCGATCCTCGACCGCAGCGCCGGCCACTTCCGCATCGGTCCGTACGGGCAGAACGTGCCGGCAGCCCGCCGCTACTTGCCGGGCGGGCTCATCGTCGAGACCACCTGGCAAACCGAGACGGGGTGGCTGATCGTCCGTGACGCGCTGGTCCTCGGCCCGTGGCACAACACCGAGCAACGCTCCCGTTCGCATCGGCGCACACCCACCGACTGGGACGCCGAGCATGTTCTGCTGCGAACGGTCAAGTGCGTCAACGGAACAGTCGAATTCGAGATGAGCTGCGAACCTGCCTTCGACTATCACCGTGGCACAGCGCACTGGGAGTACACGGGGAAGGTGTACGAGGAGGCCACGGCCACCTGCAACGCGAGCGGCCCGGGTGATCACCCGGTGCTGCGGCTCACCACCAACCTGAAGATCGGCCTCGAGGGCCGCGAGGCCAGGGCCCGAACCCGCATGGTCGAGGGGGACAACGTGTTCGTTGCGCTGTCCTGGTCGCACCTGCCCGCACCCCAGACGTTCGACGAGGCCGCCCAGAAGATGTGGCACACCGCGAAGTGCTGGCGCGAATGGATCACCATCGGCCGTTTCCCCGACCACAAGTGGCGCGGTTACCTGCAGCGGAGCGCGCTCGCACTGAAGGGTTTGACGTACGCGCCCACGGGTGCCCTTCTGGCCGCGTCCACCACCTCCTTGCCGGAAACACCTGGCGGCGAGCGCAACTGGGACTATCGCTACGCATGGGTTCGCGATTCGACCTTCGCGTTGTGGGGTCTGTACAGTCTCGGGCTCGACCGTGAGGCCAACGACTTCTTCTCGTTCATCTATGACGTTTCTGCCTCCGAGGACGGCCACCATCATCCGCTCCAGGTCATGTACGGCGTCGGGGGCGAGCAGACCCTCGAAGAGGCCGAACTGCACCACCTGTCCGGGTACGGCGGGGCGAAGCCGGTGCGCATCGGCAACGGTGCATACAACCAGAACCAGCACGACATCTGGGGAACGATCCTCGACTCGGTCTATCTGCACGTGAAGTCGCGGGAGCGAGTTTTCGAAACGTTGTGGCCGATGCTCAAACGTCAGGTCGAGGAAGCAGTCAAGCATTGGCGGCACCCGGACCGCGGCATCTGGGAGGTGCGCGGCGAACCACAGCACTTCACCTCGTCGAAGATCATGTGCTGGGTCGCTCTCGACCGCGGCGCGAAACTCGCCGAGCAGCAGGGTGAGGCGAGTTATGCCCAGCAGTGGTCGGACCTGGCCGACGAGATCAAGGAGGACATCCTCGAGCACGGGGTGGATCGTCGCGGTGTCTTCACTCAGCGCTACGGCAGCGACGACCTCGACGCCTCACTGCTCCTTGCCCCGCTACTGCGGTTCCTTCCAGCGGACGATCCGCGTATCCGCGCCACGGTCCTCGCCATCGCCGACGAGCTGACCGAGGGCGGCCTGGTCCTGCGCTATCAGGTGGAGACCACCGACGACGGACTCGAGGGCAAGGAGGGCACGTTCACGATCTGTTCCTTCTGGCTGGTCTCGGCGCTCGTCGAGATCGGTGAGCTCGACCGCGCCAAGGATTTGTGCAACCGGCTGCTGGGCTTCGCGAGTCCACTGAAGTTGTACGCGGAGGAAATCGACCCGGCGTCGGGACGACATCTGGGCAACTTCCCGCAGGCGTTCACCCACCTGGCGTTGATCAACGCAGTGGTTCACGTCATCCGCGCCGAAGAGGCCGCCGCGGGCGGCTTCCAACCTGCGCATCAGACCGTCTGATCAGGTGGCCACTGCCTCGAGCTGGGGCATGATCCGGTTCAGGGAATACACCAGCGAGCGGCTCGACGGCGTGTTGAATCCCACCACGGTTGCGTAGTCCTGGGCCGCGAGCCCACCGCCACGCACCGACGGGAGCTCGGCGAATCCTGGCAGTGCCATCAGGTCCTCGCGCGTGCCGCCGTTGGGCAACATGACGACGAGATCGGCGTCCAGGGCGTCGACCCTTTCCGGGCTCAGCATCAGCCGACCGCCCGTGGCACCCGCCTCCTCGACGAGATCCGGCGGCAATGTCAGCCCCAGCCGGCGAAAGACGGTACTCGCGCCGTCGTCAGGATCGGCCACCACCACCAATTGATCGGTGGCGAACATGAATTGGGAGAGGACAGCCGTCTTGCCCGCGAGGCCGGGCAGGCGCTCGGTCAGGCCGTTCACGAATCCGTCGGTCTTCGCGACGATCTCGGCTGCCTGCCCCTCCTTACCGAGCAGTCGACCGAGCGTCTCGACTTGTAATTCCCACGGGTCGACCTGTTCATTGCCGATCGCCGCAACGGTGGGTGCGATGCCGGAGATTCGATCGAAGTCGTCTTGATCCGTGATGGCGAACGAACCGAGGATCAGGTCGGGATTCATGGCGGCGATTTCTTCGGCAGGCAACGGCGCACCCGACTGGGTCACCGACGCGCGGTCCAGTTCGACCGCCGACTCGGCAACGTCGGATTCCCAGGGATACAGTCCCCGCTCGTCCCCCATCGGACCAGCTGAAAGATATCCCACCGGCTGGACGCCGAATTCCAGCAACGCGTCGAGCCATTGGCTGCTCGTCGCGACGATCCGGGTCGGTGCGCCCTCCACGGTCGTCGTGCCGAAGCGATGTTCGACCGTGATCTGCCGCTCGGCTACCTCGTCGGAACGAGCGTCGACGCTGCAGCCGGCACCGGCGAACATCACCGACAACACGACCGCGATGACCAAACCTCCACGCACAGCGCACCCCTCTCCGATAAGCCAAGGCTAACCTTGGCATATCGGAGAACTCGGCGCTACACCTTCATTGCCGTCACTTCGCGAAACGCGTCAGCAGTCGCTCCGCGTCGGCGGCGATCCGGCGGACCACCTCTCCCGCTGGCTGCTCGGAAGTGACCAACCCGGCCGCTTCGCCCGCGTACACGACCCCGAGGTCGGGATTCGCGGGGTCGTACGCCGTGGCGAGTTCGCTCTCTGCGGCGCCGGCGTCGTGCCACTTGCCGGTGAAGTCGTTGCGCAGCGCCCGGCCACCCCACCGCGAAGGCCACGGCTGGCTGCGGGCCTGGTCGAACACCGAGGTGTAGACGGTGTCGGCGCTGCCCGCGGCGATCAGTTTACTCCGCGCATACTCCGGGCCGACGGTCTCCGGGCTCGCGAGCAGGACGGTCCCGATCATCGCGCCCTCGGCGCCGGCGGCGATCACCGCGGCAAGGCCGCGGCCGGTCGCGATTCCTCCTGCGGCGAGCACGGGCAACGACGTGGCCTCGAGGATCTCCTGCAGCAGGGGCAGCGTCCCGATTCGGCCGGTGTGACCACCGGCTTCACCGCCCTGGGCGATGACGACGTCCACGCCGGCAGCTTCCACCACGCGAAGGTCCTCGACGGTGTTGACCTGCGACACCACGAGCGCACCGATGTCGTGGACCCGATCCACATACGGTGCGGGGTTCCCGAACGAGAGCGAGACCACCCGCGGGTTCTGAGCCAGAGCGGCGTCGAGCAACGCGTCATCGTCGTCGAGCGCCCAGGTCATCAGGCCGATCCCGAAGGCGTCCCCGCCGATACCGCGCGCGATCGCCACCTCGTCTGCGATCCACTCCGGGGTGGCATAGCGGGCTGCCCCGAGTAGGCCGAGCCCGCCCGCCTTCGACACCTCACCGACGAGAGTGCCGCCTGCCCGCCCGCCCATCGGGGCTCCGAAGATCGGCACCTCGATCCCGAGAGTCCGGGTCAGCCAGGTTTCGATTGCCACGCCGCGTACCTACTTTCGTTCGGACACCCCGGAGGGAACGCCTCCAGGCGGGGCTGCGTTACTTCTTCGGCTTGTCGCCGACCGCTTCGGAGGACAACGCGGCGACGAAAGCCTCCTGGGGAACTTCCACTCGGCCAATGGTCTTCATGCGCTTCTTGCCCTCCTTCTGCTTTTCGAGCAGCTTGCGCTTACGGCTGATGTCGCCGCCGTAGCACTTGGCAAGCACGTCCTTGCGGATCGCGCGGATGTTCTCACGGGAGATGATCTTCGCGCCGATGGCCGCCTGGATGGGCACCTCGAACTGCTGGCGCGGAATGAGCTCGCGCAGCTTGGACGTCATCCTGCCGCCGTAGGCGCCGGCGGCAGAGCGGTGCACGATCGACGAGAACGCGTCGACGGCCTCGCCCTGGAGCAGAATGTCGACCTTCACCAGATCCGCTTGCTGTTCACCGGACTCTTCGTAGTCGAGGCTCGCATACCCCTTGGTGCGGGACTTCAGCGCGTCGAAGAAGTCGAACATGATCTCGCCCATGGGCATTTCGTAGCGCAGCTCGACTCGGGTCTCCGACAGATAATCCATGCCGCCGAGTTCACCGCGCCGGTTCTGGCACAGCTCCATGATCGCCCCGATGAATTCGCTGGGCGCGATGACGGTGCACTTCACCATCGGCTCGTACACCTCGCGGATCTTGCCCTCCGGCCAGTAGGACGGGTTGGTGACGACGTGCTCGGCGCCGTCCTCCATCACCACGCGGTACACCACGTTGGGTGACGTGGAGATGAGTTCGAGGCCGAACTCGCGCTCGAGGCGGTCGCGGGTGATCTCCATGTGCAGCAGTCCGAGGAACCCGCACCGGAAACCGAATCCGAGCGCCACCGACGTCTCCGGTTCGTAAGCGAGTGCGGCGTCGTTGAGGCGCAGCTTGTCCAGGGCATCGCGCAGCACCGGGTAGTCGGAGCCGTCGAGGGGATACAGACCCGAATAGACCATCGGCTTGGGGTCGCGGTAGCCGACGAGCGGTTCCGTGGCGCCGCCACGGGCTGCGGTGACGGTGTCGCCGACGCGCGACTGCCGCACGTCCTTCACACCGGTGATGAGGTAGCCCACCTCGCCGACACCCAGTCCGATGCTGGCCTTCGGCTCCGGCGAGATGATGCCGACCTCGATGAGGTCATGGGTGGTGCCGGTCGACATCATGGTGATCTTCTCGCGTGGGGAGATCCGCCCGTCGACCACGCGGACGTAGGTGACGACACCGCGGTAGGCGTCGTACACGGAGTCGAAGATCATCGCGCGCGCCGGTCCGTCGGCGTCGCCGACCGGCGCCGGGATCTGCTTCACGACCTCGTCGAGAAGTTCCTTGACGCCCACACCGGTCTTGCCGGACACGCGCAGCACGTCGCCCGGCTCGCAGCCGGTGATGTGCGCGATTTCCTCGGCGTAGCGGTCGGGATCGGCGGCAGGCAGATCGATCTTGTTGAGCACCGGGATGATGGTGAGGTCCTTCTCCATCGCCAGATACAGGTTGGCCAGTGTCTGCGCCTCGATGCCCTGAGCGGCGTCGACCAGCAGCACCGCGCCCTCGCACGCCTCGAGGGCGCGCGAGACCTCGTACGTGAAGTCGACGTGCCCGGGCGTGTCGATGAGGTGCATGACGAATTCCTCGTCACCTACCTTCCACGGCAACCGGACGTTCTGCGCCTTGATCGTGATGCCGCGTTCGCGCTCGATGTCCATGCGGTCGAGGTACTGGGCCCGCATCTGCCGTTCTTCGACCACGCCGGTGAGCTGAAGCATGCGGTCGGCCAGCGTCGACTTGCCGTGATCGATGTGCGCGATGATGCAGAAATTCCGGATCTGTGCGGGATCCGTGAACGTCTTGTCGGCGAAGCTGCTGATGGGGGACCCCTTACCTGGACCGGCACCGGCCCGGTTCCGGGCCACTGTCACCTGTCAGGATATCCAAGCCACCGGACTCCGGCTGCTGCGGCATACACGCACTAAGCTCGACGGCCATGGCGAGCACGTGGAGCAGCATCGGGAAGACACTGGCCAAACTGGCGCGAGACAAGGGCCCCCAGTTGCTGCAGCAGCTGCAGAAGTCCGGCGCACTCGACCGCGCAGCCGGTGTGCTGACCGGTTCGGCGACCACCGCGCCGAAGCCGAGCCCTGGCCGCCCGGTTACCGCGAACTCCGCGCCGACTGCCCACCGTGCCCGCAAGGTGCAGTACTCCCCCGATCTGGACGGGCGCGCGGACCCGGGCGAGATCGTGTGGACCTGGGTGGCGTACGAGGAAGATCCTGCACAGGGCAAGGATCGGCCGGTACTGGTCGTCGGGCGGGACGGCGCGACGCTCCTGGGCCTCATGTTGTCCTCGCAGAGCAAGCACGACGGTGACCGCGACTGGGTGGCGGTCGGCTCGGGTTCCTGGGACTCCGAGCGTCGCCCGAGCTGGGTCCGCCTCGACCGGGTGCTCGACGTGCCCGAGGAAGGGATCCGGCGCGAGGGCGCCGTCATGGAGCGGACGACGTTCGAGCTCGTGGCAAGGCGGCTGAGAGCCGATTTCAGCTGGCAGTGAGATCCACCGCGACCATCTCGGCGATGGCGGCCATCGCCCGCTCGTCCGGGTGAGCCGTGCCCGGCGTTCGTCAAAGGGAGCCGGCTTTCGTCAGCTCTGCAGGCGGTCGTACCTGCCGAACAGCGAGCGGTAGGCCAGGGCGCCCACCGCACCGCCGATCAACGGGAAAACAAGGAACAACCACACCTGCGACAGCGCGCCGACCTGATACGGGGCCACAGCGAGACTGCGGGCGGGGTTCACCGACGTGTTGTCGATCGGAATGGACACCAGGTGGATCACCGCGAGGGTGAAGCCGATGGACACACCCGCCAGCGGTACATCCGAGATCTGGTCGGTCGAGGCCAGGACGACGAACACGAGCAAAGCGGTGAGGAGGACCTCGACGATCATCGCAGCACCGATGCCGTATCCGTTCTCCAGAATGCCGCCCAGCGGGCCTTTGATCGCCGAGGGGCTGTGCTCACCCCAGCCGTTGGCCCCGAGCCCGTCGGCCTTGCGGTCGTACGACGGCAGACTCTGCGCAATTGCGTAGATGACGAGTCCTGCGAGGAGGCCGCCGATCACCTGGGCCACGATGTACAGACCGGCCCGGACCACCGACACTCGGCCGAGGGCCAGATGTCCGATGGTGACGGCCGGATTGACGTGACACCCGGAAATGGGACCGATGGCGTAGACGAGGAAGAGGAGCGTCAGTCCGAAAGCCAGGGCGACACCGAGATTGCCGACCTTGGCTCCGGCGAACACCGCCGTGCCCACTGCCGAGAAAACCAGCACGAAAGTGCCGATTGCCTCCGCCGAGTACTTCTTGATGTCCGAGATCGGCTCGACCTCTACGTATTCCTGTGCGGTTGGAGACATTGAACCCACCTTCGTCGGAATGGATCGTTAGTCCTTGCTTTCCACAGTTCTGCGCCGGACTTTACGCCAGGCGTGTGATCTCCACGACGACTTCGAGGTCTGTTGCCTGCCCTCCCGAGAAGATTCCCTTGAGCGGCGGGACGTCGGCGTAGTCACGCCCGACACCCACCGACACGTGCTGCTCGTTGACGGCCACAGCGTTGGTGGGGTCGTATCCCCACCACGCGCCGGTCCATGCCTCCACCCAGGCGTGGCTCTCCCCCGCGATCGTGTCGTCCAGTGCCGCATCCGCTTTCGGGTGCAGATATCCCGACACGTACCGGCTGGGAATCCCCATGCTCCGCAACAGGACGAGCGTCAGGTGGGCGTAATCCTGGCATACGCCTTCCCGTTCGGCCCAGGCCTCGACTGCCGACGTGTGCACGCCCGTGGTCCCGGGAACGTACGCCATTTCCGCGTGCACCCAGTCCGCTGCGGCCACAACGGCTTCCTCGGGCGTGCACCCCTTGCGGAGGTCGCGAGCGATCGCGTCGAGCTTCCGGTGGCGGGGCGCGTACTCGGTGTTGCTGAGCTGCTCGTTGAACCGGTCCGTCACCGCCGGCCCCGCCAGTTCGTCCCAATCCACCGACTCCTCGGGAGCCGAGAACGGTTCCGTCTCCACGACCGACAGCCCTGTGACCTCGAGTTCCCGATGCGGCGCATGCAGATCGAAGGCGGTGACCGCGGTACCCCAGTAGTCGGTGTAGCGATACGAACGGGTGGCCGGGGTGGTCTCCACTCGGTTGAGAATCACCGTCTGCCTGCTGTCGCCGCGGGGCGTGAGCCGCGCCTCGTTGTATGAAGACGTCACCGGCGCGTCGTAGGCATAACCGGTGGTGTGCACCACCCTCATTCGCCAGCTCACAACTCTCCTTCCACGACGGCTTCTGCGCCGACGGCTCGTGCATCGGTCCACGCCACCCACGGCGCGGCGTGAAAATACTGCAGTGCGATCGCTTCTCCGAGCTCACGGCAGGTGTCCTGCAAGCCCACCAACCGGTCCTGGAGGTCCTCGAGGAGAACGCCGGGGGGCAGGAACTCGAGTTCGCTCCGCGCCCGTCCCAGCAGACGCTGCGCCTCGGCGCGCGGTCCCACCCGGCTGTCGGGTTGATGGTCGAGTTCCGCGAGACATTGTTCCGCCTGCCGGATGGCATGGAACACCGACCGCGGGAACAAGCGGTCGAGGAGGATGAACTCGACGACGCGGTTGGCGTCGAGCGCGCCGCGGTAGGTGCGCAGGTACGTGTCGTGAGCGCCCGCCGAACGTAGAACCGTCACCCACGCCGGAGACGACGGTCGGTCGCCCGCGCGGGACAGCAGCATTCGCGCCAGCATGTCGACACGTTCGATCGAGCGGCCGAGCAGCAGGAAGCGGTAGCCGTCGTCACGACTCATCGTGGAGTCGGCGAGACCGGCGAACATCGCCGCGCGCTCCTCGACGTAGCGGAAGAACTCGTGCGGCCCAAGCCGTTTGGCTGCGCGTTCGCGTTCCGCCAGACCGTTGTACGTGGCGTTGAGGCACTCCCACATCTCACTCGACGTGACCTCGCGGGCGCCTCGGGCGTTCTCGCGCGCGCTGGCGAGCGAGTCGATGATCGAGCCGACCTGATTACGACTGAAGGCGACGAGTTCGGTGACCGAGCGCACGTCGAGTTCCGTACTCGGAGCAGGGATCCCGAGAACCCGCAGGAGCAGCCGGGACGTTCGGTCCGGATCCACCGACGCATCGTCGAGCAGTTGATGCACCGCGACGTCGAGAATCCGCGCCATGTCGTCGGCACGCTCGACGTACCGGCCGATCCAGTACAGCGATTCCGCGTTTCTCGCCAGCATCAGCCCTCACCTCCACACTTCTGTTGCTGTTGCTGTTGCTGTTGCTGTTGCGACGTACTGAGTTCGGGACCCTGTTCGGCTTCTGCGGTCTGCGCAGGTTCGGTGACGAGTTCCTCGCCCGCGAGTTCCTGTTCCTCATCCGAGGTTCGGCTGGCGAGCACCCAGGTGTCCTTGCTGCCACCGCCCTGACTGGAATTGACCACGAGAGAACCCTCGGGCAGGGCAACCCGGGTCAGTCCCCCCGGCAGCACCCACACGTCCTCGCCGTCGTTCACCGCGAACGGGCGAAGGTCGACGTGCCGGGGCACGAGCTCGTCACCGATCTTGGTCGGCACCGTGGACAACTGGACCAGCGGCTGGGCGATCCATCCGCGCGGGTCTGCCCTGATTTTCCGGGTGATCGTGTTCAGTTCCTTGGGTGAGGCGTCGGGACCGAAGACGATGCCGTATCCACCCGAACCTTCCACCGGTTTGATGACCAGTTCGTCCACGCGGTCGAGCACCTGCTCGCACTCGTCGTCGAGCCAGCACCGGAACGTGTCGACGTTCGCGAGCAGCGGTTTCTCACCGAGGTAGTAGTCGATGATCTGCGGCACATAGGTGTAGACCAGCTTGTCGTCGGCGACACCGTTTCCGACGGCACTCGAGATGACGACGTTGCCGGCCCGCGCGGCGTTGAGAACACCGGCCACGCCCAATACCGAATCCGGCCGGAAATGCATCGGGTCGAGGTAGTCGTCGTCGATGCGGCGGTAGATCACGTCCACCTGGCGCTCACCCTCGGTGGTGCGCATGTAGACCATGTTGTCGCGGCAGAAGAGGTCGCGGCCCTCGACGAGTTCCACCCCCATCTGGCGCGCGAGCAGTGAATGCTCGAAATAGGCAGAGTTCGCGACACCGGGAGTGAGCACCACCACGGTGGGATCGGCCTCGTTGAGCGCGGCAGACGCCCGCAGCGCGCGCAGTAGATGCGTGGAGTAGTCGCCGACCGAACGCACGCGGTGGGACATGAAGAGGTCGGGGAAGACGCGCGCCATGGTGCGGCGATTCTCCATCACATAGGACACTCCCGACGGCGAGCGCAGGTTGTCCTCGAGTACGCGGAACACCCCGTTCTCGTCACGAACGAGGTCGATACCGGCCACGTGAATGCGCACACCGTTGGGTGGAACGATGCCCGACGCCTCCCGGTGGAAGTGCTCACACGAGGTGACCAATCGTTTCGGGAGGACGTGATCGCGGAGGATGCGCTGCTCCCCGTAGACGTCGTGGAGGAACATCTCCAGCGCTTTCACGCGCTGCTTGATCCCTTTCTCGAGACGCGTCCACTCCGCGGCGGCGATCACCCGGGGGACGAGATCGAGCGGAAACGGCCGTTCCTGACCTGAGAGGGAGAATGTCACGCCCTGGTCGATGAAGGCCCTGCCCAGCGCCTCGGAGCGGGCGGCGAGATCGGCGCTGTCGGCTGGCTCGAGGGCCTTGAAGACACCCTTGTAGGGCGGCCGGACACTGCCGTCACGGTCGAACATCTCGTCGAACGCCAGCCCGTACCCTCCCACGTCGACATAGCCGTCGAACACGTGCGCGGGCCGCGCCGGCTTGCGTGATCGGGTCGTCACAGAGGCTCGCGACTGAACTGCTGACGCTTTCACGCCCTTCTGTCTGCTGTCGCCCGAGGTGGGAGCCGGCACCTTCGAGGTTCCCTGCGACTTCGATACTGTTGACGACTTCGATGCTGGGGGCGTCATCCCAGACATGCTGCTACATGCACACCCGTTCAGCAGCGCAGCCGCCCTGTCCCCGGCGCGTCCGGGGTCCGGTTTGAGATCGGACCCCGATCACTGGTAATCTCGCCTGTCGGTGCATAAGTGTGCGCCCACAGCTTTCTAGACCGTATCCAGCTTAAGACGACAGGATTTTACGCGTGGCCAACATCAAGTCCCAGGTGAAGCGGATCCGTACCAACGAGGCGGCCCGACTCCGTAACCAGTCGGTGAAGTCCTCGCTGCGCACGGCCATCCGCTCGTTCCGCGAGGCTGCGGCGGCCGGTGACAAGGACAAGGCCAACGAGCTCCTCGTCGCCACCAGCCGCAAGCTCGACAAGGCGGCCAGCAAGGGCGTCATTCACGCCAACCAGGCTGCCAACAAGAAGTCTGCTCTCGCGCAGGCTCTCAACAAGATCTGACGACACCTTCGTCGTAGCTCTCCAACAGCCGCTCGGTCCTCGGATCGAGCGGCTGTTGTCGTGCGCCGATCAGAGCTGCCGTAACAGCGACACGCGTCCGACCGCGCGCTCGACGGCATAGTCCGCGTCCGCGGCGGCACCTTTCACGTCTGCGTTGAGAGCGGCGACGATACGCAGCGCTTCACCGACGGACGCGGGAGTCCACCCTTTTGCGATGGCCTGCACCTTCTTGATCTTCCAGGGCGGCATGCCCAGCTCGGACGCCATCCGAAACGGATCCCCCCTGCCTGCGGGCGCCACGCGCGCAATCGAGTGCACCGCGTCGGCGAGCGCGTCGGCGAGCAGCACGTGTGGTACCCCGCGAAGCATGGCCCATCGCAGCGCTTCCCTGGCACCCGCCGTGTCCCCGGCCACAGCCTTGTCCGCGACATCGAACCCGGTCACCTCAGCCTTGCCCGAGTAGTACCGCTGAACGGCAGCCACGTCGATCTTTCCGCCGGTGTCAGCGGTGAGCTGTGAGCAGGCGGCCGCAAGTTCCCGCAGATTCGAGCCCACTCCCTCGAACACGGTCTGCACCACTTCCGGTGACACCCGGACGCCGAGCGTGCGGAACTCGCCGCGGATGAAGCCGATGATGTCACCGGACTTCAACTTGGCGCACGGGTGAGTGACCGCGCCGAGTTTCTCGAGTGAGCCGGTCATCGCCTTCGCACGCCCACCGCCGGAGTGCAGAACCACGAGTACGACACCGGGCGGCGGGTCTGCTGCGGCGTCGAGAATGAGCGCGACCGCATCCTTGCCCGCCTCCGCGGCGGACTCGAGCACCACCACCCGGTCTTCCGCGAACAGGGACGGACTCAGCAGCTCGGCCAGTTCTGCAGCACCGGCATCACCGGCCCGCAGCCGGTTGACGGGCAGTTCAGCACCCGGCGCGACGGCCGCAGTGGCCCGGACCTGGGCGATCACGGTCGACACGGCGCGTTCGACGAGGAATTCCTCGTCACCGAGGACCAGGTGAAGTTGTTCGAGCTGGGTTGGGGTGCTCACGCGACAATCGTGCCACGGGCGGCGGACACGAACGGCGACCCCCGGCGCCTACCGGACGGACGCGCCCTCAACTGATCACCTCTCGCGTCAGGAATGCCAGCACGTCGGCCAGTGAACCGCGCCGTTCGAACACGGCGCGTTGCTGCTCTGCGCCCGTTCCGTCACGGAGCATCGAATCGAGTCCGGCTTCGAGGAAGCCCCGATCCTCCGCGCCGAGGACGTCACACACCGTGTCGTGCATCAACTCGAGTTGCCGCCGGATCGCCAGTGGCCGGGTCGAAACCGGACTCGTGCATTCCCCGTCGAGCCCTTCTCGGGCTGCCCGCCACTGCTCCGCACGTAAGAGTTCGATCCGCGGTGAGTCGACGGACACCCCGTCGTCGATGTACCGCATCGCCCTCGCGACCAGCCCCTTCACCGCAATGGCGTACACGGAAGTGTGCGCGGCGGTCATGGCAACGTCCGCGATCCGAATCTCGATGGTCGGCTGTGCGTCGGACAGCCGAACGTGCCAATAGATCATGCCGCGGTCGAGAGCAGCGCCGCTGGCGATCATCGCGGTCACGGTGTCCTCGTACTCCTCGGCGGAATCGAAACGCGGCGGCGGGCCTGCGGACGGCCAGCGCGACCACAGGATGTGACGCCAGCTGTGGTAGCCGGTGTCCTGCCCGCAGTGGAAGGGCGAGTTCGCGGCCAGCGCCAGCACGACGGGCAGCCATCCTCGGATGTAGTTGCTCACCTGTACACCGATCTGACGGTTCGGTATCCCCACGTGAACATGGCAGCCACACGTAGTGACCGAATCGACGATCGGCCCGAAACGACGAGCCATCTTCTGGTAGCGCGGTGTCGGCGTGATCGCAGCGGGACCTTCCTCGACCATCAGCGGGGTGCCACTGGGCAGGAGCAGGAGATCGCGCTCCGCGGCAACCTTCACCAGACTGCTGCGCAGAGTGCGCAATTGCTCGTGCACCTCTTCACCGGTGGAGCACACACCGGTCGCCGTTTCGATCTGGGGCCGGGACAGTTCCCGCTGCAGTCCCTGGATTTCCTCACCGGCTTCCGCCACCACATCTGGTCCCGCGTCGGAGAGATGCCCCGAGGAGTCGACCAGAAAAAACTCCTCCTCGACGCCGACGGTGAGGTTTCGAACCGATTCCCTTGCTGCAGCGCCCATCCGAGAGGTATCCCCCGAACGGTCGATACGAAACCGGAGCACCCGCTCAGGTGAAGCCGATCACCTCTTCACCCCACGCACGGCGAAGATCCCGATCGGGGTCCGCCACCACCGCATCCGCATTGCGGATCAACAGCGTGGCGCGGTCCGTCTCGTCGTACCGTGGCCAGGGCGTTTCGGTTTCCCCGCCGTCCGGGTTGCCCGCCGACGCGAAGGACAGCCACCGCCGCTGAATCCGATCGGATACGTGAGCGGCGGTCCGGCGGCCACCGAGCTTGAAGGTGGGGTCTCGGGGGACGACACCGAAGTTCCCGAACACATAGGGCACTTCCGTCCCGTGGGTGGCACCGATTCGCGCCGCCCGGAGGAATGGCGTGGCGTAATCGAACCGATACAACCATGTGGGTGCGACGCGACTGTGTGCCTCGGCGATCCACAAAGTGGGCATCCGGAAAGCGGCGTCCCGCGAGATCTCCATTGCGGACCGCTTCTTCGGGTAATCGGGGTATGCCGCCTCCACCTGCTGCTCCTCGTCCACCGGCAGGTCGGGGTGGTCGGCCGCGATCGCCACGAACATCTGGTGGACGGCGTCCGGGGTGATGGGCATGAGCGGAGACTTCATCAGCCGGAACATCGATGCCTCGTCCTTGTTGGTCCCGATCAGCAGCGGCACCTTGTGCGCGAGGCCGTGACGGAACGCGGCGACCGGGTAGTGCGGTACCACGTCACCGTCCACGGTGGGCGCAACCGCCAGCGTGCCGGGGACGCGTGCGGGCACCTGCTGCACGAGTTCCACGCAGGCCGCCGTCAACACGTCGACGGGAAGATCGCGGAGACGTCCCACCTCGGCGGGGGCCAGGCCTATCAGTTCGAGGAACGACTCGGCGATGGACGCCGCACGCTCGCTGCCGTAGACCGAGGTCGCGGGTGAACTTTCGGCGATCGCCCGGTGGAAGAGTCCCTCCGCGGCAGGCGACGTCATCAGCGTGGTCACCGCGCCGCCCCCCGCGGACTCGCCGAACAGAGTCACATCGGCCGGGTCACCACCGAACGCGGCGATGTTCGCTCGCACCCACGTCAGCGCCTCGATCTGATCGCGGAGACCGAGGTTCGTATCGAAAGGCTGCTCTGCCGTCGAGAACGACGAGAAGTCCAGGAAACCGAGAGCACCCAGTCGATAATTGAGCGTGACCACCACGACGTCGCCGCGCTCCACCAGATGGCAGGCATCGAACATCCGCTGCGCCGAGGACCCGAGGTAGTAGGCGCCACCATGAATCCACACCATGACGGGGCGTGGCCGATTCTGCGGACGTTCGGGGGCCCAGACGTTCAGTGACAGGCAATCCTCGTCGACCGTGAGGCCGGGGTCGATGGGCAGCGGCCCGTGCTCGTTCTGCGGTGCTATCGGCCCGAACGCCGAGCAGTCGCGCACGCCCTCCCACGCCTCGGCGGCCCCGGGGGCACGGAAGCGCCGGTCGCCGATCGGCGGAGCCGCATAGGGTATCCCCTTCCACACCAGTGCGCGAGCGAGGCGCACGCCTCGCGCGGTTCCCTGAGCGATGGTCACGAGTGGACTATCGGTGGACGGCACCATGCCGCCATCTTCGCTGCCGACAAGGATTCACGAGTCGGTTCCAGGAATTCTCCACCCCGGGGTCCGGGAATTGTCTCAGCCGGGGTCCGGGAATTGTCTCAGCCAGGGTCCGGGAATTGTCTCAGCCAGGGCCCGGCCCGACCACCATCTGGCAGACTGGGCGTCAACACTGGGTGTGCCCGGATGTGGAGGACCCGATGCGGGACGACGAGCAGGAAGCGACTCGCTCACAGCCTGTCGACAAAGCGTCGGCATCGTTGACCGGACTGGCCGAACTGGTATACGCCGGCGCGGACTTTCGCGATGTCCAGCAAGCAGTCTGCGACGTCGCCCCCATTCTCGTCGACGGCTGTTCCCACGCCAGCCTGATGCTTCACGAGAAGGGGCGATTTGTCACCGCCGCTGCCAATGACACCGTCGCCGCCCGGGTGGACGAATTGGAGCGGAGCGAAAACGAAGGTCCCTGTGTCGATGCCATCGTCGAGGAGACACCGCAATTGGTACCGGACCTCGCCGCCGCACACGAGTGGCCACGGTTGGTGCGCCGGGTGCTCGCCGAGACCCCGGTTCGCGGTGCAGCCGGGTTCCGCCTCGTCGTCCGGCGTCGCAAGGTCGGCGCTCTCAACCTCTTCGCCGATACGCCCGGCGCGTTGACGGCAGCATCCGTCGAACAAGGGATCATGCTCGCATCGTTCGCCGCTGTAGCCCTCACCGCGGCGCATGAGCACCTCGAAGCGGAGACGTTACGGGCGGGGTTGACCAGCAACCGGGAGATTGGGAAGGCATTGGGCTTGATGATGGCGTTTCACAACATCACCGAAGACCAGGCGCTAGCGATCCTGCAGGCAACATCTCAGGAAATGAACATCAAGATCTCGGCGCTGGCTGAGGAAATCATCGTTCACCACCACAAGACCCTGAGCTGACCCGCACAGCCCCCGACTTCACTCCAGCTCGGCGGCCTCCGGGTTCCCGGCAATGCCCAGCATGGACAGCAGCAACCGGCAATCGTCGGCGTCCAGCGATGATGCGGCGACGACGCGCTGCGCCCGGCGAACCTGACCCGCGTCGAGGACATCGTCCACATCGAGATCTGCCTGCTCAGCTTCCGACATACCTCTCACCTCCAATGCGGATGCACTTCAGGACCATTCGCCGCAGTATTTGTCACCGGATGGTAGTCGTAGTTGCCGCGCGGCATACACACATCGCGCATCGAATCCGCAATCGGTGCGGCCTACCGAAGTGCCCGTAACGGTTCGCTCAGTTCGTTCGAGAAGAATTCGAAGAATCCATCGACGTCGGGACCCGCGTTGATCAGCGCCAGACGATCGAACCCGGCGTCGACGAACTTACCCGCCACCTCCAGATGACGCTGCACGTCAGGACCACACGCCATCCCCTCCCGGACGTCCTCCGGACGTACTGTCGCCGTGGCCGCCTCGAAGTTGATCGGGTTCGGCAGCTCCGCCTGCACCTTCCATCCCGTCATACCGAAACGGAACTTGTCGTGCGCCGAGTTCACGGCCGACTCCACGTCCGGCGCCCACGCGAGCGGCACTTCACCGTACTTGGGCCCCGATCCGCCGGCGTCGGAGTACGCCCGCACCAGTTCGGCGTCGGGTTCGGTGGCGAACAAGCCGTCCCCCAGTTCCGCGGCGAGCCGCGCGGCTTCCGCGCCCCCCGCCGCGACGGCAATCGTGGGCGGCACCTCGGGCAGGTCGTACACGCGGGCGTCGTCCAACGTCAGGTGCTTGCCCTCGTAGGAGTGGTAGCCACCCGACCACAGCAGGCGAATGATGTCGAGCGATTCGCGCAGCATCTCGTGCCGCACCCGCACCGACGGCCACCCCCCGCCCACCACATGTTCGTTGAGACGCTCTCCCGAGCCCAGACCGAGTGTGAAGCGCCCTTCGCTCAGCACTGCCGTGGTGGCGGCGGCCTGCGCGATGATTGCGGGGTGGTAGCGGACGAACGGGCAGGTGACACCCGTTGCCAAGCCGATGTTGCTGGTTCGGGCGGCGGCCGCGGCGAGCATCGACCACACGAATCCCGAGTGTCCGTGGCTGTAGAGCCAAGGATGGTAATGATCACTCACCTCGACGAAGTCGAAACCCGCACGCTCGGCCTCCACCGCTTGGCGCACGATTTCCCGTGGATCGAATGTTTCGGCCATGAGCTTGAAACCGACCTGCATGAGGAATCCTCCTGTGTCGTCGAGTTCCGAGCAGGTTGCCCGCACGGCGGCGTACTCACACAGCGCCGGCGAGAGAGGACGGCCACACCGGTGCCCAGAGCAGCGCGAGACCGACCGCGGCCCCGAACAGCAGCAGCCGGAATCGTCGGACGCGCAGCGCCACCCCGATCAAGACTGTGCAGGCGAGGACGGACAGTGCGCCTACCGGCCCCGGCGGGACCGGTATCGACGCCCCGGGGATCCGCGACCCCTGGTCGGCCACGGTGACGAGCCACCAGAGTGGCCACTGAGTCAGGCGTACCGTCACTTCCGCGACCGGCACCGAGATCGCTGATACGAGGGCGGTGACGGCGCCGAGCACCGTGACGATTCCGATGACAGGCGCGACCAGGAGATTGGCCCCCACCGACACCGCGCTGACGGTCCCCGTCATTGCGGCGACGATGGGCGCGGTCACCGCGAATGCAGCCACTGCGACGGCCACCATTTCCGCTGCCGCGCGCGGCCATCGCCGCCCGACGAGAAGGTCGACCCAGACCGGCGCGACGACGATCAACGCCGCGGTGGCCGTGACGGACAGGAGAAAACCGAAATCCACGGCCAGCGCCGGAAAGCACATCAGCAACAGGATGACACCCGCGGCGAGAGCCGGTACCGCCTGCTTTCGCCGACCGCTCACGAGAGCGAGCAACGCAACAGAGCCCATCGCCGCGGCGCGCAGCACGCTGGGCGACGGCCTCGCCACCACGACGAAAGCGACCAGCGCGCCGGCGGCCAGAACTGCGCCGGCCCGCGGGCCGAGTCCGAGCGCCCGGACCAGGAGCAATACCGCCCCCAGGAGGATGCTGACGTTCGCGCCGGACACCGCGGTCAGGTGTGTCAGTCCGGTCGTCGTGAAATCGTCCTTCACTTCGGCCGACAGCGACGACGTGTCCCCCACCACCAGCCCCGGCAGCAGTCCGGCCTCGTCGGGCGGTAGAACGGCGGCCGCGGCCGTGAACCGGGCGCGCAGGGTGCCCGCCCATCGCTGGTGAGGAGGTGCCGGACCCACTTTCGAGGGCGGACCGGACACCCGGACCGTGGCCAGAGTCAGGTCGCGGTGCATCGGTGGGCTCACCTGCCCTCGCAGGACCACCTGCTGTCCCGGCAGCAGACCGGACCACCCACCGGACGGGGCGAGAACGATTATCGACCCACTCGCGTGAACAGTCTCGGTGGGTTTGCGTATCTCGCGCAGGTGCGCGTCGACGCGGACCCGTCGGCCGAAACTCGCGAGTTTCTGTGGGTCGTCGGCGATTTCGACCACCAACGTCACCCACGCCCCGTTCGACGCCAGGTTCACCATCGGGTGCGTCTCGGCGGCCTGTACCCGCACGGCGACGGCCGTGCTGCACGCGCATCCGAACAGCAGAAGCGCCAGTGCCGTCGTCCGATGCGCCGTCCACCGGGAGTCGCCCGACCGGATACTCGCCGCGACCAGCGCAACAGCAAGGAGAAACGCGCCTCCCACCACCCACCACGCGGTTCGTGAACCCCACAGGATCCCGCTTCCGGTCGTTGCCCAGCAGGCCGCAGCGAAGGGAACGAGGCGGACGTCGAGCCGGTGCGACTCCCGCTCGGACCTCACACGGTGACCTGGGACCGTAGCTTCTCGAGGCGCACCGGCCCGATCCCGTCCACCTCACCGAGTTGGGCGACGTCCGTGAACTTCCCATTGGTGGTGCGCCACGCAATGATGGCTGCCGCGGTCACCGGGCCGACGCCAGGCAAGGCATCGAGCTCGGTCACCGTGGCCGTGTTCAGATCGACGAGCCCGCCCGTCGTTGCCTTCCCGTCCGCCGGTGCGGCGCCCGGAGTGGAGACGCCGCCCACCGCACTGGGCGCCGCGACGGGCGCGGCCACCCCGACCACGATCTGATCACCATCGGAAAGTCGTTGCGCCAGATTGAGAGCGAGGGTGTCGCCGCCGGTGCGCACTCCTCCCGCGGCGGCGAGTGCGTCGGCAACCCGTGAGCCAGGCGGCAGCCGCACGAGCCCGGGCGTGCTCACCAAACCGACCACGCTCACCACTATTTCGTCCACCGGCGGCGGAAGCTGCGGCCGAGCCGCCTCGGCTGGCTCCGCGGCGGGGGTGGCCTCCGAACGGACGTGCGCAAGGGGAAGGGAGGGCACGGCCTGCGCCTCCGGCTGACCGCTGCGAACACTGATCACGGCGACTGTCGCCAGAATCAGCCCCACTATGACGAGGACGGCTGCGCCTGCGCGGCCGGGGTCGACGCGCGCATCCCGCCAGCGTTCGGGAAGGGCGCGGGACCATCGCCCTTGCGCAGACCACGACGGCGCGTCTTCGGGTTCGGCGTCCTCGGCGTGCGCCAACCATCCCGGTGTGGAGGGGCCGGACGGGGCTACCGCACCCGGAGGAAGATGCGCGTCCTCCCCCGACGTGATGAACGCAAGACGGCTCCGTCCTCGCGAACGCTCTTCCCTGTTGCCCATGCAGAGAAGGTAGAACGTCGCGGCGGCCGATCAGCGAGGTTGTGGGCGAGAAAAATTGGCCTGTGGATCAGCTCGAGGTTGTGGATGAATCGGCGTCTGCATAACCCTCGGCGGGCTCTGGGCAGAGAACGACGCCGATAGCGCCTGCCCCCACGTGGACCCCGATCACCGAACTGAAATCAGTGACGACGAGGTCGCTGACCTGCGGAATCCGTTCTTTCAGCCGCTGCGCCACCGACTCGGCTCGGTCGGGTGCATGCATGTGATGCACAGCCACCGAGGTTCTGTCCACCCCTGCCAGCTCGACGGCGGAATCGATCATCTTCGCCATCGCCTTGGTGGAGGTCCGGG
Organism: Rhodococcus sp. ZPP; assembly: GCF_017656075.1. NCBI lineage: Bacteria > Bacillati > Actinomycetota > Actinomycetes > Mycobacteriales > Nocardiaceae > Rhodococcus > Rhodococcus sp. ZPP. The sequence goes on from NZ_CP058638.1 coordinate 913,836, forward strand.
TTTTCTCCTTCAGGACGAGTCGTCCATCGACGAGATGCAGCACCGGTTTCATCGCCAGCGCGGTGCCGAGCAACGCGGCCGCCGCGCCGATCCTCCCCCCGCGGCGCAACTGATCGAGCCGGTCCACGACAATCAGGCAACGGCTGCGACCCGCTACGTCGACAGCCCGCCGGTACACCGTCTCGAGGTCGGCACCACTCTTCGCCAGCCGTGCTGCTTCCAGTACCGGGTATCCCAAACCCATTCCGGCCGACTGGGAATCGACGATGCGCACGCGACCGTCGAACTCCTGCGCCGCCTGTCGTCCGGCCTCCCAGGTTCCCGACAACTGGCGGGAAATGTGCACGGCGACCACGCCGGCGCCCTCGCTCGCTTCCCACGCCGCCGCGTAGGCCTCGGACAGCTCGCCAGGCGAGGCACCCGCGGTGGTGACGCCGGCGAGGTCCTCCGGAATGACGTCGATTCCCTCGCGAAAGTCCTCGTCGCCGCTGAGAACATGAAGGGGCACGACCTGGATTGCTTGCTCCTCGACGACCTCGGGGACGAGCGAGGCCGAGGAATCGGTGACAACGACAACGGGCATGGGACTACTCGGCCCTGCTCGACACCGCGTCCGCGGCAGTGACGTCTGCACCCAGCGGGGGTGCCGCTCCGGTGGCACGAAGAGCGGTCAGCATGGCCGCCGCTACCTCGGCGTGACCGTCCCAGCCCCAGTGGATTCCGTCCGGATTTCCTCGGCCACCGAAGATGTCGGCTCGCACGGCCTCCGCGAGGTCGACGAGCGGAACGTTCTTGTCCTGCGCCCACGCCGTGATGGCCGCGACAGCACCCGGCCGGCCGGAGTGCACCTTGCCGTAGGCCTCACTGCGGTGGACGGACGGGAGAGTGCCGACGACGGGCAGTTCCGGTCGCATGTATTCGAGCGCCGCCCGGGAGCTTTCGAGGTACTCGACGCTCAACTTCGGGGGCAAGGCGACCGGCCATCCGAGCGGAGACAGCCGCGGCTGCAACCATTGGTAGGCAGTACGCACGACCCGCCGCAGCGCGGGCGGGCGAATGTAGCGGAGCTGCTCCCGCAGCGCGGTGGGCAGCGGGGACGGGAGCGAATCCATTCCCCCGACCGCAAACACCACAGCACCCGCCCGGGGGACGGCCGACCACACGCGGGGGTCCTGGGTCAGCGCCCACCAGACGTCACGGCTGGTCCAACCGATCCGCGCAACGAGCTCTACGTCCCACTCCAACTCGCGCGCAACGATGTTGGGCCAGATATCGGGATGGTTGGACGGCAAGCCGCCCTTGGGCCCGTAGTAGGACAGTGAATCGGCGAGCACGAGAAGGACCGGCCGCTCTCCGGAACCGGCCTCCAAGTCAGAGGACGTCACTTGCCACGCTCGCGGATGCGTTCCAGACGTCCAGGCGCCAGCTCGGCGAGTCGGAGTTTCCGTGCGCACTGAGCTGAACCCAGCTGGTGTTACCGAGACCACCGAGCACCGGCCAATGACTGACAGGAAGATCGAGAAGCGCCGCGGTGAGTGCAGCAATCAATCCGCCGTGGGCGACCAGGACGACGGGCTGTTCGGCCCAATCCTCGTACTTCTCGAGCAGCTCGGCCACCACCGGCGTGCTGCGGCGCGCGACATCGACGCGGCTCTCTCCGCCGGGCGGTGCCCACGTCGCGTCACTACGCCACGCCGCGCGAGCACCCGGTGCCCGCGCGTCGACGTCGAGGTGAGTCAGCCCCTGCCATTCACCGAGATGGGTTTCCCGCAGGCGCTCGTCGATCTGCACCGGCAGTCCGGCGTTGTCGCCGATCTCCACCGCCGTGTCGTACGCACGCCGCAGGTCCGAGGACACGATAGAGATCGGTGAGCGACCGACGAGGACGGCGGCAGCGGCGCGGGCCTGCCTCCGGCCGAGTTCGGACAGGTCGGTGTCGAGCTGACCCTGCATGCGGTTTCCGGCGTTGTACTCGGTTTGGCCGTGCCTCAGCAGAATGAGCCGTCGCGGGGCGCGCGGAGCGTCCGTCACTGCTCGGATTCCTCACTGTTCGCGGAGCCGGGATCGGCACCGTTGGTCGCGGGGGCGTGCAGGCCGATCCCGTCGACCGGGACGGTGGGGCAGTCCTTCCAGAGCCGCTCGAGTGCGTAGAAGTTACGTTCCTCGTTGTGCTGCACATGGATGACGACGTCCACGAAGTCCAGCAGCGCCCACCGACCCTCCCGGGTGCCTTCACGGCGCACCGGCTTGTGACCGGCCTCACGCAGACGTTCCTCGATGTTCTCGACTATCGCGTTCACCTGGCGCTCGTTGGGCGCCGACGCGATGACGAAGCAGTCGGTGATGACCAGCTGCTCGGAAACATCGAGCACCACCACATCGGAGGCCAGCTTCTCGTCGGCCGCCACTGCCGCGATGCGTGCCATCGCAATGGCTTCGGTCGTTGCGCTCACTCGATGTTCTCCAGTTCGTAGAAAAAAGTGCTAGCTCTTGGTCTTGCCGGGGGCCGGTTCGGACATCGTCGTCGCGCCGTCCAGGCGCTCGGCGTCCGGCGGCCGATACAGGTTCCGCTTCGAGATGTACTGGACCACGCCGTCCGGCACCAGATACCACACAGGCCGGTGCCGGCTGGCGCGCCGCCGACATTCCGTCGAGGAGATCGCCAGCGCCGGTATCTCGATCAACGTGACCGCGTCCTCCGGCAGCGCGTCGAGATGAGCGGCCAGATGTTCGGTATTGAGATCGAATCCCGGGCGCGACACTCCCACAAATTTCGCCAGTGAGAACAGTTCCTCCCAGTCCTGCCACGACAGAATACTCGCCAGGGCATCGGCACCGGTAATGAAGTACAGCTCGGCGTCGGGATGGAAGCTGGCGAGATCGCGCAGAGTGTCGACGGTGTAGGTGATCTTCCGGCGATCGACGTCCACCCGGCTCACCGAGAACCGTGGGTTCGATGCAGTGGCGATGACCGTCATCAAGTACCGGTCTTCCGCGGGGCTGACCACTTTCCCCTGCTTCTGCCAGGGCCTGCCGGTGGGGACGAAGATCACCTCGTCGAGGCCGAACCGGTCGGCGACTTCACTGGCGGCCACCAGGTGACCGTGGTGAATGGGGTCGAAGGTGCCGCCCATGACCCCGAGACGGCGCCGACGTGCGCCCGTTGTTCCCTGTTCCACGAGTGCCGAGCTTACGTGGTCATACCGGGAGCAACCCGGCGACCACCGACGCGAGCTGCTGCGCGGAGCGGCACTCGTGCATGCTGATGACCTCGTTGTACACCTTGGCGGCCGAATCCCCGGAACCCCACTGTCCGCGTGGCTCGGGGTTGAGCCAGTGCGCATGCTTGGCCACCGACACCAGACGCGCCAGCGCCTCCAGATTGGGGTCGCGATAGTTGTTGCGGCCGTCCCCGAGGACGAGCAGTGAGGTGCGTGAGGTAATGCTCGAGGTGAACCGCTCCGCGAACACACCGAATGCGTTGCCGTAGTCGGAGTGCCCGTCGTAGCTGACGAGGTCGGCCTCGCGGATCATCCGCGACATCGCGTTCCCGAGGTCTGCGCCGGTGTCGAAGAATCGGGTGACTTCGTCGGTGGTGTCGATGAAAGCGAACACCCGCACCCGCGAGAACTGCTCCCGCAACGCATGGACGAGCAGCAATGTGAAGTGGCTGAACCCCGCCACCGAACCCGACACGTCGCACATCACCACCAGTTCCGGGCGTGCGCGTCTCGGCTTGCGCTGGACGAGATCGATGGGAACTCCCCCGGTGGACATCGACTTGCGCAGGGTCCGCCGAAGATCGATCGACCCGGCGCGATGACGACTGCGGCGCACCGCGAGCCGGCTGGCCAGCAGTCTGGCGAGCGGGGTGACGTTACGTTTGAGAGCGGTCAGCTCGGAGTCCGACGCGCGCAGGAAGTCCACTTCCTCGGCCAGCCGCGGCACGCCGTACGACGCCACCCGCTCCTTGCCCAGGTTCTCGGCCGACCGCCGACGCGTCTCCTTCTCGACCATCTTGCGGAAGTCGGCGATCCGCTGCGCCGCGGTGCGTTTGGCCACCTCGGATTCGTAGCTGTCCGTCATTCGGGCTTGGCCGTCCTGCTGATTGCCCAGGAGTCCGTCGAGGATCTTCTTCAGCAGCGTCTCGGGCGCCACATCCCGCAACGCCTGGTAGGCCGAGAACGACGGCCCGTTCGCCGACTGGTACTGCCCGAGTTCTTCGACCATCTGCGCGGTCAGGAGTTCGGTGAGTTCGAGCGCTTCGGGCGACCCGTCGGCGAGGAGCTCGACGATCAACTCACGCAGGGCGTCGTAATCGATGTCGCCCTTCTCGGTTCGCGGAAGCCTGGTGTCAACGGCCCCGCTCGACCGATTCCCGACGGCCGCGGGGAACCACAGATCGAAAAGAGCGTCGAACGTGGAGCGGTGAGTGGGACGGCGCAGCAGGGCGCACGCCAGTCCCTCTCGGAGTGCCTCGCGGTCGAGGAGGTCGAGGACGGACATGACCTGCCCGGCGTCGACGGTCTCCGACGGGCCCACCATGATGCCGCGTCGCCGCAACGCCTCGACGAAGTCGACCAGGTGGCCGGGTAACCCGTGCGGCGCGGCGGGCCCCGATGTTGCCGACCGGGACGTGGGAGGACCACCTGCAGCCATGGGAACCCTCAGTTCAGTCGCAGTTCGGCAGCGGCGCGCTGCTGGTCGGATTGGTGTTTGAGGACCACGCCCAGGGTGGCCCGCACGGCGTCGTCGTCGAGGGTGTCCAACCCGAGTGCGAGGAGCGTGCGGCCCCAGTCGATCGTCTCGGCTACCGAGGGCAGTTTCTTCAACTGCATTCCGCGCAGCACCCGGATGGTCGCCACCAACTGCTCGGCGATCGCTTCCGGAAGCTCCGGGACTCGACTCGCCAGAATCTTGCGTTCGAGTTCGGCATCCGGGAAGTCGAGGTGGAGGAAGAGGCAGCGACGCTTGAGCGCCTCGGACAACTCACGGGTGGCGTTGGAGGTGAGGAGCACGAACGGCTTCCGGACGGCCGTAATCGTTCCCAGCTCGGGAACGGTGACCGCGAAATCGCTCAGCACCTCGAGGAGCAGGCCCTCGATCTCGACGTCCGCCTTGTCGGTCTCGTCGATGAGCAGCACCGTCGGATCCTCGCGCCGGATCGCGGTCAGCAGCGGACGCGACAGCAGGAACTCCTCCGAGAAGACATCCGCCTTGGTGGAGTCCCAGCTGCTGTCGCGGCCGTGAAGATTCCCCGTCGCTGCGCTCGCCCCGGCCTGGATGCGCAGGATCTGCTTCGCGTGGTTCCACTCGTAGAGCGCGCGAGCCTCGTCGACGCCCTCATAGCACTGCAACCGCACCAGTTCGGCGTCGGTGGTCTGCGCGACGGCTCGGGCCAGCTCGGTCTTGCCGACACCCGCCGGTCCCTCGATGAGCAGGGGCTTACCGAGCCGGTCGGCGAGAAACACCGCGGTCGCGGTGCCCTTGTCTGCCAGGTAGCCGGTTTCGGCGAGCCGGGCGATCACGTCGTCGACGCTCGCGAACAACGGCGTCGTGGTGGGTAGTGCGCGATCCACGCTCGCTCCTTTCGATGGGCTTGCGGACATTGGTGGTCGAACTGTGGCGCTAGGCCGGACGCGTGTGCCCGTCCCCCCACACGATCCACTTCGTGGAGGTGAGCTCCGGCAGCCCCATCGGACCGCGGGCGTGGAGCTTCTGGGTGGAGATCCCGATCTCGGCGCCGAACCCGAACTGCTCGCCGTCGGTGAAGGCGGTGGACGCGTTGACCATGACGGCGGCGGCATCGACGCGGGCGGTGAACTCGCGCGCGGCCGACAGGTCGGCGGTCACGATGGCCTCGGTGTGACCGGTTCCATATCGATCGATGTGCTCTACCGCGGCATCGAGATCGTCGACGACCTTCAGCGCCACATCGAGGGTGAGATATTCGTCCGACCAGTCCGTCTCGGTGGCGGGCACCATGCCGGGAAGATCTCCGTGGACGGTGACACTGTGCGTCTGCAGCGCCTGCAGGAGCTTCGGGACGGCGACGTCGGCAATGCCGGCGTCGACCAGAACCGTCTCCGCGGTATTACAGACGCTCGGCCGCCGCGTCTTCGAGTTGAGCAGGATTCGTTCGGCCATCTCCAGGTCCGCGGCGGAATGGATGTAGACGTGGCAGTTACCCACGCCCGTCTCGATGGTGGGGACGGAGGCGTCTCGCACGACGGCGCTGATCAGTCCGGCGCCGCCCCGAGGGATGACGACGTCGACCAAACCGCGCGCCTGGATGAGATGGGTGACACTCGAGCGGTCCTCGGTGGGCAGTAATTGCACCGCGTCTTCCGGCAGATCCTGCGCAGCCAGCGCGGCGCGCAAGGCGACGACCAGCGCCGCATTCGACTTCGCCGCGGACGAGGATCCACGCAGAAGCGCAGCGTTGCCCGACTTCAGGGCCAGGCCGAACGCGTCCACGGTGACGTTGGGACGGGCCTCATACACCATGCCCACCACACCCAGCGGCACTCGGAGCTGTCGCAGTTCGAGCCCATTGGGCAGTGTGGAGCCGCGCACCACTTCTCCGATCGGGTCGGGCAGACCCGCTACTTGACGGAGTCCGGCGGCGATTCCCTCGATCCGAGCCTCGGTCAGCCGGAGCCGGTCGAGAAGGGATTCCTCGGTGCCGGACGCCCGGGCCGACTCGAGGTCGGCCGCGTTGGCGGCAAGGACGTCAGCCGTAGCGGCCAGCACCGCATCGGCGGCGGCGTGCAGGACCGCGTCTTTCTGCGCGGTGGTGAGCAGAGCAAGGACCCGCGACGCGGTGCGGGCACGACGAGCCGCCGCGTGAACGGCCTCACGGGTGTCCACGGCACCGGTCGACGCGGTGGAGGTCACTGCAGTCATGAAGACAGCCTATATACCGGGGTCTGTGCAGCGCGGCGCGGGAACGACCGGGAATGATTTCGTCCCCCGCGCAGGTTGCGACTGGTCGAGACCATCAGAGGCAGGAGTGCTGTAGTGAGCGTGTTGTTCGAACCCATCACCTTCCGCGGAGTCACCGTCCCCAATCGGGTGTGGATGGCGCCGATGTGCCAGTACTCGGCCGACGTGACGGGCCGCGATGTGGGAGTTCCCAATGACTGGCACCGGACGCACCTCGTGACGCGCGCCATCGGCGGTGCCGGCTTGATCCTCACCGAAGCGACGGCCGTCAGCCCGGAGGGCCGCATCAGCCCCGCCGACCTCGGCATCTGGAACGACACCCAGGCCGAGGCATTCGCGGAGATCAACGCACAGCTCGAGTACTTCGGCGCCGTCCCGGGCATCCAGCTCGGTCACGCCGGGCGCAAGGGCTCCGCGCATGTCCCGTGGCGCGGGGGCGGAAGCCTCGACGGCGACGATCGGCTGTCCTGGCAGACGGTGGCGCCGAGCGCGATCGGTTTCGGCGACCACACCCCGCCGGCCGCGGCGACGTCCGCCGACATCCGGAAGGTGGTCGCCGATTTCGCCGCCGCCGCCGAGCGGGCGTCGCGGGCCGGTTTCAAGGTGGTGGAAATCCATGCGGCACACGGCTATCTGCTGCACCAGTTCCTCTCACCGGTCAGCAATCACCGCACCGACGAGTACGGCGGCAGCTTCGCGCGCCGCATTCGCCTGCTGCTCGAGGTCGTCGACGCGGTACGCGGGGTCTGGCCGGCCGAGTTGCCCGTCTTCGTCCGGGTCTCGGCAACCGACTGGCTCTCGGAGGAGCCCGGCCTCGACGCGGACAGCTGGACGCCGGATCAGACCGTGTCCCTCGTGGAGGCCCTCGCGGACCTCGGCGTCGACCTCGTCGACGTCTCCAGCGGTGGCGTCGCGTCCGCCCGGATCCCGGTCGGGCCCGGCTACCAGGTCCCGTTCGCCCGTCGCATCCAGAACGAGACCACGGTCCCGGCCGCCGCCGTCGGGCTCATCACCGAGCCGGGGCAGGCCGAGCGGATCGTGGAGTCGGGAGAAGCCGTCGCCGTGTTCCTCGGGCGCGAACTGCTGCGCGACCCGTATTGGCCGCGAAAAGCCGCACTGGCATTGAATGCGCAGGTGACGCCGCAGATTCCAGCGCAGTACGCCCGGGCGTACTGAGACTCGGACCGACAAGCCCCCGCATCCTTTGCTACGGTAATCACTCTTACAGCTGGTAGTCCCGCACCCCGGACGGTGGGGCGGGACCAGCCACGAGCCAGAGCCGATCGGCGGGGGCCGCATCGCGCCGAAGGGCCCGTGGCCAGGAGACCCGAACCAGCACTTCACCCGGCGGGCGACGAAAAGATGCGTGCATCAGGTACGTGCCCCGCGTGGGTGATACCGGCGCTGGGGAGCGCACGACTCATGAATGCACCAGATCACTCCATCACTGCGGACGAGGTGGCGCAGTCACCCGACGTCACCGTCATCGACGAGGCCTCGGTCTCGCGGGCCGTCAAAGCGACCATGCTCGGCAACGCCATGGAATGGTTCGACTTCGGCGTCTACGCCTACCTCGCGACCACCATCGGCCAGGTGTTCTTTCCCGAGGCCAGCGGCACGGCGCAGCTACTGTCGACGTTCGCAATCTTCGCTGCAGCCTTCATCGTCCGGCCGCTCGGCGGTTTCTTCTTCGGCCCGCTCGGCGACCGTATCGGCCGCAAGAAGGTGCTTGCCACGACCATCATCCTCATGGCGGGAAGCACTTTCGCGATCGGCGTGATCCCGAGCTACGAATCGATCGGCATCCTGGCACCGATCCTTCTCGTGCTCTTTCGCCTCGTACAGGGATTTTCGACCGGCGGCGAATACGGTGGCGCCAGTACGTTCGTCGCCGAGTACGCGCCCGACAAGCGTCGCGGCTTCTTCGCGAGTTTTCTCGAATTCGGCACGTTGGCCGGGTATGTCGCGGCGGCGGGGCTCGTCACCGTCATCAGCAGCGCTGTCAGTGCCGACGCTCTGGTCGACTGGGCATGGCGAATCCCGTTCCTGCTCGCCGGTCCCCTGGGACTCATCGGCCTCTACCTGCGTCTGCGGCTGGAAGAGACGCCGGCCTTCCAGCAGCAACAGCAGGCTGAGGAACGTTCTCTCGCAGAAGAATCCACCGGCCGAAAGTTGCGCGAGACACTGGTCGACAATTGGCGACCCCTCGTACTGTGCGTCATCCTCGTCGCCGCCTACAACATCGCGCACTACGGTCTGCTCAGCTACATGCCGACGTACCTGTCGAACACGCTCGGCTACGACGAGTCGCACGGCCTCGTCCTCATGATCATCGTGATGCTCATCATGATGGTGTGCATCAGCTTCGTCGGAAAGCTGTCCGACCGGGTGGGTCGTAAACCGTTGCTGCTGACCGGTTTCGTCGGCTTCTTCGCGCTGTCGCTGCCCGCGTACCTGCTGATCGGCGTCGGGCACTACTTCACCGTCTTCGTCGGCCTCGCGATGCTCGGCGGACTGCTGCTGCTGTTCGTCGGCGTCTTCCCTTCGGTCCTTCCTGCTCTCTTCCCGACGGGAATCCGCTACGGCGGCCTCGCGATCGGATACAACCTCGCCGTCTCGATCTTCGGTGGTACCACGCCTCTGGTGCTGACCGCCCTGCAGGACGCGACCGGCAGCGATCTCGTCGCTCCGATGTACATGATGGTGGCCGCAGTGATCGGGGCCATCGCGGTACTCCTCATCTCCGAGACCGCCCGCAAGCCGCTCGAGGGATCGCCGCCTGCCGTCGCCACGGAGGCGGAAGCTCGTCGTGTCCTCGGCCGGTTGCGGCGGACGAAGGCCGGCGAGTCACCGAGGTCCGAGCACGAGGCGGACGGCGTCGACGCGGGATAGTGTTTCCATCATGTCCGCTCCCAGGATCGCCGTGGTCGGCAGCGTCAACATGGATCTGCTGACGGCGACCGAACGATTACCCGCCCCCGGCGAGACCATTCTCGGCAGCGCCTTTGCCGCCACCCCAGGCGGCAAAGGCGCGAATCAGGCCATCGCCGCGGCGCGGGCAGGGGGACGGGTCACGTTCATCGGCGCCGTCGGATCCGATACGTTCGCCCTCGAACTGCGCCAAACCCTGGTGGAGGCCGAGGTCGACACCACCCACCTGCGCGAGGTCGACGGGCCGAGTGGAATCGCGGCCATCACCGTCGACGCCGCCGGACAGAACAGCATCGTGGTGGTCCCGGGCGCCAACAGCACTCTGACCGCTCTCGAACCGGCAGATCTCGAGGCCATCTCTGCCGCCGACGTGCTCCTCTGCCAACTCGAGATCCCGGTCGCGACCGTGCTCGCCGCAGTCGCGCACGCCGCCGAACACGACACGGTGGTGATGCTCAATCCCTCACCTGCTCAGCCGCTTCCCCGAGAACTCGTAGCACTCGTCGATGTGCTGGTGGTCAACGAGACAGAAGCCGCGCAACTCGGGCCCGACGTGATTTCCGCCGTCCCCCATCTGGTGACCACGCTCGGCGGATCCGGCGCCGAGTACACGAACCCGGGCGGCGCCGCCGTACATGCCGACGCCCCCTCGGTCGAGGTAGTCGACACGACGGGTGCCGGTGACGCGTTCGCAGGCGCCCTGGCGGTGTCGTGGATGCGCGGCCCCGAGACCGCACTGCCGTTCGCGACCGCGGCAGGCGCACTCGCGACAACCCGGCGTGGAGCCTCGACATCCTCCCCCACCCGCACCGCCATCGAGACCGCTCTGCACCGCTGAGCAGGTCGTTCCCCCGCTCCGCAGGTGGAGTGTCACAGCAGTCGTGCACCATGGGGTCATGACCACCGCCACCACGCCCGCACTCCGCGACGAGGCCGAACGCCTGCTCCGAGAGCTGGCAGGACCCGAAGCGCGGCTGCGGGACGACCAGTGGACTGCCATCGAGGCGCTCGTCGTGGGCCGACGACGCGCGCTCGTCGTCCAACGGACCGGGTGGGGTAAATCAGCTGTCTACTTCATCGCGGCCAAGCTGTTGAGGGCCGACGGGCACGGGCCGACCGTCATCGTGTCGCCGCTTCTGGCCCTCATGCGGAATCAGGTGGCGTCGGCAGAACGGGCGGGAGTCCGGGCCGCCACGATCAACTCGGGCAATGTCACGGAGTGGGACGAAATTCACGCCCGTGTCGCGGCACAAGAGCTGGATGTCTTGTTGGTCAGCCCGGAACGCCTGAACAACCCCGACTTCCGCGACCAGGTTCTTCCTTCCCTCGCCGCCGACGCCGGCCTGGTCGTCGTCGACGAAGCCCATTGCGTCTCGGACTGGGGCCACGACTTCCGCCCGGACTATCGGCGCATCCGCACGCTGATCGGCGAGCTCGGGCAGGGTATTCCCGTGCTTGCGACCACGGCCACCGCAAACGACCGCGTGGTCACCGATGTCTCGACCCAGCTCGGGGTGGGCGGCGGCGAAACGCTGGTGTTGCGCGGCGGGCTCGAACGCGAATCGCTGCATCTGTCGGTGGTGCAGATTCCTGAGGCCACGGCCCGCGCCGCGTGGCTCGCCCAGAAGCTCGACAGCCTGCCCGGGTCGGGGATCATCTATGCGTTGACGGTGTCGGCGGCACGAGATCTGGCGAGCTTGCTCACCGAGCAGGGGCACACCGTCGCCGCCTATACGGGACAAACGGATGCCGGCGAACGGGAAGGCCTCGAGCAGGATCTACTCGACAACCGCGTGAAAGCCCTGGTGGCTACGTCGGCGCTCGGCATGGGCTTCGACAAGCCCGACCTCGGATTCGTGGTGCACCTCGGTGCGCCGTCGTCCCCGATCTCGTACTACCAGCAGGTGGGCCGTGCGGGGCGTTCCACGGATCGCGCTGAAGTGATCTTGCTCCCCGGCTCGGAAGACCGGCAGATCTGGAGCTATTTCGCATCGGTGGCGTTTCCCCGTGAGCACATGGTGCGGCGGGTCATCGAGGTTCTCGACCCCGACCGGCCGCAGTCCACACAGGCCCTGGAGCCGCTGGTGGAACTGGGGCGGACGCGGCTCGAGATGGTGTTGAAGGTTCTCGATGTCGACGGTGCGGTTCGCCGGGTCCGTGGGGGCTGGGTGGGAACCGGGCAGCCATGGACCTACGACGCCGAACGCTACGAACGTCTCGAACGGGCCCGTGAGTCCGAGCAGCAGGCCATGCTCGACTATCAACGCATCACCACGTGCCGGATGGCGTTTCTGAGGGAGCAGCTCGACGACCCGGGACTGGTAGCGGGGGCGTCCGACTGCGGTCGGTGCGACAACTGCACAGGCGAGCACTACGACACCGCTGTGGATGCAGACGCCGTGGCTCAGACCCGATCGCGGCTGGAGAGGCCGGGCATCGACCTCGCGCCTCGGAAACAGTGGCCTTCGGGGCTCAGAAAGCTCGGTGTCGCGCTGTCGGGGAAAATTACGGACGGGCCGGAACCGGGTCGTGTCCTCGGCCGATTGTCCGACCTCGGCTGGGGACAACGACTGCGCACTCTGATGGACGGACCGGACGGTCCGGCACCGGAGAACGTCTTGCAGGCCTGCATCGCCGTGCTGGCATCGTGGGACTGGACGCAGCGGCCCACCGCCGTCATGGCCGTCGAATCGACCACCCATCCCCTTCTCGCGGCCTCCTTGGCGGAGCGGCTCGCCCAGATCGGACGGCTCGAGCACCTGGGAGTCCTGAGGCAACGACCCGGCCATCCGCCGGTCTCTGCGGCCAACTCCGCCTACCGGGTGGCCGGTCTGGCAGACGCGTGGGAAACCCCTCAACTTCCGGGTTCCACGGGGCCTGTTCTGCTCGTCGACACCCTCACCGATACCGGCTGGACCCTGACGATGGCTGCCCGCACGCTGCGGGCGGCGGGCGCCACCTCGGTGCTGCCTTTCGCCCTGGCAGCCGTGAAGTGACTCCCCAGGGCTGTCGAGTGCCACGAGATCTCGAAAAGGACAAGTGTGTCGCTTGCGGATCACCGAAAAGTTACATAACGTGATCAGCGTCACATTGCCCGTCTCACCTGCGAAGGCTCTGTGCCCGGACGGGCCAATTTCGCGACGCACGTGAAATCGGCATAGATGGTTGTTAGGTTGGTTTTTCCAATGACGCCTGTTCAGAAGAGTGCCATCCCGACCACCGCGCCGGACGCGGTGTTGTTTCGAAGTCCACAGATCTCTGATGGAGTCCGGCTCTGGGAGATCGCCAGGAACACGGAAGTGCTCGACCTCAACTCGAGTTATGCCTACCTGTTGTGGTGCAGAGATTTCAGCCGCACGTCGATCGTCGCAGTGGTCGACGAACGAGCAGTGGGATTCGTTTCGGGCTACATCCGCCCCGAATCCCCGGCGACACTGTTTGTCTGGCAGGTCGCCGTAGACGCAGACCAGCGTGGCAAGGGAATTGCCGGACGCATGCTGGGCGCCTTGCTCGATCGTCTTGCGCCTGAAGGGATCACCCATCTCGAGACGACGATCAGCCCCGACAACGAGGCATCGATCGCGCTGTTCACCGCATTGGCGCGTCGCCGAGATACGGCGATCACCAAGCAGACGTTATTCTCGCCCAACGATTTTCCCGATGGACACGAAGCCGAAGATCTGTACACGATCGGCTAAGAGCATGCCCCGGAGGAATGCAGCAACATGACTGACACCAGTACGACTAACGCTCATACCGATATCTTCGAGAGCCTCGAATCCGAGGTTCGCAGTTACAGCCGCGGGTGGCCGACCGTTTTCGAAACGGCGTCCGGATCGTGGATTCGCGACGAGAACGGCAAGGACTACCTCGACTTCTTCGCCGGCGCCGGCTCGCTCAACTACGGGCACAACAACCCGGTGCTCAAATCGGCACTCGTCGACTACATCGTCGGTGACGGAATCACTCACGGTCTCGACATGTCGACCGTCGCGAAACGCGAACTGCTCGAGACCTTCGAGGACAAGATCCTGAAGCCGCGGGGCCTCGACTACAAAGTCCAGTTCCCCGGGCCCACCGGCACCAATACCGTCGAGGCCGCGCTGAAGCTTGCCCGTAAGGTCACGGGCCGTTCGTCGATCATCAACTTCACCAACGCGTTCCACGGCATGACGCTCGGCGCGCTCTCGGTCACCGGTAACTCGATGAAACGTGCCGGGGCCGGCATCCCGCTGGTGCACGCCACTCCGATGCCGTTCGACAACTACTTCGACGGGGTCACCGAGGACTTCCACTGGTTCTCCCGGGTCCTCGACGACTCGGGCAGTGGCCTGAACCGTCCGGCCGCCGTGATCGTCGAAACCGTTCAGGGCGAAGGTGGCGTCAACGTGGCTCGGGCCGAGTGGCTGCGCGCCTTGGCGGAGCTGTGCGCCGAGCGTGACATCCTGCTGATCGTCGACGACGTTCAGATGGGTTGCGGACGCACCGGCCCGTTCTTCTCCTTCGAGATCGCCGGGATCACCCCCGACATCGTCTGCCTGTCGAAGTCGATCAGCGGTTACGGGCTCCCCATGGCGCTCACGCTGTTCAAACGCGAACTCGACGTGTGGGGTCCGGGCGAGCACAACGGCACGTTCCGTGGCAACAATCCCGCATTCGTCACCTCCAAAGTGGCCTTGGACCAGTACTGGTCCGACGACGCCCTGCATCAGTCGACGCTGGCCAAGGGCGAGAAGATTCATCAGGCGTTCACCGCACTGTCCAACCAGTTCGAGGGCAAGGTCTTCACCCGCGGTCGAGGCCTCGTTCAGGGTCTCGTCTTCGACGAGCCCGAAAATGCGGGCAAGGTCTGCAAACTCGCCTTCGACGAGGGACTGCTCGCCGAAACCTCCGGACCTTCCGACGAGGTGGTCAAGCTGCTACCGGCGCTCACCATCACCGACGAGGAACTCGACCACGGACTCGGCATTCTCGCCGAGGCGACCGGCAAGGTTTGCAGCTAGAGAGAGGATGGGAGTACCCATGATCGTTCGCACCACCGCAGAAATCACCGACACCGAGCGCGACATCACCAGCGAGGACGGCAATTGGCGCAGCAAGCGCATCGTCCTCGGCGGTGACAAGGTGGGCTTCTCCTTCCACGAAACCACGATCAAGGCGGGAACTGTCAACGAGTTCCACTACGCCAACCATGTCGAGGCCGTGTGGCTGGTCGAGGGCACGGGCAAATTGGTCGACCTCGACAACGACAAGGTTTACGACCTCGGCCCCGGATCGATGTACCTGCTGAACGGGCACGAACGGCACCGCGTCGAGCCGGAGACCGAAATGCGCATGCTCTGCGTGTTCAACCCGCCCGTGACGGGACGTGAGGTGCACGACGAGAATGGTGTCTACCCGTTGATCGAGGTTCCCGCGTAGCGTCGAACCATGGCCGACGACGTTGCTGTTCCAGCTGTTGCCATCGGACCCGCCCCGGACCCGCTCCTCGAGGACGCGGTGCGCCGGGGCGGCGCCCGTCTATCGCCCTTCGAGTCCGCCGATGCGTTGGTGTGGACCGCGGGCCCGATCGGGTTTCCCGACCCGCTCCCGGACAATATTCGGTGGGTGCAGCTCGATTCCGCCGGAGTCGAGCAGTGGTTCGATGCGAAACTCATCACACCCGATACCCCGATCATGTGGACGTCGGCCGCGGGTGCGTTCGCGGCCACCGTCGCCGAACATGCCCTGACGCTCCTCCTGGCCGGAGTGAGGGCACTGCCGGAACACATGGCGGCCCGAACGTGGCGTCAGCACGATTTCTACTCCAAGGTCGGCACCCTGCGCGGTGCGATGGTCGCCATGGTGGGCGCAGGCGGAATCGGCCGGGCACTCATTCCCATGCTGGCCTCGCTAGGAGCCGACGTGATCGCCGTGAATCGCTCGGGCAGCCCCGTTCCGGGTGCCATCGAAACGCTTCCGACCACCAGGTTGAACGAGGTGTGGCCGCGGGCCGACCATTTCGTCATCGGGGCGCCCGCCACGTCCGCGACACATCACCTGGTGAGCGGCGCCGAACTGGCTCAGATGAAGTCGACGTCGTGGGTGATCAACGTGGCCCGCGGGTCGCTCATCGACACCGATGCCCTCGTGCAGGCATTGCGGAACGGCAGCATCGGCGGCGCCGGACTCGATGTCACGGATCCGGAGCCGCTTCCCGACGGTCACCCGCTCTGGGAACTGCCCAATGTGATCATCACCCCCCACGATTCCAACCCGCCGTCCGTGCGTCCGCCCGCTTTCGCCGATCATGTGGCGTTGAACGTGACCCGTTTCGTCGCCGGTGAGCGGCTCACCGCCCTGATCGATCCGGTCGTCGGTTACTGACCCGGCGCTACCCTGGAGTGCGTGTTCGACCGACTGCTCGACGTACTCAGCGGCCGGCGTCTGTGTGTGGTCACCGGCGCCGGCATTTCCACGGATTCCGGAATCCCCGACTACCGGGGTCCCGACTCTCCCCCGCGCAACCCGATGACCTTCCAGCAATTCACCGGCGACCCCGACTTCCGTCGTCACTACTGGGCCCGGAATCATCTCGGCTGGCGGCACATGGACGCCGCCCGGCCCAACGCCGGTCATCGGGCCCTGGCCGGTCTCGAACGCGCCGGCGCCGTGCACGCGGTGATCACGCAGAACGTGGATCTGCTCCACACCAAGGCAGGCAGTCGCCGGGTCATCGATCTACATGGCACGTACGCACAGGTGCGTTGTCTGTCGTGCGGTGCACTGATCTCGCGGGCAACACTGGCCGAGCGTCTCGAGCGAGCCAACCCCGGGTTCGCCGAGACCGTGGCCGCCGCGGAGGGAGTCGAGATCGCACCGGATGCGGACGCCGTCGTCACCAGCACGGAGCATTTCCGGATGGTCGACTGTGAGGCCTGCGGCGGGCTCCTGAAACCGGACATCGTGTACTTCGGCGAGTCGGTTCCCAAGCCGAGGGTCGAGGCTGCCTACGCCGTGGTCGACGAAGCGGAAGCGCTGCTGGTGGCCGGTTCGTCGCTCACCGTCATGTCGGGACTACGGTTCGTCCGGCACGCCGCCAAGCGCTCGATACCGATCGTGATCGTCAACCGCGGGTCGACGAGAGGTGACGAGTTCGCCACCCTCACACTCGATGCGGGTTGCTCGGACGCGCTGCGGGCGCTGCTCGACGCATCCACCGCGATGTCAGCGTGACAGGCACCCTCGTCAGAGCGGAACGAGGTCGTCGGCGTGCACCACAGGTCGCTGCATCTCCGGCGGTAATTCGGTTGTCGACTTCCCCAGGATGTCGTTGATCTCGGTGGAGTCGTAGGCCACCACGCCCCGCGCTACGGGACGCTCCTCGGGGCCGAGCAGGGAAACCACGTCGCCGCCGTAGAACCGGCCAGAAACGGCAGTGATCCCGGCGGGCAGCAGCGACCGCCGCTTGGTGACGACGGCACGAACCGCGCCCTCGTCGATGTGGAGGATTCCCTGTTCGTCCGCGGCATGCCGCACCCAGAACTTGCGTGCGGACAGCCGGGTGGGCCGGGCCGCGAAAGCTGTTCCCACGGCCGCGTCCTGCAGCGCCGTACCCGCCTCCGAGGCTGCCGCGAGCAACACCGGCACACCGGCATCCGAGGCGAGACGGGCCGCGGACAGTTTGGACGCCATGCCGCCCGTCCCGAGGGCACCACCCGAACCGGCGACCACTCCGTCGAGGTCCTCGGGGCTGTTCACTTCCGGGATCAGGGTGGCGTTCCCCTTGCGTGGATCGCCGTCGTAGAGACCGTCGACGTCCGACAACAGGATGAGGGCGTCGGCACCGACCAGGTGCGCCACGAGTGCAGCGAGGCGGTCGTTGTCACCGAACCGGAGTTCGGCGGTGGCGACGGTGTCGTTCTCATTGACGATCGCCACGGCATGCAGCGCCCGCAGACGGTCCAGGGTCCGCTGGGCATTGCGATGCTGCGCACGGCGTGCGATGTCGTCGGCGGTGAGCAGCACCTGCCCCACGGTTCGGCCGTACCGGGAGAAGGACGTTCCCCAGGCGTGGGCCAGGGCCAGCTGCCCGACACTTGCGGCGGCCTGCTTGGTGGCCAGGTCGCGCGGTCGCCGCGTGAGCCCCAGTGGCGCCAGACCGGCGCCGACGGCACCGGACGACACCACGATCACGTCGGAGCCGGCACGCATCCGTGCCTCGATTGCGTCGGCCAGCGCATCGAGACGACCCACGTCGAGTCCGCCGACCAGACTGGTCAGCGCCGACGATCCGATCTTCACGACAATGCTGTCGGCCGACGCAATCGTGCGCCGGGTGGCGCTCACTGCTCTTCGGGGTCGAGGCCTTCGAGACCGCGACGGATCCTGTGTGCGTGCTTGCGCTCCGACGCGCCGATACGTTCCACCTGATCGAGACGTGGGTCGGTACCGCGGCCGGTGCGAGTGAGATCGACACCTGCGGGCGTCTGAGGTTCCCAGTCGAAACTCACGTCACCGATCGTGACGGACGCGCCGGGTTCGGCTCCCTGCTTGACGAGGGCGTCCTCCACTCCGAGTCGAGCGAGACGGTCGGCCAGGTAACCCACAGCCTCGTCGTTGTCGAACTGGGTTTGCCGCACCCAGCGCTCGGGACGTGTTCCCCGGACGATGAAGCCGCCGGGCACCTCCGGGTCGGCTATAACGCTGAAGCTGTTGTCCTTGTTGGCAATCGGGCGAATCACGGGCCGCTTGGGGACTTCCGGCGGATGCGCCGTGCGGTACTCCTCGACAAGTTTCGCCAACGCGAAGATCAGCGGACGCAATCCTTCGCGGCTCACCGCGGAGATCGTGAACACCGGCCAACCGCGGGCCTCGAGGTCGGGGGTGACCATCTCGGCCAGCTCCGCAGCTTCCGGAATGTCGGCCTTGTTGAGGACCACGATGCGAGGACGATCGGCGAGGTCACCGAGGCTGGCGTCGCTGGACAGCGCGGGTTTGTAGGCCGCGAGCTCAGCTTCGAGGGCGTCGATGTCGGAGATCGGGTCACGACCGGGGTCGAGGGTCGCACAGTCGACGACATGCGCCAGCACAGCACAGCGCTCGAGGTGCCGCAGAAAGTCCAGCCCCAGGCCACGGCCCTCGCTCGCCCCGGGGATCAACCCGGGCACGTCGGCGACGGTGAAGGTGGTGTCACCGCTGGACACGACACCCAGGTTGGGGACGAGAGTGGTGAACGGGTAGTCGGCGATCTTGGGCTTTGCCGCCGAGAGCACGGACACGAGGGAGGACTTGCCGGCCGAGGGAAAGCCTACGAGCCCGACGTCGGCGACAGACTTGAGTTCGAGGACGAGCTCGCGTTCGACGCCGTCCTCACCGAGGAGGGCAAAGCCGGGCGCCTTGCGTGCCTTGGAAGACAGCGCGGCGTTTCCTAGCCCACCACGCCCACCCTGGGCGGCCTCGAACCGGGTGCCGATACCGATGAGGTCGGCGAGAACCTTGCCGTTCTCGTCGAGGACGACGGTGCCGTCGGGGACCTTCAGGACGAGGTCTTCACCTTGGGCGCCGTCCCGGTTACTTCCCATCCCCTGCTTGCCGTTGGTGGCCTTCGCATGGGGATGGAAGTGGAAGTCGAGGAGGGTGTGGACATTGCCGTCCACCTCGAGCACCACGTCACCGCCACGCCCGCCGTTACCGCCGTCCGGGCCGCCGAGCGGCTTGAACTTCTCCCGGTGTACGGAGGCGCAGCCGTTGCCGCCTTTGCCGGCGCTGACGTGCAGCACGACGCGGTCGATGAATCGGGACATGACTGCCGGATCCTTCCTCAGTCAATAAATGAACTCGAAAAAAACAATAGGGGCGGACCGGGTATCTCGACCCTGGTCCGCCCCTATTCGGGAGCTTGGTACGTCCTATGTCAGGACGGTACATACTCGCGGCAGGACTAGGCCTCTGCCGCCGCCGGAACGATGTTCACGGTCTTGCGTCCACGCTTGGTGCCGAACTCGACGGCACCGGCGGAGAGAGCAAAGAGCGTGTCGTCGCCGCCACGTCCGACGTTGACGCCGGGGTGGAAGTGGGTTCCGCGCTGACGCACCAGGATCTCGCCGGCGCTGACGGACTGACCGCCGAAGCGCTTCACGCCGAGTCGCTGTGCATTTGAATCGCGCCCGTTACGGGAGCTGGATGCACCCTTCTTATGTGCCATGTTTCTTGACCCTCCTCGGGTGAAATCAGCTCTGAAGCTCTAGTTACTTGATACCGGTGACCTTGAGGACCGTCAGCTTCTGCCTGTGGCCCTGACGCTTGTGGTAGCCGGTCTTGTTCTTGAACTTGTGAATGCGGATCTTCGGGCCCTTGGTGTGCTCGACGACCTCGCCGGTGACCGAGATGTTGGCCAGCTTGTCGGCGTCGGTCGTCAGATCGGATCCGTCGACGACGAGAACCGGAGCAAGCGAGACAGCAGTGCCGGGCTCACCCTCGATCTTCTCGACCTTGACGAGGTCACCAACAGCGACCTTGTACTGCTTTCCGCCGGTCTTGACGATCGCGTACGTTGCCATCGGAGGGCTACCCCTTGCTTCTTCGAACTTGCTCGCGCCACGAAGTGCGCGACTGGTCTGTTGGTACGGCTAGCTCGGTCGAGATCGCGCAGCCTTCACAAGTGAAGGCACAGCTGACCCTTATCGCCGAGTAGCGACTGGTCAAGGTTACAGGAAGGCAACCGTTCCATACAAACTGGGCGGATTGCCTTCCCGCAGCCTCTGATCAGTTGTCGGCGTCCACCGGCGGACCGGCGGGACGCGCCGCTGCGCGACGACGCTGCCGACGAGGCGCAGGCTGCACACCCGTGCCGGAGGGCGAGGAACCGGCCGACCCGCTCGGCGCCGATGAGGACATCGCCGGTTCCGGAGTTGATTCCGGAGCCCTCTCCGACCGAGACTCCGATTCCGACTCCGACGAGGCAGGAATCACGAAGACGGTGCCCGCTGCCGGGGTTTCGGACACCGGTGCGGCCGCTGCCCTCGATACTCGGCGACTACGACGCCGCTGCGGAGTCACGGGTCCGGATGTCACAGCAGGTTCCTGCGCGACAGCAGGTTCCGGCGCGACAGCAGGTTCCGGTGTCACCGCAGTTTCGGGCGTCACGGGCTCGACCACGGGTTCCGGTGCCGTCACCGCTTCGCCGGCGACTGCCGCCGGTGCCTCGGCAACGGCCTCTTCGATTCCGGCCAGGTCCGCCGTGGGCGTCCCGTCCGTCGTCTGCTCCGCCGCGGTAGAAGCGACGAACGGTTGCTCCGTAGCCTCGGCGACCTCCGCGGCCGGAGCATCCACCTGCGCCGCCTCGGCAGAAGGCGCGTCGTGCACAGCCTCGTTACGAGATGCGTCGTGCACAGCCTCGTCACGAGGTGCGTCGTGCGCTGCCGTTTCGCGGGGCCGCTCGGGCGCTGCCGCGTCCTCGTGATGGTGGTGGGCCATGGCCAGAGCCACCGGATGCGCCCGCTTCACGGTGGCATCCACGGCCGGGACGACAGTCTCCTGCGGGGGCGTCGGCGACACATCGGCACCGGAGGACTTGTCGCGACCGCGCTTCTTGCGGGAGCCGCCGGCGTCGCCGCGGGAGGACCCCCGTGCCCCGTTGTCCTCGGAGACCTTCGCGTCGATCGGCTCGGCGTGGACGATGATTCCTCGTCCGTGGCAGTGCTCACAGGTGGTGGAGAACGCCTCGACGAGGCCGGTACCCAACTTCTTGCGGGTCATCTGCACCAGGCCGAGGGACGTGACCTCCGACACCTGGTGGCGGGTGCGGTCGCGGCCCAGGGCCTCGGTGAGACGCCGCAGCACCAGGTCCCGGTTCGATTCGAGCACCATGTCGATGAAGTCGACGACGATCATGCCGCCGATGTCGCGCAGGCGCATCTGCC
The DNA here is from genome assembly GCF_017656075.1 of Rhodococcus sp. ZPP. NCBI lineage: Bacteria > Bacillati > Actinomycetota > Actinomycetes > Mycobacteriales > Nocardiaceae > Rhodococcus > Rhodococcus sp. ZPP. The sequence goes on from NZ_CP058638.1 coordinate 935,615, forward strand.
GCACGATCTCCTCGGCGGCTTCGAGGTTGTTACGGGTGACGGTCTCCTCGAGGTTGCCGCCGGCACCCGTGAACTTGCCGGTGTTGACGTCGACCACGGTCATGGCCTCGGTGCGATCGATCACGAGCGTGCCACCCGACGGCAACCACACCTTGCGGTCAAGTGCCTTGGCAAGTTGCTCGTCGATGCGGTGCGCTTCGAAGACGTCGACACCGTTGTGTCCGGTGTGCTGCTCGAGCCGCGGCAAGAGGTCGGGAGCCACGGACTTGATGTAGGACTCGACCGTCGACCACGCCTTCTCACCCTCGATGACGAGTCTGGAGAAGTCCTCGTTGAACAGGTCGCGAATCACCTTGACCAGCAGGTCCGGCTCCTCGTAGAGGGCCTGCGGATTCCCGGACTTGCCGGCGTCCGCCTTGGCGGCCTGCTCTTCGATTCCGGCCCACTGCTCCTGCAGACGGGTGACGTCACGCGCCAGCTCTTCCTCGCTCACACCTTCGGAAGCGGTGCGGATGATCACACCGGCGTCCGCCGGAACGATGTCGCGGAGGATGTCCTTGAGACGCTTGCGTTCGGTGTCGGGCAGCTTGCGGCTGATTCCGGTGGAGGTGCCGCCCGGCACATACACGAGGAATCGGCCGGCCAGGCTGATCTGCGTGGTCAGCCGCGCACCCTTGTGCCCGACCGGATCCTTGCTCACCTGCACGAGGACCTGGTCGCCCGGCTTGAGCGCCTGCTCGATCTTGCGGGAGTTCCCGCCGAGCCCGGCGGCCTCCCAGTTGACCTCACCCGCGTACAACACGCCGTTACGGCCGCGGCCGATGTCGATGAACGCCGCCTCCATGCTGGGCAGAACGTTCTGGACGCGTCCGAGGTACACGTTCCCGACCATGGAGGCCGACGCGGACGTGGTCACGAAGTGCTCGACGAGAACCCCGTCCTCGAGAACCGCAACCTGCGTGGTGGCGTGGGGCTGCCCGGTGGCGATCCGGTCACGGACCACCATGACGCGGTCCACCGCCTCGCGGCGAGCCAGGAATTCGGATTCGGTGAGAATCGGCGGGCGACGGCGGCCGGCATCGCGACCGTCGCGGCGACGCTGACGCTTCGCCTCGAGTCGTGTCGACCCGGTGATGCCTTGGACTTCGTCCTTCGCCCGGCTCTTGTTGCGGGGTTCACGCTCGTGGACGACGGTATTGGGCGGATCGTCCTCGGAAACGCTCTCGCCGGAAGCATCGGTACCCGACTTGCGCCGACGACGGCGGCGGCGGCGACGGCTCGAACCGTCCGAGTCGGCGTCGCCGGACTCTTCGTCACCGGTCTGATCCGAATCCGTCTCGTCCGACTCCGCGGCCTCGGCCGGCTCCTTCTCGGCTGCGTCGGCGGATTCGCGGGCAGGCTTGTCGGCGGTCTTCTCGTCCCCCGCCTTCTCTTCCCCTGTCTGCTCGACCGTGTCGACAGTGTCCGAGGACTCGGTGTCGGAGTCGGTCTCGGTGCCCTGCTCGTTCTGCTGCTCGCCGCGGCCGCGGCCGCGGCCCCGGCGTCCCCGGCGGCGGCGGCGCGGCTGGTCGCCATCGGCATCGGCATCGTCGGATTCGGCTTCTGTGGTTCCGGTGTCGGCGGACCGTGCGGGCTCAGCGGGGACGTCCCGCTTCTCGGGGGCGGGTTGCGCCTGCTCGGAAGCGGCGTCCGGCGTTCCTGCGTCCCGACGGCTGCGACGACGACGCGGCGTCTCGACCGCAGCGGGGTCGGGCTGCAGGAACAACGGAACCTGCGCGACGGCGGGAGTGGTCTCGGGGCCGGGCTCCGCTGCGGGGGCTTCGACCTCGTACGCGGAGGTCGTGAACAGGTCGCGGCCGAGTTCCTTCTCAGCCCGTACCTGGTCGGGCGCGCTCGCCTCGGGTGCGGCGTCCTCGACCGCCGCCGCCGGCTCGGCTTCAGCTGTCGGCTCGGCTGCAGCTACCGACTCGGCTTCGACGGCCTGCTCCGGTTCGGAAACGGCCTGCTCAGCGGCGACTGCCGGTTCTGGTTCAGCCGCCTGCTCGGGCTCAGGAACGGCCGGTTCGGCCTCGACCGCCGGCTCAGGGACGTCGGTGGGCGCGAACGCTGCGTACACGCGCTCGGCTACCTCACGTTGAAGACTGGACTGCGCGCTGCGCAGTTCGGTTCCGAGGGCCGCAGCCTCGGCGAGAACCTGCTTGCTGGTGACGCCCAGGATCTTGGCCAGAGCGTGGACGCGCATCTTTTCCGGAAGAACAGGAACCGTACGTCCTGCGCTGTCGGCGTTCGGTTCTGAATTTGTGGGCGGCGCTTGATCGGCCACGTAGTCTCCTCAGCCCCCGGGCGCGTCCACTCCCCTGTCTGGGAATGTCACGCGGCCACGCGAGGGCGCAGTGTGTGTACTCGCGCCACTGCTGTGAGCGCGAGATTGTCTGGTCTCGCTCCACACGGCGCATGCAGTGTCCGTTTTCACTGCACATCCATGTAGTGCCTTGCGGATGGCGGGAGTCCGCGGCGCGAGCGCCTGATCATCCAGCTTGCCGATACGCCCAGGTACTTCCTGTTGACGTAGGGGCAGCGATGAAGGGCATCGAGCCGAGGTGTCATCCGGTCGAAGCCGCGTGAAGCACAATTTGCGGTTCAACCGCCCTCAGTATCCCACACGTGTGCCGCACTCCGTGCCAGCGGCGCACCGATCCGTCTGCAACACGTTCTGACGGACGCCACGCCGCGGCGGGGAAGTATTGGTCAGCGTGAGGCGAGGTGCGGGAACCAGAGGCCGATCTCCCGCTCGGCCGACTCGACCGAGTCGGAACCGTGAACCAGATTATGCTGGGCTTCCAGCCCGAAGTCGCCGCGGATCGTTCCCGGCAACGCCTTCTCCACGGGGTCGGTGCCGCCGGCCAGCTGACGGAACGCTGCGATTGCCCGCGGACCCTCGAGTACCGCCGCGACGAGCGGTCCCGAGGTGATGAACTCGAGCAGGCTCGGGTAGAAGGGACGTCCTTCGTGCTCGGCGTAGTGGGTTGCCGCGACGTCGGTGGGTGCGGTGCGCAGGTCGAGCGCAGAGATCGTCAAACCCTTCCGCTCGATCCGACCGAGGATTTCTCCTACATAACCGCGGGCAACAGCATCAGGCTTGATCAGTACAAGGGTGCGCTCAGTCACGGCGGACAGCCTAAATGGTCAGTCCCGTTGCCCAGGAAGCAGGCCCCGCTCCATTCTTTCTCGGACATTCTTCCGAAAGTAGAGAAGGTATCCCCACAGGATGGCGAAGACCACGCCGACCGCGCCGATCGACACGTGCACGAAGAAGCCGAAAAGGAGCGCGACCTGCAGCAAGAGGTTGTAGGTCATAGCCCAGGACCGGCCTTGCAAGCCGGCTCCGAGGATCATCAGCACGGCGAGACCCACCAAGTAGGAACCCGACACCCAGGTGATTCCCCCACCCACGGTGGCGACGACGGGCAGGGCGAGGAGCACGACGATCGCTTCGAGAACCAGCGATCCGGCGACCACACCGCGGAAACCTTTCCAGGGATCCTTGGCCGGCGGGCCGAAGTCCGGGGCACTCGAATCTGGCTCGCTCACGCTGGGTCCTTTCCGAAGAGGGTGCGGGCCGAACCGGCGGTCACCACGGATCCGGTGACCACCACGCCCGCACCCGATACTGCCTCACCCGGTTCCGCAACTTCCTCGGCCAGACCGATGGCTGTCTCCAGCGCATCCGCGAGAGTGGGAGACACGACGACGCGCTCGTCACCGAATTTCGCGACCGCCCGATTGGCGAGGTCCTCGACGTCCATGGCGCGAGGCGAGCCGTTGTGGGTCACCACAAGTTCGTCGAAAACGGGCTCCAGCGCTGCGAGGATGCCCTCGACGTCCTTGTCCCCCATGACGCTGACGACCCCGACGAGCTTGCGGAAGTCGAACTCGGCGGTGAGCGCCGCGGCGAGCGCCCGTGCGCCGTCGGGGTTGTGGGCGGCGTCGAGGAAGACGGTGGGGGCGCTGCGCACACGCTCGAGGCGACCGGGGTTGACCACCGAGGCGAAGGCCGCCCGAATCGCCTCCTGATCGAGTTGGCGGTCGGGGCCGGCACCGAAGAACGCCTCGACGGCAGCCAGTGCGAGAGAGGCGTTGCGCGCCTGATGTTCTCCGTGTAGTGGCAGGAAGATGTCCGTGTACACGCCGCCGAGGCCCTGCAGTTCCAACTGCTGACCCCCGACGGCGATCTGCCGCGCCAGGACAGTGAATTCGGCCCCTTCCCGAGCCACGGCAGCGTCGACCTCCACGGCTCGGCGTAGGAGCACGTCCATGACCTCGGGCGTCTGCTCGGCGATGATGGCGACCGCGTCGCGCGGCACGAGGGCATCCTCGCGACCCTTCTTGATGATCCCGGCCTTCTCCGCGGCAATTCCGGCGAGATCGTCGCCGAGATACTCGGCATGGTCGAGGCTGACAGGTGTGATCACGGCGACCTCGCCGTCGATCACATTCGTCGCATCCCAGCGCCCGCCGAGACCCACCTCCACCACGGCGACATCGACCGGCGCTTCGGCGAAGGCCGAGTAGGCCATCGCGGTGAGTACTTCGAACTTGCTCATCCGCGGCCCACCCGCAGCTTCCGACTGCTGGTCGATCATCTGGACGTAGGGTTCGATCTCGCGATACGTGTCTACGTACCGCCGGGGTGACACCGGACGCCCGTCGATACTGATCCGCTCCGTGGCGAGCTGCAGGTGGGGACTGGTGGTGCGTCCCGTCCGGCGGTGCAGTGCGGTCAGCAGGGCGTCGATCATCCGCGTCACCGACGTCTTGCCGTTGGTTCCGGTGACATGGATAGCGGGGTATCCCCTGTGTGGCGAACCGAGCACGTCCATCAACGCTGCGATGCGAGTGAGCGAGGGTTCGATCTTCGTCTCGGGCCAGCGTTTGTCGAGTTCCGCCTCGACCAATGCCAGTTCGGCGAGGTCGACCGGGCTGACTTTCTCCGGTGTGGAGTCGGGCGAGGTCACGCGCCTTCCAGCTCCTTCAGTCGCTTGGTGATGCGTTCGATCTCTTCGGTGGCGATCTGCCGGCGGGTGCGGATCTTCTCTACGACAGCGTCGGGAGCCTTCGCCAGGAAGGCCTCGTTGGACAGCTTTGCGGCAGTGCCCGAGAGTTCCTTCTCCGCCGCAGCGAGGTCTTTCTCGAGCCGGGCCTTCTCCGCGCCGAGGTCGACGTTGCCGGAGGTGTCGAGGTCGACGGTGACGGTGCCCTTGCTCAGGCGCACCTCGACGGACGCCGATACCTCGAAACCCTCCTCCGGCGCCGTCAGCCGTGCCAGCGACGTGATGGCGGCGACCTGGGTGTTCAGATCCGCCTCCACGATGCCGCTCACGCGGGCAGGCACGCGCTGCGAGGGCTTGAGCCCCTGATCGCTGCGGAAACGGCGCACCTCGGTCACGAGGCGCTGCATGTCCTCGATGCGCTGGGCTGCAACCGGATCCGCCTCCGCTCCGGTGCTCTGCGGCCATTCTGCGACAACGACGGATTCACCGCCCGTCAGCGCCTTCCACAGCGTTTCGGTGACGAACGGGATCACCGGATGCAGCAGCCGGAGCACTGCGTCCAGCACGGTGCCCAGAACGCTTCGGGTGGTCGCGGCAACGGTGTCGTTCTCGGCGAACTGCACCTTGGCCAACTCGAGGTACCAGTCGCAGACCTCATCCCACGCGAAGTGGAACAGCGCCTCGCAGGCCTTGCTGAACTCGTAACGGTCGAAAGCCGCATCGACCTCACCGCGCACCTGCTCGAGACGGTCGAGGATCCACCGGTCGGCGTCGGTCAGCTCCCCACGATCGGCAAGCGGAGCGGGCGCAGCGCCGTTCATCAACGCGAACTTGGTCGCGTTGAACAATTTGGTGGCGAAGTTCCGCGACGATTGCGCGTGATCCTCACCGACCGACAGGTCGCTCCCGGGGTTGGCACCGCGGGCGAGAGTGAACCGGAGCGCATCGGCGCCGAAGCGGTCGACCCAGTCGAGGGGATCGATGCCATTGCCCCGCGACTTCGACATCTTCTTGCCGAATTGGTCGCGGACGAGGCCGTGCAGGAAAACGTCCTCGAACGGAACCTGCGGGCCGGACTTTCCGGCCGCAAGGGCTTCGTCCTCCGACACGTAGGTGCCGAACATCATCATCCGCGCCACCCAGAAAAAGAGGATGTCGTACCCGGTGACGAGAACGCTGGTGGGATAGAACTTTTCGAGCTCGGGGGTCTTTTCCGGCCAGCCCATGGTCGAGAACGGCCACAGTCCGGAAGAGAACCAGGTGTCGAGAACATCGGGATCCTGCTCCCAGCCCTCGGGCACGGTCTCGTCGGGCCCGAAGCATTCCACCTGACCGTCGGGTCCGTACCAGATGGGAATCCGGTGGCCCCACCACAGCTGGCGCGAAATGCACCAGTCGTGCATGTCGTCGACCCAGGCGAACCATCGCGGCTCCTGGCTCGTCGGGTGGATCACGGTGTCGCCGTTGCGAACCGCATCGCCGGCCGCCTTCGCGAGGGACTCGACCTTGACCCACCACTGCAGCGACAGGCGCGGTTCGATGGACTCACCGCTGCGCTCCGAATGGCCGACACTGTGGAGATAGGGGCGCTTCTCGGCGACAACGCGGCCCTGCTCGGCCAGCGCCTCCCGCACCTTGACCCGCGCGTCGAAACGATCGAGCCCGTCGAATTGAGTTCCTGTGTCGGCAATTTTGCCGGTCTTGTCCATGATGGTCGGCATCGGCAGGTTGTGCCGAAGACCCATCTCGAAGTCGTTGGGGTCGTGCGCCGGGGTGATCTTCACTGCGCCGGTACCGAATTCGGGATCGACGTACTCGTCCGCGATGATCGGGATGTCGCGCCCCGTGAAGGGGTGCTCGAGCGTCGTTCCGATCAGGTGCTTGTACCGCTCGTCGTCCGGGTGGACGGCCACGGCGGTATCACCGAGCATCGTCTCCACGCGGGTGGTGGCGACCACGACGTGCGGTTCGTCGTCGTTCAACGAGCCGTAACGAAGCGACACCAGCTCGCCCTCGACGTCCTCGAACTTCACCTCGATGTCGGAGATGGCGGTCTGCAGCACGGGCGACCAGTTGACGAGACGCTCGGCCCGGTAGATGAGTCCGTCGTCGTACATCCGCTTGAACATGGTCTGGACTGCCCGGGACAGTCCCTCGTCCATGGTGAAACGGTCGCGGCTCCAGTCGACGCTGTCGCCGATGCGGCGCATCTGCCCACCGATGGTTCCGCCGGACTCGCGTTTCCAGTCCCAGACCTTCTCGATGAAGAGTTCGCGGCCGAAATCTTCCTTCGTTTTGCCGTCGGCGGCGAGCTGCTTTTCCACCACGCTCTGCGTGGCGATGCCGGCGTGGTCCATGCCGGGCAGCCACAACACTTCGTAACCCTGCATGCGCTTGCGGCGACTCAGGGCGTCCATCAGCGTGTGGTCGAGTGCGTGACCCATGTGCAGACTGCCGGTCACGTTGGGCGGCGGCAGCACGATGGAGTAACCGGGCTTGCTGCTGGAAGGATCGGCACGGAAGTAACCGGCGTCTACCCAGCCCTGATACAGGTCGGCCTCGACGGAGCTGGGATCCCAGCTCTTCGGGAGGGCATCGGCGCGGTTCTGGGAATTTTCGGGAGCTGCACTGGTCACCCGTCGAGTCTAGTGAACGCGGACGCGGCCCTCGAACGTGCGGGCCGCCGAGAGCGACCGACTGCGGTATCGGGCTGCCGACTGCTGCTCTCTACCGGTCGCTGAACAGTGTGAGGTGAATCTCGGTTGCCGTGGGATGGTGGGCGTCCACGGACTGCGCCGGCTCGTCGCCCTCGTCTCCACGCGGGAGGGGCGTGGTTCCGGCGGGCGGGTGCTGCTCGGAGAAGAGCTGCACATGCTGGTGGGTCAAGGTTTCCTCCGGTTCGTCTGCCGTAGCGGGCCGCGGCAGTTCCGCTGATTGAAGCGGGTGGGGGGCCGTGTACACATCTCCGGGTTCCCGAGATTCGGTCCGGCCTCTATGTCGAGTATGCCCCCAACTCGCTGCGGACCGCGCAGTTGACGCTGCAACACGCGCACCAATCGTTCGCTACAACCGCTCGGCGTCCCGCTTTGCGATCGCGAGCTGCATTTCCCAGCCTCGGGAATTGTCGTCGAGAGCGGCAGCCCGCCGTTCTGCACTCGCATACAGTGCGTCGAATCCACTCTCGACGACCCGCAGCATCGTGCCGTCACGGTGCTCGGACAGGAAGAATTCGACCAGCGTGGAGTTGCCCTCGTTCACGGGCGTACCAGGCTCGTCTCCCCCACGGAACGAGACGTAGTGCGGAGCGTCGGCCCGGACGGGCAGAACGGGGAATCGTCCGTACGGCGGGTATTCGACCACGTAGACGTCGCCCTCACGAACGATGGTGCGTGCACTCGGGTCTCCGTCACCGATGAACCAGCCGGGCTCGCTCACCAGCCGGTACACCCGCTCCACTGGGGCCGCGATGAAGATTTCGCGTTCGATCCGGTCGGTCGACACCTCGGAAGTGCTCATGATCATCCTCACCTCGCCGCATATGTGCTACCCCAGGGTTGCACATTGATCGCCGTTGCGCAACCCAGTGGTTGCACAGAGGGCGAGGTGTCGGGGGTCCTTCAACGGAAAACCGCACCGCACCCCGAACGGCGGTGCGGTGCGGTTCCCGAGGCAGTGTCAGCTGAAGTGAGCCAGCAGGGCGTCACGCTGGCGATCACCCAGGCCACGAAGGCGCCGAGTCGGGGCGATCTCGAGGTTGGCCATGATTTCCTGAGCCTTGACCTTCCCGATCTTGGGCAGAGCCTCGAGGATGGCGCTCACCTTGGTCTTGCCGATGATGTCATCTACGTCGGCCTTCGACAGGACCTGCTTGAGAGTGACGTCACCCGACTTGAGTTTGCCCTTCAGTTCTGCACGCGCACGTCGAGCGGCTGCGGCCTTCTCGAGAGCTGCGGCCCGCTGTTCGTCAGTGAGCTGGGGAAGTGCCACGATGTCTCCTTCATTTCGGGGTGCTTATCGAACACCGTAGCGAGAGAATCGCTACTTCACGTCATCCAGCCGACGTGTCGCACGTCTTGTCCGAATTGCCCACCTGCCTCCCGGCGCCTCGGCGAGAGGCCCCTCGGCGGATTTCCGGGCCGATCATCCGAGGATTTCCGGCAGGGGTGCCTCTTCACCGAGAACATGTTCGGACAGGAACGACAACACCACCTGGTACCAGATCTTCGCGTTCTGCGGGCTGAGGATCCAATGGTTCTCGTCCGGGAAGTACAGGAAGCGGTGCGCCGTGCGGCCCTCGTCGTCGGCGGGCAGCCCCGACTCCGAGAGCAGTTCGTACCACAACCGCAACCCGTCGCCGACGGGAACGCGGAAGTCCTTGTCGCCGTGGATCACCAGCATGGGCGTCACGATGTCGGCGACGTAGAGGTGCGGTGAATTCTCCACGGCCATCTCGGGAGTCATCTCCCGCTGCCAGTACCAGGCGGCGTCCGTGGTGGGTCCGAACTGGTCCAGCGCCCACAGGCTCGCATGGGTGACGATCGCCTGGAATCGGTCGGTGTGCCCCGCGATCCAGTTGGCCATGTATCCGCCGAACGATCCGCCCATCGCTGCCGTACGCTTGTCGTCGATCTCGGGCAATGCCACCGCCGCATCGGTGATCGCCATGAGGTCGGTGAACGGCGCCTTGCCCCACTGTCCCCAGCCCCGCTGCACGAACTCCTGTCCGTACCCCGTGGACAGGGCCGGGTCGGGCAGCAGCACCGCGTAGCCGCGTGCCACCAGCAACCACGGGTTCCAACGCCACGACCACGTGTTCCACGAGCCCAGCGGTCCGCCGTGCACCCACAACACCAACGGGACGGGTGCGTGTGCGGACGCGCCGTTCGGCAAGGCCAGCCAGGCCCGCACCGGCACCCCGTCGTCCGCGGCGGTCTCGACCTCGGTCAGCGTTCCGGGAAGCTCGGGGGAATCCTGCGGCGCCTGCAGCACCGTGACCGCGCCCGTGGCGAGGTCGACGCGCACCGGGTGGGGCGGAGCCGCGTACGACGCCCGCAGGGCGAACACCGCGGATCCGTCCGGGGCCACGTGGATATCGGTGTAGGCGTAATCATCCGTCGTCACCCGCGTCGGTTCCGCACCGCCGCGGACAACGAAGAGAGGTGCACGGCCGTGGTCGTCGGCCGTCAGCACCAGCCCCGAGCCGTCGGGTAGCCACTGCACGGAAGTGGCCCAGCGGTCCCAGCCCGGTGCCACGTCCGCCACGGTTCGCGTCTCGAAGCTGTAGCGGTGCAGCGTGAATCGAGGTGCACCGTCCGGAGTCGCGTGCGACTCCCTGCTGAAGACCACGTACTCGCCGCTGGGCGAGATCACCGGATTCGACAGGTCGGCGGCGGGATCGTCGACGAGTGTCGTCCGATTCCCTGTCTCGGTATCGATGCGCACGAGGATCGTCCGGATGGAAGCCGTCGGACCGGGAACCGTCCAGGACGTGACGACGAAGGTACCGTCCTCACTCAGCGCGTAGTTCGCTTCACGCAGTGCAGGGCCGGGCATGGACGTGAGGTCGACGAGGTCCGTTACCGCCTCGTCCTGCGACGCGTCGCCCAGCGTCCCGGACAGCAGATGGGGAACATCGGGTCCGAGGTCGTGGTCCCAGTACCGGATCGGGTAACCGGAGTGCAGGATCGCGGACACCTTCTTGTCCTTGCGCTCGGCGCGCAGGCGCTCGTCCTCGTCCTTCTCCCCCGACCGTCCCAGCACGCCGGTGGTCACGACGAACCGCGGAGCACACCGCGCCGCCCGCACCCCGGTGATCCCACCGCTACGGTGAGCGATCACGGCCGCCTCACCACCGCCCACGGGGAGCCGCCACAGGGATTCGGGCAATTCCTCCTCGTCCTGCGTCGGCCGCGAGGACGTGAAGAGGAGGTCACCGTTGCTCGTGAACGCCGGATTGGTTTCACCGGTCCGCCCTCGTGTCAGTCGACGTGCCGCCCGTTCTCCGGTGGGATCGATCTCCCACAGCGCCGTGACGTATTTGGTCGCTTTCGCGTCGAGTGTCGACTGCGCGACGACGACACGGCGCCCGTCCGGGGACAGCACCAGGCCGCCCAGGCGGCCGAGAGTCAGATAGTCGTCGAGATCGTCGAATGGAGTTCCGGCGTGGAGTTCAGGAATCGCGGTCACGGTTCGTTGGTACCACGGACACGCCGCGTGTCGTCGGACCTCGCCGAGCGTCGCGCCGCTGAAAGGCCGAGACGTTCGATACCGCGCGTGGTCAGTCGATGAGCGGTGTGATCCGCGGCGGAATTTCGGTCAGGGCGTACGGCAGGCTCAGCACCGTACTCCAGGCCATCGCCTCGGCGGCGGCGTCCTCGAGGATGATGGTGCGGCCGGCTCTCACCACGTCGAGTTCTTGGTAGATCGGCGTCTTGGCGAGTTCTTCGCGCAACTTGTCACCGTAACCACCGCCCGCGTACCAGACGAGCAGATCCACATTCGCCAGCGACAGCTGCTCGGTGCTGATTTCCGCGAAGTTGCCGGTGATCTGCTGGGTGACAGGAGGATTGACGAAGCCGAGGTCGGTGAAGAATCGCACCTTCGGGTCTTCCGGCCCGTAAACCCCGAACTGTCCAGGACCCTTGAGTGCGCCCACGAGCACGGTCTTGCCGGCGAAAGACGGGTTGGCGGCTCGGACGTCGGCGTACTGCTTCTCCACCGCGGACACCAGTTCGGCTGCCTTGTCCTCCTTACCGAGGGCAGTGCCGAGAACGCGCGTCTGGTCCTGCCAGGGAACGCCGTAGTCGGCGAAACCCAATGGCTGCGCCACTGTCGGAGCGATGGCCCCGAGTTTGTCGTACTGCGCCTGTGTCAGGCCGGAGTAGGTGCCGACGATGAGGTCGGGCCCCACCGTCGCGACCTTTTCGAAGTCGATGTTGGTGGAGGCGGTGCCGACAATTTCCGGCTGCGCGTCGCCCAGCAGATCCTGCGCCCAGGGCCAGACTCCGTACGGGTAGTCGCCGTACCAGTCGAACGTGCCGGCGAGAGTGCCACCGAGAGCGAGAATTGTGTCGTGGTCGTTGTAGCCGACGCTCACGATGCGTTGCGGATCCACCGGCACCTGGGTTTCCCCGTATTTGTGCGCCACCAGGGGTCCCGAGGGATCGTCACCGCCCGAGTCACCGGAACTGCTGCAGGCCGCGGCGAAAGCGAGCAGTGCTCCCCCGGTACCGACGAGGAAACCGCGGCGGCTCAGGCCGGCTCTCTGTTGACCCAGGTTCATGCAGGCGACCCTCTCGTTCGCCGGGCGAAACGTTCGCTCCGGTTCAGGCTTGGCGAGCCTATCCTAAGGGATCCCTTCTGGGCTCTCTCCACATCGCCCACACTGCGGGGCCACCGTCCGGTATCCGGATCTCCCGCGTGACCTCGAAGCCGAAGCGCTCGTAGTACGGGATGTTTCCTTGCTTGCTGGACTCGAGGTAGGAGGGCAACCCTTCGGCGTCACAGCGGTCGAGCCGCGACTGCATCAGTGCCTTGCCGTAGCCACCGCCACGGCCGGCACCCGATGTCCCGATCGTCGCGAGATACCAGTGCCGCGGCTCCGCCGGGTGCGCCGAATCGATGGTTCCGCTTACTGCCGCACCGACGCCGAGGCGCCCACCGAATGCCTGCACCAGGCGCGGAAGGCTGAGAACCGACGACCACGTGGACTGCTTCCACCGCCCGGGCGGATCCCACATCGCGGCGCCGCGCACGACGCCGTCGGCATCGACGGCGAGTTCGGCCCCTCCCCCGGCAAGGTGGTGATATTTCATATCGGCCGCGAAGAGCAGCGGCAGTCCGCGTCGTCGGCGAGCCGGATCGGGCCACATCCACTCCATGACGGGGTCGTCGAAGAAGGCGTCGGCGAGGACCCGGGCCGACTCGGAGATGTCTTTCCTGGTTACGGCACGAACGCTCACACCCATGCGTCGAGGGTACGGCCGCTGCGCGTCGCGCCGTCGGAATAATTCGGGGTCTGTCCGCTTCCCTGCGAGGATTCCTACCGATTCGGGGCGCCGATCATCTGGTGACGGGCGAGTTCGCGGTACAGCGGGCTGGAGGTCAACAGTTCGTCGTGGGTACCCACAGCGGAGATGCGGCCGGAGTCGAGTACGACGATCTGGTCGGCGTTCTTCACCGTCGCGAGACGATGCGCGACGATGAGCACCGTCTGATCGGAGGCGGTGGCGTCGAGAGCGATCTGAAAGATTTCCTCGTTGCGGCTGTCGAGACTCGACGTGGGCTCGTCCAGCAGAAGCAGCGGCGGCTCGGCGAGAAGTACACGGGCGAGCGCAAGCCGTTGCCGCTCCCCGCCGGACAGGCGGACACCGTTCTCGCCGATCTGTGCGTCGAGACCCCTGGGCTCGGCATCGACCCGGCTGAGGAGGTCGACAGCTTTCAGCGCCGCGCGGCACCGCTCGTCGCTCACGTGCGGGGCTCCGAACGTGAGGTTGTCGCGGATACTCCCGGCCACGGCGGGTGAGTTCTGCTCCACGTACCCGATCTGCTCGCGCAGGACTGCGCGGGGCAACTCGGTGATATCGATGCCACCGATGGCGATTCGGCCGCGGTCGGTGTCGTAAAAGCGTTCGATCAGGGCCAGGAGTGTAGTTTTACCGGCCCCGGACGGCCCGACCACTGCGGTACGGGAGCCGCGCTCCACGCTGACGCTCACCCCATTCAACACGGCATGCCCCGGCGTGTAGGCGAAGTGAACGTCCTGAAATTGCAGCATGGGTCCAACTGTGTTCGGCAGAGCGCGGTGGCGGATGGTGTCGGCGGCGTCCTCGATGGGCACGCGGCGGATTTCGGTGATGCGTTGCAGGGCACCGAGCGCCCCTGCGACGGACTGGACCGCGGCGAACCCGACATTCACCGGGCCCATGAACAAGAACATGAAGAGAACGAAGGTGACCAACTCGGCCACCGTCATATGTCCCGCGGCCACCCGGTAGCCGCCGATGCCGAGGACGATCAGCAGCGACGCCTGACCCGCGGCCCGGCCGAGCGGTTGTATCGCAGCGCTCGACCGTGCCGCGCGCACGCCGACAGCGAATGCGGCTGCAGCCCGATCGTCGAGCCGAGCCTGTGCCCGTTCGGTAGCGCCGTTGGCACGAACCACGGTGACGGCGGACAGTGTTTGGGTCAGATCGCCGGTGAGGTCGCCGAGGTGGCTCTGGGTGTCGAACATCAACTTGCGCAGTCGGTTGCCCACCAGCAGGGAGACGGCCACGACTATCGCGGTCACCGTCACCGTCACCCCGGCGAGCACCGGGTCGAGGAGCAGCATCGCTGCCAGCGCACCGACCAGAACGAAGACACCGCCGAGCGCATCGACGAGCCCCTCGGTCAGTGCACCGCGAAGCAGCGTCGTGTCCGATCCCACCCGGGAGACGAGATCACCGACATCACGGCGGCGGTACTCGCTGATCGGTAAGCGCAGCACATGACGGATCAGATCGGTGCGGGCGCCGAGGACCACACCTTCTGCGGTCCGATGCAGCAGGTAATACTGCATCGTCCCCACGCCGACTTCGACGGCCAGCAAGCCGAACAGCGCCCACCCCATCCCGCCCCATGATCGTCCGTCGCTGACTGCGGCAATGATTCCACCCACCACCAGGGGTTGCGCGAGACTCACCCCGGCCGCAGCCACCGACAACACCACCGCCGCACCGAGAAGCCGCCGATGCTCGCGCGCGTACGGCCACAACTCCCGGATACGGGGCCGAGTCGCCTTATCCGTTGTCCGTGCGTGCGCCGTTTCTGCGTGCGGCCTTCCCTGATACGACTTCACAGATCCCCCTGCTGCCCCGCCGACCCCTGTACTCCGCCGACCCCTGCACTCCGCACGAACGGGACGTTCGTTGCGTCAGATCGAACGAACGTACCGCTGGTACGACCCCCGGGCGAGGCCGACACGGGGCAGCCAGTCCGGCGGGCTTGAAATCCACTTGATTTCAAATACTGATGGGCGGGATCGGCACCCGTACCGTCTTCTCGGGTTGTCCGGGAAGTACGCACTCAGCCTCGCCGAGATTCTGCGCGCGAACGGCTATGCCACCCACGCGGTCGGTAAGTGGCATCTCGCGCGCGACACCAACCTCGCGCCGGGTCGCACCCGCGACTCCTGGCCACTGCAGCGTGGATTCGACAGCTACTACGGCTCGCTCGAGGGACTGAATTCGTTCTACTACCCGAGCGAGCTGATTTCCGACAACTCCGTGGTCGACGTCGAGGAGTATCCGCCGGACTACTACGTCACCGATGACATCACGGATAAGGCCATTTCGCGCATCAAGAGCCTGCGCGCCCACGACGCCGACAAGCCGTTCTTCCTGTACTTCTCGCACATCGCGATGCACGGACCGCACCAGGCCAAGCCCGAAGACCGGGCCAAGTACCGTGGCCACTACACCGAGGGCTGGGACGCTGTGCGACGCCGCCGCTTCGACGCACAGGTCGAGGCTGGGTTCTTCCCGCCAGGCACCCAGATGGCCGAACGCAACACCGAACCCGGCTACGACGCGCCGCCGTGGGACGAGCTCACCGAAGAAGAGCAGCTGCGGTTCGCGCGGTACCAGGAGGTCTACGCCGCGATGGTCGATAGCATCGACCAGAGCGTGGGCCGGGTTCTCGACACCCTCGACGTACTCGGCGAGACCGACAACACGATCATCGTGTTCACGTCCGACAACGGGGGCACCGGCGAGGGCGGCGCGGTGGGAACACGCTCATACTTCAGTCAATTCGTGCACGGACCCGTCCCCGACGACTGGGTGCGTGACGTTCCGCACGACGAGGAACTGATCGGCTCGGAGAAGATCGGCGTCCACTACCCGCGCGGCTGGGGGCAGGCGTCGAATACCCCGTTCCGGTTCTACAAGGGTCAGACGTTCGCCGGTGGTGTGCGGGTGCCGTTTCTGCTGTCCTGGCCGGCCGGGCTCCGGCGTGCTGCCGGTGACAGCGGGCTGCGCAGGCACTACTCGTACGTCACCGACATCACCCCGACCCTCCTGAATCTCGCCGGACTCGTGACTCCGAGCCACCGGAACGGACTTCTCGCCCAAGAGCCTGACGGCGTCAGCATCGCCGACATCCTGCGGGACGCTGCGCAGCCCACACCCCACACGGAGCAGTACGCCGAGTTCGGCGGTCACCGCGGGTTCTACCGGGACGGCTGGAAATTACTGTCGCTGCACACGGATCCGACCCGGGTCGACGATCCGCAGTGGCAGCTGTTCGACGTCGAGTCCGACCCGGCCGAGACCACCGATGTCGCACATCTGTTTCCCGAGAAGGTGCGCGAACTCGCCGAGGCCTGGGACCGGGCGGCCTGGCACAACACGGTGTTCCCTATTCTGAACGACCGCAAAGCTGTGCAGCGGCGCCCCGACGAGCGTCGGCTGGCAGAGCCGGTGAAGATCCTCGCGGGCACGCCGACGCTGGAACGCTATCGGTCCAGTGTGCTGACCAGTACCGCGACTTCACCATTGACGTCGCCACACACGAGATCACCGGGGACGACGAAGGCGTGCTCGTGGCCCACGGCGACCCGCACGGCGGATACGTGCTCTACGTCGAAGACGGTCGAATTCTGTTCGCCGTCAACAGCTACGGCCGGGTTGCGCACACCTCCGCACCCCTCGGCGCGGGTGTGGTGGGTGTGCAGGTGCGGGCGGAGGCCACCGAATCCGTCCGGTGGAACTTCACCGTCGCCCTCACCGACTCGGCCGGGGTCACGAGGGACGTGGCCACCCTCGACGACCAGTTCCAGCTGGTCGGCATGGCGCCCTGGACCGGGATCTCGGTGGGCGTCGACGCCCGCGGACCGGTGGTGTGGGAGCTTCGAGAGCGCCGCGGGACTTTCCGCTTCACCGGCAGACTGCGATCGGTCACCTACACCCCCGGTACGGTCCGTGTGCCTGAACCGGTCATCCAGGAGGTCGCGGAATTGGCACAGGCGATCGCCGACTGAGGTCGCCGCCGCTGCCGTTCGGATCCTACTTTTTTCCAGGTCCCCCTCGATGCAGCGGGAGCGGCCAACTCACAGGGTAATCCACGTAGCGGAGGCACGACCGAGTTCACGCTCGTCGGCTCCGTAGGCCGTCGTCGCAGTCCACACCTTGCGCCCTTCGGAGCCGATCAGTCGGCCCGTGATCACGCAGTTCTCGCCAGGCTCGGGCAGCGCCGATATCCGAGCGGTGATCCTGCCCAGCACCATGGGGCGATCTTCGATCGGTGCGGCCCAGCCGCCAGGGCAATCGAGCGCCGCCCACACGAAAGCCGCCTGCCCCGCGAGGTCGGGGTCGACACACCACACGCACGCGGTGCTGCCGTCCGCGATCCGGCCGGGGAACAGGCGCATTCCATCACCGGTTGCGCGGTCGGGGCCGCACACGAAACATTGCGGGAACGGATGACGGTCTCGGCCGGGATAGTTCTCGGACGCGGCACGAGCAACGTCGAGGCCCACTGCCGCGACCTGTGGTAGCTCGTTGACAGTGGCCGACTCGGCGTCGGCGATGGTCGTGCCGTCCCGGTCCTGGGCGCTGGAGTGCCCTCCGCTTCTCACCACCTTCAGTGGAACTTCCAGCGGTGGGGGTTTGCGCAGGGTCACGGTCACCGGAGCCGCCGGGGCGTCGTCGTGATTCAGCGTCGCGGCAAGAAGTCCAGCGACGTACCCGCCGTTGCCCGACGCCGTGGGCCCGCGAAAACGGTGAGGTACGAGCAGGACCATGCCATCCACACTATCGCCGGAGGGAGGACGGCGTCCGGTCAGTTCGTGCCCTGCACGAAGTTCCGGAGCAACCGTGCGCCGAGAAGAGCGACACCCACCGCGAACACGGCGGCTACCAGCGAGATGCGCGCCGTGCCGTCCAGTGCAGCCGCACACAACCGGTACAGCTCCTCCTCTGACACAGCCTGTCGACCCTCCGGAGTGACTGCGAGGCTTTCCCGAGGTGTGGGTGAAAACGGCGATCCACACTCGACGAATGCACCGTTGGAATCGTCCAGCGGGTAGTCGAGTGAACCGAAATACCAGGCGGCACTGATCCACATCAGGAATGCGGCGAGGAGAAGCGTCGCGGCCGCGCGGAACGGAAACCGCCGGCGCACGGCTCGAGCAGGAGGGTCTGCAGTCACCGCCCCATCATGACCGCACGAGGACGGTAACGGGGAACGCCGGCACACACTGACCATGCAGGCCCGATTAAGCCCAACCTCCGTGCAGCCGGGTCTACGGTGGGTGTACACGGCGGGGAGTCGCCGAACACGTGGAGGCGGGAAGGTCTGCGATGACTGATGACGACGCGCATCTCCAACCCGCGGTCGCTGCAGAATTCTCGGCACTCGCCGATCAACTCGAGACACTCTCCGACGCACGGTGGGACACGCCATCGCTCTGCGAAGGGTGGAGGGTGCGCGAAGTGATTGCCCATCTGACCATGGCGGCGCGCTATTCAGGCGACGAGTTCATGGCCAAGTTGCAGGACTGCCAATTCGACTTCACCCGGCTGTCCAACCAGATCGCCCGGGAGGATGCCCGCCTCCCGGTAACCGAGCTCGTGGACAACCTGCGTTCCGAGGTGATGCAGCACTGGACACCGCCGGGCGGCGGTTATCACGGCGCCCTCAACCACGTGGTAATCCATGGCCTCGATGCCACCGTGCCGCTCGGATGCACCCGCCGGGTACCCGACGAGACCATCCGGGCCGTGCTGGACGATCTCACGCACGGCGGCGAACACGCTCGCTTCGGCATCGACATCGAGGGCCGGCGGCTGGTGGCCACGGACATGGACTGGGCATTCGGGTCGGGTACCGAACTCCTCGGCTCGGATGAAGACCTCGCCCTCGTGATGTGCGGCCGGACAGTGCCCGCAGGACGAGTCGCGGGCCTCCCGCTGTGACACCCATCGGCTGACGAAGGAGCCGACGACGATCCGCGCGCCCTCCGAAGTCTCGGATTACACGGAAGTCTCGGACTACACGGTGGCGTCGACCAGCAGCGTGGCGCCCGTTGCCGCCTGGACTTCTTCGATGCTGTGGCCGGGCGCGGTCTCGACGAGGCGCAGACCGTTCGCCGTCACGTCGATGACGGCAAGGTCGGTGACGATCTTCTGTACGCACCGCTTGCCTGTGTACGGCAGCGTGCACTCCTCGAGAATCTTGTGCTCACCCTTCTTGGTGAGATGATCCATCATCACGATGACCTTGCCTGCACCGTGAACAAGGTCCATGGCGCCGCCCATCCCCTTGACCATTGCCCCGGGAACCATCCAGTTGGAGAGGTCGCCGTGGCTGCTGACCTGCATGGCGCCGAGAACGGCCACGTCCACGCTGCCGCCGCGGATCATCGCGAACGAATCGGAGGACGAGAAGAACGCCCCACCGGGTGCCACCGTGATGGTTTCCTTGCCCGCATTGATCAGTTCGGGGTCTACCTCGTCGTCGGTGGGGTACGGCCCGACGCCGAGGATCCCGTTCTCCGAATGCAAGATGACGTCCTTGCCGGCCGGGATGTGGCCGGGGATCAATGTAGGCATCCCGATGCCGAGATTCACATACTGTCCGTCTTCGAGTTCTGCGGCGACTCGTGCTGCCATCTCGTTCCGCGTCCAACTCATGCCCGCACCGTCCTGTTCTCGATTCCCGTTTCCTGCTTGCCGACCTCGACCACACGCTGAACGAAAATGCCGGGTGTGTGGACTTCGGCCGGATCGATCTCACCGGGTTCGACCAGGTACTCGACCTGCGCGATGGTGATGCGACCCGCGCCCGCGACATCGGGGTTGAAGTTGCGGGCCGTCTCGCGGTAGACGAGATTGCCGAGTCGGTCGCCCTTCCAGGCGTGGACCAGCGCGAAGTCGGTGCGGATGGCACGTTCGAGGACGTAGGCCTCGCCGTCGAATTCACGCGTTTCCTTCGGCTTGCTTGCCACGGCGATACCGCCCTGGCCGTCGTAACGGATCGGCAGTCCGCCCTCCGCGACCTGCGTTCCCACCCCCGCCGGGGTGTAGAAGGCGGGAATGCCCGCTCCCCCGGCGCGCATGCGCTCCGCCAACGTGCCTTGGGGAGTGAGTTCCACCTCGAGTTCGCCGCTCAGGTATTGGCGCGCGAATTCCTTGTTGGCGCCCACGTACGAGCTGATCGTGCGGCGGATGCGGTGCTGCTCGAGCAGGAGCCCGAGACCGAAACCATCGGTGCCGCAGTTGTTACTGACGGTCTCGAGGTCGGTCGCACCCTGCGCGAGGAGGGCGTCGATCAGCACCGAGGGGATGCCGACGAGGCCGAAGCCGCCCACGGCAAGGGACGCACCGTCGGGGACATCGGCAACAGCCTCGGCCGCTGTTGGGAAGACTTTGTTGACCATGTGACCCAGGCTACCCGAAAATGTTCACACAGTGAACACCCATCCACATTGCGAACAAGTTCCGCCCCGGCTGTTGGCCCCATCACAGATCCCGCCTACTATGTACGTATAGCGGGCGACTGTTCACATCGAGAACGCGAGGATTTCATGCTGCACCTACCAGCGCACCGGGCTGGGCACGAAGCCAATGCGCCGTTGCTCTTCCCCGAGTACAAGACGACCCGGTTACGCAGTCCCAAGAATGACCTGATCCTGATTCCCCAGCGTCTGGGCGAGATCACGGGCCCGGTCTTCGGTGACGGCGATGTCGCCAAGGGCGAGAACGACATGACTCACGCCAACGGTGGCGAGGCGCAGGGACAGCGCATCATCGTCCACGGGCGGGTCCTCGACAGCGCCGGCAAACCGATCCCCGACACCCTCATCGAGGTGTGGCAGGCCAACGCCGGCGGACGCTACCGCCACAAGAACGACTCCTGGCCGGCACCTCTCGATCCCCACTTCAACGGTGTGGCTCGTTGCCTGACGGACAAGCAGGGCCACTACGAATTCACCACCGTCAAGCCCGGCGCCTACCCGTGGGGCAATCACCACAACGCCTGGCGGCCGGCGCACATCCACTTCTCCCTGTTCGGCCAGGCGTTCACGCAGCGACTGGTCACCCAGATGTACTTTCCGGACGATCCGTTCTTCTTCCAGGATCCGATCTACAACTCGGTTCCCGAAGCCGCTCGCGAGCGGATGATCGCTACGTTCGACTACGACCACACCCGCGAGAACTGGGCGGTCGGGTTCAGATTCGACATCGTCCTGCGCGGCCGGGACGCCACTCCGTTCGAGCCGTCCACCGAGACAGGGGGCCACTGATGATCGACACCCAGAATCCCGACGCACCCCGCTACCCCGTCTTCGCGCGCAGTCAGGACGAAGTGCCCTTCGGCGTCACCCCCTCCCAAACGGTGGGACCGTATGTGCACATCGGCCTGCTACCCCGCTGGGAGAACAGCGGCACCACTGTTCCCGAGGATGCGCCGGGACGCGTCGACGTCTCCTTCACGGTGCTCGACGGCGCCGGGCAGCCCATCGTGGACGCGATGATCGAGACCTGGCAGGCCGATGCCGAAGGCCGCTTCGACACTCCCGCCGATCCCCGCGGTGCGGCGGAGGCGACTCCGGCCGGTTTCCGGAGTCTGGCACGAGTATTCGCCGACGACACCGGCACGATCGTGGTGCACACGGTCAAGCCCGGCGCTCTCCCCGCGGAGAACGGCACTGCGGAGGCGCCCCACATCAACGTCGGTCTCTTCGCCCGCGGAATGCTCGAGCGTCTCTACACCCGTCTCTACTTTCCCGAGGACACCGAGGCTCATGAAGCGGACCCCGTCCTCGCCGCCGTTCCCGAAGCGGACCGTCCGAAGTTGATCGCCGCGAAGACCGATCGCGGGTACCACCTGACGATCCACGTGCAGAATGCGGAAGGACGGGAAACGCCGTTCTTCGCCCTGTAACCGATCGGTGAAAGGATTTCGCGTGAATTCGCCCATCCGAGGCGCATTGTTCGACCCGACGTTCGGCGCCGGGGAGTTGTCGACGCTGCTCTCCGACCAGGCATGGGTGACCGCGATGGTCGAGGTGGAAGCTGCCTTGGCCAGGGCGGAGGGAAAATGCGGAGTCATCCCCACCACGTCCGCCGACACCATCTCGTCGTTGTTCGGGCAGTTGGTTGCCGCGGGCACCATCGACGTCGGTGACCTCGGTGAGGCAGCGGCGGCGGGCGGCAATCCCGTGATACCGCTCGTGAAACTTATGCGTACCGAACTCGCGGCCGCCGATCCTGCCGTCCCCGGAGGTCATGTCCACAAAGGTGCGACGAGTCAGGACATCCTCGATACTGCGCTCGTGCTTCTGGCCCGCCGAGCGGGCGCTCACGTACTGGCATTGCTGGATGAGGCGCTCGTGTGCGCCGAGGCGCTGGCGCGGGCGCAACGCACCACGCCGATCGCCGGCCGCACACTCGGACAGCAGGCACTGCCCACCACCTTCGGCGTTCTCGCCGCGGGCTGGATGACCGCACTGCACAGAGCTTCCCGCAACCTGGACGACGCGCTCACTGATCTGCCGGTGCAGCTCGGCGGCGCGGCAGGAACGTCGGCGGCGCTCTATCCGCACGGCCTCGAGGTGGCGGACGCCCTCGCCGACGAACTCGGTCTGCCGCGTCAGGACGTCCCTTGGCACACCGACCGCACACGCATCGCGATCCTCGCCTCGGCCCTCGGAACCGCGGCCGGTGCGGTCTCCAAGATCGCCACCGACATCGTCTTCCTCTCCGCCACCGAAATCGGAGAGGTCAGCGAGGGCACGCCCGGTGGTTCCTCCGCCATGCCACACAAACGCAACCCGGTGGCCGCCATCGCCGCCCGTGCCGGCGCCCGACGCGTTCCCGGCCTCGTCGCCACTGTCCTCGCCTCCATGGACCATGAGCAGCAACGGGCGGCGGGAGCTTGGCACGCCGAATGGGAAACACTCACGGACCTGCTGCGCCTCACCGGCGGGGCCGTCGCCCGCATCGCCGACTGCCTCGGCGACCTCGAGGTGCATCCCGACGCGATGGCCCGCAACCTCGACCTCACCGGGGGACTTCTGCTCGCCGAACGGGTCACCGGCGCCCTGTCCACGCGCACCCACAACGCGCGCGACCTCGTGACTGCCGCCTGCCGCACGGGACGTCCCCTCGACGAGGATCCCGCGCTTCTCGAACACCTCGAGGCGCACGAGATCCGCGCGCTTCTCGACCCGGCCGGCTACCTCGGCCACGCCTACGACATCGTCGACCGCGCACTGGACACAGTGACCCGCGGACGGGAAGGAACGCGATGACAGTCGCACTCGCACATGAAGTCTCCGGCCCCAGGAACGGATCGCCCGACGCCCCCGTCGTGGTACTGCTCGGCTCCCTCGGCTCCAATCGGTCGATGTGGGATCCGCAGATCGCTGCGCTGTCCGACGACTGCCGGGTCGTCGCCGTCGATCAGCGCGGCCACGGCGAGTCGCCCGCACCGGACGGGCCGTACTCCGTGCGCGAACTCTCCGAAGACGTCCTCGCGGTGCTCGACGTCCTCGATGTCGAGGCCGCCCATATCGTGGGGCTCTCGATGGGCGGCGCCATTGCGCAATGGCTCGGAGCCCACGCTCCGCGCCGGGTGCTGTCCCTGTCGCTGCTGTGCACGGCAGCGAAGTTCGGCGAACCGCACGCATGGGTGGAGCGTGCTGCCGCCTCGCGCACCGACGGTCCGGAGTCACTTGCGGATGCCGTCGTGGCACGATGGTTCAGCGAGGGGCTCGCCAAGCGTGATCCCGAGTTCGTGCGGCATTACCGGGAGATGATCGCGGCGACCTCCCCCGAGGGTTACGCCGCATGCTGCGACGCTCTGGCCGATTGGGACTTCACCGCCGATCTCTCCCGCATCGCCGCACCCACGCTTGTTCTGGCCGGCGCCGACGATCCGTCGACACCGCCCTCCGTCATGCAGGTGCTCGCCGACGGGATCGCGGGTGCTCGATTCGAAATCCTCTCCCCCGCTGCGCACGTGGCCAACCTCGAACAGGCCGGTGCCGTCACCGCCTTGCTGCGCGAGCACATTCTCGGTGGTGGGTACGCACGAGGACGCCGGGCAGCGCACGCCGAGGGCATGAAGGTACGACGCTCCGTTCTCGGTGACGCACACGTCGATCGGTCGATCGAGGGGACCACAGAGTTCACCGCACCATTCCAGGACTTCATCACCCGCACGGCCTGGGGTGACATCTGGGCACGGCCGGGCCTCGACCACACGACGCGGCGCCTTCTCACCATCGCCGTCCTCACCGCCGTCGGCAACGAGCACGAACTGGACATGCACATTCGCGCGGCGCTGCGCGGCGGCGTCGATGCGGACACGATCGGCGAAGTACTGCTGCACACCGCCGTCTATGCCGGTGTTCCCAACAGCAACCGAGGTTTTGCGCTCGGAAAGAAGGCCCTCGCCGACCTGTCGCCGGGTGACAGCGAGGATGATTCGCAGACATGACCGCAACCGAACCGACGGAGAAGATTCTCCCCTCCCCCGACTACGTGCAGTCGCTGGCCCGTGGCCTCGCGGTGATCCGCTGCTTCGACCAGCAGAACCAGCGACGCACACTCAGCGATGTCGCCCGCGCGACCGATCTCACCCGGGCCACCGCGCGTCGCTTCCTGCTGACACTCGTCGAACTGGGGTACGTGGCCACCGACGGTTCGGCATTCTGGCTCACGCCGCGCGTACTCGAACTGGGCTACAGCTACCTGTCGAGCCTCTCGCTGCCCGAGGTTGCGCAGCCGCACCTCGAGAAGCTCAGTCACCAGGTGCACGAGTCGTCGTCGGTGTCGATTCTCGACGGCGACGACATCGTGTACGTCGCAAGGGTGCCGGTCAGCAGAATCATGACGGTGGGCATCACCATCGGCACGCGGTTCCCGGCTTATGCCACCTCGATGGGACGCGTGCTGTTGGCCGGACTGTCCGACGAGGAACTCGACGCGTATCTCTCGCGGATCGAGATCGAGCCGCTCACCGAACGCACCATCAGCGCTCCCGCTGATCTGAGATCAGCAATTCTCGAGGTTCGGAAGAACGACTACTGCCTACTCGACCAGGAACTCGAGGCGGGGCTGCGCTCGATGGCTGCGCCCATTCGGTCGGCCTCCGGCGAGACGGTGGCGGCTGTCAACATCTCCACCCATGCTGCCCGGTACAGCCTCGACGACCTGTACTCCGATCTGATTCCCGCGCTGCGTCATGCCGCGCACGACATCGAACGCGACCTCGCCACAGTCAATCGCTGACGTGGTCCGTTCAGAACAGCTATGAAAGGTTTCCCATGCGTGACGTCGTCATCTGTGAGCCCCTGCGCACCCCGGTAGGGCGTTTCGGCGGAGTGTTCAAAGACCTCACTCCCCAAAGTCTCGCTGCCACCGTCATCACCGCACTCGTCGAACGAACCGGCATCGCCGGCAGCGCGATCGACGACGTCATCCTCGGTCAAGCATCTCCGGGCGGGGAGGCTCCGGCGATCGGCCGGATCGCCGCGCTCGACGCCGGCCTCGGTATCGACGTTCCCGGGATGCAGGTGGATCGCCGATGCGGATCCGGCCTGCAGGCGGTCATCACCGCGGTATTGCAGGTCGCGTCCGGCGGCAACGACCTCGTCCTCGCCGGCGGTACCGAATCGATGAGCCAGGCTGAGTTCTACACCCACCCCAACATTCGCTGGGGAGTGAAGGGCGAGGGCGTGCAGCTCGCCGATCGCCTCGCCCGCGCCCGCGTCACCGCAGGCGGCGACAACTTCCCTGTTCCGGGCGGCATGATCGAGACTGCCGAGAATCTGCGGGCAGAGTTCGACATCAGCCGCGAAGATCAGGACGCGCTCGCAGTGCAGTCGCATCAGCGGGCGGTGGCGGCACAGCGGGCCGGCCGTTTCGCCGAGGAAATCGTCGGTGTCACTGTGCCGCAACGAAAGTCCGAACCCGTCGTGGTGGACACCGACGAGCACCCGCGGGCCGACACCACGGTGGAGTCGTTGTCGAAGCTCCGCGCCATCCGCTCCAAGATCGACTCGGCATCGACCGTCACCGCGGGTAACGCCAGCGGGCAGAACGACGGTGCCGCCGTGTGCATCGTGACCACCGCCGAGAAGGCCAAGGAGCTCGGGCTGAGGCCGCTCGCCCGTATGGCGTCCTGGGCAGTGGCCGGAGTTCCACCGCGCACGATGGGCATCGGTCCCGTGCCGGCGACGGAGAAGGCTCTCGGACAACTTGGACTGTCGCTGTCCGACATGGGCGTAATCGAGCTGAACGAGGCCTTCGCCGCGCAGGCCCTCGCGGTGCTCAGAACCTGGGGCCTCGACCCCACCGACGAGCGACTCAACCCCAACGGATCGGGCATCTCCCTCGGGCATCCCGTCGGTGCCACCGGTGGGCGGATTCTCGCCACCCTGCTGCGGGAAATGGACCGCCGCGAAACCCGCTACGGACTCGAAACGATGTGCATCGGAGGCGGCCAGGGACTCGCTGCTGTCTTCGAACGAGTCTGACATCGTCGCCCTCGCAGACCCAGCAGTTCAACCCCTCGCGCGCACATCGATGCGATCAGTGCACCCGAATCCTCAGGGGCTCAGAAGTCGAGTTGTCTGAGGACCGTACAGCCGGTGTCCTGATCGGGTGGTCGCGGCTGGTCTCCGTCACCTTCGAACATCGAGTGCGCGGTAGTTGTGGCCGTCCTGCGTCCCGCTGACCACTCTCTCGGGTTCGAAGGTGACGTGCTGTCCTGGCGTCAGCGAACGGAAGCCTGGGCCCGCGACGGAGCTGAAATCCTCCCGATGTCCCAGCTACGGACCACCCCGGTAGTTGCCATGCCCCCATTGTCCGCTTGACGACGATGTCGTTGGGCGGGGTGGCGGGCCATTGACTCGAACATGCGTTCGAAGTAGGATTCGATCATGGGGGTCGGGGAGGATATCCAGGGGGCGTTGCCGGGCGAGATTTTGGCGACTGCGGTCGGTGATGCGTGGCGTCTGGCCGAGGCCGAGTTGCTCGAATCGGTGGTTGCTGTGTCGGAGGAGATTCAGCGACTCGAGGCTTTGCGGGTCAGGCTCGTCGGTGCCGTCGACCACCGCTGCAAGGTCGATGTGCTCGGGTTTCCGAACACCAAGATGTGGCTGGCCTCCACAACATTGCTCGAGGTCGGTGCGGCGGGACGAATCGTGATGTTGGGACGAGGTTTACGTTCCCAACCGGAAATCGCGGACGCATACTTCGACACCACAATGTCGGCGGAGCACGCCGCACTGATCATGAAATTCTGCGAGAGACCGCCCAAAGGCATGCCACTCGAAGCGATGGACGACTGCCGCACCGCATTGCTGTACGCGGCGAGCGGTCCTACCGCCAACACCGACGCCGTGCGGGCCGTCATCGCGCGACTCGAACGCGCCTTCGAATCCGACGACCCGCCGCCCGCCGAAGACACCGAACTCAACGAATTCCACGCCTCCCGAACACTCAACGGACGCGTCGCCGTCAAAGGCGACCTCGACGCCGTCACCGGCGAAATGCTGCTCTCCGCGCTCTCCGGACTCTCCCAGCCGCGACCCGCGCAGGACGGAACCACAGACACCCGCACCCCCGGACAGCGCAGGGCCGACGGATTCACCGAACTGCTGCGCCGCTACCTCAACTCCGCAATCGCCGGCGAAGAAGGCGGAGAACGACCCCACGTCTCCCTCCACATCAACGTCAAAGACCTCGCCGACCACGCCAACCACACCGGCGCCAGCGCAGAAGATCAGCGCGGCGCCTGCGCGACCGACCCGTCGCTGTTCGCGGTCGACGGGGTCGCGTGGACCGGGTTCCATCACCGACTGCTCCACCACAGTGACTGGGAAATCGAAATGGGGGCAGACCGGCACCCCGCCTTCATTCCGCCCCGGCAAGTCGACTGGGAACGCACACCCATCCCCGCGCACAACCAGGCCCGACCCCGAGCGGCCTGACCCCCGAGGCGCGACACACACTTGCCGGCTCTGCAACAGGACCACTCCTGTTGCAGAGCCGGCATGCCGTCATGCAAATGCCAAGCGCCAAGCGCGAGGCCAGATTGCATCGACCTTGGTCCTCACCAACCCTGCCAAGCCCGTTGCGATCAGCAACCCGGAGACAAGGACGTCCCGAAGACAAGGACGTCGCTGGTCGAGGTTGCCGCCGAATCCCCCTGCCTGCGAGGGCCCCGTCACGGTTCACGACGGTGATGCGGCGAGGGTGGCGCTGTCCTCTTCGGCGAGCAGCCGTCGCATGTGCTCCTGCATCCGCAGGACGTCGGGTTCGAGTCCGGTGAAGATGCGGAACGAATCGACCGCCTGTCCGACGGCCATTCCGATACCGCTGAGGGTGCGCGCCCCGATGTCGCGGGCACGTCGCAGAAGCTCAGTTTCTGCTGGCCGGTAGACGACGTCGGCAACCCATAGGTCGGGCCGGAGCAGTTCGGCATCCAGCGCCATACCGGGGTGCTGCGCCATTCCGAGCGGGGTTGCATTGATGAGACCTTGCGCTTGCCCGACAGCGGCGGGCACCGCGGAGAGGTCACCGGAGACGACGACGCGGTCCGGGAACATGGCGGCGAGTGAATCCCGCAGCAGCTGTGCACGGGTGGCGTCGGCATCGATGATCGTGAAGTGCAGGACCCCACGGGTCAGCGCCGCGTATGCGACGGCCGCGCCCGCGCCGCCTGCGCCTAGCTGGACCACACGATCGGTCGGCGCGCCGCCGAGGCCCTCCTCCATGTTCCGCGCAAATCCGGACCAGTCGGTGTTGTGGCCGATGAGCCGTCCATTAGCGATGTGCACCGTGTTGACCGCGCCGAGCGTGCGCGCATCGTCCGACAGGTCGTCGAGCAACGGGATGACGGCCTGCTTGCAGGGATGCGTGATGTTGAGACCATCGAATCCGAGCAGCTTCGCCGAGGCGAGGAGCCGTGGCAACCCATCCTCACCCAGCGCGAGCGTGTCGAGATCGAGAATGCGGTAGACGTACCCGACTCCCTGCGCCTGACCCTCCGACTCGTGCAGAGGAGGCGTCAGGGACTTCGAGATTCCCGAACCGATGAGCCCGCACAGGTACGACGGGCGGGATACGGCAACGGTGTCGAGGTCGGGAGAAATCATGGTGCTCACTTCCGGGAGAGGACTTACGGGAGCTAATTAACTATCTAGTGAGTTATGTCACGGTAGCATACCTCCATACCGCGCGAAAGCAACAGCGATGAACAGGAGTTCTCGGGATGACACGAAGTGACGCTACGGAGAAGACACCCCGGCACGAGGGTGCCAAACGCACTCGGAATCCCGAGAAGACCAAGGAGGACATCCTTCGCGTGGCGATGAAGGAGTTCGCCGACAAAGGTTTGTCCGGTGCCCGCATCGACGAGATCGCAGCCAAGACCGCCACGACGAAGCGGATGCTCTACTACTACTTCGGCGACAAGGACGGCCTGTATCGAGCGGTGCTCCAGCGCGCGTACGAGGAGATTCGCTACGAAGAGTCGCAGCTCGACATCGACCACCTCGATCCGTCGGAGGCGATCAGAGCGCTCGCCGAATTGACCTTCGATCACCACGAGGCGCACCCCGACTTCATCCGGCTGGTCGCCATCGAGAACACGAATCGGGGCGCGAATCTCAGCCAGGCCGAGGGCCTACAGGAAACGCAGACCCCCGCCATCCGCACACTCGAGAAAATTCTTCAGCGCGGGCAGGATGCCGGAATCTTCCGTGCCGATACGACCGCCCTCGATATTCACATGCTCATCAGCGCGTATTGCGTCTTTCGCGTAGCCAACCGGTACACCTTCAGAGCGCTGTTCGACTGGGATCTCACGGGCGCCGAGAACCGCCCCCACCTGCGCACGATGCTCGGTGACGTCGTCCTCGCCTACCTCCAGCAGCCCGGGAAATTATGAACTAACCATTTCGACCATTATTGACGAGAGCGTGTGACGGGGGTTACCTTGCTTGCACAACCTTCGAACAGCCGCTCGCCGAGCGCAGCGTGTTCGCCCTCCTCGCTCCCCAGGAGTATCGATGACCATCGACTACGGCACCGGAGTCTCCGGTCGAGGCGGTGACGGCAACGGCCGTTCCGCCGTCGACCCCAACGCCGATCCCACCAACGCGAAGAAGGCCGCGAAAGCCGCCTTCTTCGGCAGCCTGCTCGAGTACTACGACTTCTATATCTTCGCCTCGGCTGCTGCGCTGGTGTTCCCCCACGTGTTTTTCGAAGGCTCGAAGAACCCGCTGTTGCTGTCGCTGGCCACCTTCGGCATTTCTTACGTCGCACGTCCGGTCGGTGCGGTGTTCGTCGGACACTTCGGCGACCGGGCCGGGCGCAAGAAGGTGATGATGTTCTGCCTGGTGCTCATGGGTGTCGTCACCTTCCTGATCGGTTGTCTGCCTTCTTCGGAAACCGCGGGCATGGTCGGACCGGCGCTGCTGGTTCTCCTGCGTATCTGTCAGGGCATCTCCGCTGCCGGCGAGCAGTCAGGAGCCGGTTCCCTCACCCTCGAGCACTCCCCCGCCCACCGTCGCGGATTCTTCTGCAGCTGGACCTTGACCGGCACCCAGGCCGGCTTCATCGTCGCCAGCCTCGCGTTCATCCCGGTCGCCGCGATGCCGGACGAGACCCTCTACAGCTGGGGCTGGCGTGTCCCGTTCTGGTGCAGCCTCCTCGTCCTCGTCGTCGCCTACATCGTGCGTCGCAAGCTCGAAGAGCCCGACATCTTCATTGCGAACAAGGAGGCATTGGACGAGGCCCCCGCGCCACTTCCCGTCGTCGACCTGTTCCGCACGCACTGGCGTGACGTACTGCGGGTCGTGTTCTGCGCATTCATCGCCGTCGTCAGCACCGTCTTCTCCGTATTCGGCCTCGCGTACGCCACCACTCCGGAAATCGGGATGAGCCGGACCACCATGCTGTGGGTCGCGATCGCCGCCAACTGCGTCGCGCTCATTTCACAGCCGCTGCTCGGCATCCTGTCCGACCGCATCGGCCGCAAGCCCGTCTTCATCGGTGGCGCGATCGGCTCCGCCGCCGGAATCTTCCTGTACTTCGCCGCGATCGGCACCGGCAACGTCACACTGATCTTCCTCGCCGGAATCCTGCTCATGGGTGGCGTGTACGCCGGGACCAACGCCATCTGGCCCGCCTTCTACGCCGAGATGTTCTCGTCCCGAGTTCGCTACTCCGGCATGGCGATCGGCACGCAGCTCGGGTTCGCGCTCGCCGGATTCGCCCCCACCATCGCCCAGGCACTCCGCGGTGCCGACCCCAAGAACTGGGTGCCCGTCGCAGTCTTCACAGCAGTGTGCGCACTCGTCGCCGGAGCCTCCGCCGCCACCGCGAAGGAGAACTCGCGCACCCCGCTCCTCGAACTCGACAAGGAAGACGTCGCGCTCGCGAAGCTGAAAGTCTGATCTCGTCACGACCATCGAACGCGCCCGGCACCTTGCCGGGCGCGTTCTTCGTGTCGAGGTACCGGACTCGAGGCCTATTTGTCGACGACGGTCGTGTCGAAGCTGTAGCGAGACGCCCGGTAGCAGTGGCTACCGCATTCGACAGCGCGGCCGGAATCGTCGAAGGCAGTCCGGTTCACGGTCAGCAACGGTGCACCGGCCTTCTCCTCGAGCAGCAGTGCCTCGGCGTCGGTCGCCAGTGATGCGCCGATCCGCTGCCGAGCCAACCGAATGTGCACTCCGCGTGCTCGCAGTGCGGCATACAACCCGGACTCTTCCAGTTCCTCCGGGTCCGGCGCGAGGGCAATCGGGAGGAAGTTCGTCAACAGCGCGAGAGGCTCCCCGTTGGCGCCGCGGAGTCGCCGGATGCACGCCACTTCCGCGCCGTGCTCCAGGCCGAGTTCGGCCGCGACGTTCGCTCCGGGCGCCGTCACGCGAAACTCGAGCAGCGTAGTGGTGGGGCTCTGCCCCGTCCTGGTGAGGTCGTCGAACAGACTCGTCAGCTCCACCGGCCGGTGCATCGTACTGTGCACCACCTGCGTCCCCACACCGCGCTTTCGGACGAGCAACCCCTTGTCGACGACTTCCTGGATCGCACGCCGAGTTGTGGGGCGCGAGAGATTGAGACGCTTGGCCAGTGAGAGTTCGTTCTCGAATCGATCTCCCGGCGCGAGTTCGCCAGCGATGATCGCCTTCTCGATCCTTTGTGCCAGCTGAAAATAGAGCGGGATGGGGCTGGATCTGTCGAGCTCGACTGCGAGCTGCGCACTCACACGGATCACCCCGATCCTCGTTCCCGCCCAGAGCGGCGCTGAAAAGACTAACACCCGGTGAACGTTACGTCTTAATGTCAGGACAAAGCGTTGACAGTGCGCGCGATGTGGAGAACAGTCTCCATCAGATCTCACACCAGCGCAGAGCGCCGCAACGACCTCCCGGGAGTCAGCATTGACCACGGACAGCACGCACCGCAGCCGCCCCGGCTGGGATGTCCTCGCTATCGGTCGTTGTGGGGTCGACCTTTACCCACTCCAGACCGGGGTCGGGCTCGAGCAGGTAGAGACATTCGGCAAGTTCCTCGGCGGCAGCGCAGCCAATGTCTCCGTCGCCGCCGCGCGCCTCGGTTGCCGCAGTGCCCTCATCTCCGGCGTCGGCGACGATCCGTTCGGACGGTTCGTGCGCTCGGCGCTCACCGACCTCGGAGTAGACAACCGTTACGTGCACATCGACCCCGCATACCCGACACCGGTCACGTTCTGTGAGATCTTTCCCCCGGACCACTTTCCGCTGTATTTCTACCGCAAGCCCGCGGCCCCCGACTTGCAGATCTCCCCCGAGCACATCGACACCGCCGCAGTGCGAGAGGCGAAGCTGTACTGGTCCACGGCGACCGGACTGTCCGAGGAACCGAGTCGCAGTGCTCATTTCGCAGCCTGGCAATCGCGGGGCCTTCAGCAGCACACCGTTCTCGATCTCGACTACCGGCCGATGTTCTGGGCCTGTGCGGCCGAGGCCACCGTGCAGATGCAGCGCGCTCTCCGACACGTCACCATTGCGGTGGGCAACCGCGAAGAATGTGAGATCGCGGTCGGTGAGACCGACGCGGACAACGCCGCCGACGCCCTCCTCGACTTCGGTGTCGAACTCGCGATAGTGAAACAGGGCCCGCATGGTGTGCTCGGAAAGACGCGCAGCCAGCGCGTCACCGTACCCGCGATCGACGTGCAGGTGGTCAATGGACTCGGCGCAGGTGACAGCTTCGGCGGCTCCCTGTGCCACGGACTTCTGTCCGGATGGCCGCTCGAGAAAGTACTGCGATACGCCAATGCCGCAGGGGCGATTGTGGCGTCCCGCCTCGAATGCTCCACGGCGATGCCGACGGCCGAGGAGGTACGCGCACGTGCCGAAGTCGACACTGCGGAGGTCATCGATGTCTGACACGTTCGTCCCCTGTGCGCATCGCGACTCGCCACTGACCGCGCCGGAGGGGATGCGATGAGCAGCAAGTATTACCTGCCCGTCGGCTCGGCCGCCACCGGCCCCTTCGACCTCGAGGTGACGCCCGAATCCGCGGGCTGGACCGAGTCGAGCCTGCGCGTTCTGACACTTCCTCTCGACGGCTCTGCGGAATTCGACACCGGCGCAGAAGAAATTCTCGTCGTTCCCCTCTCGGGATCGGTGACGGTGTCCTGCGCGACCGAGGAGTTCGTCCTCGCCGGGCGACGATCGGTGTTCGACGGTCCCACCGACTTCGCGTATGTCGGCATCGACTCCGCCTACCGGATGACGGCCTCGAACGGTGGACGCTTCGCGCTCTGCGGCGCCCGGGCCCGGCAGAAGTTCCCGTTCCGATATGTACCCGCCGCAGACGTGTCCGTCGAACTGCGCGGCGCGGGCAACTGCAGCCGGCAGGTGCACAACTTCGCGACCGCAGACCGGTTCGAGGCAGATTCGATCATCGCGTGCGAGGTGATCACGCCCGGCGGCAACTGGTCGTCGTATCCGAGCCACAAGCACGACGAAAACAGCGCTGCCGAATCCCAGCTGGAGGAGATCTACTATTTCGAGATCGCCCAGGCACATTCGCGGACAACAGATTTCAGTGGCACCGGATTCGGCTACCACCGCGTGTACGGCACACCCGAGCGGCCGATCGAGGTGCTCGAGGAAGTACGAACCGGCGACGTCGTCCTCGTTCCGCACGGGTATCACGGCCCGTCGATTGCCGCACCCGGCCACCACATGTACTACCTGAACGTCATGGCCGGTCCCAGCGACGAGCGGTCCTGGAAGATCTGCGACGACCCGGCGCACGCCTGGGTCCGCACCAGTTGGGAGCACCAGACCGTCGATCCACGACTGCCCCTGCACCGCTCCACCTTTCCGAACGGAGCATGACGTGGTGACCATCGCGCCTCGATCGGAGAACGAAGATCCCGACGCCGAGGGCACCGTGCACCTCACTGTGGCCCAGGCGGCCCTCAGGTTCCTCGAAAACCAGTATGTGGAGCGGGACGGCGCACGGAACCGGTTCTTCGCCGGTTGCCTCGGCATCTTCGGCCACGGCAACGTGGCCGGTGTGGGACAGGCGCTGCTGCAGGCGGAGATCGACGCCGCCGAAGCCGGGACCACACCCGAGTTGCCTTACGTGCCCGGCCGCAACGAGCAGGCGATGGTGCACACAGCCGTCGCGTACGCGCGGCAGAAGAACCGCCTGCAGACGTGGGTGGTATCCAGCAGTGTCGGGCCGGGCTCGACCAACATGCTTACCGGTGCGGCACTCGCCACGATCAACCGGTTGCCGGTGCTACTGCTGCCTGCCGACACGTTCGCGACCCGTGCGAGTGCCCCGGTTCTCCAGGAACTCGAATTGCCGTCCAGCGGTGATGTCACCGTCAACGACGCCTTCAAGCCGCTGTCGCGATACTTCGACCGGGTGTGGCGCCCGGAGCAGCTGCCGGCGGCGCTGCTCGGAGCGATGCGCGTGCTGACCGACCCGGCCGAGACCGGCGCCGCCACGGTCGCCATCCCGCAGGACGTTCAGGCACAGGCATTCGACTGGCCGCGCTCGCTCTTCGCCCCTCGCACCTGGCACGTCGCCCGGCACCTGCCCGAACGGTCCGTGCTCACCCGCGTTGCCGATATCATTCGCTCGGCACAGAACCCGCTCATCATCGCCGGTGGTGGTGTCATCTACTCCGGTGCGACCGACGCCCTCGTCGCGTTCGTCGAGCAGACCGGCGTCGCTGTCGGTCTGACGCAGGCAGGCAAGGGATCGCTCGCTTCCGATCACCCACAGTCGCTGGGAGCCATCGGCTCGACCGGAACCACGGCGGCCAACACGTTGGCCACCGACGCCGATGTGGTCATCGGCATCGGTACCAGGTACAGCGATTTCACGACGGCGTCGCGGACCGCGTTCGCACACCCGAACGTGCAGTTCGTCAATATCAATGTGGCATCGCTCGATTCGGTGAAACAGGGCGGAGTCAGCGTCATCGCGGATGCCCGGGAAGCGCTCGAGGCGCTCGGCCCCTTGCTCGGCGACTATCGCGTATCCGAGGAGTACCGCACGCGGACACGCGAGCTCGTATCCCGCTGGGAAGCGAAAGTCGAGTCGGCGTACCGCATCACCGACGACACTCGGCAGGTGAACCAGAGCCAGGTGATCGGCTTGGCGAACACCCTGTCGGACCCACGTGACGTCGTGGTCGGCGCCGCTGGTTCCCTGCCCGGCGACCTCCACAAGCTGTGGCGGACGCGTGATGCGAAGGGCTACCACGTCGAATACGGCTTCTCTTGCATGGGATACGAGATCGCCGGCGGAGTCGGCGTCAAAATGGCCTGTCCCGACCGCGACGTCTTCGTCATGGTCGGTGACGGTTCGTACCTCATGATGGCCACCGAGCTGGTGACTGCAGTGCAGGAGAATCTCAAGCTCATCGTCATCCTGGTGCAGAATCACGGTTTCGCCTCGATCGGATCGCTTTCCGAGTCGGTGGGATCCCAGAGATTCGGCACGGAGTACCGTCGCCGCGGCGCATCGGGCCGGCTCGACGGCGAGGTGCTCCCGGTCGACTTGGCAGCCAACGCAGCCAGTCTCGGCGTAGATGTCATTCGCGTGCAGACAGCTGCGGAGTTCGCCGACGCCGTCAAGGTCGCGAAGGCCGGCGAGACGACTACTGTCATCCACGTGGAAACCGATCCGCGTTCCCCGGGCCCGGACAGTGAATCCTGGTGGGACGTTCCGGTGTCTTCCACGTCCACGCTCGACTCGACCCGAACCGCCTACGAGACGTACGCACAGTGGAAGAAGATCCAACGCCCCTTCCTGCGTCCCTCCGGAAACTAGAGCGACTACCCAAGAACCCGAAAGGAGCGCCGAGATGAGCGCGATCCGCGTCGGATCAGCCCCTGATTCCTGGGGTGTCTGGTTCGCCGACGACCCGCGGCAGATTTCCTACGACCGCTTCCTCGACGAGGTGTCCGCAGCCGGTTATGAATGGATCGAACTGGGCCCGTACGGCTACCTGCCCACCCAGCCGGAGAAGCTGCGTGACGAACTCGACGCCCGCGGCCTGAAACTGTCCGCCGGGACGGTGTTCGAGCACCTGCATCGACCCGATTCCCGGGAAGCCGTCTGGTCCCGGATCGAGGACGTCGCCGCCCTCACTGCGGCTGTCGGTGGCCGGCACGTCGTCGTGATCCCCGAGATGTGGCGCGATCCGGGCAGCGGCAAGGTCCTCGAAGATCGCAACCTCACCGCGGAACAATGGACGAACAAGACCGCAGGAATGAACGAGTTGGGCAAGAGAATGTTCGAGCAGTACGGTGTCGAAGCGCAGTACCACCCGCACGCCGACAGCCATATCGACGAGGAGGAGCGGGTGTATCGTTTTCTCGATGCCACCGACGAAAAATTCGTCAATCTGTGCCTCGACACCGGGCACATCAGCTACTGCGGTGGCGACAATCTCGCGATCATCGCGCGCGCGGCCGAGCGTATCGGCTACTTGCACCTCAAGCAGGTCGATCCCGAGGTCCGGGCCACGGTCGAAGCCGGCGACCTGCCGTTCGGTGAAGCCGTGCAGCTCGCCGTCATGATCGAGCCTCCGCTGGGAATCCCGGACATGCCGTCTGTCCTCGCGGCGATCGACACGCTCGATATAGACGTATTCGCCATCGTCGAGCAAGACCTCTATCCCTGCGCCCCCCACGTCCCCTTGCCGATCGCGCAACGCACTCGAAAGTATCTGGAGGGCTGCGGGATAGGTTCCGTTCGCTTCCACTGACAACGTCAGGAGTTCGTTCCCCGATGACCGCAAGCCGGAACCTCCGCATCGCCGTACTGGGCGTCGGAATGATGGGCGCCGATCACGTCACACGCATTACCTCCACAATCTCTGGTGCCCGGGTCGCGGTGGTCAACGACTACGTCGTCGAGAAGGCTGCGCGACTCGCCGCGACCATCCCGGGATGCCGCGTCGTCGAAGATCCGCTAGATGCGATCGCGGACCCTGACGTCGACGCCGTACTGCTGGCCACTCCCGGCCCGGCCCATGAGAAGCAACTGCTTGCGTGCCTCGAGCACGGCAAGCCGGTGATGTGCGAGAAGCCCCTCACTACCGACGTCGCCACATCACTCGAAGTGGTCGCGCGTGAAGCGGAGCTGGGCACGAAGCTCATACAAGTGGGTTTCATGCGCCGATTCGATCCCGAGTACCGGCAACTCGCGGCCCTCCTCCACTCGGGGCAATTGGGGCGCCCCCTGCTCTTGCACTGCATCCACCGAAACCCGAGCGTGCCACCTCATTTCGACAGCGCCATGATCGTCAAGGATTCGCTGGTGCACGAGGTCGATGTGACCCGCTTCCTGCTGAACGAGGAGATCTCCTCCGTTCAGATCATCACGCCCCGACCCAACCCGCGAGCACCGGAGGGCCTGCAAGATCCGCAGATCGCCCTGTTCACCACCACGTCCGGCATGCACGTCGACGTGGAGGTGTTCGTCACCACCGGGGTCGCCTACGAGGTCCGTACAGAGGTTGTCGGGGAATCGGGTAGCGCAATGATCGGTCTCGATGTAGGACTGATTCGTACGAGCACGCCCGGCATTCGAAGCGGTCGGATCACGCGGACCTTCACGGAGCGGTTCGGGCAGGCCTACGACATCGAGATTCAGCGGTGGGTCGATGCTGTCCGCTCGGGGTTCAGGACGGGCAACTACATCGACGGGCCGGACGCATGGGACGGTTACGCGGCCGCCGCAGTGTGCGCTGCGGGGGTCGAGTCACTCGAGACGGGTGAACGCGTCACAGTGGAGATGGTCCAGCGATCCTCGATCCGGAGTCCGGACGACCGGTAAGTGACGCCGCGCCGGGCCCCTCAGCCGGCCGCCCGCAGTTGGGCGGCCAAGCGCATCGCCGAGTTGGCGTCGCCGTAGCCCTCATACCCGCCGATCCGCTGCACCACCTCGAAGAACAGGTCGGCGCCCACCGTCCTGGTGAACACGTGGAAGAACTCCCCGTGCGGATCGGCGTCGTACATGATGCCCGAACTGCTCATCCGGTCCAGCAACTCCCGCGACAGCCCGAACCGGGCCTCGAGGTCGTCGTAGTAGTTCGGTGAAATCGACAACGGCTCGAACCCGTTGGACTGCATCGCCGCCGCCGCAGTGAAAATGTCGCTGCACGAGAACGCCACATGGCTGATCCCACCACGCCTGGTCGCGGCGATGTGCGAATTGCCGGGCGCTGCGCCCGGAACCATGTTCAGGGAGATGCGCAGCGGCCGGTCGACGCCGTCCACACCCGTCTGATCCATCGTCAGCGCCTGACTGCGCATCATTCCGACCGCGTCGGTGACATCGAGGCCCTCGTGCGGCGCCATCGCGAACACCGACCGCAGCAGCAGCATGATGCCGTCCCAGTTGTCGGACGGCACCGCCAGAGCCACATGGTCCACACCCGTGAAGACGGGAACGTCGTCCTGCCATCGCGACTCGGTGGGGTACAGGTCGAACGCCGACTGCCACGCAGCCGCACTCCCGGGCCCTCGCAGGTCCAGCGAGGTCGCATCGGTGATCTTCAGCCGCACTACATCTGACTCGAGAGCCGTGTCCACGCCCGGCAACTGAACCTCGTGCACCGGCACCTCGAGCGCTGCCGCCCGCTCACCCCACGCATCTGGGTCGCTCGACCGGATACCGATCTGGGTGAGCACCGGCAAGTGCGCAGGCAGGCCCGGGGCAGTCCACACGGTACCGGCCGTGGCGTCGACGATGACGGTCAACGGCCCGTGCCGCCACAACTGGAGGTCGTGGTTGCGATGCCGCCCCGCTAGCTGAAAACCGATGTGCTGCAGTGCCTGCCGCAGGTCCGCTTCTTTTCCGGGACCCGCCGCGAGGCGCAAGGAGACGATTCCCTCGAGCGGCGCGCGGGGCGGTGGCCGGAAGAGGACGGGCCCGCCGTCGGCCTCTTCGCCGCGTTCCGCCAGAACTCGGCCTACTTCCTCCTGCAGATACAACAACGAACGGTGAGCGTCGGCCGCCGTGCGACCGGTGGACGACTGCCGGAACGTGTCGTTGAATATTTCGAGTGACCACGGGCCCTGGTACCCCGCCGCCTGCACGTGCGCACCGAACGCCGCGAGGTCGAAGTTGCCCTGCCCCGGGAAGTTTCGGTGATGCCGACTCCACTGCAGGACATCCATCGACAGGCGTGGTGCGTCCGCGAGTTGCAGGAAGAAGATCTTCTCACCCGGGATGTCGCGGATACCCGACGGGTCGTCGCCGCGCGAGAGGATGTGGAAGCTGTCGAGACACGTTCCGAGGGCGGGATGGTCCGCGTCCGCCACGATCTTCCACGCATGACGATAGGTGTTGACGTGCGTTCCCCAAGCCAGCGCCTCGTACGCGATCCGCAGTCCACGGGCGTGCGCACGTTCGGCAAGAATGTGGAGTTGCGCGGTGAGAAGACCGTCGTCGCGTACCGCCTCCGGCAGCGGAGACGAGCAGACCAGCATGGTGTCGCAGCCGAGCTGCTCCATGATGTCGAATTTGCGTTCGGCCCGGACCAGGTTGCGGGCGAAGGTCGCATCGTCCGTCGAATCGAGGTCACGGAACGGCTGATAGAGATCGAGCGTGAGCCCGAGATCAGTTGCGCGGATATCGAGTTCACGTGGAGACCACGGCGAGCTCACAAAGTCGGGTTCGAACACCTCGAACCCGTCGAAACCCGCGGCGGCGATCGCGGCGACCTTCTCCTCCAGCGACCCGCTGAGGGAGACGGTGGCGACACTTGTCCGGATCCGCTCTGCCACGACGTACTCAGCCCTTGTTGCAGATGAAGTCGACGGCCAGCCCGTACCCGAGAATACCCAGCCCGGCGATCACGCCGGTGGCAATGCCGGAGACGTACGAGTGTCGCCGGAATTCCTCGCGCGCGTGAACATTGCTGATGTGAACCTCCACCAACGGCACCTCGAGCGTGACGAGTGCATCGCGTAGCGCCACCGAGGTGTGGGTGTATCCACCGGGGTTGATCACCACACCCGACGCAGTGGTCCGCGCTTCGTGCACCCAGTCGATCAGTTGGCCCTCGTGATTGGACTGACGAGCCACGATCTCCCGACCGGCCTGCGCAGCCGAAGTGCGACAGAGTTCGACGACGTCATCGAGCGTCTCGGATCCGTACACCTCGGGCTGGCGCTGCCCGAGCAAGTTCAGGTTGGGGCCGTTCAGAACGAAGATCGGTCCTGGAGCTGTCATCGCGCGCGTTACCTCCGTATGTACGAACTAGTGAGTTAGTCCGCAATCAGGATACAGCGCGCCTCCGCCTACGCGGACTTGTCCCGGCGTTCCCCACGGTCGGGCTTGCGCGGCACGATGGTCGGCAGAACGTTGTCGTTGACCGTTTCGGCACTGACCACGACTTTTTCGACATCGTCGCGACTCGGGATGTCATACATGACCGGGAGAAGAACTTCTTCCATGATCGCGCGGAGACCGCGGGCACCGGTGCCGCGAAGAATCGCTTGGTCGGCGATGGCCTCGAGCGCGTCCGTGGTGAACTCCAACTCCACGCCGTCCATGTCGAAGAGCCGGTTGTACTGCTTGACCAGCGCGTTCTTCGGCTCGGACAGGATCTGGACGAGTGATTCCTTGTCGAGGTTGGTGACCGACGCCACCACCGGCAAGCGACCGATGAATTCGGGAATCAGACCGAACTTGATCAGGTCCTCGGGCATGACCTCGGCGAAGTGGTCCTGCGTATCGATCTCCGCCTTGGAACGCACCTCGGCGCCGAAGCCGATTCCGCGCTTGCCGACCCGGTCGGAGACGATCCGCTCGAGTCCGGCGAAGGCGCCGGCCACGATGAAGAGCACGTTGGTGGTGTCGATCTGGATGAATTCCTGATGGGGGTGCTTACGCCCGCCCTGCGGAGGCACGCTCGCCTGCGTTCCCTCCAAGATCTTCAAAAGCGCCTGCTGCACGCCTTCACCGGACACATCGCGCGTGATCGACGGGTTCTCGCTCTTGCGGGCGATCTTGTCGACCTCGTCGATGTAGATGATGCCGGTCTCGGCGCGCTTGACGTCGTAATCGGCGGCCTGGATCAGCTTGAGCAGAATGTTCTCGACGTCTTCACCCACGTAACCGGCCTCGGTGAGTGCCGTGGCGTCGGCGATCGCGAACGGGACGTTGAGCATCTTCGCCAACGTCTGAGCAAGGTAGGTCTTGCCACAGCCGGTGGGGCCGAGCATGAGGATGTTCGACTTGGCCAGCTCGACCGTCTCACCACGCGCGTCGCGTCCCTTGTCACCGGCCTGGATGCGCTTGTAATGGTTGTAGACGGCGACAGCGAGGGTCCGCTTCGCGGCGTCCTGGCCGATCACGTAATTTTCCAGAAAGTCCCGGATCTCGGCAGGCTTCGGCAGCTCGTCGAGCTTGACCTCGCTGGACTCGGCCAGCTCCTCTTCGATGATCTCGTTGCAGAGGTCGATGCACTCGTCGCAGATGTACACCCCAGGCCCCGCAATGAGCTTTTTGACCTGCTTCTGGCTCTTACCGCAGAAAGAGCACTTGAGCAGATCCCCGCCGTCACCGATGCGTGCCATCTCGTCAGGTCCCTACTTCCTTCGTTTACGTGCAACCACCGAATCCCGATGACACGCATGCTGCGCACCCATCGAAAACGAAAGCCCGTTATGTGACCGTACCCGCAGATCGCGAGCGAGGTCGACTGGTTGTCGGTGATTCGCTCGCCGATCTTCTGGGAACGCCAGCCTTACCGACGCCGCACCCGGCCCGTCGCAACTCCACCCTCACGGCGTGTCGCCCGAGCCGGGGCGGCAATACATCACTTCTGGGCGCTGAGTTTGCGGTACTCGAGCACGTCGTCGATGATCCCGTATTCCTTCGCCTCTTCGGCGGTGAGGATCTTGTCGCGATCGGTGTCCTTGCGAATCACATCCGGCGTCTTGCCGGTGTGCTTCGACAGCGTCGTCTCCATCAGGCGGCGCATGCGCTCGATCTCGGCTGCCTGAATCTCGAGGTCGGACACCTGGCCCTGGATGCCACCAGAGGCCGGCTGGTGGATGAGGACGCGAGCGTTCGGCAGCGCCAGGCGCTTGCCGGGCGACCCGGCGGCCAGCAGCACGGCCGCAGCCGACGCCGCCTGACCCAGGCACACCGTGGTGATGTCGGCGCGCACGTACTGCATGGTGTCGTAGATCGCCATCAACGAGGTGAACGAACCACCCGGGGAGTTGATGTACATCGTGATGTCGCGATCGGGGTCGAGCGACTCCAGGACGAGCAACTGAGCCATCACGTCGTTTGCCGAGGCATCGTCGACCTGGACGCCGAGGAAGATGATGCGCTCCTCGAACAGCTTGTTGTACGGGTTGGACTCTTTGACGCCATAGCTCGAGTGCTCGATGAACGACGGCAGGATGTAGCGCGACTGCGGGGCGGCGGGCGCCTGGCCTCCCAGGTTGCGGGGATCGAACAGGTTGGTCATCAGTTCTCCAAGGATGTGTGGGACACGGGGAGGGTCAGGGGCCGGATTCAGCTACCGGTTCCACCCGCCTGGCGTGCGCGGGAGACGACGTGGTCGACGAAGCCGTATTCGAGAGCCTCATTGGCGGTGAACCAGCGGTCGCGGTCGGAGTCGGCGGTGATCTGCTCGACGGTCTGACCGGTGTGCTCGGCGATCAGCTCGGCCATCTCACGCTTGGTGTGGGCGAACTGCTCGGCCATGATCGCGATGTCACTGGCGGTGCCCCCGATACCGGCGGACGGCTGGTGCATCATGATCCGGGCGTGCGGGAGAGCGTAACGCTTGCCCTTCGCACCGGCGGAGAGCAGGAACTGACCCATCGAGGCGGCAAGACCCATTCCGAACGTGGCAACGTCGCACTCCGCGAACTGCATCGTGTCGTAGATCGCCATTCCGGCGCTGACCGAGCCGCCGGGCGAGTTGATGTAGAGGGAGATGTCCCGATTGGGATCCTCTGCCGACAGCAGCAGGATCTGAGCGCACAGCTTGTTCGCGATGTCGTCGTCGACCTGGGTACCGAGGAAGATGATGCGCTCGCGCAGCAGGCGCTCGTACACCGAATCGCTGAGGTTCAACCCAGCGGTGGCTGAAGTCATGGCGGGACTCTGCAAAGTCTCCAGGTGATTGGAAGTCACGGTACCTGCCTTCTCCGTAAATCGTTGATTGCTGACACAGACACTAACGAAGGAGGGCGGCACCGGAGTCCCGGTGCCGCCCTACTTCGCTCAAAGCGGAAAACAACTCACCGCCGAACATGCGGGAAACACCCCGCGACCAGCGTTAGCTCTGGTCTTCGCCCTCGGCGGAATCCGCGGCGGGCTCATCGGTTTCGGTCTCGCCGTTGCCGAACAGTTCCGCAGTGTCCACCGTGGCACCCGTGGTGTCGGTGACGGTGGCCTGCTCGACGACACCGGCGAGAGCCTTGCCGCGGCGCACGTCGGCGAAGACGGCACCGAGCTGGCCGGCCTGCTGGATCTGCTGAATGAACTGCTCCGGAGCCATGCCGTAGCGCTGGGCCTGGAACAGGATGCGCTCGGTGAGTTCGTCCTGGCCCACAGTGACGTCGGACGCGTCGGCGATGGCGTCCAGCAGCAGCTGGGTCTTCACCGAGCGCTCGGCGCTCTCCTTGGCGTCCTTGTCGAACTCTTCGCGGCTGGTGCCCTGCTCCTCGAGAGCCTTGTTCAGGGCGTCCTCGTCGTGGTCGAGGCTGTGCACGGCGTCGTGCAGTGCCGCGTCGACCTCGGCCTTGACGACTGCCTCGGGCAGCGGAACCTCGACGGTCTCCAGCAGGGTCTCGAGGACCTTGTCGCGGATCTGCCCCGCCTGCTCGACCTTGCGAACCCGTCCGACGCGCTCGCGCAGGTCGGCCTTCAGCTCATCGAGGGTGTCGAACTCGCTTGCCAGCTGAGCGAACTCGTCGTCCTCCGCCGGGAGCTCGCGCTCCTTGACGGTGCCGACGGTGACGGTGACGACGGCTTC
Organism: Rhodococcus sp. ZPP; assembly: GCF_017656075.1. NCBI lineage: Bacteria > Bacillati > Actinomycetota > Actinomycetes > Mycobacteriales > Nocardiaceae > Rhodococcus > Rhodococcus sp. ZPP. The sequence goes on from NZ_CP058638.1 coordinate 980,200, forward strand.
CTTGCCCGCATGATCACCGGCGACGAGTGTCGAGGTGAACTCCTTGGACTCGCCGGCGGAGAGACCGATGACGGCCTCGTCGAGGCCCTCGATCAGCTGACCGGAGCCGACCTCGTGCGACAGTCCGCTCGCGGTGGCCTCGGGAACGGCCTCACCGTCGACGGTGGCCGACAGGTCGATGGAGATGAAGTCGCCGTCCTGAACCGGACGATCGACGCCGGTGAGGGTGCCGAAGCGCTGACGCAGCGACAGCAGCTGCTCCTCGACGGCCTCGTCGGTGATCTCGATGGGATCGACGGTGACGCTGAGTTCGCTGTAGTCGGGCAGCGTGATCTCGGGACGCACGTCGACCTCGGCGGTGAACTCGAGGAGCTCGCCGTCCTCGATCTTCGTGATCTCGATCTCGGGCTGACCGATCGCCTTCACCGCAGCCGTGGTGACGGCCTCGGAGTAGCGGGACGGGAGTGCATCGTTGACGACCTGCTCCAGGACGGCTCCACGTCCGACACGAGCTTCGAGCAACTTGGCCGGTGCCTTGCCCGGACGGAAGCCGGGGAGACGGATCTGTTGCGCGAGGGCCTTGTAGGCCTTGTCGAAATCAGGCTTGAGCTCCTCGAAGGGCACCTCAACGTTGATACGGACTCGCGTCGGGCTGAGCTGCTCGACGGTGCTCTTCACGGACTGGCTCCTTCGTGTGGTCGTGCTCTTTACTGTGCGGCAGTTGCCTGCCCTGTGGTTCTGGTCGGGGTGACAGGATTTGAACCTGCGACCCTCCGCTCCCAAAGCGGATGCGCTACCAAGCTGCGCTACACCCCGGTCCGAGCAGGCTCTCGCCAACCTCGCGAGGACCCGAGGAAGAATCCTACGGCCCCCCGATTATGAAATCCAAAGCGGGATTGGGTACAGTCTGACATCGCAGACGACATGCATGGCGATCCCAGGTTGTCGTATGCACGGGGATGTAGCTCAATGGTAGAGCCTCAGTCTTCCAAACTGATTACGCGGGTTCGATTCCCGTCATCCCCTCCACACAGGAGCGTTTCCCGTCGCGGAAGCGCTCCTTTTTCGTGCTTTGGTGGCCGGGCAGGCAATCCACGGCCTTGTGACATGCGTCACAAACTTGGAGATCCCGCTCCCCGACCGTCCCCGCGTTCGCCCAACGCGTAATCCCCGGTTTCCTCGGTAGGCTGGGAGTTGTCCGATTCGTCCTGGCGACGGCCGCTCGGCCCTTGGAGGCTCTCGTGGAACTCCTACTCATCCTCGTGATCATCGCCGCGGTCGGGTTCCTGGTCGTGCGAGGCCGCAACACGCGGGCGGAGCAGACGGCACACCAACTCGAGGATGCCAAGGCGGACGCCCGGCAGGCCATCGAGCGTCTCGGCGGACAGGTCTACAACCTCGTCGGTTCGGACGACGCGTCCAAGCAGGCGCTGGCCGACGCGTCCGAGCGCTACATCGCCGCTGGATCGCAGATCGATCAGGCCGACACCCCGATGCAGGCGCGTCTCGCCAAGCAGACCGCCCTCGAGGGACTGTATTACATCCGCGCCGCGCGCATCGCGATGGGGATGGACCCCGGGCCCGAGATTCCCACCCTCGAAGGCCAGAAGGTGGCCGGTCAGGTCACCGAGGACCGGGAGGTCGACTTCGAGGGGCGTCAGGTAGCCGCGTCACCGAATCCCTCGCCGAGAACCCCCAACTACTTCCCCGGCGGTCGAGTCGCCGGCCGCCCCGTCCCCGCCGGCTGGTACTCGGAGCCGTGGTGGAAACCGGCGCTCATTGCCGGCGCCTGGGGCGTCGGCTCGATGTTCCTGTTCTCCGCGATGTTCTCCGGAATGTCAGGGGTGGCGTACGGCGCCCAGGACTGGGAAAGCGGTCAGGGCGACGCCGCTGCCGGCGCCGGAGACTCGGGCGGAGACGGTGGAGGTGGCGGCGACACCGGCGGCGATATGAGCGGCGACGCCGGCGGCGATATGAGCGGCGGCGGCGATGGGTTCATGGGCTTCGGCGGCGACGGCGGTTTCGGCGGTTTCGACATCTGAGCCGCCGTCTCGTGACCGGGAGTTGGTGTGCGCGACGCCGCCGGGTCAGGACGGCTGGCAGGTGGGACACCAGAAGAGGTTGCGCCCCTTCATGACCGAATGGGCAACCGCTGTTTTACAGATCCGGCACGGCTCGCCTGCCCGACGATAGACATAGGTTCGGGGACGCCCCTTCGCGTAGGGCGGTTCGCCGTGGTCGTCTTCGGGCCGGACCACATGAATCTGACCGCGGCGCACCGACAGCTTCATGAGGTCGACGAGATCGGCCCACACTGCGTCCCACTCGTCGTGGGACAGCTCGCGGCCGGGCCGCTCGGGGTGGATCGAATGCCGGAAGAGCACCTCCGCCCGGTAGACGTTGCCGATTCCTGCGACGACGGCTTGGTCCATGAGCAGGGCTCCAATTGCCGTCTTCGACGAGGAGATCCGATTCCACGCCTTCTCGGGATCGGCGTCCTTGCGGAGTGGATCAGGTCCGAGCCTGGCCTCCACAGCGGCGACCTGAAGTTCGTCGTGCAATTCACACGCGGTGGGACCCCGAAGGTCGGTGCCGAACTCGGCACCGACCATCCGCATCCGGACCTGGCCCACCGGCGGGTCCATCGGAACGGGCGCCTCCATGAAGGTGCCGTAGAGACCGAGGTGAACGTGGACGGCGAACCCGCCCTCGTAGTGGTGCCACAAATGCTTGCCCCACGCCTCCGCCTTCAGGAGGACGCGCCCGTCGAGAATCGCCGCCTCTTCCGCGAACCTGCCCTGCGGGCTGGACACCCGCACCGGAGCACGGCCGAATCGGCGTTGATGCAAGCGCGCCAGCCGGTGAAGTGTGGGGCCCTCGGGCATGGAAGTTCTCTCGTCAGGCCTCGGGCACTGCCGGGGCGACGCCGGTCTTCTCGTATTCGGCGAGGATGTCGATCCGGCGCTGGTGCCGCTCCTCGTTCGACCACTCCGTGGTGAGAAAGGCGTCGACCATCGCCAGGGTCTCCTCGAGTGAGTGCATGCGTCCGCCGATCCCGATCAGCTGGGCGTTGTTGTGCTGACGCGCCAACTGAGCCGTCTCCACGCTCCACGCGAGCGCGCAGCGGGCGCCGGGCACCTTGTTCGCTGCGATCTGCTCGCCGTTGCCGCTACCGCCCAGAACGATGCCGAGACTGCCCTCGTCCTCGACCACCCGGCGAGCCGCCTCGATGCAGAAGGCGGGGTAGTCGTCGACGGCGTCGTAGACGCGAGCACCGCAGTCGACGGCCTCGTGACCGGTGGCGGTGAGGTGGTCGATGATCTCGTTCTTACGTTCGAATCCGGCATGGTCGGCACCCAGGTATACGCGCATGACTGGAGATTCTGTCAGGCGATGGGAGCGAATCGTGTCACGACCCCGGTGCGCCTATCGTGATCAGCATGTATCCCGATAACGGACAGAACTGGGGACACGTGCATCCGGGACACCTGCCGGCATCCAGGCAGCCGCAGTGGAACAGCGGAATGGGATGGACACCTCCCCCGCTGCCCGCCCCGGGGTTGATGCCGAACGACCGCCCGGCGCGGCATTCATGGGAGATTCCGCTTCTGGTGTGCGCCGTCGCCCTCACGGTCGTGGCCTACACGGCGGCGATCGTGTCGCTCGTACTCGGTGTGGTCTCCACCTGGGTTGTGGTCGTGCTCGTCGCCCCGATTCTCATCGCCATCGCTCGCGGGCAGTTGTACGGCTCGCAACAGGTGAACGGCATCAAGATGACGCCCACCCAGTTCCCGGACGGATACCGCATGGTGGCCGAGGCGGCGGCACGGTTCGGTATGGCCGAGCCGCCCGACGCCTATGTGGTGCTCGGGAACGGCCGGATCAACGCATTCGCGTCCGGGCACGGATTCCGACGTTTCGTCGTGGTGTACAGCGACCTCTTCGAGATCGGTGGGGAGGCACGCGAACCGGACGCTCTCGCCTTCATCATCGGCCATGAGGTGGGACACATCGCGGCGGGTCACGCCTCCTACTGGCGGCAGCTGGGACAGTTCGCGGCCAACTACATTCCCGTCGTCGGATCGGCGCTGTTCCGGTCCATGGAGTACACCGCGGACAATCACGGCTTCTGCGTGCGGCCCCAGGGCGCTCGCGGCGCGATGGGCGTCCTCGGTGCGGGCAAATACCTCGTCAGCGTCGTCGGCTTCGACGAGCTCGCCGATCGGGCCACCACCGAACGCGGTTTCTTTCCGTGGTTCGTCAATCTGCTGTCCGGACATCCGGTTCTCACCTGGCGTGCGGCGGCGCTGCGTAACCGCACCCGACACGGGCATCTCTTCGTCAAGCCCGGCCAGATCTACCGCGATCCACAGCAGCTGCAGTACGCGATCGACCCGGCCGGGCCCGCCCGGATGTGATCGAACCTCAGTCGAACTGAGGGTCTTCGGTGCGCGTGCGCTTGAGCTCGAAGAAGTGCGGGTAGCCGGCCAACGCGACAGCGCCGTCCCACACCTTGCCGGCGTCCTCACCGCGCGGAATGCGTGAGAGCACCGGGCCGAAGAACGCGACACCGTTGACGTGGATGGTCGGTGTTCCGACATCGGGTCCGACGGCGTCCATGCCCGCGGCGTGGCTCTCACGCAACGCGGTGTCGTACCGGTCGGACTCGGCCGCGCCCGCGAGCTCGGCGGGCAGTCCCACCTCGGCCAGAGACTTGACCACGACGTCGGCGAAATCCTTGTTGCCTTCGTTGTGGATCTTCGTGCCCATCGCCGTGTACAGGGGCAGCAGGATGTCGTCGCCATGCTGCTGCCCAGCCGCGATCAGCACCCGCACCGGCCCCCACGCCTTCTCCATCAATTCCTGATACTGCTCGGGCAGGTCCCGACCTTCGTTGAGAACCGCCAGGCTCATCACGTGGAAGTTGGCCTCGATGTCACGGACCTGCGCGACCTCGAGGATCCATCGGGACGTGATCCAGCACCAGGGGCACAGCGGATCGAACCAGAAATCCGCGGTGTCCTTCGTGGTTCCAGCGTTCGTACCAGCACTCACGTGTTGCTCCTTCTCGGTGGTGTCGTCGGCCCATTCCAGGTCTACGGGTGTCAACACGGAGTCGCGGCCAATCCTTCCCGCCGGTCCCCCGCGCCGCAGTAGGGTCGAGATGATCAGCCAGGGGCACCGGCTGGAAGGGAGTTCCCCAATGTCTTCCACTCGTACGTTCATCGTCGTCGGCGGCGGTCTCGCAGGTGCGAAAACTGCGGAGGCGTTGCGCGCCAAAGACTTCGACGGTTCGATCATCCTCCTGTCCGAGGAGGACCACCTCCCCTACGAGCGGCCTCCACTGTCGAAGGAACACTTCGCAGGCAAGAAGGCGCTCGCCGATTTCATCGTGCACCGCGGCGACTGGTACCGCGACCACCACGTGGATCTGCGGCTCGGCACCGCTGCCACCGCCCTCGATCTCGCCGCCCACACCGTGACGCTCCCGGACGGTTCGACCCTCTCGTACGACAAGCTGGCACTCGCCACCGGCTCCCGGTCGCGCCGGCCACCCATCTCGGGGTCGGACGCTGCAGGGGTTCACTACCTTCGCACTGTGGACGAGTCCGACGCCCTCATCGAAGCAGTCGGCGAGCACGACCGTCTGGTCGTGATCGGTGCCGGCTGGATCGGGCTCGAAGTCGGCGCGTCGGCGCGGGAACGAGGCGCCGACGTGACACTGGTGGAGGCTGCGGAGGTCCCACTGAGCGGCTCGATCGGCCCGGAGATCGGGACGGTCTTCGCGGAGCTGCACCGCGAGCACGGCGTCCACCTGCATCTGGCCGCCAAGGTCGAAGAAATACTGGTCGAGCACGGCCGGGCAACCGGCGTGCGACTCGGCGACGGCACCGTGCTGCCCGCCGACGCGGTCCTGGTAGCGGTCGGCGCCGCCCCCAACATCGAACTCGCCGAGCAGGCGGGACTCGACGTCGACGGCGGCGGCGTCCTCGTCGACGCGGGACTGCAGAGCAGCGATCCCGACGTCGTCGCAGTGGGCGACATCGCCGCGCATCTGCATCCACGGCTCGGAACGCGAATCCGGGTCGAGCACTGGGCGAACGCGCTGAACCAGCCCGCAGTCGCCGCAGCCACGATGCTCGGCCACACGGCGCACTACGACAACCTGCCGTATTTCTTCACCGACCAGTTCGACCTCGGCATGGAGTACGTGGGATACGCACCGCACGATTCCTACGACCGGGTCATCGTGCGCGGCGACTACGCCACCCGCGAGTTCATCGCCTTCTGGCTCGATTCCGGTAACCGGGTGCTCGCCGGAATGAACGTCAATATCTGGGACGTCACAGATCAGATCAAGCAACTGGTGTCCTCGTCGGCTCCGGTCGACCCCGACCGTCTGGCCGATCCGGCAGTCCCACTGGTCGACGTCTCCGGTTAACGGCCCCGGTCCACTCGTGATGGGATGGCAGCATCGAGTACGAGCACCGCCGCCCATCCCCGAGGAGACCTCTGTGGCCCCACCGAACCTGACCCGCGAACAGGCAGCCGAACGCGCCCGGTTGCTGACCGTCGACAACTACCTCATCGAACTCGATCTCACCGACGGGGCCGGGAAGCCCGGTGCGGAGACGTTCAGCTCACGCACCACCGTCACCTTCGGCGCCGTCGCCGGCACGTCCACCTTCATCGACATCGTTGCGGCCCGGGTGCATTCGGCCACCTTGAACGGTTCCCCCGTCGACGTGGCGGACTACGACGAGGCCACCGGTATCGCGCTCACCGACCTGTCCGAGCAGAACGAACTGGTCGTGGAGGCCGACTGCGTCTACTCCCATACCGGTGAGGGACTGCACCGATTCGTCGATCCCACCGATCAGGCCGTCTACCTGTACTCGCAGTTCGAGACTGCCGACGCCAAGCGAATGTTCGCCTGCTTCGATCAGCCGGATCTGAAGGCGACGTTCGACGTGCACGTCACCGCCCCCGCCGACTGGAAGGTGATCTCGAACTCTGCCACCGTCGAATCCGTCAAGGCCGAGGCCGGCCGCCATCTCTTCCGCACCACCCCGAAGATGAGCACCTACCTGGTGGCGCTCATCGCCGGACCCTACGCCGAGTGGACCGACACGTATTCCGACGAGCACGGTGCCATTCCTCTCGGAATCTTCTGCCGCACCTCGCTTGCCGAGCACATGGACGCCGAGCGTCTCTTCACGGAAACGAAGCAGGGCTTCGAGTTCTATCACCGCAACTTCGGCACGCCCTACGCGTTCGGCAAGTACGATCAGCTCTTCGTGCCCGAGTTCAATGCCGGGGCAATGGAGAATGCCGGCGCCGTCACCTTCCTCGAGGACTACGTGTTCCGGTCCAAGGTGACCCGGGCGTCGTACGAACGCCGGGCCGAGACCGTACTGCACGAGATGGCGCACATGTGGTTCGGCGACCTCGTCACCATGCGCTGGTGGGATGACCTGTGGCTCAACGAGTCGTTCGCCACCTTCGCATCGGTGCTGTGCCAGAGCGAGGCGACCGAGTACACCAGCGCCTGGACGACCTTCGCCAATGTCGAAAAGTCGTGGGCCTACCGTCAGGACCAACTGCCGTCCACTCACCCGATCGCCGCCGACATCCCCGATCTCGCCGCCGTCGAGGTGAACTTCGACGGCATCACCTACGCCAAGGGCGCGTCCGTCCTCAAGCAGCTCGTCGCCTACGTCGGGCTGGAGCCGTTCCTGGCGGGGCTGCGGGACTACTTCCGCGAGCATGCGTTCGGCAACGCGACGTTCGACGACCTGCTGGGCGCGCTCGAAAAGTCCTCGGGCCGCGACCTGTCGGACTGGGGTGCGCAATGGCTCAAGACCACCGGCCTCAACATCGTGCGCCCCGACTTCGAGGTGGACGCCGACGGTAAGTTCACTCGCTTCAGCGTCATTCAGGAAGGTGCCGCACCGGGTGCCGGCGAGCGCCGCGTGCACCGCATCGCCGTCGGCGTCTACGGCGATCGAGACGGCAAGCTGGTGCGTACCCATCGGGCCGAACTCGATCTCGAGGCCACGGAACGCACCGACGTCGCCGAACTGGTGGGTGTGGAGCGGGGCCAACTGATCCTGGTCAACGACGACGACCTCACCTATTGCTCGGTGCGCCTCGATCCGGACTCCCTCGCCACGGCCATCGAGCGGATCGGGGACATCGCCGAATCCCTCCCCCGCACCCTCGTCTGGTCCGCAGCGTGGGAGATGACACGTCAGGCAGAGCTGAAGGCACGGGACTTCGTCGCTCTGGTACAGCGCGGCATCAGCGCCGAAACCGAAGTCGGTGTGGTGCAGCGGCTCCTGATGCAGGCGCACACCGCGCTCGGAAGCTACGCCGACCCCGAGTGGGCGAAGGAGCACGGTTGGCCCGACTTCGCGAACCGGCTCCTCGAACTGGCCCGGGAGGCCGAGGCAGGATCGGACCACCAGTTGGCGTTCGTGAACGCGCTGACCGGTGCGCAGCTGTCGGCGTGGCACACCGAGGTCCTGCAGGAGCTGCTCGACGCGGAACCCGACACCGTCGGGCTGCCCGGCCTCGTGGTCGACACCGATCTCCGTTGGCGGATCGTGGGGGCACTGGCCGGAGCCGGTGAGATCGATGCGGACGGCGTCGAATCGCCGTTCATCGACGCCGAAGCCAAGCGCGATCCCACGGCCGCAGGGGCCCGCCAGGCTGCGGCCGCGGCCACGCTCCGGCCGCAGGCGGCCGTCAAAGAGCAGGCCTGGACCAAGGTGATCGGCGACGACTCGCTGCCGAACATCACCGCCCGCGCCATCATCGGCGGGTTCTCCGGACCTGGTCAGTCGGAACTGCTCGAGCCGTACGTGGCCCGCTATTTCGCGGACATTCCCGCGGTGTGGGAGCGGCGGTCGAGCGAGGTGGCACAGACCGTCGTGGTCGGCCTGTACCCGTCCTGGTCGATCAGCGAGAAGTCGGTGGCAGCGGCCGACGAATTCCTCGCCGGTGACCACCCGCCCGCTCTACGCCGGCTGGTGGTGGAAGGCCGCGCGGGCATCGTCCGCTCCCTGGCAGCACGCAAGTTCGACGCGAGCTGACCGCGTCGCGGGGCGAATGAATCTTTCGACGCGTCAGGTGCGCCGAAAGGTTCCTTCGCCCCGCAGCGTCCGCTCAGGACGTACGAGCCAGTCAGAGGACGTGTCAGTCCGGCAGGATCGGCACCGAAATGCCGGGGTCCCGGCCAAGGAGTACGGCGCGCGTGACGGCAGAAGACCCGAAGCGGTCGCGGACGCTGTCGAGTGTGGTGTCGAGGGAACTGCTGGAATAAGGATCGAACGGCAGTGCCAGCTGCTGCGGGCAATCGTCCTCGAGATTCGCGACGGCGACACCGACGAGGGTGATTCCCTTCGACTCGATCATCGGCATCGCCTTGTCCAGCAAGCCCCGCGCCGAGAGAAGAATGGTCTGCGTCTGCGCCGACGGCTGCACGAGAGTATGCGAGCGGGTGACCCGGGTGAAGTCGTCGAAACGCAGTCGGAGTACCACCGTTCGCCCGACCCGTCGACCGCGGCGAAGCCGGCGCGTCACCCGATCGACCAATGTGACGAGGGCGGCGTCGACGTCCTCCCGCGACTTCGGCCGCCTACCGAGGGCGTGCTGGGCGCCCACCGATCTCCGCCTGCGGCCGACCTCCACCGGACGGGGATCGCGGGCCCACGCGAGCGCATGTAGGTGGTGACCCACGGCGGGGCCGACGATGGTGACCAACACCTCTTCCGGGTAGTGGGCCAACTGACCCACTGTCCCGATCCCCACGTCGCGGAGCTTTCCGGACGTGATCGCACCGACCCCCCACAGCCGCTCGACCGGCAGTGGATGGAGGAACTCCAGTTCCCGATCGGGCGGCACGTGCAACAGGCCGTCGGGCTTGCCCACCGCACTCGCCACCTTCGCGAGAAATTTGGTGCGGGCAACGCCGACGGTGATGGGCAAGCCCACCTGCTCGCGAACCTCGCGGCGCAGTCGTGCGGCGATCTCGACCGGGGTCCCCGCGATCCTGCGTAGACCGGCGACGTCGAGGAAAGCCTCGTCGATCGACAGGCCTTCCACGAGCGGGGTGGTGTGCGCGAACACGTCGAACACGGCCTTGCTCGCGGCCGCGTACGCCGACATACGCGGAGGCACCACGACTGCATGCGGGCACAGGTGAAGCGCCCGAGACGCGCTGCTGGCCGTGCGGACCCCGTAGGCCTTTGCCTCGTAACTGGCTGCCAGCACGACACCGCCGCCGACGATCACCGGCAGGCCACGCAGGCTGGGATCGTCTCGCTGCTCCACCGAGGCGTAGAACGCATCGAGGTCGGCATGCAGGATGGTCGCGTCGGGACCGCTCGAGATCCGGGGGCGCGAAGATGACGACACGAACATATGTTCGCATCGACCACCGACAGAAGTCGAGTGTCCTCGTCGCGGAAGGCGCACGCCCCCTCGTCGGCACCCATTCGACAGCCGTTCGACAGCCGACGGCCCGGCGGGGTTCAGTGGACTGAAGCTCGCCGGGCCGTCTGAAAAGCCGGTACTGCCGGAGTTACGGGGAAGAGATCGCCGCACTCATCACGCGGATAGCGCTGACGAGTCCGTCGATCAGATCGCCGTCGCCGAACGAGGCGACGGCGGCGGTGGCGCCGAGCTGGGCGACACGGTCGGTCACTCGGTCGGCCACTGCGACGCCGCTGCGGATCTCGACCGTCCGCTGGTTCGGCGAGACTGCGATCAGAACGGAACGCTCCGCCTCCGGCGTGCTCGGGAACAGTGCATCCGCTCCGACAGCGGTGTCGACGCCGAGATCGCCGATGTAGGCGTTGAACCGCACCTTCGTCTTCCGGGTGCCTTCGGTGAGAGCATCGTCGAGGCGGACGAGTTCGTCCGTCGTGAACGGCAGGTCGTCCTCGAAAGGCTCACCCGCGCGGTGCACGCCCGAGATCCGGCCACTGGCCGTCACCACGTGGCCCACGGGCAGATCTTCCTCGGATACCCGGGACGCGGGAATCAGATCACCACTTGCCACTTGCCCTGCCTCCAATCAGATCTGCCGAGCCGGCCACAGCGGAATGGTGCCCCCCGTGGTGACCATGGGTGGTCACCTCGTCGACGGCACTCCACAACACGGGTGCGTGCGTCCATTCCTCACCGAGGTGGAATGCAGGCGGCACGGGACCGGGCGTCTTCTTGCCGACGAACGACATCGCCGCGAAGAAAGCGGTGATCAACGCCGGGATTCCTACGAATATCAGCACTGTCTCGAGAATGCTCACACGGCAAACGGTAGCCGAGAACGGTGTGCGACGAAGCGTCAGGGCCGAAGTTCTCCGCGAGCGAGCGACCGGAGTGTCAGGCTGCGCCTTCGCCCAGGTAGGGCATCCACGAGGGATGGAGATCTTTGGTGGATGCCAGCAGACGCCAGTGCGGCCCCGAGGGCGGTACCAGGGCGGCCCGCAGCGTCCATCCGAGTTCGCTGAGGAGTTTGTCCGCCTTGCGATGGTTGCACGGCGCGCAGCAGGCCACGCAGTTCTCCCACGAGTGCTCCCCACCGCGGCTGCGGGGAACGACGTGATCGACGGTCTCTGCTTTGGCCCCGCAGTACGCGCAGCGGAACCGGTCGCGGTGCATGAGTGCCGCACGGGTCATCGGGATGCGGGCGCGATAGGGCACGCGGACATAGTTCCGGAGACGGATCACGGACGGTACCTGCACCGACCACTGCTCGGAGTGCACGACCGGCGCCTGCGGGTCTTCGTGGACCGTGTCGGCTTTTCCGCAGGTCATGAGTACGACTGCGCGTCGGGCCGGGAGGGCGGTGAGGGGCTCGTAGGTGACATTGAGCAGCAGCACCCGGCGCTTGACCCAGAGGGGTACCGCGTTCTCGACCGGGAAAGAAGGCCCTGCGCGCTGCGCGGAGCCTTCGGTAATCACTTGTAGTGCAAACGCCCCTGACACCTCGGCACTCCGGGCATCAGTGGGCACACGTTGTCGGTGCGCGCGGGCGCTGTGTCGATTCTTCATGCGACCTCCGAGAGATTGCCACCAAGTGCATCATGAAATGCCTGCCCGTGCACGCCCATTTTTCGACAAACTTGCAGGGACGGCGGATGAACGGACGGTGACGCCGCCGTGGAAACGCCCTGCCGGGAACGGCCGGGGTATCCGGCGGCACGAGTTCCCCGAAGGCACGTGCACAATGGGAGATGCCATGACTGACGTGCAGCAGACCTTCTACGAGGCAGTGGGCGGAGCGGAGACGTTCCGCAAGCTCACTGCGCGGTTCTACGAGGAAGTCGCCAAGGACGACATCGTCCGGCCCCTGTACCCGGAGGAAGATCTGGGTCCGGCCGAGCGCCGGATGCGGATGTTTCTCGAGCAGTACTGGGGTGGACCGCACACCTATTCCGACGAACGGGGACACCCGCGCCTGCGGATGCGCCATCACCCCTTCAAGATCGGCCCCCTCGAGCGCGACGCCTGGCTGCGATGCATGCACACGGCGATTGCCTCCATCGATGCGGAAACCCTGGACGACGCACATCGGCGCGCCCTGACCGACTACATGGAGATGGCTGCGGCGTCGATGGTGAACTCCGCGTTCTGAACGGGCGCTGCGTCGATTCCGCCGGTCGACTCGTGGTGCACGCGAACCTTTGGCACGATGGGCGTTTGTGAGTACTCCCGCCGAAACGTCCGCCGACGACATGCAGCCGGCACCCTGGTGGTCCGAAGCGGTCTTCTACCAGATCTACCCGCGCTCGTTCGCCGACGCGAACGGTGACGGTGTCGGCGACCTCCGAGGTGTGCAGGAGAAACTGGGATACCTGGAACTGCTGGGTGTCGACGCCCTCTGGTTGAGCCCGGTGATGCGGTCACCAATGGCCGATCACGGTTACGACGTGTCCGATCCTCGCGACATCGATCCGCTGTTCGGCGACGTCGACGCCATGGACGACTTGATCGAAGCCGCGCACGCTCGTCAGATCAAAGTCACGATGGACCTGGTCCCCAATCACACCAGCATTGAGCACGAGTGGTTTCGCGCCGCCCTGCAGGCGTCGCCGGACAGCCCCGAACGGGACCGCTACATTTTCCGGGACGGCCGGGGACCGGATGGCTCCGAACCGCCGAACAACTGGCCGAGCATTTTCGGTGGTCCCGCATGGACGAGGATCACCGAGCCCGACGGCAGGCCCGGGCAGTGGTATCTGCACCTGTTCGCCGCGGAACAGCCCGACCTGAACTGGAACAACCCCGAGGTGTTCGAGGACCTCGAGAAGACGCTCCGGTTCTGGCTGGATCGGGGCGTCGACGGGTTCCGCATCGACGTCGCCCACGGAATGGCCAAACCCGAGGGCTTGCCGGACCACGACTGGGACACCAACGCACTTCTACAGAACTCCGATGACGACCCGCGGTTCAACCACCCGTCCGTCCATGACATCCACCGCGGGATACGCAAGATCCTGAACGAATACCCCGGCGCCATGGCGGTCGGGGAGATCTGGGTGCGCGACAACGTGCGCTTCGGTGAGTACATCCGCCCCGACGAGCTGAATCTCGGCTTCAATTTCCGCCTTGCCGAGGCCGAATTCTCGGCGGAATCCGTGCGCGAGGCCATCGAGAATTCCCTGGCAGCGGTCGAACAGGTGGGTGCCACGCCCACCTGGACGCTGTCCAATCATGACGTCGACCGGGAGGTCACCCGTTACGGCGGTGGTGTGATCGGCCTCGCCCGCGCCCGCGCCATGGCGCTGGTCGAACTGGCGCTGCCCGGCACCACGTTCATCTACAACGGCGCCGAGCTGGGGTTGCCCAACGTGGACCTTCCCGACGACGCCCTGCAGGACCCGGTGTGGGAGCGTTCCGGACACACCGAGCGGGGTCGTGACGGGTGCCGAGTCCCGCTCCCCTGGGAAGGCACCGAACCGCCCTTCGGGTTCACCACCGGCGCGTCGACGTGGCTTCCGATGCCCGCGGAATGGTCGACGCTCACGGCGGAGGCGCAGCTCGAGGACGTCACCTCCACTCTCTCCCTCTACCGCGCTGCGCTCGAACTGCGCGAGCTCCGCCCGGAGTTCTCCGGTCCCGGCGTCGACTGGTACGGGAGTCCCCCTGGCTGCTTCGCGTTCCGTCGTGGCGGTGGCCTCATCTGCGCGCTGAACGCCACCGATGCACCCATCTCGCTGCCGCCGGGCGAAGTACTTCTGAGCAGCGCTCCCCTCGTCGACGGGCAGCTTCCCCCTAACGCTGCTGCGTGGCTCATCTGACGCGCACCCCCGCCGTCGCGGCCGTCGTCGCCGCCTCGATCCTGTTCGGAACCACAGGGACCGCTCAGGCACTCGCCTCCCGTTCACTCGGGTTCGATCTCGACCCGCTGGCAGTCGGCTCTGCCCGGGTAGCGGCAGCCGGGGCTCTTCTCGCCGCCTTCGCGGCGCTACGGGGAGGCCTCGGATTCGACTGCGCTCCCGGAGCCCGTCGGTACCTGCCGGCCGTGTGCGGCGGACTGGGTCTGGCCGCCTACCAACTCGGGTTCTTCAGTGGTGTGCAGAGCGCGGGGGTCGCGGCCGGGACGATGATCGCGCTCGGCTCCGGCCCCGCATTCACCGGCGCACTCCAATGGGCAGTCCATCGACACCCGCCCGGCCCGTTATGGGCGGTGTCCACGGTGATCGCGGTGGCCGGAATGGCGTTGATCGTGACGGGGACCGGCGCAAACACCGACTCGTCCGACATGCTCGCCGGCGCAGTCCCCGCGCTGATCGCGGGCCTCGGCTACGCCACCTACACGGTGGCGGGCTCGTCCCTGATGGAAGCTGGGGCAGGTCCCGAGGCCGCCATGGGACAGATGTTCGGGTTCGGCGGCTTGTTCTTGCTGCCCGTTCTGATCGCGACCTGGCCCGGCGGTCTCAACACGGCGGCGGGGGCCGCCGCGGCCGGCTATCTGGTGCTCGTTCCGACGGTGCTGGCCTACTTACTGTTCGCGGCCGGGCTGCGCCGTCTCCCGCCCGCCACGGTTGCCACGCTCACGCTCACCGAGCCCGTCGTCGCGGCGCTCCTGGGTACCGCGATACTCGGCGAGGAACTGACCCTCGTCGCGGGCATCGGGATGGCCGCGGTGGTCGCGTCACTTGCCGTCCTCGCGGTGAGCACGCTCCGAACACCGTGAGGTGTTACCGGATGACCGACAGCGGGATCGTCCCGCCGCGGTGACGGTAGACGGACCCGAACCGAGCATCCACCCGCAGCCACGACGCGGTGGCGCGGACCCGGACCAGCTCCGAGGCGTCGATGCGTGCGAGGTCGATGTCGGCAGTCAAGCGATCCGAGCCCGCGTGCGGGATGAATCCGAGTGCTGTGAGGGCGAACACCACCCGCATGGCCACACCCACCGTCTGCCCGGCACCGTGCACCTGCAGCACCTCTTGATCGAGCAGCGACGCGGGAGGGCCCTGACTGCTTCCGTGCTCCTGCGCCAGGGCGGCTCCGCGTTGGGCGAGGTCGACCAGCACCCGCGCCGGGACGTCGTCGATGTGCACGAAACCCTCCGCCGGCGGCAGTGCGCCCCGCCACGCCGAGTCCATCGAGTATCCGGGGTCGATGTCACCCGCGTTCACCGATCGCAGTGCCGTGAGCAGCTGGTCACCGGCGGCGGACGTATCGTCCGGAGAGACGGACCCATCGACTGTGCGCACTGCGAGGACATCGAATCCTGTTGCCGCCCAGACGGTCAGCCGATTCGCGCCCCGTTGGCGCAGGCGGACCACCGCGGATTCGTCCAAACGGACGACGCGTGCGACGAACGTGGCGAGGTCACCCCGCTCCGTGGAATCCGGAATGGACAGGGTCCGCTCATGCACGTTGCCAGCTCTCCAGATACTCGCGCTCGACGGCGGTGAGCCTGCGCAGCCGCTGCGTGTCGATGTCGAAGGCCGCGATCTGCGTCGACGCCACGATCGACGCCGGCACCGATATGTCGACCCCCTTGGGGCGCACTTCGTACGCGATCGTGAAGTCGACCGCCCGCACCTTCTGCACCCACATCAGGACGTCGAGTGGAGAGTCGCTGTGCCGAAGCTGCCCGCGATAACGAACGTGGAGGTCGGCGACGACGGCGCCGTCGCGCAGCGTGACCGTCGGACGATCGTTCTCGAACAGCCAGGGAATCCGCGCTTCCTCCAGCAACGTGACCATGCGAGCGTGGTTGATGTGCTGAAAAACGTCCATGTCCGACCACCGAACTTCGACCTCGGCGTGAAAACCCTCGCTCAACGTCATACCTCCGATCGGGTGCCCACACCTCGCACCATGCTGCGTACCTGACGCGCCGCCACCGAGAGCGTCGCGAGGTCAAGGGTCCCAGACTCGAAAATTTCGGTGAGAGCGGACCTCGCCCGACCGAGTCGGGAGGCATTGGTCGATTCCCAGTCGTCGATTTTCTCGCGCGGACTCTCGTCCGGCTCGCCGCCGAGGAGCACCTCCATCGTGAGCTGCCGTAGCGAACTGTAGAGGTCGTCCCGCAACGCCAGCCGTGCCAGTGAATGCCACCGGTCACCGCGAGCCAGCGTGGAGACAGCGCTGAGCAGCCAGTCGATCCCGAGGTGGGCGTCGAGTTCGTAGTACAGCTCGGCCACCTCGTCGATATCCCGTTCGGCGATGTCCGACACGTCGCTGATATCGAGGAGGCAGTACAGGTCGAGCAGGCGGAATACCTCGAAGGCGATGCCCTCGGGCGCCCCGCGGAGAATCAGCGGCCGTACCCGGGTTTCGAGGTCCTCGACCTGATGGCCTTTGAGCAGGTGTGGGACTTTGGGGGACATCTTCCGGACATCGGTGGAATAGCGCGCGATCTCCGCTCCCACGGCCAGCGGCTGCGGCCGGTTGGTGAGGAACCACCGCGACGCACGATCGAGGACCCGCCCCGATTCGAGAATCAGATCGTCCTCGAGTGCGGCCGGCAGGCGCTCGGACCGGATGCGCGCCCACACATCGGGGAGGGCGAAAATTTCGGTGACTGCGGCGTAGGCACGAATGGCGTCGGTGCTGCTTGCTCCGGCCTCGTCCGCCAACCGGTACGCGAAGGTGATGCCGCCGTTGTCGATGGTTTCGTTCGCGAGCATGGTCGCCACGATCTGCCTGCGCAGGGGGTGCGCCTTGATCGCTGTCCGGAAGCGCTCCCGCAGTATTTTCGGGAAGTACCGCGGGAGCCGCGGCGCGAACGTATCGCTGTCGGGCAGGTCGGTGGCGAGGAGATCATCCTTCAGCGCCAGCTTCACATGGGCGACGAGCGTGGCGAGTTCCGGCGACGTCAGACCCTGACCGGCCTGACGGCGGCGCGTGATCTCGGCGTCGGTGGGCAGCACCTCGATCTTCCGATCGAGTCCGCGCCGCTTCACCAGGTCGGCGATCTGCCGCCGGTGCACGGTGAGCATCGGTACCGCACTCGTCCGTGAGACACCGAGCAGGTTGTTCTGCGCGACGTTGTCGGCGAGGACGAGGTCGGCGACCTCGTCGGTCATCGAGGCCAGGAGCGGGTTGCGCTCCTCGGACGGCAACGCGCCACTGTTCACGAGGGAATCGAGCAGGATCTTGATGTTCACTTCGTGGTCGGAGCAGTCGACCCCTGCCGAGTTGTCGATGGCGTCGGTGTTGATTCGTCCACCGTTCTGGCTGTATTCGATTCGTCCCAGCGCGGTCACCCCGAGGTTGCCACCCTCCCCGACGACTCGGGCACGGACCTCGTTGCCGTCGATCCGGACGGCGTCGTTGCTCTTGTCTCCGACCATCGCATTGGTTTCGCCCGAGGCCTTGATGTATGTACCGATGCCGCCGTTCCACAACAGGTCGACCGGTGCCCGCAGGATGGCACGGACAAGTTCCGGCGGGGACAGTTCGGTGATCGTGTCGTCCAGCCCGAGAGCTGCGCGGGCCGGAGCGCTGATCGGAACCGATTTGCGAGTCCGGTCCCACACGCCCCCGCCGTCGCTGATCAGGCTGGTGTCGTAGTCGGCCCACGACGAACGAGGCAGAGCGAACAGGCGGGATCGCTCCGCAAAGGACTGCGCTGCATCGGGATCGGGGTCGAGGAAAACGTGGCGATGGTCGAATGCCGCGACCAGACGAATGTGCCGGCTCAGCAGCATTCCATTTCCGAAGACGTCACCGCTCATGTCCCCGACACCGACGACGGTGAAGTCCTCGCGCGCCGTGTCCAACCCCACTTCCCGGAAATGCCGCTTCACGCTCTCCCACGCACCCCGCGCGGTGATGCCCATTTCCTTGTGGTCGTATCCCGCCGACCCACCGGATGCGAAGGCGTCACCCAACCAGAATCCGTACTGCTGGGCAACAGAATTGGCGAGGTCCGAGAACTTGGCGGTGCCCTTGTCTGCGGCGACGACCAGATACCGGTCGTCACCGTCCCGGCGCACGACCCCGGGGGGCGGTACCACTTTGCCCGACGCCTGGTCGACATTGTCGGTGAGGTCCAACAGCCCGGAGATGAAGGTGCGGTACCTGTTTTGACCGGCCTCGAGCGCCTGCATCCGGTCGAGCGCCGCATCGCCCGTGGGAACCGGCGAATTCTTGACGACGAATCCACCTTTCGCACCGACCGGCACGATGACGGCATTCTTCACGGCCTGCGCCTTCGCCAAGCCTAGGATCTCGGTGCGGAAATCCTCGCGTCGGTCCGACCAGCGAAGACCACCGCGGGCTACCGGCCCGAATCGTAGATGGACGCCCTCGACGTCCGGTGAGTAGACGAAGATTTCGAACTTCGGGCGTGGCTTCGGCAACTCGAGAATTTTCGACGGATCGAGCTTGACGGACAGATACTCACGTCGGTTGCCGGCCTCGTCCGTGACGAAGTAATTGGTACGCAAGGTGGCTTGGATCAGACCGAAGAGACCCCGCAGGATGCGGTCCGCGTCGAGGCTGACGACTCTGTCGATGAAGTGCCTCAGCCGGGTCTCGAGCTCGGACACCCGTTCGACGGACGGAGTTTCGGGATCGAACATGGCCTCGAACAGTTCGACCAGGGTGCACGCCGAACGCGGATTGGCCAGTGCCACGCCCTCGATGTGAAACTGGCTGTAAGGAAACCCGGCCTGCCGCAGGTATTTCGCGTACGCACGCAGGATTGCCGCCTGCCCCCACGCCAACCCGGCCCGGAGGACCAGTTCGTTGAACCGGTCCGCCTCGGCACGTCCGAACCACACAGCGGTGAAAGCTTCAGTAAAGCGTTCCTGCAGTTTCGGCGCCGAGCTCTCACCCTCGTCCGCCAACTCGGCATCCAGGTCGTCCTCCACCGAATCGCGCAGCAACTCGGCCGGAACCGACAGCCCGAAATCATAGATCCAGCAACTGAAGCCGTCCGGCCGCGGAACCGCATAGGGCCGTTCGTCGAGTACCTCGACTCCCAGACTCTGCAGGACGGGGAGCACCTTGCTCAGCGAGATCCCCTCACCCCCGACGTACAGGGTGAGACGCCAGTGCCCGACCACGGAGTCGGGGTCACGGTAGAGATGAAGATCGATCGTGCCCTCGTCCAGAGCTTCGAGTCGAACCAGGTCGTCCAGAGCACGCGCGGGGTCGAAGTCTTCCTTGTACCCCTCCGGAAGAGCGTCCGCATAACGTTGCACCAGAACCGAATCCGCGCCAGGTGTGACCGCGACGAGATCACCGAGATGATCGTCCCAGCTGCGGCTCGCCTCGGACAGCATCGCCTGGATGCGCTCACGATCGGCGTCCGACGGAGCCAGTCTGGTGCCCATCTCCTCAGCGGTCCTGCGGATGGTGACGTGCAACAGCGCAAGGTCGAGTTCCGTGACCCGGGCGGTGTACTCGAGTGTGCCCCCTCCCAATTCCCGTAGGAGAATGTTCTGCATCGCGATCCGCACCCGCGTCGTGTATCGGTCCCGGGGAAGGTAGATCAGGCAGGAGACGAACCTGCCCAGAAAGTCCTCCCGCACGAATAGACGGAGCTGCCGGCGCAACCCGATGCTGTGCACGGCCGTGACGGTGTCGAACAACGTGTCGGCGTCGCTGGAGAACAGTTCCGCCCGCGGGAACGATTGGATGACCTCGAGCATGGCCTGCCCGGAGTACGAGTTCAGCTGAAAGCCTGCCCGATCGATCACTGCACGCACGCGGCGTGCGATGACCGGGATGTCGAGGACGTTCTCGTGCAGTGCGGTGACCGTGAAGACACCGAGGAACCGGTGCTCGCCCACGATGGTGCCGTTCGAGTCGAGAATGCTGACCCCGACATAGAACGGGTACACCGAACGGTGCACGGTGGCCGGAAACGACCCCTGGGTCAGAACCAGCAGCGGGCGGTCCGGAATCTCCGCCGCCGGGGGCAGGCCGAACTGTCCGTCGGTGACGGTGTCGGACCGCAGCAGTCCCAGTCCGCTACCCGGGACGACCTCCAGTTTCCGCTGTCCTGACGAGTCGGGCTCGCCCAGCTCGAATCGGCGGTATCCCAGGGCCGCGTAATTGCCCTGCGACATCCACCGAAGTAGGTCGGCGCAGTCTTCCAAGTCTTCTTTCGTCGCGCCCGGCCTCGGCGCCGACGCCTCGAGTTGGTCGGCCAGGTTCCGCTGGAGAGTCCGCATGGCGTCGGTGTCCCGGACCACCTGGCGAACATCCGACAGGACGTTCCCGACTTCCGTCTCCAGCCTGTCCAGGACGGTGGCTTCCGCGCGGGGGTCGAGTTGAACGTGAATCCAGGACTCGGTGAGGCGATGCTCGGTGGTGTCAGTACCCTTGTCGCCGAGCAGGATTCCGCGCAGCGCCCCGATGGGATCGCGGTGTACCGAGATGATGGGGTGGACGAATTCGCTGATGCCGATACCGAGTCGGTTGAGCAGCCCGGTGATCGATTCGACCAGCAACGGCATGTCGTCGTTGACGATCTGCAGGGATGCGCCCAGGTGGTGGCCGTCTCCGGGGCGATACACCCGGGTCACGGCTCGCTCCGGCGGGCGTTGCAGCGCGAGTGTCAGGTGGGCGGCGAGCACGGCGTCGGAGGCACCGTTGACCGCGCTTTCACTGTCTCCACGATCGACATGGCGAAAGTACGTGGCAGCGAGGGCCGGCACCTGAGATCTCAGCGCCTCGGGCAGGTTCCGGGCCCACTCCGCATCCCTCAGCGCTGCCGATTCCGTCATCGGTGATCACATCCTCTTCGTCCGATCGCCGCGGGCAGTACTCCTCGAGACTATCCCGCGGCGGTCGGAACGGAGGGTGAACTTCAGCCCGCCGCGTACCCCGCTGGTCAGCCGGTGCTGACCGGTGCGAGGTAACGCCCCAGCCCGGCACGTTCGGCGTCGGACAGCGGGCGTGAGCGTTCGGTCTTGACGTCGAAGGCCACCAGCAGGGCGTCACCCGTCCCGCACACTGCCCCGGATCGGTCGGTGACGACATGCCGAATCGTGTACGACGAGGTGCCCACGTGCTGCACTGTCACGTCAACCTTCAACGGACCGGAGTCGTCGGTGATGATGCGCAGGAACTCGACGTCCATCTTGCGCACAACCATCGCACCGGGACGCGCACCGGCAGCAGCCAATTCCGTCGTCAGGAAATGGATCCGCGCTTCCTGCATGTACTCGACGAATCTGGTGTTGTTGACGTGCCCGAGTCTGTCGGAGTCGCCCCACCGCACCTGCACTTCGTAGGTGAAGACTGCCGGCTCTCCCACGTCAGTCCCGGGTGAGCTTGCGGTGCGTGACACGGTGCGGACGTGCCGCGTCCGGTCCGAGGCGCTCGACCTTGTTCTCCTCGTAGCCCTCGAAGTTGCCCTCGTACCAGTACCAGGCAGCCTCGTTGTCACCGAAGCCGCCTTCCCACGCAAGGATGTGCGTGCAGGTCCGGTCGAGGAACCACCGG
This sequence comes from Rhodococcus sp. ZPP, assembly GCF_017656075.1. Classification (NCBI taxonomy): domain Bacteria; kingdom Bacillati; phylum Actinomycetota; class Actinomycetes; order Mycobacteriales; family Nocardiaceae; genus Rhodococcus; species Rhodococcus sp. ZPP. Next base: position 1,002,133 of record NZ_CP058638.1, read on the forward strand.
TCGTGGGAGATCACGACGGCGCAGCCGGGGAACTGTTCGAGCGCGTTCTCCAGCGAGCCGAGCGTCTCAACGTCGAGGTCGTTGGTCGGCTCGTCGAGAAGGATCAAGTTGCCGCCCTGCTTGAGGGTCATTGCCAGGTTCAACCGGTTCCGCTCACCACCGGAGAGCACACCGGCAGGCTTCTGCTGGTCATGCCCCTTGAAGCCGAATGAGCTGATGTACGCGCGGGACGGCATTTCGGTCTGGCCGACGACGATGTGATCGAGACCGTCCGATACGACCTCCCACACCGTCTTGTCGGGGTCGATCCCGGTGCGGTTCTGGTCTACGTAGCTGAGCTTGACGGTCTGACCGATCTTCACCTCACCGGCATCCGGTTCCTCGAGACCGACGATGGTCTTGAACAGTGTGGTCTTACCGACACCGTTGGGACCGATGACGCCCACGATTCCGTTCCGCGGAAGTGTGAAGGACAGATCTTTGATCAGCACACGGCCGTCGAAACCCTTGTCGAGGTTCGATACCTCGACCACCACGTCACCGAGGCGCGGCGGCGCCGGAATCTGGATTTCATCGAAGTCCAACTTGCGGGTCTTCTCCGCCTCGTTCGCCATCTCCTCGTACCGGTCGAGGCGAGCCTTGTTCTTGGCCTGGCGGGCCTTCGCTCCGGAGCGGACCCAGGCCAGCTCCTCCTTCAGGCGCTTCTGCAGCTTCTGGTCCTTCTTGCCCTGGACCTCGAGCCGGGCGGCCTTCTGCTCCAGGTAGGTGGAGTAGTTGCCCTCGTACGGGTACAGGCGGCCGCGGTCGACCTCACAGATCCACTGTGCGACGTGGTCGAGGAAGTACCGGTCGTGGGTGACGGCCAGGATGGCGCCGGGGTAGGCCGCCAGGTGCTGTTCCAGCCACAGGACGCTCTCCGCGTCGAGGTGGTTGGTGGGCTCGTCGAGCAGCAGCAGGTCGGGCTTGCTGAGCAGCAGTTTGCAGAGCGCGACGCGGCGCTTCTCACCACCGGAGAGGTGCGTGACCATCTCCTCCGGCGGCGGACAGCGCAATGCGTCCATGGCCTGCTCGAGCTGGGAGTCGATCTCCCAGGCATCGGCGTGGTCGAGCTTTTCCTGAAGGTTGCCCATCTCCTCCATCAGCTCGTCGGAGTAGTCGGTTGCCATCAGCTCGGCGATCTCGTTGTACCGCTTGAGCTGGACCATGGTCTCGCCCATGCCCTCCTCGACGTTCTCGCGAACAGTCTTGGATTCGTCGAGCTTGGGTTCCTGCATCAGGATTCCGACGGAGGCACCGGGAGCCAGGAATGCCTCACCGTTGCCCGGCTGATCCAGCCCCGCCATGATCTTGAGGATGCTGGACTTACCCGCGCCGTTCGGGCCGACCACACCGATCTTGGCGCCGGGGTAAAAGCTCATCGTGACGTCATCGAGGATGACCTTGTCACCGTGCGCCTTGCGCACCTTCTTCATCGTGTAAATGAACTCAGCCATGTGGCCAGCCTAATGGTGTAGGGCGTCGAACCCACATTTGCGGATCGTGGAAGAGGTGAACGGATGCTTTCCGGCTCGCCCGGGCACCCGGCTGCGCGGGCGCCCGGGCGAGGCATCAGGCGACGAGCGTCTCTGCGGCTACCTGTTCTGTGGAGATCGAATCTGTGGAGACAGATTCCGTGGAAGAAGTTTCCGTTGCTTCCACGGGTGCAACGGTCCGAGGTTCCCGGTTGAGGACGACTGTGCACCGCGCGAGATCGGGTCCGACCGCGGTAGCGCTCAACTCGAGATCGGTCCGAGCGACGCCGTCTCGCGTCGTGTATTCGTTGGTCCGCAGTTCACCGGTGACGATCACCGGATCCCCTTTCGCCAGCGAGTGCACCACGCCGGACATCAGTCGGCGCCGGCAGGTGACCGTGAGGTACAGCGTGCTGCCGTCGCGCCACTCCCCCGTCGTGTAGTCGCGGCGGCGTACCGTGCTGGCCATCCGGAAGGCGAGAAACTCCTCGCCGGCGGATCCGGATCGTGTGACCGGTGTAGTGATAACCGTGCCGACCACCGTGCCGTGTGTCTCGTACATCGCGCTCCCCCTGTGTCGTTCTGCGATTGCCATTGGACACAGCCTGCCTCTGTGGAACCGCGCAATCGTCGCCCGCGACGAATCTGTGGAGAAACGGGCCGGGTGTGGACAACCGACCGAAAACCGGGAATGACCAGCCCGCAGTGTCGGGGATGCGTGCTAGCGGTCAGAGTCCCGCCTCGCGGTCGCGTTTCGCGAGCTCGGCGAACATGGCGTTGTGGGCGGCGAGGTCCGCGTCGTCGTCCCGGTCGGCCGCCCGGTCCACGCGTCGCGCGGTGCGGTCGTCGCTGCGCGACCACTGGATGAGGAGCGCCATCATGACGAGCACTAGAGGGATTTCGCCCGTGGCCCACGCAATACTGCCGCCCAGTTTCTGGTCCCCCACCAGGTCCGAGTTCCAGCCGAGGCCGAGCGAACGGTAGTACCACTCCCCCATGACGGCGCCCATGCTCATCAGCGCGACCCCGAAGAAGGCGTGGAACGGCAGCGACCCGAACACCATCGCGAGCTTCGTCACGGGCTGCAGCTGACGCGGGGAGGGGTCGACGCCGATCGCCACCCAGTAGAAGAGGTACCCGCTGAGCAGGAAGTGCAGGTTCATCAAGAGGTGAGCCGAGTGTGAGTCGACGGTGGCGCCGAAGATTCCGCCCAGGTACAGCGCATAGAAACCGCCGACGAACAGAGCCGCCGCGACGAGGGGGTGAGTGATGAACTGCGAGAACCGGCTGTGCAGCGCGGCCAGGATCCATTCCCGTAGCCCCGGCGCACCGTCCTTGCCCGCCGGATCGAGTGCTCGCAGCGCGAGAGTGATCGGAGCCCCGAGAACGAGGAGAACCGGGGCCAGCATGGACAGCGCCATGTGCGCACCCATGTGCACGCTGAACACCGCGGGCGCGTAGCGCCCCACCCCGGACGACGTGGCCAGGAGGAGCACCGCGCATCCGCACATCCAGGCGAGCGTCCGGCCGAGCGGCCAGCCGTCGCCGCGGCGGTGGAGCTTGCGCAAACCGAGTACATAGACGACGGCGAGCACCAGTGCAGCGGTGCCATAGAGCAGATCGAACCGCCAGTCCAACATCAGTCGGGCGAACGTCGGCGGTCCGGAGAGGTTGTAACCGAGTTCGACCTCGGTGAGAGTCGGTGCTCTAGTCGGTGCAGGCGGGGGCGTCCGACCCAATCCGACAGCGAGACCGATCGTCGCGGCGAAGACAATGGCTTCCGCGCCCGCGAACCTGATGAGGTTGCCGCGGTTCGAGGGGTCTTTCTGCAGTGCGGGCAGAGCCCGGCGGCGTTGCGCCCAGCCGAACCCGCCGAGGAGGACGAGCGCGACCGTCTTGGCCACCACCAGGCGCCCGTAGGTGGTGTCGACGAGGTCGCCGATGGGCACACGCACCAGGGCGTTGATCACGCCGCTGGCTGCCATCACGGCGAAACACACGGTTGCCACCGCGGAGAAACGCCTCGCCGCGACATCGGTGTGGGCGCCTCGCCGACGGGCGTGCGCGAGCAGGGCGAAGAGCCCGCCGGCCCACAGCGATGCCGCAACCAGGTGCAGGATCAGGCTGTTGGTAGCCAGGTCGTGGGAGCCGCCGGAGGACGAGTGCCCGGTCAGTGCCAGCGGCATCAGCCCCAGAATGCCTGCGACGAGCAGGATCGGCGTCCACCACCATCGCAGCACCAACCGGGACACGATCGCGAGGACGACCGCGATGATCGCCGTCCAGCGCCACGCCCCGGCCAGCTCCACCTGGTCGATCGCGGCGAACATGTTGCTCGGCTTCACCGCTTCCGTGAACGGTTGCCCGGAGGTGTCCGACAGCGTCAGTGGAACGAGGACCAGCGCGGACGCCGCCCACACAATGGCGCCATAGGACGCCGTCCGGACCGCACGGTAGCCGTCCACGTCCAGTACCCCTGACTTCTGAGGCGGTACGAAGAAGGCGGCGAGCAGGAGTGATCCGATGGTGACGACGGCCGCGATCTCCGACACCGCCCGCAACGCAGGCAGACCATAGGTGGTAACCGGTCCCGGATCCGGGATACCGAGCAGCACGAGGGCCTGAGCGGCAGACAAGCCGACGACGAGTGCAGCGACCAGCCCGGCAATGAGTCCCGCCACGACGAACAGGGCCGTGGAATCGGCCCGAGCCGGACTGTTGGACGTCGAGTCGGAGGCCGTGAGCTGGGGTGTAGCCATACCTCCAGGGTAGGACCTACGACGCCGTGTCGGAGACCGAGGGTCGGCGGATGCTCCGCTACCGTCGGCGGAAGCCCGTTCCGCGGAGTCGAGGAGACAGTATGGCCGCGCTTCTGATCATTCTGGTGGCGTTGTTCTTCGCAGGGATGGGCCTCTACGGCCTGGTCATGCCTGCCCGGCTGGTGGCGCCGTTCGGGTTGACCGCCGACTCGCCGACCGCCCGCGCCGAGGTTCGTGCGGTGTACGGCGGATTCGGCGTCGCGGTGGCTGCGTTGCTCGGATTCGCCGCATTCGACGTCGAGGGCATCAGATCGGTGGCCGCCGTCGTGGTGGCCGTGGCACTCGTCGGAATGGCCGTGGGGCGCATCGTCGCCGGGCTCGTCGATCGACCCCAGCGCTTTTGCCCCGTCTGGTTCTACTTTGTCGTCGAGCTCGTTCTGGCCGGGATGCTGGCATGGGCTGCTTCCATCAGCTGACGACACGAGCAATGCAGCCGTGCTCGAGCGGCGTCCGGGCAACAGGTAATATTTCGACCGCGCCTCCGTAGCTCAGGGGATAGAGCAAGAGCCTTCTAATCTCTTGGTCGCAGGTTCGAATCCTGCCGGGGGCACATAAGGCACAAGTGGGAATATGTCAAAAGGGCCAATTACCAGCGGATTCCGAACTCCCATCCGCGTTTCGCTCGAACGGTTGTTCCCACTTGTGCCTGGTTGTGTCGACCAAAGTGGAGAGTAAGTGGAGAGTCGCACCCTCCGTCTCAATTCGCCCAGCGGTCACGCTGCGGTTCGGCGCCAGCGCACGGCGGCGTTCTCACCGTCTCGCCGCACTCGCGGCAGTAGTGCGTCCTGTGCCCACCGTTGCTCGCCGTCATGCACCCACACACCTCCCAGCCGACAAGGCACGCGTACGGTCCCAGGCCGTGCCCGTTCGGGCATCGGCTCGGCGCGGGCTCGCTCGAATGCATATCGGAAGCTTCGCACACACGTTCGAACTTTGATAGCGTCGCTCACGCCCCGGTGCGGAGGGAAGCCGCCCGGGGTACTAGACAATCGACTCGTCGTCAATGGCCCCCATCAAGGTCAGCGTCGCGCACTCGCTGACGGGCCCCAGGCCGCAGCATTTGACCGGCGTTTGAGTTGACGGGGTGAACCCTCAAGCTCATCGAGATTGTTTGAGTCGAGTTGGTCGCGGTTACTCTCGCGGTAACGGATGCCCCGAATAGCGAGATACACCAACTGCTGCACCTGTTGAAAACGCTGTGCTGTAATTGACGGATCTTCGAGGACCACGGCGGTGTCTCGTATCACTGAAGGCGATCGAGGAGGTTGGTGTGTCAGTTCTCCAACTCGTCGTAACGCAACCCGAGGATGAGTTCGCGGGTCTCGCGGTTCTACCCAATCCGAAGCAGGCCGCTCCCGAAGCGTTCAGCTCCAAATCCGGGCATGCATTACTCCTCGGATCGAACGATCTCGTCGAGGTGGCCGCCAAGTTGGCCGCACTTGGCTTTCAAACCATCTCTGTTGATCTCGTCGATCGACACTTCTCGCCGATCGAGGAAGATCGCAGCGAGCAACTTGCTGCTCCACTGCTTGTCGCGATGGACGCGGGCGACGTTGAGCTTGCACGCAACTTCCATGAGTCGAAGATGATGGCCGGCGTCTATGTTTCCCGCGTTCGCCTGCGGAGTCCTGGTGGTGGCGTCATCGCGCTCGCGCAAGATGGCGTGCTTACCGCTGACGACTCGACGGCCGCGGACGTAAAGAAAGGGCTCGCGGAAGCCATGCATATGAGGCTTGTGGAGTGAGCAAGCTTCGAATCTGGTTCGAAGAAAGTATAAAGTTCGCAATCTGCGTCGGCGTATTCAGGCTTTTCGAATGGAAAGCCCCAGAGTTCGATGCGATGTGGGCAGACGTCCTCAAACAGATCTTGCTAGCCCTCATTGCGGGTGTCATTACGTACGGCATCTTCGAGGTCGCACTAGGGCGTCCCACAGTACACCTAATGTGGTATCTAAAAGAGGAAGTACTTGCCATAGGGCGCCCGGACCTGCCTATTCCAGTAAACGGCCGACGCGTCATACAGCTGCAATTTCACGCTGCCGGCACAACTCCCATGTCGCGCTGGGTATGCGCCTGGACCATCGGCCGGCCCCTGGATCTCGTTTTGTCATTTAGGCCGACCGGACTTGTGGCGCTATCGAAACAAAGCTATGCACCTGAGGTGGACGTCACTCCAAGTCAGATTACGTTCCATATCAACAATGGGTTGAGAATTGGTGTGAACGACTCAGTTGAGATCGCTATCCGTCCGCTCGCGAGCGGGCCGATGATGGCAGCACCTCTGGATTTTTCAGCAAGACTACGGCCAGCATCGACGAGAATCCCGTTTGGGCGACTAGTAGGTATCGACAAGGGAGTTGATGGATTCCAGGTGAGGTCGACATAGATGGGCATACTTACAAAGGGGCAGCTGAACATCCGCATCTACAAGCTTCGGACGTCGATGTCTCTCGACAAGATCTACGATGCCGCTGTCGGGCTTCGCTATCCAATTGACCCCGAGCATCAAACCACCGGCTGGGGAAGTTCTTGGGATTCGAACGTTCACATTGGCCAGGTAGTAACTGTGGCGTTTTCGGGTGGGATGCCCCAGCGAGTACTTCGCGAAAATGGAACCGCCGAGCGAATACGTCTGCGTTTCTATTGGGATCGGGTGAGCTCCACCCTGAAACGCAGCTACGGCGAATCGTCAGGATGGCGGCACTACCACGAGCGTGACGCCTTCGATGTGGTGATCTTCGACGGCGGACAGGAATCGGATCATTCGGTCCTCGTCAGCACTCGCGAGACAAAGCACACGAGAGCTGATGTCATCCCCGCGCTTGAAAATTTGATGAACGCTGCTGACCCCGGTGCGACCGTGTCCTCGGACAATCTTCCAGAGGAACTCGACCCCGATTTGTTCCTGTGGCTGCTATATCGCCACAAGTCCACTTCGAAGGAAGTTGGGAGGGGTCTCACCATCACGGATGTGGATGAGATTGACTCCCTTGACCTACAGAGCCGACGCGGCCGGTATGGATCTGGAGCTGGAGTAGACCGGGTCGATCTGCTGGCGATGATCGCGAAAGGTCAGGCTCGGCTCGGTCCGGCCAAGATCTCCGTACATGATGACCTGGATCCCGAGGCCGACTACGACCTCCATCTTTGGCACGACGGCGGGTACTCTGTGTTCAGGTCGAGCCGTTATAAGGACCGAAACGTCGCCGACCACACGTCAAACACTTTCGGACATAAGCTTGTCGAGGATGTCTTCCTCTCCGTGCTGCCCAGGATTCGGTCAGCTTATTCGCATGACGAGGCTTGGCGCTCGACACTGCGCAAGGAATTCATTGCAGCATCGAAGGTGGAATTGGACAACCTCACGAAAGACTAGCCCATGCAGCCTGCTCTGCCTACGACCGAACGCTGAAGCACAAAGGAGAGCGTGCAATTCGGTGCGCAGGTGAAGTAGACGATCGCCATCATTGCGATGGCATTGGCTGCTGCGTCCGTCGGCGCGCGGCAGCGAAAGCGTGAACGCGGCCGCCGAACCCGAAGCGCGATCGGCGGGGCCTAACTCACGCAGCAGAATTCGAGACTCGCGCCATGTCCGCCCCCGCAGACAGCGTGCAAGATGGCCGCGACACGCCGGGAATGAAACGACACGCCGAACATAGTTTTCTCCACACGATTAAACGGCGTGGCCTGCATCGCCCTCTAGTTGCCCACAATCCATACGCTGCACACTCCACACGTTATTACAAAATTCATCCACACACTCTCCACAAACCCATGCACAGGTTTGTTTGAACGTTGGACGACAATCGGCAATGCTCGGTGCTGCAGGGCCGGTCGGAGTGATCGGTATCGACTTCACATTCCAACGAGCAGGAGGACCACCTCGCAGATGACAACCCCTACGCGGACGCTTTACGTGTTCCTGGATGAGTCCGGGGACATGGTGTTTGGCCCGAAGGCGAGCGGCCACTTCATCCTGTCCGCTGTGTACACCGACGACCCCTGTGTCTCGGCTGCACGCCTGCAAGACTTGAAGTATGACCTGATGTCTTCAGGCAGCGGGGATCTCGAGTTCCACGCAACTGAGAATTCCAAGGGGACGCGCGCTCGGGTCGCCGACCGGATCCGCGAACTTGAGAACATTCGCGTTCACACCTTGTGGATCGACAAGCGATATACCCACCCGTCCAAGCAGGACCCTGTCGAACTTTTCAGCATCTTTGGTACAGCGATGGGGAAATGGCTGGGAACCGTCGTCGCGAAAGAGCACGACCAGGTCATCATGATCTTCGATTCAGTGCTGACCAAAAAGCAACAGTCTGCGTTCAAGGCAGCGGTGAAACCCAAGCTGAAGAGCCTGCACGTACCATTCCGATTGCTATTTCACCCTGTGAAATCCGACATGAACGGCCAGATCGCCGACTATTTCTCGTGGGCATGGTATCGGCTCGTAGAGAGTCACGATGAGCAGCCTCGGACATCGCTCAAGGGAATTTACTGGACAGAATTCAATCTGTTCAGATACGGCCATACCGAGTACTGGAAAAGGTGACCACCCCGCCTACCTTGCGGAAAGCCCAGGGGCTCTTGTCGGCGGGGTGGAACGTTTGATGCCAAGCTACACCAAGCAGCGAACCGTTCCAACCCCCAACTCAATGCCTCCAAGAACCAGGAACTAGACGAGCAAGTGTTCCTGCTGTACCAGGGATTCAAGTACCTCGTAGGTAATTTGCCTGACCGACGGGTAGACGGGGTTGCTGTCCAACGGCCGTTCGCCTTGGGCGTCAGATACGGTCCACCCGAGGGAGTTGCTCTTCGCCAGTTTGAAGTAGGCGGACCGCACTTTGGGGTCGACATGCGCACCGCCTTCCTGGTTGGACAGCGCCAGGACGAGAGAACTCCGTGTGTAGTAGTCATGGGCTCCGTCCCTTACCACGCGCTCTGACCACCAAGTCTTGAATGCGATGCGACTGTTGCGTGGCACGTCTACACCATTGACCCGGATCGGGCCGGGTGGGCGATCGTCGAGTCCCGCCACGTATTCGACCTCCGCTCGCTCCGCACCGGTCGCCATCCGCATGTGAGTGAGGGTTGCTTGCGGCAAGAGATTTTCGGGTGTGACTTCTCCAGCCGAGTCGACCCACGTCAGTACGTTGTGAAGCATCAACTGGTTCAGCAGCGCGTGCGACGACGATGTGTTGTGAAACAGAACGCGGAGAGTAACCGCCATCCGTTTAGCCTCGATCAAGTGGCCTTCGTCGTAGTCCTCGGCGGATCTGCGCAGAAATTGCCTCTGCTCATCGAGGGCTTCGAGGAGCTCATCGCGTGATCGTCTTGGCATCGCAAGATGATTGCATATGCGGCGCTCCGTTCGGTGTGAAGCGGGGCATAATGTGGGTTTATGGGCGGGTGAATACCTCACCCGCTCCAACCGGAGTCTCCCCAGGCTGCGGGTTCCGCGGACGGCGTGTCGGTGCCCATGATTTCAACCGGAGCGCGGGTTGCTCGATTAGCTTGCAGCTCGCGTACGCAACGACAACGGAGGACAGCGCGGCTATGAACGCGAAGAACCACGGTCCGCCATATCGCATCCCAGCGAAGACCAAGAGCTGTTGGATTGGAAATGCGTAGAGGTAGACGCCGTAAGAAATATCGTTGACCGACCCGACCGAGTCGAGGGGCAGCACCTCGCCGAGCCAGATGCAAACGTAAGCGAGCGGGAGCGCCGAGAGAATCTCAGTCACTCCCAACCAGGCAAACACAACCATCGCGACCGCAGAAGCTGCCGCGAGTATCCACGTCAGTGGCAGCCGGTCCGACAAAGCCCACAGCACGGCACCACCGAAGAAGAACAATCCGAACGTCAGGAAGCGCGAGATGTAGTAGCTGTCCATCTCCAGAGGCCCGTACTGGTAGATGATGTTCAGGATCAGTAGTGCCACCGCGGTGACACACAGGGGCACCTTCGTCTTCCGTAGCCCTGCTGTGACACCCAGCACCGCGACGATGACGTAGCAGGCGAACTCGAAGGGCAGCGACCACAACGACCCGTTCCACTCGCCAGAATGCGGGAACCCGTCGATGGTTGTTCCCGCAACGTCCGCCTGGCCCCGGAAGAGCGTGGCGTTCTTAACGATGTACGCCAACCCACCGTCCGTGCGAGTGTAGACGCCGAGCCCTCCATGGCCACTCAGGTACCAAACCGCTGGTGCGGCGACTAAGCCCACGAGGGCAATGCAAACCCAATACGCCGGGTAGATCCGAAGCACTCTTCGCCATAGGTATCGCAGCGTGGAATCGTCATTCATGCGACTGGCTGTGATGAGGTATCCAGAGATCGCGAAGAATCCTGCAACAGACCAATGGCCAAGTGTCATGTCGCCGAGCATCGGCTCAGGTCCGGCGCCAGTCAGCGGCCAAGTGTGCGAGACGATGACGGCGAGAGCGAACACCAGTCGAATGAAGTTCAAGCTGTTTCTTCGTCGATTGAACGACGTGCTGATCGATCCCATGCGATTCCCCTCCGGTCCCGAGGGAGAATACAGGCCGCTTCACCTCTCGCGACTCTGACGAAACGACGCGTCATTCAGGCGGCCGATTTGCGCAGACCGGGTGGTACGGGATGATGCTTCTCATGGCCGGAATCCTGAAGAAGTTCTTCGCTGCGCTGACCACCCCTGACGACCAGTACGAGCGGGTGGCCGACGACGTGCAGCACCAGTGCCAGTATGCCGACCTCGACGGCGAACGGTGCCCGATCATCGTGCCCGCGAACCAAGGCTACCGGCCGCCAGGAGCGGTGTACTGCGGGAACGAACACGCTCGGCTGGCTCAGGAAGACGCTCCTATGTGAGTGACTGGCAAATTCCCCTTCGGCAGGAAGATCTCGCATGGGCAGCCAAACTCTGGCGTTGCTGAACTCGACTACCGGCGCATTCCTCATCCTCGGCGCGCTCGCGCTACTGGTGTGGTTCGTCGGGCCGTGGCCGTCCACAGCGCTACCGCGTCCGCTAATTCTGTTCTTGACGGTGTTCACCTTCAGCTCGATCGTCCCGGGCAGCATCGGCCTGTATATCCAGATCCTCGGGTTGATGATCGGCTACATCATGTGGTTGCTGACTCCGAAGACTGATCGGCGGGGCGGGATCGTGGTGCTGGCATGCGCACTGGTCACCGCCTATTGGGCTCTGCTCATCTTTCATCCGAACGTTCCCAGCTTCGATGTCGGCATGCTGGGCTTCCGGAAAACGGTGCTCGCGCTGGGCGGGATCGTCCTGGGTTGCGCGATCAAGCCCTCGCTGGTGCCGAAGGTGGAACTTCTCGTCGTGCGACTGGTGTCCCTGGCCGCAGCGATCTCGCTCGTCGGGTACTTCTTCATCCCGGAGATTGCCGAGTTGGTGCCGAGGGCCGCGGACAAGTACACCGCGCTATACCGCGGCGAGGAGCGGCTACAGGGATTGTTCTCTGGGCCCTTCCACGTGGCTGCCGCTGGCATCCTTCTAATCGGGTGGGCGCTGATCCGCCGCAAGCAGCACCCGAAGACAGCACTCGTCGCCCTGGTTATCGGGGTCCTCGTCACCTACTTCACCTACGTGCGCAGCGCCTATGTGGCGATCGCGCTGGTGCTCGCGGTTGCGGTCTTCGCGTCGGCGTCCGGTGCGGTGCGTACCAAGCGGCTGTATCTCCTGGCGGTGGGGTGTGTCGCAACGTTCGCGGTGATGACCTATGGCAGTGGGAGTCTGACTACGACAGTTGACTCGATCTCGGGATACTCCACCGATGGCCGGTTCCAGAACCGCATTCCGGAATGGTTGGAGGGTCGAGACCTCATGTTTTCGTCGCCGTTCTACGGTTGGGGCGCCGGCTCGGCAGGTGACACCCTGGGCAGCCTCTTCGGGATCTCCGCGCAGCACGTCACCCCCCATAACCTCCTGTTGAAGTTCGCTGTCGAGGGCGGACTGATCGGTCTCGGTCTGGTTCTATTCCTTGCCGTTGCAGTCCTGCGACGCCTGACGTTGAAGACAGCTCAGGGGCAGGTCGCCGTCGTATCCGCAGTCGGCTTGCTGGCGATGGGCCTCACCGGGTCTGCGATCGACACGCTTCCGATCTCCTACCTGGCGTTTCTACTGGTCGGGCTCGGAGTGACAACCCGTGCCACCGAGAAAGCGAGGGCACCCGAACAAATCCGAGTGCCCTCGCAGGTGAGCTAAGCGGTCCGAGCGAAGTCATCCCACCGGGACGCCAGGCCGCCTGTTGCGCCCAGGATTCCGGCCAGCGTTGCCGTCTGGTTGAACGTGGCATCAGTGACCCGAGCGACCTCGACACCATCGGCGTAGCCGATCAGCAGAGGCCCATTCGCGACGATCTTCAGGCGAGCACCTGCTACCGGGGTGGTCGCTGTCTGTGTGCCCACGGCGGTGGCCGTGCCAGCCTGTAGGCGGTAGAAGCGGTAACCGGCTGTCGAACCACTCACGCGAGTGGACAACCAGAAGTAGTTACTCGCATCCGAACCTCGGACGATGAGTCCACCCTGAGCTGTCGCCGCCGTGGAACCGACCGCGGTGAGTGTCGCTTCGATCGTCTCGTCGGATGCGCTGGTCTCCACGAGCAATGGTGACGTTCCGGTGAGGGCGGATGCCGACAGCTGGTTGGAGGCGATGGCCCAGTTCCCGGAGATGTCCGCCCACGCCCGGTTGCCGACACTGGTGAAGCCGGGTGCCCCGTTGGCGCGGTTAAAGTCATCGGCCACCAGCTCGACGGACTGCGGCGGGAACCACGCCAGCTCATCGAGCTTGGACTTGATCAGTGTGCGGACCACATCGTTGCCGGCACCGTTCAGGTGCAGGTCGTCGGATGACAGGCTGGGCGGCTTGTTGCCGATCGCCTGCTGAGCAAGGTCCGTAGACGTTGGTGTGATTCCAGAATCGACCCACACCTGCGCCGAGGTGAGGTATGCCCCGACGTCGAGGAACCGGCCGCCGTACCGCTGCGAGAAGTGGTCGTTGAGGAGCCGCACGTTGTCGCGGACCGCCGACACCGCAGGGGTATTCGTATCCACGAAGTGACCCAACACGAGGATTGGGCGGGACAACGGCCCGAGGTAGTCGTGGGCAGCGTCCGTGATCTCGACGACCTCATCCATACTCAGCGCGCCAGTCTGTCCGGTGGCGTCATTCTTGCCGAGGTTGATGACGCAGACACCCTGGCGGTAGTCGTGATCGAACACGGGCAGCGCGGGTGTGAGCGCAGGGACTGCGGTGGCAGAACCAGCAACGGTGCGCGTGAACGTCACCGGAGCGGACCCACCGCTCGCCTTCGCGAGTGTGCCCTCGATTCCGTTGACCGTGCAGAGGAACGAGAATGCACCGTTCGCTGCGGCCGGGAGATTCGGGCAGGTGACGGTGACCGGGGTGGTGCCAGCGGCGATGGTGAAGGCGTCGATCTGCGCGGGCCGCGATCCGATGCGGGCGGCGATGTGTTGGATCAGCTGGCCGGACCCGCCGCCCTGCCAGAAGAATGCGCCGTACGCCGACGCTACCGCGCCCAGCCGGGAGTGCAGCCCGTTCATGGTTGATGAGCCAAACCCAGCCATCGCCGTGTAGTCCGCTGCCGCGTCCCGGGCGTCGCCACCGGAAACGTGCACCCACTGCGGCCCGTCTTCGGTCGAGGTGAAAACGATCCCCTCACCGGCGACCGTGGGTCCAGCGGTGATCGTCAGGCCGTCAGTGATCTGATTGCGTCGGCCGCTGCGTACATCGGTGGCCCATACGTTCCCGTCGACCAACTCGGCCACGATCGAGCGGACTAGCGGGATCTCACGGATCGCCGAGACGGGTGCGTACTTCCGCTTGGCGTCGGCCTTGGCCATGCCGAGGGTTACGGGATCCATCATGCGCTCGCAATCCCGGTCAGGTTTCCTGAGCCGTCGTAGGTGTAGGTGCGAACCGTGGTCACGCCGCCAACGGTGCGTGAGTCCGTGGCCACGCTGCCATCGGCGTTATACGTGTATTCCGTCGTGATCCCGTTCTCCGTCACGGTGTCCACGTTGTCGCCGTCGTAGGTGATGGTCGTGGCAGCCGGGAAGGACGGGGCATAAATACTGTTTCCGACCTCTTCGATCGCGGCGGGCAGACCGTTCACCCGTGTCGCGTCGATCGTCGTCGGCGGGTCCGCATTCGGCGGGAGCTCGGTGCGCAGCTCGACGATGCGCCGCTCCCCCGTGGTGTCCGGGATGGTGATCGCGTAGGGCCCGAGCGATGGCCGGAGGGTTCCGAGGTGGAGCCGGATGAACGCGGTCCCGGCCGCCAGCTCAGGTGTCTCGAGCCCCTCGGCGGTGATGGGGATCTGGCGGCGTTTGTCGGTGACCGTGGTCCCGCCGGAGTCCCGCAGCTCGTCCGTCGACCAGATCTCTGCGTACGCTTTCGGATCCCAGTCGGCGTCGCCGACGAGATCGACCAGCGTGTCCTTGATGATGACCACAGGTGTCCTCCTGTTCAGGCGCCGATGTCGGCGATCTTGAAGCTGTTGATGGCACAAGAGTTATTGAAGGGGGCGCGTTCGACGCGGATCGCCCCGTACCGCTGGCCTGGCCCGCGGGTGACCGATGCGTCGCTGGTGGTGATCACCGCGGTGCCGTTCTTGCGGACCACGTAGTTGTCACCCTCGAACTCCAGTCGGACCGTGTCGCCGGACGCGAAGGACACCGAGGTGTTCGACGCGATGTCCGTCATGCCAGAGTCGTAGCCGGCAGTGAGCCCGGACACGTCGGAGAACTTCGACAGGTACACCCTGTCGCTGTAGAAGTTCGCCGACAGCCCGACTGTGCCAGCGGCGTTGACTCTCGCCATGATGGAGGTGTCCGCGTTCCCGTTCGGTGCGATGGCACCGCCGAGGACGGCTTCCACGTATCCGTCGTCGGTATTGATTTGGCTGCTGGTGACGATCCCTCGGGAGCCGTCCGAGGTTCCCGAGGTGGCGTAGCTGTTGGAGGAGATCGCCGAGTTCGTGCCGTACTTCACCCACGGGCCACCGATAGTCGAGGAGTTCGCCCGGTTGAAGTCATCGAAGATCGCAACCGGTACCGCGTAGAGCAGTTCCCACCCCGATCCGGTCCACCGCCACGCTTCCTTGACCTGCTCGAAGACGGTGCCATTCCACACGTGCATCGTCTTGACGCGCTCCCACGTGGTCCCGTTGTAGACGTGTCCGCTCATGGCTACACCGGGATCCAGTAGATGACACCCGTGGTTCCGGAGGCTGGCAGGCTGGTGACGCGGGAGATGGTCACACTGGTGCCGGGTGTACCCGTATCACCCTTGAGCTGGATGCCGTTGCCCGCCGTCGCATGCCACGCATTTCCCAACCAGAGGTAGGCGCGGTTCTCACCGGACACGAGATACTGCTTGCCGGCGTCCCCGAGAGTGAGCGCAGGTAGCGCCCCGTACGTTGCGACGGTGCCTTCGAGTGCAAGCCCCGGGCCTGGAACGCCCTGGATTCCCTGGTCGCCCTGGTCGCCCTTGTCGCCCTTATCTCCCTTACGGCCTACGGGATTCGCGACGAGCGCTCCGGTGAAGAAGGTTTTGGTGCCGAGGGTGTCGCCGGTGACTTGATCCCTTACTCCGGCGGAGAGGCCGGGAACTAGAACCTGCCCAACCTCAAGGTACTCGGTCCAGGTGCAGGCGATGGGTCGAATGTCGGTAGATGCCTGGCCGATTCGGAACAAGGCGAATGGGCTCATGATGTCGCCAGCCTTGAACAAGCAGGGAATCCTGTCCACACCTTCATCTGCAACGCCGGCAGCAGTATCAAACCCGACCGTGATGGAATAAGGCCCGGCCTTTTGAATCACAACCTGGCCAGATGCAGTAAAGATCTGGACATTGTTGATTATAGCGGAAGGGAAGGTGTCAAAGGTTCCGCTGGGTGCAATCTGGTATCCAGAGCCGGGAAAGTTAATTGCGCTCGTGCTGGCCCGAAACATTGTCCAGCAAGTTCCGTTGACTTCCGTACCCGACAGGTCCAGCAGCGACCACGACGAGATGCGCGCGCTGGCAAGGTATCCGAATGGCGGGACATTGTTGCGGCTGAATGCTACGCCGCCGTATCTATTGCTTGCCCCGACCGTAGCAGTGGCATTGGTTGCTGCCAATACCTGCGTGCCATTGATCCTGACGGAGTAGTCGTTGCCCACCATGCGGAACTCGATGGTGTAGCCAGCCTTCAGGGTGATCGTCTTTGTGGCCCAGGGGGTGTCAAACGTCAGGAATGCACCCGACCCCTTACCAATCTCGATGCGATCTTTGAAAAGCTTGCAGTAGACAAAGGAGCCTCCACCAGAGGCTAGGCGGGCATAGAGGGTGGTGTGGGCGTCGTTCGCATAGTCCACACCAGCAGATGTGAGGACGCACTTGACGGCCATGTCGTCTGTGTCGACTGCGGCGTTGAATCGGTACGCGAACGTACCCTCAGAGCCGCTCGAGTTGATGCCGAGGGCGCCACCGTTGATTGATACCTCGCCGGGCGTGGTGGTGACCCAGATAGGGTCAATGTCTGGCCCAGGGAAGCTGGCATAGTAGGACTGCCCATCAACCCCGGCAGCCTCGTCGCCTGAGATGTACTCATTAACGGTGTTGGCTACGCCGACCGCAGTATCCGTCGCATCAGTCGCTGCTACGACAGCAGTGTCAGCCGCGTCGCTGGCATCGTTTGCCGCAGTAACGGCGGCCGCCGCGTTGCTGAATGCCGAGTCAATAGCAGTGAGCACGACCGTTGATCGCATCGTGAAGGCGACGAGTCCCCAGGAGAATGACCGGAGGAGTCCACCAAGGCCGGAGGTCCGGGTCTCCGAGGCAAAGCCGACGGTGCGGTGTGAAGCGTCGATGGGATAGCCCGAAACATCGGTGTGGCTCAGGAGGGTGGAGCCGTTGACGCTGAGCGAGTAGTCGGCCCCATCGGCCTGTAGCTCAATGAGTGCGCCCTCAGGAATGTTGATCCCAGAGGTCTTCGAGGTCCAGTCAGTAAACGACCAGGTGTTGCCCGACCGGGTGCCCCGCCCCATGTAGACGGACTTGCCATAAATGTTGGCGAAGACGAACTCAGTGAGGCTCGAGTTGGACCGGATGAACAACGACGTCATTGCGTCTATAGCGACACCCGCGTTGTTTACGCCGGCAGCTACGGTGCAGTCATCGTCATCGGCAGTCTGCGGGCAGATGGCGTACCGGCGGCCCGTCGAGGCCAAGACCCCATCCCGGTTGTCGAGTCGCGCAGCATTGTCGATGATGCCGAGGCCCTCACCCTCGCCGCCCTGGATCCATCCATTGCCGAGGGAAGTGTGGTTGTCCGCCCGGTCGAATGTGTCGGAGAACTTTGCGCCCTCAGCCAGCTTGGCCTGAATCTCCATGATGGCCCGGTTGGTGTTCTTGCCGAGGCCAGTGAGGTTGGCGACCAGGTTGTTCACCCAGGACCCGACGTCGTCGACAGTGCCGTCCTCGACCCCCGACAGGATCTCTATCAGGTCGCCGAGGATCGGCACGTCCCCGACAAATTCCTGCAGCATCGGTACCAGGTAGTCGAGAAGATTGATGTCACCGGCAGGAACCCGGCGGGGTAGGTGTTCCACCGGTCAGTCCTCCAACGCATCCTCTGCGGCGACCGCAGGTACATGCTTCTGCCGTTCACGTCTCGCGGCCTCGCATGCGGCCCGACGGCGCGCGCGATCCCGCTGCTGCTCGAGCAGCAACGACCACACCATCGGTACGTACACGATCGCGCCGAGCAGGTAGATCGCGAAGCGAATCGACTGGCGGCCGGTGTAGTCCGTGGAGATCCACACGGCGACAGCGTTCTGGACCAGGACGAGGGTGAGCACAACCGACTTCGACAGGTAGATCTTCCCGAGCTGTGTTCGCCACCAGGGGGACCGAGCGAGGTACAGCATGGTGAAGACCGCCGACATCGACGTGACCCCGAGTAGCGCCCAGTCCGCAGCCTCTGTCATCGAGCACCGCCCCACGCCTGACGGAGCATCTCAGTCCACCCATTGCGGCTCAGTTCCGCCCACAATACGTCTGTCACTTGAACCGCCTCACTGTGCTCATGTTCTGTTTCGAGGCGCCGGACCACGGAGTGCGCGTGCTCCTCGGCTGCTTCGCGTGCTTGTGCGCGGGCGGCTTCGATGTCCTTCGACCACGGCCACCTCATGTCGGACCCACGTTCCCGGTCGCTTCACGAATGGCCTGGACCACGTGCGCGGTCAGCTCGCCCGACACCTTCTGCTCGGCGAGAGTCGCCGCCTGGGTGGCGATGATCTTCTGGTCCTCGAGCGACCGACCACGTTCGTGCGCGATGGCGTCGTCTTTCGCCCTCACGATCTCGCGGTGCGCGGGCCCGAACACGATCCAGCCACGCACCAACGACACCCCGAGGAGGAGGAAGAACACGATGACCACAGTCACCGTGCCGACCCCCTCCCACGCGGAGGGCGTGAGGATCTGCATCACTCACCGAATTCGGTGTCGCTGACCTCGATTACCTCACCGTCAATGGGTGCGAGGGTGGGAAGGCCCTTCGCGGGACCGCGGTTCTCGGTCAACAGTGACGTCAGGACGGACAGCAGGACGGCGGTGCCCGCGATCGTCAGCGAGCTTGGCCAGTCGATATCAGTGATGCTGCCGGTGACTGGGATCGCGGCGGCGAGGGATCCGGCGCCGGTGCGTACGGCCCGGTCGGCGAGGTCGACGAGGAAGTTCCCCGACGTGACAGCCGTCGCGCTCGACACCGCCAGAACAAACGACACCAGGGCGGCCAGCGCGGCGGCCCCGAGGAGGCTGGTCCACGACACCGACACGATGGTGACACCGGCGCCGAAGAACACCAGGACGTTCTGCAGGAACGATCGACCAGCACGGTCGAGGGCGTCCAGCCAGAATGCCCGCGAGTCGAGGCTGCGGAGCTCGACCGTTGCTTCCACGGTGACGGGGATATTGTTCGGGAACTCAGCCATGGTCACTTACCTCCGTTGATCTTTGCGAGTACTGCCTGTGCGCCTGCGTCGCCCTTGTCTGCCTCGCGGCGGACGAGGTCGATCGCGGCCTTTACGCCGTTGAGCGCGTCACGCTCGGTCGACTCCTCGTGAATCCGGGCGTCGATGTTGAGCACCATCCCGGCGAGCGTGTCGACCGGCTCATCGTTGATGCGGTACTTCGATCGTGACGGCAGCTTCTGGGTCAGTTCGGTGTAGATGCGTCGCTGCTCGGCATCGGACAGTGCCATGAGAAACCCCTCCTCAGGAGTTGTTGTGTTCCCGGCGGCCTTGGCGAGCAAGACATCCCACGGGAATCCGGGGCCGGGGTCGGTGTGATCGGTCGAGTGCCAGGCATCGACGGTGTCTGCGTGGCCGCCGACACCCTTCTGCCCAGCTCGCATCTGTGAGCCGCTGAGCTTCACGAGCGGGATGCCGTATCGGTCATGCCAGTCGCGCAGCACGCGAGCGCCAGCGTCGAGCTGGCGACCCTGCGCGAGCCACTCGGCGCGGGACTGTGAGGCGCGGCCCTTGAAGCACAGGTGCATGCCGCGCTCGTTGGCGGGCGAGCCCGCGGCCCAGGGGATGTAGTTGTCGTCGTTCGACCGGCCGATCCGTCCATCCCGCCCGACGAGAAGCGTGTACGACGCCTGCGCCCGCTGCTGGGCGAGCCAGCCGAGGAGATCCTCGATCCGGCCGTTGGGGTCGCCCTCGTCCGTGTGAACGATCGCGAGCGTGCAGTGCGCCGGGTTACGCGGGCCTGAGTCGTTGGGCGAGAGCATCGTGACGTCAGCCTGTAGCTGTCCCAAGGGAGTACCTCCTGGTGCGGGTGGTGGTGCGGCGCCGGGGTAAGCGGCGCCGGCCAGCCACGGAACGGGATCAAGCCGGTTCGGGCCGGGTGGCGACCAGACGTAGCGGTGAACCTCGAAGTGCAGGTGCGGCGCCACTCCGCCGTTGGTCCTGCTGTCGGGATCAATGCGACCGATGCGTTGACCGGCCGCGACGCGCTGGCCGACGCGCACCTCGGGGATCACGTGCCCGTACACGGTGAGTCCGCTTCCGTCCTCAGCCGGGTGATCGATGTTGATCCACCGGCCGAACCCAGTCGCGGGGCCTGCCGCCGTGACGGTTCCGCCCTGCGCGGCGTAGATCGGCTGTCCGCCTGACCCGCCGTTGCGGCCGTAGTCGGTGCCCCAGTGCATCGAGTTGTCGAAGGTGCGGAACCCAAATCCGCTGGTGATGTAGAAGTCGCGGCCGACCGGGAAGAACTTCGGTGCCATGGTTCTCCTAGACGCTGTTTGCGATGCCCCGCGTGGTTTGCGCGAAGCCCTGCATGTTTGTGATGAAGTTGGTCCACGCGCCGCGGACTCGTTTGTCCTCGCCGAGGATTGGTGTTTCGACCATTCGGCCGTCGCGGGAGTCCTTCACCGTGACCGAGGAGACGTATTGCTCGACGGTGGTGCCGCGGTCGTAGAACGTGTGGATGTCGCCGACGTCGTACCGGCGGCCGGTGTTGTCGTCGACGCCGAAGCTGTTGCCGCGCCCGTCCGGGCCGCCGGAGGCGACGGTCAGCGCGATGGTCTCGCCGCCGGAGTGGTCCTTCAGTGAGCCCTGGCCGACGGCGTAGGAATCGGCTGACCATGCGGCTGTGTTGTCGGCGAACACTTCACCGAACGCGTCGTCCTTGCCGATGTCGTCCTCGAGGTCCTCGTCGTAGAACTGCTGGTACGCGAAGAAGATGTTGTCGAACAGGTCGCCGACGACCAGGCCGAGACCGAGACCCGGGGCGATCGCGTTGAGCAACAGCTGGATTGCGAAGTTCGCACCCCACTCGATGACCTGGTTCATAATCTCGGGTGCCTTGCCGCCGACGATGGCGCGGGTAGCGTCGGCATGGTCCTCGCTCATGTCGACGTGCAGGATCTGCCCGCCATCGGTGTTCCACTGCAGCTTGCGCATGTCCCGCTTCTTGCGAGTGTCGAACACGTATCCGGCGCGGTCCATCTTCCCCCAGGAGTCGGGGTCGAGGAGTCCGAGGAAATTGTCCGGGTTGAGGAAGTTCAGGAAGTTGTCCGACGTGGCATCGATCACCGATTGGAGCTGGGCGAGATTCGATGTGTTGAACACGTGCGGCGGCGTGCCGGTGCCGTCCCACAGGTCCATCTTGTAGCCGAACTCGAACCGGTTGCGAGTGAGCTTGAAGAGTTCGTCGAGCTGCGTGAACCGGGCGGAGACGACCGCGACGTTCCCGACGGCTGTGTTCACCAGCTCGAGGAGGTCGTCGAGGGTGGCGATGTCGTCGAGGTCCGGGAGGTCCTCCCCGACAGAATGCAGTGGCAGCGACGCATAGATCGGCTTGTCGAGGCGTGTCCAGTTCTTCGCCCCGAAGTACTTGCACAGGAAGTCGGGATCACCGGCCATGATGTCCTGCTTGCCGGTCAGGCCCACCTGGACCTCCGGCGGGAACAACGGGTTGACCCACGCGGTGGCGCGCTGCATCTGAAACTTGTAGTCGAACCCGGTGAGCGACACGGATTCCTTGCCGGGCTTCCCGGTCAGTCGGCGTTGCATCAGGCGGCCGGTATACGGGATCCCATTCCGGAACGTGCGGACGTGGATGGCCTTGCGGCGCAGTCCGGTCAGCTCGGGGATGAGGCGGTGGTCGGGCTTGAGGTCGATCTGGAAGTTCGCGGGATCGAAGAAGTGCCATCCGAACTCGGCGGCCTTGTAGGAGCCGAGCGGTGTCCACTCGATCTTCGTTCCGTTACGTTTGCCGAGCTCGATGTCGAAGCCGTCCACCGGCGCGGCGGTCGGACGCGCATACCCGGGTGCGTTGATCACGCTGCCGTCCCGTACAGCTGGGGCAGGGTGACGACGAGTTTCGTGGCCGAGGTGGTGCCCGTACCGGTGATCGTCAGCGGGATGTCGAGAGTGTCGGCGGGCGCCTTTCTGTACCACCGGCGGCCGGGCCAAGTGCGGTCAGCGCCGGTGTGGTCGTGGATCTCGAACCAGTTCGGATCCGTTTCGATCGTCCACGTTTGGCCGGCGCCGATCGTCGGCAACGGCACCGCCTCACCATTCAGGCCCAGCGTCGGCGAAGTGATCGGACCGGTCAGCGCGAAGTGCGGCCACACGTCCTCGTCCGAGACGTTGTCGACGGTCGCGCCCGCAAAATCCGCCGCGAATAGGGTGCGCACGTACGGGTCGGTGCGCCACCACGACTCATCCGACCTCAGGGCAACGTCCCTGATCTCGAAGTACCCGAGCCGCTGCGTCACGCTGTATGTCGGACTGGGCAGCACAGACGCCAGCCGCCACACCTGAAACCTGCGGTGCGGCTGCCCCTCCTGCAATGAGTCCACCCAGAACTCCCCCAGCCGTCGCCCAGCCTGGAACCCGAGCGAGCGACGCAGCGCCTTCTCCACCGACACCGCCTGATCACCCGGCATCAGCTGCGAACGGATCGTCATCCCGATGACGTTCGGGTCGTACATCGTGTCGCGCCACGACACACCAGCCTGGTTGGCGTTCTGGTCGTCATCGTGACTGAAACCAGCACCACCGAGACCGGTCGGGTTCAGGGTCCGGATCAACGTGCCAGGTTCGTCGATCTCACCGATCGGCCACTCCACCTCGTCGACACCGACGATGGTGAACTGCTCCGGCCTCACGCGAGACCGGCCTTCGTGAACGACACGGTCGGCACACCGTTGGAATCGACGTCGATATCCACCTGGATCATGCCCCCCTTCTGCAGCGTCTCGGTGATCTCCTCGAGCTGCTGCGTCATCTGATCGAACGCCTGGCTCAGGCCGGGGATGTCGTTGTTGCCGGTGTCGAACGAGGGCACCATCTTGGACAGGTCCCACTTCCCGGACTGGGCCATGCCGATGATGTTCGAGGCGCCGGAGACCGCGGTGAATCCGATGCCGGTCGCCAGGGCGGCGGCGTCGTAGAGGTTCTTCGGCTTCATGTAATCCTCGGTGTCCGGCCCGGAGTAATCGCCGAATCCGCCGCCGGAGTACTCCGTGACGCCGAGCCGACGTCCGGTCTCACGCCAGATCGCCAGTGCTCGTGCGCGCTTCGACATCGCAAACGGGATGTAGGCTTCGCCTTCGGTTTCCGGTTCGCCGAACACTCGGTAGTCGCCTGGGGCGGACGATCTGCGGTGAGTGGTCCTCGATGCCGCCGCCGGCGTACATCTTGAGATTCCCGATCACCTTCGGCTGCCGCTCCTCTGGCTTCGCCGAGTCGGCGCCGGCCTTCAACGCGTCGACGAGGTCACCGAAGTTCGTCACACGAACGTCCTGTGTGCCACCTGACATCGACGAAGACGAGGGAGACGGAGACGAGTCACCGGACGCGGGTGATGTGCTCGCGCCACGGGCAACCGAGTCGGCATACAGCTGGTCAGCCTCGGCGAGCTCAGCCCGGTAGTTCGACCCATCCGCGGTGCCCGACTGCTGCACCTTCTGCGCGGCGTCGGCCGGGTCCATGCTTTCGTAGTCGAAGTCGTCGAGCTTGTCGTAGAACATGCCGACCGCCTTGGCCGGATCCTTCCGGTCCTCGAGGGTCCCCCACGCGCCGTTGTCCCGCTGCTGCAGAATGCCAGCGTTGTCGCCGTCCATCCCGTGGTCGAGGTTCTGGAGATCCGTCTCGGCGAGCCCGGCGGCGATGGCGGCCTTGATGCCCTTCTCGGAGATGCCCCGGCGGCGGCCCTCGGCGACGATCGTGTCGACGAGCTTCTCGCGCTCGGTGCGGTTGTCCGGGCCGGTCGACGACTTGGTGGACGGCTCCCCCAACGGCTCCATCGCGGCCGCGTGCACGTGGTTGGTGTGGTCACCGGCGTCCGCGTAGAAGCTATCCGGGACGAACTCACCGTTCTTGATGCAACGCCCGAACCTCGGGTCGATGTAGATCAGCTCGGCGAGCTGGTCCTTGTAGTTGTCGGCAAGGTAGTTCGCCAACGCCAGTTGCTCGTCCGTGTTGCCCGACCCGTTGGAAAAGTCCACCGCCTGCCCGGCACCGTGTAGGTCCGCAGCTCCGGGCCGGTAGGTGTCGGTCACCTGGAGGGCCGGGAACTTCGACTGCTGGATGCCGATCAGGCTGTCGACGATTCCGCCATCCGCGAAGGCCATCTTCCGGCCCCTCAGTACGGCATCGACCACAGAGTGGTCCTCTTCAATCCCCACAGCGCGCAGGTTGCTGTCGTAGTTGCCGTTCACGATCATCTGCCGCATACCGAGGGCCGCGGCAACCAACGGGTTGGACTCCTCGACACTGAACCGGCGGGACCGATTCGAGTACTGCCCACCCAGCAGTGCCCGCCACCCCGTGGGATCGGTGTCCGCGGTGAGGCTGCTGGGGTCACCTTTGAAGACCTTGTTGTACTCGTCGTTGATCAAGCGCATCCCGAAGCGGCGGGCCACTTCGGCAAGGATGTTCATCGACCGAGCCCGCTTGTTGAATGCCAGCGGGATGAACGCCTCGCCCTGTGTTTCCGGTTCCGCCCACTGAATCAGGTTGTTGCGCGGGGACATAATCGTCGCCCAGTCCGGGAGCTTGTCGAATCCTGGTGCCGCGTTGAACCCGCCGGCGGCGAACTTCCCAGCCATGATGGCACCGTCAGCCCGCGGTGCTGCGGGCCCGTACTGCGGTCCGTTGTTGCCGGCGCCATAGTTCGTCGGTCCGGCCACATTCTTCGGGGACCCGTCCGCGTTGAAGTAGGCGTTGGCGTAGAACTCAGCCCTCAGCTTCACGGTCGCCCAGCGGTCACGCTCGATGAACGCCCTGACGTCCGCCTCTGCCTGATCGGTCGGGGCGGTGATCTTCACAGTGCCGTCGGGAAGTGTCTCTACGATGTAGCCGACCTCGCGGAGCTGATAGATCGCTTCCTCGGTGAGCGCCTGGGTGTGAATCGTCTTGCTGTCTGGGACATCGATCACCTTGCCCTTGAGCACGTCGAGCGCGTACTGCGCTTCCGGCATGCCCTCCTGATTGATGACCGTGTTGATCAATTCCGGCGTGAGACCGAGGGTGTTGACGTAGTTGAGGGCGGCCTCGTTCGTCATGCCCAGGGACATCAGCTGCTCGATCAGCGCGACTCGGTTGTTGCCGTACTGCGCGGTGAGCTGCTCGATGGTGTTGCCCGCTTCGATGCCGGTACGGACCTGCTCGGCGAGTCCGTCCTTCACCTCCGTGATAGAGGCGGCGAGTCCGGGCGGAACCATCTGGCCCGCTGCCCCGGTGAAGCCCTCGAGCTTCATCTTCGACCCGTCCGCTTGGATCCCGACCTCACCGATCGACTTCGACATTTTGGCGGTGGCGTCGTTGAAGGCAGCCGAGTCTTTCATGTCTCCGGCGGCTTCGTTCCACTTGACCTGCATCTGATCGACCGCGGGGAGCAGGGTGTCGCGGATACCGTCCGCCGCCCCAATCAGCACGTCGTGGACGCCTTCGCCGCCGGTGCGGGTTGCGTCTGCGAGGTCGCGGAGCTTGCCCGCGGCGTCACCGGTGGCGAGCCCCATCAACTGGCCGAATCCGGGTATGGCGTCGCCGACCGAGATGATATTCGCACCCATTTCGAGGAACGACGCGCCTGCCTCTGCGGCCGATCCCGAGAAGTCTGCGAGGCCGCGGAGGCCCCCTTCGACGAAGTGGAGCACACCCTTCGCTGCTTCGAATCCCGCGTTGCCCATGTCGATGAAGAATTGGATGACACCGGCCCGGTTGTTCGAAATCGTGTCTGCGAAGTTCTGGATGTACGGACCGGCTGCCTGCGCAAGGGCCCCCTTGAGTCCGTCCGCTGCGAGGCCGATTGCCCGGGAGGCACCTTCGACTGAGGTGGCCGCGTTGCCGCCGATGGTGCTGGCGAGTCTGCCTGCGGCACCTTCGAATTCACCGAAGTTCTTCAGCGCCTCCGACGGGTCCCATGACTTCCAGACCTCCATGAAGTCACCCGAGGTGTCGCCGAGCAGCGCGAGGATGGCCTGCTCCTGCTTGATCGGGTCCTTCAGCGACCGGATTTTGTCGAACATCTGGTCAAAGGCCTCGTTGCCCTTGTCCCCACCTTCGACGAAGGCGTCGTACATTTCCTTACCGTTGAGGCCGATGTCGTTGAGAGTGGAGACAATGGTGTCGCCCTCTTCGTCGATTCGGCGCCCGAATTCTCTCAGGGCATCACCCGGAGCATCCGCGTTCCAGGCACCGTTGTCAGTAGCCTGCTCGATGAGGGCAAGGGCCTGCTCGGCGGATACGCCCGCATTCTTCCAGCCAGCCGAGTACTCCCAGATGACCTCGAGGAGATCCTCTCCCCTGTTCGCGCTGCCGCCGACTGCGTTGGCGATCATGTCCGACGCTTCCTGCGCGGAGGATGCCAGCCCCGTCGACATCAGCGCCGACACCGCCTTCACCGATGTCGCAACGTCACCATCGAGGGCAGTCGAGATGGTGTCCAGATTGGCGATCACCGCTTCGGCGTCACGCTGGCTGGCAGCAGGGTCGATGATGCCGTTCTGCAGCGACAGCTTCAACGTTGACAGGTTCCCCTCGACGGACTCACCGAACACATCCGCGTAGGCCTCGCCGGCCGCCAGGCCGAACTTCCGGGCCTGCTCCTCAGTGATCCTGGTCTGCGCCTGGAACAGGTCGAGATTCTTCTCCTGAGCCATGCCGTCCTGAATGGCCTTCGCGAGGAGTGCGCCGGCGGTGAGACCGAGAGCGGCGACACCAAGCAGCGACCCTGCAATCGGGCCCGTCTTGCCCGCAAGGTCACCGACCTTGTCGGCGAATCCGGACAGGAATTCGCCGCCCATCGCTCCACCGGATGCACCGAACTGACCCGCCGACTGCGCGGCGCGGCCGAGCGCGCTGGAGAACCGGTTGACCTGGCCGTCGTCCGGGATGGCCTCGCGCATGCTGCGGCCCGCGCGTTCGCTGGTCTGCATCAGATCGCGCAGACTGGTGCCCGCCTGCTCGGCCGCGCGGGACGCTTCCCGCTGCGCGCGCTCGGACCGCTGCAGCGAGATCGTGTAGTTGTCGTTCGCCCGCTCAGCGTTCCGGGCGATCCGTTCGGCGTCACCACGCGCCTGCGTGAGCTGCCGCTCGATTCGCTGCGCCTGCTCCGACGCCTGCCCGTGCTCGCGGACCGCGTCGGCCAGCCGACGCTGGACGACCTCGACACGCTCCTGGGCGGTGACAGCGCGGGACGCCTGTGTACGGGCAGCGGTGTACGCCTTCTCGGTGTCCTTCGCCAGCTCCCGATACGCCTGAGCCTGCCGCGCCGCACCGCGCTGCGCCTGCGTGGCCGCCTGATCCGACGCCTGACCCAGCTGGTTCAGGTTGTCGCGAGCACCCTCGAGGCCCTCGTTGAGGCTGTCGTCACGGAGGGTCAGCTCCGCGTACAGCTCGGCGACTCTAGTCGCCATCAGCCACCGCTTCGGCCACCGGCGCCGCGTCGTCTTGCGACATCAGTCGCTCGATCAGGACATCGATGTCGATGACCTCTGTGAGGTGATCGAACAGCCAGAACTGCCGGCCCATGTCCACATCCACTGCGAAGTGGATAATCGCGGTGCGACCCGCGTGGTTCCGGAATGGGGCAGGGAGTTCATCCTCGACCATCTGGTCGTGCGCCGGCCCGAGGATCTTGATGATCTCCTCATGCATCACCTGCGGGTGCAGCTTCTTCTTCCAGATCAGCTCAGCGAGCCGGTCGGCCTCACTCACGGTGGGCGACGGGATCCGGTACACCATGCCGCGGATCGGCAGGTACAGGTCGGGGTCGTAGATCTCGTCGAGATCAGTGAGGATCGTTGCCATCGTGATCCTTTCGCTCGTCGATCGCCTGCCGTAGCTGAGAGGTCGGGGTGCGCACGAAGCGTGCGACACGGACCTCGAACCAGCGCCACGGGCGGCGGGTGAGGATGTCGGAGCCGAGGTCGATCCCCTCGGATTGGAAGTCCAGCTCGAGCTCAGTCCACAGCTCGAGGAGATCGGGCCAGGTGATGCGTCGCTTGCGCGCCTGCGCTTGCTTCCTGAACGCCGGGGCCATGTGCGGTGGGTTGTACCACTCGCGGTCACCGAACTCTTCCCGGTACGTGCCACCACCGGGGTCGAACGGCCCGTACCGGCCGGGCGCCGAATCATCCTTCGGCGCCGTAGGTTCTGTAGCCGCAGACTTCGGAGCGACCGTCCCGGTAGTCCAGTACTCAACGGCGGCGCTCTCGTCGAGGGTGTACTTCGCGGTCACGGCCCGCCCGACGCGGAGGACCTTCTCTGCAGCAATTCTCGCGGCGACGAGGTCGTCCCATGCCGAGCCGAGCAGGCGGCGGATCTCGTCGAGTTCCTGCCGTCTCGACCACCGCGGCTGATCTGCGAGCTTGCGCTGCAACCGCAACACCGTGTCCGCCGAGGCGGCCTCGACCCGGAACTCCCGACCACCGATGGTGATACGGAAGCCCGGGTCGAGGTACTCGTCGACAGCGTCGAATGACACTGGCTATCCGGCGGGGTGACCCTGGGTTACCACCGTGACGGTGACCTCCGGAGAGGTACCACCGACGAGGGTGGTGATCTGCAGGGTGGGCACATCCACGCCAGCCAGTGCACCACCGAAGGTGACGACGTACCCGGCGGCGTTGCTGCCCGCGACGGTGGCGTTGCCGGAGCCGATGGGGGAGAGACCCGTGATCGCGGTCTGCAGCGTGGCCGCATCGAGCGAGGACACGGTCAACGCGGCCGTCTCGGCCGCGAGCACCTTCACCTTGAAGCTGGTCGGGGCGCTCACGATGTCGATGCGCTGGACCTCGTTCACCGCGACCGCGGTCGGCTTCTCAATCACATTGAGCTTGCCGTATCCGGTGATCGTGATGGTGCCGCCCTGCAGACCCGTCTTGTCGCCGCCAGCGGAGGTGAAGTTGACGGTGCCGCGACCCTCGTACGCGTCGGGCAGGCCGTCGGTGCGCCACCACTGGATCTCGGCCATGCCGTCGGAACCGACCTCGACACCCTTGGCGCGCAGGTACTCCACGCCAGGGTCGGGAGCCTTGGTGGGATCGAGTTTGCGGCCGACACCGATGGTCGCGACCCACGCCTTCTCGGTGGAGATCTGGGCACCCCAGGCGCCGGAATGATAGTCGCCGGCCTCCTGCAGGGAATCGGAGATCGGAGCGTCGAAGCTGTTGATGCCCTTGATCCAGGTCCAGACGCCGTCGATCTTGACGCGGACCGCCCAGTTCCGGGCGAGTGTGGCGTCCATGTTCGAGGTGTCCGGGGGCATGAGGGGTGCGGTCATGATATTTCTCCTGGTGGGTTGAGGGTTATCCGATAGGAGTCGGCCCGCATCAAGCGGTTGTTCGAGTCCGGGACGGACTGCGCCCGCACGACCCTGCGGACATCGATGACCCGGACACCGCCAGGCCACGTCTGTGGTTGGTAGTAGTGATCCGGGACGTGGAGATGGTTGAAGAACCGGTCGGCAAGATCGTCCGCGTCAACAGAGGTGTTCTCAGCGGTGCGAATTCGAAGCCGCACGTAGTAGTCCGGGTTCCAGTGGTCGCGGTCCCGGGCATCGTTGGTGACGGTCGCCGACACCGCGGTGTCCGGTTCGGCGGGCAACTCCCGCCACACGTACGCCGGTAGCTCCGGATCCTCTTCGTAGACGACGTCGTCAGCCTCGCTGTACTGGACCAGGTCCAGCTCGACGAGCCGCAGACCGAGCGCCTTGAGCAGTTCGTTGCTGGTGGTGGAGAACGTCGTCATCCGCCGAGCCTCCGCCGGAGCTGCTCCGCGAGGATCTGCTCGACGACCGGTCCGAACTCCTCGACAGCCTTCATCAGGAAGAACACTTCGCCGCCACGGGGGTGCTCGAAGTCCTGTCGATAGTGCTGCTTCACGGCGTACTCGGCGCCGAACCCGATCTTGACGGCGTCCCCTTCGACACGGACGAATCCGCTGCGCTTGAGGTCACCCGACAACTCGGGGGCGAGAGCTTTGGCGTCATCGAGGAGAGCCTCCCCGCACAGTCGAAGGTCCTCGCTGTCCGCGCCGACCACATTCGGTTGCCAACGGAGCTGGGCCATTGAACCTCCTCACGAGAGGTCGAGCCGATAGAACTTGGGCAGTGCCGGCAGACCGCTGTCGGTGATCGCTTCTGCGACGACCTTGACCTTGGCGCCGCCGAATCGCTCAGGAAGGGTCACAAGCGATTCGGCAGGAATCGTGGGTGTGCCCACCGGAAGCGAGATCCGTGCCTTGGTGACAACCTCGCGGCCGTCCGCGTCCGTCACAACATCACGAGTGATTGTGACCTTCGCCTTGAGCGACTTGTCCGGTGCGTCGTATGACTTGCCGCGGGCGTTGCCGCCGAGGTATCGCTCGACGGTGATCGGCCAGGTGTAGAACACGGCCAGCGGATCGCGGCTCACAGGCTGAACCTTTTCAGAACGTGCGCGTACCTCTGACCGATGGCGGTAACACCAGCATCCCCGTAGGTGATCGATGCACCGTCATGCGCAACCTGCTTGACCCCCACCAAGTCGGGCGACACCACCAGCGTGTCGGCAATGTCGTTGACCACCGCGATGATCGCATGCGGTGCCGCGGCCAGCCCGTGTGTGAACGTAACCTTCACGGCGCGGCGACCTCGTGGCCAGCGGCGACCGCCCGTGCGCTCGAGGAGTCCCATGGTGGAGAACTCCCAACCTTCGATCGCCTCGTCGTCGGCGTCGGTCACCGCCGACACGCTCACCACATGCAGTGATGGCAGCGACAGAACCTGCCCGCCATCGCTGTCGAGGAATAGCGTCACCTCATGCGCGGGGGCGATGTGCCAACCACATTCCCCACGTACGAGGTCGGCCGCCATCGCAGTCTCGGGACTGGGATAGTCGCACAGGTTGGGGTACTCCGAGAAGTCGATCACGGCGCTGTGGATGCTCCGCCGGTTTCATTCTGGCCAGCAGCCTCGTCCGCCGCAGCCTTGGCGGCACCCCTGCCACGCCCGCCTCGGCCCGTGGTCGTCACCGACCGCTTCTCGCCGGGAGCCGCTACTGCCGCTTCGACACCTCCCGAGACCGCGGCCTCGGCCCGATGGGCGGCGACTTCGACGGGCTCGAACAGCTTCTCGCGGCCAACAACGGACGGATCGCTGTCGTCGAACAGATCTCCAGGCCGGACGACCCGCGGTACGCCTTGCGAGTCGGTGAATGCGAACGCCTCGCGTGCACGAAGTATGGACATCTGGGATTGCCTCGATTCGTAGTGGTGGAGTCTGGGGTCGCCGAAGGGCGGCCATCGATAGGTGACCGCCCTTCGGCTCGTCGGATCAGAGCGTGGTGGGGATATCCAGCACGCGGATACCGCCCGCGTTCACGACGTCAGCGCCAGTCCGGTAGTACGCGAACCAGCCGCGCTGCCCGGTCGGACGCCGGTTGGCGCCGAACAGGTGCGGAATGAACTCGACCGACATGCCCACCCGATCGGCGATGACGTAGTTCGACAGATCACCGAACGCCAACAGGAAGTTGTGCGCGGAGGTGACCGCCGGGTTGAGGGTGTCGTCCATGTCCTCGGCCTCACCGACCGGCTTGCCGATCAGCTCGTCCGGCCGATCGCCACCGAGGTACGTCCACAGCCCCGCACCACCGGCGGTGTCGAACTGGCGGATCTTGCTGTAGATCAGATCGTTCGCCAGCCATGCCGCGTTCGTCCGGTACCGTGCCGGGAGCGAGCTCCGAAGCGCGTACACGTCTGCCAGAGAGAACGTCTCGGCGGTCGCCGGGGCGACGATCGACCCTGGTACCGCGGAGAGTGCGGTGATCAGGCCCTTCGGCTGACCCGTCCCGGAGCCGGTGATGAAGGCCGGTGCCTCGATGTCATCCTTGCCAGCGGCGAGCAGCTTGGCCACCTCGGCGGTGACGTTCTGCTCATCCTCGAGTGCCTCGATCGAGATCGGCACAAAGCCGGACGCCTTGTGCACATCGATGGACGGTTGACCCAAGGTCGGCGAATCGTCGGAGACCTCAGTACCTTCCGAGTCCCACGACCAAGACACGGCGCCCGCCGACACACCGTTCCACTTATCGCCGGTGGCAATTACCTGCCGGGCGAACCGGCGGATGTCATTGCGCGATCCGTCCGAGGTGACGATGACCGTCGGATCGAGCTGGAAGGGAACCAGGTAGCCGCCGTTGGCGTCGGTCAGCGACATCGCGCGGACCTCGGCGATCGCGCGGGATTCCTCAGCGCTCAGCGCATGCTGCTGATTGCGGGCCATCTTCGACCACGCACGCAGGTACGCCGGAGACGACGTCAGCAGGCACTGGCGGGCCAGCGTCGACTGCTTGTCGTCGAACCGCTCCAGGATCTGCGTGGCCGCCTGGCGAACGTTGTCGCTCGCACCCTGCATCTTCTCGACTGCCGAGAGTGCCCGTGCACGCAGCTCGCCCGCGACCTCGTCGGCGTCACGACCGAAGGTGCGCACCTCGGACAGATCCCACGGATTGCGGAACCGATGCTCCTCGATGCTGTCGGGTTCGAGGATCGGATCTCGGTCGTAGTCCTCGCGCGAGGACCCTCCGGCGCTGCCGCGCTCGGTGCGCAGTCGGCGGGAGCTCGTCACCTGAGTCGCCGCGGTGCGGACAGCCGCGAGGTCTGCGGCACGCTCGAGGCGCTTGCGGTGCTCGTCGGTTTCATTCCACTCGCGGGTGAGTTCGGCGAACAGCTGCTCGTCGTCGGCGGTCAGTTCGTCGACCTCGCCGAGCCGTTCGAGTTCGGGCAGGATCTCTTCGAGTCGGCGCACAGCCTGGCTGTGCGTGAGCGTCGGAGCCGAACGGGTGTCATCGGTGGTACGGCCGTCTTTGGTGCCGTCACCACCCAGGATCGGCCAGATGGGGGCGCCGCGCTTGGTAAGTCCCAGAGCGGTGAGCCCGGTGATCGGATGCTTGGGAAGGTCGCTTCTCATAGCGATCGCCTTTCAGTGTTGATAGACAGGACTGTGTCCCGCGCCTTACGCACCATCACGTCGATGGGGCGGTTACCGCGTGTAGGTGACGAGTGCTTGCCTGCGGGCCGTCGAGGGCTCGTGGATCGCTGCGCGTCGTTCGCGGACTTCGGCGGGTGCGTCCCTACCACCGGGGTGGGTTGCTGCGCGTCGTCGTCCGATTCGGCCATGTCCGCGATGAACACGGCCTGTGCGAGCAGCTTTCGCTGCCCGGGTTCATGGAGCCGCCCCAGGTCAATGACCTGGGAGCGGACAGAGACGGACGTGTCGGAGTAGGCCGGCCACGTCACGGGTCCCATCTCAGGGACCTTCAGTTGCTGGAGGGTTCGTATTGGGAGCTCGTCGTCGGGGACGTCGTCGTACCAGGTGGCGCGGAGGACCGTCATCAGTTCGTCTTCGTCGCGAATGACCTTGCCGGTGCTGTCCTGCCACTGTTCCTTGACCACTGAGAACCGAAACGACATGCCGTCGATCGCGCCCGCCGCGATCGCGTCGCGAATCGGTTCCGTCAACCAGTTGTCGAACACGCGGCCGACGATGTGGGCGCCGCCTTCCGGCGCGAGCTCCGGGTCGGACTCCTCGGCGATACGTTCCAGTTTCGCGATCGGCACCGACCCGATCATCGGGTGCCGGCCGTGGTCGAACTGGATCTTCGGCGGCGTCTCACGGAACGACTTCTTCATCGACCCAGGTGCGATCTTCTCGCGGAACTTGCCCTCCCAGGAGTCGATGATCGTCTCGCGGTTGAACACTGCGCCGTACCCGTCGAGGGTGAGGCCGTCGTTCTCACCGCCGTCGTCATCTGATGCGCGCAGTGAGAACGGAGCCTCGCGCAACACGCTCTCGGTCGGTGGACGTTCGACCTTATTCGCCGTTGTCGCCACTGGGCGTCCCTTCCTCGGGTGGTTGAACTGCAGGTGATGTGCCCGGCTGGTCTTCTTTGCCGGGCTTTTGGAGTTGGACGCTGTAGAGGCCGGTGTGCTCGAGGAGGCGCAGATCGCCGGCCTCGACTGCCGCGACCACCGACTTCGGTTCGTATCCGGCGGTGATGTACGAGTTGATCGTTTCGGCGCGGACCTTCGCGATGTTCGCAGCGTCGCCCTCGTCTTCACGGAGGAACGGCACGTCGGAGGCGTCGTACCAAAGCCGGACATCGTTGCCGGGGCTGGGGATGATCAGCTCCATCGAGCTGGCCGCGTTCTGCCACAGTGGGTGTGCGGTGCCGTCAGCGAGTCTGCGCCGGGCCTGCCCGTAGTTCGAGTAGGTGGCGGCAGCCAAGCCCTCAGAGAGGCCGACGATCACCGGCGGCACACCGGCGGCGGCGGCGATGCGGGTTTCTCCGCCACCGCGAACGCTTTTGAAGTCGATGTCCTTGAGGTTCGAGCCGACGGGTGTGGCATCGGCGCCCGGGTACAGGTTCAGCGTCTTGTACGCGTTCCGGATCCCGCCGTGCTTGTCCTGCATCATCTCGGCCCACTTCTGGACCTTCTCCTCGGACGCACCTTCGGGGTGCTTGACGACCATGTTCACGGTCGCGCCGTTGTCGAAGAACTTGCGCTGATGGTGCGACATCGACTGGTCTGCCTGAATCTCCCGGAGAATCGGTGTCAGCCAGGACATGCCGCGGTAGTTGGCCAGAGGGTCGGGGATCGGGGCAAAGTGAACGACCTCGTCCGCCAGGAGCCCCACCGGATCCTCGCCTGAGCCAGGTCCATCCGGGGTGTACACGTATCCGACCTTGCGCCAGCCGATCTGCCCGCGGCCATCGCGGAGCATGCGCGGCTCGACCACGACGTCCACCCAGTCCGGTCGCAGCCGGACCAGCTCGCCGCCGGCGCCCGGCTCGCGGATCCAGTACGAGTTGCCCGCCAGGTCCGCGTCCTGAATCATCCGCGACAGCAGATCCTGCGTCGTGCCACCGACCCAGGGCCGCTCGAGGACACGAAGGTCAGTTGTACCGAAGGTGTCCGACGGCTTCCCGTCCCGCAAGCGCTGCCAACGGAAACGCACCGAGCTGAACACCAACTGACGGACCAGCATGCAGGAGAAGACGACCCCATTGGCGGCGTACGCCTGCTGCGCTAGACCTGCGAAGTTATTCGCGACCCGCTCCGTCGTCTGACCCGTGAGCGTCTGCTGGATGCCGCCGACGCCGTAGCCGATGCCGTTGAACGCGAACGAGTTGTACAGCCGGGCGTAGTCGTCGATCGACATCGCCTCACGCGACTCGGCGCCGCGGCCTTTGAGTCGGTCCAGGAGATTCATCGGCGCCGATCAGCAGGGTCGTAGAGGGCGACCGCCACCGCGAGCGCCAGACCGCCGGCCACCAGCAGTGCGACGGCCGAACCCCACAACAGTGTCGTGCCACTCAGCAGTGCGACGACACCCACGATGGCGGCGTACGCGGACAGGCGTGTCGATGTCATGTCCAGAACCCCCAAACCTCTGTATCTTGTTGCGGCGCTGCCTCGATCGCCCGGGACAGGGCCATGATCAGGGCAGCGATTGCGTCGATCTTGTCTGCGGCGTTCGCCTTGTCCGGCTTGACGTTCCCGGCCGGGTCCATCGCGACCGCGAAGTTGTCGGCCATCCACCGGGCGGCCGGGTTGCCGCCGTGCCGCAGGATCGGAGTCTCGACCGTTCCCATCAGCACGAGGCGCTGGAGTTCCTTCGTCGGCGCGGACATGGACCGGAACCCTTGGCCCATCGTCACCATCGGTGCGCCGTCGTTCGTCAGGTTCGTCGCCAGCTGTGTCGCGTTCCACCGGTCGTAGGCGACTTCCCGGACACCGAACTTCTCTCGGTCCGCTGCAACGACGGCCTCGATGAAGTCGTAGTCGGTGACGTTGCCCGGTGTCGTCGACAGCCACCTGTTCCGAACCCACGCGGTTGCCGCACCGGCGGTGCGCTTGTCGAGG
Source organism: Rhodococcus sp. ZPP (assembly GCF_017656075.1). Lineage (NCBI taxonomy): Bacteria > Bacillati > Actinomycetota > Actinomycetes > Mycobacteriales > Nocardiaceae > Rhodococcus > Rhodococcus sp. ZPP. The sequence goes on from NZ_CP058638.1 coordinate 1,038,404, forward strand.
GCGGGCAGGTTGTCCTCCGGCGTCCACAGCCGCCACAGGATGTCGAAGCCGCCACGCTCTGTGTCCGGGAATACCCAGCACAGTGCCGTGAGGTCGCTCGTCGATCCCAGGTCGAGGCCACCGAAGCAGTCGCGGCCTTCCAACCTTGTCTCATCCACCATCGACGCGTTGCGGTCCCACGCGTCCAGGTCGAGGTAGCGGGTCAACTGCCGTGTTCGGATGCCCAGGTGCAGGCGCAGGAACGACGCCAGCTCGGCGGGTGAGTCCTTCGCTTTCGCCGCCGCACTGACCATGAACCGTCGCGTCGGCGAGATCCCGAACCCGGGGTTCGCCTTCCGCCATGTCGCCTCCACGAACGGGTCGTCGCCGTCCTCGGCGGCGAACACCACCCCGAACATGCTCGGATCGGACAGCGCCCCGCGGGCGAGCTGCTCGACGCGAGTCCGCTTCTGGTCGTACGGGGTGTTCCGCTTGCCCGCGTCCGCCGTCGTGATGAACACGATCAGCGGCTGCCGGCGCGAACCCGTACCCGTCTCCAGTGCCTCGACGAGCTCGCCGTCCTTGTGTAGGTGCAGCTCGTCGACGATCCCGCAATGCAGGTCCGCACCGTGCTGGGCGTCTCCGACATTCGCGACCGGCTGGAAGTACGAGCCGCTGCGTGGATGCACAACCCGCGACTTGTACGGCTTGACGTGACCTTTCAGCGACGGCGACGACTCTGCGAGTTGACGGATCGGGTCGAACGCGAACCTGGCCTGATCCTTGTTCGTCGCAGCAGCAACCACCTGCGCGCCCGGCTCGCCGTCGGCCGCGGTCATGTACATGCCGATGCCGCCGGCGATCGTCGTCTTCCCGTTCTTGCGGGGCAGCTCCACATACAACGTGGAGATGATCCGGGCGTACTCGCCGGTGTCCGGGTCCTTCGCCACCCAGCCGAACGTCGGCGCCAGGATGTACGCCATCTGCCACGGATCCGGCTTCAGCGCCTGGCCAGCGAGTCGGCCCTTGGTGTGCCGCAAATGCAGAAACGCCTTCAGCGCCCGATCCACGCGGTCCGGGTCGAACCGGGCTCCCGACACCTCACGCGGCTCAGGGGTCTTGATCAGTGGAGGGCAGTCCGGGACCGCGAAACCGCGATCCTCCAAATACCAGGCGACCTCTGGACTCAGCTTCAGCCGGTCGAGATCGTGCTCGTCCAGGTCATCCCAGGTGAGACCGTCAGTCTCCGAAGGGGTTGTCATCACCAGGCTCGTCTGCCGGCCGCCGTGTCACCTTCGACTCAGCAGACGGCGTCAGGCCGAATTCCTGTGCGAACGCCCGCAGCTGCGATGCCGCCGTTTCCGCGACAGCCACCGCCGGGTTCTTCGTCACCCACGTCGACTCGGTGCCGTCCTTGCGGGTCGACGTGTTCTCCACCGTGAACCCGTTGCGTTGAATATCCCGCGACGCGTCGACCCACCTGGCCCACGTCTCGCAGTACACCGTCAGCGCCGCACGATCCTCCGACTTGAGCAGGTCGAGCCGGGTGAGCCCCGGAACAACCCGCTTCCACTCGGCCTTCGCCTCCCGCGATAGCCACGTCGGCGGATTCGGGGCGATCCGTCGGAAGTCCGGCGCCGGGGCGACGACCCGACCGCCCGAATCACGGCCCTCCGAGCGACCGTTGAGCAGGCGAAGTGTGGCCGGCGCCGCAGTGCGTCCCATCGCGACCACCTCCCCCTGGGTCGGGCGACCCCCCATGGGGCCGATTCTGAGCGTGCAAATTCAAAGCTCCCCAGCCGGTGTCCGCCCCTAGGGTGCCTCTCGCGGGCCCCCCACCCCCCGGGGTGCGGCTGCCTCCGCCTGCGTCTTCTCCTGGTGGTGTGGCTCGCACAGCGATTGGACGTTGGTGGGGTCGTACTTGCGGCCACCAGCGCCCAGGTTGGTGATGTGGTCGACGGTGACGGCGAGGCGGTGACATCCGGGCCATTGGCAGAGCGGGTGCCGGGCGAGCTGCTGGGCGCGCAGTGTGCGCCAGCGTCGGTCGCTGCCGCCGGTCCACGCCGACCCTTCCCAGGCTGGTGTGCAGGGGCATCGTTGCCCGACGGGTGTGGTCTTGCGGCAGCGGGTGCAGATGCGTGGCGGTTTACTCGGCATCAGCGGCCGACGGTCATGGCTCGTTGTTCTCGCAACCTGGCGAGCATGGTGGTGAGCTGTACCCGTTGGACCTCGGTGCCTGAGCGTTGGGCTTCGGCGAGCTTGGTCTCGAGGTCGTAGATCTGGTCTTCGAGGCTGGGCATCTCATCCCCGCTTGCCGCGGTACCAGATTGGGAAGCGGGGTGTGACGTCGTCGCGCTGGCTGTGGTCGCAGTGGATGTGCACGGCTGCGATGTGGATGGTGGTGTGCTGCGGCTGTTGTTCGCTGTCGATGCCGTTGGCGAGTTCGTGCATGACACCGGCGGTGAGCTTGGCGATGGACTTGACGACGTGGCGGTAGAGGTCCATTGCGGCTCCTGTGTCAGCGGGGTGGGCCGAGGATGGTGTTGGGGTCGTGGCCGCGTGCGCGCATCTCGTCGGTGAAGTGGCCGAGTGCTGCGCCGGGCCCGAGGGCGAACTGTCCGCTGGGTTGCCAGTGGGCGCCCATGATGTCGCGGAGCATGGCCTCACACAGCGATGTGTCGCCGGTGGCCTGGAACTCACGCAGTCGGGGTACGAGGCGGGTTTGCAGTTGGTGGAGCTGGTCGGGTGTGGCGTCTTGCCGTGCCGCGGCGACCTTGAGGATGAACGAGAGTGTGCGGCCGATCTGGTCGGTGGCGCTCATGCTTTGCTCCGGTAGCGTCCGCGTTCTGCTCGCCAGTCGTCGAGTCGTCCAGTCTCGATGCGGGATCCGATGGCGACGGCGAGATCGGCGAACGTGGCTGCTGCGTCTTTGCCGGCGGCTTGGTAGGTCTCGATGAGTGTGGTGACTGGTGTGGGGTCGACGTTCTTGGTGGGTTGGAAGCCGATGGCCCCGCTGTCGGAGACCCAGAGGATTCCGATAGCGGGGCGCATGATGGCGGTCCATTGGCCGTGGCCGGTGCGTTGGTCGAGGGGGTTGGTGTCAGGCATGTGACCTCCTCGACGAGGTTGAGTCCCGCTCGCAGCTGCGCCAATACACACAACATGCTGCGCGCTTTCGATTCCGTGGTCCCGCTGGGGTACGTATCGCGGGCGGTGACGTTGACGAGCGGGAAGTTGGGGAGCTGCGCTCGTGGAGTATTCACACGACGCGCGCAAGCGCAGCGTATCAAACAACCAGGCCGAAACTCGAGTGCTGAGACTTAAGCCCAGGTCGGATCGTAATCGGGGTGGGCGGCGTATACGGCGGCCATGTGGCGCAGTGCGATCCGGACGGGCAGGTTCCCGTCGTCGCCAGGCACTGCCCAGCTGGGCCAGTGCTGGAGCGTGCTGATGATGCATCGCTTTGCGGCGACATCGCGGAGGACGTGGGCGGGATCGTGGCGCGTGATGTGCGCTCCATTGCGCGGCCCGACCTTGTCGGCAACCCATGCACCGTCGCTGCACTCAAACACGATCCCGCCGACACCGCTGGTCCCGTCGTACTCCCACGTCGGGTCGACGTAGACGGCTTTCGCGATCGCTTCGTCCTCGTCGAGTCGTGCATTGAGGAAGTCGACGAGGTCGTTCACGCGCTCTCCTTGGTGTGTCGCGGCCGGATGGGGTGTGCGAGGTGGGCGTCCATGACGTCGCCGACAACGTACATGGTTGGCCAGTCTGGTCGCCATGGACCGGGTGCTGGTCGGGCGTAGCCCTGTTCGCAGAGGTACTTGACCCGTCGGGCGCCGAGGTGCCGGTATTCGTCGCCGAGTTCGCGGGCGACTGCGGTGATTCCGGCCTGGTTGAGGACGGTTGCTCGGGCGGCTTCTGTGCGCGCGGTGTTGTCGGGCTCCCGGAATCTCGGCCAGACGATGCGTCGGATGACTTCGACGGCGTCGAGGATGTCGTTGACGGCTGTGTCGGCTCCTTCGGTCATGCCGAGCGAGATGAGGTGGCGGTTGAGCCATTTCGAGAGGTCGGGTGTGTTATCGAGGTTGTATCCCGGGGGGATCCGCTTCTCGTCCGGCCGGAGTGGGCCGAAGAACTCGCCGTGCCAGTGTGTGTATCCGATGGGCATGTATTCGAGGTCGCGTTGCTCGCAGACGGCGCGGACCCATGTGCCGAGCACGTGGTGAAGGGTCTCCCCTGCCTCAGAGGCGTCCTCGCTGTACGGAAGTGGTTGCTCGGATGGCCGTTTCGGTCGTCGGTTGCCGCCGCGCATGCTGAGCCGATCCTGCTTGGTGAGTGCGATCTCGAGGTCGATGCACAGTTCGGGGATCTCGCGGAGGGTGGTGCTGATCAGCTTGAGGGTGTGGCGTGGGATGTACAGGTGGTCGACGCTCACGCTGGGTCTCCGTTCTCGGCGAGGTAGGCGATGGCGGCGAGGTCGCCGGCGAGCTGTGTGAGCCGGTCGGGCCTGTGTCCGGACCAGTGCTCGGTGCCGGTGGCGAGTCGGACGATGACGACGGGGGTTTCGAGGTGGCCGAGCTTCTTGAGGTCGTCGGCGGCGTCCGGGTCCTCGGCGAGGTCGACGCTGGTGTATTCGACTCCGAGGTCGTCGAGTTTCCGCTTGGTGGCCCGGCAGGGCATGCAGGCCGGTGAACTGTAGACGGTGACGCTCATGGTTGCTCCTGGAGTTTGATTTCGAGCCACAGTGATCCGGGTTCGCCCTTCTCGGCGGGGTGGATCACGGGCATGGGTTTGGTCATCCACTGCGGGGTGTCGTCTTCGACGAGTCCGTAGCCGGGATATTTCGGTGTGCCTTTGGCGAGGGCGTCGCAGCAGGGCTTGAGGGTGGCGACGAGGTTGTCGGTGTCGCGGACTCCGTTGCGGGCGGACCGGTAGTGGAGCGTGACGGTGACGTGTGGGACGCCGCGTGGGAGTCGCTGCCGCTTCGCTTCGATGTGAACCTCGTCGCGGAGCTGTCGGGTGATTCGCGCCTTGACCTGATGGTGGAGGCGCTGGTTCATCGATAGCGGCGGCTTGGTCCCGCTGAGGACGATGGTGTGGGTGGTCACTGCTCCCCCACCTGCCGGTCGATGCCTGACACGTAGTCGGGTCGTGGTGCGCGTGGTGGACGACCGTCAGGCGGTGTGGTGTCGTGCAGCTGGGCGGTGTCGGGCCATTCGACGAGTCGGACGCGGTCGAGGCACGGCATCTTGCGTTCGTACCCGTCAGGGGTGACGCACCTTCGCCCGATTTCTGCGTGGCAGTGAGGGCACACGACGGTGGCCGCGAATTCGTATGGGTTCATGGTCGACCCCTGTGGATAACTGGGGTTCGGCCGCGCGAAGCGGCGGCATTCTGGTGACCCCGAGCGATGAATCCTGCCCGAAATTCGCGCACGTTGCTTACGTAAGACGAAGAGATTTTCCGCAAGTAGTTATCTACGTCCGTTCGTACGTTCGTACGTAGGGTAATGCCATTGTCAAACCGAAATGGCAAACGAACTTTTGCCATCGATTTGCCATGAGTTTTGCCATATGGCAAAAGTGCCCTCAGTCGTTCCATCGGGACTCCGCCCCCTTCCTGCCTGCCGCTGATCGTGTTTCGTGTAATGCCTGCTGAACGAACCCAACTGCCTGTTTCGTGCCGTAGTTCTTGATGCGGTAGTTGCTGGGTGGTTCGACCTCCCACAGGCCCACCGCGACGAGCAATTTCGCCTCGGCCGGTGTGCAATGAATGAACGGGAGAACGGCTTTCTTGATCAATCCGTCTGTGCCGTTATCGGCCGCGTAAAGGTAGGAAGCGACGTAAACGAACGCCGCTCCCTTACCTTTCGGGCTCATTCCGAGGAGATCGAGAATCTTGTCGTGGGTAGGCAAATTGGTGTCTGTCCGTGCCCATGAAAGGCTCACACACTCCTCCTGACTGGTGGACCGGATGGGTCGTCTGGCATCACGCCACCCCCTTCGGTTGCCCGCAACCCTCGAACCATGCGCCGCAGCTGCACTCATGCGCGCCGTCGTGGCCGGTCGGGAGAACGCATACACACGTCTCGCCGCCGTCCTTCCAGACCGGGCCGACCCAGTGCCCGCACTCGCCGTCCGGTCGGCACCGAGGGTGCATCCAGTGACCCTCGCCATCTGCGTCGCGCCACGGCGTCATCACGCCCTGTTCGCCACCGCAGCCGAGGCACTGGCGATCTATTGATTCGTTCACCACAGCGCCCCCTGCTCGGCCGCGATGCCGTGCGCCAGGAGCTGGTCGACGACGAGCGAGACAGAGACAGCTCCAGCCTTGCGCTGGCGACGCGCCTCGGCCCGCAGCTCGGGCGGCATGGACTCGATCCATCGGGTGATCTCCGCCCACGTGAGGGCTACAACGTGCGCCGGGTCGTCCCGCTTGCGCTCACGCATGTAGTCGCCGACCGCGGTCATCGCGAGACCCCAGGGGTACGTGGTGCGCCACAGGCCAGCGGCACGCCACTCCTGGTCGAGGGTGGTGCCGACACCCTGCATGTCGCGGATGTTCTTGCACCAGTACTCAGGCGCGTCGGCGAGCCCGAGGATCATCCACGGGTCCAGCTCGCGCAGGAGTCGCAGCTGGGCCGACGAGAGGGCGGTCATGACGCACCGCCTTCCCGTGCGGCGCGCAGCTCGGCCTCCGAGTAGCTGTGTGGGCTATTGCTGTCGGTGCAGCCGTACTGCTCTCGCTCGCCGTACCTGAGGTCGCAGTACTGGCACCGGACGTTGTCGACGGCGAGGCGCCGGTTCCACTCCTCATCGAAGGACGCTTCCAAGCGGTAGTCGTGCAGCTCCTTGGTCAGAGCCGCGACCTTCTCTCGCTCCGCGTCCCGTTCCCGCCGATACCGGTCGACGATGCCGAGCAGCTTCGTGTTCTCGGCCCGTATCTCGTCGATCTCGCGGACGGCCTGGGCGATGCCGCGGTCACACTGCTCGCGGGCCCGTTCGATTCCGAGGCTCATGGTCGAGCCTCGCGCTCGATCGGGTACTCGGCGAAGAGGTGCCAGATGAACATTCCGCCACTGGTCGAGACGGTTCCGACGTAGGTTCCGCGGTGGTGGTACCGATGCCCGGTGCCCTCCACGTGGATTCGGAAGGTGATCTCTTCGCCGAGGTCAGGTGCGCATTCGTACCAGACCTCGAGCTCAGTGTTGGGCGTTTCTCGAGAAGCGGCCACATGAAGGACGCGGATGAATCCGGGGGCGGTGAGGTCGATCTGGTCGGTGATCGGAATCGTCTGTCGGTGAATAGATTTCGAGTAGGGGTTGGGCATGATCATTCCCTGATTTCGTTGATTCGGTCAGCGAGCCATTCGCAGTAGGTGCGAGTGCTGCCGGGGTAGAGGCGGGTGGCGTACGACGTGTGATCGCCGCGGGAGAGGTAGCCCTCGGCGTCGTGGCGTGCCTGGGTGTAGAGGGCCCTGACGGCGTCGCGGTTACGCCAGTCGATGGCAACGTCCTGCCACTCCTTCACCAGCAACCGTCGGGTGAGGTCGGCACCCCAGCCGATGAGGTTGGCCAGGCTCATCGACGCGGTCTGGTCGGCGATCGTGCGGAGGGGTGAATCCCCTGGGCAGCAGCAGATGACATCTGCCGGGTCCGAGATCCACCAGCGGGGAAACGCGCGAAGGATTGGTCGCGGGCCCGTAATGCCATGGGAGCCGATCTCGCCTGATGACCCGTACCAGGGAGCACATGGGTCGGAGATCAGTCCCACACCACGCACGTCCAGATCGGGATGCTCCCCTCGCGCGATCTCCGCGGCAACGTCGCCGGCCAAACCGGCCCCGCCCGAGTACCCGAGCAGGATAACTGGGTTCGGGTCGCGCCGGATCGCGTCGATGACAAGCGGTCGGCCATGTCTCAGCGACTCGTCGAATGATGGACCCAGCGGCAAGGGCACCGGACCATATGACGCCAGCCACGGCACGCCGACGACACGGAACCGCGCCGGGTCGAGCAGTCTGGTGACGTTCGACAGCATCGGCGACGGAACACGTTCGCCTATGCCTCGGCACTCCACTACGGTGATCACCGCTTCCTCCAATCGCCCGCGTGCGGGCAACTGACGAAATGTGCGAGGTAGAGCGGCTTCCCTGCTGCCTTCAACGCTTGCCGTTGCGCCTTCAAGATGACGTTCGCGTGCAGCACACCGCCTTCGAGGTAGAGCGCGATGTTGCCGTTCTCGCTCGGCTCAGGGTCGATCGGCATCGGTGTCGGCTGCTTCGTCTTCGCCCACACGATCGGGGCGCGGCACGAACCGCACGGCTCGGTTGGTCTCAGGGTGTGGTCGGGCATCACTGACCACCCTTGAGCGCATCGCGAAGCTGTCCGACCGCGGGTGGGACCGGCAACGGGTCTTCCCATCGCAGTGCGCCGTGCTCCCATCTGTCGGCGAGAGCGTGCGCCCGCGCGATCGCTTCGGTGGCGTCTCGTAACTCCGCGATGAGCGCGAGGACGGCGTGGGGACGCAGCGCGACCAAGTAGTCCGCGTCGGCAACGTCGTGTCCCAGCTCGCGGAGATCGTCGCGGGTGTACCAGTTCTTCCCGGAGTGGTGGCTCCACTGCGGCTGCGGTTCCCACGAGACCCGTGACAGCTCGGCGAGCGCCTGGAGGTCTTCGAGGTCGATCGGTTCGGTGCCCATCACTTCACCTCCGGTCCAACGAGTTCGAGATACACGTGGTGTTCGTCCTGCCAGTCGTCATTGACGAGGTAGCGGCCCGGGGGCTGGTCGATGGTGATCTCGTCCGCGGTTTCCAGCCCGTCGTTGTCGAGAACGACGCAGCCTCGATAGGGGACGGTCCAGCCGTAGCCGTGGCGCCACGTGTGAACGACGCCGTGGAACTCGAACTCGAAGAGTCCTGACCATGGGAGGTTCTCGCAGTCGCACGGGGCGTCCTCATCGTCTCCGCAGCCGTCGATGCAGTCGTCCGGCCCGTTCGCGGCGTCGAATCCGTCGAACTCGTGCGGCTTTTCGCACTCCATCCAGCCATTGCAGTGCGGCTGCCCGGGGCACTCGAGGTCGTAGTCGAATTCGATGTCAGCGCCCTCAAGTTCCGGGTCGAACTTCTTCACGAGTACGTGCAGTTTGCGGTCGCCGCTCATGCTGTGACCTCCTGCGGTTGGTGCCGCTGCGCCAGCTCGAGCACCGCGCCTGGTGTGTCGGGGTGCAGCTGCGGGTCGACGGTGTCGGTGCCGCGAAGCAGGTACTGAACGGCGAGGGTGCTGCCGGCCTCCCCCGTCTTGAGGACCCGGGAGCCGCTGACGCGGGCGGAGGTGAGATTCCAGATACTGCCGTCGATGCTGGCGTATTCGAGAACGAGGCTCGCAGGGAAGATGCTGTACGTGGTCTTCGGGTCGGGCATCGGCGGTTCGTCGTCTACACGTACCTGGACGGTGCGCGTCCACCGCTGATCGATGATGTGATGGTTCACGCGGCGGCTCCGTCCGCTGGCGCGAACTCCCACTCGATGTAGTCATGGCAGAAGGCGGTCTCGATCGGACCGGACATGCCGACGGTGTATTCGCAGTCGACCAGCGTCTCACTCATCGGGCTGATGCCGTCGTTGTCGAACCAGTCCTGCATCCAGCAGCGGTCGTGCGATGCCATGGGGTGCGGATGCCCCTCCGACCAGCTCTCGCAGTCGCAATCGGGGTACTGGTGGCAGATTGCGGTGTTGTCTCCGTGGCAGACGAACTCGATCTTCGGAGCGTCCGGCGTGCCTGTGATCTTGACTTCGTGCATGTTCTTCGGGTTGTTCATGCCAACCTCTTTTCGAATCCGTGTGCCAGCCAGCCGAATGCGAGGACCGCGCCCATCCCCGCCCCCGCCGCCGTGAGGGCGACGGCGAGGGCGAGGGACGCGAGGGTGCGGGTCACTCCCAGTAGCCGTTCGCTGCGGCCTCGAACAGCTTGTTGAGGCTGCGGAATCCGACGCGTTCGAGCTGCGCGGTCGTGACCGTCTCGTCGTCGACGGTGCCGAGGAAGTCGATCAACGTTTCGAACGCGGTGATCTTCAAGACGGGCCGCTGCCCGAACTCATGATCGGCCTGCCACTCGTTGCCGTAGCCGTGCCGCCGGCGACCGCGGTTGAACGGTCGATAGAACCCGGTGGCCTTTTCGTCGTTGTAGCGGTCGAACGTGACCGGGAGCTGATCCTTGGTGATCGGCAGCCCCTTCTTCAGCGCGAGGGTGAGGTGGTCACGGAAGGGACGCCAGTTCGGGACGATCTCTTCCTTCCAGCGCCGCTCCCACTCCTGCTCCGCGGCATCGACATTGGTGTCCCACTCGATCTGTTGCAGCTTGGCGCGTTCGATGCCCTGCTCGGCGGTGGTGATGAGGTCGGCGACCCGGAGCTTCATTCGTGTGTTCCCTTCTGGCTGGTGATGTTGGCTGCGATCGCGCGGGTCACGCGGGGTCACCGGCAGGTGCAGTGTTCGCCTCGAGGTGGTTCAGGGTGGTGGTGACCTCATCGGGGGTGAGGTCTTCGAGGCCGTTGAGCTGACGGCCGAGGAGGGTCGCGAAGAACGATGGTCGTTCGTCGAGCGCCACCTTGTGCTTGTCGAGGGCGGCGAGGACCCTATTGACGTCGTCAGCGCTGGCCTTCTGCGGCTGCGCCGGTTCATCGGCTGGCTTGCCGGCGGTGACGCCCAGGTGCTCAGCGAGACCTGCAGTGCCGCGCGGACCGCGGACGCGTTCGGTGGTCGCTCGCCGCGGCTGGTCGACCTCGCCGTCAATGATCGCTCCCTGTGCGGCGTCCTCGAGGACCAGGCCGGAGAAGTCCTCCGGGTAGGCGCGCCGCCACGCCGCGGCCTCCGCGCACTTCGCGATCTGGTTCGCGGGCATCTTCGCCCACATCGAGTTCGGCACCTGCTTGCTGTCCACTGTGTACGTCTGGACGTACTCCGAGTACATCGCGATTCCGGTGAACGGCTCACCATCGCGGATGACGGTGAACTTCGCCGCCGCCGGCGGGTTCTTCGGGTCAAGCCAAACGTCAGTCCAGCCGCCGCCATCCGCGCCCTGCCAGAACGGGCCCTCGGTTTGGATCTTCTCCCCCAACCTCGCGGCTGCACGCCGGCCGTTGAGCCGATACCCGTCGATCCCGGTCTGGATGGTCCACTTCATCACCCACTTCTCGTCCTGCTTGCGGGTGTTCGGGTTCCATTCCTTGACCTTCGTGCGGCGACCGATCATGTAGATCTGCTTCGCGAACGGATCAAGGCCAGTCCGCTTGGCCTGGTGGAAGAACAGGTCGAGGTCACCCTGGGATGCGTCCTCGACGCCGAGCTGCCGCAGTACAGCGAGCTGTTGGTCAGTGAACCCGGCCTGTTCAGGCTCGATGACGAGGTCGGTGGTTGCCGGTCGTACTGCGATTTCGTTGGTCATGCTGCAATTCCTTCGATTGTGGTGGGGTCGAGCTTGGTGTTGGCGTAGAGCGAGACGCTCCCCTTGCCGTTCGGGCGCCGGTCGGCGATCTTCTGGTCGACGACCACCGCCCGCTGGCCCTTCTCCATGGCTGCGAGGACCCGGGACTTCAAGCCGCGGAGGCGCTTCTCGAGCGCCTTGTACTGGCCGTCGACCGTGAGATACTCGGCCGCCAACTCCGGGTCGAGTTGCACCTCGCGCCCGTCGATGTCCGGGTGAAGCTCACGAACGCACTCGTACGTCGCTTTCGTATCGTCGAGGGGCGGTGGCACATCGGAGTCGAGCGACTTCCAGAACGAGACGCAGCGCTCGAGGATGACGTCCGCGAGTTCCCGGCTGAAGGGAATCTCGTAGATGTGTGACTTGAAATATGGGCCCATGACCATCAGGTGGGCGGGGTATTTCGTATACCCCGTGATCAACTGCTGCAGCGTCACCTGCACCAAATAGTCGGCGGGCGCGTCATCGGTGAAGTCGTCGCCCCACTCCTCCAGGGAGCGAGCGATCTTGAACTCCACCACCCGGCGAGCCCGACCACGTGAAGCCCTTCGGTCGATCGTCGCCAGCGCAGGCACACCGAGGTCGTCCCGCTGGAACCGCACCTCCCCCGGGGACAGATGCCAACCAGGGTTGGCATCACGCCACAGGTAGGCGAGTGTGTGCTCGTACGCGTGCCCAGCCTTGAAGATGTCCTTGTCCGGCTCGGGTGCGATCAACCCCTTCGTGCGATGCCACAGCGCATACTCCGAGTCGAAGCGCGAGACCCTGAGGACCGCGGCACCCTTGCTCGGGCTGAGCATGCGACGCCACTCCTCCCCACCCGGCCGCAATGGGTCTGGGTCACTCACGCAACACCACCCACCTGTGGTCGGTCTGGTCGCAACGTGACCTGATAGCAGGTGTTGCACATCCCCTTCGCGCCAACGGTCTTCACACCGGGTGGTCGGGGTCGGAGGTCGGATCCGTTGCGGTTCACCATCTGGTGGTTGCAGACGGCGCAACGCTGCGCGACCTCGGTGTCGACGTCGATCAGGCCGAGCATCGCCAGCAGATTGCGGGCGTCGTCGACATCCGTTGCGGCGTTGCACACGGTGAGTCGGGCGCGTTGCGCAATGGCCCGCGCAACGGCACTGTCAGGGTCCGCAACGTCGAGGATTGCGGCCTGACCATCGTCATGCGGCACGAGCGGTCACCTCCGCCCGGTACTTCGCGACACCCCAACGGATCGCGTGGCAGCACAGCAGGTAGTGGTGGTCCCAGTCCCGGAAGTCCCACTCCCACACGTCGTAGAACGTGTAGTTCTGGCGCCGGAAGTTGTCGAGGGCGCGGCGGGCCTCGTGCTCGCCGTCATCTGCGTACGCCAGGACCTCGGATCGGATCGCCTGCCACAGCGGAAGGTTCGGGCCGGGGAGGTAATGGCGGTCCTCCATGAATTGCGCGATCACCTGCTGCTTGAACTGCTCCGGCGAATAGCGCTTCAGCTTGGTGCGGCCGCGGACCTTCTCGCCCCAGTAGTCAGGGTTGATGCCGCGGCCAGCGGCGAAGAAGTCGACCATGTCGTGCTCGCGGGCGAAGTGGTACGACTCGAGATCCCCAGTAATTACGAGGTTGCCTGGCCAGGTAATCAGGTCGAAGCGCCAGATGCCCGTCCCTGGTCGGGCGAAAACAAGGTGCCGGTACACGCCGTCGTCGCGGAGCACGGTCATGACGTGCTCGGTGGTCTCGGCGTCGAACTGGGCCTTCGGGTCGTTCATCAAAGCACTCCGTTCTGCTGATCGATTGCGGCGTCACGAGCACGGTCGGCAGCGTCACCAACGTCCGGTTCCTCGGGTTCGTCCGGGAACGTGATCCTGGCGAGTTCGAGGATCTTCTTGAACTCCTCGTCGGACCAGCGCCCCGCGAACATTCCGGACACGAACCACGCCTGGTAGTCGGAAAGTTCATTGAGGAAATCCATCCGCCAGTCAGGGTCGGTGGTGTGCTTCTCGGCGAGTTTGACGACGGCGTAACCGAGTTCGTCTACCTGTTCGAGAATGTCGGTAACCGACTCGCGGAGGTTGTCGCCCTGCGCGAAGTACTCGGATGCCGCAGCAGAGCGTTCCCAGTTGATGGACTCAATCAGTCCTTGCGGCGCCTTCACGCGTTCACCAGGGACAGCCAGCCGATGACACTCAGGGCGCCTCCGAGGAGAAGGCACACCGCCCACGCCATCCAGGATCGCCACTCGAATGTGAGCCAGTCCTCGAGCTTGTCCCACACCGTTGGCTCGGGTGCCTCGTCGATCGCTGCGGCAAGCCCGTCGAACAGGTCGGGTGTCGCCGGGTACGACTTCGTCAGTTCCGCTGCCTCGGCGGCGGCCTGGTCGAAGTCGGCGTCGGATACCGGAGGCCCGGGCTGCTGGAGCCAGGTCGCGCGGAGGTCGCGGTCGAGCTGGTCGTGAATCGGGGTCGACAAGTAGTGGTCGCCGAGATCGTCACCGTCGATGCGGGCGTCGAACGTTGCTGTCATGGCAGTCTCGTTTCATTCACATGCTGTGGATGGCTGGAGTTCGTACGGCTGGGTTCCGCAGGCACATCACCGGAATCAGCCGGGACACGGACCGGTTCGAGGGCTTCGGCGTGTGTCAGCAGGCCTGCCTCGAACTCGGCAACAAACCGCTCGGCGACACGGGAGTGCGTGTCGACCAGGACGCGGGCCCGCTCGGTGTGCGCGACGTTGGTGAGCACTGATTCGAGGTCGCCCTCATACAGGTCAGCCATTGCCGCCGCCTTCACTTAGGGTGGTGACGCCAGAATCAACACACGGAGGGGAAACTGAATGGCAGCCGACGCTCGACTTGATGACCTCGCTCGCAGAATCGACGCGGTCCCTGACTCGCTCCCCAGCGTGAAGTCGATCTACCAGGCCTTCCATACCCTCGCGTCGAACAACTCTCGACCCGCCACTGCCGCCGAGATGATCGACGCCATGACCAAGGGGCTCGACGAGCTCGACGAGCGACTCGCCTCCAGCGAGAGCGACGCGAAGTAGGACCACGAGTTCCTCACGCACGATGGCACGGACGTCGGCACGCGTGAGTCGCTTCGGCCCCGACCGGTTCGGCAGAACCGCCAGACCCTCCTCTGTCAGTCGACGCAGGTACGCGTCGTTTACGCTTCCCCCAGCAGAAGGAGGAGGCGCATCGTGGCCCGCATCATCTTCAATGGCGTCACTTACGACATCAGCCAAACGAGGCTCGATGCGACCCGCGAGCTGCTCCAGCGATTTGCCGAGGGCAAGACCATGGGTGTCGTCATGTCCCTCGCCCACGACGGGGCACGACACCACCTGTTCATCACCCCGGGCGCGCCTATCACGCTGATCGAGTAGGGCAGCGTCCTCGCGGCGGTGAAACTGCTCGTGCGCCTCGATGTCCTGCCGTAGCTCGTACTCGTCCTCAGCGGTCTCCGGTTGGGAGCCACCGATTCCGAAGCTGCAACGCTCGCATTCGTAGAGGATCACGCGGACCACCTCGCGGCGTCGGCCATCACGCTGTCCATGAATTCGTCGACGTCAGATGCCCGCCAGTGCAGCGCGGAAGTGATGCCCTCCCCCGCCTTGAAACCCTTGGAATACAACGGGTGCGGGCCGTGCGACGCCATCCAGCCCTGGGTGCGCATCTTCCGGATCGTTTGCGGTGAATGCCCGGTGAGGTTCGAGACCTCACGAATGTTGAGAGACCGGTCGCTCATGCTGCACCACCCGGGACTCGCTTGAAGCCTTCGGGGAAGTTGCAGATGAAGTGAGTCAGGGCCTGTTGCAGCGCTGCGATGTCCGTTTCACACAGGCTGTATGGCCCGATCTCGACGGCCGGGCTCATCGAGTTAATGATCACGCGAACCGGCATCGTCACGAACTCATCGGTCTCGTCGACTGTCGGCTCGATGACGCGTTCGAGGAGGACGTGCCGTCCGTTGCTCATCTCGGGGTGGCTATCACGGTCGAAGTCGAGAACAGGAAAGCGGCTCATGCGGCACCGCCGTAGTACTTGTTCCAGACGTCGTCGAAGAGCGGGCGGTCGGACTCGGTGTACGCGTTGACGTTCCTGATCTGTCCTGAACCGGTTTCGAGGGGGTACTGTTTCGGCTCTTCGCCGTGCTCGAGGATAAACGCGGCCTTGATGCGCTTGCCGAAGACCGGCGATGTCGACTTGATCTCCGCCTTCGACAGACCCTTCTCCTCAAGGAAGGACTGCGCGTAAAGCGGCGTGGTGGACGCGTCGAGTTCGGGTGCCTCGCCGAGCCCACGAGCGAGCACGAGCCGGGCTTTCGCCTCGAGATGCTTCGGGTCGATCAGGCCCTGCGCCATCTGGATCAGCGAGAGGTGCCCTTTCGCGCGATCGAGCTGTGAGAGCGTCTTTTCGACGACCTCGGCCTGCCGCGTGCGGATCGCGAAATATGCCTGTGCCGCCGCGATTGCAGGCTTGCGGGGATCGCCATTCATAACGGTGAGGTAGGCACCGAACCGGGACAACTCGAAGTCTTCCTGCATGACCGATCCGCCCTGAGGTCGCTCGACCAGCTTGCTGGCGTCGACAACGTGGCTGGTCACAGACTCTCCGCTGTTTGCGATCGCCACTCTGGCTCGGTCAATCGCGGCGGCGAAGTTGCGCCAGGTCTCATACTCGGTCAGCTGGGCGAGCCTGCGCGCCGACCAGAACTCTGATCCGTCTGGTCGGATCCGGCGCTCGTCGTCGAACGTTGGCGAGGCTGCCGTAGTCTGAACCTCAGACATTGGTTCTCCAATCTGTGTCGTGGCCCTCAGCTGGTGGTGCAGCTGGGGGCTTTTTCATGCCGCAGAAATCCTGCGACGCGATGGATGATGCATTGCTTTGCGAGATATTTCGGGCACAAAAAAGATGTCCAATGGAACATCCAGCGCCTCGCAGATCAGTTCGGCTGTGCGCGGCTTGTTGACCGCCTGCGTGCGACCGGAGATCAGGTTGTCAACCGTCCCCGGCGCGCACTCCGCATACTTCGCAAGCCGCCGATTCGAGAATCCCTTGCGGTCCATTCGATCGATCAGGGCATCGCGAGCAACGAGTTGCATTCTCATGCCACTGGGCCACCTCCTTCGGTTGGAGCGATGTCGGCGTGTATCCGTTCGTGCACCCATATCCTCACCCCTGGTTAGGCATTTCGTCAAGCAAGACAATGGGAATTATGCAGTAAAGCTAGGCACCCTGGCAAGGGCTAGATGCGCAACTTCCCGCTGGTTGCGCGCAACGACGGAAATATTTCGCACCAGTTGTTAGGCGGCATTACCTGCCACCTGCGGCTTTGTTCGAACGGTATGGTTGCGCAGTGCCTAACATTGCGAAGTGGACACGCCATCGAGTGACACGAGACGGTGATTGCCGTGAGTGATGAACTGAACCTTGCAGCGCTGATCGCCGACAGGAAGGGCACGCGGTCCTATGACCGTCTCGCCGAAGACTGCGGCGGGACGCCCAGCTCTGGCCGGCTTCATCAGATGGCAACTCGACCGCTGAAGAATTTCCCGGACCCCGACAGCATTCGGGGAATGGCGAACGGACTCGGCGTTACGGTCACCGACATCGTCATGGCAGCCGCGCGCTCCCTCGACCTGCCCGTCTATACGGGCAACGATCCGAGCGCACTATCCATCGGCGGTGCCGGAACCCTTCCCGATTCGGCGAAGGAGACCTTGACGACCGTGGCACGAGAGTTCATCAAGCTCACATCCCAACACGAGGCGGATGGAGAAGCAGATGCACAAATCACGGAATCGCGGACGGAAACGGGCAGCGAGAAGCAGCTCGGCACAAGCAGCGGCTCGGAAGTCCGAACGCCCACCATGAATGACGACGACATGATTTGGCGTATCCGGCGAGAATCGCTCATCGGACACTATGAGTGGGTACGCGGGAAGGCAGTTGAACACTCGCAGCTCCGCATGTTGACGGAGCAGGCGCGGAACGTACTACTGACTGAGCCCGGCAATCCGGGGGTGGACATCGATTCGGTCATCGCCCCGGAGATCGATGATGGGGTATACGTGCAATACCTCGCTTGGCGTCGATTTCTCAGTCGGGCCAGCGACCGTTCCCTAGCCCCACTCTCCGAGGATGACATGCGGATGGCTAATCGGCGCTGGCGTCGCGAGTTCGCAGAGCTGGTGCTTTTCGGCAAAATGCGAACCCAGGGCGCGACAGATGGAGCGAGCGAGCTGGCGCTCCAGAACGCCACGTCAGAACTTGAGAAGGTGGTTTCACTGGGAGAATGGAGTTTCCCAGATCCCGCCGATCCATCCGCAGGTTCAGGCTCCTTCCTCGCTGAAGCAATGGCCGTCATGGCTGGTTCCTTGACTGCCTCGGATCAAGGTCCAAAGCTTGATTCAGAGGACGAGGACGGCGAGGACCGTACTCGTTCGTCATCCGACCGGCAGGACGATTACGCCCTGGCGCGCCGCGAGGGTGAGACCGAGGAGCGCCGGCGGCGGAGGATTGAGGGTGAGCCGTGGGATCACGCTGATCCCGAAGGGCCGGAGACCGGTGCGTAAGAACAGGTTTCAGTCAACCTCTGCTGTGACGTGGGTCGCTCGATTACCGACCAGTAACTCGTCTTTCGAACTGATGTTCGAGTAGATTGTGGGCCTACCACAGGACACCGACACGTTTGGACGGGGCGTATGGCTCACCGATGGCATCCATGGCGGCATCTTCAGCGGTGCTACCCGCACCTCGAAGTCACCTTTCCGAGCTGCCTGAAGTTCGGCTGCCTCGGTGAATGGACCGCCGCCGGCATCGAGATCGACAGCACCTCGAACCAGCGTGAGCGACGGTGCACACTTACCCACGAGATTGTGCATATCGAACGGGGTCCTGTGCCCAACGATCCGCATCTCGCCGTCCGGGAGGAACGCGTCGTCGAATGCATCACGGCGCGTAGGCTGATCAGCCTCGAGACGCTCATCGACGCCCTGGTGTGGAATCGGCTGCGAGTCGACGACGAGCTGGCCGAGGAACTCTGGGTCGATCTGCCCACACTGGAGCACCGAGTCCGCGATCTCACGGACGGCGAGCGCCGGTACATCGATCAGGAACTCGAACGCAGGGCATGATCAACACGAGAAACCCCCGCGCTCATAGGTGGTGAGCGCGGGGGTTGAGGCGAAACCCGAACAGTTTCAGCAAGGAGTCTAGTCGTGACGAACGACGATCCCGCGGTGGTGGCCTGATGGCCCGCCCGCCTATGCCTCTCGGCACGTGGGGGCACATCAAGCGCACGAAGGTGGACAAAGGCCGGTGGTACGCCGACGGCCGGTACCGCGCGCAGAACGGGCGGACCCGCCGCATGCGCCGCTACTCCCCCGAGGGTGTCTTCGACCGCGAAGGGGCCGCCGCCGAGCGGGTCCTTGTCGAGGCGATAAAGGCGGCATGCGAGTCGACCGGTGACCTCGACGGTACGACCACCATCGACGAGCTCTGGACGACTTACCGGGTGGAACTCGTGGAGAGCGGCAGAGCGCCGCGCACGTTGACGCGGTACGACGACGTCGCGAAGTTCATCGGGGCGCAGCTCGGTGGGCTGCGCCTGCAGGAGGTGTCGACGCAACGGCTCGAGACCTTTCTGCGGTCGGTGGCCGAGGTGAACGGCGCCGGCAACGCGAAGTCGACCCGGTCGGTGCTGTCGGGGATGTTCTCGATGGCGACTCGCCTGGGTGTGGTGAAGGCGAATCCGGTGCGGGACACGAAGCCGCCCACGTCGAAGTCGACGAAGCAGCCGCGGTCGCTTGAACCTGAGCAGCTGGCAAAGCTACTCGTGGATCTGCGGCAGTCGACGATCCCGTGCCCCGCGGTCGGGAAGGGCGGCGTGCCTGTGCCGTCGAAGTATCGGGTGCCGACCGTGGCGGAGTACTGCGCGAGTGTGGACCTGGTCGACGTGATCACGATGTTCGCGGCGACCGGCGTGCGGATGTCGGAGCTGATCGGCATGACGTGGCCGGGCCTGGATCTGCAGGCAAAGACGATCTCGCTGTCGGAGAAGGCGGCCAGGGTGCCCGGCGTGGGGCTGGTGTTGGTCAGCCGCGACGACGACCCGAAGAACACGAACCGGACGTTGGCGTTGCCGGACTTCGCGGTGACGATGCTGCGGGCGCGGAAGCTAGCGATGCCACCGAACACCCATCAGGTGCTGTTCCCGTCCTCTACGGGGACGATCAGGGACGCGGACGCCCTGAACGTGCAGTGGCGGCGGGTGCGCGCAGCGCTGGGGTTGGACTGGGTCACGGCGCACACGTTCCGGCGGACGGTGGCGTCGCTGCTGGACGAGTCGAAGATGGGCCCGCGGATCACGGCGGACCAGCTGGGGCACGCGAGCCCGTCGATGACGATGGACAAGTACATGTCCCGAGGGAAGGTGCGGCCGGAGGTGGCGGCGATCCTCGATGCCGCGGTCAAAGTGGAGAGTAAGCGGAGAGTGGACGGTTCGACGGGGTCGTAGCGCTCATTCTCACCTGCACAAACGACGATTTGAACCTGCGACTCTCTTGGTCGCAGGTTCGAATCCTGCCGGGGGCACTTATGACACAAGTGCGCCACCCGCATAAGCACACATCCGGTTTCCCGCCGTCCGGGAAACCGGATGTGGCTTGTGCACCGAGCACGATCGAACCCACGATCCGTGGCGTTTCCGTCCAGATCGCGCTGCGCAGTAGGCGCGCGACGCCGTAGGAACAGGTGCGAATCGATGTCTCTGTTCACCCGAAAGGCCGCAGGCGCCTGGTAGGTATTGCATCCCGCTTCCGAACCCAGCGCCCGATACTCGCGCGTAGCAAACAGACCGTCTAGTCTGTTGTCGCACCGTCCCACCCGACAGGACGGATGCTCGGGAACCCGTCACCTGCCTCCGCGAGTGGCGGGTTTCCTTACTTCACGTCCTACCCAACGACCTGAGCCGCGAGCTGCGGATACAGGGCCTCGAGTTCCCCGGCGAGTGCTGCCTTTACAGTACGGCTGACATCGTCGGCCAGCACCTCTGTGGCACCCGACTCCACGCCGTCGAACGCCAACCGGGCAACCTCGGGTGCCGAGATCTTGGGGACGTCGAGGCCCGCGGTCATGTCGGTGTCCATGTACCCCAGATGCAGCCCGACCACCTGAATGTTCTGCTCCGCAAGCTCCAGGCGCATCGCGTTGGTCGCACTCCACATCGCCGCCTTGGAGACGCTGTACGACCCACCCACCGCCAGCCACGACAGCACCGAGTGGACGTTGAGAACCGCACCGCCACCGTTGGCGGCGATGGTGGGGGCGAACGCCCTGGTCACATTCAGGGGGCCGAAGAGGTTGGTTTCGAGTTCGCGGCGCATCTTGCCGAGGTCACCGGTGAGTGGTGACTCGCCGAGATAGATTCCGGCATTGTTGATCAACACGCCAACGTCGCCCACGTATTGCGCTGCAGCGTAGACGGATTCGGGATCGGTCACATCCAGGGTCACCGGCACCACCTGAGGGTGGTCGACAATCGTCGACGCATCGCGTGCGGCCGCGTAGACAGTTCGCGCCCCGCGCGAGAGCGCCTCGGCGACGAAAGCGCGGCCGAGGCCGCGATTGGCTCCGGTGACGAGGACAGATCGGTCGTGAATCTTGGTCATGACGACCCCTTCGAGTAAGTCTGGATATCCAACTGACTGTGTCGGGTCAGCGTATTCGCCATGAGTTGGAAAACACAACCCTCTATGATGGAGACATGAACGAGGGTCGAGCCGATCGAACGACGCCGAAGACGGCCATGGACCGCATGCCGCTGGCGCCGCGCCCCTGCGCGATCGCCGCCACCATGGAACTCATCGGCGACCGTTGGTCCATGCTGGTGATCCGCGAGCTGAGCTATGAAGTGCATCGCTTCGACAAGATCGCCGGCTACATCGGCGTCTCGCGTGACATCCTCACCGCACGCCTTCGCAAGCTTGAAGAGGTAGGCGTCATCGAACGCCGGCAGTATTCCGAGCGGCCTCCCAGGTTCGAGTACCACCTGACCCAGGCCGGGGAGGAGCTTCGGCCGCTACTGCTGTCACTGTTCGAGTGGGGTAGCAAGTGGGCGGTGGAGGAGCCGGCCTCCGAGCTACTGCACGACTGCGGACATGTGCTCGAACTCGAACATCGCTGCCGGCATTGCGGCGGCGAGGTCGACCAAGCCGCCGTCGCGATGCGGGCTCGATCACACACCCAAACCACCTGATCCCGGCGCCCGCACCTGCACTTTCTCACCGACGTCTATAGTTCGCCTAAATATAAGGTAAAGAAAGCCTCACAGCGGCAGATGGGTGGATGTGGGTGTCAACGCGCGACCGAGTAGCCGAAATCTATGAACAGGTCCGCCTGCGCAATGCGGGCGAACCGGAGTTCCATCAGGCGGCGGCAGAAGTGTTCGAGTCGCTTCAGATCGTTCTCGATCATCACCCGCACTATGCGGATTCCGGGCTGATCGAGCGCCTGTGCGAGCCCGAACGACAAATCATCTTCCGAGTGCCCTGGGTGGACGACGCCGGAAGTGTGCACGTCAATCGCGGATTTCGGGTGCAGTACAACAGTGTGCTCGGCCCCTACAAGGGCGGTCTCCGATTCCACCCGAGCGTGAACCTCGGAATTGTGAAATTCCTCGGTTTCGAGCAAATCTTCAAGAACGCACTCACCGGACTCCCGATCGGCGGTGGCAAAGGGGGGTCCGACTTCGACCCCAAGGGCCGTTCGGACGCCGAGATCATGCGCTTCTGCCAGTCCTTCATGACCGAACTGCACCGCCACATCGGCGAGTACATCGACGTCCCTGCCGGTGACATCGGTGTCGGTGGACGCGAGATCGGCTATCTGTTCGGTCAGTACAAACGCCTGACCAATTCCTACGAGTCCGGTGTACTTACCGGCAAAGGCCTCACCTGGGGCGGTTCACAGGTGCGGCGCGAGGCCACCGGTTACGGAGTGGCCTACTTCGTCACCGAGATGTTGCACGCAGCACGCACCGTGTTGGACGGGAAGACGGTGGTGATCTCCGGCTCCGGAAACGTCGCCATCCATGCCATCGAGAAGATCCACCAGCTCGGCGGCGTTGCGGTTGCGTGCTCGGATTCGTCGGGATATGTCGTCGACGACAAGGGCCTCGACGTCGGTCTCCTGAAGGAGATCAAGGAGGTGCAGCGCGGGCGCATCGGCGAATACGCCGATACCGTGCCACACGCGAGATTCGTTCCGAACGGGTCGATCTGGGACGTCCGATGTGATGTCGCACTTCCGTGCGCCACCCAGAACGAACTCGACGAAGCAGCTGCCAAAACATTGGTGGCCAATGGCGTCCAGGCCGTCGCCGAAGGCGCGAACATGCCGACCACCCCTCAGGGAGTACAGGTGTTTCGCGACGCCGGCGTGGCCTTCGCACCAGGCAAGGCCGCCAACGCCGGCGGTGTCGCAACGTCGGCACTCGAGATGCAGCAGAACGCGTCCCGCGACTCGTGGAGCTTCGAGTACACCGACGAGCGACTGGCCGGGATCATGCGCGGCATCCACGACCGCACCGTCGCCACCGCCGACGAGTACGGGATGCCCGGCGATTACGTCCACGGCGCGAACATCGCCGGCTTCGTCAAGGTGGCCGACGCGATGATCTCACTCGGCGTCATCTGACCGAACGGTCCCGAGACGACAGGAGGGCACGGCCGCATCGGCCGTGCCCTCCTGCCTCGTCATCAGTCGATCGGCTTGTCGTCCAAGCCTTCATCCTCGCGGGCCTTCTTCGCGGCCTCCCGCATCTCGATTCCGTCCGACACCCAGTCACCGATCTCCCGGGTGACATCGCGAACCGCGCCGGCGATGATGGTCGCGATGTGTCCCACGTGCGTGGCCGCGGATTCCGTCAGTTCCTGCACGGTGTCCTTGCGCCGTTCGAACTTCCCCACCATGTGTTTCGCCTCTCAGGCTGCAGTCTTCTGCCGCTCGACGATAACACCGGGAGGGGTGTCGGACGAGAGGAGGCCGGGCGGGAGCGCCAGCTTGAAGATCTTCCCCCACACGGAGCCGATCTGCTTGAAAAAGCCACCGGTGTTGTAGGGAAGTCCGTGCTTCTCGCACAGCGCCTTCACCTGGGGGGCCAGCTCCGGGTAGCGGTGGGCCGGCAGGTCCGGGAACAGGTGATGCTCGATCTGGTGAGAAAGGTTGCCCGACATGATGTGGAACAGCGGGCTGCCCTCGATATTGGCGCTGCCGAGCATCTGCCGCACGTACCACTCGCCGCGTGTCTCCTCCGCGGTCTCGTCCTCGGTGAAACTCTGCACACCGCTGGGGAAGTGGCCGCAGAAGATGATCGAGTACGCCCACACGTTGCGGATCAGGTTGGCGGTGACGTTGCCGAGCAGCGTGGGAATGAACAACGGTCCGGTCAGTGCAGGGAAGATCGCGTAGTCCTTGAGCACCTGACGCCCGGCCTTGTTCCACCACCCTTTGAGTAGCGGCTTGACGTCGTGCCACTTCCGCTTGCCCTGAATGACGTTCTCGGCCTCGAGGTCATGCAACATGACGCCCCACTCGAACAGCATCATCAACAGGAAGGCGTAGACGGGGTTGCCGAGGTAGTACGGATTCCACTTCTGGGCCTCGTCGATCCGCAAGATGCCGTAACCGATGTCCCGGTCGCGCCCCAGGATGTTCGTGTACGTGTGATGCATGTAGTTGTGGGAGTGCTTCCACTGGTCGGCCGGGCACACAGTGTCCCATTCGAAGACCCGCGAGTTCAGTCCCGGTTCACGCATCCAGTCGTACTGGCCGTGCATGACGTTGTGGCCGATTTCCATGTTGTCGAGGATCTTCGAGATCCCGAGGGCACCGACGCCCGCGATCCAGGCGGGCGGGAAGAATCCGAGGTACATCAGCCCGCGGCCGGCGACCTCGAAGCCCCTCTGGGCTTTGATGATCTTGTAGATGTACTCGCGGTCCTCTGCGCCGAGATCGGCAACGGTGCGATCACGAAGTGCGTCGAGTTCCCGGCCGATTTCCTCGACCTGGTCGTGTGTGAGCACGACGGGGGCTGTCGATCGTGTGTCGTCCGAGCCGTCGACGAAGGGCAGGAACGAGAGTGAGAGTCCAAACATGTCGGTCTCCAAGTGTGTGATGTCGAGTGAGTCAGATGTCGAGGGCGACGTCGCCGACGGGGACCGAGACACACAACTGAATGGCCTTGTCCGGATCGGTATCGGTGTCGCCGGTACGTACGTTCTTGGTGCATCCCGATTTCTTCACCGCGGTACAGGAGAAGCAGATGCCCATCCGGCAGCCGTACTCGGGATGAAGTCCGGCGGCCTCGGCCTGTTCCAGCAGGGTCCCACCGGAGTTGTCGGCCGTGACTCGACTGGCCGTGAAGGACAGCTCACCACCGGCCTCACCCTCGACCGGCGTCGCGGCGGGAGCGAACTCCTCGGTGTGGAGCCGGTCCTCGATGCCGAGTTCCCGGTACACCTCCCGAACACCACGCATCAGGCCGGGGGGACCGCAGAGAAAGGTCTCGGCCTCGGCGTACCAGGGCGCGACCGCGTCGAGATGCTTCTGCCCGAAGAAACCGTGCAGATGTCCGCCGGTCTCCTGATCGGTGTACGCCAGCACGAGGTTGACGTTGGGGTTGGCATCGGCAAGCTCGCGGAGCTCGTCCAGATAGGCGACGTCGTTTTCGGTGTACGCGTAGTGCAGAAAAGTCACGCTTCCCGCATGCTTCTCCTCGACGAGAGTACGAAGCATCGAGAGGACCGGGGTGATCCCGCTGCCACCACTCACGAGGAGAACTCGGCGCGGCCGGGTGGTCGGCAGAACGAATTCCCCCGCCGCCTGCGACAGGTCGAGGATCAGTCCGGGCCGGGCGTTTTCGTGAAGATACTGCGACACGAGGCCGTCGGGGTGCGCCTTGATCGTCAACTCGATGGTGCCGTCCGGGGACGACTGAGCGTTGGCCGGCGAGTAGCAACGAGTGTGGCGAACTCCGTCGATCACTACCCCTACCTGCACAAACTGTCCGGCGCGGAATCCGCGCCACTGACGGGTCGGGCGCAGCGTGAGCGTGACGGTGTCCGCGGTCGACCGATCGACCGCGAGCACCTCGGCCCGCAGATCACGCACGGTGACCATCGGCGTGACGAGTTCGAGGTAACGGTCGAGCTGATGCGGAGTGGCCATCGCCTCGAACAACGACAGCAGCGAGAACCTGCGTCCCTCCGCCGGACGACTGGTGTGAGCAACTGACACGGCAGCCTCCTCCATTTGAGTGCACGGTTGTACACTGACAATAGTGTGACAGGTGCAGACAGGTAGTTGTCAATCGAAATGTGACGGCAGGCACACACGCGAGTGCCGTCACCTCGCACAGATCGGAAACACATGACGGACGAGCAGCACGGTCATCCCGTGGTTACGGGCGGTGCGGCAGCCGACGTCCTCGTGATCGACGCTCCCATCCCCACGAATAGACTCGGTGCCGTGAGTCAGTCGACCGGAGCGGAACCCGAGAGCAGGGCAGCACGTAAAGAGCGCACCCGAAAGGCCCTCCTGGACGGCACCCTCGACCTCATGGCGGACCGGAGCTTCGCGGGTGTGAGCCTGCGGGAGATCGCCCGCCATGCAGGAATCGTGCCCACTGCGTTCTATCGACACTTCGCGTCCATCGAGGAACTCGGCGTCGTTCTCGTCGAGGAGAGCATGCGAATGCTGCGACAAATGCTGCGCGATGCCCGCCGCAACCCGAGTACCAAGAGCGCGGGCGCGTCTCTCGACATCCTCGTCCGCCAAGTCCGCACTCACGAGGCACAGTTCCGCTTCCTCAGTCGTGAGCGCTACGGCGGTGTTCCCGAGATCCGCCGCGCCATCGCCACCGAGATGCGATTGTTCGTCAGCGAGCTGACCGTGGATCTCACGCGAATCGGCGGGCTCGAGTCGTGGGACGCCGACGACCTCGAGATGGCGGCCGACCTGATCGTCTCCACGATGTTCGCCGTCGTCGTCGACCTCCTCGAAGCCGACCGTCCCGGCGTGCGTACCGAAGCCGAGGTGGTCGCCCGCGCCGAACGTCAGCTACGGCTCATCATGCTCGGCATGACGGCGTGGAATCCCCCGAGGAGCTGACCCTCCCGCCGTACGGTGGGGGCATGCTGCCAACCTCCGAACACGTGTCCATCCCCATTGGCGACCTGACCTTCGACGTCACCGTCAACGGCCCTTCCGACGGCGAAGCAGCCGTTCTCCTCCACGGGTTTCCGGAAAGCGCTGCGTCGTGGACGCCTGTCGCCGCCCTCCTGGCACAGTCCGGTATGCGAACCTATGCACCGAATCAGCGTGGATATTCGGCTGGTGCGCGGCCAGAGGGTACCGACGCCTACCGCATCGACCACCTCGTCGGGGACGTCATCGCTCTCCTGGACGCATTCGGCCTCGAGACGGCGCATCTCGTAGGCCATGACTGGGGCGCCATCGTTGCGTGGGTCGTGGCGGCGCGACACCCCGGCCGCATTACCTCACTCACGACCGTTTCGGTGCCCCATCCGGGCGCCTTCGGCTGGGCGCTGCGCGAGGACGCCGACCAGAAAGAACGGTCGTCCTACATTCGCCTGCTGCGGATGGAGGGCAAGGCCGAACATGTGCTCCTGCGCGAGAACGCACAGTCGCTGCGGGCGATGTTCGGCGATGTGGTCCCGCCGGAACTCGTCGACCGGCACGTCGCGCTCCTCACCGAACCGGGGGCGCTCACCGGGGCCCTGAACTGGTACCGGGCAATGACACGAGATTTCGACCAGACCCCCGCCGTCACCGTCCCCACCACCTACGTCTGGAGCACCGGCGACACAGCGCTGGGCCGCGCCGGAGCCGAGAAGTGCGCCGAATTCGTCGACGCACCGTACGAGTTCGTCGTCCTCGACGACGCGACGCACTGGATCCCCGAGCAGTGCCCCGACGACCTCGCCAAGGCGATACTTCGGCGGGCCGGAATGGCCACTGGCTGATAAGCGGCGTCAGCTTCGCTCCGGAGCACGCACCACGGTCAGGGCCGCGAGTCCGAGGGCCAGCACGATCAGGAGACCGAGGATCCCGGCCCGGTCCGCGCCGAACCACCACGCGAAGAGTCCGAACAGCGTCGGCGACAGGAACGACACCGCGCGTCCGGTCGTCGCGTACAGACCGAACATCTGCCCTTCGCGGCCGGGCGGCGTGATCCGTGCAAGGAACGTGCGCGACGAGGACTGCGCGGGTCCCACGAAAAGGCACAGCAGGAGACCGAAGATCCAGAACATTCCCGGTCCGGACACAGCCGTCAAGATGATGCCGACGACGATCATCGCCCCCAGCGACGCCGCGATGACCGTCTTGGGACCCACCCGGTCGTCGAAGCGGCCTGCCGTGAGTGCACCGACGGCGGAGACGATATTTGCCGCGACACCGAACAGCAGCACATCTCCGGCACTGATGCCATACACATTGACGGCGAGGACAGCACCGAACGTGAAGACCCCGGCCAGTCCGTCGCGGAAGAGCGCACTGGCGCCGAGAAAGTACACGGTGCGGCGGTCGGCAGACCAGAGGCTGCGCAGATCTCGCCAGAGAATCCGATACGACTCCACGAAACCGGCCTTGTCGGCGCCCGGATCGACCTGGGGCCGCGGCAGTTCGGGAACCTTCAGCAGCACAGGTATCGCGAAGACGGCGAACCAGATCGCCGCGAGCAGCGCCACCATCCGGATGTTCAGGCCACCGTCCGTGGTGAACCCCAGTGCTCCGCGGGTGTCCCCGTCACCGGCGATGAAGCCGAAGTAGCACAACAGAAGAAGCACGATCCCGCCGAAATAGCCCATTGCCCAACCGAAGCCGGACACCCGACCTATATTCGACGGCGTCGACACCTGCCGCAACATCGCGTTGTACGGCACACCGGCGAGCTCGAAGATCACCGAACCGGCAGCGAGCAACGCCAGACCGAGCCAGAGGTACTCGACAGAGTCGCGGACGAAGAACATGCTGGCCATGCAGGCCACGGTCGCGAAGGTGAGAACACCGAGCGCGCGCTTGCGCCGTCCTGCGGCGTCGAATCGCTGCCCTGTGACCGGCGCCAGCACCGCGATGAGGAATCCGGCGATCCCCAGCGACCACCCGAGCCAGGTGCTCGCAGAGATCGATCCTTCGAGGTCCTCCCCCACTGCATCGGTGAGGTAAACGGAAAAGACGAACGTGAGGATCACCGCATTGAAGGCGGCTGACCCCCAGTCCCACAGACCCCACGCGACGACCTGTTTGCGCGTCGCAGCCTCACCGATCCCGGCGGGCGGACGAACTTCGGTGCTCATGTCGCGAGCCTATGTGAGCGAAGGTCGTTCGTACTCTCCGACGCAACGACCCACTCGCACCGAGCGGATTATGTGCACTTAGTTGCATAGGCACTTCGTTGCATACATACTTTCTGCGTGGCACTCGAACATGCGCTTCTCGTCTCCCTCACCGAACATTCCGGGTCGGGGTATGAATTGGCACGCCGATTCGACAAATCGATCGGCTTCTTCCAGAGCGCCACCCACCAGCAGATCTATCGGCTGCTCAAGCGCATGGACGAAGCCGGGTGGGTGGATGCCGAAGTCGTAGCGCAGGACAGCAGGCCGGACAAGAAGGTATATCGGGTCAGCGCGGCAGGTCGCGCCGAGTTGCAGCGTTGGATCGCCGAGCCCACCGAACCGAATCACCTGCGTAACGAGCTTGCGGTCAAGATCCGCGCCGCCCAGCAAGGCGATATTCCCGCACTGGCCGCCGAAGTCGCCCGGCACCGCGACGGCCACGCTGCCCGGCTCGAGATCTACCGCATGATCGAAAAACGTGACTTCCCGGCGCCGGACCAACTCTCCGGCACCGCCCTTCACCAGTACCTCGTCCTGCGCGGCGGCATCCGCGTCGAAGAGGGGTTCGCCGGCTGGTGCCAAGAAGTACTCGACGCCCTCTCGCAGTAAGGACACGCCGCATGACACAGTTTCCCCAGCTCCTCGCCCCGCTGGACCTCGGCTTCACGACTTTGAAGAACCGGGTGATCATGGGTTCGATTCACACCGGTCTCGAAGACCGCGCCAAGGACGTACCTCGACTGGCGGCGTACTTCGCCGAGCGCGCCCGCGGTGGTGTCGCCCTGATCGTCACCGGTGGGTACGCCCCCAACCGCACCGGCTGGCTGCTGCCTTTCGGTGCCAAGCTCACCAACCGCGTGGAGGCCCGGCGGCACCGTGCGATTACCAAGGCCGTGCACGACGAGGGCGGCATGATCGCCCTGCAGATCCTGCACGCAGGCCGCTACAGCTATCAGCCGTTCAGCGTCTCCGCCTCCTCCATCAAGGCCCCGATCAATCCGTTCCGCCCCCGAAAACTCACCGGCCGGGGCGTCCGCTGGCAGATCCGCAACTTCGTGCGGTGTGCGCGGCTGGCACAGCGGGCGAACTACGACGGCGTCGAGATCATGGCGGGTGAGGGATACTTCATCAATCAGTTCCTGTGCGAACGCACCAACAAGCGGACCGACGAGTGGGGTGGCACGCCCGAGAACCGCCGCCGGATCGCCGTCGAGATAGTTCGCCGCACCCGGGCCGCCGTGGGCCGCGACTTCATCATCATCTTCCGCCTGTCGATGGCTGATCTCGTGGAAGGCGGTCAGACGTGGGACGACATCGTCGCTCTGGCCAAGGACGTGGAAGCTGCCGGTGCCACGATCATCAACACCGACATCGGCTGGCACGAATCCCGCGTCCCCACCATCGTCACGTCGGTGCCGCGCGCGGCGTTCGCCGACATCACTGGCAAGCTCGAGAAGCACGTGAACATTCCGGTCGCCGCGTCCAACCGGATCAACATGCCCGAGGTCGCGGAGGAAATACTCACCCGCGGTGATGCTCAGCTGATCTCGATGGCCCGCCCGATGCTCGCCGACCCCGACTGGGTTCGCAAAGCCGAAGCCGGAAATTCGGACGAGATCAACACCTGTATCGCGTGCAACCAGGCGTGCCTCGACCACGCCTTCGTCCGCAAGCACGTGTCCTGCCTGCTGAATCCGCGTGCGGGCCGGGAAACGGAACTGACGCTCTCCCCCACCCGGACCGCGAAGCGCGTCGCGGTCGTGGGCGCCGGCCCCGCGGGATTGTCCGCGGCGCTCGGCCTAGCGCAGCGGGGCCACACGGTGACGCTGTTCGAGGCGGACTCCGAAATCGGTGGCCAGTTCGGCATCGCCCGCAAGATCCCCGGCAAGGAGGAGTTCGCGGAGACCATTCGCTACTACAACCGGCAACTCGCACTCGCCGGTGTGGATGTCCGGCTCGACACTCGCGTCGCAGCGGTCGATCTCGTCGGCCGCTACGACGAGGTGGTGATCGCCACCGGCGTCACCCCGCGCCTTCCGTCGATTCCCGGCATCGACCATCCCACAGTGCTCACGTACCCCGAGGTGGTGCGCGGCGGTAAGTCGGTCGGAAAGTCGGTTGCCGTGATCGGCGCCGGCGGCATCGGCGTCGACGTCAGCGAGTTTCTCACCCACGAGCACTCACCGACCCTCGACCTGAAGGAATGGAAGCAGGAGTGGGGGGTCACCGAGCCCGAGGCCGCTGCCGGCGCCCTCACCACGCCCATCCCCGAGCCGTCGCCTCGTGAGGTGTACCTCCTCCAGCGTAAAAGCGGGCGGATCGGGGCGGGGCTCGCGAAAACGACGGGCTGGGTGCACCGCGCCGCCCTGAAGAACAAGGGCGTGCACGAGTTGTCCGGCGTCAACTACGAGCGCATCGACGACGAGGGACTCCACATCACCTTCGGCGACAAACGCGAGAAGCCCCGCACCCTTGCCGTCGACAACGTGGTGATCTGCGCAGGTCAGGAGTCCGTGCGCGACCTGGTCGACGAGCTGACCGTCGCCGGGGTCAGCACCCACGTCATCGGCGGCGCCGACGTCGCAGCCGAACTCGATGCCAAACGCGCCATCGAACAGGGCACCCGGCTCGCGGCGCGCATCTGACGCACTACGCTGACTGACCGTGAGTTTGCCGAACCCCACCCCCAGTGCCCGTGCCGTCGTCACCGGCGCCTCGTCCGGTATCGGCGAGGCGCTGGCCACGGATCTCGCCTCCCGTGGTCATTCCCTCATCCTCGTCGCCCGGCGCGGCGAGGTCATGGAGTCGTTGGCGGCGACGCTCCGCGCCGAACACGGTGTCGAGGTGGACGTGCGGGCGTGCGACCTGTCCGATCGTGACGCACGTTCCGCCCTGTTCGACGAGATGGCCGGTCGGGAGATCAGCGTGCTGTGCAACAACGCCGGCATCGCAACGTTCGGCTCGGTCGCCGACCTCGATCCCGCCTACGAACGGGCGCAGGTCGAACTGAATGCCGTTGCCGTTCATGATCTCACCCTCGCCGTACTTCCGGGCATGCTGGAACGCAAGTCCGGTGCGATCCTGATGGTCGGATCAGCGGCAGGCAATATGCCCATCCCCCACAACGCCACCTACGCGGCTACGAAGGCCTTCGTCAACACCTTCTCCGAATCGCTGCGCGGCGAACTCAAGGGCTCCGGGGTCAGCGTGACTCTGCTCGCCCCGGGACCGGTCCGCACCGAGGAACCCGACCCCGCGGACGCGTCCATCGTCGACAAGCTGGTCCCCGACTTCCTGTGGATCTCCAGCGAATACACCGCCAAGGTGTCGCTCGACGGCTTGGCCGACAACAAGATGCGTGTGGTGCCGGGCGTCATCAGTAAGGCGATGTCCGTTGCGGGACAGTACAGTCCGCGCGCAGTCGTGGCGCCGATCGTGGGAAGCTTCTACAAGAAGTTGGGCAACTAGACGGCGGCGAATGTACCGTTCGACGCTTCCACCGCGCTGAACGGTACATTCGCCCCGAGCGCAGCCGATGTCAGCGCCGCCGGCGGCGCCCCGTGCCGAAGATGCTGCGCGAGATCTCCCGTCCTGCGGCCGAGGCCGCCGACCTCAGGAAACTCTTGACCGCCGGACTTCCCAGAATCTGCTCGGCCATGTTCGGCCCGTCGGGCTCCACAGGCGGGGTGAGGTCCGGCAGCGATGGCAAATCGATGTCCTCATCGGTCGCAGGCGCTCCCGCAACCTTCGCGGTCAGCTGCTCGTACGCCGATTCCCGGTCGACGGTCCGACCGTATCTCTGCGCCAGCGGGCTCGACGCCGCCGCGTCCCGAATGGCGTCGTTGCCAATGGTGTCCATGAGTGAACGTGGTGGCCGCATCCTGGTCCACGCCACAGGCGTCGGCGCACCCTTCTCGGAGAGCACCGTCACGATCGCCTCGCCGATCCCGAGGGATGTGAGCGCCTTCTCCAGATCATAGAATTGCGTCTTCGGGTACGTGCGTACCGTTTTGTTCAGCGCCTTCTGATCGTCCGGCGTGAACGCTCGCAACGCATGTTGGATGCGCGCACCCAGTTGGGACAGCACCGCATTGGGGACGTCCGTCGGTAGTTGGGTGCAGAAGAAGACGCCGACACCTTTGGAGCGGATCAGCTTGACCGTCTGCTCCACCTGCTGCAGGAATGCCTTCGACGCGTCGGTGAACAGGAGATGCGCCTCGTCGAAGATGAAGACGAGCTTCGGCTTGTCCAGATCTCCTTCCTCGGGCAACGTTTGAAACAGATCGGCCAGTACCCACATCAGGAAGGTGGAGAAGAGGGCGGGGCGGGCGGCCTGCGCGCCCAGTTCGAACAGCGTGATGACGCCTCGCCCGTCACTGTCGAATCGGAGCAGATCTTCGGTGGCGAACTCGGGTTCACCGAAGAAGGTGTCACCGCCCTCCGCCTCGAGATTGACCAGCGCCCTGAGGATCACACCCGCCGTGGCCGGCGACACTCCGCCGATGCCCGCCAGGTCGGCCTTGCCGTCGTCGCTGGTGAGGTTAGCGATGACCGACCTCAAATCCTTGAGATCGAGCAACGCCAGACCCCGAGTGTCGGCCCAGTGGAAGATGAGCCCGAGAGTCGATTCCTGAGTGGCGTTGAGCCCCAGCACCTTACTGAGCAGGATCGGGCCGAACGCAGTGATGGTGGCCCGCACGGGGATGCCGACACCCTCCGTACCCAAGGAGAGGAACTCCACTGGCGAACCCGCCGGCGCCCAGTCACCGTCGCCGGTTTCGGCGGCGCGCGCGGTGATCTTCTCGTTCGTCTCTCCCGGCCTCGACAAGCCGGAGAGGTCGCCCTTCACATCGGCCATCACCACGGGAACCCCTGCCGCCGACAGCTGCTCGGCTATTCCCTGCAGGGTCTTGGTCTTACCGGTCCCGGTGGCACCGGCCACCAAGCCGTGCCGGTTGATCGTCGCGAGCGGTATCCGGACCCTGGCCGCGGGATCGACAACTCCGTCGACGAGGACGGTACCGAGCTCGAGCGCTACACCGGCCGACGAGTATCCCGTCGCGATTTCTGCGGCAGGCCTCGACAGAGGCGGTGCGGCAGTCGCGCCGTGCGCCGCCGCCTCCCGTGCTTCCTTCTCCGCCGCCTCCGCGGCGGCCGCGGCCTCGGCGGCAATCCTCGCCGCTTCGACCGCGGCAGCTCTGGCCGCCTCCGCCTTCTGCGCGGGAGTCGGGGCGGCCCCGCCGTTCTGCGATTGCTGGGTCATCGAAGCCCTCCTCGGATACACGAACGTCGGGAGAAAGTGTCCACCGCAGACCTTAGCCCGTGACCCACGTGACTACTGTGTTCCTGGTGCAGGACAAACTTGTGTGGATCGACTGTGAAATGACGGGCCTCCGGCTCGGTACCGACAAGCTGATCGAGATCGCCGCTCTGGTCACGGACAGCGAGCTGAACGTTCTCGGTGAGGGTGTCGACATCGTCATCCACGCCGACGACGAAGCGCTCGCCGCCATGCCGGATGTCGTGACCAAGATGCATCAGACTTCGGGACTGACCGAGGAAGTCCGTAAGTCGACGGTCACGCTCGCCGACGCCGAGCAGCAGGTGCTCGCCTACATTCGCGAGCATGTTCCCGTGGCGGGCACCGCACCGCTCGCCGGTAACTCCATTGCGACGGATCGCGGATTCATCGCGCGCGACATGCCCGACCTCGACACCTACCTGCACTACCGGATGATCGATGTGAGCTCCATCAAGGAGCTGTGCCGTCGTTGGTATCCCCGGATCTACTTCGGGCAACCCGAAAAGGGTCTCGCCCACCGGGCCCTTGCCGACATCAAGGAGTCGATCCGCGAACTGCGGTACTACCGGAAAACGGCCTTCGTGCCTGACCCCGGCCCGTCTACCAGCGACATCGCTGCCATCGTCGAAGAACTCGGGCCCGCCTGACATACCGATTGGCTTCTCGGGCATCGGACGCGCTAGTATCTTCCTCGCCGAAGTAACCGCCTCCGGGTGGCTGCCGAAAGCGCATGGTGAGTGTAGTTCAGTTGGTAGAGCACCAGGTTGTGATCCTGGCTGTCGCGGGTTCGAGTCCCGTCACTCACCCCAACAGAAAGCCCCCGGCCTCGGCCGGGGGCTTTCTTGTATGCGTTCAGTCCCAGGGACTCAGTCGCTGGCGTTGCCTGCCTTCCACACGTTCCAGGGAATGTTCCAGTCGCCGAGGCCGTCGGTGCCCGACAGAGTGCCGCCGACCGTGTTCTTCACGACGACGATGTCTCCCCGCTTGGTGTTGTCGTACACCCACTTCGCGTTGGCGGGACTGAGGTTGAGGCAACCGTGACTGACGTTGGAATAGCCCTGCTGTCCCACCGACCACGGCGCCGAGTGGAAGAAGATGCCGCTGTAGGACATTCGCGTGGCCCAGTCGACGGGCGTCTTGTACCCCTGCGGAGAGTTGACGGGCACTCCGTAGGTAGACGAGTCCATCACGAGGTTCGCGAACCGGTCGCCGATGATGTAGACGCCGTTGTCGGTGGGTGTGTCGTCCTTACCCATCGATGTGGGCATCGTCATGATCACCTCACCGTTGCGTTCGAAGGTCACCTGCTTGGTGTTGTCATCGGCTGTCGCGATCAGAGCGTCACCGATCGTGAACGTGGTGTGGACGTCTTCCTGTCCGAACAGTCCGTCTCCGAGATCTCGGCCGTACACGGCGACCTTGACATCGACGGTCGTGCCGGGCGCCCAGAAGTTTTCCGGACGCCACCGCACTTCACGGTTGTTGACCCAGAAGAACGCGCCCTCCACGGGCGGATTCGTCGTGACGGTGATGGCAGCCTCGGCAGCCCGTCGGTCGGGGATGTTTTCGTCGAACTGCACGGCGAGCGGCTGGCCGACGCCCACCACGTCACCATCGCCCGGCATCACGTAAGGCTTGGTGACGTTACCGGGCGCGCTGGTGGTGAACACCGACGTCGACGTGGTCGCGCCGCCGAGTCCGTTCGCTTTGGCTTCGAGCCGGTATTCCTTGTCGTAGCCCAGTGGTTCCGTATTGACCCACGACAGACCGTCGGGTGCGATCGCGCCGTCGACCGGCACACCGTCGGGGTTGTACATCGTGACCTCGGCCAGCGTCCCGTCTGCGACCGACACGATGACCGGCTGGCCCGGCGAGAAGCCGACAGCTCCGTCGGTGGCCGATGCGGTCACCTTCGGTTTGATCAACTCGGTGACCGGATTGGAGTCGATCGGCGCCTCCCCTTCCGAGGTGACGGTGCCGGCGTCGGACACCGTGCATCCCGCGATCGACAATGCGAATACGAGTGATGCCGCCACAATTGTCGCGGTCTTCGAGACCGATCGCGCACGCATGCGCCTACCGCGCCCCACACCCATGGTTAACCCCACTTCACGTCCTCGCTCCGATGTCACGTTCAAGCCGGCACGCCCCTCGCCATCGCGAGACGAATCAGCACGTCGAGACCGTGTGGTCTCCAATGATGCCAGCCGCCGGAGACCGGTTCCAACCAAGCGCCGGGCGTGCCAGTAACGTTCGAATATCAATCGTGACCAGCGGTGCCGTTGTTACGGGTTGTATCTCCTGCCGGGGAGGTGAGCGAGGCGTCGACCAGGCGATTTGCATTCCCGAGAAGCGGTCCGCTACTGTTCTGTCTCGCAAGAGCGAGCGCCTATAGCTCAGTTGGTAGAGCAAGTGACTCTTAATCACTGGGTCCGGGGTTCGAGTCCCTGTGGGCGCACTTGCAGGAAAGGCCCTCACCTTCTTTGGAAGGTGAGGGCCTTTCTTCTTGCGCTTGTCGTTCCGCCCGAACAGCGAACAGCCGCCGGGATGTGCGGTCACAGTCCCGGCGGCGTCACCACGAATCGGTCAGCGCAGCGCCTTGCGGAGCACCAGGAGCCCCACCACCGCACCTACGGCGATCAGTCCGTACTTGACCGCCGGCTCGTTGAACTTCGCGATCAGCGTCTGCTTCGTGTTCTCCACGAGACGCTTCGGGTTGGTGCGGACCGTCAATTCGTCGAGTGTGCTTGCGAGCTGATTGCGCGCGTTCTCGATTTCACGCTCGATGCTGTCGGTGTCCCTGGGCAACGTATCCTCCAACTTGTTCGAATGGTTCGATCAGCGAGAGCGACGCTATCGCGAAGATCTCACACTTGCGTCAACCGTAACCGAGAACACGCCACCCGCGACTCCGTCTCCCCATTGGATGTACCGCCGGTGTCGGGCCGTCCCGGTAGCGTGACGTGTCGTGACCGACAACAGCAGACTCTCTCCCGGAGACACTCCACCCGCCTTCACCCTCCCCGATGCCGACGGCAACGAGGTGTCTCTCGCCGATTACCGCGGACGCAAGGTCGTCGTGTACTTCTACCCGGCCGCCAGCACCCCCGGTTGCACCAAGCAGGCGTGCGACTTCCGCGACAATCTGGCGGAACTCAACGGAGCCGGCATCGACGTGATCGGCATCTCCCCCGACAAGCCGGCCAAGCTGGCCAAGTTCCGCGACACCGAGGAACTGACGTTCCCGCTCCTGTCGGACCCGGACAAGTCCACACTCGAGGCGTGGGGCGCATTCGGGGAGAAGAAGATGTACGGCAAGACCGTTCAGGGCGTCATCCGTTCCACCTTCCTCGTCGACGAGGAGGGCAAGATCGAGGTCGCGCAGTACAACGTTCGCGCCACCGGCCATGTGGCCAAGCTGCGACGGGACCTTTCCGTCTGAGCGCATTCCGTCCCACCCGGCCTTCGGCGCAGTACGCCCGAACTCCTCCGCGGGCCGGGTGCGACTTTCAGGGGACGTCGAACGCCGCCCACCAACCGGTCTCAGCCGCTCTCGTCGCCAGGTGGTGATGTGGCGGAATTCCTGCCGTCGGCTATTTGTGGGCCATCACATTGTTCGCCCGGGAAACCACCCGATCGGTGGCCACGTCCTGGCAAAACCCGACGAGCCACCGGGACGGGTCTTCGGAATCCGGAGCAAAGACCGATAGCCTGGGGCGGTGGAGTCTTCAGCCAGCAAGCAAGCACCGCGCCGTGTGGACCCGGCGCTGGAGCTGCAGTCGGACCCGCAGGAGCTCCTGCCCCGCCGACGTCCGACCCAGGAACGTAGTCGCCGCAAGTTCGATGCGCTACTCGCAGCGTCGCGGGAATTGCTGGTGGATGTGGGATTCGAGTCGTTCACCTGCGAGGAGGTCGCCGCTCGTGCCGATGTGCCGATCGGCACGCTCTACCAATTCTTCGCGAACAAGTATGTGATCGTGTGCGAGCTCAACAGGCAGGACCTCGTCGGCGTTCAACACGAGCTCGCGCAGTTCAACGGTGAGGTTCCGTCTCTCGACTGGCTACGCTTCCTCAACGCCTTCGTCGACCACATGGCCGGTTTGTGGATGTCGGATCCGTCACGACGCGAGGTGTGGCTGGCGATGCAGTCGACCCCGTCGACCCGCGCCACGGGGGCCATCCATGAGAAGGCG
Source organism: Rhodococcus sp. ZPP (assembly GCF_017656075.1). Lineage (NCBI taxonomy): Bacteria > Bacillati > Actinomycetota > Actinomycetes > Mycobacteriales > Nocardiaceae > Rhodococcus > Rhodococcus sp. ZPP. The sequence goes on from NZ_CP058638.1 coordinate 1,076,776, forward strand.
TTCGCGGAGCAGGTCTCACGAATGCTCGCACCGCTCACCCCGCAAACCACGCGGGAGCGGCGCACGATGATGGCCGAGGTTCTCGTTCACGTCGTCTACTCGATGCTGAACTTCTCGGTGCAGGACGACCAAAGCCACGCCGATGCCGTCGCAGAGCTGAAACGGTTGATGGTGGCGTACCTGCTCGTCGCCGAAAAGGAATCTCGCACCACTACGACCACCGGCTAGGACCTCCGGTCCCGTGCGCCTTTCTGGTTGCTCCTGCTACCAGAAAGGCGCACGGGCGCGGAGCGCCTACGCCGCTTCGATCACCGCGAATGCACCGGCGGTGTCGCCGTCGTGCGTGAGCGAGATATGAATCTTCACGTCCGTCAGATGCTCGGCGACGTCTCCGCGTAGGCGGATGCTCGGCCGTCCCCACGCATCCGTCACCACCTCGATCAGGTGGTGGATCATTTCGGGGAGCACCGGCGGGCTGGCGAAGTTGGCCGTGGACCATGCTTTGATCACTGCCTCCTTCGCCGCCCATCGGGCCGCGAAATGCCGAGCCGGATCGGAGCTCCGGGTCACGGCGTCTCGACGTTCGCCCGGTGTGAAGTTGTCGAGCATTGCCGTACCTGGCCGGTCCAGCTGCTCGGCGAACTCCGACACCGTGACGAGGTCGAAGCCGATTCCCAGAACTCCCATCGATCCTGTTCCTACTTGCAGCCGGGCAGACCCGAGCTGTATACGTCGTCCGCTCCGAGGCGTGCTGCCTCGGTGAGCAGGACGTCCGCCTCCAGCTGACGGGACGCTGCGGCCGGCACACTGTCGCCGCCGAAGCGACGATCCGCCGGACGCTCGTACAGGCTGCCGCCACCGACCATGGCCTTCACCAGACGACGCTGACCCTCGACGGTGCGCTTGCGTGCCTGCGCGAGGTACGCCTCCCGCCTGTCTGCCGGCAGCGACTCGATGAACGCCTGCGGGTGGACGACCGCGATCAGTCCGGAGACGTGACCGAAGCCGAGGCTCGTCAGCAGACCAGCCTTCAGCGGGAACTGCTCACCGAAGCGCAGCGGCTCCCGAGCCCACACGAGGTGTTCGAACTCGGCCATCTTCTCGTCGACGCAGTCGAGGCTGCGGTTAGGCGGGACGACACCTTGATCCAGCACCTGGCAGAGACCGATCAGCTGGAATGCTGCGGCACCACCCTTGGAGTGTCCGGTGAGGCTCTTCTGCGAGACGATGAAGAGCGGCGCACCTTCGCTGCGGCCGAGGGCCCCGGCGAGGCGCTCGTGCAGCTCCGCCTCGTTGGGATCGTTGGCCGCGGTGGAGGTGTCGTGCTTGGAAATCACCGAGATGTCGTCGGCACCGAGACCGAGCCGGCGGAGAGACTGAGCGAGCTGCGAATCCGCTCCCCCACGACCTGCACCGAGCGCACCGATTCCGGGAGCCGGGATCGATGTGTGGACACCATCCGCGAACGAGCTGGCGTAGGCAACCACACCGAGGACGGGCAGACCCATCTCGAGTGCCACGTCACCGCGAGCGAGGAGGATGGTGCCACCGCCGGCCGACTCTACGAACCCGCCGCGTCGACGATCGTTGGCCCGCGAGAAGCGGCGATCCTCGATGCCCTTGGCTCGCATGTCGTCGGTCTTGGCAGTGGCGGACATGTCACCGAATCCGATGATGCCTTCCGTGCCGAGGTCGTCGTATCCACCGGCAACGACCAGCTGCGCCTTGCCGAGCTTGATCTTGTCGACGCCCTCTTCGACGGACACCGCAGCCGTGGCGCACGCCGCAACTGGGTGGACCATGGCGCCGTAACCGCCGACGTAGGACTGGACGACGTGCGCCGCAATAACATTCGGCAGAGCTTCCTGCAGGATGTCGTTCGGCCGGTTCTCACCGAGCAGCGTGTCGATGTACAGCGACCTCATCGAGCTCATGCCGCCCATGCCGGTGCCCTGGGTGTTGGCGACCAGCGAGGGGTGCACCCACCGCAGCAGTTCGCTGGGCGTGAATCCACCGGTGAGGAACGCGTCCACCGTGGCGACGATGTTCCACAGGCCCACCCGGTCGACGGAGTCGGCCATGTCGGCGGGGATGCCCCACTTCGTGACGTCGAATCCGGTCGGGATCTGACCGCCCACGCTGCGCGTGAGCTTCATCTTGCGCGGCACGCGGATTTCGGTACCGGCCCGGCGGGTGACCTGCCAGTCCCCACTGTCCGGGACCGGCGTCGCGACCGTGTTGTCCGGATCGGCCTCGACGAAGGCCAGTGCCTCCGCCTCGGTGCCGACGACGAAGCTCAGGTCCTTGTCGAGGAAGACCGACGTGAGCAGCGGTGCGGTGTTATCGACCATCGCGCCTTCGTCCACGTAGCGGCGGATGCCGCACCGTTCGACGACGGTGTCGTGGTACCGGTCCGCGATCTCGGCTTCCGGAACCAGTTCCCCGGTCTCGGCGTCGTACCACCCGGGCGACGGTGTGGTCTCCCACACGATCAGTCCGGTGTTCCACGCGAGTTCGAGAACGCCTGCCGCCGAAAGTTCTTCGTCGACCTCCATCTCGAAGCGGGTACGCGAGGAGCCGAACGGTCCGAGCTCACCGGCACCGACGATGACCACGAGGTCCTCCGGGGCCGCAGTGACTCCCGACCAGGCCGGTGCCGCCGACTCCGAGACCCGCGGCGGGGCGGGCAGAGCCGCGATGGTGTCGAGCTCGGCCGTGTCCTCCTCGGCCTCGGCAGCAGCAGCTTCCTGAGCCTGCTTCGCCAGCGCGGGCAGGTCCAGGTTCGCCTGGGCGAGTCCACCGGTCAGATCGGCGGCGAGCGGCTCGGCGGACGCGAGGCGACGTGCCTCGGGCTCGCACAACTGCAGCAGCTCGGTGGCCATTTCCTGGGTGGACCAGGTACGGACTCCGGCACCTTCGACGGCCTCGACGAGCGGGTCGTTGCCGCCCATCAGTCCGGTTCCGCGGACCCAGCCGATGAGAGCGTGCACCAGGGTGACGCGTTCGGCCCAGTTGCGCTCGGCCTTCCAGCGGCCGACCACTGCGTCGAGCGCGGCCTTGGCCTCGCCGTACGCGCCGTCGCCACCGAACAGACCGCGGTTCGGGGAGCCGGGCAGAACTACGTGCAGGTGAGTGTCGACGTCACGGTCGTAGCCGATCTTCGACAGCCCGCCGATCAGGCGTTCCACCGACCACAGGAGAACTCGCATCTCCATTTCGGCGCGGGCGCCGGCGTCGGCCAGGTCACCGGCCACGCGGGGCGCGGCGAACGGGAACAGCAAGGTCGGGGTGACCGCTTCCTTGACGAGCTTCTTCGATCCACCGGCAGTTTCGTACTGGGCCTCACCGATCCACTCGATGAGCGCGTCGATGTCCGTGTACGACGCCATGTTCGCGGGAACCACCCACAGGGCGGCACCGGCGCGAGCATTGCGGCGGTAGAGGTCGCGGTAGAAGCCGAGTCGCTTGTCGTCGAGACGCGAGGTGGTCACGAAGACCGTCGCGCCGCCCGCGAGGAGCTTGCCTGCGACCGCGGCCGCGATGGACCCCTTGCTGGCACCGGTGACGACGGCGACCTGGTCTGCCCATTCCGGCGTCTCGTCGGTGACGACAGCTGCCGCCGCGGCGATACGCCCGTACTTCTCGGCCAGAGCCGCACGACCCTCGTCGGTTGCGCGGGCTTGCCACCATGCGGCCTGCGCCGCAACGGACTTGCCTGCACCGGCGAAGCTTTCGATCTCGAGCGATTCGGAGCCGGCCGCGTCGATCCACAGTCGGGCCAGATCCTCCCGGGCGGATGCCCAGCGGTCGTCGAGCAGGACCGCCCGCTTTCCGTCGAATGCGGGAGCCACCAGTCGCGGCCAGTCCGAACCGAGTTCCGCGGACACGAGGTCGACGAGTTCGGTGTCGGTCGGCGCCGCTGCCGTCGCCGTGTCACCGGCGAAACCGAGCTGCTCGAGCACGAGGCGGGCTGCCGAGGCCAGCACGCCGTCGCGGCCCGTGATGTGCTCGGTGAACTCACCCAGTGCCGCGGCGTCGACGGTGCCACCGGCTCCGCCACCCGTTGCCGGGAGCGAAACGCTGATCCCACGGCGCGAGGCCACTGCGGCGACTGCGCTGTCGATGACAGCGTCTACTGCGGCGCCGTCGGCGAGACCGCCGCCTGCGAGACCACCGAGGTCACCGCCGCGGATGCTGGAACCGTCGCGGGTTCCGAGCGCCACCTCCGCGGTGACGTGGTGCGCCCAGCCGTCACCCAGCTCCCAGACCTTCTTGACTCGGTCCGCGATGGCCGCGGGACGTCGACCCGACGGGCCGAAGACCTTGCGAAGGTGATCGTTGATCGAGTCCGACAGCACCGGGCCGAAGGGCTTGTACGTACGGGCCAGCGAGTCGACCGTGGCAGCCAGCGAACCCATGTCGGCGTCGGCGGCACCGTCGATGGCGCCGAGCGAGAGCTCGGAACCGAGGTCGACGAGCAGCTGGTTACGCCGCGAGGACACGCCGTCGCACAGAGCCTCGATCGTGTCGACGGGGCCGACCTGATCGGGACGCAGCTTGGTCCACAGGCTGATCAGAACCTTGGTGGCGTCGGCTGCCTTGAAGGCGATGTCGTCGGGACGCGGACCACCCGAGGGGGCTGCCGCGGGGGCCGGAGCGGCAGCGGGGGCTGCCGACGCGGCGGGCGCCTCGGCTGCCGGTGCTGCCGGCTCGTCGTCTTCGACCGGCGCCGGATCCACGTCGGTGGAGTACACGATGGCGGCTTCACGCTCGATGTTGAGGACCTCGACCGGGTAGCCGAAGCGTCCCGGCAATTTGAGGGTCTGCGAGGCGAGGTTCGCGACGGTCGGGACGGAGCCCAGACCGATCTCGACGAAGCGCTCGACACCCAGTCCACCTTCGGACTCGTCGGCGAACAGCAGGTCCTGCGTCTCGATCCACCGGACCGGGCTCGCGAACTGCCAGGCCAGAAGCTCGGTGAGCACGATGCGCGTGAGCTGCGACGGCTGTGCGGCCCACGAGTCGAAGTCCTTCAAGACCTTCTGCAGCGGCTTCGACGGCACGAGGTCCGCGATCTCCTGCACGAACTCACGCTTCAGCGAGAACGGCTTCGGCACGAGGTTCGGAATGTAACGCCCGATCAGGATGGCCGGGTCGATGTCCTGCGGAAGCAGTTCTTCGAGGCGACCACGGAAGTCGTCGACACCGCCGCGCAGAACCGTCGAGTGGAACGGGACGTCGATGCCCGGGACCATGATGTAGGCGCGCTTGCCGCCGAAAGCCTCACGGCGGACGTCGATTTCCTTCTCGAGCGCGTCGAGTCCGGCCACCGTGCCCGCGATGGCGTACTGCGAGCCACGCAGGTTCAGGTTCACAACCTGCAGGAATTCGCCTGTTGCCGCGGCGATCTCACCGATGAACGACTCGACGTCCTCGTCCGCGAGACCGATCTGCGACGGCCGGATAGCGGCCATCCGGTAGTCGGAGCGCCCGGCCTCGTCGCGCGGCACGAGGGCGTGCATGGCGGAACCACGCTGGAAGACCACCTCGAGAACGGCTTCCAGGGGAAGTACACCGGCAACCGCCGCGAGGGCGTTGTATTCACCTACCGAGTGGCCGGCGAGCAAGGCACCCTCGACGAAGGCACCGGACTCGCGGAGCTCGGCGACCTGAGCCACACCGAGCGTCGCCATCGCGACCTGGGTGAACTGGGTCAGGTGCAGGACACCGTCCGGGTGCTTGTGCTCGACGCCCCGGGCCTTGACGACCGTCGGGTTGTCGCGGACCACGGCGAGGATCGAGAAGCCGAGAGCCTTGCGGGTGTGCTTGTCGGCGCGGTCCCAGATCTCGCGGGCGGCCTTGGAGCGGGCGCGGGCGTCGAGGCCCATGCCGGGACGCTGGATGCCCTGTCCGGGGAACGCGTAGACGGTCTTCGGAGCCGCGGTGCGACCCGTTGCGACCATCACCAGTTCACCGTCGATGCGGCACCCGACCTCGACGATCTCGGCGCCACGGTCCACGGCGACGCGGTCGACGCGGACGTCGATCTCGGCGCCGGGGCGGACCATCCCGAGGAAGCGGGCGGTCCAGGCGGTGAGACGGCGCGGCGGCGTCTTGGTCTCGCCCGGGTCCACGGCGGCGACGACCTGCTGGGCTGCGGCCGAGAGCCACATGCCGTGCACGATCGGGCTGCCGAGTCCGGCGAGGAGCGCGGCGTTGTCGGAGGTGTGGATCGGGTTGTGGTCACCCGACACCTGAGCGAAGGAGCCCATGTTGCGGGGCGCGACGATGGTGGTGTCGCGGCGACGACGACGCGGGGTGTCCACGACCTCGTCACTGAGCGAACCACCGGCGCGGGCCGGATCGGACAGCTCGCCCTTGCCGGTGCGGCCGCGGATGGCGAAGCGCTCCGAGAGGGTGACGACGGCGGGGGCGTCGAGGCCCTCACCGAGCATCGCGCCGACCTCGGCTTTGACCTCGACGACGCGACCCAGGTCGGTGTCGAGCACCGAGGCGACCTCGGCCTTGACGACGAGAATGCTGGTCTCCGAAGGCAATTCACCCACGAAGTCGACGCTGTGATCGAGGTGGACCAAGTCGAGCATGCCTTCGATGACCGAGAGCGAGTCTTCGGTCTTCGCGGCACCGAGCACGGCGAACACGGCCGGCCAGCAGGCGCCGACGACCACGTCCGGGACCGCCTTGCCACTGACGCTCAGCGTCGTGGGCAGGCCCGAACCGGTGACACCGGCGTGGTCGGCGATCAAATCCGGGGTCCAGGCCAGGTTGAGGCGAGCGACACCGTTCTTGACGGCCGGCAGTTCCTGACCGGCCGCGACCGCGAGGAGTGCGGTCATCGATTTCTCGGCATCGGCCTCGGTGACCAGGGGTGCGCCACCGTCCGCGACGGAGGCCGGAACGGTGATGGTGATCTGGACGGACTTGCCTGTCACCAGCGGAACAGTGAGGAGCACCTGCTGGTCGCCGATCACGGAGAGCTCGGCACCGGTGGTCTCGTGCACCGCGCGGGTGTCGGATTCGACCGACCACTTGTCGAGGTCACCGAGCCGGCGAACCGGGTTCAGAGTCAGACGCGAGGCCCACTGGATGTCGGGAGCCGACAGGACTGTGTCGAGGAGGCCCCGCGCGATGTCGGCGTGACGGCGCGCGAGCAGCGACAGCGGCGACGCACCGGCGGTGACCAGCTCGTCGTAGGTGGCCTTCTCGAAGCGGTCGAGCAGCTCACCGACGGGCTCGTCGACGCGCGTGATGCCGGCGACGGCGACGGTGCCGGGGATGACGCAGACCTGGTCCGCGGTGTAGCGGGGGTCGTGTGCCTGCCACAGCGAATCGGAGCGCCACCAGCGGCGGACGTCACCATCCACCACGGGAACGAAGTTGACCGGCTTGCCGGGCGTCTTGCACAGCGAGACGAAGAACGACACGTCGGCGGGGTGCAGAACCGTGGTCGCGTAGTCCGGGTACTGAGCCTGCAGTGCGCAGATAGCAGCCTCGGGACGCTCCAGGATCGCGTCTTCGGCGAACAGGGTGGGGATCGGTCCGCGGTCGACCGGGTGCAGACGCGACTCGGTGCGCTGCAGCATCTCACCGAAACGCTTGCGCCAGGTGATGTCGAGCCAGGGGCTGGTGGTGGCCTCGTCGATGGCGTCCTGCAGGTCGGAACCGCAGTCGAATGCCTTCGCGGCGTCGATGCCGACGGCCAGTTCGAGGTAGCGGCGCAGCCACTGCTCGTACGTCATCGTCTCGACGTCGCCGAAATACGGCTTCGCCGTGACGTTCAGTGCCTCGATGATCTCGTCGCGACGCGCGGCAACGGCGTCGGCGTCACCGGCGACCTCGTCCAGCAGGCGGCCCGTGCGGGACGCGGCGTTGTCGATCTCGTGGATGTCGGCGCCGAGCTGGCTACGACCGGAGGCCATACCGCCCTCGGCGGTGCCCGCACCGACCCAGTCCGCGGTACCGGGGGTGTCGACGAGGAGCTGCTTCACCTCGGGAGACGTGGTCGCCTCGAGGGTGGCCATGGCGGCGGTACCGACCAGGATGCCGTCCAGCGGCATCGCCGGGAAGCCGTGCGCGACGGACCAGCGGCCTGTCAGGTAGTCGGCAGCCCGCTCCGGCGTGCCGATGCCGCCACCTACGCAGAGGACCAGGTTCGGTCGGGTACGCAGCTCGGCGTAGGTGTCGAGGAGCAGGTCGTCGAGGTCTTCCCACGAGTGGTGACCACCGGCGCGGCCGCCCTCGATGTGGGCGATGACGGGGAACGAGGGAACCTCGTTGGCGATGCGGATCACCGAACGGATCTGCGCGACCGTGCCCGGCTTGAACGCGACGTAGCTGAATCCGGCCTCGGTGAGGTCCTCGATGATCGAGACGGCATCCTCGAGCTCCGGGATGCCGGCGGTGACGACGACGCCGTCGAACGGGGCACCGGCGGCGCGGGCCTTGGGGACGAGGCGCTTGCCACCGACGTGGAGCTTCCACAGGTAGGGGTCGAGGAACATCGAGTTGAACTGCACGGCCCGACCCGGCTCGAGCAGCCCCGTGAGCTCCTCGACGTGGTCGGCGAAGATCTGCTCGGTCACCTGGCCACCACCGGCGAGCTCGGCCCAGTGGCCTGCGTTGGCAGCTGCGGCGACGATCTTCGGGTCGACCGTGGTGGGGGTCATGCCGGCGAGCAGGATCGGCGAACGACCGGTCAGCTTGGTGAATGCGGTCTCGACGCCGATACGTCCGCCGGGCAGCGCGACCGGCTTCGGAAGGAATTCGGTCCACGCAGCGGGCACCTCGGGTGCCGCACCCGGAGTGAGCAGGTTGCGGTGGCCGCCGCGGGTGGCAGCGGCGACGATGCCGACGCCCTGCCCGCGCACGCTGGCCGACGTCATACGGGTGAGAAGGTCACCGGGTCCGAGATCGAGGATCCAGGATGCGCCGGCGTCGATGGTGCTGTCGACGGCCTCGACCCAGTCGACGGGGTCGACGAGGCAGGCACTTGTGAGGGCGCGAGCCTTGTCTTCGTCGAGACCGCAACGGGCGGCCCACTGGCCGACGATATCGACGGTCTCCGCGAGAGCCGGGTGGTGGAAGCCGATCTCGACCGGGAGCGGCTCGAACACGGGCGAGAAGATGGAGCCGCCACGCTTCTTGGCGTCGCGCTCACGGGCTTCGTCGGCCTCGATCTGCTCGCAGCGCTGCTGCACCCGCGCCAGCTGGGCCGGCGGGCCGGACAGCACGACGCGGCGCCGGGCGTTACGGATGCCGAGTACAGCGGCGCGCTCGGGCTCGAGGCCCTCGGCGAGCTCCTCGACGATCTGATGCAGGCGCGCCGGGTCGACGTTGGACACGGCAAGCATCGGGGTGGAGTCGGCCGCAGAGATCACTCCGCGACGACGACCCACCAGTCCGGCAGCGGCACCGATCAGCTGAGCGAGGGCGAGAAGTTCGCCGTCCTTGTTGCCGGAGGTCGCAACGGCCTCCGCAGCGAGAAGTCCTTGGGAGTGGCCGATCACCGACACGGGTGCCGTCACGGTGGGATCGAGGCCCTGAGCCGCCAGCGCACGCAGCGCGGCGATCTGTGTCAGGAAGACACCGGGAAGGGAGACTGCTGCAGACGTGAGAGCAGCGGCAGAAGGTCCGGCCGCCGGGGCACCGTCTTCTTCGTCGGCGAGTTCCTGCTCGAGGATCCACGCGATGGGGTCGAATCCGACCGGACGCACGACGAGCAGCTCCTGCGCCACCGGGGCGAGGTACTCGGCGGCCTCGTTCACGAGCTTGGTCAAAGCCGGCTCGAGACCGTTGTCGCGGCTCAGCTCCTCGAGCGAGCTCAGCCAGGGCGCACCCTGGCCACCGAAGGCGAGGGCATACGGTTCGCCGCCGACCAGACGGTCGGCGAGTGTGGTCTTGCTCGACGACCGAGTGTCGTCCCGGTCTACGCCGATGCGCCGCGAACCCTTCGAGTTTCTTCCATTTCCTGCGGGTGTCGTGTCGTCAATCGTCACGCGTAAGTCCTCTCCTGGTCACCTCTACGGGGAGGTGGGGATTGCTGGTCTGCCGCCCTCGGCATCGTGTGCCTGCTGCATCGGCTCTGATCAGCACTTCCGGGCTGTACAAGGTTGACACAGAATCATGAGGAATTCCTCACGTTCACGGAGAGTGCAGCGACACGAGCTCGACATGGCGCCACATGCGCGTGATGTCGATCACAGAGCGTTCGAAAAGTGACTCTCGAGTAGGTCGCGTCGTCGCTGGACGCGGCGGTGCAAGGACGTCCTAGAACCTGAGGAAAGCCTCACATTAATCGTTATCAATCTGTTACCACCTTGACGAAGTGCCTAGGTCGTGCCCGTCCGCCGTGACGTCACCGTGTCCGATCGACTCGGTCCCGAACCGTGTCGGACCCTCGAACTAACGTTCGAACCATCGACGCACACACATCGTTCTCCGGGGGAAACAATGAGCACCGCACACGTTCGTGACCTGATCGACTACATCGCCGCGGAACTACCTCGGGACGCATGGCCACACTGGACGGAGGGCTGGCCACGCGAGATCGAGGCCGGTCTGCTCGACGCGGCGTTCTCCGCCCGCGCCACCTACGGCACGCCGGCTTCCGGGGTGCGTGCCGTCATAGGCCGCTGGCGCGCGCACCGAGGCGTGCCGCTCGACGATCTGGGCGCCCTGTCCGAGTACGCCGACGACCCAGCGGAGCTGATCGCCGTGCTGGGCAACCGGCAGCGGGTCCCGGGCAACTACACCACCAAGGCGGAGGCCGTCGCACTTGCCGCCCGCTCGTTGGTCGCCGCCGGATGCAGGCGGTCATCCGAGTTGCGGGACGACGACGTGCTCCGCTCCGCACTCGTCCAGATCGCCGGCTTCGGCAGCGCCACATGGGAGTGCTTCGTGGTGCAACTCGGCCTACACACTCCCGAAAGCCGTTGCCTCCTCCAGGATTTCGTCATCGACGCTGTTGCGCCGGAGGTGGAGGTGACGAATGCGATGGCCGAGGAACTCCTCGCGGCCGCCGCAGTCCGTTTCGATGTCACCGCGGCCACCCTCTCCCACGCGATCTGGCGGTACCAGCGAGCTCAGCGACGGCTTACGGGTGCACGGTGAAGTACACCCGGGAGGTTCTCGAGCAGGCGGTCGCAGAATCGACGAGCGTGGCCGGCGCAATCCGTTTTCTCGGGCTACGCCCGTCCGGCGGAATGCAGGCGCATTTGAGTCGCCGAATCCGGAAGTTCGGCATCGATACAACGCACTTCACCGGTAGCGCACACACGAAAGGCAAACCGGCAAAGAACCGAATGACGTGGGAGGAGATCCTGATTCGCCGCCCTCCGGGCAGCGCACGGGTTAAGCCACATCTTCTGCGCCGCGCCTTGATCGAAGCCGGAGTCCCCTACAAGTGCGCAATCTGCGGGCTGGACGCGGAGTGGTGCGGAAGCCCTTTAACTCTGCACGTCGACCACATCCGTGGGGACTCGCTCGACTCCCGTCCGGAGGAGGTCCGCTTCCTCTGTCCCAACTGTCACACACAGACTGCAACGTGGGCGGGACGAAAAAGCCGCGACAGGAGCGAGCGCGCCGGCTGAAGCGTGTGCGGGGACGCCTTGTCCATGGCGTACTCTGTCGTTCGCGCGCGAGTGGCGGAAGGGAAGACGCGTCAGGTTTAGGTCCTGATGTCCGAAAGGGCGTGGGGGTTCGAATCCCCCCTCGCGCACGGTTCGGGTCGGTGTGGGCGTGTGACCGCGCCCATACCGCCCACCTTTCCTAGCAGGGCAATCACCGTTTCGGGTACCGTCGTCATCGTGTCCGGAAACCGTAGACGAAGCCGACCCGCACTCGTCGTGCTGGTGGTCGCCGGGGCTGTGACGTGCCTCGCGCTGGGTTGGTGGCAGTGGGAGCGCTTCGAGGCGGTGGGGGGCAACGGTCAGAACCTCGGGTATGCGTTCCAGTGGCCATTGTTCGCGGTGTTCTTCATCTATGCGTATCGGCGTTTCGTTCAGCTCGAGGACGCCGATCCGGCGGAGGCAGAGAAGGCAGCCGACGAGGTGCGGGAAATTCCGGCCGACGTGCTTCCTCCTCGTCCCACGGTCGACGCAGTCGCCGCCGAAGACGCTTCGGATGATCTCGAAATTCTCCAAGTTCAGCAGTACAACGAGTATCTCGCCGAGCTGGCAGCTCGCGAGAACGATAGGAGCACCACGTGAGCACGGGTCAGGACGAGACTGTGTCCGGTTCGGTCGTCGACGCGGACAAGCGTAAGAAGATCGCTCCCGCGCTGCTGCGCTACCGGGTTCTTGCCTATGCCACCGGTGTGTGGCTGCTCGTCCTCACAGCGGAAATGGTCGCCAAGTACATCTTCCAGGTCGAGAATCTGCCCACGTGGATTGCCGTGGTGCACGGTTGGGTGTACTTCGTCTACCTGCTGGTCACGCTGGATCTGGCAGTGAAGGTGCGCTGGCCCGCGGGTCGTACCGTCGGAACTCTGCTCGCCGGGACCATTCCGTTCCTGTCCTTCTACGTAGAGCATCAGCGCACCAAGCAGGTCCGTTCCGACTTCGGGATCTGATCAGTGTTCGAATAGTCGGCGTTGATCAGCCGGTCACATGATGACCGGCTGACCTGTAATCAGAGCGATCACGTAGACCAACCATCCGAGCGGTGTTTGCGGCACCATCATCGGAGACATGAAACCCTCCCGTCCACATTTGTCGTACCCGACGGGCGTCAGCTCTCGGCGAGCTTGGCCAGCGCGGGAATGAGCTGGGTCAGTGCGCGACCCCGATGTGAGGCCGCGTCCTTTTCCTCCGGCGACAACTGTGCTGCCGAGCGGCTGCTTCCTTCCGGCACGAACACCGGGTCGTAACCGAATCCTCCGTCACCGACCGGCTCGCGGGCAATAGTCCCCCGCCACTCACCGCGGACCACCGTCTCCTCCCCACCGGGCACAACCAGCGCGCACGCGGAGACGAACGCCGCTCCCCTACGGTCGTCGGGAACGTCACCGAGCTGCGCGAGGACCAGCGCCGTGTTGGCCTCGTCACGGCCGTGCGTGCCGGACCACCGCGCCGACAACACGCCGGGCATGCCGTTCAGGGCATCCACTTCCAAGCCCGAATCATCTGCCACGCAAGTCAACCCCGTGGCCCGAGCCCCGTCGCGCGCCTTCGCCAACGCGTTCTCCTCGAACGTCGCTCCTGTCTCGGGAGCTTCGGGATAAGGAAGTACGTCATCGAGACCGACCAATTCGACGCCCTTTACCCCCGCGGCGTCGAGTACTCGATGGAGCTCCCGGAGTTTCTTCGCGTTGCGGCTGGCCACGAGCACCCGTGTTCCCGGCACCGGACTAGCTCCCGAACTTCTTCTTCGGCACCACGACCTTGGGTTCGGGCAGGACGCCGGGATACGGCAGTTCCAGTGCGGTCTTCTGGATTTCGAACAATTGCTCGCAACCCGCCAGCGCCGAATCGAGAAGTTTGTCGAGGGTGCTGCGCGGGAAGGTGGCTCCTTCGCCGGTGCCCTGGATCTCGACGAGTGTGCCCGTGTCGGTGGCCACCACGTTCATGTCGACCTCTGCCCTGGAATCCTCCTCGTAGGGCAGATCGAGTCGAACACGACCATCGACCACGCCGACACTCACCGCGGCGATTCCGCAGGAAATCGGTTGCGGATCTGTGAGCCGGCCTGCCGCCCGCAGATACGTGACTGCGTCGACCAGCGCGACATAGGCTCCGGTGACGGCGGCGGTGCGGGTTCCCCCGTCCGCTTGCAGGACATCGCAGTCGAGCGCGATGGTGTTCTCGCCGATGGCGGCAAGGTCGATGCACGCGCGGAGGGAACGGCCGATCAATCGGCTGATCTCCTGAGTCCGGCCACCCACCTTGCCCTTCACGGACTCACGTCCGCTGCGGGTGTGGGTGGCAGCGGGCAGCATCGCGTATTCAGCGGTCAGCCAGCCCAGCCCGGAGCCCTGACGCCATCGGGGCACGCCGTCCTCGACGCTTGCCGTGCACATCACCCTGGTGTTGCCGAATTCGACCAACACCGATCCTGCGGGGTGTGTGGTGAAGCCGCGGGTGATCTTGACCTCGCGGAGTTCGTCGTCCGCCCTACCGTCATCTCGTGTTGTCACAGCCGAGAGCCTAGTCGTCCGGTCCGAGAGCCCGGGCACACGGCTTCAGACGTCGTAGACGCCGCTCGCGGTCACCGCGTGAACGGGTCCGGAGAACTCGGCCTTGGCCTCGGCGATGACATCTTCCCGCGAGGTCCAGGGTGGGATGTGGGTGAGAAGAAGTTCGCCGACCTCGGCGCGGCGGGCGACCTGGCCGGCTTCGGTGCCGGAGAGATGCACCCCCTTCGGCCGATCCGGGCTGTGCGTCCACGATGCCTCGGCGAGCAGGACGTCGGCTCCGCGCGCCAGTTCGACCACTTCTTCGCACATGCCGGTGTCACCGCTGTACACGAGAGTGCGGCCGGTGCCGTCGGTCACGCGGAGTCCGTACGCCTCCGGCGGATGGTTCACGCGGCGGGCGGTAATGGTGAGGTCACCGAAGGTGACGGGAACGCCGTCCGCCCAGTGGCGCAGTTCGATGGTGTCGGAAATGTCGTCGATGTCGCCACCGCATTCCGCTGACGCCACGCCGATCCGGCGAGCGGTGTCGGACGGTCCGTAGACGAGGGCCCGACCTTCCGGCGGGTGCGGATGGTAGCGGCGCCAGACGAGCAGCCCGGGAAGGTCCAGGCAGTGATCGGCATGCAGGTGGGTGAGGAACACGGACACCTCACCGGGATCGGCGAATTTCTGGAGAGCACCGAGGACACCGGGCCCGAAGTCCATTACCAGCGGCGGAGTGTCCGGCGCCGTCAACAAATAGCCCGATGCGGGTGAGTCTGGTCCGGAGACGCTGCCTGAACACCCCAGGACGGTAATGCGCATACCCGCCATGCTGCCATGGCGACCCGTCGCCGAAAAAGCTTCCGGCGGAATTGGCGCGTCGACTTCACAACTGATGACCGACTGTGACCTAGCCGCGAGATTCGGGCTATGTTCGCCCAGGCAAGCCGCCCTCGGTATCCTCCTCCGACCGACTCTCGACTACCGCCGGGCCCGCCGTGGGCAACCGCCCGCTGCCGGGGCGTGGTGATCCCGGCGGGCAACAGTCAGGTGAGGGAACGCGGCCCGACCGACTTCTGGGCGCGCTCCCTGCGGGCGTCCGCCGAGAGAGCCCAGGCGGCGAGCACTCCCCCGATCGCGCCGAAGAGGTGACCTTGCCAGGAGACGTGCGGCTGGCTGGGCAGTACGCCCCACAACATGCCGCCGTAGAAGACGAACACCACGACACCGAGCAGAATCTGGCCGAAGTGCCGGGTGAACAGCCCGCGCACCAGGAGATACGCCAACCATCCGAAGATCAGAATGGAGGATCCGATGTGGTTGTCGGATGCGCCACCTGTCAGCCAGGTGCCGAGACCCCCGATCACCCAGATGATCCCGGTCGCCGCGAGTCCTCTGGCCACCCCGGACAGCAGCACGAGGAAACCGAGCACGATGAGGGGAATGGTGTTGCCGATCAGATGATTCCAGTCGTCGTGCAGAACGGGCGCGAAGAGAATGCCCCACAGACCGTCCACCGATCGCGGCAGTACCCCGTTCCTTTCGAGGACCTCGCCCGAGACCACATCGACGACCTCGATCGCATACAGCAGGACGGTGAAGACGCCGATCACGACGGCCGACTGCAGCCACAGCGGCCGCTTCTGCTGCGGCTGCACCGGATCGATCGACGAAGTCATGCTCCACGCACCGTTCTCATCACGCCCACAGCTGCCCTTCCAGTGCTTCCTCGGCTTCTTCGACCGTACCGCCGTACGCGCCGGTGGACAGATATTTCCAGCCGCCGTCGGCCACGATGAAGGCGATGTCCGCGGCTCGTTCGGCCTTCACGGCCTTACGCGCGACTCCGAGTGCTGCGTGCAGGATGGCCCCGGTCGAGATGCCGGCGAAAATCCCCTCCATCTCGATCAGCTCACGGGTCCGGCGTACCGCGTCGGCGGGGCCCACCGAGAATCGCGACGTGAGCACAGCCTCGTCGTAGAGTTCGGGAACGAAACCCTCGTCGATGTTGCGGAGGCCGTACACCAGTTCTCCGTACCGCGGTTCCGCCGCGACGATTTCGATGCCGTCGACGTGTTCGCGTAGGAAGCGCCCGGTACCCATGAGCGTTCCCGTCGTGCCGAGCCCGGCCACGAAGTGAGTGATCTCGGGCAGGTCGCGCAGAACCTCGGGCCCGGTGGTGTCGTAATGCGCCTGTGCATTGGCGGGGTTGCCGTATTGGTAGAGCATCACCCACTCGGGATGCTCGACGGCCAGTTCTTTGGCCACCGCGACGGCCTGGTTGGAGCCGCCGCGCGCGGGTGAGTCGATGATCTGTGCCCCGAACATGGTCAGAAGCTGACGGCGCTCCACGGACGTGTTCTCGGGCATCACGCAGATCAGTCGGTACCCCTTCAATTTCGCAGCCATTGCGAGGGAGATTCCGGTGTTGCCGCTGGTGGGTTCGAGGATGGTGGCGCCCGGCGCCAGCACCCCGTCCCGTTCGGCCTCTTCGATCATGCGCAGAGCAGGCCGGTCTTTCACCGAGCCCGTCGGGTTACGGTCCTCGAGTTTCGCCCACAACCGGACCGGGGCATCCCCCGTCCAGCGCGGCGACAACCGGGGCAGTCCGACGAGGGGTGTGTTCCCGAGCGTCTCGATCAGCGACTCGAACCGGGCCATCGGCTGCGATCACCCTCCCGCGACGGCAGGGAGGATGGTGACCGAGTCTCCGTCGGCCACCTCAGTCTCGAGTCCGCCCGAGAACCGGACGTCCTCGTCGTTGACGTACACGTTCACGAATCGGTGCAGACGTCCGTCGTTGATCAGGCGCTCCTTGATGCCGCCGTAGTTGACGTCGAGATCGTCGATGACGGCAGAGAGAGTGGGACCTGTTGCCTCTACTCGCTTTTCACCGCCGGTGTGCGCGCGGAGGATGGTAGGGATCGAAACGGTGACAGCCATGGTCGGCTCCTCGAGGTGTGGGATTTTTCCGGCACGGACCCGTCCGCAGAGGACGGCGGGGTCACTTGTCGGGAACGTCTGCCACGGACGTGTGGGCGAACTTGTAACTTTGCACCACATCGACGGGTTCCTCGGTGACCTCGCCGTCGAGGATGCGGTAACTGCGGAGGTCGTGGCTGTCAGGGTTCCGCGTGGAGATCAGCACATAGTGCGCATCCGGTTCGGACGCGAAGGAGATATCGGTTCTACTCGGATACGCCTCGGTGGCGGTATGCGAGTGGTAGATCACCACGGGAACCTCGTCGGCCTCCTCCATCGCCCGCCACACCCGAAGTTGCTCCCCCGAATCGAAGCGGTAGAACGTCGGAGACCGCTCCGCATTGATCATCGGAATGTGCCGTTCGGGGCGATCGGAGCCCTCGGGCCCCGCGATGACACCGCACGCCTCGTCCGGATGATCCGCCCGGGCATGCGCCACCATTGCGTCGACGAGATCCGCTCGAATCACCAACACGTCAGCCACCTCCGTGAGCGCCATCCTAAGTGCGGACGGGCCGGTCGGCCACCGGCCCTCAAGAACGCAGTGCTGAGGGAAACAGTTCGCGGTAGGTGGGAATTCCCGCGACCGCGGTGGCACTGAGAACGGCATCGACGACGGCTCGCTCCACCACGTCTGCGGCGGCCGAACACACAGCATCGAGAATGGGCAGGTCCGGCGGGAAGGCGTCCGGCACGTCCGCGAGGGGTCCGGTCCGGTGGTATCCCGTGGACACGGCGAAAATCGTGTCTCCGTCGAGGGGGGAATGCGCGGGACGAATCGCGCGGGCGAGCCCGTCGTGGCCCGCGACGGCGATGCGACGACATGCAGCCTTACCGAGGGCTGCGTCGGTGGCGACGACGCCGATGGTGGTGTTGAGGACCGTCCCCTTGGCCACGAGATCGTTGGCCGCAGACAGTTCGGCGGTGGCCGGTACGCGCAGCCCGAAGGCGGCGGCGCCGGCGGTGGCGACTCCCCACGGAAGTCCGGTCCTGGGGTCGAAAACGGATCCGACGGGGTTCGCGACGATCAAGGCCGACACCGCGACGCCCTGGGCCGGGCCGTCGGTGATGACCACCCCGGCCGTGCCGACCCCACCTTTCACAGCCCCCGCCCGCGCTCCCACCCCGGCGCCCACGGATCCGCAGAGCACCGACGACGAAGCGGAGTCCGATGCGAGGTAACCGAATTCGGCGGTGGGACGTCGAGTCCAGTCTCCCACCGGGAGGTCGAAGATGACCGCACCCGGCACTATCGGAACCACCTGACCCGGCTGACCCATGGCGATTCCGTGGCCGTGTTCCTCGAGCCAGCGCATGACGCCGTCCGCAGCGGCGAGACCGAAGGCGCTGCCGCCGGTCAGAAGGATCGCGTGAATCTTCTGCACGCTGTGACTGGGATCGAGGAGGTCCGTTTCCCGGGTGCCCGGCCCTCCGCCGCGGACGTCGACGGCCGCGGTGACGCCGTGCGGTGCCAGCACCACCGTGCATCCCGTCGCCGCACCGCTACCGAGCGTGGCGTCGGGGTCCACTTCGTGGTGGTGGCCCACGCGCAGTCCGGCGACGTCGATGAGCGAGTCGGTCCGTCCCGGCGTCGTCGAAGTCAAGGGGCGAGTACCTGAACCAGCGAATCCTGCATCCAGGTCAGCCAGTGATAGATGTCCAGATGGGGCGCCCGCGGATCGTCGGGATCCAGTTCGTCGGGCGTGTCCGCGTCGATGCCGAGGTTGGTTCCCAGTGCCAGCCGGACGTCGTTGAGCCCGCTCAACCAGGCGTCGGCCTGTTCCGGCGTCAGCAGCACCTTGCCGCCGTTCTCCGGAACGGTGTGGAGAATGACGGAGCCGGCGGCCATCTTCGCGTCGATGATCTCCGGCTCGTGGAGTCCACGTAGCGCTCCGTTGATGTCCGCCTTCGCCTCCGCCCGCCCATCCGCGTCGTCCGGCGCGTCGGCACCGGGCCGATGGAAGTCCGGCAACAGCCGCGCGAGCACCTCCTCGTCGGGCGGTGTCGTGTGGCCGGTGCGCATCCCGGTGAGGGCGGCGAGTTCGTCCTCGGGAGCAGAACGGGCGCGTTCGTCGAGGAGCCCGAGGACGGAGGCGACCAGCGACCGCAACACCGTCGCCTCGTGGGCATCCATCTCAGACCGCAACTTCACGCCGCCGAGCGAGTTCTTCCTGGTCCACATCCGCACGTCGGGTACCGATTTCCTCACTGTCGAACGAATAGTCGACTGTCGACTGGATACTTAGCTGCTGTCCCGCTGCATGGTGGCCCAGAGGCCAGCCGCATGCAGCTTGCGTACGTCGTTCTCGACCTTGTCCCGGGAACCGCTCGACACGACGGCCTTGCCTTCGGAGTGCACCTGCATCATCAGTTCCGTCGCCTTGGCCTTGCTGTATCCGAACAGCTTCTGGAATATGTAGGTGACGTAGTGCATGAGATTCACGGGGTCGTCCCACACCACGGTCACCCAGGGGCGATCGCTGACGTCCTCGACCTCGACGACTTCCGATTCTGCAGGAGTGACCTGCGGCGATGCCGGCACGGCATCCACGAATGGTGCTGTCGTCGAGCGAGAAGCCATGACACCAGGGTACGACGAGCTCACATCCCGCGACACCGCGGCTTAAAGTGGCCGGGTGTCCCGAGACAGCAGCGCATTGTTCACCGATCAGTACGAGTTGACGATGCTGTCGGCGGCCCTCGCCGATGGTTCTGCGCATCGCCGGTGCAGTTTCGAGGTCTTCGCCCGGCGCCTGCCCGACGGTCGTCGGTACGGGGTGGTCGCCGGTACCTCTCGACTGCTCTCCGCCTTGGCGACCTTTCGTTTCGGGGACGCCGAGATCGATGTGGTCTCACGTTTCCTCGACGACGCGACCGTGGCGTGGCTGCGCACGTACCGCTTCACCGGGGACATCGACGGCTACCGCGAGGGTGAGCTCTATTTCCCCGGCTCGCCGATCCTCTCGGTGAGCGGAACGTTCGCCGAGTGCGTGGTGCTCGAAACGCTGATCCTATCGATCCTCAACCACGACAGCGCGATAGCTTCGGCTGCCGCGCGGATGGTCAGCGCTGCGGACGGTCGCCCCATGATCGAGATGGGCTCGCGGCGCACACACGAGGAGTCTGCCGTCGCGGCGGCACGCGCCGCGTACCTCGCGGGCTTCACCGCCACGTCCAATCTGGAGGCTGTACGCAGGCACGGTGTACCCGGCGCGGGTACCAGCGCACACGCGTTCACCCTGCTGCACACCACCGCGGACGGACCCGACGAGGCCGCCGCCTTCCGCGGTCAGGTGGCGGCGCTGGGTGTGGGGACCACCCTGCTCGTCGACACCTACGACATCACGAGTGGCGTGAAGACCGCCGTCGAGGTCGCGGGAACCGAATTGGGCGGCGTCCGGATCGACTCCGGCGACCTCGGTGTCCTGGCCCGTCAAGTTCGCAGACAACTCGACGACCTCGGCGCCACGAAGACCAAGATCGTCGTTTCCGGAGACCTCGACGAGTACGCCATCGCGGCGTTGCGCGCCGAGCCGGTCGACGTGTACGGGGTGGGCACCGCCGTCGTCGTCGGCTCTGGTGCCCCCACCGCCGGAATGGTCTACAAGCTCGTCGAGGTGAACGGCATTCCCGTCGAGAAGCGGAGCAGTCTGAAGGCGTCCCGGGGTGGCGCGAAGCGGGCGGTCCGCTTCTCCCGCGATACCGGGACCGTCGTGGAGGAAGTGATCTATCCGGCGCGCGCGCCCCGACCCGAACAGAACGGGCTCGAGGCCCGCGACCTGCTCGTTCCGCTGGTGCGCGGTGGCGAGGCCGTCGCGGACGCCGATACCCTGGAAGAGAGTCGATCGCTTCTTGCGGCAGGTTTGGTAAGTCTGCCGTGGGAGGGGTTGAAGTTGTCCCACGGCGATCCGGCTGTTCCCACCCGGTTCGCCGACGCCGACAGCCGTGCCATCCAGGGAAGGACGTTGTGAGCGACACCGAGAGCATCCGAGCGCGCCGTGCGCTGCTCGTCGTCGATGTGCAGAACGACTTCTGCGAGGGCGGGGCCCTTGCCGTCCAGGGCGGTTCCGCGGTCGCAGCCGCGATCAGCCGCTTCCTCGACACTGCCGACTACGACGCTGTCGCCGCGACCATCGATCACCACGTCGATCCGGGTCACCACTTCGCCGACGAACCGGACTTCGTGGATACCTGGCCCGTGCACTGCAAAGTGGGTACGCCGGGAGTGGAATTTCATCCCGACCTGGACACGAGCCGTATCGCAACGGTTTTCTCCAAGGGAGAGTTCTCCGCGGCCTATTCCGGCTTCGAGGGCAGCAATCCCGAGGGCTGGGGACTCGAGAAGTGGTTGCACGACGCCGGGATCACCGACGTCCACATCGTCGGTATCGCCACCGATCACTGCGTGCGAGCCACGGCACTGGACGCAGCGAAGGCCGGGTTCACCACCCGGGTACTGCTGCCCCTCACTGCGGGTGTCTCTCCGACCACCGTCGAGTCGGCGCTGACCGAGATGCGCGCCGCAGGCGTTCACCTGCAGGGCCGTGACCGAGACGCCTCTTGCGATGGCGGAGCGATTTCTGACGTAGGTCCCGAGTAACCTGCTCGGGTGCCCGAAAACCTTCCCAACGTCCCCGAGCTGTTGCGCACGGCGGTGCGGTCGCTGGGTGGTGCGGAACGATCGAACCAGCTCACGATGGCGTCGGCCGTTGCGCATTCGATCGACACCGGGGAGCATCTGGCCGTGCAAGCCGGAACCGGCACCGGCAAGTCGCTGGCCTACCTGGTGCCGAGCGTGCGGCATGCGGTGCAGAGTGGGAAGACGGTGGTTGTCTCGACGGCCACCATCGCACTGCAACGCCAGCTGATCGATCGCGACATGCCGCGTCTCGCCGACGCCCTCGAGGACTCTCTCGGCAGGCGGCCACACTTCGCGATCCTCAAGGGGCGCAACAACTATCTGTGCATGAACAAGATCCACACGGGAGCTGCCGACGAACCGCCGACGGACGAGCTGTTCGACCCCTTCGCGGTCTCACGCCTCGGCCGGGAGGTGCAGCGGCTCACCGAGTGGTCCTCGGAAACCGACACCGGTGACCGCGACGATCTGGCCCCCGGCGTCAGCGACAAAGCGTGGCGGCAGGTCAGCGTCACCGCGCGCGAATGCCTCGGCAAGTCCCGGTGCCCGGTCGGTGAGGACTGCTTCGCCGAGCGTGCCCGCTCGGAGGCGTCCCAGGTAGACGTCGTCGTCACCAATCACGCGCTGCTGGCCATCGACGCCATCACGGGAATCGCGATCCTCCCCGAGCACGACGTCGTGGTCATCGACGAGGCCCACGAGTTGGTGGATCGCGTCACGAATGTCGCCACCGCCGAACTCGCCGCATCGACGATCAGCGCCGCAGCCCGCCGGTGCACCAAGCTGGTCGAGGAGCAGGACGCGGATCGCCTCGAAGCAGCAGGCGAAGGATGGGCGGCGCTTCTCGAGGAACTACGACCGGAGCGGTGGGAGGCGCTGCCACCGGGTGCGGCACCTGCGCTCGCTGCTGTCCGTGACGCCGCCTGGTCACTGTGCACAGCCATCGGTCCGTCACGTCCGGGCATGGCGCTGAGCGATCCCGAGGCCGCCGCCGCACGTAACACCGCCCTGGCAGCGGTGGAGGAAGTGCACGACAGCGCCGTCCGGGTGCTCAGCGCGTTCGACGAGCCGGATCCCGCCCAGCGACGGGATGTCGTCTGGCTGGCCGCAGACGACAATCGCGGTTCGGTCCGGCGGGTCGTGCGGATGGCTCCGTTGTCTGTGGGCGGCCTCCTACGGTCGCGGCTGTTCGCCGAGTCGACGGTGGTCCTCACGTCCGCCACGCTCACGGTCGGCGGCTCCTTCGACGGTCTGGCGGTCAACTGGGGACTTCCGGCCGAATCGTCCGTCGTCATCGATCCGGCATTGGCCACCGGCACCGAGGCACCGTCGGACGCGAACACTCTGAAATGGAATGCGCTGGACGTCGGCTCGCCGTTCGATCACGCACGCGCCGGAATCCTCTACATCGCCAAGCACCTTCCGCCGCCGGGTCGCGACGGTCTGGTTCCTTCCTACCTCGACGAGATCGCCGAACTGGTTGCCGCCGCCGGCGGACGCACACTCGGCCTGTTCTCCTCGATGCGCGCGGCCAAGGCGGCCGCCGAGGCCATGCGTGAGCGTCTCGACACTCCCGTCCTCTGCCAAGGTGACGACTCCACCGGCGCCCTGGTCCGGGCCTTCGCCGGCGACGAACCGACATCCCTGTTCGGCACGCTGTCACTGTGGCAGGGCGTCGACGTGCCGGGCCCGTCCCTCAGTCTCGTCATCCTCGACCGCATACCCTTCCCGCGCCCCGACGACCCCCTACTGGTGGCTCGGCAGAAGGCCGTGGAGTCTCGCGGAGGAAACGGATTTCTCTCGGTGGCGGCCAATCACGCCGCACTGCTCCTCGCCCAGGGAGTGGGCCGGTTGCTGCGCAGCGTCGACGACAAAGGTGTTGTCGCCGTGCTGGATCCACGTCTGGCGACCGCCCGATACTCCGGATATCTCCGCGCGTCGCTGCCGCCGTTCTGGGAGACGTCCGACCCCGAGGTCGTGCGCAAGGCGCTGGGCAGAATTCGTGACTCGCGTAGTTGATCGGCAGACCGGACTTGCGCGGACGCCGGGACCGTCCACACCTATGCTCGTCCGATCGCCTCAGCGATCTCCGTCCGAGCACTGAACAAAGAATTCGGTGATGTCCTTGCCCTCGACGGCCTCGATCTGGAGGTGCAGTCCGGCGAGGTGCACGGTCTGCTGGGACCCGGCGATTCCGGCAAGACCACCACGATCCGGATACTGCTCGGATTGCTCCGCCCCGGCGGTGGCACGGCCACGGTGCTCGGTCAGGATCCGTGGCGGAACTCGGTCTCCTTACACAGGCGCGTCGCGTACGTGCCTGGCGAGGTGGCGCTCTGGCCCGGCCTTATCGCCGCGATCGGCGTCGCCGTTGCGCTCCACGCCGTGGGCGATGTCCGGCACGAGCACAGTGGCAACCTTCTCACCTGGGTGTCGCCGCTAGGATGGTCACACGCAACCCGCGCCCACGTCGACGAACGATGGTGGCCACTGCTGATCGGTCTCGCCGCCTCCGTGATCTTCACGGCGTGCGCGTACGCCGCCGTCGACCGGCGTGACGTCGGTTCCGGACTGTTCCCACCCCCACGCGGTCACGCTCGAGCAGCCCAGTCCCGCTCGGCAATTACGGCTTTGGCAGCACGAGGTCTGCAAGCTCAGGCCCTCGTGTGGGGTCTGGGAGTATTCGCGCTGTCGCTCCCCCTCGGAATCCTCGGTCAGCACGGGAAGGTGCTGCCCGCACGCACGACCGTCGACGAGGTATCGGCTCATCACCTGGTAATTCTGGCGGGACTGGCCGCGGCGTACGCCGTGGCTGCGTTCACATCGGTATCCGCGCAGGAGTTATCCGGCAGGACCGACGAGGCCGTGGCCGCAGCGGGGTCGCGCATGGGGTGGTTCGCGAGCCAAGTGCTGATCATCGCCGCTGCGGCCGCCACGATCACTGTGGCCGCGCGCATCGGCTCGAGCCTTACCTCGGCCGCTCCAGTCGGGGCTGCTCTGAATGTCTTGCCCGCACTGTTCCTGATGGTCGGCCTGGGTGCAGCGGTGTACGGGCTCGTCCCGCGGGCGTTGCCCCTGTTGTGGTTGTACCTCGGTTACGTTCTGGTCGCCGCATTGTTCACCCACGTGCTTCCGGAGACGTTCGGGGTGCTGTCACCGTTCCACCACACCCCGAACCTGCCGGCCGCGTCCCTCCTCCCGCCGTTCGTGCTTCTCGTGTCCGCGACTGTCCTGGTTCTCGCCGGTGCCGCCGGTTTCCGCCACCGGGACGTCGGCCGCCGCCAGCTACATACTCGGTACCGCCACCAGGCCTAGCTCGGAGGGGTCGACGAGCAGCCGGTGCTTCGGGAGCACTCGCACTGTGTAACCGACGGACCCCGACAGCGGAAGGGCGGTGTCTGCGACGAACAATTCCGTAGCACCGTCGGACCCGTCG
Organism: Rhodococcus sp. ZPP; assembly: GCF_017656075.1. NCBI lineage: Bacteria > Bacillati > Actinomycetota > Actinomycetes > Mycobacteriales > Nocardiaceae > Rhodococcus > Rhodococcus sp. ZPP. Next base: position 1,101,967 of record NZ_CP058638.1, read on the forward strand.
TGCGTCATCGGAACGGTGACGATGTCGCTGAGCTCCTCGTCCAGATCCGTCTTTCCGATGACAGCCTGCACGGTGACGTCCTCGACGGACAACGCACCGAGTCGGATATGGGCGCGCAGCACCAGGTTGGCGCCGATCTCCGGGGTGTCGGGAAGTCCCTCGCCGTCCACCTGCAACACCGCAACCGACGGCCAGGCGGCCTCGACGCGATGCCGGAACTCGGCCAGCTCGCGGGCGCCCGCGTAACCGTCGGCCGCCACCGTACGCGCCGAATCCGCAGCGGGCGCGTAGTACTGGACTGCGTAGTCACGCACCATTCGCGAGGCCAGCACCTTGGGGCCCAGGTTCTGCAGGGTGTGCCGGACCATCTCTACCCAGTGCACGGGCAAACCGTCCGGACCGCGGTCGTAGAACCTCGGCAACACTGCCCGCTCGAGCAGTTCGTACAGTGCGCTGGCTTCCAGGTCGTCCCGGCGCGTCTCGTCGACGACCCCGTCCGCGGTCGGGATGGCCCAGCCGTTCTCGCCGTCGAACATCTCGTCCCACCACCCGTCCCGGATCGACAGGTTCAGTCCACCGTTCAACGCAGATTTCATCCCCGACGTCCCGCAGGCCTCCAGTGGGCGCAGCGGATTGTTGAGCCACACATCGCAACCCCAATACAGATACCGGGCCATCGACATGTCGTAGTCGGGCAGGAACACGATCCGATGCCGAACGTCCGCTGCGTCGGCAAACCGCACGATCTGCTGGATGAGAGCCTTGCCCCCGTCGTCAGCCGGGTGACTCTTCCCCGCGACCACCAGCTGGACCGGCCGCTTCTCGTCGAGGAGCAGTGCGCGCAGCCGGTCGGGATCGCGCAGCATCAGGGTGAGCCGCTTGTACGTGGGGACCCGGCGGGCGAAGCCGACGGTGAGAACACCCGGATCGAAAACTTCGTCGGTCCATCCCAATTCTGCGGAGGTGGCGCCGCGCTCGATCCAGGACGCCCGCACGCGTCGTCGTACCTCCTCGACCAGTTTGGTGCGGAGGCTGTTGCGCGTGGACCACAGCTCGTCGGCGGACAGTTCTTGCAATCGCTCCCAGCCCTTGGCCTCCTCCACCAGCTCGGGTCCGAGGATGCGGGTGGCGAGGTCGACCCATTCCGGTGCCGCCCAGGTGGGGGCGTGGACACCGTTGGTCACCGAACCGATCGGGACCTCGTCGGCGTCGAAGTTCGGCCACAGTGGCCGGAACATGGCGCGACTGACGATTCCGTGCAGTTTCGACACTCCGTTGGCGCGCTGGCCGAGGCGCAGACCCATGTGCGCCATGTTGAATACCGACGGATCCGGTTCGCTGCCGAGGCCGATGATGCGATCCATTGTCAGCCCGGGGAGCAGCGCAGATTCGTTCTCGGCGTTGTCCCCGCCGAAGTAGTGCCGGACCAGGTCCGCGGGGAATCTGTCGATTCCGGCCGGAACAGGCGTATGCGTCGTGAAGACGGTGCCCGCGCGCACGGTGGCCAGTGCTTCGTCGAAAGCAAGTCCCGCACCGGTCACCAACTCGCGGATTCGCTCGAGTCCGAGGAACCCGGCGTGTCCTTCGTTCATGTGGAAGACCACGGGATCGGGCAGACCGTGCGCCTGAGTGTATGCCCGCACCGCGCGGACCCCTCCGATACCGGCCAGGATTTCCTGCTTGATCCGGTGATCCTGGTCGCCGCCGTACAGCCTGTCCGTGACCCCACGCATCTCGGCGTCGTTCTCGGCGATGTCGGAGTCGAGCAATAGCAGCGGTATCCGGCCCACCTGAGCGATCCATACCCGGGCGCGCAACACCCGGCCACCGGGCACCGCGACGTGAACGAGGATGGGAGAGGCAGTTCCGGCGTCCGGACCCGACTCGGTCAGCAAACGCAGCGGCAATCCCTGCGGGTCGTAGGCCGGGTAGTGCTCGGACTGCCAGCCGTCCGCGGTCAGGGACTGCCGGAAGTACCCCGATCGGTACAGCAGGCCCACACCGATCAGCGGAAGACCCAGATCCGATGCCGCCTTCAGGTGATCACCGGCAAGAATGCCCAGCCCGCCGGAGTAATTGGGCAGCACTTCGCTGACACCGAACTCCATTGAGAAGTAGGCGATCCCACCACCGAGCGAAACACCTTTCGCCTGCTGATTCTGGTACCAGCGCGGCCGGGACAGGTACTGGTCGAGATCGGCGGCGGCGGCGTCGAGGCGGGCTAGGAAGGAAACGTCCTCGGCCAGCTCGTCCAAGCGAGCCGGCTCGACTTCACCGAGCATCCGGATGGGGTCGTACTGCACGCGCCGCCACAGGTCCTCGTCCAGCAACGAAAAGAGCTCCTGCGTGGCCGTATGCCACGACCAGCGGAGATTCGTCGACAGCGGGCCGAGCGCGGCGAGACGCTCGGGAAGGTGGGCTCGGACAGTGAACCGACGCAAGGCTTTCACTTCGCGAACAATAATGCACTTCCGGCCGGGTGGTGTCGTGTCGCGGGATGCGAGCGAGTTCGGCCGACCTGCCACGTCGGCGGCCCAGTCTCCAAGCCCCTCCCGCGGGGCGCTGTCGCCAACTGGGACAGGGACCGGTCTGCTCCATTACGGTTGAAACCGGCGGCGGAACGAAGCGTCGTCGGCAACTTCCGACTATGGAACGGAGCCCAGTGTGACAGGTCGACTCGGCATCGACGACGTGATGCCCGACATCTCGGGCGGGCGTTACCCTGCCAAGGCTGTTGTCGGGGAGGTATTTCCCGTGCGGGCGAAGGTATGGCGGGAGGGGCACGATGCCGTGGCCGCCACTCTCGCGGTGCGAGGACCCCGTACTGCATCCTCCGGCGGATCGGCGACCTTTCGCATTCCCATGAACCCTGGACCTGCGCCTGACACCGTCGACGGTTCCTTCACGCCCACCAGTGAAGGAATGTGGACCTTCCGGATCGAGGCGTGGAGCGACCCGATCACCACCTGGAAGCATGCAGTGGAGGCCAAGCTCTCGGTCGGGCAGGGGCCGTCCGAGCTGGCCAACGATCTGGAGAACGGCGCCCGGCTGTTCGAGCGTGCCGCCAAGGGTGTCCCGCGGAACGACCGTTCGCGGCTGATCGGTGTCGCCGCATCGTTGCGGTCCGAGCATCCGCTCGGCGAGCGGGTGGCCCCGGCATTCGGTTCGGACGTCGCCGAACTTCTGCGGGCGCATCCCTTACGTGATCTGGTCACCAGAAGTGAAGCGCACAGTGTCCTCGTCGACCGCACACGGGCGCTCTTCGGGTCGTGGTACGAATTCTTCCCCCGGTCGACGGGAGGCTGGGACGAGAACGGGAAGCCCCGGCACGGCACCTTCGCCACCTCCGCCGCCGCCCTCCCCCGGATCGCGGCCATGGGCTTCGACGTCGTGTACCTGCCGCCCATCCACCCGATCGGCGTGATCAACCGCAAGGGACCCAACAACACGCTGACTCCCGGGCCGGACGACGTGGGCTCGCCGTGGGCGATCGGATCGGCCGAAGGCGGTCACGACGCGATACATCCGGAGCTCGGAACGATGCAGGATTTCGAGGCGTTCGTCGCTGCGGCGCGCGCACTCGACCTCGAAGTCGCCATCGACCTCGCGCTGCAGTGCGCGCCCGACCATCCGTGGGCGCGGGACCATCCGGAATGGTTCACGGTCCTTCCGGACGGGACCATCGCCTACGCGGAGAACCCGCCGAAGAAGTACCAGGACATCTATCCGGTCAACTTCGACAACGACAAGGACGGCATCTACGCGGAGGTGCTGCGCGTGGTGCGGCACTGGATCGCCGCGGGGGTGAAAATCTTCCGGGTCGACAACCCGCACACCAAGCCACCGGACTTCTGGGAGTGGCTGATCGCGGAGGTCAAGAAGACCGACCCGGACGTGTTGTTCCTGTCCGAGGCATTCACCCGGCCGGCGCGACTGTACGGACTGGCCCGGCGCGGGTTCACTCAGTCGTACACCTATTTCACGTGGCGAACGGCCAAATGGGAGTTGACCGAATTCGGCAACGAGATCGCAGCGAAGGCCGACGAGGCGCGGCCCAACCTCTTCGTCAACACCCCGGACATCCTGCACGAGAGCCTGCAAACCGGCGGTCCCGGCATGTTCGCGTTGCGCGCCGCACTGGCCGCGACTCTGTCACCGACGTGGGGCGTCTACTCGGGTTACGAGCTGTACGAGCACCTTCCGGTGCGTCCGGGGAGTGAGGAGTATCTCGACTCGGAGAAGTACCAGCTGCGCCCCCGGGATTTCGAAGGTGCCGCCGCCCGCGGTGAGTCCCTCGAACCATGGCTCACCGCGCTCAACCGCATCCGCCGTCAGCACCCGGCGTTGCAGCAGCTGCGAAACCTGCACTTCCATCACGTCGACAACGACGCACTCATCGCATACTCGAAGTTCGATGCGACCACGGGTGACGCCGTGCTGACGGTGATCAACCTCAATCCGTTCGGCGCCGAGCAGGGAACGGTGTGGCTCGACATGCCGGCACTCGGACGTGACTGGCACGACCACCTACCCGTGCTCGACGAGGTCACCGGGGAGCAATACCACTGGGGGCAGGCGAACTTCGTACGTCTCGAGCCCTGGCGTTCGGTGGCCCATATTCTGGCTCTGCCGTCCATCCCCTATCCGGCCAGGACGAAGCTGGCATACCGCGGAGGTACATAGTGGCCGTCCAACCGCCCACTGCAATCGCACCCGACGACGCCGATTTGGATCTGCTGGCGCGGTGCATTCACCACAACCCGCATTCCGTCCTCGGGGCACACCCCCACCCCGACGGCACGGTCATCCGAGTTCTGCGCCCGCGGGCCGAGTCCGTCGAAGCGGTGATCGGCGGAAAGAACTTCCCACTCGAGCACATCGCGCACGGTATGTGGGGAGCGCTGGTTCCCTACCGTGACCTGATCGATTACCGGGTGTCGACGACGTGGCCCGGCGGCCACACCGACCTCGCGGCGGATGGCTACCGCTTCCTGCCGACCCTCGGTGAGCTCGATCTGCACCTCTTCGGGGAGGGCAGGCACGAGCGCCTGTGGGAAATTCTGGGGGCGCACCGACGCTCGTACGACACCCCGGACGGAACGGTGACCGGCACGTCGTTTGCCGTCTGGGCACCGGCTGCCCGTGGGGTCAGCGTGATCGGCAGCTTCGACGGCTGGGGCGGCGAGACGTTTCCCATGCGGGTGCTCGGCTCCACCGGTGTGTGGGAGCTGTTCATTCCCGGTATCGAGGTCGGCGAGCTGTACAAGTTCCGCGTCCACGGCCGCGACGGAAGCGTGCGGGACAAAGCGGACCCCATGGCGTTCGCCACGGAGGTGCCGCCGGCGACAGCGTCCCGCGTGGCGATCAGTACGCACGAATGGGATGACGCCGAGTGGCTCGCGCAGCGGGCGAGCACCGACCCGACACAATCGCCGATGAGTGTGTACGAAGTGCATCTCGCCTCGTGGCGTCCCGGGTTGAGCTACCGCGACATGGCCGAGGAATTGGCCACCTATGTCACCGAGTGCGGTTTCACCCACGTGGAGTTGCTGCCGGTCGCCGAGCACCCGTTCGGTGGATCCTGGGGTTACCAGGTGACGTCGTACTATGCGCCCACGTCGCGCTTCGGCTCCCCCGACGATTTCCGGTGGTTCGTCGACCGCCTCCACAAGTCGGGGATCGGCGTGATCGTCGACTGGGTACCTGCCCATTTCCCGAAGGACGAGTGGGCGCTCGCCCGTTTCGACGGCACCCCGCTGTACGAGCACGGCGATCCCCGGCGCGGTGAGCAGCTCGACTGGGGAACCTACGTCTTCGACTTCGGCAGACGCGAGGTTCGTAATTTCCTCGTTGCCAATGCCCTGTTCTGGCTCGACGAGTTCCATGTGGACGGGCTCCGCGTCGATGCGGTGGCGTCGATGCTCTACCTCGACTACTCGCGACCGGAAGGCGGCTGGACGCCCAACATCCACGGTGGCCGGGAGAATCTCGAAGCAGTCGACTTCCTTCAGGAAATGAACGCGACAGTCCACAAGCACCATTCTGGGGTCGTCACGATTGCCGAGGAGTCGACGGCGTGGCCCGGTGTCACCCGCCCGACGAACATCGGCGGTCTCGGATTCAGCATGAAATGGAACATGGGCTGGATGCACGACACCCTCGGGTATCTCGGTCACGATCCCGTCCATCGGAGCTATCACCACCACGAGATCACCTTCTCGCTCGTCTATGCGTGGAGTGAGAATTATCTGCTGCCCATCAGCCACGACGAGGTGGTGCACGGCAAGGGCACGTTGTGGACTCGGATGCCAGGGGACGACTATGCGAAAGCTGCGGGTGTCCGGTCTCTGCTGGCGTACATGTGGGCGCACCCCGGCAAGCAACTGCTGTTCATGGGGCAGGAGTTCGGCCAGACGCGGGAGTGGTCGGAAGAGCGCAGCCTCGACTGGTACGAAATCGACGATCCCCACACCGGACGCCTGCACGGCGGTCTCCTGAAACTGATCAGCGATCTCAATGCCACCTACAGGGCGCATCCCGCGCTGTGGACGCTCGATACGTCCCCGGGCGGCTACTCGTGGATTGATGCCAATGACACCGCGAACAACGTTCTCAGCTTCCTCCGCTACGGCACCGACGGTTCGATCATGGCGTGTCTGTTCAATTTCTCGGGTACGCCACACGGCAGTTATAGAGTGGGCTTGCCCGAATTGGGCACATGGCGTGAGATCCTCAATACCGACGCCGAAATCTATGGGGGGTCGGGTTGGGGAAATCTCGGGGCAGTGACGGCAACTTCGCAGCCATGGCACGGGCGGCCCGCCTCTGCCGAGGTGGCATTGCCGGCCAACGGCGCGATCTGGATGAGTCTGGAGCGTTGATGAGAGCACGGCGTTGTTGACCAGACGTCGGCAGTGGGTCGTGGGTATGGGTGTGCTCGCCCTGGTCGTACTGTGCGGCTGCGCCCGATCGATCGACGGCGACGCCGCCTCCATCTACGACGATCCCTTCAAGGTGGCCGGCCTGGACGCCACGTCCGGGCCGAGTGGGGCCCGGAAGGGGGTGCCGGGCGCCGACCTTCCCGTCACCGGTACCGACGGCGGCGAGATCGACACGATGGTCGCCAATGCTGTCAGCGACATCGAATCCTACTGGCGCACCCAGTTCCCCGCTCTGTTCCATCGCGACTTCGAACCGGTCGAAGAACTGATTTCGTGGGACCCCCGGGATTCGGACGGTCCGCGGTTCTGCGGGGACAGCACCGAAGAATTGCTCAATGCCGGGTATTGCAGCACCGACCACACCATCGGCTGGGACCGCGCGCTCCTCCTACCCGAGGTCGTGGAGAAGTTCGGTGTGGTGGCCGCGGTTTTCGTCCTCGCCCACGAGTACGGACATGCCGTTCAGACCAAGGCGGGAATCGCCGAGGTCGAGGTGGGCGGGGGCATCGTTCGCGAGCAGCAGGCCGACTGCTTCGGCGGGGCATTCATGCGGCACATCGCGGAAGACAAGTCACCCCACTTCACGTTGAACACCTCCGACGGGTTGAACAAGGTGCTGGCGTCGGCGGTCGCGATCGGCGATACCGATCCCAGCGACCCCGGCAATGTTCACGGTTCGGCGTTCGAGCGGGTCACCGCCACGCAGATCGGATTCACCGACGGCCCCGCACCCTGTACGCGCATCGACGAGAAGGAGATCGATTCCCGCCGTGCCGACCTCCCTCAGTTCTTCGCCGATGAATCCGACGACGGTGAACTACCTGTCACCGAGGAGTCGCTGGAGGCGTTCTTCACGTCGTTCCAGCAGATCTTCGACCTCAGCGATCCCCCGGAGCTGAACTTCGACGGCGCGGACCTCGGTTGCAGAGACGCCGAGGTCACCGAGCCGGTGTCGTTCTGTCCGGCGAGCAACACCATCGGCGTCAGTGTCGATGCCCTTGCCGAGCGTGGCACACCGGGTCGGCTGGGCCGGCGTGAGCTGTTCCAGACCGATCTGACCGGCGACTACAACGCATACGTTCTGCTGGCGTCGCGGTACACCCTGGCCCTGCAGAAGGATCGCGGAGACGACCTTCATTCACCGCAGACAGCTCTGCGCGCCGCCTGCTTGTCCGGCGTCATCACCACGGCACTGAGCCCGGAAAATCCGGCCACCCTGGAAGAAGGCAGTGTGTGGCTTTCCCCCGGCGACCTCGACGAGGCCGTGTCGGGGCTGCTCACCGACGGGCTCGCCGCCAGCGATGTCAACGGCGAGACCGTTCCGAGTGGGTTCTCCCGGGTCGACGCCTTCCGCACCGGGGTGCTGGGCGGCGAGCAGGCTTGCGAGGGACGCTACCGCTGACCCGCCCCGGGCACCGGTCAGTACAGCGCGGCCGCGAGTTTCCTGCGTGCCGCCATGACCACCGGTTCGGCAGGGTCGAACAACTCGAACAGCTCGACCAAGCGGGTACGGACCCTCGTCCTGTCGTCGCCGGCGCTCCGGGCAATCACGCCGATCAACCGGGCGAAAGCCGCCTCCGGGGCCTGCGAGTAGAGCTCCACGTCGGCGGCCTGCAGCTGAGCATCGATATCGTCGGGCGCCGCATCCGCCGCCGCGACGGCAGAGGGATCCACCGATTGCACGCGGGCGAGGAAACGAACCTGCCGAAGCGCACCCTGCGCTTCGGCGTTGGCGGGTTCCTCGTCGAGGATGCGCTGGAATGCGGCTTCTGCGCCCGCCAGATCGCCTTCGTCGAGGGCTGCCTCGGCAGCAACGAAGCGGGGGTCCTCCGGTTCCGGCTGGTCGGCGTCTGCGCCATCCGACGGAGGGCCGCTGAGCTTTCCGGCGACAGCCTGCGCGATGGCGGCCAGCCACTGACGCAGTTGTGGTTCGGGCTGCACACCCTGGAAGTCCGCCAGGGGCTGCCCGGCCGCGATGGCAACGACCGTCGGGACAGACTGGACCCCGAATGCCTGGGCGATGCGCGGGTTGGCGTCGACGTCGACCTTGGCAAGCACCCAGGTGCCACCCGCCTCGTGAGCCAACTTCTCGAGCAGCGGCGAGAGTTGCTTGCACGGCTCACACCAGGTGGCCCAGAGATCGACGACGACCGGGACCTGCTGGGACCGGACGAGCACCTCGGCTTCGAAGTTGGCCTCGGTGACCTCGACGACCGGGGCGAGCCCGGAACCGGCGGCCGAGGGCGCGGCTCCGTTTCCGGAGGGTGCAGGGGGCGGGGTGGTGGCGCGCTCCTTGAGTGCTGACAGATCGACTGCGCCGGTCATGGCGGCGGCCACTGCAGAGGAACGCGCGGGAGGACGAGAACCTGGTCGAGTCACGCACCCAGTTTGTCACGATTCGTGGGCGTACCGGAAAGCGGGCACACGACCCCGAGGGAGGCGCGACCTCCTACGGCCTCAGACGAGCGAAGGCGTGTTCTTCGCTGCGCTCTCGTCGGACAGTTCAGCCATGCGACCGGCGCGGACGGCCCAGACCTCGAACACGACCGTGCCGAAGGGGGGAATGCTGGCAACGAGCGCCCAGAACGTGGTGAGCAGAGACCAGCTCAGCTTGCGAGCCGTCCACAGCGCGATCAAGACGTACAGGACGAATACACCCCCGTGGAGGGGGCCGAAGATCTTCACACCGATCTCGTTGCCGTCGGCGGGCACATACTTGAAAGCCATACCGATGAGGAGGCCGAGCCAGGTGATTGCTTCCAAAATTGCGACAAATCGGAAGCGCTTGGCCGTGGTGCTGAGATCGAAGACGTTCGCCATGGCGACCATTGTGCCCGACTATCTACGACGGTCCGTAGTGGTGTGAGATACACCACCACGGCTCGTCGCCCATCTACTTCTTGGGGACGCGGACGATCAGGGCGTCACCCTGACCACCACCGCCGCACAGCGCGGCCACACCAACACCGCCGCCGCGGCGCTGCAACTCGAGGGCCAGATGCAAAGTGATCCGCGCCCCGGACATGCCCAGCGGATGCCCCACCGCGATCGCCCCGCCATTGACGTTGACCTTCGCCGGATCCAGCCCCAGCTCACGGGTCGAGACGATCCCGACAGCCGCGAAGGCCTCGTTGATCTCGACGAGATCGAGATCCTTCGGATCGATGCCCTCCTTCGCACACGCCTTCGCGATCGCCCGCGCCGGCTGCGACTGCAACGTCGAGTCGGGTCCGGCGACCACCCCGTGTGACCCGATCTCGGCCAGCCACTCGAGACCGAGCTCCTCGGCCTTGGCCTTGCTCATCACGACCACGGCCGCCGCACCGTCGGAAATCTGCGACGCGGACCCGGCCGTGACCGTCCCGTCCTTCGCGAAGGCCGGACGCAACCGTCCCAGCGTCTCCACCGTCGTATCGGCACGCACACCCTCGTCCTGGCCGAACACGATCGGTTCACCCCTACGCTGAGGAATGGACACCGGCACCACCTCGTCGGCGAACAACCCGTCCTTCCACGCCCGGGCCGCGTTCTGGTGCGACGCCGCCGCGAACGCATCCTGATCCTCGCGGCTGACCGGGACACTGTCGGACTTGTTCCGTGCCTCCGTCAGATTTCCCATGGCCTGATCGGTGAAAATGTCGTGCAACCCGTCGAACGCCATGTGATCACGCATCGTCACATCGCCGTACTTGAACCCCTCCCGCGACTTCTCCAGCAGATGCGGCGCCCGCGACATCGACTCCTGCCCACCGGCAACGACCACCTCGAACTCCCCCGCCCGGATCAACTGATCCGCCAACGCAATCGCATCGATCCCCGACAAACACACCTTGTTCACCGTCAACGCCGGCACATCCATCGGAATCCCCGCCGCGACCGCCGCCTGCCGCGCCGGCATCTGCCCCGCCCCCGCCGTCAGGACCTGACCCATGATCACGTACTCCACCTGATCCGGCGCCACCCCCGCCTTCTCCAGCGCACCCTTGATCGCGATCCCACCCAGATCCGAACCCGAGAGATCCTTCAACGAACCCATCAACCGACCCATCGGCGTACGGGCCCCGGCAACAATCACAGAACTGGTCACGATTTCCTCCGCGGATCCTTCGATTTCTGTCGGCCGATCACGTCCGGGCGAACACGTCTGCGTGCACAGCACGACGGAAGTCACATCCCGACGAGAACTACAGAAACGGTAGCGCTAACGTCGAGGGCATGACACAGACCTCCCCCTCTCAGCCTCCGTCGCCGCTGTCTTCGGACCTGGTGACCGCCATCGACCACGTCGGCATCGCCGTTCCCGACCTCGATTCGGCCATCGCGTGGTACGCGGAGCATCTCGGCATGGTGTCGACCCATGAGGAAGTGAACGAGGAGCAGGGCGTGCGCGAGGCGATGCTCAGCGTCGTCGGGGCGCCCGAGGGCAGCACCGCGCTGCAGCTGCTCGCCCCGCTGAACGAGAGCTCGACCATCGCCAAGTTCATCGACCGGAGCGGTCCCGGTCTCCAGCAGCTGGCGTACCGGGTCACCGACATCGACGCCCTCTCCGCGCAGCTCCGCGATCGCGGCGTACGCCTCCTCTACGACGCTCCCCGCCGCGGTACCGCGGACTCGCGGATCAACTTCGTCCATCCCAAGGATGCCGGCGGAGTCCTCATCGAGCTCGTGGAGCCTTCGGCAGGCCACTGAGGCTGTTGGCCCCGTGGCCTGCGCGGGAGCGGTGAAGACCAGGTAGGCCGAAAGACAAGCACGGCTTTGCCCAGGTAGATTGGCGGCCATGGTAAACGAGCAGGACCGCGGTTCGATCCCCCTTCCGTTCTCCGTGGCACGTAAGGGCTTCGACCGGGACGAGGTGCGCAACTACTTCGAGCGTTTCGATGCGGAGTTGCGCGTGACGGCGGCCGACCGGGACGCGGCGGCGGCGCAGGCACGCGATCTCGCGAAGCAGCTCGACGATGCGCGGGACGAGATCGACGAACTCCGCAAAGACGTCGATCGCCTGTCCGTTCCCCCCACTACCGCCGAGGGGATGAGCGACCGCATCTCGCGGATGCTCCGCCTTGCGTCCGACGAAGCCTCGGAGGTGCGCGCCAAGGCCGAGGCCGATGCTGCGGAGATGATCTCGATCGCCGAGCAGGAGGCCGCTCAGCTTCGTGGCCAGTACGAATCGCTGGTCGCCGAACTCGAGGACCGTCGTAGCGCCCTCGAGACCGAGCACACGCAAACCATGGCCAAAGCCCGCACCGAGGCGGCGCGCATCGTCGAGGCGGCGCAGGCCGAGCGTGACCGCCTCGCGGCCGAGGCCGAGCTGCGCCGGGCGCAGGTGCAGGAAGATTTCGATCTCTCCATATCCGAGCGCAGGCAGAAGACGATTGCCGCGGTCAACGAACTCGAGGCGACCAGCAAGGCCGAAGCTCAGCGGCGGCTCGCCGACGCCACGCACGAGGCGGAGCGCAGGCTGCAGGCGGCCACCGACCAGTCGGAGCGCAAGATCGCCCACGCCAAGGAACTTGCCGAGGAGCTTCGCGTACTCCGCGGCCGAATCCTCGCTCAGCTGCTGGGCATTCGCGGTCAGCTCGATTCGGTTCCGGCCATGCTGGCGTCCGTCAACCGGGAGAGCGAACTACTGGACGCCCACCCCGAGACCGCCCCGCAGTCGAACGCACGCTCCAACGAGAGCAACGACTCCCGGTCTGCGCAGAAGAACGCTCCCGCGCGAAACGAGTCCACCTCAGCTCGGGTCGAGTCCGACGACAAGGCAGACGATCACTCGGATGCCGACGCCGACACTGCAGTCCTGTCGGCGGTCGACGAGGAATCGAACGCCGACTCGGCGGATCAGCGGACGGTCAAGACGGGCAGCTAGGACCACCGGCGCGTCAGGCCCCGGGTGCTGCGTCCCGACCAGCACCCGGTGTGCCAGTGCCGCCGGTCATCGGCCCCGCCGTATTCCGCGGGCCACGTCACGAGATGGGGTATCCCCGGCCGGATGTCGTGATCGCAGCCGGGGCACCGGTAGGTCTTGGTGGCGCGTGACCCCGGGATGGTGCGCACGACGTAGTCCTCGTCGCTGTACCCGCTCGGGCCCGATTCCCGGCGTGTCAGTGCATCGCCGAACCCTGCTTCGTCGCGGTTCGCATTGGACGCACCTCGGCGCGTGTTCCGGGGTTGAGGTTTGCGACGGGGCACGGAACCAGCCTAGGCCTCAGAAAAGCCGGAACTCGGTGCTCTCGGTGCCCCGGAGCGCTTCGTAGTCGAGCACCAAGCATCGGATCCCGCGGTCCGTGGCAAGAGTTTTCGCTTGAGGCTTGATCTGTTGGGCGGCGAAGACTCCGCTTACGGGCGCGAGCAAGGGGTCCCGGTTGAGAAGTTCGAGGTACCGCGTCAATTGTTCGACTCCGTCGATGTCACCTCTGCGCTTGATCTCGACGGCGACGGACGCGCCATCGGCGTTCCGGCACAGGAGGTCGACTGGGCCGATGGCCGTCATGTATTCGCGACGCACGAGGGTGTATCCGGTGCCCAGCGTCTCGACGTGTTCGGCAAGCAATTCCTGCAGGTGCGCTTCGACGCCGTCCTTGACGAGTCCGGGATCGACCCCGAGCTCGTGGCTGGAGTCGTGCTCGATGTCCTCGATCGTGATGCGTAGTTCCTCACCGGCCTTGTTGGTGACAACCCACAGTGCTCCGCCGTCGTCCGCGGCTCCTTCGACGAGCCAGCACGGTGGGCTCATCCAGTTGAGCGGCTTGTAGGCGCGGTCGTCGGCGTGAATGCTCACCGATCCGTCGGCTTTGATCAGCAACAGACGACGCGCAGTGGGAAGATGTGCCGTCAAGCGGCCTACGTAGTCGACTCGGCATCTGGCAATCACTAGGCGCACTCGATCACCCTAAGGGATCGCGCCGACTAGTCTCGAATGACTATGCGCCGCCCTCGCAGATCTGTCGCCCCGCTGGGGTCGTGGTTGCTCGGATCGCCGGATGAAAGCCCGCGCCGCCGCCGCGTCCGCGTCCAATTACTGCTCACCGCTCCGTTGGTGGTCACCAACCTCATCGGGGCACTGATCGCGTGTCTGCTCATCAGCGTGGTCGTCCCCGGGCCGAGCGTGTGGTCCGGTGAATTCATGCTCGCCAATTTCGTCGCGGTGCCTGTATTCGTGCTGACAGCAGTGTTGATCGGGGTGACCTGGGGCACTAGGCGGATCGTCTCCGACCTTCGATGGTCCACAGTCGACCGCGACCCCACCGAGAGCGACCGTGCAGCTGCGTTCCGGGCGCCGTGGCGGCTGACGCGAGTCCAGGCGGCCCTGTGGGGTCTGGGATGGGTGTTCTTCACCGCGCTGTACGGCATCATCGACCCGCAAACAATTCCCAAAGTGGCATTCACTGTTGCCTTTGCCGGAATAACCATCTGCGCGTTCTGCTATCTACTCACCGAATTCGCCCTGCGCCCCGTCGCGGCCCGGGCGCTGAGTTCAGGGGAACCGCGGACCCGCCGGACCCTGGGTATCACCGGTCGAACCGTGCTCGCCTGGGTCCTCGGAACCGGGGTGCCACTGCTCGGACTGATGCTCATCGCTGTGTTCAGTTTCATTCGCTACGCCAGTCCCACCAGCCTTGCGGTGTCGATTCTGGCGCTCGGTGGTGTAATCCTCTGTTTCGGACTGCTGCTCGTCGTGATCAGTGTGCGGGCAACCGAGGCTCCGATCCGTTCGGTGCAGTTGGGGATGGCCGAGGTCGCCGACGGGAAGCTGGACGCCGAGGTGATCGTGTACGACGGCACCGAACTGGGCGAGCTGCAGACCGGCTTCAACCGCATGGCCGAGGGCCTGCGCGAGCGCGAGAAGATCCGCGATCTCTTCGGGCGACACGTCGGGCAGGAGGTTGCGAGCAATGCGCTTCGCCACCGGCCGGAGCTGGGCGGTGAAGAGCGGGATGTATCCGTGCTCTTCGTCGACATCATCGGATCGACCACCTTGACCGCCACCCGCTCCCCCGCGGAGGTTGTCGACTTACTCAACCGATTCTTCAATGTCGTGGTCGACGAGGTGGATCGCCGATGCGGGTTCGTCAACAAATTCGAAGGTGATGCCGCGCTGGCCATCTTCGGTGCACCGGTCGCGCTCGACGATCATGCGGGTGCAGCACTGTCCGCCGCTCGGGCTCTGCGCGAACGGCTCGCAGCCGAGGTCCGCGAATGCGAGGCGGGTATCGGAGTTGCGACCGGGCGCGCGGTCGCGGGCAACATCGGAGCACACGAACGATTCGAGTACACGGTGATCGGCGATCCCGTCAACGAAGCAGCACGTCTGTCCGAGTTGGCCAAGAACGTCCCCGGACGGCTTGTGGCGTCCCAGCGTGCCACCGACGCAGCGGGCGAGGACGAACGGCGGCAGTGGACCCTCACCGACAGCGTGACTCTCCGTGGTCGCGTGGAACCCACCCGGCTGGCTGTTCCCACGGCGCTATTCGAGGGAGCGTCCACCGTTTCGGATCAGGGCGCCGATTCCGTCGAGTAGGCGGGCGAGACCGAATTCGAAGGCATGGTCGGGGGCGAAGGCGGCGTTGTGGTGTTCGCCGGCCGAGGCGCCGACTCGGGCGGCAAGCGGAAAGCGGTCGGGGTCGAACACCTTCTCGAAATGCGGCGCAATGCTGCGCCACCATTCGCTGTCGGCGTCTCCCCGCGCAGCCAGTGCTGCCGCTTCGGCGGCGGCCCGCGCGGCGCCTACCGCGAAACTGTCGAGCAGGGTCACCACGGAGTCCATCTCGAGGTCTGACAGTCCGAGCCCTTCGACCGCAGCCAGCTCGCGCTCGTACTTCGCCATAGCCCCGGGTCCCAGCACCGGCCGGCTGAGTGTGACGACGTTCAGCATCCACGGATGGGCGCGGAGAAGCTCGAAATAGCCGCGTGCTGCCGCGGCGAGCCGATCCCGCCACCCTGCGACCGGGTCGTCGGGGGCGGCGTGGAGAGTGGACAGCACCCGGTCGGTCATCACATCGACAAGTTCCACCTTGCCGGGAACGTGCGTGTACAGCGACATCGCCCCGGCTCCGAGCTCAGCTGCGACGCGGCGCATCGAGACAGCATCGAGTCCCTCCGCGTCGGCGAGGCCGATCGCGACGTCGACGATGCGGTCGAGGTTCAGCCCCGCCTTTCCCCGACGGGGCCGCGACACGGGCGCACTGCCACCGCCCCACAGCAACTCCATGGTCCGAGCCGGGTCGCCGCCCTGTGGTGTCGCGATTCCAGCCATGCCGGAATCTTCCCATGACGTCTCGGGAACTCGAGGGATCACCGCGTCGTTGACGTACGACGTACCGTATGAGGCGCTGGCATGTGGGGCGATGTCGCCTGCACGCCCCTGGGAAGGGTGAAGTTGTGACAGTAGAGCCGGCTCTCACGAGCTTCGCGGCCACGTTCGTACCCGCCGAAGTTCCGCGGAACGCACACCTTGTCTTCTGGAACGACGAACCACAGGGTGCCCCACCCCCGAACTCGGACTCGTACACGCGCCTCGCCGTCGGCGAGCATGCGGTAGCCAGCCTTCCGACGCGGCGAGTATCCCTGCGCGACGCGCTCCCCATACTCTTGGCCCTGCCGGCCGAGGCCGAGGTCCACCGCTCGGTCGCCTTCTTTGCCGCCTGCGGTCGGACCGCCGTCGGGTATCTCGCGAAGGGTTCGATTCTTCCGTCTGTGACCGCGAGCGGACAGGACGTGTGGCGACTCGGCGTCCTCGACACGGACGAGCAACGCCACCTCAGCAGCCTTGCCGCTGCCCTTCCACCCGAGGCCCGCGCGATCCCCTCGGGTGAACTGTCGGAGGACGCAAGGGCGGTCCTGCTTCCGGCTGCGTCGGAGGTCGTGCGCGGCTTTGTGACGTCCGTCCTCGATGCGCTTCCGAGGTTGTGCGCCCCCGCAGAGTCCGACGCCTTACCGTATCTGGGATGGGACACCGTCGGTGTTCCCGGACTCGGGGCCTGGACCGCCTCCCACGCGCCCACGACCGTGGCTCTGTCCCTGCGCATCGATCCGGTTCCGACCATGGGAACCGTCGATCTGGTGGACAGCGATTTCGACGCCACCCTCCAGGTGCACGGGGTGGACAGGCCCGGGATCGTCTGCGACGCCGTGGATCTCTGGCGCCATCCGAGCATGGCGGAGTCCGCATTCATGGTCGACCCGCGGATTGCTGTGCTCGAAGCTCTCCGTCGTGCCGTGCTTCGGTGGGCACCGCTCGAGGATCTCCTGCGCTCCGAGGCACCGGATCGAATCAGGCTCGACGACGACGACGTAGCAGCACTTGCCGGTGACGCCGGCGCTCGTCTGCGCGATGACGGCATCGAGATCCACTGGCCGCGGGAGCTGATGACGCAGACATCGACCCGCATGGTTCTGGGCGATTCTGCGGCGAGTGAGGGGCCCACCGCGTTCGGTGGTGACCACGCCTTCCGGTTCGACTGGCGGGTGGCGATCGGCGACGAGGTGCTCACCAAGGAGGACATGGAGAAGCTGGTGGCTTCCGAACGCGCCGTGGTGCGACTGCGTAATCGCTACGTCGTCGCCGACTCGGCGCTCGTGCGGAAGACCCTGCAGCGGCGAACCGGCACGATGCCGATGGTCGAGGCACTACGCGCCTCGTTGACAGGCCGAACCGGCCGCGGCGAGGGAGAGTGTCGTGTCGATACCTACGGAGCACTCGCCCGCACGGCCCGAGAAATCACCGACAAGATCACCCTCGACGTGCCCGTGCCGGCCGCGCTGCGCGCACAACTGCGGGACTACCAACTTGCCGGCTTCCGATGGCTTGCCGCGCTCACCTCCCGCGGGCTGGGGGCTTGCCTGGCCGACGACATGGGACTCGGTAAGACGTTGACCCTCATAGCACTTCACGTCCACCGTCAGCAGGAATTCGAGACCTCGGGACCCTCCCTCGTCGTCTGCCCCGCATCCTTGTTGGGGAACTGGCGCCGCGAGATCGAACGCTTCGCCCCAGATACGAGAGTTTTCGTCCATCACGGCCCGAGACGATCAGCGCCGAGTGAGTACCTCACGGACAGCGCCGACGCGATCGTGCTGACCACGTATGCGACGATGCGGCTCGACGCCGGCGCCCTCGCCGCGACCGGGTGGGGACTCGTCGTCGCGGACGAGGCCCAGCACCTGAAGAATCGCAATGCCTCGGTCACGAGAGCTCTGCGCACTGTCCCGGGACAGGCTCGCGTCGCCCTCACCGGAACGCCGGTGGAGAACAGACTCAGCGATCTGTGGTCGATACTCGACGGTGTCACACCCGGTCTCCTCGGCACGTACGCACAATTTCGGCGGCGCTACGACAACCCGAGCGGCGGCGACGGCGTGGATCGTGCCAACGAGTTGGCCGGCCTCATCGCACCGTTCGTCCTACGCCGAAAGAAGTCGGATCCCGGGATAGCCCCGGAGCTTCCACCGAAAACCGAAATCGACGTGGATGTCGGGCTCACTCCAGAGCAGGCTGCGCTGTACGAAGCGCTCGTCCGGGAGGCTCTCGAACAGATTCGCAACAGCGACGGCATGCAGCGTCGCGGCGGTATCGTGTCCCTGCTGACCGGCCTCAAACAGATCTGCAACCACCCAGCGCAGTACCTCGGGCAACAGCCCACGTCCCTGGGGGGCCGCTCCCAGAAGATCGACCTCCTCGACGACCTGGTCGACACCACTCTGTCGGAGGACGGCCGATCGCTGGTCTTCACCCATTTCACCGCGATGGGGCGACTTTTGCGGCAGCACCTGAGCTCCCGCGGTATCGAGTGCGAATTCCTCCATGGCGGCACCTCGGTCGCTGCGAGGGAGGAACTGGTGGAACGGTTTCAGAGTGGCGACGTTCCGGTCTTGATTCTGTCCCTCAAAGCCGCGGGGACCGGACTCAATCTGACGCGAGCGGATCACGTCGTCCACTTCGATCGCTGGTGGAATCCGGCCGTCGAAGACCAAGCAACCGATCGTGCCTACCGGATCGGCCAGCACCGGCCGGTGGTAGTCCATCGCTTCGTCACCGCGGGCACCATCGAGGAACGCATTGCCGGCATGCTCGACAGCAAACGAGCGCTCGCGGACTCGGTCCTACTTCGTGGTGCCGACGCCTTCACCGAACTGACAGACGGAGAACTTACCGAACTCGTGGCGTTGAGCCCCGACTATCAACTCGGATGCATTCTGTGACGACGACCGCTTTGACACTTCCCCCCTTCGGGGTCCAGAAGGGCAAACGTACTTGCGGTAGGACCTGGTGGGCCCAGCAGTGGGTGGACGATCTCGAGCAGTGTGCACTCGACTCTCACACGCTGAAGCAGGGACGCGCCCATGCCCGCGGCGGAATGGTCGGCCCGCTGACCTTCGCGGCCGGACTTCTTTCCGCCGACGTGCATTCCAGCGACGAGCTCCTACACGTGCGCATTCGTGTCGATGTGCTTGACGATGCAGAGTGGGAGCGGGTATCTGCCGCGCTCGGATCGAGGAGTGGCCACGTCGCCCAGTTGTCCAGCGGAACGCTTCCGCGCGAACTGCACGAAGATCTCGCGGCAATCGGCATCTCGCTCCTGCCTTCGATGTTCGATGCGGACGCGACATGCACGTGTGAGGAGTGGGACGCGCCTTGCCGACATGCCGCGGCGGTCCTGTACCAGGCCGCGTGGATACTCGACGACGACCCGCTGCTGGTGTTTCTGCTCCGCGGTCGCGAGGGCCGGCAACTGCTCGAATTACGGCACGATTCTCACCACGAGGACCTCTCGGAGTCATCGTTCGCCTCCACGTCGAGGCCTATGCCGGCCGCCGACGCCTACGCCGACGTCCCCGGCCACTTGCCGACGATGCCCACTACCGAGGGGGCCGCCCCACTGCGCCCCGGCTGGCTGGACGATGCGCCGCCCGAAGTTCCCGCAGACGCCATCTGGTCGGCGATTCTCACTGCGATTTCGCGATACGGAGATCCTGTCTGACGCCGTTCGTCAGTCCCGGCACGACGCTCGGGCCGACGACCCTCGCCCCGGTCGCCGGGTATGGCGTACAGATCTTGACGTCATGCACGAAGCACCAGCGCCAGTTGTCCCCGGGATGCAGAGACTGTGCGATCGGATGCCCGCTGGTCTGTGCGTGGTGTCTGGCATGACGCATTGGTGACGAGTCACTACAGCCGACGTACCCACACGTAAGGCACAGCATCAGGTGTGCCCACCGGGTACCGAGTGCGAGACAGCCCTCGCACCCGTCCGACGTATGCGCGACGACGTCGCGAATCATGTTCAGATCGGGATCGTGCCAGGTATCGGATTGGATCATGTCGCCACCCCTCATCCCCAAGATTGACGCCTGCGGGCGCGCACCACATGGTCACAGCGGAACGAAAGAGTCTGACGGGAATCGGCACGGATGCACACCCTTGGGGGTTTCGACCCTGGATATCCGGGGTAGATCAAGGCATGGATCTGGAAGCATCCCCAGACCCCAGGGTGGTCGACACTCCTCGGGCATCCGACCTCTGTACCGTTCTGGCACTCACAGCGGACATGCATGACTCCGGTGATCGGGACACCATCCTCGGCGTGATGCGGGAGGCCCTTGGTCACTTGGGACCGTTCACAGTGGAACCGGTGGCAGGAGATGCCGACGGATTCTGGCGTCAGCGCATTCTGTTCGACGACCCTACGATCGACACCATCGCGCTGATGATCAGGGCCGCTCGTCCACCAACCCAGAGGCAAGTCACTCTTCTCGAACTGCTGATTCAGCACACCATGTCTGCCCTGCGTTCCGCCTCCCGCACCTTGCGCGCAGAAGCGCAGGCACGCAGTGTGCGAGAAGCTTCCGACGAAGTGGCCACAGTGACGGAGCAGCTGGCCGCAGTGTCGGAGCAGCTCGAGCGACTCCAGTCCGAAGCGAGGATCCGTGAAACGCTCGATCGGCTTTCTCTCGCGGGCGCGTCCGAAGCGGTCATCGCGGATACCCTCCATCAGCTGACCGGACTACCCGTGGGGGTCGAGGACCAATTCGGCAACCTCCGAGTCTGGGCCGGTCCCGGAAAGATGCCGCGATATCGTCGAATAGGGGGCCGGAATCGAGTCGACGTCGTCCGCCGCGCCACTATGGAGGGCAAACCGCTGCGGGATGACAACCGGATCCTGCAGATCGTTCGGCCCCGTCAAGCTTTGCTGGGGATCGTGTACCTCTGCGACCCGGAACACGAGGCGACGGACTTGGACTCGTTCGCGCTGGAACACGCCGCGACGGTCCTCGCCATCGAGATGGCGCACGAACGGTCGTTGGCGGAGACCGAGGCACGGTTGAGCCGCGACCTCGGGGACGATCTTCTCTCTGGAACCGACGACGACAGTGCGTACTCGCGGGCCGAAGCACTTGGCTATGACCTTCACGAACCGCAGCGAGTTCTGGTGGTCGAGTGGGATTCGGAGACGAATGCCGATACCGTGTCCGACGCCCTACACCGATACTTCGCCTCGACCGATTCCGCGGCCCTTCTCATGCACCGCAGCGACCACGGTTCGGGGGTCGTCGCCGCGATTACACAGTCGAAAACCGATGCGGTTGAGGCGTTCCGGACTGTGGAGAAGACCTTCGGGCCGGCGAGCGGAGTGATGGGTGTCGGATCAGAATGTTCGTCACCCAGTGAGATACCCCAGTCGTACAGCAACGCGGTACGAGCTCTGGAAATTCGAAAGCAATCACTGTCACCCTGGGGCGTGGCACATTTCGACGAATTGGGCGTGTACCGCATCCTCGACGCGCACGCCACGACACGCGACGTCGAAAATTTCGTTCAGGAATGGCTCGGGCCGCTCCTCGACTACGACCGGAACCACCACAGCACCATGACAGCCACCTTGGCCCAGTATCTGGACTGCGGTGGCAAGTACGACGAAACCGCTCGCGCTCTCCGAATTCACCGCAGTACCTTGAGATACCGCATGTCCCGTATACACGAACTCACCGATCGTGATCTCCGGAGCGTCGATACCCGGTTGAACCTTCATCTCGCCACCCGGGCGTTGCAGGTACTCGCCGGCGATACCCGACCATGAGGGTCCCGGGACCATCATTTTTGTTGTGGAATGCCGGAAGCCCCCCAACAGGTGTTGGGGGGCTTCCGGTAACGGATGTTCGGCGGTGTCCTACTCTCCCACACCCTGTCGAGTGCAGTACCATCGGCGCTGGAGGGCTTAGCTTCCGGGTTCGGAATGGGGCCGGGCGTTTCCCCTCCGCTATGGCCGCCGTAACTCTATGAAACTGTCACACACCCATCTTCCCTTTTTCCGGTTCCCCGCCGTGGCCACGCACCGGGTGGGGTGCGGAACTGTCCAGGGGGTTCCGTGAAAGGAAAAAAGGGGGGTATCTGTGTGTTGTTTCAGATACTGCACAGTGGACGCGTAGCTTCTTTGTGGTAAGTCCTCGGCCTATTAGTACCAGTCACCTACACCCATTACTGGGCTTCCAGTTCTGGCCTATCAACCCGGTGGTCTGCCGGGGCCTTACCCCTCGAGGGGTGAGAAACCTCATCTTGGAACAGGCTTCCCGCTTAGATGCTTTCAGCGGTTATCCCTTCCGAACGTAGCTAACCAGCGGTGCTCCTGGTGGAACAACTGGCACACCAGAGGTTCGTCCGTCCCGGTCCTCTCGTACTAGGGACAGCCTTCCTCAAGTTTCTAACGCGCGCGGCGGATAGAGACCGAACTGTCTCACGACGTTCTAAACCCAGCTCGCGTGCCGCTTTAATGGGCGAACAGCCCAACCCTTGGGACCTACTCCAGCCCCAGGATGCGACGAGCCGACATCGAGGTGCCAAACCATCCCGTCGATATGGACTCTTGGGGAAGATCAGCCTGTTATCCCCGGGGTACCTTTTATCCGTTGAGCGACACCGCTTCCACTTGCCGGTGCCGGATCACTAGTCCCGACTTTCGTCCCTGCTCGACTTGTCAGTCTCACAGTCAAGCTCCCTTGTGCACTTGCACTCGACACCTGATTGCCAACCAGGCTGAGGGAACCTTTGGGCGCCTCCGTTACATTTTGGGAGGCAACCGCCCCAGTTAAACTACCCACCAGGCACTGTCCCTGAACCAGATCATGGTCCGAGGTTAGAGGTCCAATACGATCAGAGTGGTATTTCAACAACGACTCCACACTCACTGGCGTGAGCGCTTCACAGTCTCCCACCTATCCTACACAAACCGAACCGAACACCAATACCAAGCTGTAGTGAAGGTCCCGGGGTCTTTTCGTCCTGCCGCGCGTAACGAGCATCTTTACTCGTAATGCAATTTCGCCGAGTCTATGGTTGAGACAGCTGAGAAGTCGTTACGCCATTCGTGCAGGTCGGAACTTACCCGACAAGGAATTTCGCTACCTTAGGATGGTTATAGTTACCACCGCCGTTTACTGGGGCTTAAATTCTCAGCTTCGCCACCGAAATGGCTAACCGGTCCTCTTAACCTTCCAGCACCGGGCAGGCGTCAGTCCGTATACATCGTCTTACGACTTCGCACGGACCTGTGTTTTTAGTAAACAGTCGCTTCTCACTGGTCTCTGCGGCCCCACCCAGCTCACACTGCAAGAGTGATCACCAGACGAGGCCCCCCTTCTCCCGAAGTTACGGGGGCATTTTGCCGAGTTCCTTAACCATAGTTATCTCGATCGCCTTAGTATTCTCTACCTGACCACCTGTGTCGGTTTGGGGTACGGGCCGTGTGAAAGCTCGCTAGAGGCTTTTCTCGGCAGCATAGGATCACTGAATTCGCCTCATTCGGCTATGCGTCACCTCTCAGGATATGTGTGACCCGGATTTGCCTAGGTCACTCCCTACAGGCTTACACCAGTATTACCACTGACTGGCTCAGCTACCTTCCTGCGTCACCCCATCGCTTGGCTACTACCAGATCAGGTCCCACGCATCCGCCACCTACGAACCCGAAGGTTCACACGCGGTTTCAGGGTGGTTAGTATCACTGATTCACCAGGGGCGCGTTCACACGGGTACGGGAATATCAACCCGTTGTCCATCGGCTACGCCTGTCGGCCTCGTCTTAGGTCCCGACTCACCCTGGGCGGATTAACCTGGCCCAGGAACCCTTGGTCATTCGGCGGACGAGTTTCTCACTCGTCTTTCGCTACTCATGCCTGCATTCTCACTCGTGTGGCCTCCACGGCTGGGTCACCCCGCCGCTTCCATGGCCACACGACGCTCCCTACCCATCCACACCACTGCCCACCCTCCCGCAGGAAAATGGGGGTGCATTGTGTGAATGCCGCAGCTTCGGTGGTGTACTTGAGCCCCGCTACATTGTCGGCGCAGGATCACTTGACCAGTGAGCTATTACGCACTCTTTCAAGGGTGGCTGCTTCTAAGCCAACCTCCTGGTTGTCTTCGCGACCCCACATCCTTTTCCACTTAGTACACGCTTAGGGACCTTAGCTGGCGATCTGGGCTGTTTCCCTCTCGACTACGAACCTTATCGCCCGCAGTCTCACTGCCGCGCTCTCACTCACCGGCATTCGGAGTTTGGCTGATTTCGGTAAGCTTGTGGGCCCCCTAGACCATCCAGTAGCTCTACCTCCGATGAGAAACACGCGACGCTGCACCTAAATGCATTTCGGGGAGAACCAGCTATCACGGAGTTTGATTGGCCTTTCACCCCTACCCACAACTCATCCCCTCAGTTTTCAACCTAAGTGGGTTCGGTCCTCCACGACGTCTTACCGTCGCTTCAACCTGGCCATGGGTAGATCACTCCGCTTCGGGTCTAGAACATGCCACTATAAACGCCCTATTCGGACTCGCTTTCGCTACGGCTACCCCACACGGGTTAACCTCGCGACATGCCACTAACTCGCAGGCTCATTCTTCAAAAGGCACGCCATCACCCCCAGCGACAAGTCACTCGAAGGCTTTGACGGATTGTAAGCGCACGGTTTCAGGTACTATTTCACTCCCCTCCCGGGGTACTTTTCACCTTTCCCTCACGGTACTAGTCCGCTATCGGTCACCAGGGAGTATTCAGGCTTATCGGGTGGTCCCGACAGATTCACACCAGATTTCACGGGCCCGGTGCTACTTGGGTTTCCATCACGACAGTCACAATGTTTTCGTGTACGGGATTCTCACCCTCTACGACAGGCCGTTCCAGACCACTTCCACTAACACCATGATTTCTTACTGTCGGCCAACACGGCAGCATTGACAAGATGAACCCCACAACCCCACGAATGCAACGCCTGCCGGCTATCACACATCCATGGTTTAGCCTCTTCCGCTTTCGCTCGCCACTACTCACGGAATCACTATTGTTTTCTCTTCCTGTGGGTACTGAGATGTTTCACTTCCCCACGTTCCCTCCACACACCCTATATATTCAGATGCGGGTAACACGACATCACTCGTGCTGGGTTTCCCCATTCGGACATCCTCGGATCTCAGCTCGGTTGACAGCTCCCCGAGGCTTATCGCAGCCTCCTACGTCCTTCATCGGCTCCTGGTGCCAAGGCATCCACCGTACGCTCTTCATTACTTACAACAAAGATGCTCGCGTCCACTGTGCAGTTCTCAAACAACACACCCGCCTCGAACTCCCGCCAGCACCATGCCCACCACCAAGGTGATGCGGTCTGCCTGACATCCGAACCGGATCGTCACTTTCCTGAAAGAAAAACACTCACGTGTTCCCTCAGGACCCAACAGTATGTCGATATAATTCGCCCTCCCACCAGCACACAGGCCGGCAGTTGAGAACCAATACTTGTCAGCGATCCACCCATGAGCAACCACCGGATAACATACGCATCCGAAATGGCCTCTGCCAGATCATCATCCACTGACTGTTCAGCGGTACATGACTGGAGATGCTCCTTAGAAAGGAGGTGATCCAGCCGCACCTTCCGGTACGGCTACCTTGTTACGACTTCGTCCCAATCGCCGATCCCACCTTCGACGGCTCCCTCCCACAAGGGGTTAGGCCACCGGCTTCGGGTGTTACCGACTTTCATGACGTGACGGGCGGTGTGTACAAGGCCCGGGAACGTATTCACCGCAGCGTTGCTGATCTGCGATTACTAGCGACTCCGACTTCACGGGGTCGAGTTGCAGACCCCGATCCGAACTGAGACCAGCTTTAAGGGATTCGCTCCACCTCACGGTCTCGCAGCCCTCTGTACTGGCCATTGTAGCATGTGTGAAGCCCTGGACATAAGGGGCATGATGACTTGACGTCGTCCCCACCTTCCTCCGAGTTGACCCCGGCAGTCTCTTACGAGTCCCCACCATTACGTGCTGGCAACATAAGACAAGGGTTGCGCTCGTTGCGGGACTTAACCCAACATCTCACGACACGAGCTGACGACAGCCATGCACCACCTGTATACCGACCACAAGGGGGGCCGTATCTCTACGGCTTTCCGGTATATGTCAAACCCAGGTAAGGTTCTTCGCGTTGCATCGAATTAATCCACATGCTCCGCCGCTTGTGCGGGCCCCCGTCAATTCCTTTGAGTTTTAGCCTTGCGGCCGTACTCCCCAGGCGGGGCGCTTAATGCGTTAGCTACGGCACAGATTCCGTGGAAGGAACCCACACCTAGCGCCCACCGTTTACGGCGTGGACTACCAGGGTATCTAATCCTGTTCGCTACCCACGCTTTCGTTCCTCAGCGTCAGTTACGGCCCAGAGACCCGCCTTCGCCACCGGTGTTCCTCCTGATATCTACGCATTTCACCGCTACACCAGGAATTCCAGTCTCCCTGCAGTACTCAAGTCTGCCCGTATCGCCTGCAAGCTCACAGTTGAGCTGTGAGTTTTCACAAACGACGCGACAAACCGCCTACGAACTCTTTACGCCCAGTAATTCCGGACAACGCTTGCACCCTACGTATTACCGCGGCTGCTGGCACGTAGTTAGCCGGTGCTTCTTCTGCAGGTACCGTCACTTCCGCTTCGTCCCTGCTGAAAGAGGTTTACAACCCGAAGGCCTTCATCCCTCACGCGGCGTCGCTGCATCAGGCTTTCGCCCATTGTGCAATATTCCCCACTGCTGCCTCCCGTAGGAGTCTGGGCCGTGTCTCAGTCCCAGTGTGGCCGGTCACCCTCTCAGGTCGGCTACCCGTCGTCGCCTTGGTAGGCCATTACCCCACCAACAAGCTGATAGGCCGCGGGCCCATCCTGCACCAGTAAACCTTTCCACCCCCAGCCATGCAGCCGAAGGTCGTATCCGGTATTAGACCCAGTTTCCCGGGCTTATCCCGAAGTGCAGGGCAGATCACCCACGTGTTACTCACCCGTTCGCCGCTCGTGTACCCCGAAGGGCCTTACCGCTCGACTTGCATGTGTTAAGCACGCCGCCAGCGTTCGTCCTGAGCCAGGATCAAACTCTCCGTTGAAGACTCTAGAAAGAGGCGAACCCCAATCAGTCATAGACATCGAGTCAAATCACTAGCGATCAAAAACTCAAACTAGCTCAATCAAACACTGACCCCCCTCCGACGGAAGAAGGAGAAGAGCCAGCAAATACCCACACCACTCACAACCAAACCAAAAAGCCCAGCCGATCATCCGTGATGCGGAGTACCAAAACAATTTGGCACTGACATTCATCGACACACTGTTGAGTTCTCAAAGAACACGCACACACCATCACCACCAGCACACTCGCTAGCCGCTCCGGGGCAACCGCTCCAGCCTAACTCCTGCCACCTCCCGATGCAAACGGGAACCTCCAGGACATCTCGAACACACCAATCACGATCAGCGTCTTCGGGAAGATCAGGCGCCTTCGTCCAACCTCGTGTCCCCCGCCTTCCGGCCGGAGTCGGTGTCCGTGTCGCTCTGACTTCGAATAAGTTACGCGACAGGAAACAGCTTGCCAAATCCCCAGGTCGCCGAGGCGCTCGGCCCCGTTTGCACTGGTCAATCGGTTGTCTTCCGGCAACTTCGGCCCTTCGGTCGCCGCCTCGACGACTGTGACGCCCGACTCACCTGCGACCACTGGGGTGTATCGGCTGCGAGCCCGTCAGGATCCGGCGTCGACACGCTCGATCTGGCCTCCGAGGCCTTGCAGGTTCTCGACGAAATATGGGTAGCCGCGGTCGATGTGGAACACGTCGTGCACCTCTGTCACGCCGTCTGCCACAAGACCGGCAAGCACCAATCCGGCGCCGGCCCTGATGTCGGACGACCACACGGGAGCGCTCGACAGCAGCGGTATCCCGCGGATCACCGCATGGTGTCCGTCCGTCCGCGCGTCTGCTCCCAGCCGGATCATTTCCTCGACGAAGCGGAACCTGGCCTCGAACACGTTCTCCGTGATCATCGAGGTCCCTTCAGCCACCGCTGCAAGACCGATCGCCATGGGCTGCAGGTCCGTGGGGAAGCCCGGATACGGGAGCGTCGCGAAGTTGACAGCGGTGGGACGAGCTTTCTGCTCCACCCGAAATCCGTCGGCCTCCGTGGTGACCTCTGCCCCCGCGACCCGCAACTTGTCCAGAACCAAGCCGAGATGTTTCGGGTTGACGCCACGGACCCAGACGTCCCCCCTCGTCATCGACGCGGCGATCCCCCACGTCGCGGCCACGATGCGGTCACCGATGACGCGGTGTGTGGTCGGTTCGAGCTGGTTGACGCCCTGAATGGTGAGCGTCGACGTGCCCGCTCCCAGGATCTTGGCACCCATGCGGATCAGCATGTTGCACAAGTCGACAATCTCCGGCTCACGCGCGGCATTGTCGATCACCGTCTCGCCTTTGGCGAGAACAGCGGCCATGAGGATGTTCTCCGTCGCCCCCACCGACGGGAACGCAAGCCGAATGTTGGCTCCGTGCAGATCGTCCGCCTGGGCAACGACACATCCGTGTTCGATCGTGCTCTGCGCGCCCAGCAACCGAAGTCCGGATTGATGCATATCGAGTGGCCTGGATCCGATGGCGTCGCCGCCGGGCAGAGCGACCACCGCACGTTTGCACCTCGCCACCAAGGGGCCCAGCACACACACCGATGCTCGGAACTGGCGAACTGCGGCAAAGTCCGCGTGATATTTCGGCTCCGCCGGCGTGGTGATCCGAACCAACGAATCTTCGAGAACCACCTCGCACCCGAGGCCGCGCAGGACATCGGCCATCAGAGGAACGTCCAGGATGTCGGGGCAATTGGTCACGACGGTGGTGCCCTCAGCCAACAGCGCCGCCGCCATCAGCTTCAGAACACTGTTCTTGGCGCCCCCGACAGACACTTCACCTACGAGACGGTTACCGCCGGTAACAAGGAAGCGTTCGCTCACGAAGCACAGCCTAGAGCCAGCTGCACCGACCTCGGAGGCCGGTACCGTAACGCTATGGCCGTACACCTCACCAAGATCTACACCCGGACCGGCGACGACGGGACCACCGGACTCAGCGATTTCTCCCGCGTACCGAAAAACGATCCCCGCCTCGTCGCGTATGCGGACTGTGATGAAGCGAACGCCGCAATCGGCGTCGCGGTGGCGCTGGGGAATCCCCCCGAGGAGATCCTGTCGATTCTCCGGCAGGTACAGAATGACCTGTTCGATGCCGGTGCCGATCTGTCCACCCCGGTGGTCGAGGAACCCAAGTATCCACCGCTGCGTATCACCGCCGACTACATCGACCGGCTCGAACGCTGGTGTGACGAGCTGAACGAGCGCCTCGAACCCCTGAATTCCTTCATACTGCCCGGCGGAACCCCATTGGGAGCCCTGCTCCACGTTGCGCGAACCGTGACACGGCGAGCGGAGCGATCGGCGTGGGCCGCTGTCGACGCACATCCCGAGAACACTCACGCGCTGTCGGCGAAGTATCTCAACCGGCTCTCGGATCTGCTCTTCATCGTGGGACGGATCGCGAATCCCGAGGGAGACGTGCTCTGGAAACCGGGAGCGGGGAAAGCCTGATCAGAATCGGCGTCCGCGTACCGATCGGCCCGACGGACGAGATTCGACCCACGACAGGAACGCGGTCAAAGCTCCACCGTCCAAGGCGATCTCGTACGCGGCGCCTCGGTCCTTCACGGACAGAATGACGATTTCGTCGGACATGATGTCGAACTCGGAGCCCTCGGGTTTACGACGGCCTTCGACTTCGATCCCCTGCCGCTCGATGCGCGAATCAGGGCCGGGACGCAAACTCGACAACTTGAAGAAGACGAGGGAGCCCTCGCCGTAACGAATGACGCCGTGACGCCATCCGGTGTCCCCCGCGGAAGGCGCCACGCGGAGAATAGCCGCGGTTCCACCGCGACGAAGAACAGCCAGACGATAGAGAAAGACCGCGACGAAGGCGGCGAGCAGCACAACCAGAATGATCAACACAGTCATTCCGATTGTCACTGTTCGTCGGCTCCGTCGCGGTCTGTCTCGTGTAACCTATGCGCGCTCTACGGCGCGAACTCGACCCTTGGCAACAGCAATCGCCTCGAGATCGTCTCCGCTCTCCTGGAGCACCGCCCGGGCGGCCTCCACGTCGATGTCCTCCGCAAGTTCGGCGGACTCGGCGAGGATCGTGACGGATTTCGCCGTCACGGAAAGGAAGCCGCCGTGCACAGCTGCGACGATTCGCTCGCCGTCGGCTGTCGTGATCGCGACGACGCCACCCTCCACGAGCTGTCCGAGGACAGGCTCGTGACCAGGCATGACACCGATCTCACCCTCGGTCGTCTGTGCACTGACGAGAGTCGCCGAACCAGACCACAACCGTCGCTCGACAGCAACGAGTTCCACGGTCATCTCAGCCATCGTCGACTACTTCCCGGCGATCTTCTTGGCTGCAGCCTCGACGTCGTCGAGTCCACCGCAGCTGTTGAACGCCTGCTCAGGCAGGTGATCGAACTCGCCCTTGCAGACGCGGTCGAACGCCTCGATGGTGTCGCGGAGCGGGACCACGGAGCCGGGCTCACCGGTGAACTTCTCGGCGACGATGAAGTTCTGGCCGAGGAACTTCTGCAGACGGCGGGCACGTCCGACGAGGACCTTGTCCTCTTCCTGCAGTTCGTCCATACCGAGGATGGCGATGATGTCCTGCAGTTCCTTGTACTTCTGCAGGATTCGCTTGACCTCGTTGGCCACCCGGAAGTGCTCGGCACCGACAATGCCGGGCTCGAGGATCCGGGAGGTGGAGCTCAGCGGGTCCACAGCGGGGTAGATACCCATCTGCGAGATCGGTCGCGACAGCTCGGTGGTCGCATCGAGGTGCGCGAACGTCGTGGCCGGCGCCGGGTCGGTGTAGTCGTCGGCGGGCACGTAGATCGCCTGAAGCGAGGTGATCGAGCGACCACGCGTCGAGGTGATTCGTTCCTGCAGCTCACCCATCTCGTCAGCCAGGGTCGGCTGGTAACCCACGGCCGAAGGCATACGACCGAGCAGGGTCGACACCTCGGAACCGGCCTGGGTGAAACGGAAGATGTTGTCGATGAACAGCAGAACGTCCTGGCCCTGGACATCGCGGAAGTACTCCGCCATGGTCAGTGCGGACAGGGCGACGCGCATACGCGTTCCCGGCGGTTCGTCCATCTGGCCGAAGACGAGGGCGGTGTCCTGAAGGACGCCCATCTCTTCCATCTCGAGGTGAAGGTCGGTGCCCTCACGGGTGCGCTCACCGACGCCTGCGAACACCGAGGTTCCGGAGAACTCGCGGGCGATACGGGTGATCATTTCCTGGATCAGAACGGTCTTGCCGACACCGGCACCACCGAACAGACCGATCTTTCCACCCTTGACGTACGGGGTGAGGAGGTCGATGACCTTGATACCGGTCTCGAGGATCTCCGTCTTGCCCTCGAGCTGGTCGAAGGCTGGCGGCTTGCGGTGGATGCCCCACTGCTCGCCGTCGCGTCCCGTGCCGGGAGCGTCGAGGCAGTCGCCCAGTGCGTTGAACACGTGGCCCTTGACGACGTCGCCGACGGGAACCGAGATCGGCTTGCCCGTGTCGGCCACCGAGGTGCCGCGGACGAGGCCGTCGGTCGGCTGCATCGAGACGGTGCGCACCAGGTTGTCACCGAGGTGCTGCGCGACCTCGAGGGTCAGCGTCTTGGCGACCGAGGGAAGCGTGATCTCGGCATGCAAGGCGTTGAACAGTTCAGGAATGGAGCCACGCGGGAATTCAACGTCCACGACGGGACCGATGACCCGCACGACGCGGCCGGCCACGGACGAATCCGAACCTGCCCCGTTTGTTTCGGTTACTGCTGCGGTCATTGCTTAGTCACTTCCTGCGCTCGAGGCGAGCGCATTCGCGCCGCCGACGATCTCGCTGATTTCCTGGGTGATCTGGGCCTGGCGAGCCTGGTTGGCCTGACGGCTGAGAGTGTTCACCAGTTCGTTTGCGTTGTCCGTCGCCGCCTTCATGGCGGTACGACGGGCAGCCGACTCCGACGCCGCAGCATCCAGCAGCGAGGAGTAGATGCGGGTGCTGATGTACTTCGGCAGCAGGGCACCGAGCAACCTGTCGGGTTCCGGCTCGAAGTTGTATCCGGCGACCGGTTCGTCGTTCCGGTGACCGTTCGACAGCATGTCTTCACCGAGTTCGATGTTCTCCTCGGAGACCGTGACGTCCAGCGGAGCCATCCGCCGCACCTCGGGAGACTGAGTGAGCATCGACACGAAGCGGGTGTAGACGATGTGCAGTTCGTCGACACCTTCGATGGTTCCCTCGCCGTTGTAGGCGGCAATCTCGGAGCCGGATCCGGCCATGAAGAGCTCCACCAGGTGGCGGCTCGCCTTGGCAGCATCGGAGTAACCGGGGTCCTGAGAGAACCCGGTCCACGCAGCCCCCAGGTCGCGACCACGGAACGTGTAGTAGCCGAGGCCCTTGGCACCGAGCACGAAGATGACCGGGTCCTTGCCCTCGCTGCGCAGCAATTGGAACAGTTCCTCGGCCTCTTTGAGGACGTTGGAGTTGTACCCACCGCACATGCCGCGGTCGCTGGTGACAACCAGGACGGCAGCACGCTTGGCGTTGGCGCGCTCGTTGAGCAACGGGTGATCCAACGACGCCGACGCACTTGCCAGCTCCGTCAGGACCTTGGTGATCTCCTCGGCATACGGCTTCGACGCAGCGACCCGGGCCTGAGCCTTGGTGATGCGCGAGGTCGCGATCAGCTCCTGGGCCTTGGTGATCTTCTTGGTCGAGTTGACCGACTTGATACGAGACCGCAGTTCGAGAATGCTTGCCATCGATCGATCACTCTCCCTTCATGTTTCGCGGCGTCCCCGTGGTGGTGCGACGCAGTGTCATGGACTGGGCGCTCACTTGCTGACGGTGGTGCGCTTGACGTTGATCTGCTCGTGCCCGACCTCGTTGGCGTCGAGCGCCTCGGCCTCGGCCTCGTTCACGACCCGGCTTCCGTCGGATGCGAGGAAGCCTTCCTTGAACTTGTCGGTGGCCTTGATCAGCGCGGCGGCGTTGTCGGCGTCGAGCGCCTTGCCACCCTTGATGCTCGAGTACACGTCGGAGGCACTGCGGTGCAGGTCTTCCAGCAGCTCGGTCTCGAACCGGCGCACGTCACCGACGGGAACGCTGTCGAAGACGCCTTCACCGGCGAGGTAGATCGAGACGATCTGGTCCTCGACGGGAATGGGGCTGTACTGATCCTGCTTGAGCAGCTCGACCAGGCGAGCACCACGCTCGAGCTGCGCCTTCGACGCGGCATCGAGGTCCGACGCGAAGGCGGAGAATGCTTCGAGCTCACGGAACTGTGCCAGCTCCAGGCGAAGCGAGCCGGACACCTTCTTCATGCCCTTGGTCTGCGCGGCACCACCGACACGGGACACCGAGATACCGACGTTGATGGCGGGACGAACACCCTTGTTGAAGAGGTCCGACTCGAGGAACACCTGACCGTCGGTGATGGAGATGACGTTGGTCGGGATGTACGCCGAGACGTCGTTCGCCTTGGTTTCGATGATCGGCAGCGCCGTCAGCGATCCGCCGCCGAGCGCGTCGGACAGCTTCGCCGAACGCTCCAGTAGACGGGAGTGGAGGTAGAAGACGTCACCGGGGTAAGCCTCACGTCCCGGCGGGCGACGCAACAGCAGCGAGATGGCGCGGTAAGCCTCGGCCTGCTTGGTCAGGTCGTCGAATACGACCAGAACGTGCTTGCCCTGGTACATCCAGTGCTGGCCGATGGCGGAACCGGTGTACGGAGCGAGCCACTTGAAGCCGGCGGAATCGGATGCGGGGGCGGCGACGATGGTGGTGTACTCCATCGCGCCCTGCTCCTCGAGGGCAGCCTTGACGCCTGCGATGGTCGAGCCCTTCTGGCCGATCGCGACGTAGATGCAGCGAACCTGCTGCTTCTCGTCGCCGGACTCCCAGTTGGCCTTCTGGTTCAGGATCGCGTCGATGCAGACGGCAGTCTTGCCCGTCTTGCGGTCGCCGATGATGAGCTGACGCTGTCCGCGGCCGATCGGCGTCATGGCGTCGATGGCCTTGATGCCGGTCTGCAGCGGCTCCTCGACGGGCTGGCGCTCGAGCACGGATGCTGCCTGCAGTTCGAGGGCGCGGGTCTCGTTGCTCTCGATATCGCCCAGGCCGTCGATCGGCTGGCCGAGGGGGTCCACGACGCGTCCGAGGAAGCCGTCGCCGACGGGAACCGACAGAACGTCGCCGGTCCGCTTGACTTCCTGGCCCTCCTGGAGGTCCGCGTAGTCACCCAGGATGACGGCACCGATTTCGGTGGCGTCGAGGTTGAGGGCAACGCCCAGGATTCCGCCGGGAAACTCCAGCAGTTCGTTGGCCATCGCCGAAGGCAGGCCACTGACGTGCGCGATGCCGTCGCTGGTGTCGGTCACAACGCCGACCTCCTCGCGGGAGGCCTCCGGGGAGTAGCTCGCGGTGTAGTTCTCGATCGCGCTACGGATCTCGTCGGAGGAGATCGTCAGCTCCGCCATGATTGTTCCTGCTCTCGGTGTCTGGTTTTCGGAAGTATCTGGGTATTGATTCGGAAGCGGACTACTTGAGGGACTTCCGCAACGCTGCGAGACGCCCCGCTGCGCTGCCGTCGATAACCTCGTCGCCCACCCGGACGACCAAGCCGCTGAGGAGCTCGGGATCGACCTCCACGTGAACCGTCACCGGCTTCCCGTAGGTACGGGTGAGGGCGGCGGCCAGCCGATCGGTTTGCTCACTGCTCAGTGTAGAAGCGCTCCGAACCTTCGCGACGACGGCTTCTCGCCGAGCTGCCGCCAGATTCGCCAATGCGTCGAACGCATCCGCGGGGGCGGTCGACTTCAACCTGCCCACTGCCTGAACGGCCAGCGCCTCCGTGACAGCAGTCACCTTGCCGTACAGCAGCTTGGAGAGCAGGTCACGCTTAGCTTTCGCCGAGACGGATCGATCGGAAAGCGCCTGTTCGAGTGTCGGGTCACCTGCGACGATTCGACCGAGACGGAACAATTCGTCCTCGACCCCGTCGAGCTGTCCCTGGTCGGCCGCTGCCTTCAGCAGCGACTCCCGACCGAGAAGCACCAGCGAGTTGAGCAGGTCGGAGGTGGTGGACCAGTTCTGG
This sequence comes from Rhodococcus sp. ZPP, assembly GCF_017656075.1. Taxonomy (NCBI): domain Bacteria; kingdom Bacillati; phylum Actinomycetota; class Actinomycetes; order Mycobacteriales; family Nocardiaceae; genus Rhodococcus; species Rhodococcus sp. ZPP. The sequence goes on from NZ_CP058638.1 coordinate 1,137,452, forward strand.
CCCACCGCCGCCTTCACGGTGGCGAGGGTCTCCGCGGAGACCTTGCCACCGAACACCTGCTCGGCCAGGCCTTCGCGAGCGCTCCCGGCCGCCGAGTTGTCCGCCAGCGCACTGCGAAGAGTGCGCTGAACGTCCAGGGTCTCGACGACCGTGAACAGCTCTGCCCCGGTCTGAGCCGCGGCCGCGGTGGCTGCTCCGGCAGAGACGGATCCCAAGGCCGAAGACAACGCAGCACGTGTCTGCGTCAAGGCCTCACGGCTCGCTGCGTACATGGTGCTCACTTCCCTGCTGCGGAATTTGCGCCGATGGCGTCGAGCTCGTTCAGGAATCTGTCGACCGTGCCGGCCCGCTTGACGTCGTCGGAGAGCGACTCCCCGATGACCTTCTCAGCGAGGTCGACCGCGGTGCGTCCGAGTTCGCCACGCAGTTCGGTGACGATCTGCTGCCGCTGAGCAACCAACTGGCTGTGACCGGAGGCCACGATGCGGTCGCTCTCTTCCTGAGCCTGTGCCTTCATCTCGGCGAGGATCTGCTGCCCCTGGGTGCGCGCGTCCTCACGGATCTGCGCAGCTTCGGTGCGAGCTTCGGCGAGCTGGGCACGGTACTGCTCGAGCGCCGCCTTCGCCTCGGCCTGGGCTTCTTCGGCCCTCTTGATGCCGCCGTCAATCTGTTCGGTTCGCTCGGCAAGGACCTTCTGGAACATCGGAAGGACGTACTTCCAGAAGACGAAGCCGACGACGAGCAGGCAGACGAGCGACCAAACGATGTCATACGTCGCGGGCAGGAGAGGGTTGTGTGTCTCTTCCTCTGCCGCGAGCAATGCGATGTTGGTTGCCATGACGGTCTTAGAAAATGAAACCGGCGACGAGGCCGATCAGCGCGAGAGCTTCGGTGAAGGCGATACCGAGGAACATGGTGGTACGAACCTGTCCGGCCATCTCGGGCTGGCGAACCATGCCCTCGATCGCCTTACCGACAACGATGCCCACGCCGATGCCGGGGCCGATCGCGGCGAGACCGTAGCCGATGGCTCCGAATCCCGTCGAGTTGGTTTCCTGGACAGCTTCCTGAGCGAGGTAGGCGAGGCTCATGGTGTTCCGTTCCCTTTCTGTTGACCTCCGCCGGATTCGGCGGGAGGCTCAGTTCTTGGTGTAGCTGGTCGTGGAGATGTTGGTGCTAGTGCGAATCCGCGTGCAGAGCCAGGTCGATGTACACCGACGTGAGCAGCGCGAAGACGTAGGCCTGCAGGAAGATCACCAGCAGTTCGAAGAAGGTGAATGCAATGCCGGCGGCGAGCGATGCCACACCGAACACGGCCTGGAAGCCACCTGAGGTGAAGAAGAAGAACTGGGTGGCACTGAAGAACAGCACCAGCAGGATGTGGCCGGCCAGCATGTTGGCCATGAGACGCACCATGAGCGTGAACGGCCGCAGGACGAAGGTGGAGATGAACTCGATCGGCACGAGCAGGAAGTGCAGGGGAAGCGGGACGCCGGGAACCACGATGCTGCTCTTGACGTACTTGAAGAACCCGTACTTCTTGATGCCCACGTAGTTGAAGACGATGTACGCCAGGGCAGCGAGCACCAACGGCATGCCGATGCGCGCGTTGGGCGAGATGTTGATGAACGGGATGATGCTGCCGAGGTTGCTGGCGAGCACCAGGAAGAAGATCGTCGTGATGACGGGCAGGAAGCGCTTGCCCTGTTCCTTGCCGAGAATCTCTTCCGCGATGTTGATCCGGACGAAGTCGAGAGCGATCTCGCCGATGTTCTGGACACCGCGGGGAATGATCTTCGGGCTGCGCATCGCAATGACGAAGAAGATCATCATGAGGGCGGACAGCAGGATGCGAACCAGCATCAGGCGGTCGAGTTCGAACGGAGTCCCTTCGAACAGGACCGCGGGCGGGAAGAAGTCGTTCAGGGAAGGCGGATGGAATTCTCCAGCAGCCACGTTGATGACGCTCAGCGTTCTCTCCCGTAGTCGGTCCGCAGCCTTCGTTGACTGCGGTTCGATCGGACATTGACGATCAAACAAGTCGACAAGCTCGACTCGCGTATTCGTCAGCTGCTGTGGACTCCAGGGAGTCCAGCGTCTGTCGGTGTCGGCGACTCTCGTCGACTCGGCGGCCTTGAAAGTGCGACCGCCTGCAAGCATGCAATACCAGCCAGTAACTTACTCGCCGTCTCATTGCTCTCGCTTGACCCAGACCTTATCAAGTCATCTACGACGTTGTGTAGACGGGGTCCGGCTCGATTCAATTTTACTACATCCCGTAGTACTACTGGGCGTCCTTCTCCCCCGGTTCGGCATCGCCCGCTGCGCGTGGCTCCACGTACGGGGCCTTCACGCCAAGTACCCCATAGGTTTCCGCACCGAGCACGATCACCAAGGACAACACGATGACCAATACCAACGCCGGTTTGTCGTAGAAGTCGAGCGGTTTCAGGATCGCCAGGACCGTGATCGCGAGGATCATTTTCAACAGCCAGGTACCGAGCAGCACCGCCCCCGCAGTCATGGCGGGAAGCTTGGCCGTGAACAACACCCCGAGGGCCGTGCAGAGGATGAACCCTCCGCCGACCGCCGCGCCCAACAGCGCGCCGTAGAGACCGGGCATACCTGCGAGCAGAGTCGCAACGATGGAACCGACCACTGCCAGCACGATCAGGCCGAGGACGCCGTAGCGGACGGCGGCCCGCAACGAGGCGGTGTGATCGGGAGCAGGCGCGGGGATGAACGTCACGGTCGCCAAGGGTAGTGGATCGTCCTCGGCGCACCGCAACCGCGACCTCACGCCTGGCGGTCGTGCTGTTGCCCCCGGATGGAGGGTACGGCGGTGACCACCAGCGCGAAGACGAGTCCGCCGGCCACCAGGAGCACCACTACGCGGCGGTCGAACAAGGCAGATCCGACCGCACCGAACGCCAGCACGCCGACCCACAAGTAGATGAGCAGGACCACTCGCCGATGCGAATGCCCGATCTGCAGGAGACGGTGGTGGAGATGCATCTTGTCGGGGCTGAACGGACTGACGCCTGCGCGCGTACGCCGGACCACGGCAAGCAGTAGGTCGAGGATCGGGATGAACATGACGGCGCCGACGAGCAGCAATGGCGACAGAAGACCCAGAAGGTCGCGGGTGCCGTAAGCGGTCAGCGGAATGCGGCCGGAGGCGCTGGTCGAGATCGCCGCGAGCATCAGGCCGATCAGCATCGACCCGGAATCGCCCATGAAGATGCGCGCAGGCTGGAAGTTGTGCGGCAGGAAACCGAGACAGGCGCCTGCCAGTGCTGCGGCGATCAACGCCGGCGGATAGGCGCTCACATCACCGCCCTGATCGTGGAGCAATCCGACCGAGAACACGCAGATCGCGAGCGAGGAAATCAGCCCGAGACCTGCGGCGAGACCGTCGAGGCCATCGACGAAGTTCATGGCATTGACCATCACCACGGCGACCGCCACCGTAACCAGTCCCGCCTGCAGCTGGTCGAGAATCACCGTGGTGCCATCGCCGAACGGAACGTAGATGATGAACCAGCTGACGCCCATCACGACGAGGATTCCGGCGGCCGTCACCTGGCCCACGAACTTGGTCAGCGCGTCGAGACCCCACCGGTCGTCGACCACCCCCACGAGAACGATGACGAACCCCGACACCAGGGCCGCGGGGATGTCGGAGGTGAACTCGAATCCGCGGGTGAGCGCGGGTAGTTGCTGGGCGAACAACAGAGCGACCAGCATGCCCAGGTACATTCCGACGCCCCCGAGTCGGGGCGTGGGCGTGACGTGCACGTCCCGGTCCCGAGGCACCGCCACCGCCCCGAACCGCAGGGCGAACAGCCGGACTGCGCCGGTGGCGAGGTAGGTGACCACCGCGGCAGTGAAGAGGACGAGCAGAAGTTCACGCAGAGGGACACCCGCACCCCCACCTGCTTGAGCCAGCACCACGCCGGCGGATTCGGCAGCAATCACTGGGCAGACGCTACCGTTGCCCCGCGCAGCCCGGTCATGCCGTCGCGGTCCCCTCGAGCAGACTCTCCGCCGACACCCCGAGGACGTCGGCGACGTCACCGGTGGGTACGGCACCTTCCCGGAGAATGCGGGGGCTCGCGCCGGTGAGGTCGACGATGGTGGAGGCCCGGCCTTGTTCGGCGCGTCCGCCGTCCAGGTACACGCCGGCCGATCCGCCGAGCTGGTCCCGAGCTTCCTGGACGGTGGTGGCCGGCGGTTGTCCCGAGACGTTGGCGCTCGACACCGCAAGTGGTCCGACTTCACGTAACAGTTCGAGGGCGACCGGATGCAGGGGCATGCGAAGCATCACCGTCCCGCGCGTATCACCGAGGTCCCACGCCAGCGAAGGAGCCTGCTCCACAACAAGACTCAGGCCACCCGGCCAGAAGGCCCGAATGAGGTCGCGGGTGTGCGGGCGCACGCTGTACACGAGGCCGTCGATGGTGTTCCACGATCCGACGAGCACCGGCACAGGCATATCGCGGCCACGGCCCTTCGCCCGCAGCAACGCGGCGACCGCATCGCCGTCGAATGCGTCGGCACCGATCCCGTAGAGGGTGTCCGTGGGCAGGACGACGAGTCGTCCAGCCTTCAGGGCGTTCTTGGCCGCACTCATTCCGGCGGCGCGGGAATCGGGGCGGCCACAGTCGTAAACGGTACTCACCGGCTCATTCTTTCATCCTCGCCTGCGGCCTCCGCACGCTGCGCCTCGACATCGGTCGCGATGCGCCGAGCCACCACGAAGCGGGGCTTGCCCGCGAGGTCGGGGTGTTCCGCGACGTCACCGAACACCCGACGCGCCGCGAACAGCGCCGCAACGTCCGCACCATTGGTGTCGTCGTGCTCGATTCCCACTGCTCCCCCGATTCTCAACCACCGCGCGACATTCGAGATCATCGGCTTGATCACAGATAATCCGTCCGGTCCGGCGAATAGTGCGCTGTGCGGGTCGTGATCCGCCACTTCCGGCTCGAGTTCCGCGCCCTCGGGAATGTACGGCGGGTTGGCAACGATGAGGTCGACTGCACCTTCGAGGCCGGTCAGGATCGTCCGGTCGGTGACGTCGCCCTGGTACAGCTTGATCGGGGTGTCGCCCGCTCCAGCGCGGGCATCGGCATTGCGCCGCGCCCAGGAGAGCGCGTGCGGTTCGAGTTCGACGGCGTGCACGACGGCGTCGGGGCGGGCGTGGGCAATGGCGAGCGCGAGCGCACCCGACCCGGTACACAGATCCATGACGACGGGTGGGTGCTGGTCGCAGCTTCCCAGGAACGCGAGCGCCCACCCGAGGAGAAGTTCGGTCTCCGGGCGCGGAACGAAGACGCCGGGACCGACCTCGATGTCGATGTCACCCATGGCGGCGGTTCCGAGGATGTACTGCAGCGGGATTCGCTTGGCGCGCTGTTCGACCATCTTCTTGTAGGCGTCGATCACCGACTCGTCGACCAGCGGCACGAGACCCAGTCTGGTCCTCTCCACCCCCAGCAGATGGGCAGCCAGCATCTCGGCGTCCGCGCGGGCGCTGTGCACCCCTGCCTCGTCGAGTTGCGCAGCTGCATCGATCAGGGCCAGGCGAAGGGGAAGTCGGCTCACGGGTACAGACTGCCACGCCCGGGGAACGGTGATACTCCGGTCCTGGGTACCGCGTTACTCCGCGGCGAGCCGTGCCTCACGATCCGCCTTGCCCAACGCGTCGAGGAGAGCGTCCAATTCACCGTCCAGGACGGCATCGAGATTGTGCGACTTGAAGCCGATTCGGTGATCGGTGATGCGGTTCTCCGGGAAGTTGTAGGTGCGGATGCGCTCGGAGCGGTCGACCGTGCGCACCTGGCTCTGCCGCCCGGCCGATGCCTCGGCGTCTGCTGCTTCCTCGGCCGCTGCCTGGAGGCGAGCGGCCAGCACCTGCATGGCCCGCGCCTTGTTCTGTAGCTGGGAGCGCTCGTTCTGGCACGTCACAACGATTCCGGTGGGCAGATGCGTGATCCGCACCGCCGAGTCGGTGGTGTTCACACCCTGACCGCCCTTACCGGAGGAGCGGTAGACATCGATGCGCAGATCAGTTTCGTCGATCTGCACCTCCTCGACCTCTTCCGGTTCCGGATAGACCAGGACGCCGGCAGCCGAGGTGTGTACCCGGCCCTGCGACTCGGTGACGGGCACGCGCTGCACGCGGTGGACGCCGCCCTCGAACTTCAGACGGGCCCACACCCCGTCCCGAACCTCGCCCTTCGACTTGATCGACAGGGTCGCGTCCTTGTATCCACCGAGGTCGGACACTGTCGCATCGAGAACCTCGACGCGCCACCCGTGCCGCTCGGCGTACCGGACGTACATACGCGCGAGGTCGGACGCGAACAACGCCGACTCCTCACCGCCCTCGCCCGACTTCACTTCGAGTACCACGTCGTCACCGTCGTGCGGGTCGCGCGGCGCGAGGAGATCCGTCAGTGCCTTGTCGAGCTCGAGCACTTCGGCCTCGAGTGCGGGCACCTCGGCCGCGAAGCTGGAATCGTCGACGGCGAGCTCACGCGCGGCTGCGAGATCGTCCTGCGCCGCCTTGAGCTTGCTGTACGTCGACATGATGGGCGCAAGCTCGGCGAAACGCTTCCCGGCTTTGCGGGCCGCGGAGGCGTCGTTGTGCAGCGCTGGGTCGGACAACTGCTGCTCGAGGCCGGCATGTTCGGCCAGGATGTCGTCGATCGCCGACGGCTGGGTCGTCCCTGCCATGATGGGCTCCACTCTCGTCTCAGCGCGCGCTGCGCACTACGGGGTGCCGAGGGAAACGGCACTAAAAAGCCGACGCCCGGCCTGCAATTATCGCAGGACGGGCGTCGGCGGACCAGCTAGGACTCGGCAGATTCCTTTGCTGCGCCCTTGCCGGCGCGCTTGCCGTAGCGAGCCTCGAAGCGGGCAACGCGTCCACCGGTGTCGAGAATCTTCTGCTTACCGGTGTAGAACGGGTGGCACTGCGAGCAGACCTCGACGTTGATCCGTCCGGTCTCCTTGGTGCTTCGGGTCTCGAAAGTGTTTCCGCAACCACAGACCACGGTGGTGGCCACGTAATTGGGGTGAATGCCTGACTTCATGGTGTCCCTTTCAATGGTCGCCGGGTCGCCTTCGCCATTCGAAGACGTGAACCGGAACCGGACTCAGCCGTTCAGTATGCCAGATCGCGCGAGTGCGATCCCAATCGGCATGTGTGCTTGCGGAGAGATCAACGCCGCTCCCCCGCATTTAATTCCACCTGCTCTGTACTGGAGAAACGGCAAAGCCCGGCGACAGGTCGCCGGGCTTTGCCGTGTCGAGCACTCAGTCGTCGATCGCGCCCGGAGCGGTCTTCGACACCTGCATGAGGAACTCGAGATTGCTCTTGCTCTTCTTGAGGCGATCGATCAGCAGATCGATGGCCTGGTGCGAATCGAGACCAGACAGCACCCGGCGGAGCTTGTGCAGCACCGCGGCCTCATCCGGACTGAGCAGCAGCTCGTCCTTACGCGTTCCCGAAGGATTGACGTCGACAGCCGGGAACACCCGCCGTTCCGCGATCTTGCGGTCGAGCTTGAGCTCGGCGTTACCGGTGCCCTTGAACTCCTCGAAGATCACGGTGTCGCCGGTGGAACCGGTCTCGACCATGGCCGTCGCGATGATCGTGAGCGAACCGCCGTTCTCGATGTTGCGGGCTGCACCGAGGAAACGCTTCGGCGGGTACAGCGCTGTCGAGTCGACACCACCGGACAGGATGCGGCCCGACGCCGGCGACGAGTTGTTGTACGCGCGGCCGAGACGAGTGATCGAGTCGAGAAGGACGACGACGTCCTTACCGGCCTCCACCAGACGCTTCGCACGCTCGATGGCGAGCTCGGCGACCGAGGTGTGGTCTCCCGGCGGGCGGTCGAAGGTCGAGGAAATGACCTCACCCTTGACCGATCGCTGCATGTCGGTGACCTCTTCGGGACGCTCGTCGACCAGCACGACCATCAGGTAGCACTCGGGGTTGTTGGTCGCGATCGCGTTGGCGATGGCCTGCAGAACGCTGGTCTTACCGGCCTTCGGCGGGCTCACGATGAGCGCGCGCTGACCCTTACCGATCGGCATCACGAGATCGATGACGCGGGTGGTGAGGATGTTCGGCGTGGTCTCGAGACGCAACCGCTGATTCGGGTACAGCGGGGTGAGCTTCCCGAACTCGGGGCGCTTCTTCGCCGCCTCGATGTCGCCGCCGTTGACCGTGTCGATCCGCACCAACGGGTTGAACTTCTGGCGCTGATTTCCCTGGTCACCCTCGCGTGCAACCCGGACGGCACCGGTGATCGCGTCGCCGCGGCGAAGTCCGTTCTTTCGGATGAGGTTCATCGACACGTAGACGTCGTTGGGGCCCGCGAGGTACCCGGACGTCCGCACGAAAGCGTAGTTGTCGAGGACGTCGAGGATGCCGGCTACCGGCTGCAGGACATCGTCTTCCCGGATCTCCGTCTCACGCACGTCCCCGCCGCCGCCTTCGCCGCGGTCGCGCCCACGACGACGCTCGCGGAAGCGCCGTCCACGTCGTCCGCGGCCGCCTTCTTCGTCGTCGCCGCCCCGGTTGTCACGGTTGTCGCTCGTGCGCGGGCCGTTGTTGCTGCCCTGGTTGCGATCACCCCGGTCGCGGTCACGTTCGCGCGTGTCACCGCGGTCCCGCTCGCGGGTGTCGCCGCGGTCGTTCCGGTCACCACGGTCGCTGCCGCGGTTGTCCCCACGCTCACGCCGCGTGCGGTCGCCGGACTGCTCACCGGAGCCGTCCTGCCTTCCGGACTTTTCCGCACTGTCCTGACGGTCGTCGACCTGCTTGCGCTCGGCCTGCTGGGTGTCGACGCCATTCTGGACGGCAGCATTCTGCGAGGGAGCGTCCTGTCCGCTGTCGGCCTGGTCGCCCTGCTCAGGGGCACCTGCCCGGCGGGAGGAGCCACGGCGCTGACGCCCGCGTCGGCCCCCCTCGGGGACATCGGTGTCGGCCGCGCTGCCGTCGGCGACTGCAGGTTCCGGCGCCTTGCTTTCGGCCGCCTTCTCGGCGGTCTCCTGCTGCGGAGACACGTCGAGGGCAGTCTGCGCGGGCTGCTCACGCTTGGTGCGGGACGTCCGGGTGCGGGGCGCGGCCTCGGTCGTCGCAGCGGCCGGCGCCGACGAGGCGCCCTGCCGATCCTTGATCGCGGCGATCAGGTCGCCCTTACGCATCCCTGAAATGCCTTTGATACCGAGCTCGCCCGCAAGGGCACGGAGCTCGGTCAGCACCATCCCGGACAGCCCGGCACCTCGGCGCGCCTCGGCGCGCTTTGTGGAGGCCGTCACTGCACCGTTTTCCGGTGCGGTCGATGACGCCTGTGAAGAGTCGCCTGCCTGCGCGCCAACGGTATCCACCGAGGAGGCGTCCGCAGGAGCGGCGATGAGGTCCGTATCGGTCACGGAGGTCCTTTCCTTCCCTCACTCGCGCTGCGCAGAGTCGAGGGTTCGTCCCGTAATCCGGTTCAGTACCGAATTCGGATGTGCCGTACGTCGTTGCTTAGCTGAACTGCCGGCTTGCCCGCCATCACATCACCTTGAACAGGCGCACTCACAATCCCTACACAACAGAAAGTGCGGAGGATCGTGCCAGGAGCCGTCAACCCCGATTGACCTGGAGTAATCGCCCTGGTGAAGCACCGGCGTCTGATGCGCACGATGTACGGACATTGCCCAGGATAGCTGTGAACGACCGTAGGGGCAAGAAGACCCGTTTCCGGCGTGTCAGCTGATCCGGACGCCTTCGGCGACGTCGAGTTCGAGGACTTGCAGTCCCTCGGCCTCCGCCTGTACTCGGAGATCGTCCGGTAGCGGCTCGGTACTCAACGCGAGGACTGTCGGTCCCGCACCGGAGACCGCCGCGGCAATGCCGGCTTTCCGCAGCAAGGAGATCCACCGGGTGGTCAGCGGAAGGGCGGGAGCCCGCTGAACCTGGTGGAGCCGATCCTCAGTGGCCGGCATCAGAAGGTCCGGCCGTTCCGTGAGCGCCACCACAGCGAGAGCGCCGCGACTGACGTTGAACGCGGCGTCACGGTGCGCCACGACCTCGGGCAACAATCCCCGCGTGTGAGCGGTCGACGAACGCTCACCCGGGATCAGGGCGATGACCCGGATCGCGGGATGCACCGTCAGGGGCACCGCGTAGTAGCGATTCCCGGACGTGGAGGCGCCCGCGGATTCCTGATCTTCACAACTCCACGACACCACGGCGCCGCCCAGCACGCTCGCCGAAGCGTTGTCGGGGTGCCCCTCGAACTCGGACGACAACTGGACCAGTTGGTCGGGCGAGAGGCCGAGTGCGGGATCGAGCTTCATCGCGAGACCGTTGGCCGCGGCCAACCCGCCGACCACGGCAGACGCGGACGACCCCAGGCCTCGCGAGTGCGGTATTGCATTGCGGCACACGACGTCGAGGCCCTCCGCCCACACGCCGGCCGACTCCAGACCACGTTCGATCGCGCGTACCACCAGATGGGAGGGGCCCCACGGCACGTCCTCGGCGCCCTCACCCTCGACACGAATCTTCAAACCCGAACCCGTGGTGGTGACCGTGATCTCGTCGTAGAGCCCGAGCGCGATGCCGAGGGTGTCGAATCCGGGCCCGAGATTGGCGCTCGACGCCGGCACACGGGCAGTCACGGTGAGCCCGGTGGGCAGGGTCTGTGTCATGTCTGCGGTCTGATCCTGCGGCGTGATGGGCGTGGGCGCCACCACTACGCCAGCTCGAGGGCCGACGCGACAGCGACAGGATCGACCGGAATGGGTTGCACGACAGGCATACCGGCGAGTGCGGTATCCGGGTCCTTCAATCCGTTGCCGGTGACCGTGCAGACCACGGTGAGTCCGGAGTCGAGCCAGCCTTCCTTCCGGGCGGCCAGCAGTCCTGCGACACTCGCCGCCGACGCGGGTTCGACGAACACACCTTCGGTGGAGGCGATCAGTCGGTACGCCTCGAGGATTTCCTCGTCCGTCGCGGCGCGGAAGGCCCCGTGCGACTCCTCCTTCGCGGCGACCGCACCGTTCCAGGACGCGGGCGAACCGATGCGGATGGCCGTCGCGATGGTCTCCGGGTCCTTGACGGGTGCACCGTGGACGAGCGGGGCGGCACCTGCCGCCTGAACGCCCAGCATGCGAGGCTTCACGCTCGTGAGCCCGTCGGCGTAGTACTCGGAATAACCCCGCCAGTAGGCGGTGATGTTGCCGGCGTTGCCGACGGGAAGCGCGTGGACGTCCGGGGCCTTGCCCAACGCATCACAAATTTCGAAAGCCGCGGTCTTCTGGCCTTCGATCCGGACCGGGTTCACCGAGTTGACCAGGCCGATGGTCGGGAACTCCGCCGTGGTCTTGCGCGCCAGCTCGAGGCAGTCGTCGAAGTTACCCTCGACCTGGATGATCCGGGCGCCGTGCATGACCGCTTGCGCCAGCTTGCCCATGGCAATCTTGCCCTGCGGTACCAGCACCGCGCAGCTCATCTTCGCCTTGGCGGCGTAGGCGGCCGCCGAGGCGGACGTATTGCCCGTCGACGCGCACAGCACAGCCTGCTGACCGCGCGCCAGGGCGTCGGTCACGGCCATCGTCATCCCGCGGTCCTTGAAGGAGCCGGTGGGGTTGAGACCCTCGACCTTGAGGTAGACGTCGCAGCCCGTGATCTCGGACAGATGCCCGGCGGGAAGCAGCGGCGTGCCGCCCTCACGGAGGGTCACCGTCTTCCAGTTCGGTCCGATCGCGAGGCGGTCACGGTAGGCCTCGATCAGCCCCGGCCATGGAGTGTGCACGGGGTTGCGGGTGCCGGTCATTGTTCGGTGCCTTCCAGTCGCAGCACGCTGGTCACAGCGGTGACGAATTCGAGTTTGCTCAATGCCTCAACGGTTTCCGACAACGCGGAGTCCGTCGCGACATGGGTAACGACCACCAGCCGGGCACCGTCGCCCGCGCCTTCCTGCCGCACCGTCGAAATGCTCACGCCGTGCTCGGCGAATTCGGCGGCAACGGCCGACAGCACACCGGCCTTGTCCGTCACCTGCATGTTGACGTAGTAGCGCGTCGGGATGTCGCCGATGGGCGCGATCTTGAGCTTGGCGTACTTCGACTCGCGCGGACCGCGGCCACCGTGCACCTTGTTGCGCGCGGCCATCACCAGATCACCCATCACAGCAGACGCGGTGGGGGCACCGCCGGCGCCCTGACCGTAGAACATCAGCCTTCCGGCGTTCTCTCCCTCGACAACCACTGCGTTGAATGCTCCGTTGACCGACGCGAGGGGGTGACTCAGCGGCACCAGCGCCGGGTAGACCCGTGCGGAGATGCGCTCCTTGCCGTCGGGTGTGGGGATGCGCTCGCAGATGGAGAGCAGCTTGATAGTGCAGTCGAGGGCCCTCGCCGACGTCAGGTCGGCAGCGGTGATGTTGGAGATACCCTCGCGGTACACATCACCCGCGGTGACCCGCGTATGGAAGGCGATGGACGCGAGGATAGCGGCCTTCGCCGCGGCGTCGTAACCCTCTACGTCGGCGGTGGGATCGGCTTCGGCGTAGCCGAGTCTTCCCGCCTCCGCGAGCGTTTCCGCATAGTCGGCCCCGGTTTCGTCCATGGCCGACAGGATGAAGTTGGTGGTGCCGTTCACGATTCCGGCGACCTTGTTCACCCGGTCACCGGCAAGGGACTGGGTGAGCGGGCGGATCACGGGGATCGCACCGGCGACGGCCGCCTCGAAGTACAGGTCGACGCGGTGCAGCTCTGCCGCCTCGGCGAGTTCACCGGTGTGCTCGGCGAGGAGGGCCTTGTTGGCGGTGACGACGGACTTGCCGGAGTTGAGTGCCGACAGGATCAGCTTGCGCGGAAGGTCCATGCCGCCGATCACCTCGACGACGATGTCGACGTCGTCGCGCGCCACGAGCGAGTCCGCGTCCGTGGTCTGCAACTCCTCCGGTATGCCCCGGTCCTTGCCGGGGCGGCGGACCGCCACTCCCCGCAGTTCCAGGGGCGCACCGACGCGGGCCTCGAGGTCTTCGCTGTGCTCTTGCAGGATGCGAACCACCTCGCTCCCGACGTTGCCGAGGCCGAGGACGGCCACTCCGATAGCGCGATGCGCCGATTCGGTCACACCGACAGCACGTTGCGCCGATTCGACGGTCACTCTTGTACCTCCAAGCTGAGCAGGTCTTCCACGGTTTCCCTCCGGAGGATCACGCGCGACTGTCCGTCGCGCACCGCCACCACGGCAGGACGGGTGAGCAGGTTGTACCTACTCGACATCGAGTAGCAGTATGCACCGGTGGCAGCGACGGCAAGCAAATCGCCGGCATCGATGTCCTCGGGCATCCAGGTGTCACGGATGACGACGTCGCCGGATTCGCAGTGTTTACCCACGACTCGCGACACCACGGGTTCGGCTCCGCTGACTCGGGAGACGAGCTTCGCTTCATATTCCGCTTGATACAGCGCCGTGCGGATGTTGTCGCTCATTCCGCCGTCGACACTGACGTAGCGGCGAGTGAGCGCGCTCCCGACGGTGACGTCTTTGATGGTGCCGACCTCGTAGAGCGTGACCGTCCCCGGCCCGGCGATCGCTCGTCCCGGCTCGACCGCAAGGGTCGGCTCGGGCAGGCCGGCGAGAGCGGACTCGTTGCGCACGATGTCGCCGAGTTTGGCCGCCAACTCGTCCACGGGCGGAGGATCGTCGCTGGGCACGTACGAGATGCCCATACCGCCACCGAGGTCGATGATCGAGATCTGGGCGGTCTTGTCCACACCGAACTCGGCGACGACGTCGCGGAGCAGCCCGATCACCCGGTGTGCTGCCACCTCGAATCCGTCCACGTCGAAGATCTGCGAACCGATATGGCTGTGCAGCCCGACGAGACGCAGATTGTCTGCGGCGAATACTCGCCGGACCGCGTCGATCGCCTTGCCGCCTGCCAGTGAGAAACCGAACTTCTGGTCCTCGTGGGCGGTCGAGATGAACTCGTGGGTGTGTGCTTCCACTCCGACCGTCACACGGATCAGGACATCCTGTACGACACCGGCTTCGGCGGCGACTGCGTCGAGGCGGTCGATCTCCATGGACGAGTCCAGGACGATGTGGCCCACTCCGGCCTTCACTGCCGCCTGAAGTTCGGCGACCGACTTGTTGTTGCCGTGCATGGCGATTCGCTCCGCCGGGAACCCTGCATGCAACGCAATCGCCAGTTCACCGCCCGAGGCGACGTCGAGCGACAGCCCCTCGTCTGCCACCCAACGGGCGATCTCGCCGCAGAGAAACGCCTTGGACGCGTAGTGGACTTTGGCCGAGGGCCCGAATGCGCGCGCCATGTCACGGCAGCGGGAGCGGAAATCGTCCTCGTCGACGACGAACAGTGGCGTCCCGTACGTCGCCGCGAGTTCGGTGACCGGAATCCCGGCCAATCGGACGACTCCGTCCGGACCGCGTTCCGCGTTGCGGGGCCACACCTCAGGAGCGAGCGCCGCGAATGCCGTTGCGTCGGTGGGACGTTCGGGCAGTCCGGGCGCGTGTAGCTGTTCGGCGTGCTTGGGACCGGCGGGATGCGCGTTCACATCTGCTCCGGGGCGCTCACGCCGAGGAGCGCGAGACCGTTTGCCAGTACCTGACGCGAGGCGTCGCACAGAGCGAGCCGCGCGACATGCAGTGGCCCGACCTCCTCGTCGCCCTGAGGCAGAACCCGGCACGCGCCGTAGAACCGGTGGTAAGCGCCGGCCAGCTCTTCGAGGTACCGCGCAATGCGGTGCGGCTCACGGAGATTCGCCGCACTGGTGACGACGCGCGGATACTCGCCGAGCGTGCGGATGAGATCACCCTCCTGCTCGGAGACCAACAACGCGAAGGCCGGATCGGCAACCGTGACACCCAGCTCGGCGGCGTTGCGCGCAATGGCCGACAACCGGGCGTGCGCGTACTGCACGTAGTAGACCGGGTTCTCGTTGCCCGTGCTGGTCCACAGCTCGAGGTCGATGTCGATGCTCGAATCCACCGACGAGCGGATCAACGCGTATCGCGAGGCGTCGACACCGATGGCCTCGACCAGGTCGTCGAGCGTGATCACCGTCCCGGCCCGCTTGCTCATCTTCACGGCGACCCCGTCGCGGACCAGATTGACCATCTGCCCGATCAACACCTCGACGGTGTCCGGGTCGTCGCCGAATGCGGCGGCCGCGGCCTTGAGCCGGCCGATGTAGCCGTGATGATCCGCGCCGAGCATGTAGATACACAGATCGAAGCCGCGCGCACGCTTGTTTTGGAAGTAGGCGATGTCCCCCGCAATGTAGGCCGCGTTGCCGTCACTCTTGATGACGACACGATCCTTGTCGTCACCGAAGTCGGTGCTCTTGAGCCACCAGGCACCGTCCTCCTGGAAGAGACTGCCGGAGGACTTCAAGGTCTCGACGGCCTTCTCGACCGCACCGGACTCGAACAGCGAGTTTTCGTGGAAGTAGACGTCGAAGTCCACTCCGAACTCGTGCAGGGTGCGTTTGATGTGCGCGAACATCAGGTCGACTCCGAGCGAACGGAACACTTCCTGCTGCTCACCCGCCGGAAGTTCCAGTGCATCGGGACGCTGCGCGAGCACCTGAGCCGCGATGTCGGCGATGTATGCACCCGCGTAACCGTCGTCGGGAGCAGGTTCCCCCTTGGCGGCGGCGATGAGCGACCGGGAGAAGCGGTCGATCTGGGCGCCGTGGTCGTTGAAGTAGTACTCGCGTGTGACGGCGGCACCCTGGGTGGACAGGATGCGGCCGAGCGCGTCACCGACAGCAGCCCAGCGCGTACCGCCGAGGTGGATGGGTCCGGTCGGGTTTGCGGACACGAACTCCAGGTTGATCTTCTTGCCGTCGAGGGTGTGCCCGGATCCGTACGCGGTGCCCGCTTCGAGGATCTTGGCGACGATGGCGCCCTGGGCGTCGGCGGCCAGGCGGATGTTGAGGAAACCGGGGCCGGCGATATCGGCACTGTCGATACCCTCGGCGGCGGTCAGCGCCTCGGCGAGCCAGGTCGCGAGTTCGCGGGGGTTGGTGCCGACCTTCTTTGCCACCTGCATCGCGACGTTGGTGGCGTAATCACCGTGCTCGGGGTTGCGCGGGCGCTCGACCGTGAGAGTTTCGGGTAGCACGGACACGTCGAGTCCACGTTCGGCGAGCACCTTCGCGGCGGTTCCGCGGAGCAGTTCGGCAAGGTCAGCTGGAGTCACAGGTATCTATCCTATGGCCAAGACGTCCCGGGCGGTGACCCGCCTGGCCCGGAGTCCCACAGACGGCCGGATAGGCCCCGACCGGCGTGGCGGATGCCACTCTCCCAGCTTGCGCTCAGGGTGGGTAAGTAGAGTGGGGTCGCCCTGAGTCCCGGTCTCAGCCTCGGGCGAACCGGGGTAGAGCGCCCGTAACCCACACACCGAAAGATCACAATCGATGCCAAGCGGTTCGGATAGTCGCGGTCCCGGTAAGAACTCCGGTGCCAAGTCGGCCAAGGCCATCAAGGCCGCCAAGAGCAAGAGTGGCGGCGCGAAAGCCAAGGGCGGCGTCTCCGCGCCCCGGCACATTCCGTGGCTGACGATCGGTGCGTCGGCGGCGGTCCTCGCGCTCGTCGCGATCCTCGCGGTCAACCTGGTGCCCAAGTATCAGGCGAAGGAGGAGGCCCAGCGGTACGCACCCAGTGCCGAAAATCCCGACCCTTCGGTCAACATCGACGGCGTGCTGAAGATCGACTACCCGGCCGGCATCCACATCCAGCCGACGCAGCGCGTCGCCTACGACCAGTCACCTCCGTTCGGCGGCCCGCACGACGCCATCTGGGCGACGTGCACCGGCACCGTGTACGCCAATGCGATCCGCACCGAGAACGCAGTGCACTCTCTCGAGCACGGCGCCGTGTGGGTCGCCTACAACCCCGACACGCTGTCTGCGGAGCAGGTCGACACACTGCAGGACAAGGTGGACGGCCAGAGCTACACCCTGATGTCGCCGTACCCGGGGCTCGACAGTCCGATCTCTCTGCAGTCGTGGGGCCACCAGCTGAAGCTCGACAGCGCCGACGACGAGCGGATCGATCAGTTCATCACGGCCCTGCGTATCAACAAGAACACCTACCCGGAGGTCGGTGCCAGCTGCTCGACCATCCCCGGCTCCGGTTTCGACCCGGACAACCCGCCCCCCTTCGATCCGAGCGCACCCGGCACCGACGCAGTGCCGATGGACGGTGGCGGCATCGCGCCGGACCAGTCCGAGACAGGCGGGGCGGGAGCCCAGTTGCCGAGCGATTTGCAGCTGCCCTCCGACCTGCAGCAGGCGCCCGCCGAGGGCGGTAATGGCTGAATCGGCCGACTCCGCACCCGGATCCGGAGTCGGGTCCGGAGTCGGGTCCGGGGCCGAGCCGGCCCACTCCAGGCCGAGTCAGCGCGCCGCGCTCTTGGTGATCGGAGTGATCGGTGCCGTCGCACTCGGTTTCGCCCTCGGATTCCTGGCGCGACTTCCACTGCAGGACAACAACTCTGCGGTTCCCCAGGCGGGATCCGTCGATGTGGGATTCGCCCAGGACATGAGCGTGCACCACAGTCAGGCGGTGGAGATGTCGGCGATCGCCATCCGGAACACGAGTGATCCCACCGTCCGGACTCTCGCCTACGACATCCTGACCACCCAGCAGAACCAGCTCGGCCAGATGCAAGGATGGCTCTCGATCTGGGATCAGCCGTCCCTCCCGTCCGGCGGCTACATGGGCTGGATGGCGTCGGAGCACGACGGCGGACACGATCATTCCTCCGGCGAGAACGCACATACTGGGTCGATGCCGACGATGCCGGGAATGGCGTCGTCCGAGGACATGGCCAGGCTGCGACAGGCCACGGGGACCGCGGTCGACGTCGAATACCTCCAGTTGATGTTGCGACATCACCAGGGTGGACTGCCCATGATGGAATACGCCGCGCAACGGGCCTCCGAGCCCGCCGTCCGCGGGCTCGCACAGACCATGGTCGAGACCCAGCAGGGCGAGTCGAGGTTGCTCACCGACATGCTCACCGAACGCGGCGCCGCTCCGCTCCCGATGAACTGACGGCCTCGCCGCCCCTCAGGACCAGGTCCAGTCGCGTACCTCCGGCAGGTCCTCGAAGTGCTCGACCACGTACTCGCCGTGCCGCTCGAGCTGGGTGAGGCAGAAATCGGCGAGCTCGGTGGCCCCGGCGGGTTCGGCCTCTACACGGCGCAGCGCCTCGAGCGCGAGGTGGTAGCGGCTCATCCTGTTCAGCACCACCATGTCGAACGGGGTGGTCGTGGTGCCCTGCTCGCTGAAGCCGCGAACATGAAAGCGTTCGGGTTGCGGCCGACCGTGCAGTAACTCGTGGACCGCGCGTGAATAGCCGTGGAACGCGAACACCACGTCGGTATCAGCGGTGAAGAGGTCGGTGAATGTGCGGTCGTCGAAACCGTGCGGGTGCTCCGTGGGCGTCAGCAACGCCATCAGATCGACCACGTTGACCACACGGGTGACGAGGTCGGGTGTGTGCTCACGCAACAGCTGGGCTGCCGCGAGAATTTCTTGCGTAGGAACGTCACCCGCCGCGGCAAGCACGATGTCCACGGTATCGGCGGCTGCCTCGGTACCCGCCCACGCCCAGACCGACGCCCCGGCCGCGCAGTGCGCGTTCGCTTCCTCGAGCGTCAAGTATTGGAGGTGCGGTTGCTTGTCCACCACGATGACGTTGACGTGGTCGGTGCTGCGGAGACAGTGGTCGGCAATCGAGAGCAGCGTGTTCGAGTCGGGGGGAAGCCACACCCGAACGACATCCGGGGCGAGGGGAATGACGGCGTCGATCATCCCGGGCCCCTGGTGGCTGAAACCGTTGTGGTCGTTGCGCCAGCAGGTGCTGGTCAACAGCACGTTGAGCGAGGCCACCGGCGATCGCCACGGCAGGTCCACCGCGTGTTGCAGCCACTTCGCGTGCTGAACGAGCATCGACACACTGACCATGGCGAAGGCCTCGTAGCTGGCAAAGAGCCCGTGCCGCCCGGACAGCAGGTACCCCTCGAGCCACCCCTCGCACAGGTGCTCGCTGAGCACCTCCATCACCCGTCCGCCCGCGGACAGGTGGTCGTCGTAGTCGGCGACGGGTAGCTGCCAGCATCGATCAGTGCTCTCGAACACGGCGCCCAACCGATTGCTGGCCGTCTCGTCCGGGCAGAACAGCCGAAAGTATCCGCCGCCGTCCGGTGTGGTGGTCGCCGCGTAGACGTCCCGTAACAGTTCGCCGAGGACGCGGGTGGTCTCGTGCAGCGTGGCCCCCGGCCTTTCGATGGTCAACGCGTACTTGTGCAGTGGTGGTATCGGAAGATCGACGCGTAGACGCCCGCCGTTGGCATAGGGAGAAGAACCCATTCGTTTGTCGCCCCGCGGCGCCAGCTGAGCGAGTTCGGGCACCAATGCACCCTGAGGATCGAACAGGGTCTCCGGGGAGTAGGACCGCATCCATTCCTCGAGCTGACGCCGATGCTCGTCGTTGGTGCGGACGCCCGACAGCGGAACTTGGTGGGAACGATGTGTTCCCTCGACGAGGACACCATCGACGCGGTGGGGGCCGGTCCAGCCCTTCGGAGTGCGGAGCACGATCGCCGGCCATTTCACAGGATGCCGGCGACCCGCCCGCGCCTCCTGGCGGATCTCGGTTATCCGGTCGTGCGCGTCGACCAGCGCCCGGTCGAGTGTGCGGAAAACCACGGCCGGGTCGTCGCCCTCGACCACGGTCGGCGCCCATCCCTGGCCACTGAGGAAGCGTTCGATGTCCGTGTCGGTACTGCGCCCGTAGACGGTGGGTCCGGCAATTTTGGCCCCGTTGACGTGCAGGATCGGTAACACGGCACCGTCCCGTTCCGGGTTGAGGAAGGCGGGGAGCTTCCACGAAGCGGACAGCGGCCCCGTCTCCGCCTCACCGTCTCCGATCACACACGCCACCAACAGGTTCGGGTGGTCGAATGCCGCACCCGCGGCGTGCGCCAGTGCATATCCCAGCTCACCGCCTTCGTGGATACTGCCCGGCGTCTGCACGCTGACATGACTCGGGATACCTCCCGGTGTCGAGAATTGCCGGCACAAGTGCCGGAGTCCGGCAGCATCACCGGAGACCGCGGGATACACCTCCGAGTACGTCCCCTCCAAATACGTGGCAGCGACGAGGGCGGGCCCGCCGTGACCAGGCCCCGTCACGTACAGGCAGTCCGCGTCTGTACGCCGGATCAACCTGTTGAGAAGCGCGTAGATCATCGACAAACCGGGACTGGTCCCCCAGTGCCCGAGGAGCCGGGGCTTGATGTGCTCCCGAAGCAGCGGCTCACGCAGAAGCACATTGTCCTGCAAATAGATCTGCGCGACGGTGAGATAGTTGGCCGCCGACCACCAGCGGAGATCCAACTCGAGTTCGCGCTCCGGATACTCCGCGTTCGAGTTTTCCGAATGGACATGCTGCCGATCGGTCATCCTCGACCCTCCCGTGATGTGCGCAGGCGTCCTTTCGACACTAGGCGGATTCGGTCGACCGTGCGGGAGTTGTGGGCCGAAGTCGGGGACCGATTTGGTTCTTCCCCCCATCGATGCGCTACGATTGGCGCGCCCAATCGGCACACCGGTTTTCCGGTGCGCCCCCGTAGCTCAGGGGATAGAGCGTTCGCCTCCGGAGCGAAAGGTCGCAGGTTCGAATCCTGCCGGGGGCACCACGAGAACACTGCGCCGCATCGCGCGGTGCACATTTCTTCCTGGTGCTACCAGTCCTCCCCCGGGTGATCTCCCCGGGCATTCTGCGAGAGCTGCAGCGTCGGCCCCGGCCGCGTACATCGATTCGAACGCTGAGCTCCCTCGCACCTTCGCTGTGGGTTTCGCGGCTTCACCTTTCCGCCATCCTTTTCTCCATTTGCGTCAACCGAGGGACACTCCGTGCACCAGCCCCACCCACATCCGCTCACCCTCGGCGTGATCGCGCGCTCGAGCAAGGCCGACGAACGCCGACTTCCGATTCACCCCCTGCACTTCGCCCGCATCGACGCCGACCTGCTGGGCCGTATCCACCTCGAGCACGGTTACGGCGAGCCGTTCGGTGTGTCCGACGAGCAACTGGCCCGCTCGGTCGCGGGAATGCGCACACGGAGCGAGCTGATCGCGCAATCCGACGTCGTACTGCTCCCGAAGCCTCTCGCGAAGGATCTCGAGGATCTGCGCGACGGACAGATCCTCTGGGGGTGGCCGCACTGCGTGCAGGACACCGAGCTCACCCAGGTGGCCATCGATCGTCGCCTCACCCTCGTCGCCTTCGAAGCCATGAATCACTGGAGTGCCGAAGGGTCGTTTCAGCTGCATGTCTTCCACAAGAACAACGAGCTCGCCGGCTACTCGTCCGTATTGCACGCCCTGTCGATCGCCGGGTCGACGGGTGATTACGGCCGTCGACTCCGCGCGGTCGTGCTCGGTTTCGGGGCCACCGCCCGCGGGGCCGTCACCGCGCTGAATGCTCTGGGAATCCATGACGTTCATGTCGTCACGCAGCGTGGCGTGACCGCCGTCAGCTCGCCCATCCACTCGGCGGAGATCGTCCAGTTCGACCACGACGACGCCGACCCACGTCGAAGCCACGTCACGACGGACGACGGCCGGCTGCCGCTGGCGGGTTTCCTGGCCCGTCACGACATCATCGTCAACTGTGTTCTGCAGGACACCGAGGCGCCGCTGACCTTCCTCGTCGACGAGGACATCGACACCCTCCTGCCTGGTTGCCTCGTCGTCGACGTGTCCTGCGACGAAGGGATGGGCTTTGCCTGGGCGCGTCCAACCTCCTTCGCGGACCCGACGTTCATGATCGGCGAGAACGTCCGCTACTACGGTGTCGACCACAGCCCGTCACATTTGTGGAACTCCGCCACCTGGGAGATCAGCGAGGCGCTGCTCCCCCATCTGCGCACCGTTCTCGGTGGACCCGCGGCCTGGGACACCAGCGAGACGATCCGGCGGGCGATCGAGATCCGCGACGGAGTGGTGCAGAACCCCAAGATCCTGTCGTTCCAGGACCGTGCGGCCGACTACCCGCACGCGGTCCTTACCTGAGCGCCGCGAACGAACGGGACGCTCGTTCGATCTGACGCAACGAGCGTCCCGTTCGCGCGGAAGGGTGCAGGGCAGGGCGGATCGCCACAGGTCAGGCAGGCGCGCGGCGACGCATCTCGCGGCGGAGGATCTTCCCGCTCGCCGTCTTCGGCAGTTCGTCGACGATTTCCACCCGCCGCGGGGCCTTGTAGGTAGCCAGCCGCTCCCGGCAGTACTCGACGAGGTCGGCCGTCTCCACCGTCGTACCCGGCCGCAGGCTGACGAAGGCGGCGACGGTTTCACCGCGATAGCTGTCCGGTTCACCGACGACTGCGGCTTCGCGCACCGCCGGATGCTGGTAGAGAACGTCCTCGACCTCCCGCGGCCACACCTTGAACCCGGACGCGTTGATCATGTCCTTCTTGCGGTCCACCACGTACACCCAGCCCTCGGCGTCCATGAAGCCGACATCGCCGGTGAGGAGACGGCCACCCGGCAGTGCCTGCGCCGTGGCGTCCGGCTTGTTCCAGTAGGCGGGTACCACCATCGGTCCGTCGACGGCAATTTCGCCGACCTCGAGTGGCTCCAGGTCTTTTCCGTCTTCGCCGATGATCCGGACCACTGCGCAGGGCAGGGGAAGGCCGATCGCCAGCGTTCCCGATGCCGGATCGACCGGTGCTTCCAGGTTGGGCGGGACGACGACGCAGGGTGCGCTCGTTTCGGTGAGCCCGTAACCGTTGCGAATGTATTTGCCGGTGAGCTCGCGGAAGCGCTCGACGATGGCGGGGGGCAGTGGGGCGCCGCCGGACATGACGGCCTCGAGGGAGGCGAAGCGTTCCCCGGAGAAGTCGGGGTGCGCCATCAACGCCATGTACGCGGTGGACGGACCCACCATGAAGATCGGCCGCTCACGTTCGAGGGCATCGAGGACGACCCCCGGTTCGAAGCGGTACACCAGGATCAGCGGCGACGCCAGGTCGATCGCTGTGAGGAGCTGGCACACCATTCCCGTGATGTGGAAGAGCGGTGCCAGGGCGAAGATCGGCGCGCCGGCCGGTTTGTCCTCGTACAGTCGCAGAATTGCGCTGTTCACCGTCAGGTTGCGGTGGGTGTTGGTGGCACCCTTGGGTACGCCGCTGGTTCCGGACGTGTAGGACACCAGGGCAATGTCTTCGGGTGTCAGCCCGGGATCAGGCACCGTCGCTCCGGCCCGCACCCGTGCCACCTCGAGGAGGTCGGGCACGTTCTCACTGCGGGCACGGGTTACCGTCCGGAACAAGCGCTCGTCGTCAGAAGTCTGGATGTCGAGTTCGCTCGAGGTGAGCGCGATCCGCACGCCCGCTTCCGACGCGCGCGAACCCACCCGGTCTGCCCACGCGCTCTCGCTGCACACGATCGCGGTGACCCCCGCGTCGGTGAGGATGGGTGCGAGCTCGTCCCGGTACATCGGGTTGAGAGGAACGACGACACCGCCGGCCTTCCACGTTCCGATCAACGCGAGAACGAACTGCGGAATGTTCTGCAGGTAGATCGCGAGCCGGTCGCCCCGCTGAAACCCGTTCTCGAGCAGGTACGCGGCGATACCGTCGGTGAGTTGGTCGACTTCCCGGTAGCCGAGCGTGCCGCCGAGGTAACGCACCGCCGGGCCGTCTCCGGCGGTGACGACCGCCGACTCGAACATGTCGAGCGCGGTACGGGCGGGGATATCTCCCACGCGTCGAACCCTCTCCTCGTACCGGTCCATCCAGGGCCTGTCGTCGTACCAGCTCATCGCCGCCGTACCGCCTCTCGATCTCGTCCGAATTCGTAATTCTGTATGCCCGCCGGCGTCAACGTGTGCCCGACAGTCCCCCGTCGACGGGGATGACGGTGCCCGTCAGGTATGCGCCCGCCCGCGAGGACAGGAATATCGCGGTGCCCGCGATGTCCTCGGCACAGCCGACCCGGCCGAGTGGAACGGCGCTCTCGACGAGTTCCCGGCGCGCCGTATCGCCGAGGAGGTGGGCAATCATCTTCGTCGGAAATGGTCCGGGCGCAATCGCATTGACGGTGATGTTCTCGCCGGCCAGTGTGGCCGCGAGCTTCCGCGTGAGCATGTGCACGGCAGCTTTACTCGCTCCGTACGAAAAGTTGTCGCTGCTCGACACGACCAGGCCGTCGATCGAACCGATGTTGATGATCCGGGCGGGTTGATCCCCGGTGGCCGCGGCCCGCAGTCTGGGCAGTAGTTTCTGCGTCAGCGAGAACACACTCTTGACGTTGATGTCGAAGATCTTGTCGAACGCGGCCTCGGGAAACTCGTCGACCGGTGCGCCCCACGTCGCGCCGGCATTGTTGACCAGAACGTCGAGTCGCGGGGCTACCTCCTCGACGTGGGCGGCGAGGCTGTCGATGCCGTCCGGAGTGGACAGATCGGCGGGATGGGCTTGACAGGACCCCGGCCCGAGCGCGGACAGCTCGGACGCCGTCTCGGCGCAGTCGTCGGCTTTACGGGACGACACGAGGACCCGCGCTCCCGCCCGGACGAATCCTTCGGCGATCATCCGGCCGATACCGCGCGAACCTCCCGTGACGACTACAGTCTTTCCGGCGACATCGAATAGCGAATGAGCATCCACGAGCATTCCTTTCACGGTTGAAAGACGAGCCGACCGACGGTGCTGCCCTCACCGAGCCGACCGAGTCCGTCGGCGACGTCGGCGAGCGAGAGCCGCTCACTGATGAGGGGGCGGATCGCGCCGGACGCGGCGAGCCGGGTCAGCTCCTCGTGGCAGTCGGCGATGGCCTGCTGGTTGTACTGCTTGTACAGGCCCCAGTGCAGTCCGATGATCGAGTAATTCTTGATCAGCGCGTGGTTGAGTCCCGGAGTCGGGATGGTGCCGCCCGCGAAGCCGATGATCAGGATGCGTCCCTCGAAAGCGATGCACTTGGTGGACTTGGCGTAGGCATCTCCACCGACCGGGTCGTAGACGACGTCGGCTCCGCGTCCACCGGTGAACTCCTTGACGAGTGGGACGAAATCCTCGGTGCGGCGATCGATCACCAGGTCGGCCCCGAGCCGGCGACAATACTCCGCCTTGTCGGCGCCGCCGACCACACCGATGACCTTCGCCCCGGCCGCCTTCCCCAATTGCACTGCGGCACTGCCTACTCCGCCGGCCGCGGCGTGCACGAGCAGAGTCTCGCCCGCCTCGAGATGCGTCCGACGATGGAGGGCGAACCAGCTCGTCTGGTATCCGATACTCAGCGCCGCCGCTTCGGCGTCGTCGAGGGCGGCCGGTGCGGTGAAGGTGTTCGCCTCGTCGAGAACCGCGAGCTGAGCGAACCCGCCGCCGGGCAGGTTCGGATTACCGATCACCCGGTCGCCCTGCGTGAACCGCGTGACACCGTCTCCGACGGCAACCACCTCGCCGCACAGTTCGACCCCCGGGGTGAAGGGCAGCGGCGGCGTGATCTGGTACTCCCCTCGGCACAGGAGCACATCGGGGAAGTTCGCCGGTGCGGCGAGCACCCTGACCAGCACCTGGCCGGGACCTGCCACTGGGTCCGGGACCTCCTCGAGTTGCAGCGCGGTACGCGGCTCGCCGAGTTCGTGGACACGCCATGCCTTCATCGTTTTCTTCCTGACTGTCGGTGGTGCCCGGGTTACGCGGGCAGATCGATCAATTCGGCGAGACGCGCTCGGTGACGGTAGGCCGTGCCGAAGGCGAGCTGATCGCTTTTCGCCCTCTTCAGATAGAGGTGCGCGGGGTATTCCCAGGTCATGCCGAGTCCACCGTGCAGTTGGACGCATTCTTCGGCAGCATGAACGGCGACACCACTGCAATACGCCTGCGCGATCGCCGCCGCGATCTCGGCGTCCCCGTCGCCGCGAGCAGCGGTGTCAGCCGCGTAACGAGCAGCCGCAGCGGCGGAGGTGATCTCCAGCCACAGGTCGGCAAGACGATGCTTCAGCGCCTGGTACGAGCCGACGGCACGCCCGAACTGCTTGCGCTCCTTGACGTAGGCGAGCGTGGTGTCGAAGCACCACTGTGCCACTCCGAGTTGTTCGGAGGCGAGGAGCGCAGCACCGCAGAGGAGAGCGCCGCGAATGGCCTCTACTGCCGCACCGTCGTCGACCCGAGTCGACGACACAGCGGTGAAGTCGACATCGGCAAGGGGACGCGTCATGTCCAGCGCGAGAATCGGGGTCACGGTGACGCCGGCGCTGTCCGTGCGCACAGTGTGAAGCTCGAGCCCGTCAGGCCCCTGCACCGGAACGACCAGAAGTTCGGCTTCCGCGGCGCCCGCAACACTGGTGACGCGGCCGGTCAACCCGTCGGCGCCCAGTCGGACGGTCGCGCTGAAGCGGTCGGGCGGCGTGGCCAGGCCGATCGTGAGGGCACCGGTGGTGGCGCCTTCGGCGAGATCCCGGACGATGGTCGTGTCTCCCGCCTTCACCAGCGCGACCGTCGCGA
Source organism: Rhodococcus sp. ZPP (assembly GCF_017656075.1). Taxonomy (NCBI): domain Bacteria; kingdom Bacillati; phylum Actinomycetota; class Actinomycetes; order Mycobacteriales; family Nocardiaceae; genus Rhodococcus; species Rhodococcus sp. ZPP. Next base: position 1,164,029 of record NZ_CP058638.1, read on the forward strand.
GTACAGCGCTGGAGAGATACGGGACGGGCGCCACGGCACGTCCGATCTCTTCCATGACCACGGCGGCTTCCCTTGCGCCCGCCCCTGCCCCGCCGATCGATTCGGGGACGAGGAGACCGGACAGTCCGAGTTCGACGGCGAGCGACTTCCAGACGGCGGAGAAGTCACCGGGCGACGAGTCGTAGGCGCTCATGACGAGCTCGTGCGGGCAACGGTCGGCGAGCAGCCGCCGGACACTGTCGCGGAGGGCGTCTTCGGTGTCGGTGTACAGCAGATCTGCGGTGCTCATCGGGGCAGGTCCTTCCAGGCGATGTCCTTGTCGACGCGATGCTCGGGGGGCAGCCCGAGAACACGTTCTGCGATGACGTTCCGCAGGATTTCCGACGTGCCGCCCTCGATCGAATTACCTTTCGCGCGCAGGTAGCGGTATCCGGGTTCACGTCCGGTGAAGTCCACCTTGTCGGGCCTGCGCATGGTCCAGTCGTCGTAGCGCAAACCCGCCTCGCCGTGCAGCTCGATGTCGAATCCGGAGATGGTCTGTGCGAGCTGGGCGAAGGCGAGCTTCAGTCCGGACCCCTCGGGGCCGGGTTGCCCGGCCGCGAGTTGCTGCCGTAGCCGTTCACCGGTCAGCCGGGCGACTTCGGCTTCGACCCACAACCCGAGAAGTTCGTCGTGCATTGCCGGGTCCCGCAGTTCGGGACGTTCTCGCCAGGCCGCGGCCACGGGGCCGATCATGCCGCTTTCGCGTGCGGCGGCCGACCCGCCGATCGCAACGCGTTCGTTGTTGAGGGTCGCGGTTGCCACCCGCCAGCCTTGCCCCTCGTCCCCGAGCCGATCGGCGTCGGGAATTCGCACGTCGGTGAGGAACACCTCGTTGAACTCGGCCTCGCCGGTGATCTGGCGCAGGGGGCGAACGTCGACGCCGGGATCGCTCATGTCACAGAGAAAGTAGGTGAGACCCGCATGTTTAGGCACGGCAGGATCGGTGCGGGCCACGAGGATAGCCCGCTGCGCATTCTGCGCGCCCGACGTCCACACCTTCTGGCCGTTGACGATCCAGTTGTCGCCGTCACGGACCGCACGCGTCGCCACCGCAGCGAGGTCGGAACCCGCCCCCGGCTCACTGAACAACTGGCACCAAATGTGCTCGCTGGTAAAAATCGGACGCAGATATTTTCGCTGCTGTTCGTCGGTCCCGAAGGCCGCGATGGTGGGCGCGGCCATCCCCAGGCCGATGCCGTTGCGGCCCTTCGCCGGTGCCGGCGCGCCCGCCGCTTCCAGCTGCGCGTCGACCTGGGCCTGGAAGCTCTGCGGCAGACCGAGCCCGCCACGTCCGCGCGCGAAGTGAACCCACGCGAGGCCGGCGTCGAACCGCGCGCCGAGGAACTGCGTCGGATTCGAGGTGTCGTTCTGCTCGAGCAGCGCCGTGACCCGTTCGGTCAGTTCTCGCGCGATCGTCTGTTCGTCAGTGGTCATGATCTCCGCCTCAGTTCGTGGCGAGACGTTCGGCGATCGCTCCGCCGATCCCGTTTCCACCGCCGGTCACGATGGCGACCTTCTGTGCAACCTTCACGAGGCTTCCTCTCCTTCGCCGTACATTGTGACTCGCGTCTCTCTTTTGTATAGTTGAATCCGTCGTCAAGTTCAAGTGGCTGTGCAGCGAAACCGCAAGGCAGTTCGCCTCAGACATGACCGACACCCACCATCCGCAATCGAGGGAGACCGATGACCGACACGACTCAACTGCCCGTCCGCCCGGTTAGCTACGACGAGCTCACCGCTCTGATCGGGAGAGAATTGGGCCCCACCGAGTGGCACGAGGTCACCCAGGAACGGGTCAACGCGTTCGCCGACGCCACCGGTGACCATCAATGGATTCACGTCGACCCCGAACGCGCCGCATCGAGTCCGCTCGGCGGAACGATCGCGCACGGTCTCTACAGCCTGTCCCTCGGACCTGCCCTCTCCGCGACCCTGCTGCGATTCGACGGTTTCGCGCACAGCCTCAACTACGGATACAACAAAGTCCGGTTTCCCGCCCCCGTTCCCGTCGGTTCGCGGATCCGGATGCGGGCGACCGTGACGGCCGCCGAACAGGTCGGCGGCGGCATCCAGGTGACGATGACTCAGGTGGTCGAACGGGAAGGCTCCGACAAGCCGGTGGTCGTGTCGGAGTCGGTCGCCCGGGTCGTCGAAGGCGGTTAGGCCTCGGTCTGTACGTGCCGCCGACCCTGCGGCGGCACGTACTCGCGCGTGATCCCTTGATCGAAGCTCGACTCGGAGGCTGACGTACATGGCAAACGTGATCGACCCCGTGTGCTTCCACGCGGACACCACCCCCGACAACATTGCTCTGCGGGGTGCAGACAGCACCCTGACCTATCGACAGCTTCAGATCGCGAGCACGACCTACGCGGGCGCGCTTCGCGAATGGGATATCTCGCCCGGCGATCGCGTGCTCCTCGCCGCCCCGTCCGTGCCCGAGTTCGTGGTGGCATACCTGGCGATTCAGGCGGCCGGGGCCGTGGTGGTCCCGGTGAACACGATGTCCACTCGGCCGGAAACCGAGTACGTCCTGAGCGACGCCGGTGTGTCGCTGGCGATCCTCTGGAACGAACTGGGGCCCGCGATGAGCCAGGCGGCAGCAGCGCTCGACGTCCCGGTCTGGACGTTGTCACCGGAAATAATTGTCTCGGACGGGCTCCCGAAGTCCATCGTCGACCGGGACGGCGAGGACACCGCAGCCATTCTCTATACGTCCGGAACGACCGGGCGGCCCAAGGGTGCGGAACTGACCGCGGGAAACCTACTGTCGGGCGGGCAGATCGGCGCCGAATGCAGTCGCGGCTCGAGCGAGGACCGCACAGGGACGGGGCTCCCGCTCTTCCACGTCTTCGGACAGGCCTCGGTCATGATGGCGACATTCACCGGTGGCGGCTCCTTGTCGTTGCTGGCGCGGTTCGACCCGTCCGCGATGCTGGCGATGCTGCGCCGCGACCGCCTGACCATCATGGCCGGTGTCCCGACGATGTGGAATGCGATGCTCCACGCGGCCGGCGACGCCGACCCGGAGGATTTCGCTCAGCTTCGGATCGCTATCTCTGGCGGCGCCTCGCTGCCCGGAGAGGTGGCCCGCGTATTCGAAACGCGCTTCGGGTGCACCATCCTCGAGGGGTACGGGCTCACCGAGACGACCGCGTTCGGCACCTTCAACGACATCGATCGCGGTGGCAAGATCGGCTACACGGGACGCGCTGTTCCCCGTATGGAGGTCGAGGTCCGGGACCACGACGGGAACCAGTGCACACCCGGCACCGTCGGTGAAGTCTTCGTGAAAGGTCCCACGGTGATGAAGGGGTACTGGCGCAGGCCCGTCGACACCGCAGGCGTGTTGTCACCGGACGGCTGGTTCCGCACGGGCGATCTCGGCTGTGTCGACTCGGACGGAGACCTCCGCATCGTCGACCGGGTCAAGGACCTCATCATTCGCGGCGGCTACAACGTGTATCCCAGTGAGATCGAGGAGGTGCTGTACACGCACCCCGACGTCGTCGAGGCCGCGGTCGTGGGCGTTCCCGACGACCACTACGGAGAAGAGGTGGCCGCGGTAGTCGCTCTCCTGCCTGGATCAGAACTGGACGGCGCCGAGCTCACGCGGTGGACTCGGGAGCGGCTGTCCGCGTACAAAATTCCCCGCATCATCTCGATCGTCGACGCCCTTCCCAAGGGCTCGACCGGAAAGATCCTCAAGCGGTCGATCGACAAGGCCGCGCTGAGAACTGACCCATTGACCGTTGAGGTACCTCGAAAGGTGACACCGTGACATCCGTCAACAGACAGGTTCGACTGGCGAAACGCCCGATCGGCCGGCCCGACGACTCCACCTGGGAGATCGTCTCCGAACCGATTCCCACACCATCGGACGGTGAGTTCACCGTGCAGGTCGACTATGCCTCGCTCGATCCCGCCATGCGTGGCTGGCTCGACGACGTGAAGTCGTACGTGCCGCCCGTTCAGATCGGTGAGGTGATGCGCGCGCATGCCGTGGGCCGCGTCGTGGCATCCAGGAATCCGGCGTTCCCGGAAGGGGCAATCGTTTCCGGACAGTTCGGAATTCAGGAGTTCGCGGTGTCCGACGGCCGGGGCGCTCTTGTCGTGGACGAGACACTCGCACCCGCGCCCACGTGGCTCGGTGCGCTCGGATTCCCCGGGATGACCGCGTATTTCGGCCTCACCGATGTCGGCAAGCTCGAGAAGGGCGACGTCGTGCTCATCTCGGGAGCGGCGGGAGCGGTAGGAAGCATCGCCGGCCAGATCGCCAAACTGAACGGCGCAACGGTGATCGGCATTGCCGGTGGCCGCGAGAAGTGCGCGTGGCTCACCGATGAGCTCGGTTTCGATGCGGCGATCGACTACAAGGCGGGGCCGGTGGGCCCTGCGCTGCGGGCGGCCGCACCCGACGGCATCGACATCTACTTCGACAATGTCGGCGGTGACATTCTCGACGCCGCACTGGGGCGTCTGCGCAAGAATGCGCGGGTCGCGTTGTGCGGTGCGATCTCCGGATACAACGCCACCGATCCACAACCCGGCCCGTCTCGGTACCTGTCGCTACTGGTCAACCGGGCGTCGATGACCGGATTCATCGTCTTCGATTATCTCGATCGGTTCCAGGAGGGCATGGAGGCGATGTCGGAGTGGATTCGCAACGGTGACATCGTGACCCGCGAGCAGGTGGAAACCGGCGGTGTCGAAGCTTTCGGCCGCACGCTGACCATGCTGTTCGACGGCGCAAACACGGGCAAGCTGGTACTGAAGATCAGCGACAACTGAACACCCCTGCCACGAAAGGAATGCCCACCGCCGTTCGGCGGTGGGCATTCTTTTCGGCCTTGATGCCGTACTAGTAGAACTGAGCTCCGGGAACAGCGTTCGGGTCGTTACGGACTTCCGCCGGGTTGGTCTCGTGGAGCCGCCACGCGCAAAGGAATGTGACCAGCCCCATCAAGGCGACGAATACGGCGACGAGCGTGGTGGTGCCGGTTTTGGCAATCAGCGCGGTCATGATGAAGGGAGTGCCACCGCTGACCGTGATCGCAGCCAGTTGGTAGGCCAGGGAGGCTGCCGAATAGCGCACGTTGGGTGCGAACAGCTCGCCCATGTAGGCCGCGATCGGACCGTAGGTCATGGACTGGAACACACTTCCGACGGTGACGGCGATGAAGAACAACATCAGGTTTTTCGTGTTGATCAGCCAGAAGTACGGGAAGGCCCAGAGCACGATCATTCCGGCGCCGAACAGGATCATCGGCCGACGACCGATCTTGTCGGACACGTGCCCCGACCACAACACCACACCGACGGTGAGGCCTGCACTGAGCAGCGAGATCGCCAGCAGATCGTTGCGCTTCATGCCCAGTTCGGCAGTGCCGTAACTGAGCACGCCGGCGATCGAGATGTAGAACAACGAGTTGGTGGCCGCGAGAAGACCGCACCCCAGCAGAATCTTGCGCCAGTGGTCTTTGATCGCCTGGGTGAGCGGTGCCCGGACTACCGTTTCCTTACCCTTCTGTGCCTCTTCCTGCAGCTCGCGGAACTCCGGTGTGTCCTCGACCTTCGTCTGGATGTAGAGCACGACGGGGAACAGCAATGCACTGGCAAAGAAGGGGATACGCCAACCCCAGCTGAGGAACGCCTCGTTCGAGATGGCGGCGGTGGCGCCCAGGAACACGAGGTTGCCGAGCAACACACCGAACGAGACACCCATCTGACCGAAGGTGCCGGAAAACCCTCTGCGTTTGGGACTCGCCGATTCGGTCAGCAGAAGGACGATCCCACCCCACTGACCGCCGCACGCGATGCCCTGGATGAAGCGCAGCACCACCAGCAGAATCGGTGCAGCCACTCCGATCGTCGACGCACCCGGGAGGCATCCGATGAGGAAGGTGGCGAGGCCCATGAAGAGCAGGCAGGTCACCACCGCGGGTTTGCGCCCGTATTTGTCGCCGAAGTGGCCGGCGACCAGTCCACCGAGAGGCCGGGCGACGAATCCCGCCCAGAACGTGCTGAACGAGAGCAGAGTGCCCATCAGCGCCGATGAGTCGGGAAAAAAGACTTGCGGAAAGACAAGAGCCGCAGCGGTTCCGTAGAGGAAGAAGTCGTACCACTCGATGGAACTGCCGACGAGACCTGCCGCCAGCAGCTTCCGGTGTGCCCGCTTCCGCTGGACGGCCGTGTCGCCGGTTGCGTCCTTACTCGGCTGCACCGCGGATGTAGTCATCCAATCACTCCTCGAGATAGGTCTGTGGGGGTGTGGCTAGAAATGAAGTTTTAGAACATGACGCCAACTTCAAGTCAGTGAGCGCTTGCTTAGTGTGTTTCACTTGTCGTGTGATGTCAATCACTCGAGGCGATGCTTTCGACATATATGTGCGGTGGGCGCTCCCGGCCCGCCGCACCGGTGAGGACTGCGGATGACAGATCTACAGAACGAAACCCCAGCTCCCGGTGGTCAACCCATTCACGATCTGTCGTCCTCTGAGGAGCGCTTACTTGCCGCAGCTACGATGTTGTTCTCCGACAAGGGGTTCGAGGCCACCACCACCCGAGACATCTCCGCAGTGGCAGGACTGAGTCCCGCAGCGATGTACGTACACTTTCCCTCCAAGGAAGAACTGCTGTTCCGGCTCGTGTCCCGCGCCCATGAGCGGGCACTGACTCAGGCGCTCGACGCGGTCGCACCGTTCACCGACCCGGTCGACCGGGTTCGCGCATTGGTACGGGACTTCAGCATGTTGCACGCCACGAACTTTCGGAAAGCCCGCATCGCGCAGTACGAGAGCCGCCACCTCAGCGCCGAACACCGTGAGGTCGTGGCGCAGACACGCCTGCAGATCCGTGTCGCGGCAATGCGCGAGGTGCGCAGGGGAATCGACGAGGGCGTCTTCCTGATCCCGGATCCCCGAGTCGCGGTGCTCGCCATCATGTCGCTCGCCATCGACATCTGTCGGTGGTATGACCCCGACGGCGAATTCGCCCCCGAAGAGCTGGGCGACATCAACGCCGACCTCGTCCTGCGAATCCTGCGCGCGCCCGGCTACTGACCTCGGACAGAATCCGGCACGCGCAGGGCATTCGTCCACATCCGCGCCAGGCCTGTCGCCAACTGATCGAACGACAGAGATTTCCGTTCGCTCAGCGGTCCGACGAAATAGCTGTACGCCATCCTGCCGACCATGGCAGAGAGCGCCTTGGACGTGAGCATCGGATCCAGTACCGCATCTGCGAGGCCGCGATCCTGCAGGTCCGCGATCGCCCGGGCGTTGCGTCGGAAGAAGATGTCGTCGCGACGGCGTTCGAGTTCCCGGAACTCGGGGTCGACGTGCGCCACCTGCTCCAGCACCGCCAGCAGCCGCGCATTTCTGCGGCACGCGTGCAGATACGCGCGGATGCTCGCCTCGACGATCGCATGCACATCGCCTTCGTCGGCCACTCGTCCCATGCCGGGGTGGAGCAGGTCATTTTGGGTCACCTCGACGACGGCGGCAAAAACCTGCTCCTTGCTGGCGAAATAGGTGTAGAAGGAGCCCGTGGAGAGCCCAGCCTCCTTGGTGATGTCGACGAGTCGGGCATCGAGATAGCCCTCGCGCTCGAACACAACCCGGGCAGCGGCAATCAGCCGATTCCGAGTACGGACTCCTCGGGCGGTAACTGGCGGCTCCCGAAGGAGGGTGGCGTTCGCCATCGAGGGCGGACCTTCCTCCCCCTGTTCGGGAAGCAATCCCCCACCATCCGAGTTCTCCATACTCGAGTATTACTTGAATCCGGCCTCAGTTTCAAGTAAATCCGCTCAATACGCAGATGTGTTCTCGAAATATCGCCGCGGGACTTCCACCAGCATCTCGGAAATCATGTTCTCGGTGACACCACGCTCGCGGACGTACGGCAGCACGTCGTTCTCGATGTGGAGGTAGTGCCACTGCGGGAGCGCCGCCATCAGATTCGGATCGATCCAGTCGATGTAGCAGGATGCGTCCTGGGACAACACCATCTGTCCGGCGAACCCACGGCGGCACATCTCCACGAGCGTGTCCGCACGCGCCTCGAAAGTCGTGTGCAGATTGATGCCGAACCGGTCCATTCCCAGGATGAACCCCTGCTCCGCCAGGCTCGTCAAATGCTCGACGTCCGTTGTGTCACCACTGTGCCCGAGGACGATCCGGTCGGGCCGCACCCCCTCCTCGTCGCACATGACCCGCTTGACGTGCACACCGGCAGCGCTGCCCGGATGGGTGTGTACGGTGATCGGCACCCCCGTACGCCGGTGGGCTTTCGCTACCGCCCGCATCACGCGCTCGACACCGGGCGTCAATCCGGGTTCATCGATAGCGCACTTGAGCAACCCCGCCCGGACCCCGGTGTCGGCGATTCCCACCTCGATGTCCTTGACGAACATGTCGACCATCGGATCGGGAACCTCGGCGCCCACCATGGCGTCGAGTGCGGGACCTCGATAATGGAAGAAGAACGGTACGTCGTCGTACGTGTACAACCCGGTTGCGGCAACGATGTTCAGGTCCGGGAGCTGTTCGGCCACCCGACGGATGCGCGGTATGTACCGACCGAGGCCGACGACAGTGGGGTCGACGATGGTCCGGACTCCCTGCTGGGTCAGCGCACGAAGCTTCGCCACCGCGTCCGCAACGCGCTCGTCCTCACTCCCCCACTCATCCGGATAGTTCTGCTGCACATCGGCAGTCAGCACGAACACGTGCTCGTGCATGTACGTACGACCGAGGTCCGCGCTGTCGACAGGCCCACGGACGGTGTTGATCTGGGTCATCGGCGCTCTCCTCCGGGTTGGGCGGTGTTCGGCTGAATCACCGGGCGAATCAACACCCGGCACGGCCTCCCACCGCTCGCATGTGACGGCCGTCATAGTTCGGTCCGGTCACAGTAGAGCGCATGTGAATCTGACGTCAACTTGCGGCCTGCGCGGGAGTCAACCTCCGGCCGTTGCCGCCTGGATCGGGGCCATGTCGAAGTAGTCCCGCCACGCGGTGATCTTGCCGTCGGCGATTTCGAAGACGCCGACGACCGGCAGCTCCACCCGGGTGTCGTTGATGTCGAACACGTCGACCCGCTCGTTCATGATCACGCCGTTCCCGCCGGCGTCCTCAGCGCTGCCGACACTGCCGACCTGGCGCTGCACCCGGAACTCGATGCCGCCGAAAGCGGCGACAAAGCCCGCCACGAATTCGCGGATCGCCTCACGCCCGCAGACCGGCTCCATCGGAATATTGTGATAAACCGCGTCTTCCGAGAAGTAGTCCGCGATCGCCGCGGGGTCCGGATCAGACCATTCGGCGCAGAATTGCGTGACCAGCTCATCGGGGCTCATCGGCATTCCCTTCGGTTGCGTGCGGTTCGACGATGGCCATGACCGACTGGATCGCTCCCGCCGGAATGTGGAAATGCTCGGTGATGCGGACCGTCGTCACCTCGGTCGGCGCGGCGCCGAGGTCGAGCAGGAATCGCGCCACCACATTCTCCCCCCACTCGTGGAACGAGAGATCGCGAACTGCCTGGATGGCCTGGTATTGCGGACCGTTCTCGAGTTCGTCCCGGATGAACGCCCCCGAGTCGCCGGTGTGCTGACCATTCTCCACACGCCAGGCCGTCTCGGAGAGGCGGACCCTGGTCGCGTCGTGGCTCACGAGCGCGTCGATGTAGGCACGGGCCATCGCGACGCGTCCGCTGTCGGCGGAGTCGGTGGCGTGGTCCGCGATCGCAGCGAGGAGGACCTGCGCAAGCTCAGGCCGGCAGATCACCAGATCGGGGAGATAGGGATGAGACTGGTTGTACTGCAGTGGAGTCCCGTCAATGCGTGAGCAATGCAGGCCCGCGGCGGCGGCGACACCGACCGGGGCCGCCGAGTCCCATTCCCACTGTCCGCCCGCATGCACGTACGCGTCCACGTCACCCCGCAGCACGGCCATCGCCTTGGCCCCAGCCGATCCCATGGCCCGGACCTCGGCGCCGACCTGTGTCGCCACAGCGTCGATGAAGGCCGGCGGTCTACTGGCACTCACCACGATGCGGGGCCGCGCCGGCAATTCCTCGGCATGGACTGCGCGGCTCGGGTCGTCACTCGCGTACACCGCCCCCAGGGCCGGTTGTGCGACCGCGGCGGCGGTGACACCCCGGCCACGCTCCCACAGCGCGACGTGCACCGCCCAGTCGGAGTGACCGGGGAGGCCGTATTCCTTCGAGCCGTCGAGGGGATCGATGATCCAGACCCGATCGCTGTCGAGGCGAGACCGGTCGTCGGCCGACTCTTCGGAAAGGATGGAATCCCCGGGACGCTCGGCGGCCAGCTTTCCGGCGATGAAGGCGTCGGCGGCGACGTCACCACGCCGGCCCAGCTCACGCCCGTCCGCGGATCCGAGCCCGGCAGCACGGATATCCAGCAACAGGGCACCGGCACCGGAGGCGATATCGGCCGCGAGCCGCGCGTCAGAGGTCACGCCTCAACAATTCCATAATCTTCGCTGCTTGTTCGGTCGGCGTGCCGTCCTCCGGCCGGAGTACGAGTTCCGCGCGCTCGGGTGCCTCGTACGGGTCGTCGACTCCGGTGAATCCCGTGATTTCCCCGGCCCGCGCTTTCGCATACATGCCCTTGGGATCACGGGCCTCGCATCGTTCGACCGGGGTGTCGACGAACACTTCGACGAAGTCGAGCCCGGCGGCCCGGTGCTCTTCGCGCACGCGCTCGCGATCCGCACGGTAGGGGCTGATGAGGCAGGCGATCGCGACGACGCCCGCATCGGCGAGCAACTGCGCCACCGCACCTACCCGTCGGACATTCTCCGAGCGGTCCGCGGCACCGAACCCCAGATCGGAGTTCAGCCCGTGTCGCAGGTTGTCGCCGTCGAGCCGGTACGCGGGCACGCCGGAGGCGACCAGCCGCCGCTCGAGTTCGACCGCAACGGTGGACTTCCCCGAAGCGGAGAGCCCGGTGAGCCAGACGGTGCGACCACGGTTGGGCCGCTCCTCGCGCGACACGGCCGCCGCGTGCCACACCACCTTCGCCGGGGAGAGGGTCGGCCCGGTGATCATTCCGGCACCGACGGTGTTGTTCGTGCTCTCGTCGACGAGAACGAAACTGCCCGTCACGTGGTTGCGGCGGTACGGGTCGAACATCAGCGGTTGGGAGGTCTTCAGCTGCACTCGGCCGATCTCGTTGAGTGAGAGCGAGCGGGCCGTGTCGTCGCGGTGCAGGGTGTTCACGTCGAGCCGATAGTCGAGGCGGGCCACCGTGGCCCTGACGGCGCGGGTGGTGTGGAGCAGGGTGTACCGCGCGTCGGGATTCAAGGAAGCCTGGTCACTGAACCAGCACACCATGGCGTCGAGTTCGCTGCCGACGAGGGGGCGGTTGTTGGGGCGGCACAACATGTCTCCGCGGCTGACGTCCAACTGATCGACCAACTGGACGCACACCGCGGACGGTGCGAAGGCCTCGTCGACGGCGGTTCCGCCCGGCCCCCAGATGGCGCTGATCTTCGAGGTGAATCCCGACGGGAGCGCCACCACCTCGTCCCCCGGCTTGAATACTCCGCTGGCGATCGTGCCAGCGTAGCCTCGGAAGTCGTGCCAGGTGGAATCGGTCTGCCGTTGCGGCCGCACCACATACTGCACCGGGAAGCGCGCGTCGATGAGATTGCGGTCGGAGGCGACGTGCACCTGCTCGAGATGGTGCAGTAGTGACGCGCCCTCGTACCAGGACATGTTGGCCGTCCGCTGCGCGATGTTGTCGCCACGCAACGCGGAGACGGGGATGAAGGTGAGGTCGTGCACCTCGAGTTTGATCGCGAACTGACGGAACTCCTCCTTGATCTCCTCGAACCGCTGCTCCGACCACCCCACCAGATCCATCTTGTTCACGCACAACACCAGGTGTGGGATCCCGAGAAGGCTCGCGATGAAAGCATGCCTACGGGTTTGCTCGAGCACCCCTTTTCTGGCGTCGACGAGAATCAATGCCAGGTCGGCGGTCGAGGCACCGGTCACCATGTTCCGGGTGTACTGCTCGTGTCCCGGCGTGTCCGCGATGATGAATTTACGATGCGGGGTAGCGAAGTAGCGGTGCGCGACATCGATGGTGATGCCCTGCTCCCGTTCCGCGCGGAGGCCGTCGGTGAGCAGAGCGAGGTCGGCGTGCTCGTCGCCTCGTTCGCGGCTGGTGCGCTCCACCGACTCGAGTTGGTCCTCGAAAATCGCCTTGGAGTCGTAGAGCAGACGGCCGATGAGAGTGGACTTGCCGTCGTCGACACTTCCCGCGGTCGCGACCCGCAGTAGCTGCGGCATCAGAAGTATCCTTCCTTCTTGCGATCCTCCATGCCTGCCTCGGAGATCCGGTCGTCCGCCCGGGTCGCCCCGCGCTCGGTGACTCGGCTGGCCGCGACCTCCGTCACGACGGCCTCGGCGGTGGTGGCCGAGGATTCGACGCACCCCGTACAGGTGGCGTCGCCGACGGTCCGGAACCGCACGAGCGCCTCGTACGGTTCGTCGCCGGGCAGCAGTGTGAGGAAACGAGTACGCGCAAGGAGCATTCCGTCGCGGGGCACCACCTCGCGGCGGTGTGCGTAGTAGAGCGGGGGAAGGTCGATGCCTTCCTCGCTGATGTACTGCCAGATGTCGAGCTCGGTCCAGTTGGACAGCGGGAAGACCCTGATGTGCTCACCCTTGCGGTGCCGCCCGTTGTAGAGGCTCCACAGTTCCGGGCGCTGCGCCCGAGGCTCCCACTGTCCGAACTCGTCACGGAAGCTGAAGATCCGCTCCTTCGCGCGCGCCTTTTCCTCGTCCCTGCGGGCACCACCGAAGACGGCGTCGAAGCCGTTGTCCGTGATCGCGCGCAGCAGCGCCGCAGTTTGAAGCCGATTCCGGCTGGCCCGCGCTCCCGTCTCTTCGCTGACACGTCCGGCATCGATGTCGTCCTGCACACGTGCGACCACCAACCGCAGTCCGAGACGCTCGACCGTGCGATCACGGAACTCGATCACCTCGTCGAAATTGTGCCCGGTGTCCACGTGCATGACGGCGAAAGGAACAGGTGCGGGCCAGAATGCCTTCGCGGCGACGTGGAGCATCACCACGGAGTCCTTGCCACCGGAGAAGAGCAGAACCGGACGCTCGAACGTCGCGGCCACTTCACGAAAGATGTGCACGGCCTCGGCCTCGAGCGCGCCGAGGTGCGACAGCTCGTAAACGGGCGGTGCCATGGATGAGGTCATGGGGCGACTCCTCGTCGCGAGTGCCGAACCGAGCACGGTTCATATTTGGACCGGGCCGGTCGAAAAGGTCCCCTCGACAATAGAACGTGTTTCAGAAGTAGGTCAATGCCCACCTGTTCGAGGCCGCCGTCCCCCCACCTCCTGGGTGATCGCGTCCGCGGCCGCCGCGAGCGCCTTGCCTCGACGAGCGATGTCGTCCGATGCGAGCTCCGCGCCCACATACAACGTGAGCACCATGGCTTGATGCCCCTCCGCGTCGTATGTCGGCGCGGCAATCAGGCTGACCGGATGCATCGCGTCGGCATGTTCGGCATCGAGGTGCACGCGCTCACCCAGACTGGACACCATCTCGCCGAGAACATCGCGTAGTTCCGCAGGCAGATCGTGGGCGGCCACGCCGGCCATCAAGGTGTGCAAACGCTGACCCACCGGAGTGAGCGTTTCGACGAGATACCCCGTCCGTGAGCATTCCTCGACCACCTTGCGCAGCCGCTCCCGATCGAGACGAACCGGCAGGGTCGGTTCTCGCCGTAGCCACGACTGCAGTGCGTCTTCACCGTCCCAGAGCACATACATCAGGCCGACGGGTGGTGCGAATGGGTACATCTCCCCCACCTTGGCAGCCGCTCGCACGCCGGGAGGACTCGTCAGTTCCAGAACGGCGATCCGGTCGCCCACCACCGCCGACGCCGTACACGTCGTCTGATACTCGGCACTGAGAGCCGCGAGATGCCTGCGTGCGACCGGACCGGCGGCGAAGCCCTGTTGCGCCGCACGCCCGGCCGCAATCAATGCGGGGCCGAGGCCGTAGGACTTCGCAACCGGGTCGCGGACCAGATAGCCGCCGCGGACCAGCTCGGTGAGGATGCCCAGACACGTCGGCTTACTGATGTCGAGCGTCCGCGAGAGTTCGGAGAGGCCGAACCGGTGCTCCTTGCGGGACACCAGGAAGTCGAGCACCTGCACCACCCGTTCCGTCGGCGGGGACCGTCGCCCCTGGGCTCTGTCGACGCCGTCGTCCATGGCAGCCATTGACCACTCCTTAGAACACGTTCTATTGTCGGTCCATCACGTTCTACCACGCAGGTACATATATGTACCACCCCATCGTGAGGAGCACGGTGTGCTGACCGACCCATTCGCCGACGCCCTGGCCGAGGCCGAGAAACTGATCGAGACCGCCCCCCACATCCGGACCGAGCAGGATCTGCTCGAGGGCTACCAGTACCTTGCCGGCGGAATCCTCGCGACAACCCATGCGGCCTGGGCCACCGAACGATCCCACCCGACGTTCATCTCCGGCACGGGGCCATACATGAAGATGGGCCTCGACAACCCCGACACCCTGTACTTCGGCGCACGGATCAGTGACGACGTCGAATACGTCGTCACCGGCACACGAGGCACCACAGCAGACCTGAGCTTCCAGATTCTCAGCGGAAATTACACCTCCGCAGATGTGCCCGGCAGTGTGACCGCTTTCGACGATCGTGAGATCGATATCGCCGCCGACGGCAGCTTCGAGGTCCGGTTCGGTCCCGGAGCCGAGCCGGACGCAAGCCGGCGCAACTATTTTCCGCTCGCGCCCGGGTCCTCCCAACTGGTGGTCCGCGAGGTCTACAGCGATTGGAGTCAGCGACGTGGAACGATCCGCATCGCGCGCGCCGACACGAGCGGTACCGCGCCGGATCCCCTCACCCGGGAGTCGGTGGAGAAGCGCTATGCGCGAGCAGGCAAGGCACTCGTGTCACGGGTCAAGACGTGGCTGCAGTTCCCCGAGTGGTTCTATCTCAACCTTCCGGTCAACACGATGACCGAACCCCGGCTCACACCGGGCGGATTGGCCACCCAGTACTCCTCCGTCGGTCACTACGATATCTCCGAGGACCAGGCCATCATCATCACCGTTCCGCGGTCCGACGCTCCGTACCAGGGATTTCAGCTCGGTAGTCTGTGGTACATCTCCCTCGACTACATCAACCACCAAACGTCGCTGAACGTCTCGCAGTCGCAGGTGGACCCCGATGGGATGATTCGTCTCGTCGTCAGCGAAGCCGATCCGGGAGTCACCAACTGGATCGAGACGACAGGTCATCTTCGCGGCTACCTCCAATTCCGTTGGCAGCGAGTGTCCCGGGAACTGACCGAGGCCGACGGGCCCCGTATCGAGATCGTCGGGATCGAGGAGATCCCCGGAAAGCTCCCGTATTACCGGTCCAACACCATCACACGCGAGGGCTATGCCGCGCGGATCGCCGGGCGGCAAGCGGCTGTCGCGGATCGGATGCTGGGATGAGCGCCGCCGTGAGCGACAGCAACCTGCTGCGCGGAAAAGTAGTCGTCATTTCCGGTGTCGGACCCGCTTTGGGTCGCACGCTCGCGGTGCGGTGTGCGGAAGCAGGCGCCGACATGGTGCTCGCCGCTCGCACCGCCTCCCGGCTCGAGGAGGTGGCCAAGGAGATCATCACGCTCGGCCGCCGCGCGGTGACGGTTCCGACGGACATCACCGACCCCGCCTCGGCGGAGAATCTCGTCGCCGCGGCAGTCGATGCGTATGGCAAGGTCGACGTACTCGTGAACAACGCGTTCTCGGTCCCGTCGATGAAACCTCTGGCCCGCACCGACTTCGATTCGATTCGCAGCAGTTTCGAACTGACCGTTCTCGGCGCGCTACGCCTGACTCAACTCTTCACCCCTGCTCTGGCCGAATCTTCGGGCGCGGTGGTGAATATCAACTCGATGGTTCTCCGCCACTCGCAGGAGCGTTACGGCAGTTACAAGATGGCGAAATCCGCCCTTCTGGCTATGTCGCAATCCCTCGCGACGGAACTCGGTCCGCAGGGCATCCGAGTGAACTCCGTTGCACCGGGCTATATCTGGGGACCCACGTTGAAGCAGTACTTCGCACACCAGGCCGAGAAGTACGGGACAACGAGGGAGCAGATCTACGAGCACACCGCCGCGGGCACCGATCTGAAGAGGTTGCCCGAGACCGACGAAGTGGCCGACGCCGTCATCTTTCTCGCGTCGCCGATGGCACGCGCCGTCACCGGTCAGTGCCTCGACGTCAACTGCGGCGAATTCCATCACTAGCGAGGGAGAATCGGACCATCATGAGTGAGCGCACCACCGTCGGCACGGTCGAGGACCTGCATGAGTCGGCGACCCGCATGACCGGGTTGACCGACTTCGGCTCCGACGACTACACCGAAGCACTCGGCGTACTGCTGGACTCCTATGCCACCGACGAGCAACTGACACCGCTGGGCAGCAAGGTCGCGCGGGTCTTCCTGCGCGGCGCGCTGGTGGCCCGGTTGCTCAGCGAGGCAGCGTGGAAGCAGCACCCCGAGTACGCCGACGTTTCGATCGACCGCCCCATTTTCGTCACCGGGCTTCCACGAACCGGGACCACAGCTCTGCACCGGCTCTTGACTGCCGATCCGTCGCACCAGGGACTCGAGATGTGGTTGACGGAGATGCCGCAACCACGGCCGCCGCGGGAGACGTGGGCGTCGAATCCGGTGTTCCAGAAGATCGAGGAGGGCTTCAGCCGTCACCACATCGAACGACCCGAGTTCATGGGCGTGCACTACATGTCCGCGAGCGAGGTCGAGGAATGCTGGCAGCTACTCCGGCAGACCTTCAAATCAATTTCCTACGAGTGCCTCGCGTATCTGCCGACGTACTCGCAGTGGCTTGCCGGTCAAACATGGACCAACGCCTATCAGCGGCACAAGAAGAACCTGCAATTGATCGGTCTCCCCGACCGCGACCGCCGCTGGGTGCTCAAGAATCCCAGCCATTTGTTTGCCCTCGACGAGTTACTCGCGGTGTATCCGGATGCTGTGGTAATCCAGACGCACCGGCCCCCACGCACGATCGTCCCCTCGGTGTGCAGCCTGGCGGAACAGGCAACCGACGGATGGTCGGAGAAGTTTCGCGGCAACGTGATCGGTGAGAGCCAGCTCGACTTGTGGGCGCGCGGGCTCGAGCAGTTCACCGAAGTCCGCGCTCGGCACGACAGCGCCCAATTCCTCGACGTCGACTACCACGACTTCGTCGCGGACCCACTGGCGACCATAGAGGGCGTGTACACCCATTTCGGCCTCGAGCTGACCCCGTCGGCGCAGTCGGCCATGGAGGCCATGCATGCCGAGAGCCGCGCCGGCGACCGACGGCCGTCCCACAAGTACACCCTCGAGGACTTCGGACTCTCGGCTGAACAGGTGGATGAGAGGTTCGCCGACTACCGGTTCAGCGCTACCAGGTGACGGGGTAGTCGAGGATCGACGACGCCGCCCGCGCCGCGACGAGGGGTCGCGGCGACAAGGGCAGCATGAACGTCGGCGCCGCCGTCGGCGCGGGGGCCCGGTCCGGCGTCGGCACGGGCTCGGGCTCCGGCTCCGGCGCGGGATCCGGACACATGGCCTCGTCGACCTCGGGATTCGTGGCCGACTCGAGGTCGAGTACATCGAGCAGTGACATCAACGACGCGGCGATCTGATCACCCACCTGCGTGAACGCGGCCTCGCTCAGCCCGACCGGGTCGCTGATGTTCGGATTTTCGATCGGCCCGTAGTCCCGTCGCGCTACGGCGAGTTCGGCGACGGTGCGGGCACCGGTGTCCCTCGCGATCCGGTGCGCTTCTCGCAGCGTGAACGTGCAGTGACTCGTCCCGAGGACCAGCTCCATCGAGCGATCCCGGAGCTGCTCGGTCATGGCGAGCACGAGGTCGGCTCTCTTGATCATCTCGGGGCGTAGCCGTCGTGCGGTGAAACCGTCGGCGCTGGCGCCGAGACCTTCCACTACTCTCGCCGCGATCGGTTCGATGGGGAATCCGACCAGCGCCCGCACGCCGGCGCTTTCCGCAGTGAGGTGCGAAATACCGCGGTCCACGGCATAGGCGCGCGTCAACCGCTCTGCGATCGGCGAACGGCAGACGTTGCCGCTACAAACGAACAGAACGTGCATGAGGGCACCCTAACCACCAAATCCACTCGGAGACAGACCGATGTCCACTGGCCGAGCGGTCTGTTTACGTCGTTCACCTTCCGCTCGTGAGTAGTTCATCTACTCGTCGCAATCCCGACACCTTTCGGGGTAAACGCCCAGCTCGACCTTGGTCCGAGGGGCCCGAAGCGACGCGCGCGATCTGCGTCACATCGTGCCCACCGATGTTCCGACGTCAGTAGATGCCGTGTCTGCCCACAGCAGACAATCGCCGATCGAGTACTCATACGGCGGTAGTACTGAGGTCATGACCACAGCCACACTTGCCGACCTCAACTACCGCGATCTACTGGCAGACCGGCTTTTCCGTCAGCGAACCATCCGCCTCACGGGCGAAGTGGACGACGCAATGGCGGAGCGTGCCTGCTCAGAGCTGGTTCTGCTCGCGGCCGCCGACCCCGAGCGCGACATCGTCATCTACATCAATTCGCCGGGCGGTTCCGTCTTCGCGGGACTGGCCATCTACGACACCATGAAACTGATCCCCAACGACGTGGTCACGGTGGCCATGGGTTTTGCGGCCAGCATGGGGCAGGTGCTTCTCTGCTCCGGAACCCGAGGCAAGCGAATCGCTCTCGCGCACAGCCGGATCATGATGCACCAGCCCTCGGCAGGCATCGGCGGAACAGCCGTCGACATCGCCATTCAGGCCGAAAGTCTCGAACGGATGAAACGTCAATCGCAGCAGATTCTCGCCGACGAGACCGGTAGGCCTGTCGAGGAAATCGCAGCAGACAGCGACCGCGATCGCTGGTTCACCGCAGACGAGGCCCGTGAGTACGGGATCGTCGACCGGGTGGTATCGACCTTCGCCGAAATCGCCCCCCACACCACCGCTCCCAGGATAGGACTCTGACGCCATGTCCCAGTACACCATTCCGAATGTCATCGAGCGGACGCCTGCGGGTGAGAGGTCGTTCGACATCTTCAGCCGACTGTTGAACGAACGGATCGTCTT
This sequence comes from Rhodococcus sp. ZPP, assembly GCF_017656075.1. NCBI lineage: Bacteria > Bacillati > Actinomycetota > Actinomycetes > Mycobacteriales > Nocardiaceae > Rhodococcus > Rhodococcus sp. ZPP. Next base: position 1,183,289 of record NZ_CP058638.1, read on the forward strand.
TCTCGGCACGGAGATCGACGACGGTGTCGCCAATGTGGTGATGGCTCAACTACTTCACCTTCAGGCAGACAGCGCCGACCGGGAAATCGGGCTCTACATCAACTCACCCGGCGGGTCCACCACGGCGATGCTCGCGATCTACGACACGATGCAGTTCCTGCGGCCGACGATCGCGACGTACTGCATGGGCCAGGCCGCTTCGGCCGCCGCCGTGTTACTGGCCGCGGGAACGAAGGGACACCGTCACGTTCTCGCACATTCCCGCGTTCTGTTGCATCAACCGTCCACGCAGGGCAGTGGCACGATCTCCGATCTCGCCCTGCAAGCCGCCGAAATACTGCGGGTGCGTTCGCAGACCGAAGAAATTCTCAGCAAGCACAGCGGGCAGAGCATCGACCGTCTTCGTCAGGACACCGACCGGGATCGAATCTTCAGCGCCCGGGAAGCCATCGACTACGGGTTGGCCGACACACTGATCACCACGGGCCAGGAGAACTAGGCCGCGAGCATCGTGGGAGTTCCTCGGCCGGCGCTTCTATTCGTGGCACCGATCCGGCGCCCCGACCGGAACAGCAGGTGTTCCACCGGCAGACGGAGAGCGCCACACACTGCGCGCAGCATTTCCGAGGATGGTTCCTTCTTGCCGCGTTCAATTTCGGAGAGGTACTGCTTGGACATGCCGACCTCTGCGGCGACATCCTCGAGACTCCGGTCCTGGTCCCGGCGCGCGTCCCGAAGCACCCGACCGTAGAGCTCGCGCACCAGCGGCTCCTCCCGCGGCTGCTCGGGAGCGCCCGTCACCAGCGTGAGTCTGCGCTGCGGTTCCATACCTCCGGAGTCTTCCAGACGACGTTCCCGGACGAGGCGGCGTTCACCGACAGCGGACAGCCGGTCGGTAGCGTAAATTCTCGCCGGAATCTGGAGCCGGCGCTCGAGATCCTCAGCTTGACTCCGAATCGTGGGCAGGCGCGGACAGCTCGACGGTGTAGGTGAGGAGGAACTGGCTGGGACCGTTGCTAGCTGCCGTGTTGCTCCACGCGTGTGGCTCGATACCGATAACCGTCCTGATCGGTTACCTGTTCCCAGTCGAGCGTGACGGTGGCACCCACAACCAAGGTTCGGAACCCTTCTCCGACGATCTCGCTGTAAAAGGCCCAGCAACCGCCCGGTGTCTGAGCGGAGTCGATTACTCCCCACCCCTCTTCGGCATTCCACATCTGCACGGTGCCTATTGCCTGGCCGGTAATCCGGGGCGGAGCTGGCGCCGGCTCCGCGAGTTCCGCCTCGGTGATCTCTTCGACGGTGCCGTCCGCGTGTACCGTCCACGCTCGCGACCTGAACGCCTTCGGCTCGTCATAGGGCTGTTCCCCGGCCGGCCAGGCCCGACTGCATTCGTAGAGAAGGCCCGACTCGGGCTGTTCGGCGCGATGCCATTCGAACTCCACCTGTTGTCCTTCGGACAATGCGGGGAATCCGTCTACCGCGACCGCACCGAACATGATGTGGCATCCACCTGGAATATCGTCGCCGTCGATAATGCCCTGCATGCCCTCGATATCCCAGCTACGGACCACTCCTCGGCTCGGCACCGGTCCAGTATCTTCAGCGCCGCCATCAGGTGCGCCGGGAACGGAGGCAGGAATGAGGTGGGAGTCTGCACCGATAGTGAGCACCCCTACTGCCACACCGGCAACCACCACTCCGCCGGCCGCGAACGCAAGGGGTTTGCGCACAGGGCTCCTTCCATCTCCGGCACCATCCGAACCCAAGCGGGTCGATGGCCGATACCTAGATCATGAAGGCGAGGAGGACCGCACGCCACTCTTGGATGGTCCCAGACGCAGACCACGCGAAGCGCCTCCCGGCGAGTGCCAGGTGTTGCGACGGATCGCTAGTGATTGTGCAAGTGGTTGCCGAGTAGTTCGTCGAGGCGCTCGGCGGCCTCGTCGGGGATCCAGTGGCTCACGCCGTGCAGCACCTCGTACGTGAACGGGCCGTCGACGAATCGCGCAGTCAGTTCGGGTCCTACCGGGCCGATTGCCGTGTCGCCGTCGCTCCAGACGAAGAGAGTGGGTACGCGGACCTTGCCGGTCACCGAACCCGGCGAGGCCAAAAACATTGCGCGATACCAGTTCAGGGCGCCCCGGGCTCGACTCCCGTCGCGCATCGATTCGAGGTCGCGCTTCGCCCGGTCCGGGGCCTGCCCGCTGGAGAGCAGGGCACGGTAGCCGTAACCGTCCGAGGCGATCATCCGCTCCGGGATCCACGGCAGCTGGAACGCGAACATGTACCAGGACAGCAGGATCTGACGACTGGTGAGCATCGCCCGCAAAAACGCCGCCGGGTGCGGCACCGACAACGCCGTGAGCGTGCGGATCCGGTCGGGCCGTTCCGCCGCGATACCCCACGCCACCACAGCGCCCCAGTCGTGCCCGACGACATGCACCGGGCCGAGGCCTGCCTGGTCGATGAGCGCGACGACGTCCGCTACCAATTCCGAGGTGCGGTACGCCCAACGGGCGCGAGGCCTGGCCCCGGCCGAATAGCCGCGCTGGTCCGGCGCAAGGGTGCGGAAACCGCGCCTGTGCAGCAGTGGCGCCACCTTGTCCCATGATCTCGAATCCTGTGGGAAACCGTGGAGCAGCACCACGGGGACTCCGTCGATCGGACCCGCGTCGCGAACGTCGAACGTCAGCCCGTTCCTGATGAACGTGGTGACGCGTCCGTTGCCTGTCATCGATCACTCTCCACACGGTCACGGGCGTGCGCACCGGACAACCCGGCGCGCAAGAACTTCCCCGTCTTGTGCACGCCGAAGCCACCGGTGAACTGTCCGTCCCGGTAGACGAGCTTGCCGTTGATCACGGTAGCGACAGCGGCGCCGTCGCTGCGGTTGACCATTCTTCGCAGGCCGCCGTACTCGGGAACCTCGGCCTCGAACAGTCCGTCGACCGTGTCGTCGAGTCCGGCGGGGTCGATCACGACCAAATCGGCCCGGTCGCCCTCCCGCAGGTGACCGGCATCGATGCCGTACCAGTCGGCCAGCTCGCCGGTGAGGCGGTGGACGGCCCGCTCGACCGTCAGGAACGGCGTGCGGTCGGTCTGCGCGTCCTTGACACGCTTCAGCAACCGGATGGGGTAGTTGTAGAAAGCCATGTTGCGCAGGTGCGCGCCGGCGTCCCCGAAGCCCATCTGCACACCGGAACTGGCGGCCAGCCTCTTCGCGAACTTCGGCCGGTGATTGGCGATGGTGGTGCGCCACCGGAGGTCCGTGCCGTACTTCACGACGAGGTCGAGGTAGGCGTCGACCGGATGGACACCGCGCAGCTCACCGACCGCGCCGAAGGTGCTGCCGATCAACGTCTCGTCGGGACATCCGACGATGACGGCGTCGTAGAAGTTGCGGTGCCAGATGCGCGGGCTGAACTTGTCGTCGTACTCCTTCCGGAACTGGCGGCGGTACGACTCGTCCTGCAACAGCGCGTTGCGCTCCACCTGATCTTTGAGGTGGAGCGCGGCCGCGCCCGCGCCGAACTCCTCGAACACCACCAGATCGATGCCGTCCGCGTACACGGTGAACGGCACGGGCAGGTGCTGCCACTTGAAGTCGGTCTTGGCGAATCTGTTGAGCAGCGGCGCAGCACCGAGCATGAAGTACACGATCGACGGGTACGCCTTGGAATCCGCCGCGGAGAGTAGCGACGTCTTGAGGGGCCTGCGGCGGCCGAGACCCGAACTCTCCGCGAAGAATCCGAGAATGTTGGGATGCAGGTTGATCGTGGGTGCGCTCTGCAGGATCTTGCCGCGCTCGCGCAGGATCCGGTTGAGGAAGCGGAACTCGCGCCACCGTGCATAAGTGGAAGGCAAAGATCGCGAACGATATTCGTCGCCATCGATCTTGTCGAGCGCATTCGTCATCGACGACAGACCGAGGAAACCCGCGTCGAGTGCCTCGGTGACCATCGCACCCATCCGCTCGAGTTCGCCGGCACTGGGCTTCACCCGCCTGTCGGTGCCGCGGCCGAGCCCCAGCACGCGGGTGCGAATGTCGGAGTGCCCGATGAAACCGGCGACATTGGGACCGAGCGGAAGCGATTCGAGCGCGTCGACGTACTCGGCCGGATTTTGCCAACTCTTGTTGTCGTCGAGGATGCGCAGCACCGAGTCGTGAGGTACGGCCTCGACCCTGCTGAACAGGTCGGCGCATTCACGGGGTGTCGAATACACCGTCGACAACGAGCAGTTCCCGAGGACAACGGTGGTGACACCGTGCCGGACGGATTCGGGTAGGCCGGGGCTGACCAGGACCTCGGCGTCGTAGTGCGTGTGCACGTCGACGAAGCCGGGCACCACCCACTTGCCCGCCGCGTCGATCACCTCGGTGTCGGGCCCGACGGGGAGCGGCTCCGCGGAGGCCCTGACGACGACTCCGTCGCGAATGCCCAGGTTTCGGCGGCGAGGCACAGACCCGGTTCCGTCGAACCACAGCCCTCCGTCGACCACTACGTCGAAGTCCGACATGTTGCGCTCCTCACACTCAGTTGGTGTTACACGACGTTACGTACACCGTTGAGTGAAAGTCAATGGGGTGTGCCGTCCCGTCCCTTAGAGTGCAGAGATGCCCGCCGCCCCCCGCTCCCCCGCAGATCGGCGCGCGCAGATCCTCGACGTCGCCATGCGACTCCTCGACTCGGTGCCGTTCGAGCAGCTGTCGATGGACCAGGTGGCGGCCGAGGCAGGCGTCTCGTCGCCACTGTTGTTCCACTACTTCAAGAACAAGCACGGGTTTCGCAACGCAGTGCTCGAAGCCTCGGCCACCGAGTTGCAGCGGAGGATGACGCCCGACACGTCGCTCCCCCTTCCGGCGCAACTGCGCGCGGGTGTCGAGACGTTCGCCGAGGCGGTGATCGCGCACCCCGCGATATATTTGGCCGTCATGCGCATGGCGGGCAGCGGGGACGATGGCATGCGAAAGATCTACCGGGGAATGCGGCGCACGTTCACCCAGGAGATCGGACGTGCGCTCGCACAAGTCGGAGTATCGACGACCCCGGCACTCGAGGCGGCGATCCAGGGATGGCAAGCATTCATGGAAGAGATCGTCCTGTCCTGGGTCGACCACCCGACGATGACGCGCTCGGAAATGATCGACCTGTGCGAACGCGGCCTCTACTGTCTGCTTCCGGCCGCAGGCGTCGACCACAGCATTCGCCTCGAAGACGGGTGATCGGCACGCGGTACTACCCGTGCCTACGTATCGAGACCGGCAGGCGCATCGTGCGCCTGCCGGTCTTCCGCGAGCGAGTGACGGGACTCGAACCCGTGTGAACGGCTTTGCGGGCCGGTGCCTCACCATCTCAGCCACACCCGCGGGGTAAAGCTGATACTGCCCGGAGGACATCGACGCCGGAAGATTTCGATTCACTGTGATTCTGATCCCGGTTCCGGGCCGACACGCCGATGCGGGAACAAACCAGGTGTCCTCGTTGCTGTCCCCCCTTATGACGGCTATCGATGAGACCTCCGCCTCACCTACCCGACTTCGGGCACAGGCAACCCCCGACACCGGCACCGCCGCAGCCGATCGGCCGAGCCTGCGGATCGTGCTGGTGCTCGGCGCACTCATCGCGCTCGGACCGTTCACCATCGACATGTACCTGCCCGCCCTCCCCGACATCGGCACCGACCTCGGAGCGTCGTCGTCGGCCGTGCAGTTGACCATCACGGGGACGCTGCTGGGCCTCGCGCTCGGCCAGTTGATCGTCGGCCCGCTCGCTGACAGCCTCGGGCGCCGGCGACCGTTGATCGCCGGAATCGGCTTGCATGTCCTCGCCTCAGTACTCGCTGTCTTCGCACCGACCGTCGCCGTGCTCGGTGCGCTCCGGGTGTTCCAGGGCATCGGCGCCGCCGCAGCCGCCGTCGTCGCCGTTGCCGTGGTACGTGACCTGTACAGCGGAAACATGGTCGCGGTCGTCATGTCACGGTTGATGCTCGTCCTGGGTGTCGCACCCGTGCTCGCCCCCAGCATCGGCGGCGCGCTCCTCATCGCTTTGGACTGGCGCGGGATTTTCGTCGTCCTGGCGCTCATCGGAACGCTCACGGCACTGATCGGCGCACTCGCCCTGAAGGAGACGCTCCCACCGGAGCGACGACGCACGAGCAATCTCTCCTCGGTGCTGTCGACGTACAAGAGCCTTCTCGGTGACCGCAAGTTCATGGTGCTCACATTGGTCTCCAGCGTCGGGATGGCCTCGTTGTTCGCCTACGTCTCCGGCGCGTCCTTCGTGTTCCAGAATCAGTACGGCCTCGACGAGCAGCAGTTCGCGCTGCTGTTCAGCTCAGGCGCGATCGCTCTGATCGGCGCTTCCCAGCTCAACGTCCGCGCCCTCGCTCGGTGGTCGCCTCAGCAGATCACGATCGGCTCACTGGCCTTCGCGACCGTAGCGGGCGCCGCCTTGCTGGTGACCTCCTACCTCGAACTCGGCGGTCTGGTCGGCTTCGTCATTCCACTGTGGTTCCTGCTCGCCGGTGTCGGGTTCGTCCTGCCCAACGCCCCGGCACTGGCACTCGGCAGGCATGGCGAGGCAGCCGGCACCGCCGCTGCCATGCTCGGCGCCCTGCAGTTCGGCGTCGGCGCGCTCATCGCTCCGCTCGTCGGAGTCCTCGGCAATACGGGAGTCGCCCTCGGTGCGACGATGACGATGTGCGTCGCCCTCGGACTCGTGGCACTGCTTGCCACCGCGCGGGCGGACGCGCGCTGACGACACAGTCCGCGCGCTTTCGCAGCCCGTCACCCGACATGGGATGATCGACGCATGCCACCACCGTCACCACTTCATCTCGATCCCATCGAAGAGGCCCACCGGCAGTGGACGAAGCACGGCTGGGGTGATGTTGCCGACGGGATGGCTGCGGTGACCTCGGTGATGCGGGCACAGCAGATCATGATGGCCCGGGTGGAAGAGGTGCTCAAGCCGTCGGGGCTCACGTTCGCCCGGTACGAATTGTTGACACTGCTGACGTTCACGCGCACCGGCGCGCTCCCGATGGCGAAGGCCAGCGCGCGCCTTCAGGTTCACCCGACCAGCGTGACGAACGCCGTCGACCGGCTCGAAACGGCGAATCTCGTGCGACGTGTCCCGCATCCGAGCGATCGCCGTGCGACGCTGATCGAAATCACCGACGCGGGAAGGAAACTGGCCGTCGAGTCCACCGAGCGACTCAACGCCCAGGTGTTCTCGAGTCCCGGGGTGTCCGGCGACAAGCTGGAACAATTGGTCACGATCCTCGCCGAACTGCGCCGCGAGGCAGGCGATTTCGACACCGGAGACGCCCCCACCAAGTGGTGAGAAGACTGCTGCCCCGCACCGTGTTTTTCGGTGCGGGGCAACAGTTCTTGTGACGGCTACTAGCGGTGTTTGAATACCGGTGGGCGTTTTTCGACGAACGCGGTCATGCCTTCTTTTTGGTCTTCGGTGGCGAAGGTGGAGTGGAAGACTCGTCGTTCGAAGCGGATTCCTTCGGTGAGGGTGGTTTCGAAGGACCGGTTGACTGCTTCTTTCGCCATCATCGCGACCGGTAGGGACATGTCGGCGATGGTGGTCGCGGTCTGCAGGGCCTCGTCGAGTAGGTCCGCGGCGGGCACGATCCTCGAGACGAGTCCGGCGCGTTCGGCTTCCTCGGCGTCCATGTTCCGGCCGGTCAGGCACAGTTCCATGGCCTTGGCCTTGCCGACCGCCCGGGTCAGCCGCTGCGAGCCGCCGATCCCGGGAATGACCCCGAGTTTGATCTCGGGTTGCCCGAACTTCGCGGTGTCGGCGGCGATCAGGATGTCGCAGAGCATCGCCAACTCGCATCCACCGCCGAGCGCGTACCCGGCGACCGCGGCGATCGTAGGCTTGCGGGCCGCGGCCACCTTGTCCCAGGCGGAGAAGAAGTCGTCGAGGTAGACGTCCATGTACGACTTGGGTTGCATCTCCTTGATGTCCGCACCCGCGGCGAAGGCCCGATCCGATCCGGTGATCAGGATGGCCCCGATCTCCGGATCCTTCTCCAACTCCTCCACCGCCGACACGACCTCGCGCATCAGCTGTGAGTTCAGGGCGTTGAGCGCCTTCGGACGGTGCAGGGTGATGATCCCGACCCGGCCCTTACGGTCGAGCAGGATGGTCTCGAAGTCGGTCACTGGTCTCCCTTGGTAGAACGGTCGCGGATGTCGTTGATGATGGCCGAGAAGTCCTGACCACCACCACCGGCGGCGTGGAACCGGCTGTACAGCTCAGCGGCACGCAGCCCGAGGTCCGCCTCGACGCCGTTGGTCTTCAGCGCGTTCGCGGCGAGACCGAGATCCTTGTCCATCAACGCGGCCGCGAAGCCGGGCTGGTAGTCGTTGTTGGCCGGGCTGGTCGGTACCGGTCCGGGCACCGGGCAGTTGGTGGTCAGCGCCCAGCACTGGCCGGACGCGTTGGACGCGACGTCGAACAGGGCCTGGTTGCTCAGTCCCAGCTTCTCGCCGAGGACGAATGCCTCGCTGATGGCGATCATCGACACCCCCAGAATCATGTTGTTGCAGATCTTCGCGGCCTGACCGTTCCCGGGGTTCCCGCAGTGCACAACCTTCTTGCCCATCACCTCGAGCAGCGGCCTCGCGGCCTCGAAGTCGTCCGCCGTGCCGCCGACCATGAACGCGAGCGTGCCCGCGGCCGCGCCCACGACGCCACCGGAGACGGGTGCGTCGACCGAGCGGTGCCCGGCGGTGACGGCCTCCTCGTGCGCCGCGCGGGCGTCCGCGACGTCGATGGTGGACGAATCGATGAACAGGGTGCCCGGCTTCGCGGCCGGCAAAATCTCCTTGTACAGGCCGAGGACGAGTGTGCCGTTCGGCAGCATCGTGATCACCACCTCCGCCTCGCGGACGGCGTCGACGGCCGACTCGGCGACGGTGACACCGTCTTTGGTGGCCTGCTCGAGGGCGGCGGGCGCGAGGTCGAAACCGACCACCGTGTGCCCCGCCTTGACGAGGTTGGCCGCCATCGGACCACCCATGTGGCCGAGTCCCAGAAATCCGATCGTGCTCATGATGCAGTCCCTCCTGGACGCGTGTCGCTGGTGGTCAGTGCTGGCGCTGCGGGGCCGTCAGGCCGAGTTCGAGGTCGCCGAGCGGGGCGAAGAACGCGTCGACGTCCTCGTCGGTCACCTCGTCGATCGTGGCGGGTGACCACTGCGGGTTGCGGTCCTTGTCCACGACCTGCGCCCGGATGCCCTCGACGAGATCAGGGGAGCTCAGGCAGGCGACGGACACCCGGAACTCCTCGTTCAACACTTCCTCGAGGCTGCCCGCCGCCCGGGCCCGGCGCAACGACCGTAGGGTGACCGCGCACGCGGTCGGCGACTTCGACAGGATCTGCTCGGCCGCCTTCTGAGCCTCGGGCACCCCACTGCCGCGCAGGCGCGCGACGATCTCGGGAACACTGCCCGCGGAGTACGCCGCGTCGATCCACCCCTGCTGGCCCAGCAACTCCGAGGGCGGGGCGGGTTCGGTGAACGCGGCCAGCGCGTCCTCCACCGTGGTGTCGGACAGCTTCTGAACGAACGCGTCGATCTTCTCCGAGGGGATGAAGTGGTCGGCGAACCCGCACGCGATCGCATCACCGGCACTGAGCCGGGCGGTGGTCAACGCGATGTGGGTGCCCAACTCCCCGGGGGTGCGGGCCAACAGGTAGGTGCCGCCGACGTCGGGGACGAACCCGATCCCGGTCTCGGGCATCCCGATCATCGACCGCTCGGTGACGATCCGGACGCTGCCGTGCGCGGAGACCCCGACGCCGCCGCCCATCACGATGCCGTCCATGATCGCCACATACGGCTTCCGGTAGTTCGCGATGGCCGCGTTCAGGATGTACTCCTCGCGCCAGAACTCCCGCGACCCGGTACCGCCCTCCTTGGCGTCGTGGTAGATCGACACGATGTCCCCGCCCGCGCACAACCCCCGCTCACCGGCCCCGGTGAGCAGCACCGCCCCCACCGCGTCATCGTCGGACCATGCGGCCAACGCCGCCGCGATCTGCCCGACCATGCCGTGGTTGAGGGCGTTGATCGCCCTGGGCCGATTCAGCACAAGCCGGCCCACACCATCCCGCGTGTCGACAATGACCTCAGATTCCGAATTCAGGTCGCTCACCCTGCCGCTCCTTTATTTCCGACGATGCTGCGGGCGATGACGACCCGCATGATCTCGTTGCTGCCCTCGAGGATCTGGTGCACCCGCAGATCCCGGACGATCTTCTCGATGCCGTACTCGGCCAGATAGCCATACCCGCCGTGCAGTTGCAGCGCCCGGTTGGCGACCTCGAAACCGGTGTCGGTGGCGAACCGCTTCGCCATCGCACACAGCTCCACCACCTCCGGAGCCCCCTCGTCGAGGGCGGCCGCGGCCCGCCACAACAGGGTGCGGGCCGCCTCGAGTTCGGTGCGCATGTCGGCGAGCTGGAACTGCAACGCCTGCGAGTCGAGCAGCGGCGCACCGAACGCCTTCCGGTCCGCGAGATACGCGACCGCCTTCTCCAGCGCCGCCTGCCCACCACCAACCGAGCACGCCGCGATATTGAGCCGGCCCCCGTTCAAACCGGCCATCGCGATCCGGAAACCACCACCCTCGCTGCCGAGGAGGTTCGCCGCCGGCACCCGCACATCCTCGAAGATCACCTGCCGGGTCGGTTGGGCGTTCCAGCCCATCTTCACCTCGTTCGGCCCGAACGAGAGCCCCGCCGACTCCTTCGGAACGATGAACGCGGAAATCCCCTTCGGCCCGCTGTCTCCCGTGCGGGCCATCACCACATACACATCCGACGTCCCCGCCCCGGAAATGAACTGCTTGACCCCGTTCAGGACGTAAGCGTCACCGTCGCGGACCGCCCGGGTGCTCAACGCCGCCGCATCCGACCCCGCACCCGGCTCGGTCAGGCAGTAACTACCCAACTGATCCATCGCACACAACCCCGGCACGAACGCACGGCGCTGCTCCTCGGTGCCGAACCTGTCGATCATCCACGTCACCATGTTGTGGATCGAGATATACGCAGCGATCGACGGACACCCCCTCGCGAGCTGCTCGAAGATCCGGGCCGCGTCCACCCGGGTCAACTCCGAGCCACCCACATCCTCCCGGATGTAGATCCCGCCCATCCCCAACGACGCCGCCTTACGCAGCACATCCACCGGAAAATGCTTGGACTGATCCCACTCCACGGCAAACGGCGCCAAATGCTCGGCCGCGAAGTCACGGGCCGTCTCACTGATCGCCCGCTCGTCATCGGTCAAGGTAAACATGGGGTTCCGTTTCAGTTCATGGTGGGGATGACGAAGTGGTTGTCAGGAGCGGAGCCTGCTTCCTTCTTGCCCGAGGGCCAACGCTGCGTCACGGTTTTGGTCTTGGTGTAGAAGCGGAACGAGTCGGGACCGTGCTGGTTGAGGTCGCCGAAGCCGGAGCGCTTCCACCCGCCGAAGGTGTGGTACGCGATCGGCACGGGGATCGGGACGTTGACGCCGACCATGCCGACGTTCACGCGGTTGGTGAAGTCGCGGGCGGTGTCGCCGTCGCGGGTGAAGATCGCGACGCCGTTGCCGTACTCGTGCTCGGTGGGCAGACGCAGCGCCTCTTCGTAGTCGGCGGCACGGGCCACCAGCAGGACGGGTCCGAAAATTTCTTCCTTGTATACCCGCATGTCCGTGGTCACCTTGTCGAACAGGGTGGCCCCGGCGAAGAAGCCGTTCTCGTGGCCCTCGAGAATGAACCCGCGGCCGTCGACCACGGGCTCCGCACCTTCGTCGATGCCGATCTGGATGTAACTGTCGACGCGCTCGAGGGCGTCCTTGCTGACCAGAGGCCCGAAGTCGGCGTTCTCGTCGTCGCTGCGACCGATCTTCAGGCCGGCGACACGCTCCTTCAGCTTCGCGACGAGAGCGTCGGCCGTCTCCTCGCCGACCGGAACGGCAACCGAGATGGCCATGCAGCGCTCGCCGGCCGAACCATAACCCGCGCCGATGAGCGCGTCGGCCACCTCGTCGAGGTCGGCGTCGGGCATGACGATGGCATGGTTCTTGGCGCCGCCGAAGCATTGCGCGCGCTTGCCGTGGGCAGCAGCGGTCTCGTAGATGTACTGCGCGATCGGGGTGGACCCGACGAAACCGACTGCCTTGATGCGGTCGTCGGTGAGGAGGACGTCGACCACTTCCTTGTCACCGTTGACCACGTTGAAGACTCCGGCCGGCAGACCGGCCTCGAGGAACAGTTCGGCGAGGCGCAGCGGCACCGAGGGGTCGCGCTCGGAGGGCTTGAGGATGAAGGCATTACCGCATGCGAGGGCCGGTCCGGCCTTCCACAGCGGAATCATGGCCGGGAAGTTGAACGGCGTGATCCCGGCGACGACACCGAGTGGCTGGCGCATGGAGTACACATCGATGCCGGTGCCCGCGGACTCGGTGTACTCACCCTTGAGCAGATGCGGGGCGCCGACAGCGAACTCGATGACCTCGAGTCCTCGTTGGATGTCGCCCTTCGCGTCGGGAACGGTCTTGCCGTGCTCGGACGAGAGCAGGCGTGCCAGCGAGTCCATCTCGCCCTGCACCAACTGCAGGAACTTCATGAGGATGCGTGCGCGCTTCTGCGGATTGAAAGCGGCCCATTCGCGCTGCGCTTCCACCGCGTTGGCGATGATCGCCTCGGTCTCGGCCTTGTCCGCCAGCGGCACCCGCGACTGCACCGCACCGGTGTTGGGATCGTAGACGTCGCCAAACCTGTTGGAGGCACCCGGTACACGCTTGCCGCCGACGAAGTGGGATAGCTCTTGAACCATTGTGCGAACCCGTTTCTTGCTCGATGAATCAGGGAGTTCCGAATATGTAGCCCATCCTATAGTTGGATGTCCTTGCATGTCTAGGTGCGAATCGCGAGACGCCGGGCGTCGTGAGCCAACCGTCGGTCATGCCGACGACTCACGGCTCGTCGGCAGACGCGAAGCGAGCAACGAACCGGCGTTGCCACGGTGTCTCCACGGCGCGGGGAGAATAGTGCCGGCGGACGTAGTCGACCGCCGCCGAGTTGGGCACTCCGTCGAGTACGGCGAGGCAGGCAAGCGCTGTGCCGGTGCGCCCGACGCCTCCCCCACAGGCGATCTCGACGCGATCCGACTCTGCGCGCGCCCACACTTCGCGCAGCGCAGCCGTCGCCTCGCTGCGATCGGACGGCAACCAGAAATCGGGCCAGCGAAGCCAGCGATGTTCCCACTCGACGGACGGCGGGCGGCGGCCCAGCAGATACAGCGCAAAGGTGGGATGGGGAGCGGGCGGAACCGGGCGCCTCAGCCCCCGTCCGCGCACGCGTCGACCCGACGGAAGTTCCAGCACTCCGGCCGCGCGGGGCTGCCACGGATCGGTCACCGTACGACCATAACCCGCGTCGTTTCCGGCATACCCGTCGACGAAAGCATCCGGCGCGCGTGGTTTACCGATCAAGGAACGGTGGTATCTATTTCGTGGAGTCTGGCCGCCCGGTTTTTCCGCGGACGCGACCCGACGAGGTGCGAACGAGGGGTGCCGGCATGACCGCGACGGTTGACGACCTTGTCCAGTCCACCGCTCGACTGCGGTCCGATCTGAACGCGTTCGAACAGCGGATCAAGGACCTTACCGAAGCATTCGACTTGCTCGACCGGAGCCTGCTCACCAGCAGCGACGAATCCGTGGTGCTCGAGGTGATCGACAATCTCAGTGACGCCCGTCTGGATTTGACCACCGCGGACCGGCACCTCGAGGCCGCTGTGCGGCACGTCGAGCGGCTGTCCTTGGCTTGACCGCAGCGGCAGCCGCCGACTGCTACCCGTGAGGTTTGCCGACTCCATCGAGTGGGGATGCTCGCTCTGTGAGCGCATCCGCGCTGCATCCGGCCGAATTTTCGGGGAGGGTCGTCATGAACACAGTCACGTCCGGGCTCGTCGCCGGAGCGGCCGGGGTGACCGCACTCAACACGGTGACGTACCTCGACATGGTGGTCCGCGGCCGTCCCGCAAGTACGGTCCCCGAAGAGACGATCGATTCGGTCGCCGCGAGTCTCGGAGTTCGAATACCGGGGCGCGGAAGTGCCATGCAGTCCCGCCGGACGGGGCTGGGCGCACTCGGCGGAATTGCTGTGGGCCTGGGCATTGCAGTGGGCGCCGGCCTGGTCCGCCGCACCGGAATTCGCTTGTCGCCGACAGTAGGTGCCGTAGCCATCGGTGCGGGTGCGATGGCTGCCACGGACATCCCGATCGCCGTCCGCGGCATCAGTGATCCGCGGAATTGGTCGGTCCAGGATTGGCTCAGCGACATCGTCCCGCATCTGGCATACGGCGCGGCCGTGCATGCAGTTCTCCGACAGCAGGACGCGAAGTTATCGCTTCTGTGACACCAACGCGTCGAGATAGCGCCGCGTCATCACCTTCTGCACTGCCCGGTTCGCGGGGCCGCCGAGTCGGGTGAACCACCGGCCGGGCCGCGAGAAAGCGGAGATGATCGCAACGACGGTGTCGTCCGGTCGGTGTTCGACGACGAATCGCTCTTCCCCCGTTTCCGGGTGTCCCTCGAGCGACCCGTAGGCGAAACCCTTGACACGGGGCTCGTCGACGACGTAGATCACCCGGCAACAGAAGGTGAGTCCGACCGGACCGATCCCCCACCGAAGCTCGACGGCGGCGTCGGGAGTCGCCGTAGGAGTATCGAGGCCGACCTTCACGCCGGCGCCGCGGTGCATCCCCCAGGTGAACAGCTGTGCGACGGCGGAGTCGAACACTGCGGAACCACGACCGATCACCTTCTGCTCGTCGAGATGGTGGTATCCACTCGGAAACGGAAGGTCGCGACTGGCGCCCACCTCGGTATAGGTGAACTCGCGCATGTCACAGCGTTTGCGGCTGACGGCAGGCTCCTCCCGATCACCGGTCGGCCCGATGCCGACCGCACGAACGCCAGCCTAGTCCGCGGTGCGGCCGGCGGTGCGTCGAAAGGATGTGCATCCGATGAGTTGTCGAGGTGGCTGTACCGCAATCGGATTAGGATTGCAGTGGACGTCATCCACTCGGAGGAGCACGCCATGAGCATCGTCGACAAGGCCAAGAACGCCGTCCAGCACGCTGCGGGAAGGTCCCGGGAATCGATCGGCCGGGCCACCGGAGACAACGAGCTGAAGAACATCGGCAAAGCGGATCAACGGAAGGCCAGTGTGAAGAAGGCCGCCGAGCGAGTCAAGGACGTGTTCAAACACTGACCCGGAGCGGGCTTTCCGGAGCGCTTCCCCTCCGAACGCACCGTCAGGCACGACGGTGCGCTCGCGGTTGCGCGATATGTTGTACGGCCGCAAGACCTTCAGGAGTGCCGGGCCAATGCCGGGCAAGTGCGTGTGCGCCCGCTCGACGGGTCACCGAGCGTAGAACGAGAGCCACCACCAGTGCGTCATCGGCATATCCGATGACGGGGATGAAGTCGGGTATGACGTCGATCGGTGCGGCGAGGTAGATCAGTAGAAGCGTGAGCCGGATGCGGATGCCCCGGGGAAGCGTGGGATCTCCTGCCAGTCGACGCACGAGACGCACGACGTCCGGCAACAACCGAAGTACATCGGTAACGGGCATAGTCCCGGGATTCGCTCGCATCAGAGCGACCACCAGCAGCAGCCAGAACACAGCGATGCCGGCAGCCGCACCGACGATCATCGGCCAGGCCGCTGCCCACAGCTCGTGCAGGGTCACCTACCGATTCTCCCGCTCACGGCGGGGAGCACCACATCACCCAACGCCAGGATCAACGGAGATGCTGATATAGCGTGTTCAGGTCCGCGATGGCGGCGTCCACCTCGCGCTCGTCGGCACACACGGATCGGATCGCCTTGCGCAGCAGCAGTGGGTCGAGGTCGTCGACCGCCGCCCGGAAGTCGGTGTCGGGTAGGGCGGGTAGTTGGGCGCTGTCACCGAACCAATCGGCGACATCTTCCTCGGCGGTGCCACCGCCGACTCCCTCGATCAGCATGTCGAGGTCGACCCCGCGCAGGGTCAGTATCTCCAAGGGGTTCTCGTCGATCCGCTCCGTGGTCAGATATGCGACCGCAGCGGCGTGCTTACACGGCCAGCCGTCGTCCGGACAGGTGCAGTCGTACTGGAGCGCCGAAGAGCCGGACGGTAGTAGGAGCGGACCGAGAATTTCCGGCACTGCCCCACCCGCGAGCATCGCAAGGCTGCCGGGCTGTTTCCGCACCAGCGTGACCAATTCGGCGATCTCGCCCTCGTCGAGCCGGTCGATCGAGACGGTCGCGACGAACGGCTGGAGCTGACTGCCCTGGACTTCGCCGGTCACCATCCCATGGCGGATTTCGAGGGAGACGACCTGTCCGCTGCGCGCGTAGCTGCGGCCACGGCTCATCCGCCCCTTGTCGCCGACGAACTCGATGATGTCGACCAGTTCCCGTCCCCACCAGGTGTGGCCGAATGCTCCCCGCCGCGAGCGTGCTGCCAGCCCGCCCTGCACCGGTCGTCGTGAGCCGTACCGAGCGAAATGCGGTGCAGGGCGCCGATCCGTCATTCGCCGACCGCCTCGTCGCCGAGTCGCAGCAGCTCGCCGAGCTGTTCGGTGCTCATCTCCGTCACCCAATTCTCACCGGTTCCGACCGCGAGATCAGCCAACTCCTGTTTGGTCGCGATCATCGCGTCGATCCGTTCCTCGAGCGTGCCCACGCACACCAGTTTCCGCACCTGGACGTCTCGGCGCTGCCCGATGCGGAACGCCCGGTCGGTGGCCTGGTTCTCGACCGCCGGATTCCACCATCGGTCGAGGTGCACGACGTGATTGGCCGCCGTGAGGTTGAGCCCGGTACCCCCTGCCTTGAGTGAGAGCAGCATGATCGGCGGTCCGCCGTCACCCTGGAATGCCGCCACCATGTCGTCGCGCTTCTGTTTGGTGACGCCTCCGTGCAGAAACGGCACGGCGGTACCGAAACGTTCCGACAGGTACGGTGCCACGAGATCGCCGAACTCGCGGAACTGGGTGAACAGCAACGCTTTCTCGCCGTCGGCCAGTACGGAGTCCAGGATGTCCTCGACAAGACCGAGCTTTCCCGACCGGTGCTGACCGCGGCGCGTCACCGCGGACCCGTCCCGCAGAAAGTGCGCAGGATGGTTGCATACCTGCTTGAGTTTGGTCAGCGCGGCAAGCACGGCACCCTTGCGCTTCATCCCCTTCTTGTCCTTGATCTGCGCCATCATGTCGTCGACCACCGCCCGATACAGCGCCGCCTGTTCTGCGGTGAGATTGGCGCGCACCGTCATCTCGAACTTGTCAGGGAGGTCGGCGATGACCGCCGGATCGGTTTTGACCCGCCGGAGCACGAACGGTGACGTGACGGCCCGCAGTCGGGCCACGGCGGTCTCGTCCTGCTCCCGCTCGATCGGAACGACGAAGCGTTTGCGGAACATCGCCTCGGAGCCGAGGATGCCGGAATTCGCGAAATCGAGAATGGAACGCAATTCGTCGAGCCGGTTCTCGACGGGTGTGCCGGTCAACGCCACCCGGTGCGCAGCGGGGATACTACGGGCAGCCCTGGCCTGGGACGTTTTCGAGTTCTTGATGTGCTGCGCCTCGTCGAGCACCACCCGGCGCCACTGCTGTTCCTTCAACTGCGCGAGGTCGCGTGCCAGCAACGCGTACGTGGTGATTACCAGGTCACTCGCACCGACCACAGCCGTCAGCTCCTCACCGGTCAGCCGTTGCGGGCCGTGGTGGACATGCACACGCAAGGTCGGAACGAAGCGGGCCGCCTCTCGTTGCCAGTTGCCGACCACGGACATCGGGCACACCAGAAGTGTCGGCGAAGGTGCGTTCTCGTGCGCCAGCAACGCCAGCAGTTGCAGGGTCTTACCCAGGCCCATGTCATCGGCGAGCACGGCCCCCAGTCCGAGCCTGCTCATGAACGCCAGCCAGTCGAGCCCCCGCTGCTGATACGGCCGCAAGATGGCGTCCAGCCGGTCGGGGACCGGAACCTGCTCCGGTTGCACGTCGCCTTCGAGTAACGCGGCAGCCCACCCGCTCGCCGTCACCTCGTCCACCGGAAGGCGCGAGAGATCATCGGCGATGAGGTCTTTGATCAAGTCGACGATGGCACGGTCGCCACTTCCCTGCCGTTCCGTCACGTAGCGTGCCGCGCGGGCGAGCACTTCGGAATCGGCCCGCACCCATTCGCCGCGCAGCCGCACCAGATGGCTCTTGGAATTGACCAACCGAGTCATTTCGGCGGCCGTCAGGACGGTGTCCCCGAGCGCCAGCTCCCAGTCGTACTGCACCAACTGGTCCTTGCCGACCGACCGGTTCTCCGCGCTCGCCGGGGTCCCCGGCGAACTGACCCGCAACCGCATGGACGGCGACGCCACACTCCAGGCCCGCGGCAGCAACAGGCTGATGCCCTTCTCTTTCAACGCGACCGCCCCGTGCCCGACCAGGTCGATCACGACCGCGGTAGGGAGGAACAGATCGAGGCTGTCGGGGTCGCTCGGCACGTCCTGCAGTCGCGGATACGCCGACACGGCCTCCGTCAATTTGCGGACACCGATCTGGAGGCGGCTCGCGTCCGTGTGGTGCAGGGGAATCGGAACCGGGGCTTCGCCTTCCGGACGCAGGCACACCTCCAGCCGCCACAGGGCGGTGTCCGGATCCCAGTCCCCCTCGACGTCGGCGTCGTCCGGTTCGAGCAGGCGCAACACCAGTTCGGGCTCGTCCACTGTGAGACTGTCACGCCAGCGGTCGAGCGAACCGGACAGTTGCGGCGTTCCCTCTTCGTAGGAATCGCCGTGCACGAGCGCGGCGAGGAACGGATGCGGCGGATGGCTGCGCCGACCGTCGAGCGGGCGGTTCCCGAGAACGTGACGGGTGATCGGGTCGGTGAGTTCGGTGACGAGGTCGTCCAGCACGGAGCGGGCGCCGCTCCCGTGGCGCTGCACCGGCGGCATCGCGACAGTGAGTTCGGTCAGCCAGGCACGCTGTCGTTCACCGCCGAGCAGTCGCCAACGCGGCCACCATGTGCCCTCCGCACGATGCGTCTCGGGGACCACCCGACCGGCACGCGCCCATCGCTCGATTCCGCGCACCGTATGGGCGAGGTATCGCAAATCGCCGGCGATCCGCGAATCCCACGGCGACACCGCCAGCAGGAACCCCGCGGCATCGGGCGGGGCCAAAGCCACCGCCGGCCACTCGACCAGCTCCGGACCCGAGGGCGCCGGCATCGGCACCTTGACATGGTGCCGGAACTTGCGCTGCAATACCCGGCCGACAGCATCGGCGGCGGACTCCTCGGCCACGAGATCCCGGTCCTCGACCCACAGCATGAGTCCCGAACCGGGTGTCCAGAGACCGTGCAGCATGGACCCATCCAATCAGGCGGAGCCGACAGCATCCGAAGTCCCTGCATTTTCGGTGTAACCGTGGCCGGTGCCGGACCGATGAACGGGGTGGCGGCTGTCCGCGCCGAAGCGCACCACGGATCGCTGCCGGAACCACTGCAGTGATCGGAGGAAGAAATGGACTTTGCACAGATGCTCGAAGGCTTGCTCGCCCTGCTCGAGGCGCTCGGACCGTTGATGGGCGGCGAGGGTGGCGGCGGGGGCGGCACAGGATCGTTGGGCGGCCTGTTCGGCAGCTCCTGACCTGTCGACAATGAGCCCGTCGGGATGCCCGGCGGGCTTCGTCGTGCCCGATCCGCGAACGCGCCGTCCGTGATAGGAGTTGAGGCGTGAGCACCGCATACGGCTTCCGCGAGTACGGCGGCCCCGAAACCCAGCAGTTCTTCGACGTTGCCGTCCCGTTCCCGGGCCCCGGACAGCTGCAGGTGGCTGTGCACGCGGCCGGGGTGAATCCCGCCGATTGGAAGGTGCGGGCAGGTACCCGCAAGGACACCGTGCCCGTCACGCTTCCGGCGGTGCTGGGCCGCGAGGTGGCGGGAGTGGTCACCGCGGTCGGTCCTCGGGTCGCCGACTTCGCGGTCGGCGATGCCGTGTTCGGAGCGACGGCCACCGGTTACGGCGGGTACACCGATCACACGATGCTGAATGCGTCGTCGACGGCACACAAGCCCGGGTCCGTCTCCTTCGCCGACGCCGCCACCCTTCCCGTGGCAGCAGGCACCGCCTACGACGCGATGTCCACGCTGAACCTGCCCGCAGGAAGCCGTTTACTCGTGATCGGTGCCGGCGGCGGCGTCGGGGTCGCTGCGCTGCAATTGGCGGCAGCCCGGGGCGTCAGTGTTCTCGCAGTCGCGAGCCGGAGTAAGCGTGACGTGGTCGAGTCGCTCGGCGCGGAGTGGGTCGAGTCCGGCGCCGGTTTGGCGACACGGATATCGGAGCCGGTCGATGCCGTATTCGACCTGGTCGGGGGCGACGCGCTGGCCGAAGCGGCCCGGCTCGTCCTAGATCCGGCCGCGATCGTCAGCGTCGGCGACCCGCTCGCTGCCCGTGATCTCGGCGGTTCGAGCGTGGAACGCAGACGCACCACCGCAGTCTTCGCCGAATTGGCTGCCCTGGTGGCCTCCGGTGTCCTGGACCCGCGGGTCACCCACCGCTTCCAGCTCGAGCAGGCGGGTGAGGCACTGGCGCTGGTCGAGTCCGGCCACGCCGCGGGCAAGGTCGTGATCGAGGTGGGTTAGTCGCCCGCCGCTCGGCTCGTCCCGTCAGACAGCTTCGCGAGCGTCGGAGGGCCAGCGTGCGGACCGGTTGGGGGTCGGGCGGCACAACTGCCGGCCGTCGAGCGCACCGACTCGGGCCAAGACCTGGTCGACCGCATCGACGAGCCAGTCGCCGTGCACGGTGACGAGTGGTTCTTCGGCGTCGACCGATCCGCGGCCGACGAAGTGCACCGTCCAGCCACCATCGGCGTCGGCATCCCGCAGGGCGCCGTCGGCCGTGGCGATCGCCAGGAGGTGACAGCCGAGCGTCAGATCGACGCGCACACCTACACCTGCCGCCGTCTCGACGAGGCGTGCGGGTCGATCTGTCGCCAGGGTGAGAGCGAGGAGAGCATCGTGGTAACGCCCGATTTTCGGTGAGTCACTCATGTTCGCCACCTTTTCTACTGAGACCAAACCGTACGACGCTGTCCTGATCGTTGCCGCCGCTCATGTCGCGGCGGCGACCACAAAGTCACGAAGCGATAACGAATAGTCACGGAACGGTAACGGCGATCTCCGTGCCCTGCTGCGGCGCACGAGTCACGAGTGCGAGAATCGCGGCATGTTCGTTCTCGCCCCTGACCAGTCCGTCGACAATCCTGACCGGTCCGTCGACAATGCTGAAGTGGGCGGACTGGCAGTCTCGCCGCACACGGCGGCCGTGCGACGCCTGGACAATGGGGCGCTGGCCGCTCTCGAAGTGCAGCTGCGCGGGCCCGCGGACGGCCCACTCGCTACCCCCGAAGCACTACGGACCGTGGCCCGGGCCATGAATGAGAAGCGTGAGCTCGACCATCTCACCTGGGACGTCGCCGGTACGGTAACAGCGGACGGCGTTCCCGTACTGGTGTCGATCGACCTCGACTCCCTCCCCGGCCTGGAGAACCGCGCAGCCGATGCCGAGTGCCTGCGCAGAGAGATCGTCGTGGTCACCGCCGCGATATTCACTACCGATCCGTCCCGCGCACTGCGGGCCGTCGCGGATGCACGCGGCCGCGGAAGGCTCATCGCTGTGGACGAGGTAGGCACCCACCCCGCAGCCATCGCACTGCTGTCACTGATCGAGCCGGACATCATCCTCCTCGCGCCCGCCATGATCACGCGTCGCCCGGACTCGGACATCGCCCGCACCGCGCATGCGGTGGCTGCACGCGTGGAGAGTTCCGGCGCTGTGGTGGTCGCCACCGGAGTGGGCACCGAGGTGCAGCGCCGGCGTGCGCTCAGCCTGGGAGCGACGTACGGGGTCGGCGAGCATCTCGAGGACATCGAGTCGGCCCCGGCGTCGTGGCCGGATTCCGCGACTGTCGAGCCGTTCCCGCCCGCGCCGACCTGGAACACTCCCGACCACGACTCGCGCTCACCACACGCCATCGCCTCCTCCGGGCGCACCGCTGTCCAGAGTCTCAAGCGACTCCTGGTGACCATGAGCACCACCCTCGAGACGCACGCCGCCGCCGCGGGGCCCGAAACCCTGGTGCTGGGAACCTTCCAGCGCGCCGAGCACTTCACCGACCGGACGCGTACCCGTTGGCAGAACATGGCGAGCCGGATCGCCTACGCAGGTGTGTACGGCGTCGGCATGGGTCACACGGTGGACGAGGGCATTCATCAGGCTCCCCTCGCGGCGGACGATGAGCTGGTGGAGGAGTGGAACGTCGTGGTACTGGGCCCCCACTTCTGTTGCGTTCTCTCCGCCGTGGATCTTCACCGCGGAGAGGCAGATTCGGAACGCGAATTCGACTACGTCGTCTCCTACGACCGCTCGACGGTCGTGCGATGTGCGCGCGCCGTCCTCGACCGGTTCACCGCCGATCCGAGCAGCGCCGGGTAGAGCGGCCGGAGGTCGAGCGCCGGGTAGAGCGGCCGGAGGTCGAGCGCCGTGTCGACATTTCCGCCGCCCGGGCCATGGCGTCGTGCAGGAGGCAGGTGAGATGCTGGAACTTGTCCGCCCGCCACGCCGGAGACTCGGAGTCGGCCCATGAGCATCCTCATTCAGGTTCTCGAGCAGGGATACGCACTCACCACCCCGTGGGAGCAGCGGAAGTATGCATTCGTCGACGCAACGCACATCGTGACGATCCGCCTCGACGGGCAGTCCGGCGTCTGGCTCGACGGGATGAAACACGGTGAGGCGCATCAACTTGCCATCACGCCGGTCCCCAGCGAAGCCATCTTCTTCCTCCTCCGCACCCTCGACGTCCTGGCGGAGTGCCGAGAGAGTGGTGGGTCGTGGGTGATCGGGCACGACGGTGCCCACCTGTCCTCGATCGCCGCCGTGCAGTTACCCTTCACCTGACGTGTCGGTGGCCCGCGCGATACTGCGGGTCGACGGTTCGGACACTCGTCGAGCGCCGGGGGGACGCAATGAGGGTTCTGTATGTCGTGCTGTGGGCTCTTGCGGTCAGTGGCTGCGGGGTATCGACCCTCGATCTGAGCGGGCCGGGCCCGGCGCCCGGCAGTCCGCCACGCGAGCATATCGAACAGTTGCTGGCACAGGTCGAGACGGTCGAGTCCCGCCCGCACCCGGGTGGGTACCAACGCGGGTGCTCAGGCAAGGAACAGTGCGTCTTCGGTCCGGCGTGGACAGACGCCCAGAGCGCTCCAGCGGGGCACGACGGATGCGACACCCGCAACAACGTGCTGGCCACCGACCTGCGATCGGTGTCGTTCCGGGACGGCACCCGGGAGTGTGTCGTGCTGAGCGGGGTCCTCGCGGACCCGTACTCCGGCGATCTCGTCACCTTCGACCGCAGCGACGCCAAGGCCGTGCAGATCGACCACGTCTACCCGTTGGCCGCGGCCTGGGACATGGGTGCGTCCACGTGGCCACTGGAGCGCCGAATACGGTTCGCCAACGACGTGATGTTCGAATTGCTGGCCGTCAACGGCGACGACAACCAGGACAAGGGAGACCAGACTCCCGGCGACTGGCTTCCGCCGAATCCCGCGTATCACTGCTTCTATGCGGGCAAGTATCTCAGCGTCGCCGTCGAGTACGGCCTTCCTGTCACAGCCGCCGACCGGAAGGCACTCGCCGATGTGGCGGAAAGGTGTCCGTGAGCTCCTCAGGACACCGTGAACGAGCGTGTGTGCCACCCGGTGGCGCCGCCTGGAATCGGCGGCGTCCGTTCCTCGACCTGTACGTTGCCGCTGAGGTCCGTCGCCCGCACTTGCAGTGTGTGCAGGCCCGGTGTCGCCTGCCATTCCCAGGTCCATTGACGCCAGGTGTCGATGGTGTATTGCTGTGCGAGCGCAGCTTTTTCCCACGGGCCGTTGTCTACCCGCACTTCCACCGTCTCGATTCCTCGGCGCTGCGCCCAGGCGGTTCCGGCGACCAGTACCGGACCCGGTACCAAGGGCGCGAAGGGAGCCGGCACGTCGATGCGGGAGGCGGTCTTGATCGGTGCCTTCTCGGCCCACCCCCGCTGCGTCCAGTACGCCTCGGCCGCGTCGAAGCGGGTGAACTCCCAATCCACCACCCATTTGGTGGCGGAGACGTAACCGTAGAGACCGGGCACCACCTGGCGCACGGGGTAGCCGTGCTCGAACGGCAAGGGCTCACCGTTCATCGCCACCGCGAGAATTGCGTCGCGACCGTCGCGCAATGCTTCGATCGGGGTACCTGCGGTGAAGCCGTCGATACTCGTCGAGAGCAGCATGTCGGCCTCGGCACCGACGCCCACCTCGTCGAGGAGATCCCTGATCGGGTACCCGATCCAGGTGGCGTTGCCGGCGAGGACTCCCCCGACCTCGTTGGACACGCACGTCAACGTGATAATCCGTTCGACCGGGGTCCGTGCAACGAGGTCGTTCCACGTGAGGGTGAGTTCCCGGTCCACCATTCCGTGGATGTGCAGCTCCCAGTTGTCCGTCGTCATCCGCGGGACCCGCAGCGCGGTGTCGATGCGGTAGAACTCGTCGTTCGCGGTGACGAACGGGGTGGCGCCCGGTACGTCGATGTCGGTTCCCGGAGCGATCGGAGACGCCTTGTCCGCGACCGAGGGAATCGCGAAATTCCGACGGTTGTCGATGGCCCCGGCGATCTGCTGGCCCAGATACCGTCCGACAGCTCCCGCCGCCGCTGCCGCCGCAGCAGCAGTGGCCGCGAGCACGAGAAACCTTCGGCGGGGCATCCGCGAATCCGCACCATCGGCCCCGTCCGGCATCTGCGCCGCCGCCGTCAAGATGCGGAGTACGACGATTCCGGCCGCGACCCCTGCGAGCGTCGGCACCGCGTAGACCCACGAGGCGCTCGGGCGTTGTGTGGCGGCAAATACGCCGACTGCGCCCAGAATTCCGAGGATGGCACTGCCGAAGGGGGCGCGCGGTCGCTCGACGATGCCTGCCGCTGCGGCAAGCAACACGATCAGCAGTGTCATCCCCGCGAAGAGCGCCGGCTTGTCGTTCGTTCCGAACGTCGAAATGGCGAACTCGCGCGCCCAGGCCGGACTGCGGTCGACCGTGGTGGAACCCACTGCGTAGAAGGGCGAGCTGTTCTGGTCGATCAGCACCGACAGAAGTTCACCGACCGCGAGAACGACACCGGCGGCGATCACTCCCGCGAGTGCACGGGAGAACAGATGCCGTCGCCGCTCGGGCGCTCGTGCGGCGTGGGGCCGGTCACCGATCGTGGTAGTCATGCAGCCGTGCTCCTTTGTTGTGGTCACGGGGTATTCGGAGCCGGCAACACGCGCGGATGGGAGCCCACCACTAGTATTGCGCTGATGAACACGCTCGACAAAGACACCGTTCTCTGCATCTCGCTTTCCGGTCGACCGAGCAACATCGGCACCAGATTTCACAACTATCTCTACGGTGAGCTTGGTCTGAATTACGTCTACAAGGCGTTCACCACCACCGACCTGCCGGCCGCGGTCGGCGGGATTCGCGCACTCGGTATCCGCGGGGCCGGTATCTCGATGCCGTTCAAGGAGCAGGTGATCGACCACGTAGACGTCATGCACTCGTCGGCGTCGGTCATCGAGTCGGTGAACACCATTGTCAACGAGGACGGCGTGCTGCACGCCTACAACACCGACTATCAGGCAGTGGCAAACTTGCTGCGGGAGAACGCACTTCCACACTCGCTGTCCGTGGCCGTCGCGGGCAGCGGTGGGATGGCCAAGGCGGTGGTGGCAGCAGTACGCGACTTCGGGTTCACCGATGTCACCGTGGTGGCGCGAAACGCGGAAACGGGCGGCGCGCTCGCGAAGCAGTACGGCTTCTCGTGGCAATCCGAATTGGGTCACGCTCGTCCGGGCCTGCTGATCAACGCGACGCCGATCGGGATGGCCGGTGGTGCCGAGGAGGACGCTCTGGCGTTCGAACTGGACGCGATCGAGGCGGCGGAGGCCGTGTTCGACGTGGTGGCGATGCCCCCGACCACGCCGTTGATCAGAGCGGCGGCCGAACGCCACAAGACCGTGATCACCGGCGCCGAGGTGATCGCCCTGCAGGCGGCCGAGCAGTTCGTCCTGTACACCGGCGTCCGCCCCTCTCCGGAAGAGATCCGGCGGGCGTCGGAGTATTCGCGGTCGTGAAACAGGCGCGGGTCGCGGATCACCCGACCGCCGCACGAAGCCTCTCCGCCATCTGAGCGTCGAACGCCACGAACACGACGCGCGGCACACCGCTGTCCGATCGGCGCACTGCACTGACGGCCTGACGGACGGCGTCGTCGGCCGGCCACCCGTAGACACCGGCCGAGATCAGCGGGAACGCAACCGATTCCGCGCCGAGGTCGGCCGCCACGCGCAAGCTGCTCAGGTACGCACCCCGCAGAAGGTGTGATCGATCCTCGGAAGATGAGTACACCGGTCCGACGGTGTGGATCACCCACCGGGCCCGCAACCTTCCCGCCGTCGTGGCCACGGCCTCACCTGCAGGCAGTCCGTCGGGCAGTGTCGTCGCCCGCAACTTCCTGCACTCGGCCAGGATGTCCGGTCCGCCCACACGGTGGATCGCTCCGTCCACGCCGCCGCCGCCGAGAAGGGCGGAGTTGGCCGCATTGACGATCGCGTCCACCGCCACCGTCGTGATGTCGCCCTGCACTACCTCGATGGTCGTCATCGGCCCATTATCTCCGGAAGTGCAGGGCCGTCCGCACGATCAATCCGGCGATCAGCGCCCAGAAGGCCGAACCGATTCCCAGGACGCTGACCCCGGACGCCGCGATCAGAAAAGTGACGACAGCCCCTTCCCGTTCGCGTATGTCGGCGAGCGCCGACGCGAGCGCACCACCCAGAGTGGCTAGTAGGGCGAGACCGGCCACCGTCTCCACGACGCCCACCGGAGCCGCCGCAATGAGCGCGGCCACAGCCGCCGAGCAGGCTGCGAGGACCAGATACGCCCAGCCTGCGGTGAAGGCCGCGCGCCACCGTTTCCGGGGGTCGGGGTGGGCGGTGGGTGCCGCGGAGAGGGCGGCACTGATCGCCGCGAGGTTGATGGCGTGCCCACCGGCGGGTGCCCCCACCAGGGTTCCGATCCCCGTCACCAGCATCGCGGGCCGCCACGGGACCTCGTATCCGAAGGACTTCATCACTGCGGTGCCGGGAATGTTCTGCGACGCCATGGTCACGATGTACAGCGGCACGGCGATCCCGATCAATGCCTGCCAGGACCACGTCGGTGTCGTCAGCACCAACTCCGGCAGCAAGGCGCTGGCGTCCAGTCCGACTTTCCCGACGACGAGGCTGACCGCGACCACCACACCCGCGGCGGCGAATGCTGCCGGGACCGCCCACCGTGTGGAATACCGCTGCAGAACCAGCCACACCAGCACGACCGGGGCGACGGCGAGCGGTGCGTCCCGTAGCGCGAGCACCGGGGCCAGGCACAGGGGCAGCAGCACCCCGGCCAGCATCGCTTGCGCCAACGCGGAAGGAATTGCGGCGATCGCCCGCCCGAGCCGGGGCCACAACCCGGTGAGAAGGATCGCAACACCCACGATGGCGAACGCGCCCACCGCAGCGGGCCAACCACCGCCCACGGTCCCGGCCCCGGCGAGGAGCGCGGCGCCGGGCGTCGACCAGGCGAGGGTGATCGGCATGCGATAACGCCGCGACAACCACAGCATCCCCAGTGCCTGCGTCACACACAGTATGAGGAGGCCCGACGCCGCCTCGGCGGAATTCGCGCCGACCGCGGTCAGACCCGTGAGGACCACGGCGAAGGAACTGGTGAATCCCACCAGGGCCGTGACGATTCCCGCACTGACCGGCTGGGCGGCGGAAGAAGGCGAACGCACGTCACTGTCGGGTACGGACATAGGACGCGATTCTGCCCGATGCGCGGCACGTCCGGCGGGCCTGCCCAGGGCACGGGAACCTCGACGTTTAAGGTCGAAGCGATGACACACGACGACGTTCCCGCCTTGCCGACCGCCGACGACTTCCCGGTCCTCTGGCCGGTACCCACCCGCTGGGCAGACAACGACCACTACGGGCACGTCAACAACGTCACCTACTACTCGTACTTCGACACCGCGGTCAACGCCTGGCTGATCGCAGAAACGGGCACGGACATCCGGGAGTTGCCGGCGATCGGCGTCGTTGCCGAGACATCCTGCAAGTACCTCGGTGAACTGACCTTCCCGGACCGCCTCCAAGTGGGACTGTCGATAGAGCGGCTCGGCACTCGCAGCATCGTGTATGCGCTCGCCATCTTCCGGGAACGCGGCGAGGCACTCGACGAACGCGACAAGGCCCTCGACCTGGCGGCTCTCGGCCGATTCGTCCACGTGTACGTCGACGCGAAGACGCGCACGCCGGTGCCCATCCCACCCGACATTCTCAGTGCGGCAAAGCTATTGGTGGTGCCAGGCACGAAGTGAGCGCCCGGCACCACTGAGCAGCGCCTCGGTTCAGCGCAGGCCCTCGGCCTCCGCCGTGGCCACGGCCCGGGCGATGATGCCGTCGATCAGCTTGACCGTGGGCGCACCTGTCTCGGCCTGGTTTCGTGGATCGTCCGTCACCCGGCGCAGGACGCCTTCGGCGATGATCGCCAGTTTCCACAGTGCCAGCACGTGCCAATAACCCACGTGCGTGACGTCGCGCTCGGTTTCCTGGGTGTACGCCTCCACGAGTTCGGCCCTCGTCGGGAAACCCTCCAGCGTGGAAGCAGGGAAGGGTCCGGCATCCTCGTCACCGGCCTCCGGCCAATAGGCCAGAAGTGCACCGACGTCAGCCAGCGGATCTCCGAGGGTGCAGAGTTCCCAGTCCACCACGGCGAGCACCTCGCCCTCCTCGGGCGACGTGATGACATTGCTCAGATGGAAGTCACCGTGCACGAGCGACAGCTCCTTCTGCTCAGGCATGTTGCGCTGGAGAATGTCCGCCAGCTGCTCGACCTCCGGGACATCCCGGGTACGGGACTTTTCCCACTGGTCTGCCCAACGCTTCAATTGCCTTGCTGCATAGGGTTTGTGGCTCGCCAGGTCCTCGAGCCCGGTGTCCGCCAGGTCGACGGCGTGAATCTTCGCGAGCGCGCGCGCCATCGCGAGCCCGACACCGCGCCTCTGCTCGGGTGTCAATTTCTTGGCGACCCCGATGCTGTCGATCACCACGCCGGCCACGTAACTCATCAACACGAGTGGGGCGTCGGTCACCTCGGGATCTTCGATGAGTCCGAGAATTTTCGGCACGGGCACGTCCGAACCCTGCAGCGAGGACAGGATTCGATGTTCTCGGACCACGTCGTGCGCCGAGGCGAGCAGGTTTCCGAGCGGCGGACGCCGAAGCACCCATCGGCCGCCACCTGCATCACTGACCGCATACGTGAGGTTCGACTGACCGTTTCCGATCCGTTCGAAGCTCAGCGGTGCGATCGCTCCTACACCGAGTCCGGCAATCCACGCGGAGACGGCATCTTCGTTCAACCCCACAGCATTCACGCGCTCGATGCTAACCGCTCGGGGGCCCGGTGCGGTGGGAACCGTGACGCACCGGCGGTAACGGTGAGGTGGATTCGGTCCGAGACCTCCACGCCGGACGGATCATCGGATCACCACTCCATAACAGTTCAGCTTCGGCGGCGTCCGGACTGGTCATAAGACGCAGTACGACTCCTCCGCGGGCTCGTCGACTGGGCAAGTTGCTCTACCGAAATGCGACCACTTGCGCAGTTCGCGTTCCCGTGGATGCTGTGAAGTAGGACACATACATGTCCTGAACGCAGCGCACGTCTCCCGCGAACTCACAAGGTCCCCGGGACTCGACACAGCGAGGTGAGTCCGATGGTCGACAAGATTGCCTATCCGGTCCAGCTCCTACAGCCGGACGGCCGACGGGTCCTACGGCCCGAGTACACGAACCTGGTGCGCGATATCGGTCCGGACGAATTGCGCGCACTGTACGAAGATCTGGTTGTCACGCGCCGCATCGACGTGGAAGCCACTGCTCTGCAACGACAAGGCGAACTCGGCCTGTGGGCGCCCATGCTCGGCCAGGAGGCAGCGCAGGTCGGTTCGGCCCGAGCCCTCCGCCCCGACGACTACGCCTTCGTCAGCTACCGCGAGCATGCCGTCGCCTATTGCCGCGGAGTCGACCCCGCAGAAATGACTCGGATGTGGCGGGGAACCGCCCATTCGGGCTGGGATCCACACGGCGTGAAGGTCACCAACCCGGCCATCGTCGTCGGATCTCAAGGACTGCACGCCACCGGATACGCAATGGGCGCCCACCTCGACGGTGCCGAGATCGCAACCATCGCCTACTTCGGTGACGGTGCCACCAGCCAGGGAGATATCGCCGAGGCACTGGGCTTCTCGATGAGTTTCAATGCCCCGGTCGTGTTCTTCTGCCAGAACAATCAATGGGCGATCAGCGAACCGGTGCACCTGCAGAGTCCCGTTCCGATCGCCCAGCGTGCCGCCGGCTACGGGATGCCGGCCGTCCGGGTGGACGGCAACGATGTCCTCGCCGTCCTCGCCGTCACCCGCCAGGCCACGCAGCGCGCACGCGAGGGGAGCGGCCCCACCTTCATCGAAGCCATCACCTACCGGATGGGTCCCCATACGACCTCCGACGACCCCACGCGGTACCGGTCTTCGGCGGAGACCGCGGAATGGAAGGCCCGCGATCCGATCGACCGCATGCACCGCCTGCTCGACCGGGAAGGCCTGCTCGACGGGGCATTCCTGACCCGGGTTCGGACCACCGCCGACGAGATCGCCGCGCGACTCCGGTCGGGGGCCGTCGGCGCACCCACGCCGCCGCCGCTCAGCGTGTTCGATCACGTCTATGCCAGCGAACATCCGCTCCTCGAGGAGGAGCGCGCCGAGTACGCCGCGTACCTCGCAGCGGTCACCGACACCGAGGAGGCACTGTCATGAGCACCACAAGAATGTCGCTCGGTGCGGCTGTGGGAGCGGGTCTGCGGCGCGCACTCGAACGGGACCGCAAGGTCGTGATCATGGGTGAGGACGTCGGACGCCTCGGCGGAGTCTTCCGGGTCACCGACACCCTGCAGAAGGATTTCGGCGACAACCGCGTGATCGACACCCCTCTCGCCGAATCAGGGATAATCGGCGCAGCCTTCGGTATGGCGCTGCGCGGATACCGGCCCGTGTGCGAGATCCAGTTCGACGGCTTCGTGTACCCGGCCTTCGACCAGATCGTCTCGCAGGTCGCGAAAATTCACTACCGCACGGAGGGAAAGGTGACGGCACCCCTGACCATCCGGATTCCCTACGGCGGTGGAATCGGGGCCGTCGAACATCACTCGGAGTCCCCCGAGGCCTACTTCGTGCACACCGCCGGACTGCGGGTGGTCACCCCGAGCAACCCCGGTGACGCCTTCCACATGATCCAGCAGTCGATCGCGTCGGACGACCCGGTGGTGTTCTTCGAACCGAAGCGGCGGTATTGGGACACAGCAGAATTCGATGTGGACGCTGCACCCGACCTGCCGTTACACAGTGCGCGTGTACTGCGCGAGGGCTCGGACGCCACGATAGTCACGTACGGTTCCGTCGTACCGACGGCGTTGTCGGCTGCGGCCATCGCCGAGCAGGAGGGCAACTCCCTCGAAGTGATCGACCTGAGGTCCCTCTCCCCGATCGATTTCCCCACCGTCGAACGGTCGGTCCGCAAAACCGGCCGGCTCGTCGTGGCACACGAGGCATCGACGTTCCTCGGCCTCGGCGCCGAGGTGGCCGCCCGGATATCGGAGCGGTGCTTCTACCAGCTCGAGGCCCCGGTTCTGCGCGTCGGCGGTTTCGACATTCCCTATCCCCCGGCGAAGCTGGAACGTCACCACCTTCCCGACGCCGATCGCCTGCTCGACGCCGTGGACCGCAGCCTCGCGGCCTGACCGGCTCCGCCCGAAAGTGAGGCCCGAAGGAGAGGCCCGAAGGAGAGGAGTGTCCGTTGGCGCAGGAATTCCGCCTGCCCGACCTCGGCGAGGGGTTGACCGAGGCCGAGTTGGTGTCGTGGTCCGTCGAGGTCGGCCAGAGCGTCGAACTGAATCAAGTCATCGCCGAGGTCGAGACTGCCAAAGCCTTGGTCGAACTACCGTCGCCCTACGCAGGTGTCGTGGAGGAGCTGTTGATTCCCGCCGGGGCCACCGTGCCGGTGGGCACACCGCTCATCAGGATCGCGACCGACTCGGCGTCGGACACGCCACCTACGCGGACTCCAGTGCTGGTCGGGTACGGACCCGAGGCCGCCGCCCAGAGCAGGCGTGCACGGCCACGCGCGGCCGCGACGCCGGAGGGCACGGCACCGCCCGAACGCGTGCGTCCCGACGCCTCGCCGGCCGCCCGGCTGGCAGCACGCGAACGCGGGATCGACCTCACCGTTGTCCCGGGCACGGGTCCGTCCGGGGCCGTCACCCGGCACGACGTCGAGGAGTACGCCGGTTCCGCCGCACCGCGCGGGGCGGCCGGGCCGAGCGAGCGAGAGACTCGCACCCCTGTGCGGGGCGTGCGGAAGCAGACGGCCGCCGCCATGGTCCGCAGTGCGTTCACCGCGCCCCACGTCACCGAATTCGTCACCGTCGACGTCACGCGTTCGGTCGAACTCCTCGAACGTCTCCGTGGTCGAAGGGAATTCGAGGGGCTGTCGGTGACTCCCCTCAGCATCGCCGCGAAGGCCATGATCGTTGCCCTACGTGAGCACCCCGATCTCAACGCTTCCTGGGACGAAGAGCACCAGGAGATCGTCACCAAGCACTACGTCGACCTCGGTATCGCCGTGGCCACTCCGCGTGGTCTCGTCGTCCCCCACGTGAGAGAAGCGCAGTCGCTGAGCCTGCTCGAACTCTGCCGGGCGATCACAGAACTGACCGCCATCGCGCGCAGCGGTAAAGCCGATCCCGCTCAGCTCACCGGCGGCACCATCTCGCTTACCAACGTCGGTGTCTTCGGTGTCGACACAGGCACACCCATCATCAACCCCGGCGAATCCGCGATCGTGTGCCTGGGCAGCGTCTCCCGGCGGCCGTGGGTACACGAGGGCGAGCTCGCCGTCCGCTGGGTCACCACACTGAGTGTGTCCTTCGATCATCGCGTCGTCGACGGCGAACAGGGGTCGAGGTTCCTGTCCTCCGTCGCCGCGATGCTGCACGATCCGGTCGCGCTGCTCGCACAACTCTGAGCCTCGGTACGTTGAGCCCGTGAGTACTTCTCAACCGCCCGCGGTGAACAAGCGCGCACGGGTACCCGAACCGCTCAGATCCGCCCGGGCTGCGATCTTCGCGATCTTCGGGATCAACGGGTTCCTCCTCGGGATGTGGGTGGTGCATATTCCCGCGATCGAGGACCGTACCGGCATCAGCCACTCCACGCTCGGATCGCTGCTCCTCCTTCTCGCGATCGGCGCCATCTTCGGCATGCAACTCACCGGACCCCTCGCCGACCGGTTCGGAAGCAGGCGGACCGTGATCGCCGCCGGGCTCACACTGTCGGTCGCCACGATCGGCCCCGGACTGGCCACCGAGGCGTGGCAGCTGGGTCTCGCACTTCTCGTCTTCGGGTTCGCCAACGGTGCCCTCGACGTGTCGATGAACTCGCAGGCCGTCGAGGTGGAACAGCGCTACCGGCGGCCCATCATGTCCGCCTTCCACGCTCTCTTCTCCGTCGGCGGGGTCGCGGGATCGCTCGTCGGCGCCGCGACACTCGCCGCCGACTGGACACCGGCCGCGGCACTCCTGGTCGCCGGGGGTGTCGGGATCGCGGTCGTCGGCGCGAGTGCGCGGTGGCTCATGCAGGATCGGCCGCGCACCGCGAAGACGGACGGATCCGCAGAGAAGGCACACGGACGACTGTCGGCGCGAGTCCTGGGGCTCGGCGGCATCGCGTTCGTGCTCATGCTCGCCGAAGGCGCCGCCAACGACTGGAGCGCACTGCAAGTCAAGGAGCACCTCGCCACCTCCGACTCGGTCGCCGCCCTCGCCTTCGGTGCCTTCTCGGTGATGATGACGGTAGGACGGTTCACCGCCGACCGGGTCAGTGGTGCACTGGGGCCCGTCGCCGTCGTCCGCTACGGCGCACTGCTCGCCGGCGGCGGAATGGCGCTCGTGCTGGTGTCCGGGGCCCTCCCGCTCACGATCTTCGGTTGGGCGCTGTTCGGCCTGGGACTGTCCGGTGGAGTCCCCCAGATCTTCACCGCCGCCGGAAACCTCGGCTCAGGATCCGCGGGCACCAACATGTCCCGCGTCGTCGGACTCGGATACGTGGGATTCCTCGCAGGCCCGGCCGCCATCGGCTGGATCACTCAAGTGATTCCCCTCACAACGGCGATGGTCGTGCCGCTGGGATGTGTGTTGATCGCTGCAGCGTGTGCCGGTGCGGTCCGGCGAACACCCCACTCCGTACACCGGGATCACAGCGTGCTCTCATAGTTCGTTCAGCGTGGGTTGGCATGCTGGAGACCGTGACCGAATCGAACAGCACGCTGCGCCGCAGCGTTCACCGTCTTGCCGTCTCGGCGGCAGGTGTGGTGTTGCTGTGCGCGCTGTATCTCGTCAAACCCGCCTCGACAGCGCTCTCGTTCCCGGAGCCGTTACGGTCTATCGCGGACCAGGTGATCAGTGTCGTCGACGTCAACTCCGTATTGGTCGCGACCGTCGTCCTCGCGGTGGTCGCGACGGTGCGGAAACTGTCGTACGGAATCGGCGCGATCCTGTTGCTCTGTCTCGGCGCAAACCTCACCTGCGCGGCCGTCCGGGCGTGGGCGTCGGATGCTCCCACCGTTCTGCTGCCCAGCGGCCATGTCGTCGCCGTCGCTGCCCTGTACGGCTCGGCGATCCTCGTGTCGGCGCCGCGATTCCGGCCCGTGGTCGCTGGACTGGGCTTCGCTCTGATCCTCGGCGTCGCAGGGGCCGCAGCCCTCGTCGAACCGATCAGCATCTACGGGCTCGTGGCGAGCCTTGTTGTGGCGTCGATCTGGTGGGCGCTGGCGTCGATATTGATGCTGTACTCCCCCGTCGCCGCGGAGCGTGAGGCGCTTCGGCCCGACACCGCGGCTATTGTCTTCTCCCGCCACCGGTAGGCGCTTCGCGCCCGTGAGTGGTTAACGAGTGCAGGGACTCGTTACCCACTCACGAGCGGCGGCGCCGCCTACAGGGCTTTGAGTTCCTCGGTGACGTCGGCGACGGATTTCTTCGCGTCGCCGAAGAGCATGGAGGTGGTGTCGGCGAAGAACAACGGGTTGTCGATACCGGCGAACCCGGAGTTCATCGACCGCTTGAGCACGATCACCGACTTCGATTGATCCACATTCAGGATGGGCATCCCGTGGATCGGCGACGACGGGTCGTTGCGGGCGGCCGGGTTGGTGACATCGTTCGCCCCGATCACCAGGGTGACATCGGTGCGAGCGAACTCGTCGTTGATATCGTCCATTTCCTTCATCGCGTCGTACTCGACATCGGCCTCGGCGAGCAGCACGTTCATGTGCCCGGGCATCCGGCCCGCGACCGGGTGAATGGCGTACTTGACCTCGACGCCCTTCGACTCGAGCAGCTTGGCCATGTCCTTGACCGCGTGCTGGGCCTGCGCCACGGCCAGCCCGTAGCCGGGGACCACGATCACCTGGTTGGCGTAGGCCATCTGGATCGCCGCGTCCGCCGCCGAGGTGGACTTCGCCGTCTTCACCGTGCCGTCATCGGCGACCGCGGCAGCCCCGCCGCCACCGAACCCGCCGGCCACGATCGCCGGGATGGACCGGTTCATCGCCTTCGCCATCAGGTTCGTCAGGATCGAACCCGACGCGCCGACGATCATGCCGGCCACGATCATCGCCTGATTGTTCAGGGCCAGACCGGCCGCCGCGGCGGACAGGCCGGTGAGCGCGTTGAGCAGCGAGATCACCACGGGCATGTCGGCGCCGCCGATCGGCAGCACCACCATCAACCCCAGGATCGCGGCGAGGACGAGGACTCCGACGATCCACCACCCGCTGGTGGGTCCGGTCGGGTCGATGGCCTTGATTCCGATGATCACCGCGAGGGCGACGGCGCCGATCAGCAACAGAGCGTTCAGCGGCTGTTGCAACCGGCCGATGCCGATCGGGCGGCCGGGCAGAGTTTCCTGCAGCTTGAGGAACGCGATCACCGATCCCCAGAAGGAGATCGATCCGATGATCGCCGCGAACAGCGAGGCGATGACGATGTGCACGGTCGGCGACTCACCGTGCGCGAAGGCGGTGAACCCGTCCGAGTCGAGGAATTCGGCGTAGGCGATCAGGGCGACGGTGCCGCCGCCGACCCCGTTGAACAACGCCACCAGCTGCGGCATCGCCGTCATCTTCGTCCGCAACGCCGGCGGCACACCGAGGACCACACCGATCACCAGACCGGCGACGATGAGCACCCAGTTGGAGGTGTCCCGGATCGCGATCAGGGTGGCGACCACGGCGACACCCATGCCGACCGCGGCGATCTGGTTACCGCGGACCGCGGTCTTCGGCCCGGTCAAACCCATCAGACCGTAGATGAACATCGCGAACGCCACGATGTACAACACGTTGACCAAGTACTCCATTACTTGTCCCCACCCTTCTCAGCAACAGCAGCGGCGGGAGAAGCGGGCTTGGACTTGAACATTCCCAGCATCCGGTCGGTGACCACGAAACCACCGACCACGTTGATCGTTCCGAAGACCAACGCCACGAACAGAATCACCTGCAGACCCCACGGCGGATTGTCGACCTTGCCCAACACCACCAACGCACCCAACACCACGATCCCGTGGATCGCGTTCGTCCCCGACATCAGCGGGGTATGCAACGTGTTCGGGACCTTCGAGATCACCGCGAACCCCACGAACCCGGACAACACCAGGATCGCGATGTTCGCCAACAATTCGGTATACATCTAGGACACACCCTCCTCACGGGTGACGCAGGACGCGGCAAGGACTTCGTCCGAGAAATCGGGGGCCAACCGCCCTTCGACCAACATCAACTCGAGCAGCGCGGAGATGTTCTTCGAGTACAGCTCCGAGGCGTGCTCAGGCATCGACGCGGGCAGGTTCAGCGGCGAGCAGATCGTCACCCCGTGCTTGACCACGGTCTGACCGGGTTCGGTGAGCTCGCAGTTACCGCCGGTCTCTCCGGCCAGGTCGACCACCACGGAGCCGGGTTTCATGCCCTCCACCGCGGCGGCGGTCACCAGGCGCGGGGCCGGACGTCCCGGCACCAGGGCGGTGGTGATGACGACGTCGAAGCCCTTGATCGCGTCCTCGAGCGCCTGCTGCTGCTGCGCGCGCTCCTGTTCGGTGAGTTCGCGGGCGTACCCGCCTTCACCGGCGGCGTCGATTCCCAGATCGAGCCACTGCGCACCGACCGAGCGAACCTGATCGGCCACCTCCGGGCGCACGTCGTAGCCGGTGGCCCGGCCACCGAGCCGCTTCGCCGTGGCGAGGGCCTGCAGGCCGGCGACACCGACACCGAGGACCAGCACGGTCGCGGGTTTGACGGTGCCGGCCGCGGTGGTGAGCATCGGGAAGAACCGGGTCGACTCCGACGCCGCGAGCAGCACCGCCTTGTATCCGGCCACGTTCGCCTGCGAGGAGAGCGCGTCCATCACCTGGGCGCGGGAAATCCGCGGGATCGCCTCGACCGCGAACGCCGCCACCCCCGCCGACTTCAGCGCGGCGACCTGATTGTCCTGATTGCGGGGGGCGAGGAACCCGATCAACGTCTGCCCGGCATGCAGCCGGCCCACTTCCTCGTCCGACGGCGGCGCGACCTTCACGATCACGTCCGCCGACCACGGATCGCCGATCTTCGCGCCCGCCCCGACATACAATTCATCCGGAATCAGTGCACCCAATCCGGCACCCGACTCGACCACCACATCGACACCCTTACCGGTCAATGCGGCCACGATCTTCGGCACCAGCGCTACCCGACGTTCGCCCTCGTTCGACTCACGAGGAACGCCAACCGTCGGGCGCGGCTGCGCCGCGCTCTGCGATGTATCCATTTATCGACTTCCTGCGGTAGATGGTCTGCATGCCGCGACGAGCGGCAACCAACCGTTGATGAGCGGAATATGTCCCCAGCCTCGACTGATTTCAGCTGATGATAGCCAGAGACCGCGTGACGTAGTGAACAGAGGAGCCGGCCGGAGTCTGTCTGAATCGAGTCCGAACAGCCGTTCTCACCCGCCTTTCCTCTAGTTTGTGAGGCCAGTCACACACGGCCGCGTCGTAGGGTGAGGAGAGAAACCCGCACAGAAGCGGAGGTTCGGTGATGCACAAACGACAGGCACGTCCGGAGACGGACGTCGACTCACCAGTGGTGGTGGAACGGGTCTACGACCACCCCACCGACGGCGACGGACTCCGGCTCTTCGTCGACCGCCTCTGGCCGCGCGGCCTCCGTAAGGATGCGTTTCACTTCGACGACTGGGCCCGTGATCTCGCACCCTCGACCGAGCTTCGCCATTGGTACTCACACGACGTCGCCGCATTCGGCGAGTTCCGGGAACGGTACGTGTCCGAGCTGGACTCCCCGCCGGGACGCAAGGCTGTTGCGAGGGTTCGGGAGCTCGCGCACGGACGCCCCATCGTTCTCTTGACCGCCACCAAGGACGTCACCCACAGTCATGCGGAAGTCCTTGCCGACTATCTGCGCGGTCAGCTGTGACGGGCGAGGCCGACCCCGGCGACCTTACGGACGAGGATCTGGGCGGCGACTCCGTGTGCTGGCTCGACCGTGTCTGCCCCGACTGCGGATTGTTCCTGACGGACCGGACGGCACCGCGGTGTCCACGGTGCGGGTGCGAACGGACCGCCTAACTGTCCTCAGTTTGGGACCGTGTCTCGTGGGTACATGACTGCATCCGAGGTGGCGGCACGTCACCGTGGCAGACGGGATGAACTATGCGACGCGCCGCCCGGCAAGTAAACGAGGGAGATGCCGACCACCTCGACGAGGACGCCGGACACGGGACCCCTCTCGCCCGCGCGATCACGGGTCCGCTCCTCTTCGTCTTCATCCTCGGCGACGTGCTGGGTGCCGGAATCTACGCGTTGGTGGGGGTCATCGCCGGCGAGGTGGGCGGCGCAGTCTGGGTGCCGTTACTGCTGGCACTGGTGATGGCGTTGCTGACGGCGACCTCGTATGCCGAACTGGTCACCAAGTATCCGCGCGCCGGTGGGGCGGCGGTGTTCGCCCAGCGGGCGTATCGGACACCGCTGATCTCGTTCCTCGTCGGGTTCTCGATGCTCGCCGCCGGAGTCACGAGCGCTGCGGGGCTCGCACTCGCATTCTCCGGCGATTACCTCGCCGCGTTCGTTGACGTGCCGACCGTCCCGGCGGCACTCGTGTTCCTTCTCCTCGTGGGATTGCTCAACGCCCGGGGTATCAAGGAGTCGATGCGCGCCAATGTCGTCATGACGGTGGTGGAGGTCACCGGCCTGGTCCTGGTAGTGGTTCTGGCCGGCATCGTGCTCGGACGTGGTGACGGCACCCTGGGCCGGGTGGTCGAATTCGACGACGGCCGTTCGCCCGCGCTCGGGGTGCTCGCCGCCGCACTGCTCGCCTACTACTCGTTCGTCGGGTTCGAGACCTCCGCGAACGTCGCCGAAGAGGTGACCAACGTGCGCACGGTGTACCCGCGGGCGTTGTTCGGAGCGTTGCTGACGGCGGGCGCCGTCTATGTCC
Source organism: Rhodococcus sp. ZPP (assembly GCF_017656075.1). NCBI lineage: Bacteria > Bacillati > Actinomycetota > Actinomycetes > Mycobacteriales > Nocardiaceae > Rhodococcus > Rhodococcus sp. ZPP. Next base: position 1,223,135 of record NZ_CP058638.1, read on the forward strand.
TCGTCGGACTGGCGGTCTCGGTGGTCCTGCCAGCCGGCGAACTCGCCGCATCGTCCGGCCCGCTGCTGGCAGTGGTCTCCGCCGCCGACGTCGGCGTTCCACCTCGCCTGTTCAGTCTGATCGCGCTCGTCGCCGTCGCGAACGGCGCACTGCTGACGATGATCATGGCGAGCCGGCTCACGTATGGAATGGCGTCCGAGGGACTGCTTCCGCGTCCGTTCGCACGGGTCCTCCCGCGGCGACGGACTCCCTGGGTGGCGATTGTGGCGACCACTGCCGTCGCCATGGCTCTGTGCGTCACGGGTTCGCTGTCGGCCTTGGCGGAGACGGTGGTTCTGCTGCTGCTCGTCGTCTTCATCAGCACCAACATCGCGGTCCTGGTGTTGCGTCGTGATGCGGTGGAGCACCGCCACTTCCGGGCCCCGACGATATTCCCGATCCTCGCCCTCGTCACGTGCGTGGCGCTGCTCACCCAGCAGAGCGCGGCCACCTGGCTGCGTGCGGCGCTACTCCTTGCCGTCGGAGTCGTGTTGTACGCAGTCTCCCGCCGTCGTTCCACGAGAACGGACGCCGAGAGTCCCCGCGCGCAGTAACGCGGGGACTCTCTGATCAGCCAATTGTCTTCGCGCTCGCGAGATACCGTGCCCGCAGCTTGTGCTTGACGAGTTTACCCGTGGGCGTGCGCGGCAGGTCGTCCGAGAAATCGATGCTCCGAGGCGCCTTGAAGTGCGTCACCCGGTCCCGCACGAAGTCCAGTAGTTCACGGGCGACCGCATCCGACGGCTCCACATCGTCGACGAGTTGGACCACAGCCTTGACCTGTTCGCCCATTTCCTCGTCGGGCACACCGATCACCGCAACGTCGAAAACCTTGGGATGCATGGTGAGAATGTTCTCGGACTCCTGCGGGTAGATGTTCACACCGCCGGAGATGATCATGAAGGCCGCCCGGTCCGTGAGATACAGAAACCGATCGTCGTCGAGGTATCCGATGTCACCGCTGGTGGTCCACGTCGGATGACTGGGATGGGTTGCGGCTTCGGTCTTGGCCGGATCGTTGTGGTATTCGAACGGCCGCTCCTCGCGCTCCCAATACACCGTTCCGATCTCACCGGTGGGCAGCTCCGCACCGGTGTCGTCGCAGATGTGCACGATGCCCATCACCCCGTCGTGCCCGACGGATCCCGGCTTGGCGAGTGCCTGCGCACTGTCGATGAACGTGGCGCCGGCACCTTCGGTGGAGGCGTAGTACTCGTGGATCACCGGGCCCCACCAGTCGATCATCGCACGCTTCACTTCGGGCGGGCAGGGGGCTGCCGCATGAATCGCCACCTTCAGACTCGACACGTCGAACTTCTCGCGAACTTCTTTCGGCAACTTCAGCATTCGCACGAACATGGTGGGCACCCATTGACTGTGCGTCACCTCGTACTTCTCGATCAGGCGGAGCGCCTCCTCTGCATCGAACCTGTCCATGAGGATGATGGTTCCGCCGACGGACGTGATGGCGCCGCAGAAGCGGAGGGGCGCCGCGTGATACAGCGGCGCGGGGCACAGGTAGACGGTGTCCGCGTCGAATCCGTACATGGGCGCGAACACCGCCGTGTACGGGTCCGTCGTCGAGTCGACTTCACCTTCCAGCAGTGCGGGTTTGATTCCCTTCGGCCTTCCGGTGGTGCCCGACGAGTAGAGCATGTCCCGCCCACGAGGTTGCGTCTCCAGTGCTTCACCGGACTGCGCCGCCACCGCCGCGTCGTAGCTGTCGAAGCCGTCCAGTTCACCGCCGTAGACGAGCCGGTGCCGGACGCCGGGCAACTGGGCCGGGTCGGTGGGAATCGCCCGTGCCGCATCAGCCGAGGCGATGAGAACGGCGGCTCCGCAGTCGTTCACGACGTAGCCGGCTTCGTCCGCGGTGAGGTGCCAGTTCACCACGGTGATGTAGAGGCCCGATCGCAGGGCCGCCCAGTACACCTCCAAAACCCGGAGGTCGTTGCTCGACACCAGAGCCAGGTGATCCCCGACCTTCAGGCCGAGCCCACGCAGGTGTCGCGCCAACCGGATGGACCGCTCATCCAGCTGCCGGTAGGTGAGCTGCTCCCCCGTCGACGGCCGGACGACGGCCGGCTTGTCCGGGGTGGTGGCGACAAAATTTCCGGGAAACATCCACGCTCCTTTGTTAATGGAGATTCTCATCATCGGTCTACCACAGGCATCCGCGGACGGGGCCCGTTCACGCTCACCGGCCGCAGACTTTCCCGTGGCCAAAACACCGGGCCACTCCCCGGCAAGGTCCTACAGTTGAAGCGAGAGGAGGGCCATCAGACGTGACTGCCCTACAGAAGGAACGGATACTCGACGCGCTGTACGAACAATGGGACGTGCTCGACCAGTTGCTGTCCTCGGTGACGGGTGACGACTGGTTCACGCCCACCCCCCTTCCTGGGTGGACCGTGCACGACGTCGCCGCCCACCTGATCGGTACCGAATCGATGCTCGCGGGGATATCGGCACCGCACACCACCGTCGATGTCCACGGATTCGCGCATGTGCGCAACGAGATCGGAGCGTTCAACGAACGGTGGGTAGAGGGACTGCGCGGGCGCCCCGGCACCGAGATGCTCGACCGCTTCCGGGACATCACCGAGCGCAGGCGCTCCGAACTGGCGCAGATGACGGATGAGATGTTCGACGCCGAGACCGCCACACCGGTCGGCCCAGCACCCTATCTCCGGTTCATGCGCGTCCGCGTGTTCGATTGCTGGATGCACGAACTCGACATCCGCGACGCGCTGGGTGTTGCCGGGGACGAGGGAGGTGTCCGCGGTGACACCGCGTTCGAGGAGATCATGGGAGCGGTCGGGTTCCTCGTCGGAAAGCGTGGCAAGGCGCCGTCGGGCTCGCGCATCACCCTCGAGTTGACTGGTCCGCTCGCGAGAGAGATCCACGTCGCCGTCGACGGGCGCGCAGCGGTGGTGGACGAGTTGCCGGGCGACGCCACCACGACGATCACACTCGACTCCCGGCTGTTCACCCGTCTTGCCGGGGGCCGGGTGAAGGCCGCGGATCACCGCGACGCCATCACCCTCGGCGGTGACACCGCCGTCGGCAAGCAGATCGTCGACAATCTCACTTTCACGATCTGACCGCGATGCGCTTGTTCCTGTCGTCCTACCGGTTCGGAGCCGACCCCGCACCGCTGATGTCGCTCGTCGGAAAGCCGGGACGGGTGGGCGTGATCGCGGCAGCAGCCGACGCCTGGCCACCGTCCGCTCGCGCCTCAGCGGTGGTCAGTGATGTGGCGCCGCTGCGGCGCCTGGGGTTCTCTCCGGAGGAAGTCGATCTTCGCGACCACATAGGAACGCAGAACGGCGGCACGAGCGGGCTGAGAGACCGGCTGGCGGGATTCGGCATGCTCTGGGTGCGGGGCGGAAACACGTTCGTCCTGCGTGCCCAGATGGCGCGTAGTGGTGCGGACGATGTTCTTCGCGACCTGCTGAGAAACGATTCGCTCGTCTACGCGGGATACAGCGCGGGCGCCTGCGTCATGACACCGACGTTGCGCGGTCTCGACTCCTCCGATGACCCGTCGGAAGTTTTCGAGACCTGTGGCATCCAGCCGATCTGGGAAGGCCTCGGGGTGGTGCCATTCGCGATCGTGCCGCATCACCCGCCTGCGACGTCCTCAGGCGGCGAAGAGACGGTGCCCCTGGAAGACGCGGCCGCTGTCCGGCGTACCGTCGCCGCCTTGCAGCTCGCGGGAATCGAGTACCGCACCTTGACGGACGAACAGGTAATCGTGGTGGACGGAGAGTCCACCGAGCTCATATGACGAGTCACCGCGCGTGCCAGTTGCGGGAGACCCCGGGAAACGTCAGCCGAAGACGGCGACGGGCATCGACGGCGCGAACGGAGCGACGCGGTCGAGTGCTGCCCAGGTGACCTCGCAGCGCTTGGCGGTGACCTCGTCGGCGTCGGCGAGCAGCGTGTTGAGGAGAACCTTGGGGTTCAGACTCCACTCGGTGACCATCGCGCGAACTTCGTCGTTCGTGAACAGTCCCGAGCCGGCCAGGGCGAAGACCCACTCATCGAATTCCCCGCGGTGAATCTGTTCGATGGAGTCGTAGTCGATACCACCGTCGATGAACTCGTACGAGAACATCGCGGAAATGTAGCTGCTGGGGTCTCGGTGGAGTGCGTGCATCGTGCGGGTCCTTCCGGGGTCGGTGCGGCAAAACCGGCCCCAAGTTGCGATCTGACTCACATTTCGTGAGATTCTCCGTTTGGGTGTAACGCCTCGCCGGTGTTTGACGATGCAGAACGCTAACCCGGGAAAGTGCTTTTTTGCATTGCCCCCTCGATACGATCCGGTAACAGAGTGACGAATGTGACCTGAGTTACATCGAAAACTCCCAAGTCCGAATTTGCCCCGAGGTGCGACTACCTGCAGGTTTCCCGCAGGGGAGGGTTCTATACCCCTCCGTCGTCCAAGGCAAAAAAATTAACACCCCCGATCTCACATAGTGAGACTCGTACGCGTCGGTAACAAGTTGAGCGGTCGGGACCCACCCCGACCTGTACTGAACGTCCAGGTTGAGGCGATATCCGACGCGAAGCCTCCGAATCGGTTCAGTTGGACGCTCGACCAAATCGGGTGCAGGCCAGTCCGGGCGGCGCTACCGTCGGGTACGCCGCCACCGCCCGCGAGGAGCACAACATGACGATCGCACCGGACGTTCTCGCGGAACTCGACGCTGCCCTCCCCCATGGATGCCTGCTCACCGATCCGGATCTTCTCGCGTCCTACAGCCACGACTGGGCACGCGACCCGGACGCTGTCCTGCCCGCCGCCGTTGCACGACCGACGCGCACCGAGGAAGTCCAGGCGGTGCTGCGCTGGGCCGGCAGACATCGGGTCCCGGTGATCCCCCGCGGGGCCGGTTCGGGTCTCAGCGGAGGTGCCACCGCGGTACGGGACAGCGTCGTCGTCAGTACCGAGCGAATGCGCCGAATCGACGTCGACCCCGTCACCCGTATCGCCGTTGCCCAGCCCGGCCTGCTGAACGCCGAGGTCAAGTCGGCGGCCGCCGAACATGGGTTGTGGTATCCGCCCGACCCGTCGTCGTTCGAAATGTGCACCATCGGCGGCAACGTGGCGACCAACGCCGGCGGGCTGTGCTGCGTGAAGTACGGGGTCACCACCGACTACGTCCTCGGCCTGCAAGTGGTGCTCGCGGACGGAACGGCGGTGCGGTTGGGCGGGCCCCGCCTCAAGGATGTCGCCGGACTGTCGCTGACCAAACTTTTCGTCGGCAGTGAGGGCACGCTCGGAGTCGTCACCGAGGTGACCCTCAGACTGATCCCGGCGCAACCGCCGTCGTGCACCTTGGTCGCGACGTTCGCGTCGGTGCAGGCGGCCGCCGACACCGTGCTGGCCATCACGCGCTCGCTGCGCCCGTCGATGCTGGAGTTCATGGACCGCACGACGATCGGCGCCGTCGAGGATGCGCTGAAGATGGGCCTGGACCGGACTGCAGAAGCCATGCTCATCGCCCGCTCGGATGCACCGGGGGCGATTGCCTCGGAAGAGATCTCGCTCATGGCCGACGCCTGCACCGCGAGCGGCGCGTCGGAGGTATTCACCACCGACGATCCCGAGGAGGGCGAAGCCTTCGCAGCTGCAAGGCGATTCGCCATTCCCGCAGTGGAGCGACTCGGAAGCCTTCTCCTCGAAGACGTCGGAGTCCCATTGCCGAAGCTGCCTGCGCTGGTCGAAGGTATTGCGTCCATCGCACGGACACGAAATGTGCTGATCGCTGTCATTGCTCATGCCGGCGACGGCAATACGCATCCACTCATCGTGTTCGATCCCGCGGATGCCGCGATGGCGGAACGTGCCCGGCTCGCGTTCGGCGAGATCATGGATCTCGCCATTTCCCTCGGGGGAACGATCACCGGCGAACACGGGGTGGGAAGGCTGAAGAAGGCGTGGCTTCCCGACCAAGTGGGTAAGGACGTCATGGATGTGACGGCCCGGGTGAAGCAGGCGCTCGATCCTCTGGGAATCCTCAACCCGGGCGCCATTCTGTAGGTTTCCCCGGCCGTCACGGTACCCAAATGGTTATGCAAGGGGCTGGTGTGACAGCTGAGGTGTTGCTAGCGTGACCGGACCTGCTCGAAATGTCGCAGAGAGGTGCGCCCGTGACCAAGCTCCGCCGTGTCGTTTCACTGGCCATGCCCGCTCTATTGGCGTCTACCTGCACGTTTTTCGCGTGGTCACCCTCCGTTGCGACGGCGGCGCCGTGCCTCGGATCAGGCAGCCTGGGTTCGAGCTCGAACAACGATATCAATCCGATTCCATGGCTGAACGGCAGCGACGGCCGCCTTCCCGAACTACGCGGCCACACCCAGGCCGTCGCACACATCACCGGGCCCCGCAGCACCAACGACACGATCTTCCGATTCAGCGTCCTCGGAACCGACCTCGGCATCATGTGGGACAACGGAGCCGGCCAGGTTCTCACCGCCTTCGGCGATACGGTCGGCCTCAGCGATAATCCCCTGTGCGGGCTCGTCGGCGACTGGCGCAGCAACATTCTGCTTCGCAGCAGCGACCGCGATCTCGCCAACGGCATGAGTATCGAGAACTCGCCCGTCGACCGCCCGAATCATTCCAAGGAAATCATCCAGAGCAAGAAGATTCCGGGCGTCGAGCAAACTGTCATCCCCACCACCGGCATCTCGGTGGGTCCCGTGCAGTACATCAATTACATGTCCGTGCGGAGCTGGGGCGCTCCCGGCGAATGGGACACCAACGCGTCGGGAATCGCGTATTCCGTCGACAACGGCGAGAACTGGGTCACGGATCCGCTGACCCTACGACCCAATGTGCCCGGCACCGGTGCCGAGAACTTCCAGATGGGCTCTTACGTCAAACACGATGGTTTCGTCTACGCCTTCGGCACGCCGTCCGGCCGTTCGGGTGACGCACGGTTGTCGCGGGTGCCGGAAGCGGAGATTCGAAACCTCACCGCGTACGAGTACTGGGACGGCAAGGCATGGGTGAAGGCGAATGCCGCCCTTGCCGCGCCCGTGATCCCAGGGCCCGTCAGCGAGCTGTCCGTGCAGTTCAACGAATACCTCGGCCAGTTCGTCGCGATGTACACGGACGCCGGCAACTCGGTGGTCATGCGGCGGTCCGATCGGCTCGAATCCGGCTGGAGTGCACCGGAAGTGTTGGTGAGCAGCCGCGACGTGCCCGAGCTGTACGGCGCCTACATGCATCCGTGGTCGAAGGGGTCGGATCTGTACTTCCTCGCCACCACCTGGTCCGACTACAACGTCATGCTCCTGCGCACCAACCTCGCCGACTGACGGTAATCTGCGAGTGTGCGCAGCATTGCACGCTCGATGCGAACAGAGGAGTGGTTGTGGCGGTCAAGGTAGAGCACGACGTGTCCGAGTCCCGGTTCGAGATCTTCCTCGACGGTCAGCTCGCCGGGTACGCCGATTACGCCGAGAGGAACGGTGTCCGCGACTTCCACCACACCGTCACCTACCCGCAGTTCCGGGGGCAGGGACTGGCCGCTCAACTTGTCAAAGCTGCCCTGGACGACACGAAGGACCGTGGCTTCTCCGTGGTTCCGTCCTGCTCGTACGTCGAGCATTACATCGCCGAGAATCCGAGCTATGCGGAGCTCGTCTGAGTCGGACCGTCTGGCCGTCCGCGGCCTGTGTGCCGCTGCCGCCGCCCTCACACTGGTCGGCTGCGCATCAGGAAACGGTGACGATGCCGGCATGCCGGACGCCCTTCCGCGGACGTCGACGGCCGCCCAGCCGGGAGCGTTCGTGGGCGAGTGCGGCTCACTCACCGACGGCGAGGTCTACGAGCGGGCGGGGATGTCCGGGCTCAAGCCCTCGTCCCGCAATGGAATCAAATGCCGCTGGGAGGCCGACGGCGGAGCCCGATATGTGATGTTCACCTGGTACCGCGGCAGCCCGATCGACCGGGAACGGTCGGTGGCGCAGGGAATCGGGCACGAGGTCCACGACCTCGACATCGCCGGGCATCGAGGGTTTTCCTCACAGAACGAGGGATTCTGTGAGGTGGCGGTGGCGACGGGGGCGGATTTCGTGCACTGGCTGGTCCGGTACGGCGTCGGCGTCACACCGTCCGATCCGTGCGCGGCTCCTACCGCTCTCGTCGACCTCACTCTGAAGAAGGCGAAATGAGCGCCGTCCGCACATTCGCCGCCGTTGTCGCGGCAGTGCTCCTGCTGACCGGGTGCGGTAACTCGATCACCGGCACTCCCCTCCCTGAAGGTGCCGGTGTGAGCGGCGGTGGCTCCGACCGATTCGACAAGCTGCTGCGCGAGTGTGAGGCGGTGCCGAACGAGAAGATCGCGGAGGTGCTCGGCGGTGACGGAATCGACCAGTACTTCTACGGGGCTGTCTGCATGTGGACGGTGTTGTCGCATGCCGGTTCCCTCGACGTGACGTTCGGCTGGTTCGAGAACAACTCGCTGCAGCGCGAGCGTGATGTCGCCGATCGGCTCGGCTACCAGGTGGACACCACCTCCGTCGCAGGTGCGTCGGCCTTCACCGCCCGGCGGCCCGGTGACAGTGCGACGTGCGGAATCACCGCCGCCTACTCCGGGGTGATCACCTGGTGGGTGCAGAACCGTTCTGGTACGGGCGATCCTTGTGCGGGGGCACGGGCCCTCGCGGAATTGACGCTGCAGCGCAATCAGTGACGAGTACAAAATTGGGTCGCGGCGGTCTCGGCGGCGCTGTTAGCGTCGAGTAAACACCTTTTCGCTCCGACCAGAGGACTCAGCCGTGACCGCCACCGAGACGGCAGTGCCTCGCCGGCTCGGCCCTCTGGTGCTGCTCAATCTGGCAACCCTGTTCTCCGCCACCGGGAACGGTATCGCAATCGTCGTGTTGCCGTGGTTGGTGCTGGAGCGAACCGGCCGCGCCTCCGACGCGGCGGTGGTCGCCGGCGCGGCCACTCTTCCCCTTCTGTTGTCGAGTCTGTTCGCGGGCACGGTCGTCGACCTGTTCGGTCGGCGCCGCACCTCGATCATCTCCGATTGCCTCTCCGCACTCTCGGCTGCCGCCATTCCGATCGTGGCGAACACGGCGGGCCTGTCGGTCCTGGTCATAGCCGTCCTCGCGGCAGTCGGCGCCGCGTTCGACCCGGCAGGCATCGCGGCGAGGGAATCGATGCTGCCTGCAGCCACGACGTCGGCCGGGTGGTCGCTCGACCGGATGAACAGCCTCTACGAGGCCAATTACAACGTGGCCTACCTGGTCGGACCGGGTATCGGCGGGGTCCTGATCGCCACGGTCGGGGCCGAGAACACATTGTGGGTGACGGCCCTCGGCTTCGTCTTGTCCATCGTCACCATCACCTTCCTCCGGCTCGAAAATGCCGGCCGGCCCGACGCCTCGTCGGCGCCGACCTCACTCTGGCGCGGCACCGTCGAGGGTTTGAAGTTCGTGTGGCACAACCGCCTTCTGCGCACGATCGCCTTGGTCGACATGGCGGTGGTGGCGCTGTACCTGCCTGTCGAGTCCGTCGTGTTCCCGGTGTACTTCACCGAACTCGACAAACCCGCACAGCTGGGTTCGGTGCTGATGGCACTGAGCGTCGGCGGAGTCGTGGGCGCCCTGGCATACGGGCCGCTCTCCCCCTTCGTGTCCAGACGGGTGATCATGCTCGTCGCGGTGATCGTCCTGGGCGCGGCCATGGTGGCCATGGCGTTCCTCCCGCCCCTGTGGGCGATCCTCGCGCTGGCCTTGCTGCAGGGCCTCGTCTTCGGGCCGGTCGGCCCGATTGCCAACTACGCCATGCAAACTCGTAGCCCCGAGCACATGCGCGGGCGGATCACGGGAGTCATGACGTCCACGGCGTACGCTGCCGGTCCGCTGGGCTATCTGCTTGCCGGGCCGATGATCGACGCCTGGGGCATTCAGCCGACGTTCTTCGTGCTCGCCGTCCCGGTGCTCGTCCTCGGTATCGCCTGTTGCGCATTTCCGGTCCTGAAGGAACTGGACGCCCCGGCGACCGTCAGCTGAAGCCCATCACCTCGTTGCCCCAGGCCAGGCGCATCTCGCGGTCCGGGTCCTGCACGAGGGTGTCGGAGCTGTCGATCAGCAGCGTTGCGCGAGTGTTCTCGTCGTAGGGAGCCCAGTGTTTTGACCCGTCCAACGCCGCCGGAACGCCGTGCCGGACGAACGCGAGCCATCGGCGCTGAACGCGGCCGGACACCTCCAGTGCCGTCTTCCGCCCGCCCAACCAGAACGTGGGATCGACGTTCAGGGTGCCGAAGTTGCCGAACACGTACGGCAGCTCGGTGGCATGCCCCGCCCCGATGCGCGCAGCCTTGAGGATCGGGGTGGCCGCATCGAACCGGTACATCCACGTCGGTGAGTGGCGACTGTGTGCGTCCGCGACCCACAGGGCGGGCATCCGGAACGCGGCATCTCGGGACATCGCCAGCGCACCCCGAGATTTTCCGCGGTCCGGGTAGGCGGCCAGGATGTCGGCGAGCCGGTGGGCGGGGAGGTCGGGATGATCGGCGGCGATGGCCCGGAGCATCTCCTGCACCGAATCGGACGTGACCGGCAGCAACGGCGACTTCATCAGCTTGAAGAGCGAGGACTCGTCCTTGTTGGAACCGATGATGAGCGGGATCCGGTGGGAGTACCCCTTCTGGAACGCCGCCACCGGGTACCGCGGCAGGAAGTCGCGGTCGACGACAGGTGCCATGGCGAGTGTGCCCGGAATCTTGGTGGGCACCTCGTTGACCAGCGTGTCGCTGGCTTCGATGATCTGGTCGTACGGAAGGCGGAGCAGAGTGGCGGACTCCTCCGGCGCCAGCCTGAGGATGTCGAGGAATTGCCGGGCCACCGTGGCGGCGCGCTCGCTCCCGTAGACGGAGGTGGCCGGTGGGCTCTGCGCGATCGCACGGTGGAACAGTCCTTCCGCGCTCGGACAGGTCATCAGTGTGGTGATCGATCCGGCGCCGGACGATTCGCCGAACACGGTCACCTCGTCCGGATCCCCGCCGAAGGCCGAAATGTTCTCGCGCACCCATGCGAGTGCCGCGACCTGATCGCGCAGTCCGATGTTCGTCTCGAACACGTGCTCGGCCGTGGAGAACGACGACAGGTCGAGGAAGCCGAGCGCACCCACCCGGTAGTTGAACGACACCACCACCAGGTCACCGACGGTGGACAGGATGCGCCCGTCGTAGATGCTCTGCGCCGCCGTTCCCAGGCAGTACGCACCCCCGTGGATCCACACCATCACCGGCCGCGGTGTGCCGTCCGGTTCCGGGGCCCACACGTTGATCGAGAGGCAGTCCTCGTCCATCTCGAGTCCCGCGTCGATCGGCACGGCGGTGCCGTGCCCCTGCGGAGCCATGGGCCCGAAGATGGCGCAGTCGCGCACACCGTTCCAGGTGGACGGTGGGGCCGGCGCCCGGAAGCGCAGGGCGCCGACGGGGGCTGCCGCGAACGGGATGCCCTTCCATGCGTAGACGTCGCCAGCGGCGTGCCCGCACACCGCTCCGTCGCGGGCGCGGACGACCAGCGTGTCGCCGGACTTCTCGACTTCCACGACTGACACCCCCTCACCGGGAATCTCCGGCCAAGGTACCAACGATGCGCAGAGGCGTCCGAGTGAACGGGGCTTTTCCGCGCTCCCGGCGGGCGGTGCTAGGGTCGGCTTGTTCTGACACGGGGTGCTCCGCACGGGCGGGGCTGAGATCACACCCGGGAACCTGCTCAGGTAATGCTGACGAAGGGATGTCATTGTAGTGAACAGCTCTGTCCATGATGCCGCCGTCGTGGGCCGGCACACCAGATTCACGGACCTCTTGTGGGACCGGACCACGGTGTTGCGGGACGCGATCGACGAGCTCGAATTTCTCCGCCGACTCGGTGACGGCACGCTTCCGCTGGACGTGTTCCGCACGTACATCGAACAGGACTTTCTGTACCTCACCGGGTACGCGAAAGCGCTGTCGCTGGTGGCCGCGCACGCTCCGGACCCCGTCGCGGCCGGATTCTGGGCCAACTCCGCCGCCACCGCAGCCACCGTCGAGGCCAGCCTGCACCAGAATCTGCTGAGCGGCGGAAAGTTGCCCGCGTCGGACGCTCAGCCGCAGCATTCGCAGGCCTGCCTCGGGTACGTCTCCTATCTGACGGCCGTCGCCGCCACCGAGCCGTATCCGGTTGCCGCGGCTGCGGTACTGCCCTGCTTCTGGATCTACGCCGACGTGGGACGACGACTCGCCGCCAGCGCCCGCGAAGTGCTCTCCGCGGACCCGTCGCATCCGTACGCGCAGTGGGTGACCACCTACGATGCCGAGGAATTCCACGCTGCCGTGGCCACCGCCCGCGAACTGGTGGACGCTGCCGCCGATGCCGCCACCGAAGCGCAGCGTGAGGCCATGATCGAGGCGTTCATCGTCGCCAGCCGGTACGAACTCCTGTTCTGGGATACCGCCCTGAACGAGCAGAAGTGGCCGAAGTCGTGACGTTCTTCGCGCGCACGAAGCGCGCCGCCGCTGCAGCCGTCGTCCTCGTGTCCGCACTCTCCGTACTGGCCGGGTGCGCCGACAACGGGTCGTCGGACGACACCATCAGATTCGCCCTCGACTGGACGCCGAACACCAATCACACCGGTTTGTTCGTCGCCCTCGAACAGGGCTATTTCGCCGACGCCGGACTCGACGTGGAGGTTCTGCCGTACAACGACACGTCCCCTGACACGCTCGTCGACGCCGGCAATGCCGAGTTCGGCGTGAGTTTCCAGAGTTCGGCGACCTTCTCCAAGGCTGCGGGTGCCCAGACGAAGTCCGTGCTCGCACCTCTGCAGCACTGGGCCACGGGCATCGCGGTCAGGGCGGACCGCCCCGACATCACCCGCCCTCGGGACTTGGACGGCAAGATCTACGCGGGCTTCGCCGACCCCGACGGCGAAGCGACGCTGAAACAGATCATCCGGAACGACGGCGGCAAGGGTGAATTCACCACCGTCACCCTCGGCACGTCCGCGTACGAGGCGGTCTACTCCGGCACCGCCGACTTCACCGTGTCATTCTTCGCGTGGGAAGGCATCGAGGCCGAGCACCAGGGAACGCCGATGCGGTACTTCCACTACACGGACTTCGGATTTCCCGACGCGTATGCACTCGTGATCGAGGGCAACGAGGGATGGATGGCCGAGCACCCCGAGGAGGCACGGAAGTTCGTCCAGGCCCTGCAGCGGGGCTACCAGTTCGCGGCCGACCAGCCCGATCAGGCCGCGCAGATGCTGATCGACGCCAATCCCGGTGCGTTCCCGGACGAGTCGCTGGTGCGGGAAAGCCAGCAGATGCTCTCGTCCCAGTACATGAAGGATTCCACCGGGACCGTCGGTACACAGACCACGGAGAAGTGGGCAGGGTACTCGGGATTCCTGTTCGAGCACGGCTTGCTGACGGGACCCGACGGAGCGCCGCTGACCGCCGAGCCCGACTGGTCGACATATTTCACCAATGAGTACCTCGACACACCCTGAGACGAGTTCGCGTTCCGCGGGGCCGGGGACGTCCTCGGTCCTGCGGCGGGGACTCCCTGCGCTCGTGGTCGTCGTGGCGCTGGTGGTCACGTGGCAGATTTATGTCAGTGTCAGCGGAATCCGTCCGCAGGTGCTGCCGTCGCCGCTCCGTGTGGTCGCGCAGGGGTGGCGGGCCCGCGACGTCATCGCCGAACATGCCTCCGCCACCCTTCAGGTCACCATCATCGGCTTCGCGGTGTCTCTGCTGTGTGCCTGGGCGCTCGCGGTTCTGGTCGATTTCTCGCCGTGGCTGCGGCGCGCGTTCGTGCCGCTGTTCGTGGTGTCGCAGACACTGCCCATCATCGCCATCGCACCACTGATGATCATCTGGTTCGGCTTCGGCTTACTGCCCAAGATCCTCGTCATCGCGCTCGCCACCTTCTTCCCGATGACGATCGGCCTGATCGAAGGGTTCGCGGCGGCAGATCGGGAGGCCGGATCACTGCTGCGCAGTATGGGCGCGTCCCGGTGGCAGGAGTTCCGCTACGTCCGGCTGCCCTCGGCAATTCCGCGTTTTTTCACGGCCTTGCGGATCGGCATCACCTACGCCGTCGTGGGAGCGGTGTTCGCCGAATACGTTGGCGCTACCTCGGGTCTGGGCATTTACATGGCCACCCAGAAGAACTCGTTCCGGACCGACCTGGTGTTGGCCGCGGTGCTCGTGACCGCGGTGATCAGCGTCAGCCTCTACCTGCTCACCTTCGCGGTCGAACGCGCCGTCGCGCCGTGGATCGCCGCCGAGAGGGGCCACAATGACTGACGACGCGCGAGTCGAACTGTGTGGGTTGTCCAAGGCCTTCCCCGTCCGCGGCGGCGTCCGGCCCGTACTCGACACTGTGTCGTTCACCGTCGAACCGGGCGAGTTCGTGTCGGTCATCGGACCGAGCGGGTGTGGGAAGAGCACAGCGTTCGCGATGCTCGCCGGCCTCGACCGACCCGACTCCGGCACCGTCACGATCGGCGGCACGCCGGTGCCCGCGGCCGGTGGCGGTTCGGCACAGTGTGCCTACATGCCGCAGAAGGACCTTCTGTTCCCGTGGCGCACCGTTCTCGACAACACCACCCTCGGTCTCGAGGTGCAGGGCATGCCCCGACGTGACGCACGCGAACGCGCCCGCGCCCTCTTCCCCGTGTTCGGCCTCGCCGGATTCGAGGACGCGCGACCCAGCCAGTTGTCGGGCGGGATGCGGCAACGCGCTGCGATGCTCCGCACCGTCGTTCAGGAGCGCCCAGTTCTCCTCCTCGACGAACCATTCGGTGCCCTGGATTCTTTGACCCGCACCGAGATGCAGGCCTGGTTGCAGGAGGTGTGGCAACGCTATCGGTGGACGGTGTTGATGATCACCCACGACATTCGTGAAGCCGTGTACTTGTCGGACCGGGTGGTCATCCTGTCTGCACGACCGGCCACCGTCCGGCGTGAGGTGACCGTGGATCTGCCCCGCCCCCGGGAGCTGTCGATGATGACGTCGCCGGAGTTCGCGGACGTCGAACACGAACTTCTCGAGGTCTTGCACGAGGAGTCGAAGCGCGCGCTGGGAGAGCAGGAGTCGCGGCGAGGCTGACCACGCCGCGCCCCCGCTCGAGCAACGTCACGTCACAACAGCGCCTTTTCCAGTTCCGCGAGCGCCGTTTCGAGATGGATCAGAATCCGCTGCAAACTCGGGACCGATCGTCGACATCCCACCACCCCGAAGTCGAGATTGCCACCGTTGTTGGTGAGGGTGATGTTGAGGGCCTGGCCGTCCAGCACCACCGACGTCGGATAAAGCCCGTCGAGACGGGACCCGTTGAAGTACATCGTCTTCGGCGGTCCGGGAACGTTGGAGATGATCACATTGAACGGCGGCGGCGTGAGGCGCACCACGCCCGGAATTGGAGTCAGGGCGATCGGCGACATGTTGACCGCCGACCACGCCAGCGCCTGCATCGGGGTGAGACTGCTGAACAACTCTTTTCCCTGGGACATGGACGCCGAGATGGCCGACAGCCGATCGGCCGGGTCCTCGATGTCTGTCGCCAGATTGCACAACGTGACTCCCACGGAGTTGCCTCCGGCGTCCACCTTCTTCTCGTCACGCAAGGAGACGGGAACCATGGCGATGAGCGGCGCGTCCGGCAATCCGTCCTGTTCGGTCAGGTAGTGGCGCAACGCTCCGGCGCACATGGCGAGCACGACGTCGTTGACACTCACCCCCGCCGACTTACGCACGGCGTTGACGCGCTCGAGCGACCACGACTGGGCGGCGAAACGCCGCGCGCCCCCGATCGGGACGTTCAGCATGGTCCTGGGCGCCTCGTACGGGAACTTCATATCGTGTTGTCCCAGCGCGGTACGGGCGATGCGCAGGGATGCCGGGGCGAGACCGGCCACCTCACCGACCGTTCGCCGGAGGCCGCCGAACACCGATCCGAGGTCCAGACCACCGCCGCTGTCCGGTTTCTTCTCCCCACGCGGCAAGTTCCACGGCGGCGGGGCATCACGCACCGTGGGGTCCGTGGTCAGCGTGCGTTGCAGCAACCGGAGCCCGGATACGCCATCCATCAGCGAATGATGCAATTTGGTGTAAATCGCGAACCGTCCGTCGCTGAGCCCCTCGATCACGTACATCTCCCACAAGGGGCGGTGACGGTCGAGGAGCGTGCCGTGCAGCCGGGAGGTGAGCGTGAGCAGCTCCCGAACCCGGCACGGCGCCGGCAACGCCGAATGCCGAACGTGGTATTCGAGATCCACGTTGTCACCCTCGTCCGCCCACCACAGGTTGCCGACGCTGCCGACGGGACCTTGCGGCTTCTTCCGGAACGTGGAGTCGACGGTCGTGTGCGACAGCATGGTGTCGAGCATCGTCTTCACGTAGTCGGGCCCGGCATCCTCGGGCGGAGTAAACAATTCGAGCGACCCGACATGCATCGGATGCTCCCTCGATTCGCCTAACAGGAATATCGAATCGGTAACCGGCATTATCCCCACCTGGACGTTCACCCCCGCTCGGTCACTATCCCATTACGACTTTCCTGTGGATGGTACGTCGGGCGTAGCGTCCGTGCGCACAACTCCGATATAGATCGTGCGGCGCAAAAACGGTGACTCCAACCACGGGCGTCACCGAACGACCGCGGACCGAAGGAGGCAGGCCATGAGCACTGCAGCTGCGGAGTTCTGCCCCTCGCCGCTACCGCTGACCCGGCGCGACTTCGTCGGGACCAGCGTGCAATCCGCTGCCCTCGCGCACACCCTCCGGCGCACCGTCCGGCCGTTCCTCGACGGCTGGGCCCGCTACCCCGACCTGCCGTGGCCTACCGGGGTGGTCGACTATCTCGGGTACTCCCTCGGCCCCGTCCGCGGGACCCAGCGGAGGCCGATCCGACTCCCCCACTGCCGCGCCGAATGGATCCGCCCCGCCGGCGAGAACGGCAACCGGGCCATCTTGTACCTGCACGGCGGCGCCTTCCTGTGTTGCGGAATCAATTCGCACCGGCAGATGGTGTCTCGTATCTCGACCGAATCCCAGGCGTCCACCTTGAACGTGGCGTACCGGATGATCCCGCAGAATCCCATCCGTGCGGCGGTGGACGACGGGGTCGACGGCTATCGCTGGCTTCTCGCGCACGGCTACACCGCCGATCGGATCGTCATTGCCGGCGACTCCGCTGGCGGTTTCCTGACATTCATGGTGACGCTCGAAGCATTACGGCAGGGACTTCCCCGCCCCGCCGCGGATGTCGCGCTGTCGCCGCTGACCGACCTGGACCCGGTCAACAAGCTGGCGCACCCCAACGCCGACCTGTGCGCGGTGTTCCCCCGCCGTGCGGTCGGCGCGTTGTCGACACTCATCGAACGCCTCGATACCCGCGGCGGGCACCAACCGTCCACCTCCCCCGTGGACGGCGACCTCGCTGCGATGCCGCCCGCGCTGATCCAGACCGGTTCACAGGAAATGGTGTACGTCGACGCGGAGTTGATGTCGCAACGACTCTCCCAGGCGGGTGTCCCGTGCGAACTGCAGATCTGGGAACGCCAGGTGCACGTCTTCCAGGCCGCTGCGGGGCTGCTCCCGGAGGGCAGAAAGGCGATTCGGGAGATCGGCCGCTTCATCCGTGAGTCCACACCCGTGAGCACTTCTGCACACCCCGCTGTTAACAAGTACTCACGGGTGAGTTAGCCGTCACGACGCGAAGAGGATGGCGGACGCAGCGACGGCCGCCCCGGCTCGTGCGGACAGATGCGTGCGGCGGAAGAACCTGTCGAGCAGAGACATCATTACCCCCGGTCGGAGCGATATGGACACCGATCGATCGTGATCGTGGGGGCTGTACCGAACACGGGTTCTCGTCAGCGTGCGCCGAACCCGGCAACTATCGAGCGAACCTTCCGGATGCGCTCGGCGGGCGTACACGTGCGGCGTTGGGGCAGGCCACCCTCTATGGTGGACGCATTTGGACGCCGACGACAGGTAGCGAATGGACGACAGAACCGTAGCGATCGGGGCACTTGCGATTGCCGCTGTATCCGCGGTCTCGGGCCTCATGGTGGGCGCTGCGGGCGGGGTGTTCGACAGCAGTAATGCGTATGTAGCGCCGCCCCCGCTGTCCTCGGAGGGATTGCAGGCCGCCGGTGCTTACAGCGCCGAGCCCGCGACCTACCAGGTTTTCGTGCCACCGACTCCGACGTGGCAGATGGCGGACCTCACCACACCGCGAGCGATCCCGGTCACCACCGAGCCCGCCCCCACCACCACGTTGCCGCCCGCGGCGGCGCCCCTGCCGCCGGCCCCGGTTGCGACGATCGTTCCTCGCCCCACCGTCGAGGTCGCCCCCGTCATCCAGCCTCCGGTCGCCCGGGCGCCCGTCACCCAGACCCCGGTCACCCAGCCCCCGGTCACGCGCGCACCGGTGATCACCACCACCGAGGCGCCCGACGCACGGGCCGCAGCGGGAATTCCGGCCCAACCTGCCCCGACCACCACCACGACGACCCGTCCGGTGATCACCATTCCGCCGGTGACCACCCGTCCGCAGCGCTGAACGTCGCGGACCGTCGCGAAGGTTCGTGATGGTGTGACGCGTCGAGCCGCCTGTAAGGTGGCTTCCCGCCGGATCGGGGGGATCCATTCGGGGACCGAGAGTGGCCGGCATGGGAGGGCTTCACATGAGTGACGAGTACGACCACCGGGCGAGTGGCGAGAACTTCCAGTCGGAGCAGTGGGACCACCGCGCAATCAGAGGCGCCGTCGAGGCGATGTCGCCGGCGATGTCCGAGTCGGTGGCGGCCGCCTGGGACGAGATCGGCCGCCGATTCCAGGACTCGATCACCGCTTTTCATGACGCCACCCGGGGTGCACTCGCGAGCGGGTGGCGGGGACCCGCTGCCGGTGCTGCCGCCTCCGCGATCGACTCCTACGTCGTTGGCGCGCGCCCGGCGGGTGAAGGCTTCCGCGACGTCGGGGCGGCGTTACGGGAGGCGATTGCCGGGGCCGAAGCGGTCCGGGCGGCTGTCGGCGAACCGGTCGGGTACACCACCGACTGGACGCGGGTGATGCCGTGGAATTGGAGCGGTGAAGCCGAATCCGTGGCTGCGGAGGACGCGGCGAAAGCGGCGATGGGCTCTGTCTACTCGTCGGCATACCAGACTGCGGGCGCACAGCTCCCCACCCTGGATGCTCGAATGCCCGACGCAGCCGAGATCACTTCGACGCACGCCGCCGCTACTGGCCAGCCCGTCGGATTCGACTACGGCCCCAACGGAATACACGGGATCCCCAGCGATCCACAGGTAGCAGAAGACACTCGCCCGGAGGACTCTCCTAATGAGCACCGACGAAGCGAAAGCCCTCACGACGATTTCACCGACGCACCCCGACAGCACGAAGTGCCCGCCGGAACGGGCTCAGGGTCCGTGGCGGGTGCGGCCCTGGCGGGCGCCGTCGGCGGCGGGGTCGCTCAGTACGCCAACCGGGTGGTCGCCGCCCACCAGGCGTCGGCAGCCGCGCTTGCCCAGAAGCCGGCTGCGAAGCCTCAGTCGACGGGCACCGGTGAGCAGGCGCCCGCAGAGGTGCCCACGTATCTCGAGAACATCGATCCTGGGAGTCCGGTCATCGGCCCACTACCTCACGTGTCCCCGGCTGTGATCGGCCGCTGAGCGTGACGCAGTGGACGTTGAGCGTCGGGCAGTTCCCGGCGCTGTGGGCGAAGACCGGACAGGATCGTCTCCCGTTCCCCTTCCGTGGTGGGAGCCGACAAGCCGACGCCGCGGAGTATGCAGCCGAGCAGAGCAGAGTCAGGGACGAATTCTCCGGTCCCGAACACGACCACCTCGCGGCCGCGCTCGTGGTACTCGCCGAGCCGGAACTGCGGATCGAGATTTCGGGTTCTCTGGGCGAGGGCAGCAACACCCCGATCCGACTGCTCGGGGCCACGGCCCGAGGGCACGCGATCGCCGCCCAGCAGCATGCCGGCGCCGAAGTGGTGCTCCGCCGCTGCGAGCCCTACGACCTCGCCCGCCAGCTGATTGCCCAGCTTCCGGACGTCGACGCCGGCCACGCCCCCGGCACCGTGGTCACCCGCGCGGAGATGACCGGACGAGCAGAGCGGTCCGTGCGCACCCGCGCGGTGACGAAGCTCCTCGAGCAGTCATCGACGAGCCAGGGCACCATCCTTGTGATCCGGGGTGGGCGGCACTCCTCGCAACCAGTGGGCGGTCTCGCCTGGCGCGACATCGACGGCGACGGTCGCTATCTGGTGTGGGGTGATGCGACGGTGGCGGTGGAGCCGGGCACGTCCTGGGACCTCCTCGCCGCAGTCGACCGGCTGACCGGACGTATCGACGCCGGGCACCCCGTCTGAGCGTTTCGTCCCCTCCCGCGCTGCGGTGTCGGCGTTCGCGACTACCGTGTAGGGCGAAAGTAGGTGACCCGTGGCCGAGCCGGACGGAGCAGACATGCAGGACTTCGATCTGGACGTCAGCGTAAATCGCGATTGGGCCGAGTTCCAGCGTCGCCTCGCCGACTACCTGGCAGCGATGCGCGACGAGGACCTTCTGGTACTCGAATCGGGCTTCGAGGAGCTCGACGAATCTCGTGGACTGATGCCCTGCATCCAATTCGTCGTCTGGGACGGCGACACGGTGCGCTGCGAGGTGCCGTCCAACCACTATCTGCACCCCGACCGCATGTTGTCGGACGCCGAACAGCACTACCTCACCGAGTTGGGCTGGAATCGACCGACCCGCGGTCCGGACGACGAGGCGGACGACGGGTCGCCCGCGTTCTTCGTCGACAAGAAGCAGTCGTGGTCCGATCAGCTCGCCGCGATGACCGTCGCCGCGTTCCGGGACGTGTGGGGAGTGACGCATCCGGCGTTCCTGAGCACCGAAACGTCCAGCACCGACCCGGCAGCAGCATTCGATCCCGTCGCGGTGCGTCCACCCCTGGTCACCCAGCTCGATCCCGCCGCAGCAGTCGTCCCCCGCGACGCGGAGCATCTCCACGAGCTGATTACGCTGTCCCTGGTCCCGATGCTCGGCCTGCTACCCGAGCGGGACCCCGATGGCGACGTTCCGATTCGAGTCGGCAACACCATCCTGTTCATCGGCCCGCTCGCCGACTCGGTGGATGTTCAGCTCTTCGCGCCGCTCATCCACGACATCAGCGACCGCACCCGGGCAGCCGAGGTCACCGCGGATCTCAACCGGACGTGGTCGCGGATCAAGTTCGTGCTGGTGGACGACCGGTTGTCGGCGTTCCTCGAGGTGTCGGGCAATCCGTTCGTCCCGCAGCACCTCACCGACAGCTGCAAGGTGTTCTCCGACTTCCTGAGGACCGTCGACGGTGACTTCGCGGCGCGGTTCGGCGGACAGCTGTTCTTCCGCCGGGACGACGACCCCGACGAGGAGCCGGCCATCATCGTCGAAAGCCGCATGACGGCCGCCGAACTGCCCAACGAACTCCTCACGTTGTTCCACCTCGACCCCGACGGCGACGGCGGTACCGATGCCGCGGTCGTCGCCGACGTCTGTGGTCACGACCGCGACCTCATCGTGTCGCTGCTCAACACCGGTACCGAGTGGGTCGCGCAGCTCCGCCGGGACGCCGACGAATTCCGTCAGCACGCCGAGACGGCGATGGCCGAGACGTCCGATTCGCATGCCGACGGCTGGGAGCGGGTAGTCGGGGATCTGCGTGACGCTCTGCGCACGATCGTCCTTCCACCTCCTCATCCAGCTTCCGAAACGAAGCCCCGGCCGGAGCAGATGGGGCTGTTCAACAACCCGGAAGAGCAGACTCTCTTCGACGACCCGTCGTCCTGACGACCCTCTTCTGTGATTGGTCCGGTCTACGCGAAATGTGGCGTAGTGTCGGCACTATCGGCGCCGTCCAGGTTCCGCTGTTCAGGGATGAGTCCATGGCCGACAAATCGCCCCGCAATTCCATGTCCAAGAAGTCCGGTAAGTCGTTGAAAGAAAAGCGCGCCGACAAGAAGTCGAAGTCGAACGGGCAGGTCGATCCCGAGATCGTCTCGCACGTCAAGAAGCGCTGATCCCCTACCGGTGCGCCGTTGTGGTAGTTCCGACTACCGTGACGGCGCACTGTGCTGTCCCCAGGCCGCACTAGTCGGCCGAGGACTCTCGCCCAACCGGCCCGTCGCCTATATTAGGGTACCCAAAGTGCTCGAAAGGACCCTGCCTCATGCCTCCCACCCTCAGTCGACGTGCCGTGTTGTCCCTGACGTTCGCGACCGTCGCAGGTCTTGCCGTGTCAGCATGCGGCTCGGACAGCGATTCGTCGCCCGCCGCAGCCGGTGAAAACGCCTCCGGCGCAGAGCCGGGCGCCTTTCCGGTCACCATCGACCACGTGCACGGATCCACGACCCTGACCCAGGCACCGACACGGGTCGCTGCTGTCGGCATCGGCGACGCCGACGTCCTGCTGTCCCTCGGCGTGATTCCCGTCCTCGTTCCGGTCTGGAAGGGTTCTGTCGACGACGGTATCGGCCAGTGGGCGGACGCGAGCCTGGGCGGGGCCGACCCGATGGCCCTGGCCAACGCCACCAGCTCATTCGACGTCGAAACGATTGCCGCGTCGGCACCCGACCTCATCGTGGCGGTGAACAATGCGATCAACGAGAGCACGTATCAGCAGCTCAGCGCCATCGCCCCGACCGTGCTCCACGCGGCCGATCAGACCGACTGGGTGCTGCCGTGGCAGGAGGTGACCCAACGGATCGGTGCCGCGGTCGGGCTGCCCGAACGCGCCGCCGAGCAGGTCCGCGAGGTGGAGGAAGACATCGTTCGCGCGCGTACCGCCAACCCTCACTTCGCCGGCAAGTCGGCCGTCCTGGTGACGGTCCGTGGTGACGGGTCGCTGCGTGCCTTCAGTCCCTCAGCTGCTCGCAGCCAGCTGCTGACCCAGCTCGGTTTCGTGCTGCCTGCCGCATTGAGCACCCGCTTCGACAACGCGCTCTACTTCGACGTCTCCCCCGAAAACCTCGACCTCTTGGACGGCGACGTGCTGCTGGTCGACAACTACGACGCGGCCCGCGAGCGGCTCACGTCCCTGCCGGCGTTCACCAATCTCGAGGTCGTGCGATCCGGTGGGCTCGTCGGACTCGATCCCGTCGTGAGCGATGCCGTGTCGATGCCGAACCCGTTGACCATCCCGTTCGTTCTCGACCAGTTCGTCGAGAAGATCAACCGGACACCCGTCGGGGCATAATCGCGCGCACGGCTCCGGCGCGGGCCGTCCACACGGCGAGGGCGGCGGTGGCGGCGAACACGGCAGCGGACACCGCCACCCAGGAGGTGGCCGCTGGGACACGACCGAGGTCGACGAGGTCGAAGATCGTCCCCACCGCCAGCGACCCGAGCAGGCAGAGCATCCCTCCGATCGTGTTGAGCATCCCGAAGTGTGCACCCAGATTGGTCTCGCCGGCGAGGGCGCCGATCGTGTCGCGCATCGGAGGAATCATCAGCATCTGTCCCAGGTGCAGTACGACCACCCACACTGTCAACAGGACGATCTGGATCAGCGGCGCAGCCGCCTGCCCGGCGCCGGCGACCGGAGCGAGGAATGACACGGCGATCAGGGTCAGCCCGCCGAGGATTGCCGCCCGGTGCCCGATGCGGTGGGCACAGGCCACCGTCGGAGTCTGACCGACGATCACGAACACGGCGGCTCCGACGTAGAACCAGCCGAGGGCGGCCTGCGAGCCGAGCCCCCGCTCGAGTTGGTCCGGCAGCATCAGATACAGCTGGCTGTAGGCCAGCAACTGGAAGCTGCACAGCGCGGCGAACACCAGAAAGCTCTTGTTGGTCAGCACACTTCGCCACACGAACCGCAACGTGGTCGCCTCCCGCACTGCCACGGCGGCGTCGTCATCGGCGGGCAGCCAACGGTAGAAACCCACCCACATCGCCGCGAACAACATCGCCGCTGTGACCGCGGTCCACGAGAACGGGAAGGCCAGTAACACCGCCCCCAGAGCGGGCCCGATCACCGTTCCCGTGCGGCTGCACATCTGTTCCATCGCGAAGAGATCCGTGCGGCGCATGACGCCCTGTTCTTGCAGCTTTCTGCCGTACACGGCATTGGCCGACTCGACGGCCGGGGCGAAGAGGGCGGCGGCGACGCCGATCAGCAGTACGCCCACAACCACCGCGATCATCGTGTCCGAGAACCCGAGCACCAGGAAGCCGACCACCCGAATCGCGATCCCCACGAGCACGGCCGGGCGGACGCCGAACCGATCGGCCACGCTGCCGCCCAGAAAGAACATGCCCTGCTGGCTGAACATCCGCAGACCGAGGACGAGCCCGACGGCCCAACCCGCGAAGCCCAGGTCGTCGGACAGGTGGACGGCGAGAAACGGGACCACGAGGTAGAAGCCGACGTTGAACAAGACCATCGACGACAGCAGCAGTTTCACCGGCGGCGGCAACGCCCGTGCCCGAGGAAACACACCCTGGAAGCGGGTAGGCGAAGAAGGAGAAGGCGGCGGCACAACTCACCACCCTATGGCGCACGGGTATTTCTCGGTGCGCCACGTCCGGCCTATCGCGTCGTGGGCACCAACCGCCACAGCGACGTCACTTCCCGAGCGCGCGCGGCATGCAGTGGGTCGGTGCGGTCGGCAACCTTTCCGTGCCGCGGCGTCACGTCGCGGCGTCCGGCGACGGTAAGTCCGGCTTCGTCGAAGAGGACCAGAAGTTGGTCCCGGCCACGCAGTCCCAGATGCTCGGCGATGTCGGAGAGCACGAGCCAGCCCTCGCCCCCGGGTTCGAGGTGCTCGGTCAGACCCGCGAGGAAGCCGCGGAGCATCGCGCTGTCGGGGTCGTAGATGGCGTACTCGATGGGCGAGGTGGGTTTCGCGGGGATCCACGGCGGATTGCACACCACCAAGGGCGCACGACCTTCAGGGAACAAGTCCGCCTCCACCAGCTGCACGCGGTCCGAGTAGCCGAGTCGCTCCAGATTGGCCCGGGCGGAGGCGAGGGCCTTCGAATCAACCTCTGTGGCAAGTATTTTCTTCACGCCGCGGTGGGCGAGTACCGCCGCGAGCACACCCGTTCCGGTGCCGATGTCGAATGCCATCTCGAGCGACGGCAGCGGGGTGTCCGCTACCAGGTCGACGTATTCGCCGCGGATCGGGGAAAACACGCCGTATCCGGGATGAATTCGGGCGCCCAGGGCCGGAATGTCGACGCCCTTCTTCTGCCATTCGTGGGCACCGATGGCGCCGAGCAGGTCGCGCAGGGTGGTGACCGTGGGCTGATCGCTCGGCCCGTAGGCCTCCAGCACGGCCTGCCGCACGTCGGGGGCCCGTCGCAACGGAACGGACTGATCGGCGTCGAACGGGACCAGCAGCATGCCGAGAATGCCCGCCCGCCTCGACTGCGTCTGCCGGTGCAAGTGAAATGCGGTCGCGGGGTCGTCCGAGGCCTTGCGCGGTTTGCGGTCGGTACGCTTCGCGACGGCGACGGACAGTTGCCGGGCATTGTGAAAGTCACCGCGCCACAACAACGCCGTCCCCTCGCAAGCGAGACGGTAGGCCTCGTCGGCCGTCATGGTGTCGTCTGCCACCCGGATCTTCTTCGGCGGCCTCGCACCGCTGGTAGACCGCCACACCGCCGAATGCTCGGTGCCGTCCTCGGTCCAGCGGACGAACTCGTTCTCCATGAGGGAGAGCGTAGGCGCTGCGCGCCCGTGAGTGGTTAACGAGTGCAGGGACTCGTTAACCACTCACGGGCGGAGCCGCCTACCTGGCTGCAGCGATCCGGGCCTCGGCGACGGCGTCGGCTGCGGCGCCGGCGAGGATGCCGTTCCGTCGGGCCGTGTCGAGGATCTCTACGACGGTGTCGAAGATCTTCTCGACCTGCGCGCGGACGTCGGTTGCCGGGGTGCCGATGCGTTCACCGGCCACCTGGATGATGCCGCCGCCGTTGGCGACGTAGTCGGGCACCCAGGTGATGCCGCGTTCGCCGAGGTCGTGCTCGACCGCGGGGTGGGCGAGCTGGTTGTTGGCGGCACCGCAGATCACCTCGGCGGTGATCGCGGCGACGGAGGTGTCGGTCAGGGTTGCGCCCATCGCGCACGGCGCGTACACGTCGAGTTCCTGATCGATGACGCTCGACGCCACCTTCACCTCGGGGAAGTCGCGGACCACCCGATCGAGGGCGGCGGCGTTGACGTCGGTGGCGACCACGGATGCGCCGTCGGCGAGCAGCAGCTTGATCAGCTGGTAGCCGACCTTGCCGGTGCCCTCGACGCCGACGGTGCGCCCGGCGAGGCTGGGGGTCCCCCACGTGGCCTGGGCGCCGGCCTTCATGGCCTGGAAGACACCGAGCGCGGTCATCGGCGCGCTGTCGCCGGATCCGCCGGCGGACGTGTTGCGTCCGACGACGTAGTCGGTGGCGCGGCCCATGACGTCGAGGTCGTCGGAGTTGGTGCCCACGTCACCGGCGGTGATGTACCGGCCGCCGAGGGTCTGAACGAAGCGGGCGTACGCCTCGAGCAGCGCCTCCGACTTGCCGGTGGCCGGGTCGCCGATGATGACGGCCTTGCCGCCGCCGAGGTCCACTCCGGCTATCGCCGACTTGTAGGTCATGCCCCGCGACAGCCGCAGCACGTCCTCGAGCGCGGCGGCCTCGTCGGCGTACGGGTAGAAGCGGGTGCCCCCGAGGGCGGGTCCGAGGGTGGTGTCGTGAATCGCGACAATCGCCTTCAGACCGGTGGCGGGATCCTGGAAGAACGTGACCTGCTCGTGCGCCGAGTCGGCGGGAAAGTCGGTGCGTCCGAAGACACCAGCCTTCTCGGGCAGCGCAGTATCGGTACGTTCGACGGTGAGAGTCATCTTTTCTCAGGACCTTTCCGGAGTGGTGATCGTGATGGCTGAGGTGTCGACGCCGAGTTCGGCGAGACGCTGGAGGTAGACGGCGACGTTGCGGAGTTTCACGTCTTCATAGCCCCGCACGAGGTCGGGTGTTGCGGCGATCTGAGCGGCGGTGTCGTAGTTCTCGGCGGTGAGGTCGGCGATCAGTTCGCTGACCGTCGACTCGTAGTGCGCGAGCAGTTGACGCTCGAGCCGGCGGACCTTGGCGTAGCCGAACGGGTCGAAGGCGGTGCCGCGCAGGAACTTCGCCTTGGCGAGGGCTTTGAGGGCGACGTGCGAGCGTGGCCCGAGTCCGATCTTGTTCTTGCGGCCCATCGCCTTGAGGACGGGCGGATGCAGCTTGTAGGTCAGCTTGCCGGCGCCGGGCACCTCGCCCGCTGCGGCGTCGAGGAAGGCCTGGTCGGTGAGCATCCGGGCCACTTCGTACTCGTCCTTGTAGGCGGTGAGCTTGTGCAGCCCGGCGGCGACGGACTCGCTGAACTCGGTGCGGCTGCCCAGCTCGCGCTCGGCGTCCCACGCCTGTTGCACCAGGGCGATGTAGCGGGCGGCGACCCGGTCACCTTGGAAGGCAACAAGGTTGGCTGCGCGGCGTTCGGTGAGCTCGCGCGTCGTACCGCCGAGGGTGGACCCGGCGAACAGGTGCGTCGGGACGACGGTGTCGCTGCGCTGCGGCACGGCAGCCGAGCTGGTGGCGGCGACGAAGGCTTCCCGGTCGGCGACGGCGACGCGTCCCCAGTGGAAGGCGGCCTTGTTGGACTCGACGGCCACCCCGTTGATTTCGAGGGCTTCCTCGATGAAGCGGGCCGGTACGGGAAGTCCGCCGGCCTGGTAGGCCGCGCCGACCAGCAGGAAGTTGGCGGCGGCGGTGCTGCCGAACAATGCGGTGGCGGCGGCGAGCCCGTCGATCGCGGTCAGTTCGCGGGCCGAGACGTCGAGACGCTCGAGCAGCTTGTCCTCGTCCGGGTAGCGGACGGCGGGGTCGTAGACCATGTCGCCGGTCGGGGTCTGGCTGGTCGATGCGACGGTGATGGTGCGGTCGGAGCTGCCGTATCCGGCGTACTTGGCGTCGGCGGCGGTCAGCAGGTCGAAAGCGAGGACGCAGTCGGCGGTCGCGGGGCTGATCCGGTTGGACGGCGCCGAGCTCGCCGAACTCGTCTTCTGATCACTGAGCCGCAGGTGCGACGTGACGGGTCCGGCCTTCTGGCTGAGACCGGTCTGGTCGAGTCCCTCGACGTGCAGCCCGGCACGCAACGCGGCCATGCCCAGCACCTGGTTGACGGTGACGATGCCGGTACCACCGACACCGGCCATGAACAGGTTGTGCGTTCCGGTCCACACGGCGGGATCGGGGTCGCCGACCTCCGGCGGAACCGGGATCTCGCGCAATGTCTTCGGCGCGCCTTCCTCGGGCAGCTCGACCGTCACGAACGACGGGCAGTCGCCCTCGAGGCAGGAGTAGTCGGTGTTGCAGCTGGTCTGGTCGATCTTGGTCTTGCGACCGAACTCGGTGTCGACGGGCTGCACGGACAGGCAGTTGGACTTCACGCCGCAGTCACCGCAACCCTCGCAAACGGCCTCGTTGATGACGACGCGGGTACGGCGGGCGGGCAATTTGCCGCGCTTGCGCTTGCGGCGGGCCTCGGCGGCGCACTGCTGATCGAAGATCAGCACGGTGACGCCCTCGATGTCCCGCAGGACGCGCTGCGCCTCGTCGAGACGTGTGCGGTCCCACAGCAGCGTGTTGGCCGCGAAGCGGGCACCCTTGTGCCGCTTGGGGTCCTCGGCGCACACAATGATCTGCTTGACGCCCTCGGACGCCAGCTTGTGGGTCAGCTGCGGCACGGTCAGCCCGGCCTCGGCGTCCTGCGCGCCGGTCATCGCGACGGCGGAGTTGTAGAGCACCTTGTAGGTGATGTTGACGCCGGCGGCGACGCATGCCTGCACGGCGAGCTGACCGGAGTGGAAGTAGGTACCGTCGCCGACGTTCTGGAACATGTGCGGGACGTCGGTGAACGGGGCCTGCCCGATCCACTGGGCGCCCTCTCCGCCCATCTGCGTGAGCATCGTGACGGAGCTGTCGGTGCGACCCGACATGGTGACCAGGGTGTGGCAGCCGATGCCACCGCCCGCGATAGAACCCTCGGGCACCGCGGTGGAGCGGTTGTGCGGGCAGCCGGAGCAGAAGTACGGGGTACGCGACGTCGGGAGGACGGTCAGCTCGAGACGCGGCGGCGGGGCCGGCGTCAGCGCGACCCGATCCTTCAGGACGCGGCGCAGCGGCCCGGTGAGGCGGGCGGCGGTGAGTTCACCGTCAACCGGGATCAGCGCCTTGCCCTGCGCGTTCTTCTTGCCCAGCACGGCGGGAGCGCTCGCGGCGCCGTAGAGGATGTCCTTGAGCTGCGACTCGACGAACGGCATCTTCTCCTCGACCACGAGGACCTGCTCGACGCCGTCGGCGAGTTCGCGAACCTTGTCGGCGCCCAGCGGGTAGGGCATGCCGACGCGGAGAATGCGGATGCCGGCGTCCTCGAGTTGGGAGTCGCCGAGACCGAGGTCGAGCAGGGCCTGGCGCAGCGAGTCGTAGGCGGTGCCGACGGCGGCAATGCCCAGCCACGCGCTGCGCGGGTTCACCTCGATCCGGTCGATGTCGTTGGCGGCGTTGAACGCCTCGACCATCGCCCAGCGCGGCCCGTAGAGGTCGGCCTCGGCGTAGACACTGTCGGGCGGGGACGCCAGCACACGCTGCTGATACGACCACGGCCTGCCGTTCCACTCGATCTCGGGGAGCACGATGTCGAGGTCGGCGAAGTTCCGGTCGAGGGTCCACAGTCCGTCGGCCACGTCGGCGACGATCTTCATGCCCGACCAGCAGCCGGAGATCCGCGACAACGCCACCCCGTACAGGCCGAAGGCGATGACCTCCTCGGCGTTGCGCGGGAAGAACACCGGCATGCCCATCGCGGCCATCGACCGCTCGCTGGCGCAGGGGATGGTGGAGGACTTGGCGTTGGGGTCGTCGCCGACCAGGACGAGGACACCGCCGCGGGGGTTGGCGCCGTACATGGCGGCGTGCCGGATGGAGTCGCTGGCGCGGTCGAGACCGGGACCCTTGCCGTACCAGACGCCGACGACACCGTCGTGGGTCCGCTCGCCGGCGGGAAGGTCCACCTGGCTGCCCCAGACCGACGTCGCGGCCAGTTCCTCGTTCATGCCGGGCACGAACTTGACGTCGTGATCGGTGCTCAACGTGGGGATCGCGGCGATGGTGCGGTCGAGGCCGGCGAGGGGGCTGCCCTGGTAGCCGGAGACGAACGTTGCGACGTTCAGTCCCGCGCGGCGGTCGCGTTCGTGCTGCTCCACCAGCTGGCGGGCGATGGCCTGGACACCGGTCATCAACACCGGGCCCGAGTCGGCCCGGTATCGGTCGGCGAGATCAAAGGATGCTGCACTGGTACGAGCGTCGTCTAGCTGAGTCATCTGCGATTCCCGATCCGTCGCGTTGAGCATTTCGTGAGCTTGATCCTGTATCTGGTCTAAGATTTGGTCAACGCAAATCGGTTCAACTGATCAGTTCACGCAACAGGTGACAGTCGTCACTTCCCGGAGGTGCCCAAAGTGCTCAGCATCGACAAGCTCGACGTGCAGTTGCTCGGACTGCTCGGCAAGGACTCACGCATGAGCGTGGCCGAACTCGCCAACTCGCTGGGCGTCGCTCGCAACACCGTCCAGTCCCGGATGAAGCGGATGGAGACCAGCGGACTGCTCACCGGCTTCCGCCCCAACCTCGACCTGGCTCAGGTGGGCATTCCGATTCAGGCCTTCGTCGGACTCGAACTCGAGCAGGGCAAACTCACCGCGGTCGGCAACCGGCTCGTCGATCTGCCGGAAGTCATCGAGATTCATGCGACCACCGGCCGCGAGGACCTGCTGGTGCGCGTGGCCACGTCGACGCACGCCGAACTGCAGAAGCTGCTCGAGAAGATCGCCAATCTCCCCGGGATCACCCACTCCACCACCACGATTGCCCTGACCAGCCCGCTGCCGTATCGGATCCAGCCGTTGCTCGAACACCTCACCGGCGAGTCCGGTTGGGGTCGATCCACGGCCCTGCCGCGTTCGCAACGCTAGGACCGGTGCAGTAGTTTCAGACCATGAGTGAGAGTCAGGGACGGATCGCGTTCATCCAGGCCACGTGGCACCGCAATATCGTCGATCGCGCCCGCGACGGCTTCACCGACGAGGTGGCCACGCTCGGGTACTCGAAGGACCAGCTGGACTTCTTCGAGGTGCCGGGCGCCTTCGAGATTCCGCTCCACGCTCGCCGCCTGGCGCTCATCGGACGATACGACGCCGTCGTGGCGGCTGCGCTCGTGGTCGACGGCGGAATCTACCGGCACGAATTCGTCGCCACCGCCGTGATCGACGGCCTCATGCGGGTGCAGCTCGACACCGATGTGCCGGTGTTCTCGGTGGTGCTCACCCCGCACCACTTCCACGAGCACGAGGAGCACCTCACCTACTTCGGGGAGCACTTCGTCAAGAAGGGCGCCGAGGCCGCGCGCGCCTGCGTCGCCACCGTCAGGTCACTGAAGGCACTGCCCACCGAATAGCCCTGAGCGTGTTGGTCACCCGACGTCGCTACCTGCCCGGCACCTGTCGGTGCTGAAGGTAGAGCAACCAGAACACCGGGGCGCCGACCACACTCGCGACGGTGGCGAAGACGCGCAGTCCGACGTCTCCCTCGCCGAAGGGGGCGATCAGCAGGACCAGCGTGCACACGATCGCGCCGATCAGGCGCCAGTGAGTACCGAGGAATGCCGCGACCCGCGCCCAGACAGTGCGGGCGACGGAGAGCACGGGCGACGCCTTGCCAGGTGCCTGCGCCTGCGATGGTGCCGACGCCACCGCAACCGCCGAGTTATGCGCGGCGGTAATCAACTTCGGAGCGTGGCTGCCCACCGGCGGTGTCTCGCCGTCGGGCTCGCAGCGAAACAGGGCGATACCGAGTGCCTCGGCGTACTCGACGGCGTCGTCGGTGTATCCGGCGGCTGCAAAGTACAGAAGGTCGCGGCCGGAACTCGTGCCGCGGGCGCCGTACAGATTTTGTAGATCCGCCCGGTCTGCGCGTCCGCCGCGCCATTTCACCTGCGCATAGGCCCGCGCCGAATATACGTCGATACCGCCGTCCACACCACCGAGCAGCGCGGTGGCGTCGTGGTACCCGAGTCGCTGCATCTGCTCGGCTGCGTTGACCTCTGCTTCTGCCGCCGTGCGTATGCGTGCCATGCCATTCCTCCCCCACAACTCGTAAACAGTCCTTCCTGTCGAAGGTACCCGGACGTTCGCCCAAAGCAGTTATCTGCGGGCGAACGTCACAGCCAGACCTACGGATTGGGGGCGGTGCAGCGGTTTCCACCGAAGTCGCGGATCGTGGAGGTAGACAGTGTGAGAATCAGGAGTGGTGAGAATCGCTGGTGGCATGGCCGGCGGTGTTCCGTTACCCAGGACGCAGCGTCCAGTAATTAGCTGGTAACTACTGAGCAATGCGGCAGGTGGAGGATGGGGTCGAGACGGTTCCTCCCGGGCCGCTCGGGCACTCGCAGAAGGAGTTGTTTCCCATGACGGATGCACGACCACACGTCGAGCAGTCGCGCCCGGTCCGTCTCGAGGACCGACGCAGCGAACCGGCCGGCGCGGTCTCGACCACCGACCTTGCTGCCGTCGTCGACGCGCTCACGGGCGAGGGCCCCGACGATAATGTCGATTTCTGAGCGCTGCTCTGCGCGTTCGGGTGTCAGGAACCCTTGCCGTAGTCGACACTCAGCCAGTGTTCGGGCCGCATGCGAATGAGGACGGCACTGGCGGCGTCGAAGGACTGTTCCACGAAGGCGTCGACCTCGTCGGCGGGGAGGTACCGGGTGGCGAGGCCACGGATGTCGTCGGCGGTCGGTGACTCGTCGAATGTCGCGGGACCTTCCACGCTGACATACCGATACGGCGGCGTCTCGTCCTGGGCGACGAGACTGTATCGACCCGCCGCCCGGATCAGGCGTTCTTTCAGCGATCCCCGCCCGGTCCACACATAGACCTCACCGCCGGGTTCGTAGCCGTACCAGATGGGAACGGCGAGAGGCGCGCGACCTTCCCTATCGACCGCGATCACGCCCACATGGAGTGCCGCGAGGAACTTTTCACGATCGGCTTTGCTCATGGTCATCTCGGACACGTCGTGCTCCGATCTACTCGATTCGTTCGGATTCGCCGGTGCAGGCAACAGCACCAACTCGCGACGATACGACGGTATTCCGCGCTGTGAGCGGTAAACGAGTCCCTGGACTCCTCAACCACTCACGGGCGGAGCCTCGGCGGCGGCGCGCCGTGCGGCAGGGCGGGGCCGATCGCCGTGAGCGATCCGGCGATTCGTCCCTTCCCCCATCCGAGTCTTTCCCGGTAGCGGCCGATGTGCTCGTCAGCGATGTGCTGACCGTCCGGCAGAGGCGTGGACCGGGGATCGACGTAGAGGGCGTCGACGGGGCAGTACGCCTCGCACATGAAGCACGTCTGGCAGTCGGACTGGCGGGCGATCGCCGGAACCCCCGACTCGGTGCGATCGAAGACGTTGGTGGGGCATGCGTCGACGCACTTGTCGCAGCCGATGCACGCCTCGGCCAGGACCACCTCGATCACGAAGCCACCTGCAATTCTGCACCTTTGAGCGCTCCGGCCGCGGTCCACACTTCGTCCAGGCCGCCGGTGAGGATGTGATGGTGCTGGGCAGGGTCGAGGTCGGGGAAATCAGCTCGCTTGCTCATGCCCCGCGTTTCGGTGCGTGCCAGCGCGGAGTGGTACATCCAGCGGCCGACTGCAGTGATCGCCGCCGCCTGCCGGGCCCGGACCCGTTGGTCACCGGAATCGGCGCCGAGTCCCGAAGATACCGCCGTCCACAACGACTCCAGTTCGTCGAGGGCACCCTGAACACGTCCTCCGTCACGCAGCAAATTCTTCTCGTACGGGAGCAGTTCCGCCTGCGCAGCCGCCACGACGGCCGGGGCATCCACTTCGGATCGCGACGTCGGCCGCAGCCCGGCTCGGCCTACCGCGCGGAGCTCGGACGCGCGAATCCGGCCGGCCGAGCGAGCGAAGCGAGCGGCACCCGTTCCGGCCCAACTGCCCGACGACATCGCCCATGCCGAGTTGTGGCTGCCGCCACCGGTGAACCCTCCGCAGATACGTTCCCGGGTGGCGGCGTCCCCGGCCGCGAATAATCCGGGAACCGTAGTGGCGCAGCTGTCGTCGACCACCTCGATGCCGCCGGTTCCTCGCACGGTGCCTTCGGCGAGCATGCTCACCTCGAAGCGGTCGGTGAACGGGTTGATGCCGCGACGATCGAACTGCAAAAAGAAGTTGGGCTGACCCAGTCGCATCTGTCGCTGCACCACGTCGTCGGCGCGGTCGAGCTGCGCGTAGACCGGCTCGGACAGCAACGTGCGCGCTATCACCGAGCGACCCTTGGTCGAGCCGGCACCCTCGAGGACGCTTCCGTCGGCGCGGAAGAAGGTGGCGTAGCCGTAGTAGGCGGTCTTGGTGATGGTCGAGTTGGCGGGCACGATGGCGTAGGCATTGGAGAATTCCATCCCGGAGAACGTGGCCCCCACCTCCGCCGCCATCAGCGCACCGTCCCCGGTGTCGACGTTGGTGCCGAGCGCGCGGGACAGGAACGCGCAACCGCCGCTGGCGATCACGACCGCGCCGGCAGCGACGCGATAGTCGCGGTGATCCTGACGCTGGTATCCCGCCGCGCCGCGTACCACGCCGTCGGCGTCGACGAGGAGCTCGAGCGCCGGTGAGTGGTCGAGGATCCGGACGCCTGCCCGCTTGATCCACGCCCGCATCCGGCGCATGTACTCGGGTCCCTGCAGTCCGGTGCGGATCTGCTGTCCCGTGTCGGGGTCGACGGGGAACGGGTACCTTCCCTCCTCGCCGAGAAGGTTCATGTTGACGTACGTCTGGTGCAGGACACGGTCCATCCACTGATGGTCGGCGAGGTGACCGCCGAGTGTCTCGCGGCTGGCCTTCGCCTTGGCGCGCTCGGCCGGGTCGGGCTGCACGTACCAGACCCCGGTGCCCGAGGGTGCCGTCGCACCGCTCGTCCCGCAGTACCCCTTGTCGGCGAGGACGACGTCGGCGCCGGACTGGGCGGCGCGCAGAGCCGCCCACGCACCGGCGGGCCCACCGCCGATGACGAGAACGTCGGTACTCAGGTCGAGAAGTTCGGTCATGAAGGACACTCCTGTCGGCGCGGACATCTGCCCCTCCACACTTCACCACGACCGCCGCGCCCGCCATCGTCAGAATCAGCGTGAACCGAACAGGCGGCTCCGCCCCGGGTCGAGGAGTTCAGCGAGGTGCAGCGACGTCCTCGACGGTTCGAGTTGGCGCACCTGCATGTGGCAGCTGAATCCGTCGGTGAGGACTGCGGCCTCGTCGGGGGTTGCGCGGAGGGCCGGGGCGAGGGCTTGTTCGGCCACCTGCATGCTGACGTCGTAGTGCTCGTCCTCGAATCCGAAGTTCCCTGCGACGCCGCAACATCCGGTCGCTTCACGCACCCGCGCCACGCCTACTGCTTGGAGGGCTTTGCGCTGGGTGGCCGCACCGAACACCGCGTACTCGTGGCAATGGGTCTGCACGGTGACGTCTTCCGGCAGCGCGGCGCTCGGTTGCCACCCCGCCGCGACGCGGTCGAGCACCGCACCGGCGAAGCTCTGCACTCTGGCCGCGACCCGTCGTGCGGCGTCGGTGTGGACCAGCTCGGGCAGATCCTTGCGCAGTGCCGCAGCACAACTCGGTTCGAGGACGACGATGGGACGGTCAGTGCCGTCGTCGAGCAGCTCTGCCGCCTTGGTCAGGGTCTTCTTGGCACGATCGAGTTGTCCGGTCGAAATCCAGGTCAGGCCGCAGCATGCGTCGCTTCGACACTGGGAGCTGAGTCCCGCCTGCTCGAGCACCCGCGCGGCCGCGCCGACTACCTGCGGCCGGAAACCCCGCGTGAAGGTGTCGGCGAGCAGCACGACATCTGCGGTCGAATTTCCCGACGTGCTCCCGACCTCACGTCGAATCTGCTTGCGCGACGCGAACTCCGGTAGTTCTCGGTGGGGGGTGATACCGCCCAGGCGGGC
The DNA here is from genome assembly GCF_017656075.1 of Rhodococcus sp. ZPP. Taxonomy (NCBI): domain Bacteria; kingdom Bacillati; phylum Actinomycetota; class Actinomycetes; order Mycobacteriales; family Nocardiaceae; genus Rhodococcus; species Rhodococcus sp. ZPP. The sequence continues at coordinate 1,259,303 of NZ_CP058638.1, forward strand.
AGCGATCTTCGCGAGCCGTCCGGTGGTGAGTTTGTTGACGACGGGAGCCGACCGTTCCGCGGCCCGCAGCCACACCGGCAACCAGCCGAGCGAGTAGTGCGACAGTGGACGAATCCGGCCGCGGTAGTGGTGGTCGAGGAATTCGGCTTTGTAGGTGGCCATGTCGACGCCCACCGGGCAGTCGGTGGAGCACGCCTTACAGGACAGGCACAGGTCCAAGGATTCCTTGACGTCCTCGGAGGCCCAGCCATCGGCGATCGTCGGCGAGTTGCGCACCATCTCCTGGAGGGCACGCGCCCGGCCGCGGGTGGAGTCCTTCTCGTCGCCGGTCGCCCGGAAGCTGGGGCACATCACGCCGCCCGTCGACGCGCGGCAGCGGCCCACGCCGATACAGCCCTGCACCGCGTGGACGAATGGGGCGACGGGCACCTCACTGGTGGGTGTGAGGTCGAAGCTGGTCTGCCAGGGTCGTGGGTCGACGCCGTCGAGCGCGAGACTTCCGAGCAACGGTTCCGGATCGACGATGCTGCCCGGATTGAGCAGCGTGGCCGGATCCCACAGCTGTTTGAACCGGGAGAACGCCGACATCACGGTCGGCGAGTACATGAGCGGTAGCAGCGACGAGCGTGCCCGTCCGTCGCCGTGCTCCCCCGACATCGAACCGCCGAACCGGACGCACAGTTCCGCGGCCCGGTGGATGAACCGCGACATGACGTCCCGGCCTTCCTCGGTGCGCTGATCGAAGTTGATGCGAATATGCATGCAGCCGGCACCGAAGTGGCCGTACATCACTCCGGTGAGGTGGAACTCGGCGAGAAGCGCCTTGATGTCCACCAGGTAGTCGGCGAGTTGATCGGGAGCGACCGCGGAATCTTCCCAGCCGGTCCACGATTCACCGCCCTCGACGAGCCGCGCAGACAACCCGGCGCCGTCCTCACGCACTCGCCACAGCGACGCGCGTTCGGCAGGATCCGCGACCACGCGGGCGTCTACGAGGCGTCCCGCCGCCCGCAGCTTGGATACCAGTTCGGCGCCGCGCCGCTCGACCTCGGCGGAATCGTCCCCGTCGAGATCGACGTACAGCCACGCCGAGCCTGCGGGAAGTCCCACGACGGAGTCGGCTCCGCGGAGGTGTCGCATGGTGTCGACGATCGCCGAGTCGATACCCTCGATCGCCGCCGGTGCATACGCGAGGAGCATCGCATTGTCTCGCGCCGCGTCCACCAGGTCGCGGTAGCCGAGGCACAAGAGCATCGCCGCCGGGGGCACCGGCACCAGCGCCACGGTGGCGGCCACGATCACCGCACACGTCCCCTCGCTGCCGACGAGGGCGCGTGCGACGTCGAATCCGTTCTCCGGCAACAGGTTCGCGAGGTGAAACCCGGACACCTGCCGCGGGATCCGACCGAGCTCGAGCCGGAACTCGGCGAGGTGACTGTCGGCCAGGTCCCGCAGCCCGGTCCCGATCCGTTCCGCTTCGGCCACGGCGGACGCGTCGTCGGGGTCGGTGGCGCGGACGCCGTTCCGGGTCGCCGTCAACCGATGTCCCCCGGCGGTGACGAGGTCGAGAGCGATGACGTGATCCGATGTGCGCCCGTATCGCACGGAGTGGTTGCCGCAGGCATCGTTCCCGATCGCACCACCGACGGTGGCGCGGGACTTACTCGACGGGTCGGGGGCGAAGGTGAAGGCCCCGTCCGTCGCCAGCTGAACCTCTTTCTGCAGGTCCGTGAGCACGATCCCGGGTTCGACGACGGCGGTGCGCGCGGCGGCATCCACCGAGTGGACGGCGGCCATGTGCCGGGAGAAGTCGAGGACCACTCCCCTGCCGATGGCGTTGCCGGCGAGCGAGGTACCGCCGCCACGACTGGTGATGGGTACCGCACGGTCGGTGCATGCCCGGACGATCGACACCACATCGTCCACGGTGCGTGGAAACGCCACGGCCAGCGGCGGCACGCGGTAGTTCGAGGCGTCGAAGGAGTACTCGGCCCGCCGGCGCAACCCGGTGTCGAGGTCGATGCCCCGCGCTGCCAGATCAGCGCGGAGGTCGGCGGCAAGACCGGTCAGCTCAGCCACGCGCGTCCTGCCCCTCCGTCTCGAAGTCCCGTCCAGGAAGCGTAGTCGGCAAGGCCATGGCTACATGGTCGAGTCGCGCCCTGAGATTGTCAACAATCACACGATAGTGGGTGAGCGTCTGTAGCGTGGGTCGAGGCCGCGTACCGCGCGACGGTTCACAAGAGGTGAGCGTTCTGAACATGAGCTCAGCACACGATGCACGTACCGTGCGCGTAGGCGGCGTTGCGTGGGTACTGATTTCGCTGTACTTCGTCGCGGAGGTGATCACCGCAGCAGCGTGGCCGAGACGGTACGAGGCGACTGCCGACTCGATTAGCAAGCTCGGTGCGACGGGATGCGACGGATCCGCATCCCAGCTGGCGGTCGCCCGAATCTGCTCACCCCTTCACGCGCTGATGAACGGTGCTTTCGTCATGACCGGTGTGCTGATCGTCGTGGGTGCTGCCGGATTGCGGGGATTCCTCCCCGCCGGGCGGCTGCGGGTGACCGCCCTGGCTCTGCTCGGGCTGGCCGCACTGAGCGCGGCACTGACCGGACTGGTGCCCATCAACGTGGACGCCGACCTGCATCAGATCGTCGCCACCCCGACATTCGTGGCACGCAACGCAGCCCTCGCCTTCCTCGCTGTGGCGCTGTTCGAGCGGTGGCGCGGATTCGCCGTCTGGACAGGATCGTGCTGCCTCGCGGGAATGCTCGGCACCATCGCCATCGTCGTCCCCGGCACGTCGTTCGGCTCCGCCGAACGGCTTGCGTTGTACCCCTTCATCCTCTGGGCGGTCAGCGCCGGAGTCGCAGCACTGGTGGTGAGCCGGGGCGTCGACTCGTGGCGTGTCGAACCTTGACCGCCCGTTTTCGACCGAGAAGGGTTGGACCTACCGTGCAACGGCTCCGCCCGTGCGCCTTTCTGGTAGCTCTGGCAACCAGAAGGGCGCACGGGCGCGGAGCACCTGAGGAAGTGAGAACAGCATGTCTCTGTTCGTCGTGGAATACACCTACAACCCGGAGACGTCGTCGCGGCGTGACGATCACCGGGGCGATCATCGCGGCTGGATCGCGGAAATGATCCGGCGGAAGGTGGTGCGTTCGACCGGTCCCCTCGCCGACGGCACGGGCGCCTTCATCATCGCCGATGGGCCCGACGAAGAAACGATCACTCGACTGTTCCAACAGGATCCATTCGTTCAGGCGAAACTCGTGGAGAACATGCGAGTGAGCGAATGGCATCCGGTGATGGGCGAATTCAGCGAGTGACCCGATCGGCGTGATCGGCGGTATCGGGCCGGGCGCGGTAGCGTCGGCCACCGACCATCGTCGACCGCCGGAAGGGACCGCATGACCGAGCCGCTATCGGCGCCGCAGCTGAAACGCCGACTGGGAGTGTTCGACTCGGTGATGATCGGCCTCGGGTCGATGATCGGGGCCGGCATCTTCGCGGCGCTCGCTCCGGCTGCTGCCGCGGCGGGCGGCGCGTTGCTCTTCGGGTTGGCGGTCGCAGCGGTGATCGCCTACTGCAACGCCAACTCCTCGGCCCGCCTGGCGGCGCTCTACCCCCACTCCGGCGGGACGTACGTGTACGGCCGCGAACGGCTCGGCCCCTTTTTCGGATACCTGGCAGGCTGGGGTTTCCTCGTCGGGAAGACTGCTTCCTGTGCGGCCATGGCCCTGACCGTCGGCGCCTACGCCTGGCCGGGTTACGAGCACGTCATCGCGGTCGTCGCCGTCGCGGTGATTACCGCGGTCAACTATCTGGGTGTTCAGAAATCGGCGTGGGCCACCCGCGGAATCGTGTTCTTCGTCCTCGCCGTCCTGGCCTTGGTCGTGTTGCTGTGCCTCGCCGCTACCGACACGGGTTTCGACGGTCCGGTTCTGACCCGGGGTCATGGCGTGACCGGCGTTCTGCAAGCGGCCGGCTTGTTGTTCTTCGCCTTCGCCGGGTACGCCCGTATTGCCACTCTGGGTGAGGAGGTCCGGGACCCGCGCCGAACCATCTCCCGGGCCATCCCCCTTGCGCTCGCCGTCACCCTGCTCGTGTACCTCCTCGTCGCGGTCGCAGTGTTGACCGTCCTCGGTCCGGACCGGCTGGCCGCAGCGACCGACCCGCTGGCCGAGGCGGTCGCAGCCGCCGGATTCGCTGGTGCCGAGCCCGTCGTGCGGGTCGCCGCTGTCGTCGCCGCACTCGGCTCCCTGCTCTCGCTGATCCTCGGCGTATCCCGCACCACATTCGCGATGGCCCGCGACGGAAACCTGCCCCGGGTCCTCGACGCCGTCCACCCTCGCTATTCGGTACCGCACCGCGCCGAGCTGGCCGTGGGAACCGTCGTGGCTGTCCTCGCCGCGACAGCGGATCTGCGGGGCGTCATCGGGTTCTCGTCGTTCGCCGTGCTGGTCTACTACCTGATCGCGAACGCCTCTGCGTGGACGTTGTCTGCGCAGCTACGGCCCCGGCTCGTCGCGTCGACGGGTGCGGCCGGATGTATGATCCTCGCCGCGTTCCTTCCCCCACCCTCGGTGGTGTGGGGCATCGCCGTCCTCGGTATCGGCGTTGCCGTGTACTGGGTGCGCGCCGTCGTGTCCCGATCGCGAGGATGACCGGAACGTTGTCCCTTTTGCACAAGGCGGCCGTCTAAGTTGTGGATCGAGTCGCAGCCCCTCCACAAGGATCGTCAGCAATACACGGTGGTCGATGCAGCACTCGGCGTCATCGAACGGGGGTCGTACCTGGTCAAGGATGCAGTGGACGCGCAGCCCTGGTTGCCTGACGGGCCCATCCCCCTCGAGGTTGAATGGTCTTACGGGATGCCTCGCAACTCGCACACGAAGTGGTGACCGAGGCGCCGATGGCGATGGCACTGAAGTGAGGACTACCTCGTGACAACTGCGGTAGTGGTCGGCAGCGGGCCCAACGGGCTCGCTGCCGCCATCCACCTGGCCAGGCAGGGCGTGTCGGTGCGGGTGCTCGAGGCGAAGGACACGATCGGCGGCGGCACCCGCTCCTCCGAACTCACCCTCCCCGGCCTCATCCACGACGACTGCTCGGCGTTCCACCCCACCGGGGTGGCTTCGCCTTTTCTGCAGTCGCTCGGTCTGGGCGACTACGGACTTCGGTGGCTGTGGCCCGAGATCGACCTGGTCCACCCCCTCGACTCGGGATCGGCCGGGGTGCTGTGGCGCGACATCGATCGCACCGCCGCGAACATGGGCGAGGACGGCAAGGCCTGGCAGCGGATGTTCGGCCGGCTGTCGACGTCGTTCGACGAGCTGACCGGCGACGTGTTCCGTCCGATCGCGCACTGGCCCGCACATCCTCTGCAGCTCGCCAAGTTCGGCGTCAACGCGCTCGCCCCGGCGGCACTGACGGCCCGCCGGTGGAAGCGACCGGAGACACGAGCCCTGTTCGGCGGGGTGGCAGCCCACGCGTTCAGTTCTCTGCACACCCCGATGAGCAGTTCCGTGGGTCTGATGCTCACCGCCGCCGGCCATGCGTACGGGTGGCCGGTCGCGGAGGGCGGTTCCCGGTCGATCACCGACGCGATGGCGTCGCTGCTCGGCAAGCTCGGCGGCACCATCGAGACCGGGGTGTCCGTGGATTCCCTCGAGTCGCTGGGCTCACCGGACCTCGTGATGCTCAACGTGGCGCCGCGTGCCGTGCTGCGAATAGCGGGTGATCGGTTGCCGGGCAGGGTCGCCCGCGCCTACCGCCGGTACAAGTACGGGCCGGCGGCCTTCAAGATCGATTTCGCCGTCGACGGCCATGTTCCGTGGACCAACGAGCACTGCCGCGCCGCGGGGACGCTGCATCTCGGCGGAACGTTCGAAGAGGTCGCTGAGGCCGAAGGACAGATCGTGCGTGGTGTCATGCCCGCGAGGCCGACGGTGCTCGTCGGGCAGCAGTACCTTGCGGACCCGTCCCGCTCTTCTGGGGGTGTCAACCCGATCTGGGCGTACGCGCACGTGCCCCATGGTTATTCGGGCGACGCCACGCAGGCGATCATCGACCAGTTCGAGCGGTTCGCACCCGGGTTCCGGGACCGCATCGTGGGGCAGCACGTGCGCTCGGCGGCACAGATGGAACAGCACAACGCCAACTACATCGGCGGCGACATCGGAGTGGGCGCCAACACCGCACTGCAGATCGCGATGCGGCCCCGCATCGGCCTCGACCCGTATTCCACCGGAATCCCCGGGGTATACCTGTGCTCCTCCGCGACCGCGCCGGGGGCCGGTGTCCACGGCATGTGCGGTTACAACGCCGCCCAGTCGGCGCTGAAGCATCTCGAGCGCTGATGGTTATGACCGCGGGCGACCAGGCGAGGCGGAAGGTGCTGGGCCGAAGGTGCTACACGTCGACGCCTGATCCTCGCGAGGCCGGAAACGCCGCGCGCCGCAGCATCGATCCAGCTACCGTCGGGGAATGCTGGTTTCGCGGATCGTGGACACGTCGCGCGCTGTGGGGGCCACCCGGTCCCGCAAAGTGAAGATCGAGGCGCTGCGCACACTACTCGCCGACCTCGAACCCGAAGAGGTAGAGCCCGTGGTGGCCTGGCTCTCCGGGGAACTGCGGCAGGGCCGTATCGGCATCGGCTGGCGGACGCTCGCCGACCTCCCCGCCACGCCCGCGGATCACTCCACCGTGTCCGTCGCCGATGTCGACGGATTGCTCACGGAGGTGGCCGGGACTTCCGGATCGGGCTCGACGGAACGACGACGCACTCTGCTCACCGACCTGTTCACCCGAACGACGCCGGACGAACGCGACTTCCTCGTTCGGCTCCTGACAGGAGATCTGCGACAGGGCGCACTCGAAGGAATCATGACCGACGCCATCGCCGCCGCGGCCGCTCTGCCCGTCGAGCCGGTTCGGCGCGCGTTCATGTTGTCGGGGCGGCTGCCGGCCACTGCTACCGCGGCGCTCAGTGGCGGCGTCGAGGCGCTCGGTGCGTTCCGGCTCGAGGTGGGGCGGCCGATCCGGCCGATGCTGGCCTCTCCCGCCGAATCCCTCGCGGACGCCTGGACGGAACTCGGCGGCGACGTCAGCGTCGAGTACAAGCTCGACGGTGCGCGAATTCAGGTGCACCGCAATGGCGATGAAATTCATATCTTCACCCGCACGCTGCGCGAGATCACCGGCAGTGTCCCCGAACTGGTCGAACTCGTCGCCGGCCTCCCGTGCGAATCCGCGGTGTTCGACGGTGAGACGCTGGCCTTGACCGACTCTGGTCGTCCCCGCCCCTTCCAGGAAACAATGAGTCGTTTCGGCGCGGAAAGTGCCCGCGAGCTACTGCTGCACCCGTACTTCTTCGACTGTCTGCATCTCGACGGGATCGACCTGCTGGACGCCCCACTCGAGCAGCGTCTCGACGCCCTCGAAACCGTGGCCCCGCAGCATCGTGTCCCAGGACTGCGCCGACCCGACGCCGACACAGCAGCAACACATTTCGACGACGCCCTGGCCGCCGGGCACGAAGGGGTCATGGTGAAGTCACTGTCGGCCCCCTACGCGGCGGGGCGTCGCGGTCGGGCGTGGCAGAAGGTGAAACCGGAGCACACCCTGGACCTGGTGGTCCTGGGCGCCGAGTGGGGTTACGGCCGGCGTACCGGCTACCTCTCCAATCTGCATCTGGGTGCCCGCGACCCCGACGGCGGTGATCCGATCATGGTCGGCAAAACGTTCAAGGGCCTCACCGACGCGTTGTTGCAGTGGCAGACGGACGAATTCCCGCGCCACGAACGCGCCCGCGACTCCCACACCGTATTCCTGCACCCGAGGATCGTCGTCGAGATCGAACTCGACGGCGTGCAGGTCAGTTCCCGCTACCCCGGCGGCGTCGCGCTCCGATTCGCCCGGGTTCTGCGGTACCGGCCCGACAAGGACCCCGCGGACGCCGACACGATCGGCGCCGTGCGCGCCCTGCTCCCGGGCTGAACGAGACCGAGGTTGGCTTCCTCGAGTGTGGTGCCGATCAGCAGGGCGACGTGCGGGTGCGCGCTCGGGACTCCGATCGGGGCGGGTAGGACGTCGTCGCCGGTGGTCGGCAGGCAAGCGCGCGGCAGCAAAAACTGTTGGCGGGCCACGGCGGCCACTGCTACCTTTCGGAGGCCGTGCGAGAGGACGAGGAGGTGGTACCCGTGAACGCAGTATCGACATGGGTGCTCCCCTCCGGGGTCACGGTCGGGCGATAGGTCGTCCGGGAGCGCCGTTCACGAGCACTCCGAAAGGCACCACCATGCACTTCACCTCCGAGCAACGCCTCGACGACGGCGTCCTCGAACGCGAATTCATTCTCGGCGAGATCCCTGGCATCTTGTGGACGCCCGAATTCGCATTTACACCGGCGCCGCTGATCCTGGTCGGCCATCCCGGCGGACTGCACATGATGTACCCGCGACTGGCAGCCCGGGCCCGGCACGCCGCGGCGGCAGGTTACGCCGCGGCCACCATCGAACTGCCCGGCAGCGGTGACCGGCCCCGTTCCTCCGCCGCCGAGCAGGCCCGCGCCGACCTGCGCCGGGCGCTGGAGGCCGGTGAGCCGGTCAACGACGAGATCGTCGACCGGCTCGTCCTCCCGCTGGTCGACAAGGCGGTCCCGGAATGGCGGGCCGCCCTGGACGGTCTCCTCGCGCTGCCCGACATCCGCGGCGCGGTCGGGTTATCGGGAGGGGTGATCGCCATCGGCATCCGGCTGGCGGTGGTGGAACCACGCATCTCGGCCGCCCTCCTGTTCGCCGGGAGCTTTGTGCCCCGCAGCATGTTCGACGAGGCGCGGCAGGTCACCATTCCGCTGCAGGTCCTGCTGCAGTGGGACGACGAAGGAAATGATCGGCAGCAGGCCCTGGACCTGTTCGACGCCTTCGGCTCCAAGGAGAAGACACTGCACGCCAATATGGGCGGGCACACTGGAGTCCCGCAGTTCGAGGGGGACGACGGCAACCGGTTCTTCGCCCGGCACCTCACCTGAGGTCGGGGCCCGGGCTTCACAGCGCCGACTTCTTGTTCGTCAGGCACTGATACTCGGTTGCAAGCACATCAGCCAAGGGAGCCGCCTCGTAATGAATCTCGTCGATGCAGGCAATCCGCGTGATCTCCATCGCAGTTCCGCACAAAAATGCGCCGTCGAACGATTCGAGCTCGGCGTAGGAAATATTGCGCTCTGTGACAGATACGCCCAACCGTGGAGACAGCTCGTCGATGATCACCTTTCTGGTAATTCCGGCGAGCGCCAATTCCGTGGTGGGTGTGAGCAAAGCATCCCCTTTGATGAAGAACACGTTCGAACCACTTGACTCACACACCGTGCCGGTGGTCGAGAGGAAGATGACGTCGTCATAACCATCGGCCTTTTGACGGTAGCTCAAATAGCTCAACGCGTACGTCGACGATGTCTTCGCCTGATAGGGGTGGCACGATGCCGGCGCACGCCTCCACGTTGCCGTCGCAAGCCGATAATTCGCTGGCGCAGAATTCGCAGGAAAGGGCAGCGCAAAAACGACGACTCGACTGGAGCATCCCTGCGCCCTGAAGCTGACATCCGAATCGTCGTAGAAAACCAGGCACTTCAGGTATGCGTCGCTCAGCTCGTTCACTCTCAGCAACTCGTAGCACGCATCGGCCAGATCTGCATTCGAATACGGCACCGTATGCCCGAACACGTCAGCAGACCGCCGCAGCCGGTCCAAGTGATCGTCGAGCTTGAAGATGTTCCCGCCGTAGCTACGGATACCCTCGAACACCGAGGACCCATAGGACAATGAATGAGTCGCGGGTGACAGAGTCATCTCGTCGTAACGGACGAACCTACCGTCCGCCCAGGACATGTCGCTGATCATCTAGTTTCCCTACCCCGATATCGCATAGTCGTGCATCGCTTGCCTCTGGCGTGTGTTGACCGGAATCAGCCAGTTGTCCAGGTCGACAATATGGTTTGCGCCCACCCGAACCTTGCTCTCGATTGCGCCGCGGCCCAGGCAGATGTCCTCGAAACCCAGCCGATCGGCGAACTGGTACAACTGGTAATAGTCGGTGATATACAGGTTGAGCCCCCGCGGAATTCGATCACGGTCCAGCCCCTGAACGAGCATCGTGAACACACCGCGCTCGTCGTCGGCATAGCTCAGCGATCCGTTCACGGGCGCATTGGTCGACTTCTCGTAGTCCAATTTCAGATAGTATTTTGTTCCTTCCGGCGAACGTGCCAACATTCGCAGAACGTCGGCAGTATATAGATTCCTGGAGTGCCCATACTTCGCCACATTCAGGGCTTGGAGAACGGCGAAATCGTGCAGGGCGCGGTCGCCGTCCGCCAGCTCTGACAGGCGGTGTATCTGGGTTTCACACGCCGCCTCGGCCCTCGTGGTGAGCTTTCTGATTGCCTTGTATTGCCGATCTCCGACGGTTGCTCGCAGAGTCGAATCCACACGTCCGGATGCCCGAAAGTACGCTGCTTGCATGAACGGAACCGCGATGACCCGGGAATCGGGTAAGCGTTGGGATCTGAGAAGAGAGGGAACCAACAACCAGTCGGCGGCGGACGCCAGATCCAGCAACTCGGCCAGTCGCCCTTCGTCGGGCTCGTCGGACACCGGCATATAGAAGTATCCCGGACCGACATAGGCGCGCTCTTGGTGTAGCGCGTAGTTCCTGATCTCCTTTCTCTGGAGGACAGCATCCCAGTGAGCGATGTCCATCAGAGGGAGGTGCGGCTGCGAAACATTATGGCTGTCACAGAATGCAATTCGCTGGGGTTGCCATTCCATCGACTTCCTCCTTGTCGGTCCAGCATCGATCGATGGCTGTTGCGGGCGGCTCGCCCGAAATCTCGAGTAGACGGCTTTCATCGTTGAAATGGAAGATTCGGTTGGCAAGTCTCGCCAGCTCGCGATTGTGGGTGATGATGAAGAAGAGGGTGTCCGGAAGTGCAGAGGTGAGGGCACGCAATACGGAGAGCTCCGCTGCGGCACTCAACTCCGACGTGGCTTCGTCGAGAATCGCGATAGCGGGTGGGTTGATCATCACGTCGAGCAGTGCCAGTCGTTGCAATTCCGTCTTGCTCAGATTCAACAGACCGCTGCTGGGGACTATCTCGTCGAACCCGGAAGGTAGTCGTTCGACGACATCCTCAGCGTCGAGGTATCGGACCACGCGAGCCAGTTCCTGAGGTGAGTGGTTGTGGAAGTGCTCGGACAATCGTCCCGGCTTGAATATCGGGCTCGATGTCAGCAGGAGGACGTCTTGGTCGTGCGAATCCGACACGTATCCTGTCGTCCGGCCCAATGTGGAAACGACACCAGTGGTCGGGCGCAACGAACCCACGACAAGCTTTGCGAAGGTCGACTTACCCACCCCACTGGCTCCCGTGATCACCACGATGTCACGGCGATAGAACGACTCCGTGTGGTTCTCGAGCAGCACTGCGCCGGTGTGCCTGGCGACGAATGCGACATCGGTGAACGACACGAGTGCGTCGTCTTTCATCGCCGGACACGTTCGGTTCGGCGCGGCGGGGAGCGGAGGTGTGAGCAGACGATCCGCGCTGTCCAGCACCTGCCTGAGTTCGACCAGGCAACTACCCAACCTTGCGAAGAGTGCAATCAGGCTGTAGGAGAGACTCAGCGCCAGGACATTGGCCAGGCCGAGGCCGCCCTGGGCGTAGACGAATACCGTTGAACCCACGATGGCCGACAGGAACAACACCCCCATCAGATCGAGCTTGTAGGTAAACCATCGCCGCGCCGCCGCATTGTTCATCGAAGCCAGGGCGCGATCCATCAGGCTGTTGTTCAGCCAACTCACGAGAACCGCGTTGTCTCTGGCCAACTCGAATCTGCTCGAACTCCGTGTCGTTGCCTCGACACGCGCGAACAAGGTCGATGTCGTACCTATCTCGCACTCGTTGAAGTACCGCAGTCGGTTGCCTGATCGCCGTGAAGTGTGCCAGTAGACCAGGCACATCACAGCACAAGGTAGCAGCGCAAAGATGTTCTTGCTCAGGACGAAACCGGTGGTTGTGATCAGAAGCGCCGCCGCACCCAACGTATGCAGCAGTATTGCAGGCAACACTTCGTCGACACGTCGTTGATCCCACGTGAGCTTGCTCTGCGAGTCTTGGTTGACCTGATCGACTGCCTCGACATCGAGCGTCGGGCTCATGATCGTCGAGAAGTACCGCACGCACTGTCGCGATGCCGCACCGATACTGCGCCGCACCGTCAGCAAGGCGCCGGAGATCGACAAGAGTGCACCGGCCGACACCACACAGACCAGAATCGTCGACGACGCACCCACATTCGCGGTCGACAGTCCACTGACAGCAACGTAGTCACCGACGATCGTCAGAACTTCTCGGCACACGAACAGGACACACGCAACGAGTGCGACCTTCGCGATGCCGAACCTGATCAAACTACGCCTGGACGGCGTCCGGACTTCGGTCACATCCGCGCGGCGGGAAGGGTGGCGAGGGAGTGAACGTTCGGGAGTGCGCCAACCCGAGCTTTCGGGTAGAAGATCCGACTGTGTCGGTAGATCACGTATGACTTCGACCACTTCGCCGTCGGCCACCACCCAGATTTCCTCCGCGGAGTCGATCTCGTCGGGTTTGTCTGTTGCATAGACAACGGTGGTGTCGCTCCACGGCCCCCGGAGGAGTGAGCTCAGCAACCCTCTCCCCAGGTCGTCGTCCAGCCCTGATGTCGGCTGATCAATGAGAACGCACGCCGGCTCGGCCAGCAATGCCCGCGCCAGTTCCAGCCGCTTTCCTTGCCCGCGGGAGACGTCCCAGGCCTCGGTTCGAGGTGGCGACTTGCTGTCGAGGTACTCGGCATAGAAGGTGCCGGGCAGCCTGGACTGCGCCAGTGCTCGCGCGGCTTCGTCGTCCGGGAAGTCGCGACGATAGAGACACAGATTCTCGTACAGTCCGCCCGGGTAGATCCATGGTTCGTCCGGGACGAAGATCGTCGTCGTATCGAGTCGGTTGTTCCGCCGCGCGACGGCTTTCAGAATCGACGTTTTACCACAACCCGCTGCTCCGACGACGGCAATGTGCTTTGCCGTTGTCGTCGGCAGCTGGACGGCGCTCGCATCGGCGTCTGACGGGCCGGCGCCGGACAGATACTTCGCAACGTTGGTGTGCCCGACCACGCCTTGGGAAATGCTCTGGGCAATTTCGGGCACATTGTTGGCGACCGATCTCAAACCCCCGATCAACGCCATAGCAGACAGCAGGCCCGCTGGATCCACATGACCTTGATAAGCCAGCTGGGTAAATGCTGCGGCGAGCATCCCTACGACCGGTGTCAGAGTAGATATGAGGTTGATCGCCGCGACAAGACGCGCCGCCTTCTCGAGTGAGCGCTCTTCGCCATCACGCTTGTCGGCGTAGCGCCGTATCAGTTCGTCGTTCCAGTTCTTCAGCCACGCAACCCCTCGGTTGTTGATCGAGAACATGCCGACGTCGATGCGTTCCGCCGAAATTGCCGATAGTTCTGTGTGGGCCTTGGTGAGTTGTGCGGCAATCGAGAATATTGCCATCGAACTGATGACAATGATCGCCAGCGCCGACAATGCACTCAGTCCCAGCGCCACGAAGAAGAACGCAGAGGTGAAAGTTAACGTGGCGAGCGATAGAATCATGAATACCAGGCCGGACCAGGCAGCTTCGACGCGCGCCGCCTCACGGTCCATTAGCGTGACAACACCGGAGGGTCGGTCGGAATTGCCACCGTCGCGCTTCTTCCGTAGCAGTCTTTGCTCGATGTAGGTCCGGGCTCCGATGCCTGCCAGTTCGGCTGACAGGAAGGTGTGGTTGAGCGCCAACCACGCCGAGTACGTCAGCAGTATGCAGGTGATCCCCAGCGTCAGGTTCACCATCGGCGGTGTGCCGGGTTCGACGAGGTGCTGGATCAGTGATCGCAGCGTGACGGCTGCACCGAATGCGCAACCAGCGTTGAACGCTATGGCGAGGAGCGCAAGCAGAACATCGCGACGGAGCGCTCTGAGTACGGATCTGTGGAGTCGCTCGTCTTGGGGCGCGTTCAGGTCGTCTCGTCGCGCAGCATCGCACCAGCGCTGCCATCGCGAAAGGTGAGAAGCGTTGGTATGCCGGTCGAACTGGGTTCCAGAACGAGGAACCTCGAACCAGACGACTCTCGCGAGCACACTCAGCATGTGGACAGCGTGGCGTCTGCGGAGTCGTCTACCGCGATGGAAGCGATTCGGTCACACAGTCGTGTGATCATGGTCCATCCCTCACCGAGCGCTTCCCGCAATTCCTGGATCTCCGTTGGGTTTGCTCGATCGAGAAGGTCGATCCCCATGCTCACATGGTGGCCGTCGTCTTCACCGTGCTCTTCGAAGTGTGGAATGCCGGGAAACGCGCGCGCCGCTTCTCGGTGCCAGATTTCGCCGCTACCTTCCAGCACCACGTGCATCAGCAATGTTCGCACCATGTCGCTCCTGCAGAGCATCTGCTGCCTGAACCAGTCCATTGTCGATACGAACGTCGCGTCGGAGACCGGCGAGTGCGACGAGTTCCGTTGCTGTCTGAGGTTGTTGTTGTGTCCCAGTTCTTCGACCAGATGATCGAGTGCGACATGCTTGTGTTGCGGATCAGTAGTCATCGCCACACGCAGATGCAGCAGATCTTGGAACACATCCGACCAGGTTTGCTGGCAGTCGAGTAGTCTTTCGCGAACGTCCGGGTCGGTCATCGAAGGGGCGTCGATCAACCGCAGCAGACTGCTGTTTCTGAAGTGCTCCAGGTACTTCTCGTTGTCCTCGAGGAGAGCGACCGCCGGACTGGACTCAGCGGCTGCGAACATGGCGTTCGGGTTGTCGGTATCCTCGTACAGGGCCTTGCCGTTGAACTGGATCGACAGCGCCCAGAACCCGTTGCGAGTTCCCTCGAAGCCGTGCCATGAGTCGCCGGGTACGAGGATCATATCTCCCGCAGCGACGTCCTGCTCTGCGCTCCCCATTGTTCGTCCGGAACCCTCGCAGACCAGGATGAGGCTCGCTTCTGGATGTTTGTGCACAGAGAGCACCTGACCGCATTCCAACCTGACCCAGCTGATCGCCAGATTGCTGGAAGCGGGAATGAACTGGGCCAGTTCGGGGTGTTGGGAGAAGATCTTGACGACACCCAGGTTGTGGACGTGGCCGTCGACCACCACCTCGTTGATCGTGTCGAGTGCGCTTCTGGCAATAATCTGCATCGATTTCTTCCCTTCTTGATGAGAGGACGCGGATTCCATGATCGCGTCAGTTTTCAGGAACAGTTGACGTCGAGATAGTCGATCGCTCGCTTGAATGGCTCACTCTCGTTGCAGGCGAGAACAATCCAACCGATCTTGTCGTCGTTTGTCCGGGGTCTGTCGAGTCGCGATGGTGCAGGCTCGATATGGAGCCTGATGATGTCGACGCCTCGGAGCGCGCTCCGAAGACACTCGGGGTCGATGGGTTCGTAGAATTGGTGCGATGCGGCGTACGCATATCGCGCCTGTTCCGGGCCGACGCCGGACGAGTCGACTTCACTCCAGCAACGAAGCGTTTCTCTGAATTGGCTGACGCCGGTCGTGAGTTCGACCAGAAGTCCGATGTAGTCACCGCCGACCCGGTTGTTGATCTCGATCAGGCGAAGCCCTCGAGCCGTGATCTTCACTTCGATGTGACACGGCCCGTGCTGGTAATTGATTCGTGTGAGCAGTCTTTCGCAGTAGGCACTGATAATGTGGAACATGTCGTCGTCCACGACATCCGGTGAGATGACGTGCTGTTCTTCTGCAAGGGAATTCCTGTGCAGCTTCTTGTTCGTCACAGCGAGCACCCGATGATTCCCGTCGATTGTCAGGGTTTCGACACTGATTTCGCGTCCGGGTAAGTACTCTTCGGCGAGCATGACGAAACCGCCCCCTCGCAGCTCGTCGAGCGCCGCGGTCAGGTCGCGTTCGTCGCGGACGATGAACACGCCTTCGCTGCCCGACCCAGCCGGATCCTTGAGGACCAACCCCTGAGGGTGATGGAGGAGGAAGGCTCGTACCTCGGCCGGCGTGCGACATATCGTGTTCGCGACGGCGAACTCGGTGCTGTCGAGAAATGTCCGCATCAATTGTTTGTCGATACACAGCTCGCATGCGCTGAGGTCGAGACCCGGGACAGAGAGGCGGTGGCTTGCAAGGGCCGCGGAAAGCAACCCGCCCTCGGTAAAGGAGAAGATGTAGTCGACCCGTTCGGACCTCATTATTCGTGTGATCTCAGCGACCACGGTGTCCGGGTCGAAATCGGCCACGGGACTGATGCGTTCGGTAAGGCCGCGCAGATTCGGACCGATCGCGCCGTGCAGTTGTAGAACGGTGAACTCGTAGCCCAACCCTGCGAAATGCGGGAACGTTTCATCGTGCCCGCCGATCAGGACGATGTGTCTCCTGCGCTGCCCGTCGTCGGTGGTCAAATTGCCCTCGCTATCCAAACCCTGGCTTCTCTGATACCCAATGGTCAGCGCGCGTTGGCCCGGCGAATAGGCACCCTAGGGGGGGCCGAAGCTACACCCCAGCAGCAGGGGTGGCCGATGCAACTCCCTAGGGTGCCTATCCGTTTCTGCCTGGCGGCGCACAAGATTGCGGAATACCGCAGAGCAGAACGGATGAAAGGCACATCCCTTGTTGATTTCCGAAACGTTGCTCGAAGCTGAGGCCGAACTCGTTCACGGCACCCCGATCGGTGTCGGCGGCACGTGCCTTCAGGCCGCTGACGCGTCGCCCGATACCCGGTCCGGTCGCAAGGTACCGGAAGCGCTTCGGCAATGGGCGGCGGGACACACCGAATTTCCGTTCACGGCCGTCGTCGACCACTATCAGGTAGTCGGACGAAGCGGTGTGCGGCCACACGTGGTGGCCATGTTGCGCGATCTCCACGGCAAATCCCGATCCGACCCGGTGCTCGCCGAATGGCTACCGATGACGTTCGACGACAACGATGCCTCCTATTCGTCGTATGTCGGACTCGATTACTTCGACCAGGTCGTCCGATCGGCCGACTGCCAGCGTGTCGACGCATTCGTAGCCGCGGCTGCCATCGACCTCGCACTGCTGGAGACGAGAGCGTTAGCGGCGGCGCCCCGACCTCCCCAATCGGTCAGGACGCGTGCGGCCGTCCGAGTCGTGTCGCAACTCTCCCGTCTCGCACCCGATTTCAAGCTCAATCCCAGTGTGGCTGCGGAGGGTGTCGCAGCGCTTGCCGAGGCAGGAACTAACTACGACTCGTTTGGTTCTGCTGCGACGCTGGCGCTGAGAAGTGTTCCCGAAGACATCGGAGCCGCAGTTCGGCTGACCTTGCTGCCGACGACTCGTCTGCACGACGAGCAGATGTTCATCCGATGCATTCAAATATTCGAGGGACTGTACCGGCAGATTGCAACGGCGATATCGACGGCGATCACGGATCTCCTCGACGGAAATGCCGCTGATGCGAAGGATCGCCTCGATCGGGCGTCAGGTCGCCTCGAGGCGATACCTGCTCTCTTCCGGGTTCTGACGACGATGCCGGTTGACGCCTTCTCCATCATTCGCGGCTTCACCCATGGGCGGAGCGCTGTGCAGTCGCGCGCATTCCGCGACGTCGAGTTCGCGTGCGCACCGCGTAGTCAGCGCAGCACCGACCACATTTCGAAAGTTCATGACGAGCAGCCGACTCTGGAGGCCGTATTTCTGGCGATGCGGCATGTACTCCCTGATGCAGTGCCTCTCGAGCAATCGATGCGCCGTCTCGACCGCGCGTGGGTTGCCATGAAGCGTGGCCACTGGGGCATCACCTTGAAGGTCATCGGCACGGTACCTGGAACCGGTGGCACGGCAGGCGCGTCGTATTTGCAGAGTGCCGCAAAGGTGTCACTCTTTCCCGGACTCCCCGAGGCGGCATGAGCATGAGCGACATCAACAACCGGGTCAGAAAGCAGATTATGGGATACATCGTGTCCCAAGCTATTGCTGCCGTCTGCGAACTGGGGGTGCCCGACAAGTTGTCGAATGGATCCCGCTCGCTGCCCGATCTGGCAACCAGTGTCGGCGCCGACGCGGATGCGCTCGGTCGATTCATGCGGGTACTCGTAGCAGAAGGACTGTTCATGGAAGAGGTCGAGGAACGATTTGCGTTGACGGAGGCCGGCGAGCTCTTACGGGTCGACACTCCCGGTTCACTGCGTCACCTGGTCGGACTGATGTCGAAGGAGGCCTACACCGTGTGGGGACACTCGCTCCACTCTGTCCGAACCGGGAAAGAGTCGTTCACCGAGGCGTTCGGAAGGCCATACTTCGAGTGGTTGTCCGATAACCCCTCGGCTTCCGATGAATTCGACCGGTGCCAAGCAGGACTGGTCGAGGTGCGCTTGTTGCCGTTGCTCAACCGCGACTGGGCGAAAACAACGACCGTCGTCGACATCGGCGGCGGGGCCGGCACATTGATCGAAACCTTGCTCGGGAGTCACCCCCATCTGCGGGGCACAGTGTTCGATTTGCCGCACGTCGTCGCGGAATCGGCATCGAAGTTCTGCTCGGCCGGCATCGGTGACCGAACGACTGTTGTCGGCGGCAACTTCTTCGAAGAGGTCCCGCAGAATGGTGATGTATATGTGTTGTCCCAGATTCTGCACGACTGGGACGACGAATCCGCCGGCAAGATCCTCGGCAATTGTCGGCGAGCGATCCCCAGAAAGGGCCGCCTGCTGATCGTCGAGCAAGTCTTACCCGAAGTGGCTACAGCCCACCCCATGGCCCTACTGGACCTCCACATGCTGGTTCTGCTGGGTGGTCGGGAACGGACCGCCACCGAATGGCGCCGACTGTTGAGTGGTCATGGTTTCACGCTGGAATCGATCACACCCGGCCCCCGCTCCTCCGTCCTCGAAGCGGTGCCCGCGTGAGATCGATCCACATCATATAAGCGGATAACGACACGCCTCAGCCATGGTGACAAGGGCGCTGGGGTCCGCAACGGGCGGCTTCAGCTGCGTCGCCGTCGGTCATGCGGGCATATATCAGTCCGGGGTTGACCTCGACACAGTCCTGCGGCCCGAGCCCGAGTCGTTCCGCCGTTCCGGGCCGGAAGCCTTCGATCAGCACATCGGCGACCGACGCGAGCGCGAGAACGCGATCCCGACCCTCGTCGGTCTCGAGGTCCGCGCTGACCGAGCGCCGGTTTCGCAGCATGTGATCGGGTTTTCCATTGGTCACATCGAGTCCGCCGTGGGGGCGTTCGACTCGCACGACATCGGCTCCGAGGTCGCCGAGGATCATTGCCGCGTGCGGCCGGGGGCCGATGCCGGCGAGTTCGAGGACCTCGAGACCGTGGAGTGGACCGGGCACGGTGATTGCTACCTTCCATGACGTGGGCGTTCAGCTTGGCGAGCGCCCTGGGGCGTGGCGATCACGCGGTGACTAGCGGACTTCGTTCAATACCGGGGTGGCGGCGAATTCTGCGCGGGCCAGGGAGCGGCGGTGCACCTGGTCGGGGCCGTCGGCTATCTGCAAGAACCGCGCTTGTGCGTACAGCACCGGCAGGATGGTGTCCTGCGACAGTCCGGCGCCGCCGAAGATCTGCATCGCGTCGTCGACGATCCGCTTGACCGTGAGCGGGACCATCACCTTGGCGGCGGGGATGTCGTGGCGGGCCGCCTTGGTGCCCTCGGCGTCCATCCGCCAGGCGGCCCGGAGCACCAGTAACCGGGCGGCGTCGACGTGGATGCGGGCATCGGCGACGGTCGCCTGCACGACGCCCTCGTCGGCGAGGGGCTTGCCGAAAGCCACTCGGGTGCGGGCGCGTTCGGTCATCAACGCGATCGCCCGCTCGGCCATGCCGATCAACCGCATGCAGTGATGGATACGACCCGGACCGAGGCGGGCCTGCGCGACGGCGAAGCCCTTGCCGCGCGGGCCGAGAAGGTTGGCCTTGGGCACGCGGACCTGATCGAAGACGACCTCGCCGTGCCCGCCCTCGTGGCGGTCGGTGAAGCCGAGAACGGTGGTGGACCGGGAGATGGTCACCCCCGGTGTGTCGATCGGCACGAGGACGATGCTGTGCCGCTGTCCGACGGGGGCATCCGGGTCGGTGACGCCCATGACCATCGCGACCCGGCAGTCGTGCCGGAGCGCCGCAGTCGACCACCACTTGCGGCCGGTCAGCACCCAGTGGTCACCGTCCTCGGCGATCTCGAGCCGGACGTTGTTCGCGTCCGAACTCGCGACCTCGGGTTCGGTCATCGAGAAGCACGACCGGATGTCACCGGCCAGAAGCGGTTCGAGCCACTGCCGCTTCTGCTCGTCAGTGCCGTAGAGGTGCAGCAGTTCCATGTTGCCGGTGTCCGGCGGGTTGCAGTTGAACACCTCGGGCGCGATCAGCGGGCTCCACCCGGTGAGCTCGGCCAGTGGTGCGTACTCGAGGTTCGTCAAACCTGCACCCTCTCGCGCGGGCAGGAAGAGGTTCCACAGGCCTTCGCGTTTCGCGGCCGCCTTCAAATCGGCCACAATCGGCGGTGCACCCCAGTGGTCGGGCTTGTCGGCGAGTTGCTGCTCGGCGACTGCCTCGGCCGGCAGTACCCGCTCCTGCATGAACGTGGTCAGCTTCGCCTGCAGGTCTTGCACTTTCGGGCTGTATTCGAAATCCATCTCTCGGTGGTCTCTCTTGTCGATGCGGTCAGCGACGCAGTTCGGTCACTGTCGAGGTCGCGGCCAGGTCGAGGGCACGCTGCAGCAACGGCCCGACCATGTCGGCGATGTGGTCGAAGCCCTCCCCCACGGTGCCGCCCTGCGCGTGCCGGGCGCCGATGCCCTCGAGGATGACGGCGATCTTGAAGTCGGCGAACACCGTGTACCAGTCGACGTCCGGGAGTTCGATCCCCCGCCGGGTGGCGTACCGGTCGAGGAGCTCCGCGCGGGTGGGGAATCCGTCGAGACGAGCCAGACCCTTGGTGATCGGGTTGTCCACCGAGCCGGGCTGGTCCCAGAAGCTGAGCATGATCCCGACGTCCGCGAGACTGTCACCGAGGGTGGCCATCTCCCAATCCAGCACCGCGACAATCCGTCCCGGATCGGCGGGCGCGGCAAGGACGTTGTCGAGTTTGACGTCACCGTGCACGATGCCCGGGAACCGGGTCACGGGGAGCGCGCGGCGCAGCTTGTCCAGCAGCACCGCCACCTCCGGGCGGTCTGCGGTGCGCGAGGCCTCCCACTGACGCGCCCACCGATCGAGTTGACGTTCGAGATAGCCGTCCGGTCGGCCGAACGAGCCGAGTCCGACTGCGTCCGGATCCACCTCGTGCAAGTCCGCGAGGGTGTCGGCCAGCGCGAATCCGAGTCGCCGCCGCTCGGCCGGTGTGAGAGCGGAGGCCTGTTCGACGGTGCCCACCGGTGTGCCGTCGACCAGTTCCATCAGGTAGAACGACGCGCCGAGCACC
The DNA here is from genome assembly GCF_017656075.1 of Rhodococcus sp. ZPP. Classification (NCBI taxonomy): domain Bacteria; kingdom Bacillati; phylum Actinomycetota; class Actinomycetes; order Mycobacteriales; family Nocardiaceae; genus Rhodococcus; species Rhodococcus sp. ZPP. The sequence continues at coordinate 1,280,818 of NZ_CP058638.1, forward strand.
TCGGTGTCCTCGCACAGCAACACCGCCTGCGGCACCGGCACGCCGGTACCCGACAGGGCCCGGATCACGGTGAACTCGCGCTTCATGTCGTGGGCACTGGGCAACACGTGCCCGTAGGGCGGACGCCGCAACACCCATGTTCGACTCCCGTCGGTCACCCGATACGTCGGATTGGACCGACCACCGCTGATCAACGACGCCGTCAGCTGCCCACCCAGTCCTTCGTCGAGCGCGTCGGCGAGATAGGTCCTCAGCGCCGCCACATCGAGACCCGCGGCCATCTCCCGATCGTCACGTGCGGTCGCGTCGGCGGAGGACGTCGTCATTCGCGTGGGCCCCTTCGTTGTTCCTTCATCGCCGAACGATCGATCGGCTTCCTTCCCCAGTGTTGCCTTAACGATCGCTAAATGTCAACGCCGAAGGAGCCGGCTCAAAGGCCCGCCGCCTGGGTGCACGACCTCCCGCTACACCTGGTGAATAGTCCGTTACGCCTGGTCTGCGTGCCGAATCCCAACATCCGCCTGAAAGGGTGTTGACGACAGTGCGCCGTGTCACATAGGTTCTCCGGCAGCAACCGAACGATCGCTAGGCGACATCTCGGATCTACCGTGAAAGAGGCATTCATGGCCACCTCCCCGACCTCCCCGGCGCAACACGTCGCAACGGGCGCGTCCTCGACAGAGACCACGCCGTCCCAACAGAAGGCCGCCCGTAAGGCGGCGCTCGCCGCCGCCGTGTCGACCTCTCTCGAGTGGTACGACTTCTTCATCTATGCCACCGCCGCGGCGTTGGTGTTCAACAAGACGTTCTTCGCTACCGACAGTGAAGTCGTCGCCGCCCTCAATTCGTTCGCGACCGTCGCCGTCGGCTTCATCGCCCGTCCCATCGGCGGGATCGTCTCGGGTCACTTCGGTGACAAAGTCGGCCGCAAGCCCGTTCTGGTTACCGCAATTTTGCTGATGGGAATTGCGACCACCCTGATCGGCTTCGTCCCCAGCACGTCGATCGCCTGGCTCGCCCCCGCGATGCTCGTCCTGCTGCGCATCTGCCAGGGGTTGGCCGTCGGTGCGCAGTGGGGCGGTGCGGTGCTGCTCGCCACCGAATACGCCCCGGCGAACAGGCGCGGTTTCTATGGAAGCTTTGCCCAACTCGGCATTCCGATCGGCGTGGTGGCGGGCAATGCGATCTTCTTGATCGTGGCCTGGGCAGTCTCTCCGGACGCGTTCACGTCGTGGGGCTGGCGAGTGCCGTTCTGGATCAGCCTGTTCATGTTGTTCGTTGCCTTCACGATTCACCGCTACCTCGAAGAAACGCCTGAATTCCAGCGGGTCGAGGCCAAGCTCGCGACCGCGCCCACGCAACGGCGCTCACCGATCCTGGAAGTTCTCCGGCACAACTCGGGCACGGTGCTGTTGGCGGGCGGCACCTACCTGGTCGGCATTGTGATGTTCTACATCACCATTACGGGTTCTGTGCAGGTCGCGACCACCACCCTCGGCATCGCCCGCTCCGACGTACTGGCGATCATCCTTGTTGCCGCCGGTGTGCTCGTGCCCATGGTGCCGTTCACCGCATACCTGTCGGACCGTTACGGCCGCAAGCTGATCTACGGAATCGGGATCGTCGGCATGGGCCTGTGGGCCGTCCCGATGTGGCAGCTCGTCGGAGCGTCGAGCGCTCAGAACATCTGGCCGCTGGCCGTGGCGCTGATCGTCTCCTGCCTGGTCATGTCGTTCCAGACCGGACCCCAAGCGGCCCTGTTCGCCGAGCTCTTCCCGCCGGAGATCCGCTACTCGGGTGCCTCGCTCGGATACCAGGCTGCGGCGATCTTCGGCGGCATGGCGCCCATGGCTATGGTTGCTCTCATCAACGGCGAGGTGGCTAATCTCTGGCGGGTGGGCCTGCTGATCACCGCACTGTCGGCTCTCGCGCTCGGGTGCCTCGTCGTTCTCGCCACCCGGCGACGTTGACCTATACAGCACACGATCGTTTGGAGACCTGATGTATCCCGGTGCGTACGTCGACACCACACCCACCAAGCCGGCCCTCATCATGGCTGGGTCCGGTCAGACCGTCACCTTCGCCGAGCTCGAAACCAACTCGATTCGGATCGCGCGACATCTGCGCGCGCTGGGGCTGCGGCGGGGGGACCATCTCGCCGTACTTGCTCGCAACACGCCGCAAGTATTCGACATCTATTGGGCGGCAATGCGCTCCGGTCTCTACATCACGATGGTCAACTGGCATCTCACGGCCGCAGAGGCCGCCTATATCGTCACCGACTGCGGCGCGAAGGCTGTGCTCGTCGATGCGACACTCACGGAGATCGCCGGTGAACTCCGGGATTTGGCGCTCGGCACCGAGCACCGGCTGGCATTCGGTGGTCCCCTCGAAGGCTATGCCGACCTGGACCGGGCGGCCGCCGCAGAGTCGGACGTACCGCTCGAGGATCAACCTCGTGGAGCCGACATGCTCTACTCGTCCGGCACCACCGGCCGTCCCAAGGGCATCAAACCAGCCCTGCCGGATCGTCAGCTCGACGAGTCCGGCGACACCATGACCTCCATGAACGCCACGGTGTGGGGCGTCACCGCCGAGACGGTCTACCTCTCGCCGGCGCCGCTCTATCACGCGGCGCCGCTGCGCACGTGCGCCGCCGTGCAAGCCCTCGGCGGGACCGTCGTCGTGATGGACCGCTTCGATGCCGAGAAGGCGCTCGAGTACATCCAGCGCTACCGAGTCACCTACAGCCAGTGGGTACCGACGATGTTCGTGCGCATGCTCAAACTCCCCGAGAACGTGCGCGCCCGCTACGACGTCTCCAGCCTCCAGGTTGCCGTGCACGCCGCCGCGCCCTGCCCGGTCGAGATCAAACGGCAGATGATCGAGTGGTGGGGGCCGATCCTGTCGGAGTACTACTCCTCCACCGAGCTCAACGGCATGACCCTCGTCGACACCGAACAATGGCTGTCCAAGCCCGGCACCGTGGGACGCGCCGCGCTCGGCATCGTGCACATCTGTGGAGATCGGGGCGAGGAATTGCCGGCAGGGCAGACCGGGACGATCTACTTCGAACGCGACACCCTGCCGTTCGAGTACCACAACGCACCGGAGAAGACCCGCGGCGCACAACATCCGGTCCACCCCACCTGGACCACCACCGGTGACGTCGGCTACCTCGACGAGGACGGCTACCTCTTCCTCACCGACCGTGACTCGTTCATGATCATCTCCGGCGGCGTCAACATCTACCCCCAGGAGATCGAGAACGCACTCGTCGAGCACCCCAAAGTTCTCGACGCCTGCGTAATAGGCCTGCCCGACAACGAGATGGGAGAAATCGTCACCGCAGTCATCGACCCGGGAACCGAGGTCGACGGCGACGACGCCCTCGCCACCGAGTTACTCGACTACCTCCGCGAACGCATCGCCAAGTACAAGCTGCCCCGCCGGATCGAATTCGCCCACGACCTCCCCCGGACACCGACCGGAAAGCTCGTCAAACGCACGCTGAAGGAACGCTTCGCCAACACATCGGTGCGCTGACAAAACCGGCTTACTGCTCAACCCCGCGGCGGGACGACCGGTCTCACCATCGCAAGGGCCAAGTCGGCGTAGCGATCGGCGAGTTCGTCGGGCTTCATAGGGCCGTCAGGGCGCCACCACGCACACACCGACTGGCCCATGTTGATGATTCCTCGGACGGCGTCCCGCGGGTACTTCGTCGCGAAATCACCCTCCTCCACACCACGCTCGATGACGTCGCGGAACAGGTGCTCCTGTTCGTCCCGAAGGGCGACCACGAGTCGCCGGCCGACGTCGTCGAGGCTGCGTAACTCGGTGGCGCCGACCATCGCATCCAACTGACGAGTGGTGTGGAACAAGATCCATGCCCGAATCAACGCTTGCAGCTGATCGGCTGGGGAACCCCCCGAGCGCAACAATGCGCCCCGAGTCATCGCGAGGGCGTCGTGTAAGGCCCGCACCATGATTTCCTGCAGAATCTCCTGCTTCGACGCGAAGTGATGGTAGATCGACGCAACAGTGATATCGGCGCCGCGGGCAATGTCACGCATCGAGGTGCCGTGATATCCGCGTTCATTCATATTCGCCACCGCAGAGTCGAGGATCACCTGCCGCCCGGTGCGCGCACTGGAATCAGTCACCTTCGCAGCACACATGGTTCTCCATCCCCGCTCCACCCATCACACGACCACCCCAGAATAGTGCCTCGGCCGAGAACGCCGCCCTAGCAGTCGTTCGGCTCACGCGAAGGTCGCCGCAACGGTACACAGTCGGATCACCGTCGCAACCGGCATTGCGACCACTTCATCGCTGGGCTGACCAGGGCAAAGCACTCACCATCGTCCTGGCTGAGACCTACACACCAGCGACGACCTAGTCGGGCGTTCCATCCTCGCCTCACCGGACGATCGTTCTGTGCCGAAGCGCAGGGACCGTTCGGCGATCTCGCGAGAACTGACCGGTCACCGTGCTACGTGGTGGTGACGTCGGGTGGGTCGGGGAGATCGACATCGAGAACGAAGTCGAGCCAAATGATCGCGTCGGCCAGAGTGTCCGCCCGCAGGGTGGGGTCGAATTGTTCAGCGATGGCGAGTAATCGTTCCCCCGCCGCGACTTCTTCGGCCAGGAAGCCCGCTACCGTCTGCAGCACCCAACGCTCCGAGGCCGACAAGTCGTCGACGTCGACATGTGTCCCGTCCGTGAAGTGGAGATCGAGGACGAACCTCTCCCCTGGCCCCGCGGCGCCCAATCGGGCGGTGATCACGCCGACGATGGCATCGACGACCCAGGCCAGCACATCGCCGTAGTGCGGCTGACCGTCGGTCGCCTGCGGTTCGGCGCACACTCGGGAGATTTCCCGCGAGAACAAGGCGGCGTCACGGTCACCGACCAGTTTCATCAGTCGACCACCCAAAGCTGCAGCCGACGGGCTGTGGGGACGACCTGCCTTCGATCCCATACCCAAGAGTGCCCGATCCCGGGCATCAACACCCAGTCGAGTCAAGGTGCGCGCCGAGCCGGCTCACCGATTCAGACAGCAAGTCGGGTCAGCCGCCAGCCACGGCGTGCGGCGATGAAACCCGACACCGCACCGATGAGTGCACTGAGAATCAGGCCGGCCGCGAGAAATGGCAGGGGGTCCACTGAGTCCATGTGCGCGGTGCTTCCCGCGGCGCCGACGGGTTCGTAGCTGCCCACGTAGAAGTGCACCGGGTACGACAGCCACCAGGAGAACAGGCCGATACACACCAGGCCCGCACCGAGACCGAGGGCCGTTCCGATCAATGTCAGTGTCCGCACACGTTCAACGTCGCAAACGCCGGCTGTGCTGTTACTGCGGCCACCCTCAGGGGATGATCTTCCGGGCCCGGAGGTCGCGGAAGATGTCGAGGAACATCTGCTCGGTCTCGACGTGACGGTGGAACCCCAGCCTGCGCGCCTTGGACTCGTCGGCGATGACGTCATAGTCCCAGCCGAAGACGAAGTCGCCGAACGCCCACGATGAGACTTCCGCGTACGGCGTGGGTTTCAGTCCGTGCTTCGCGACGAGGTCGTTCCACACCGGCTCCTTGTCCGCCATGACGACGTCCATCGACATCGGCAGCGGCGGCGCGACGTCCAGTTCGAAGAAATCCGCGATCTTCGGCAGCATCTCGTCCCAGCGGAACAGATCGCCGTTGTTGATGTTGAACGCCTGATTGGCGCACTCGGGCGTGGTCGCGACCCAGACGGTGGCCTCCGCCAGCAGCCCGGCGTCGGTCATCTCGATCAGACTCGTGTACGCGCCGGGTTTACCCGGAAACCGCAGCGGCACTCCGAGTTCCTTCGACATCGTGGCGTAAACCGCCATCACCAGCGCGAGGTTCATCGGGTTCCCGAGCGCGAACCCACACACGACCGACGGGCGAATCGCGGACCACGTCCAGCCCTTGCCACGCTGACGGTCCTCGAGGAACTGCTGCTGATCCACATTGAACTCGGGCGGCATGTGCGGCGGGTCGCTCTCGCGCGCCGGCGTCTTGAACGGCCCGAGGTGGGCGCCGTAAACCTTGTACCCCTGCATCAAGCTGATGTGCTCGAGTCCCGCAGCCACCGGTTCGAGCGCGTTCACCGTGTTGACCAGCATCGCGACGTTGGGCGCGACGAGCTCCGCCCACGACGGGCGGTCCTGGTAGGCGGCATAGAAGATGTGGGTCACGTCGCGCAGTTCGCCCAGCTTGTCGGCGGCGTCGCGCTCGTCGAGCAGATCGACCGCAATGTGCCGCACTCGGTCGGTGTCGAGTCCGCCCCGGCGCGACAGTCCGACGACGTCCCACTCCCCGGTCGCCTCGAGGTGGTCGATCAGATTGCCGCCGATCACCCCGCGCGCACCGACAACCACTGCCACTCTGCGCTTCGTCATCATTCTCCCCTATCGGTATATCGCGAAGTTGCGATATACCGAGTCAAGCACACATATCGGTAAATCGCGATATAGCGGTACTATGGACCACGTGAGTGAACTTCCGGACCCGACCGACCTGGCCTTGGTCTTCAAAGCGCTGTCGAACCCGACCCGCGTGCGCATCCTGCAGTGGCTGAAGGAACCGGACACCTTTCCCCCGCAGCTCGAACCAGCCGAAGAGGTCGGCGTGTGCCTGAAACACATCCAGGCGCGGGCCGAGGTCTCTCAGTCGACGGCCTCGCAGTACATGGCCGCCCTGCAGAGCGCCGGACTGGTCACGAGCCATCGGATCGGCCAGTGGACCCACTACCGCCGCGACGAAGAGACAATCGCCCGGCTGGCCGACCACATCCGCACCGCACTCTGAGCGCGGCCTTCACGTCGATTTCGACACTAGAAAGGGAATGAGGTCGACTTCGGTCCTGGTTCGCCGAGACGGAGTCGGGCGCGAGGGTCGCCGCAGGTGCTGGGTAGTGTCCGGAGAATGCCCCGATACACGACGACCCTGCATAACCGCGCGGATCCCGACGCGCCGGCGTCCATCAGCCGGCACGTGCCGTTTCACGTCGCGCACGAAGCGGCCGCCGAAGCATGGGTGCGAGCGCTCGGTGAGGCGTGCGGCGACCTCCTCGACCCGGCCACGCAGATGGCCGCCGTCAACGTCGTCAGCAACTTCCGCCGCGAACTGTTCACGGAGGAGGCGTACGTCGACCTCACCGTGACCCGGATCGGCACCACGTCGCTCACCCTGCAGATCGGCATCGAGCAGGACGGCACACAGGCCGCCGAGGTGACCGCCACTCTCGTTCAACTCGATTCGAGCCGTCGTGGTTCGGCGCCCTGGTCACCGGCTCAGGTTGCAGCTCTGGAGACGCTGAGCACCGCATCAGTCACACCGTCGCGATGACGTCGGTTTCACGACCGCCGCGTTTCGAGAGCGCCTGAACTGGGCATTTCTGCACCATGAGTATCGAAGACGGCCCCGGCGAGACGCTGAGTCCCAGCGAAAGCCTCGACTCCGACGATGTGCGCAACAACGACGGAGACGATGTGGTCGATCCTCCCGACGGCTGGAGTGAGGCCGACAAATTCGGTACCACGGCGCGGGAGGAGCGCGAGGGCGAGTCGCTGGACGAGAAGCTGGCCGAGGAGGAGCCCGACATCGCGTTCGAGGAGCAACTCGACATCCCGATCGCCGAGCTGCCCGACGATCAGCTGTCGGAGGACGTCGACCGCATCATCGACGGCGAGGACGACATCGTGATCCCGGTGCTGGGCACCAAGCATGCCGATGTGGTGGAGGGTGTCATCGTCGAGGATTCGCGCACAGACAGGGGACAGATCGACGGCGCCGCCGAGGACGGCGACTCGTTCTTCACCGTCGTCGACTAATTTAGCGAACCCGGCCGTATCGGAGGTACAGGAAGTCGTCGTGGGTCAGAACGTGCTGGAGTGACAGCGTCCGCGGCGCTTTCAGGGTGGGGCCGGCGGTCGCCTGCTGGGGTTGCGGTCCGGCCAGTCTCGGCGCAACGGTGAGGCACATTTCGTCGACGAGGTCGTGCGTGACGAGGTCGTCCAGCAGCGTGGGACCTCCCTCGCACAGGATCCGGCGGAGCCCGCGGTCCCGGAGTGCGGCGATCAGGGTGGGCATCTCGACGGTGCCTTCGCCCGCGACCACGATGTCCGCGGCCTCTTCGAGTGCTGAGCCGCGCTCGTTCGCAGTTCTCTGCGAGGTGATGACGAGCGGCCGCACGTCCCCGGTGAACAGCGGCGTGTCGAGCGGAATGTTCCCGGAGCGGGTCACGACGGCAATCGGCGGTGGTGCGCCCTGGCCCCACCGTTCGAGGCGATAGCGCGACTGCTCCTCGGTGAGCACCGCCGGCCCGTACCGCTCCGCCCGGATGGTGCCGGCTCCGACGAGAACCACGTCGGCGTAGGTGCGCAGGGCTCGCAGAAGTTGGTGATCCACCGCGTCCGACAGCGGCCGGACCCGGCCGCCGAAGGCAGCGGCACCGTCCAAGCTGGCCACCATGTTCACCCGGACTCCGTCGGGCGGGTCGCGGTAGAACTCCTCGGCCGACACCTCGTCCGTGCCCATGTTCAGTGTGCGCATGGTCGGCATCATGCCTCATGTCCGGGTTCGAGGTCCCGCACGTCCGAGAAGGTGATCAGTTCGCCCAGATCATCCGGCGCCGAACCACTTTCGGGTGCGAGGAGGAACGCGACATGATCGCCGAGTTCGAGGCGTTCGAGGATTCTGCCGCTGAACCAGGCCGCGGAGTCGTCGAGGATCGGCAGCCCGTGCGGACCGGGGCGCCACTCGCACTGCGCGAACTTGTCGATCTCGTCACCGGTCTGTTCACCGAAGAGAGTCGCCAGCGCGAGGTGCTCCCGGGTCAGCAGATGGACGGCGAGGTGTTCGGCGTTCACCGCGACCCCATAGGTGTGGTTCTTGTTCGACAAGCCCACCAGAAATCGCGGTGGGTTGATGCTGACCTGCGACGCAAACCCGACCAGACACCCCGACCGCTGCTCTTCCCAGCGGGTGGTGACCACGAACATCGGATAGTTCAGCAACGCGACGACGTCCTCGAACGCCTGTCCGTCGTCGTGCTGCGTCGTATCGGAATTCCCGTTATGCGGCATTTACCCTGTCTAACAGATTAGGGCGGAGGTTTCGCAGGGCGCCGTCCTTCGGAACGCCGGTTCAGGGCATAGAATGGGCCTCGCCGCACTCGCAGCCGTCACCGGAAAGGCCCCCAAGATTACTCATTCTTCTGCTCCGCACGATGTTTACCTGGTTCCACCCGAGCAGGAGAGCGGCGACGCCGTCGCTCACGCTTCCGCCGCGGCACAGTCCAGGTTGGAACACCGACCCGATGTGGTGCGGGTCAAGGGTCGCTTCGCGCTGACCATCACCACCACGACGCCGCACGAGGCGATGGTGGAGGATCTGCTGTTCATCCGCGATGTACTGGACGGCGCGGGCATCGATTATCTCCTGGTGCGGGGCAACGACGAACGTCCGGTGATCGCGATCGACTGGGCTCTGCGCAAGCAGTTGCGCACCGCCCTCGTGGCCGCGTGCCGAAACCGCCCGTTCTACTCGAAACCCGTCGACGCCAAGCGCGATTCGGCCGTTCTCGTCGCCGACGGCGCCCTGTCCGCGAACTCGAAGGCGCGGATCTTCCGGCTGTTCCGGCCGCGGGTGCACGTTGCGAGCGGCCTGAGCTACGGGGCATCGACGGGTGTGCAGATCGAATTGTGGAAGTTCGACGATGACGAGATCGTGCTGCCGATGGAGAATTCGCTGACCCGCCACATCGTGCGGCCGGAAGAAGCCGTCCGCGGCACCGTCGAGCGGTTCGGCCGGGTGTGGCCGACGATCGAGAACATGTTCGCCGACCACGCCTCCGACATCAACTTCGACATCGATCTGGTGTTCTCGTGGGTGGACGGATCGTCCAAAGAGTTTCAGGCGCAACGTGCCAAGCGGATGCAGAACTATGTGGTGGGCGAGGGCGACGACTCCGCGGCCCGGTTCCGGCAGATCAACGAACTGAAGTATGCGCTGCGTTCGGTCCACATGTACGCGCCGTGGATTCGCCGCATCTTCGTCGCCACCGACTCCGATCGTCCGGCGTGGCTGGCCGACGATCCCCGGGTCACGTTCGTGCCCAGCGAGGAATTCTTCGTCGACCCGTCGGTGCTGCCTACGCACAACTCGCAGGCGGTGGAGAGCCAGCTGCACCACATCCCGGACCTGTCGGAGCACTTCCTGTACTCCAACGATGACATGTTCTTCGGCCGCCCGGTGGGACCGGAGATGTTCTTCTCCCCCGGCGGCATCAGCATGTTCATCGAGGCAACCACCCGAATCGGGCTGGGCCACAACGATGAACAGCGCAGCGGTTTCGAGAACGCGGCACGCGTCAACCGCCGGTTGCTGCAGAACCGTTTCGGTGTGACCACTACCCGGCACCTCGAACATGCCGCCACACCGCTCCGCCGGAGCGTGCTCGAGGAGATGGAGAAGGAGTTCCCCGACGAGTTCGCTGCCACCGCCGCGAGCACCTTCCGCGCCAGCTCCAACATCTCGGTGACGAACTCGCTGTATCACTACTACGCGTTGATGAGCGGGCGGGCGGTGGTGCAGACGTCGGCGCGGGTGAAGTACGTCGATACCACTGTGAAGGCGGGACTGCGCGACATGGATTCGCTGCTCGCCAAGCGGTCCATGGACTTCTTCTGCCTCAACGACGGCAGCGCACCGGAGATCGACCTGGAATTGCGCACCAAGAGGGTCACCGATTTCCTGGAAAGCTACTTCCCCATCCCGGCGCCGTGGGAGACCGGGGCCTGAGCGACCGCCCTCCGGGGAGGCTCCGTCAGACCGCGGGGATCGAGTCGCCGGGCCGCTCGCCCTCGTCGTAGACGGTGGCGGGCGGGCCGATGATCTGCGGGTCGGGTGTGCCCACGGCCTTCTCGTCTTTACCGGTGTAGTCGAACTTGTGGAGCACCCACCGGATCGCCTCGATGCGGGCCCGCTTCTTGTCGTTCGACTTCACGACGGTCCACGGCGCGTGCGGGGTGTCGGTGTAGAAGAGCATCGCCTCTTTGGCCTCGGTGTAGGCGTCCCACTTGTCGAGGCTCGCGAGGTCGGTGGGTGAGAGCTTCCACTGCTTGACGGGGTCGGTGCTGCGGGCCACGAACCGGGCGTGCTGTTCTTCCCTGCCCACCGAGAACCAGAATTTCACGACGCGGATGCCCGACTGCACCAGCATCCGCTCGAACTCGGGGGCCGACCGGGTGAACTCCAGATACTCGTTGGGCGTGCAGTACCCCATGACGCGTTCGACGCCGGCGCGGTTGTACCAGGACCGGTCCATCAGGACGATCTCCCCGCCCGCCGGGAGGTGCTGGACGTACCGCTGGAAGTACCACTGGGTGCGCTCGCGTTCGGTGGGCTTTTCGAGCGCCACCACCCGCGCACCACGGGGGTTGAGGTGTTCGGTGAACCGTTTGATCGCGCCGCCCTTGCCCGCCGCGTCCCGGCCCTCGAAGATGATGACCACCTTCTCGCCGTTCTCCTTCACCCAGGCCTGCAGCTTGAGCAGTTCGATTTGCAGCTTGCGTTTGCGGGCCTCGTACTGGCGGCGGGTCATCTTCTCGTCGTACGGGTATCCGTGCTTCCACGGCTCGTCTACCTCGGCGATGCCCCGTTTGCGGCCGGACCTGCGCAGCAACTCACCGATCTCGTCGATCTCCGGCGTCACATCGATGTCGTTGTCGCCGGCAACTTCGAATCGGTCGGAAGCGTGCAGCTCGTCCACAATGAAAGGCTACCGCCGTGACGGTCCGTCTGCGGGTGTCGTGAGATCGTGAAACGTCCGTCCCCCGGCAGGAAGCGTCCAGCATGAGCATCGACCACATCGTTCCCGCGCTCGACGCCGAGACCGTCACGGAACTCCGGGCGGTCCTCGCCGCGCTGTCCGACGGCGCCCCTCCCACGGTGAGCGTCGACCGCGTCGAACTACCCGCCCCCGTCCGCGACGCCGTCGTCCAACTGCTCGCGCTGCTCGGTGAGGGTCAGAGCCTGGCACTCGGGACGGTGGCGGATCTGCTCACCACCTCACAGGCGGCGGAGGTTCTCGGTGTCTCGGACACATATGTGCGCCGGCTCGCCGATTCGGGGGCGCTGCCCATCGAGATGCGCGGCACCCACCGCCGGTTCCGGCTCTCTGATGTGCTGGCGCATCGGGAGCAGTTTCCGCGTCGAAGCTGACTACACCCGGACGGTCGGGCGCGAAACGAAATCTTCCCCGGCGTCCGGGATGCGCACACCCTTGTCGGCGAGCCGGCGCGCGGTCTCGTCGGCGGTGACGTATTCGCCGACAGTCTCGTAGGAGCCCAGCGGGACCACGGAGTGGACGATCGTTTCGGGGTAGACGTGCACCAGGTTGAAGCCCTGCGCGCCGTCCTGCCCGCGCAGCGCTCCCGCAGGGACGTTGAGGTCCTGGGTGTAGCAGGTGGCGGAGGCGACGGAGACGGGGATGCCCGCGAAGGTGGCCGTCGTCGAGTAGTGCAGGTGCCCGGCGAGGATGGCCCGGACGTCGCTGTCGCGGAGCACGTCGGCGAGTCGCGGCTGGTCACGCAGCTCCACCAGGACCGACAGGTCGAGGACGCACGGAACCGGCGGGTGATGCAGCGCCATGATGGTGCCGTGCGGCGCGGGGACCGCCAGCTCCGCCGCCAGCCAGTCCAGCTGGTCCTGCTCGATCTCGCCGTGGTGGTGTCCGAGGACTGTGGTGTCGAGGGTAATGATGCGCAGCCCGTCGACGTCGTAGGAGTGGTCGATCGGCGCGTACGACGGCTCCTCCCGGAGCAGTGCGGTCCGGAAATGGCCGCGGTCGTCGTGGTTGCCCATCGCCCAGATCACCTGCGCACCGAGTGACTCCGCGACGGGTTCGACGATGTCGCGCAGCTTCTCGTAGGCGCCCGGCTCCCCCTTGTCGGTGAGGTCGCCGGTGAACACCAGAGCGTCGGGCGCGGCGTGGGACGCCTCCACCTCGGCGAAGATCTGGCGCAGTTTGGCTTCGCTGTCGACGGCCCCGTAGAGCAGGGTTTCGTCGACCAGATGCGTGTCGCTGAGATGGAGCACGAAGTGCGACGGCCGTGGATACTCGGCCGTACGTAGGTCGGCTGCCTCGGTACCGTTGATCGGTCTCTCGCTTCCGCTCGCCCGGAGGGACAGGAGCCAGGCGGACTCCCGCTGGGTATCCACACTAGACAAGTGCGTGCAGGCAACGTCCAGGGGCACGCCGGACGGATACCGAATGAACGTGGCACGACGATCCCGCTTACCGATTGGCGCAGACGGAATCCGGCTGATCGACCGCCCGCCCACCGATGCTGAGCGGGCGTTCTCTAACGTGATCGACGTCATATCATTTACATCGATTTCGAGGAGACCAGATGCCGATCACCGCAACACTGGAACTGAAGTTCAAGCCCGAGTCCGTGGACGCTGCCCGTGACATCTTCACCCGCGAGCTGAAGGCCACCCGCGCGTTCGACGGCTGCCTGGGCGTCGAGGTGCTCGTCGACGCCGCCGATCCCGCCCGTTGGCTGCTGATCGAGAAGTGGGAGTCGGAGGAGCACGACGCCGCCTACCGCACCTTCCGCGCGGGACCGGGCGCCATCACCGACCTCGGACCTCTGCTGGCCGGCGCCCCGACCCTCGCGAAGTACACGGTCGACGACAGCGTCTAGATCCCGATCCCGCGGGTCGTCGAACTGGAGTGCCGATCAGGCAGCGTTCTCCAGGTCGACGATCAGTGTGGGGCCCGTCGCGGCCTGCACGTCGTCGACGCTCACCCCGGGCGCGAGTTCACGCAGGGCCAGCGTGCCGTCGCCGAGTACGTCGATCACCGCCAGGTTGGTGATGATCCGGTTCACGACGCCCTGACCGGTGAGCGGCAGGGTGCACGCGTCGACGATCTTGGGGTTGCCGTCGCGGTCGGTGTGTTCCATCACGACGATGACCCGTTCGGCGCCGTGCACCAGGTCCATCGCCCCGCCCATTCCCTTGACCATCTTGCCGGGGACCATCCAGTTGGCGAGGTCGCCGGTGCGGGACACCTGCATGCCGCCCAGTACGGCCGTGTCGATGTGGCCGCCGCGGATCATGCCGAACGACAACGCCGAATCGAAGAAGGCTGCACCGGAATTGACGGTCACGGTCTCCTTGCCGGCGTTGATCAGGTTGGCGTCGACGGCCTCCTCGGTGGGGTACGGGCCGGTGCCGAGGATCCCGTTCTCCGAGTGCAGGATCACCCGCACGTCGTCGTTGAGGTAGCCGGGAATGAGGGTCGGCAGCCCGATACCGAGGTTGACGTATTCGCCGTCGATCATGTCGGCGGCGGCGCGCTGCGCCATCTGATCGCGGGTCCAGCCGGTGGCAGCAAGTGTGGTCACGAGGGGCGTCCTTCCGCGCGCACGGTGCGCTTTTCGATTCGCTTGTTCTGGGGTCCGGTGTGCACGATCCGCTGGACGAACACTCCCGGCAGGTGGACGTGGGCAGGGTCGATCTCGCCGGGCTCGACGAGGGTCTCCACCTGGGCGATGGTCACCTTGCCCGCCATCGCGGCGAGGGGGTTGAAGTTCATGGCCGTCTTGTCGAAGACGAGGTTGCCGTCGGTGTCGCCGATCGCGGCGTGGACCAGCGCGTAATCGGCGTTGATCGCCTCTTCCAGCACGTACCGCTTGGTCCCGAAGACGCGGGTCTCCTTGGGCGGTGACGCGATGGCGACGGAACCGTCGTGGCCGTACCGCCAGGGCATGCCGCCGTCCGAGATGGGGGTGCCGACACCGGCCGGGGTGAAGAAGGCGGGGACGCCTGCGCCGCCGGCCCGCAGCCGCTCGGCAAGCGTGCCCTGCGGGGTCAACTCCACTTCGAGTTCCCCGGCCAGGTACTGACGGGCGAACTCCTTGTTCTCCCCCACGTACGACGCGGTGACGCGGCGAATCCGTCCCGCCGACAGGAGGATTCCAAGCCCGTGGTCGTCCACTCCGCAGTTGTTGGAGAACACCTCGAGCTCGTCGACGCCCGCTTCTTCGAGGGCGGCGATGAGTGCATCGGGGATGCCGCAGAGCCCGAACCCTCCTACCGCCAGTGACGAGCCGCTGGTGATGCCCGCGACCGCCGCTGCCGCGGACTCGGAAACCTTCCCTGTCATCGTGTCTCCCTTCGCTACCGCTCGACCTCCGAGCCGGTGTTCACTTCCATGCGTTCATCCAGCAGACGCTGGTTTCACGCCTGGCGGGCTTCACTGACCGCCGTGGTGAACGCGTAAGCCCTAGTAGAACGTGCTCTTCCTCACGTTTCAAGGAGTTCGGCAAGGTTGTTCACAGCCTGGACACCGACGCGCTGAGCGTTCACTGAGTGAACGCTACGATGGTGTCATGACGGAGGAGACACGCGGACCGCACGTAGTCGGACGGGTGGGTGCGCTGTTGCGGGCGGTCGGAGCACACGAACCCGCCGGCGCGTCCACCACGGTGCTCGGGCGCACCGCCGGACTGGCCCGTCCCACCGCGCACCGCTTGCTGTCTTCGCTGGCCGACGAGGGCCTCCTCGACCGCGACGCAAAGACGGGCCGGTGGACCCTCGGCCCGGAGCTGTATCTGCTGGGCGCGGCGGCCGCGACCCGCTACGACATCACCCGGCACGCCCGCGGCGTCCTCGACCGACTGGCCCGCGACACCGGGGAGAGCGCCTTCCTCTCGGCCCGGCGCGGCGACGAGACGGTGTGCATCGCCGCCGAGGACGGCAGCTTCCCCCTCCGCTCCCACGTCCTGCACGAGGGCATCCGCTTTCCGCTCGGCGTCGCCTCCGCGGGACTGGTGATTCTGGCGCATCTCCCCGACCGCGACATCGACGAGTACCTGGCGCGCACCGACCTCTCCGAACGCTGGGGCGAGAACCACAGCACGGACGCACTCCGCGAACGCATCGCCCTCACCCGCCACACCGGGTACGCGGTCAACCCAGGTCTGATCGTCGAGGGAAGCTGGGGCATGGGGGCGGCGGTGTTCGACCGGGACGGCCGGCCGGCGTGGGCACTGAGTCTCACCGGCGTCGAGACGCGCTTCCGCCCCGAACGTCATCCCGAACTCGGCACCCTGCTGCTCGAGCAGGCGCACGTCCTCTCACAGCTGCTGCAGTCGCGGGGGTGAATCCAGTTGCCGAGATCAGTTTCCCAGCGGGGCAGGTTCCGTGGGCCCAGCCGGTTTGCCCGCGTGTCGTCGCAGCGTCAGGTGATGGTGTAGCCGAGCTGATAGGCCGCGTTGTCGATCGGTCCAGACAACCCGGGATGCGACAACGGCAGCGACAACGCCGGCAGCGCAGGGAACGCGTCGGTGGCCCGTTCGGTGACCGCGATGCAGACACTGCCGGCGAACCGGCCGCGGTAGACAATCCCATCGAGATCGTTATGGGCGCGGTGAATGGTGCGGGCCCAGTGTTGGCTTCGGCCGTGCGCGGCGGAGTCGAGGGCATGGTTGCCGCCGACCCGGGTCGCCCACGCCCCCTCGCCGATGCCGGATACATCGAGCAGTCTGAGCGACCGGGTGAATCGCAGCCCGGTCAGATACGGGTCACCGCGGTGGCGGTCGATCACGCGGGCGCTTTGAAACGCCTCGGCCAACCCACCGCGGGGACTGGAGGCGCCGTACCAGATGCCGTAGCCGGGATGCTCGGCCCGCGGGGGCGGGTGGTGGTCGAACCGCAGGATCGGCCCGAACGAGCGCAGTGCCTTCCACGGCAGCACATGGGTTCCGGTGGTGCGATGCACTCGCCACACCACCTGTGCCGGTTGCCAGTCGAACACTTCCTCGGGGCGCACGCCCGCGTCATGAAGGTCGGCAATGGTCGGTGGTGCTGGCAGCATCGACCCCATCTATGCCGATTCCCATTCGGCGGCGGTGATCACATCAATGACCTGTTCGATGTCGGCGGCGGTTCCGGCGCTGCCAGTCAGCCACGCCACGATAGACACCGGCCGGCCCTCCACGGTCAGGGACGGTTGTGGGAGGGTCAGCAACGCCTGCACGGTCAGCGGGTGCAGGTCCTTCGCCAACAACGGCATCACCTGGTCGAGGTGCGGCACCGCACCGGTGTCGGTGAACTGGGCGGGCAGCAACAATCGGTTCCGGCCCGACTGGAACGCCCACAGGGTGCCCTCGCCGAGGCGTTGCCGGATCCGGGCCGCGGTCACCCCGAGACGGTCCGCGGCCTCCGCGATCGACAGGGATCTGCGGACCAGTTCCTGCATGCGAATGTCGCGGTTCACCCGTGCGGCCGTCGCCGCGGCGGGGTCGTCGACGAACGCAGCCTGATCGAGCAGGGCTGTGTCGTGGTCGGACAGCGGCGGTGCCGCCGGGTTCCGGTCGGCCAGGCTGTGCAGGATCTGGGCGAAGAACTGGCGGCCGACGTCGGTGCCGGTCACCTCCCGCAGGGCATCCTCGAAACCGAGATCACCGCGCAGGTAGCGGTCTTCGGTGCTGGTATCGGTGGCCTCGTTCATCACACCCAACCCCCTCACTTTCACGGATTATCAGGCACAAATTCATGATAGCGAGAACTGCGAGGGGTCGCTACCGCGCCCCAGCGGCTGGGTGCGGTATCACCCGAGTGTGGCCAGGCCTCGGACGAGCTCCGAGGGCGCGATCCGATCGACAAGGCTGGGAGGGAGGGCAAGCCTCCGGGCGGGATCGACCACATGGCCGTCGTGACGCACCGGCCGAAGCCCGAAGGCTGGGACCCCGAGGCGCCGTTTCACTTCGTCGACGGCGTCGAGGCAGCCGTGGCCAAGGCGCAGGAGCTTGCGGGTGACCGCATCGTCGAGGTCGCCCCTGGCGACGTCGGTGGCCAGGTGCTTGCCGCAGGTTTGCTCGACGAGGTGCGCATGGACGTCGTACCCGTCGTGTTCGGGTCCGGCAAGCGCTACTTCGGGTCGGTCCACGCACAGCACCTCGTGGAAGATCCTGACGTGGTGATTCAGGGCAATCGGGTACTTCACCTGCGCTATCGGGTGCGCCGTTGACCGTGCCCAAGCTCAATTGCGCAGCGGGTGCGCTACGGGTTCCGGTCGCGTCATGGCCCGCATCGGGTCGACGTCGGGTCTGGCCTCGAGTTGTGACGGTTCGTCGGACCGATCCTTGTCCTGCCCGTTGGCAGTCGGGGGCGTGAGGAACGGGCGGACCAGGTCGAGTGGCAATGGAAAGACGATGGTCGAGTTGTTGTCGCCGCCCATCTCCCCCAGCGTCTGCAGGTAGCGCAGTTGCAGGGTGGTCGGGTTGCGGCTGATGACGTCGGCGGCCTCGGCGAGTTTGGCAGACGCCTGGAATTCGGCCTCGGCGTTGATCACCTTGGCGCGGCGTTCGCGTTCGGCCTCGGCTTGCCGGGCGATGGCCCGTTGCATGTTGGTGGGGATCTCGACGTCCTTGATCTCGACGGTGGTGACCTTCACGCCCCACGGTTCGGTCTGCTGGTCGATCACCTGCTGCAGGTCTTCGTTGAGGCGTTCGCGCTCGGACAGCAGGGCGTCGAGGTCGGCCTTACCCAGGATCGAGCGGAGGGTGGTCTGCGCGATTTGCGATGTGGCGGCGAGGAAGTCCTCGACTTCGACGATGGCCCGGTCGGCGTCGATCACCCGGAAGTAGGTGACGGCGGTGACCTTGGCCGGCACGTTGTCGCGGGTGATCACTTCCTGGACCGGAATCCTCAGCGTCACGGTCCGCAGGCTGACGCGTTCCATGCGGTCGATGGCCGGGATCAGCAGCACCAGGCCCGGGCCTTTCAGGTCGATCAGCCGGCCCAGCCGGAACACGACGCCGCGTTCGTACTCGCGGAGCACGCGGATGGAGCTGCTCGCCAGCATGGCGAGAAGGATGATGACGACGCACACGATGACGATGAGTTCGGTCATAACAGCTCCCACGGTTCGCGGCGGCGCACGGTGAGGGTGAGGCCGCGGATCTGTTCGACAATGACGGCGTCACCGGCGGTCGGTTCCTCGTCGTCGCCGAACTGGGTCTGCGCTTTCCACAGTCCCCCGGCCGTTTCCACCTGTCCTTGCCGCCCGGCCCAGCTGCGGACCGTGGCGTCGGTGCCGATCAGCGATTGCGGGCCGGAGCGGATGGGAATACGCCGCGCCGACAATGCCTTCCGGCCGATCACGGCCGCGCTACCGAGTCCGACCACCGCGACACCCGCAGCCGCTGGGACGGCGATCATCTGCGCGGTGTCGCTGGAGGTGAACAGCAGCCACACCCCCGCTGCGGAGGCCAGGGCACCGAGCCCGCCGAGCACACCCGCGGTCGGTGCGTGTGCCTCGATCACGATCAGCAGCACACCGAGTATCAGTGCCAGCACACCCAACGCGGCCATTTCGCATCACCCACGATCACGCTTCGCGAGGGCCCGGCCGCATCGCATAGCCACCTGGCGATCGGGCCCTCGGTATCCACGGTATGCGAGCGCGCGGGGTCACGCCACCAGCAATTTCCCGCTTGGGTGGCACACTTCTTCTCATGCATACGAGCCCTGTTGTCGTCACCGTCGCCGGCCACGGTGAGGCCACGTTTGCGCCCGAGCGGTGCACGGTGACGGTCGTCGTCCGCATCGAGACGGGCGACGTGGAACGGTCGGTGAAGGCGGCCTCGGCCACCGTCAGCCGGCTCACCGAGCTGATCAACGCGCAGTTCGACAGCCATCACGGTCCGATCAACTGGTGGTCGCTCGATCAGGTCCGTCATTCGCGGCACCGCCCGTACAACAAGGACGGTCTCCAGTTGCCGTATGTGTACCGGGCGGAAGCCGGGTTGGAGGTGAAGTTCAGCCAGCTGGGCGCCGTCGGCGGCTTCGTCGATTCGGTGTCGACGCTCGAAGGGGTGAACGTCGGCAACTTCGACTGGGCGCTCACCAGCAAGAGTCGGGCGGCCCGCATCGTGCAGGTGCGGGAACTCGCCATCCGCGACGCGCAGTCGAAGGCCGAAACCTACGCCCGCAGTCTGGGCCGCAACACCGTTCACCCCGTCGCGATCGCCGACCCTGGCATGCTCGGAGTCGACGCCGGGTCGTCCTATGGCGCTGTCGGGGCCCGCGCCTTCGCCGCCGGCGGGTCGAACGAGGCCATCGCGCTCAAGCCGGAGAACATCACCCTCAGCGCCGACGTCCACGCGCGGTTCGAGGCATGGTGAGCGGAAATTCGACGCGGGCGTACCGTTCGGGAATGACCAACTTAGATCACGGAGATCCGGGCGACGCCCCCACTGTGCCGCCGCCGCTGGCGGAGGTCGTGAATCCGGCCCGCCCCTCCGCGGCCGAGGAAGCCCGGACGGTGGCGGCCTCGACCAACATCGGCACCCTTGCGAGCCTCACCGCCGACGGCGACCCGTGGGCGTCGTTCGTGACCTACGGTCTGCTGGGCGGCTCCCCCGTGCTGTGCGTGTCGCACATGGCCGAGCACGGCCGCAACCTCGCGCACAACCCCCGGGCGAGTATCGCGATCGTCGCGCCCAACCCACCTGCCGATCCACTGGCCAGCACCCGCATCACCCTCGCCGGGTACGTCTATCGCCCCGAGGGCGACGAGCTCGCCGCCGCACGCGAGGCGCACCTGGCAGCCATCCCGGCCGCGCACGTCTACATCGACTTCAGCGACTTCGCCCTCTGGGTGCTGCGCGTCCAGCGCGTGCGGTGGGTCGGCGGGTACGGGCGGATGGACTCGGCCACCGCCGAGTCGTATGCGGCGGCATCCCCGGACCCGGTCACCCCGCACGCCGGCCGCGCGGTCGAGCACCTCAACGCCGACCACGCCGACGCTCTGCTGTCGATGGCCCAGGCGCTTGGTGGATTCCCGGACGCCACCACCGCCACCTGTGAGGGTGCCGATCGGTATGGGTTGGACCTGCGCGTCGTCACCCCGCGCGGAGCCGCAATGACGCGAGTCGGGTACGCGGAGCCACTCCAATCGGCCGACCAGCTGCGAGCGGCGACGGTTGCTCTGACGCGTCAAGCTGCGGGCGTCGATGCGTCTGGCCGCTGACAACTGTCCCAATATAGGGGCTGGACCGTTAGAGACGCCTTTGGTCGTCACTGGAAGCGACCGGAGCCAGTCCCCCGACGGCCAGCGGAACGCGCGACATATACGGGTCGACAACCGGGTGCTCGCCACAATGTACGTCCATGTCTTGGTCGCGACGACTCCGGAGGATCCCGATCTCCGCACAACCTTCGACGACGCCCCAGTCGACCGGTACCGGTCCGAGGAGAACTGGATTATGGCGGACCGCACAACGTCACGAGGAACGGTTTCGGTGCTGCCGGGCTGTTCACTCTGGTAAAAATGGTTGCGGCAAGCACCATCGTGCGGCTGTTAGCGTGTGACTAGGTGCTCGGACACCAAGGTGGCAGCGGTTGATTGTCTGTGTACCCAGATGGATAGTCACCACCGGTTAGTGGGATGTATAGGAATACCTTGTAGCAGGGACGCGCTGGTACCTCTCCCGGCTCAGATACTGGCGCGGTGACATTGAAGTCCTCTCGAGTTGGAAAGACCCAGCAGTTAACAGCTGGGAAGCTCGGCAGGTAGTGCTGGACGCACGCCTTGGCATTGTCCACCATCGTCGCAAAGTCTTGCGTGTTTGCAACGTACATGACCTCGACTTTGCCTCTTGGATTCTCGCCAACGACTTTGTAGTCAGCTATCTGCGACTCGTTGAACCCCTCATCCGTTCCTTCAGGCACCGGCTCACGGGCGATACCGTTGTCCCATGCCCGGTTCGGGCCGGATGAACCGTCGTCAGAGTCGGCCGACGAGCAACCTGCGAGCGTAGCGATGCCGAACATCGCTGCAACCAGCCCCGTACCCAGCTTCATGGCGTCCTCCTCGATCGCGCCTCCAGTAGAGCTACAGACTTCCTGAGTACCCGCGAAGGTGGTCCGCTACCTACGACGAGCCGGTCCGCCTATGTCTTGTGCGCTCAAAATGGATTGACGCATTCCTCCATTCAATCGCCTCACCGTGCCAAAACTCGCCGCCTGATAGTTCGCGAACAGTTCCCTACCCACCACCGGCAGGGGATTAAGCAATGCATCAACAAAGGACTCTCGGCCATTTCTGTCCCTATTCGCATTTCTGCTCGGTCACAACTCCGGCCGCTGGATGCTGAACCGCCGGGCTACGTCATGGCGGTAGAGAAAGTATCGTGCCGCTTACCGCAATAACTGTGGGTCCGAGTGTATCGACGATCTCGCAAGAATTCTGACCCGGTTCGTAGCGATTGAAATTATGGTGCCCCCTACATCTTGCCTATCCCGACAGCACTCGCTCTTGGGCGTAAGAGTCTTCAGCCTGAGCTATCAGTTTGTTTATTACGGCCCAATTCAGCCGGTATGTAATCGCAGCCGCTATCGGCGCTCAAAGATGCGGAGATAGGCAAGCGGATGGGCGCGTTTAAAATAGGCAACTTTAACGAGCGGACTAAAGCGTATCGAGCAGGAAAGATGATTCAAGTGGATCAGCTCAACTATTCCTCAACAGCTCGAGACGAACGTCCTCCAATCCCTAGAGGAGAGTGCAGGGCGTAAGGGGATCGACGCGGTCATAGCGACTCCGGTCAGTCTCACCATCCCGAACACGCGCATTTAGGTTGTACTTGAACTATGTCGAGTTTCGATCCTCAGCGTTGAAGTTAGTGCGCGGCGAGCTGGTACTACTTCATTTCTGCACAGCTTATCGGCGTCCTTCCACTGCCGAGCCTTGTCCGTCGTGGTGACAGCGCGATGGCATCGACGTAGGTCCAAGCGAGCATCCGGCGGTGGAGGACTCGGTGAACGGGTCAGCCAACGCCCATCTCCCGCATGAAGTCGCGCGGATGGGCGGTTGGCAGTCAGTAGTGGAGGTCAGTAGGCATCCAAGGCACTGCGCCGGATCATGCCGGGGATCCTGGCGCGCCAGAAGCAATGCCTCCCGCACTGCCGGCTGCTCAACCCGCAATGGTTCAATCTTCAATGTGACATACACGGGCAAGCTTGAAGGACCGGCAGATTTTCAGGAAGTAACAAAAGTCCTCGGAAACCATGCGCCCGAGCCGATCCGAGAACATTGGGTGGAAG
Source organism: Rhodococcus sp. ZPP (assembly GCF_017656075.1). Classification (NCBI taxonomy): domain Bacteria; kingdom Bacillati; phylum Actinomycetota; class Actinomycetes; order Mycobacteriales; family Nocardiaceae; genus Rhodococcus; species Rhodococcus sp. ZPP. Next base: position 1,303,971 of record NZ_CP058638.1, read on the forward strand.
TCGGCGGGGTGCGTTATCCACCGAAACAAGTGTACCAAGTACTCAGTGGAGATCCCCGGTCAACATTCACGTCACACCGAGCTCTTGCGCGCCTCCGCAGAATGGGCTTCACAACCAGCACTTGCCAACCACGTAAGGATGGGCCCCACCGCGAGGCCACACTCGTTGAATCGCAGACGATTGACGGTGAGTTGTCGGCGTCCTTCGCGACGCTGCTCTCGTTTCTCACCGACCACAAACTCACGAATCACTTGGCATCCGCGGAGGAAGCCCTCGCTGGTACCGGGATTGCGGGATGCGACGACGCCGTCACCGAGTTTCGTTTCAGCGAGGATCTTCTCGACGCGGCCTTGGTCCCAAACGACGCAGCGGGATGCGCGAGATGACTTTTCCCGATCGGCCCAACCAGTACAGCCCGGACAGCCCCTCCCTCGGCAGCCGACGAAAACGCGCCACATTCGGCCTTGGTTCGTCGTCGGCGTTCCGATACTTCTCTTCGGTGCCTGCTCGATCGCGGTGGTCTCGAGCGTCGGCGGCGGCGACGACACGGCCGTCGCCACAGGCGGCGGTGGAGAAGACGCCACCACGAACAGCGGGCCGACTTCCCCGGCAAGCTCAGCAAGGACACGGCCGTGGTAGGGGGCGACGCGAACACCCGAGACAACCTCGCATGCACCGTGTCTCCGCTAGAAGCTGCGAGCAGTGTGATCGGCGAATACCTAGCTCGTTCGAGGTATTCCACTCATCGGTCGGCACTTCCACTATAGGCTCTGCATACCGCCGATGCACTGGTGCGTCCGCGAGGGAGATGAAAGGTTGGTGGCCTGAAGATGGCAGACGAACCTCACAAGGCTCCTGCGGGTTGGTATCCAGCACCAACTGGCGGCCAACGTTATTGGGACGGAAGGTCCTGGCTGGACTTGCCTTCGCCAACTGTGTCGAGCAGTCCACCCAACAGGGCACCCAGAATCTCACGAGGAGCGGCACTCACTGCCATCGCCGTTGTGCTTCTTCTAGGTGGGGCAGGAACCATGTGGAAGATTTGGCACGACTCGAGTTTGGCGGCAGCCGAAGAGGAACGGGCGAACGAAGCGCGGGAGGCGGAAGCAGCCCGCCTTGCGAGTCAACAACAGCGCCAAGATGCTGAGCGTGCCTCGAGGGCAGCATCGGTGCCAGCTATCGAATCGAGCATCAAGACGATGGCCGAGGAGCACGCTGGGAAGGGCCTGATCGACGGCTCAATTATTTCAGTCACTTGTTCACCCGTGAGCGGGGGCTCGACTGGCGATCTCACAGAAAGTACGACGGTCTTCGAATGCTTCGCAGCGACCCGAGACAACGGGGATGGCACCAAGAGTGGCTATAAATACCACGCAACGATGAACTGGACCACTGGGAAGGCAACCTACGGCCTCGGCGCTCCTTGACAACAGGTATCTCATGCACGTCGATGACCGAATTCGATCCAGATCCCGCACTGAGAATTCGTTATCTTTGTGTCATGAGCACTTCATGGCAGGACCCTGACGCCGTTTCGTCGATGCTCGACGACTGGGAGACGTGGGCGATAGTTGGACTCTCCGGCAACCCGGACCGGACGGCGTACCGCATCGCCCAGCTGCTGCAGGAACGCGGCAAGCGCATCGTTCCCATCCACCCTTCCGCGCCGACGGTGCTGGGCGAGCAGGGTTACCCGACTCTCGCGGACGTGCCGTTCCCCATCGATGTCGTGGACGTGTTCCGTCAGTCCGACGCCGCGGGGGAATTCGCTGACCAAGCCGTCCAGGTGGGGGCTAAAGGCGTGTGGTTCCAGCTCGGCGTCATCGACGAAGAAGCGTTCCGACGCACGACCGAAAAGGGACTGGCCATGGTGATGGATACGTGCCCGGCAATCGAGTGGAACAAGCGGAGCTGACTGGCCGATCCAAGCGTAGGTCGGGTCGGGCAGTTTCGAACGTATGACTACCCTGGACCGAAACCGTGCAAATCGGACAGCGATCCGGCACGGCGCCCGGTCGTCAAACGGAAGGTTCTACCCATGGCCATCGACTACACCCGTCGCCCCTCCACTCCGGCCACACCGCAGGGCGGGGTGAATCTGAGCAAGGTGACGTTGTCGAAGGCAGCACCGTCGGTCAGCCTCACGAAGTCGGGTGAGCGGCAGGGCGCGATGCGGGTCAACCTCAACTGGTCGACTGGCGTGGCGCCGCAACCGAAGAAGACCGGCTTCTTCGCGAAGCTCGCTGCGGCCGCCGGCGGAAGCACCGGCATCGACCTGGACCTCGGCTGCCTCTACGAACTCGCCGACGGATCGAAGGGCGTGGTCCAGGCACTCGGCAACACCTTCGGATCGCTGCAGGACGCCCCGTTCATCAAGCTCGACGCAGACGACCGCACCGGCACCGTGACCGGCGGCGAGAACATGCACATCAATCTGGATCGCCCGGAGATGTTCAAGCGCATCCTCATCTTCGCGATGATCTACGACGGCGCACCCAACTGGGCAGCCGTGGACGGTGTCGTCACCCTCTTCCCCACCAGCGGGCCCGAGGTGGAAGTTCGACTCGACTCGTCGAACAGCTCCGCTCGCATCTGTGCCATCGCGATGCTGCAGAACACCGGACAAGGCATCACCGTCACCCGCGAAGTGAAGTACATCGAAGGCAGCCAGGCCGACCTCGACAAGGCCTACAGCTGGGGCATGAAGTGGGCGGCCGGCCGCAAGTAGCAGCGCGGGCCGTACCGCTTCGGATCGAATGTCACGCTCCACCGCGCTAACGTCGGATCCATGTTCAGTACAGAGATCGAGGTGCGCACCGGCGCTGAGCCGGTGGTGCACGACCTGACCCGTGAGATCGAGAAATTCCTCGCCTCGGCCGGCGCCGGCGATGGCCTGCTGCATGTGTGGGTGCCACACGCCACAGCGGGGCTCGTCGTCATCGAAACCGGCGCGGGCAGCGACGACGACCTCCTGCGGGCAATCGACGACGTGCTGCCCCGCGACGACCGGTGGAGGCACAGCCACGGCAGCCACGGACACGGCCGCGACCACGTGCTGCCGGCGTTCCTGCCGCCCTACGCGTCGGTGCCCGTCATCGACGGAACCGTTGCGACGGGGACCTGGCAATCCGTGTGCCTCGTCGACACCAACGTCGACAACCCGGTGCGCCGCGTCCGATTCAGCTTCCTCGCCGGGTGAGCTGACGTGGGGGGCGAACTCCTAGTCACATATACGCGAGTGCCCGTGCCGTGGAATAAGTTTCGGGCAGGTTCGCCGCCTCGTCGGTGGATGAACGGTCCACCCACGTTTCCAGTGCAGCTCGGAGTACTGCGATCGACACATCGACTGCCAGTCGAATCTGCAGTTCGGAACACTCGAATCGCTTCGACACCGCGTCGACCAGAGCCGCGGTCCGTCCCACGCTCGCACGTGCCAACACGGCACGCAGCGTCGGCTCCTTCTTGATCATCCGGTTCACCCGCAACAATCGCTGAGATGCGATCGACGAACTGTCCGAATAAGTCGTGAGGGCCGCAGCGAAGGACGCTTCCAGCGCGAGCCTTGGTGAGACATCGGAATCGAGCCGATCGAGCCCCGCGCCAAGGATCGCCTCGAAGGCCCAGTGATCCCGCAGCGCGGCCTCTTCCTTGGTGGCGAAGTATCGGAAGAAGGTCCGCTGAGACACGCCCGCCGACTGCGCGATCTCACCGACCGTCGTGGCCTCGACACCCTTGCTCTCGAACAGGGTGAGTGCAGCCTCGCTGATCTCCACGCTCGTCTGCACACGCCGCCGCTCACGCAAGCCGAGCGGGCCGGTAGGCAGATCAGGCGACACGGGGAGGGTTCCAAGTCTGGTCATCAATGGCCCTCGCAATCAGTAGGGGCACTCACCGGTCATCGTTCCCATCTGGTCACCGGTTGTCAATATGGCAGCGTGTGCCATAATGACAGGGAAGGGTGGTAGTCAATGAATCTCAATATCGGTGAAATCTTCCTGTACCCGCACCATGGGTCCGTGACGGTAACGAAGCTCACGACCCGGATGTTCAACGATCTACCCACTGCATACGTGCAGTTCGAAGTCGCCCAGAATGGGCTGTCGATCGAGATCCCGGTGGCGAAAGCCGAGGCGATCGGTGTGCGCAACGCGATCAATCACGACGAAGTCGGCCGCGTCTTCGAGATCCTGCAGGGTCCGACCATCGACGACCCGTCCAACTGGTCCAGGCGGTTCAAGGCCAACCAGGAAAAGATCACCGTCGGTGGCATCTTCACGGTGAGTGAAGTGATCCGCGATCTGATGACCCGTGCGCAGGCCAAGCCGCTCTCAGCCGGAGAGAAGCGCCAGCTCGAGCACGCAATGCAGCTCGTCATCTCCGAACTCGTCCTCGCCATGAAGACGACCCCCGAGGCCACGAGACGCCGTATCGAATCGATCTACGAAACCACCGCCGTCGCTGTCTAGTTCGGCGGTTCGTGTTGTGTAATCACCCAGCGTTTTTCCAACGGCAGCAGCCCGGACAAAAGGTCCGGGCTGCTGCCGTTGTTATTGAACCGCAATCACTTCCGCCCGCTGCGACGGCGGAACTACCGCGACGGTGGCCGTTCAGCTACTACCGAACAAGCCGCCCAACGACCCGGTTCCCGAGCCGGCCCCGTAGGTGATCACCACGGACGATACGGCGTCGACACCGGCAGCACCGATGGTCCCGTCGGGCGCGTAGGACGAACCGCCTCCGCCTCCGCCGCCACCGAAGTTCTCGGCGCCCCCGCCACCGCCGAACCAGCCGCCGCCTCCCCCGCCCCCGGTCTCGGATCCGGCTCCGCCGACTCCGACGAGGCCCGCCGATCCGTCGGGGTTGTCACCACCGTTGCCGCCAACACCGCCCGCGTCGGCCTGACCGCCACCACCGGCTCCTCCCCCGCCGCCGGCCTGGCCCGCCGGCGCGTTGGGAGCGAGGTTGCCGGATCCACCGATGTAGGTGTCGCCTGCGCCGCCGCCACCCGAGGCGACGATCTGCCGATCGGCCATCTCACCCGTTCCGGTCCGGATGTCGGACGCGCCGCCACCCCCGCCCGCGCCGGTCCCTCCGACGCCGCCGCCGTTGAACCCGGCCGCGCCCGTGTCGTCGCCACCGTTGCTGCCGACGAGCACATACAGGGCGTCGCCGGGCGTGACGGGAAGTGCGCGAGTTGCGACAGCGCCGACGCCGCCGAGAACGGAACCGGCGTTTCCACCGCGAGCACCCGTAGCGGTCACGTCCAGGCTGGTTATGCCCTCCGGCACCGTGAAGGACTGGGCACCGCCGGTGAACGTGAAGGTGCACGTCACCGCACTGCCCGGGCCCTGCACGCAACCCGTCGGCAGTGCCGGGGCGGCCACGGCGACACTGGGCGCGAGCAGCGCGGATGCGCCGACTACGGCCGCCCCGCACACCCCGCTCGTGTACCAGCGGCGCCGTGTTTTCGTGTGCTGATCTGTCATATCAGTCGTCCCCCGTCGCAGGCTGATCTCGATCGATCGTCTCGATTGGGAGCATCCCACAGCATTTGCCGACCCGCGGCGGATCGAGGGATCGGGAGGAACCCATTGCCGGAATGTCGCACGGTACCGAGATACTCCGCTGCAAGTCCTCGATGAGGTTCGTAGACTGCGAAGAGTCTGCGCCGCAACCTATCCGATTACCTTCATCCCACGATGAACCCGAGCCTGGACAGGAGTTTCATAGGGTCAGAGCGACCCAGTTAGTACGTTGCGAAGGCGGCCGTCGCCGCGAACCCTGGTCAAGAACCTAATTAGTGGACCGGCGGAGTTCGTGTAGGCAATTCCGTCACCTTTGCGGAGTCACTGTTGGCGGCAGAATACTCCTCTCTGACCACTCCGTCTGCCGCCTATGCCATTATCCGGTTATGCCTGATTTCGGAGACAATCGCCATCGCGAGCACCTACTGGCGAAACATGCTCGAGTTTGGGAGCCACACGTCGCGCCGATTAATCACCTGGCAAACCGGATCGCCGATGCCGAGGGTATCCCGCGTGGTCACGTCCCCTACGTCGACCCGGATCTAGGCGGAATACATGCACGGGTCCTGGTCTTGCTGGACAATCCAAGCAGGAAGGCCAAAGCCGGTACCGGATCTGGCTTGCTGAGCCTTGACAACGACGACCGCACTGCGTGGACCTGCCGACTGGCGTACAAGGAGGCGGGAGTCGACTGGCGGTCTGTCGTTCACTGGAACTCCTGCCCATTTCCCACCGCCAGCAAGGGCCCTAGATCTCTCGACTCGGAACGAGCACGCGCCGCGCGTTGGACCCGCGAACTTGTCACCCTTTGTAGCAATCTCGAGTTCGTGCTGTTGTTAGGCGGACCTGCACGCGATGGATGGCGCCGCGCTGGACGACCCAGTAGCCTAGTCGTGATCGGCCAAGGTCGCGACATCCCTCACTGCTCCGGGCAGGGAATTGCCACGGCGGATGCCAAAAAGCGGTTTTATGGCGCGATCGCTGAGCTCGCCGGGCGGCTGAGGAACGGCGGCAACGCGCGCCGCAACGCTGATGTTTTTCAGGACTAGGTGAGGCGCTGCATCTCGCATTCAGTCATGGTTCTCACCCTTTCGAAGACCGTCACTGAAAGTTTGACAATATGGTTGGACCGGCGTTCGCCGGGAATTGTGCGCATGACATTCGCCCAGTTCGCCGGAATAACCTCTTGAATTCCTCCGAGGGCGGCGAAAGCTGAGGATGTGAATGTCATGGGTAGACGCCAGCGAAGGTTCTGAGAGGAGTCCACCCAAGCGGACGCAAGCCTCACGTCTAAGTCGCGATTCGACTTGGGCACTATGCGCTGATCCGACAATGAGAGCCCACTCGCAGCCCAACGGACATCCATGAAAGCCTAGACAATCGGGACGTATGCCATCCCCAGAGCGGACAACTAAGTATCCAACGAGGATGGAACCGCCGAAGGCTTGTTCGCGCAGGTCACCGCGATTACCAGGAGCCAAGCTTAAGCCTCAACGACAACCGGGCCGGCCAATCCGGTGAGTCGTTGAACGAAGCCGACTGAGAAATGATCAATACCTGTGGATCGGGGAGGGCGCACCTTCCCGGATGATGATCTGCAAGAAAACAGGTATTCGATCAAGGCCAGCGCTGCAACGCTGGTTGGGAAGGTACGCCCGTGCTTACGGTAGTACACGACAACGACCGCTCCGACGACGACGACGGGCGGTCGTTGCTCGACGAGATCGTCCGTGACGGTGCCCGGCAGATGCTCGCGGCCGCGCTGCAGGCGGAGGTCGCCGCCTATATCGAACAGTTCGCTGACCAGGTCGACGAGAACGGTCGCCGCCTGGTGGTGCGCAACGGCTACCACCACGAACGCGACGTCCTGACCGCCGCTGGTGCGGTCAACGTGAAGGCCCCGCGGGTCAACGACAAGCGCGTCGACCCGGACACCGGCGAGCGACAGCGATTTTCGTCCGCGATCCTGCCGGCCTGGGTGCGCAAGTCCCCGCAGATGAACGAGGTGCTGCCGCTGCTGTATCTGCACGGGCTCTCCACCAGCGACTTCGGCCCGGCACTCGAGCAGTTCCTCGGATCGGGTGCCGGGCTCTCGGCGGCCTCGATTACCCGGTTGACGACGCAGTGGCAGGACGAGGCGAAGGCCTTCCAGGATCGGGACCTCTCCGGCACCGACTTTGTCTATGTGTGGGTCGACGGCATCCACCTCAAGGTGCGGCTCGAGCAGGACAAACTGTGCCTGCTGGTGATGATCGGCGTCCGTGCGGACGGACGCAAGGAGCTCGTCGCCCTCACCGACGGGTACCGCGAGTCCACCGAGTCGTGGGCTGACCTGCTGCGGGACTGCCGCCGCCGCGGCATGACCGCCCCGGTCCTCGCGGTCGGTGACGGTGCCCTTGGGTTCTGGAGGGCGCTGCGGGTGGTGTTCCCCGAAACCCGGGAGCAGCGGTGCTGGTTCCACAAGCAGGCCAATGTACTTGCTGCGCTACCGAAGACGGCACATCCCGGGGCGCTCGCGGCGATGAAGGAAATCTACAACGCCGAGGACATCGACAAGGCGCAAGTGGCGATCAAAGCCTTCGAACTCGACTACGGCGCGAAGTATCCGAAGGCGGTGAAGAAGATCACCGACGACACGGATGTGCTGCTCGAATTCTACAAGTACCCGGCCGAGCACTGGGTGCATCTACGCACCACAAATCCCATCGAATCTACCTTCGCCACGGTGCGTTTGAGGACGAAAGTCACCAAGGGCCCCGGATCCCGTGCGGCGGGACTTGCCATGGCCTACAAGCTGATCGACGCCGCACAGGCTCGCTGGCGTGCGGTCAACGCTCCGCATCTGGTCGCGCTCGTCCGAGCCGGCGCCGTGTTCCACAAGGGCAAGCTGCTCGAGCGTCCCACCGACATCACCCCCGACACCTCACCTGCCGAGCCCGCCAACGCCGGATCGGAGGTCGCCTGAAACTCACTCATCCACAGGTATTGACAATATCTCGCCGACTGGCGTCGAGGCATTCTGTCTAGATGGACGAGCTGTCTCCGCTGACCCCTGCCGAGGAAAGACTACTGAAAGCCGTTCGAGAGGATGAGGAGTGCAACCTCGCCGACGGCAGCTATCTGGTTCAGTCAGACGAAACATCTGACTGGGGCAAGGACCGCACGGTGCGTGCAGAGCTATTGCAGCAACTCATGCATAACAGGCATCTGACGGAGTACGTCGAAGCGATTGATCTGCGCGCAGCCCGGATCGTGGGGGATCTCCGATCGTCCGGACTCGACGAGGTGGTACCGATCGCTTTGATCGACTGTCGCATGGACGGCATCCTATGTAACGGGGCCTACTTTGGCGGCGACGTAAACTTCCATGGAACGACATTCACCGGTGAAGTAAAGTTCGACGATGCGATATTCGCTGGCGAGGCCCGTTTCGACGCTGTAACTTTCGAGGATGCTGCAGGGTTCCTCTCATCGACATTTCGCAAGGACGCGAAGTTTGGACGAGCGACCTTCTCGGACCACGTTATGTTCGGAGGCGCCGACTTTCACGGTGCCACTGACTTCGAAGGCGCTAAGTTTGCCACCGTGGCATGGTTCATCCAGACCACGTTCACAGATACTTCCACATTCCAAGGAGTAAGGTTCGACCATTTCGCGAGCTTTGAGGACGCGATTTTTGGTCGCCTTGCCGACTTCCGTGGGGCAACCTTTGGCGGCGCGGTCTTTACCAGAGCCATATTCACTGAAGATGCCCGATTCGATCGCGCCAGGTTCTCCGGCGCAGTCCAATTCTTGGACGCAACGTTCGCCCACGACCAGGTTTACTTCGATGAAGTGACTTTCACCGACACTGCACAATTCACGGGTGCGATCGCTCGCGAATGGAACCTACGATCGACGAAGTTCTTGGCATCCGACCCAGGCCCCTGGACTGGCATAAAAGTTGACCTCTCAAACGCGGTGTTGCACGAAAGTAGTAATATCTTTCTCACGGCGAGAGAAGTGATTGCTCGTCGGTTGCAAAGCCGCGAAAGTGTGCACCTCGAGGTTCACACAGAAAGTTTGGACCTTAGTGACGCAGAGTTTCTCCGACACAGCATCCTGTCGGTGCCGCCTCCTTCCACACGCCGGATCCCTCATCGGCCTCCGGACTCCAAAGGTCAGATATCCTTCCGTCGGAGATCTACAGCTACTGACCCGGATCGCGCATCTGACGCGCGCACTGAGGCCCGGAACGAGGCAAAGGTCCTCGCAGGACAACTCGCGAACGAAGTCGGGCTGTCAAAGCTGCCCGCCCGATGTGGCGTGACATCATTATCTCGCGCCAACGTCGGCGAACTCGTGATCGCCGGGACGGCGATGGACTCGTGTTCGTTCTCAGGCGCACACGGTCTCGACACGTTGACAATCAGTGAGGATTGCACCTTCCAACGCACAAAGTGGTCTCTACAGCGACCGACTCAATTCACTCGTCGTCGCGTGATCGCCGAGGAAGTGCTTTGGCGGCAGCAGCATGGGCATTTCTGGGGTGCCCAAGGTACCCCCCCGAACGCTCCTTCAGCACACATCGTCTCGAGCATCTATCGCGACCTCCGCAAAGGACTCGAAGACACGAAGAACGAGCCAGGCGCTGCGGATTTCTATTACGGCGAGATGGAGATGCGCCGCGTTGCACGCCGAGGATCGAGAACCGGGACGCCCAGCGACTTCCGAAGTGATTCTACCGCACTGACGGAAAGCGCTCTGCTTCACGCCTATTGGGCCGTCTCTGGCTACGGACTGCGTGCTTGGCGTGCGATTGCAACACTGGTTTTCGTGTTGCTCACCGCAGCAGGGCTTTTTACCAGCACCACCTTCGCTACCCGAACACCTCCACTACCACAAATCGAGAGTATCCAACCGATAACCGGTACGGCCACCTACAGCACCCCACCGCCGATCACCGCGCCGAGCTTTCCAGAGGCGCTTGAGTTCGCCGCCAGAGAAAGCATCTCACTACTCCAGATTCGTACCAGCGCGAGCGTAACCACGACGGGGCCTGGGACCGTCGTTGACTTTATTCTTCGATTGGCGGGGCCAGTACTTCTCGCTCTCACTGTCCTCGCGCTACGGGGCAGGACTAAGCGGTGACACCGCGGTTCCGAAGGTGCGGCCTGTGGACCGGTCCCGGATCTTGGTGCGGCGCGAGCATGTGGGCATTGACGCCGGTGTCCGTCGGGCGACACACAGAATGAGACTCGCTCGCCGGGGTACTCATCGCGCAGTCGGTCGACGGATTCGTTGACTGGGCGGACGTGTGGGCTGTAGCTACGTCGGAGAGGGTCTTCGCGGTAGCACTTTCTCGGTACCACTCATTGTTTCGACTCCGATCGGTCGGCTAGCTGTTTCGGGTCATGACGTTGCTGCAGTCGGTTTGCGTCCAGCCCGACGCTGTTTCCGTCATGCCGTAGGGCCGGGGATCCGCCCATTGTCGGAGAAATTGCCGAAGGTCGCCGCTCGACTCAATGCCGCACGACCGTACTGCTGGCATCACCGCCTTCCCGAAACGAGTCTTGCGGCAGATCTATTCCAACGACGAGATCCGGCGCCGGACCGATGTGGTCGGCACCTTCCCCGACCGCACTGTTAATCCGACTCGTTGGCGCCGGCCTCGATAAGCAACACGTGGATCGATCGCCCGGTCCGCAGCGACCACACCACCTTGAACGAACCCAAGCAGAAGGTGATACTCGCGGCTCTGACCGCTTAACTACCAGGCGAGGGATCACGCGACGCTGTCATACAACACGTCACGGACTTACTGTCCTGCAGTCTGAACGCCCGCTAAACGGGACCCGGCTCTTCGCGACCGGTCCGCAGCGGCTATGAAGGAGTGATAGACCGATTTGGTTTCGGAACCCAAGAGCAGTTTCTAGTGCGAGGTAAAGCAGATGAATGGTGCGGCGGCCATCGGTGATGGCATCTTCCAGATACCTGTCCCTATTACGGACAACCCCCTCGGTCACACACTGGTCTACGCGATGGAATCCCCGGGTGGGCTGATCCTCGTCGACGCCGGTTGGGACGACGACAACGCCTGGGCCGGGCTCACCTCCGGGCTGGAGGAGATCGGCCACTCGGTGAAGGACGTGGAGGGCGTCGTCCTCACCCACTTCCATCCCGACCACACCGGGCTGTGCGGACGGGTGCGGGAGGCGTCGGGTGCGTGGATCGCGATGCACGAATCGGACCACGAATTGTTCGCGCACATGTCTTCGGGTCGCAGCGACGAGTGGCTGGAGTTTCAGCGCCTCAACATGGTGCGTGCCGGGGCCGGCGCGGAGGAGGTAGCGGCGTTCGAGCAGGCGGCGACCACCGAGCCGCCCACGGGCCCGAGTTCGGCTCCCGACCGCGTTATCGTCGACGACGAACTGATCGCCCTCACCGGCCGCGGGCTGCGCGCCGTCTACACCCCCGGCCACACACCCGGGCACGTCTGCTTCTACCTCGAAGACGCCGACGTCATGTTCACCGGTGACCACGTGCTGCAGAAGACGACCCCGCATGTCGGCAACTTCGTCTATCCCCTCGAGGAGCGCGATGCCCTCGCCGAGTTCTTCGACTCGCTGCGCCGCGTGCAGAAGATGGAGATAACCCGTGGTCTCGGCGCCCACGGAATCCCCATCGACGACGTCGCGGGTCGCGCCGGCGAGCTGATCGAACACCACGAGGAACGACTCGACCACCTCCACCACGCGTTCGGCGACGACCAGCTCAGCGTGTGGGATGTGGCCGCACGCATGAAGTGGTACAAGCCGTGGGCCGACATCTCGCCGATGGGCAAGCACATGGCGCTCTCCGAGGGCGCGGCCCACCTGCGACACCTGGTCGCCCGCGGCCTCGTCGCACAGGTTCCGGGCAGCGATCCCGCCCTGTTCGCACGCATCTGATCCGGAGGCAGCACTGCGGCGTGATCGACGCAGTGTCACTGTCCGGGTGCCGCCGGCCGGACCTTGAAGAGGACTTCGGACAGCGGACGACGAGATGTGGTCGGAAGCGTCTGCTCATGGTCGCCACTCCCACCCGAATGAGTACTTGGGGCACCCCGGGGTCCACGGAGAGGTTTCCGGACGAGGGTACGAGTCGCCGGCATTTCGGTGAGGTGGGTGACCGGACAGGTGGCGAGCCCGTGGGATGCGCAGGCAGCAACACGGGCCGTGGTAGCTGTGATCGGGTGTGGGTGACTACCGTGCATCGTCCCCATCGTCGTGGCGCTGGAAGAACCACTCCGACTGATCCGGGAATGTCCGGCATCTCCGGCAGGTTGTAGGACATACCCACCGGGGTATGTGACAAGGGAGTGTCGACCATGAACCTGACCGATGTGCCACCGCGTGAGCATCTGCCGGGTCAACGCAGCGGCGGAGACCAGCGCTGGCCCGGCCCAGAACTGGTCGTTATCCGGGGTCCGGGGCCGACGAAGGGCGTGGCACTCCCCCTCGACCGTGATCTCACCGCGCTCGGAAGTCACCCCGACGCCGAAATCGTGCTCCGGCATGGCACAGTCTCGCGCCGGCATGCCCGAATCCGCAGAGACGGCGAGCGGTACGTCGTGTGCGACAGCGGATCGCTGACCGGAACCTATGTGAACCGTCTGCCGGTCGACTGCGCAGACCTGGCAGCTGGCGACGAGATTCGAATCGGCTTGTTCCGCATGCTCTTCCAGCTGCCCGACGCATTGTAAAGTCCTCGGCCGACGCAACGCATCGGGCGGCAGCGAGGATGCAGCGGTCGTTCCCGTGGCATCGCGAGCAGAAGTCCTCTAGCGATGGTAGTCGTCTGGTGTTCGGGTGCGATCATGTCGCCCGTCCTTCGTCGACGTTCCACCGTCGTGGTGTCCGGGAGCGATCTGCGCTCGCCGGGACGGCCGGATACCTATGTCGCGCTGGTGATGTCGGTGTCGTTCGCGTTGTCGTAGTCGTCGTTGATCAGCACGGTGGTACGGCCGGGTCGGTCGATTATCGAGGCGGCGATGGAGGCGCGGTAGCCGGAGGCGCAGTGCACCCAGATTTCCCCGTCGGGGAGGGTGCCCAGGTGGTCGGCGAGCTCGTGGAGCGGAATGTTGATCGCCCCGTCGATGTGGCTCTCCGCGTATTCGTTGCGTTGACGCACATCGAGGACCGTGGTGTCTTTCTCGCGCAGTGCCTCTGAGAGGCTAGGGAAGTCGGCGACCCGATAGGACCGCAGTTCGGTGCCGGCGGCGAGGGTGTGGATTTCGCCGATCGCGGCTCCGGTGAGGTCGTCGATGCCGATGCGGACCAGTTCGCGGCGGGCGTCGGTGACCTGGTCTTCGTTCTCGCCGATCAGGGTCAAAGGTGCACCCCAGCTGTAGAGCCAGCCGAGGTAGGTGACGAACGAGTCCGACAGTTCGAAGCCGAGGGTGCCGCCGAGGTGGCCGGCGGCGAAGGCGGTGCGCTCACGCAGGTCCACTACCCATTCCCCGTCTTCGATGCGGCGGCGGAGCTCGTCCGGGTCGACGGGTGCGGGCAGCGACAGGTCGACCGGGGTCGGCCCTTCGGTGTTGATCACGCCCATGTGCGCGTAGTAGGCCGGGTAGGCGGAGAGGCCTGCGATCAGTTCGTCGACGTAGCTTTGCTCGTCCTGGGTCAGGGCGGGGTTCGTGGTGCGTTGTTCGCCGACGGTGGAGGAGTTCCCGCTCGCGGGGGTGGCGGCGCAGAAGCTGCCGAATCCGTGGGTGGGGTAGACCTTGGTGTCGGCGGGGAGCTCGACGGCCAGGCGTCGCACCGAGTGGTACTGGGCGTGGGTCAGCTCCGCGGTGTGCTCCTTGCCGAGGAGGTCGGTGCGGCCGGTGGTGCCGAAGAGCATCGATCCACCGGTGAAGACTGCGTGAGGGGTGCCGGTGGCGTCACGAAGTACGTAGCTGACGTGGTGGTGGGTATGACCCGGGGTGTGCATGACCTGCAATTGGATGGGTCCGGCGTCGATGACGTCGCCGTCCCCGACGGCGCGCCGCTGGTAGCCGACGTCGTCGCCGGTGGGGACGACGTATTCGGCGCCGACGGTCCGGGCGAGTTCGAGGCCACCGGTGACGTAGTCGTTGTGGATGTGGGTCTCGAGGACGTGAGTGATCCGCACGCCCCGGTCGCGGGCCAGGGCCAGTACCCTGTCGATGTCGCGTTGCGGGTCGACGACGACGCCGACGGCGCCGGCGCTGATCAGGTAACTGCGGTCGCCCAGGCTCGAGGTCTCGATGATCGACACGTCCATGTTTCGTACCTTCCTCACATGCTCTTGTGGTGTTCGCATACCCGGGAGGGCATAGGCGACACGGTGTCGGGGGTCGGTCGTCGCCCTCCTCAGCGGAGAAGGATCGTGTCGACCAAAACGTAGGCGGCGACGACGAAGACGAGGTAGGCGAACCACCGCTGCAGCCGGTCGGTGTCGACCCTGGTGCCGAAGTGGCTGGCGATCAGGGACCCGGCGATCGCGGTGCCCGCGAACGCGGCGGTGATTGCCCAGTCGATGCTCGTTCCGCTCAGGTGCGAGACCAGACCGGCCGCCGAATTCGCGACGATGATGATCAGTGAGGTGCCGACTGCGACCGACATGTCCAGACCGAGCATCAGCACCAGGGCGGGGATGATCAAGAATCCGCCGCCGACACCGAACAGGCCGGTCAGGAAGCCCACCGCGATCCCGGCGGGGATGGATCGGGGGGCGCAGCGGCGCCAGTCGATCCCCGAGTCCCCGACCTCGCAGGCGGTGCCGGTGTCACCTCGATCCATCAGCATCCGAATCCCGGCGACGACCATCACGGCGGCGAAACCGATCAGGACCACCGATTGCGGCAGCAGGCGCCCGACCGCGCTGCCGGCGAAGGTGGCGGGAATGCCGCAGGCGGCGAAGACGCCGGCCATGCGCCAGTTCACTTGGTGATCGCGAATTTTCGGGATGGCTCCGGCGAGGGAGGCGACACCGATCACGAGCAGGGAGATCGGAATGGCCTGTTCGAGGTCGAGGCCGAGGCCGAAGACCAGGGCGGGGACGGCCAGGATCGACCCGCCGCCGCCGAGGAGGCCGAGCAGGACGCCGATGATCGCTCCGAGGGCGAGCGCGACGGTCAAAGTCACCGATCCTCCTCTCCATCAACGGGAATGGGCGGAAGCGGTGTCAGTCCTCCGATGCGCCCGCGCCCAATGAGTCGATGGCGGCCTGCAATGCTGCGGTGGCGTCGTCGGCGACCGCCCCGAGACCGGGTTGGTCGGCTACCTGAACCATCACTTGCGGGTTCATCGCATCGATCAGCACCGCACCCGGGTCGGCGGGGTCGGCGCGGACGACGACGTTGCACGGCAGCAGCAGCCCGATCTGCCGGTCCACGGTGACCGCGCGATGCGCCAGCGGCGGATTGCAGGCGCCGAGGATCAGATAGTCCTCCATGTCCTCACCGAGTTTCGCCTTCAGGGTGGCCTTCATGTCGATCTCGGTGAGGACCCCGAAGCCTTGGTCGGCCAGGGCGTTGCGGGTGCGGTCCACCGCGTCGGCGAACGAGGTGTGCAGGGTGGTCGACAGTGCGAGTGTCATGAGCGTGTTCTGCCTTTCTCTCGGAAAAGATGGATCAAATCGGTCGGTCACCGGCGCCGCTCATCGTCCCGATGGGGCGGGGCACGCGAACCCGGTGAGCAGCAGCCACTGCGACGGAAAGACCAGTGACAGTGCGATTCCCGCGACCACCATCGTTCCGGCGAGCAGCGGCGCGATCCTTTCGATCGTTCAGCCGCGCCGACGGGTCGCGTCGGTCATGGTCACCTTTCGTCGACGTCAAACGGAGGGTGGGGTGAAGGAGGCTCAGGCGAGGGCGAGGAAGAGTTTCTCGAGTTCGGCCTCGGTCATCGGCTCCTTGCCTTCCTGGGACTCACCGGTGAGACATTCGCGTAGGCCGGTGGCGACGATCTTGAACCCGGCCTTGTCCAGGGCCCGGGAGACCGCGGCGAGTTGAGTGACGACGTCCTTGCAGTCGCGGCCCTGCTCGATCATCGAGATCACCCCGGCGAGCTGCCCGTGGGCGCGGCGGAGCCGGTTGAGTACCAATGCAATGCTGTCTTCGTCGCCGACCATGGCGGTTTCCTTTCCTAGACCTCTCACCACTGTACCCCCCGGGGTATCGGAGTGTGGTGGGCAAGGGGCGCGCCTGCCCACCTCCGCACCGGCCTCAATGCGAGAAGTTGATCTTCGGCAGGACCTTGCGCAGCCTGGCCGGTGACCACCAGGCGGCGTGCCCGGTCAGCCAGAGCAACACCGGCAGCAGCACGAGCCGGATCAGCACCGCGTCGAGAAGGACGGCGACGCCGAGGATGATGATGCCCATCTCCTTCGGAGGCAACGGGTCGGCCAGGGCGAAGGTGAAGAACACCGCGACCATCACTGCGGCGGCGGGAACACAGTCGGCCCAGCGCACGGAGAATGCACCGAGGTCTACCTCACGCATATCAAACTCCTACATACCCCATGGGGTATCTACTAGCAGCTCGCTCACTGTACCCCAGGGGGTATGCAGGTCTGCAAGTGTGCCCGATTGCCCGCGACGCGAGCGAGCAAAGAGCCCAGAAGGATCCGCGCCAGTTCGGCTCGACGCCTGCTGTCGCGGGAACCTGGCCAGCCATGCGCCGCTTTCACCCGGCGGCGGTGAGGGCCCCACGGCTGGCCCGAGCGCATCGCTAGGACGACGACGGCAGTGCCGACTTCCGTCTCCAAGAAATTCCGGTCGAGATAACCGAGCATAAAATGCATACCCCCAGGGGTACTTGACATACCCCATGGGGTATATGGCACCATGTTGCTCATACGAGGACATCGACCCGATGGAGGAACGCATGATTCTCGAGCAGTACTACATCGAGTGCCTGTCGCACGCTTCATACCTGATCGGTGACGAGAGCACCGGCCGAGCGGTGGTGGTCGACCCGCGCCGGGACATCGGCGAGTACCTCGACGACGCCGACAAGCACGGGTTGCGGATCGAAGGTGTGATCAACACCCACTTCCACGCGGATTTCGTCTCCGGCCACCTCGAATTGGTCGAGGCAACCGGGGCGTGGATCGGGTTCGGCGAGGCCGCCGAGACCGACTACCCGATCCGCCGCCTAGCCGACGGCGAGCAGATCCGCCTCGGCGAGGTCGAGCTCGAGATCCTGTCGACCCCGGGACATACCTGGGAGTCGATCTCGGTGCTGGTGCGCGAGCGAGCGGGGGCGACCCCGACCGCGGTGCTGACCGGCGACTCGTTGTTCATCGGCGACGTCGGCCGGCCGGACTTGGTCAACCTCGGCCACGGATCCAACACCGACCTGGCCCGGGCAATGTACCGAACGGTGCACGAGAAGCTGCTGACCCTGCCCGATCAGGTCACCGTCATGCCCGCCCACGGCGCCGGCTCGTCCTGCGGGAAGAACCTCTCGACGGAGCTGACCTCGACTATCGGGGAGCAGCGCGCCACCAATCCGTCGGTGCAGCCGATGAGCGAGGACGTCTTTGTCGCGCTGGTCACCGCGGGACAACCCGCGGCGCCGTCCTACTTCTCGGTCGACGCCGCGATGAACAAGCGAGTTCATCCACTCCTCACCCGCGATCGGGCGATTCCCGAACTCCCGCCGGAGCGGGTGCGCGCCGAACTCGTCGCCGGTATCCGGGTGGTCGACGCGCGCAGCGTGGACGACTTCGCGGCCGGGCATCTGGGCGGCTCGGTCAATGTCGGGTTCGACGGCCGGTTCGCCGAGACGGGCGGGATGGTCGCCGAAGTGGGCGAGAAGCTGGTGCTGATTACCTACCCGGGCGAGGAGCAGGAGGCTGCGGTGCGGCTGGCGCGGATCGGCTCGGACAATGTGATCGGCTACCTCAACGTCGGCCACGACCGGCTCTTTCCCGCCGAGCTGGCTGATCTCGTGCAGTCGGCACAACGCACCACCATCGACGAGCTCGACGCCCTGCTCGCCGCCGCTGCGGTGACCCTGGTCGACATCCGCAACCCGGGCGAGCGGGAGTTCGGGACGATACCGGGAGCGGCGCCGATTCCGCTGGCGCAGTTGCGCACCCGGCTCGAGCAGGTACCCACCGGCAAGCCGATCGTGGTGCACTGCGCGGGCGGCTGGCGGTCGAGTGTGGCCGCGTCGCTGCTGCGGGCGCAGGGCTTCGAGAACGTAACCGACCTGCTCGGCGGTTACAACGCCTGGGCCGAGGCGCACGTCCCCGCCTGATCGTTCAGGCCACACGCAGTCCCGATCAACGAAGGAACCCAACGGATGACAACGAAAAATCTCACCCTCGTGGACTTCGAGTCCACGATCGCCGACAACGACATCGTGCTTGTCGACTTCTGGGCCTCCTGGTGCGGACCCTGCCGCGCCTTCGCCCCGGTTTTCGAGAAGTCCTCGGCCGCGCATCCAGATATCGTGCACGCGAAGGTCGACACCGAAGCCGAGCAGCAACTCGCCGCCATGGCGAACATCCGGTCGATCCCCACCATCATGGCCTTCCGCGAAGGCGTGCTCGTCTACTCCCGGCCCGGGGTACTGCCCGCGCCCGCCCTCGACGACCTGATCGGCCAGGTGAAGGCCCTCGACATGGCTCGGGTGCACGCGACGGTCACCGAACGACGCGCAGTCGCCGGCGCCTGACCCGAACCGTTCACCCGAGCCTCGCTCTGGTACCCAGGAGGATCCCCATGTGCTATCCCGTCACCTGCCCGAACTGCGGCAAAACAGGCTGGGGCGGTTGCGGCCGACACGTCGACACCGTCATGAGCTCCGTGCCTACCGCCGACCGCTGCACCTGCCGTCAGGACACCACCCCGGTCCAGGACCAGCGTCGCACCCTACGTTCATTCTTCCGCCGCTGACCGCCGGCCGAACGATCGGCTGCCTGAGGCGCGGCAAAACTTTCCTTTCGCGATGGCCAGCACGTGAAACGCGCGAGCGAACGTACCTCCCAGCCCGTAACGAACCGGCGATATCTCGACCACCATCGAAGTCGGCGCACTGACGAACGACGTGCTCACAAGATGCTCACCGGAGAACTCGCACATCGGGGGCGGATTCTTGGCCGGTCACTGATCGGTGAACGGCTGTCACGGGCACGGAAGGGCTGGTGATACTCGATCCTTGATTACCGCAAACGACCGGCGAGGTGCGCCGCCAGCAGATCGGTATCCGACAGCACCGCGATTGTCTCCCGCAACGCGTCGTAATCGTCGGCGCCCAGCAGGACCGCGGCAGTGCCCGTTGCGGGTGATCTCGACCAACTCGTGGGCATGTTCGGCCTCGTCGACCAGCAGCGACAGCTGGCAAACAGGTGGAAGGAAACCCTACCGACCGCCCCCGAACTGCTCCACGCGGAGAAAACTACCCCGATGATGCGAGAGTTCTCCGATTCGCCGGCGATGTCTCGCTGCGCCGTGCCACGCTCGAACGATGCAGACGGAGCGAGACCAGCTGCTGCTCACGGTGCGCAACCTCGCGCGGTTTCACCGCGAGCACGAGAAGTTTTATTCTGAATCACCATTTCATGACGTGATCCGGTTGCAACGAAATTCACGGGCATTACAGGCACTGGCCGAGCGGTGGTTGGTGGTCGAACCGTCTGGCGAGAAGTACCTCAGCCCGTTCGCAGGAGCTCCCGACCTCAATGAGGATCGCGCCACAGAGACGCTCGGGATCTTGTTCATGGAGGGGGGTGGCGAGCCTGCGGAGATCACGAATCTGAAACGTGATCTCCGCGCGCTAGCGGAGGCGAACCGGGCGACCGGGCAGTGGCTGACGTCCGCGATGTCCACGGCATGGGACATGTTGGAGGCATTGCTGAGCTACCCGGAACTTGCGGATCTGCTGGCCGAGCGGCACCGTATCGTGAGCAACGATTGGCAGTGCGCGTCGATGGCCGATCTCATCGCCCGCAACCTCGAGCGCGCGGTCGCGATCCTCGGGCGGGTCGACTTCACCACGGCCGCCCTGCGCGCGGATCTCACTGCGAACCGTGTCGTTCCGCGGTATATATTCTCCGTCTCGGAAATGCTCAATTTTGCCGCGGATCTCACGGCTCGCAGCGCGGTGCTCACGCACGAGAACGAGCGACGCTGGCGAATATTCCACGAGCGGGTCGATCAGATCCTCGGGGCCGCCGACCCCCCGTCGCCAACGAAATCCCACTGAAGGAACAGGTAAAGACGACGATTACGCCGACTTTACGATCAGTCTCGAGCGTCAACTCGCCCAGATCCAAGATGCAGGGAACCGTCAGAAGGCGGTCGCGGATATGCGCAAAGTCCTGGAACGATACGCCGACGGCCGCGACAGGCTTAGGCAACCGGTTCGGAATTCGGGCGACCTACGGCTGACCGAACTCGGTGCGGAGACCGAATCGACCGTGCGGTGGCTGCAGTCCCGGCGAACGTGACCAATGACCCTGCCGTATCAATCCGGCCCGGAGTGGAATGGAATGGGTTCGGGTCGCGTCCGGCGACCCCAGCTTCCACCAGGAGATGCCCGATGTTGCGCGGAGCGATTCCCGCCGGCCGGATTGCGGGCATCCGGATCTCGGTGCACTGGTCGCTTTTCCCGACACTTGCGCTGTTGGCTTCACTGCTGTCGCTGTCGATACTGCCGGTGCATTTCGCCGGTCGGCCCATTTTGCTCTACTGGATCATCGGCACGGTGGCCGCGGCAGGGTTCATCCTGACTCTCGTCGCGCACGAGTTCGCTCACTCCCTCGTCGCGCGCCGCCATGGCGTCTCTGTCGACCGAGTGACCCTGTGGTTGCTGGGTGGGATGTCCGAGCTGCGTGAGGAACCACCCGATCCAAAGGCAGACCTCCATATCGCACTCGCCGGACCGATCACCAGCCTGCTCATCGGTGTGGTCTCTCTGGTCGTCGCCTTCGCGGTCGAACAGGTCACCGGTCCGCTCGTGACCGCTGCCCTCGTCTGGCTCGGAACGGCGAACCTGATCGTTGCGATATTCAATCTGCTGCCGGGCGCGCCCTTGGACGGCGGCCGGGTGCTCCGTGCCGTCCTGTGGCATCGGAGCGGAGACAGGCTCGCCGCCGCCACGTCGGCGGCCAGGAGCGGGCGGGTCCTGGGACTGGTGCTGATCCTGCTCGGTGGCGCACAGGCGATCGTCTTCGGAAGCGGCGGAATCTGGTTGATGCTGCTCGGGTGGTTTCTCCGGTCGGCGGCGCATGTGGAACTGATGACCGCATCGGCACGGCACCGTCTCGGTGACCTTCACGTGGCCGATGCGATGACACCCACCCCCGTCGCCGCGGCCGCGGGTGACACCGTCGAAGAATTCCTGGCAAGTAAGGCATCGTCGTCCCACCACCGGATCTTCCCGGTCGTCGACCCGGACGTTCACCCCGTCGGGGTGATCACTCTGAGTGATCTGGCCCGGACAACCCCGGCGGCGCGACGCCGGACGACTATCGGGTCACTCGCACGGCCCCTGCCCGACACCGACATCGTGACCGGTGACACGCTGTTGGCGGACGTGACCAGGGCGGTGCTGCTCCGACCGGGTCTGGATCTGATTGCAGTCGTCGACCGTGAGCAGCACCTGACGGGCATCGTCACGGCCACCGACCTCGTGCGGGGCTGCGATCGGACCGCGCTCGGACTTCCCCTCCGCGACCATCCGACGATGCCAGGCAGTGGCAGTAGCAGTAGCAGTAGCAGTAGCAGTAGCAGTAGCGGCGGTCCCGACTGAACCGGATCGGCAGCAAATCATCCACCTAGCCCGCGAGACACCAACCGACGCTTCACCATCAACTCGACGGAACCCTCTTCCGCTGGTGCGCTCCCCTACCCCCAATCCGCGCGCAGCCCTCGGTGTTTACGCCGCCCGCGGACTAGGGGAAACGCCCGCCAGATCCCGAGCAGCGGTGCGGGCGAACATCATGCCGTGGGTGCAGCTGTAGGCGGAGCCGAACGCGGCCGCCAACAGGGCGACCTCGAGACCGAGGACCAGGGAGGACGACCAGGGTGGACATGGTGAGCGATGCCTGGTCGGCGAAGCCGATGATCCCGTCCGACGCCACCGCGCACAGGCCCGACTACCTCATGGGCCGGGCTGCGACCTGAGCGGCGGGGTGTTCGGCTGCCTGATCGCAGGGCTCGCGCACCGCGACGATTGTCCGGATGGGTGTGGATCGGGATGTGGTCGACCGACGACGTCTCCTCGCTGCCGCGGGAGGCCCTCCCCGGCAGCGAGATCAACGGCTCGGGAGTGCTTTCGGTGCGCAGATGGCTTCGACGAACGATCCGACGGCGTGTTCGGGCAGGTGACGGGCAATGTCAGCTTCGCTGATCATGCCGACCAGGCGGTGCTCGTCGAGGACGGGCAGGCGGCGGATCTGGTGTTCTTCCATCACGGTGATGACCTGTTCAACGCTCGCTCCGGCATCGACGTGGTAAGCGCTGCCCTGCGCGAGATCGCCCGCGATCATCGTAGTCGGATCATTCGCGGCCGCAACGCATTTGAGGACGATATCACGGTCAGTGATGATGCCGCGGAGTCGGTCGTCGTCGCCGCAGATCGGCAGCGCCCCGACGTCGAGCTCCCGCATGCGTTGCGCGGCGGTGGTGAGGGTGTCGTGTTCGCCGATGCAGGTCGCACCGGTGTGCATGATGTCACGTGCTGTGGTCATGGCGTAAAACCTCCAAAAAGGTTGCAAAACAATCAGTTGACAGGCCCGAAGCGGAGCCTTCAGAGCCCGCCCGAGCGGGTGACCGCACTGGCCAGCAGGTACGTTCCCAGTACGACGGCGGCCACGGCGGCGAACGCGAAGGCGATGCGGCTCCAGGCGCCGATCGCAGCGAGGATCAGCCACAGGACCGCGATGATGGGGACGATCGGCTTCGCCATGGTGTGTCTGATTCGTACCGGACGCAGCCGGGCCGGTCAGTTTCTCTTTTCACCGCCGGGGGTGATCTTCTTGATTTCGACGTGCTTTTCCGGTGTCGGTGATTCGGTTACCGGCATCGTCACCGTCAGGATTCCTCGACGCGATCATGTGCCCTTCGAGCGAGGTCCACGGAGGCATCGCCTCGAACCTGGCCATCAGATCGGACCAGTCCGGCGGTGACGGCCACGCCGGGAGCAGTGCCTGGCGTGGACGATGGTGCGACCGAATGCTCATAGCTGGCTCCAGAACTGGGAGATGGTTGCTTGACCTCTCCGAGTCCACTCCCCATCGAGCGAAGGTAGTAGGGCCAACGGTCCTTTATTCCAGGACTCATGTCAGCAGGAGGGAATGACTGCGGTGGAGAGGTGACAGCGGGAGAGATGGGTAAAATAGCGCTGTTGTTCTTACAGTCCCCTCCCCCATCTTGCGGGGCGCCAATGGGTGGTGATCGGCGCGGAGTCCTTATTCAGGTGGTGTCGGCCGGACCTTGAAGAGAACTTCGGACAGCGGACGACGAGATGTGGTCGGAAGCGTCTGCTCATGGGTCGCCACTCCCACCCGAATGAGTACTTGGGGCAACCCAGGGTCCGAGGAGAGGTCACGGACGAGGGTACGAGTCGCCGGCATCTCGGTGAGGTGAGTGACCGGACACGTGGCGAGCCCGCGGGATGCGCAGGTGAGCAGCACAGCGGACAGTGCCTCGCCACACCGCAGCCAGTCGAGCCTGGAATCTGCGTCGGTGGCGAGTAACAGGATCGCGGCCTGATCCTGCCGTGCGGCCGGATCCGCTGATGCGGCGGTGCCCGAGGGGAAGTCGCGAGCCAACGACACGGAACGGCGTTGGGTGGCTGACGGTAACGCCGCTTCGGGAACCCCCTGCGGGAAAGGATCCGGATGACCGGCCCACCATCGGAGTTCTGCTTGATACACCGGATTGCCCCCACGGAGACCGGAGAGCCGCAGGGAGGCATCCTCTAGCGCTGCTCGGCTGCGCTCGCCGAGAACGACGAGGCGAACCCCGCTTCTTTCCGACACGGCTTGCAGATGCGGGGTTGTCTCGTCCCACGATGGTGGCGCAGCGAACGGCAACCTGTCGGTACTTCTCGTCGGGATTGCTTCCGCCAGGCGGGCGTCGTCCGGCACGATCTCACGCTTGTGGAACATTCCTACCGTCGCAAGAAGCTCGCGGTCGGCTCGGGCCGGCATCCGATCGATGTCGATGCCCCAGCCCTGTGCAGCGAAGGCATATTCGAGATGGTTGAGCGCAGCGCCGCAGGAAATCACCATTTGACGACCGAAGTCGTCCGTCGCGGGAAGCAGGCGATCAGGATCGCTGAACAGTGAAAGCCCGTACCGGTCGACGACCCAACGCCAGGGCTGGCTGTTGTGGAGCGACGGTGCCCTGCACGCAAGGGCCACTGCGGATTCGAGAGAGGCTCGGTCGGGTACTGCGGAGGTCATCGTTGCTCCCGGTGACGTGATTGTTCCGGTTGTCGTCAATCGAACTGTGGTCAATTGATCGTCCATCCCGGGGTCCGGTCGACGTTGCCCCATTCACGATCCCACTGCCGCATCCGGTTGCGCGCGCCTGCCCATCTGCCGATTGCCAGAAGAAGAATGGCCGTGGTCGCGCCGATTGCCCACACACATAGTGCTGCGCTCACCGCGATTGCGGCGTTCTCCGTTCCGGTTCTCGGTGCGTCCACGACGTCGCCGTTCGCATCGATCCAGACGTCGACGGTATCGCCCACTTGTGCATTCGGTGGGGCCTCCACATCCCCTGTGCGAGGTAATCCGTCGGACCCTGCCCACCGTGCCGGGGCGTAGTCATGGATCAGCGGAGAACGGGTGAACCCGTCGTCCATTCGGGGCCGCGGGTCATCGACAAGGACGGCCGCTGTCACATGCCGGTTGACGCGGTCGGTCAGGGACTGTTCGCTCAGGTCGGTGTAGGTGACCGTACCGAATGCCGCCGCACAGGGCACCAGCATGAGCATGAAGAGGATGGCCATCAGGACTGCAAACGACTCGACCCGATCAGTGGGACGCATTAACGAATTCCGGCTCCACGGCGCGAGTCGCCACCACCGCAAGGTGAGTGGCCGGCTGCTTTCCATCTCGACCTCCTCGGGATGCTCTTTTCCCGAGTGTTCCGCGATGAGGACGAACAGCGTAGAGCACAAAGTCATCGGCCCAGGACTCTTCCACGAGTGTGAAACCCGGCGGAGACCACGGTGCCGATATCGGTGACCTTCGGCCCTGGACCAAAGCCCGTTGTTATCGGACCGTTGTTCACGGAAGCCGACACACACGGCTCGGCACGAAACAGAGGACACCATGGGACAGCATCACGAAGGTTCATTCGCCGAGAGCGACGACCTTCCATTCCTGCACCCGGCCGGGATGGCGCTTGCAGTGCTGACCGGCGCGACTGTGGCAGGGTTGGTCGCTTGTCTCGGTGTCTGGCTCGCGACGCCGCTCGTCGGTGTGGGTGCGGCAGCGATTCTTGTCGGAATCCTGTGCCTCGCGGCAGCAATGTTGATGCCCCGCCGACCACGCAGGGCACGCACCGGGACGCTCGGAACCCCATTGCGGTGACCATCGGCCCTGCCGCGGAAGCCCAGCGACGACGAGTATGGGTAAGGAAGGGCGTTGCGCCCATCCCATCGGCGACGTCGGTGAGAATGCAGGTGAGGAGCAGACCATGAATTTCGAGATCCCGGGCCTCGATGTGGTGCGGCACGCGGTCGACTTGGCCTGCCGAGCGCCGTCGGTCCACAACAGCCAGCCATGGCACTGGACGCTGACCGACGATCGCCTCGAACTTCATACCGATCCCCAAAGACTCCTGAAGACGGCGGACCCCACCGGCCGCCAAATGGTGATCAGCTGCGGAGCGGCCCTTCATCACCTGCAGGTCGCGCTCACCGCAGTGCGATGGACCGCCGTGATCAATCGGCTGCCCGAAGGCCCTCACTCACCCCATCTCGCGACGATTCGCTTCCGGCACGATGCTCGCCCTCAATCGCACGACTTCGACCTCGCGGCCGCGATGAGGCATCGCTACTCGGATCGACGGGCGTTCGACCCCCTGACGACGTGGGGTCCGGGCACCCTGTCCGAAACCGTTCGCGGACACGGCGCGCGCTTGACCGTGCTCCCCGCCGACGCGCGTCGCACGCTGGCAGAAGCGACGGAGCTTACCGCGGCTGCACGGCGCTACGACGCGATGTATCATACTGAATTACATTGGTGGGCGGGTCATTCCATTCCGGCGGGAGGAATCCCACCGACTGCGCTGGCCACCGCAGAGGAGCGAGCACGCGTCGGCATCGGCCGCAACTTCCCCTCCGGCACCGACACACACGGAGCCGATTCGACGCAGATCGATCAGTCGACCGTGGTGGTGCTGAGCACCGGAACGGACACTCGGATGGACTGGTTGCGATGCGGTGAAGCCCTCTCCGCCGTACTGCTCGACGCAACGGTGAACAAAGTTGCCACCTGCCCACTCACCCATGTGACCGAGGTCCCGCGGAGTCGGGCGATGATCGGGGAACTTCTCCCCGAGCCCGCTTTTGCCCAGGCATTGGTTCGCTTGGGCACGGTCGGGAATCTCACTCCGCGGCAGACTCCCCGGCGTGAGGTGAATACCGTGCTGTCGGTGAACAGGTCTCGGCGAGAAACCAGTCACTGACAGTCATATGAGACAGGAAGTTCCGTGCATACTCTCGATCTCGATGCTCGCGATCTGCGGTACTTCTGGCTGGTCGCAGCTGCACTCACGGGTGTTGCCGCACTGTTCGCAACCTCCGCACTCAATGTGCTCGGCTGCGCGTCGGTGATCGTCTTCTGCGGATTGGCCGCGGGTTACACTGCTCGGCACCGTAATTCGGGTCTCATACTGATCTCGATCGGTATCGGCCTGATGGTCCCGGGGTGGCCGGCTCTTGTCCTGCAAGGCGTCAATTCCCTCTGACCACCGCGTTACCGTCCCTGTGTTTCGCACCAACTGGTCGAGAGTCTCGCTCCGCAGAGGCGGTGCGTCCAGCGGCAGTCGTTCGGTTCGTCGTCTTTCGAGCGCCGCCGCCATTAGTGCGATGAGATCGAGCGGGGTCGGTGCCGGGACGCAGCGAATAGTAGAGAGAAGTTACCGGCCGGAAGGCCGCGGCAGCGATCACAGGACGCCAGCGATTCGCCGCGAATGGGTACTCGAGATGATTCAAGCCCGCACCGCTGGAGATCACCATCTGACGACCGAACCCATCGATGATATGTAACAGCCGGTCGGATCGCTGTACAACGTCAGGTGAGCCGCGCCCATTTGTCCAATGCCCCGGTTGGCTGTTGTGCAGCGACGACGCACGGCGCGCCGACGCCACGGCTAATTCGACGGTACGTCGGTCGGGACCGTGGGGAGCGCTCGCGTGTTCACGGTCGGTCCGTGGGTGGGGTTGGTGCTCCGCCTGTCATCGTGTCTCATTGCGTTGCCCTGGCTTCGAGTGGTGTCCTCGCGCTCGGTGGCTCTATGGCCGTAGGTCATCGACACCGTCCGGCGGAGAGCGCACGGTCCGACCAGTGCATCTGCGGATGGTCACTGTATAAGCACGACCCACACGGTCGCGGCTGTCACCGCGACCGGCGGGGCCAGCCACGCCGCCAGCGTCACAGCGAACCGGACCGAACCGGCAACGGCGGCGAGGACCAGTTTGGTGAGCAGGTTCGTTCCGACGGCGACTACTGCGGCCACGGTCGCAGTGTCGACGGTGATCTCGGCATCTGCCGCGGACGCTGCGGCGAACGAGGAGGAGTGCGCGTCGGCCAATCCGCCGACAGCAGACGCAGCGATGACCCCGCCACCGCCGAATATGTCCGCGGCGCCTTTCGTCAGAATAAGGAGGACGAGCAGGATTCCTGCCAGTGAAAGTGTTGCCGACACCGAGATCGGACGGTCGAGCAAACCCGTGGCCGGCGCGGCCCCCTTGACGCGGCTGCCCGACGATCTGTCGTGCGCTCCTCGGAGCACGAGAACGGCGGTCTCCGCGACGACGAGTGCGGCAGTTCCACCGAGTATCAGTGCCAGCTGCGCCGAGACCTCGGCATTGACGACCCAGGTGATACCGACGACGAGCAGGATGGTGGACAGATTCACGATCAGTGCCGCCGGGAGTGCGTCCGACGAATCCTCTTCTCGGCGGGCTGTCCGCGCCATGACGGCGGTGGTCGCAGCGCCGGAGACGAAACCGCCGCCGAAGCCGACGATCAGCAGTCCCCATCGTGGGCCGAGGACCCGGGTGGCTACGTAGCCCACCCAGCCGATCAGGCTCAGCATGAGCACCAGGCGGCCGATCGTGGCGGGGTTCAATGCACCGTACGGTCCGACGTCGC
This sequence comes from Rhodococcus sp. ZPP, assembly GCF_017656075.1. Lineage (NCBI taxonomy): Bacteria > Bacillati > Actinomycetota > Actinomycetes > Mycobacteriales > Nocardiaceae > Rhodococcus > Rhodococcus sp. ZPP. Next base: position 1,332,833 of record NZ_CP058638.1, read on the forward strand.
GGTCTGGGAGTAGGGGAAGGACGAGGAAGGCGATCGCGAGGAGGACGCAGAAGTCCGTGATGTCGCGCTCGTCGATCACGTGCTCTGCGAATTCGTGCATGGGGTACTTGACGGAGAGGAGGACGAGCACAATCACGCCGAGCGCAACGGCAAGTGAAGGATGGTGCCAGGCGAGGGCACCGAGCAGGAAGGCGACCAGGGCGGCGAACGCGGTGGTAGTCCCGGTGTCCGGTCGCGGCGGGATATGGGTGCGTACCCAGTACCATCCCACGACGAGGGCCGCGATCCCCACAAAAGCCGCGGTGACTACGGCGGCGCCGAGATGAGCTGCGATGGCGCCGGCGAGGGCGATGAGCGGGAAGGTCCGTGCACCGGGCAACTCGACGGAGCCCGGGTCCGCACCCTCGGGTGAGGTGCGGGCCGCGTGTTCACGCTCGATTCCCAGCCCGAGGCCGATCAGCAGGGCGGCGGCGTAACCGTAGGCGTGGAACTCAGCGATGTCCACGGTCGCCGAACTTCGTGGCGCGATCTGGAACCTTGCCGGTCTCCCAGTGAATTCTTCTGTTCATGGATGGACATCGACCACGGTGCAGCATGCCGTGGGTCGTCGACCCGAGGACCGCACGGCCGAGCGCGGCGTGCCCGTGGCTTCCGCCGATCAGCAGATGCGCGTCCTCACACGAGCGGAGCAACACCTTTCGTGCTCCACAGGACTCCGCAATCTTTCGCACGATCACGCCGGGATATCGTTCCGCCCACCTGGGAACGCTTTCTGCCAGAACTGCCCCGACACCTGTTCCGACGGCGTAGATCAGAAGCAGTAACGTACCCATGAACGACAGAAGTTCGATCTTGATATACCCGGCTGTGGTCGGCATGTCCGACCCAGACATCGCGAACAGCGCACGAAACGCCCCAGGCATCTGGCCGGGGAACTGGTTCATCGACGGCTCGCCGCGGACACTGCGCCAGATCACCATGTGCATCGCGACCCCATGACCCACGCCGGGAATTCTCGGCGTAGGTCGTACAACGTCTTGGTCAGCACGCTACACAGCACGTCGACCTTCGGAGCCTGTAGAACGCCATGAATGTCTCCTCGAGGTCTGCAACGGCTCACTCGAAGCCGCCACCAGCAGCTTATGGATATTCTCCCTCTTGCTTTCCGGGCTGGGTGTCGCCTTCCGGTCTATACCGATGCGACCGGGATCGGTAGGGCCGAACGGCCCATCGGACCAGACCGGCTAGGCAGCCGTCTCGGACGATCGTGGACGGAGTTGTTTGCTTCGGTCGCGGCGGGGACGCCGGACGCACCGCTCGTGCGATGGCCACCAACGTGGCGAGTCCGACTGCGAAGCTCATGGTGCTCAGGATCTTGTCCCGCGGTATCGGGGAGGTGGCGATCTCGGGGAACAGATCGGCGACCGCGGCGTAGAGGAAGTTCCCGGCCGCGAAGAAACAAGGACGGCGACCTCGACTCCCGGCCAGACCGTAGGCCAGCACCCCGCCGAGCGAAAAAATCAATGCCGACGCCCGTGTTGAGCGGTGCCTGGGCTGCGCTCCAGCCGCTGTGGACCAGGCCCCTGAAATCACCGAGTTGCTGCGGTATCTCGTGGACCGCCGCCGCCAGCCAGGTCACCACCCCCAACCGGAGGTCGACCACGAACGCACTGCCCACCGCCACCCTCACCGATCAAGTTGTGCAGTCGGTCGGCGGCAAGAATCAGATATCCGAGCGGGCGGTGCCCGATCGGGCGATGGCCGTGGTGCCAGTCCGGGAACTGCTCGAGCACATGGAATGAGAGCAGCCCCGCCGCCCCGCGGCCTACACGACCAGGTGTTGCCGAGCACCTCGACCGACTCGGGGAGCATATGAAACAGGGCGCCGCGCAGCCATGCTCGTGAACAAAGCCCGCTACCAACCTCAGCGGTGTCGGGGGGCGTTCGCGCCGGACTTGCGTCGCCTTGATTCTGCGTGCATCGCTGTCGGCAGTGCCCGGTTTCAATCCGATGGTGCTGCAGACCCCCAGTAACCGCAGCCGCTTGCGAAGACCATTGCGACTCCCCCGGTTGCGACTTGCGCCCGAATCGACGGGAGGCTTCAGCTGCGGAGGTGATGACCTTCTCCTCTACGGAGGGCGGTCACGGATAGCGACGATAGATGTCGAGAGAGAAACTCATCGCAGAGCAGCCCGGAGGAGTACCCCATGACCGGCCACCGCCCGATCGTTGTAGGAACAGACGGCTCACCCTCATCGCTGCAGGCGGTGTCCTGGGCCGCCAAGGAAGCCGCGCTCCGTAACCTGCCGCTGTCGCTCATCACAACGACGTTCGTTCCCGGCGCCTACGGCGTCCCGATCGGAATGCCGGCCAGCTTCTTCGAAGACGAGCAACGCGACGGCCGGGAAAGATTGATGCGCGCAGAACAGATCGCCCGTGCCGCGGTGCCTGGGCACAACATCGAGATCGTCGCCACGCTCTGCACGGGAACTCCGGCCGGTGAGCTGATCGGGCGCTCGGCGACGGCGTCGATGGTTGTGGTCGGCGCGAACAGGCAGGGAATCGTCGAACGCGCTTTCCTGGGCTCGGTCAGTTCCGCGGTTGCCGCGCACGCTCATTGCACCGCTGCAGTCATTCGGGGAGCAGCTGATCGTGATATCAATGACCTTTCCGGGCCCGTCGTCGTCGGCGTCGACGGCTCGCGGCACAGTGAATCCGCCATCTCGATGGCCTACGAAGAGGCCGCCCTGCGGCAGGTGGAGCTCGTGGCTGTGCACGCGTGGTCCGATATCGCTTTGGTAATTGCCCCCGACGGCGGCAGCGACGCCGAGTGGATACGGGCCGCAGAAAACGAGACCGCTGTGTTGTCCGAAAATCTAGCTGGCCGCGCGGAGGAATACCCGGACGTGAAGGTGCGCACCGTCGTCGTCCGGGATCGCCCCGTGAGGAACCTACGAGAACAGGCCGACAATGCACAGCTCCTCGTGGTGGGAAGCCGGGGGCGCGGTGGATTTACCAACATGCTGCTGGGATCGACCAGCAGGGCGTTGATGCACTCGGTTGCCTGCCCGCTGCTCATTGTTCGCTAGCGCGAGCGCTCCATCGATGAGAACCGAGTACCCAGATGCAGCGTCTACTTAATTCTCATACTGCCTGCCGCTGACGCGGCCGATGCCGGAGATGTAGGTACGTCACGGCTACCCGTAACACCGTGCGATGCTGCTGCGGGCTTGACCGTGTCCCACACCGACGCTCGAGGTGCAGGAACAATCTTATTTGATTCACCCCAGCCTGGGGTGTCGCGGTGGGAACACTGCGGCGGACCCGACGATGCCGTGGCCGGCTCGGGGTGGGACTGGTCTTGTCGCGGCACTGCCGGACCGGCGCGTGTTCGGCGATCCGGATCTCCGGGTTCTTCCCGCGCTTGCGAACAACTCTGCTGCGCCCGAGCAGTGCACGTTTGGCGAGGTTCACCCCCGCCACGTGGTCACGATTGCCACCCATCGTGCACTGCGCGCACCATGCCCGGTGATAGCCGCCCGGGCGGGAGAGCTTGTCGTTACAGCCCGGGCACAACGCCGACGTGCCGCGCGCCGGTACCGACACCACCGCCACGCCGACCCCGGCGGCGGTGTGTGCAAGAGCGTCGACGGCTTTACGGCGGGCGGACTGCGCGGCCCGATTGTTGTTCACCCGGCCGTGCCCCCGCGTTTCGAGAGTGGTGAGGTCTTCCACCCCGATCACCGTCGCGCCGGCCGCGGCGGCATAGTCGACGATGTGACGGGCGAAGTGAAACGCTAATTCGCGATTGATCTTGCCCCGTTTGACACCGACCGCGGCGCGGTGGGCGTCGAGGACCACGATCTTGTTTTCCAGGTTGGCGCGCACCTCGGGTGGTGCGGTCGCGGCGAGCCGCGTCAGGCGTGCGGCCTTGCGGTGCAGGTGTTGGCCTTCCGCTTGCAGGCGGGCCAGCCTGATCCCCAGGCCCCGGTCGTCGTAGGTGAAGCCCCGGTAGTCCGAGACCAACCCATCGGGGCCTTCGGTGACGATCGCGGCCGCCCCGAGGGTGGCCGGCGACCAATCCACTCCCACGGCGGTTGTTGCCGCGTTCAGATCGGCAGCGGCTATCTGCTCGGTGGCCGCGCAGCGCAACAACAAGCCACGGTGGTCGAGGACGAGGGTCGGCAGATGCCAGTGTGTGATCGCCCGCCCGTGCAGGTGCGGTGGGATGGCGGCGATCAGGCGGACCCTGCGCCAGTGCGGCCGATCTGTCGGGGTTGCGGTGGTGGGCAGTTTGACCGTCAACACCATGACACCGTCTGCGACGGTGGTCTGCGAGAGTTGACGATCGGCAGCGGAAAGCCTGGCCATCACACAGGTCTGCGGCGGTCCCTGCACATCGGTGATGCATAGGCGTTCGGTGGCCGCGCCGTCGGTGCGGCGGGCGCGCGCCCGGTGACGGGGTCGAACCTGGCCGACAGGGCACTGATTGCGTGGTCCCGGTACGCCAAGGTACGAAGCGTGCCGATCGCCTGGGAGGTGACCACCCGGGTCACTCGCGAGGGCACGTACACATCGGTGGGTAGGTCGGGTTCCACCCCAGACGTGCGGCAGCGACATGCCCCTGCATCGGGAGCCGCCGGCCCGAACTGTCACGTCCGGCGGCGAGGGCATCGAAGGTGGCCGGTTGCCACAACCGGAACACCAACTCCGATTGCGCGGCGCCGATCAGGTCGAGCAGCCACCGGACACGAACATCGATGTCGTCGAGCCCGAGCGAGGCGTCGGTAGCGTCGTCGATCGCCGCGTACGGGCGGGTGGTGAACGTAAACTGACGCGGCACAGTGAATCCGGCAACAGTCATCGGCTACCCCTCCTCCAACCTCCCTGCCGCATCGCCCGAGAAGTCGGCGTTGGTTCTGTTTCGACCGCAGCCGGTAGAACCGGCCCGAAAACGACGCGAGCAACGCCATGAAGTCATCCATCAACTCCTCCACCAGCGACGTGTCGCCATGCTCCCGCAGGACCTCGACCGTAACCCCGACCACCGACAAATACCTTTCGATCCTGGCGACTCCGAACCGGGCCAACCGATCCCGCCACACCACCCGCACCACCGTGAAGTGGCCTTTGGCGGCGTCGTCGAGCATCCGGTCCAAACCGGCGCGCGTTTCCCTCAAACCAGAACCGCGATCCTTGTACACCCGGTACACGGCCCCGGAAGCGCTCTCGCGCAACATCTTCTCCTGATTGGCGAGCGAGGACTCCTGCCCCGTCGAGCCGGACACTCGGCAGTACAACGCTTCCACCCGGTCGGCCGGAGTCTTGTGCGGGGCAGGAGGACGGCCGAGGTAGGCATCCAGGTCAGTGCGATCGAACACGCGCTGGCCGGAACCTGTACGCCGGGAGGGTAACCGGCCTTCCGACGCGGCCTTACGGACGCCCACGACTGACATGTTCAGATACGCCGCGGCCTCACCAATTCGCATGAAATCGAGAGCAGCAGAAAGAATCAGGAAGTATCATATGTCACATCAACTGTTGACAGCCCTTTCGCCCTTTGGCCACCGGCGAAGTATCTCCCGTCCTGGCCCCAGTGGCCGACACCGCCGGTCGGGTCGGCGCTGCCGACCGACGGTATCCGAGGGTGGCCGGGCTCATCGCCGGCGCGGCTCGGTGCGGGTGCTCGCAGCATCCGGGGCGGGGCGGGGAAGGGTGACGCGGACGCGAGCGATGCGGCGGCCGTCGAGAGCGCTGACGGTGAGCCTGGTGCCGTCGATGGTGACGGTGTCGCCGAGCTGGGGCACCCGCTGCAGGGTATGGAGGAGGAAGCCGGCCACGGTTTCGTAGGGTCCCTCGGGCAGGGTGAGACCGGTTGCAGTCTCGAAGTCCTCGACGATCAGTAGCCCGTCCACCTGCTGATGGGTCGGGTGCCGCGCCGCTCCGGCGCCGACAGGTGGGGCGGGTTCGTCGTACTCGTCTCCGATCTCGCCGACGATCTCCTCCACGATGTCCTCGAGAGTGACGATGCCGGCGGTGCCGCCGTATTCGTCGACGACGATCGCGATCTGCAGATTGTCGCGGCGCATCTCCGTCAGTGCGGCCAGGGCGGGCTTGGAGGCCGGCAGTTGCAGGACCGGCCGGCACAGGTCGGCCACCGTGGTGACCGTGTGGGGGTCGGCGAGCAGCAGATCACGCAGGTGCACGAACCCGGCGATGTCGTCGAACGAGGCGCCGGTGACCGGGTATCGGCTGTGCCCGGACGCCAGGGCCTGCTCCCGGGCCCGGGTCAGGAGGGTGTCGGCGGGCAGGAAGTCTACGTCGGTGCGCGGGCGCATCACCTCGATCAGGGTACGGTGCCCGGCGTCGAAAACCTCGGCGAGGATGCGGCGCTCGCTCTCGGCGATCGCGGCATGTCCGATCACCAAATCACGCAGCTCTTCGTGAGTAATGGCCTCATTCTTGGCCTTCGGGTCCCCACCGAGCAGACGCACCAGCAGGTCGGTGGAGACCGACAGCAGCCAGATCACCGGGCGCATCGCGGTGGCGAACCGATCCAGGGTCGGCGCGGTCAGCAGAGCAACCCCGGTGGTGCGTTGCAGAGCAATACGTTTGGGCACCAACTCGCCCAGGATCAGCGACAGGTACGCGATCACCAGGGTGGTGCCGATCAGTGCGGTGGCGGAGGCGGCCTCATCCGGCAGCCCCCAGGATTCGAAGGTCGGTATCAGGTCGGGTGCGAGGGTGGAGGCACCGTAGGCGGCGGAGAGAAACCCAGCCACGGTGACCCCGACCTGCACCGCCGACAGGAACCGGTTGGGGTTGCGGGCCAACGCGGCGGTGCGTGCCCCGCGGCCGCCAGCGCGCTCCAGGTTCCGGATCTGGCCCTCCCGTAGGGAGACCAACGCGATCTCGGTAGCGGCGAACACACCGCCGACCAGCACGAAGACCAGCACCAACCCGACGTTGACCACAGTGTCGTTCATCGCCGCCGCCCAGTTCGGAGCGGCCGTGGTCTGTGACGGTGGCCCATGTCCCTTCTCCTGTAGGAGAACGTCCTCGATCTTCTGTGCACCTCAGTGTAGGCGAAACCGGACAAACCGGACATCCGCCAAGCTGGTCCAGGTGGGCCCTCCGCGAGGGACCGATCTGGCTGCTCTACCGCGCCAGCGGGACCTGACCAGCAATTGCTCCGGCCAGGTCCCACCGCATGGGATCCATAGTGGCGGACCCGCTGTGGCGAGGCGTACCGGTCAGGCGGCGGCTCCGGCGGCCGGTAACAGCCGTTGCAGCACGTCGGTGAGGGTGATCAGCCCGGTCACCTCGCCGCCGCCGTCGTCGAGGATCAGGGCGAGGTGGCTGCGGGACTCGCGCATGGTGCGCAGCGCCTCGTATACCGGGGTGCCGGCGGGCAGAGTGAGGACCGAGCGCATCAACGCCCGGGCGGTGTACGTCGGCGGCGCTTGCAGGCTGTCCCGTACATGGACGACGCCTTCGACCCCGGCGTCGCCGCGGACCAGCAGCCGTAGGTGACCGCTGCGTTGGCCGGCCACGCGGATCTCGTCCGGTGTCGCCTCTGGAAGGACACCGGACGGGGCCGGGTTCGGCCGGACCATGTCCCCGACGGTGAGGGTTTCGAGTTCCAGGGCGCTGGTCAATTGGCCGTGGTAGCGCTCGTCGAGGGTGCCCGCGGTCGCCGAATGTGCGACCAGGTGCCGCAGCGCACCCGAGTCCTGACCGGAGCCGACCTGGTCGACCGGGGTGACCCCGACCCGGAGCAGGCACCGGTTCGCCATCCGGTTCAGCGCATTCAGCGCGGGGCGGGTGGCCCACATGAAGCCGCGCATCGGGATCGCCAGCAGGCTCGCCGACTTCTCCGGGTGCGCAATCGCCCACGACTTCGGTGCCATCTCCCCGACGACCAGGTGCAGGAAGGTGACGATGATCAGGGCGAGAACGAAACCGGCGACATCGGCGAGCCACAGCGGTACACCCCAGTCTGCGAAGGCCGGGGTCAGCCAGTGGTGCACGGCGGGTTTGGTGATCGCCCCGAGCGCCAGGGTGCACACGGTGATACCGAGCTGGGAGCCGGCCAGCAGCACCGACAACTCCGAAGCGCTGCGCAGGGCAGCCCGGGCCGCCCGGCTGTTCGGGGCGGCGTCCTCGAGCCGGTGCCGGCGGGCCGCGATCAGCGCGAACTCGACCGCGACGAAGAAGGCGCTCGCTCCGATCAGCCCCACGGTGACTGCCACGACGATCCACGGGTTACTCATGATCCGGCTCTTCCTGCTGTTCGACGTGAACGGTGACGGACACCGAGGCCGGTACCCGATGGGCGACCCCGCGCACCTGCGCGGTGAGGTATCGGCGCGGGGGATCCCCGTCGGCGATCAGGTCGGTCGGGTCGGGCTCGAGCGGAATGTCCACGGTGTCGCCCATGCGGGGCAGACCGCCGAAACGGGCGATCACCAGACCGGCGAGGGTCTCGTAATCCCCGTCCGGCACGGCGTGCCCGACGATGCGTTCGACCTCGTCCAGATGCAGGCCGCCGGGAATCGTCCAGCCGTCGGCGGCGGACCCGATCACTGTGGTGGTGTGGTCGGGGTCGTGCTCGTCGGCGATTTCCCCGACCAGTTCCTCCGCGAGATCCTCGATCGTGACGATCCCGGCGAATCCGCCGTACTCGTCGATCACCAGAGCCATCTCCTCCCTCGCCGCGCTCAGGGCGGTGAGGACCTGCGGCAGCGGCAGCGAGGCGGGCACGATCACCGGGGGCCGGCACCGCGAGGCCGCCGTCCCGGTCGGATCGGCGCCCAGCAGATCGTGCAGGTGGATCACCCCGTACAGGTCATCCGAGGACCTCCCCGCGACCGGGTAGCGGGTGTGCCCGGACCCCATCCGGGCCAGCACCGCCGACACCGGTTCGTCGGCCCGGACGGTGTCCACGTGCGCGCGCGGAATCATCGCGTGCTCGGCCGTCTCGGTGGGGAAGTCGAGAATCCGATCGAGCAGGGTGGACAGCTCCCGCGGCAGCTCCCCGGCGTCACGGGATTCGGCAACGATGTGTTCGAGGTCCCGCGGTGTCGCCGAGTGCACGACATCATGGACCGGCTCGATCCGCAGCGCCCGCAGCAGCAGGTTCGACGACTGGTCGAACAGCCAGATCAGCCAGCCGAACAGTCTCAGGTAGATCGTGGTCGACAGGGCCAGCCAGCGCGCGACGGGTTCGGGACGGGCGATCGCCAGGTTCTTCGGGAACAGCTCCCCGAAGACCATCTGAACGAAGGTGGAGAAGAGTACGGCCAGGACGGCGCCGATTCCGATTCCGACGGCGGTCGGGACGCCGACCCCGCCCAGCAGCTCGCCGACGCCGCGGCCGATCAGGGGTTCGGCGACGTAGCCGACGAGTAGGCCGGTGACGGTGATGCCCAATTGGGCGCCGGACAGCATGAACGAGGTGCGCCGGGTGACCGTCAGGGCGCGGGCGGCCCCGGTGTCACCGGCCTCGGCTCGGGCCTCGAGCCGGGAGCGGTCCACCGACATGTAAGCAAATTCCTGCGCCACGAAATAGCCGGTCAGGGCGGTGATCGCCACGACAACGAGGATGCCGACCGCGATGCTCAGAACGATGGTCACCATCTGCTCACCCGCAACCGGGTGAGGGGGCTGCGATCAGCAGCGCGGGGCGGGCGGGGTCTTCGAGGTTTACGTTTGCGCGAAGCGCTGCTCATAACTCTCTCTGCAAATCGGGGACACGGAACACGATCGTCGCTACCAGGAGGACGAACCAGTAATAGTAAAGGGTTCTTTACGATCGTGTCTGCAGTGGTGGTCACGGTGGACCGCACACCTCGACGTACCCCGCAGCGAGGTTGGGATACATGACGGCGATCTCTTTGACCGCTAGCTGATTTCGGACAGGCGGGCCGCCGCCAGGAGCGATGCCACGCCGTGTTCGATTCCGTGGGCCAAGTCGGCCAGGTCGGGGTTGGTGTCGTAGTCGCCCGTGATACCGAAGGTGAGGTGGTCGCTGTAGCTCAAGACAGCGATGCCGATGCGTAACCGCAGTGCGATCGGCACGTAGGGGAAAATTTCGAGGATCTCCCGGCCGAGGATGTGCCGCATCTGACGGGGCCCGGGAATGTTCGTGGCGACGGCCACGACGCTGTGCTGAGGGAACCGCATGGCCAGGCGTATCGCCCATGCCAACGGCATGAACGGCCCGTACTGTGCCAGCGCTGTGAACGCTTTTCCGCCTTCCGCCTCGTTGCCGGCTTTGTGCGCGGCGAGGCGCCGGTGCACCGCAGTGAGCTGTTCGACATGGTCCTCGATGTCGACGGGGAGAAACGGAAGCATGAGAGAAACCTCGTTGTGCACCGGGCCCCCACCCGGTGGGTCGGTCCGCACGGACACGGGGACGAGGGTGCGGACGGTGCGGGCTTCCGGGATTTCGCCTCGTCGCAGGAGGAGCGTGCGCAGTCCGCTGGTGATCGCGGCAAGAGCGACGTCGTTGACCGTGACTCCGTAGGCGGAGCAGATTTCGCGGACGTCCGCCATGCGGGTGCGGGCGGCGCTGTATCGCCGTTGGCGTCCGATGGGCCCGATCAACGACGTGCTGGACGTTGACGTCACCATCTCGGCGAGGAGGCGAGCGAAACCCAGGGTGGCGCCGATTGTGGCCGCCGCGAATCGCTGCGGTGCGGTCAGTACCGCTGTGAGCATTCGGAATTGACGCGCCGGTGACAGAACTCCGGTGATCGTGTCGATGATGCCGGAGGGGGTCTGCTTCTGGGAGACGATTTTCGGTGTGGCCGGTGTGATGACCGGCGGGTTCTCGTCGCACATCGCTTCGAACAGTTTGGTGCCGGCGATGCCGTCCGCCATACAGTGATGCATCTTGGCGAGCACGGCCCAACGCTCCCCGGTGAGTCCTTCCACCACCCAGCATTCCCACAGCGGATGATCGCGGTCGAGGCGATGCCCCATTACCCGGGCCACGAACCCGAACAGCGTCTCCTCTTCCCCGGGCTGCGGGAGCGCCACTCGACGTACGTGGTGGCCGAGGTCGAACACCGGGTCCTCCACCCAGGACGGTTTCCCGAGATCCAGCGGCATCATATGGAGTTTGTCTCTTGCGTGCGGTAGATCGACCAGCCGCGCCACCACCGCCTCACGGAACTGATCCGGAGTCGGCGCCGGACCTGCGAGAATCGCCAACGCGCCGATCGTCAGGCTCGCGTGGTCATCGGAATCCTCGGTCTCGAGGAACCCCGCGTCCAGAAAACTCAGTGTGTCATCGTCCATCAGTCCTACCTCACCACGTCAGACGTGCATACCGATCACTGTGCCGCAGACAATCCGGGCACGACAGAGTCGAACGGTGTGCTCGTGTGGCCGAAAGTCATCCCTGTTCTGGACACAGCACCTCAAGGACTTGGCGTTCAGCACCGCGGGACGACGATGAGCGGGCATGGCGCGGTGTGCAGTAAGGCCGCGCTCGTCGAACCGAGGGTCATTCCCTTGAATCCGCCGCGGCCTCTGGTGCCGACGACGAGTAGCTGCGCCTCTTCGGCCTGCGCCAGCAGGTGCCGCACCGGCCGGTCTCTGACGAGGACCTGCTGTACCGCGACGTCGGGGTACTGCTGGGTGCATCCGGTCAGGCTCTCCCCCAGCAGTGCCTGTTCCGACTCTGCGACCGCCTTCCAGCGGTCGGGGCCGGTTTCCAGGGGAAGAGTGGACAGGTCCTGGTCCGACCAGGCATGGAGTGCGATCAGCGGGGTTCGTCGTAGGGCACTTTCCTCGAACGCCAGCGCGATGGCGGGTTCGCTGTTGGCCGAGCCGTCGACGCCGACCACAACCGGGCCCACGCCGCCCTCCTCAGGGGTGGGTGGGGCACCTTCGATCACGACAACGGGGCAGTGTGCGTGCCGGGCGACGGCCGAGGTGACCGAACCGATCAGGCCGCCGGTGAATTCGCCGAGTCCGCGGCGGCCGAGCACTATCATTCGCGCCGACTCCGATCGGTCGACGAGCACCGCGGGCGCATACTGCCAGTGCAGCTCCGTGTGTATCTGGACAACGCCGCGGGGGTCGTGAGCCCGAGCGAGCTCAGTAGCTGCGGTGAGGTCACGCTCGGCTCGCGCACGCAATTCTGGGCCCACCAGCGGTAGGGACTCGGCCCCGCGGTAACTGACACACGCCAGAAGGAGCAGTGGAGCGCTGCGAAGGATCGCCTCGGCTACCCCCCACCGCACCGCCTCCGATGATGGCGGCGACCCGTCTACGCCCACGACGATCGGGGTGGTGCTCATGATGTGCTCCTCTGCACGCCGGCGACTTCGGCCAACACCGCCGACGTCACCGGTTCGAGAACTTTCTCTGTTGAAAGGGACAGGCCGCGACCGTAACCGACGTCGGCGACCTCGACGGCGTACAGCACCCAGCGCCGGGGCAGCCGGCCGAGCACCGCACCCAATCTCAGTGCCTGGGTGAGTCCGAGCCCGTGGGTGCTGGTGGTCTTCGCATCCAGGGCGGCGAGCGCTTGTGAGTCGAATCGGTGCACGGTGCCGGGCCGCGAAGGATCGCACACGATGGCGTCCACCAGGACAGCGACATCCATATCGGCCCAGGCGTCGAGGAGGGTCGCCGGGTCACCGTCGGAAATCGTGACCAGCAGATTGGGAATCGCCCGGGCGGCGACCGCGCGCGCGACTGCGGGCCCGACACCATCGTCGCGTCGGTTTTCGTTCCCGACTCCGAGCACCACCGCCGTCATCGGCGGTCGATCGTGAGTGTCAGGAAGTGGGTGGCACAGGAGATGCAGGGGTCGTAGTTGCGAATGATCCGCTCGCACAGGACGGCCAACTCCTCGTCCGGGAGGCCGAGATGAGCATCGACGGCGCCGCGGAGATCGTGTTCGATCGCCGCCTGGTTCTGTGAGGTGGGCGGAATGATGGTCGCGGTGCGGACCAGGCCGTCCGGATCGAGTTCATAGCGGTGATACAGCAACCCGCGGGGTGCCTCACTGACACCGTGACCCACCGCATGGACGGGCGGCCCGTCGGTGAAGGATCGCGGGGGCCGCTGATAGTGATCGATGAGGCGTAAGGCCTCCTCGACCGCGTAGACGACTTCGACGGCGCGAACGACGATGCTGCGGTATGGGTTTCGGCACTGCGCACCGAGGTTGGCTGTTGCTGCCGCGGCGGCCGCACCTGTCAATTGCGCGGAGTTGAGGGAGTAGCGCGCCAAGGGCCCTGTCAGGTAGCGCCGGCCGTCGAGTTCGGCGTGGAGGGCGGTCGAGTGCGGCACCTGATGCTCGATCACGTGCCGGGGGAATTCTTCTGGCCCACAATGCACTCCATTCGTCGAAACGATGTCGCCGTCTTCGATGGCGTACCGGGATTCGTGGTGGAGTGCGAGGAGGTCGTGGTCGAGTTCGATATCCGGGAAGTCGAAGGTGGACACCCAGTCGACGGTGGCTATCGCGTGCCCCAAGGCGGCGCGCAGCTGCTCCGCCAGCGGGGCCAGCTCGTTGCGGGTCGGTGCGCGGTGGAATCCGCCGACCCGGACGTTGACCGGATGAATGGCCCGGCCGCCGATGAGATCGAGGATGGCGTTGCCCGCCTTCTTCAGTGCCAGTCCCCGCTCAACGGCAGCCCGGTCGCGTCGCGCGAGGGCGATGGAGTCGGGGAAGCCGAGGAAGTCCGGTGCATGCAGGAAGTAGATGTGCAGGACGTGACTGGCGATCCACTCGCCGCAGTACAGCAGCCGCCGAAGGTCGAGGACGGCATCGGTGACCTCGATACCGCAGGCCTGCTCGAGCGCGTTGCAGGCACTGACCTGATAGGCGACCGGGCAGATGCCGCAGATCCGGGAGGTGATGTCGGGTGGCTCCAAGTAGTGCCTGCCACGCAGGAACGACTCGAAGAACCGGGGCGGCTCGTAGATGGCCAGGTCGACTCGGTCGGCGCGACCGTCTCGTACGGTGACGTCGAGTCGGCCCTCCCCCTCGACTCGGGCGAGAGCCTTGACGGTCAGTTCTCTCGTGGTAGGGGTCATGGGGGTGATCCCCGCGTTTCGGTGTCGAATGCTGCCACGTTGAAGGTCGCGAGGACGCGCGAGATGGCATCGTCGTTCATGCCGCAGGTGCGCAGCCACCCCATCAGCGAGGTGAGGTTCGGGTCGGTCGTGGGGCCGAAACAGCCGTAGCATCCGCGCGAGACCGCGGGACACAGTGCTCCGCAACCGGAGTGGGTGACCGGTCCGAGGCAGGGGGTGCCGTCGGCCACCATGACGCACGTCAGTCCGCGCCGCTTGCATTCGGTACACACGGTGGTGTTCGGGATGTTCGGTCGCCGCCCGGCCAGGTAGGCGGTGATCACCTCGAGGAGTTGCCGCCGGTCGATCGGACACCCGCGTAGCTCGAAGTCGACCGGGACGTGCGCGGAGATCGCGGTCGAAGTGGCCAGGGTGTCGATGTAGTCGGGGCGGGCGTACACGACCGACAGGAAGTCGTCGATATCGGCGAAGTTGCGCAACGCCTGGATACCGCCCGCCGTGGCGCAGGCCCCGATCGTGACGAGGAAGCGGGACTGCTCGCGCACCGCCCGGATCCGCTCCCGGTCGGCGGCGGTGGTGATCGATCCCTCGACGAGCGACAGGTCGTAGGGGCCGCCGATGATCGTGTCGGACAGTTCGAGGAAGTGGGAGATGGTCACGGCCCCGGACAGCGCCAGCAGTTCGTCTTCGCAGTCGAGCAGGGTGAGTTGGCAGCCGTCGCAGGACGCGAACTTCCACACCGCGAGGGTAGGTCTGGTGGTCGGTGGTGCGCTCATCACAGCTCCGGTACCCGTAGAAGTGGTTCGGCGGTGGCGAAGTCGACCACCGGCCCGTCACGGCACAACAGCAGTTCGCCGAGCTGGCAATGACCGCAGACGCCGACACCGCACTGCATGTTCCGCTCGAGGGAGACCTGGATGTCGGTGGCAGGTACACCACGGTCAAGCAGGACTCGGGCGGAGAACCGCATCATCGGTTCAGGCCCGCACAACAACGCGGTGGTGCGGGCGGGATCGATGTTGATGCGGTGCAGCGATTCGGTGACGAATCCGACGGCCCCCGTCCATCCCGATACCGGCTGATCGATGGTCAACTCCACGTCGAGGTCTTCGCGGGCCTGCCAGGCGGCCAGCTCGGCGCCGAAGAGAATGTTCGACGGACTGCGCGCACCGACGATGACGGTCACCCTCCGGAACCTGTCGCGCTCGGCCAGCACGGACCCTATGACGGGCCGCAGGGGGGCCAGGCCCACACCACCGGCAACCACGACGAGGTCGCGTCCGCCGGGGTGCAGGTTCCATCCGTGCCCGAAGGGGCCACGAACTCCTACCACCGCGCCCACCGGCGTGTCGTGGAGGGCTCTGCTCACGGCGCCGACGCTGCGCACGGTGTGCACCAGCACACCGAGGTCCCCGCGGGGCGCGTCGCTCACCGAGATCGCGACCTCTCCGACTCCGTGGGCGTACAGCATCATGAACTGCCCGGGCAGAACCGGGGTTTTCGGGACGGCTGTGGTGGGTGTCAGGGTCACCGTCACGGTGTCGGTCGTCTCTTGGGTGCGGGAGTGGACACGGTAACCGGTGGGGAGCATGTGGGCGGTCGACATGGCGTCACATCTCCCGGCGGTTCGCATAGAGGTCGAGCAGCCGCGCCCGGGTGGACTGGAGGCGGGCGATGAGCAATCCCGAGAACGCTCGGGTGACGACGTACCCGAATTCGGGCTCTGCTCCGGCCATCCGCTCGAGCGCGGTGATGTCGATTTCGGCGGCTTCGGTGGCCGCCGCCGCGTGGGCGGCGAACTGCCAGACCGGTCGGGCTCCCAGCCAGGACCAGCCGAGAACGTCTCCACCATGAAGGGTTTCGAGTGCCACGGCGCCGCGGCCGGGTACGTGCGTGGTCAGGACGACGCTGCCCGAGCCGATCAACCAGCACCGAGTCGCCGGTGCGCCCTCCCGGAAGATGACCTCTCCTTCACCGAATCGCACCGGGGAGGTGAGTGCGGTCAGCCTGCGACGGTGCTCGTCGTCGAGTGCGGCGAGCAGGGACGGCAACACGGTGCCGCCCGCGGTCATCGTTGCTCCCGCGCATCGTCCGGCCGGTACGGCGGAAGAGTCTGGACCAGCCGTGCAGCCTCCTCGGTGATGTCGATGCCGACCGGACACCAGTCGATGCACCGCCCACACCCCACACAACCGGAGCTGCCGAACTGGTCGAACCAGGTACCGAGCTTGTGGGACATCCACTGCCGGTATCGGCTCTGCCCTGATGCCCGGACGGTTCCCCCGTGCAGTTCGCTGTAATCGAGTTCGAAGCAGGACGACCAGTGCTCCCAGCGTTCGGCATGCTCGCCCGTCAAGTCGGTGATGTCCTCGCTGGTGGTACAGAAGCAGGTGGGACAGACCATCGTGCAGTTGCCGCACGTGAGGCACCGGTTGCTGACCTCGTCCCAGACGTCCTCGCTGCGGGCGTCGGCCAACAGGTCACGGAGATTGACCTGCGGCATCGTCCGGCCCATCCGGCCGGCCGCAGCGCTCACGGCCGCTCGGGCTTCGTCGATGTCCGTGGCGGCAGCGGGGCTTCGGTTGATGTCGGCGAGTACATCGGCTCCGGCGTCGGTGCCGACCTCGACGAGGAACCGATGGCCTTGCGAGTCGACGCGTTCGGTCAACGCGAGGTCGTAGCCGGGGCCGGCTGCCGGGCCGGTGCCCATGGAGGTGCAGAAGCACACGCCGCCGGGTTCGGTGCAGTGGGCGGCGACGACGAATAGGGATCGGAAGCGGCGGGCGGTCGCGCTGTCCGCGTCCGGATCCGGGCACAGAACCCGGCGCAGTACGGCGATCGCCGCCAGGTCGCAGCCGCGGACGCCGACGAACGCATAGGGGGTGTCGTCCTCGACAGGGGGGTGGAAGGTGCCGTCGGATTCCGCCGACCACAACTGCTGTCGGGGCGGATGCAGGTACTGCTTCCACGACTGGGGGCCGGACGAGTGCCCGAAGACCGCGTCGTCGTCGCGTCGACGTAACCGGTACGTGCCGGGGCCGGTCGTCACACCCCAACCCGCTGGCAGTTGAGCGCCCGACTCGAGTTCCTCGAGGACGATGGCACTGTCGCGCACCGTGGGACCGACCACACGGTAGCCGCGCCCCCGGAGGACGTCGATCATCTGGTCGACACCCCGACGGTCCAGGACGCTGTCACGATGTTCTGCCGGAGTGCTGGTCATCGGGTCGCTCCTTTCGGGCGTCTCGCCCCTCCCTTTCCCATTGAGCCAGTCCACATACGGCGCGGAACAGGGCCGTTCGGCCTTTCCGGTCGATAGAGCCGACACGTGCCGACCGCGAGGTGGTTCCCGGCCCGCTCAGGCCTCGAGATGGATGTGCTCGCGCGTCGCGGCCTCGAGATCTGCCACCGTCGCTTCGATGAGTTGGTGCGAGAGGTCGGCCAGCGCACGGGCTGCGGCGAGCTCGTCACCGATCTCGGGAATCTCGGTGTCCTTCGGATTGCGCCGGGCCGTCCCGACACCGATCAATGCGGTCTTGTCATGGGTCCGCAACCGCGCTTGTGCCCGGGTGCGGGATCCGGTCTCACCTGAATCATGTTCGTCGATCACGATTTCGACCGACCATTTCCTCTCGTGCATACTCATCACGCCCTCCTTCTAGGTCGCTCCGATCACTGGGTCACCACTGCCGAGCGCGCAGGGTACGCGTCGACTCGCTCGCGCACCGTGAGCAAACGCTGACGGGCGAGGCGCTCGGCGAGTTCCGGAATGTCCGCAGTCGGCACCCCGGCGAGGTCTCGAATGCTTCCGGTGACCATCCGGCAGATCGCCGCGCGTGCGAAGGACTGACCGAGCTCTGATACCAGGCGGTCGACGATCCCCCGCCCGGGATCATGGTCGGTGCCGTCGTGCGTATCGGGGCTGTTCATCGCGGGTCGACGTCCTCTCGAGCTGGTGTGGGTGGCGACTATCTCCCAGCATCGACGCAGCGGAGATCACGCAATAGAGGCGAAGGACCGTAGTCGGTGACTTATGCCTCTGACGCTGACGTGCCGTCCGGCGGTTGAATGCTTACGACGGCACAGGGCAGAGGGGCTGACAACGATGGAGACCGCAGTACCCCAGGTCAGAGCGGACGTGACGGTACGCCGCTTGTTTGCCGATGATCACGACGCGGTGCGCCGCCTGCACGAGCGGCTCGACGAGCACGACCAATACATGCGGTTTTTCGCCGTGCGTCCCGCGCACCTCGCCGAGCTCGCGGAATCGCTCTGCCGGCAGGATCCTGCACATTATGCGTTGGGCGCGTTCGTCGGCGATACGCTCGTCGGCGTCGCCAATTATGTCTCTCTCGATGCCGACGCCGATGCCGATGCCGCGCCCTCGGTGGTCGAGTTCGCTCTCGTCGTCGACCACGCTTACCGGATGCACGGAATCGGGACGGCATTATTGACCCGGCTGGTGCAGCACGCGAGGGCATGTGGAATCGAGCAGATGAGGGCCGAGGTTCTGACAGAGAACGCGTCCGTACTTGCTCTGATCCGCGATCAGGGCTGGGGGTCTGCGTTGCGGCGCGACGGTGACGAAATGCACCTGGACATCGACGTGGGTGAGTCGTGATGGGAATTACCGTCCGAGAAACGCACACGGCGTATGTCGTCATGGTCGACGACGTGGTGTACAAGGCCAAAAAGCCCATCCGAACTGCGTTTCTGGATTTCAGCACGGCGGACAAGCGCCGGTCGGCATGTGACCGCGAGGTCGAACTGAATCGCCGTCTGTGTCCCGATGTGTATCTCGGTGTCGCCGAACTCGCCGATCCGACCGGTGGACCGGCCGAACCGCTCGTCAAGATGCGGCGGATGCCGGACAACCGCCGGCTCGCCACGATCGTTGTCCGTGGTGACGAATCGCCGGCGCAGCTCGACGAGATCGCCGACGTGATCGCTCGGTTCCACGAGCGCGGGGTCCGCGGCCGCGACATCGACGAAGATGCCACTCGAGACGCCGTCGCCGCGCGGTGGCGAGCCAACGTCACCGAGGCGATGGGGTATCAGCCGCGGGCGCTTGCGGAGATGGAGGTCGACGAGATCGATCGGCGCGCACGCCAGTATCTGGCCGGGCGTGAGCCGGTTTTCACCGAGCGGATCGAGTGCGGGCGGATCGTCGACGGCCACGCCGACCTCCTGGCAGATGACATCTTCTGCCTGCCGGACGGTCCCCGGATCCTCGACTGCCTCGACTTCGACGACCACCTGCGCCACATCGACGGCCTCGATGACGCAGCGTGTCTGGCCATGGATCTCGAGTACCTCGGCCGCGCGGAACTCGCGGAGGCCTTCGTGCGCCGCTACTGCGCGTGCGCCGCGGACGACCCGCCCCCCACGCTCATCGACCACTACGTCGCGTATCGCGCATTCATGCGCGCGAAAGTGGCCTGTCTGCGCTACACCCAGGGTTCGACGGAGGCACTGGTGGACGCACGCGGCCACACCCAACTCGCTCTGCGTCATCTGCGTTCGGGCGCGGTGCGGCTTGCCCTGATCGGTGGACTTCCCGGAACCGGGAAGTCCACGCTTTCGCGTGCGGTGGCGGAGCGAGTGGGTGCCACTGTCCTGTCCAGCGACCTCGTACGCAAGGAGCTGGCGGGCGTCGGCCCGCACGTATCGTGTGCCGACGAGTACGGGCACGGCCTCTACAGCGGCTCGATGACCGAGGACACGTACACCGAATTACTCAGGCGCGCGGCCCGATTGCTCTCCCGCGGGTGTTCGGTGGTGCTCGATGCCTCGTGGACGGACCCGCGGCTGCGTCAGTGGGCCACCTCGACCGCCCGCAAGGAGCACAGCGACTTGGTCGAGATCGAATGCGTCGCGCCTCGCTCCGTCGCCGTGGAACGGATCCGCACCCGCCCGCACGGCAATTCCGATGCCACCGCAGAAATTTACGACGCAATGGCGCAGCGGATTACGCTCCCTCCGTTGGCCACCCCGATCGACACGAACACCGATCTCGGTGACGCGGTGGACGCGGTCCGAGCCCTCTGGGATGCCACGGAGGGATGGCGCAACTACTGACTCACGTCACCTCTGACGGTGGCGGCACCTGACCGGAGAACCCATGCGCGAGATCGTAACCCTGACGATGAACCCCGCTCTCGACATCACCACGGCAACAGGGCGGGTGATCGCCACCGACAAAGTGCGGTGCGCCGCCCCCAGACGTGACCCCGGCGGTGGAGGCATCAACGTCGCGCGCATCCTGCATGTACTCGGCGCGCCGGCTACCGCCGTGTTTCCTTCCGGTGGGCACAGTGGCCGGGCGTTGGAAGACCTCCTGGCCACCGAGGGAGTGCGAAGTCGGAGCATCACGATTCGCGGATCCACCAGG
This sequence comes from Rhodococcus sp. ZPP, assembly GCF_017656075.1. NCBI lineage: Bacteria > Bacillati > Actinomycetota > Actinomycetes > Mycobacteriales > Nocardiaceae > Rhodococcus > Rhodococcus sp. ZPP. Next base: position 1,353,285 of record NZ_CP058638.1, read on the forward strand.
GAGAGCTTCACCATCGACGAGGAGCAGACCGGTCTGCAGTATCGCTTCGTGCTGCCCGGTCCGTCACTGACACCGCGGGAAGTCGAGTCCTGTCTCGACGCCCTGGTGCAGAGTGCCAAGGACGCCGCCTTCGTCGTCGCGAGTGGCAGCCTTCCCCCGGGGGTGCCCGTGACGTTCTATCAGACCCTCGCCGATGCCCTCGCCGATTCGTCTGCTCGCCTCGTCGTCGACACGTCCGGCCCGCCGCTGCGCGCGCTCGAGCGCGGTGTGTATCTCCTCAAACCGAGTATTCGCGAGCTACGTGAGCACGTCGGGCGGGATTTGCGGACTCTCGACGAGCAGGTCAGCGCGGCACGAGAACTCATCACCGCCGGGATTTGCGCTGTGGTCGTTCTCTCCCTCGGCCCCGACGGGGCCGTGCACGTGACAGCGGCGGAGGAGGAGCACTGCCCGTCCCTGGCGGTGCCCGTGGTCAGTGCGGTCGGGGCCGGAGACAGCATGGTCGCGGGAATCATTGTCGGGCTGGAGCGACAGTGGGACCTGCGGGAGGCGGTGCGCTACGGTGTCGCCGCGGGGGTGGCGATGCTGCGGACACCGGGCACGGCACCGTGCCGTCGGAGCGACGTCGACCAGTGTTATGCCGCGCTCGTTCGCCGTGCCACTGTCGGGCAGCATTCCGACGCTGTCTACTAGCTTCCTAGCTTCTCGGGCCCGGCGAACAGTCACGGGCCTGCTCGAGCAGGACCCGGCGTTCGGCGACGGAGATGTTCCGGCGCGTGCGGGTAGCGACGTCGGGTGCCACCGACACCGAGGTGATGCCCTTGCGCACCAGGTGTTCGGCCAGGGCCGGGTGGGTCGACACCGCCTGCCCGCACAGCGAGGTGGTCAACCCTGCCCGGGTCGCCCGCTCGATGATGGTGTCGACGGCGTCGAGGACGGCCGGGTCCATCGTGTCGAACAGGTCCCGGCAGATCTCGGAGTCACGATCGACGCCGAGGATCAGCTGGGTCAGGTCGTTCGTTCCGATGGACACACCGTCGATACCGAGGCGGGCGTATTCCGGGATCCAGTAGGCCACCGACGGCACCTCCGCCATGATCCAGCGATGCATGCGGTGATCGGCGCCCAGCGGGTGCGCCGCAAGGTGACCGAGACACTGCTCGAGTTCCCACCGGGTTCGTACGAACGGAATCATCAGGTGCACGTTCGGATAGCGTTTGCGTACGGTGTGCACCACGTCCAGGTCGAGTCCGAACAGTTCCGGCTCCCGCACATAGCGGAAGCACCCGCGGTACCCGATCATCGGGTTGTCTTCCACCGGTTCCACGTCGCCTCCGACCAGATTCGCGAACTCGTTGGTCCGCAGGTCGATTGCCCGGTACACGACCGGTCGTGGTGCGAATGCTGCAGCGATCTTCTCGACGGCAGCGGACATCGTGTCGACGTACTCGGCGCGGCGCCCTTCGGCGAGCATGGTCATCGGGTGCCTGCCCTGCAAAGCGTCCATGATCATGAACTCGGCGCGCAGGAGTCCGACCCCGTCGACGTCCATCGCCGCGACCCGCTCAGCCGCATCCGGTGTCGCCAAGTTGACGTACACCGACGTCGCTGTCGGCTCCGCCCAGCTGAACGATCCGGCGTGCGGTGTTCCGCTCGGTGCGGCGGGGGCCGAGTCGGCAGCCGGCAGTTCAGCGGTCCCCGCTGCGCCCTCGCACACGGTTCCGGCGTCACCGTCCACGGTGACGACGGCGCCATCGACGAGCGTTATTGTCGCGGTGCGGGTTCCGACCACGACGGGGCGTCCGAGCTCGCGTCCGACGATCGCCGCATGACAGGTGATACCACCGCCGTCGGTCACGATGGCCGCAGCCCGGCGCAGCACGGGCAGCCAGTCGGGACGTGTCATCGGGGCGACCAGAATGTCACCGTCGTGCAGTTGGTGGGCGTCGGTGACGGACCGGAGGATGCGTACCCGGCCCGTCACGGTTCCGGGGCTTGCGCCGAGCCCGTGCGCGAGCACCGCGCCGGCCGGTGCCGGTTCCGGTCGGCCGGCATCGACGGGGGGCGTGTGGTCGCCGAGAGTGGTGATCGGGCGGGTCTGGACGATCCAGAGTTTGTCCCCGGCGAACGCGAACTCGAGGTCCTGGGGTGCGTGGTAGTGCTCTTCGACCGAGAGTGCGAGCAGCGCGAGCCGCTCGAGTTGGGTGTTGGTGAGGACTCGGTCACCGCGCTGGTCGAGGGGAATCTCAGTGGTCCGCTCTCCACTCGCATCGGCGGTGATCGCGAAGGTTTGCGATCCGATGTGCTCGTCGAGTAGATGGAAGCCGTCCTTGGACAGCACGTAGGTGTCGGGTTCGACCTGTCCGCCGACCACGACCTCGCCGAGCCCCGCGGCGGCCTCGACGACCATACGGTCGCGGGCACCGGTCCGCGGATCGGCGGTGAAGGTGACGCCGGAGGTGTCGGAATCGACCATCAACTGGACGACGACGGCCACCGAGGGTTCTTCGGTGACACCTTGCACGCTGCGGTAGGTCAGTGCTCGTTCCGACCAGAGCGATGCCCAGCATTTCCGTATCGCCTCGACGAGGGCGTCGGGTCCGCAGATGTCGGTGAAGCTGTCGTGGATGCCTGCGTACGAGGTGTCGGCGGCATCTTCGGCAGGAGCTGAGGAACGTACTGCGACACGCACCGAGTCACCGAGTTCGTGATAGGCATCGACGATCTCGTCGCGGAGCGCGTCGGAGACCGGGACATCGAGCACAGTCGACCGTAGCTCGTGGGACGCTGCGGTGAGCGCGGCATCGTCGGCGCCGGCGGGGGGCAGTCCTCGCGCGCGCAGCATGTCACGCACTCCCGCGTCCTCCATTGCCTGGAGGTAGCCGTCCTTCGTCACCACGAAGCCCGGGGGTACGGGAAAACGGGCGTGGGTCAGCTCACCGAGATTCGCCGCTTTTCCGCCCACGGAAGGCGCGTCGGGCAAACGCACCTGGTCGATCGGCCGCACCCAACGATGCTCGACCACTGCCTGTTGGACCTTCATTGTGAACTCCTCACCGTCTCGTTTCAGCCAACCCCGCTATGCGTCCGCAGGACAGGGTCGAAGGTCACCGCCCTACCGGCAGCACGCCGTGGTGGGCAGCGCCCGAATACCCTGGCACCGTCCGGGAGGTCACTACCAGGATGAGGGTCATGACGACCCGACCCACTTCCCGCACCTCGCTGCTGACAACGAGTGCCGCAACGGCCGCGCAGGCGATCTTCGCTGCTGCCCTGATCGGCTTTCACGTGCTCATGACCAAGCCGCTGCGCCGCTGGCGCACCAGCTGGGGGGCGACAAACGCCGAGGTGCTGACACCCTTGCCCGGAGATGACCTGGTACCGAACCCGCGCTGGGGATACACCCACGCGATCACGATCGCCGTGCCGACCGAACAGGTGTGGCCCTGGATCGTCCAGCTCGGGCAGGGACGAGGCGGCTTCTACAGTTATGAGGGACTCGAGAACGCCATCGGGTGCCGCATACGCAACGCTGACCGGGTTCTTCCGGATTGTCAGCACCTCGCGGTAGGCGACAAGGTCCGGTTACACCCGAAAGCCCCCGCACTGACAGTGGCGGTGGCGGACCCGCCATCGGCGTTGGTTCTGCACGGTTGCAACGCCGAAACGGGCGACGCGTCGATCTGGGCCTTCCACCTGCAACGGATCGATGAGCGGCGCACCAGACTGATCGAGAGGGGCCGGGGAACCTACGGGCCGTCGCTGGCGAGCCGGCTCGCCTTCGGCCCGGCGCTGATCGAACCCGTCTCCTTCGTGATGAGCCGCAAAATGCTACTGACCATCCAGAACCTGGCCGAAGGCGTGTGAGCCGTTCGCGGGTAGCTCGGCGTACACGGCAGCGCCGGCCGTCACGCCCGCACCGGCGGCGATGATGAGCGTACGAGTGCCGGCACGGCGGCCACCTGCATCGAGTCCGGCCACCAGCGCGGCGGTATGGATGTGTTCGTCGTCGGCGACCACGACGCGGGAATCGGGCAGGCCGAGGTGGCGTGCCAGGGCCGACCGGAATTCCGGGCGGGGCGGAGCGAGCACCACGGCATCGATATCGGCGAGGGTGAGGCAAGCATCCGTAAGGGCTTCGGTGGCGGCGGCCGCGGCCGCGGCGGCATAGCGTTCATCCATCGAGGCCGACTCCCGGAACCGCAGAACATTCCGGGAATCGATCCCCCCGACGGTGGCGGAGAACGCGTCGGAGCCGTCGAAGTCGTTGACCCAGTGCACGCGTCCGAGACCGTAATCCTCGTCGGTCCAACTACACAACACCGCGCCTCCGGCCGCGGAGAACGTGAAGTTCTCGCTCATCCTGTGGCCGGGATCGGCATCACTGGCGACGACAAGGGCGCAGTCGATCGTCCCGGATCGTAAGAACCCGTCGACGATCTGCAACCCGGTCAGCACACCACACGTTCCGTTCGCTATATCGAACGAGAACGTGCCGTGCTCGCCGGTATGCGGATCCTCCGGATGTGCGCCGATGTCCTCCTGGATCATCGCTGCGAGGGCAGGTTCCCCGAGATTGCGGTCCCGATACAACCCGGCGTTGACCAGAAGGTCGACCTCGTCCGGGCTCCGTTCGGCGTTCTCGAGGCAGGTCTTCGCCGCGGACACGGCGAGGCGCAGTGCGCTGTGCCGGTTTCGCCACCCACCGGAGGTGACGTCTACCCGATCAATGATCGTGCCCATAACCAGCCACCAATTCCTCGTCCAGTTCCAGTAGAACGACCCCGATCTCGAGGCCGGATGCCAAGGAGATCAACGCCACGGTCTCCCCCGGCTGAATATGTCCGGCCTCGAGTTCCTCGACCAACGCCACGGTGTGCGTCGTCGACGCCGTGTTCCCGTACCGGTCGACGGTGATCACCGCGTCGTGCCGGGGACCATCGCCGAACTCGGACTTCAACTCGGCCATGCCTTTCCGGATGGCCCGGGCGGAGGTTTGATGGGTGATCACGTGATCGATGTCGTGCATCGACATCCCGAGCGTGTCGAGGACCTCGTGCAACAGCAGCGGTGTGTCCGCGATGGCGGCTTTCTGGATGCCGCGGGAATTGGTGAACATGCGCGCGCCGGGTTCGTTGCCCTTCGGGTAGGCCAGGCATAGCCGGCTGTAATCGGCGACGGTGGTGAAGCCGGCGAACCGAATTCCAGCCGATCCGGCCGGAGCCCGCTCGAGGACCAGTGCGGCACCCGCATCGCCCAGCGTCAACGACGCCAATTCCTTGCTCATGATGTTATGGATGTGCCGCGCCGCGTTCTGCCCGAGCTGCGAGATGTACTCACCACTGACGATCAACGCCCGTTCGATAACGCCCTGCCGGATCCAGTTGTCCGCCACCGTGACTCCGGTCAGCATTCCGGCGCACGCGTTCGACACGTCGAAGGTCATCGCCCGATCCGCGCCGAGCGCCCGGGCGACAGCACTGCTCATCGTCGGCTCGAGCCACTGGGTGAGTCCGCCCCGGAACTTGGTGATGCTGCAGCTGATGACGGCGTCGAGGGAACCCGCATCCCGACCCGAGTGCTCCAAGGCGTCCTGCGCCGCGGCCGCGGCGAGGGTATAGGAATCCTCGTCTCCCACCGAGACCCGCCGCTCGCGGATTCCCGTCAAGCGTTCGAGGTCGATGTGAGTGGTGTGACGGGTCGTTGCCATCAGCTTCTCGGTGGTGAGCCGTGTGACCGGGAGATGCCTGCCTGCACCGGCCACCCGGGTGCGGTAGGGGGTTCGGGAGTCCTCTCCCCCAGCTTCCATCAGGAGCCAATGCTTGATCATGGTTGCCACCTCCGTACCCACCACGATCGCCCCCTCACGTGGCCGCGGACCAGGGCACTTCGGCCCTACCTCCCAGAAATTGTCACCGAAATCGGTAGCGGCAACCGAACGCTGTCCATCAAGGACGACAAAGGCCCAATGGCCCTTCCCCCACGGCCGCGGGCGGGCCAGGCTTGTGCAGAGGGAAGGAGCCGTCATGCAGGCGCGACACATCATGAGCAGCCCGGTCACCACCGTGGCGCCGTCGACACCGATCGACGAGTGCCTCCGCATCATCGGAGAGTTCGGATTCACCGTGCTCCCGGTGGTCGATGAGGCACACCGGCTGGTGGGTATAGCGTCCGAGGGTGATCTGCTCCGGGAGAAGTTCCGAGCCCTTCCGCAGGCCGATGCGGCGGTGAAGGAGACGATGACCAGCCCGGTCATCGCCATGACCGCGGACACCGACCTCAGCGATCTCGCCTCCGCGATGCTGCGCTCGGGTCTGCGTGGGATTCCCATCGTTCAGGGAAGTGACCTCATCGGGATCGTGACCCGGCGTGATCTTCTCGGTGCCTTGACGATGGACGACACTCACATCGCGAAGGAGGTGCAGCATCGCCTCGACGTGTACGCGGGTTCGCGGCGCTGGACCGTCGAGGTCGCGGACGGCAAGGTCGCCATCGGTGGTCTTTCCGCCGACGACCCGGAACGCGGCGTGGTCACCGCCCTCGCCGAGACGGTTCCCGGTGTCGCCGATGTGCGGTTCGCCGGCTCCTGGCATTCCTGATCGAGCGGTAACTGCTCTACTCTGGTCGACCTTCTGTCACGGTACCGAGACGATTGCGGTGTCGGGTGCCGGCGAGCACAGGGCCAGAACGGCGCGGAAACCGTCTGCCAGGGAGTCGGTCAGCGTCTCGAGGTCGGGGACGGCGCCGAGGTCGGCGTTGATGCCCACGCAGCACTGCGACGTGTAGGACATGAGGGTGACGTTCAACGCCGACCCGAGGGTGGGGCTGAAGGCGTAATACCGGACGATCTGCGAGCCGGCCATGAAGAGCGGTACAGGTGATCCCACCACGTTCGACGCCACCAGGTCGACATGCTCGAGCATGTTACCCAGAAGCGAAGGGGGTAGCAGATTCAATGCGCCGGCAATGTGTGACGACAACGCAATCGCCGGTTCTCTGCGCCAACTCTCCACAACGGCGTGAACCTCCCGTATCAACTGGGCGGGGTCTTCGATGTTCGTCGGCAAGGCGAACCGCGCCAGAGTAATGCGGTTACCACCGAGCGGGTCGGTGTCGGTGCGCAAGCTGATCGGCAATGTGACTCTCAGTGCCGGAATTTCGGCGCCATGAACCCGGTGATACTTCGCCATACCCAGCAGGATGGCGGCGAGGAAGCCGTCGTTGAGCGATCCGCCCGCGGACTCGGCGGCCCGGCCGAGCGGTTCGAGCGGGGCCTCGAGGACGGCGAACCTGCGGCGCGTGGTGCGCGTCCTCATCACCGGGGACAGCGTGGTGCGAACAGGACGCGTCAAACGCATCGTCGAAGCCACGACATCAACCGACCGGCGAAACGAGTCGGCCGGACGTCGGATCAGCCCCTCGCCTCCCCGCACCATCCCGATCGACACCCCTCGTACGATGCGACCCGTCATATCCCGGTACCAGGCAAGACCATCGATCGGCCCGGACCTTCGCCCGTCGTCCGGCACCACCACCTCGGCATCGTCTGCGCGCACGGTTCCTTCCCGGGTGAAGTCCACGATCTCCCGGGCGATCTGCATGCCGCCGACGCCGTCGGTGAGGCAATGATGAACCTTCATCACGAGGGCCGCCCGGTGATGGCCGAGCCCGTCGAGCACCGTGAACTCCCAGAGGGGACGCTCCTTGTCGAAGGCCGCCATACCGGTGGTGCGCGCAAAATTCAGCACTCCGTCCCAACCGCCCGGTTCCGTGAGCGTGCAACGTCTTACGTGCCAGGTGAGGTCGAAGTCGGGGTCCTCGACCCAGCGGGGCGGGGCAACGCCCACCGAAGCGGTGACCACCTTGCGCCGAAAGATCGGAACCCGCTTCGTCCCCCGCTCCATCATGTCGACGAACCGCGGCCAGTCGGGAACCCGGTCGAGGACGGCAACCGCAACAATGGTCGAGCGCAGGATCGGATCTGCCTCCATCCGCCACGACATGTAGTCCGTCTGCGTCATATATCTGTTCGTTGCGCTCACCGTGATCACCGCAATCCAGTACTGAAAAAGCTGTCCCTTCGTTCTCGCCGTTACATCGGCATCATGTGCATTGGCATGTGCGGCAGTATGCCCGCGCCATGCAGCCACATCATGAACTCGTGCGGCAGTAGGCCGGCGCCATGCAGCCACATCATGAGCTCGTGAGCCATCTGCAGTGCATCCATGTCGATCACCTCCTCGCCGACGTCGTCATCACTCGCTTAGGACGCTGTCTCGGCGCGCAACGTCGCCAGACGTGTCCGGTACTCCGCTTCGTCGATCTCACCTCGCGCGAACCGTTCCGCCAGAACCTTTTCCGCGGCATCGCGGGCAGACGGCACATTGTGGGGGGTCTGCATTCCGTGGCCCAGATAGCGGATCATCGCGACGATGCCCACGATCAGCAACCCCCAGAAGAGGGCCATCCCGACGAACATCAACGCGTATCCCCAACCGCTTGGATCGTTGTGGTACATCACGATCAGTCCTTCCAGGCTTCTCGGCGCCGGCGCACCAACCCGGGTCGGTACAGCACGGCTCGTACCTCGAGTGTCCCCCGCCAGGCGGTCATCACCACAGGGTCTTTCGCCTCTCGTGACCACCGGCCCCTGGGGGACCCGGAGGACCACGGGTACCGACGAAGTGCCCTTCGGCCCTACCTGTACCTCACGATGATCCCGGATTCTGGACAGAAGACCGGTCACATCGACAGGAGCCACCATGCGAGTAGACATTCCCATCGTCGTCGGAGTCGACGGCTCCGCCCATGCACTCGACGCCGTACGTTGGGCGGCACACGTGGCCGTGGTCCGCGGCGCCCCGTTGCTGCTGGCTTCGTCGCTTGTGGTGCGGCGCGGAACCTACGGTGACGCCATCAACCTCTCGGCGGGTGCCTTCACGGATCTCGAGTACGCCGGGAAGCAGCGCCTGGAGAGGGCGGCGGAACTGGCAACCAAGGCGGTCGGTGACGCACCGCTGACGGTGCGCACCACGCTTCGGGAGGGCAGCCCCGCGACTGTCCTTCTGGAGTTGGCGAAATCGGCCCGCATGCTCGTCGTGGGATCCCGGGGGCTCGGCGGTGTCGCCGGTGGCCTCCTCGGCTCGGTGAGCACGGCGGTCGCCGCCCACTCGCCGTGCCCGGTGGTTGTGGTTCGCGGCATACCTGACCCCGTGGACGCTGTTCTCGACGGCCCGGTGGTGGTCGGGGTCGACGGATCGGCGCGCAGCACACCGGCGATCGGCGCGGCGTTCGAGGAAGCCGCTCTCCGCGACTGCGATCTGGTTGCGGTGCACGCGTGGAGCGACTTCGATCTATCGACCGTCTTCACCACCGACGACGCGGACCATCACGATCTGAGCTGGCCCGCGATCGCCGTCGCGGAAGAGGCCGTACTCGCCGAAAGCCTGGCCGGCTGGCACCAGTCCTACCCGGGCGTCACTGTCCGGAAGGTGGTCGTCCGGGATCGACCGATCGACCACCTCGTCGAACTGTCCGAGCAAGCGCAGCTCGTCGTCACCGGCAGCCGCGGACGCGGCGGCTTCACCTCCCTACTCCTCGGGTCCACCAGCCGGGCCGTACTCCATGCCGCCCGGTGCCCGGTGATGATCGTCCGCAAGTGACCCGGAGTTCGCCTGGCGTCGCGACCGCAGGGACTGCGTACAGATCTAAGCGAGCGGTTTTCATCACGTGATTGCAATGAAGGGGACATCGCACAGCGGCGAATCCGGTTGCTCGGTGAAGACACTCTCGCGCACTTCCGCGACGTACAGACGACCACCCACGAGCACGTGTTGGCTCTGCACATGGACTGGCGGCCCGGACATCGACTTCCGCAGCGACTGAGACGGCACCAAAACACAGGTCCGACGGCGGATGTTCGGGCGGGGACCTATTTCTGTGGTGGCCTCGATCTACCGCGCACCGCAATGTATGACGTGACGATGGCTGTCATAGAAAAGATGAGCGCTATCAACACGAGCGCCAGTGGCCAGGTCATCGCTTCTCACTCCTCGGTGGACGGCAGATCGTGATGGGGCACAATGCATGGTGCAGAAGGTTCTGGCTGGTCGACCCCAGCAGCGATCCGGCGAATCGATTGTGGCCGTGACTTCCCACGACGACGAGTTGTGCGTCGCGCGCAAAGTGCAGCAACAGTTCGGCAGGGTTCCGCTCATCGATGACCGTGGTGACTTCCAGGTCCGGATACTTCTCTCGCCAACCGGCAAGATTTTCTGCTACCAGTGCCGTCTGCTCTTCTGCCATGGCGGCCCAGTCCACCTTGGTCGCAGCGGAGCGGCCTCGGGACATGTCACCTGTACCCCATGCGTGCACCGCGAGGAGCGGGACGTCGAAGAGCACTGCGAAGTCGACGGCGGACTCGATCGCCCTGATGCTCAGCGCACTTCCGTCGACGCCGACCACGACAGGCCGGTGATCGGGCACCGGTGACTCGGAGTCGGATCGGAAGACCGTGACAGGGCAGTGTGCGTGGTTGACCACCCGCACCACGGTGGACCCCGTGAACAGTGACTCGACCATCCCGGCGCCCGTGGATCCGACCACCACCATTTCCGCGTGCTTGCTCAGTCCGGTGAGCGACATCCCTGCCGGTCCCGGGTGGATGCTCGAGGACACCCGGACGTCCGGACACTCCTGCCGCACTCGCCGCTCGGCGCGCCCGAGAATCTCCTCGGCCGATTGCCGGACTTCGTCGGCGAACTCGTTCTGAAACAGCAGGGCAGCTTCGCTGTAGTGGTATCCGGGACTGGGGAGAGCATGGGCAAGGCGCAGCGGCGCGGATCGTCGTCGCGCCACGGCGGCCGCCCATACGGCGGCCCGCATCGCGCGTTCGGAGCCGTCGACACCGACGACCACGGACTGGCGGTTCGCAAGAGTGCTCATCGTCCAACTCCAGTCATTGCAACACATTTCCGGACTTTCGCCGAACACCTTCAGGATCGGTCACCTGTGGCCGGCGCCGATAGGGCCCTAGGTCATCACACCTCGATGTCGAGTGACGTCTGCACGCTGGAAGGGACTTTCGGATGACCTTGTGCCCTCTGCCGAGACCTCGGGCGGTGAAAGACTCGAAGGTAAACCAGATGTGACGGGCTGAACCTCACCCGTGCGGTTCAGCTGGTACCGAACAAGCGAACCAGGAGGCGGCGACATGCGAACACTGATTGTCTACGAGTCGATGTACGGCAATACCCATGCGGTGGCAGAGGCGATTGCGCGAGGATTCGCGCCTGCGGGCGACGTCACGACGATCCCCGTGTCGCAGGTACCCCAACAGGACGTGTCCTCATACGATCTCCTGATCGTGGGTGGTCCCACCCACGTGCACGGGATGAGCCGGGAATCGACCCGGCGCGGTGCGGTGGAGGCCGCCGAGAAGCCGGAGAGCAACCTGACACTGGAACCAGATGCGGCCAGTACGGGAATTCGTGAGTGGCTCGACGGGCTCACCGTGGACGAGGGGAATGCTGCCGCGTTCGATACTCGCATCGACAAGCCCGCACTCATTACCGGACGGGCGTCGAAAGGAATTTCGAAGAAGTTGCGGCATTTGGGTTTCGAGCTGGTTGCCGATCCGGAGAGCTTTCTCGTCGATACGAAGAACCAGCTCGTCGAGGGTGAGGAAGCACGGGCGCAGAAATGGGGTCAGATGCTGGCGAAGCAGTCCCCGGCGCACACCTGAGCGGTGCGCCTTCAGCCCGGGTGCTGTGTGTGCATGCCACACCACCCGGGACAGGCGCTCACAGCACGGTGCGCCTGCCGCGCGTGAAGTAGGCGACCGGCCCGATGAAATTGACGGCGATGACCGCCGCCCATTTTCCCTTGCTGCCGTTGATCTCGCGAGGATCGCGGCGAGCGAGATCCACCCAAGCGGCGACGGCCAGCACCATCTGAACGATCGTGAGCACCGCCAGCCCGCCGCGCTGACGATCTGTCATGTCACTCCAGGTTTTCCGGCTTCTTCTCACTCGTTTTCCTTTCCTCATCTTTGTGGAACACCGTCATGTGGCTGAACGATGTCGTCCGGCCCGGGTAAGAACCGTCCGGTGATCACGCCCAGCACCGTCCCGGCTACCAGCCCGGTCACTGTTCCGAGTGCCCGTGACGAGCATCACCCGATACTCGTTGTGCCAGCTTCGCGGCGAGGGCGGCGGCCGTCATGCCGACAGCCTCCGCTGCGGCACACAGAGCAATCCACCGGGCCGACGACAGACCGGGGACGCCATCCCCGGAACGATCGAGGTCCGAAGCTGTGGGTGTGGACTCGGATACTGTCATTCGCCGCGCACCTGGGCATCCCGGTGATGGATAGACTCCGCCCACTGATCGATGTCTGCCCAGTCGCGGGCATCGCCATAATGCCCACCCATCAGCCGGAAGAGCACCCGACCGAAGCCCGGCCAGTCACCGCGGCCGATGGCTCCGGCGAAGAAGCGGTGGCCGCGAACATCCGCGGCCTCCCGCAAGTGCTGCACCACGCGCGGTTCAGGGGTGACCCGGCGAAGATAGGACGCCACCCGGTTCGACAGGATCGTGCTGGTCGCCCCCACCGAGGACACGGAGTACGCCCACAGCGCTCGGCCGGCGAGTTGCGGGCGGAGTCGCCCGATGGCGGCCGCCGCTTCGGGAAGCCACTGACCACTGTGGATGGCGCTCCCGACAACGAACGTCTCGTATTCGCGCACCGAGGTGATGTCGCTCAACGGCTGTACGTCCACTTGCTCACCTGCGCATTCGAGCTGCGCGGCAATGCGCTCGGCCACCCCTCGGGTCGATCCCCTCGCGGTCGCGTAACCCACCAAGACAGTCATCGGGTCGACTCCTGGGGGTGACCGGCAGCCGGCTGGTCGTCCGGTGCCGGGCCCGATGATGCGGTGTGTTCGTGGGGTTCGCGTGGTCCCTGATCGAATCGGAAGGGTGGATACTCGTCGCGAAGGAGCACGACGTAGGCGAGGACTCGGTAGACCCAGCGGTTGATACCCATGACGAAGTCGAAGAGCGGACGGGGATAGCGGCCGGTGAACAAGATGATGATCGCCGCGACCAGGATGAGGACACCGAGCAGCGAACCGAACAGCCAGGGCTGCCCGGGGACTCCGTCGTCGCCGCTGGTGACTCCGAACCGCCAGCCGCCGAACCAACCCCCGGCGAGCACGGCCAGAATCAGGTAGTGGGGTATCGCCAGCAGCCACCACTTCACCAGGACCAGACCGCGGGAGAGTCGCTCGGGATATTCGACATCGAAGTCAGCCGGGTAGTCGGTGCGCGCCAGCGTGAAGGGCGGATACCGGTCGGTGCCCAGCGCGGAGTAGGTGTAGAACTGCACACGCCAGAGCCAACGCAGAACTCCGACGTTGAAGTCGAACAACCCCCGCGGATACCGCCCCGTGAAGAGAATCGCGAATCCTGCCACCACCGTGGTCACGAACAAGCCCAGACCGAGGAAGACCAACACCACGTAGTGCGGAATCGCGAGCAACCACTTGACCAGCCACAACCACCGTGACAGCGGCTGGTCGAGATCACCTCGAAGGTGCGCGGGATAGGGCTTCGACGGCGCGGGTGTGTCTGCGGTCGACGGTGTGGTGGGGGCGGACGCCGCGCCGGTTCCACCCGCCGGTGCCGGCCAGTGCGGTTGGGGTGGACCGTGCCGGCCGAGCCCGAGCGCTCCGACCACCACAAGTGGTATGCCCACGACGAGCATCACCACGGCGGCGAGGAGCACACCGAGCGCGAGCGGACCGAGGAAGTCGAGCCGTGCACCGGCCTGGATATCGACCGAGACGCCGGGACGGCCGTCGGCGTTCATCACCACAGCGGTCCAGGACCCGCGCTGAAGATCCCACTGCACCTCCTGAGTGCCAGCTCCGGTGGACGAGACGGACCAGAATGTCTGCGCCGAAGGGGCTTCCGGCTGCCGGTCACCGGTGATCTGACGGTAGCTCGGCTGGAAGGGGTTGAATTCGACCTCCGTCACCTCGGAGCGCGCGACACCGGAGAGATAGCCTTCCACCGCCTCACGAGGGCCGATTCCGACGAAGATCTCCCGGTTCGACGGGTCCGAGGTGACGCGCAGCAACACCCGGCCGAGATCCTCGGTGCTGAAGCCCTGGGGAAGGTCGGCTTCCTCGAAAAGGTCGATCCGCTCCGACACCAGGGCGTTCGCGGACGACTGATACCTCTGGGTGGGTGAGGTGAAATGACCGTCCTCGTTCTGTGTGAAGTATGCCCACCCGAGAAACACTGCAGCGCTCAGAAGGGCGAACCCGAGCAAAGCACACAGACATCCGATGACGAGCGCCACGATTCTTCCTGGTTTCACTGTCCGCCTCCGGGATCATGAGTCCTGTACCTCAGTGTGGTGGCGCGCCGGCCCCGACGTGAGGGCCATTGGTCACATGGTCACACCCGATAGTTCGACGTACTCTGGACCCCACTCGACAAGCACCCGGACAGCTCTGCACAACGCGAAAGCTGAACCCATGGCCGGACCTGTGATCGATCTGCGCCGGCACGGCGCCGTCCTCTTCGACCTCGGTGTGGTTGTCGACACCAGGTCCGGGAAGCCTGTGACCGTCGATTCCACCGTCATGCTGGTGCGCCGGCTGCGTGCGCTGGGCATCGACACGGCCGTGTTCTCCCCGAGCGGCGATGTGAAGCCGGCAATCGAGGACGCCGGAATCGCCGACTTGTTTCCTGTCCGGATCGGTGGTGTGGCGCCGGCCGAGGCCGCACACCGGCTCGGAACCCAGCCCGCCGCATCAGTCGTAATCACTCGTTCGGAAGCGGCTGCGACAGCAGCTGAGCGGAGCGGGTTCGCCTTGGTCGTAGGGATCGGCCCGGAAAAGGATTCCTGGGGTGCCGACCACGTGGTGACCGACCCGGCGGACATCACGATCCGCCAGGGGGATCGTCCCCTGTCGCAGATCCCCGACGCGATGACCTCCCGGCACGAACTCACCGCACATTTGCGTATCCGGCGGCCCGCGGTCTTCCTCGATTTCGACGGCACCCTCGCCGATATCGTCAGCGACCCGTCCGCGGCGGTCCTCGTCGACGGCGCCGCAGCGCAACTGGCCCGACTGGCCCGCGAGTGTCCCGTGGCCGTGATCAGCGGCCGCGATCTCGAGGACGTCCGGTCGCGCATCGGCATGGAGGGGATCTGGTACGCGGGCAGCCACGGTTTCGAACTGAGCGGGCCGGACGGGGAGCACTACGAGAATCCCGAGGCGCTCACCGCGGTGAGTCTGCTCGCGCAGACTGGACGACTCGTCGAGGAACAGCTCCACGGAATTCCCGGTGTCCTGGTGGAATACAAGCGGTTCGGGGTGACAGTCCACTACCGCAACGTCGCCGCGGCCCGCGTCGACGAGGTGATCGCGGCAGTGTACGAGGCCGCACACGGTGTTGATGGTCTGCGCGTCGCAGCGGGCCGCATGGTCGTCGAACTACGTCCCGACATCCGCTGGGACAAAGGCCGGGCATTGGAGTGGATTCTCGGACACGTCCTCGATTCGACGCAACTGCTTCCCCTGTACGTCGGCGACGACCTCACCGACGAGGACGCTTTCGACGCCGTTGCGACCACCGGGGTGGGAATCGTGGTCCGCAGCGAGGAGGCGGGCGATCGACGGTCTGCAGCCGGGTTCGCGGTAGATGGACCCGCACAGGTGTGCGAGCTGCTGCAGCGATTGGCCGACCTACTCGCGCGGGATCCGAAAACGGTCTCGCGGGCGGACGCCTGGATCCTGTTCTTCGACGGATACGACCCGACTGCCGAGAAACTGCGTGAGGCGCTCTGCACCGTCGGAAACGGCTACTTCGCCACCCGCGGGTGCGCACCCGAGTCCGGTGCCGGCGCCGTGCACTATCCGGGCACCTACCTCGCCGGCGTCTACAACCGGCTCAGCGACGAACGGTCCGGAATGACCATCGTCAATGAAAGTCTGGTCAATGCGCCGAATTGGCTTGCGACCACCTTCCGTATCGACGGCGCGCCGTGGTTCGACATCGATGCGGCCGAACTCCTCGACTACCGCCAATATCTCAATGTGCGCCGTGCCGTCCTCACCCGGCGATGGCGTTATCGCGACGAGGCCGGCCGCACCACCTCGGTGGTCCAGCGGCGCTTCGTCGCGATGCACCTGCCCCACGTGTGTGCGCTGCAGACGACGATCGTGGCAGAAGACTGGTCGGGGCAGCTCGAAATCCGGTCGGTGCTCGACGGTTCGGTGGGTAACACCCTCGTCGAGCGTTACCGCGAACTGGCCAGCGACCACCTCACTCCACTGCGCGCCACCGAGCTGACGGACGACTCCGTACTGTTGTCGATGCACACCGGACAGTCCGGAATACCTGTGGCGATGGCCGCCCGAAACCAATTGTGGCGCAATACCGAGAGAGCTGACTGCCGCTACCAGCTGTTCGCCGATGACAGGCACATCGGGCACGACATCGCCGTCGAAATGGCCCCGGGCGAATCAGTCACGCTCGAGAAGATGGTCACGGTCTTCACGGGCCGTGATCATGCGGTGTCACATCCCGCGGACGAAGCTGCACGCCCGCTCGCGGAACTCGGCCGCTTCGACGAGGTGCTCGACGGCCACGTCCTGGCATGGGAACACCTGTGGGACAGGGTAGGAATCGAACTGCAGGGCTACGAGGACGCCTCCCGCATCGTGCACGTCCATCTCCTGCACCTGCTGCAGACGGTCTCCCGGAACACCGCCGACCTCGATGTGGGGGTGCCGGCCCGGGGACTGCACGGTGAGGCCTACCGCGGGCACATCTTCTGGGACGAATTGTTCGTCTTCCCTGTATTGAACATGCGGGTTCCCTCCCTCACCCGGTCGCTGCTGCGCTACCGGTACCGCCGGCTCCCCGAGGCCCGGCGCGCCGCGAGAGCGGCCGGCTACCGGGGTGCAATGTTTCCCTGGCAATCGGGCAGCGACGGCCGGGAGGAGAGCCAGCAGCTCCATCTCAATCCGGCGTCGGGGCGGTGGCTGCCGGACCCGAGCTGGCGCCAGCACCACATCGGGGTAGCGATCGCCTACAACGTCTGGCAGTACTACCAGGTGACCGGCGACCTGGAGTTTCTCACCGAGTGCGGGGCCGAATTGCTGGTCGAGATCGCACGGTTCTTCGCCAGTCTCGCCACCTACGACCGGCTGCGGGGCCGGTATGTCATCAGCGGGGTCATGGGGCCCGACGAGTTCCACTCCGGCTACCCGGGATCACCATTCGGTGGAATCGACAACAACGCCTACACCAACGTGATGGCGGTGTGGGTCATCCTGCGCACTCTCGAGGCTCTCGACGCGCTTGCGTCGCCGGACCGGGTCGACCTGGTCGAGAACCTGGCGGTGGACGCGCAGGAAATGGCACGGTGGGAAGACGTGAGCCGCCGAATGTTCGTGCCGTTCCATGATCAGGTGATCAGCCAGTTCGAGGGGTACGACAACCTCGCCGAACTCGACTGGGATGCCTACCGCGAGCGCTACGGCAACATTCAACGGCTCGACCGGATCCTCGAGGCCGAAGACGACGACGTCAACCGCTACCGCGCCTCCAAACAGGCCGATGTGTTGATGCTCTTCTACTTACTGTCCGCCGATGAGTTGCGGGACCTGTTCGGCGGACTCGGCTATCACCTCGAACCCGAGGCCATTCCGCGGACGGTCGACTACTACCTTGCCCGCACCTCACACGGTTCGACTCTGAGTGCGGTGGTGCATTCCTGGGTTCTCGCGCGCGCCAACCGCGACAACGCCCTGGAGTACTTCGAACGGGTACTCGCCTCCGACATCGCCGACATCCAGGGCGGTACGACGGCCGAGGGCATACACCTCGCCGCGATGGCGGGGAGCGTCGACCTGCTCCAGCGGTGCTTCACCGGACTCGAAACCCGCGGGGATCGTTTGGTATTCGGCCCGCAATGGCCGGAGGAACTCGGCGCACTGGAGTTTCCCATCGTGTACCGAGGACTCCAACTCTGGCTGACCGTCACCGGCAGAAAGGTCCAGGTGAGCGCAGCGGCCGGCAACCAGCGACCGATCGAGATAGTCTGCCGCGATCAGGTTGCCACACTGGAGCCCGGGAGCATTGTCACTCTCGACTGAAGGTTATGCCACCCGACAAAACACTTCACACCTCCGGTAGCGGGGCCGCCCACGTCAATCGAGTCCCGCCCGTGTCCTGCAAGGCGATCGTGAAAGTCCCACCGGCCTGCTCGGCTCGAGCGGCGAGATTGTGCAAACCGCTGCGTGCCACTGCCGGCGGGAGGCCGATGCCGTCGTCGCTGACGTCGACGGTGAGGTCGTCACCGACCGAGACGGTGACAGTGACCGCACGGGCTCGGGCGTGATGCACGACGTTGCTGAGCGCCTCCCGCAATACCGCTTCGGCATGGTCGGCGAGCGGACCGGTGACCACGTTCAGCGGCCCGGCCATCCGGACCGTGGTGCGCAGGCCACTGTTTTCGGTCTGCTCGGCAACGACGGTGTTGAGGACCTGCCGCAGCTGCCGGGAATCCTCGTCCGTTTCGCGATGCAGATCGAAGATCGTCGTCCGGACGTCGGTGATGATCTGCTGCACGTCGTCGATCATGTCCTCGAGTCGTGCGCGAATCTCGGGCGCCCGGGTGCGTGCCTGGGTGCTCTGCAGATTCAAACCGTGCGCGAACAGACGCTGGATGACGTGGTCGTGGAGGTCCCTCGCGATCCGGTCACGGTCCGAGATCAGCGACATGTCGGCCAGCTGCCGTTGATCATCGGCGAGCTTGAGCGCCAAGGCAGCCTGATCGGCGAACTCGGCGGCCAACGATTGTTGCCGATCGTCGAACGATTCCGCCCCGAGTTCGCGGATGATGGCCAGCACCCCGGTGATCGTGTCCGCCGAAACCCGCAGCGGCAGCAGCAGCGCGGGCCCGTAGCGGTCGCGGTCCGCGAAGTGGGGGACCTGCGTCAGCTTCCCGGTGCGAAACGCTCGTCCCGTGTCGGAGCCGTCGACGGGGATGTGCCGGCGGTGAAAGGCGGCGGGGTCGTCGCCGGCGTAGGCGGTGACCGTCAGCGTGGTGACCTCGGCGGTCTCGACATCGGGGTCGTCGGGTTGGGCGATCAGTACGTGGTCGGCGACGGCGAGTGTTCGCGCTCGCTGGGCGATGAGGTCGAGGACTTCCCCGGTATCGGTGGCCGCGAGCAGTTCCCCGCGAATCTCGCTGGTCGCGTGCTGCCACCGCTGTCGCAGCCGGGCATCCTCGAATAGTCGAGCATTGTCGACGGCGATACCCGCAGCGGCGGCGAGTGCTTGGACGACGACCTCGTCGTCCTCGGTGAAGGACTGACCTCCCACCTTTTCGGTGAGGTACAGGTTCCCGAAGACCTCCCCGCGCACTCGCACCGGTACCCCCAGGAATGTGCGCATCGGCGGGTGATGGTCCGGGAAACCCGACGACGCCGTGTGTGCGGCGATGCTGTCGAGACGGATGGGCTTGGGCTGCTCGATCAACAACCCCAGCAACCCGTGGCCGGTCGGGAGCTCACCGATCAATTCCCGTGTGTGCTCGTCAATCCCCTCGTAGACGAATTCCTGGAGTCGGTCCCGAGAAGGATTGAGCACTCCCAGGGCACCGTATCGGCAGTCGACCAACTCGATTGCCGCGTGCACGATCCGTTTGAGGGTCGCATTCAATTCCAGCCCGGACGCGACGGTGAGCACCGCTTCGAGGAGAGCGTCGATCTGGTCGCGGGAGTCCATCACCTGGCCGATGCGGTCCTGAACCTCGACAAGCAGCTCTCGCAGCCGCAATTGCGACAACGCACCTGTCAGTAACGGTTCCTCGTCGGCGCCCATCGTTCGCTCCTACTTGCCGATTATCGACACTCACCCCCCATCACACCACGACCACGCAGGCAGGCACGGCGGTTCACCCGCCCCTATCACGTGGCTCGAGAAGGACGGTCAACGAGTACAGCCGGAACAGTCCCGGAAATCGCAGTCGGGGCGCTCGACGGCCACAGTGACGACTTTGTCCTCTGTTTGCGTCCTGGCACCAGCCCCGATGCTGGTGGGGTCGGTACTCGTCCCACGGAAGAAGCAGTCATGTATCAGGAAAAACCACCCGTGGTGGCCATGGATTCGGACGGTCCGCTCCCCATTGCCGAATGCCGGAGGTTGCTGCGCTCGGTTCCGACCGGCCGGCTGGTCTACACCGAGGACGCGCTGCCCGCGGTGCGGCCGGTCACGTTCGCGGCCCTCGACGGCGATCTCGTCATCCCCACCGGCAACAACCCGTGGTTCGACAGGTTCGACCGGGGGGTGCTCGCGTTCGAGGCGGGGACCATCGACCCGGCCACCCGCAGCGGCTGGAGTGTTCTGGCAATGGGCAGGTCACGGGTACTGTCCGACACCGACGGGTTGATCGGCTTCGCCGATCCAGCCCGCATACCGTGGAGCAGCTCTCGAGACGACCGCTACCTCGTTATCGGCATCGAACAGATCAGCGGACACCGCACCACGCTGCTCCGCCCCGCCGGTGATCTCCGCTGACACCCATTGCCCGCAGATTCTCGAGAAAGCAATGATGCGTATGCCCGATCACGTACGCTGTCATTCAGGGCGCTGACCACCGGAAATGGAGTTCTGAGCCGCATGATCACAGTCTTTCTCGTCGATGATCACGAGGTCGTGCGCCGCGGTATCGCGGATCTGCTGTCCACCGATCCGGAACTGAACGTCATCGGCGAGGCCGGGAACTGCGCCGAGGCTCTTGCACGAATTCCCGCACTGCAACCCGACGTCGCCGTCCTCGACGTGCGGCTACCCGACGGCAACGGCATCGAACTGTGCCGCGACCTGCTCTCTCAGCTGCCCGACCTGCGGTGCTTGATGTTGACCTCCTTCACCGACGAACAGGCCATGCTCGACGCCATCCTTGCCGGTGCCAGCGGGTACGCCCTCAAAGACATCCGCGGCACCGAACTGGCCCACGCAGTCCGCGAGGTCGGTGCCGGGAAGTCACTGCTCGACAATCGTGCGGCCGCCGCCCTGATGGAAAAACTGCGGGCCAAACCCAGCGAGGAAGAAGGACTGGTCGCCGGACTGACCAACCAGGAACGCACACTCCTGACTCTTCTGGGCGAAGGATTGACCAACCGGCAGATCGCGGAGCGCATGTTCCTCGCGGAAAAAACCGTGAAGAATTATGTATCCCGGTTATTGAGCAAGCTCGGCGTCGAACGCCGCACTCAGGCCGCCGTCATCGCCACCAAACTCCCGAACAGCCGCACCACACGGCATTGACGTCGTCACCAACATCCTGCCGCGGCCGGGAGCTGGCTAGGCTTCGGGATGGGGTCCCCATTTCGGTAGTTGATACGTCAACTACCATGGTTGCGCTCCGTGGCCGACGGGACGCCACCCGTCGTCCTCGATCTGTCGCCGAAACTCGGCGAGAGCAGCCGTCATCCCGGGTGCCCATTTCTCTCGCGGGGGGATCGATCCCCATGTCCGGGGAACGGGGAAAGTTGCGCTGAAGTACCGCGGTTCACCGTCGACCACCCCCACGAACCGCAGGTACGCGTTGCCGTACTGGGCGGACAGGGTCGCGAGGAGGGCGGCCCACCAGTTCCGGGCACCGACCTCTTCCAGGTCCACTCGCAAGGTCTGCACTTGGGGCATCGGCCCATTGTTCTCCCCGAGCCGCCTTCCTTCTCGCGAATGATGTGCACCCACGGTTTCGGAGGTGTGTTCTGTTCGACTGTCTACCGCGCTGACTGCTGGCCCTCGTCGATCGCCCGGAATTGTTCGTGCAGGGCTGCAGCGAGGTCGTCGATCTCGGGTACCACGTCGGGGTCGGCGATGATCGTGACCGTGAGGGTGCCGGCATACGACAGCGCCGCGAACGCGACACCGACATTTCCCGCGGTGACGGTAATCGGCACCATCGACGCGATCGGAACCCCGGCGATGGCTAGTGGGGACGGCGGACCTGGCAGGTTGGACAAGAACGAGTTGACGAGACGTTGACGGTCGACGAACCACCGAAACAGTTTCACAGCTGCCAGAAGCCGGAAAAGGGGCCCGATCAGTGCCGCTGACGTGCCACGGGTTCTGATCTTCTGAGCGCGGGTAATCCCCGAAATAGCGGTTAACCGCTCTGCCGGACCTCCGGCCAGCGGTACCCGGACCGGCATGACCCCCACCTGATTCCCGAGGTGCCCGCTCGTTGTCGACCTTCGGGCGGAGACCGGTACCGAGACCACAAGCTCGAGCGGGAACTCGCCCCGTCGGTGCAGGAGTACGGCCAGGGCTCCCGTGATCGCGGCAAGGAGGACATCGTTGACGGTTGCCCCGGAACTCCGCCCTGCGTCCCGAAGAGGGCGGAGGTCGGTCTCCACCGCCGTCACCCTGCGGCGCGGCCCGGTTGCCGCATTCAGGGAACATCGGGGTGCTCGGCGACCGAGACTGTGTCCGAGTTCGTTCCAGCCCCCGCGCACGCGTGCCACGGTCCGCGGAATCTGCCGCAGCGTGCGGAGGCGTTCGACGGCGCAGTCGGCGAGAAGCTCCATCGGCCGTGGCGACGGGGACGTAGTGGGGATCTCGTCCGCCGATCCCGCCGCGGCCATGCCGTCGACCAGATGCGCGAGGATCGCCAGGCCACCGATTCCGTCGGCGAGCACATGGTGCAGCACCATCACGAGGCCGACGGCACCGCAATTGTCTGCGAGGTCCGTGATGATGATCGCTCTCCACAGCGGCCGTGAGCGAGGCAGCGGCTGGGTGACTGCGTCCACCGCGATCGCCAGAGCGGTGTCGCGGTCACCCGGGGCCGGGCAGCGCACCCGTGCGAAATGGGCACCGACGTCATAGTGTTCGTTGTCGGCCCAGTACGGCCGGCCCAGGCCCGGCGGCGGGTCGACCAGACATTGCCGCAACCGTCGTATCCCACTGATCCGCTTCGTGAGCGTGGCCTCGATGGTCGCCGAATCCACTGTCCCGTTACCGGCTGTCTCGTCACCGGCGAGGAAGAGCACGGCACCGACATTCATGGGCACCGGCCCGACGTCTGAGGCGAGTTCCGTCAGGTCGCTCGGGCCGAGGCGCTCAATTCTGCGCTGTTCCGCCATGATCCGAGGATGCCAGACATTTTCCCTCTGCAGGCATGCTTGCACCACCCCAGCCAACGCGACGTGCGGCTGTCGCGTCAGCGGAAGTCCGCGTCGGTGATCTCGGCGCGAAAGAATTCTCCGGTCGACGCGCCGCCGGTGTCCCATCCCGCGCGCAGGCGCGCCGGAATGGTGATACCGGCGAATGTGCGCTCGGACTCGACCGCCACGGTGAACTGATAACGGCCGAACCCCCGCCCTTCGGGGTTGCCCCACCGCTGCATCCGCACACCGCGCAGGGCGCCGTCGTCGGCAATGTTCAGGTGCACGGTTTCCTCGCGACCAGCCACGGTCCACGTCGCCGAGACATCGTTCCCGTCGCCGGTCCAGCGTGCCAGGGGAAAGGCGGTCGGCACGAGGATGCTCTCCCCGGCCAGGCGCCCGGCCGCACTGTTGGTGACATCACGACCCCGGGCGGACATCACGGGGATCAGTCCGCCGAGTCGCCACCGCATCTCACCGCTACCGCTGGTGAAACGGTCGTAACCCATAATCGGCAAACCCGCAACCTTCGCCGTAGCGGCCCAGATAAACCCTTCCCCCGGGGCGATGAGCTGGGTGGCGGTAAAGTGCCGCCAGTCTCCCAAACGGATCTGTCCACGCATCTCGAGTCGTACCGCTCGGGCAAGCGGCGTGTTCTCGACGACGGCACGGACGATCCACCGGTGGGCCGCGGGTGGTAGATCCTCGGCGAGTGTGGCGTGAAACCGTTGCCCGGTCCCATGCACATTCGCCAAGCTCTTCCACTGCCCACTCACGTGGCGGGCGGCCCGAGGAACGGACAACGGCTCAGACATTCAATGCCCCTCCAAACCGGTGGTGATCGTCCTTGTGGGCGGCGTCATCTCCAACCGCACGCCGAGGAGGCGCACTTCGCGGTCGTGGTCGAATCGGTCGACCAAGGCCGCGGCGGCGTCGCAGATGATGTCGACGTCGAATGTCGGTTGCGGCAAAGCCTTGCTGGTGGTGCGGGTGATGAACGGCGCGTAGCGCACCTTCAGCGCGACGCGAACGGCCGGACGATTCTCTGCCACAATGTCTTCCCGCACCCGCACGGCGAGACGTCGGATCTCTTCGGTGACGGCGGACCAGTCGTCGAGATTCTGCTGAAACGTCGTCTCCCGACTGTGGGAGCGGGCAACCCACGGATCGGCGGTCACCGGCGAACGGTCGATGCCCCGGCCGATCCTGCCGTACCACGGTCCCATGGTCGGGCCGAACGTCGTGGCGAGGTCCTCGTCCGCGGCCGCCGCCAACTCGCTCACCGTGTTCAGCCCCAGGGCGGCAAGCTTTTTCGCAGTCTTGCTGCCGATGCCCCACAGCGAGCGGGTGTCCCGCTCCCCCATGACCTCGAACCAATTCGCCCCCGTCAGACGGAAGATGCCCTGCGGCTTCCCGAATCCAGTCGCAATCTTGGCACGTAACTTGTTGTCGCCGATCCCCACTGAGCAATGCAGCCCGGTCGCCTCGAGCACCGCCGCCTGAATGGCGCGGGCGAACGCCTCCGGATCCTCGGTTTCCACACCGAGAAAAGCCTCGTCCCAGCCCATCACCTCCACCACGGCGTCCATCTTCCGCAACGTATCCATCACCACCGCGGACACCTCGGTGTAGGCCTCGGCGTCGACGGGCAGGAACACGGCGTCGGGGATTTTGCGGGCCGCGGTCCGCAACGGCATCCCCGAACCCACCCCGAACTCGCGGGCCTCGTACGACGCCGTCGACACCACCCCGCGTTCGGTGGGGTCGCCGCGCCCACCGACCACCACGGGCTTACCTCGCAGCTCGGGCCGGCGCAGCACCTCCACCGCGGCGATGAACTGGTCGAGATCGACATGCAGCACCCACCTGCGATGCGGCGGTGTGATCATGGAATCAGTGTGCCGGAATCGGCGGAGCCGGCACCTCGAAACGCGACGCGGAAGCTACTGGACGGGGTAGCGATAGACTTTGCCTCGATCCCCCGCACCGGCGACGTGTGGCAGGGCACCCACGGGCGTTAGTCGAGCGAAGGGATGCCGTGCATGTTGAGTCGGCCGAGAAATAGCGGCATGAGAACCCTCGCAGCAAGCGTCCTGTGCGTGATCACTGCAGCGATGACAGTTGGCTGCTCCGATGACACGCCGACGCCACCCGGCGGAGGGCTCGCGCCCGAGTCATTCGTAGGGGCAGCGGCGAACGACGCATTCTCCGCAGAGGTGCTGACGCTGTCAGTAGGGGCCGAGAGTACGGATGCGCGTTGGGCAGGCGAAGGCCTCATCGCCCTATCTGAGGGTCGATTCCGGTTCGAGGTCGGTGAGACGCAACCGCCTGCAGAGATCGAGGTCGGGACGGTGATCGGGCTTGGTGGAGAAGGCGCCGAAAACACGGTGAGCGAGACTGTCGGTGGATCCATCGGTGCCGCCGGACAGCGCTGTTGGATGAACCCCCACGCGCCGGTTGGCTACTTCACCGACACCATAAGTGTCGAAGAAGCGTTGCGGGTCACCGGAGCAGTCGTCGAGAGCCTGCGCGGCGAAATCAAGCAGGCGCGGATGATCGATCCAGCACTCGATACCTTCGAGGTAGAACTCATGCCCTCAGCCACACAGCCGGAAGATGAGTTCGTGGACAGACCGGACCGGGTCTGGGGAGATCGTTGGATTCTTGGGCGATTGGGTGGCCCGATTGCCGTCGAGCTCACCGGCGAGGGTGCGCTACGTTCACTCGAGTTCGAGTTCGGGCCCTACGAACCCTATTCCTTGTTTGGGCAGCAGCATTCGGTCGACCACGTAAGCATCAGCGCCAGGTTTGCGCCGGCCGACACTGCACTCGAACTCGATCCGCCGGCCTGCCAAGCGATCGAGTGATCGATTTCGCGGCAGAAGTCAGCGATCAACGACGCCAGACTGCGTCACGAGGCGGGTTCCAGTTCCCCTCGTCGGAGTCCGAGCCGCCACCTCACATCGACAACACCATGCGCGCGAGGAGTCGACCCCACTCCGGGTCGCTGGTGTCGTGCACCCCGTAACCTTCGCCGATCGCACCGGTGAGCATGAGGAACTCGATGGTCGGCCGAGCGATCCAGTAGGCCTCCAGCCCCTCGACCACCGTTTTGTCGCTCGCGCGCCACCCGAGGGCGGCGAGTCCCTCGGCGACCACGCTCTGACGTTCCTCCGGTGACGCACCGGCGGCGAGGGCGAGGAGCACCAGGTATCCGGCTTCCCGCTCCACCCGATCGGCGCCGAGGGGCAATCGGGTGAGGAGGTGGCTCCACATGCCGCGCGCGTTGCCCGCAAACTCGGCCCCCAGCTTGGTCTGCACCAGCTTGCCCTTGTACTTGCGCGCCAACCCCAGCGTCTTCACATACACGTGCAGCAGGTGCACCGGCCGCTGATCGTTTTCGCGGTTACCAGTCGACGGCCAGCCGTCGAATCCCGGTAGTTCCCGGGCCTCGGCCACCACAGCCGGCGGGAGGTGACCGGCCTTCGTCAGGGTGATCCCGTCGGGTCCGATGCGCTGCAGGAACCAGCGCAGGTGCAGTGTCACCGCCTCTTGCGCGACCAGGTAGTCACCCGATCGTTGGGTCAAATGGGCACGTTCGAGCATCGAATAGACCTGCGGCGCAGCGCGGGTCGGCACGTGGCCGAGCAACTCGGCGAATGCCGAGTCCGGCACCGGACCGTGCGCCCGGACTGCCTCGTGTCCTCCCAGACTCGCATTGACGACGGCAGGGTCGAAAGACTCGGGCGAGAATCCCGAACCCACCCACGCTCTCGCGTCATGGTGTTCGGGATGGCTCGGGTCGGCCAGCACCCTCAGCAGATCGGCGTAGCCACCGGGTCCGCCCGAATTCTCGGGAGGGCAGGCCCGGGCACCGGCGAGGCACTGCGTTTTCGGCTCAGGATCACCGGCCCGGATTTGCTCCAGGACAATCGTATGGTCCCAGCCGTCCCCGAAGTCGTAGGCATACGACAACTGGTCGCCCGGCTGCACCAGCACCTGGTCCAGCCGGATGTCGTCCTCGCACAACTCGTCGTCATCGTCGGCGAAGCCCTCGTCGATGCTCTCCTGCATCTCGTACCGCTCGGATGCGGGCGGCTCCCCACCGACCCACGCGTGCAGGTGGCTGTCGTACCACCCCATCACCGTCTGAAGCACTGGATGCAGCTGGTTGAGCCGCAGATTCGACGGGACGACGAACTGCCGCCAGATGGTGGGCGACACGTCGTCGAGCTCGATGCGCAGCTGGTAGCTCACGACGTCGAGTCGTCCCGAGCGCTGCGAAGGCCGGTCGATGACCGGCTGGTCGGGAACGACGGAGAGGTGTCTGCGTGAGCCCGAAGCTGCCATGGGGTCATGGTAGGGCCAGCTCCGGACAGCCGCGACAACGCTGGCGAGTCCAATCCGGCATCTGGGGCACCGAGGCGTGTGACGATGGTGAAGTTCGTCGGCATCTTGGGACCGTGTGGAGAGCGAAATGGAAGTTCGAAAAGTCGTGGACCTTCGGCAGGACGATACCGGGGCGCCGCGCGTCTTCGGTGAGCCCTACGAGACGGCGGACGGTTCCACGGTCATCACCGTCGCGCGGGTTCACCGCGGGTTTCGCTCCGGCAGCACGAACGTACGAGATACCAGGCGGGGCGGTGACCTCGCTGCGTCACCGGTCGGCGTGTTCGTCATCCACGGCGGCAGGGTGTCGTGGCAGCCGGCCGTCGATTCCACGCGGATCGCGCTATTGGGCGAGTTCATCGGTTTGGCGTCGGCGGTGATCGCCACGTTGGCCGTTCTGCGCCGTCCGCCGTGGCCCGATCTACGGCGACGGTGACGCGCAACCTCGCGGGCATCACCGCGAGGTGTCAGCAGTCCGTCAACTGACCGGCATGCGCAGGCAGATCACTTGGCGGTTACCTTGCGCGGTCGTCCCCGACGCGCCGGTTTCGCCGAGATCTCAGCCTCCGATTCCGCAGGTGTCTCCTCAATCTCTTCGTACCCGGACGGTCCGTCACGCCAACTGATTTCGATCTCCAACTCGATCTGGTCACCTTCGACCTCGATTTCCAGCTCCCAGCGAACCTGGTCGGCAACGTCGATGGTGATCGAGTCGCCACCCGATCCCAGTTCCACCTCGGAGCCACTCGCGAGGGCCTGCCCGAGCGCGATGAGCCTGTCGGACACCTCCTTCCGAGTGAGCTCGGACGTCCGCTTGATCTCCAACTTGGGCACGACGACTCCTGACCTCGGCACAGTGTGTTCTCACCGTAGCTGTCAAGGCGAGTCGACGTTGCTCGAACGGCTGCGACCGGAAGCGAAGGGATCGAGCCGAGTGGTCGACTCGCCGCGGCGAAGTCGGTGAGCGCGCTTCCGTCGGTCCGCCTCGGTCAACCCACCCCACACGCCGTATGTTTCACCCGCCGCCAGAGCGTGCTCGCGGCACGGCGCGAGCACGGGGCAGGGCCTGCAGATCTGCCGAGCCTTCGCTTCGCGCCGGACGCGAGCCGAACCGCGTTCGCCTTCGGGCGAATAGAACACCGCCGGATCAGCGCCACGGCATGCAGCACGCAGCTGCCAGTCGCCCGGAACGAGGGTGGCGATCTCCTCATGCGTGGCGGAACTGATCAACGAAAGGCCTCGTCCGGGAGCTGTCGAAGTCTCGGTCGGCATGAGAGTCCTTTCTTGCTGCGCCGGCGGGATACGGCGGGTTTTCCGCCCTGGCCACCGATGTTGCCTTTCCTCACTTCAGACTCCCCGAACTGCGAGGCGGAGAACCCAGGAGCTTTCCTAGTCCTGCCTAGGCACCGAGCCGGACCGAGGTAGACCTCGACTAGATTTCCTCGTCCTCTGCGACGATGTCGCGTATGGCGCCGACTACCAGCTCTGCCCGGACCTGACCTGCATCACCATGTGACAGAGGGAGTGCGTGTTACGGAAATGTGGGCCGCAACGTAGTTCGCAACGGCTGCATTGGCCGTGCGGGGACCGCTGGCGCTAGCGTGAAAGCTATGTCAGCGCCCCAGACCCTCGCAGCCCGGTACGAGCTGCGCACAGTGCTGGGCCGAGGGGGGATGGCCGACGTCCACGACGGCTGGGACCTGCGGCTCGGACGGCCGGTCGCCGTAAAGGTGCTGCGTCCCGAGTATGCGTCCATTCCCGATATCCGGCGACGGTTCGAGGTCGAAGCTCGGATGGCGGCCACGTTGAACCATCCGAACGTGGTAGCCGTTCACGACTGCGGCGAGGACGCCGGCGTTGCGTACATCGTGATGGAACGGTTACCCGGACGCACCCTCGCCGACGACATCGCTCGAGGCCCACTTCCGGAGGCCCGAGCACGCGCAATTCTCGCCGACATACTCGCCGCCGTCGGCGCTGCCCACGACTGTGGGATCTTGCACCGCGACATCAAACCGGCCAACGTGCTGTTCAGTAGCACGGGTGTCGTGAAGGTCGCCGACTTCGGCATTGCCAAGAGCGCAGACAGTGGCCACACCACGACGGGTCAGGTGCTGGGGACCGTCGCGTATTTGAGCCCGGATCGCATCGCGGAGAAACCGGCAACGGTCGCCGACGACCTCTACGCGGTGGGTGTTGTCGGCTACGAGGCTCTCGCCGGACACCGCCCGTTCGTCGGCGAGAACATTCTGTCGTTGGCCCGCGCGATCCTGGCAGGCGGCGCTCCCCCGCTGTCCGAGGTGCGACCCGACGTCGACCCCGCGTTGGCGTCCACCGTCGAGAAGGCGATGGCGCACGATCCTGCGCACCGATTCGGCGACGCCGCGGCCATGCGCAACGCGATTCTGGGCAATGCAGGGCGGGTAACGGCACCCCCTCCGATGGTTGCGCCACCTCGAACCATGGCGTTCGCGCCCGCCACTCTGTCCGCGGCCCCACTCCCCCCGGCCGATCCCCGTCGGCCACGCAAGACGGGGCTGATCCTGGCAGCGATCGCCGCTGTCGTGGTAGCAGTGGTCGTGGGCGCCCTGGCAATCGCGTCACAGGGTAACGACGGCGGGGAAAGTCCCGCTGTGGCACCGGAAACGTCGAGTCAGGCCCCGACACCCCTGCCGACGCCCACCGGCACCGGAGAACTTCCGGTCGCGCCACCTGTGTCGGTCGGCGTTCCCGTTCCTGTCCCACCGGCGCAGAATCCCGAACCGCCGAACGGCAACAGCGGCAATGGGAACGGGAACAACGGCGGGAACGGAAATAACAAGGACAAGGAGAAGGACAAGGAAAACGGGCGCGGGGGAAACTGAGATCAGTCGCCTTGCGCGTCCCGTGCCTCTTCGAGGCGGCGAATCAACGTGGCCGCGTCGAAGGGTCCGGTGTGCCGGGTGAGATCGGCGCCCGTGGCTCCGAGATAGAACGTCGGTGTCTGCCGGAAGTCACTGGTCTGGGCGTCGAGTTCGTCGTCGTCGACGCGGTGCAGGTACTCGCCGGTGCGCAATTCCTCCTCGAACCGATTCATGTCCAAGCCGAGTTCCGCCGCGTACCCGTAGATTTCGTCCTCATCGAGGGCATCACTGTTGGCGAACAGGTGATCGTGCATCTCCCAGAACCGGCCCTGCCGGTCGGCCGCCTCCGCGGCGTGGGCAGCGAAACGCGCATGCGGGTGCACCTCGTCGAGAGGCAGATGCCGGAACACGTAGCGCAGTCCATCACCGAAATGCGTGCGCACGTCGCGGATACTGCCGGTGGCCTTGGTGCAGAACGGGCACTCGAAGTCGCCGTACTCCACCAAGGTGAGCGGTGCGTCTACCGGTCCCCGTAGGTGATCACGCCCCGGCTGCACCGGCCGCAGAAGGGTAGTACCGATCGCCTCGGTCGGCGGCGTGCGCCAGTCCGAGAACCGGAACAGCGCCCAGCCGAGGACGGTGGCGATCACCGCTGCCGTCAGGACACCGACGCGGGCGTCGTTCGCCAGGACAGGCGATTCGATGGCGAGATCGACGATGAACAGTGAGATCGTGAAACCGATGCCCGCCAGCGCGCTGCCGCCGCTGATCTGGGACAAGTTGAGTCCGGGTGGCAGACTACCCGGACGCATTTTCGAGAACAGTGCGGTGGAGGCGGTGATGCCCACGTATTTGCCGACCACGAGGCCGAGCACGATGCCCCAGGCCAGCGGCGACCTCACAGCGTCGGCGAGGGTTTGCCCGGTGACGACCACGCCGGCATTGGCGAGCGCGAAAATCGGCACCACGAGGAAGGCGGTGTACGGCTGATAGAACCGCAGGAGCCGCTCGTTGACGGAGACGGCCCGCAGGACACCGAGCTGTGCGGCCCGGGCGTACTCGGAGTTCGGTGATTGCCGAAACGCGCGAGTGAGTTCGCCCGCCCGCTCCACCTCGCGGCGCCTGGGCGGATACACGGGAAGGATCAGGGCGATCAACACGCCCACGAGCGTGGGATGGACGCCGGATTCATAGAACGCCACCCACGTAACGGCCGCGACGATGAAGTAGGCGACTCCACGCCACACCTCCAGTCGACGCAACTGCATGATCAGCAGTAGTCCCACCGCACCGAGCACGAGCGGACCGAGCCGCAGATTGTCGGTGTAGAAGAAGGCGATGATGGCGAGCGCGCCGATATCGTCGGCGACCGCGAGGGTGAGGATGAACACGCGGAGTCGCGCAGGGCACTTCGGTCCGACGAGCGCCAGCGCACCCAGCACGAACGCCGTGTCCGTCGACACCACCACGCCCCATGCGGCGGCCTCGTCGCCACTCGGGTTGAGGGCGAGGAACAGCGCAGCCGGCAAGGCCAGACCGGCGATGGCGGCGACCAGAGGCACTGCGGCACGCGCTCTGTCGGTGAGCTCACCGATCGTGAGTTCCCGCTTGACCTCGAGGCCGACGACGAAGAAGAACAGCGTCATCAATGCGTCGTTGACCCAGTGCTTCAGGTCGAGGCTGATTCCGTATTCGCCGACCTGAATGGTGATCGGCGTGTGCCAGAACGACTCGTACGTGGTCCCGATGTTTGCCCACACCAACGCCAGAACAGTGGCTACGAGCAGGAAGCCGGCCGACAACGTGTCGTCGTCGGTGCCGTCACGAATTCCGGAAAGCCGTGCCGACAACCGTCCCAGGCGTGTGGGATTGTCCTCGACCGCCATCTGTCCCCTCGCTCACGCTCGTGCTGATCACACGTAGTTGTCGACGACGAACTTCGTCAGACCCTTGCGGATGGTCCGGATCGCCTGCTTCTGCCCCTGCCGCAGCACCGCCTGAGGCAACCGGATCTTGGGGTCGACCGACATCGTGACCCGCACAGAGGTGCCGCGCGACGTGGGCGTGAGGCGGTACTCGCCTTCCTGGCTCCGCTGTTTGTCGCTCTCGACGAGGACCCAGGACATCTGCTCGTCGTCGATCCACTTGTGCTCGGCCAACTGAGTGTCCGAGACACCGAGCACCGAGAGCGTCATCCGCACGGTCCGCGGTCGCCCGTCCTCGAACCGCGACTCCACGATGACTTTTTTGTGCACCGCCGACCACTCGGGGATCCGCTCCACATCGACAAGGGCACGCATGACCTGTTCGGGGGTTGCTTCGATCTCGAACTCGCCTGATACCGACAACGACATCGTGTCTCGCACCTCCATGTGCTCGGACCTCGGGAACGGATTGCGCCGTTCTCGGCAGACTAACCGCGGTTCAGGGGTCGGCGCTCGGCGACGGTCGCCGTGACGATCAGAGTCCCTCGACGTAGCCCTCGAGCGCCGCGGCCAGTTCCCGGGGTCGGGCCAAGGCGATCAGGTGTCCCGCATCGATCACGTCGGGTGCAATGCCCAGACGCTCCCGGACGATCCGTTTCATGAAATCGACAGGGAAGAGGCGGTCTCGACTGCCCGCGACCACACGGGTCTTCACGTGCGGCCACTCCTCCGCCCTCCATACCGTCTCGAACGGAGTGTCCGACATGGCGACCTCTTCGGCCTGGAACGCTTCCTCGATGAGCTCCTCCGGCACATCGTGGAAGAACAGTTCGCGCAGATCGTTGGTGGCGGCCGGGTCACGTCCCTCGCTGACCGCGAGCGCACGCTGGGCCGCGGACTGCCCGGTGTTCGCCCACCACTCGCCCGCCGACTCCCCGGGCGCCGGAAGCATCGGAGCCACCAAAACCAGCAGATCGACGTCGACGTCGGTTCGTTCACACACGATCGCCGCGGTGAACGCCGACATCGACTGCGCGACCAGCACGACGGGACCCTCGACGTCGTGCAACGCCTTGACGACGACGTCGGCGAACTCGTATTGGCCTGCGCTCTCGTCGCTGTAGGGCAGGTCGACGGTGATGGCGGCGTGCCCGTGGCTCGCCAGAATGGGCACGACTCGGTGCCAGTACCACGAGTCGGATCCGGCGCCGGGCAACAAGACGAAAGTCACGGCCATCTCATCGTCTCCCTTCCACGAGCAGAAGCACACCACGGTGCAGTCGCAGGAGCAACCCAATGGCGGCATGCGTCGCGCTACCCGTTATGCGGAACTGCGCACAATCGGGGGCTCGAAGGACGATGCTGACCAGGTAAGCGGTGCACATTTCGGGCTGCACACCACCGCAGTCCACAAGTGCGAAGGAGCTACCTCATGATGGATTCATTCTGGGACCTGCTGTGGTACACGCTGGTCGTGTTCGCGTTCGTCGCCTACCTGATGATCCTTTTCCAGATCCTCGGTGACCTGTTCCGCGATCGCGCTATGTCCGGGTTCACCAAAACACTCTGGATCATTTTTCTGATCGTGCTGCCGTACATCACCGCGTTCGTGTATCTCATCGCCCGGGGTCGCGGTATCGCGGAAAGGCAACTCGAGGCGCACAACTCGGCGAGGCAGGCAACTGACCGTTACATCAGGGAGGTGGCCGGCAAGTCGGCTGCCGAGCAGATCGCCGACGCGAAAGCACTCCTCGACGCAGGCACCATCAACCAGGCCGAGTACGACACTCTCAAAGCGAAGGCACTGGGCTGAGCAATATCACCAAGTTCGATAGTGCTGTCGTGCATGGTATTTGGACGAACCCGACGCGGACTCGAAGGTGCCGGCGCGCTTCGTGCGCGGGTGGCTCCGCCAGTTGACCGGACTCGTCGTCCCAGGACGGGTCGGGTCCGACACTGGTCGCAAGTCTCGGTCGTGCCGAGAGAACAGGTCGTGACACGACTATCACGCTCGTTCATGGGTACTACTTCCGTACCGATCTGTGCCGGGGAGGGACCATGACAGCTGACAACCAGGGCGACCGCACCGACGTCGACAAGGCGTTGCTCGGTCACACCACCTATCGCAGTCTCGGCGAACAGCAGCTCTCACCCGCCGAGGAGCGATTCGAGAAGGGCCGCCGCACGATCGGGCTCTTTCTGGCGCCACTGATCACGATCGTCTTCCTCGCCCTGCCGATCGACATACCGCCCGACCAGCAGACGTTGGCAGGCGTGCTGCTCGGCGTCATCGTGTTGTGGGTGACCGAGGCGGTGCCGATCCCGATCGGCGGGCTGCTCGGGGTGGCGATCGTGGTGTTTCTGGGCGTGGCGCCGGCCGACGAGGTGCTCGCCGCGTTCGGGTCGTCGACGATCTTCACGTTCATCGGAGCGTTCATCCTCGCCCAGGCGATGCTCGAGCACGGCGTCGCACGGCGCTTCGCGTTTCGGATCCTGACCCTGCCGCGTGTCGGCCAGTCCACCACCGGTGTGATCGTCGCGTTCGGTGCGATCACGTGCGGACTCTCGGCGTTCGTATCCAACACCGCGACCGTGGCCATGCTGCTGCCCACCGCCCTGGGCATCCTCGGCGTCATCGCGAAGCTCATGCAGCGCCGCGGCGTCGTCGCCGA
The DNA here is from genome assembly GCF_017656075.1 of Rhodococcus sp. ZPP. Taxonomy (NCBI): domain Bacteria; kingdom Bacillati; phylum Actinomycetota; class Actinomycetes; order Mycobacteriales; family Nocardiaceae; genus Rhodococcus; species Rhodococcus sp. ZPP. The sequence continues at coordinate 1,388,321 of NZ_CP058638.1, forward strand.
GGACTTCGACCCGCTGCGTGTTCGGGTGGGTGCCGCGATCATGCTGATGCTCGCATACAGCGCCAGCGTGGGCGGCCTGTTGACACCGGTCGGAAGCCCACCCAACCTGATCGGACGCGGGCTCATCGAGGAGGCCACCGGGGAGCGGATCAGCTTCGGGCAGTGGATGGTGATGGCCCTCCCGATCTGCCTGCTGATGTTCATCGCGCTCGCCATCATCCTGCTGCGCATCAACAAACCGGAGATTCGGCGCATCGAAGGCGTCGCCGACTACCTGGCTGAGCAGCGTGCAGAAATGGGTCCGTTGTCGCGTGCCGAGAAGAACACGCTCATCGCGTTCGGAGTCACAGTGACGCTGTGGATCCTGCCCGGTATCGTCGCGGTGATCGCCGGCAACGACTCGGACCTCTACGGCACGATCAGCGACCGACTCGACGAGGGCATGGTCGCGGTCTTCGGCGCGGCGTTGCTTTATCTGCTGCCGACAGATTGGGAGAATCGCGAATTCACGCTGACCTGGCGGGACGCAGCAGAAATCGACTGGGGCACGATCGTGCTGTTCGGTAGCGGCATCATCTTCGGCTCACTGCTCGCCGACACCGGACTCGCCGAGACGATCGGCACATCCGTCGCGGATTCGCTGGGCCTGACGAGCGTCGTCGCCATCACCGTGTTCGCGGTGCTGCTGGCCATCGCCGTATCGGAGACGACGAGCAACACGGCGTCGGCGGCGGTCGTGGTGCCGATTGTGATCCCGGTGGCGTTGGCCGCCGGGGTCAACCCCTTCGTGCCTGCGCTCGCGGCCACGTTCGCCGCATCGTTCGGATTCATGCTGCCGGTCTCGACGCCGCAGAACGCCGTGGTCTACGGCTCCGGAGCCGTCCGGATCACCACGATGATCCGAAGCGGAATCACCTTCGACATCGTCGGCGCGATCCTGATCATCGTCTTTCTGCCCCTGATGATCGCCGTGGTCGGCCTCGGCGGTGGGTGATCAGTCGGTGCGGCCATCTCATCGACCGGGATCTGGTGCCATGACGCCCTCGCCTCGGGGGTGGTGACGGAACCACGCGGCATAGCGATCGGCCAGGGGCGCGGCGGTGAGTCCGTGGGCGAGCACCGAAAGTCCGATGGTGATGACGGCGGTGGTCAGCAGTAATTCCTCGTGGGGCAGCTCGCCGGATTCTTCGAAGATGAGGATGACGAAGACGATGGTCGCGAGTCCGCGCGGCCCGAACCATCCGAGGAAGGCGACGGTGGGGGCGCGCGGACGTGTCCCGATCAGAGACAGGGTGACGGGAACCATCCGGACGGCAGTCAGGCTCACGACTGCGTAGCCGAGCACGGCCCACGACAGGTGGCCGAGAGCCGGTCCGAGCAGCACGGCGCCGAAGACGATGAAGGTGATCGCGTTGAACAGGTCACCGGCCTCGTCGAGAAGGTCGGCACCGTCACTGCTCTCGCCATCGCCGTGGTTGACCTCGGCTCGGTGGCGGATGGCGCCGAAGGTGAGTCCGCCGACGAACGCAGCGATGAAACCGGAACCACCCGACGGCACGGCGACGGTGTAGGCGAGTAGGGCCGCCGTCAAGGGAACGGTCTGCGCCCACAACGGATCGATCGTGCGGTGGCGGCCGGCTACTACCAGGATCGCCGCCGCTATCGCCCCGGCACCGATTCCCGAGACGATGCCGTAACCGATCTGCTCGGCGACCAACCGGGCCGCGGCGCCGCCGCCGATCGCCCCTGCCTCGGCCTGCGCGATCGCCAGCACGATCAAGAACAGCGGCACGCAGATTCCGTCGTTGAGCCCGCTCTCGACGTTCAAACCCTGCCGTATTCGGGACGGCAGGATCGGCAGGGTGACCACGGCCTGGCCGAGAGCAGCGTCGGTCGGCGCGAGGATCACCGCAAGCAGGAGCGCCTCGGGCCACGCCAGATCACCGAGTAGGAGCAGGGCGGCACCGAAACCGGCCGCGATGGTCAGTGGCAGGCCGATGCCCAGCAGACGGGCGGGAAGGGCGATTTCGGCACGGAGGGCTGACAGGTCGACCCGGGAGGCGTCGGAGAACAGCACCAGCGTGAGCGTGACCTCCGCGAGAAGTTTCACCGTCTCGGCGGCGGGATGCACGTCGATCAGCCCCACCGTGCTTGCACCGAGGAGCAGACCGCCGACGGTGAAGACGATCGGGGCCGTAATCGGCGTGCCCGCAGTCCGACCGGAGATCGCCGCGTAGGCGAGCAGAATCGCAGCGATCGCGGGTAGCGCCCACGTCATGTCGGACCGATTACTGGCGGGAGGTTGCGACCCGGACGACTTCGGCGGGGTCGACGAGGTGGGAGTGGTCGTCTTCGCCGACGTCGATCTTCACGACCTCGATACGCCCGTTGAACTTGGCGGCACCGGTGTAGTCGGTGCTCACCGGCATCCCGTAGTCGTTGCCTATATCGGTGGTCTCGTCTGCTGAGAAGACCATCGGTTGCGTCTGGTCGACCCGGCCAGAGCCGACGCTGCGGCCGTCGATGTAGAGGGTGACGGTCCCGCCCTTCGCCAGACCGCCTCCGTCGTAAGCGAACTCGGCGCGGACCTGGTGACTGCCGGTGTCGAGGTCTTCGGTTGCCCCGACGACGAATTCGCTCATGCCGAGCAGGTTGTAGACGAATCTCACTCGTCCCTCCCTGACGTAGAAAGCCCAGCCGCCGAAGCGACCGCCCTGGGCGATGATGACACCGTTGGTGAGCCCGTCCTTCGGCGTCTCGATCGCCGCGGTTACCGAAAACGACCGGTTCTTGATGTCGATCACGCTGTGTTCACTGAGCCGTTTCATCCCCGGGAACAACACCTGCGAGGTTCCCGTCACGAGTTGCGGTCGGCCGGCGATGGTCGGGTTCAGCCGTTCGAAGCGGCGGTCGTCGATGGGAAGAACGTTGAATTTCACCGCCTCGATCAACCAGAGCCGTTGCAGTGCAGCGAGTTTATCGGGCATCTCGGCGACGAGGTCATGGGCCTGCGACCAGTCGGTCGACCCGTCGTAGAGTTCCCACACGTCGTCATCGAGGGCGGGCAGCACCTCGTTCGGCAGCCACGGGGTGCTGTGCCGGGTGACCGCGCTCCAGCCCTTGTAGTAGATGCCGCGGTTACCGGCCATCTCGAAGTACTGCAGGTCGTGTCGTTCCGGAGCCTCCGGCTGATCGAAGCTGTACAGCATGCTCGGGCCCTCGAGCGGGGCCTGCTGCACCCCGTTGACGAACGTGGGCTCGGGCAGTCCGGCCGCCTCGAGCACCGTCGCTGCCACGTCGACGACATGGGTGAATTGCGACCGAACTTCACCCTTGCTGCGGATCCCGGCGGGCCAGTGGACGATGGTGCCGTTGCGGGTGCCACCCCAGTGCGAGGCGACCTGCTTGGTCCATTGGAACGGCGCACACATCGCCCACGCCCAGCCCACCGAGTAGTGGTTGTAGGACTCCGGGGTGCCGAGTTTGTCCTTCACCTCGGCCATGAACTCCGGGGTCTCGATGGCGGCGAGACCGTTGAAGTTCGCCATCTCGTTGAATGCGCCGTTGATGGTTCCCTCGGCGGAGGCACCGTTGTCGCCGATGATGTAGTATACGAGGGTGTTGTCCAGGGCGCCGATCGTTTCGATCGCGTCGATCACGCGGCCGACGTGAAAGTCGGTGTGCTCGAGGAATCCCGCGTACACCTCCATCTGGCGTTCCAGCACCGGTTTGAGTGCGTCGTCCATCTCCTCCCACCCGGGAATAGCCTCCGGGCGCGCCGTGAGTTCGGTGTCGGCGGGGACGACGCCGCGCCGCTTCTGCTGCTCGAGAGTCGACTCGCGTTGCGCGTCCCATCCGCCGGCGAACTGGCCGGCGTACTTGTCCGCCCACTCCGGGGGCACGTGATGCGGGGCGTGCGTGGCCCCGGGTGCGAAGTACACGAAGAACGGTTTGTTCGGGGCTAGGGACTTCTGGCTCCGAATCCAGTCGATGGCGTGGTCGGCGAGATCCTCGGTGAGGTGGTAGCCGTCCTCGGGTGTCTTGTCCACCTCGATCGGCGCCACGCCCTCGTACAGCGCCGGATAGTACTGGTTGTTCTCGCCGCCGATGAACCCGTAGAAGTGCTCGAAGCCACCGCCGCCGGTCGGCCACGCGTCGAAAGGCCCGATCGGGGAGGTCTGCCACGGCGGCACCTCATGGCACTTCCCGAACTGAGCGGTCGAGTAACCGTTGAGTTTCAGGGTCATCGGCAGTGCGGCCTTGGTGTTCGGCCGCAGCCCGGACGAGCCCGGCGCCGAGGTCGCGGTTTCGGTGATCATGCCCATCCCCACCGAGTGGTGGTTGCGGCCGCTGAGCAGCGCGGCTCGGGTCGGTGCGCAGAGGGCGGTGGTGTGGAAGCGGTTGTAGGTGAGGCCGTCGCGTTGCAGTCGCTCCGCGGTCGGGGTGTGCACCGGACCCCCGAAGGCACTGGCCGCCCCGAAACCCACGTCGTCCAGCAGGATCACCAGAACGTTCGGGGCGTTCTGTGGGGGTAGCAGGGGTTCGATCGGGGGGAAGGCGGTGTCCGGGTCCTTCGCGTCATAGGTGATCAGTCCGAGGTGCTGCCGGTCGGGTATGGGTAAAACCTCACGCCGCTCCACCATGACTACTCACAACCTCTTCGCGTGTCGTCGGAACGCTCCCGGGTCCTCTGCTGGGCCCGGAGTACACAGCACTGCCCTGCCTCAGCGTGCCGGGACTCAACCTGCCGGCGCCTCACCCACTGCGGGTGAGGTGCGCACCGCAGGACAGGACCTCATACACGCGGCCGGGCCATGGCCACAGGTCCTCGCCGCGCCCGCCGAGCAGCTCCACCGTCACCGACAACCACGTTCGCGCCAACGCACAGCCGCCCCCACATCAGCATTCAGGAGGAAATGGGCCGTTCTCGGGAAACTCGGCGCTCGACTGGACCGGATGGCCGAGAAGCATGGTTAATGGCTAACGACATCGAAGACGAATCCCTCGATCGTGATTCCGGGCGCGAACGAGAACGCGACACCCGTCGAGATCGGCTTGCTCGCCTCTGCCTCACCGGCGATACGTTCGAGCACGAAGATCAGTGCGACGCTCGACATGTTTCCAAATTCACCAAGAACGGCCCAGCTCGTCGACGAGGCTGTGGCCGGGAGGCCGAGCGATCGCGCGGATTCGAGCAAGATCTTCGGCCCGCCCGGGTGGATTGCCCACACATCGATGTCAGACTGCCGCAACCCATTGCGGCGCAGGATGTCTCCGACGACGGGAGCAACGCCATTGTAGATGTACTTGGGGACGTTCTCGGACAGCTCGCACCTTATACCGTCGTGGTGGACACCGACCGCGATGCCGTCTTCCGTGGCCTCGAACAGGTGGGTGAATTTGTCCCGAATGACGATCGATCCGGCTTCGGCCTGCTCCGCCCCTCGATTTGCCCCGATGACTACCGCGCCGCAGCCGTCTCCAAACAGGCTGTGTATCACCGCGTCGTCGACGTCCTCGATGGGGAAGACATGCACCGAGTTGAGCTCAATGCACAGGACCATCGCTTTCTTGTCCGGGTTGGCCTGGACAAAGTCCGAGGCGGTGCGAATTCCGTTCATCGCTGCCGCGCAACCCATGAAGTTGACCACCAGCCGAGCGACCGACCGAGGCAGTCCGAGTTCTTCGATGACCGCGACATCGACGCCGGGCGCGATGACGCCAGTGCTCGTGGCGAAGACGAGAAGTCCGAGATCTGCCGGGTCGACACCGTCGAGCGCCCGCCGCGCCACATCGACCGCCAGCGGAACGGCGTGGCGATAAAACAGGTGCATCCGATCCTGAATCGTCGCTGATGTGCCGCTGGGCGCATGAGGTCGAGGAGCTAGTGGGTCGACCGCGAATCGACGCGTGTTGATCATGGTCTTGCGAAAGATGCGTCTGATTCTGGCTTGCTGCTCCGAATCGATGAAGTGCCCAGCCATCCAGTCCGCTGCGACGGATTGGTCGAGGACCAGGTCAGGCACACCGGTCGCAATTGCTTCGATGACGGGTACGGTCGTCGGCGGCGCCGACGGAGTTGCGTACTCGCGCGCTTGCCTCTCCTTTCGGGTGAGAAGTGCTTGGTCGATAGCGATTGACATAGTGGGCCGTTCTTCCTCGCTCGCGCGATTGGGAATGTGTACTCCAATCGTCGAAGAGCGATCGCCCTCCACATAGGCACCCGAGGGTGCAGATTCATCCCACCCCGATGTCCGATGTTGCTCGGAGCGCGATGCCCATGCCTGCCGGAAAGCGCTCGCAGTCATCTTGCCGGCGCCGACGCGCGAGAGGCTTCGTCAGCGGCTCCGCCTCCCACGCCCCAGCCGCTTGCCGACGCGATCGAACCATTCCAGGACGGCGCGCTCGTACACGATCCCGAAGTCCAGTGTCGCCAAGGCATATTGATTGGAGCTGTGCACTTCCGCCTCGCGCTCGTACTCGGCGAGCTGATGCTCGTGTGCGGTGCGGTGGGAATCCAGCATCGCGTCCAACCGGTCGGGCGGAAGATGCGCGCCGAACGCGACGGTGAGCAGCAATGGATAGCGAATGTTCTCGGCGGCGGGGTCACGTTCGATCCAGTCTGCGAACGCCCGCCGACCCTCATCGGTCAGGGTGTAGGGCTTGCGCTCGCGGGTGCCCCGCTCCCCCGCCTCGATCAACCCGGCGCGCTCCATCGCAGCAAGCTCCCGATACACCTGGCTGGTCGTGATCGACCAGAACTTGCCGATGCGTTCCTGGGCGGTGACCACCAGGTCCCATCCCGTCTTCGATCCCTCGTGCAGGAAACCGAGAAGCGACGCAGCGGTGGCATTGAGCGGGCGTTCGGCCATGGCATTGTCCTTCGTAAGTGAGGGGTTGACATTCCACTGTGTCATATCGATCATAGAAGACATCGACATTCCACAGTGGAATGTCACCGCCGAGGAGGGTCCGATGGAGTACGCGGACAACATCCGGATATCCGATTCCGAACGCGAGCAGGTCGTCAACGAACTCGGCCGGCATCTCACCGCTGGCCGACTCACCATCGACGAGTTCGACCAACGGGTGGCGCAGGCGTATCGGTCGGTCACCCAGGTGCAGGTACGTCAGGTGCTGCGCGACCTTCCGGCCGCCCCCGCACCTGCCCCGCGCGAGATCCGATCACGCCAGCCTGGACGCCTGCGTCTTCCGAGCCACCAACGCATCGAGTGGCTTGCCTGGCTCGCCGCCGGAAGCCTCAACATCGCGATCTGGGGCATCATCTCGCTCGCCACCGGCGTCATGATCTACTTCTGGCCAGTCTGGGTGATCGGCCCCTGGGGCTTGGTACTGCTGAGCCGAACGCTGCTCGGTCGCGAAGGCACGTACAGCAAGGTCACGGGAACCGTGCGGTGCAATAACCGATTGAGCGCCGCGGCCCACAACTGAACACCACTCGACTCCGCAGCGCCGAAGGCCTCGTTCGATGTAGGCCAGCTATTCGCACACACGTTCGAATAGCTGGTAGACTCGGAGACGCGACGCGGAAAGACCCCCATCTGACGCGCCAGCCCTGCCGAGAAACCACCATCGCATCGAGTACGAGGTGAAGTCCGATGGACGAAGTGATGAGCAAGGCCGACGAACTCGAGCGCCTCGTACGCCGGCTCGCCGACCTCGACGACCAACGAGTCTGCATCGGCACCGAACTCGTCGGTTTGGAGCACTTCTTCCGCAAGGCCGGGTGCCCCGAACTGTCACAACTGGCGTTCAACACGTTCATGAGCCGATACGTCGGGCGCGTTCTGGAGCTTGCCGACGGAATGCGCGAATGAGCGGGGTCCGGCGCACACCGCCGGTCCGGCAGACCACCTTGAAGAACCCGGAGCTGGGGTGAAACACCAGCGCGCTCCGCGGCGATACATCTTGTAGAGCCGCTGCTGGAGCCTCCAGCGACCGGACCACCACCACGGGATCGAGTCGAGAAATGTTCACCAATCACCTGTTCGGAGAGATGACCGAGCAGGAAATCGACATCGAAATCGCCGAGGAACTGGCGGCCTCCAAGTAACTCCCGCGAGACAAGGCGACGCGGATCGCGACTGTCGCATCAGTTGCTCCTGAGGGCTGAGATTCCCAGTGGTGTCGAGCAGGCGTCAGTTGGTCAAGCGGTGGTACTTGCGCATCTGGCCGTCGAAGATCCGAACGGGAGCGAATCGGCGCAACATGCTGACACGCGAGGCCAGCGGGCCGCTGGTATACCGCTGCTTCGGCTTCGAATCCGTCGCCGCCGCTACGACCGCACGGGCCACGGTGGCAGGGGTGTCGCCGCCTTCGACCGACGTCGCAAGCACCTGATCGGCGATCCGGCGCTGCTTCTCGTAGACCGGCAGCGGCGAATCGGGCCGCGTACTGTTCGCCTCGAACCCGGTGTTCGTACCACCGGGCTCGACCAGGAGAACCCTCACGCCGTGTTCGCGGACCTCGTGGTCCACCGACTCGGAGTAGCCCTCGACTGCATGCTTCGACGCGACGTAGGCGGCCAAGTACGGCCCCGGGATCAGCCCGTAGACCGACGAGAGGTTGATGATGCGCCCACGTCCCAGTGCTCGCATGTGCGGCAGCACCGCCCTCGTCATACGCATCACGCCGAAGACATTGATGTCGAAGACGCCCCGTGCCTGTGCAACGGAGTTTTCCTCGGCCGCGCCCATCAAACCGATGCCGGCATTGTTGACCAGGACGTCGATCCGCCCGAACCGTCCGATCACCTGCTCGACCAAGGCGCTGACCGATGCTTCATCGGTCACGTCCAGGTCGAAGAACGTCACACCGTCGAGCGGCGTGCTTCGCGAGGCGTCGCGGCTGGTACCGACAACTGTGAAACCGGCCTTGACCAGCGCGAGCGCCGTTTCTCGCCCGATACCGGATGACGCACCCGTTACGAGGGCCACCTGCTGAGTTGACGCCATCATTGGACTCCCTGACTCTAGAAACCGATCGGTTTACCTCCACACCCTAAACCGATCGGTTTTCAGCCGCAAGCCGCCCACTTCTACGGGGACCGCATACTCACGCACCGGAGCTCCGACATCACTGTCACACCGACACCACGTCCGCTGCCGCCACCCGCACCTGAAATTCGAGGCAGCCGACAGCTTCGCGAGCGGCGACGAGCGCCTGCTCGGCCGTGTCTCCGAGGGCCCGTGCGTAGGCCACCCGCGAGTCCGACGACTCCAGGACGTCGACCTTGCTCCCCGGTCGAACCAGCAACTGCACCTCGGTCACACCGTCGACGTTCCGGGCGTCGTCGAGGCCGCCGACCTCTGTGAGCACTCCTGCAACCGGGGCGGCCGCGAACCAGATCGCGGAACAACGACCGGGCCGCTCCTCGGCGAGAACCGCCCGAATTCCCGTAAGAACCTTTTCCCCTACCGTTTGGCGCACGACACAGCCGGCGAGGTCGACGCCGGTGGCGTCGAAGGCGAGAGCAGGTATTTCGTCGCCTCCCATTCGCACGTGGGTCTCGATCACCTTCGGGCCCTGGGATCCGAGGACGATCTCGGTGTGCGTGGCGCCGAATTCCACTCCGAGTGCGGAGAGCAGCCGTTCCACATAGGTGTGCACCTGCTCTTCCTCGGCCGCCGAAAGTTCGGCCGGTGTTACGTGGCCGAGTTCGACGAAGGTGGCCGGGTCGGAGAATTTGCGCGTAATGGCGACGACCTGGTGTTCACTGCTTTCCGAAAACGCCTCGACACTGAATTGCGGTCCCTCGTGGAATTGCTCCACCAGCACGCCGCTGTTCGGGAGGCCGTCGAAGCTGCCTCCCGCGCGCTCGAATGCCGCCGCAAGCGCGGCGTCCTCCCGAACCACGGCCACCCCCGCGCTGCCCGCGCCGGAGACCGGTTTCACGACACAGGGCAGGCCATGTTGCCCCACGAACGTGTGCAGTGCGTCCACGTCGGCGACGATGGCGGAGGCGGTGGAGTCGATGCCCGAGTCCCGAAGCTGCGCGCGCATGGCGTTCTTGTCGTGGATCAACGCGACAGTGCGCGGCGAGTGGGTGGACAGGCCTAGCGCCTCCCCGATCGCGGCGCAGCGGTCCTGATCGCGTTCACCGAACGTCGCGATACGGGTGAACGGATGCCGGGCGTGCGCCGCCCTGGCCAGTGCTATCCATTCCTCGTCCGGGGCGTCGTGCCGCACGGCGATCACCCGGGTGTGCTCGGTCAGTTGCCGGAGCTTGGCAACGAAGTCGAGCCGGCAGATCACGGAGGTCTGCGTGCCGGGCAGGGCCCTGCGGACCCGGCTCGGAAGGTCGCGGCCGCTGCCGACGACCAAGACGTGTTCGCTCATGTTTTCACCGTGCTTTCTGGAGTGGGGACGCCGGTAGCTGCTCGTCCGAAAATGTCTGTGCACGTATACGTTCGGCGTGGCAGCGACGCGCCGCCGTCCGCGAGAGAAGCGCTGCGGCACCGAACGTGCCGGCTAGGACGGGCCAAGCGATCAGCCCGGTCGGCAGCAGGGCGACGACGAGGAGGGTGGGGCCGACTACCTTCTGGCCGGTCATTCCGAGGCTGAACGCGCCGAGATAGCGGGCGACGGCAGGCTGCGGCGACAGTTCCGCCGACAACTCCCACGCCGCCACCGAGTGGACGTTCTCGGCAACGGATAGCACCACGACCGCGAGCAGAACGGCGACCACCGCGGTAGGGGCCGCGGCCAGGTGTCCCAGAGCGAGCAACCCGCAGCAGATCGCCATCAGGGCTCCGGTCGCGCTCAGGAGTCGAGTGGCCGCGGCCGTACCGCGGGCAAATCGGGCCACATACACCTGCAGCACCACGGTCAGGACGGTGTTGACGGCCATGAACACCGGCACCCACACAATCGGCACCGTGGTGTACTCGAGAATCCAGATCGGCAGCAGAACGATCAGCACCGTGTCGTACAGCGCCAACACGCCGTTCCCGACGGTGAACACCATGAACCACCGGTCGCGCAGCGGTGAGCGCACGGCAGCCGCGGCCGGATCACCGTCGGCGCGAGAAGGCCTACGCTCCACTACCGTTCCCGTCCTGCGCAGGACGAGTCGCACGGCCACCGCGACGGCGAGAAAGGAAATCCCGTTTCCCACGAATAGCGCCGTGAAGGCCGCCTGCGCGCCCGTCGCGAAGACGATGCCTGCCAGAAGGAACCCGACGGTCAGTCCCACATTTCGGATAGCGCGGATGGTGGCCATCGTCCGGGTGCGGTCGTGACCGCCGATCACGGCTGTGATGACGGCTTGCTGGATCGGACTACTCGACCGGTCGGCGGCGGTGAGCACCACGGTGAGCAGTAGGTAGGCAGTGAAGTCGGAGACAAGCGCAAAGCAGCCGTAGCCGAGGCCGCGCACCACCAGCAGGGCGACGTAGAACCGCGCCGGACCCACCCGGTCGGCAAGCCGGCCCAAGGGCACCGGGGCGAGCAGGGCGAGCGCACCCGCCATGGTGGTCGCAAGGGCGATCTGATTGGCACTGAGGCCGACGACGCCGATGAAGTACAGGGCGAAGGACGCGAAGAACATGCCGGTACCGAGCGAGTCGATTCCGGCACCGACGGCCAGCGTGCGACCCGCGGGACTGCCGGGAAGAAGTACACCACCGAGTCGCCGTAGGCCCGGGGTCACGGGAGGATTCCTCGGGTCGCGAACGCTCGGACGAGATCTGCCGAACGGTTCACGTGGGTGGCGGTGGCGGCCTCGGGCGCAGGGCCGCGCACATGATTCCAGGCATACCGGCGTGCCGCGTTGACGAGCAGATCGACCGTCGGAGCGGGCAATACGGTGGATTTGGCCTGCGCGATCAGAGCGGCGGCGATCAGTAGTCGGCTCATCCGGTCCACCAGCACCCATCCCGCGGCAGCCACGGTCGCGGGATCTGCCCCGACCCATTCGTGGCGTGTGGTAGCCACGACGGCGAGGCCGTCGTTCACCATCTGCCAGGCGGCGAGCAACCGTCCTGCGGGCGCCGGTCCGAGCAGCTCGCGGGTCCGGTCGGTGACGGCGTCGAAATGCGCCGCCACCGTGAGCAGTTCCAGTGCGTGGACGGTGAGCACCCAGCAGTCGCCCCTCGCACCGGTGGGCCCGCCGGCGGAAGCGACATCCGCGGCGAGCGAGTACGCGACGGCGCGCCGTGCCGCGCGGCGTGCCCGACCGTGGGACGCCTCCGGCAGCGCTTGCCATGCCCGCGCACCCAGCACCGTTACCACCCGGTCGGCGACCTCCTCCCGTCGAGCGACAGCGGTGGGCGTGTCGTCGGGTAGGCCTGTCCCGCTGGCGAACTCGGCGACCAAGCCTTCCAGGATCCCGAGGCCACTACCGGCCCAGGCGTCGGTGACCTGATCGGTGGTCGAGAGCAGGGAACGTGTGTTCATGCGAACTCCAGCCAGTGTCGGTAGGTGGGCACGCGCCCACGCACCACGTCGTGGAAGACGTCGCGCAGCTGCTTGGTGATCGGACCGCAACCACCCGCGGCGAGCGGGCGGTCGTCGACCGACGCCACCGGGACGATCTCGGCAGCAGTGCCGGTGAGGAACGCTTCGTCGGCGACGTAGAGTTCGCTGCGGGTGAGGCTCTGCTCCTTCACAGTGAGCCCCAGATCCCGGGCGAGGGTGATCACGGTGTCCCTGGTGAGGCCGGGCAGGATGTTGTCGCTGATCGGCGGCGTAATCAGTACCTCGTCGCGGACGGCGAAGATGTTCGCCGCGGACGCCTCGGCCACGTGACCGGTGGCGGTGAGCATCAGCGCGTCGTCGTAACCGGCGCGCAGCGCGCCCACCTTTGCCAGTGCCGAATTGACGTAGGCTCCAGTCGCTTTGGCAAGCGGCGGAACGGCGTGGATGCCGTTGCGCTGCCAACTGCTGACCATCAGGCGACAGCCGTCCTGTTCCGCGGACTCGCCGAGGTAGGAACCCCAGGGCCAGGCCGCGATCGCGACCCGGGTGCTGTCCAACGCTGGGGCGACGCCCATCGAGCCGTAGCCGAGGTAGACAATCGGGCGCAGATAGCCGGAGTCCAGGCCGGTGCGGCGCAGCAACTCGAGGGAGGCCTCGGTGAGATCGTCCACCGACCACCCCGGGTCCATCAGATACACCCGGGCCGAGTCGTGGAGCCGTCGTAGGTGATCGCGTAGCCGGAACACCGCGGGGCCGCTCTCCGTGTCATAGGCACGGATGCCCTCGTAGACGCCCCACCCGTAGTGCAGGCTCGGCGTCAGCACGTGGACCTGGGCCTCGTCCCACGCGACGAACTCGCCGTCCATCCATACAGTGCTGGTCGGGGTCAGTTTCATCGTTCCACTTTCGGTTCGGTAGGGGCAGAGAGGTGTCGGGAGGCGACCGGCGCCGCGGGCGCACCGACCAGTTCGAGCCGGCGTTCGATGCTCTGTGATTGCAGCGCGAGGGTCTCGGAAAAGATGTCGGAGCCGGCTCCGCGGAAGGAGAACCAGCCCCAGCGGGGGCGTAGTCGGCACCCGCGAGCATGTTTGGCCTCGTAGGCCGCCATGCCGTAGTGGACGTGACGGATGCCGTGCTCCACGGCCCACCTTGCCGTCTCGTGGTACGTCAGCGTGAGATAGCAACCGCGAGCATCGGCGGCGAATCCCGCGGTCCGCGCGAACAGCGTGTCCCGGGTGCGTAGGTAGAGCACGAAACCCACCAGCCGATCCGCGCGTTCGGTGCGCAGCACCACACACGCGTCACCCAATTCCTCGCGGACGGAGTCGAAGTCGCGGCGAACCCGATCCTCGCCGCCGGGCAGTCCGTACTTGGCCCGGTGTGCGACCTGGAGGGCGATCACCTCGTCGTCGAGTGCCTCCGGTCCACACCGGACCGCTGTGCGCATGCCCGCCCGCTCGTAGTCGGCGACCTCCTTGCGGAGCCGCACGCGCCGGCGTTTGCTCAGCCCCGCCACGTACTCCGTCCAGCTGTCAGCGGCCAGGTCCTGCACGCCCTCAGCGCCCAGTAGTGCTGCCGTGTAACCGGCACGGGAGGCGCAGCGGTCTACCGCCTCGGCGTCCGGCTCGCCGACATACAGCAATGCCAGACTGCGGCAGCCGAGTTCGTCGCCGGCCTGCTGAAGCAGCTCGGGCAGGACGGCCATGACGGCCTGGCGCTCGTCGTGCGTGCGGCCGGGAGTGTGCGCCACCCCGTGGTGGTTCCCGAACGTAGCGAGCGCGAGCGACGGATACTGATCCTCGCGCGCACCGGGCAGCGCCGCGCTGAGCTCGGCCCAACACTGGCGACCAGTCTCGTCGAGCAGCTCCGGTTCGGCCAGTGCACCCGGGGTTCCCACCAGCCGGGGCGGATCGTAGAAGAGCAGGCCACCGGGCTGTGCGGTGAACAGCAGCGGAGCCAGGGCGACGGTCTGGCCGTCCTCCCGCACCTCGAGATAGCGAATCTCGTGCAGGTCGGTGTGTTCGACGAACCGGCACCACCGCGCGTCCTCCCAGATGATGTCCGGCTCGACGATGCCCGCGAAATCCAGAGCACTCGGGCGGGCACCGGCCGGAAGGAGGTGGGCGGTGAGGCCGCCGGTGAGGGTGCTGCTGCCGGTCATGCTGCGTTCTCCGTTTCGTCGCGTTCCCAGTCGAATTCGGCGGTAACACGGTCGGCGGTGGCAACGAGCCGGCGCCCGAGAGCGGTGAAGTCCGAGTCGGTGACCACCCAGAAAGCGAGGAAGTCCGCCGACTTACGCCCGCTGTATCGGCTGGCGCTCCAGTGGTCCCCGACATGGGTGTTCACCGTGAAGTCGTGGACACCGGGCGGTGCGTCGGGGATTCGCCGCACCCGGCCCTGCCGGGGTGGCACGCCGTAGAACGCGGCGTGCGGTGCCGCTGCCACGTGCCGGCGTACCGCGTCCACGTCGATGGGCAGGCCGCATTCCACGCGTGCCCACAGGTGCCGTGGGTCGATTCCCAGGATGTGCCGCAACATGATCGGAATCGGGCCGCCGCCGATTCGGGCAGCCACCTCGCACAGGACGATGTCGCCGCTGCCGGTGACGAAGAACTCGGCGTGCACACAGATCGTGGGAGGCGAGTCGAGTGCATCGACGAGTCGCCAGGTCTCCTCCACCAGGCGCGCATGGAGAGGGTCTGCGGTATCGACCGACCGCGAACCGAACGGAGCGTCGGTCCAGTGTTCGAGGCAACCCTGGCCGGTGTAGCGGGAGGCGACCGCCGCCACCGGTTGCCCGGCCACCCGGAATGCGTCTACATGGTGCACCGCGCCGTCGACGAACTCTTCGACCTCGTACGGCATTGTCGCGAGGTCGTCGGCGAGGTCGTCCGCCTGTGTGGGCGACTCGAGGACGTACACGCCGGACGAACCGGATCCACTGCGCGGCTTGACCACCACACGTCCCGGGTGGTCCGCCATGAAACCGGTGACGTCGGCCGGGGTGCACACCGACGCGAAGGACGGCACGAGCAGTCCTGCATCGCGGGCTAGTTCTTTCATCAGAATTTTGTCGCGGTAGGCGGCCGCCGTGCCGGTGTCGAGCCCAGGCACACCGAGGTCGCCGCGCAACACCGCGGCGCGCTCGACGTCGACCTCGGCCAAGGCGAGCACGGCGGTCGGGCGGTGCCAGCGCGCAAGAGCGCGGGCCGCCCGCAGCACCGCGACGTCGTCGCTGTAGTCGGCGACCGGAATGACCTCGGCAAATCCCTCGGCCGGTTCCGCTCCCGCGGCGCAGACCGCCACCATCCGTCCACGCTCCTCGGGAAGCCACCCGGCGAACGGCAGCCCCGCAGCCCGCGGGCTGATCAGCACGAGAATCATCGGACCATCTCCTTCTCCGGGTCAGCAGCGACGTTCCCGGACAGGCCGGCCAGCACTTCCGCGGTTCGTGCGTCCAGCGGAATGCCCCGCTCCGACCGTTCTCGTTGGTGGGCTCGCTGAGGATCGCCAGGAGCCACCACGGGCGCGTCCGTGGCCGGCGTCGACGCGCGGACGGTATCCAGAAGGTCGACGAGTCCGGCGGTGAAACTGGTCTGCCCGCTGAAGGCACCGGGATCCAGGGCTAGGACGAAGTGACCGACGCCGCGACTGCGGCCCGGTGTTCCGTCGCCGACCTGCGCGAGCCGCCAATCCGGCGGCGATCCGGTCAGCACGGCACCGAGGAGGGTGACCGCCATCGCGAGACCCTGCCCCTTGTACCCACCGAGCGGCGATAGCGCGTACGCCTCTTCGGGCACCTCGGTCGGACGGCCGCAGAGGTCGGTCGCCCAGCCGCGGTTCAGTGGGCGTCCCTCGGCCCGGCGCTGCTTCACCTCGCCGAAGCACACCTGGCTGGTGGCCATGTCGAGGGCGAACTCGTCGTCTCCGACGCCGGCGGCCACGCTGATCGGGTCGGTTCCGAACAGCGGCTCGACCCCGCCGAACGGCGCCACCCGCGAGGCGGCCGAGGTCACCGCGATGCCGACCAGCCCGTGCCGGGCCAGGTGCCGGGTGTATACCGACGCCGCACCGAAGTGGTTGGAATTGCGCACCCCCACCGCCGCGACGCCGAATTCCCGGGCTCGCTCGGCGGCCAGCCGGGCGGCGGCCAATCCGGCGAGTACGCCCAGCGCGCCGTCCGCATCCAGCAGCAGACCCGCCCCGCGGTCCGAGACCACGGTCGGCGTGGCCGTTGCCTTCGCGACACCGGTCGCGAGCTCGTCGAGATACTGCGGAAGCAGCCGCAGACCGTGAGTGTCGATGCCGCGCAGGGATGTATCGACCAGGGCGTCGGCGACCTGCTCGGCGTTGCCCGCCGGGACACCGGCCTCGCGGAACGCCCGCGCGGCGAGGGTGCGCGCCTGCTGCTCGGGCCATCGAGTGGGGTTGATCATGAAGCACTCCAATGCATGAAGACGTGGGGTCCGATGCCCGGGATGTCGTATTCGGGTCCGAGAACGCGGAAGCCGTGTGCGAGATAGAAGCCCGCGGCGGTGGTGCGCGCGTTGCACCACAGCGCGTCGGCGCCGGACAGCACCGCGTTGGTGCGCACGGTGCGGAGTAGCGCGCTGCCCGCGCCGGTGCCGCGGACCTCCTCGAGCGTGGCCATGCCGCGCAGCCGCCGGCCGCGGCCGGCGGCCAGTCCCGGCACGGTGTACTCGGGATCCTCGTCGTACAGCGAGGCCACCCCGACCACGCGCCCTGCGTCGAGGGCGGCGAAATGCCGGGCGCCGCTGGCAGAGTCCTCGGGATAGGCGCAGGTCGCCACAGGTTGCCCGGGCCGCAGCACTCGGTGGCGGACCGGTCGTACTGCTTCGGCGCTCACCGGCCGAACGCGCCAGCCGTGGGCGGTGGGGTCGGGCAGGTATCCGGACCCCGGCCGATCCGGGAGACTGACGCGGCCGGAACCGTCGAGCGAGACCCCGAAGCCGGTGTTCACGGCCAGCAGGTCGACGGCGTCGACGTCGAGGTAGTCGGCTAGTCCGCCCAGGTGGGCCGTGGCAGACACCCCGGCCACCGACTCGGGCATGCAACCGAGCATGGTGAGCAGACCGTGCTCGCGGGCCCGGCGCAGCAACACGAGGGATGGAGTGATCCCCCCGGCTTTCATCGGTTTGACGTTGATGCCGTCGAACGCCTCGGCGCACGCGGCGAAATCCTGCATCGAGGTGATGCTCTCGTCGGCGATCACCGGGATCGAGCTGTGCTGCTTCAGTGTCCGCGTGTCCCACCACGCCGATCGCGGAAACGGCTGCTCGATCAACTGAACGCCGAGGTCCTGCAGGGCGGGCAGCACCGGGAGCAGTCGGGACAGGGTCCAGCCGCAGTTGCCGTCCACATAGAACGGCGCACTCGTGTGGCGGCGGAGTTCCTCGAGCACGGTGAGATCACCCGGATCGGCGAGCTTGACCTTGTACGCCGCCCATCCGGGCCGCTCGCACAGTTTGTGGACCATCATCTCGGTCTCGTCGAGCCCGATGCTGAAGCTCGAACGCAATTCCTGCGGAGAGTCCAGAGCGAGGGCCCGCCACAGCGGCACGCCGAGCAGTCGGGCCCGCAGGTCGTGCACCGCAGTATCGAGGGCGGCCAGGACGAACGGCGAATCGGGCAGCGCCGCGAACAGCCTGCGCCACACGGCGAACGGGTCGGCGGGACCGAGGTCTTCCAGTAGCGGGGCGATCCGGCGCAGATCCGCGTGGAGCTGGTCCACCCCGGAGTTGTAGTGGGCGGTCATGAAAGCGGAAGCCTCACCGAATCCGGTGACACCGTCCTGTTCGACCTCGACCACGAGGGCACGCTGCACCGGAATCGCTTCCCTGGCCGAACGCCACACGTGCCTCTGCGTCAGGCTGATCTCATGTGCAGTGACCCTCACGAGAGTCCCCCGAAGAATTCGCGGTCGCGGGGACCGTACGGGCGTAGTTCGTCCCACCACTGCGCCTGCTCGTCGTACACGGCGAAGAACGGCCTGCCGACCATCTGCGGGTTGCGGGCCTGCAGGTAGCGCAGCGCGAACGCGCGTCCGCCGTCGAGCTCGACGACGCCGTCGATCACGACCTTTCCGGGTGACGCCGACATCACCGGTCCGCGCGCGGTCCGACCGAGACCGGAGACTTGTTGCAGCGCTTCGCGATAGATGTCGTACGCCCTTGCCAGCGGCAGACCGTAGTACGGCCGGGCACCGGTGTCCCGTTCGACGAACATGTAGTAAGGCACCACGTTGTGACGCACCTGCGCCTGCCACAGGTCTGCCCACGCACGCGGGTCGTCGTTGACGTGACGCACCACCGGGGCCTGGGCGCGCAGCACCGCTCCCGTCGACGCCAATCGAGCGAGCGCCGCCTTGGCCACATCGGTCTGCAACTCCGCGACATGGGACAGGTGCAGCATCACCGCGACGTGCTTACCCGCTGCGGTCAGCCGCTCGAGTAACCGCAGCACGCTGTCCGCTTCGGGTCCGGCCAGCAGGCGGTAGGGCCAGAACGACACGGCCTTCGTCCCGATCCGGACCGTGTCGACGTGTTCGCGTTCGGGTTCGAGGAGGGGCTCGAGGTAGGAGGCCAGCAGATCGGTGCGCATCACCAGCGGGTCGCCGCCGGTCAACAGGACGTCGGTGATCATCGGATGCCGATCGAGGTACCGGGTCATCGCCTCCGGCCCGGACACGGCCATCCTGAGGTCGGGCTGGTCGACGAATTGGGCCCAGCGGAAGCAGTAGCCGCAGTAGCTGTGGCAGGTCTGTCCCTGGCGGGGAAACACCAGCAGTGTCTCGGCATATTTGTGTTGCATCCCCGAGCCGTCGATGTCGTCGTGCTGGGGAACGTTCATGCTCATCTGGTCGCCTGGGTGTGGGTTGAGGGAGCCTCGAACCGCGTCGGCCGCCTTGCGGATTCCGGCCCGGTCGCCCTGTACCACCGCCTGCTCGATCACCGCGAAGTGTTCGGGTTCGAGCATGTCGCGGTGCGGAAAGGTCAGGCGGTAGATCGGGTCGTCGGGTGCACGATCCCAGTCGATCAGTTCGTCCACCACGTAGCTGCTGACCTTGAACGGCAGTACCTGGGACACCACGTGCGCCTCATGTGCGAGGACCGGGTCGCCGGTGCGTTCGACGACGAGCTTGCGTAGCCGGTCACCGCTGACCGACCGCGGGTTCAGCGCCGTGTGGCTATCGAGGGCGAGTGTCATGTGTTCGTCACCGCCAGACCCCAGTCGAAGTCGACTTCCCCTAGGACATCCATGTCCGACATCAGCGAGTGGAGGCCGCTGTAGTCGCGCACGAGCCGCGCCCCGGAACTCTCGGAGCGAACGTCGGCGACCATCCGTTCCCAACCGGGGACCCGCTCGATCCGCAAGATCGCCTCCCAGGTGGAGTAGTCGGTGGCCACGAACGCCTCCAGCCCTGCCACGAGCATGTCGAGGAAGAAGCGGCGCTTGTCGGCGTCCAGCACGTCATACACGAGCTTCGCCATCTCGTCGGAAATCGACGCATGGCAGTACTCGTCCCGGTTGTGCAGTTGCGCGGTAGTGGAATTGACCACCTGAATGTCCCGATCGCCGGCAAGAAGATCGAGGTACGCGTTGATCGAGATCTCGGAGACGGTGGCAAACGCCAAGGTGGTGAGGCTGCGCTGCCAGCGCTCCGCGGCCTCGTCCCGCAACCGACTGTGCATCCGCGAGGTATGCGACTCGGGAAGAGCGCTGTCGGGGAACAAGGACCCCCGTTTGCGCCTCGTCAGCGCGCTCGCATTGATATGCATCAGGGAGTGGTACTGCTCGTCGACCATGGCCTGGGCGAGCGCGATCTCCAGATCCGGACCACCGAGTCCGGGAAATTCACCGTCCATCACCAGCGCGAAGGCCGGATTGGCGACACGTTGCTCGGCCAGCACCGTATGCCGGTTATAAGCGATCCACGCCCAGCTCAGTAGCCGCGAACGCAGCGCGTCGGGCATCGCCTGCCACGTCGGGTGCGCGCGGAACGGCACAAGCTTCTCCGGATAGTCCGCCCGGCCGGCAACAAACAGCTCGTCGAGGTCGGGCTCGTCGCGCTTCACCGTCGACCGCCGGTGCCAGTTCCCCGCGAGGCGGCGGATGATGGCGTTCTCGGTTTCGTCGGCGGGGTCGAACGCCGGAAGTCCCGGAAAGTGCACCAGCCCATCGGCATCGGAGCGTTGCAGTTGAAGGTCGTCGATGGTCATGCGCGGCTCCGGTCGCCGGCCCAGAAACGAGTGAGGTGACGGGTGCGGTCGGCGTACTCCGACCTCGCGTGCAGCATGCGCTGGTTGTCCCAGATGAGCAGCGCGTTCTCCGGGATCAGCACACGCGTGCGCAGCGTGTGGAACAGGTCGCTCACGCGGTGCGCCAACCGGCGGCCGGCCTGACCGAGCGGCAGCAGGGAGTCGTCGATGTCGGCGTCGCGGTGGGGATCGTAGTCGGCGGCGGTGAGCAGGTTGTAGCTGAACCGCAGAACACTGCGCCCGGTGGTGTCCGAGCCCAGCATGGTGGTGTGCACTCCGCCGTCAGGGCCGGGAAAGACCAGTTCGGCGTCGGTCATCAGCGCGAGCTCGGCCGGTTCGAGGGCCTCGACCAAGTGCCGTATGTCGAGGAGGTCGGTATGCCCTCCCCCGCAGCGCGCCTGGCGA
Source organism: Rhodococcus sp. ZPP (assembly GCF_017656075.1). NCBI lineage: Bacteria > Bacillati > Actinomycetota > Actinomycetes > Mycobacteriales > Nocardiaceae > Rhodococcus > Rhodococcus sp. ZPP. The sequence continues at coordinate 1,409,443 of NZ_CP058638.1, forward strand.
TGACAATACAAAGCGAGATAGGCGGGGCTCGGATCCCATCCGGGAGCCTCGGTGTGCGCCAGAATCGTGTTCGCGCTCTGTGAGTACGCCCGGTGATCGTTTCCCGGCCGGTAGGTCACGTCATGCGTGAGATGACCGTTGTACTGCGGTACCAAATTCCCAAGGGAGCGAACCACTTCGGCAGCAGCGGCTCGATCGGCCACGTCGCGGACGAGGACGTAGCCGTCCTCCTCCAGCGTCCTTCCCTCGAGGCGGTCCACTCGTGCTCTCGAGCTTTCCGCCACGGAATCGACACGGCAATAGGGCGACATCTGTTCCTCCATTTCGAAACCCGACCGGGATGTGAAATCCGTGATGCCGACCGTCGGAGATCGGGATCGCTCGGAATCGGTTTCGTCAAGGATGCGGTCGCCTCGCCGCGCACACCACCCACCCTAGGGGAGCCGAAATGCCACCCGGTGACAGTTCACGACACCGTCACTCGACTGCCGAGGCCGGTCCGGAAGTCGGTCGCCCGGCGTAGCGTCACCTCCACGATCTCGGACGGAGGAGTGCTCATGTCAGGTGACGTGTCGTTTTTCGAGTTGGGTGTGGCCGACGCCGAACAGGGCCGAAAGTTCTATTCGGCCCTGTTCGGCTGGCAGTTCGAACCCGGTCCCGGCGGGTCCGGATACGCGATCAACACGCCCAATGTTCCGGGCGGCATCCACGGCGGCGACCCGGGCGCCGGCCCGTACGTGTTCTTCCGGGTAGCTGACCTCGACGCCGCGAAGCAGAAGGTCCTGGCGCTCGGAGGGACGGTCGATGCAGTCGACCTCGGAGAAGAGCCCGAGTCGGTGGCACGGTTCGGACGATTCACGCTCTGTCACGACGACCAGGGATCCGCGTTCGGCCTACACCAACCTCCCTCCGGCGCATGACGTCGCCGCCCCGGCCTTGAAGCTGCCGGGGCGCGTCGGGACCGAGCCGAGGTTACGGTTCGTTCGGCGAGTCGCCGCCGCCCTCGTCACCGCTGTAGGTGGCGGGCTGCGGGATGCCGTCGTCGGGGCCGTCGCACCAGTTGTCGTATTGGTTGTACGGGTCGGCACCCCAGGCCGGAACGTTGTTCTCATAGGGTTCTGCCCAGTCGTCGCAACCGGCGGGGCCGTACTGCGGAACTCCGGGGGGCAACGGCTGCACTACATCCGGTGCTCGCACCGGGACCACAGCCGAGTCGAGAGCGTCGCCCCACGCAACGCCGGTGGTTCCCACGCCGAGCGCAGCTGCACACACCGCGACCGCGGCCAATCTGATGCCGACCTTCATGATGCCTCCATAGGTAGGTGACTCTGCCCATGGGCGATACCCAAAGAATCGGCAAACAATCCTTTACGGCAAAAATATCTGGGAATTCCGGTCAGGGCCTGCTGCGCATGAACATCTCGGTGACCATCGTGAGCATCGGTTTGCCGTCCCCGTTGACGATCTCGGCGGCGGCAGTCACCAGGCCGCGCCCGCGGTCGTCCAGCACGACATTGTCGATCAGCATGGACCCGGTCAGCACCTCACCCGGTCGGACCGGGCGGAGGAAGTTGACGTTCCGGAAGCATTTGCCGGCGATGACGCTCCAGTCGTTGTAAAGACTGGTCACGGTCAGCCGCTGGCAGATGGCGATCGTGTGCACACCGCTGGCGATCAACCCGCCGAAATATCCGCCCGCTGCAGATTCGCGATCGATGTGAAAAGACTGCGGATCCCATTGGCCGGCGAATTCCACCAGCTCCTGCTCGGTCACCGTGTACGAGCCCAGCTCGAACCTGTCACCCACCGCGAGGTCGTCTGCGTAGACGACGCCGTTTCTGCTGCCCACTTCATACCGTCCGATCACTCCCGCGAACCCCCGTCGAGCACAGGGGCCGCAGTCGAGGATAGGACGGGGCCGAAGGCGCCTGCGACGGTGCCCTTCCACCGGCGGTCGGGGCCGGCCGTCAGCTCTCGTCGTACCGCGGCCAGCCCGGATACGGAGCAAGCGTCGGGTAGGGGGTGTCGTGTGGGAGGTTCGCCTTCTGCGGTCGCACATCTCTCCCATCCGGCATCCGCGAGTCGCACTCGGCATAAGCGTTCTGATCGCGCGCGCCTTTCACATGCTCGGCAAGTGTCCAACCATCGAACACGTTGATGGTGGGCGCGCGTTCCGGTCCGTAGGACCTCGCAGACGTCGCGGACGTGTCATTCGGTGCGATCAGTTCCACGGTCTCCGCATTCACATACTTCGACCCGATGTTGTAGAACTTCTCGTCCTGACCCACTTCCATCACCGAGTAGTCGCCCGTGCAGATCGTGGCGAACCAACCACGTTCGGTCTTCATCATCCACATCAGGTGTTGGAACTGGGTGCCGACGTACCGCCGCTCGATCGGGTCGACGGGGTGGTCGAAGTCGGCTCGCTTGCGCTGGGGAACCGCCTCGGCGAATCCGGGATACGCGGCCGAGAGAGAATTGCTGTTGATCGAGAGGTAATAGGACTCCACATACGCGCGAACAACCGTCGCCTGCCCGCTGTGCAGATCAATACCGGGATCAGCCGACCACCGATAATTGAAGCCCACATTGTCGGGAACCGAGTACCTCGAGACCGTCTCGACCGCTGGTGGCTCCGACCCACTCGATCCGCACCCTGCTGCCAGCACGGATGTCGTGACCGCTACGACGATCAAACGTCTCTTCACTGGCCGTACGTCGCATCCTGAACGTATTCACGCCCTGCGTTCAGTTGGTCTACGAACTCACCCAATCCCGTGTATCCCGCTTCGACGATGTAACTGGAAAGGTTCGCACCGAGAACCGGGAGATTCGAATCGGGGCGGTCGCCCGCGATCTCGTTGTATGACAGCAAGGGGCCGTTCTCCCCGTCGCGGAATCTGTCCAGACCCTCGTAGGGATCAAGCACTCCACCATTCGCCGACTGAATCCCCAGGGCAATTTGGTAGTACTGCTTCGCGAGGTGCGACTCATCGGAGAATTGAGTGTTCTGCTGCGCAGTATTATCGGGCACCGCGCCCATCACCGCGCTTTTGAATGCCGGATCCGCAAGATCGATCCCACTCGATATCAGGGGGCCGGCACCAGGAATGAACTCGACGCCTTTACTCACAACTGTTCTGATGGTGTCGTAGGCAACGCCTTTGTTCTCGAACCCGGACGAAGTACTTGACGCTTCGTCCCCAGATCGGTCGGCGAACTCGAGGTCGAATCCTTTATCTACAACGCCCTGAATGCTTCCTGCCCACCATCCGTATTGATCGTGCGAGATATGAGGAGCAGGCGAATCCAACGCCCACGCTTGCTCGAGCTGAGCCGACATTCCGAACGCCTGCGCGTTGAAGTAGCTTGCCACATCGGCATTGGAGTCGATCACCGAAAAGAGGCGGGGCGCGTTCTCGAGCCCGAATTCTCCACCGGTCGAGCTAGTGAAACCCGAAGTGCCCGCGAAGTCGCCGGGCACCCCCACCATATTGCCGATGTAGGGTGCGAGCGTTGCGCCCAACGCCTGCGTTATCTCGGGGTTCACCTCACCGATTGCCTGCCCCTTCATCCCCGGGATATCGAGTAGCTCGGCGTCTTTCGCGGCGAGGATCTGTGCGAGTCCGAATGCCGATTCGCCGGCCTGTCGCGACCGGAAGATTTCGCCGGGATCGGACGGATCGGAGGGCCTGGCGTCGTCGGCGATCCAGTCGAACATCCCGGCAACCTTCTGTTCACCGCCATCGACCCAATCACGTTGCAGCAGAGGCATGATGACGTCGTCGCGGTTGTAGTCGGCCGGCATGCCTTCACCGGACAGGATGTTGTGGACCGCGACATGATCGCGACCACCGACGCCGACCATGTCCTGCAGGAGGGTGTCGACGCTGTCTCGGCCCAGCGTGTTGTGGTCGAACGAGTCCCCGATCAAGAGACTCTTGTCGCTGGTGGCCGAGGCGATCTCGCCGGCACGGGAGAGGAGGCTCTCGCTCAGGTCACTGCCCTGCTGGACGCCCGGGTCCGCGAGACCGAAGGCTTTGGTGAAGCGTGCCAGGTCGTCGCCGTTGTTGACGACCACAGACGGTTGCGGGGCGTCGTGCGCACCCTTCGTGAGGTTGCCGGTCGACGTCACCGGGCCCTCGAACAGCCCTCGAAGGCTTTCCGGGATGTGGTTCTGACCACCGACGTCTCCGCCGGCACTGCCGACGTTGTAGTTCGACACCACGGCGAGACCGTTGGACAGCGCGCTGGCGGCCTCGGTGCGTCCGTTCTCGCTGTACTGCTCGGACAGGGCGAGGAAGCCGTCCTTGCCTGCCGCCGTATAGAACTGCTGCAGGAAGTCGATCGTTCCCTGTGGAAGATCGGTGACCTTGCCGCCGTCGGCCAGCGTCTTCACTTGTTCGGGAGTGAGCCCTGCGGCCGCGATTTCCCGGGCAACACGGTCACGGACGTCCTGCGGAATGTCGGAACCGGCTCGCGCGACCTGCTCGCCGAGCGCGGCGCCCTCGTGCCCCGACAGGCCCGCGGACGCCGGGGCGCTCGCCGCCACGGCGCCGAGCGCGTCCCGGATCGCCGTCGCCATGTCCCGATCGGCGGTGTCGAGTTCCGTCAGCGCTGCACCGAGTTGGCTGCGCCAGTACTCCAGCAGGTCGGCATGTTCGGCGGCCTCGGCCTCGCTCATCGTCGTCGGCGGGCTGACGATCTGCCAGTCGTCGGAGACGGTGAATCCGTCGGTTGCCGCCTTGTCGATCACGGTGGCGACATAGTCCCGCGCATGGCCGAGGCGATCGGCCCCACCGACGAGTGCGTTCGACAGATCCTCCAGATCGTCGGCGAGACTTCGGATTTTCGTGCGTTCACTGTTCGCTCGCTCTTCGGCAGCCGCCTGCGCCGGACCGCGCCAGTCGTCGTTCCGGCCCAGATCCGCGACAGCACGCAGGACGTCGTCCGCCCGGGTTCGCGTGTCTTCGGCGGACCGTCCGATTTCCTCGCCCGCCAGTGTGAGATCCCGCGGATTCCAGACATGCAGTTACGACCTACGCGGAATCACATCTCCCCCATCGCCGACAGCTGCGACGCGAACGACGTGTCGGTGACCTCGTAGTTGTCGGCGCCGTCACCCGCGATGAACGCCATCTCGTCGATGCGACTGGCCGCGACTCCCAGCGCGGACGCGAGGATGTCGCCGGCGTCACGGCACGCCGCCGCTGTGTCGGACCCCTCGACTGCCCGAACCACGTGCTCGAAGCTACGGCGGCCACCCAACGCCTCGACCTCACGCGCAATGCTGCCGAGCGCGGTGGACATCGCACGCAGCATGTCGGGGTCGACCTTGACAACCGCAACGTCTCGTCCGCCGAGTATCGGCGGCAACCCGGGGACGGTGTCCAGCGGAAGCTGCGTCGCACCGGTCCCGTCCAGCGACGCAATGACACTGTCCGGCCACGTCATATCGCCCTCTGACAACGAATTCTCCCCCTGATATCCGCATCGAGGTCCACCCCCGGACCCGGGTCACCGACATGCTCGGCGACCGTGGAAAGAATAGCGGACGTCCTCACACGAACGTGTGACCGCGGTTCCGCATCCGGAGTTCGGCAACTGACTAGGACGTCCACGCGTACCGGAAGCGTTGCGCGACCTCGTCGACCGGTTTCGCCCGGTATTCGGCGTGCTCGTAACCCCTGACCGCCACGAGCGCTTCCATGATCAGCGGCCCGAACAAGTCGCGCGCGAGCGCCGACGACTCGAATGCTCCGAGCATGTCGGACGACAGGGTCGGGAGAAGATCGACGGCGTGGGTGCCGGACAAGTCCGCGGGGTCGACCGACACCTCGTCCGGGAGCGTAAGCCCGCCGGTGATGCCGTCGTGGGCGGCACCGAGAATAGCGGCGCTACTCAGATACGGGTTCGCGGACGGGTCGATAGGTTTGATTTCCAGGTTCGCGCCGTGCGGATTCCCGGCAGTGTCCGCGCAGAGGCGGACGGCTGCCTCGCGGTTCTCCAGGCCCCAGCAGCGGAACACCCCCGACCACATGCCTGGGCGCAAACGCAGGTGCGACAGCACCGACCCGGCGAGAACGGCCGTGAACTCGGGTAGCGCCCGCAGAATCCCGGCGACCGCGGCGCCACCGGCGAGAGTGAGCCCGTGCGGGCCCGGCCCTCCCGACAGGATCGGCAGGCCACGTTCGGTGAACGACACGTGCTGATGGGCACCGTTTCCCGCCCCACCTGCGACGGGCATGGGTGAGAACGACGCCCGGAGTCCCTGAACGCGCGCGACCCGGCTGATCAGGGCGCGGGCCAGCACCGCATTGTCGGCCGCCTCGACGGGATCCGCGGGGGCGAGCGACACCTCGAATTGATTCAGCCCAGCCTCGGCGTGGACCTGTTCGATCGGCAGCTCGGCGCTCGACGCCGCCGCCAGCAGCCGTTCGAAGAATTCTTCCTGCGCGAGAACGGCATTGAGGCCGTATGCGGACCATTCTTCGGTGCTCGCCGCGTCGAAGAGCGTGAACTCGATCTCGTGACCGGTTCGTGCGCTCAGACCGGACTCCGCCAACCGCGTCGTCACCCGCCGCAGCGCGCCCCGGGTGCAGGACTGCGACGGTGTTCCGTCCTGCTCGCAGAGATTCGCCGGAGCCCAGTACGTGCCGTTGCCGAGGTCCCGGACCTCGTCGGGGTCGATGCGGAGCCGAAGGTCGCCGGTCACGGAGAAGGAGGGCGTGAACGCGAGATGGTCGTCGACGCAAAACACACTCCAGCTCGATGACGCCCCCGCCCCCGCTTCGGCGAAGGCCGACAACCGTGAGCGCGGAAACACTTTGGCCCGCGAGACACCTGCCATGTCGACGATCGATCCGACGACGCGGTCCGAGGATGCGGTATTCCCGCCTCCGGTGCCCATCAGGCACTCGTCGTGGCGGCCGTGCGGGACAGGAAACCGAGGACGCACTGTATCGCTTCGCGTTGGGCACGCGCCTGCCCGATGCCGCCCCCACCGAGGGCGATGCCACCGGTCCATTGGGCACCCGACGGAAACATTCCCCACCGAACCAGGTGGCCGGCGCCGGGAAAGCACCGGTGCTCGTCGTGTCGTTCCGCGCGCCGCGCCAGAAGGGCGGTGGCCATGTCGGCCGATGGCCAGAGCTCGTCGTCCTCACCGGTCAGGCACAGGAGCGGCGCTGCGACACGCTCGGAGTGCAGTATCGAATTCGCCGGTGCGGCGGCGAGACCGGCACGGTAGGCGGTGCCGAGCCGAAGCAGGCTGGGCCGCCCTGCGGCGATGTCGCGGTGGGCGTGCCACGCGTTCCGGATGAGCTGCGGCATCAGGGTCCCGCCGGGGAGGGGCGCCCAGGGGACTGCCCGGCCGCGACGCGTCCACGACGGCGTATCGGGGATTTCTCCCTCGGGTCCGATGGCCTGCCACGACACCGAACTCGGGCTCGTCAGTACGAGACCATTCACGTCGAGCAATCCGTCGCAGGCGGCGGCGAGCAGTCCTTCCGCACTGCGGGACGTACCGACGGCGGTTACGCGATCGCCGTCCACCTGTGCGAGTGTCCGCAGGAACGTGACCGCAGTCGCGAACCGTTCGAGCGGGATGTCGACCAGTGTCGGCTCCGTGCCCGGTTCGTCGACCCACGAATACGCCAGCGCGGACCAGCCGTGTGATGCGAGCATCTCCAGGTTGGAGCGCTGCGAGTCGACGCCACCCTCGGAGCCGCCGAAACACACGACTCCCGGCCACCCCGCGGTGGGCGCGTCGCCGGCGGGTAGGGCGAGGAGCGCGGGGCGGCCGTCGACCTCCCGTTCGGTGACCGTGACGCCCGGGGCGGCAGCGCGACGGATCACGGTCCGCCGCACCCTTCCCTGCGCAGACGTGACGTCGACCGTGACGTTCCATGGACCGGCGGGGGGCACGAACAGTTCGGGTACGCGATCGTCCGACACGAACCGCATCGCCCACAGCGGGGCGTCGCTGTCTGCCACATCCCAGTCGCCGCGCACCGGTGCCCGCGAGGTGACGTCGACGGTTCCGTCGGCAGGGACCACGAACACTGCCTCCGAACGCCACTGCGAGCCGAAGAGATCCGTTCCTGTGGTCCGGACAGTAAGCGCGGCACCCGGCTCCGCGCCGCGCACGGCGACCGCGAAGGGTTGATCGTGGCGGGAATCCTCGACGACGTCGAGGACCAGGCTCCCCTCCACCCGGTCCTCGGGCGGCGACGGTCGCGATACCACCGTCGGCTCCATCGAGGACTGCTCCGCGAGAAGATGCGACGTCTTGTCGAACCACCCGGGAAACATCGCCGAGACCAACCCGGCCACACCCATCAGCGTGTAGGGCAGAACCCAGTAGCAGACGATCGACAGGGGGTCCCCGTCATCGCGCATGGTTGCGTCACCATCGACGATCGGCGGTATCAGCGACACCAGCGTCATTGCACCGAATGCAGCCACCCACATCCAGGTCATCGCCGTAGTGACGTACCGGAAGCCGCCGCCTGCAGCTGTCGCGGCGTCGACGCTTCCCACCGCATATTCGCGGACGAACGGCCGGCCCACCAGTACGCCGACCGCGGCGATCGCGAAGAGTCCGAAGTTACTCAGCGGCTGCAACCATCGCGCCAGAACGGCGTCGTCGACGAGGAGGGCTGCAATCAGCAGCAGTGCGAAAACGGCAACGGTGCCCACTTCGAGAGTGCGCGACGGTTGACGGCGCGCCCGTTGCAGCACCTGCCCGGCCAGCGCGATACCGAACGCGACGGCGACTGCAGTGACGAACCCCGTGTTGCCCACGAGAATCCAGTAGACGATCCACGGCGCAAATCCGATGACGAATCCCATTGCACTGCCCCACTGCCCGGCATCCCCGGGCTACGACGGCCGACTGGCACTCATTGTCGGGCCTGCGACGTGTTCGGGGACCGCATTTCAGGAAGCGAGCAGTTGATGCGCCCGCAGGCCGACATAAAGTTCGGCGGCGTCGATGGGATCCGAGAAGTTCCGCCCGGTGAGGCTGTGGATCCTGCGCAACCGGTACAGCACGGTGTTGCGGTGGTAGTGCAGCTGCGCTGCGGCCGCAGTGGTGGAGCCGTGGCAGGCGAACCACGCGTCGAGTGTGGAGAGCAGACTGTCCTGCTCCTCCGGCGGCAGCGCCAACACCGGTCCGAGAATCTGGCCCGCCGCGAGCTTGCTCGCTTCCGGCGCACTGACCAGCAGCAGCGAGACGGGCACGGACTCGTATCGCGTGACCGTGCTACCACCAAGTCCCGCGCACCGGCGGGCGACACGTGCCTGCTCGACGGCGGCGCTCGTCCCGGCGGGCCGGGTGAATGTGGAGCTGACCCCGACCCGGGCGTCGGCGCGGCCGAGAAATGTCAGCGCTGCCTCGACGAAGTCGGCGGTGGACGCCCACAGCAACCCGATTCGGCCGTCGACCTCCGTGTCCCACACGGACTCGACTCCCACGCCGCGCAGTTCGGCCTCCAGCAGATCCGCCGAACACGGTGACGCCGCCGATTCGACCGACACGACCACGAAGGTGCTGTGCTCGGGGATGCGGAACGTCCGCAGCGCATCGGCAGCTCCCGCCGGATTCGCCGAGTGCTCCCCGAAAAGCGTCCTCACGAGCCGGCCGCGCGACTCGGCGTCCTCCCGGGCACGGAGGTCAGCGGTCTCGCGGTAGGACTCCGCGGCACTGTCGGAATACACATCCACCAACGCCCACACCTGCGCAGCCATCTCGAGCAGCGCGTTGGTGGCCCGGCCCTCCGAGCGGTCCATCAGCTCATCCCAGATCAGTCGGCCACCGAGTCGGAACGCGTGGAGCAGGGCGGCGAGCGGCACACCCTGTTCGGCCTTCAACTGGCCGGCTGCCCGCGCAGCCTCCAGCCGGATCGGCGCGATCCCGGCGAGGTTGCCGAGCATCGCCGTCAGGTTGTCGAGGCACGCCCCGTACAACTGCTCGGGGGTGAGCAAAGTCGCCTCGATGTAGCCGTGTTCGGCAGACAGAATTCTCTCGGTGAGGGTCTGGGACAGCTCGTTCACCGATTCGAGCATGTCGCCCAGTAGATCGGTGGGCGACGGCGCGATGTCCGGACTGGCAACCATTCGGCAAGACTATCGACCGGCCGTCCGTACCGCCACACCCTTGTTGTGCGACGGCATAGGGACAAAGTGGACATTTGACAGCCGCCGCCTATGGCGCAGCAGCCGGGGATGCGACGAGAATCACAGGCCTACGCCCACAGCCGTTCAGCGTCTGTGGCGACGTTCTCCATGTAATCGACCCGAGCGGAGAGTCCACAGTGAGCACTTCAAACCCCGAGGCCACTCCCCCACCCTCCGGCGCGGCCGAGCACGCGGCCGTCGACGCAGCCCTCGCCGACCTGGCCGAAGGCGAGAAGAACTGGGCTGACCTGTCCCTGTCCGAACGCGGGAAGCTTCTCGACAAAGTCCACGACCTCACCGTGCAGCACGCCGCGGACTGGGTGGACGCTGCTGTCGGGATCAAGGGCCTCGACCCGAAGTCGCCGCTGGTCGGTGAGGAATGGATGTCCGGCCCGTATTCCGTCGCGACCGCCACCGCCGCGCTCTCCGCAAGCCTGGCAAAACTCGAGGCGGGCGGCAGTCCCCTCGACGGCGCCACCTTCGGCAGGGCGCCCGGCAACCGCACCACCGTCAAGGTTCTTCCTCTCAACATTTTCGACAAGCTGCTCCTCAGTGGTTTCAGCGCCGAGGTGTGGCTGCAGCCGGGGATCGATCGTGCAACGGCACAGCGGGACGCCGGCTTGGCTCAGCGAGACCCCTCCCACACCCGGGGCATCGGTGTGGTGCTCGGCGCCGGCAACATCACCTCGATCGCCCCGTTGGACACGCTCTACGAATTGATCGCCCACAACCGCGTCGTCGCGCTCAAGCTCAACCCGATCACCGACCCGTTGCTGCCGGTCCTCACACGGGTGCTCGAGCCACTCATCTCCGTGGGCGCCGTCCGCCTCCTCACCGGTGGCGCCGACGTCGGAACCTATCTGGTGCACCACCAGCAGGTCGATCACGTCCACATGACGGGTAGCGCACTCACCCACGATGCGATCGTCTTCGGCACAGGCGAGGAAGGCGCGAGACGCAAGGCCGCGAACGAGCCGATCCTCGAAAAAGAGATCTCGAGCGAACTCGGTGGCGTGTCCCCCACCATCGTGCTGCCCGGCGAGTGGAGCCACGCCGACATCAAGTTCCAGGCCGAGCACATTGCCACCCAGCGGCTACACAACGGTGGCTACAACTGTGTCGCGGCACAAGCGGTCGTGGTGTCCTCGGAGTGGAGGCAGCGTAACGAGTTCCTCGCCGCTCTGCGCGACGCCCTCGATCGAGCACCGGACCGCTCCGCCTACTACCCGGGCAGCGACACCCGTGTGGCCGGAGCGGTTGCGTCGTTCCCCAAGGCCGAGCGTCTGGGCAAGAACGGTAGGCGCGTGCTGGTGACGAACCTCGATCCCGGCGAATACGAGCCACTGCTGCAGACGGAGTACTTCGCTCCAGTCCTCGGCGTGATCGACCTTCCGTACCAGGGAAACGAGTTCGCGAGGCGAGCAGCACAATTCGTGAACGATGACTTCGTCGGCACGCTCGGGGTGAACATCGTCGCGACACCGCAGACCATTCGCTCGATGGGTTCGGCGTTCGACTCCTTCGTGGAGAGCCTGCGATACGGGACCATCGCCATCAACGCCTGGACCGGCGTGGGATACCTCACCGCCACCGCAACCTGGGGCGCCTTCCCCGGCCACACGGTGAACGACGTCCAGAGCGGAATCGGTGTGGTCCACAACGCGCTGTTGATCGACCGCCCCGAACGCACCGTGGTGCGAGGCCCGTTCCGCCCGTCACCGCGATCGGTGATGAAGCGGGAGCTGTCCATTTCACCCAAACCGCCGTGGTTCGTGAACAATCGCACCGCCGCCACCACGGGGCGCCTGCTGACCGCCTTCGCCGGAGCACCGTCATGGAAGCGGCTCCCGGCCATCTTCGCGTCCGCGCTGCGTGGCTGACGCACCGCTGTCTCGACTGGAGAGGAACGAATGAAACACATACCGTCGGTGGCGGACTACGTCGTGGTGGGGTCGGGCTCGGCGGGTGCCGCACTGGCCGAACGCCTCAGCGCCGACTCCCGGAATGCAGTGGTGGTCCTCGAGGCCGGCCCCGAGGACAAGAACAAATTCGCGCACATCCCCGCCGCCTTCTCGAAGTTGTTCCGCAGCGAGGTGGACTGGGATTACCTCACCGAGCCGCAAGACGCCCTCGGTGGCCGCGAAATCTACTGGCCGCGGGGCAAGATGCTCGGCGGATCCTCGTCGATGAACGCGATGATGTGGGTGCGTGGGTTCGCCGCCGACTACGACGAGTGGGCGGAACTCGCCGACGAGTCATGGTCGTTCCGGGAGGTGCTCAAACATTTTCGGCGCATCGAGAAAGTGGAAGGCGCCACCGAGGCCGACTGCGGCATCGAAGGTCCGATCAACGTGTGCCATCAGCGGAGCCCACGCGCACTGACAGGAGCGTTCCTCGACGCGGTTCGGGAAACCGGATATCCCGTGGAGCGTGCGAATACCGCACAGCCCGAGGGTTTCTCCCAGACGATGGTCACCCAGAAGCGTGGTGCGCGGTGGAGCACCGCCGACGCCTACCTCCGGCCCGCGATGAAACGCAAGAATCTCACCGTGGTGACCGAGGCACTGGCCACCCGCGTGTTGTTCGACGAAACCGCCGCGGTCGGGGTCGAATACGAGAAGGGCGGTGCACGCCACACCGTCCGGGCGGCGAAAGAGGTGATACTCGCCGGTGGGGCGATCAACACGCCGCAGCTGCTGATGCTGTCCGGTGTCGGTGACGAGCAGCAGCTACGCGAGCACGGCATCCCCGTGCAGCACCACCTTCCCGAGGTCGGTAAGAACCTGGCGGATCACCTCGTCTCGTTCCTCGGTTACAGCGTGGACTCCGACTCGTTGTACGCGGCGGAGAAGATCCCCGAGTTGATCAACTACCTCACGCGCCGACGCGGCATGCTCACCTCCAATGTCGCGGAGGCATACGGGTTCGTGAGGAGCCGGGACGACTTGCCACTACCCGACCTCGAGATGATCTACGGCCCCGCACCGTTCTTCGACGAGGGGCTGATCCCCGCCACCGGCCACGCCGCCGTCATCGGCACCATTCTGGTGAAACCGGAGAGTCGCGGCACCATCACTCTGCGGTCTGCGGATCCTGCGGCGAAACCGCTCATCGATCCCCGCTACCTCAGCGACCCCGAGGGCGCGGACCGGCGAGCCATGCTCGAAGGACTTCGCCTGTGCGATGCCCTCGCCTCGGCCCCGACGCTGAAGTCGAAGCTGGGCACACTGATTCGGCCCTCGGTCGAGCCGGATACTCCGCTCGAGGAAATACTGGAACGGGCCCTCGCCGAGAATGCGCACACGCTGTACCACCCGGTGGGTACCTGCCGGATGGGCAAGGACCCCGCCAGCGTCGTCACCCCGGACCTACGTGTGCGGGGAGTCGAGCGCCTGCGCATCGCCGATGCGTCGATCATGCCCACGATCATCCGGGGCCACACACACGCACCCGCCGTGCTCATCGGGGAACGTGCCGCCGACCTCATAGGGCGCTAGCGCCCCGTGAGTGGTTAGCGAGTCTCTGCACTCGCTAACCACTCACGGGCGGCGGAGCCGCCTAGTACCGGCGGGCCGAGTGGAACGGCATCGAATCGAGCGGTGCCTGCTTCACCGGCTGGCCGGCGCTGGGGGCGTGGACCACCATGCCGTTTCCGGCGAACATCCCGACATGCGACGCCCCGTAGAACATGACCAGATCGCCGGGCTGAAGATTTCCCTTGGCGACAGGCGCCCCGCCGTTCACCTGGTCGTAGGTGGTACGCGGGATCGAGACACCCGCCTGCTTGTATGCCCACTGCATCAATCCGGAGCAATCAAAAGCGTTCGGTCCGGTGGCGCCCCACACGTACGGTGAGCCGATCTTCGACTGGGCGGCTGTCAGCGCCTGCGCACCGCGGGTGGACGGCAGGGCCGGAGCCGGCGGCAAGGCTGGTAGCAGGTTCGATGGTGGAGCGGGGCTCGGTGCCGGCGCCTGCGGCGCGGGCGGCAGCGGCGGTACACCTGGTATGTCGAACGTCCCAATACCTGGGATGGTGATCGGCTCCGCTGCAGCAGGGGCAGCAGGGAGCATGAATGCTCCCAGCCCCACCGCGGTGGCAACCAGAACGCCACCGGTCGAAATCTGCAGACGATTGCCCCGACGCAATCTATGCTTGGCCATTGAGCTGAGTCCTTCATTTTTTCGATGTCCGGCGACTTTCGTGCCGATCGGACGAGACGTTTTATAACATCGCGGTCACGGGCTCAGCGGGCAACGGCCGAATGGCCCATACACATACCTGTTTTCGGAAAACCACGTAGATCACAGGATTATAACGAACAGACCGGTCGTGACGAAAACGTAAAACAGGTATGTCCGCGGGTAATTCGGCCGTTACCGCCGGAACACCCGTCGGACACGCTGTGGAGCGTGTCACTGACCCAGAACTCAGAACCCGAGATCCTCGAGCCGCTCGCAGGTCCGAAGGCCCCGACCCTGACCGTGGTGGCGCAGGGTCCGCCCATCGTCTTCCTCCACGGCTGGGGACTGACCCCGCGGGTGTATGGCCGCAGCCTCTCGACTCTCGTCCGACAGGGACATCGCGTCGTCACACCGACACTTCCCGGTTTCGGAGGGACTCCCGACCATCCGCCGCACGCGCGTAGCTTCGCGGGCTACGCCGCCTGGCTCGGACAGTTTCTCGACTCGGCGGGAATCGACGAGCCGGTGACCCTGGTCGGCCACTCCTTCGGCGGTGGTGTCGCGATTCAGACCGCTCACGACCTTCCCGAGCGGGTAGCACGAGTAGTTCTCGTCAACTCCGTCGGCGGCGGGGCATGGTCTGCCGGCGGTCAGGCAATACGGCACATCGGTGAAAGACCATTGTGGGATTGGGGTGCATCGGCGCTGGGCGAGGCCCTGTCGATCCGGTCGATCGCCCACACGGCAGCATCGCTCGTCAACGGTTTCATCCCCAACACAGTGCGCGATCCAGGTGCGGTGTGGCGGACGGCACATCTGGCCCGGCGCGCGGACTTGCGGACCGAACTCAGAACTATCGCGAACCGAGGACTGCCGGTGACGCTGTTATG
Organism: Rhodococcus sp. ZPP; assembly: GCF_017656075.1. Lineage (NCBI taxonomy): Bacteria > Bacillati > Actinomycetota > Actinomycetes > Mycobacteriales > Nocardiaceae > Rhodococcus > Rhodococcus sp. ZPP. The sequence continues at coordinate 1,424,694 of NZ_CP058638.1, forward strand.
GGGCCGCGGTGACCGTACGATCCCGGTGGCCAGCTTGGAGTCGTTGAAGACAGCGCTCCGCAATCCACCGGTTCTCACCGTGGCGGGCGGTCACGGTTGGCTGATCCACAATCCCACCGCGTTCGCCGACGCGATAGGCAGGGCGCTCGACGCCATCTGAGTGGTCATCGCGCCCGCAACCGCGGTTGTCACACCACAGTGCGGCCCCCACCGGTCATCGATAGGGGCCGCACTGGGCAGTGAATACTCAGGTCACCGTCACGACGGCGGGGGCGCGGGAGTCGGAGGCTTAGGCGTCGGAAAATTCCCAGGGCCGGGACTGGGAGGTGGGCACAACTGGCAACCTCCGTCGCCGAGATCCTTGGGAGGCGGCTTGGGATTGGTGTCGTGACAGCTGACTCCCTTGCATGGGACAGCGGACGCCACGGCCACAGGGGCGACGGCCGAGATCGACAACGCGGCCGCAGCCCCCGCAATCAGCACAGCGATACGTCCGCGAGTTGTTCCACTCTTCGACATGGGCGGGTTCCTTTCCGAGGACTCGAGGGCCGCCGGGTCCGGCGGTGATTCCATCGTCTGCGCCAGCGAACCCCGCGACCAGATGCCCTTGGGTGACGAGATGGCCACCCTCACGGTTCGGGTTCGAGGGAGCAGTTCGAGGTCGCCCGACGTCGGCGCATCATGGCTCCGCGCTCGCACGCGGCACGTTGAGAAGCGTCCGCATGATTGTTGCGTGGGACCATGGATTCGGTAGCGTTCGGTATCGACCCGCGACCGCGTGTCATTCGATCGGCTCTGCACATTTGAACTGTGGGAGGTTCCCGTGGCTGGTGGTCTCGTCGCCCTGTTGGACGACGTCGCGGCACTCGCGAAAGTGGCTGCGGCATCCGTCGACGACATCGGAGCCGCGGCAGGCAAGGCCAGCGTCAAGGCAGCGGGTGTGGTCGTCGACGACACCGCCGTCACCCCCCGCTATGTCCATGGATTCTCCCCTAATCGCGAATTGCCGATAATCCGCAAGATCGCGATCGGATCGATCCGCAACAAACTTTTGATCATCCTGCCGGTGGCGATGATCTTGAGCCAGTTCCTGCCGCAGGCGCTGCCCTATCTGCTGATCGCCGGTGGCCTGTTCCTGTGCTTCGAGGGAGCGGAGAAGGTCTACGAGGCAATCACCGGCGGGCACCACGGCGACGAAGATACGCCGGTAGTGCTGCAGGGCCCCGAGCTCGAAAAAAGTATGGTCAGCGGCGCAATCCGCACCGACCTCATCCTGTCCGCCGAGATCATGGTGATCTCCCTGTCTTCGGTCGAGAGCGAACCGTTCGTCACTCGACTGCTGGTGCTCATCGTCGTGGCGTTCCTCATCACCATCCTGGTCTATGGTGTGGTCGCCCTGATCGTGAAGATGGACGACGTGGGCTTGGCGCTCGCCCAACGCGAGTCGACGTTCAGTCAGCGAATCGGCCGAGGCCTCGTCGCCGCGATGCCGAAGGTGATGGCGGTGCTCACCGTGGTCGGGATCGCCGCGATGCTGTGGGTCGGCGGCCACATCCTGCTCGTCAATGTCGGTGAGGCAGGATTCCACTGGCCTGCCGATCGCCTCCACGATGTCGAACATTGGTTCAGCGACCTTGCGCACGGCAGTTTCGGTGGGGTTCTGTCCTGGACTTCGGGGACCGTGGTGTCTGCCCTCGTGGGGCTCGTCGTCGGCGCGATCGTCGTCCTGATCATGCACCTGATTCCGAAGCGGAAGAAGAGCGTCTCGGCGCACTGACGCGTCCGGGCGATGGGATGAGGGACTGTTGGCCCGTCCGATGCCCATCTTCTGAGTCGGCCCGAGAGCGGAATGACTGCCCGTTCAAGGGCACCCGACAGACACGGCGTTCTTGCCGATACAGCAAGAACCTTCGCCAGAATGGTCGCAGCTATTGCACTGTGTCGGTATGGAAGATTCCGGCGAGGTCACCGAGGTCACGTCAGCATTGAGTGAGGCAGCCGAATGGGATGCACGCTACAACGAGCGGGATCAAGTGTGGAGCGGCGAACCCAACGGCGCACTTGTCGACGAGATGACCGGCGCACCGCCCGGGCGCGCCCTCGACGTCGGCTGCGGTGAAGGCGCTGATGCCCTCTGGCTCACCCGCCAAGGATGGGCAGTGACCGCGCTGGACGTTTCACGAGTCGCGCTCGATCGGGCCGCGGCCCATGCCGCCGACCAGAACACGGACATCACCTGGGTGTGCAGCGGCCTACTGGATGCCGATCTGCCCGCCGATGGTTTCGACCTGGTCTCAGCCCAGTACCCCGCCTTACGCTGCACAGCCGACCATGCCGCGGAACGAGCGTTGGTCTCCGCGGTCGCACCCGGCGGCATCCTGCTGGTTGTTCATCACGACATGCGCGACGGGGATGCGGCGCGCGAGCACGGCTTCGATCCCGATGACTGGGTCGCACCCGGTGATGTGGCGGCGCTACTGGATACCAGCTGGCACATCGATGTGAACGAGGTGCGGGAGCGCTCGATCAGCGGCGGCGCGGGAGCGCACCACACCCACGACGTGGTCCTGCGCGCGCACAGACTGCCCCAACGCAGCCCTCTCGTCGGACGAGGGCCAGCGAGCGGTTCGCTCGGCGCTCACACGGGAGCACAGGTGGGGACCGTGACGGCCACAGCTGCACCCGCGTCACCGCTCGCCAGGCGCGCACACCCCCTCGATGGGGGCTGCTACTGGGATCATCGAGAGGCGCGGTGGGTCAACTCTCGCAGCGGCAGGGGCACGAGCCCTACTTCGGATCCTGCCGGATAGCAATCTGTCAATCAGTGGTGAGCGCGGAATCTGCGAATCAGACCTTGCCTTCAAACGCGAACCGTGCCCGCTGCGTCAGCTCGCGTGCGCGTGCGGATGTGAGGGGAGCTGGGCGAGCAGCTGCTCCCACTCGTCGAACCGGACGGCGTCAGCTGTGCGGCGATGGGGCGCGGATCCGGCGGCGAGGTCGACCAAGCTTCGGGCGGCACCGAGAACGGTCAAGTGATGGCGGCGGGAAACGTCGAGGAGTTCATCGAACGCCTGGGCATCGCTGCAGCGGCGCGCTGCGATCAGGATGCCCTTCGCGGTGGCGAGAAGCTCGCGACCGTCGGGACGCCGTCGGGGAATCAGGCGAGTGGGGCCGGCAACGGGAGTGAGGGAGAAGTCCGCGGTGTCCTCGATCATGTGACGTAGTCCTTTGCTCTCGTGCATCGGCCGGGATGCACCGGGGTGCCGGCAACGAATCCCAAGCGGTCATAAAGTGTGAGTCATGTCACTACCGATGCCCGAATAGTTCTAGCACACGTCACGGCGGCTGCCACCTAGACAATCGTCCAATACTTTGCTCTACGTCGAGCCGGGCACCCTCGGCGTCAAATCGGTCAGCCTTCGTCCACCGCCCTCCCGGTTCGACCAACACGCAAAATGGATGTGGTGTGGATCACATTGCTGAGGTGCGACCAGCTGCTGGATCTACCATTTACCTCTCACGAAACGCACTGGATGCGGGGCCCCGATGCAGTCGATACCGAGATTTTCTGACGCGATTGCGCACTTGCCATGCCGTCAACGCCCGAGGAGACATCGGCGAGGCCAACCGCCACGCGAGTCATCGTGACGGGCGTAATCGAGTTCGCGCGGCGGTGTCCCATAGCACGTTCCGGCGAGGCCCGGCCGGAGCGGAATACACTCCGACCGGGCCGACCCGGCTCAGGCACCGTCCCCACCCTCCCGAATTCGTATCGGACGCTCACAATTCCTCGAGGCGGCGGCCCTTCGCATCCGCGCCGGCCACGACACCGAACGAGACAGGGATTTTTGGCTGCAACGTCGGCGACGGATGCAAGTTGCCCAGCCCGGCCCCGCCATCAGTTCCGCGGTTGCCGCTCGCACTCTTCGTTCTCGTGACCGCACGCTGGAGACATTCTCAGGCCTGCAGCCATCGGAAGGTACTGCGGTGGAACACGATCGGCTCCACGTCTGATTGCACCCGCACCTCGTTAATTTTCAACAGCACGACCGCATGATCGCCGGCGGGCACCTGCTCCGACACTGTCGTGTCGAGCCACACGGAGGCACCACCGACGAATACCGCGCCGCCGTCACTGGTTTCCGTGGTGAGTCCTTCGAACCGGTCGCCGGTCTTCGCGGCCAGTACCCGCGCCGCGGTGTCGTGCACCTCCCCCAGCACGCTGATTCCGATGCGCGCCAATCCCGCCAGCTTGGGCCACGTCGAAGAGGTGTTCTGCACGCAGAACGCGACGAGAGGGGGATCCAACGACACCGGCACGAAGGTGCTCGCCGCCATCCCGACCCGCTCGCCGTCGATCTCTGCGCACACCGCCACCACACCACTGGGCACATGCGAGAACGCCTCCCGCAACGAACCTGGGTCCAGCGTTACCGTCCCGCTCATCACAACTCCGTCCGTGCCGTGGCCGCCGCGGTGAGCACAGGCCCCCAACGCTCGGCGTACTCGGCGATTCGCGAATCGGTGGTGTAGGTGGTGTCGGCGAGGTACAGCCCCGGCGCCGGCGTTGTTGCGCCGAGCTCCACCAATACCGGCTTCAACAGCAGCTCGGGTGCGAGCGCGTGCGCCGGGCCCGCACCGAGCATGACCGGAACCGCGACTACGCCCCGCAGTCCTTCCGCTGTCGCGAACTGGTCGAGGAAGAGCTTGAGCACTCCCGTATAGGTGGCCTTGAAGGTCGGGCTCGCGACCACCACCAGGTCCGACTGTGCCACCGTCTCGACCGCTTGCGCGACCTTGTCGTCACCCCAGCCGAGCAGCCCGGGACCCAACTCGATGACGTCGACGACCGAGTCCACGGGGGAACCCGTCACCGCCGTCGCCACCAACGTCGCCGCGTCCAGTGTGCGCGAACCCGCCTTGGGATTGCCCGCGACTACCGTTACCTTCATCGTTCCCTCGCCTCTCATGTGCTGTCGGTGCCACGATAGAACAGCTGAGTGTTCATCGTCGAATATGATTGACTGCGCGCCCCTTTCGCCCACAGATCATTCGGATCACGTCGAATCAAACCCTTCCGTTCACTGATGGTCGGGCTTACACTGCCGACCCGTGAGTACTTATTAACAACAGGCAGTTAAGAAGTACTCACGGGAGGTGGAGCCTCAGTTCGCGGCGCCGTTCCCGGGTCACCGCGCCGCCACTCAACGTGGGAGCCGATCCGACGAGCAGCGCCGTGTACGGGTGCTGGGGATCGGAGATCACCTGATGGGTGGGTCCGTCCTCGACGATGTTGCCGCGGTACAGCACGACGATCCGGTCGACCAGGGCCGCGACCGCCCCCAGGTCGTGCGAGATGAACAGCTGAGCGAGCTGCCGCGAGTGCCCGAGTTCGGTGAGCAGTTTCAGGATTTGAATACGGTTGACCGAGTCGAGGGCGCTGACCGGTTCGTCGAGCAGCAGCAGCGCCGGATCGAGGACGAGGGCCCTCGCGATCGCGATCCGCTGACGCTGCCCACCCGACAGGTCTGCGGGAATCCGCGCCGCGATGTCGGCGTCGAGTCCGACACTGCCCAGTACCGCTGCCACCCGCAACCGCACCACGCTGCGGTCGAGTCCGCCGCGCACGAGCAGTCCCTCGGCGATCGACTCACCCACGGGGATGTCCGGATCGAGGCTCAGCAGCGGATCCTGGAACACGTACTGCACGGTCCCCGTGCGGCGGTGCGCCCTGCGGTGCGCCGCGGACAGGTCGTCGACGCGCTGCCCGCGGATCTCGACCGATCCGGACGTCGGGGTGATCAGACCGAGAATCGTGCGGGCCAGTGTCGTTTTCCCGGAACCGCTTTCACCGATGAGTCCCACCTTCTCGCCGGCATCGACGGTCAGGTCGACGCCGTGCAGGATCTGCTTGCGGGCCGCGCGGGGTCCGAGCTCCACCCGGACGCCGGTCATGCGCAGCAACGACTCAGACACGAACCGCCTCCTTTCCGATGACCGACTCGAGCCCGTACTCCCGGTGGTTCTCGACGAGTTGGCGGGTGTACTCGTGTCGGGGCGCGGTGAGCAGGTCCCCTGCTCGCCCGGACTCGACGACGGCGCCGTCCCGCATCACGATCACGTTGTCGCAGACCTGAGCCACCACGGCGAGGTCATGCGAGACGAGGACGAGCGCGAGACCCAGTTCGTCGCGCAGGTCCTCGAGGAGGTCGAGCACCTCGGCCTGAACGGTGACGTCCAGGGCGGTTGTCGCCTCGTCGGCGATCAGGAGTTCCGGTTCCGCGGACACCGCGATCGCGATGAGCACCCGCTGGAGCATTCCCCCGGACAGTTCGTGCGGGTACTGGCGGTACACGGTGTCGGCGTCGTTCAGTCCCATTTTCCGGAACAGTTCGACGCCGCGCCGCCGGGCGTTCGCGCGGGACAGGCCGAGGGTCGACCGGAGTGCCTCGGCCAGATGTTCACCGACCCGGATGGACGGATTCAGATAGGACGCCGGGTCCTGGAAGACTGCGGAGATGCGGGTACCCCGCAGTGGCCGCCAGTGTTTGCGACCGAGGTCCGTGAGTTCGATGCCGTCGAAGTCGATCGAGCCTGCGGTGACACCGATTCCGCCGGAAAGAATTCCGAGGATGGCGCGGCAGGTCAGCGACTTACCACTTCCCGACCTGCCGGCGGTCACCGCGAAGGAATCGGCGACGATCACCGACATCGCCGGAACAACCGATGCCGGTGCGGCACGGTTCGCGCTCAACGTCGTCGCCGCGTGGTGGGAGGAGGAAGCCCGGCAGTGCGGCGGCGCCTTCACCCGGCACGACGACCGATACCGGCAGGCCGGCGAATTCGTCGACGTTCTCCGTGGGCTCTGGGAGCACACCCCGTTCACCTACCAGGGCGAGCACTTCAGCGTGCGCGACTCGATCCTGTCGCCGAAGCCCGGAATCCATCCCCCGGTTTTCGCCGGCGGTGAGAGCGAGAGCGGTCGCGAATCGATCGCCACGTTCGCCGACTCGGACGTACTGCACGGCGGCGCCGTCGACGAGGTGCGCACGAAGATCGCGGACATGAACGCGCGGTCGCAGCGAATCCACCAGCGGGACATGGCCGAATTCGGCATGTCCACGTACATCATCGTGCGCGACACCGAAGCCGAGGCCCGCGCCGAACTCGAACGCATCACCACCGTCGACCCTCACTCGCCCGGGTACGCGTCGTTCGAGGAGTTCGTGAAGAACTCCGAACTCGACGTCGAGCTGTCCAAGCGCGAATACTCCGTCGGCACGCGCGGATTGCGACCCGACCTCGTCGGCACCCCCGAACAAGTCGCCGAAAAGATCCGCGCCTACCAGGACGCCGGTCTTACACTCCTGCTCATCCAGTGCTCCCCCGCGCACGAAGAGCTCGAACGCATCGCCGAGCAGGTGTTTCCGCTGGTCCCCACCCGTGAGTACTTGTTAACAACGGGCGGTTAATAAGTACTCACAGGGGGACGCCCTTGACCGCACTACTCGCCGCGAGTAAGGATGATTATGTTCTGTGCGCGGCGATTTCATTCCCGGAGAGAGGAATTCACACCCCCAGGACCAATGGCGGCGCACCCGTTACATACGGCCGCACGAGGGCCGCGCGCGCAGCGCGAGGGGATGTGTCATGGCAGACATCGAGGTCGACTATTGCGTCGTAGGCGCCGGATTCGCCGGACTGACGGCGGCACTGCGTCTGAAGCAGGCCGGGCAATCGGTCGCGCTCGTGGAGGCGCGTGACCGGATCGGCGGCCGAACGTTCACCGAGGTCCGCGAGGACGGTTCGTGGATCGATCGGGGCGGTGCGTGGATCGGGCCGGGACAGGACCGGATCTACGCCCTGATGGACGAATTCGGCGTCAAGAGTTACAAGCAGTACACCGACGGCGAGGCGATGATGGTCGTCGACGGCAAGCAGTACCGGTACAAGGGCACGATTCCCCTGACGATGAGTCCCTGGGCGGCCGCGAATCTCGGCGCCGTGTTCGTCGAACTCGGCGAGATGTGCAAGACGATCCCGCTCGACGCGCCGTGGGAGGCGAAGAAGGCAGCGAAGTGGGACTCGATCAGCCTCGCCAAATGGCTCGGCGACAACACGCTGTCCACACCCGCCCACGACCTACTCGAGACCGCCATCGCCGGCTGCTACACGTCCGCGGCGTCCGAAGTGTCGATGCTGTTCGTCCTGTACCAGATGGCATCCGGCGGCGGTCCAAGTTTCGTCCTCGGTGTGAAGGACGCCGCCGAGGACGCGCGGCCGGTCGGCGGAATGGCTGCCGTCTATCGTCCGATGGCAGCCGAGATCGGCGACGCGCTCCACCTGTCACAACCCGTCCGGGACATCGCGCAGGACGGCGACGGCGTGACCGTCCGCTCCGCGGATCTGGCCGTGAGGGCCCGGAGGGCGATCGTCGCGGTACCCCTCGCGATCGCGAGCCAGATCGTTTACGAACCGCTGCTGCCGATGGATCGGTCCTTCCTACACCAGCGAATGCCGAGCGGTGCGGTCATGAAGATCGCCGTCCTCTACGACGAACCCTTCTGGCGCGCCGCCGGACTGTCGGGGCAGTCGGCGGCACCCGACTCCCCCGCGACGATCACCATCGACGCCAGTACCGACACGGGACGCCCCGGTGTTCTGTGCGTCATCGTCGAGGGACCGATCGCCCGCAAGCTGGGGACGCTGCCGGAAGGGGAACGGAGGAAGGCGGTGTTCGCGGAGTTGACCGCGAGGTTCGGAAATAAGGCAGCCTCCCCCGTCGACTACATCGAGCAGAACTGGAGCGTCGAGCGGTACTCCGGCGGCGGCATGCTCAGTCATGCGCCGACGGGCGTGCTCACCCAGTTCGGCCGCGCCCTCCGCAAGCCCTGCGGTCGCGTTCACTGGGCAGGCACGGAGAGTTCGTCCGTGATGTGCGGATGGGTCGACGGGGCCATCCGGTCCGGGGAGCGCGCCGCCCGCGAAGTCACCGAACACGACGGCGTGCTGTCCCACGCCCAACCTCAGTAGTAGACGGCCCCCGGCACACCGCCGCCGACGGCCACCGCGTCGCCGGTGATCCCGACACTGCGCGGTGACGCCAGGAATGTGACGACGTCCGCGACCTCGCTCGCGTCGATCAGCCGGTGGATCGAGTTGGTCGCCAGCCGCGACTCCAACTCGGCGACCGGAACACCTTCGTCCTCGGACTGCTTGGCCAACCGGTCGACGAGTCGCTCCGTCCGCGTCAGTCCCGGATGCACCACCGTCACGTTGATTCCGTGCGGTCCGAGTTCGTCGGCGAGGTTCTTCGTCAGCGCCGACACACCGACGTTCCGCACGGTCTGCGCGATGGAGTTGGCCTGGCGTGCACCGAGTCCGCTGATGTTGATGATTCGCCCCCATCCCTGTTCCACGAGGTGCGGTGCCACGGCCCGGGCGGTCCGCAGGTATCCGAGCACCTTGATCTCGAGTTCGCCGCGCACCACGTCGTCGGTGGTAGACGCGAAGTCGCTCGGCTTGCCCGCACTCCACGGGGTTGCAGCGGCGTTCACGAGGATGTCGACACCACCGAGTTCGTCCACCGTTCGCTGTACGAGGGCGCGCACCGAGTTGTCGTCGCCGGTGTCGGTGGGAACCCCGAGCACCCGCCGTCCGGTCCCCTGCGACAGCGTCTTCGCCGCCAACTCCAGCGCCTCGACGCCCCTGGCCGCGAGCACCACGTCGACTCCCTCCGACGCGAGGCTGCGCGCGATCGCGAGACCGATTCCGCGGCTGCCGCCGGTGACGATCGTCCGCTTGCCGCCTAGACCGAGATCCATGTCGTTCTCCTCATCGCCGCTGTCCACCCCTCGATTCGAGGTTAGAACCTCGGTGGTCGGGAATCACGGATTCGGTTCAGCTTGAGGCCAATTGCGCTCCGCACCCGTGAGTGGTTAACGAGTCCAGAGACTCGTTAACCACTCACGGGCGGCGGAGCCGCCTACCGCTGGATCGACTTGACCTCGAGGAACTCTTCGAAGCCGAGAACACCGGCTTCACGCCCGATACCCGACTGCTTGTACCCACCGAACGGGGCGTTGGTGTTGAAGGCGCCGCCGTTCACCTCGACCTGGCCGGCCCGTAGCCGCCGGGCGACGCGATCGGCACGGTCCTTGTCCCCGGACCAGACGCCGCCGGCGAGCCCGTACTCGGTGGCGTTGGCGATCCGAACCGCGTCCTCCTCGTCCTGGTACCCGATGATGGAGAGCACAGGTCCGAAGATCTCTTCGCGGGCGATCGTCATGTCTTCGGTGACCCCGGAGAAGATGGTGGGGCCGACGAAATAGCCTCTCTCCTGACCGGTTTCGCGTCCGTCGAGAACAGGCTCGGCACCCTCGGCGATTCCCTGCTCGATGTAGCTTCGGACCCGTTTGAGCTGATTCGAATTGACCAGCGGCCCGAGGACCGACGTGGCCGCGGTCGGGTCGCCGACGGCATAATTCTGGGCGACCTGCGCAGCGATCGCGGCCGCCTCGTCCACCTTGTCGGCCGGGACGAGCATGCGGGTGAGTGCCGAACACGTCTGACCCGAGTTCAAATAGCACTTGCCCACCCCGTCGGTGACGGCCTTGGTGAGGTCCGCGTCGTCGAGGATGACGTTGGCCGACTTGCCGCCCAGTTCGAGCGCCACCTTCTTCACCGTCTCGGCTGCGACGACGGCGACGCGCTTACCGGCGCGGGTGGAGCCGGTGAAGGAGACCATGTCTACCTCGGGGTGTCCGGCGATGGCCTCCCCGACCACGGGACCGTACCCGCTGACGAGGTTGAACACGCCGGCCGGCAGACCGACCTCGTGAAAGATGTCGGTGAGGGCGTAGGTGATGAGGGGCGCCACCTCGGTCGGCTTGAGCACCACGGTGCAACCCGCGGCGAGGGCGCCACCGACCTTCAGGACCACCTGATGGAGGGGGAAGTTCCACGGGGTGATGGCACCGACCACGCCGATCGGCTCCCGCACGATCAGCGAATTCCCGACCTCCTGGGCGTCGAAGTTGTAGTTGGCCGCCAGTTCGGCGAAGGCAGAGAGGTTCGCCAATGGCATCCCGATCTGCACGGGCTTCGCTAACCGCACAGGCATCCCCATGTCGCTCGACACCAGGGCGGCGAGTTCGTCGACTCGCTCCTTCACGAGACCGGCCGCTTTGCGCAGGTACTGGCCGCGCTCTTCGCCGCTGAGGGCCGACCACGCGGGGAATGCGGCGCGGGCGGCCTCGGCGGCACGGTCGACGTCCTCTGCGGTGCCGTCCGCGACCACAGCGATGACCTCTTCGGTGGCGGGGTTGACGACGTCGATACGCCCCGTCCCCTGCGAATCGACCCACGCTCCGTCGATGTAGATCTTGCTGCGGTCGTGAACTTCGGTCATCGGTCAGCCTCCATCGATATCGGGTTGTGCCACTGCCTCGACCCTACGGCGGCCCCGCCGAACGACGCCGGAAAAGGTATGCCCGAAACCCGTCTGAAAGCCCACCGATGGGGTAAAACGGAATCAGACGCCCCGGTGCGTCCTGCTCCGGGGCAGGATGCAGAGAATGGAGGGCGGAGGGATGTTCGAAATCATTCGCGAAGTCCATTCCGAGGTGCAGCACCAGCGGGGACCGCGCCATCACCATCACCACCTGAGTCGGGCCGAGCTCACGGCAAAGGTCCTTCGGCATTGGTGCCGCTGACACCCGCCACCCGGATGAGCACGCCCCCGGCGTGGAGGTTCCGCTGCGCCGGGTGACGCCAACTTCTCGTGTCAGCCACTGTTCGATCATGGGATCGACGTCGCAGTCGGTGGCGCGCCACTTCGTAGGGGCGCGCCACCGTTTACGTCACAGTTCGAATTCCGCCGGAGCAATCCCGACGGCGAAACAGGCGTCGCGCACCACATTTCGCTCGTGCTGGTCGAAGTTGCCGTCCGCGCCGCCGATGACGATGCCGATCTGGATCACGGCCCGCGCCTGATCCTGCTTGGACTTCAGCTTCGCGATGGTGGCGGTGGCTTCGATCTTGCCGAACTCGAAGTCCGACTGCAGCTTGCTGCAGTACCACTCGAACTTCTGACGCAGCTCGTCCGAGGGAAAGACACTGAGCGCTTCGTTGCTGGTGATCAGCGTCGCGGTCTTCTGTCGTTCCGACGGGTCGATCGTGCCGTCAGCCGCGGCGATGAGTGCGCACATGGCCATGCTGGCGTTGGCGAACTCCTTGTTCTGGAACTGTGCCGTTTTCGTCTTGAGCTGGCCGTTCATTTCGAACGCCTTTGCCTTCAGCTGATCCCAGAAAGCCATGAGTCTCCTTTGTCCTCGCCACGCACTGTGCGTGTGCTGTCCACTTTGCCTGGTTTCGGTTCACGGCGTCGGCCGCAGCGACTGCAGGCTGCCCACGGGCACGTGGATCCAGCCCTCGCGGCGGGCGATCCTGCGGTCCGCGTCGTCGGGCATCTCGGTGAGTCCCACGGCCGCCGCGCGCGCGATCACAGCGGACAGGACGGCGTCGAGGGCGTCGTCCGAGGTGCGGCAGAGTGGTTCGTGCGCCCCGAGGTCCATCCACGGCGCCGAGGTGAGAAGGGTGTCGACCAACTCGCCCAGGGTCACCCGATTCGCGGACCGCTTGTAGCCGCGCGAGAGCAGTCCCCACCGCCGCAGGGCAGCGGCGGGATACACCTCCACGGCCCGGCCTTCGACGCGGTCGACGTCGGCGCCGAGGTCGCCGAGTTCGGCGAGAATCCCGGCGCAGCGCAGTGCCACGTGCGCGATGAGGTCAGCGGAGACACTGAGCGGTGCGATGCCGGTGGCAGCCTGGACGACGAGGTCGGTCCGACGTTTCGTCAGGGGTCGCCGGCCGGCGCGGTGTGACAGTTCTTCGGTGGCCGCCATCCTGCCGGCATGATGTGCGGACACCATCTGCACGAAGGCGTCGGGCCAGCCGAAAGGTGCATCGATTCCCGCCCGGTCGCTGTCGAGGATTGCGGCGGTGATGGCGTCGTTGCGTACGCCCAGCATCACCGATTCGACGCGGGCATCGCCTTCCGACCACTCGACGACCGCCATCGCCGTCCTGTTCGGTTCGGCGGCGAGATCGACGCCCACGGTGCGCATCGCCCCAGGCTAGCCGTCCCAGCCGAGTGGGCTCGAGTGGTTTCTGGGTGTGCCGGGTGCCCGAAGTCGATACTGTCGTATGGATCCGCGCACGAACTTTCGTCGGAGAAGGGATGCCACACATGTCCAGTTTCCCGGGCTTGGCCCACATCGCGATCACGGTCTCCGACCTGCCGACCAGCACCGCTTGGTACAGCGCGTTGTTCGATTCGGCACCGGTCCTCGACGAGGACGAGGAGTCGGGCACCTTCCATCACACCGTGTTCGCTCTGGACGGCGGGATGCTGTTCGGGTTACACGCGCACACCGGCGGCAGTTCCGGGAGCAGGTTCGACGAACGGCAGGTGGGGCTCGACCACGTGGCGTTCCAGTGTTCCGATCTGGTGGTGTGGCGGGATCGGCTCGACGCCCTCGGCATCGAGCACGGAGGCATCAAGACCGCCCACTACGGATCGGGTATCTCGTTCCGCGATCCCGACAACATCGCGCTGGAGTTCTTCGCACCGGCGTAGACGCGCGAAAATGCTCTGCAACGGCCGTTCGGACGAGGACGATCATGACGCCACTGCAACGCTATATAGCCGAGGAGATCGCGGTCGACCATGCCGACGGCCTCCTCACCCGACGGGAAGCCCTGCGAAGACTGGGCCTGATAGGCCTCGGTGTCGCTGCCGCCACCTCGCTCCTCGCCGCCTGCACCAACGACCCAGGCACGACCACGGCGAGCACCGCGTCCAGTGAGGCATCCCCACCACCCGGTGCGGCAGGCGCCGTCGCCACTGAATCGGTGACGCTACCCGGACCCGACGGACGAACCCTCCAAGGAGCCTGGGCGCCGGCGGACTCGCCCCGCGGAGCAGTACTCGTCATCCACGAGAACAAAGGGCTCACCGACCATATTCGTTCGGTCGCAGGTCGATTCGCACGGGAAGGGTACTCCGCTCTCGCCGTCGACTTGTTGTCGGAAGAGGGCGGCACCGCGTCCTTCACGGATCCCGCTCAGGCCACGGCGACACTGGCGAAGGTGCCGCCGGAACGCTTCGTGGCCGACATGAAGGCCGGCGCCGACGAACTCGAACGACGGGTGCCGAACAAGAAAACGGCCGCGGTCGGGTTCTGCTTCGGCGGCGGAATGGTGTGGCTACTTCTGGCCTCCGGTGAACCTCGACTCGCCGCCGCCGTCCCGTTCTACGGACCCCTGCCGGAGAACGCAGATTTTTCTGGTTCCCGGGCCGCCGTGCTGGCCATCTATGCAGAGCACGATGCCCGGGTGAACGCGAGCCGGGACGCCGCAGCCGCCGCATTGGCTCGTGCCGCACTGCCCCACGAGATCGTCACGGTTCCGGGTGCCGACCACGCCTTCTTCAACGACACCGGGCAACGCTACAACCCCGCGGCAGCGAGCGATGCCTACGACCGGGTACTCGACTGGTTCGACGAATACGTGCGGTGAGGCGGGCGCATCAACAGCGCGGCCACGAAGAAGCAGAGCGCGCCCACGAACGTTCCGAGATCTGCAGCCACAGGATCGGCCGGCATGTCCGTTCCCGGCAATATGAAGGAGCCGACGGCCGACACGCCGAACGCCACCGACCCGATCATGTTCAGCCAGGTGCTCCGCCAGTTGCGAGCTTGGGGATCCCACAATTTGTCGGTTTCAGTGGTGGCCACTACCGCCAGGCCACTGGCAACGAGGAAGGCGGTCGACCCGAACAGGTCCGGCCGCCACTGCCACGCTTCGTCCTGTTCGACCGTCAGGCCGTGGACGAGTGCCACCCCCGTGCTGAGGTTGAACAGAAGAGTGCCGGCGAACTGGATCAGCGCCGCCCACCAGTCGTAGCGCTCGACGCGTAAGGATTCGGCACCGGGCACCGGTCGCCCACTGAGTCGGAGCTGGATGTACGCGGCGGCAGTGAAGAACAGCGATCCGACGAAATACGTCGCATTGTCGATCTCCCGGCCGACAGCGTCCCCGTACACCTGCAGTGCCCCGAGCGCGAACAATACCGACCCGATCGCGAAACCCCACGATTCCCGGCGCATGACCGGTTCCCGACGTCGGAAGGTTCCGGCCTCACCCTGCGGCACGGTTGCCACACTTGCTCCGCATGCACCGGACCTTAGTCGAATGCCGAGTGCCTGGGATATGGTCACCATCGTGACGACCGACCGAGCGCGGGTCGACCTGCGAACGAGGGTCGAGGCGGACGACGTCGCTGCGCGCGGCAACGCACTGCGGGCATCCGTGCCGTCCAGCGCGCACGACCACGTCGCCGTCGGGACAGACCGGCCCGGAGTGCTCGAGTTCGTCGAGGCCACCAACGAGGGCAGGCTGACTTCTCTGCTGCCGCTACGGATCGGCCGGATGATCGCCTCCCCTTTCTCGTTCTTCCGAGGCGCTGCCGGTCTCATGGCAGCCGACCTCGCCGGTTCACCTGTCACCGGGTTGACGGCGCAACTGTGCGGCGACGCGCACGCCGCCAATTTCGGCCTGTACGGGACACCGGACGGGCAGATCGTGATGGATATCAACGACTTCGACGAGACGCTCCCGGGTCCGTGGGAGTGGGACCTCAAACGTCTCGCCGCGAGCCTGGTCCTCGCCGGACGCGAGGGCAGTGTGTCCGAGCGCGGCTGCATCGAGGCCGCCGAGGATGCCGTCACCTCGTATCGGCGCACCATCCGCGAGCTCGCCGAACAGCCATTCCTGCAGTCGTGGAACGCTCTCCCCGACAAGTCGGCGCTCGAACGGGCGAAAGCAGACGACTTGCTCGACGACTTCGACAAGGCCGCGCAGAAGGCCCGCCGCAACACCAGCGAGAAGGTGGCGGCCAAATGGACCGAGCACCTCGAAGACCACAGGACCGGGGCACGGCGACGGCGATTCGTGGAGAACCCGCCGGTTCTCACACGTGTCGAACAGGCAACTGCCGATGCCGTGATCGAAGGACTCGAACTTTATGTCGAATCACTGCGCGAGTCGCGCCGCAACCTGATCACCCGATTCGCCGTATCCGATGTCGCCTTCCGGATCGTCGGAACCGGGAGTGTGGGACTGCGCAGCTACATCGCCCTGCTGCAGGGCAACCGGGACGAGGCACTCGTCCTGCAGCTCAAGCAAGCGCGGCCGTCGGCACTGTCGCCGTACCTGCCTGTCAGCACGCCGAAACACGAAGGCAAGCGGATCGTGCACGGCGCCCGGCTGGTGCAGGCGGAGTCGGACATTCTCCTGGGCTGGACCACAATTGATGGCCTTCCCTACATCGTGCGGCAGTTCCGGAACCTCAAAGGCGACATCGATCCCACCGGTCTCGCGCAGGACCATCTCGACGACTACGGCCGCCTGGCCGGCGCCCTCCTCGCACGTGCACACACCCGTTCGCTCGATCCGCGGTTACTCGCCGGCTACTTCGCCGGCGACGAGGAACTGGACGAAGCGATCGGGCGGTACGCCGTCCGCTACGCCGATCGAACGGAAGCCGACCACGCGGTCCTGGTCGACGCGGTGCACTCGGGACGGATCGCCGCCGACCCGGCCTGAGCTGGTGCGCCGTCGTCGCTCACAGTCGGCTGAAATTCGCGTGCAGGGCAGAGTGTGGTGTGCCAGTGTCGGGGCATGACGACCACCACCGGCGGGATCACGATCAGGACGGCGACGGAGCAGGATTGGCCGAAGATCGTGCTGCTCAACGAAATCTGTTTCGCGACGCCGCAGACACCGGAGCTCACAGCCTTCTGGAAAGGACTGGTGGGCGCCGACCGTCCTGTCATCGCACTGGACGGTGCTGCCGTGGTGGGCGCAACCATGGACATTCCGATGACGGTCACGGTGCCCGGTGGTGCCGGCGTCGCGGCGGCCGGAATCACCGCGGTGACCGTTGCCCCCACACATCGCCGGCGGGGCATCCTGCGCGCGCTCTACACAGAACAACACGCGCGTATCCGGCGGTCGGGCGTGCCGCTGTCGATTCTGACCGCCAGCGAGGGCGGGATCTACGGCCGGTTCGGGTACGGTCCGACCACTGTCGAATCCACGGTCGGAATCGATCGCCGGTTCGCAGCACTACACCCGGATGTACCCGATCCCGGTGGTGTGCGCATGGTCCGCCCCATCGAGGCGCGTCCGTCGATCACCGAAATTTACGACCGGTGGCAGCGACGTACACCCGGCGCCCAGGTACGACCGGACAACGTGTGGGACCGAATTTTCGCCGACCCGGAGAGCGAGCGCGGCGGCGGTACGAGTCTGTTCGGACTGCTCCACGACGACGGGTACGTGCTTTACCGCTGCGTCTCCGGAGAGCACGGGACGACCGCGCGCGTCCAGGAGTTCCGCTCGGTCACCGACGACAGCCATATCGCCCTGTGGCGGGCCCTGCTCGGACTGGACCTCATCCGGCGGATCGAGGCCTCCGTTGTTCCCGACGATCCGCTGCCGTACCTGTTGACCGACAGCAGGCTGGTCCGTACGACCTCCCGTCACGACGAATTGTGGGTACGGATCATGGACGTTTCCGCCGCGCTCGAGGCTCGGGTATACCGGTGCGATCTCGACGTCGTGATGCAGGTCGACGATGGCTTCCTCGATGCCGGCGGCCGATTCGCGTTGCGCGTGCGGGACGGCCGCGCGGTGTGCACCCGCACCGAAGCGGACCCACAGGTGGTGCTCGCCCTGGACGTGCTGGGCAGCCTGTACCTCGGTGCGCACCACGCACGCGCGTTCGCCGCAGCGAACAGGTTGTGGGCCGTCGACTCGTCAACCCTCGACGCCCTGGACCTCGCCTTCGGTTCCGAATACTCCGCGCAGATGGGCTGGGGGTTCTAGACCCGTTCGCCTGCACGCTGTTCCGGTGAGCGGACGCAACGCGGTCAGTTCTTCCGCTGAGCGGTCACACCCATGGTGGGTACGTCCGTGGCCAAGTGTGATGTCGAACACGCACTTCTCACCCAATGGAGGGGTGGGTGCGGTCACCGACACACTGCACGCGCAATCCCGAACAGGGACCGTGTGGGTACCCGAGAGGACCCCGATGTTTGATCCTGCTACCACGTCCATCGACCTGCCCGGAGAGACACCGAACTGGTCGCCGCGGCTACTTTTCTCCCTGACCTCGATCATGCTGCTCCTGGAGATTCTCGCGGTCAGCTACATCATGATTTCGATGGCGGTTCCGGCGATTTCCCAGCACTACCACACTACGCAGGGCGCGTGGTTGCTCACCTCGTTCCTGCTGGTCGGCGCCGTCACCGGTCCCCTCCTCGGCAAGTCGGCCGACGTGTACGGAAAGCGCAAGATTCTGCTGGCGTGCACGTTCATTGCCGCACTCGGATCCTTTGTCTCCGCGGTCGCGCCCAGCTACGCGGTCTTGATCGTGGGCCGGTCGCTGTCCGGCGTGCTGATTCCCTGCATCTTCCTGAGCTACTCCCTGATCAGGGACATCTTCCCGCCGAAAACCGTCGCCCTGTCGGTCAGTGTCGCCACCAGCGGCATGGGCCTCATCGCCATCCCCGCACCGTTTCTCACCGGCTGGTTCCTCGACAATCACGGCTTCCGCAGCATCTTCTGGTTCTTCGTCGTCGGACTCGGCGTCGTCGGTGTGCTCATCCTGCTCAGCACGGACGAATCACCGGTACGTCTGCAGTCGAGAATGGACGTCCTCGGTGCGGTCCTCCTCGGCGGCGGCATCGCGGGCATTCTGATCGCGGTCAGCTTCGGACCGATCTGGGGTTGGTCGAACGCGTCGACGCTCGCGTTCCTTGCCGGCGGCGTTGCATTGGTAGCGGCCTGGCTCGTCTCCGCCCGGATCGTGCGGGAACCCCTCGTCGACCTCGACGTCCTCCGCAGGCGGCCGATCCTGCTGACGTCGATGGGCTCCGGGCTCGCGTACGGCTGCAGCGCGCTGTTCACTATCCTGCTCCCGATGATGGCCATGACTCCCGCGATCCTGGGGTTGGGTTACGGGTTCGGGGTCAGCGCCGAAGGATTCGCGATCTTTCAGGTTCCGTTGGGGGGGATGGTCGTGGTCGGCGGTATCGTCGTCGGCATCTTGGTCGGCAAGAACGTCCGACCCCGCCTGTTGATGATCGTGGGCCTGTTGTTCATGTCGGCCGGATTCCTGCTCACCGCCCAGATGCACGACTCCAAAGCGCTGCTTCTGATCTTCGCCGGCCTGACCGGCACAGGCATGGGGCTGGCCTACGCAGCGGTGCCGAACCTGCTGATCGAGGCCGTTCCGCCGCAACTGCAGGCCACCACGGCGAGCATCGTGAGCGTGACACAGAGCATCGTCGCCGCGGTCCTGCCGGTGGTCGCGTTCACGGTGATGAACAATTCGTACATCGCCCCGATCCCGCCGGAGGTGACGCAGGGCGCAATCCTGTACACCGACAGAGGATTCCAAGTCGCATTCCTGATCGGCGCCGTCGCGGCCGCCGTGGGAGCGATCCTCGCCGCGCTGATTCCCCGCAGGATCGATCAGGTCGACGCTCCCCCGGCAGTGATCGTCCACGAGGGCGAGCCAGTGCTGAATCGCTGATCACGGCCCTTCCTTCGCCGGGCGAATGTACCTTCGGACGCACTGGTCGCGTCGAACGGTACATTCGCCCGGAGTTCGCCACGGGGATACCGTGGAGAGGTGCTTCCCGTCATCGACCTCGCCGACCTGGACACCCCCGCCGGGCGTGAGCGGCTGCGGGAGATCACCCATCACGTCGGGTTCTTCTACCTCGACGGTCACGGCGTCGACCGCCGCCTCCTCGACGGGGTGTTCTCGGTCGCCCGGGAGTTCTTCGCGCTGCCCGAAGAGTCGAAGATGTCGATCGCCATGATCGACAGCCCGCATTTTCGCGGCTACAACCGGGTGGGCGGGGAACTGACCAACGGCGAGATCGACTGGCGTGAACAGATTGACATCGGGCCGGAACGGGACCCGGTTCCGGATGCGACCGACTACCTGCGGTTGCAGGGCCCGAACCAGTGGCCCGCAGCGCTACCCGCACTGAAATCCACAATCGAGCAGTTCGACGCGGCACTGGCCGAGGTCGGGATGCGTCTGCTCCGACACTGGGCGGCCTCCCTCGACGCCGATCCGGGCATCTTCGACGACGCCTTCGCCCACGCCCCGGCCACACTCATCAAAGTGGTGCGGTACCCGGCTCGGCCGAGCGACGATCACACCGGTGAGCAGGGCGTGGGCGCCCACAAGGACTCAGGCGTCCTCACCCTCCTGCTCCTCGAGCCCGGCTCGACGGGACTGCAGGTGGAGAGTGAGGACGGCAGCTGGATCGACGCTCCGGCGCGCACGGGCTCGTTCCTGGTCAACATCGGCGAACTACTCGAGGTGGCGACGGGTGGATATCTGCGGGCCACCCGACACCGGGTGCTCACACCGGCGGGGGCACCGGAGCGGCTGTCGGTGCCGTACTTCCTCAATCCTGCACTCGACGCGACAGTTCCGACGATTACCCTGCCCCCGCACCTGGCGTCGCGAGCCCGGGGAGTCGAACGGGACCCCGCCAACCCGTTGTACCGCACATACGGCGAGAACGCGTGGAAGAGCCGGACCCGCGCGCACCCCGACGTTTTCCGCCGCTGGTATCCGAAAGAGGCGGGGTGCAAACTGGACTGATGGCGGCGGAGCAGACAGAACGCGAAGACAAATACGACGTGAGCCTCGACTTCGTCGTACCGGCTCTCGGAGACCTGGTTCCCGACCAGGGCCGGGAAGACATCGACACCATCCGGCTCGACAGTGTCTACTTCGACACCGCCGACCGTGACCTTCTCCGTCATCATCTGACGCTTCGCCGCCGCTCGGGCGACGACGACCTCGGATGGCAGCTCAAGGTGCCTGCCGGCGACGCCCGCACCGAGGTCCGGCTTCCGCCCACAAGTGACGAGTCCGTCCCGGACGAGCTGGCGAACGCGGTGTCGGGTGTGGCGCTCGGCAAACCTCTCCTGCGAGTGGCCTCCCTCTCGACCGTCCGGCGGCGCCACCGTGTGGTCGACTCCGATGGCAACTCGCTGGCCGAACTGGCGGACGATTCGGTGCGCGCCACCGCAACCGCCCACAACGGTGGAGCCATTGCCAGTCAGTGGCGCGAAGTCGAGGTCGAAATCGGGGATCACGGGCAAGAACGACTGCTGCGCGACATCGGTGGCCGCCTCGTTCGGAGCGGGGCGCACACGTCGTCGTACGCATCGAAACTGGCCCGCGCGCTGGCACTCGAGCCGCACCGCGCGGACGACGATTCCGAGAACCCGGCACGGCGAGCACTCACCGACTATCTCGGCACCCAGATCGACGAAATCGTTGCGGGTGATGTGTGGCTGCGCCGCGGACTCGATCCGATACACGCCACCCGCGTGGCCATTCGCCGGTTCCGCAGTACTCTCCGCGTGTTCAAGGATCTGGTCGACCCGGATGCTCGGTCGAGGATCGAAGACGAACTCGTTTGGTACGCAGGACTACTCGGCGAGGTGCGCGATCGTCAGGTGCAACGGCACCGGCTCGGGGAATTGGTCGCCGGCCTGCCCGCCGAGCTGGTCATGGGTCCCGTCGCCGCACGAATCGAACAGGACCTGCTGGGGGAACAGCAGCGTTGCCTGACCGTCGTCATGTCCGCTCTCGACGACGCGCGCTACCGCAATCTTCTCGTGACGCTCGCGCAATGGCGTACGGCCCCCCCCTTGACCATCGAACGCGGCGCCGGCCCGAAAGTGATCGCGAAGGCTGTCAAGCGGGCCGGGCGCAAGGCGCGGAAACGACTCACTGCCGCTGTGGCCGATTCCGACGCGACGGAGTTGCACCGCGCCCGGAAAGCGGCCAAACGCGCCAGGTACGCGGCCGAGCTGGCCACACCACTGCTCGGCGGAAAAGCAGAGAAGAAGGTGTCCGAGTTCAAGCATGTCCAGAAGGTGCTCGGTGAGCACCAGGACAGCGTGCTCGCCGCCGACAACCTTCGCGCTCTCGGAGCGCGCGCCGGAGTTACGGAGGGCGAGAACGGGTTTACCTTCGGCCTGCTGTACGCACTCGAACTCGAGAATGCCCGGCAAGCCCGCGCGGACGCCGCCCATCTCATGAAGTGATCGAGTCGGCGAGTACAGTCACTTCGGTGTTGTTCCTGACTTCTCGACGCTACGTCGACCTCCGAATGCAGGCGAGCGCCATCTGTCCGCGCCCGCTCTGACGGACCCTTCTCACACCTCTCAGGAACCTTCCCCGCCGCATCCCGCCTTACCAGGCATCGGCTGACGGCTTCATGCGAAAGGCACACCCATGCCCAGTTCCGCGCTGTCCACGCGCGCCGAGAACACCTCTCGGCGCCTACCGAAATGGGCCGGCTCGTTCGGCCCGCAGATCGTCGCCGGCCTCGTCGTCGGCGTCATCCTCGGGCTCGTCGCCCGAAGCCTCCCCGCGGCCGCCGACGGCAATGAGAACTGGCTCGTCGGCACCGTCCACACCATCGGCACGAGCTACGTCAAACTCCTCACCGTTGCGGTCATCCCGCTGGTGTTCACGGCCATCGTCAGTTCCATCGCCAACTTACGGGAAGTGGCCAACGCCGCCCGGCTGGCGGTGCAGACCCTTCTGTGGTTCGCGATCACCGCATTCATCGCGGTGGTCATCGGAATTGTCGTCGGGCTTCTCACGCAGCCCGGTGCACATACGACGGTGTCCGGCGAAGGCAAGGAGCCGGCGACCACCGGATCGTGGTGGGCGTTCGTCACCGGCTTGGTGCCCAGCAACTTCCTGGGCCTGGGCGCGAAAACGACTGTCACCGAAGGCGTCGCGAGCACGTCACTGAGCTTCAACGTCCTGCAACTGCTGGTCGTGGCCGCCGCCATCGGTATCGCCGCGCTGAAGGTCGGGGCCAAGGCGGAACCGTTCCTGCAGTTCAATGCGTCACTGCTGGCGATCGTGCAGAAGGTGCTGTGGTGGATCATCCGCCTTGCTCCGATCGGCACCGCCGCACTGATCGCCAATGCGGTGGCCACCTACGGCTGGGATGCCATCGGCTCGCTCGGCTGGTTCACCGCAGCCGTCTACATCGGGCTGGCGCTGGTGTTCTTCGTCGTCTACCCGGTGCTGATACGTGCGCACGGGCTGTCGGTGCGCGCCTTCTACTCCGGCGTGTGGCCCGCCACCCAGCTCGGGTTCGTCTCCCGGTCGTCGATCGGCACACTCCCCCTCACCGAGCGCGTCACCGAACGCAACCTCGGCGTTCCCCGCGAGTACGCGTCGTTCGCGGTCCCTCTGGGAGCAACCACCAAGATGGACGGCTGCGCCGCCGTGTACCCCGCCATCGCCGCGATCTTCGTTGCCGAGTTCTATGGGGTGCCGCTGTCCGTCACCGACTATCTGCTGATCGTGGTGGTGTCGGTAATCGGGTCGGCGGCCACCGCAGGCACCACCGGTGCCACGGTCATGCTGACGCTGACCCTGTCGACGCTGGGACTGCCCCTCGCCGGAGTGGGCCTCCTGCTCGCCGTCGAACCGATCGTCGACATGGGCCGCACCGCGGTGAACGTCACCGGTCAAGCACTCGTCCCGACGATCGTCGCCAAGCGTGAGGGCATCCTCGACGAGGCCCGGTACAACGCCGAACGGACCGGCGACCCGTTCCAGGACGACGACGCGGTCGCAGCGTCGTAGCCAAACGCTCGACGAGAGCCTTCCCCACGTGGAAGGCTCTCGTCATGGCCGACCTCGACGCGATCAAACGACGGATCGTCATGCAATTCCAGCGGCACGTCGCCAACCCGCTCTCCACGCGACTGTCGAGCCAGACGCTCCTCGAGACCACCGGCCGCGTCAGCGGACAGCCCCGCGTCACGCCCATCGGTGGCCGACAACAGGGCACCGAATTCTGGCTGGTGTCCGAGTTCGGTGAGCGTTCTCATTACATCCGCAACATCCGCGCGAACAACGCCGTGCGGCTGCGACTGCACGGCACCTGGCACACCGGCACCGCGACGATGCTACCCGACGACGACGCCGTCGCCCGGCTGGCGCAGCTCCCGCGGCTCAACAGCGCGGCGGTCCGGGCGGTCGGCACCGACCTCCTGACCGTGCGGATCGATCTCACCGACTGAGATGCGATCACATCCGCCCACGGAATAGTCATCCGCACCCGCACAAGCGTCGGCACCCGACCAAAGTCCGTGTATTCACGAGTCGGCCCAGCGTCCTGGCCAGGTGTGACATTCGCAACTAGGCGTTCTGCCTGCACGCCTGAAGCGGATTTGCCAGTGCTCCGCGGCTGGGAAACGAGCCGCTTGCAGTAGGGACTTAGCCTCCGCTAATCTGCGGTTTCGCGTGGACTCGTCAGGGTCCGCACCACAGACAACGACGTCTGCCTCACCGGCGTATCGGTTCGGGGCCGGTTCTCCGCCGTGATCCTCTCGCCGACGCCACCCGTGTGCTGCACGGACCCCATTTCGGCGAGTATCGCGAGGAGACAGTCGGTTGAAGACGAGTGCCAGTGAGTTCGGCCTGTACGACAGGACGCTCGACAAGAGCAGCTGCGGCGTGGGCTTCATCACCCGCAAGGATGGCGTGCAGACCCCGGAAATTCTCACCCTGGGCAACGAGGCCCTGTGTGCTGTTCCTCACCGTGGTGGCATGTCGGCCGAGGGCGTCGGCGACGGGGCCGGAATCTGTGTCGACCTCTCGGTGCCCTTCTTCCGCGCCCTCACCGGGCGGGGTGAGCTGGAAGCCGGCCGCTTCGGTGTCGGCAACTTCTTCCTCCCCACCGACGTCGCGTTCCACGCCGACGCCGAGGCCGTCATCGAGCAAGCACTCGCCGCGCAGGGCTTCGAGGTGCTGCTCGAACGTGACGTCCCCGTCGACGTCACTGTCCTGCGTCCGGCCGCGATCAAGTACCAGCTGCCCATTCGGCAGTGGGTGTTCACCGCTCCCGAGGCGTGCACGGACGGGGTCGAGTTCGACCGCCGCATCCACGACGCCCTGCTCGCCATCGAGGCCGTCGCCTACACCCAGCCCGACCTCGCCGGGATGTACCCGCTCTCGCTCAGCGCCCGCACCCAGGTGCTCAAGGGTCGCCTCAATTCGCACGAGGTGATCCCGTACTTCTGCGACCTGGTCGATCCGGCGCACGCCGTTCACACCCTCTTCTTCCACACCCGGTTCTCCACGAACACCGACCCGCACCCGACGATGGCGCAGCCGTTCCGGCTCATGGCGCACAACGGCGAACTCAACACCGACAAGAAGAACCGCCTCTCCGAGACGGCCGTGGCCCGTGCCCGGAACCGGGAGATCGTGCGTCCCCACGGCCAGTCGGACAGCTGCCGTCTAGATCAGACGCTGCAGAGCCGGGTCGTCGAGGACGGTCTCGACCTCGTCACCGCAGTGGTGTCGATGATGCCCCCCGCATGGGAGAACGACACGAACCTCTCTCCCGAGGTGCGGGCGATGCTCGAGTACTTCTCTCTCTACGAGGAGAAGAACGACGGCCCGGCCGCGGTCATCTTCGGGAACGGCACCGTGGTCGGAGCGCGTCTCGACCGGTTGGGGTTGCGTCCGCTGCGCAGCGTGGAGACCGACGACTACCTCTGCGTCACCTCGGAGGCCGGCCAGATCGACTTCGACCCCGAGACGGTGCGTCACCGCGGCCGCATCGAGGCGGGCGGCATGCTGTACTTCGACCACCGCGAGGGCCGCGCATACTCCTCCGACGAGGCGCTCGAGCTGCTGGCAGCACGGCACGATTACCGCGCCCTCGTCGCCGAGGCGCGCCGCACGATCGACGCCCTGCCCGAGGTGGAGGCCGAGCCCGGCCCACTGCGTTACAACGGCGACCTGGAACGCCATCAGCGGTACGTCGCGTACTCGCACAACCAGGAAAGCTTCAAGTTCATGATGGACCCGATGCTGGCTTCGGGTCAGGAGAAGATCTCCGCGATGGGCTACGGCAACGCCATCAACGCACTGTCCGATCAGGAAGGCGGTGTGGCCAAGTACTTTTCGCAGCGTTTCGCGCAGGTCACCAACCCGTCACTGGACAGCATCCGGGAGTCGGACGGCATGACTCTGCGAGTCGCGCTGGGCGCCAAGCTGCACAGTGGTGCGGAGTCTGCCCCGCAGATCGTGGTGCCGTCGCCGATCCTCACTCATCTGGACATGCTGCGGATCCGCAAGCAGACCGACACACCGGTGCAGCGTTTCCCGATGCTGTACAGCCCTGTTCCCGGCGACGCCGCTGCAAACGCGGCCGCGCTCGAGGCGGCGGTGGACGGGTTGTGCGACGAGGTGGAGGCATTCGCCCGAGAGCGCGGCGGCATCGCCATCCTCACGGACCGGCACGTCGCCACCGACCGCGCGGCCCTGCCGATGATCATCGCGATTTCGGCCGTCAATCAGCGGCTGATCGAGGCGGGCCTGCGCCTGCGGGTGTCGGTGGTGGCCGAGAGCGGACAGATTTCGTCCTCGCACCACGTCGCCGCTGCCCTGGGGTTCGGCGCCGCCGCGATCTACCCCCTCGCCGTCCGGTTGCGGGCCGAGGAGAAGTTCGCGGACAGCGCGGACGAGGCGTTCACGCGCTTCGCCAAGGCGGCCGAGAAGTCGTTGATGAAGACGATGGGCCGGGTGGGTCTGTGCACCGCCGAAAGCTATATCGGCGGCGAGTTCTTCGAACCCAACTACCTCGACACCGACGACCCGGTTCTGCGCCGCTTCTTCGCGAACGTCAAGACGCCCGTGGGCGGCGTGGGATTCGCCGTGATCGCCCAGGCCGTCGCCGACTGGCACGCAAAAGCGTCGACCGTCACCGGGGAGAAGGACGTCCCCCTACTCGGCCTCTTCAAGGAACGCGCCGAAGGTGCCGGGCACTCGTACGGCACGGCTGCCGTGCGCGGTTTCGTCGACCTCACCGAGGAGCCGATCGCCTTCGACACGGCCGGCACCCAGGACCACACCGAGTCCCTGCGCCTGCTTCCCCTGAACCGGCTCGAGGACGCGTTCGGTCTCGACGACGACGCCTACCGCAACGCCGGCTTCCACAAGCTCACCCCCGAGGCGATCGACGGGTTCGAAATCACCCCCGGCTACCGGGCATTCGTCCGGACCATGGCCGAGGAGCGCACCCGTCGCCCCGCCGCGCTGCGGGACGTCCTCGACCTGCCCGCCGACGTCACATTCCTCACCACCGCGCAGGAGTTCCGCCGGCAGATGGGCCGGTTCTCCCGTAAGGGCAACAACAGTTTCGCGGTCCGTGGGCTCGCCTCCGAGCAGGTCGGGGACGACGAGTTCCGCCTGCGGCTCACCGGCCCGCACGCCGGTGACCCCACTGTGCTTGCCGCACTCGGCGAGTCACTGGTCCTGCGGTTCGGCGACCACCTGTGCGAGCACCGGATCGATGGTGACGCCCTGCTGGTACGGGCGTCCGGTGAGGCACTGCGATGCCTGGCCCTGCTGCGCCCCGCACCGCCCAGCATCCCGCTCGCCACGGTCCAGAGGGCCAGTGAGATCACGCCGTTCCTCACCTCCGGGGCCATGAGCCACGGCGCTTTGAACTCCAATGCGCACGAGGCTGTCGCGCACGGCACCAACATGGTCGGCGGAATGTCGAACAGCGGTGAGGGCGGCGAGCACATCTCCCGCTACGGCACCATCCGCGGTTCGCGGATCAAGCAGTTCGCTTCGGGCCGGTTCGGTGTGTGGGCCGGCTACCTGGCTGATCCCATGCTCGAAGAGCTGGAGATCAAGATCGCGCAGGGCGCCAAGCCCGGTGAGGGCGGGCAGCTTCCCGCCCCCAAGGTGACCGTCGAGATCGCGGCCGCGCGCGGCGGCACCCCCGGCGTCGAGCTCGTCTCCCCGCCCCCGCACCACGACACCTACTCGATCGAGGATCTGGCTCAGCTGATCCACGACTGCAAAGCCGCACGCGTCCGTGTGATCGTCAAGCTGGTGTCGTCGGAGGGCATCGGCACCATTGCGGTCGGTGTCGCGAAGGCGGGCGCAGATGTCATCAACGTCGCCGGCAACACCGGCGGCACCGGCGCCGCTGCGGTCACCAGCCTCAAGTACGCGGGGCGCTCCGCCGAGATCGGCGTGGCCGAGGTTCACCAGGCGCTGTGCGCCAACGGCTTACGGCAGAAGGTAATGCTCCGGTGTTCCGGCGCACACCAGACGGCGAGCGACGTGGTGAAGTCTGCGCTCCTCGGGGCCGACAGCTTCGAGTTCGGGACCACCGCGCTGATGATGCTCAAGTGCGTCATGGCCAAGAACTGCAACGTCAAATGCCCCGCCGGCCTCACCACCAACCCGGAACTGTTCGACGGTGACCCGCGGGCGATGGCGCAGTACCTGCTCAACATCGCCCACGAGACGCGGGAGGTGCTCGCCGAACTGGGCATGACCTCGCTGCGAGAGGCTCGCGGCCGGTCCGACCTGCTGCACCTGCTCGATCACCCGTCGAGCGTCGGCCAGCTCGACCTGCGGGCGATGCTCGCTGTAGTCGACGAGGTCACGATCGGCGATCCCGTATACCTCGAGAAGGACTACACGCTCGACGACGGCTGGCTCGTCCAGTTGCGGGCTGCCCTGGTCGAGCAGGGCGAGCGCACCGTCGAACTCGGTGACGGTGTACGGCTGAGCAACCGCAACAAGAGCGTCGGCGCACAGTTGGCCGTCGACATCGAGCGCATGCTCAATCACGAACTGACCGAACAGGATCTGCCGGCGGTACTGCGTGACGAGCGCGGTCGCGGCTACCTGCGCGAGGGCAGTGTCCGGATCGCCACCTCCGGGTCCGCCGGTCTGTCGTACGGTGCGTTCTGCAACGACGGCATGTCTCTGGTCCACACCGGCACCGCCAACGACGGTGTCGGCAAGGGGGCGTGTGGCGGCAGCATCGTCGTCCGCTCCCCCGGCGGCGGGTCGACCGCAGCCGGCGGCAACGTCCTGATCGGCAACTTCGCGTTGTTCGGGGCCACCGGCGGACGCCTGTTCGTCGAGGGTCAGGCCGGTGACCGCTTCGCCGTCCGCAACTCGGGCGCCACCGCAGTGGTGGAGGGCGTCGGCGACTTCGCGTGCGAGTACATGACCAACGGCGCGGTGCTCAACCTCGGCGGGTTCGGCAAGGGTGTCGGCAACGGCATGAGCGGTGGGTTCGTCTACCAGTACGACCCCGAGGGCAAGCTCGCCGGCAAAGCCAGTGCCGATTCCATCCTGCTCGGTTCGATCACCGGTGACGACGAGCACGCGGCACTGCACCACCAGGCTGTGCACCTGCTGCTCGGCTGGCACCTCGAGGCCACCGGGTCCGCGAAGGCGGCCTGGCTTCTCGAGAACTGGGAGACCGAACAGCACCACTTCGTGTACGGCATGCCGCGTGCGCTGCTGCAGTACCAGGACAGCGACGAGATTCTGAAAGCCAAGTCGCGCAAGGACTTGGCCGACGAACTCGCGGCCGCGCTGGTGGCCCACCAGGTGCGCAAGTTCAAGCTGGACTACCGCGACGGACGCGCAGTTCTGGGCGGCGCCGTTCCCGGCTACGGCGAGGCCGACACCGAGGCCATGTTCGCGCTGCTCAACAACTACACGGTGCTCAATGCCGCGCAGGAAATGGCGCTGTCGAAGCTGCCCGGCGCCACCGACCCATCCGATCCGGCGGTCGACAAGGCCGTGCGCAATCTGCTGCTCACCGAGGACTTCTTCCTGATGCAGCGGCTGCAGCGGTACGCCCGCGAAGCCCTGAAGGATTACAGCGACGAGGACCTGGCAGTGATGGTGGCGGCCAAGCGCCTCGCCGACTACAAGGACGCCCTGCGCAAACGCAACGTCCGGTCCATCGACGCGCCCGGCACGTACGGCTGGATCCTGCACCAGGATGCGAAGAACGTCGACAAGATCGGCCGGCTGCCCGGCTTCGAGGAACTGTTCGCTCAGCACGCTCTGCCCGACCTGATCCCCACGAAGGACGCTGTTCCCTCATGAAAATGCCGTACATCCCCCAGGACGCGCCGTTCAGCGACGATCAGCGCGTGTGGCTCACCGGCTTCCTGGCCGGAATGAGCTCGCGTCTCGCGGTCGGCAGCAGCTCCGCCGCACCCGCCGCCTCCGGTGGGCAACTCCCCGCTGTCCACGTGCTGTACGGCAGCCAGACCGGCAATGCCGAGGGCGTCGCGGAAGATGCTGCCGCCGCGGCACGTTCGCACGGCTTCGCCCCGGTGGTCAGTGCACTCGACGACGTCGAGGTCGACGCCCTGGCGTCGATGCAGCGTGTTCTCGTCGTCACCTCCACCTACGGTGAGGGCGAGATGCCCGACAACGCGGAACTGTTCTGGCAGGCACTGTCGGCCGAGACCGCGCCTCGTCTCGAGGCCACGGACTTCGCGGTGCTCGCACTCGGCGACACCGGCTACGACGGGTACTGTCAGGCCGGCAAGATGATCGACACCCGGCTCGAGCAGCTCGGCGCCCGCCGCGTCACTCCGCGCGTCGACTGCGACGTCGACTACGAGGACGCCGCTGCCGCATGGGTGGCAGAAACGTTGCCGTTGTTGGCGGCAGTCGAGGGCATTCGCGGGGAGTCGCCGGTCGCCGATGTCGCGGCGCCGGACGCGAAGCCCGCGCGTAAGCGTTCGCAGTGGAATCGCAAGAACCCCTATGTGTCCACGCTGGCCGTCAATCGGAGACTGTCGGGTGACGGGTCCGCGAAGGAGATCCGGCACTACGAGTTCGCGCTCGCCGACAGCGGTCTCGAGTACGAGGCCGGCGACGCCCTGGGTGTGATGCCGGTCAACGATCCGCGGCTCGTGGACGCTCTGGTGTCGCGGCTCGGCATTCCCGCCGACGCCGCCGTCACCGGCAAGGAACGCCCGTTCAGCGATCTGCTGATGCACAGCTACGAAATCTCCACGCCGTCCCACGAGTTCCTCGACGAGATCGAGAAGCGGGCCGGAAACGACGAACTGACTCACGTTCTCCGGCACGGCGACAAGGAGGCGCTCGACGCGTGGCTGTGGGGTAAGGACGTCCTCGATCTGCTCCTCCTCGCTCCTGCGTTGTCGATGACCGCCGACGAGTTCGTGGGCGTGCTCAAGCCGTTGCAGCACCGCGCGTACTCCATCTCGTCGAGTCCCCTCGCCGACCCGGGCAGCGTGCACCTCACCGTGGCCAGCGTCCGGCACACCTCCGCGGGGCGCGACCGCGGCGGTGTGTGCTCGACCTACCTGGCCGACCGCGTCGCCGAGGGCGGTACCGGTGGAATCTTCGTGTCGAAGAACAAGTCGTTCCGCGTGCCCGCCGACGATCACGCGCCGATGATCATGGTGGGCCCCGGAACCGGGATCGCACCGTTCCGCGCGTTTCTGCAGGAACGCCGGGCGCGGGGCGCGGTAGGGCGCAACTGGCTGTTCTTCGGCGACCAGCACCGCGCGTCCGACTACATCTACGAGGACGAGATCGGCGCCATGAGCGACAGCGGTCTGCTCACCCGCCTGGACCTGGCCTTCTCCCGCGACCAGGCCGAGAAAGTGTATGTCCAGAACCGGATGCTCGAAAACGGCAAGGAGCTCTTTGCCTGGCTCGAGGACGGCGGCCACTTCTACGTGTGTGGCGACGCCACCCGCATGGCGAAGGACGTCGACCGCGCGCTGCACCATGTGATCGCCACCCACGGCGGTCTCTCGGCCGAGGACGCGTCGGAGTACGTCAACAAGCTCAAGAAAGACAAGCGCTACCTACGCGACGTGTACTGAGCACGGCCGCACCGACTTACGAGGAGAAGCAAGAACCATGGCAGTGGTGATTCTGTACGGTAGCGAGGGCGGTACCGCCGAACTGGTTGCCGATCATCTCGCCGACGTGCTCGGCGCCTACGACGACACGTCCCTGTACGACATGATGGAGTACGACGCCGGTGATCTCGACCCGGAGAACTTCCACGTCATCGTGTGCTCCACCTACGGTGAGGGTGAATTGCCCACCGGCGCTGAACCTTTCTTCGAGGGACTCGACGAGGACGAACCGGACCTGAACGGATTGCGCTTCGCGCTCTTCGGCCTCGGCGACAAGGTCTACGAAGACACCTACAACCGGGGCGGCGAAATACTCGCCGAAAAGCTCGTCTCCCTCGGCGCCGTCCAGGTGGGCGAACACGGCCGGCACGACGGCTCGAGCAGCATCCGCCCCAAGGACCAGGCCGAGGAATGGGCCAAGATCATCGGTGAGGAATTTCTGGGATAGCCGCCTCACGCCGGAAGTCGGGACTGGATGCTGCGCACCCACTCTCGGCTTCCGGTGAGGTAGCGGTCCCGCGCCGACGCGAACAGGCGAACACTGTCGGAGCCGGGCCAGTCGTCGGGCAACATTTCGGCAGGCAGGCCCGGGTCGATGTACGGGATGATCCGCCATTCGTCGAGCAGCGGAGCGAAACGAACGAAGGCCTCGCGCGGTGAAACCTGCTCTGTCGTCGACAGAGCGGCGCGGTGATGGGTCAGGAAGGCCCGGTGGCGAGCAGCGATGCCGTCGAGATCCCACCACCTCGCTGCCGCGTCCGCTTTCGAGTCGGGCACAAACATCGACGTCGAAACGAAGGTGGTCACATACGCGGACAGGCCCAGCGCGTCGACGATGTCCCCCACCTCCTCCGCGAGATATTCGGGGGCAATCCACAGACCCGGTGACACCGTTCCGCACCCGATCCACCCGAGCCGCCTGCGCAACTGGTGTCGCGCTGCCCGTTGCGTTTCGGGAATGGTGAACGAGATCAGACGCCAGGGGTCGCCTTCCGCCATCTGACGGAAGCCGAAGATCCGCGGATCGCCGCGGCTGAACATCGCCTCCGCCTGCTCGGTCACCTCGTACCCGTTCCGCCCGTCGCAGACGCGGGCCCGCAGCACCCCCCTCTTCTTCAAGCGAGTCACTGCGATGCGCGTCGATTCGGACGGGATGCCCACGGCCTGCATCAATCCGACGAAGTCGGCGATCGCCACCCACCCGCCGAGGTCGCGCACGTACGCGCCGAGGACGGTTCGGATCAG
Source organism: Rhodococcus sp. ZPP (assembly GCF_017656075.1). Classification (NCBI taxonomy): domain Bacteria; kingdom Bacillati; phylum Actinomycetota; class Actinomycetes; order Mycobacteriales; family Nocardiaceae; genus Rhodococcus; species Rhodococcus sp. ZPP. Next base: position 1,457,832 of record NZ_CP058638.1, read on the forward strand.
CGACGTCGCGCTGCCGGGTCGCGAATCGAAGTCGTCGAGGATCGCGCTTGCCGGTTCAGGCGGTGAGTTCATCACGGATCGCCAGTACTCCGGCGCACACCTCGGAGAAGCTCGTGCTCAGAGGGCTGAGGCCCAGACGCAACCCGTGGGGGGCACGAAAGTCGGGGAAGACCCCCTTACGCCACAGCGTCTCGATGACGGCCTCGAATCGCGGGTGATCGATGATCACGTGACCACCCCGCTCAGCAGAATCCCCCGGTGATCCGATCTCCACGCCCAGCGGAAACAGCAACGTTCGCACGAGCTCGAGCGCATACTCCGTCAGTGCCACCGACTTGGCCCGGATGGCCGCCATACCGACCTCGTCGATCAGTGCGAGAGTGTCCTGCATCGCGAGCATGCCGAGGACCGACGGCGTTCCGCTGATCACCCGACGGATGCCGGGAGCCGGTTCGTAGCCCTGGGCCATCGCGAACGGGTTGTCGCGACCCATCCAACCCCAGATCGGCTGCACGAATTTCCCCTGGTGCTCGGCTCGGACGTACGCGAACGCGGGTGACCCAGGCCCGCCGTTGAGGTACTTGTAGGTGCACCCGACCGCCAGATCCACACCCCAGCTGTCGAGCTCGAGTGGGACCGACCCCACCGAGTGACACAGGTCGAGCAGCAGTAGTGCGCCCGCCTCACGAGTCACGCGTGCGGCCCCGGCGGCGTCCACCAGGTAACCCGAGCGGTATGCGACATGACTGAGAACGACGAGCGCCGTGCGTTCCGATACGACGGATTTCAGGTCGTCGAGGCTGACGCCACCGCGCCGATCCGACTCGATCCACCGCAACGTGAGGCCGAGTTCTCCGGCAATGGACTCCAGCACGTACCGGTCCGTCGGGAAGTTGTCGCGGTCCACGACGATCTCGGTGCGCCCCGGCCGCAACGCGAGGGCGCCGCGGGCAAGCTTGTACAGCAGGACCGTCGTCGAATCACCGATGGTCGTCTGCCCACGGGCCGCTCCGAGCGCAACCCGCGCGAGGGTGTCGCCGATGGTGATAGGGAGTTCGAACCACTCCTCGTCCCAGCCGCGAATCAGCCGGCCACCCCACGCCCCGGTGACGAAGGAGTTGATCCGCTCGGCACTCGCCCGAGTGGGCCGTCCGAGCGAGTTGCCGTCGAGGTACGCCACCACCGCAGGATCATCGGCGCCGATGAACAGGTCACGGTAGGAACGCAGCGGGTCCGCAGCGTCGAGGTGCTCGGCGCGGACGGTCAGCACACCGGTAGACGTGGTCATCATCGTCCGATCTCGGTGCGCACGGCCAGCAGTTCCGGGAAGAATGTCAACTCCAGTGCCTTCTGCAGAAATCCCACCCCGCTCGATCCTCCGGTCCCGGATTTCATGCCGATGGTGCGCAGCACCGTGCGCATGTGCCGAAAGCGCCACAGTTGGAAGTTCTCTTCGAGATCGACGAACTCCTCGAACGCCTCATAGACGGCCCAGTGGTCGTCGTGGTTCTCGTAGACGAACTTGATCAGGGGCATCAAATCCTCGTTGAGCGTGTAGGCGGCGGTCACATCGCGGTTCAGCGCGGATGCCGGCACGTCGTACCCCAGCCGCGACAGGCACTGCCAGAACGCGTCGTAGAGACTGGGCTCGGCGAGGAGCCGCCCCAGCAGATCGTGGGCGGCAGGATCCGCTTCGAACACCTTCAGCATTCCCGCGTTCTTGTTGCCGAGCACGAACTCGACGGCGCGGTACTGGTACGACTGGAACCCGGACGAATTGCCGAGGAACTGGCGGAACTCGGAGTACTCCGTGGGCGTCAGCGTGGCGAGGACCGACCACTGTTCGGTCAGCGTCTTCTGGATGTGCTTCACGCGCGCCACACACTTGAGCGCCTTACCGATGTCGTCGTCGTCGAAAGAGGCGCGCGCCGCGAGGGTTTCGTGGAGGACGAGCTTCAGCCAGAGTTCGGTGGTCTGGTGCTGGATGATGAACAGCAGTTCGTCGTGGTGCTCCGGGCGGCTCACCGGCTTCTGCGCGCTCAACAGGGTGTCGAGGTCCAGATACGAGCCATAGCTCATGCGCTCGCTGAAGTCGGTGACGATGTCTTTCTCGATGGCTCTGGTGTTGGCCTGCACGCCCATGACTGTCCTCACTGCTGGTGTTCGAGTACCGGGCCCTCGCCCTTCATATTACATAATCGTGGCGGCCGCTAGGCAGATGTCACTATCGGAAAGTACGGTGGATTCGTGAATGCACCCAGTCGCCGAGTCGATGTCGTGTTCGCCCCCGGGGTCGTGGCACACCGCGGAACCGTGGAAGAGCTCCTACACCGGGCGCTGAGTGCGCGCGGGCTGACCGGCGACTTGACGTTCACCACGGACAGCGCTGAGCTGGAGTGGGCCACGCTTTCGGCGGCGGGGCGAGACGAGTTCATCGTCGTGCCCGGTACCGGGAAATCCTTCACACCCCCGAAAGGCGGCGTGATCCGCGTCGACTTCGGTGACTGCGACGCCGATCGCTCGGCGGGCGTCCGCGCCCACATACGCGGCAGAGGACTCGACGGCCTGCGGTACGCCGTCGACAGCTGGTACCACCACCGCTTCCAACCCGGGACGATGGTCCGGTACGGAAGCCACCCGGATCAACGCGCCGAACTCCGAATCCCGGACGGAAACGGCCCCTTCCCCGCCGTCGCACTCATCCACGGCGGGTTCTGGCGCACACGGTGGGAGTTCGACCTGATGGATGCCCTCGCGGTCGATCTGACCGCCCGCGGGTATGTCACGTGGAACGTCGAGTATCGACGGAACGCCGAACATCGCTGGGCGGACATGTCGTCCGATGTCGCCGCCGCCGTTGCGGCCGTATCGACTCTTCCGGGTGTGGACCCGGGCCGCCTCGTCGTACTCGGCCACTCGGCCGGTGCTCAGCTCGCGCTTCGCGCCGCCGCCGATGCGCCAGCAGTTCCCCTCGCGCTCGCCGTCAGCCTCGCCGGTGTCCTGAATCTGCGGCTCGCGGACGATCGCCACCTCAGCGAAGGCGCCGTGGCGATGGCCGTCGGCAATCACTGGTCCGAGGACCGCGAGACGTACGAGGCGTCGTCGCCGATCGACCGACTCCCCCTCGGCATCCCGCAGGTGGTCGCCTGCGCCCTCCAGGACGAACCGGACATACTGGAAATGAGCAGGGAGTACTCCGCGGCCGCCGCGGCGACCACCGATGACGTCGCCATGATCGAGGGGCCCGGCGATCACTTCGCCGTCATCGATCCGACAAGCCGGATCTGGCACACCATCGTCGAGGCGATCGACGCACGGATGCTCCCCGGCGCGTAGAAGCCCGCGTCCGCACAGTCGATCCCCGGCACCGCACCCATACACGCACCCCTTCTGCGCCCACGCACCCCTTTTCGGGCCCTGGAACGGGTGCGTCTGACGAAAAGAAGTGCGCGAGTCACTCGGCACGGATGTCATTCACTCGACTGACAACGAACCTCCCTGACCTACACCGGGTTTCACGCTCCGCTATGCCGTGGCTAACATCCGACAGTGCGGTTCGCCAATTCGGCCCCGCGTCCTGTCGCAGTCCACCCCTATGAACGAGGAACCACCATGAAGGCACGACGTGCAGCTCTCACCATCTTCGGATCTGCGGCCATTGCCCTGGCAGCTACGCCGACCGCGCAGGCGTCCACGGTTTTCGACTTCCTGCCGCCGGAGATCGCCGCACTGATCCCGAGCGGTTCGGCCGACGCCGTGAACCCGCTTCTGCCGCCCGCACCCGCCGCCCCGGTAGCACCGGCACCCGCACCACAGGTGGCGCCGGCCCCGCAGGCCGCGCCCGCACCACAGGTGGCGCCGGCCCCGCAGGCCGCCCCCGCGCCCCAGGTGGCTCCTGCACCGCCTGCTCCCGCTCCGAGGGCTGGGTACAAGAACTGCACCGAGGCCCGCAACGCCGGCGTGACGCCGATCTACCGCGGCCAGGACGGCTACGCGCCGCACCTCGACCGGGACAACGACGGAATCGCCTGCGAGTAGTCGCTTTCCCCGGCACCGCACCCACACGCGCACCCCTTCTGCGCCCACGCACCCCTTTTCGGGCCCTGGAACGGGTGCGTCTACCGAGAAGGGGGGCGTCTGTGTCTCACAACGCCTCGCAGCCCCACAACGCCTCGCAGGACGAACCGGTGTCGCGATTCCTCGTGCGGGGCAGTGCGCTCCGCACTATGTTCGGCGGTGACGGTTGAGGTTCATCGGTGAGGGGGCGGTCCGGCATGAGCAGGACGTATTTCGGAACTGTGGCGGTGGCGGTGGCCGCTGGTGTCGCGCTCACCTGCGGTGTGGGCGCTGCCTCCGCAGACACCCAGATCAACGGCTGCACGATCGTGGCCGACCCGACACCCGAGCATCACACGACCTGCCCCGGCGCCGATCTGAGCAGGGTGAATCTCGCGGGCATGAATCTGAGTTTCGCCGACCTGTCGGGCGCAAACCTGACGTTCGCCAATCTCGCCGGCACAAACTTCACCGCAGCGAACCTGTCCTACGCAAATCTGAGCGACGCCAACCTCACTGACACGAATTTCACGGACTCGCAGCGCAACGCCATGGTCCTGTACCGCACCGGCATCGACATCTTCGGCCGAATCGTCGGTGACCTCGACATCACGACCGACCCGAATTGGTCCACCGACGCCCACGAGCGCGCGCTCGCCTCCGTCGTCCCCGTTACGCCTCCCGCTCCGTCCCCGTAGTCCCCAACCGCGATCTCACGACCGGGCTGCGCACTGCGCATCCCGGCAACTCGCATGCCCCCACCCCTTGACATTGGATATCTGCACTATCCATTATTGGATAGTGCAGATATCCAATCTCGGGAGGCATCCGATGTCGACGATCGAATCCGGCCGTTCCACCCACCATTACGACGGTGAGCTGGTGCTCTTCCTGATCGGGATGACCATCAACCGACCGTGGCGCCCGGATTTGTGGCTGCCCGCCTTCCTCGCCATGCCGAGGATGTTGCGTGAACTGTCGCAGGACCCCGACTCGGGTTTGCTGGGTTACCGCCTGGTGATCGAGGGGCGCGGACCCACCTTGATCCAGTACTGGAGTTCGGCTGACAAGCTGTACGCCTACGCGAGCAACCCCGCCGCCCGACACCGGCCCGCCTGGGCGGCCTTCAATCGACGGGCCCGCCGGGCGCCGGGAGCAGTGGGGGTGTGGCACGAAACCTATTCGATCGATCGCGCGGAGTCGATCTATGTCGGCGCTCCAGCGCTCGGGCTGGCGCGGTTCACCGCCCGCGTGCCCGTCACACCGGCAGGCAATCGGGCCCGCAATCGACTTGCCAGCACACCGTCCGCCCGCACCTAGCGGTGAGGACACAGCCATGGTCACCTCTCGGCAAAGCCGGTCTACCGGAAGGTCCGCCGCAGCCCACTCGCCCGCAGCACCCGGCGTTGCACACCCGCCCGCACCGCCTCCTCTGTCCCGATGATCCGCACGTGCCGACGGGCCCGCGTGATCGCCGTATACAGCAGTTCCCGGGTCAGCAACGAGGACTCCGCTCCCGGTAGCACCACGGACACCGTGTCGTACTGACTGCCCTGACTGCGGTGAATCGTCATGGCGTAGACGGTCTGCACCGCCGACAGGTGCGTGGGATGCAACAGAAAGGGTTCGTTGCCGCGCGCGAAGGCGGCAACGAGTTCGTCGTCGGCGCGTCGCACGATCACCCCGGTGTCACCGTTGTAGATGCGCGTCTCGTGATCGTTGGCCGTGACCAGAAGCGGCTGACCGGGATACCAGCGGTCCGGGTCCAGCCGCTGCCCTGAAGCCTCACCGATCCACTCCATGGCCTGCCGCGCCCACCATGCGACACCGTACGGACCCTCCCGGTGCGCACAGAGCAGGCGATGCGCCTCCGAAAGCTGCAGTGCCGCCGAGGCGTCGCCGCCCGACGCGGCCTCGGTGACACCCGCTGCAGTGTCGACCACGTCCTTCCGCAGCGCCCCGAGATCGTCGACGTCGTGGAACGACACCTCGGGGGCATCACTGCGCAGCAGATCCATCACGCGGTCCTCGTCCGCGTCTCGCACCGCGACAGCGAGTTGGGCGATGCCACCGCCGAAGCGGCGGCCCCGGCTGAGCCGCACGACTCCCCCGCGCAGCCGATCCCGTTCCGCCGCACTCAGCGCGGCCTCGTCCGGGTCGTCCGCCGCATCCATGTCCTTCCCGACCAGACGTGCGAGTAGCGGATTCTCCTTCCCTGACATGGGTCGAGCCACCAGGTCGGCCAGCACCGCGCCCGCGTCGACGGACGTCAACTGGTCGGGATCGCCGACGAGCACGAGTTGTGTGTTGGGACGAAGCGCCTCGAGGAGCCGGCACATCATGGTCAACGACACCATCGAGGTCTCGTCCACCACGATCACGTCGTAGGGCACATGATTGTCGGCGTTGTAGCGGAATCGGCTGCCCCGTCCGCGTTGCCAGCCCAGCATGCGGTGCAGCGTCATCGCTGTCAGATCGGGTGGCAAGCCCAGCTCGCCCGCCTGATCCCGCACCGATTCCTGCAACCGAGCCGCCGCCTTGCCCGTGGGTGCGGCGAGGGCGATGCGTCGTGGTCGGTCGGTCTGCATCGACAGCAGGGCCAGCACGCGGGCCACGGTGTGCGTTTTTCCGGTACCCGGTCCTCCCACGATCACCGAGGTCCAGTGGGTCGCGGCGACAGCGGCTGCGATCCGTTGCCGATCCGGCGGGGCCGAGGAGCCGGCCGGATCGTTCTGATCGCGGAACAGAGTGTCCAACCCGCGGCGTAGTGATGCTTCGTCGACGACGGGGTGCCCGGAAGCGCGCTGGTCGAGGACGCGACGGATCGTCTCCTCCTGCCGGAAATACCGGTCGAGGTAGAGCAATTCGCCTTCAGCGGTATCCACCAGCCGCAGCGGTCGCAGCGGTCCGGCCGGTCCACCGACGACGAGCGGACTGCGGCGCAGCGCCTCGATGACCGTGGAGTCGTCCGGCCACGGCAGATCGTCCAGATCGACCTCGGACTCCTCGTCGATCGTCACTTCCCGGAGCCGAGTCAGATCGAGGCACACCGAGCCGGCCCGCACTGCCCGGACCGCGAGGGCGGTGGCCAGGTAGACGTCCGGCGACGTCTCCCCGGCGAGAGCGGACAACCGCAGCGCCACATGGACATCCGCAGCCGCGAGCACTCCTGCCTCGTTGAAGATTCGCAGCACACCCTTGCCGCGCTGGGCTACCCGGACGTCGGTCATGGCGTCGCCTCGATCCCGGACAACAGGTCGGACAGTTCGGTCACCAGCGCGGCTGGGGGCGTCCAGTCGAAGACCCCGCATCCCGGCGGCGTGTCGGGCCCGACCATTCCGCGCACGAACAGATATTGCACGCCGGCGAGATGTAGGGCTGGGTCGTAGCCGGGCTGACGCCACCGCAAATAGCGATGCAGCGCAACAGAATACAGCAGCGCCTGAAGCGGATAATGCGACCGGATCATCTCCGTGGCCATCCGCTCCCGCGTGTAATGGGCGGTGGTCAACTCACCCTGCGCCAGTCGATTCGTCTTGTAGTCGACGACGATGTAGCGAGGGCCGGGCAGCCGTATCACGGCATCGATACTGCCGGTGAGGTATCCACGCAACGGCGTGGGTTCCAAAGTGGTCACGGCATCCGCGTACGGCCACAGCGGATCGTCGGCGGCAAGGTGGGTGCGCAACAGTCTGCCGACGCCGTCGAGCATCACCGTGAGCGAGGGTGTGTCTCCGCCGGCGAGTGGAAGCTCGAATTCGAGTTCCGCGAGCAGGTCTGCGGGCGCAAGCTCCGCGAGCGTCCGTGCCGCCGCGGATCCGAGGGGTGTGTGCAGTACGGGCAGCAGGGCGGCAGCGAGCCGCGCCGGATCGATCTCCGACATGGTCGACGCGATCACCTCGGTGCAACAGCGCACGAGTTCGGATTCGAGGTCGGAGGCGGTGGTGTCGACGACTTCGAACACGGCGTGGACGAGGGTTCCGAATGTCGCGCCGCCGGGGAGGTCGTTCATCGTCGAGGCGAGACCGGTGCCCCCGTCTTCCGGCGCGTGCAGCGGCGGCTCGTCTGGTTCGTCCGCCTTGACGTCGACCTCCGCTTCGCTGCCCACTGCCGGGCTTTCGTGCGCGGACGCAGTCAACGCCGAGTACGAGGTTCGCCGCCACCGAGTGTCGAGAAGGCGCTGGAACCGGGCGGCCTCGAGGTCACCACCCGACTCTTTGAGCGGTGACCACTGCGCGGGTGGCACCGCTTCGGAACCGACGGGCTCGACGTGCACCGTGTCGGGACCGCCGGCACCCCAGGCGGACAACCGATCGGCGACGACCGGGTCTTCCGGAACGTTCGCTTTCTGTGGCACGTCGCGCTGTCCCGGCGCGCGGCCGAGGATCATCCGGTGCAGCGGCGCACCGCCCGTCGAGAAGGCGGGCGCCCACCACAGCACGAGACCGCACATCGCCCGGGTGAGCGCAACGTACAGCAGGCGAAGCTCCTCGCCCGCTTCTTCCGCGTCGTGCCTGCTTTTACGTTCCGCATAGCCCGGACTGTTCGGGCCTCCGACGTCGAGGATGCGCCGCCCGTTGTCGTCGTGCAGCAGCAGCTTGTTCGGTTTCGGATTCTTCGCAGCATCCCACGCGTAAGGCAGGTAGACGAGCGGAAACTCGAGACCCTTGCTGGCATGGACGGTCGCGATCTGCACTGCCGCGGCATCGCTGTCCAGGCGTCGGCTGCGGTCGACGTCGCCGGACGACGGATCCTTCATCCGTTCGGTGAGCCACCGGGTGATGGCGGTGAGGCCGAGGGACTTCTCCACGGCGGCGCCGTTGAGCAACTGCGCCACGTGGCGGAGGTCGGTGAGTGCGCGCTCTCCGGCGGAGACGGCGAGCAGCCGCGCCTCGAGCCGCCCGATCGCCGCGAGACGTTCGAAGAGGGCCGCGAAACCGGACAGCGCAAACACCGAGGCGAGTTCACGCAGCAACCCTCCGACTTCGGCGACGATGTCGTCACCGCGGGCATCGAGTTCCTCCGCGGTGTGTCCGAGCAACGGTGTGAGGGCGGCGAGCCGGACTCGATCGGAACGGTGCGGTTGCTCGAGTGCCTGCAGAACCCACAGCCAGTGCTGCGCAGCGGGTGTGGTGAACACACTGGCTCCGCCTGCGAGGACCGACGGGACCCCGGCGCGGTCGAGGGCGTCGTGCACCAGCGTGATCTGCGCGTTGGTCCGCACCAGAACGGCGATGTCGCCCGGTTGAACCGCCCGGGACACGCCGCCGATGTCGAGTGTGACACCGCCGTCGAGGGTGCGGACAATGTCTGCTGCGAGGTCGGCTGCCACCCGGTTGCGCAGCGGACTGACGGCGGGGTAACCCGATTTGTTGATCGCACCCGCGCCGGTGCGAGGAAGGTAACGCAGACGCAGCGGTGCCGACCCGGTGAGCCGCGACTTCGGTCGGGCGCCGTCCACTCGGTGCACCACGATGTCGGGATGGCCGAGGGCGGCTCCTCCGTGGAGGTACTCCAGTGCGTCGAGCAGTTCCTGATCGCTGCGCCAGTTGGTGACCAGTTCCTCGTGGCTGTCGGCCGACTGGACTGCGTCGAGGTAGCTGAGTACCTCGGCCCCCCGGAACGCGTAGATCGCCTGCTTCGGATCACCGACGAGCACCAACGTTCCCGCGCGGTGCCGCGAAGCCTGACCGCCCCGGTGAAAGGTTCTGCCGAGGATGTCCCATTGCAGCGGATCGGTGTCCTGAAACTCGTCGACGAGGACGACGTCGTACCGGTCCCGCACTCGCCGGCAGGCGGCCTCACCGTGTTCGGGATGGGTGAGTACGCGATGGAGGAGAGCTGGCAGATCGTCGAAGTCACGCAGTCCCACAGCGCGTTTGCGACATTCCACCTCGCCGCGTACCGCCTCGGCGAACGCAACCCGTTCGCCTGCGGGGGTGCCGCGCGCGTCTTCCGGTGCGAGCACGGCCTGGGGATCGAAGATGGCGGCCCGTGCGGCGGCGGTGGCTTCCGCCGGGGTGAACGGTGCGGACTCGGCACGGCTGTAGGCGCTGAGGTAGAGGTCGTCGATCACCTCGGTGACGAGGTCGTCGGCGGCCTCGACGAGCACCGCGTCGGGGTCCCGTTCACCGGCGATGCCGAGGCCGTCGAGCATGCGCTGGCAGAAGCTGTGGGTGGTGACGATGGTGGCCGCATCGAAGTCGGACAGAGCCTGGAGAAGTCGTCGACGTCGCAGTGCCACCTCCTCGGGGTCGGCGTCGGCCAGGTGCCGGATGACCTGATCCTCGCCGCGGAGGGCCTGCCGAGGATCGGCCAATTCTGTTGCCACACTGCGAAAGCGTTCCCGGGTGCGCTCGCGCAGTTCCTGGGTCGCCGCGCGGCTGAAGGTGACCAGCAGGAGTCGCGAGAGGTCGATTCCACCTTCCGCGACGAAGCGGGCGGCGAGTCCCACGATCGCGTAGGTCTTCCCCGTCCCAGCGCTGGCCTCGAGCACGGTGGTGCCCGACGGCAACGGTCCGAGCAGATCGAACCCCCGGGTGTCGGTCATGGCTGCGCCAGCGTCTCGGCCGCCAGCAGCGGCGCCCACAGTCTCCGGGCGTAGTCGTCGAACACCACCGAATCACCGAGAACGTTGATACTCGGCGAGGGCCCGTGAACATAAACGATGTGACGGTCTTTGGCATCCCCGAAGTCGCTGCTCCATTCCCGCCGCGCCGCCTCGATCGCATCCTCGACGCTGCTTCCGCCGTACCGCCGTTCCGCATAGGCCGCCGAGGCGCCGGTCGCGATCGGCAGCGGCGCATGCAACCCGAGGTCGCGGAGTTCGACGAGGCGAGTGAGCTGCTCGAGGGCGTCGGGCGGAGCGGTCAACGTGGAACGCCACGCGGGTCTGCTGTACGCGCCGCGGCCCGTGGTGACGGCGGACCATGCGTCGCCCTTGCCCGACGCCGCGACTGCCAGCAGTTGCGCCCACGCGGCGAGGCGATGTTTCGGACCGAGCCGTGAATAGGTGGTGTTCGCGATCACCGAACCGTGGACGCCGCCGACAGTCCCGGTGAGACGCCGGCCGGAGCCGAGGTCGACGTCCACATCCACGGTCTGCGCGCGGCCCACATGGACGGGTGCGCTGACGGCGACGAGCGCCTCGACACCGTGTTCGATGGCCCCGAGCACCGACTCCCCCAGCTTGAACGGCGGCAGTGTGCCGCGGCGCCACTCGGCGGCGCGGAAATCGGCCGGCTCGGTTCCGGCGAGCCGCGCGACGAGCATCCGTTGTCCGAGATCCCACCGCGCGAGGGGGTCGGGCGCGATATCGAGTGCGTCGGCGATGTCCTCATCCACCTCGGGAATGCGCAGACCCAGCCGTTGCCGGAGGAACGCCTGCGTGGGATGTACGAGGAAGGCGATGAGGTCTGCCAGGTCGACGTCTTCGGGCGGCGGCGCAGGCAGCGGGTCCGGAAGGAAAGCCGGATTCGGCACGGAGGGAGATCGAGCCGCCCGAGCCCCGGCAAGTGCCACACGATCGAAGCTGAACGGATGCTCGGGCTCGAAGTTGCGCGCATCGAACGGCTGCAGGGGGTGACGGGTGATCACCTGGCTCAACGCGTCGCCGCCGAGCGTGACGGCCACCGTGTCGAGTAACTCGGACAACGGGATCGCCGGCGGCCGCACCATACCGGTGACCGGGTCGGCGCCCGTGTAGAAGAGCAACAGTTTCTCACCGGCGGACATCACCGCGTCGAGGAGGAGTTGACGATCCTCGCTGCGCGGATCACGTTCGCCGAGCAGAGGATTGCGGGCGAGAGCGTTGTCGCCGTCCACGCCGGCCGCGCGGGGAAAAACCTCGTCGTCGAGCCCGAGGAGAACGACGACACGGTGCGGGACGGACCGCATCGGCACCATCGTGCACACCGTCAGTTCGCCGGTGCGGAAGTTGGCCCGCGTGGGACGTCCCGCAAGCCTGCCGGCGAGCATGGCGCGCACGTCCGACAGCCGCAGCACCATCTCTCCCCCGTGTTCCATCGCGGCGCCCAACTCGCGCCGCGCCTGCGCCGACTGCCAGGCGTCTGCCGCACCCACTTCCACGAGGAGGTCCAGAGCCCTTGTCAGCGCCCGCGACCACTCCGCCACCGATTGTCGCCCACCGAGTCCTCGCAGGGCGACGTCGAGGCGATCGACGAACTCGGCCAGCCTGCCGGTGAGGTCGATGTCGTTGCTGTCGACGTCATCGAGGGGCAGGGCCAGCGCGAGCCATTCGCTGTCCGACTCGTCGGCAGCGGCGCCCAGCAGAATCCGATCGAGTGCCGTCGTGAAGGTATTCTGCGGGAAGTCACCGAGGCCGTAGGCCGTGCGCTGACGTGGCCCGATACCCCACCGCGCACCGGTAGTGGTGGCCCATTCCCGGATACGTTCGAGATCGTCGTCGTCGAAACGAAACTTCTTGCGCACCGGAACCGCGGCGGCGAGATCGAGTACCTGACTGGCGGTGACGCGGGAATCGGCCAGCCCCAACAGCGTCGCGACCACCGCGAGCACCGGATTGGTCTGGTGCAGAGCACGATCGGCGAGTCGTACCCGCAGCCGGTGTCCGGGATGCCCGAGCACGTCCTGGCCGAATGCGGCACGAATCAGCGGTGCGTAGGACTCGACGTCGGGGCACATGACCACGACATCGCGCGGTTCGAGCGTGGGGTCGTCCTGGAACAGGTGGAGGAGGCACTCACGCAGGACCTCGACCTGGCGGGCCGGCCCGTGACAGGCGTGCACCTGCACGGAGTCGTCGGGATCGATCCCGGCATGCACCGGTGTCCGATCGTCCCGGATGTCGGTTTGCAGGCGACCCAGTAGCGTCTGCGGACCCGGTGGCGCGTCGTGGTGGACGTCGTCGAGGTCGAGGCGCACAAGGCGCGCTTCGAGTTCGCGGACGTCACGGGCCAGGCTCGAGAGGAGCGGGTGACGGACGGCGAGCGCACTCTGGTCGTCGGCGCGGGCAGTCACCTCCTGCGTTGTCGTCAGAGTTGCCCACATGGCCGGACTCGGGTGCGGCAGCCACAGGTGTACGTCGCGGTGCGCGGCCAGTGCAGAAAGCACTGCAATCTGGTCGGTGGCGAGGCGGGTGGGCCCGAACAGCGAGAGGCGTTGCGGGAGATCCACGAGCCCGGGCTCGTCCCGCAGCCGGGAACAGGCCGAGTCGAGCCGTTCCGCGGGGCTCGGGGTGCCGACGCGTGTCCGTAGTCGACGCCACAGTTCGGCCTGCCACACGAGATCCTCGTCGAGCGCCCCACCGGTTCCGTCGATGTCGTGGCCACCCGCCCAGCCGACGAGCATTGCCGGCCGCTGGGCGGCATAACTCCGGAACAGTTCCACCAGGTGCGACGCCGTGGCGTACCGGCGACGCGGCCGGTGATCGTCTCGACCTTGCGCCGACAGGCCGGACCCGAGGTGTTTCGAGAGGACAGCGCACCAGGGTTCGCCGAGGCAACCGTCGACGACGTCGAGCAGCACCCACAGCAGTCGGGCGGGATTCCACGGATCATCCTCGGCGGACAGGCCGGTGGCCGCGGCGAGTGCGTCGTCGACCAGCCGTGTCGGGGACGGGAAGTCGATGTTCGCGGCCACACCGTCGCCGTAGTCCGCTCGCGCGCCCAGCACCGCCGAGAGCCGTTGCGTCAGCCAGCGCTCCACACCCTTCGCGGGAACCGCGATCACCTCGCGGGCGAACGGATCGGCAAGTGGAGTGGCGAGGACATCGCCCAGCGCGGCGGCGAGGGTGGTTGAACGCTCGGCACGATGCAGTACGAACACGTCACCACCCTCCTTCGCTCCCCACTCCGGTGTGGGGTCAGACTTACCACAGAGCACCGACTTACGTTGCGAAGCTCAGGCCGATATACGTTCCGGCGCACGCAACCCTCGCCTGTGGGAGTCTGGTTCGAGAGGGGCCCCGACGGCGCCGCGGCCCCGGAAAGGTTCGCGGATGCAGACGTTCGTGCCCGACTCCGGTTTCGTGCGCAGTGCGAAGTTGCTCGACGACCGGCGCCTCGGAAAGCAGCGCGTCGAGACCTTCCAGATCCTGCGGGCCCTCGTCTGGCCGTCGTACGGCTGGAAAAATCATCCCGCGACGGCGATGTGGCGAGGTTTCACCCCCGCCCTGGTCGCCTATGGCGTCGCCATGTGCGGCGAGTGGGCCGCGCGAGGTCACACCGAGGCGCTCGCGCCACAGCTCCTCGAGTACAGCGGTGGTCGCACGTACACCTTCGCCCACCTACGCGACCACGGATTGCTACCCCCTTGGCTCGGCAGAGCCGACGTGCACGCCAGCCATCGACGGGTCCTCGCCGAGAAGGCGCGGGACGCGTATCCCCCGCAGTGGCGCGGTGACGGCTGGTACGTGTGGCCGACCCCGGTGTACCCACGGTGGCCGCTCCGCGCCGCCGACCCGGCCGAGGCGCTGACGCCGGTACAGGCCGAAACCCTTGTCGAGGGCGCGGACAACTGGGATGTGCTGCGGCTGCTGCACCGCGGCGAATCCGTGTCGACCTTGACCGCCACGCCCTCGACGATCGTGGCGGCCAGCCTGGTACGTCCCGGCCTGACCGCGGTGATTCTGGACGCCGACCCGGTTCCGGACGACGAGGAACCGACTCCGGCCGCGATTCAGGAGGTGGCGAAAGCGCCGACCCCGTCCATCGCCCGTCAGCCGACCCCCGAAGACCGGGAGGCGATGGAAGCCGAGGCAGCCGACCCGCACCGACTACGGTTCTTCCGCCGGGGTCAGCCGATTCCCGAGCCCGATGGGTACGGACTGGTGATCACGGTGTCGGACACAACCCCGGCAGAGCTGCAACGAGTACCCACTCTGGCGGTCAACGGCCGGGGCGAGCCTGGGTGAGGTGCGGCACCCATCCGTGTGACGGCCACTTCTTCAGATTGACCTGTGCGGGCACGATCCGCTTGTTCACGAACTGCGCCTCGAGGTCGGGGTCGAGGTCACCGGTGAACTTCCACAACTGCGCGTCACCCGGCCGAGCGACTCCGGACCACGATTTCGCCCGGTAGGCGGCGCGAACGATGTTGTCGGCGAACACGATCACCGGAATGTTCTCGCTGTTGCGGACGGCGGCACCGGCCGCCCACGGTCCACGGGCGCGCTCGTAGATGTCGTCCGGCGTCACTCCGCGTTCGGCGGCGCGCGGCACCTCGAGAAGCACGCAGGGAGTCGGCAGGTTTGGCACGGGCTCAGCCGCGTACTGCAACACCAGGTCGTCGACGGGTACGGCGCGGTGCTCGCCGGCACCAGCCGCGAGGTTGGTGAGTACGGACCCCTCCAGCAGGCCCAGAGCCCCGATCAGTCCATCACTGATGGCTTCGGCGACGTCACCGGTTGCGTTCAGTCGATGTGCCACGATGTAGTGCTCCACCTCGTGGCCGGAGTCGTAGATTTCCCGGATGCGGGCGATCGTGGCCGCTGTCACCTCGGGGGCGTCCTTCTCGGAGTCTTCGAGCGTCTTCCTGTGCTCGTCCACCGCCAACGCCTCCCACACGTAGCCGTAGACCCGGGTACCCCGGCCCTTCCCGACGTAGAAGACCGACCGGTTCCGTGGGTCGAGAAGTGCGTAGACGTAGGATCCGAGCTCGTCGCCCACCCTTTTCGGGAACGGTTCCGGGGCGCGGCGGGTCTGATAGACCTCACGAAGGATCAGACGCAGTGCCGCCAGCTTCAGGGCAACCGGCACCCCACCGTCGATTCCGTCGAAGAGCGCGGTGGCCGCACCCTGCACCGAAGAATAGGTGTGCCCGATGTTCCGTTGCAGCGACTTCGTGACGTCGGAGAACTGAGCGAACCGCACGAGCGGGTCGGGGGATGCGTTGTCCAGGTCGTTGGACGCGAGAAAGGCCTGGACCTCGGCGGAGTCGAGCCAGCGAGAAGTGATGTCGATCGGGATCGTCCAGACGGTAGCCATGTTCCCACCGTAAGGGAAAAGGGCGGTGAACAATGCCGTCGGCGCTTTGCTGCCCGCGCGTCTACGAAGCCCTGCGGCGACGAGGAGATGCTCGGCGCGCGGGAATAGTGGCAAAACTCTGAGAAATCGGTTGCTTCGACGGCGAAGGGGCCGCCGAACCCCCACACTCGATAGTGAGACCGTCCCGCATCGGGAGCCCACAGCGAAGGGGTAAGCGAGTGTCGCTTCGAAGAATGACGGTGGCCGCAATGGCGATCGCCACAGCGCTGACCATGTCCGCGTGCGGATCGGACGATCCCGCCCCGCCGAACAGAACCACCACGGCATCGGCAACGTCGACCGCCGAAACATCGCCCCCACTCGAACTGCCCACAGCGGCGGAGCTCAACGAGTTGATGGAGCGGGGACTCGATCCTGCAACTCCCGTCGAGGAGAAGGTCGCGATGGTGGAAGGCTCCGAGCAGGATCCGAATCTGTTCGCTCAGGTAGCCGCGGCCGCGCAGCAGGCCGGAGCGCAGGTACAGGTTCTGGACCCCGTGATCGACAACGGTGACGGGAGCGCGAGCGCTCAGCTGCAGCTCACCATCAACGGACAGGTTCAGCAGAACAACCTTCCCGCGATTTTCGTGCCGGGGCCGAACGGGACGTGGCGCCTGTCGAAGGCGACGGCGTGCTCGATCGTGGCCATCGCACAGCTCACCTCACCGGCGTGCCCTGCCTGATTGTGTGCGCTCACACCGCTTCCAGGACCTCCCCGATCTCCTGAACAGCTCTGTTGTGCTGATCGGCGATCAGGATGTGCCCGGCCGCGATGGTCAGCGCAACCGGCCATTCGATGATTTCGACGGCCGCGAGGAGCCCGATCGCGGTGAAGAACGCCAACTGTTCGGGACGTGGGACGGGTACACGTCCGAGTACCGGTAACTGGACGGTGAAGCCGGACGCCTCCCGCACCCGCGCGACCGCGTCCCGGTGTGCGTCGCGGCTCGGTGTTTCTTCGGCCCTCGGTGTGTTGTCGGCCATAGTTCGCCTCCCTAGTCCGTGCTGTTCACCTGCCGGTCACGTTGGTCGAGGACTGTGACCGGTGTGTTGATTTCTGCAGCCCGGACCGCTGTCGGCGTCGTCTCCGCCCCCGGCGACTTCTGGACCGGCGCGGTGACACGCGCGCTCACTCCCCCGTTGCATGAGGTATACGCCGTGTTGGTGAGGGCGGGCGTACTCGACATCGTCGACTGATCTCCCGCCAGCTTCGCCAGGACTCCCGGTGCGAATGCGGCGGCTGCGGTGGCGGCAGCCGCCGACCCCAGCGCCTGCGTCCACCCCACCGGACCGAGGGGTGTGCATCCGAGTAGCTGGCTGACTCCTGGCGTGCTCACCAGCACCGTCAGGGCGGCGAGTGAACCACCTGCTGTGAGCACCACTAATGGGCTGCGGGAGTCGATGAGCGTCTGCCCGAGCTGCGTTCCGACCAATGCCACCAGTCCTACGGTGGAGGCGCGGCGCTGCCTGCCCGTCAGACTCGCCATCGTCCACGCCGTCGTCGCACCCATCGCAGTCGCGGCACCACGGATCGCAACTGTGCGCCACAAGGCTGCGCTGTCGGGTCCGCGGCCTTCTCCTCGCGCGTCCTCGTTGGGCGGACTCACCGCGAGCGCCGCCGCAGGCAAAGCATCCGTGAGGACATTCACCAGGAGCAGCTGACGCGCGGTTAGCGGCGACTTACCCGCAGTCGCGCTCCCGATCAGTGCAAACGCCACCTCACCGGCATTACCCCCGAGGAGGACGGACACCCCCGCCTGAACGCGCCGCCACAGTTGCCGCCCTTCGTCCAGGGCGTCGAGCAGTGCGTCCACCCGGCCGTCGAGGAGGACCACATCGGCCGCACTGCGGGCCGGATCGCTGCCGCGGGAACTGACACCGATACCCACGCTGGCCGCGCGGATGGCCGCCGCATCATTGGCACCGTCCCCGACCATGGCGCACACGCGTCCGGCGCGCTCGAGAGTCTGCACCACCTGCACCTTGTTCTCCGGAGTCATCCGCGCGAACACGAGGCACTTCTCGACGGCCTCCTCCTGCCCACGATGCGACAGGGTGTCCCAGTCGGAGCCGCTGATCACCTGCTCGGACGACACGGTCAATCCCAGTTCCTGCGCGATGGCGGTGGCAGTGACGGGATGGTCACCGGTGAGCAGCCGCACCCCGACCTGCTGGCGTTCCAGCTCCGGCAGCAGCCCCGCAGCCTCCGGACGCGGTGTGTCCGCGATCCCCAGAAATCCGACGAGTTCGAGCCCACTGCTGCAGAGTTTCTCGAACACCGCACCGTCGTCGGCAGCGCGCCGGGCCTGGAACGCGGTGACGGTGCGCCGCGCGACGGCGATCACCCGAAGCCCGTCGCCGGCCATCGCGAGGACCCGAGAACCCACTTCGTCGTCGTCGATATCGGGGCATGCGGCCAGAACCGTCTCCGGTGCACCCTTCAGACACAGGTGTGTGCCGGACAGTGCCGCCGAATAGGGTCGTCCCGATCGAAACGGGAGGTAGGACCACTGCGCCTCGTCGCCGCAGTCGAGCTGCTGAGCGGCCTCCGCGATGGCGACGTCGGTGGCATGGTCCGCGGGACGTCCGTCGGGCGTCACGGCACTACGCGCAGCGCACATCAGCAACTCGTCGTGGTCGACGGCTGGCTCGGGCACGACTCTGATGACACGAAGCCGGTTCTCGCTCAGCGTCCCCGTCTTGTCGAAGCACACGACGTCGACGCGGCCGAGCGCCTCCACCGAGCGCGGCGCTCGCACAAGCGCATTCGACTTGGTCAACCGGCGCGCCGCCGCCTGCTGCGCGAGAGTGGCGACCAACGGCAGCCCCTCGGGCACCGCCGCGACCGCGACCGCGACGCCGCTGGTGACCGCCTGACGCAGTCCCGTTCCGCGGAGGAAGCCGACCGCGGTGACGAGGGCCCCGCCCCCGACGCTGACCGGCAGCACCCGGTCGGTGAGGCTGCGCAGCTGAGCCTGCAAGCCGACGTGCGATGCACCGGTGGGACTGATCGCCCCGGCACGTCCCGCCTCCGTCGCCTCCCCCACGGCAGTGACGATCGCGGTGGCCGTTCCGGTGAGAACGGTGCTACCGCCGAACACCATGCAGGAGCGCTCGCTCAGCGGTGCACCGGGTGTCGGCGACGTCTGTTTCGCCACCGGCAGCGACTCCCCGGTGAGCGAGGATTCGTCGACCTCGACACCGGACACCTCGATCAACCGGCCGTCCGCGGGAACGACCTCTCCCGGACCGATCTCGATCACGTCACCGATCCGCAACCGCGAGGCCTCGACGCGCTCACTGACGCGCTCCTCCGGGGATCCGCTCACCCGATGTGCGGGCGGATCACCCGCAGCGAGGAGCCGGCTCAGCAGTCGTTCCGCATGCAGTCGCTGCACGGCCGACAGTGCCGCGTTCCCGGTCAGCACGGATCCCACGAGCACAGCGTCGATCGGCGAACCCAGCAGAGCGCTCGCCGCCGAACCGGTCGCGAGAATGGGTGTCAGCGGATCCGACAGTTCGGTGCGCATCGCGCGGCCGAAGTCCCAGGCGAGCCCCACCGGCCAGGCCGCGAGACTGCTACCCCATTCGAGCGGTGCCAGCGCCCAGTCGAGCGCACGGGGGCGCGCACCGATGTCGCCGTCGCCTTCCTGCGCAGGAAGGAGTCGCCGCACCTCCTCGACAGGCATCTCGTGCCAGGCATGCACGGGGGCCGACGGCGGAACGGACGCCTTGATCACGCGCCGCGCCAGCGAGTGTCCCGTCCACAGGCCGGCCGCCGCTCCGGCCGTGATCGGCCCCGGGCCCCGGCCACGCACACCGGGAAGCATCAGGAGTGCGCCGAGTACCGATGCCGCGGTGGCGATCTCGACGCCGCGCCGGCTCGCGGCCCGCGCGTCGGGCAGTGCTCGGAGAATTCGCCACACCCCGGCGAGATCGTCGACGAGCACGTCCGCCGGCCACGGCGGGGCCGTACCGTCCACCAAGACTCCGATGCCGACATCAGCGGACGCCAGCGCGCTGGGCGCTCCCGCCGCCACCACCGCAACAGTCGCGCCCTCGGCCTGCAGATGAACGACCGCGTCGCGAAGATCGCGGTCGGGTGAACCGCGGAACTCGCCCGCTCCACTGCTGGGATGGAGATCGTCGAATGCCGAACGGAGACTCCCGAGCGACTCCGTGTCCACGGAGACCACCGCGACTCCGGAGGTGCGTGCCTGCGCGAGCACCGCGGCCGCGAGCGGGTGGTGGGCCGGTGTGACGAACACGGCAGCGTCCTCGTGCTCGCCTGCAGCGCCGAGATCACCCGGCAGGTCGGCCAGCAGGTGCCAGCCGGGCCCGAACTCTTCGCGGTCGACGGCCGATCGCGCGGCTTCCCAGACTCTGGTGCGATCGGCGTCGCGCACTCCGCGGATGCGACTGACACGCAGCTCCGCCGTCTGCAGAATCGACGGATCCATCACGACCGTGTCTACCCGGTCGAGGCACCGGAGCGCGCCGGGGCGCAACGTCAGCGCGCCGTGGCGGTCCGCCAGGCCACGTCCCAACGTGGCCGCGAATGTCTCGCGGGCGGTGCGGGTCGCCTTGGGGGCGGCGACCAGCACGGCGTCCCCTGCCCCGGCGGCACTGCGTGTCGCGGCACCGACGGTTGCCGCGCCGACCAGCTGCGCAACAGCCGCTCGGTCGGCATGCCGTTCGACGGGACCGGACGTGCGGTCGGGTGGTTGCTGATGAGGGGCGGTGTGGTCCGCAGCGCTCCGCGCCAGCTGGGGCTCACGGCGGTACCAGGCCTGCCGGGCGGACCACGCTTCGGCGGTCAGCGCCGACCGCAAGCCCACGTCCACCGCCAGGGACGACGGCGCCTGCCGAATGACATCGCTGAGTGCTTGAGCGGTGGCCAAGACGAGTTCTGCCGCATCCGGCCCCAACCGGTCTTCGACGATCTTTCGCAGTCGCGGCTGATAATTCACGGCCGTGACCACCGTGGTCAGCGCCGAACCGGGCACCTGAGGAAGACGCAGGGCGCGGCCCGCGACGGCCACCGCGAGGCCGGTGGTGACAGCCGCCAGAGCGAGGCAGCTCTCGGCGAGCGTCACATCGTCGCCCGGCAGTTCCGACGGATGGTCGCGATCGTCGCCGGTTCGCGCCCGCTTCTCGGCGGTGGACACGATGGCGCTCAGCTCCTCGACCGACGGGCCCCCCTCGCCGTGGGACACGATCAGCCGGGACAACGGGCGGTTGAGCTGCACGCTTTGAACCCCGGTAGTGGTACGGACAGCGTCGAGTACCTCGGCGGCCACGTCGTCGCCGCGGGGACTGTCGAGTCCACGAACCTCTATCCAAACCCGGCCACGCCCGGCACTGGTGCGGCGTGCCGGTGTTCCGCCCACAGCCTCGGCGGCGATCGACGTCGCGACCCGAGCGGTGGTCGTCATCAGATCGGCCGCGACGGCGCCGCTGTGCGTCACGACACCCACCCCGAAACCGACGCTGCGTACCGGTACGGACGCGGCGGCGGCGAGATATCGACGTAAACCCACGTCGCCTACTTCGCGCGCGTCGATCGGGAGGCCGACGCCGATCCTGCACGCGACCTCGCGGGCGGAAGCGCCTTCCCCGCAGTCTTGCGGGCAATCGCCTTCTTCGCCGGGACCGACTTCTTTGCGGGAGCTTTCTTGGCGGGAGCCTTCTTGGCGGCGGCCGGTGTGCCGGCCGGCATCTTTGTTGCCGCACTCGCAGTCTTTGCCGGAGCCTTCTTTGCCGGAGCTTTCTCGGCAGGAGCCGACCTCTCCGGCGCCGGGGCGGCCCCGGGAGAGGGCGCAACCACCGACGTCGCCGCAGGGTTCGAAGCAGGAGCCGTGTGGGAAGCAGGAGCAGTGTCGGAGGTAAGAGCATCGTTCGCGGCCGGCACATCCCGCGGCGGGGACGAGGTGACGGATTCTGAATTTGTCCGACCGCGGGAACGGGCGGCGTTGATCTGCCGCAGCGCCAACGCCGTTCCCCCGACAGTGACCACCACCGGCCACTCGACGAGACCGATCGCACCTACCGCCGCCAACGTCGCTACCGCCGTCGACGTCGAATGGCTGCCGCTGTCGAACCCGCTTCGGGCCCCACTCGCGGCGCCGCGCACAGCCCCGGTCGCAATGCCCCGCAGACCGCCGACGACGCTACCGATCGCGGCACCGCCGACCGCACCGACAGCACTCGTCGTGGCGGTCGCGACCCCGGTCACGGCACGTACAGTGCCGTCGACGATGTCCATATCGGCTCCCCTCGGCTGTGTCCACACACCACCGCGACGCGGCGGCATCACACACTGCGTTACCCACCCCAGGGTATTCTCAATCCCGCAGACCGGCGAGCCAGGTTTCGCAACACCTAGCCGATACTCAAATGCTGCTCTGCCTCAAGTCAATTCGCTCGCCCTGCTCGGTGCGCCAGAAACTCCACCCGTCGTGCGTCTCCACGTCACCGCTGATATGACTGGCAACCGCACTGGCCGCGGTGGTGGGGTCGGGAAAGCGGCGGCCCTGCATCGGACCGCGCACGATTTCGAGGCTGTGTGTATCGGAGTCGAAGCGCCCCACCAACCGGTACCCCTCGAAGTCGGCGACCACCTCGAGTCGGGTATCTATCACCTCGTCCAATAGAGCGGCCGCTTTGGCGGGCTTCTTCCGGGCATTCGTGCGGGCCAGCGCGTCGGCGTGCAGCACCTCCGCGGTCTTCGCCCGCTGGGCGTCGCTGTACAGGCTCGGGTCTTTTGCCCCCGACAGTCCCAGCAGATCCCAGCGACCCCGTCCGTGCGCGACGCGACTCAGTGGAATGGCGTGGTGTCCGGTTCGCGTGCGGCCGGGGGTGTCCATCATCCACAGGTCCACCTCGGCGCGGATGTCGTCGGCGACCTCGGCGGACGGAACCACGAAGAACTCGTGAGGTTCGCTCGCCAGGTCGACGAACACCCAGAACTGCGAGCCCGTGTCGTCGTCGTCGAGCGACTCGTCCTGCTTACGGGCCTGCCAGTCGCCGCTGAGCTTGGACCGCACCCGCACGATGCGGCTCTGGCCGTCGTCACCCCAGACCTGAACAGGATTGCGCCGCGAATGGGTGAGCCGGACTGCTTTGCCGCCCCGTTCCGTGACGTCGGCGATGAAGGCCTGGATTCCCCGGCTGGCGGTGTCTTCCACTTGTGTACGTGTCCATCCGTGATGCTGCGTCCCGTACGCAGGTGGAGAGAGGTGTGGCGACGGGTTTGCACAGCACGACTCGGCGTTCTTCCCTCACCATACGTGCAACTACCCGCCCAGCGGTATCACCCGAGCGCGCGCGCCGCATCCCGCGCCTCGGCGAATCACGCCGACGCCGGCGCGCCCGGGCTAAGCGTCCACCACGGAGTGTTGCGAAGCGCGATGACGTACCTTGCTGCTCACAGCCGATGCGGCGGCGAGCGCTTCCACGAACTCCCGTCGACCCGATTGCGATCCGAGCAGTATCGCGAGCCGGGTGAGGAAACCTTCCCGGTCCGACTCGTCCGCCTGGTCGAGTGCCTCGGACAGTCCCATCCACACGTTCTCGCGTATAAGTTCCTCCGGTGTCGCACCGGCCTCGGTATGTGCGGGGATGACACCGCGGGTCGGCGCGGTCGCGGACCTCAGGTGCTCGTGGATCTGCCCGAGCAGCGATACATCGCGGATCCGGCACAGGACGAGCCCGTCCGGGCGGATGACGAATACCTCCCCGTCGGACGCACCGAGGGCCCGCGACAGCACACCGTCACCGTCGTCGAGCACCGTCAGGTCGGTGGCCGGGTCCACCTCGACACCGGCGCGAGCGACCACGATCGCCCGCACCGATTCGGGCGACAGCGCCATGGCGAGGGCGGCGGCGTGGGCCGCGATCACGTCGGCGGCTGCGGTGTCGAGTCCGATGCCGAGCACGGCGAATCCCGTTCCGCGTAACTGGTTCAGTGACGACTCCACCGCGCCACTCGTCGTGACGACGCGCACCCGCCGATCCTCCATCGGGTCGCCGGGCAGCACTCCGGTCGTGCCCTGGGCCACCGGCCAGGTCAACGGTGACAGGTGTGCGTGCGTGGCGCTGGACTGTCGCGGGTTGATCAGGTGAGCGAACTCCGGACGCGTGGTTGCCAGCGCCAGCACTGCGTCGCGGGTGGTCCGGTAGCCGTGACTCCCCGGCGACATGATGAGCGTCGACTTGCCGGCGTTGTCGACGTTCTGCTGCCACGCCCCCCGGCGTTCCGTCGAATACGCTTGCAGCAGCACCTCGTCGGCGGTTCCGTGCACGACGGCGGCAAGCTGCCAGGCCAGGGTCTCCGCGTCTTCCATTCCGGAGTTCAACCCGCGCACACCGAAGATCGGCACCAAATGGGCGGCGTCACCCGCGAACAAGATCCGATCGTGCGTGAAAGTTTCCAATGCGAGCGCGTGCGCTCGGTAGAAACCATGCCATTCGAGGGTCCACGGCACGTCGTTCTCGAGCCACTCGAGGTGCCGGGTGATGCGGTCGCGGATCCGGTGCTCCTGGGTCTCGACTGCGGCGTCGTCCGAAGCATCGAGCTGGTAGTCGATGCGCCAGATGTCCCGCGGCTGCTGGTGCATGATGATCGTGGACCCGGGATTGCTCGGCGGATCGAACCACACCATCCGCTCGGCAGGCAGCTTCGACTCCCAGTGAATGTCGGCGATCACGTAGCTTCCTTCATAGCTGTTGCCCTGCAACCGAAGTCCTGCCAACTCGCGCATCCGGCTTCGGCCACCGTCCGCGGCGACGACCCAGCAGGCACGGAGCGTCCGCGCGCCGAAGGCGGTATCGATGTCGAGCGTTACTTCCTTGCCCGCCCGCACGACGCCCACGACGCGCGCCGACCAGTGCAGCGTGATCAACGGATGCGCGAGCAAAGCCTCTGTCATGATCTGCTCGATCTCGGACTGCGAGACGTTGACCATCGGTCCCCGCACATCGTGCTCGCTGTGCGGCATCTGGAAGCGCAGCACCTCCTGGTCGCGGTAGTAGCTGCGACCGCCGACCCAGGGAAGAACGATCTTCTCGAGTTCGGGCCCGACGCCGAGTCGGGCCGCCACCTCGAGGCTGTGCCGGGAGATGCAAATGGCGCGGCTACCGAACGACACCTGGTCGGCAGACTCGAGGACCGTTACCGCGATTCCGCGCTGCGCGAGTCCCAGCGCGACGCCCATGCCCACCGGCCCGGCGCCTACCACGACGACGGGCAGTGGCTCGTCACCGGCGGTCATCGACGTGAAGTCGGTCGCCGGGTACTTCGGGGGGTGGAAATAAGTGGACATGTCAGGAAACCTTCTCTTCGTCGCGAACGTCGTTCGTCTCCGGCAACAGCAGAATGGCGACGAGACTGACGACCGCGATCACGACGAAGTACGCGGTGACGGCCATCGAGTTCTCGAACACATGGAACAGCCACGTCGCCATGAACGGCGCCAGCCCCCCGCCCAGGATGGCGCCGATCTGGTAGCCGAGCGATGCCCCGCTGTACCGGATGTGCGCTGGGAACAGTTCGGCGAACAACGCCGACTGCGGGCCGGCGGTGGTGCCCAGAACCGCGGCCATCACGACCATGGCGAGCAGCATCACCGGAATCGATGCCGTGTCGATCAGCGGGAAGAACACCGCCGCCATGGCGACGAGCGCCACCGAACTCCAGGTGTAGACGCGCCTACGACCGAAGGTGTCGGATTTTGCGGCCGAGATCGCCATTCCCGCCATCCACACGGGGCATGCCACGATCAACAAGGTGAGCATCGTTCCGCGGCTGAAGCCGAGTTCTGTGGTGCCGTAGGTGAGGACGTAGACCATGAACACGTAGGCGATGCCGTTGGTCGCGATGAAGGTGCCGGCCGCCAGCAGGACGGTCCGCCAGTTCTTGGTCAGAACCTCGACGATCGGCATCTTGACGACGGCGTCGGTCTTCTTCACCTCGGTGAAGGCGGGACTTTCGAGCACGCCCAGGCGAATCCACATCGCGACTCCGACCAGTACCGCGCTCATCAGGAACGGCACCCGCCACCCCCATGTCTGGAACGCGTCGTCCGGCAAGAGCTGAGTGACGGCGAGGAACACGACGTTGGCCATGATCACCCCGGCAGGCACGCCCATCTGCGGAGCGGCGCCATACAGTCCGCGCTTGCCGGCAGGCGCGTTCTCGGTGGCCATGAGGACGGCCCCGCCCCACTCGCCGCCGACGCCGATGCCCTGGACGAACCGCAACACCACCAACAGGATCGGGGCGGCCACACCGATCGCCTCGAAGTTGGGCAGCAACCCGATGCCGACGGTCGCCGCGCCCATCATCGTCAGCGACAACACCAGCATGGACTTGCGGCCGATCCGGTCACCGAAGTGGCCCATGACGACGCCACCTATCGGCCGGGCGATGAAACCCACGGCAAACGTGGCGAACGCGGCCAGTGTGCCGGCGAACGCCGAGGCGCCGGGAAAGAACTGGGGTCCGATCACCAGGGCGGCGGCAGTGCCGTAGATGAAGAAGTCGTACCACTCGATCGCGGTACCGACGAAGCTCGACAGGACCGCCCTGCGAGCTTCTTTGGGAGACACCGTCGGTGCCGCCTCGGTGATTGCCGTCATGAATCTGCCTTCCCGTCTGCCGCGCACACTCATCGCGCTAGGAAAACAATGACGCGCCTCACAAGCCTTGAAAAGCGGGACTATCCCCGGTTCATGTGCGGAAAATCCGGGGAAGGTGGAAGACGCCCAGATCAGGCCGGATCGCCGTCGCCGGCATTGGTGGAAACGAACCGGATGAATGCTCGCGCCGCCCGGCTCAGCGTCGCCCCCTGATGCCAGGCAACCACCACGGTCACCGACGGCGGCTTCGGTTCGGCGATCGGTTTCACCACAACGGGCAGGCCTTCATAGGTCACGTCGACCCGGGGTCGCTGGAGCAGCAGCGTCCATCCCAGCCCACGCCCCACGAAGGCACGGGCCGTTTCGAAGTTGGCGGTGCGGTAGGCCACGCGCGGGGCGAACCCGGCGCCCCGGCAGACGTCCATCGCGTGATGGGTGCTCGGCGGCGCGTCCAGCAGGACCATCGGGTGCTCGGCCAAGTCTGCCAGCCGCACCGGTCCGTCGACGCCTGCCAGCGGGTGTTCGGCCCCGAGCACCACCATCGGCTCACGGGTCATCAGGGGAACGGTGCGCCACTCGGGCGACAGCTCGAGGTCGTACACGATGGCGACGTCGAGTTCGCCGCCTTCGAGTTCGGTGCGGAGCCGATTCTGCGTGTCTTCCCGGAACTCGACGGAAGCCCTCGGATACTCGGCGGTGAACGAGTAGAGCATGGCAGGCAGAATCGTCGGCCCGAGCGCCGGATAACACCCGACCGCAATGGGGCCGGCCACCACACCACCCGCACCCGACGCGTCGGCCTGCAGTTCGCCCGCCTGCTGCAACAGGGTGCGTGCCCGGGACAGCACCGCTTCGCCCGTCGGCGTCAACTGCACCCCGCGGGCGCGGCGGCGGACGCACAATTGGGCCTTCAGTGCTTTTTCGAGGTCGGTGACGGCTGCGGACAGCGCGGACTGCGACAGATGCAACCGCTCTGCAGCACCGCTGATGGTGCCCATTTCCGCGACAGCCACAAACGCCGCCAGCTGGCGCATCGTGTACGCGGGAACGTTGTCGGTCCGGGGCATGAACGACACGGTAACGTGCGCCGCCGGTCAGCGAACAGGTCTGAAGCCTGCTCCGAAGCTCTGCTGTGCGTCGATGTCCGCCAGGATGGGACCGATCTTCCCGTAGATGAACGGCGCCTCCGGGGCGGCGTCGAGCCCGGCGCTGATCCCGACGAGCTTGTCGCCCACGACGAGCGGCCCACCCGAATCACCCGGACCCATGAGGGCCCAGTTCTGCAGGTGAATTCCCGCGAAGGCAGCTAGGGCACCGCACGTCTTGCCGGTGGTAGGGCCGTATTTACAGGCGATGTTCCAGGGTTCTGCGTCGCCGACACTGTTCACGACGACGTCACTGCCCTCGCCGTACCTACTCGGCGCGACGACCGCCGGATTCAACTCGAGCACCGCGTAATCCACCGCATGGAACGTTCCGGCGGGATTCGTCGACCAGATGTCGGTCTCCCACCCGATCGGTCCGCGGTCCGCCTCCCCGATCTTGTAGATGGGGGTGCCGGCCTGCTGGTGGCAGTGCCCGATCGTCAGGGCGACGAGACGGCCGGCGTCGTCATTCCCGACGGCCGCGATGGTGCAGAAGCCGTCGACGTCGGGATTCGTCGTGTATGCGGTGCCCGGTCCGACATGGACGCCCGGGTCGGCATGCGCTGCAGGCGTACTCACGAAAGCCACAGCCAGCAGCCCGGTGAGGATGAGAAGTGCTTTCTTCATGGTCAGTCCTGTCCGCCCGCCGACGCGTGGTCCCGAAGTCCCGCGGCCACAGCCTAACCGACGTCGCCCCGGACGGCGCGTCGGTCGGCGGCGAGCATCCTTGCACCACTTGCGTTCAGCACCGACGACAGTGCGCCGGGGACGCACTGTCTCACTCACATCGGGGAGCTCGTGGCCAGCAGCACCCGCAGGCTGTCGGTGACGACGCGGGCGGAGATCGTGGGATCGATCGCGCGCTGAATGCCCAGGCCCACGCCGAGACCGAGGATGCTGCTCGCCGCGTCCTCGGCCGGCATCGGCAGCGTGACCCCGAGCGACTCCGTGAACGACGTCAAGAGGTTCACCGCGATGTCGCGCGCGGCGCCGAGTGTGGCGGTAAGCGCCTCGCGCAGCTCCGGATCGTGCCGGGAGAGCACGATCAGTTCGAACTCGAGCATCGTCCATCCCACGTCACCGAGAGTGTTTTCCGCCCAGGACTCGAACGCGCCGAGCCGGTCTTCCGCGGTGTCGCCGTGGCCGAGCGCAGCCGCGATCTCGGCACCTTTCGTCGCGTGGATCAAACCTAGGACCTCGAGGCACAACTCCTTCTTGTTCTTGAAATTGGAGTAGACCGCGCCCTTCGAGTAGCCGGCCGAGTCGGCGACCTTTTCGAGCGACGTTCCCGCGTAGCCGTCGGCCAGAAACAGGTCCCGTGCTGTGGACACGAGGTGCGCACGCGTCTGCGCCTGACTCTCCGACCTGGTCAAACGCCCCATGTGCACCCTTTCTTCGGCGTCCTCCGAGATTAATCCAACTTTTCATATACCGTCGGTATCTGAAATCTGCTAGGTTCTGTATATGACGTCCAGTGACACACATCTCAGTAGCGGCTTGGTGGTCGTTGGTGGCACTCGAACTCAACTCGCGAAGGGAGTGCGCGCATGACGCACTACGACATCCTCGTCATCGGCGCCGGCATATCCGGCATCGGAGCGGCGATCCGCCTGAAACAGAACGGCATCGAGAATTTCGTGATTCTCGAGAAGGGCGATGCGCTCGGCGGGACCTGGCGCGACAACACCTACCCGGGGTGCGCGTGTGACGTGCCCTCCGCCCTGTACTCCTATTCCTTTGCTCCCAACCGGGAATGGTCTCGACTGTTCGCCGGGCAGGAGGAGATTCGCCGCTACATCGAGCGGACCGCCGGCAACCACGGAGTTCCAGGGCACGTGCAATTCGGAACCGAAGTCCAGCGCGCTCAGTGGAACGAGGACTCCCGGCGATGGACGGTCGACACCACCGCCGGAACCTTCACGTCCGACGCGATCATCGCCGCGGCGGGGCCGTGGAACGAACCGCTCGTCCCCGACGTCCCCGGTCTCGACACCTTTCCCGGTGAGGTCTTCCACTCGTCCCGCTGGAACCACGACTTCGACCTCACCGGTCGACGCACCGCCGTCGTCGGAACCGGGGCGTCCGCGGTGCAGTTCGTTCCCGCCATCCAACCGCACGTGGCGGAACTGCACCTTTACCAGCGGACGGCGCAGTGGGTTCTGCCCAAACCCGATGTCGCACTGCGCGGCGTCGAGCGCGCCGTCCTGCGCCGGGTACCGGGCGCGATTCGGGCGTTGCGGCGGGTCGAGTACGCCATCATGGAGTCGCTCGGACTCGGGTTTCGGCACCCGTGGATTCTGAAGGTGGTACAGCAGATCGGTAAGGCACAGTTGCTGGCCCAGGTGCGTGACCGCGAACTCCGAGCGTCCCTGACGCCCGATTACACGCTCGGATGCAAGCGCCTGCTGATGTCGAACACGTACTACCCGGCGCTGACGCAGCCGAACGTGGAGGTGCATGCCAATGCCGTCGCGTCGGTGCGTGGGAACGTGGTGGTGGGCACCGACGGCGAGGAACGAGAGGTGGACGCCATCGTCTTCGGCACCGGCTTCCACATTCTCGACATGCCGATCGGGGCACGGGTTTTCGATGGCGAGGGCCGGAGCCTCGACGATCACTGGAAGGGCAGTCCTCAGGCGTATCTGGGCACCACCGTCGCGGGCTTCCCCAACGCCTTCGTCCTGCTGGGACCCGCGCTGGGCACCGGCCACACCTCGGCATTCATGATCCTCGAGGCGCAACTCGACTACGTGATGCAGGCGCTCACGCACGCCCGCAGCAGGGGGTGGAGCCGGTGGGAACCGCGCCGAGAGGTGCAGGACGCCTTCAATGCGCAGGTGCAGGAGGCTCTGGCCACTACCGTTTACAACGCCGGTGGGTGCCAGAGCTACTTCCTGGACGTCAACGGGCGCAACAGCTTCAACTGGCCGTGGTCGACCGATCGAATGCGTCGCCGCCTCGGCCGTTTCGACGAGGCGGCGTACGAGGTGACGTGCGAGGCTGCGGTTACAGCGACTTCGCGATGATGCCCTTCATCACCTCGTTGGCGCCCGCGTAGATCTTCTGGACGCGGGCGTCCTCGTACATGCGGGCGATGAGATACTCGCGCATGTAGCCGTACCCACCGTGCAATTGAACGCAGCGGTCGATCACCTCGCACTGTTTCTCGGTGAGCCAGTACTTGACCATTGCCGCCTCGGACGGGTCGAGTTCACCGCGCAGATGCGCCTCGATGCAGTGGTCGAGAAACACCTGGCAGGTGCGCGCGATGGTCTGGCATTCAGCAAGCTCGAACGCAGTGTTCTGGAACTCGAACAGGCTGTGACCGAACGCCTGCCGCGACTTCGTGTACGCCACGGTGTCTTCGACCGCACGCTTCATCGCACCCGAGGCCTGCGCCCCGATGATCAACCGTTCCTGCACCAACTGGGCCATCAACTGCCCGAAACCCTGCCCCTCGGACTCACCGAGCAGATTGTCGACGGGTATCCGCACATCGGTGAAGGACAACTCCGACGTGTCGGCACCGTGCTGGCCCACCTTGTCGAGGACGCGTCCGACGGTGAAGCCGGGACAGTCCCGCAGATCGACGATCACCAGCGACACACCCTTGGCGCCGGCCTTCGGATCGGTCTTGACCGCCAGGACAATCATGTCGGCGGACGCACCGTTGGTGATGAACGTCTTCGAACCGTTGATCACATAGTCGTCGCCGTCACGGATGGCCGTGGTTTTGATCGCCTTCAAGTCGGAACCGGCGCCCGGCTCCGTCATGCCGATCGCACCGAGGATTTCCCCAGTCGCCATGCCCGGCAGCCACGCCTTCTTCTGCGCTTCCGAGCCGTACTCGACGAGGTAGTGCGCGACGATGCCGGAGTGCACCGAGATGCCGAACGCGAGGTCACCGGCGTAACCCTGGGCCTCGAACACGGCAAGGTCGTGGGCGAACGTGCCCCCGCCCCCGCCATACTCCTCGGGCACGGAGCAGCACAACAGACCGAGCTGACCGGCGGTGTGCCACACAGATCGGTCGATGCGATGTTGCGCGTCCCACTTGTCGTTGTGCGCGACCACTTCTCGCTCGAAGAACCCGATCGCGAGCTCGGACAAGGCCCTTACTTCGTCGTCGTGCCACGACGGGACGTGCTTCTTCATGTCCGTACGCCTCAGACTCGACGGAACAGCGCGGCGAGGGCCTGCCCCCCGCCGATGCACATGGTGACGATGCCCAGTTCGAGGTCACGGCGGACCAGGTCCTTGGCGACCCGCAGACTCAGGATCGCGCCGGTGGCGCCGACCGGATGCCCGAGCGCGATGGCCCCGCCGTACGGGTTGGTCTTTTCCGGGTCGAGCTTGGCGTCCCGGATCACCGCGACCGCCTGCGAGGCGAACGCCTCGTTCAGCTCGATCACGTCGATATCGCCCGGGGTGGTGCCGGTCTGCTCGAACAGCTTCGCCAGCGCCAGAACGGGGGCGTACCCCATCAGACCCGGGTCCATCGCCGCGGTCGCGACGGCCTCGAGCGTGACGAGCCCGGTCAGGCCCTTCTCGCGGGCGGCGGACTGGGTGGCCAGCACCAGGGCCGCGGCTCCGTCGTTGATACCGGACGCGTTGCCGGCGGTCACCGAGCCGCCCTCCTCGAACGCCGGACGCAGCTTCGCGAGGGTTTCGAGGGTGGTGCCGGGTTTGGGGTGCTCGTCGACCTCGACGGTGGTCGGACGGCGCCCGCTGATCGCGACCGGGGTGATCTCCTCGGCGAATGCGGCCTTCGCGGCGTCGGTGGCGGCGCGGCGCTGGCTCTCGACAGCGAACTCGTCCTGCTGCTGCCGGCTCACGTCGTACTTGCGGGCGACGGCCTCGGCGGTGCGGCCCATGTGGACACCACCGAACGGGTCGGTGAGGATCGCGACTGTGCCGTCGACGAGCGAACGGTCACCGAGCTTGTACCCCGACCGGGCGCCGAAGTCGTAGAACGGCATCCGGGACATGCTCTCGTCGCCTCCGGCGAGGGCGAAGTTCACCCCACCCCAGCGCATCTGTTGCGCCGCCGACCACACCGCTTGGAGGCCGCTGCCGCAGAGGCGGTTGACCGTGTAGGCGGGGGTGCTCTCGGGTAGGCCTGCTGCGAGGGCGACCCGGCGGGCGTTGTAGGCGTCCGGGCCCACCTGACCGATGCAGCCCATGACCACCTCGTCGATGTCGTCACCGGCGACTCCGGCCCGGCCCAGCGCTGCCCGCGCCGCGGTCGCACCCAGCTCGTGCGCGGGCACGCCGGCGAGCGTGCCACCGAAGCTGCCGACCGGCGTCCGCGCGCCGTCGATTACCACGATCGGTTCAGGAGAATTCATCAGATGCCCTTCCGTTTGCTCCCGGTCCGGGGAGGTAGTAGGACATCAAAGTAGCGCGCCTCTCGAAACGGGTGTCGAGTGACCTGCGTGATACTTCTCAGCGGTGAACTCGGCGAGCTCACCGCGTCGACGAACTTCGTCGCCTCGTCCCGCTTGACCCCCGGTGACGCCTAGAGGGTCGTTTCTACGTCCCAGTCGGGCCACGAATGCGCCTGACGGGCCAGGACACCCACCCCTCAGTGCACCACCCGAAGACCATACGAAGCCTGTCGAAGACACGCACCGGTGGGGTGAGGTGCGTACGGTGACCGAATTCGGCAGCAAGATTGAATGTAGAAGCGATGGGTGGTTCCGGAAACCACGCGCCACACCGAAACATCGACACCGCCACCCCGTCGCTCCGAGACAACGTCCGGTGCCACACCGGTACCATATTGCGTACCGCTATGGTCTGGTTTGGGCGTGTGATCGGCCGGTGGCGGGGAAGTCCCGGCCCGACACGCACACCACTACGGAAGGTCTCTGAGAGGGGTCGGATATGACTGCAATAACAGCCACCGAGGCCAGGAAGAACCTGTTCGGCTTGGTCAGCCAAGTGAACAAGGACCACACAACCGTGGAAATAGTCTCCAAGAACGGGAACGCTGTTCTTCTCTCGAAGGACGACTACGACTCCATCATGGAAACGGCCTACCTGCTGTCCAGCCCGGCGAACGCTCGCCGCCTGTTTCGCAGTCTGGAGGCAACCCGGCGCGGTGAATACACCGAAAGGGAACTGATCGAGTGAACACCGCCTCCACCGACGACGGGTGGGAGGACTACACCCACTGGTCGATCACCGACCGCAAAATTCTGAAGAAGATCAACGACCTGATCAAAGACATCAAGCGGTCACCCTACGAAGGCATCGGGAAGCCCGAACGCCTCCGCCACATCGACGACAACGTCTGGTCCCGGCGCATCACCCAGGAACACCGGTTGGTGTACGTGATCGTCGACGACACAGTCGTCATCCAGCAAGCCCGCCACCACTACTAGAACAGACCCGACCCGAGGTCGATCCGATGAAAACATCGTCGGCGAAGACCAGACGTGTCATCGGCCGGCACGGCCCACCGGCGCACCGGGCCTGGTCGTGGCCGGCACCACTGCCCGCTTCGGCGGCGTAATCGTCGACGTCTGTAGGCACGGCTCACCTGGTACACCGAAAAACATCGCGACGGCCGGCAGTGCTGCGCCACCGAGTGTGGAGGCCTTTCCCGACTGCGCCGCAGCGTAGGCAGCGGGCGCAGCACCGCTGTACGCAGCTTTCCGCGGGCTACAGCCTCGACCTCGACCTCGATGGCGTCGCTTGCGAGACACGACGCCCGCGGCATCTCGCCTCCGAGGTGGATTTCCTCGGCATTCCGTGCGACCGTGGCACCCCAATGATGCCGACCCAGAGATGCGCATGAACGTCTACCGGTCCGGCTAGTAGCGGGGCTCGCGCAGTGCCGCCCCTCTTGGGGTGCCGAAGCCAGCTCCTGCCCGCCGAGCGGCACATCAGACGCGCGTTCCGCGCCAAGTGCTATCGGGCGGACCGTCCGGCACGACATGCTGTAGTCATGCACAACAGACGAAGCAATCGCATGACCGACCTTGGCCAGCAGACAGCCGGCGTGTGCAAGCAGTTGGGCACCCTGGCAGACGTGCAGCGCCACCTCGACAACGCCGCCGCGATGCTCGGGGACGTGATCGAATGAGCACGCCCGCTGACCTTGACGAGCAGGTCACCGCAGTGCGGGATGCGCTACACGGCCTACGCCGAACCCTCCTCGACCTCGAGCGCACCTACGCAGACCTCGATGCGACCGCGCTCGCGGTGGACGACCTCGGCGCCCCGGCCACGGCGCCGGAGGTGTTGGAGAGCGCCGTCGATGCCCTCCGCGCAGCCCAGGACACCCTCGGAACTGCTGACGCAGACCTCGACGTGGCGAAACGGCACACCTCAAGGCTGAGAAAGCGCGAATGACCGCGACCAACTTCCGCGGTGTCCCGGCGGCCCCTCGCTGTGGACATCCACCATAGGTCCACCCCACCTCTCCTCGGCGGATGGTCGTGAATCGGTTCGAACCGACGCACACCCCGAACGAAATCCCGAAAGAACAAGTCCGCCAGCATCGGCCGGCTTACCTAAGACACCGCGACAGTCCCGAATCTTGTGGTGATTGCTAATTGGAACTGATCGCGATCGGGCGGACACATCCACAGATGCGGCGACCACCCCGCTGCCGGTGACGTCCTCCACCGCCACTGGGGCGTCGGCACCAAGCCTCCGCAGTTGTGAGCCGGCTGAGATCCGTGGGGGTCACGCCTCTGAGCATGGCGGTACCGGTACACCGGTCGGCAGGTTTCGCCAATGCACCACCACGTCGAGACGGTCGGGCCTGACAATCGCGCCCGACTGCTGCGCCCCGAAGGTCACCACACCGGGCTGCCCCATCGCTGCCGAGGCGTCACCGCCACCACCGGCGGCGCAGGGTCCGCCGCCACAGCCGACGAACTGTCCACGCTGGACGACGCGACCCCGCTCGCGGAATCGCATACCTGCGGCAACCGCGGGCCTCGCCAAGTACCGGCTGCCGGGGGGATAATCCCACTAGCAGGATCGTTCGCCCCGCAGACGATGCCCTTGCACAAACGTCGACCCCGGCCCAGGGCCTCAGGACCGCCCGAGTGCGCCGGGGTCGGCCCGAGCAGGACGGGTGTGCGCGTGCGGCAACAAGCTGCGTGTGCACCCACACCGGAAACCACGACCGACGTGAGCGCTCCGCTTGGTTGTTCTTCGCTGACATGCGGTAACAAGTCGGAGCCCGTTACCGAAATAACAGATGACGCAGTCAACCGCGGGCGCTGGAGCCGAAAGGTGAGCAGGCAGGTGAATGAACTGCTCAGCACGCTGCCGGAATGGAACCGGGAGATCGTGATCCTTCGCCTCGTGGTCGGTAAGTCAGCCAGGACCCGGCCGTGGGGAGTACCACGGAAGCTGGCGGCATGGCTCAACACCGAGCCATCGCAGGTGACGAGGGTAGGTGAGAGATGTGGCTAAGGGCATCACCCGCAACGGCAATCCCGATGCCGATCTCCCCGACGACGACGCCCCGGTGGACGTCGCGGCAGTACGCCGCGACGACGCGCTGATCAACGCCATCGCCGGTGGCGATCCCGTCGCATCGGACTCGCCGGAACAGGACCAACTCGCGCTTCTGCTGACCAACTGGCGCGCCGACATCGTCGCGACGCCGATGCCAACCGGTCCGCTGCTCGACGACGTGATCGCGGCGATTGACGCCTCCGACTCCCGTTCCGCGCGCAGCGCCGCCCGCGGCACGCTCCGCCTGTTGCGACCCATCGCCGGCGCTGCCGCCGCGATCGCGATCGTCATAGGTGGCGTCACCATCTTCTCGTACAACGCCGCACCCGGCGATCCACTCTGGAGCGTCAAATCGGTGGTGTTCAGCCAGCAGGCCGATTCGACCGTCGCGCAGATCGACACCACCTCCCAGCTGCAGGAAGCCGAGCGGCTGATCGCCGCGGGCGACGCGGAGGCGGCGAAGAACCTGCTCGAGGGCGCCGCCGACCGTGCCGGCGGGGTCCGCGACGCCGACACGCGCAACGAACTCGACGCATGGCGGGCGAAGCTGGCCGAAGAACTCGAGAAGATCGCCCCCACCACCTCGCCGACGACGACTACAACGGCCGGTACCGCCACCACCGAAGCGCCGACGACGACCACCGAACTCCCGGCTACCGTGCTGGAAGCACCGGGTTCCACGACGGCGCCCGGAGTCGAGCAACCCCCAGATCTGCAGCTTCCCGGACCACCACCCACGTCAGCGCCGCCGCTCCCCACCACGACGCACACGCTTCCACCCGAG
This sequence comes from Rhodococcus sp. ZPP, assembly GCF_017656075.1. Taxonomy (NCBI): domain Bacteria; kingdom Bacillati; phylum Actinomycetota; class Actinomycetes; order Mycobacteriales; family Nocardiaceae; genus Rhodococcus; species Rhodococcus sp. ZPP. The sequence continues at coordinate 1,494,941 of NZ_CP058638.1, forward strand.
ACATGGCAGTCCCCCAGCCCTGAACCCACCATCACGATGGTCCCGCCTCCGCAGCTGCCCGCGCCTGTGCCGCCGGACGACCCGACGACGCAACCACCCCCACCGTCGGAGAACCCGACGACCCAACCACACACCCAGCCCCCGCCGCAGGAGCCTTCGCCGGCGCCCCTCCCGCCGCAGGAGCCTTCTCCGGCGCCCCTCCCGCCGCAGGAGCCTTCTCCGGCGCCCCTCCCGCCGCAGGAGCCTTCTCCGGCGCCGCTCCCGCCGCAGGAGCCTTCTCCGGCGCCGCTCCCGCCACAGGAGCCTTCTCCGGCGCCGCTCCCGCCGCCAGTCCCGGCCAGCTGAGTTCACAGCGGCCCGCGGCGCTATGCGGTTCCCGCAAGCATTCGCTGAGAATGCTGGGCACCAGGACCCGCCCGTTCCGAAGTCGAATGCGATGCGCCTAGCACCGGACGAAACGTGGGAGGTCAGCGCGGCAGGCGCGCCCTGATGATGCGCGCCAACCCCTACGCCCCACCTGGGCCCGTCGGCTCACCCGGTCGAGTGTGCCGACCACCGTAACGGCAAAACGACACACGTCATGTCAACGAACCCACGCCCTGCTGACGACGTTGATGAAACCGCTCGCGCTGCTCATCGAGCAACACCACACCACGGTGTTGAACGCGGTGATGTTCACGGGCAATCAACAGGCGCACCGACGCGGTCCGCCGCGTCAGTTCGGTCGCCCGCCTGGCCGCTGTCCGATCGCTGAGCAAGTACGCCGCAGCACGGTCACACTCGATCAGGATCTGCTCGTACGCAAGCCGTATCGGCGCCTGTTCGTCGAGCCGAGCTACCGCCACGTCTTCGACCAATTGCAGCGGAAGCCGCGCCAGTCGATAGTTCACACGCAGAAGGGCCAAAGACAGGGAGCTGAGTGTCACACTCGAAATCGTAAGCACGACGAAATATCTTGTGGCTAGGGCCTTAAGTCCCGTTGTTGATTTCCGCAGAGCGCTCGCGCCGAGTGCTTATCGTCCCGATCGGCGCCCGATTGCGGCAACTGTGATGCTCCGGCGTTCTCATGACACACCCAGCACCCAGTTCACCGCGACCGACACGATCTGCACCACGGACTTCGCAGCGCGGGCAGGTTCGTCGTGTGCCTAGAAGAACACCGCTCCGGCGTGGGTGCGGATCTTCGAACCGTGATCGGTGGCCGGGTGCGCGCCGAACCGGACTTTCTCCCCGTGCGGGTATTCGCCGGAGAGACCGTCGACTCAACCCCAGGAGACCGGGTCCTCCTCAGACCCCAGGTTTCGCACCAGCCATCGCCCGCCGACGAGATGCATGAGGACCGGGCACACATAGCGGGGGTCGTATGGCTGCCACACGCCGCCCGCCAGTGTCGAGGTGTCGTACACATAGAGCACTTCGACTCCCGGGGCGACCAGCCGTGTGCCGGTAGCGATTCCCCATGTCGCCGGATCCGGCAGCATCGCCCGGAACGACCGCACGTGTACGCGCTCGAAATGTACCCACAACGGATGATCCGGCTCCGGTTCGGCGAGGGCTGCCGCAACCGCCTCACCATCCCAACCGTCCGCATCGATATCGCGACGATTGTCCTGCACCCAGTTCCGGGCCAGTACCACCCGGAAATCGGGATCCACGTTCGGCCACACCGACAGCAAATCCCCGTCCACGCACACCGGCGTCAAAAACGCCCACGCCGCACTCACCAGCTCGGCATGCCCGAGGAACCGTACCCGCTCGACCGGATCCATCGCACGAAGCTGCCGGTACGTCTGCCGCACCTCGGGCGGCAGGGAGTCGATCTGCTCGTCGGTCAGCTCCGGAAGGGACGACGCCACCGCTTCCGCACCGGCGCCGGAGGCGTCGTCCGGGGCGGCAAGCAGTGCCCGGACTGCGTCGACGAACCGCGGGGTCAGCCGGGCGAGTAACTCGAGCAACTCCCCCACCGTGCGCGGCGGGAGCGTGTTGCGCGCGACCAGCACGTGTATGCACTCGAACACCGCTTCCGGGTCCAGTTCGAGTTGATCGCACAGGAATTCGTCGGGGTGGACGACCTCGACGTCGAACGGGTCGAGCACCGCACACGGGAAGTCTTTTACGTTGGCGGTCACGATCAATGCGGCGCCGGATCGTACCGCCGCAGCCAGAACGTGCCGGTCCTTCGGCTCGTTGGCCATCGCGGGAATCAGCTCCCGATATCCGCGTGATTCCTCCTCCGCGAAGGAGAACGCCCTGCGCATCTGCTGCACTCGCCGCGCCGCCTGTTCGGGTGAACTCCCGAACCGCTCGACAGACAGATTCCGTTCGACCTCGTCCAGTAGATCCGGCGTCCAGACAGGCCGGAACAACTCGGCATCGGCAAGGGTGAGCAGCAGATCATTCAGCGTCTGGGGAAGCATGACGCACGCGTCGAGAACCACCCGGAAGGCAGCCATCTCGGATCAGCGGGTCGAGATGAAGCCGTCAGCGGCATCGCCGGAATCCGCGGTTTCTTCGCGGGCCATCTCCTCGAGTACCTGGCCACGCCGCGCCCGTTCACCCTGCTGGAACTCCAGCACGTCCGCCAACTCCACCCGCCGATGCCGACCAGGTGAGGTGTACGGGATCTTCCCCGCCTCCAACAACCGCACCAACGTCGGCCGGGTGACGCCCAACAGCTCCGCGGCCTCCTGCGTCGTCAGCATCGTGCGATGCGGCTCTACCGTCACCGCCTGCCCCCGATCCAACGCAGTGACCGCGTCGACGAGTAACCCTCGGACACTGTCCGGCAGGGGTACCGACCCTTCCGGAGTCGAGATCGATACCTCCTCAGAACCAGCGAGAACATCCTTCAGCGCGGCGAGACCATCCCGATCGTCGGTGGGTGGCGGCAACACCGTGCGGTTCATCAGAGCGGCCATAGCCCACCATAAAACGAAAAAAACGAACACGCAATCAGCGCCACCGCCAGGCCTGCCGCGCACCTACCGAGCCGGCCAATCCCACGCCGAGCTCCGCGCGGGCACCTGGACAGGCACCTCACCCCGCCGAACGGCCGGTCCGAATCGATGGGTAATGAAGAACTATAGAAAGACCCGATCAATTCTTCACACGCTCGAGGCACCCATGCTTGAAAATCCCGCCCCATCGCCGAGGACATCACCGGCAACGCTCAACCTGTCCGCTGCAGACACCGGCGCCGCCTGTCGGGCTCGCCCCGAGCGCAGCCCAACCGGTAACCGCTCGGCCCGGCGACGACGCGCCGCCCGCACCGGCGTTCCCACCGGCTCGCCTGAGCTCGACTGGCTACGACAATCCCTGCACGCCTGCGATCTCCTCACCCGCGTGCACTCCATCAGTCCCCCGGACCGTGCGCTCGTTGCCTTCGCCATCGAATGGGCCCCCTACGGCGGCGCCGACGCCGAGGACCTGTTCATCAGATTCGGCGTACAACGCAACAGGTTCCTCCATCTCCTCCAAGCCGCGATGACCCCGCGACCATCAGACCTGGGCCACCTGCGCAACCTCAAGACCACCCTCTGCAACGACCTCCTCCGCGCATGGAATGACACCCACCACAGCGAGAAGTAGTGCCGCAGGTTATCGGCACAGAGGTATCCGAGCGCAGCACAGAACCGTCGGCGAACGCGAACCGAGGCGGGCAGCCGTCGGTGGATGCGGTTGACCGGACCAACTTTCCCGGACGAGGGACTTCACGATAGCGCGGTAGAAACCACGACAACCACCGTCACCGCGGTCGCCGAAGCACTGAAGGGATCGGCGTTGCCGCTGATATGCCTACTGCTGCTCGCTGACCCAGTCCGCCATCACGTCCGCCAGGGCTTCGGCGCCGCGGTTGCAGTCGTCGGGTTCGGCGAACTCGGCGGGCGAGTGGGACACGCCGGTAGGGTTGCGGACGAACATCATCGCCGTGGGCACCTTCGCGGACAGGATTCCGGCGTCGTGCCCGGCCGCCGTCGGCAGAACGGGCACGTCACCGAGGTGCACGAGTGAGTGGCGCAGTCGTTCCCGCGTCGAGTGCGGGAACTCGACGATCGGCGTGACCGATTCGGCGTCGACGTCGAGACCGATACCGTCGGCGGCCGTGTATGCCCGTGCCTCCGCGGTGATTTGCTGGACCAGCTTGGTCAATGTTTCCTCGTCGGCGGCCCGTGCGTCGAGCCACGCCCGCACCTCCGACGGAATGGCGTTGGCACCGTTGGGAAGTACTTGCACCTTACCGAAGGTCGCGACCGCCTCGTGCAGAGTCGCGGCAGTGCGGGCGGTGTGGACGGAAGAGGCGAACGCGAGCATCGGGTCGCGGCGGTCGACGAGGCGGGTGGCGCCGGCGTGGTTGGCCTCCCCCGTGAAGACGAACTGCCACCGGCCGTGCGGCCAGATCGACGAGGCCACGGCGATGGGGCTGTCGATCAGGTCGAGGGCGCGTCCCTGCTCGACGTGCAACTCGACGTACACGCCGACGCGGTCGACGAGGTCGGGGTCCTCGCCGAGATGGTGAGGGTCGCGGCCGACGCCGACCAAGACTTCACCGAGGCTGATGCCGTCGTTGGCGCGTAGTGCCAGGGCACGTTCGGGTGCCAGTGCGCCGGTGGACAATTGCGAGCCGACACAGGCGACGCCGAAGCGGGCGCCCTCTTCGTCGGAGAAGGCAGTGACCGCGATGGGACGGGTCGGTTCGATGCCGCGGTCGCGGACGATGTCGACGGCAGCGAACGCGGACACCACGCCGAGGGGTCCGTCGTAGGCGCCGCCGTCGGGTACCGAATCGAGGTGCGATCCGGTGACGAACGCATCGCGGGGGTCTCCTTCCCACCCCTTCGGCATCCACCAGGCCCACAGGTTGCCGTTGCGGTCTTCCTCGACGCTCATGCCACGAGCCTGCGCGCAGCCCGAGAACCATTCGCGCAGCGTCAGGTCGGCGTCGTTCCACGCGAATCTTCGGTATCCCCTGGTCGACTTGTGCTGTCCCACATCAAGGATGCTCGCCCAGAGCGAATCGAAGGAAGTCATGTTCTCGGTCCTCTACTCATAGTTTCAAGCCGGCAGGCGCTTCGCGCCCGTGAGCGGTTAAGGAGTCCCTGGACTCCTTAACCGCTCACGGGCGGCGGAGCCGCCTACAGGGCGCCGGGGATCCAGGTGGTGCCGGCGAGGGGGACGCGGGCCATCGCCGATGCCTCGACGGTGAGGGCGACGAGGTCCTCGGGTTCGAGGTTGCGCAGGTGGGATTTGCCGCAGGCGCGGGCGAGGGTCTGCGCCTCCATGGTGAGCACCCTCAGGTAGTTCGCGAGCCGCCGTCCGCCCTCGACGGGGTCGAGGTTCTTCGACAGTTCCGGGTCCTGGGTGGTGATGCCGGCGGGGTCTTTGCCGGCCTGGAAGTCGTCGTAGAACCCGGCCGCGGAGCCGAGTTCCTCGTACTGCTTCGCGTAGCGGGGGCTGTTGTCGCCCAGCGCGATCAAAGCAGCGGTGCCGATCGCGACAGCGTCCGCCCCGAGCGCCATGGCCTTCGCGACGTCCGCGCCGCTGCGAATTCCGCCCGACACAATGAGCTGAACGCTCCGGTGCACCCCCAGTTCCTGCAGTGCCTGGACCGCCTGCGGAATTGCGGCGAGGGTGGGGATGCCGACGTGTTCGATGAACACGTCCTGGGTGGCGGCGGTGCCACCCTGCATGCCGTCCACCACTACGACGTCGGCGCCGGCCTTCACGGCGAGTTTCACGTCGTAGTAGGTGCGGGTGGCGCCGACCTTGATGTAGATGGGCTTTTCCCAGTTGGTGATCTCGCGTAGTTCGATGATTTTGATGGCGAGGTCGTCGGGACCGGTCCAGTCGGGGTGCCTGCACGCCGACCGCTGATCGACACCCATCGGGAGGGTGCGCATCCCGGCGACACGTTCGGTGATTTTCTGCCCCAGCAGCATTCCGCCGCCGCCGGGCTTGGCGCCCTGGCCGAGGACTATCTCGATGGCGTCGGCCTTGCGTAGGTCGTCCGGGTTCATTCCGTACCGGGACGGCAGGTACTGGTAGACCAGGTTCTTCGACTGCCCCCGTTCCTCGGGCGTCATGCCGCCGTCACCGGTGGTGGTGGACGTGCCGACCTCGCTGGCGCCGCGGCCGAGCGCTTCCTTCGCCTGCCCGGACAGTGCACCGAAGCTCATGCCGGCGATGGTGATCGGGATATCGAGGTGCAGCGGGAACTTGGCGTTGCGGTCGCCGAGCACGACGTCGGTGTCGCACTTCTCGCGGTAACCCTCGAGCGGGTACCGCGACATCGAGGCGCCGAGGAACAGCAGGTCGTCGAAGTGGGGCAGCTTGCGCTTGGCACCCCAGCCGCGGATGTCGTAGATGCCGGTCTCGGCGGCCCGCTGGATCTCGGAGATGACGCCGCGGTCGAACGTCGCCGATTCGCGCAGGGCCGGGTTCGGGGTGTTCATAATCGTCGCTCCTAGTAGGCGCTGGCGTTGTCGACGTGGAAGTTGTAGAGCTTGCGGGCGGAGCCGTAGCGGGTGAACTCCGACGGGTCCGCGTCGAAACCTGCCCGATCGAGCAGCTCCCGCAGTTCCGTCAGGTGCTCCTCGCGCATCTCCTTCTTGATGCAGTCGGCGCCGAGGGAGGCGACGGTGCCGCGCACGTAGATGCGGGCCTCGTACAGCGAGTCGCCGAGGGCCTCACCGGCGTCGCCGAGCACGACGAGACGTCCGGCCTGACCCATGAACGCGGACATGTGGCCGATGTTGCCGCCGACGACGATGTCGACGCCCTTCATCGAAATTCCGCAGCGGGCAGCGGCATTGCCGTCGATCACGAGGAGGCCGCCGTGGGCAGTGGCGCCCGCGGACTGCGACGCATCACCCTTGACGTGCACCGTCCCCGACATCATGTTCTCCGCGACCCCGACTCCGGCGTTGCCGGTGACGGTCACCGTCGCGTGCTGGTTCATGCCCGCGCAGTAGTAGCCGACGTGCCCGTCGATGGTGACGTCGATGTCGGAGTCGAGGCCGCAGGCCAGCGCGTGCGCGCCCTGCGGGCCGGTGACCGTGACCTTCTTCGGGGCTTCTGGGGAGGTGAGCCGCTCGTTGACAGCACGCGTACTCGACGTCTCGAAGTTCAGGACAGTCACTTCGGTGGTGGCTACCGGTGCCATACGTACACCTCTTCCGGTTCGGGCTCGAAGATTCGGGCGTTGTCGACGCCGGGCAGGTTCGCCAGGGCGCGGTATTCGGAGGCCATCGCGACCCACTGGTCGGTCTCGGCTATGACGGCGGGCTTGCAGGAGATGGCGTCCCGGACCACGGCGAACGAGTCGGCCGTCGAGACGAGCAGGGTGTAGAAGCCGTCGAACGTCTCGTTCAGCATCAGCAGCGCCTTCTCCAGGTCGACGCCCTCGGCGAGCTGCTTGGCGACGAACCGTGCCCCGACCTCGGTGTCGTTGGCACTGTCGAATTCGACGCCGTCACGTTCGAGCTGATGTTTGATGCTCATGTGGTTGGAGAACGAGCCATTGTGCACGAGGCACTGGTCGGGGCCGACGGAGAACGGGTGCGACCCCTCGGCGGTCACCGCGGATTCGGTGGCCATGCGGGTATGCGCGACACCCTGCCAGCCGCTCGCCGACGGCAGCCCGAACCGGTTCGCCAGGTCGATGGGGTTTCCGACGCCCTTGAGGACGGTCAGGTCGTCGCCGAAGCCGATGACCCGCGCCGACGGCACCACGCTGCGCACGGCCGTCGCGAGATCCGCCGCGCCGACGACGCCGTGCAGGATCGTCGTCGGGTCGAGATCGAATCCGGTGACGGTGGTGTCGAGTGACGCCGACAGCGTTGCGGCGAGTTCCGTTGCGGGGACGGGGCAGTCGAGTAGCGAGACCGTCGACTCACCGACCGGCGACCAGGTCCGGTCACCGTAAATCGCCATGCCTGCGGAATCGGGTCCGCGGTCGCACATCTGACCGAGCATGTCGGTGAGCAGGGCGCCGAGTTGTGGGTAGAGGGACGGCTCACGCAGGTGAAGTCCGACGATTCCACACATGGATGTCTCCTTTCGGGAGGTCGTTCAGAACGCTGTCAGGTAGTGGTCGAGTTCCCAGGGGGAGACGGTGTTGTGCCAGGCGAAGAACTCCTCGCGCTTGAGTGTCGCGAAGTATTGGGCGACTCCGGGGCCTGCGACGTCCAGGGCGCCCGTGACGACGGGATCCGTTTCCAGGGCGTCCATCGCGTGCAGCAGCGTCATCGGCAGCATGTCGCTGGGACTGTCGCCGGAGCCGGGGGTGCCGGGGTCGAGATCGCGTTCGATGCCGTCGAGGCCGGCGGCGATGGCGGTGGCCGCGGCCAGGTAAGGGTTGGCCGAGCCGTCGCCGCCGCGCAGTTCCACCCGGTTCTTGTCCGGAACCCGGAGGTAGTGGGTCCGGTCATTGCCACCGTACGTGGCGTATCGAGGCGACCAGGTGGCACCGCTGCTCGTCGAGGTGGCCCCGGTGCGCTTGTAGGAGTTGACGGTCGGCGCGATCACACCCTGCAGCGCACACGCGTGCTCGAGAATCCCCGCGATGAACGCGTACGCCGTCCTCGACAGTCCCAGTCCCTTGGGATCGTCCCCGTCGGGGAACACCGAACCGGCGTCGTTCCACAGCGACAGGTGCAGGTGCATGCCGGAGCCGGTGCGGTCGGAGAAGGGTTTGGGCATGAATGTGGCCTTCATGCCGCGCTTCTCGGCGATCACCGACAGCAGGTACCTTGCGGTGATCACCCGGTCGGCGGTGGTCATGGCGTCGGCGTAGTCGAAGTTCTGCTCGAACTGCCCGTTGCCGTCCTCGTGGTCGTTGGCGTAGTTGCCCCAGCCGAGCGTGTTCATGGCCGCGGACACCTCGGTCAGATGGTCGTACATCCGGGTGACGTCGCGGGCGTCGTAACACGGCTGACGACTGACGTCGGCCGTGTCCGCGGTCGTGAGGGCGCCGTCTCCGGTGCGGTGGACGAGGAAGTACTCGATCTCCGCGCCGACGTTGACGGACAGGCCGAGATCGGACGCCTTCTTCAGCGTCTCCTTCAGGATCACCCGCGGCGCATACGGCCAGGGCTTTCCCTCCACGTGCGGGTCGCAGTGCACGATCGCCAGCCCGGGCTTCACGAACGGGATCGGCGTGAACGACGAGACATCCGGTACGGCAACGAGATCGGAGTCCTTGGGCTCCTGCCCCATGTGCCCCGCCGCGTACCCGGCGAAGCCCACGCCGTCGTCCTGAAGCTGCTCGACGGCCTCGATCGGGACCAGTTTGGCGCACGGCTTGCCGGACAGCGTCACGAACAGGGCGAGAATGAAGGTGGTTTCGGTGGCCCGGGCCACCTCGGACAAGGTCTGCGGTGGGGTTGTCACGATGTTCTGCGCGGTGAACGCGTCAGCAGTGTCGACAGCCATGGGTAGCTCCTGAACTGGTGGTCTACGGGTGAGGGGGTCTGTGGGTCAGCGCATCTCGCCGGCGCCCTCGTAGGGGTGCAGGCTGAACAGGAGGTCGCCCTCCTCGAAGCGTGAGTAGCGGAAGTCGGACGGCTCGACGTTCGGGAGGGTGGTCGTGCCGTCGTCGAGGAGCATGTCGGCGACGAGGCGGCCGACCGCCGGCGAGATCTTGAAACCGTGACCGGAGAACCCGGTGGCCAGGAACAGTCCGTCGACCGGTGCGGGTCCGATGATCGGGTTGTAGTCGGGAGTGACGTCGTACGCGCCGACGTAGCTCGAGGTGATCCGCGGATCGGGCATGTCGGGCAGACGGTTCCCGAGCTTGCCGATGTTCTTCTCGATGGTGCTGTCGTCCGCGCGGTTGCTGTACTTGTCGGGGTCGATGTATTCGGGCGCAGCGTGGTCGCTGTTGCCGACCAGCAGTTCGCCGTTCGGCTCGCGGCAGATGTATTGCAGTCCGGCCAGGTCCGACAGCACCGGCACCTCCGGAGTCGGAACACCCTGATCGATCAGGACAAGCTGCGCCCGTTGGGCTTTCACCGGGATGTCGACGCCGACACCGGCACCGAGTTCCGGCGCCCACGGACCGGTCGCGAGGATCACCTGCTCCGCATGCACTTCGTCGCCGTTCGCGAGCGTCACCCCGTAGACGCGGCCGTCCGCGTTCTGCAGTAGCGACGCCACCGGCGTGCTCTGGCGGATCGTGACGCCCAGCTTGCGGGCCGACGCGCCGAACGCCATGCCGGCCATGTACGCCTCACCGCGGCCACCGAGGGGCTCGTACGCGAAGGCGGCGAAGTCGTCGAGATGCAGCCCCGGCCACAGTTCGGCCATCTTGTCGTGGCCGATGTAGTCGACGTCGATACCGAGGCCCTGCATCATCGCGACGTTCGCCTTCAGCGGGTCGATGTTGTTCTCACCGACGCCGGCCACGTATCCGCACTGGCGGAATGCCATGTCGTCGCCGAAGATCTCGGTGGCCCTGGTGAAGATGTCGACGCCGTACCACGACATCGCCGCCAGCGACGGCGTCCCGTAGTGGCACCGGACCACGCCACTGGACTTGCCGGTCATGCCCGAGCACAGGGTGTCACGCTCGAGGACCAGCACATCGGTCTCGCCGCGGTCCGCGAGCGACCAGGCGATGGCGAGACCCTCGAGTCCCCCACCGACGATCACGAACTTTGCTGTCTGTGTCACGTTGCTTCCTTCATTCGGCCGGATGATCGGGCGCTGCGGCTTGGGTAGCGGTTCGTTTCACCTCATGAATCGCTGTTGTTCACTATGAAACAGTTCTACTATGTCGATCGTGTTACGGCAACGTTGTCGGTGCATCACCAAATCACGGCGCTCATATGCACTTTCAAGAACAACCACTGCTTTGATCTGCATGTTTTCAGCACCGCAGGATTGATTTACGTCGGCGAAATATGTCTTGTGGTTTCCTGTTGCTACTCCTCGTTTCATGCAGAGGAGGTCGCGGACCCAACTCACCACACCTTCAGGGAGAATCCATGACCACGACCGACAAGCCCATCGCCGTCCCGTTCCGCGTCACCGCTGGATTCCACGAGAACCTGCCTCAGATGCCGGTCTCGGAGTACCCGGGCACCAAGGGATACATCGACGACGTCTTCGCCAACCCGGACGGCTCGGAGATGTCGGCCGGCTACTTCGAACTCCGGCGCACCGACGCCCCGCTCGACTACTACTACGCCTACGACGAGATGAAGGTCGTCCTCGAAGGGGAGTTCACCCTCGAGAACCTCGACACCGGCCAGGTCGAGGTGGCGAAGGCGAAGGATGCGATCTTCTTCCCCAAGGGTTCGCGCATCCGCTTCACTACCCCCGACCGCGCGTTGGCCTACTTCGTCGGCCACCGTTCCTTCGCGCCCTGATCCGCGATGACGGTTTCGATGAGGTCGACCAGCGTCCCCCGCTGGCGATCCGACTCCTCGGCCGTCGACGACCTCGCGGCGGGCGCTCTCGTCACCCGCTACGTACTCGTCGCGGACCGCTCGGTCAGCATGCAGGTCCTTCGCGAACTGTCCGGGCGGGTGACACCCATTCCCACTTGCATCGTGATCGTCGACGCCGGGGCCGGATCCGGGTTCGGCGGGCTCGACGAACTGCTGACCGAGGCGCGCATCGGGTGGCGGTTCGTCGTCGCGGGCCCCGAACACGTGGTCGGGGCAGTGCGCGCTCGGCTGATCGCCGCGGGCGGGGTGCCCGCCGAGATCGCCGAGATCATCCACCCTGACGCCTCGGTGCGCGACGTGTTCTGCGCGCACTGCCACACCACGTCGTCCTCGGTGCCGGTAGCCGTCGGCGGCCGGACGCCGTGCGGGGGTTGTTCCGCCGAACTCACCGTCTACTACCACTACTCCCGGCGCCACAGCGCCTACCTGGGATATCGAGCCGACTCGGAGGAACTGCCATGACCACGGCCCTCGAAACAGTTGCGGGCGAGAGCATCACCGGAGGGCTCACTCTGACGGTGCGCGAGGCACGGCTGCTGTGTCCGGGCATCCGTCACGTCGTCCTCGCGGACCCGGCGGGCCGCACCCTGCCGTCGTTCACCCCGGGCAGCCACATCGCCGTCACCTGGGCCGAGGGTCGGCAGAATTCCTACTCGCTCACCGGCCCCTCGATCGAGCCGGACCACTACGCGATCTCGGTCCGGCTCGACGAGAACGGCCACGGGGGTTCGCGCTGGGTCCACGACCTCCATCCGGATCAGCGCATCCGTGTGAGCCTTCCGCGGAGTGCGTTCACGCCCGTGCTCAATGCTCGGCACCACCTGCTGGTCGCGGGTGGAATCGGCGTCACGCCGATCCTGTCGCACGTCCGGGCCGCGCTCGAGTGGGGTCGTTCGTTCGAAGTGATCTACTCTTTCCGCGACCAGTCGGGAGCGCACGCCGACGAGTTGGCGGCGCTGTGCGGTGACCGGATGATCACGGTCTCCACGCCCGGAGAACTCGCGGACCGCCTCGTCCCGAAGCTGGCGGACCAGCCACTCGGTACCCACGTCTACACGTGCGGTCCCGCGCAGATGATCGCGGCGGTGGCCGAGTGGGCCCGCGACTGCGGCTGGCCACCGGGGCGCGTGCACTCGGAGGCGTTCGGGGCGGGCCCGCTGGCCGACGGGGCACCCTTCGCCGCCAAGCTCGGGCGCAGCGGAATGATCGTCCCCGTGCCCTCGGGAACCAGCCTCCTCGAGGCGTTGCTGGACCGGGGAATCAAGGTTCCGAACCTCTGCCGCCAGGGGGTGTGCGGCGAATGCCGGCTGTCGGTTCGCGGCGGCGAGATCGAGCACCGCGACCTGTTCCTCACCGCCGAGGAGAAGGCCGCCGGAGAATCGATGATGCCGTGCGTATCACGTTCCGCAGGAGACCGATTGGAGCTGGATCTGTGACAACCACCGACTCGCGTGCCGACCGCATCGCGCGCTTTCCGTTCCCCTTTCCGCGCGATCAGTACCGCTACAGCACCAACGTCGAACCGGCCGGACTCCCCACCGACACCGCCACCGGGAGCTGGGGAGACACCCGCATCGCCATCGACGCCCATTATCACCGGGAACGCGCCGAACGCGAGCGCATCCTGGCGGAGGATCCGTCGCGGCACCAATGCCTGCCCCACATGGTCCCCGCCGCCTGGGACGCGATGCTCACGCTGATGCGCACCCTCGCCGACGAATACCCCGACACCATGACCCTCGAACGGCACGACGACAACTGGTTCTGGAAGAACGACCTCCTCGGGATCGAGCGCAACTTCGTGTTCGGGGATCTCGACACGTTGCCGGCGCCGCCGCTGGTGTACATCTGCGGCCAGATCCAGGAGGACGTCGTGCTGCTCGATCAGCGTAAGGGCGAACTGTGGGGTGACGCAGGTCTGGTGACGTTCGCGGCGGACTGGTCCTTCGGATTCGACGTAGGCATGAGCTTCCTCGAAATCCACGGCCCCGTCCCGCGTATTCACAGCGAGAAGATCATCACCCGCGCACACAACTTTCTGATGCGGCTCGAGCCCGGCCAGAGTTACCGACGCACCAACTGGACATTGACCGTGGACGGCAAACTCGACACGTCGACCGAGACCTATCCCGAGTGGGGCAAGGACCGGCGCACCCTCGCCGACGGCCCGCTCGACGAGGTCGGGGACCGCCTGTTCCTGAGAACCGAAGTGCAGCATCTCATCCGGCTCGCTCACTCCGGTGCCGTCATGTTTCTGATCCGAACGTATCTGCTCCCGTTCCGGGACGTCGCGTCGGTTCCGGAATGGGGCGAACGACTGTACCGGGTGCTCGAGGACCTTCCGGTGGACATGGCCGAGTACAAGGGCATCAGTCGCACCCGGGAACCCGGCATGAGATGGCTGCTGACCCACGGGAATGTCGAACTGTGACGCTCACCGACGGACGACGGCGGACGACGCCCCACAGCGATCAGGTGGCCCTCGACCTCGTTCTCGCGACGGTCTCCGTGATCGCCCGCGAAGGCCTGCGCGGGCTGACGACGCAGGCCGTCGCCCGTGAGACCGGCGTCTCGGACGAGGCCGTCCTGCGCAGCGCCGGGTCGACGGAAGCCCTCCTCGACGCCGCGCTCCGTTACGCGCTGAACAAGAGTGCAAGCGTCCGCCGACATCGCCGCCGGCTCGTCCCTCGACCACTTCGTCGAACACCTCACCGACCTCGTCGCCCGGGACCCCGACCTCCAGGTCTTCCAGCACGAACTGATGCTCGAGTCCCGGCGAAGCCCACGCCTCGACCCACACGTAAACTCCTGTACGCCAAGTACATCGAGGCGACGTCGCGGCGCTGACCCGCCTGGGCATCACCGCCGACGAAGACCTGACCCTGCTGGTGTACTCGGCGATCGAGGGATTCATCATGCACCAGTTGATCGCGAAGGACCGCCCCGCAACCGAACGCGCGATCGAGCGGCTACGCCGAATACTCTCTACCGCAAGGTGATTCCTCAGATGAGTCGAAAGGTGTTCCCCCGCATGCCTTGCCACTCACGTGCGGTCGAGGATCTCCGCCACCGCGACAGACGCCTGCCCGGACAGCCGCACCGACCCTTGCTCGACGAGGAGGCAATCGCCCGGGCCGACAGGACCGAGGTCCGTCGTCAGCCGCCCCATGAGGACCAGGACGAGGGCGGCCAGGCGCCCGTCGGCGGTCACGGCCTGCGCCGCTCCGATGTCGACGATGTCCACGGACGCGGCCGTGGTGGACCTGTCGACCATGACGTTGAACGCCTCGGTCGGCCCCTCCGTCACGCAGTCGGGGCTGCACTCGCCGGCGAAGGCCGTCGGACTGAGGCGCGGAATCAGGGTGGGGCCGTCGCCGAGGTCGAGTGACGCGGGATGGTCGCCGATCACCGTGAAGATCCGATCCACCCCGGGAAACGATGAGAACGTCGAATTCGCCTCGAGCGTCGCGACGCTGAACCGCCACCGGGACACGGCACCGGCGGCGATCTCCGCGGTGGTGCCTGCGCCGTTGGCCCACGGCGTGGTCCGGTGATCCGCTCGCCCGATGATGCGGGCCTCCCGCACTGCGATCACGATCTCTCGCCACGAGCGTCTACTGTCACGATACGATGTTAATAGATCGTGCGTCCTATTTGCTACTCGTCCGCACACCTTCGCGTGCGAATTCGTGCGCAGTCACAGCGAATCGGTTACATAGTCGTCACGCGGCGCACCACATCGGCAATCTTCACTTTGGTTCACTGTTGATAGACATTGATTCCCAAAGGCGGACACATCGGTGTCATGCCCTCCTCGATCAAGGTGGACGACTATGAACGAAGCAGCAGTCGCTGCGGCCGACACTGCCTGGATTCTGGCGGCCTTCACGGCAGTGAGCCTCATGGTGCCGGGCCTGGCCATGTTCTACGGCGGAATGGTCAGCGTGCGCAATACGCTCAACATGGCCATGATGACGTTCGGCGCATTCGCCGTCGTCGGCGTGCTGTGGATCGTGTTCGGCTACTCCGCCGTGCTGGGCAACTCCCTCGGCGGTCTCGGCCTCCTCGGCGACCCCCTCGAGTTCTTCGGCTCCAGCGCGCTGCTGGAGGCGCCGGCCGAACCCGGACTGCCGCCCGCGTTGATCTCAGGCTTCCAGCTGTTGTTCGCCGGCATCACCGTGGCACTCATCTCGGGTGCGCTGGCCGACCGGATGAGATTCGGCGCCTGGATGCTGTTCGCCGGACTGTGGGCAACGTTCGTCTACTTCCCCGTCGCCCACTGGGTGTTCGCGTTCGACTCCGCCGACGGATCGGTGATCGGCGGATGGATCGCCAACACCCTCGGCGCGATCGACTTCGCCGGCGGCACCGCCGTGCACATCAACGCCGGCGTGGCTGCTCTCGCCGTCGTCCTGGTCCTCGGGGCCCGCAAGACGTTCCCCGTCTCGCCCCGCCCGCACAGCCTTCCCCTGACCATGCTCGGCGCCGGCATCCTGTTCTTCGGCTGGTTCGGATTCAACGGCGGCTCGGCGCTCTCCGCCGGAAACAGCGCGTCCGTCGTCATTCTCAACACCGTCGCCGCGGCGTGCGCGGGCATCTGCGCCTGGCTGGCCGTCGAGAAACTGCGTGAAGGCCACGCCACGTCGCTGGGCGCCGCGTCGGGTCTGATCGCAGCACTGGTCGCCATCACACCCGCCTGTGGCGCCGTGTCACCGCTCGGCGCTCTGGTCGTCGGAGGCGCTGCCGGCGCAGTCTGCTGCTTCGCGGTGTCCTGGAAGTACCGGCTCGGCTACGACGATGCGCTCGACGTCGTCGGCGTGCACCTCGTCGGCGGCATCCTCGGCACTGTTCTGATCGGATTCCTCGCAGATCCGGCCGCACCCAGCGGCGCCGCGGGACTCTTCTACGGCGGCGGTGTCGACGTGCTGTGGCGCCAATGTGTTGCCGTGGCAGCCGTTGTCGGCTACTGCTTCATCGTCACGCTGGTGATCGCCGCGGCACTGAAGAAGTTCATGGGCATCCGCGCCGACCAGGACAGCGAATACGACGGCCTCGACGTGTCCGTGCACGGCGAGACGGCCTACGTACTCGACGCCGTCGGCCTGACCGGCGCCTCGAAACACGGCACCGACGCGGTACTCGGTGCGGAAGCAATCACGACCAGGGCGGCGGACCCCGCGAAGGCCTGATCCCGGTCGCGACACAGCCGGTGGCCCTACCCCGCAGCACTCCGCGAGGCAGGGCCACCGTGTGATCAGCTAGGTCAGACTCTGAGCCAGACTCCGCAGCCTCGCGCTGTAGTTGTTCGGCTGAGCGGACAGGAACTGACTCAGCAAGATCGTGTCGAATTCCTCCATGGCGGCCGAATCTGCAGTCATCGGATCATGATTCGCCACCTCGTGCTCCAGAAGTTCGACCGCCTCACGCCAGCCGCGGATTGCGGGGCTTCCGAGTTCCATCTGCGGCTCGAATATCAGGGGTTCAGCGAGAGGGCTTCCCAGGATTTCCTCCAAGTGCTCCTCGAGACCTTCGCGCGCCAGCCGGATGATCAGCTGAGTTTGCCCTTCATGCCACTGCATGGTCGCGGGGCGCCCCGGCTGCAGAATCGACGCGACCGACATCGTCGAATCGAACTCCTCAGCGCCAGAGGTAATTCGGGCCGTACCCGACAGCGGGATCTGAATGAGGTAGAAGTCGCCGAGCTCGTCCGAGCTCATCCGCGCATCGGTGCCGTAGTCGAAGTAGTAGAGCCCGATCGCGCCCGCGGTGGCCAGGTAAACCGGCTCCAGACGATCGAAGGGCAGCGCGGACCCGTCGTCGGACGCTATCTGAACTGTCGCTAACACCGTAACCACGACCTTTCGAACCAACCGCCACTCTACGCCCGGCGCGGAGGCGGAGGAAGGTAGAAAGTCCGATGACCGCGTCAGTCCTCGTGGTGGTCGGGATATGCGGTGACCGCGAGAAATCGGATCGGCAACCGCACGAGATCGTTGGGACCGTGCAAACCTTCACCGTCGAGGAGCAGCGAATCCCCCGGCCGCAGCGTGTACTCGGCCTCACCATGCCCATAGACCATGACACCCTCGAGCATGTAGAGCAGTTCGGTGCCGGCGTGCTGGAACAGCGGAAACGTCTCGCTGGCGTCGGTGAGCGTGACCAGCACCGGCTCGAGTCGCTTGTGCTGCCCGCGCAGTGCGCCGAGAAGTTCGTAGTGATGCCCCACCCGGGTCCCTCGCCCGACGATGACCGCACCGTGGCCCGCCTCCACGTACACGGCGTCGCGGGCAGCGTCCGCACCCCGGAAGAGTGAGGTCACGGGTACGTCCAGTCCCGCCGCCAGCCGCGCCAACGTCGACAGACTGCACGAGGTCTGCGAGTTTTCGATCTTCGACAACATCGCCTTCGAGATCCCGACTTTTGCCGCCATGTCCCCCACGGAAAGCCCACTGGCCTTGCGGAGCGCGCGCACCTGCTTGCCGATCACCTTCTCGAGATCAGGGCCGGTCGGCGTATCGGACGGCACCTCACGCTCGACGGGCGCGGGATCACCCGTGTCACGGTGAACCCCGGTCTCCGGTCGAGTCGTCACGTCCCGCATCCTAGCAGCGTTGTTTACTGTCAGGAAACTGCAGGAACGTCCGGCACTTCGCCGGCTCGACCGACAAGATCACCCGTTAGTGACGGCGAAACCCATGTGGCACAAGCGCGTGGCAAAGCATGTCGCCCGCCGTGGTGGGACGTGCGGGTCGTCAAGCGCTCCCGCATGCTTGCCGATATTGCCGGTGGCCATGCCGACCGCACGATCGGTCAGCGGATGCGCGATACACCTGGCCGCTGGTGTTGATGCGGGAGAGTGCCCGAGCTCAGCCCAGAGCCAAGTCATACTCGGTCGACGCCTGCGCGCTCGGAGTGCGCCCCGAGCTCAGGAATTCGCGGACCAGTTGCATCGTCAGAGCGGGCAGCTCCAGCTGAGGAACGTGCCCGCAATGAGGAATCACCACCGATTCCGCGGTAGGCATCGCCTCGCTGACGTGGCGAGCGAAGCTGGCCGGAACGAGCCGGTCCTCGCTTCCCCACAGGAACAACGCGGGTGTCCGAAGGTTGGGGAGTCGTCCCCAGAACCCGGTATCGCCGAACGCTTCCTCGGTGTAGATGTTGAACAAGGCCGACAGCGCAGCGCGACGGTGTGCACCGGAGCTCATGGCAATCTCGAATTCGTCGACGGCAGCGTCGAACCAGCTCTGTGGCACTCGGCTCGGGTCGGCGAACATCGCCTTCACGCCCGCCATCACAACAGGGCGCGGCACGGGGGCCGCGGGTAGGCGCGCCACATCCACAGGCAGCAACTTGACGAGTGGTACCAACTGCCGGAATCGGCGGAACGCCGGTGACGGACAGAGCAGGGCCAGCTTGGCGACCGCCTCCGGATCGTGCATGGCCAACTCGAGTGCGAGCCTGCCACCGAGAGAGTTGCCGACGACGACGGCGCCGCGGGCGTCGACCGCATCGAGGAAAGCGCGAAGCCAGGAGTAAAGCTGATGGGCGGTGTAGGTCCAGCACGGTGCTTCCGACGCACCGAACCCGGGGGTGTCGGGCGCGATGACGCGGTGGTCCTCGGCCAGGTCGGCCAGCACCGGGAGCATGGATGCGTTGGTGGCACCGAGGCCGTGGAGGAGAACGACAGGCGGCGCGTCGGCTCGGCCCGCCTCCAGGTAGGCCGTGCGCACGCCGCCTGCGTCGACTTCCCGCGACTGCGGCCGCGTCGACAACTCGACGTCCGGCGCGAACGCCCCGCCGATCTGAAGCACGGTCGCGAGGCTGCCGCGCGTGACGAGATCGCCGTCCAGAAACGCGTCGACCCCGCTACGCCGGCCGATCAGGACGTCGGCGAGCGTGTCTGCGTCGGTCCGGATGGTGCACGTGGGCTTGCGAGGTCCGTCCGCACCGCGGAGTTCTGCGACACCGCTGTCGATCGACACGGTCCAGTGACCGTGACCAGCGATGTCGAGTACGACGGTGGCCGACTCGCCGCTCATCACCGTGTCGGTGAGGTCGCGCGGGAAGTGGGTGGCCAGCATGCTGGCTGGATCGATCGGGTGCCCCTCGCCCATGTGCTCTTCCTTCATTAACTGCCGCGGCGTGTGTTCCCCGGCGTCGTGGGCAGCCGATTACCCGGTTGATCGGAAGTTGAACATTCCGAGCCTCCGAAGGGGACTCCTCGTTCATCGGGCGAATGACAATGGCCGACGCCGCTCAGTGAAAGTTTTCTGACGCGTGCGTGACACATCCCGTTTCTGGGTACAGGTTTCCTCACATGTTCACCGCGCTCCAGCAGTGCGGGCTGGGTGAGCGTCGGGTGGCGAGAACGTCGCCACCTACGTCACGTCACGATCGAGGAGTTCACATGCCTTCATATACGGACCTTCCCAAGCCACTGTCGGACGTGTGGGAGTGGCAGGTGCATGGCTTGTGCCGTGGCGTCGACTCGTCGCTGTTCTTCCACCCGGACGGACAGCGCGGGCGCATCCGGAAGCAGCGCGAGCTGCGAGCCAAGCAGCTGTGCAACCGTTGCCCGGTGATCGTCCAGTGCCGAGAGCATGCGCTGGCTGTCGAGGAGCCCTTCGGAGTGTGGGGAGGAATGTCCGAATCCGAGCGGCAAGCCGCCATCGAACACCGGCGAGGCGACATCGCCATATGATCGCGCCTCGGCCCTAGGTTGGTTACACGGGTGCGCGCCGGCTCGATGCAGCGGGTCTATTTGCGCTCGGGACTCCCCGACCACGCCGTCAGTTCGGCGATGTCGCCGTACAGCGCCGACTGGTAGGTGAGCATCAGCTCCTCCACCCCGTCGAACTGATCCCCCACGTGGTGGGTGTTCACGGCCGATAGTTCCCGGTCGCCTGAGCGGGCGATGAGGTCGTCGATTCGACTGTCCAGGCTCATGGCCCGATTGACGGCCAGCACGGAACGCAATTGCACTTCGGCTCTGGAGAGCAGGTCACCGATCCGCGCCAGCGCCGCAACCCGGTCCACCAGCTGGTCCCAGACCGGCGTCAGCGCAGTCTGCCGGAGTTGAATCTGCCGGCGACCGCTGTCGGAGTGGGTGACGCGCAGTGCGTCGTCGAGCTCGAGGCGAATGCCACGCAACGCCACGGTGTCGACAGCGATTTGCGTCAGCTCGTCGGCGAGGTCGAGTTGGTGCCGCTGGACAGCGAAGTGCTCGGAGCGCCATACCGGGGACCCGTCGATCCTGTCGTACAGCATTCCGGCGAGGTAGAGGAGCGTGTCGTAACCGTCGGCGAAGGTGTCTTCGTCGAGGTCGACGCCGCGGCCGAGAGCGTCGGCCACCCTTTTTCCGGCCGCCGCCATCACAGTGTTCTGCGACGCCTGGCCGATCCGCTCCGCAGCGGTACCGCGCGCGATTTTCGCAGCCCGCTCGAAGGCGCTTCCGGTCAACGGTGTCGGCGTCCGCTGTAGAGCACGGAAAAGAGCCTCACGTTGTTCGAGGTCGAGATGGACGCCCTCCCGCCGATCACGGCGCATCGCCCGCACACCGTTACCGTAATGCGCTGTCGACATCACCACTGCCGACCGATATGCCTGCAATTTCCTGGCGAGTTCGGTGGCGCGGTACTTGAAGAGCAGCTGCGCCGGCCCGGGGCGCAGGGTGTCGCAACGATGGACCACCTGGTGGTATTCGTCCGTCAGAAGACGCAGGTGGCCGAACCCACCGATCGATGGGATCGTCCTGCCGGTGCGACGGCGGATCGCGAGCACCTGCCGGGTTGCCGCGTCGAGGTGTCCGGCAGCGATCAGCACGGCAGCCTGATCGGACAACGGCGGGTGCGTTCCCGAAATAGTGGCTCGCTCACACCAACGCCGAACCTCGAAAGAAATCCGAGCCCTACGCTCCTCGTGGGTGTCGATCATCGGCGGGATCTCGCCGTACGGGGACTGGCCGCTCTCCGACATCGGACCTCCTGGATACCGGCTTCTGGGCAGATCGCTCCCCACTACTGTCCCAGAAAGTCGACGGACGCGCCGCGACCGCTTCGGCCGGGCGCAGTTCTAAGCTCTCCGCATGAGTCTCTCGGTCCGCGCAGTGCTGCTGCTCACCACGGCGTTGCTGATGACCGGGTGCGCAGGCTCGGTGAGCGGATCCGCCGATACCGCTGCCGCCCCGTCGACCACCTTTTCCGCCACTACCCCGCCGAAAACGACCACGCCGACGCCTCCTACTTCGATGCGGAGTGCGGCCCCCTCAACTCCGAGCGTGGTTCCCAGTGCAGTGACGAGCGCGCCCGCGAGAACCCCGGAAGTCGATCCGCAGCGTTACGCGGGTACCGCGGCGGGGAGCTTCTACTTCACGACGCCCAGCACCAAGTTTCACTGCGCGATCCTGACCGGCGGCGACATCCCGACGGCAGGTTGTCACGGCCAGATGCCGGAGTCGGCTCCGAAGGTTCCCGGATCCGGCGCCCCCGACATCCGGGTACCGCCCAACGCCGTCGAAGTGACTGGTTCCCGCTCGGGTCAGTTCATCAGCGCGGGTGATCCGCGGTACTACCCGCTGGGCGGTTCGCCGGCCACCGTTCTGCCGTATGGCAGGTCGCTACGCGTGAACGATCTGACCTGTCACGTCGAAGAGACGACGGGCGTTACCTGCACGAGCGATGTCGGGCACGGATTCACCGTGTCCGACAGGAAGTTCCGCGTGTGGTGAAAGGCCCCTCACGACGGCGCAGCCGGGTGCGGACGGTGGCATCCGCCGTCAGTGGTTTCGCAGGGCATCAATCAGCTCACCTTTGCGTTTCGACGAGTATCCGGATAGTCCGACATCCTTGGCCTTCTTCTTCAACTCGTCGACGGTCCAGTCCTCGTACGACTGCGACTTTCCGCCCTTACGGCCGGTTCCGGAGCGCCCGCGCTTGGCGGCCGCGTTCGCAATCCGCGCCGCTTTCTGCTTCGACGCGCCGTCCTTGCGTACTTCCTCGTATACCTTCTCGTCTTTGATCGATGACCGCGGCATGATGTGTCTCCTCGGTTAGAAAGGTCCGGCACTGTCCGATTACCCGGGCGGCTGTAGATCACACAAGATGACTCGGCGTCACGCCGGCCGGATCAACGATGGTGGTTCCGGGGAATCAGCTTGTCCGTCAACGCGGTGACGGTCGCCGACGTTTGTGACGAGCGGGGTGTCAGCGGATGCACTGCTGTGACGGCGTGCATCGGAAGTGGCGGCGCCCCCGGAGCGGCATTACGGGTACGGAAGCTGCTCGCCGCCGCGGGCCGCCAGCAGCGGCTCCATGACGCCGATCTCCTCGCTCTGCTCTTTAATCATCGATGTCGCCAGCTGCGCCACCGCGCGCGTGGTGGCGTGCTGGGCGGCGTGGGAGGCCATGTCGAGGCCACCACGATGGTGGCGGATCATGAGCTGAAGGAAGGCCGTCTCGGCCGCCGGTCCCGTGAGCCGACGAAGCTCGTCCATCTCGGTCCAGCTCGCCATTCCAGGCATGTGGGCGCCGGAGTGGTGATGGGCGGCTCCCATCCACGCCATCGGTTGCGGGGAAGTCTGCGGTTGGTCGAGCAACATGAGCCAGCCGCTGAGCACACCGATCTCCTGGTTCTGGGCGGAGGTGATCTGCGTGCACAGTGCATCGATCATGGGCTCACGCGGAGACGCCAGGGCGTGACACAGTTCGATCGCCTGCAGGTGATGGCTCGACATGTCCTGCGCGAAGCCCACTTCCAGAGGTTCGAGCGACACAGTGGCGGCGCGCGGCTGGTCGGGCTGGTGCTGCCACCACGCCCCGATGACCACGCCGAGAAGGACACACGCGACGCCTACGGCCGCCAGAGCAAGACGTTTCATGTCAGCGGGTACACACCGTTCTGGAACTGCAGCGCCATGAAGCCGTTGTCCATGCACGTCACCCACAGTTGGTCGCCGCGAAACTCGGGAGGCGACATGCACCAATCGCTGGACATGTCGATGCCGATCGGCCGGGTGCCCGGCCCGACCGTGTCCGCTCCATTGATATCGCCCTCCAGTGCGGCCCGCGCGACCGCGATCGATCCGATCAGCGGAAGGCCGACTATCGATCCCAGGGTCGCGTGCGTCGAGTTCTCGAGCTGACCGGCCTTGTCCGGTTGCCCCGGCGGGACGAAGTACGCGATCTCCTTGATGTCCTGCAGGTCGCGGACGTCGAAGACACGAATACCGGACTGAATCCAGCCGCAAGCCAACGCGGTGGGGTCCACGGGCCGATCCACACTGCAGTAGTGCGCGTCGTAGCCGAAGGCACCGTTGCCACCGTTGTCCTGGGCCCACACGTCCATGTTCTGCGGCAGGTTCACCTCGAGTTTGATCGTGTTGATCAAGCGCAGATTCGCATCATCGGACGAGTCGATCACCTTCACGCCACCGGATCCGCCTTCGTCCACGGTGAAGATGACCGGTGCGCCGTCCACAGTGATGGGGATGGTGTGCTGCGTCAGCTGACCGTCCGACCACAGTCTGCGGCCCACGTGCGGCACCACGGGAAAGAGATCGCGGCGCTGGACGGCGCTGATGTCCAGCACGGTGATGCCCGCCAGCGTCGAGATATACATGCGGTTTCCATCAGGCGTGATCCCGAAGCCGTGATTCGACACACCCGTCAGGCCCGTCCAGACCACGCGGGGTTCGGCCGGGTTGCTGACGTCGATAGCCGCCAACTGGCCGCCGGCAGTGCCTGCAGCCCAATATGTTCGGCCGTCCGGCGAGAAGCCGCCCTCGTGCGTCGTGATCGGCAGCGGGAGCGACAGCTGCGTTCCCGTCCCCGGATTGAGGAGCCGCGGACGCGTGCAGTCCTGGGAAACGTCGTAGATCGAGAATCCACCGATGCCGGTCAACAGTCCGACGCCCGTGCCCGCGAGCAGACCGCGCCCCGGATCGACCTTGAGCGACTCCCAGGTGCCGGCCTGCATCGGCGGTTCGATCAGGGTCCCGGTGTGACGCGGGCGGGCCGGATCGGATACATCCACTACCTGGACGCCAGGGCCTGGACGGTCGAGCCGGGTGGGAATATTCGATCCCACATACACGCAGTTGCCATACGCGGCGCTGACGATTCCCGCCCCTTGACCCTGGAGTTGGCCGAGCAGTCCGAGGTTGCACGAGTACGGTTCCTGACTGCGTCCACTCCGGCGGTCCGCGAGCGGCACCTGCCCTTGCATCCCCGATTCCTGATCCGACCCCGGTCCGCACTCGGCGCGATCGACCGCTGTGCGTTGGACGGAAAGGAAATCCGTCACCGGGTCTGCGACCGCGGGCGCGGCAACGAGCCAGACAACGAGGACTCCAGCTAACGCGGCAACCCGGCGACCTCGGTGCGAGCGGTGTGAACCCATGCGCGACATGCTAGGTATTTCACACCAGAAACACCGGCGTTTCTGGAAAACAGTTCAATTCTTCGATTCGCGCACCGGCACCGCGCCGACACGGTGCCGCGCGTGTAGCGACGCCGAACAGGCTCGGTGCACGTCTACTCTGACACTATGCGCGAGTCGGCAGGATCCACAGCCATTGAGCCACTTCCCGCAGGCCGCCATCGCCTCGACCCGACGGCGGTAGCGGCCTCCCAGCGGTACCGCATCGACTTTGCCGCCCTCGACGTTCTGGCCGAAAAGGGCTACGCGGCAGCAACAGTGGCCGACATCATCACCTCCGCGCGCGTGTCCCGACGCACGTTCTACGAGTTCTATGCGAACAAGGGTGAGTGCTTCGTCGCCGTGTGCGCGCTCGCGACCCGGATCATGGCGGAAGAACTCGACGCGGCCACAGACACCTCGCTGCCCTGGGAGCTGCAGTTGCGCGCCCACATTCAGCGCTACCTCGACGTCCTGGCCGCACAACCCGGCGCAGCGTATGCCCTCACTGTGCAGACGTTCGCCACCCCCGAGCTTCGGCAGGCCCGCGAGGCGATGTTCGACAGTCTTCTCGATCGAATGCGCGGACTTCATCAGCTCGCCCGTCAGCAAGATCGCACGCTCCTCCACCTGCCCGACGACCTTCTGCGGCTACTTGTCGGGGGCTTCGACGAACTGCTGCGCACGAATCTGCGCGCGCGTGACGGGCACAGCCTTCCGTCGCTTGCTCCGATGATGACGCGGGCGGCAATAGCAATACTGCAGAGTTCCGGAACAGCGGAGCGCTGACGGATGTCGACGTCGCCCAAACCCACCCGGCTCACCCTCGATCCGGAAGAGTTGCTCGCGGCCGCGGTTGCCCAAGCGGAACTGGGCGCCCGGGAAGGCGGCATCCCGATCGGCGCCGCCCTCTTCGCCGGAAACGGAGACCTCCTCGGCAGTGGCCGCAACCGTCGCGTCCAACACGACGACCCCTCGGTGCACGGTGAAACCGATGCCTTCCGGGCCGCCGGACGTCAGCGTGACTATCGCTCGACCGTCATGGTGACGACGCTGTCGCCGTGCTGGTACTGCAGTGGACTGATCCGCCAGTTCAACATCGGGGCGGTCGTCATCGGCGAGAGCGTCACCTTCACCGGAGGGCACGAATGGCTCCGAGAGCACGGGGTCGATGTGACGGTTCTCCGCGATCAGCACTGCATCGACTTGATGACCGAGTTCATCGAAACCCAGCCGGACCTGTGGAACGAGGACATCGGGGTCGCCGACTGAGGGATGCCTGCTCTGCGCAGGGTGGTCTGATCCTCACCCCGGGGTCGGTATCGGTACCGAGCACGCTCGCACAGGATGGAATCACGTCAGAAACGCCGAGCTGACGCCCTCGCCGCCTCCGAGAAGGAACACCAGATGTCGAAGAGTCGTTCACCCCGAACCCGCGTGATCGCAGCGCTCGTAGGAGCCGCCGCCGCATTGTCGATCGGGATGGTGGGTCCGGCGGCTGTGGCTTCCGCCGCGCCTCCCTGCAAGATCAACTGCCATCAGCCGAATCCGAAGCCACTACCCAAGGACCTCGGAGACAGCTGCCAATTCTGCACTTCGACACCCGGCGGACCGTCACAGCCGCCCCCTCCACCGCCGCCGCCACCGCCGCCGCCCGCCTGACAAAGACCAGCCGACACAGAGCCCCTCGCCCCGCATACGGAGCGAGGGGTGTCGGCGTGTCCGGGTCCGTGCGTCCCGAATCGACCCGCACTCCGGCCAGGTGTTGCGCCCCACACCCGACACCCACCCCCTACCCTGAGTGCATGCGCATAGGAGCACATGTCCGCCAGGACGACGATCCGATCGGATACGGCGAGCGGCTCGGGGCCGACATCATCCAGATGTTCCTCACCGACCCCCAGAAGTGGAACAAACCGCCCACGCACCCGCGGACCGACGAGATCCGCGAGAGCCCCATCGACGTCGTCGTCCACTCCTCCTACGTGATCAACGTGGCGAGCCTCAACAACCGGCTCCGCATGCCATCGCGCAACGCCGTGGCACAGCAGGCTCAGGCCGCCGCAGACATCGGCGCATTCGGGCTGGTGGTGCATGGCGGCCACGTCCGCGACGGTGAGGACGTCAACGAAGGGATCGTCAACTGGCGCAAACTCTTCGAGCGCCAAGCCGATAAGGGTGGTTTCCCGGTGCCGATCCTCATCGAGAACACGGCAGGTGGTGACTTCGCGATGGCCCGCCACTTCGACGCGATCGACCGGTTGTGGCAGGAGGTCGGCGACTTCGGTGCCGGCTTCTGCCTCGACACCTGCCACGCCTGGGCCGGCGGTGAAGACCTGGTGGGTGTGGTCGAGCGCATCAAGGCCATCACCGGACGCATCGACCTCGTGCACCTCAACAACTCGCGGGACGCGTTCAACTCCGCGCGGGACCGGCACGCCAACCTGGCCGACGGGACCATCGACCCGGAACTGCTCGCCGAGGTCGTACGCACGGCAGGCGCACCCGTGGTCCTCGAAACGCCGGGCGAAGGACTCGCCGATGATCTGGCTTTTCTCCGGGAGACAGTCGGGCACTAAAACGGTATGGCTAACAGCGGGACGAGCCGGGGGTTTAGTGCCCAACGAATCTGGGTGAGTCGCAGCTTCGCCAGGGGTGGACCGGCGGGTATGCATATGATGCAAAGCCATCGGCGGACGACTCGGTCAACAAATACTGCGTCGGTCGAGATCATGGCCGAGCCGCAGCCATCGCGATCGCTTGGGCGCGCCCCAGCACGACGTGCGGTGCCCATCGACGAACCTCGGTGCCTGGTGGTCAGTATTCTTGTCACACGTTCGAGAAATGAGTTTGCGGATGAAGAGAGCTGACGGCGTCGGCGAGTGGGTGGCATATTCGGGCATCGGTGTCCACGAAGTGATCCTCGCCATCACAAGGGCCGCGGACAGAAGCCTCTTGGAATCGCGGACGAGATCGTCGCACGACTCACCTCCGAGATCGCTGAATTCACCGCCGACGAGCCCATTGTCGAACAGTTGAACGCTGGTGCCGCACATAACTTCGCCATCACCATGCGAATACTTCGACACGAAATCGAGATCGATCAGGTTGATCCGTCCGAACCTGCGAATGAACTTGCCCGACTACTCGCCCAACGCGAGATTCCGATCACCGCACTGGAGCACGCCTACCGCCTGTACCAGGACAGTGTTGTTCGGTGGTGCCTTCGGGAGCTGGCGGTCCGCAGTGACGACGCGGCCGTAACCGCGCAGGCTGCATTGGAGATCACCGCACTGGTATCTGCCCACGTCAACCTGATTGCCCAGAATTTGTTGACGACATATGAGGCTGAGCGAGATGCATGGCGGCTTCGGCGGAGCGCCTCCCGTTCAGCACGTATCAAGGACATACTGGACAACCAAGCGATCGATATCGGCTCGGCCGAGGCAGCACTTGGCTACCGCCTCAACCAATACCACATCGGGGTGATCGCGTGGACAATACGGAGCGAAAGGCCCGATGACGAGCTGAGTCATCATGAAGGAGCGGTAATTGCACTCGCCAGGCACCTAGGCATCTCTGGCCACCCGCTGTTCGAGCCGCGCGACGAACACACCGGATGGGCTTGGCTACCGCTCGGACAACAAGACAACCTCGACCTCGAGAAATTTGCTTCGATCACAACGAATTGGGACCAGTCAGTTTCGGTGGCGGTTGGTGCACCTCAGAAGGGCGTCGCCGGGTTCGTCCGCACTCACTCGCAGGCCAATCAAGCTCGAACTGTTGCCCAGGCTTCGCGCGTCCCGACCCCACGAATCATCTCCATTGCCGATATCGGCGCGGTCGCGCTGATGTGCAGCGACCTCAGCGCGACTCGCGCCTGGATCGCCGACGTTCTGGGTCCGTTAGCCGCTGATGACCCGGCGGCCGAGGATCTACGCACTACACTGCGTGAATTCCTTCGCGCCGGTGGGAGTTATGCCGCCACCGCCACTGCGTTGCACATGCACCGGAACTCCGTCGTCTACAGGATCCACAAAATCGAAGATCAGCTCGACCGGAACGTGCGCGAAAGACGGCTGGAACTCGAGAACGCTCTAGAGTTGTGCTTTTGGCTCGGCGGGACGGTACTCGCTCCGGACCCGGACAAAGCCGGGACATCCTGATTACTGGCCTATAGCCGGCACCGAGAGGCAACCGAACACGACGGACGACCGGCGACGGGCGTCTCTGGTTCCTGTAGGTGCTATGCGAGGAAGAGATCGCCTGTCGCACGCTCGGTGCCGGTTCGTCGATTGAACGCGCACGCTCATGCCGGGCACCTGGGTCACGTGCAGTCGGCAACTGAGGTCTGTCGCGCACCAATGCAGCCGACGCCGGTGAGTGTCGGACGCAGCCCAGATTATGACTGCCCACACAGCCGTTACCGAATGTGATGGGGCGCACAAAACTGCACGAAATCTGTGTGCGGCCAGCACGGTGATATGCCTCGGCACCCTCTTAGCGTCTAAGTAACAACTTCAATCATGCCGACGCGAAATGCGACGACATGTGGACGCAGAGCCGGGAGGCGGCCAGAACCTTTCGGAGACGAAAGATTTGCTCATTCGACACGCCACCAACGCTACCGCTGCAAAAGCAGAGCACAGAACGCTTCACGGGTAGCTCACCGTCCGGCAACAGCCGGACGCCCGCGTGACCGGTTCGTTCGCGTAAGAAAACAGAGAAGGGGACTTCCAGATGTCGAACCGACACCTGCTTGTCATAGGTAATGGCTGCGGTGGTACCGAAGCGGCATTTGCCGCACGCACCTCCGGATGGGAGGGACCGATCACCCTGCTGGGTGACGAGAGGTTTCAGCCATACCATCGACCACCCCTCTCGAAGACATACCTCAAGGGTGAAGTCACCGCAGAATCATTGCACTTGCGTGGCGACGTGGCATATGAGCGCAGTGCGATCACCCTCCACGCAGGCCATCGCGCTCAGGCGATCGATCGCAAGCATCGCAAGGTCGCAATGTCCGACGGTACCGAAATCGGATACGACGAGCTGATTCTTGCAACGGGAGGCCGACTGCGGACGCTTCCGGTCGCAGACGCGCTTCCCCAGAAGCCCTCGAATCTCCACTATCTCCGCACAAGGACTGATGCAGACGCGCTTCGAGATGAACTGCGCCCCCAACGGAGCGTCGTTACCATCGGCGCCGGATACATCGGCTTGGAGGTGGCCGCGGCCGCCGTCCGGATCGGCATGACCGTCACCGTGCTGGAGGCTGCGTCCCGCGTACTTGCTCGCGTTACTGCGCAGCCGATCTCCGAATATTACGAGGCCGTTCACCGTGAGGCGGGGGTCAATACCCTTACCAACTGCGTGGTAGAAGGGCTGAAGACTCGAGGAGACGGCCGCATCGAAGCAGTTCGCTGCTCGGATGGCACACGACTCGCCGCCGATGTGGTCGTCGTTGGTATCGGGCTGATACCGAACAGCGAATTGGCCGCAGCAGCAGGCCTCGAGGTCGATAACGGCATCGTGGTCGACGACGACCTTCGCACAGCCGATCCCCACATCATGGCTGTAGGAGATTGTGTTCGCCAGTACAGCCATTTGTACGACCGCTTTGTCCGTGTCGAGTCGGTCCCCAACGCACTCGAACAGGCGCGCAACGCCGCTGCCGTACTGTGCGACAAGCCGACCCGCCCGACTGGCGCTCCATGGTTCTGGTCCGATCAGTACGACCTGAATCTGAAGATGGTCGGCCTGTCGGAAGGGTACGACCGCTTGGTGTTACGCGGAAGGCCCGAAGACCGTTCCTTCAGCGCCTTCTACGTAGTGGGTGACCGAGTGCTTGCGGTGGACACAGGTCAAGTCCCAGGGCGTGGTGTACGACGGTCGTCGCGTGACTCCTCGTGGGGTTATGCGGTCAGAGCCGCCGGCGTCACCTCCTCGGTAGGTTCGGGTGTTGCGTGGGTGCCGCGGGAGCGGGCGAGCACGTCGAGGCCGAGGTAGCGGCGGCCTTCGATCCACTCGTCATGCTGCTCGGCGAGTACCGCGCCGACGAGCCGAATCAGGGCGGTGCGATCGGGGATTGTTCGACCAGATCTGCCGCCAGATCTGCTTCGGGAAGCCGGTGAACGCGAGCAGATCCGGGCGAGCCGCGTCGAGATGGTCGGCGACCTTCGGCAGCTTCTCCGACAAGGCGTCGATCACTCGATCATATTGAGCATGAACGGAATCGGCGTCCGGCTGGTCGTAAACGGAGTGCAGGATTGGTATCCGATGCCCGCCTGATCAAGAAGGACATCACCATCGACGGAGTGGATCTGAAAGCGGGCGACATGGTGGCGTTGCCGACCATGCTCTACGGTCTCGACGACCGCAAGAACATGTGTCTGCCCGTCGCCATGACTCGACATCGAACCGATCGATCACCGAGGAGTACGCCACCGGTGCGCACATCTACGTTGACGTTGACATGTCGAGGCGCAGCTGCGATTCTGATCACAGGGGAAACGCCGCCATTCGAGAACGTGACCAAGGCAGGACTCCGACGTCCGTTCGCCCCCCCAAGATTGGAGATGCACGCATGAGTAATTCGGTGACCCGAGTCCAGCAAGCTCTGTCCGACCTCGCCGCCGGCCGAACCGTTGCGCTCGCGGGCAGTGCGGGCGGCGATCCCGATGGCTACCTGCTCTTGGCGGCGGAGAAGGCATCCCCTGCCGCGCTCGCATCTATGGTCCGCCATAGCTCTGGTTTCGTCTGTGCGGCGGTCACCCGGCGTGTCTGCGAACGTCTGGGGTTGCCACCGATGATGGGGACGATCCCGGACCAGGCCAGCGATTGGTACACCGTCTCGGTGGATGCGATCGCCGGGGTGGGTACGGGGATTTCCGCCGCCGACCGGGCACGCACCCTCGCAATGCTCGCCAATCCCGACAGCGCGACCGGCGACTTCACCCGCCCCGGCCATGTCGTACCGGCCCGGGCGCGCGAGAACGGAGTACTCGAGACCCGTGGTCCAGCGGAAGTCATAACGGACCTCGCTCGTGCGGCCGGTCTACGCCCGGTCGGCGTATTTGCTGCGCTCGTCTCGGAGAAAGATCCCACCCGCATCGCGAACGAGGACGAAACCCGTGATTTCGCCCAGGCACAACAATTGACATGGTTGTCTGCGGACGACGTCGTCATCTATCGCCGGGTATCCGAACTACACGTCCGATGCACCTTCACCATCACTCGGGAAAGCCCTTACGGCGAGCTGCTCACCTCCGGATTTCGGAGTGAGGTGACCGGCACCGATTACATCGCCTACCGAATCGGTCGACCCCAGAGTGCGGACGCGCCATGGATCCACGTTCACCGCGAATCAGACTTCGCCCCGCATGCCGACTCCACAGACCCTGATCGTCAGGCAATGTTTGCGCGGATAGCCGCACATGGTGACGGCGTGGTGCTGATCGAACGCAACACGAACGATCTCGATTCGTACACTCTCACCTCAGAGCAGCAGGACCGCAGACGCATTGACCGGAATGCGGACATCGCACAGGTGATCCGAGAGCTCGGGATTTCCTCATTGCAGCTGCTGGACCCGCCAGCCGATCTTCGCGGGACCCTGGAGATCATGGGAATCGAGGCGTCGGTGCTGTCCCACGCTGATGCGGGTTCGACTGTGAAGGCACCGACTTGCACCACGACAAGCACCGCGCACACCGTCGCCGGGCTGGTGCGACATGGTGACCAGCGGGGTCGCGAACTCGGTTTCCCCACCGCGAATCTCGAACTCGATACCGAAGCCGGGAGCCCTTCTTCCGAGGCTCACCTGGTGGATGGCGTGTGGGCAGGTCACTGCGCGCTCGCCGATGGCAGGTCGATCCCCGCCGCAATCTCGATAGGTCGACGTTCGACATTCTACGGCCGTGTGGGGACGCGACTGCTGGAGGCGCATCTACTCGATTTCGATGAAAATTTGTACGACCTCGAAGTCACCGTGCATCTCGAACACTGGATACGCGGACAAGCGACCTTCGCCTCGAAGGAAGAACTCATTGCCGCGCTCGAGGACGATGTTCGGCGCACTAAGGAGCTTCTGTCCGACACTTATCCCACCGCCGGATAGCTGAGCGGAGGGTAAGTCCCAGGGAGTGGTGGGAATCGGCTGACGGCATCCGGCCAGGTCCGGGCGTGTCGCTCCCTCGAAAAGGGTGGGCCATCGCGTAGTGATCAACGAGTTACCTCTCACAGTGACTCGTTACCAGGAGCTACGCGATGACCCACGACCATTCTGCACTGCTCGCCCAACTCGACGCACTCACCGGCGCCGACAGCGCCAGCGTGTTCGCCGAACTGATCCGCGCCGGCCTGCAGGCCTTGATCGAAGCCGAAGCCACCGACAAGCTCGGCGCCGGCCGCTACGAACGCACCGCTACCCGCACCACCCACCGCAACGGCCACCGCACCAAGACCGTCTCCACGACCAGCGGCGATGTCGAGGTCAAGATCCCCAAGCTACGGTCCGGGTCGTTCTTCCCATCCTTGCTGGAACGGCGCCGGCGGATCGACAAAGCCCTGTACGCGGTCGTGATGGAGGCGTATGTGCACGGGGTCTCGACTCGCAGCGTCGATGACCTGGTCGGTGCATTGGGGGTCGAATCCGGAATCTCGAAGTCGGAGGTCTCGCGGATCTGCGCCGGTCTCGATACCGAGATCGCCCGGTTCCGGGAGCGCACCCTGACGCACACGAGCTTTCCGTACGTGTTCCTCGATGCCACTTTTTGTAAGGTCCGGGTCGGTGCGCACGTGGTGTCCCAGGCGTTGGTGGTCGCCACCGGGGTGTCGATCGACGGCACCCGCGAGGTCCTCGGTACCGCGGTCGGCGACAGTGAATCCTACGAGTTCTGGCGTGAGTTCCTCACCAGCCTCAAAGACCGTGGTCTGTCGGGGGTGCATCTGGTGATCTCCGATGCGCACAGCGGTCTCAAAGCTGCTGTGATGCAGCAGTTCGCGGGATCATCGTGGCAGAGGTGTCGGGTTCATTTCATGCGTAACATCCGATCGGCAGTGGCGGCCAAGCATGTGCCGCCGGTGATGGCGGCGGTCAAGACGATCTTTTCGCACACCGATCCGGTCGACGTGGCCGCGCAGTGGGACCAGGTCACCGATACCTTCACCGGTTCGTTCCCGAAGGTTGCGGCGTTGATGGAAGCCGCCAAGCACGATGTGCTCGCCTTCACCGCGTTTCCGAAGGCGCATTGGCAAAAAATCTGGTCCAACAATCCAATTGAGCGGTTGAACAAGGAAATCAAGCGTCGAGCCGATGTGGTGGAGATCTTCCCGAACCCGGCCGCGTTCCTGCGGTTGGCGACCGCGGTGGTGATCGAGCAGCACGACGAATGGCAGGTCACCCGCCGCTACGTCTCGGATGTGAGCATGGACGAGCTCCGTGCGGTGATCGCCGCGAAGGGACACGCTACCGAGCCGGCGTTGTCGTTGACCGGCTCGAGCGGAACAGCATAGTATTCACCGCGACTCGTTGATCGCTATGCGTACCGCGTGCCGATCCGAAGTCCACCACTCCACGGGGCACTATCTGAGCGGATCCCTGACGGAGACCGAAGAACCGATCAGCGACGTGATGAATGCGTGCCATAGTTCGGCGGCTGGCGCGACCCTCGATCGCTGACCGCTCCATCACCTCCGTCGCGACTCGGCAGAAAGTCCAGACGATATGTCACGACCGGTTGCGCTCAACCGTGGTTGCGATCTCCTCAACCCTGGTTGCGACCTCATAGAGACGGTCAGCGCACTCCCCTGTGCGGTGGCGCGTGGGATGCGATCAGGAGGACCTCCAGTATCGCGATACGGCCGGCGCCGAGTTCGATCGCATTGCGCAGGTGCAGCTTCATGCCGGGAAGAAAACGATGGGTCGGCGTTGCATCCACCGCCAGGGCGATAAGTTCTTTGGTGACGGCGCGCACGTTTTTCGTCTTCCATGGGAGACCGCAATACTCGCAGAATGCAGCGAATCCTTCGGGAGAGATCCGTATCAGCGCAGCAAGGAAACCAGGTAGCTCATCCTCTAGACGCTGACGGTAGGGGTCGCTTCCTACGTATCGCTCCCAAAGGAGACGCTGGTCGGCATCGAGCGCTGAATCCGCCTGCTCGTTGTGCCGTTCCGAGGTGAGAGCGTGGAGGTGTTCGGCGGTTGCGAAGAGGGTGTGCACTCCGAGCCCCGACACCAGCATGAGGACCTCGTGGACTTGGTTCGCGGTCGCTCCCAGGTCGAGCGCCTCCTGCATGTAGCGTTCGGCACCCACGATGTCCAGAGTGGTGACGGACGCGCGAACCGCGAGTTCGACTAGCGCGCGGGTCAGCGGGTCCAACGGTTCCCCGTCGCCGACGTCATTCAGGTACACGTCGGCGACGGCGCGCAGGTGATCGAGCGAAACTTCATCGCGGATGGACGGTACCGACGGCCGCGCGGAGTCGGGCGGGCCCTCGGACTCGGTCACCGCGGGACAGCTTCCGTGTGCAGCAATCGGACGATAACGGCGGCTTCATCGGGACAATGGCGAGTACCGCACACCATGGAACCACCGACGGACGTGATCCGCTCCCCGGGATCGGTATTCGTCATGTCGGCCTCGCTCATGAGTCGGTACAGCGGCTTCTCGGGTGAGGCCGCAGAACTCGTGTTTTCCGCCTTCCGACGCTATGCGATCGCGAACACCGTGTCAATCAACGTTGAAGTAGATTTACATCAACGTTGATGGATTTCCCGTCTTCCGCCGCGTAGCATCCCCTACGTGGCCAGAACACCAGTGACGAGAAGCAGCGGAATGAGCCGGCGCCGCCGTAGCGCGCAGAATGACAGTAGCCCCAGCTATCAGGCGAAACGCCGAGAACTCCTCCAAACGGCGGCTGATGTGTTCCAGGAAAAGGGTTACGACGCCGCCACGTTGAACGACATTGCGGAGCGTTTCGGAACCGATCGGGCCTCGATCTACTACTACTTCGCCAGTAAGAAGGAATTGTTCCAGGCCCTGTTTCAGGACGTTGTGATCGGCGTTCTCGACGATAACGTTTCTGCTGGAACAGAGATCGCGGAGATCGACGCCGACGCCCCTGAGAAGCTCCGTCGACTCGTCGAATTACTGATGCTCTCGTACGAGAACAACTATCCCTATATCTACCTGTATATCCAGGAGGACATGGCGAAGCTCGAGTTCCAGTCGACTCCATGGGCCAAGGACATGCTCCGTAAGACGAAGCGTTTCGAGGCAATCGTCGCCGGCGTCCTCGAGCAGGGGGTGGCAGAGGGAACCTTTCGTGAAGATGTTCCCACTGCGCTGATGGCGAAAGCGTTGTTCGGGATGATCAACTGGACCCATCGGTGGCTCAAGCCTGGCTCGCACAGGGTTGACGCAAGACAGACCATTGATGCGTTCTGCGCGCTATTCTTCCAGGGCGCACTGGCCAAGCCCGCTTAGATCCGTGCAGCCTTTCGCTGTTTGCTGTTTTCGAGCGGGTGGGGTGCCGTGAGCACGCGACCTACATCGCGGCCCGCGGCACGTCCACAACTGTTCCTCGTCTACCGGCCGGTCCACTGCGGCTTTCGCTTCTCGGCGAACGCCGCTCGCCCCTCGAGCCGGTCGGCACTGGCCGCATACGCTTCGATGGGTTCGTAGCGGGTCGCCAACGCGATGTCCAGGGGCCAGTCCAATCGGGACAGCACGGCATCCTTGGCCGCCTGCACGGCGAGCGGGGATGCGGCCGCGATACGCTCGGCCCACTGGTCGGCGGCCTTACCGAGTTGCTCGGGTGCGACGACTTCGTTGACGAGTCCGTACCGTTCGGCGTCGACGGCAGTGATGCGGTCCCCGGTGAGAATCATCGCCATGGCGATGTGATGCGGGAGTTGCCGAATCGCGCGGTGCATGATGCCTGCCTCGCCGATGATTCCGACCTTCGTTTCCGGGATACCGAACTGGGCGTTGTCCGCCGCCACAATGACATCCGCGCACATCGCCAGTTCGAATCCGCCACCGACGGCGTACCCCTGGACGGCGGCAACGAGTGGTTTGCGCAGCTTCAGCAACGGACCTCCGACGCCGGTGAGTCCACCGCCGAGGGCCATCCTGCGACCGTCGCCTTCCGTGCCGCCGCTCACGTCGGCGCCGGCACAGAACGCCTTCTCCCCGGAGGCTGACAGGACGGCCACCCACAGGTCCGGGTCGGCGTTGATTTCGGTCCACGCCTCGTACAACGACTGGTCCATCTCGGCATTGATCGAGTTCAACGCCTTGGGGCGATCGAGTGTGACGCGTGCGATGTGGCCATCGCGGGTAAACCTGACTCCGCTGCTCATGAGGTTGCCTTTCCGGATGGTACTGACGAAGTGGAGAGAGGGGCATCGACCGGCGCACGGTACGAGGCAATGGCCGCCTTCAGGCCGACCTCGGCAATGAAGGCACGAACCTGCGCCACCGATGGCGATAGATGTAACAGCGCGTCCATTTCTGCGCCACCCTGTGCGGCAGTGCGTACGCCCATGGCCTCCATAGCGCGGTTGACCGACAGTTTCTTGATGCGCAAGAGGTCGGAGGGAACCCGGGCTATTTGGGCGGCGAGGCGTTCGACAGTCTCGACGACTGTGTCTGCCGGAACGGCTCGGTTGGCCCACCCCCATTCGACCGCGGTGTCACCGTCGATCGAGTTGCCGGCGATGAACGCGAGTCCCTTCGCCCGTTTGGGTCCGACCAGCGGCGCCCACAGCGGGGCTATGTATCCCCCACCAAGCGGCACAGCCGGTTCACCGATGCGCGCATCATGCGCCACGATCGTGAGATCGGTGAATACACACATCTGAGTGGCGCCCGCGATGCAGTAACCGTGGACCGCCGCGATCACCGGTTTAGGGTGATCCCAGATGGCGAGGTAGCGATTGACGTTGCGCGCGAGCCGTTCTCGATCCGACACCGGGTCCTTGGTGGTGGTATATTCGCCGACCTGGTCGATGTCGT
Organism: Rhodococcus sp. ZPP; assembly: GCF_017656075.1. NCBI lineage: Bacteria > Bacillati > Actinomycetota > Actinomycetes > Mycobacteriales > Nocardiaceae > Rhodococcus > Rhodococcus sp. ZPP. The sequence goes on from NZ_CP058638.1 coordinate 1,532,823, forward strand.
AGCCGGCGGAGAAGCCCTTTCCTTCGCCGCGGATCCCGACGACGGGACCGCCGGTGGTGGCGAGACGCTCGAGGGCGTCGCTGAACTCGTCGAGGAGCGCATTCGACAGGGCATTCGCTTTGTCCGGGCGGTCAAGGACGATCCAACTGATCGGCCCGCGGTGCTCGACACGCAAGTGCTGGTACTCGGTGTCTACTGTGGCGGTTGTGGTCGGCGTGGTCATGCCGAGGCACGTCCGATCGGGATCTGCTTCTTGACGTGGAAGTCGACGACGCCTGCCGCGCGCAGTTCACGGCGGGTGAAACGCCAGCCGTGCTCGTCGTCGCGCACCAGAACATCGTGGTACTGGCCGAAGAAGTGGCCGTCCGGCTTGCCTTCCTTGGTGTACTGATGCCACGCATACAGCACCGAACGGACGGTCGCACTGCGCATTTCCTCGTCGAAGTCGACAACGACGTTGGAGACATGATGACTAGTGGCGGTGAAGAAGGTGCCGATTCCGTCGAGGGTCTTTCGATAGGCGTCGCGTCCCTCGGCGCCGAAATCGGGTCCATACGCGACGTAGCAGTCCGACGTGAACAGGGCCGCGAGATCGTCGGGCTGGTTCATGTCGAGGTAGTACGCGTAGTCGTACAACACTCGTTCGACTTTCTGGGCCTCGACGAGTTCGGTCAGTTCTCGACTCGACAGTGCACTGGTAGTCATGATCTTCCTCCGATGTGATGGGGCGATGTGCTGAGTGCGGATTCCTCGGTGCCAGGCGTGTACTGGCGGTGAAGCTGCGCTGAGGCGCCTCTGGACGAGAAACTACCAACAAGCTACACAGATTTTCAACGCTTGTGTAGACGCACTTGCTCCCTATTCTTCGACCATCCCGTGTCCCAGGATCATTATCTGAGCACTTCACGAGGCTTCTGGCGTCACGCACACGCTCCATCTGGCATCAACATGCTTGTTGAATTTTATCAACATAACAGTTGACACGGCATGAAGGTCGATGCGACGATCGTCCTTAGAGCGACGCACGTCACATGCCCGACCGAGACGAAGACTTGGTGCAGTTCCACCTCGAACAGACCGGGGTGATCGGAAGGCGCTCGGAGCTCGAGGACGGCATGGCAGCACAGCGGCCAACCCATACTCGGAAACCAGACTCAACGCAAGCACACACACCGATCAGGCCTTTGGGTCCTGAGCCGAGAAGGACAACCCGATGACACTCACCGACACCAGCACAGTGATCGACCCGGGACATTTCCGGACTGTGCTCGGCCACTTCCCGACCGGCGTCGTGGCGATCACCTCCACTGATTCCGCGGGAGGGCCGGTCGGCATGGCCGTCGGCTCCTTCACATCGGTATCGCTGGATCCCGCGCTGGTCGCGTTCCTCCCCGACAAAAGTTCCAGCACCTTCCCGAAGATCCGGGAATCCGGTCGCTTCTGCGTCAACGTGCTCGGCGCCGGCCAACAGGACGTCTGCCGAAGTCTGGCAATGAAGGGATCAGACAAGTTTGCGTCGATCTCCTGGACGCCGACCAATCGCAACAATCCTCGAATTCACGAGTGCATCGCCTGGATCGACTGCACAATCGAAACAATCCACGACGCCGGTGACCATTTCCTGGTGATCGGTCGGGTTACCTCGCTCGAGGTCGATGATGCCGCCTCACCGCTCATCTTCTTCCAAGGTGGTTACGGCTGTTTCTCGTCGACCTCCCTCACCGCACCCGGTGAGGCTGACCTGCTGCGCCCCCTCAGCATCGTCGATCAGGCACGTTCGGAAATGGACGCGGTCGCCCGCGAGCTAGGAGTCGAATGCTGCGCCTCGGTCGCGATTCGGGATCAGCTGGTCCTGGTCGGCAGCAGCATGGCAAGCACTCTACCGACGTCGCCACACACCCGACTCGGGCAGCGAATGCCCTTTGTGCCCCACTCGCCCTCCCACTGATGGCATGGTCCGAGGGACGCGAACGAGACAAGTGGATCGGACGCGGCGGCGAGGCTCTCGATCGTGCCCTGCTCGAGCAGGCGATATCCCGTGTCCGCGACCGCGGCTGGTCACTTGTGCTTCGCAGCGACGCACAAGTGCGGTTCGAAGGGGCCGTTGCGCGTCTGCCGCTTACCGGTGCCACGGGCGATCTGGCATCTGATGTCACCGAGGCCGCCCGTGCCCTCAGTCTGGAGGGATACGAGCCAGCCGAAATCGAACCCGCTGCCACCTATGACGTCCGAATCATCACCGCGCCCGTATTCGGTGAAGATTCCCAACCGGCGCTCCTCTTGAGCCTCTACCAGCTCCCCCGCCAACTGTCCGGGGCGACGGTCGAACAGTATCGGAATCGATTGATGACGGCGGCCGAGAGGGTCACCGCGAGGCTGGGCGGATGCACGCCCACCGCAACCTGATCATCCTCGAGAAGGGGACGGTTTCCGCCGACCCAGTGACAACGAAGGGAAAGCGATTGCCGGGCTTACTCATCGCTAACCGCGGCGAGGTCGCTTTGAGGATCATCCGCACCGCCCGCAGATATGGGCTTCGCACCGTCGCGGTTCACAGCGTCGACGACTCCGAAGCAACCCACGTCCGTGCGGCCGACGAGGTGCGTCCGCTGGCGAGTTGCGGCGTGGCTGCCTACCTCGACATCGATCAAATGGTCAACGCAGCCATCACGTCCGGATGCACCATGCTCCATCCCGGATACGGATTCGCGAGCGAAAATCCGAAACTGGCCGACGCCTGTGCACGCGCAGGTATTACATTCGTGGGACCCGACTCCGAGACACTCCGGCTCTTCGGTGACAAGTCGGCGACGAGGGCTCTGGCCGAAGAGATCGGAGTTCCTGTCCTTCCTGCGACAAATGGTGCGACGGGTCTTCCGGAAGCGCTGGCCTTCATGGAAGCGCACTCGGGCGGCCCGGTCATGGTGAAGGCTCTCGCTGGTGGCGGCGGCCGCGGAATGCGGGTCGTGACAAACTCCGCCGACATCGGACAAGCGCTCATTCGTTGTGGATCCGAGGCGCTGCGTGGTTTCGGGCAATCACAAGTCTATGTCGAGCGCTATCTTCCGCGGGCGTGGCACATCGAAGTTCAGGTGCTCGGCGACGGTGCCGGCGACCCGATACACCTCTGGGACCGCGACTGTACGATTCAGCGCCGCCATCAGAAGCTCATTGAGATCGCGCCTGCTTCACATTTGCCGGACCCGACGCGATCGGCTCTTCTGCGCTCCGCACTCGATCTCGCGCGGGCCACACACTTCCGAGGTGTCTGCACATTCGAATTCCTTGTCGATGCCGACAATCCCGACCTCTACTACTTCATCGAAGGAAATCCACGGCTGCAGGTCGAGCACGGTGTCACCGAAGAAATCACGGGCGTCGACCTGGTCGCAGCCCAGATTGCCATAGCGGAGGGGGTGTCGCTGACGGACCAGGGTCTTTCCCAGGAGGCCATCGGAAACCCGCGCGGAATCGCTGTCGAAGCGCGAGTCACCCTCGAGCCCGCGGTCTCCCCCACACAGAAGATCACGCGGTTCGACCTTCCGGCCGGATCCGGTATACGGGTGGAAAGCCACGGCTACGCAGGTATGCAGGCAACCAATGCCTACGATCCGCTCCTGGCCAAGATCATCGTTCACCGGCTGTGCGCGACCTTGGCGCAGGTTCTGGTTCACCTCGAGGCCCAGCTGCGTCGTAGCGTCATCGAGGGGGTGCCCACCAACCTGGCGCTGCTGCGGTCGGTGCTGGCCGACCCTGCGATTCCGCGTGGTGCGATGACGACGAGCTTCGTCGACGATTACCTGCTCGGATCATCGCGCGTACCGGTGTCTGCAGAAGACACACAGGCGACCGACCTATTCGCACCGTCGGCCGGAACGGTGGTTTCGATCGCCGGCGAAACCGGGCAGTGGGTTGAGCAGGGGGAACCGGTAGCAATTCTCGAGGCCATGAAAATGGAGCATGAGATAACCGCCCCGGCCGCCGGACGACTGGAGAAGGTGACTGTGCAGGTCGGTGACTTTGTCGCCGAGGGAGTCCAGGTCGCAACGCTCGCGGCGGTCGCCATCGACGGCCAGCCTGCGCCCGCCACAACCGCCACTTGTGGGCTGCCCGATCTGGACGACATCCGTTCCGATATCGCCGAAATCAGAGATCGCCACGAGGCCGATCTGGACGCCGCCCGTCCAGAAGCCAGCGCACGAAGGCACCTGGCCGGGAAACGGACCGCCCGCGAGAACCTCGCAGACCTTTCGACCCGCACTCCTTTCGTGAATACGGCCCGCTTGTCATCGCGGCGCAACGTCGACGGCGGACGCTGGACGACCTCGAAGCCAATACACCTGCCGACGGCCTCGTCGCCGGATTCGGCAGGGTGAGCGCAGCCGAGTCCGACGCGCAGAACACCCAGGTCGCCGCCCTCGCGTACGACTACACCGTGCTGGCGGGAACCCAGGGACTGCAGAACCACAAGAAGGCCGAGCGGATGTTCGAACTCGCCCGGCGACGGGGAACACCGGTGATCATCTTCGCCGAAGGGGGCGGCGGCCGTCCCGGGGACACCGACAACCAGGCCAAGGCAACCGGGATGGACCTGGGAACGTTCGTCGCGCTGGGTCGGCTCAACGGACACGTTCCGACGGTAGGCATTGCGGCTGGCCGTTGCTTCGCAGGCAACGCGGCACTGCTCGGTGCCTGTGACGTCGTCATCGCAACCGGCGACGCGAACATCGGGATGGGCGGCCCGGCCATGATCGAGGGAGGTGGGCTGGGGACGTTCGCGCCGGAGGCTATCGGGCCCGCCCCGGTCCAGGCGGCCAATGGAGTCGTCGACATTCTCGTCGATGACGAGGCTGCGGCCGTAGCCGCCACCAAGAAGTACCTCGGCTACTTCCAGGGCTCTGCCCGTCAGTGGTCCTGCGCCGATCAACGTCGATTGCGCAACGCCGTACCCGAGCGACGATATCGGGTGTTCGATATTCGTGCGCTCATCCACACCCTGACCGATGAGGAGTCGGTACTCGAGCTTCGAAAGGAATTCGGGCGAGGAATGGTCACGTGCCTGGCTCGGGTGGAGGGTCGACCGATGGGCATCGTCGCGAACGACGGACGTCACCGCGGCGGCGCGATCGACAGCGACGGGGCCGACAAGATGGCGCGCTTCCTTCGGCTCTGCGATACCTATGAACTGCCGATTGTGTCCCTCTGCGACACCCCCGGATTCATGGTAGGCCCCGAAGCAGAAGAGACGGCTATGGTGCGGCATGTCAGCCGACTGCTTGTTACCGGCCCAAATCTCGCTGTTCCGTTGTGCGCGATCGTAATCCGCAAGTCTTACGGACTCGGAGGGCAGGCCATTGCCGGCGGAAGCTTTCGAGTTCCGGACGCAATGCTCGCTTGGCCGACTGGAGATCTCGGCGCTATGGGGCCCGAAGGGGCAGTGCGGCTCGGGTTCCGCCGAGAACTCGACGCTATCGACGACCCGAACGAACGCGAGCAGACCTTTCAGTCTCTATTGGCCGACTACGAGGCCAGGGCCGTGCCACGAACGCAGCATCGGTCTTCGAGATCGACGATGTCATCGATCCGGCCGACACCAGAGCGTGGATCGTGCAGACCTTCGACCGCGCCAACAGCAAACCCGTTGAACGGGTTCGGTGGCATCTCGACACATGGTGATACAGCGGCGGAAGCGCCCGCCCCCCGAGGGAGGCGGGCGCCCGCTCACCGTCAGTCTTCGAGCGCCGCGCGATGCTGGTCCCGATCGACACCGCGGATTGTGAGCAGAGCGATCGCGCTGATCACGGCGCAGCCGAGTGTGTAGTAGGCCGCGGACAACGGATCACCGGTCGCCGAGGCCATCCACGTGATGATGTACGGCGCCGTGCCTCCGAACAACGCCACCGAGAGCGCGTAGGTGACGGAAATTCCGGTGGCTCGGTTTCGTGTGCGGAAGCGTTCGGAAAGAAAGGCCGGCATCGGTCCCCCCACTGCACCGATAAGCACCCCAGCGAGCGCAAGCGCGGTCAGACCACCCGCGAAACCGAAGTTGAGCATGGCATAAAGGGGATAGGAAAGCACCACAACGGCCACTGAACCCCCCAGTAGGACAGGACGACGCCCCACTCGATCGGACATGGCACCGAAGATCGGCATGGAGATTGCCGCGATGATCCCGGTGATCAACGCGAGCAGGTAGGAGCGTTCGAAGGACATCTCGAAGCTTTTCGACAAGAACGCCGGCATCCCGACCATGAAGGTGTTTCCGACCGCGTTGTAGACGACGACGGCACCCATCGTGACGAGAAAGTAGATCAACGAGCGTCCTTGCGGTGCCGACGAAACCTCCGACGACGGGTCATGCGCTGCGCGTTCGATAGCCATGTGCTTGAAGTGCGGTGTCTCGTCGACGCGCATCCGCAGATAGAGGATGACGACACCCATTGGGGCGGCGAGCAGGAAGCCGACTCGCCATCCCCACGACGCCAACTGAGCGTCGGAAAGGGCAATCGCCAGCACTGTTGCCACTCCACCACCGAGAACGAATCCCAGTGTGGTTCCCACGAAAGACCAGGACCCGTACACCCCGCGTTTGTTCGACGGTGCGGACTCCACCATCAGTGAAACGGCGCCGCCCATCTCACCACCGGCCGACAAGCCTTGACCGACACGGCAGAGAGTGAGCAAGATCCGCGCCAGCATCCCGATGTGGGCGTGCGTGGGCAGGAGTCCTATAACCGTGGTGGACGCGGCCATCAGCCCGATGATCATCGCCAGTACGGGCCGGCGTCCGATTCGATCGGTCAAACGACCAAAGACGACAGCACCGACAGGACGCAAGAAGAACGCGAGCGCGAAGATGAGAAACGTCGACAGGATCGCCGTCGTCGGATTGCCGGAAGGGAAGGACAGCGGCGCGAAAATCGGTGCCATATATGCGTAGATAGCGAATCGTACCATTCGACGAGGTTGCCGAGAGACCCGGCGATCAGCGCCTTCCGGGAGGCGCGCAGATCGAGCACCCTCTCGGTAGAGGAGTCCGAGGTAATGGCGTGAGTCATTGCGATTCCGTTCTGGTGAGAGCCAGCGAACCACCTAGTGGGATCGGCTGACACTGGTGTGTGATACACGGCACAGCCAGGAATGAGGCTGGCACATCCACCATTCCCTGTCAACGGCGATGTAGATAGATTGCCGATCGTGCCCCGCACTGCATTCACTCGATTTTCAACTCACACGTTGACAGACGGCGCGACCGGCTGCGACCATGGCATCAACGAATAATCAACGCGAACGTTGAACGAGTCGTCATCGCTTGATTCTCTGCCGCTACAACGTTCGGCCCCCGCGAGAGGTAGTCAGATATGCAGACAGCCAGTCCGGTCACATCCGCAACCGCGACCGAGTCGAGTCAGTTCAACCCGGACGGCCTCAGTGAGTCCGAGGTACGGACTGCGGTGTCCATCGCGAATGTCCCCGCTCTGCTGATGGTGGTCTACCAAATGACCGGAGAGGAGAAGTGGCTCGAGCAGCCCTACCGCCCCACACGCGGTAAGGGTCTCGGCGACCACGACTCCGGAGGACTCACCGAGGAGATCCAGGAGGAAATCCGCCAGGCGGCAGTGCAGGCAATCCTGGACTTCCAGGCCGGAGTCAAGCCCGCGATCGAGGCACCGACAGCTGAACAGACAGTCCGGATGATCAGCGTCTGCATGGGCGAGCCGGTCGCAGACCAGTACGGCCCGATGTTGTCGCTCGAGCTGGCGCGCCGCGCAGCGCCGAACGCCCCCGAGCTCGCACTCCCCCCCGTCGAACCACCCGTCGGATTCAACGTCATCGTGATCGGCACTGGTGTCGCCGGCATCGCAGCAGCTCATCAGCTCGAAGACATGGGCATCGATTACATAATTCTCGAAAAGCAACCGGAAGCCGGCGGCAACTGGTGGCAGAACACTTACCCCGGCGCCGGCGTCGACACCCCCAGCCACCTGTATTCCTTTTCGTTCGCCAAGAACGACTGGAACACCCACTTCGAACTACGCAACGAACTTCAGGAGTACTTTGGGCGCGTCCTCAAGGAGGTCGGCGGCAACGAACGAGTCCGGTACAACACCGAAGTTCTCGCCGCGACCTACGACGAGACGTCACGAGGGTGGCACGTTGAGGTACGAAACGCTGACGGATCGATCGAGACCTTGCGCTCCAATGTCGTCATCAGTGCTGTCGGTGTTCTCAATCGACCGGTAACACCGAATCTCCCCGGCATGGAGAGCTTCCGTGGAACGAGTTTCCACTCAGCCAACTGGCCCGAAGGACTCGAGGTCGAAGGCAAGCGGGTCGCCATCGTCGGTACCGGCGCCAGCTCGATGCAGATCACTCCCGCCATCGCGGATCGGGTCGAACACCTGACGGTCTTTCAGCGCTCACCACAATGGGTGGCACCCTTCGAGAAGTTCCGGATGCCCATCCCCACGGAACTTCGGCGACTGTTGCAGTCGTGCCCCCTTTATCACAGCTGGTACTGGATTCGACTGTTCTGGCAGTTCGGCGACAAGGTCATCGAGTCCCTGCGCGTCGATCCTGAGTGGGAACACCCCGAGCGGTCTGTCAACGCTCGGAATGATGCGCACCGTGAGTACTTCACGCGGTACATCACTGCGCAGGTCGGCGACCGTACCGATCTCCTCGACAAGGTGATGCCCGACTACCCCCCGTTCGGCAAGCGCATCCTGCTCGACAACGGTTGGTACGAAGCCCTGCGTCGGGACAACGTCGACCTCGTCAACGAATCGGTTGCCGCCGTGACCGAGACGGGACTCGTCAGCGCATCCGGAGCCGAGATCGACGCCGACATCATCGTCTGGGCTACGGGGTTCGAGGCCGCCCGCTTCGTCTCCTCGCTCGATGTGCGCGGAGTCGATGGACTGTCCCTGCGAGAAGCATGGAATGATGACGACCCACGGGCGTACCTGGGCGTCTCGGTTCCCCAGTTCCCCAACTTCTTCATGCTGGGCGGCCCGAACTCCTTCCCTGGTAGCGGCAGCTTCATGTTCTTCATGGAAGTTCAAATGCGGTACATCCGGGGCCTACTGACCAAAATGTTCGAACAGGACATCGCCGCCATCGACGCACGAACCGATGCAACCGAGCAGTACAACGAGCTCGTCGACACCACCCACGCCCGCACCGTCTGGACCCACCGTGGGATGTCAACCTACTACCGCAACTCGCGCGGACGAGTCGTCTTCGTCATGCCGTTCCTCAACGTCGAGTACTGGGAGATGACGCGACGGCCCGATCTGGAGAACTACACAGTCAGATGATGATCGAACATCAGTGAGGGACTGAAGTCCGCCGCGCGCGACTCACCCCCGAAGCCGGTGCCGGTGCTGGAAACAATCGCACCGGCGCCGGCATTGAGGGGGACTCGATGTCGACCACCGGACATTCCAACGAAGCCCGCCTGGAAATGGTCACCCTCAGTTGACCGCTCAGTTCGGGTCTTCTGTGTGACCGGCATCCGCGCTGCGGCCAACGGACGGCTCCCCGAGGCCGTAGGCGACTGCGGGATCGAACCCCAGCAAAAGCGCCGTACTTCTGCGCTTCGTGGTACCTATTCGGACCGAGTGCTTCGCGGGTCAACGCCTGACACTCGTCGTGGTAGACGGTTAGGTCGTGGAACAAACTGCGGGAACTACCCACGGAGCGATCCATCGCCTCGGCCGCGCCCGTGAGTACGGCCACCCGCTCGTACGTCTGACGTCGGCATGCGATCCATGACGAAGCCTCCGAACAGTAAGCAGCAGTGAGCGGCTCGTCCACCCGTCGAGTCAGCCACAAACACTGCTCGAGGTGCGCTCTGCACCGTCGAAGTCATCCTGCTGAACTGCCGCGACTCCCCTCGCCCACAATGAGAAAGATCGATATACCTACTCACCGCGGGACTTCGTGATCGGGAGTACTTGCTCATGGCAAGTGATAGCCCGAGGAGCATCACCGTTCAACTGGTACGCCGCTCCGAGCATCATGAGAGTCCAGACGTGCAAGGCGGAATCCTGTTCCTTCTCAAACACGCTGAGGCCTTCATCCAAACGCGAGCATGCGCGAGGAAGATCGCCACTGTAGATCGCGTAGAGCATCGGCATGGGCAATCCGCGCATGAGTCACCTTGTCGCCAGGCATCTGCGCGACCAGTGCTTCTCCCTCCGCGACGAAGTCAGCTGCGACAGAGAGATCGCCCTGTACTTCGGCGAGAACGCTCGCTGCATACAAGGCCTTGGCGCGTTCGGCCGTCGAATCCCCGGTCTTGCGCGCGAGTGCATGACCGAGCCAGTTGTGTCCTTCGTTGAACCGGCCACGGGTGAGCCAGAACAGCAACAGCGTCGCCGTCATGGTCAGGCTGGATTCGATCGCAGCATCGTCATCCCCGGCCACGCTGAATTCCAACGCCTCTCGCAAATTCGAGGTTTCATGTTCGAGACGAGTGATCCACTCCAGTTGGTATGCACTGATCCACTCTGCCTCGGCTTCGACTACCAACCGCTGATACCAGTCGTGGTGACGCCGACGCAGGTCCGCGAATTCGGCTGCCTCTACCGCCTTCTCGCGGCCATATTCGCGGAGCGTCTCGAGCATCCTGAAACACACTGCGGTGCCCGATTCCTCGCGAATCAGGATCGACTTGTCGACTAACGATGCCAACGCATCGAGTAGGTCTTCCGGTGACATCCCCAGGCCGCAGATCCCATTCGCGTCATTCAGTTCGAACACTCCGGCGAATACCGAAACCCGAGCCCGTGTCGGTGCACCACGACTGCCCACGGTCAGCAGTCTGTATCTGTCCGTGAGACGTTGGAGGACTTGATCCGAAGACAGCGCCCGCAGTCGGGCCGCAGCCGACTCGATCGGCAGTGGCAGACCTTCGAGTTGTTGACAGATTCGAGTGATGGTCGGCCGATTCTCATCGGTTAACTCGAAATGCGGAACTGCCGCCGTGGCCCACTCCATGAACAGCATCACACGATCGTATTCACTCGGCGACGACGTGGTTGAATCACTCTCTGCATCAGGGACCGTCAGCGGCGGAACGCGCAGAACTGCCTCACCGCCGATACCCTGCGGCTCGCGACTCGTCGCCACGATCTTCAGCTCTCCGCACGTGCGTATGAGCGTCTCAGTCAGTACCGCGACTGCGTCGACGAGATGCTCACAGTTGTCGAGTACGGGCTCTCGAACGGTCGGATCGAATCGGTCAACACCAAGATTCGCCTCCTCACCCGCCGCGGATTCAGGTTCCACACCCCCGAGGCCGGCATCGCACTCGCGATGCTCAGCTCGGGGGCACCCCGCCCACAATCACCCGGCCGAACCCACCCACGAATGAGTCTGCAGTGCTCTGGAGTGCGCGTCGGGTTTCCGATCAGCTCTCGAGGCGCTGGCAGGCCGTACGCAATTTGCCCCCGGCGGACGAGCCGAACCTATTGGGCGAGCATGCCGGCGTCGATAAGGTGTTCGGCACCGGTGATGTAAGAGGATTCGTCCGAAGCAAGGAAGAGCACGAGATTGGACACCTCGTTCGGATCGGCGATTCTTCCCAAAGGGATCAGTCCGAGCGCGTCACCGCCCGATTCATCGGTAGCTTCCACCATCATCGGTGTCTGGATAAATCCCGGATGGACGGAATTGACCCTGATATTCTTCGGCCCATACTCTATCGCGGTTGCCTTCGTCATGCCGCGTACCGCGAATTTGCTCGCAACGTAGGCGAGGCTGGGAAATCCGTAGTTGGCCGCGATTCCGGCGATGGACGAGATGTTGACGATGGCGCCGATTCCTGCGTGTTCCATGGACGGTAGGACCGACTTCATCCCGTAGAAGACCCCGTCTTGGTTGATCGCGCACACCGTCCGATAGTCGGCCTCACTCAGTTCTGCGGTCTGTGTAACGGGTCCGAGAATACCCGCGTTGTTGACGAGGACCGTGATGTCGCCAAAGGCACGGACGCCGTGTTCGACCACCTCGGCCCACGACTGCGGATCAGTGACATCGTGATGAAGGAAGAGGGCATTGCCCCCAAGATCTTCGGCCAACTCTTTGCCAGCGGCATCAGACAAGTCCGTCAAGATGACCTTGGCGCCCTCCTCGACGAATTTCCGGGCGTGGGACGCCCCCATTCCGCGAGCTGCCCCGGTGACGAGTGCGACTTTGCCATCCAGTCTGTTCATAGGTTGATTCCTTCTGTGAGAGTGTGCGACTTCAGGACTTCGATTCGTGGCTGCAATCGAGCTGGCTGATAACTACACGAGATCTGCAAAGTCAGCTCAGGCACCGCGAATGTGACGAGCGTCGCAGACGACTACCCGTGCTGTCAACGTCAACGTATATGTGAACACCCGGCCATAGATGCCTAGAACGCGGTTAGCCGACTACATGTGCATCGCGAAGGCCGTCGCTACCTGGTGGCGGCCAGTCATTCCAAGCTTGCGGAGGATCCTCACGACATGGCCCTCGACCGTGCGGGGAGACAGGACCATCCGCGCCGCGATCTCCTTGTTCGACAGTCCATCCGCAATATGCCGGGCGACTTCGAGTTCGCGCGGTGACAGCAGTGCGGCAGCTGACGACCCCGAAGATCTCTGCTCGATAGGCACTTCCTCTTTCAGAGCAAACCGGACCATCTCCGGTATCGACATCTCCGCCCCACGGCGGCGACATTGTGCGAACCGCTCATCCCCGAGGCCGGTGCGGGCGGTCGACTCGAACTCGGCGCGCCGCTCCACCCAATGCCGGGATCCATAAAGTTGCATGCCGAACGACTCCCACATTCGCGACGCCGCGCCGAGAAGGACCGCCGAACGTTCTTTCGACCCTGCGGCCGCCTCCGCCCAGCTGAGCAGGTCAGTTACCAGAGACGTGCCGACCACGTCGTCGAACTCCCTTTTCAGGGCGAGGCTTTCCATCGCACGGCGCAGTGCCTCATCGTATCGTTCATCCGCCAAGGCAGCGAGACCGAGGCCATAAACGGCATAGGACAGCATCCATCGCTCACCCGCGAGTTCAGAGTGCACACGCACAAACTCGAAATGCTCGAGAGCGCGCACAGTGTTCAGCGTGGAGCAGTAGAACATCCCCATTTCAATATGGAGTGCCCACAGCAGATCGATGTTCTCGGGCAGTTCCTCATACCTGTTCAGAGCGTCTTTGAATAGCGGTTCGGCCGACTCGAAGTCACCGTCCAGGTAATCCTTCAGTCCTTTGGTCTGCGTTGCGAAGGCTATGGTCGCGTCGTCACCGCACGCCGAGGCGAGTCGGATCGATTCGTCGAGAACGTCGGACGCCGCCGACCGATCGCCTTGCATTGTCTGGACCAGTCCCAGGGTTGCCAGCAGCCGGCCTCGGCGAGCTGTGGGAGCGGTATCTCTCTCGGCGATACGCATCAACCACATCCGATGCTCACGCACCGAAAATCCAGAGGACCAGAGGAACCAGGCCGTTGAGACGAGTTCGGTTGCGGTAGAAACCATCTTGTCGCTTCCCGCCGATAGCGCGGTGTGCAAGGCCTTGCGCAGATTAGCCCGGTTGCTCCGCAGCAATTCGCCTGCCCGCTGTTGTCCAGAGCTCGCCCAGGACTCGACGGAGGACCTGACAAGCGTTGAGCACGACTCGAGGTGCCTCAGTTGTAGCGCGTCGGCTTCGGTCGGACTGAGCTTCCCGGCTCCGTATTCGCGGATCGTTTCAAGCATGCGGAATCGGGCCGAATCACCCCTCTGCTCGCGTTGCAGCAGCGATTTTCCCACGAGTGCGGAGATGCCGTCGAGGATCAATTGTGCGGGTAGGTCGTCGTCGCTACACACCTGTTCGGCCATCGGTAGGTCGAACTCGTCGACGAAGACGGACAAGCGCGCCCATAGCTTTTGCTGGGCCGATGTACAGAGCTCGTAACTCCAATCGACCGTGGCCTGCAAGGTGCGATGCCGTTCGGGTCCGGACCGATTTCCGGTCGTCAGCAGCTCCAGCCGTCGATCGAGCCGCTGCTCGAGGTCTTGGACCGAAAGCACGCTCAATCGTGCGCAGGCGAGTTCGATCGAGAGCGGAATACCGTCCAGCTGGCTACATATTCGACGGACAGTGTCGCGATTGCGATCGGTGATGGAAAAGCCCGCAAGCACTGCTGCCGCTCGGCTTTCGAATAGCTGGAGGGCGGCGCCGACGGATCCGGAATCGTCGGAGCGTGTCGTCGAGAGTGGTGCCAACGTGAAAACGTGCTCGGCTGGGACAGCGAGACGTTCACGACTGGTGGCGATGATACTAACCTGCGTCGTGTGGCGAAGTAGGTAGGCGACAAGGTCCGCACAGGAATCGACGATGTGCTCACAGTTGTCGAGAATGATCAACATCTGCTTGTGCCTGAGGTAGTGAACCAAGACCTCCTCGAGCGGACGCCCAACCAGGTCGGGTTGAGCGATCCCCAGTCCGTCCAGGACCTCCTGAGCAAGAAGCCCCGATGTCTTCAAAGACGCCAGTTCAATGAAGCGCACGCCGTCGGCGAATGCCCTCCGGAAGTCGGTGGCTGTCTGAACAGCGAGGCGGGTCTTTCCGATGCCGCCAGGACCGGTAATCGTAATCAGGCGTGTGGTACCCAGGAGCCGCCGGAGGGCGAATAATTCCCCGTCTCGACCGACGAACCCCGTCGAGAAGGTCGGAATACTGCTGCCGTACTGGGGATACGGAGCGACTTCTGGTGGCTGGTTCGACGATTCCGACCGAATGTGGCGCACCAACTTGGCAAGGGTGTTCCGTGATCTGTCCCAACCAATAGCACGGTGAATGTCGGCGATGCTGATGTCCGGGTCTTCGGCCAGCAGGGTCCGAATCGCCGGTTCGAAGGCGTCGGCGACCGACCCCTTCCGGGGACGGTGGTCTGTGGGCGGCTCGTCATAAGCAAGTGCGCGACGAACAGTATTCCGCGACATACCGAGACCCTCGGCAATGCCCTTGATCGTTGCGCCCTTCGCGTGCAGTTCGCGTATTTCGCGCCATTCGTCGGCGTTCACGATGCCTTCCTGGGTACCCCGCGCGGCGTGGTGTCAGGGAACCCCGTCCACTGCGCCATCGTGACACTGTCCAACTACGGGGTCAAGATCTGACAGCATGTGACACGACACCGGCCATGACGCGCAGACCAGCCGTGAACCCCGCTCTGACCTGCACGAAGATATCTCTCGTACGAGCCCGACTAGATGCGTAGTGGATCGCGTAGAGGAACGGGTTCCATCCACACCGCGGAGTCGGCAAAGTGATGGGCACCACACCGACGCGGAGTTCCGATGAGGAGCTGTTCCGTTAGTCGGCGGCTCAGCGCCCGGCGGACGGAGGACACTCCGCCGGCATCCGATGGAACTCCCCTGGTGTAACGATCGAGCGAGGAACGACATGGTTGACACTGGTGACTGGTGCGAGGTGCTACCGGTTGCAGATCTCCTGGTCCGCGGGGCCCGGAGCCATCCCGACCGGAACTTGATTGTTTTCCCGGACAGCCGATACACCTACGCAGACGTGCTCGAACGGGCAACACACGTTGCGCGCGGACTCATCGCCCTCGGGGTACGTCGGGGCGACCACGTCGGTCTGCTCGCCCCGAACGGAATCGAGTTCATTGAGGGCTTCTTCGGCGCGGCGCTGATTGGCGGTGTGATCGTTCCGCTCAATGCCCGACACAAGGCCAGTGAGCTCGGGTACATCGTCCGAAACGCGGACTTGGCCGCAGTGTTGACGGTGTCCGGAGATGACGCTTATGTCGACTTCGTCGACGTCATGCACGACGCTCTTCCATCATTGGCCGAGGCCGTCACGGACCGGGACCTGCACCTCCCGGAGGCACCCCTGCTGCGGCAGGCAGTACTCCTCCGCGGTGAGAGCAACAACCGAGGGTTCGTCGGCCGCTCGACGCTTGATCGGTTGGCGGAGAAGGTTCCCCCCTCGGATATGGATCAGATTCGGCGGCGAGTCAGAATTCGCGACGCCGCAGCAATCCTGTACACCTCAGGCACCACCGCGAACCCCAAAGGCTGCGTCCTTACCCATGAGGCTTTGACCCGCGGGCCAGTCGAGCGCGCCGGCAAACGGCTCGTGACGGACGACCGCCATATCAGCTGGGCCGGCGGTCCGCTCTTCCACATCGCCGCACTCTCGCCGCTGATCGGAGCGATGGGAGCGGGAGGAACCTACGTCACTGATATCTATTTCGAACCCGGTCGTGCCCTGACGCTGATGAAGCAGGAGCGTCCGACCACTGCCTGGCCGTGGTTCCCCGCGATGATGCAATCATTGTTGGACCACCCCTCGTTCGACGCAGCAGCGCTCGACTCGCTTCGCTACTTGTTCTTGATCGGACCGCGAGTCCTGATCGAGCAGGTGCAGCAAACCTTCCCCATCGCAGAACTCGTGGCCGCATGCGGGATGACCGAAACCGCTGGTATTTACGCGCTCAGCGAGCGATCCGACACCATCACAGACCGCTCGGGAACCCAGGGCAAGGCTGCCCCTGGAATTGAGCTGCGCATCGTCGATCCCGACACCGGCGCCGAACAACCTCAGGGCACCCCGGGCGAAATGCTTGTGCGCGGATACTGCGTCACGGAGGGCTATTACAAGGATCCGATCAAGACAGCGGCTGCGATCGACACGGATGGGTGGTTCCACACCGGCGATTTGTACAGTCGGACCGAGACGGACTGCCTCGTGTTCCACGGCAGGCTCAAGGACATGCTCAAGGTCGGCGGCGAGAACGTTGCGGCCATCGAGGTCGAAGCCTTCCTGTGTGAGCATCCGGCCGTCAAGGCCGCGGCCGTGATCGGCCGACCCGATGAGCGTCTCGACGAGGTTCCCGTCGCGTTCATCGAGATTCGCGCAGGCCACAGCGTCGAGCCCGAGGAACTGATCCAGTTCTGCCAAGGCAGGATCGCGCGGTACAAGGTCCCCCGCGCGGTGCACCTCGTCCAACCCGATGACTGGCCGATGTCCGCGACCAAGATCAACAAGCGCGCACTCGCAGAGCGCCTCGCGGAAATAGAAACCGGCGTCGGCGCGCTTTAACGCTGATCCGAAGTTATTCATCCACAGTACGACCATTCCGAATCATGTCTGGAGAAGTACGTGACAACCCCTGAACAAAACATAGAAATTGCCAATAATTTCGCCAAGGTGTTCTCGACAGGAGACGTGGATGCCATCCTGGATTGCCTCCACCCCGATGCGACTTACTGGGTGTCAGGGCAGATCGAGGGAATGTCGGGCAACTACGACAAGAAGCGACTTGGTGAACTCCTCCGCGGTGTGACGAGCATCTATAGAGAAGGTGCGCTGCAGATTACACCTACAGGTGCCGTCGCTCAGGGTGACCGGGTTGCCGTCGAGGCGGAGTCCTATGCAGAACTCAACAATGGCCGCGTCTACAAAAACCAATATCACTTCTTATTCGAAGTCGCTGACGGAAAAATTATTCAGGTCAAGGAGTACATGGACACCAAGCACGCTTACGACATCTTCTATTCCTGAACCGACCCGCCCGGCGAGGCGCGTGGCCACAAAGTCCTCGCCCAGGAACACCCTCACCCGATGAAAGGACAGAACAATGGCAATGGAAACAGGACTCATCGTTCACCCGTACATGCGCCCGGAACGAACCGCGCGCCAGACGTTCGACTGGTGCGTACAGCAGGCCATCGAGACCGACAAGATCGGTTTCGACTCGATCATGTTCTCCGAGCATGCCTCACAGCGTTGGGAGAATATTCCCAACCCAGAGTTGATCATCGCAGCAGCCGCACGCCAGACCGAGCGGATCAAGTTTGCGCCGATGGCTCACATCCTTCCCCACCACAATCCGGCGAAGCTCGCGATCATGGTGGGCTGGCTGTCGCAGATCCTCGAGGGCCGGTACTTCCTCGGCGTGGGTGCCGGCGCCTATCCGGACGCCTCGTACATTCATGGCATCAAGAACGGTGAAGACACTCAGTTCACCAACGAGATGGTCCGCGAGTCACTCGACATCATGGAGAAGATCTGGAAGCGCGAACCCTTCTTCTATGAAGGACGTTTCTGGAACGCCGGCTACCCGGAAGAGAAGCACGGCGACGAGGGCGACGACCAGCACAAGCTGGCCGACCTCAGTCCGTGGGGTGGTGCACCGGAAATCGCCGTGACCGGATTCAGCGCCAAGTCACCGTCGATGAAGTTCGCCGGCGAGCGCGGATTCCGACCGATGTCGATCTTCTCCGGGCTGGACGCCTTGAAGATGCACTGGGACATCTACTCCACCGCCGCGGAGGCCAATGGGCACGTCGCTGATCGTTCGCGCTATCACGTGTCCCAGACGGTGTTCGTCGCCGACACGGACAAAGAAGCGAAGCGGCTTGTGATGGAAGGGCCTATCGGATACTGCTTCGAGCGCTACCTCATTCCGATCTGGTGGCGCTTCGGCATGATGGACGGATTCATCAAGGACGCCGGAGCGGACAGGGCCGACGTCGATCTCGAATGGGTTGTCGATAACGTGTTCTGTGTGGGCTCACCGGACACCGTGGTAGACAAGATCAACACGCTGTTCGAGGCCAGCGGCGGATGGGGCACGCTGCAGATCGAATCGCACGACTACTCCGACGATCCCGCCCCCTGGTTCAATTCTCTCGCGATGATCCAGAGCGAAGTAGCGCCGAGGATTTCGCTTCCGCAGCCCGCCGTCTCCGCCGGATAACAAAGTCGAACCAGAAACCGGGGGCCTGCTCCGCGCACCGGATCAGGCCCCCGGAAGCTGGTCTCCAGACCACTCACTCGATTTCGAGCCACGAACGCAACGGCAAATCGGAGCGTGGCGGTATAGCCAGTTCGCCAGGATGCGGGAGTCAGGAATTCGGCTCGTTGCGGTAACCGATTCCCCTCGATCAACGGCATTCGCATCTCGCGCTAGGACGGCTCCCAGGCGTCGCCTCTGACACCGCACTCGAATTCCGTGAACACACGTCGAGACATATAGGAGCAGGCATCAGCATGGCAACGATCAAAACCCGCGGAGCGATACTGCGCGAACAGCCAGGTAAGTTCGAGATCGTCGAACTGGATCTCGACGAGCCTCGGCAGGGCGAAATACTTGTCAAGATGGCAGCATCCGGTCTCTGCCACACCGAGGCCAGCATCGCCGCCGGGCACATGGGCATCGGCCACTTTCCGATGTGTGTCGGACACGAGGGAGCCGGCGTTGTGGAGATGGTCGGCCCGCATACTCCCGGCTGGGAGGTCGGCGACCATGTCGTACTTTCCTGTTTACCGCAGTGCGGACGCTGCAAGATGTGCGCAACAGGCCACGGCAACCTCTGCGACCTCGCACAGCACTTGATGCTCGGCTCCCGATTCGACGACCCCCAGAGCTGGCGGATGTCCCTCGACGGTAAACCGGTCGGTCAGTGGTGTGGTGTTTCGACGTTCTCCGAATACACCACAGTAGGCGTGGTGTCCGCAGTCAAGATCGACAAAGCCATCCCCCTCGACAAGGCCTGCTTGGTCGGGTGCGGCGTCAACACCGGGTGGGGATCCGGTTTCAACATGGCGCAGCCGGTCCCCGGCGACACCGTGATCGTCATGGGCATCGGTGGCATCGGCGCCTTCGCCTTGCAAGGAGCCCGTCACGGCGGTGCTACCAACGTCATTGCAGTCGACCCGGTGGAATTCAAGCGATCGAAGGCACTCGAGATCGGCGCAACACACACCGCCGCCGACATGGCCGAGGCGACCGAGATCGCCCGATACTTGACCAACGGGCAAGGCGCGGCGGCAACCATCGTCACCGTCGGCACCCTCGAGCCCGAACACATCACCGAAGCCTTCGACTCCGTCGCGAAGCGCGGCACCGTCGTACTCACTGCGCTTGGCGACTCGGCGCACATCGGACTGCCGATTTCTCCTTTCGAGCTGACGCTCTATCAGAAGCGAATTCAGGGATCGATGTTCGGCGGAGTAGCCCCGATGTGGGACGTCACCAAGATGCTTGACATGTATAAGGCCGGCCAACTCAAACTCGACGAAATCATTACTCGCACCTACTCCCTCGACGAACTCGACCAGGGATACGCCGACATGCACGCTGGCCTCAACATCCGCGGCGTCATCATCTACTGATCCTCCGACGCCGCTAGCTCGAGCGACGCAGACCTCGAGCGGCATACATGCCGGAACCAGTACGCGGCCCGGTTCCCCGAGGCGCAGTGGCACATCACCCCGGGTAACTCGTCCCCGCTGACCGACGGTGCGTCCGGTGCACTGATCATGAGTGAGGAGATGGCCGCCAAGCTGGGCCTGACTCCGCGGGCGCGGTTCCACTCGTTCTCCGTTGCGGGCGATGACCCGGTCTTCATGCTCACCGCCCCGATCCCGGCGACGAAGAAGATCCTCGCGAAGTCGGGTCTGAGCATCGACGACATCGACGCCTACGAGGTCAACGAGGCCTTCGCCCCGGTGCCGCTGGCGTGGGCGCACGAGTTCGGTGCCGACCCGGCCAAGCTGAACCCCCGCGGCGGTGCGATCGCCCTCGGTCACGCGCTCGGCTCCTCGGGCACCCGCCTGCTCGGCACACTGGTCAACCAGCTCGAGGCCACCGGCGGACGCTACGGCCTGCAGACGATGTGCGAGGGCGCGGGCATGGCCAACGCCACCATCATCGAACGCCTCTGATCCCGACGCCCAGCGGTGTTTCCACCGGCGGCCGAGACCCTCGATCCAGAAGACAGGCAGCGGCACTGGTCGTCCAATTCTTCGTCATACACGGCCACAACTATTCACGGTCGGCAATGCATCAGTTGTCCAGAACAGAGGAGAACCAATGAACATCACCGAAGCCGTTGCCGTCGTCGCCGGTGGAGCATCCGGCCTCGGCAATGCCACCGCCCGCACCTTGCACGAGCGTGGAGCACACGTCGTACTGCTGGATCTGTCATCCTCCGGAGGAGACGTCGCTGCGAAAGAGATAGGCAAGCGCGCCTACTTCGTGGCCGCCGACGTCACCTCGTCTGGTGACGTCCTGTCGGCGATCGACTTCGCCGCATCCCTCGGTGATTTGCGGGTGGTAGTCAATTGCGCTGGCGTGGGAACACCAGGCAAGGTTCTCGGAAAGAGCGGACCCCTTCCGCTCGCAGATTTTGAGCGGGTAATTCGCGTCAACTTGATCGGAACTTTCAACGTGCTTCGACTTGCAGCCGAGAGGATTGCGCAGACCGAGCCGGTGGACGGCGAGCGTGGCGTCATCATCGACACCGCATCCGTAGCAGCATTCGACGGTCAGATCGGTCAGCCGGCGTACGCGGCATCGAAAGGTGGAGTCGCGGCAATGACCTTACCGATTGCCCGCGAACTTGCGCGCCATCTCATCCGAGTAGTCACCATTGCACCCGGAATCTTCGAAACGCCGATGCTGGCCGGACTTCCCGAGGATGCGCAAACCTCACTCGGCAAGCAAGTTCCACACCCATCTCGCCTCGGCCGAGCCACCGAGTACGCCGCTCTCGCGGCTCATATCATCGACAACGCCATGCTCAACGGTGAAACCATCCGCCTCGATGGGGCCATCCGCATGGCACCGAAGTAGACAGCGGCTCTATCGCTTGAGCGGCGTAGTCGGACGTCGAGGTCAACGTGATAACTGGCTGCCGACGGCCGGACCGCCGTGAAATCGGCGACTTCGGGGCCGGCGTCTGCCTCGACACCTGCCACGCCCGGGCCGGCGGTGAAGACCTCGAAGCCCGGAAGATCCTCTCCGAACCGCACTCGACCAGTACGGTGAGCTGATCCGCCGAACGAGGAGGAACACCGTGCGACGCACACTTCCGGCCATCCTGATCGCCGCTGTCACCGCCCTGTCCCTGGCAGGATGCAGCAATTCCGACTCCGGCCCGGTCATCGACCAGGTGCGCGAGGCGGGCGTCCTCAAGGTAGGCACCGAGGGCACCTACACGCCGTTCAGCTATCAGGGCCCCGACGGTCAGCTCACCGGCTACGACGTCGAGGTCATCCGCGCCGTCGGTGACAAACTCGGTGTGTCCGTCGAGTTCACCCAGACCCCGTGGGACTCCATCTTCGCCGGCCTCGAGGCGAAGCGGTACGACCTGGTCGCCAACCAGGTCACCGTGAACGACGAGCGCACCCAGAAGTACGACCTGTCGACGCCCTACACGGTGTCGGAGGGTGTGATCGTGACCCGCGCCGACGACAACTCGATTACCGGACTCGACGATCTGAACGGAAAGACTGCAGCGCAGTCCGCGACCAGCAACTGGGCTCAGGTCGCAAGGGACGCCGGGGCAAATGTCGAGTCCGTGGAGGGCTTCGTGCAGGCGATCACACTTCTGAAGGACGGACGAGTGGACGCCACCGTCAACGACAACCTCGCCGTCGCGGAGTATCAGAAGCAGACTAATGACGCGGGCGTGAAGATCGCGGCCGAGACCGGCGACACGAGCGAACAGGCCTTCGCTGCCCGGAAGGACAGCGGCCTGATGCCCGACATCGACAAGGCGCTCGCCGAACTGCGCGCCGACGGCACACTCGCGAAGATCTCGGACAAGTACTTCGGCACCGACGTGTCCGCGCCGAGTAACTGAACCGGCACGCACGAGGAGCGCCGGAGTGGACGACGCAACGATCCAACTGATCCTGGACAACCTGTGGCCGATGCTGAAGGCCACACTCACCATGACGATTCCGCTGACTATCGTCAGCTTCACCATCGGATTGGTCATTGCCCTGCTCGTCGCGCTGGCCAGAATCTCCTCGATCACACCGTTGTCGATCGCGGCCCGCTTCTACATCTCGATCATCCGGGGCACACCGTTGCTGGTGCAGCTGTTCATCGTCTTCTACGCGTTGCCGCAATTCGGAGTCACGCTCGAACCGTTCCCGGCGGCGGTGATCGCGTTCAGCCTCAACGTCGGCGGTTACGCCGCGGAAGTCATTCGTTCGGCGATCCTGTCCATCCCGAAAGGTCAGTGGGAAGCCGCCCAGACCATCGGCATGGGATACACCACCACGTTGCAGCGGATCGTGCTCCCCCAGGCCGCCCGTGTGGCCGTTCCGCCACTGTCCAACACGCTCATCTCGCTGGTCAAGGACACCTCCCTGGCCTCGACGATCCTCGTCACCGAACTGCTGCGCGTCGCGCAACTCGCCGCCGCACCCACGTTCGACTTCTTCGCCCTGTACGGTGTCGCGGCGCTGTACTACTGGGCGATCTGCATCGTCCTCTCGGCCGTTCAGGGCCGACTCGAGGCCCGACTCGACAGGTATGTGGCCAGATGACCGACACTCGCCCCCCACTGCTCCAGGTTTCCGGCGTCGAGAAATCGTTCGGTGAACATCGCGTGCTGCGCGACATCAGCTTCGAGGTCCTGCCCGGCACCGTCACCGTGATCATCGGCCCGTCCGGTTCGGGAAAGACCACGGTGTTGCGAACACTCAATGCGCTGGACCGCGCGGACGCCGGCGTGATCTCGATCGGTGAAGTGTCGGTCGACTTCGCTGCCCAGATGGACCGGTCCACCCTGGCTCGGTTCCGGGCACAGAGCGGCATGGTGTTCCAGGCCCACAACCTGTTTCCGCACAAGACGGTGCTTCAGAACGTCACCGAGGGTCCGGTGGTCGTCCAGAAGCGGCCGAGAGAGGAAGCGCGTGCCGACGCCCTGGCACTGCTCACCCAGGTGGGGCTGGAGGACAAGGCGAATCAGTACCCATACCAACTCTCGGGCGGCCAGCAGCAGCGCGTCGGAATCGCCCGAGCACTCGCACTGAAGCCCAAACTGATGTTGTTCGACGAACCGACGTCCGCACTCGACCCCGAACTCGTCGGCGAGGTCCTCCGCGTGATCCGCGATCTCGCGACCGAGGGCTGGACCATGGTGATCGTGACTCACGAAATCCGGTTCGCGCAGCAGGTGGCCGATCAGGTGCTGTTCATCGACGGCGGCGTCGTCCTCGAACGCGGTACGGCGAAGGACGTACTGACGAACCCGACCGGGCCGCGGCTACGGCAATTCCTGCACCGCATCCTCGATCCGCTCTGAACGTCAGCGAACGGCCTTCTCCAACAGCACGACGCTGGGCCATTCGACCTCGAAGTCGCGGCGGCCCACCAGGAAGAAACCCTGCTCCTCGTAGTACGTGCGCAGTCGCCTGTTGGTTTCCACGCACTCGAGCCGGACGACGGACACGGCCTCGCTCCGGGCGTGCTCGTCCACCCACCGCAACAGTTGCGCCCCCAACCCCGGGCTCGCATGGCGGCGATCCGTCATCACCCGCGCGACGTAGGTAGCGGGAACCTCGTCGTCGACCCAGATGTCGGGATCGGCGCGCAGCACGCGCAGGGCGCCCGCCACGATTCCACCGGAGCGCGCGACGCGCCATTCTCCGGCCTCGATCTGCTCACGCACATCGGCGAGCGACACATCACCGCGGCAGGGCGGTTCGATCTGCTGCTCGGCAAGCCAATCCTCTGCGTCCCAGTACATCTGGACGATGTCTTCCGCCTGATCCAGCACTGCCCGCTCCACCGTGACCGCCATGCACTCACAGTAGCGACCCCACGGTGAAATCAAATCACCGCTGCACCCGTGTCGATCTACGGTGATGTGACCGGAATTACAGTGTCCGCGTAGCCGCTGGAGCTCTATCTGTGTAGGTGTGGCAGAAGCAGGTCTGCCTGCCCGACTTCGACGGGGGCCTCGTCGAGCCACTGCGCAGTCTGCTCCCGGGCCCGCCGTATCAACTCGTCCGCGTCGCCGAAATCAGCGGGGCTGGTGTCCAGTGGACAGAGGGGTGGCACGACCTTGATATCGGCAGCGCCCTCATAACGTTCGATGTCGAGCGCAAGGCGTTGATTGATCGCGAGCGTCACCCCGAGCAGAGCCATCCCGAGTGCGCTGCGGGGAACCTCGGACAGCGTGCAGGAGTATCCGGTGGGCAGTACCCACACCGTCGTGGCACCGAGTTCGATGGCATGCGAGATCGGGGTGTTGTTGACCACGCCACCGTCCATCAGCGCGCGACCTTCGACGACTACCGGCGGGAGAATTCCCGGAATGGCAGCGCTGGCAAGGACGGCATCGACGGCGGGACCGCTCGACAGCCGAACGTCCTTGCCGGTCAACACGTCGGCGGCGATCACGTGGAGCGGGATCGGAGCGTCCTCCATCCGCCCGAAGCGCAAGTGCTTTTCGAGGATCCGCCGGATTCCCCGGTTGGAGACCAGATGATTGTCGATCCCGACGAAACCCACGAAGCCGGTGAACAGGCCGGTCGGGAACACCGAGCTCCGCTTCAGCCCGCGCCACAGATCGGCCAGTTCACGTAGATCCGATTCCGAGGACCCGGCCGCCAGCCAAGCGCCGTTGAGCGCTCCCACAGAAGTTCCGACGATGAGATCGGGACGAATTCCCCTGCCTATGAGCGTTTGCAGCATTCCGACCTCGATAGCTCCGAGGCTCGCTCCACCCGACAGAACGAAAGCGGTCGTCATGTCGCCACGGTAACCGGTCAGGTCCGGCGATACAGCGCATCGATATCGGCGGCGAAGCGTTCGGTCACAACTGGACGCTTGATCTTCAAGGTGGCCGTCAATTCCCCGTCCGCCTCGGTGAGGTCGCGGTCGAGGATGACGAACCGTTTGATCGACTCGGTATGGGAGACGGTAGTATTCGCGTCGTCGACGGCATCCTGCAGCTCCGCGCGCAATTCTTCGTCTTCGCGCAGATCGGCGACCGATGCGTCGGCAGGTCGCCCGTGGGCTGCCTTCCACTTGTCGAATTCCTGAGGATCGACGGTGAGCAGCGCACCGATGAACGGGCGACCGTCACCCACGACCACGGCCTGCGAAACCAGTGTGTGCGAGCGCAGCCGATCCTCGAGGGGCCCCGGTGACACGTTCTTGCCCCCTGCGGTGATCAGAAGGTCCTTCTTGCGTCCGGTGACGGTGAGAAAGCCTTCGTCGTCGAGGTGGCCCAGATCGCCGGTGCGGAACCAGCCGTCGTGCAGCGCCTCCCGAGTGGCGTGCTCGTTGCGCCAGTAGCCGCCGAAGACGACGTCGCCGCACAATTCGATCTCACCATCCTCGGCGATGCGTACATCGTGTCCGCCGAGCGGCCGGCCCACCGTTCCGATCTTCTGCGCCCCGGGGACGTTCACGCAATGCGCGGCAGTGGATTCGGTGAGTCCATACCCCTCGTACACGGGTACGCCCATCCCGCGAAAGAAGTGCCCAAGGCTCGGCATGAGCGCTCCGCCTCCCGAGATCGCCCACCAGCAGTCGCCACCCAAGGCTGCTCGCAGCCTGGCGTAGACCAACTTATCGGCGACGGCGCGGCGCAGCGCGAGCAACGGTCCCGGCCCACCGTTGTCCTGGGCCCGGCTGTACTCGACGGCCGTCGTCTCGGCGAAGTCGAAGATCCGCTTCTGCAGGCCACCACCGGATGCCGCCTTACGGGCGGCACCGTCGCGCACCTTCTCGAAAACCCGCGGAACACCGAGGATCGTGTGCGGGCGAAAACGTTCGAATTCTCCCGTGACCGTCCCGAAATCGGACCAGTGTGCCTGGGTGGCCCCGGCCTCGAACATTGCCAGGGACACCGCCCGGGCGAGGACGTGTGCCAGGGGGAGGAAGGTGAGGACGCGGTTGCCGGGACGCGCCACGTCCCCGATCGGCGCAGCGAGGAGGGCCCGCACCTCCGACAAGAAATTGCGGTGCGTGAGAATGCACCCCTTGGGTCTTCCGGTGGTCCCGGAGGTATAGACCAGCGACGCGAGATCGCCGGCGGTCAGCGCGACTACTCGCTTGAACACCTCGGAGTCGTCGACCGAGCGTCCGTCCTTGATGAGGGTGCCCACCGCATCCTCGTCGATGGTGAAGATGTGCTTCAACGTGTACGGGATGCCGTCGCCCTCGAAGCTCGACGCATGAGCCGGCGTCTCCACCACGGCAGCCACCGCCCCCGAGTCCTCGATGATCCACCGGATCTGATCGGGCGACGAGGAGTCGTAGACCGGAACCGAGGCCGCACCGGTCGCCCAGATGGCGTAGTCGAGCAAGGACCATTCGAACCGAGTGGACGACAGCAGTGCTACCCGGTCGCCCGGCCGGACACCATGGGCGATGAGGCCCTTCGCGACCCCGGTGACGAGTGCGGCGAAATCCTTGGCCGTCACGTCGACCCAGCCATTGGCCTCCGGCCGGGCGTACATCACCCGGTCGGGCGTGCTCTCCGCATGCGCGAACACCGTCAAGACCGCATTCTCGTGCTCGGAGACGCTGAAGGTCGGCGGGCTCGTGAACTCACGCACGGGTGTCGTCTCCGTTGCTCTCGAAGCTCGAGGGGCGCCGCGAAGGGTCGTCGCCGCCATGGCGGAATCGGCGCAGATGATCGGCGAACGCGGCGATGTCACGGTCCGACCAGGACGCCATCCGGTCGCGCACTTCCTCTACCCGTCGGGCATCCGCACCCGCAAGCACGGCGACACCGGCGTCGGTGAGGGTCAGCGGATGGCCGCTGCGAAGCGGTCCGGCCTCGGCCCGCACCCACCCCTCGTCGATGCAGACACGCAGCTGGCGCGACACCGTGGAGCGGTGCACTCCGAAGGACTCGGAGATCTGGGTGGCCCGGCACCCGGGATTGCGGGCGATGTACGAGAGCAGCGAATGCTGAGCGAATGTCGGCGAACCCGCCGGAGGTCCGTCGCCGGCGACGAGCTGGCGGACGAGCCGGACGAGTTCGTCATGGACAGCCACGACGCCCGATGCGGACGACTCACCCGATTCGACCTCGTTGTGTTGCACACTGCAACTATATCGAGACTCCCGCGCCTCGGCCACTCGCACCCACTTCCCTCGCCGCTCCTCGACCCGCCGCGGCGGCCGACGCACTCACGCGTGGTGCTCATACTGCTATCCCCGACCCGGAAAAACTCGAAAGCGGGAAACCCTCGACGGTCACAATTGGAGAACGCTTCGCCCTGTGCAGACTCCCAGTGTTGCGACGGTATCTGCCTGCCATCGCTCAGAACCTTCTGTGCACGGGCTCCGGGTCCAGCTATCGGCCAGCAGCAAACCGCCGCATAAATTCGTTGCGACGGACAGAATTCTCGCGGCAGGCTGTCGAACATGCTCATACGACGGGAAACTGCCCACGACGTCGCCGCGATCGCTGAGGTCCATTGCCAGGCCTTCGACGGCGACGCCCCCGTAGAGGTCGACCTCGTCGAGCGACTCCGGTCGAGCCCGGCGTGGATTCCGCCGCTGTCCTTCGTCGCCGAGTGGCACGACTCGGTAATCGGACACGTGTGCCTGACCCGGGCCACCGTTGCTTCGACGCCGGTGCTGGCATTGGGCCCCATCGGTGTGCTGCCGAGCCACCAGCGCGGTGGGGTCGGTTCGGCGCTCATGCATGCCGCCCTCGGCGCCGCTGATTCCCGTGACGAACCGCTGGTAGCACTGCTGGGCCACCTCGAGTACTACCCCCGGTTCGGGTTCGTCGCCGGATCCTCCCTCGGGATCGAACCGGACGAGCCTTCCTGGTCGTCCCATTTCCAGGTTCGCCGTCTCACTACCTGGGACTCCGCCCTGTCGGGAATGTTCCGGTACGCCGCGCCGTTCTATCAACTCTGAGGCGAGTGGACAGTGTGCAGCCCCCGAGCCGCTGGTAGTTTGCCAATAGACAAGCAGGATCCGAGGTAACGACAGTGACGAACGCCGCCGACAGCGTCCGAACGGGCGACGTCGTCGACACGTCCGTGACGACGACCATCGTCCGGCGGGTCAGCCAGGGGTGCGAAGAAGAGTTCGCCGATTGGATTCAGGTCGGCCTCGGTCTGGCACGCCTCTTCCCCGGTTTCCTCGGCGGCGGATGGCTCAAGGAGAGCAGCACGTCCGCTGTGTGCGTCATCGTCCTCAAGTTCGAGACGCAGGCGGCCCTGGACAATTGGCTGACGTCTTCGCTGCGGAACGGATGGTTGCGGACCGGCGAGAACATCGCCGTCGAAGATTCCACCGACCGGATATCGAGCATCGCGGGATTGTTCGACCCACCCCGGCCCGCGGACCGGTTACCCGACTCCGGTACGCCCACACCCACCTAGACCGTGCCTGTGAGCGCACCCTCCTCCCTGCATGTCGGACTACTCGCCTACGGTGACTGACGTGACGTCGCCTTGGTCGGAGGGACAGGTCGCATCGGTCGCGACCGATGCCGGCTCTCTCGCTGCCGCACGCACGCTCTCGGCGTCGTGGTCGGATACCGGCCACACCGGCACCGCACTGTGGGGACTGTGCCAGGGAAGCGGCAGGAGCCCATACCGCACCGTGGTCGATCTCGACGGGCCCGCCTTCTCGTGTTCGTGTCCGAGCCGGAAATTCCCCTGCAAGCATGCGCTCGGGCTACTCCTTCTCTGGTCGCAGGGGCGGGTCCCGGACGCGGCTGACTTCCCGCCGTTTGCGCGCGAATGGCTGGGACGACGGGCCACGCGGGCAAGCGAGCCCGGTCCGCCTGCTCCCCCGTCGACCGCCCAGGGGAAGTCTGCCGAACGTCGAGCCGATCGGGTGGCCGCGGGCCTCGACGAACTCGATCTGTGGCTCACCGATCAGATCCGCGGTGGGCTGGGATCCACAGACACGTCACCCGCCGCATTCGATGCCGTTGCGGCCCGAATGGTCGACGCACAGGCTCCCGGCGTCGCATCGGCGCTGCGTCGGCTCGCCTTCACTGTCGCGTTGCGCCCCGACTGGCCGGCGAGATTGCTTGCCGAGTACGCCAAGCTGCATCTACTCGTGGTCGCGCATCGTCGTCTCCCCGAACTGCCGGAGCCGTTGCGGGCGACGGTCCGCGCCCACGTGGGATACCCGGTCTCCACCGACAAGGTGCGTGGTGAACCGGCTGTGCGTGATCGGTGGATGGTGCTGGGCTCCCAGACCACCGAAGAGAAACGGCTTTTCACCCGCAAGGTGTGGTTACTCGGCCGGGATCACGGCCGTTGGGCACTCTTGCTCGATTTCGCCCACGGCACACCGAATTTCGCGAACGCCGTTCCGCCGCTCGGTTCCCTCGTCGACGCAGATCTGCACTTCTATCCCGGCGCCGCGCCGTTGCGCGCGCAGTGGGACGCCGGCCACGGTGCGGCAGAACCGTTCACGACGCTTCCCGCGGGAGGCATCGACCCAGCCCTCGACGCCTTCGCCCACGTCATCGGCGCCGACCCGTGGGTTCGTTCGTGGCCCGTGTTGCTGGGCGGTGTCACGCCGACGGTCACGGATGAGGGATGGCTGCTGGTCGACGCCGAAGGGCGAGCGTTGCCGGTCACCGGTGACGAGAGAA
Organism: Rhodococcus sp. ZPP; assembly: GCF_017656075.1. Taxonomy (NCBI): domain Bacteria; kingdom Bacillati; phylum Actinomycetota; class Actinomycetes; order Mycobacteriales; family Nocardiaceae; genus Rhodococcus; species Rhodococcus sp. ZPP. The sequence goes on from NZ_CP058638.1 coordinate 1,563,212, forward strand.
ATTTGTGGACACTGCTCGGCATCTCCGGCGGCCACCCGGTCACCGTGTGCGGTGACTGGAACAGCGAGGCACTGACTCCGGTGTCCGTGTTCGACCGCGGTGTCGTCCACTCGCTCGTATCCGCAACGGCACCGTCCGTCTCGACCCGCACGGCAGGCAGACGACGATGAGCGAACTTCTGTCGACGGCCCTCCTGGGTACGGCCCGGTCCACTCCCGCACTGCAGGACCTCGCCACGGGGCAACTGGCGCAATCGATTACTGGCGATCCTGCCGAAGTACTGCTGGGTGCGGCCGCTTTGGAAAACGCCCATCGAGCAGGCGGGGTCACTGCCTCCCTGCACGTCGCGCCTGCGCCCGCCGAGGAGGACGACCGAGTGCAACTGCCCCCGGCGGCGGCCGACCACCTGATGCAACTGCTCGCCGCCAAGTCGTGGACTCTGACGGAGTGGTTCGCCGTGGCCGTCGAGCGCGGGTACCGGGCACCGGATCATCTCGTCGCCGACCTGATGTCCGCGGCACGGAGCAACGACACGCACCGGGAGAACATTCTCCGGCTCACCGGACCACGCGGACAGTGGCTGGCGGCCCAGAACCCGGAATGGTCGATGCTCCGGCGGACAGCCGATCGCCTCGAGGTGTGGCATCGCGGCTCCCATCCGGAACGTCTGCAGTGGCTCACGGCGATGCGCTCGGTGAATCCGGCGGCCGCCACGGCGGAACTGCAACGTACGTGGGATACCGAACGCGGTGAGCACCGGGCCGCGTTCATCGCAGCATTGGCCACCGGACTCGGCGACGCAGACGCCGCCCTCCTCGAGCACGCACTCGACGACCGACGCAAAGATGTTCGCCAGCATGCAGTCCAGTTGCTGCGCCAACTTCCCCGCTCGGCGTACGCGCAGCGGATGGCTGCCCGCGCCCGCGCATGGGTGCGGGTGGAGAAGAAGCCTCTCCGCACCCGCCTGGTGGTGAACATGCCGGGTTCGCTCGACGATTCGGCGCGGCGTGACGGCATCGAAAACGTGCACTTCAAAAACAAGGGAATTCGGAGTTGGTGGCTGCGAATGGTGGTCACCGCAGCACCACTGTCGGTGTGGGACGACATGATCGGATCCGCATCCCAGGCCCTGGACATCCGCATCGAGGACCAATGGCGTGATGTGATGACCGAGGCCTGGGTCAACGCGACAGTGTTGCAACGCAACCCGCGATGGGCGTCCGCCTTCCTGCACAAACAGGGCAGGCAGACCGAGCGGCGCGTCGTCCCCCTCGTTCCCGCCGGTGAGCGGCTGGAGTACATACTCACCGGCCACGCCGACTCCTACCTGCTGGGCGTGGACGGGGCGGCACTGTTCGACGATCTCCCGCACCCGTGGCCCCTCGAACTCGCGCAACGCATCATCGCCCGATTCGAGGACATCGCGGTGCGGCACGCCTCGACAGGCAAGGAGCTCGGACAATTGTCCCGGCACAGCCACTACTCGACGCTGCGCAGTGCCGAGACACACTTCCCGTTCAGCGCAGTTCCCCTGCTGCACGCGGCCGCCGAACGCACCCGCGACCACGGCTGGCAGCAGGCGTTCTCGACGGCCGCCGCCAACATCGAACACCGCCGAACGCTGCTGAAGGAGCTCGAGTGACCGAGATCGTGGCCGGCCAGGCCGACTTGCTGCGTCCCCATGCCGAGCAGGACTACGCCGATGAACTCGCGACCCTCGCCGCTCAGGACACCCGGCCGCGGCCGCCGTCCTGGAAGATGTCGCCGTGGGCCGTCGTCACGTACCTACTCGGGGGTGAACTCGAGGACGGCACCGTGATCACCCCCAAATACGTCGGCCCCCGCCGGTTGATGGAAGTCGCAGTCGCTACCCTGGCCACCGATCGGGCACTCCTGCTCCTCGGTGTCCCCGGCACAGCCAAGACGTGGGTGTCCGAACATCTTTCGGCCGCGATTTCCGGGACGTCGACGCTGCTGATCCAGGGAACTTCCGGAACCCCGGAGGAGGCCATCCGGTACGGATGGAATTACGCCCGGCTCCTGGCCGAAGGTCCCACCGCGGGAGCGCTCGTCCCCTCCCCGGTAATGACCGCGATGGAGAGCGGCCGGATCGTCCGAGTCGAAGAGCTCACCCGGATTCCGGCCGACGTGCAGGACGCGCTCATCACCGTGCTCTCGGAGAAAACCCTGCCGGTGCCCGAATTGGGCATCGAAATACAGGCAACCAAAGGTTTCAACCTGATAGCCACCGCCAACGACCGCGACCGCGGTGTGAACGACCTCTCCTCCGCACTCCGCAGGCGCTTCAACACGGTGGTCCTGCCGCTGCCCGCCAGCGAAGAGGACGAGGTCGCCATCGTCACTCGGCGCGTCGAACAACTGGGCGCCTCACTGGAACTGCCGAAAATCCCCGCGACGGTCGACGAGATCCGCCGAGTGGTCACCGTGTTCCGCGAATTACGCTCCGGCGCCACCTCGGACGGCCGTACCAAGCTGAAGTCGCCGTCCGGAACATTGTCGACCGCGGAGGCCATCTCCGTGGTGACCAACGGACTGGCGCTCGCCGCGCACTTCGGCAACGGCACGTTGGGGCCCTCTGATGTGGCCGCAGGCATCCTCGGATCCGTACTGAAGGATCCGGTGGCAGACAAGGTGGTGTGGACGGAGTATCTCGAAGCGGTTGTCCGTGAACGCGAGGACTGGTCGGACTTCTACCGAGCCTGCCGGGAGGTCACCGGGTGAGTTCCGATGTCCGTGTCTTCGGCATCCGCCATCACGGGCCCGGATCCGCACGGTCGGTGCGACGCGCACTCGAGGCGTTCACACCCGATGCAGTCCTGATCGAAGGGCCCGCGGACGCCGACCCGCTGATCGCACTGACGGCCGCCGATGCCATGGAACCGCCGGTGGCACTGCTGGCGTACGCCACCGGGGAACCGCGGACGGCTGCGTTCTGGCCATTCGCAGTATTTTCCCCTGAGTGGCAGGCACTCTCGTGGTCCGCGGAGCACGGAGTCGACGTGCGGTTCTGTGATCTCCCGGCTGCCCACACGCTCGCCGCCGAATCCGCCGAATCCGATCGCACAGACCCGTTGGCCCAGCTCGCCGCGGCTGCCGGATACGACGACCCCGAACGCTGGTGGGACGCAGTAATCGAATCCGGCACCGGCGCAGACTCGTTCGATGCCATCACCGAAGCGATGTCTGATCTGCGCAATGCCACCGACCTCGACGAGGAGACGAGAAGACGCGAGGCCTACATGCGCCAGACGTTGCGCAAGGCCATCAAGGGCGGTGCTCAGCGCGTGGCGGTGATCTGTGGTGCCTGGCATGCGCCGGCGCTCTCCGGGCCCCTCGGCCCCGCCACCGCCGATGCGCGAATCCTCAAGGGCCTGCCGAAGATCAAAACCTCACTGACGTGGGTTCCGTGGACCCATTCGCGTCTGTCCACGGCCTCGGGGTACGGAGCCGGTATCACCTCACCGGGTTGGTATCACCACCTCTTCACCGCCGGCGACCGTACGATCCCACGTTGGCTCACCAAGGTGGCTCGCGTGCTGCGCGCCGAGGACCTCCCGGTGTCGAGCGCGCACGTCATCGAGGCGGTACGCCTGGCAGACACCCTGGCCGCCATGCGCTCACGTCCCCTGGCCGGCCTGTCCGAGGTCACCGAGGCAACCCGCGCCGTGATGTGCGACGGCAACGACGTCCTGCTCGACCTGATCACCCGGCGACTCGTGGTCGGTGAGGCACTCGGCGGCGTCCCGGACGACACACCCACCGTCCCGCTCGACGCCGACCTGCGTGCACGGGCAAAAACGCTCCGCCTCAAGCAGCAGGCCACGGAGAAGACACTCGACCTAGATCTTCGAAAGGACATCGACGTCACGCGCTCCCGGTTACTCCACCGCCTGCAGCTACTGGGAGTCGGGTGGGGCGTTCCCGCGGACAGCGAGATCAACGCGACCGGGACGTTCCGCGAAACGTGGTCACTGATTTGGAAGCCGGAACTCGCCGTCGCCATCATCGAGGCATCACTCTGGGGAACGACAGTCGAGGCCGCAGCCACCGCCAAAGTACGGGCCGAAGCGTCGGCCGAGGACGTCTCCCTCGCCCAGCTCACCGCACTCCTCGAGCAGGCGCTGCTGTCGAATCTCACCGATGCGCTGTCCGAACTGCTCCGTGCGCTGGACACGGCCGCCGCCCTCGACCACGACGTGATGCATCTGATGGATGCGCTGCCGTCCCTCACCCGGACCCTCCGCTACGGTGACGTCCGCGGCACCGACATCTCGTCCCTCGCCCGCGTCAACGACAGCCTCCTGGTGCGGATCTGCGCGGGACTGGGGTCGGCGCTGTCGGGATTGGACGACGACAGCGCGATCGAGAAGCGCCGGGCGATCGACGGAGTCCATGCCGCCGTGATGCTCCGCGACGAGGATCGCGCGTCGAAACGATGGCTGGGCGCTCTCGCCGGGCTCGTCGATCGCAGCGATGTGAACGGCCTGGTGATCGGCCGGATGGTCCGGCTGCTCCGCGACGCCGGCGCGATCAGCGAAACCGACTCCGCGACCAGGTTATCGCGGGCATTGTCTGTCGGCGCCACACCGTCCGCGAAGGCAGGATGGGTGGACGGCTTCCTCGGCGGCGGTGGCTTGCTTCTCGTCCACGATCGCGAACTGCTGCGCCTTCTCGACACCTGGGTATCGGGACTGGGTGAGCAGGACTTCGTAGACACGCTGCCGTTGCTGCGGCGAACATTCGGCGCTTTCGACACCGGGGAACGTCAGGCGATCGGCCAGTCCGTGCAGGGCGGAAACCGAAGCGAAGCTGCAGCTCCGATCGACCCGCGGCGAGCCGCGGTCGCGATCCGCACGGTGGCCGACATTCTGGGAGTGCCGTCGTGAGCGAAGACGCCGAGCGGTTACGACGGTGGCGGTTGCTGCTCGGTGACGCCGCCGAGGAGTCGACGGGCGGGCTGGGCTCCAAGTCGGATGCCGCGATGGACGGTGCGCTGTCCGCCCTGTACGACGCGAACCCCGAGGACACCGGTAGCCGTCGCCGCGGTGCCGGCCTGGGAAGCTCGGCGCCGAAGGTGGCGCGGTGGCTCGGCGACATCCGGACGTACTTCCCGAGCACCGTCGTCCAGGTGATGCAGAAGGACGCCGTCGACCGGCTCGGACTTACCGAGTTGCTGCTCGAACCCGAACTGCTCGACGCCGTCGAACCCGACGTCCACCTCGTCGGCACGCTGCTGAGCCTCAATCGGGTGATGCCCGAAACGAGCAAAGCCACCGCCCGCATGGTCGTCGACACAGTGGTCCGGCAGATCAAGGAACGCATCGCGCAGAAAACACGGACCGCGGTGACCGGCGCCATCAACCGGGCTGCGCGCACCACCAATCCGAAGCTCCGTGACGTCGATTGGAACCGCACCATCCGCGCCAACCTCGCCCACTATCTTCCTGAGTACAAGACCGTGGTGCCGGAACGGATGATCGGGTACGGACGTCGATCACCGACGGTGCACCGCGACGTTGTCCTCGCCATCGACCAGTCGGGGTCGATGGCGTCGAGCGTCGTCTACGCCTCCGTCTTCGGCGCCGTTCTCGCATCGATGCGCGCCTTGAAGACCTCGCTCGTCGTCTTCGACACTGCGGTCGTGGATCTGACAGACAAACTGTCCGATCCTGTGGACGTCCTGTTCGGCACGCAGCTCGGCGGCGGCACCGACATCAACAGGGCGATCGCCTACAGCCAGTCGCTGATCGACAGACCGACCGAATCGCTGTTCGTGCTCATCTCGGACCTGTACGAGGGCGGAATCCGCGGCGAGATGCTGCGGCGGATGTCTGCCATGAAGACGGCCGGGGTCCAGGTGATCGTGCTGCTGGCACTGTCCGACGACGGCGCCCCGTCGTTCGACCATGACAACGCGGCGGCCCTGGGTGTTCTCGGGATTCCCGCGTTCGCCTGCACACCGGACAAGTTCCCGGAATTGCTGGCGCTCGCACTGGAACGCGGCGACATTCGCAGGTGGGCAGACAGGCTCCAGACGGAGTGACGCGGGCCTAGCCGGCGGCCATCCGGCGGTCGCTGTGCAGTTCGGGGTGCGCGTCTGCGCGAATCCTGAGCAAGACAAGGCCGGAGACCGACGCGACGATCAGCGACGCGACCGTCCACTGAACGTGCAGCTCGGAAATCCCGACTCCCGCACCGACGAGTCCCACGAAAAGCAGGCTCCACATGATCGCTTTGACTGGACCGGACCCCATGGCAATACTCCTTCACCGAGATTACGAACGTCCCCCGTGAGTTCTGGTGTTGCGCGCAGAACGTTATCCGCGTCACACCACCACCACCCGCGCGACACGTCGGAAACGCCGTAATTCGATACCAAGCCGAGACCAACCCCTGTGAGTACTTATTAACCGCGGGCGGTTAACAAGTACTCACAGGTGCTCTTAAATGATGCTGATGGTCCCCTGGGTGGTCGCCGACGCGAGGACACGAAGGTGGTCGTCGGAGCCGCCGAGGGTGTGTTCGATGGCGGTGAGCCTGCTGACGTAGTGCCCGACCGGATACTCCGCAGTCATGCCGATGCCACCGTGCATTTGGATCGCTTCCTGCCCGATCTTGCGGGCCGAACGCCCGATCTGCAGCTTCGCACGAGAGGCGACCACCGGGTCGACGGTTCCGTCGGCCAGCGACATCGTCGCGTACAGGCTCATGCTGCGAGCCAGTTCCAGCAGCACATACATATCCGCCGCCCGATGTGTCAGGGTCTGGAATTTCGCGATCGGGACACCGAACTGCTTGCGGGTCTTCAGGTACTCGGTCGTCAACCGCAACGCTTCCTCCATCGCGCCGACCGCCTCCGCGCACAACGCCGCCTGCGCCCGGATCTGCGCGCCCTCGATCGCCGACGACGCATCGCCGCCCTCACCGAGCGGCTCCGCCGGAGTGTCCGACAGTTCGATCTGCGCGGCGCGCAGTCCGTCGTGAGTCGCGTAACCCGTGCGGGTAAGCCCGTGAGCGTCGGCGTCGACGAGGAACAGCCCGACCCCACCACCGGGGAGTGTCGCTGTGAGGACCAGCGTGTTCGCGCTTCCCCCGTGCAGGACGGGGTTCTTGATACCCGACACCGTCCAGGAGTCGCCGTCCTGCTTCGCGGTCGTGGACACTCGGGTGGAGGGCCACCGCACCCCCGGTTCCCGATCGGCGAACGCCAGCAACAGGTTGCCCTCCGACACCTCCGGCAGGATTCGGCGGCGCTGCTCCGTGCTGCCTACCGCAGCGATCAACCCGCCGGGAACGAGCACCGCGTCGAGGACGGGTTCAGGGGCGAGCCGGCGGCCGATTTCGGTCATCACCGACGCCACCTCGACTGGACCGGCGCCCATTCCGCCGTCATCCTCGGCGAAGCTCAAACCGAGCAGTCCCACCTCGGCGAGTTGCTTCCACACCTGCGGGCTCCACCCCTGCTCGGTGTCGGTGACGGCGTTACGCTTCTCCGCGTCGTAACTGCGGCCGAGTAGCTCGCGGGTGGTGTCGCGCAGCAGTTTCTGTTCGTCGGTCAGTTCGAAATCCATGACACACCCCTCACAATCCGAGGATCGAGGAGGCGATGATGCTGCGCTGCACTTCGCTCGATCCGCTGTAGATGGACACCTTGCGGTAGTTCAGATACGTCGGTGCCGTCCGCTGCGCCCAGAGCGGCGAGGCAATACCCTCACCGGCCGCGAAGGGCAGCGAGTCCGGTCCCGCGACATCGGTCAACAACTCGAGCGTGGCCTGTTGCAGCTCGGACCCCCGCAGCTTCAGTAGCGACGACGCCGGATTCGGCTTCCCGTCGGCCGAACTCGCCACCACCCGCAACTGCGTCAACTCCAATGCGATGATCTCGTTCTCGAGTTCTGCGACTCGCGCGGCGAACAGCGGATCCTCCAGCAAGGTGCCGTCCCCGACCGCAATCTCCGCGGCGCGTTTTTTTGCCTGCGCCACACGCACCTTGGAAAATCCGAGCCGGGTCACCCCGGTGCGCTCGTTGCCGAGGAGGAACTTCGCGTAACTCCAGCCCTGGTTCTCTTCGCCCACGAGATTCTCCGCCGGGACCCGAACGTCCTCGAAGAACACCTCGTTGACTTCGTGGCCGCCGTCGATGAGTTTGATCGGGCGCACCGTCACCCCGGGCGTACTCAGGTCGACGAGGATGAACGAGATACCGGCCTGCTTCTTGGGCGCATCCGGATTGGTGCGGGCGAGAACGAAAATCCAATCCGCGTGCTGCGCCAGCGTGGTCCACGTCTTCTGACCGTTGATCACATACTCGTCGCCGTCACGGACGGCGCGGGTCTTCAGCGACGCCAGGTCCGAGCCGGCCTCGGGCTCGGAGAACCCCTGGCACCACCAGATGTCGAGATTCGCGGTCGGCGGCAGGAACCTTTCCTTCTGCTCCTGTGAACCGAACGCCGCAATCACCGGGCCGACCATGCCGGTATTGAACGCGAGCGGCTCGGGCACCGACGCCAACTGCAACTCTTCCAACCAGATGTGCTTCTGCACCGGCGTCCAGTCCCGGCCGCCCCACTCCACCGGCCAATGCGGCGTCGCGAGCCCGTTCGCATTCAGAATCCGCTGCGACTCGACGAACCCCTCCCTCCCCACCTCTTCTCCGCGCTCATACCGCTCACGGATCTCCGCCGGAATCTGCGTGGTGAAGAACGTTCGCATCTCGTCACGGAACGCCAGCTCCTCGTCGGTCAAAGCCAGATTCATCGGGATTCCTTCGCACTCGAGGTCGGATTCATGTTCTGGATCCGACGTTACTCCCTCGTGCGGCTTCCCCGCCCGTGAGTACTTCTTAACCGGCCACGGTTAACAAGTACTCACGGGTCAGGCGGTGCGAAGGACCAGCAGATACGCGCCACCCGCGGCGTCGATCTGCGACTCCACCCGCAGGTCCGGAGCCAACCGGGACAACCGGTCGAGCAGCCACTCCGACGCCTCTTCGGCATCCGACTTTCCCGGGCAGCGCGCCACCGCGACACGCCCGCCTTTGCGGCTCAACTGCTCGACCACGCCGATGATCGGTGCGGGATCGACGACGAACAACCGGTCCGGCCACGGCACGACCGGTTTGACCGCGCCTTTCTTCGTATTGCACGCGCGGTGCGCCAGGCGTTCGGTGCCGCCCTTCGCCTTCGCCTTCTTCGCGGTGACAACGCTGTCGATACTGGGTCCGCGCGGATCGTTGACCGACATGTCGGGATCTACCGGTTCATCACACAGCCAGCAGCGCCACGATGCGCGTTCGCCGACCTCTCGGAGGGTGCTCATGCGCGCACACGCTACTCGCGCCGACTAGACAGGATCGAAGCCGGAGATCAGCCAGTCGTCGCCGGAGCGCGTGAGTTCGACGTTGATACTCGTCGCCGTCGTGGCCGGTTCGGGTTCCGCGGCACTCGTCGTCGTCTGGTTCACGAACAAGAGCACTGTCGCTGTGTCGGCCTGTACGTCCACGGGACCGGCCGCCGCCACCGTCGCTTCGGTGGCTACCTGGCTCTCCTGCGCGGCCGGCACCACGACCTCCGTGGTGAACTTCGAGTAATAGTCGAGGAACTCTCCTGTCAGGCGACCGCGGGCGGTGTCGACGACGCTAGCCACAGTGTCCGGCGTGTAGGACAGAAGGGCGACCGCGCCCTGCGACGCGGTGTCGGTCACCGCCGCGCGCACGTCGTCATCGACACGCTGGTCCGGTCGATACGTCGTCACGTAGAGGGTTGCGGCCAGCACCGCCGACACCGCGGTGAGTGCAGCCAGGACGGAGACCAACCTGCGCGGGTTCCGCGACCACCATTGCACCTTCTCTTCTGCGTTCACTGGACGAACCCCGCCTTCACGATCTTGTACCGGCCGTCGTCGAGTTGCACCGTGACCCGCATCCGCTGTCCGCGCGGTTCTTCCGCTGCGCCACCGGCATTCGAAACCTTCTGTGCGACAGTGACTATCACGTCGGCGGAATCGCCGCTCTGCGATTCGATTGCGGCCTGCCGCACCTCACCCTCGGACCGGACCCGCGCTTCCTGCATGACGGCGACGAGGTCCTTCGAGCGCGCCTCGAACTCGTCGCGGAACTCTCCGGCCGCGCCGTCGAGTACTCGCTGCACGTCCTCGTCGGCGCGCTCGAAGTTCATGGTCGTCAAGTTCACGACCCCTTGGCGGGCGGCGTCCAGTATCTCCGCCCGCTCCCGGACATCGCGCTCGGCCTGCCAGTGCGAGTAGCCGAAGTACCCACTGAGGGCGACCAGCGACAGCGCCGCCACCGACAGCACACCGGCGGCAACTGCAGTCCCGGAACTCCAACCGGCCGACGGCGGGGCAGCTCCCCCGCCCGGAGCCACCTGCGCTGTGTTCTCCTCCGGCGGAGTCGGCTTTTCCGGGGAAACGCTGTCCACGGCGGGCACGTCAGCCATCGATGTCCTTCGGTAGTGCGTGTTGTTACCTGGATCACTCGAATGCTACCCGTGGGCAATATCAGATATTTTTCGCCCACCGGCGCTCGCGACTTCCCGTCGGCGCATAGCTTGTGTCGGGCCACACGTACGGTCGGGTATCACTACTGTTGAGGACAAGGCAGGCGACTCGGAAGGATCCACGATGACCAGCGATTCAGGCGCGCGCAGCCGCGTGCAGTTCGGTGCCGGAGCGACGCCGGAACTCGTCAGCTCCCAGGGGCGGACCATCATCGCCGACGCCGTGGTCGCCAAGATTGCCGGCATCGCCACTCGCGAGATCAACGGCGTCTACGACGTGGGTGGCGGCACCGCCCGCGCAGTCGGCGCTCTCCGTGACCGGATCCCCGGCGCACGGGTCAATCACGCGCAAGGGGTCGCCGTCGAGGTCGGGGAAAAGCAGGCCGCCATCGACATCGGCATCGTGGCCGAATACGGCGTCGCACTACACGAACTCGCCGTCGGAATTCGCCGCAACGTCATCGCCGCCGTCGAGCGTATGACCGGGCTCGAGGTGACGGAAGTGAACATCACCGTCTTCGACGTCATGCTCGAGGAACCCGACATCGTGGCCGAGTCGGACCTCAAACCGAGGGTGCAGTGACAGGGTCGCCCTTGCCGGACACCGGCACCGAAAATCTGTCGGAACGGGTTGCCGCCGCCGTCCTCGCCACTCCCGGCGTCGCAGCCCTGCACGGCGGCCAATTCGGGGAAATCGCGACCTATCTGCCCGGCCGTCGTGTCACCGGAGTGACCATCGGTCCGTCGTCGTGCGCCGTTCACGTAGCCGTGCGCTACCCGGCGAATGTCGTCGATACCGCCGAAAACGTACGGGCCGCCGTCGAATCGCTGGTGAACGTCCCCGTCGACGTGACCATCGAAGATCTCTTGACCGAGACAGGACACACACAATGAACAGTACAGTCACAGGGTTGGTCGTCGGGTTACTCCTCGCGATCGCCGGAATCCTCGGCGGCTTCAGCGGATTCGTCTTCGCGGTTCTTCTCGGCGCGGTAGGAATGGCTGTCGGTGCACACCGGGACGGTCACCTCGACCTCGGCGCCATCCTCCGAAGCCGTGGCCGTGGCTGAACCCTCCCCCACCGGATCGGCTGCCGGTGTCGACGAGGCGGCCGCCGACTACGACGCGTCCGGATTGCGCGGCGAGTTGGTCATCAAAGAGCGCGCCATCGTGAAGATCGCCGTCGCCGCAGCCTTGCAGGTACCCGGCGTGGTCAGGCAGTCCGGCGGACTGTCCCGGCTCACCGGTCGCGAACTCCCCCGCGCCGATGTGTCGACGGGCGCCGATGCCGTCGCCATCAACCTGTACATCGCGATGCGCTGGCCGTGCCGTCTCGACATCCTGAGCCGGCGGCTGCGTGCGGAAGTGAGCCGCCGCATCGAGGATCTGACCGGGTTGCCGGTGTGCGAACTGAACATCGTGGTCGCCGGAACAGAGGCAGCCCCGGACGAGGACAGTTCACCGGACACGCCCTACCAGGACGACGACTCCCGCGCTCCGGACGCGCGCATTGTCCCGCTCCGACCGCGCACACCGCGGGCCACACCGGCCGCGGTACCGGCCGCGATCATCATCGCGGTCGCAGCTCTGGGCCTGGCACTCGTCTCGGCGCGCGAACTGCTCATCATGCGAGGCACTTTCGCGAATGCACCCTGGATACGGAACACCGTCGAGTGGCTGGGACGGCTGCACTGGTCGGAGTGGATAGTCCCGGCCGCGGTGAGCGCGATAGTACTCGGCGTCGTCTTCATCGTCGCGGCTGTCAAACCCCGACCACGCACACATCTGCCACTGCGAGTCGGCGACACACCGATCGTCTGGTTTCGACCCACCGACCTCGCTCGCCATTGCAGCAGCCACGCCCGCACCGCTCTCGGCGTGCAGTCCGCGCACACCACGGTCGACCGCAAACACGTCACCGTGCGAGTGGTGCGCAGCGAAGCATTCTCGGCCGGTGACGTCGCCATCTCGGTCCGCGAAGCCGTGGAACCGACCCTGTCACTACTGGGTACCGCCCCCGAACTCCGAGTGCAGGTGAAGCCATGACGCATCGCACCGCTGCCGTCAATCGTCTGATCGTCCTCGTCGTCGGCCTCCTCCTCTTCGGTGTGGGCGCCTACGCCGTCGCCTGGGACCTCGGTGTACCGATCGTCCGGGAATGGGTGTCGCATTACGACCGCGCACGGGTCACCTCGTTGCCTGAGGAGAACTGGTGGGGGTGGGCGCTCGCCGCAACGGTCGTCGGGGGTGTGCTGTTCGGAACGGTGCTGCTGGCACTCGATCTCACCAGGCGACGCACCGCGCCCGTTGCGGTGCCGGACCGCGACTCCGGAACCTTCGTCACCGTGGACCTCGGGTCTCTCGCCAACGGGGTGTCGAGTGAGCTCGAGCGGTACCCGGGGGTGCGGCAGACCCGTGCACGTGCCGTCAACGAACGCGGACTGCCCACCCTGTCCGTCGTCGTGACCGCTGATCCGACGATCGACCTCGCCGACTTCACCCGTACATCGGAGCGCATCGCCGCCTGGGTTGCGGCGACGGTCGGTGACAACGAGGTGGCCACCCAGGTCCTGCTGCACCTCGATCGGGCCGATCAGCCGGCACAAAGTTCCGAGAGCTGACCCGCGCACCCGCACATACTCGGTACGTTCGGGCTCATGGAATATGTGGTGTTCTATGCGACCGATCCGGACAGTGCAGCGCGTATCCCCGAGGTGTACCCGCGGCATCTGGCGTACCTCGACGAGTTCTCCACTCGAGGGGGTCTGCTGAGTATCGGCCCGTTCGACGACCCCGTGGCCCACGGGTCGATGGCGATCTTCACGAGCCGGGAGCGAGCCGAGGAATTCGTCGCGAACGACCCCTTCGTCCTCGAGGGCATCGCGCTCCCGGGAGAAATCCGCGAGTGGGACGCCCTGGGCTTCCGCTGACACCCCACGAGGTCGGACGAGAAAACGCCAGTGGCGCCCATCCCGGAGGATGAGCGCCACTGGCGCGTAGTGCAGCGTGATCAGTCGATCACAGGCAGGCGGGTGCCTACTTGTTGATCTTCGTGACCTTGCCGGCGCCGACGGTGCGGCCGCCTTCGCGGATCGCGAAGCGCAGGCCCTCGTCCATGGCGACGGGCTGGATCAGCTTGACGGACATCTCGGTGTTGTCACCGGGCATGACCATCTCGGTGCCCTCGGGCAGCGTCACAACGCCCGTCACGTCCGTGGTACGGAAGTAGAACTGCGGACGGTAGTTGTTGAAGAACGGCGTGTGGCGGCCGCCCTCGTCCTTGGACAGGATGTACGCCTGGCCCTCGAACTCGGTGTGCGGGGTGGTGGTGCCGGGCTTGACGACAACCTGTCCACGCTCGACATCTTCGCGCTTGATACCACGCACGAGCAGACCGACGTTGTCACCTGCCTGGCCCGAGTCGAGGAGCTTGCGGAACATCTCGATACCCGTGACCGTGGTCTTGGTCTTGGTTTCCTTGATGCCGACGATCTCGACGTCCTCGTTGACGTTGATCACGCCACGCTCGATACGACCGGTGACGACGGTGCCACGACCGGTGATCGTGAAGACGTCCTCGACGGGCATGAGGAAGGGCTTCTCGGTCTCGCGAACCGGGTCCGGGATGGACTCGTCGACCGCAGCCATGAGCTCGAGGATGTTCTTGGTCCACTCCGGGTCGCCCTCGAGCGCCTTCAGTGCGGAAACCTTGACCACCGGAGCGTCCTCGTCGAACTCCTGCGCAGCGAGGAGCTCACGGACCTCCATCTCGACGAGCTCGATGATCTCTTCGTCGTCGACCATGTCGGCCTTGTTGAGAGCGACGAGGATGTAGGGCACGCCGACCTGGCGGGCGAGCAGCACGTGCTCACGCGTCTGGGGCATCGGGCCGTCGGTGGCGGCGACCACGAGGATGGCACCGTCCATCTGCGCCGCACCGGTGATCATGTTCTTGATGTAGTCGGCGTGACCGGGAGCGTCGACGTGCGCGTAGTGGCGCTTCTCGGTCTGGTACTCAACATGCGAGATGTTGATCGTGATACCGCGAGCCTTCTCCTCAGGAGCCTTGTCGATCTCGTCGAAGGCCGAGGCCTCGTTGAGATCCGGGTACGCGTCGTGCAGAACCTTGGTGATGGCCGCGGTCAGCGTGGTCTTGCCGTGGTCGACGTGACCGATGGTGCCGATGTTCACGTGCGGCTTCGTCCGCTCGAACTTCGCCTTCGCCACTGTGTGTCCTCCTGGACTGATTGATGCTTGCGGTATGCAGCAGTGCGGTTGTTATTACTGGGTCGTGCTTTCGGCCGGCTGGAACCGAGGTTACTCGCCGGTCGCCTTGGCGATGATTTCCTTCGAGACGTTCGCGGGAACTTCTGCGTAGGAATCGAACACCATGGAGAAGTTCGCCCGGCCCTGGGTCTTCGACCGCAGATCACCGATGTAACCGAACATCTCCGAGAGCGGAACCAGCGCCTTCACGACACGGGCACCACTGCGTTCCTCCATGGCCTGGATCTGGCCACGGCGGGAGTTCAGGTCGCCGATCACGTCACCCATGTATTCCTCGGGTGTGGTGACCTCGACAGCCATGAGCGGCTCGAGAATGACCGGGCCGGCCTTGCGGGCGGCTTCCTTCAGTGCCTGCGAACCGGCAACCTTGAAGGCCATTTCAGACGAGTCGACATCGTGGTATGCACCGTCGAGCAGCGACAGCTTGAGGTTGACCAGCGGGTAACCGGCCAGGACGCCGTACTGCATCGCGTCCTGTGCGCCTGCATCCACGGAGGGGATGTACTCGCGCGGGATGCGGCCACCGCTGACCTTGTTCTCGAACTCGTAGGTGGCGCCGTCTTCGCCGACGAACGGTTCCAGCGCGATGATCACCTTGGCGAACTGGCCCGATCCACCCGTCTGCTTCTTGTGGGTGTAGTCGTGCTTCTCGACCTTCTTGGTGATGGTCTCGCGGTAGGCGACCTGCGGCTTGCCGACGTTGGCCTCGACCTTGAACTCGCGACGCATACGGTCGACGAGGATGTCGAGGTGGAGCTCGCCCATACCGCCGATGACGGTCTGGCCGGTCTCCTCGTCGAGCTCGACGGAGAACGTGGGGTCCTCTTCGGCCAGCTTCTGGATCGCGGTGCCCAGCTTCTCCTGGTCGGACTTGGTCTTGGGCTCGATCGAGACCTGGATGACCGGGTCCGGGAAGCTCATGGACTCGAGCACGATGGGGCTGCTCTGATCGCAAAGGGTGTCACCGGTGGTGGTGTCCTTCAGACCGATCATCGCGTAGATGTGGCCGGCCACGGCCTCGTCGACCGGGTTCTCCTTGTTGGCGTGCATCTGGAAGAGCTTTCCGATGCGCTCCTTCTTGCCCTTGGTCGCGTTCATGACCTGGGCACCCGGATCGATCCGGCCGGAGTACACGCGAACGAACGTCAGCTTGCCGAAGAACGGGTGCGCTGCGATCTTGAAGGCCAGAGCCGAGAACGGCTCGTCCTTGCTCGGCTTACGAGTGAGAACTTCCTCCTCGTTGCCCAGCGCGTGGCCCTGAACCTCACCGATGTCCAGCGGGTTCGGCAGGTAGTCGATGACCGCGTCGAGCATGGGCTGCACGCCCTTGTTCTTGAACGCGGAACCGCACAGCACCGGGTACAGCTCGGACGCGACCGTCATCTTGCGGATGGCAGCCTTGATCTCCTCGACGGAGAGCTCCTCGCCGGCGAAGTACTTCTCCATGAGAGCTTCGTCGGACTCGGCAACGGTCTCGAGCAGCTTCTCGCGGTACTCGGCGGCCTTGTCGGCCAGATCCGCGGGGATCTCCTCGATGGTGGGCTCGGCACCGGTCGGCACGACACCGCGCCAGGTGATGGCACGCATCTCGACCAGGTCGACGACACCGTCGAAGTCGTCCTCGGCGCCGATCGGCAGCTGCAGGACGAGAGGCTTGGCACCGAGACGGTCGATGATCGTCTGGACCGTGAAGTAGAAGTCCGCGCCCATCTTGTCCATCTTGTTGACGAAACAGATGCGCGGAACGTCGTACTTGGCGGCCTGACGCCACACCTGCTCCGACTGGGGCTCGACGCCCTCCTTGCCGTCGAACACGGCCACAGCGCCGTCGAGCACGCGGAGCGAACGCTCCACCTCGACGGTGAAGTCGACGTGACCGGGGGTGTCGATGATGTTGATCTGGTTGTTGTTCCAGAAGCAAGTCACCGCGGCAGAGGTGATCGTGATGCCGCGTTCCTTCTCCTGCTCCATCCAGTCCGTCGTCGACGCGCCGTCGTGCGTCTCACCGATCTTGTAGTTGACACCGGTGTAGAACAGGATGCGCTCGGTGGTGGTGGTCTTGCCGGCATCGATGTGCGCCATGATGCCGATGTTGCGGACCTTGTTCAGGTCGGTCAGCACTTCCTGTGCCACAGGATTCTTCCCCGCTCGTAGCTCGTGTATCGGGTGTCGGCCTCCCCGGTGTTCCACCAGCGGGGCCATTGTCTCGAGTTGTAGATCGGCCGGGCCCGGGTAGGGCCCGACGTAGCAACGACGCCGGAGCAGTCACGGTGAGGTGACTGCTCCGACGTGACGTCACCAGCGGTAGTGGGCGAATGCCTTGTTGGCTTCAGCCATCTTGTGAGTGTCCTCACGGCGCTTCACAGCGGCACCGAGGCCGTTGCTGGCGTCGAGGAGCTCATTGGCGAGACGCTCGACCATCGTCTTCTCACGGCGCTGCCGCGAGAAGGTCACGAGCCAGCGGAGCGCGAGGGTGGTGGAACGGCCCGGACGGACCTCGACCGGCACCTGGTAGGTGGCGCCACCGACACGGCGGCTGCGAACCTCGAGGGCAGGCTTGACGTTGTCCAGAGCGCGCTTGAGGGTGACGACCGGATCGGTGCCGGTCTTCTCGCGTGCCTGCTCGAGCGCCTGGTAGACGATGCGCTCGGCGGTGGACTTCTTGCCGTCCAGGAGGATCTTGTTGACGAGCTGCGTCACCAGGGGCGAACCGTAGACCGGGTCGTTGATGAGCGGGCGCTTCGGAGCGGGGCCCTTACGTGGCATTAGCTCTTCTCCTTCTTGGCGCCGTAGCGGCTGCGTGCCTGCTTGCGGCCCTTGACACCCTGGGTGTCGAGGGAGCCGCGGATGATCTTGTAGCGCACACCCGGGAGGTCCTTCACACGACCACCGCGGACGAGCACCATGGAGTGCTCCTGCAGGTTGTGGCCCTCACCCGGGATGTAAGCGGTGACCTCGACGGAGCTGGTCAAGCGCACACGCGCGACCTTACGGAGCGCCGAGTTCGGCTTCTTCGGGGTGGTGGTGTACACGCGGGTGCACACGCCACGACGCTGCGGGCTGCCCTTCAGAGCTGCCGTCTTGACCTTGGCGGTCTTGTCGCGGCGGCCCTTGCGGACCAACTGATTGATGGTTGGCATTTACCGGCTTTCTTCGTGTTGAACAGACTGCTCTGGACAAGCAACCTTGGCTGTTCTGAAATTAGGGATCTAGCAGTTGGGGCAAGGAAGCTACTGCCCCGCACCTTATCGACGGTGCGTGACGTGCACGCACCCCACGGTCGGGTGTGTCGCATACCCCCACACAGGCAGCCGGATGCTCGTTCCATGCAGCAAATCTGCACGAACGCGCGCACGGCAATACCTCGCTAGGCACACAGATCGGCCCGGGCATGCCGGACACGACCCACAACGATACCCGGCGGCGCGCCGGAAGGTCAAAGCGGGCGGGCGGTGGTAAGGGCTGCGAGGTGAGAAAGAGGGCTTTCGGTTCGAGTGCCAGCACACTAGCTGCTCAGGTTGAGCGTCAGATCGGCGAGGGTGGACGCCGCCTCGCACGGATCCGCCGCGGCAGCGGTGAACTGCACCCACCAGCCGACCACACCCGAGGACGGCGATCCCACGCTCACCCCGCAGGCTCCTGGGTCGTTCGGTGGCCGCATCACCACGGCTCTGCGGCCCTGGATGGTCGACGACTCCACCTTGTAGCCCAGCTCCTCGCCCGTCTCCTTCTCGGTGTCGAGCGAACCTGTCTCGAACCAGTTGAAGGTGATCTTCACCGGACCGTTGGCGCCGACGGCATCCCAGCGGCAGATCGCGCCGAAGAAGCCGCGCTCGATGGCGTCGGCGGCGACCGCTTCGGCGATCTGTTCGTCGGTGACTGCGTCGCACTCCTCGAGGAGGGCGGTGAACCTCTCCGTGTCACCGGTGACAGAGGCACCTTCGGGTCGGGCCGAACCGTCGATCGACGACCCGCATCCCGCGATCAGCCCGGCCACCGACACGATCGCGGCCGTAACCTCTGCCGCGCGGCGACGTCCGCCGCTCATCACTCCTCCGCTCATCATCTGGCCCCCGCTCACTTCGCCCTCGACACGCTGAGTTCGGCGAGGTCCCGCGCAACCTTGCAGGGGTCGGCGGCCGGCCGGGCGTCGGCATACATCACCGACCAGTGAATGAAATCGCCACCGAACTCCACACCGAGTTCGCACAGAATCCCCTCCGAAGAGGCGATGAAGCCAGGGTTCCCCTGGACGTCGATGTCGGTGGCCGGCCGGCCGATCAGTTCCGATCCCGCCCGTTCGCGGCCGATCGGACTGCCGCGGTACCAGGAGAACGTCACGCTGGGCCCGCCGATTCCCGCGGTTTCCCATTCACAGCCGACTGAGTTGCGGGTGACGCCGGTGAAGGAGGGCATACCGAATGCCGTCGACACTTCGTCGTCCGTGACGGAGCCGCACTGACCGAAGAACGGTCCCGGTTCGGTGATCTGCCCGGTGGCGGGTGGGGCGGCAGTATCGGTCCCGGCGTCGTCGCCGCCCCCGCAGCCGGCCAGGGCAGCCACGACACCGACCGCGGCGAGCACTCCCCATTTCCTGCCCATGAACGCTGACTCTACCGATCCGGCCGGGGTGTGCCCGGTTCAGTCGACTGCCACCGCGTCGAGTGTCCGTTCGGCGCCGTCAGTGCCCCGTGGGAGCGCGGCGTCGAGTTGCGCAGCCCATTGACGTACCACCTCGGCGCGGCGTTTCGAGTCGTCGGTGAGGACGTCGGCGAGGCCGAGCCCGCGGGCCAGGTCGAGGGTGGCCTGCACGAGGCGGTGTGCCACCGGGTCGGAGTCGTCGAAGCCGAAATGCTCGACGGCGGTGCGATGGGCGACACGTCCGAAGCGTTCCTCGAGCGGCACGATCCGCGCCCGCAGCTCCGGGTCGGCCGCGGCTGCGGTCCACACCTGCAGGGCCGCTTTGAAGAGAGTGCCCGTGTAGTAGTCGACGAGCCGCGACACCACCGCCTCGGTGCGGCCCGCCCCCGATGGCAGGTCGGTGGCCTCCCGCCGGGCCTGCTCCATCCTGGCGTCGAACATCACCTCGAGGGCGGCGGTGATCAGATCTTCCCGCGTCGGGAAATGGTGCTGAGTGGCACCGCGCGACACCCCGGCGCGTTGCGCCACCAGGCTGACGGTGGTGGCGCCCCACCCCAGTTCGGCGAGGCAGTCGATGGTGACCTCGAGCAGATGCTCACGCGTGACCCGGCTACGGTCCTGCTTCGGTTCGCGGGTCATGCGGTCACTTCCTCTCGTTGCGCTGCGCGCCCGTGCGCGGTTGACGAGTCCTGAGACTCGTCAACCGCGCACGGGGCTGGAGGCCCAGGTGGGCGGCCGCTTCTGCAGGAACGCCATCATGCCTTCCCGGGCTTCCTCGGACTCGAAGAGCCTCGCGGACTGCGCTGTCAGCTCGTCGGTGTAGCGGTCGAAATCGGCGAGCAGTGCCCTTGTGATCAGGGCCTTGCTCTCCGCCAGCCCCTGTGGTGACGCCTGCCGGAACTGGTCGAGAATTTCCTCGACGATGTCGTCCGGGTCCTGCGCCGACTCACTGATCAGTCCGATCGCCTCGGCCTCGTGCGCGCCGAACTTCTCCCCCGTGAGGAAGTACCGGCCTGCCGCGCGTGCGTCGATGCGGGGAAGGACGGTCAACGAGATGATCGAGGCGGCGAGCCCCAGACGCACCTCGGTGAGGGCGAAGGTGCTCCGAGGTCCGGCGACCGCGATGTCGCAGGCACCCACCAAACCCATGCCTCCCGCTCGGACGTGACCGTCGATCCGCGCCACCACCGGTTTGGGCAGCTCGACGATGGCGCGCAGTAGTTCCGCCATCTGACGGGTCCGGGACCCGACATCTCCACCGGTCTCACTGAGATCCGCCCCGGCGCAGAAAGTGCCGCCGGTGTGGGTCAGAACGACGCCGCGGACGTCGTTGTCCGCAGCGGCGTCCCGCAATCCCTGCAGAAGCTGCTCGACCAGCCTCCCGGAGATCGCGTTCCTGTTGTGCGGCGAGTCCAGGGTGAGAGTGGCGAACCCGCGACTCACCTCGTACCGGACGAACCGGTCGGCGTGTACTTCGGTCATGTGCTGTCCGTTCGACATCAGTACGACTTCGGCAACCCGAGCGAGTGCTGGGAGACGAAGTTCAGGACCATTTCCCGGCTGACCGGCGCCACCCGGGCGATGCGGGCCGCACCGAGCATCGCTGCCAGGCCGTATTCCTTGGTCAGGCCTGCCCCACCGTGCGTCTGGATGGCCTGGTCGAGGGCCTTGATGCTCGCCTCGGCGGCGGCGTACTTGGCCATATTCGCGGCCTCCGCGGCACCGAAGTCGTCGCCGCTGTCGTAGAGCACCGCGGCCTTCTGCATCATCAGCTTGGCGAGTTCGAGCTCGATCTTGATTTGAGCTAGTGGGTGCGAAATCCCCTGGTGAGCGCCGATCGGCGTCTTCCACACCGTGCGCTCGTTCGCAAACTTCACGGCCGCGTCGAGCGCGTACCGACCCATGCCGACAGCCATGGCCGCACCCAGGATGCGTTCGGGATTCAGGCCCGCGAACAATTGCATCAGCGCGGCGTCGGCCTCTCCGACGAGTGCGTCCGCCGGAAGCCGCACGCTGTCGAGAAACAGCATGAACTGGTGGTCGGGCTCGACGATGTCCATCTCCATCGGCGTCTTGACAAAGTTCTCGGCGTCGGTGGGGACGATGAAGAGCGCAGGCTTCAGCTTGCCGGTCTTCGAGTCCTCGGTCCGCGCGACGATCAGGACGGCATCGGCCTGATCGACCCCGGAGATATAGATCTTGTTCCCCGTCAGCACCCAGTCCTCGCCGTCCCGGCGCGCGGTGGTCGTGATCTGATGCGAGTTCGAACCCGCATCGGCCTCGGTGATGCCGAATGCCATGATCTTCGACCCGTCGGCGAGTCCTGGGAGCCACTTCTGCTTCTGCTCCTCGGTTCCGTACTTGCCGATGATGGTGCCGCAGATGGCGGGCGACACCACCACGAGCAGCAGCCCGGCACCGTGCGCGGCAAGTTCTTCCTGGACCAGCGCCAGTTCGTAGATGCCCGCTCCCCCGCCGCCGTATTCCTCGGGGAGGTTGACGCCGAGGAACCCGAGCTTGCCCGCCTCGTTCCACAACTCCGTCAGTGGTTCACCGCGCCGCGCCCGAGGAAGCACATAATCGACGTAGTTAAAACGCTCCCCGAGCCTCGACACGGAGGCACGGAGTTCCTTCTGTTCTTCGGTCTCGATGAAGCTCATGATTCTCCTTCAGCCTGCGCTGCTTCGACTACTGCCAGTACCGTTCCCACGTCGACCTGCTGACCGACGGTCACCGACAGTTCGGTGACCACACCGGATGCCGGTGCCTTGATCGTGTGTTCCATCTTCATCGCCTCGAGCCACACGACCGGCTGGCCGACGGTCACGGAATCGCCGACCTCGGCGCCGAGGCGGATGACCGAGCCGGGCATCGGGGCGAGTAGGGACCCCTCCGCCACCACGGTGCTCGGATCGGTGAATCGCAGCTCTGCCCGCAAGCTCACCGGCCCGAGCGCCGAGTCGACGAATACGTCGTCGCCGTAGCGCGCCACCTCGAACGATCTGCGCAACCCGGCAACGTCCAGCACGACCCTGCGCGCGGTCGCCGCGACGAGGGTGACATCGTCGAAACCGTCCGCCTTCAGCCCGTACCGGCCGAGCAGGTACCGGACCTCGATCTGACGGTCACCTGTGCTGAACGTCTTACTTTGCGGAGCGGACGGCAGGTTCCTCCATCCACTGGGGAGCGTGGCGTTCACCGCCGCGACCTCGCGGTTGTGCGCCGCGTCCGCCAGTGCGGCGGCGAGCGCCGACAACCTGTGGGCGTCAGCCGACGCGAGCGGCCGCGACAACACCGCGAGGTCGTGGGTCGCGAAGAAGGCGGTGTCCGTGTCGCCTGCAAGGAACGCCGGGTGCCGCAGGACATTGACCAACAGGTCCCGGTTGGTGCGCAGCCCGTGGATCTGCGCACGGCCGAGGGCCGACGCCAGTCGGGTAGCCGCCTGGGACCGCGTTGCCGCGAACGAAATCACCTTCGCGAGCATGGGGTCGTAGTGCACACCCACCACGGAGCCGTCGACCACACCGGAATCGAGGCGGACGCCGGGCGAGCGCAGAACGTCGAACTCGGTGGTCGTGCCCGGCACGTCGAAGTGGTGGACGGTGCCGCTCTGGGGTTGCCAGTTCAGAGCCGGATCCTCGGCGTACAGCCGAACCTCGATGGAGTGGCCCGACACGGTGGGATGCTCCGCGGCGAGAGGAATACCCGACGCCACCTGCAGTTGCAGTTCGACGAGGTCGAGCCCCGTGGTGCATTCGGTGACCGGGTGCTCCACCTGCAGTCGGGTGTTCATCTCGAGAAAATAGAAGTCTCCCGCCTGGTCGGCGAGAAATTCGACTGTGCCGGCACCCTCGTAGTCGATGGCCTTGGCGGCGACTCGGGCTGCTTCGAAAAGCCGCTCCCGCATCCCGGGTATGGCCTCGACCAACGGGGACGGCGCCTCTTCGACCACCTTCTGGTGACGGCGCTGGATGGAACATTCACGCTCCCCCACCGCCCACACCGTTCCATGACGGTCGGCCATCACCTGCACTTCGATGTGCCTGCCCGTTTCCAGGTAGCGCTCGCAGAACACCGTCGGGTCACCGAAGGCCGACTGTGCTTCGCGGCGAGCGCCTTCCAGTTGTTCCGCCAGGTCCGCGAGCTCGCGAACGACACGCATGCCGCGTCCGCCGCCGCCCGCGGACGCCTTGACGAGCACGGGCAGATCGGCCTCGGTGACCGAGTCGGGATCGAGTTCGGCCAGGACGGGGACCCCGGCGGAGGCCATCAGCTTCTTGGACTCCACCTTCGAGCCCATCATCTCGATGGCGGGCGAGGGTGGCCCGATCCAGGTGAGTCCCGCGTCGTGGACGGCGCGCGCGAAATCGGCATTCTCCGAGAGGAACCCGTAGCCCGGGTGAATGGCATCGGCGCCGGCCCGGCGGGCAGCCTCGATGACGAGGTCACCGCGCAGGTACGTGTCGGCGGGGCTGTTGCCGGGCAACCGGACCGCAGCGTCGGCCTCGGCGACGTGCGGGCTCGATGCGTCGGCGTCGGAAAACACGGCGACGGTACCGATGCCCGCCCGCCGGCAGGTGGCGGAGATGCGACGGGCGATCTCACCACGGTTGGCGACGAGGACGGACCGGATCAGGTGTGGGGCGTCGAGGGTTGTCATGTGCTGCCTCACATCCGGAAGACGCCGAAGTTCTCGGCGCCTTCGATCGGGGCGTTGGCAATGGCCGACAGGCACATTCCCACCACGGTTCGGGTGTCGCGGGGATCGATCACACCGTCGTCGTACAGGCGACCGGACAGGAACATCGGGATCGATTCGGCCTCGATCTGGTTCTCGATCATGGCCCGCATGCCGGCGTCGGCCTCTTCGTCGAAGGCCTGGCCGCGCGCTTCGGCCGACGCCCGGCTGACAATGGAGATGACGCCCGCCAACTGCGCACCGCCCATGACGGCCGACTTGGAACTGGGCCAGGCGAACAGGAATCGCGGGTCGAATGCGCGTCCGCACATGCCGTAGTGCCCGGCCCCGTACGACGCCCCGAGGAGGATCGAGATGTGCGGGACGGTGGAATTGGAGACCGCGTTGATCATCATCGAACCGTGCTTGATCATCCCGCCCTCCTCGTACTCCTTACCCACCATGTATCCGGTGGTGTTGTGCAGGAACAGCAGCGGGGTGTTCGAGCGGTTGGCCAGCTGGATGAACTGGGTGGCCTTCTGCGACTCCTCGCTGAAGAGAACACCGCGCGCGTTGGCGAGGATGCCGATCGGATACCCGTGCAGTTCGGCCCAGCCGGTGACGAGCGAAGACCCGTACATCGGCTTGAACTCGTCGAAGTCGGAGCCGTCGACGATGCGGGCGATCACCTCTCGGGGATCGAACGGGATCTTGAGGTCGGCGGGGACGATGCCGAGCAGTTCCTCGGGGTCCGCGAGCGGTTCGATGACCTCGGCCCGGGGCGCGGGACCCTGCTTCTTCCAGTTCAGTCGCTTGACGATGCTGCGGCCGATCCGGATCGCGTCCTGCTCGTCGACGGCGAAGTAGTCGGCGAGACCGGACTTGCGGGCGTGCATTTCGGCGCCGCCGAGGGTTTCGTCGTCCGACTCCTCACCGGTGGCCATTTTCACGAGCGGAGGTCCGGCGAGGAACACCTTGGACCGTTCCTTGATCATCACGACGTGATCGGACATGCCCGGGATGTACGCGCCACCGGCGGTCGAGTTCCCGAAGACGAGCGCGATGGTCGGGATGCCCGCGGCGGACAGCTGGGTGAGGTCGCGGAACATGCGACCGCCGGGAATGAACACTTCCTTCTGGGTGGGGAGGTCGGCGCCGCCCGACTCCACGAGTGAAATGACCGGGAGCCGGTTCTGCCGCGCGATATCGTTGGCGCGGAACCCTTTCCGCAGTGTCCACGGGTTGCTCGTGCCACCGCGGACCGTCGGGTCGTTGGCCACGATCAGGCACTCGATACCCTCGACTACCCCGATCCCGACCACGGTGCTGGCGCCGACCGGGAACTCGCTGCCCCACGCCGCCAACGGGCACAACTCGAGGAAGGGGGAGTCGGGGTCCAGCAGCAATTCGATCCGTTCGCGGGCGAGGAGCTTTCCACGCTTCTTGTGCCGTTCGGTGTACTTCTCCCCGCCGCCGGCGAGCGCCTTGGCGTGTTCGGTGTCGATCTCGGCGAGTTTGTCGGTCATGGCTTTCGCCGCGGCCGCGTACTCGTCCGAGCCGGTGTCGAGAGTCGACTTCAGCGTCGTCATGCTTGATACCCCAATCGCTTGGCGGCAAGGCCGGTCAGTATCTCCGTGGTGCCCCCGCCGATTCCCAGAATGCGCATGTCGCGGTACTGCCGCTCCACTTCGCTCTCCCGCATGTAACCGAGCCCTCCGAACAGCTGAACAGCCTGGTTGGCCACCCATTCGCCCGACTCCACCGCGGTGTTCTTCGCGAAACACACCTCCGCGATGAAGTCCTCGTTCGATTCGAGCGACCGCTCGACCAGAGTCCGGGTGTACACCCGGGCCACATCGATCTTCCGGGCCATTTCCGTGACCGTGTTCTGCACTGCCTGCCTGCTGATCAGTGGCCGCCCGAAGGTTTCGCGGTCGCGGACCCACGCCAACGTGAGGTCGAGGCACCGCTGCGCGCTCGAATACGCTTGGGCTGCAAGCGCGATGCGTTCGGTGAGAAAGGCCTGGGCGATCTGTGAGAATCCGCTGTTCTCGGCGCCGACGAGGTTGGCGACCGGCACACGCGCGTCGACGAACGACAACTCCGCGGTGTCGGAGGCGCGCCATCCCATCTTGTCGAGTTTGCGGGCCACTTCGAAACCGGGTGTTCCTTTCTCGATCACGAGGAGGGACACACCGGCGGCGCCGGGTCCGCCGGTGCGTACCGCGGTGACCACGAAGTCGGCGCGGCACGCGGAGGTGATGAAGGTTTTGGAACCGTTGACGACGAAGTGGTCGCCGTCGCGCACCGCGGTGGTCCGCAGGTGTCCGACGTCGGAACCGCCGCCCGGTTCCGTGATGGCGAGCGAGCCGATGAGGTCTCCGCGCAGGGTGGGCCGCACCCACTTCTCTATCTGCTCCGGGTCACCGGCCGCTGCCAGGTGCGGCAGGGCGATGCCCGAGGTGAACAGAGACGCGAACAGACCACCCGACGCCCCGGCCTGGTGCATCTCCTCGCAGATGAGGACCGCGTCCACCAAATCCCCACCCTCGCCGCCGACGGACTCCGGAAATCCGGCGCCCATCAGCCCGAGTTCGGCTGCCTCACGGTGCAGTGCGCGCGGAATCTCACCGTCACGCTCCCAGTCCGCGAGATGGGGAAGTATCTGTCGCTCGACGAAACCGCGCACGGTCTTGCGCAGCTCCTGCCGTTCCGGTGTGTCCCACACGTTCACGAACTTGTCCCTTCGGGGAGGAGTGCTTTCGGAATATCGACGTGCCTCGAGCGCAACCATTCACCGAGACCCTTGGCCTGCGGGTCGAATCGGGCCTGGGACGCGACGCCCTGCCCGAGAATTCCCTCGATGACGAAATTGACGGCGCGCAGTTTCGGCAGCACGTACCGCGTGACGGGGAGGTCGGCAGCCTCCGGGAGGAGTCGTTTCACTTCGTCGACTGTCAGGGTGTGGACCAGCCACCGCCACTGTTCGTCGGTGCGGACCCACACACCGACGTTGGCGTTGCCGCCCTTGTCGCCGCTGCGGGCACCGGCAATGGTGCCGAGGGGGCAGCGCGTCGTCGGGCCACTGGCCGGTGCCCCCGGGAGAACCGGATCGTCGACGTCCTCGAGTTCACGCACCTCGGGAGACGGCTCGATGTCGACGCGGGCGCCGTCCGGCAGTACCGCGACGTGCGGAACTTCCTTGGCGTGTACGTATCCGGGCGTGAACACCCCGTAGGGCTGGCCCTGCCCGGGTGGGGCGGTGAGCGTGAAGCCGGGATAGCTGGCGAGTGCGAGTTCGACTGCGAGCGAGGAGAAGCTGCGCCCCACCGCGGCGGCGTCGGAATCGCGAACCACACACCGCAGTAGTGCGCTCGCGGCCTCCTCGGTATCGGCGTCCGGGTGGTCGGTGCGGGCGAGCGACCACTCCAGTTCGGCCGGACGGATGGTCAGCCCACTCTCGAGTTGTCTCCGCACCAGCGCCGCCTTGGCCTCGATGTCGAGGCCGGTCAGGACGAACACGGCCTCGTTCCGGAACCCGGCGAGCGTGTTCAACGAGACTTTCAGCTGCGGCGGCGGCGGCTCACCCGTGACCCCGCTGATGCGGACACGATCGGCGCCGTCGTCGGACAGCTCGGCGGTGTCGATCCGGGCCGTCACGTCGGGGCCGGCATACCGGCCGCCCGTGATCTCGTACAGCAGCTGCGCGGTCACGGTTCCGGCCGTCACCGCCCCGCCCGTTCCGGGGTGCTTGGTGATGACCGAGGATCCGTCCGCGTCGATCTCGGCGATCGGAAACCCGGGCCGGTCGAGGTCGGCGATCTCGGTGAAGAATGCATAGTTGCCCCCGGTGGCCTGGGTGCCGCACTCGATGACGTGACCCGCCACCACCGCACCCGCCAGCTGATCGAAGTCGCCCCGTTGCCACCCGAAGTGCGCAGCCGCCGGTCCCACGATCACCGAGGCGTCGGTGACACGGCCGGTGACCACCACGTCGGCCCCGGCATTCAGGCATTCGACGATTCCCCACGCTCCGAGGTAGGCATTGGCGGTCAGCGGACTGCCCAGTCCGAGTTCCGCGGTCCGCCCGATCAGATCGTCACCCTCGACGTGAGCGATCTTTGCCTGCAGCCCCAGCGTGTCGTTCACTGCGCGCAGTGCCGCGGCCAGACCTGCGGGATTGAGGCCGCCTGCGTTGGCGACGATGCGGACGCCCTTGTCCAGGGCCAGTCCGAGGCAGTCTTCAGCCTGGCGTAGAAACGTTTTGGCGTATCCCCGGTCGGGGTCCTTCATGCGGTCACGACCGAGGATCAACATGGTCAGTTCGGCGAGATAGTCACCGGTCAGGTAGTCGAGTTCGCCATCCTCGAGCATCTCGCGCATCGCCGACAGGCGGTCACCGTAGAAGCCGGAACAGTTGCCGATCCGCACCGTCATCGCGACCCCGCCTCCCGTCCCCCGCCGGCGGGACCCGCGAAAGCCTGTGCGATGTCCAGCCATTGGTCGGCGTCCGGCCCGGTCGCGACGAGAGTAAGGTCTGCCCGATTCGCACGCTGGGTGACGAGCAGGCAGAAGTCTTCTGCCGGTCCGGTCACCCTCTGGGCGGCGTCCTCGGGTCCCCATGTCCACGAGGACGAACCACCGGGCGCGGTCAGTTCGACGCGGAATTCCTCGGACGGCGCAGAAAGCTCATTGACGGCGTAGGCGAAGTCGCGGGTGCGGACACCGAGGTGGGCGATGCTTCTCAGTCTCGCAGTGGGTGTCCGTGTCACTCCCAGAGCGTCGGCCACGTCCTGGCCGTGCGCCCACGTTTCCATCAAGCGGGCCGTCGCCATGGACGCCGCCTTCATCGGCGGTCCGTACCACAGGATTTTCTGGTCGGGCGGCACCGCGGCCAGAGCATCGGCGAGCTGTGCACGGGTCGTCCGCCAGTCCTCGAGGAGCTGCGCCGGCGGGAGGCTCGCGAACTCGCGGGCACCGGCGTCGACGAAACCTGCCGGGTCTGCCGCGGCGACCGCCAGCTGCGTGGTGAACGCGTCGGGGTCGGTGATCGCCAGCAGGGCGGCTCGATCGGTCCAGAGCAGATGCCCGATCTGGTGGGCGATCGTCCATCCCTCCGCGGGTGTGGGGTCTCCCCATCGGGGGTCCGGGAGGTCTGCGACCAGCGCATCCAGCGCTTCACTCTCGGCACATACGTCATCGATGAACCTCTGCAGTTCGGCCATGCGACCAGCATCACACCAGACCCGCAAAAAAGCAAGCACGATTGATTGTTTTTGTCCTTGCCGTGTCGCCGGGTGCATTGCGGGCGGTCTGCTGCCACGCTTGGGACGTGA
This sequence comes from Rhodococcus sp. ZPP, assembly GCF_017656075.1. Lineage (NCBI taxonomy): Bacteria > Bacillati > Actinomycetota > Actinomycetes > Mycobacteriales > Nocardiaceae > Rhodococcus > Rhodococcus sp. ZPP. Next base: position 1,592,689 of record NZ_CP058638.1, read on the forward strand.
TCCGACAGTTGCTCACCCAGGCGGCACTGAATCCTCTCCCCTCGCCGCGGACACTCGCGACGCGCCTCGTACCGAAGTCGGGACATCGGGTAGCCGGGAAGCGCATCCTGGTCACCGGGGGTTCGTCAGGTGTCGGCGAAGCTGCAGCACGCCGACTCGCACATCTCGGAGCGGAGGTCGTGCTCGTCGCCCGAGGCGCCGAAGCCCTCGAAGCCGTCCGCGACGACATCCTGCGTGCAGGGTGCGACGCGCACGCTGTTCCCTGCGATCTGACCGACCCCGACTCGATCGACGCCATGGTGTCCCGGGTGCTCGGCGATATCGGCCCTGTCGACGTCCTCGTCAACAACGCCGGACGCTCGATCCGGCGGACGGTCGAAGATTCGCTCGACCGCTTCCACGACTACGAGCGCACCATGGCGATCAACTACTTCGGTTCGACCCGGCTCACGCTCGCGTTGCTTCCGTCGATGCTCGAGCGTCGCGACGGCCACATCATCAACGTGGCCACGTGGGGTGTGCCCGCAGGTGTGATGCCCAAGTTCTCCGCCTACCACGCGTCGAAGGCGGCGGTCGGCGCGTTCGGTCGCAGTCTCGGTGCCGAACTTCGCGATCGCGGCATCGCTGTGACCACCCTCGACCTGCCTCTGGTGAGGACGCCCATGATAGCCCCGACCACGGACTACGACTCGATGGCGGCGTTGTCCCCTGAGCAGGCGGCCGAATGGTTCGTCACCGCCGTCCGGACGCGGCCCGTGGAGTTGCTTCCGGGATATGGGGAGCTGTTCCGGGTTCTGGGGTTCTTCGCGCCAACCCTCACCGACGCGTTGGTGCGGAGGGCCGGCATCTAGCCGGAATGCAAGACTTGGCTCTGTTCCGAAAGCCGCACACACCCAGAGGGAGCCGTTCATGACCGACGCTGTGCTCACCACCCGCGATGGCGACATCATCACGTGGACGCTCAATCGTCCCGAGGCCCGCAACCCGATCTCCGAGCCCGACGTGATCGAGGCACTCGAGAACGCGGTGGCCGAGGTCAACGGTGACCCCAGCGTGCGCGCCGCCATCATCACCGGTTCCGGTTCGGCGTTCTCGTCCGGCGGCAACGTCAAGCACATGCAGAACCGCGAAGGAATGTTCGGCGGCTCCCCCGCCGAAATCCGGCAGGGCTACCGACACGGCATCCAGCGGATCCCACTCGCCCTGTACCACTGCGAGGTACCGACCATCGCCGCCGTCAACGGGCCGGCAATCGGCGCGGGCTGCGACCTCTCGTTGATGTGTGACATGCGGATCGCCTCCACCGCCGCCGTCTTCGCGGAGAGTTTCGTCAAGGTCGGCCTCGTTCCCGGCGACGGGGGCGCCTGGTTTCTTCCGCAGGCCATCGGCATGGCGCGCGCCAGCGAAATGGCGTTCACCGGTGACGCGATCGACGCCGCCAAAGCCCTCGAGTGGGGACTAGTTTCCCAGGTGACCGAGCCCGACCAGTTGCTGCCGGCGGCGCGGACGCTGGCCGACCGGGTAGCGGTCAACCCACCCCAGGTGCTTCGAATGACCAAGAAGCTGCTTCGCGAGGGACGCCAACACAGCCTCGAAAGCCTGCTCGAACTCTCGGCGGCGATGCAAGCGCTCGCACACCACACCGCCGACCACCACGAAGCCGTCGGGGCGATGCTCGATCGCCGGACACCGAACTTCACGGGGCAGTGAATCGGTTCCGCCCGGCCGTAAGACAGGTTCACCGCACCGCTGCGGCGGAAACACAGCGCCCGTGACCGGAACGTCCCCCAGCCGGCTCGTCCCTGTCCTGTCGGTCCTCGGATCGGTGTTGTCCGTCCAGTTCGGCGCCGCCTTCGGGAGCACCTTGTTCGACACGGTCGGCGCGTCGGGCGCCGTGGCACTGCGGCTCACCGTCGCCGCACTCATCCTCGGCATTCTGGTCCGTCCACGATGGCATCGGTGGACGCGACCGCAACGAGAGGGCATCGTCGCCCTGGGACTTGCCCTCGCAGTAATGAATTCGGCCTTCTACGAGGCGCTGGCGCGGCTACCGTTGGGCACCACCGTCACCATCGAGTTCCTGGGGCCGCTCACCCTGGCCGCCGTCTTGTCGCGACAACTCCGCGACGGCGTGTGGGTGCTCGCGGCTCTCGCCGGAGTGTTGATCCTCGGATTGCGGGACACGGGCACCGAGGCGCTGGACGCCGTCGGTGTCGCATTCGCCCTCACTGCGGGCGCGGCGTGGGCGGGCTACATCATCGCCGGTTCACACTTGGCGGCGACGGTTCCGAGCGCTGACGGCCTGGCCGGTGCCAGCATCGTCGCCGCGGTGCTCACGCTGCCTCTCGGCGTGATCTCAGGCGGGACAGCACTGTTCGATCCCCGCACTCTGGCGGTGGGCGCCGCGGTGGCTCTGCTGTCTTCGGTCATTCCGTACACTCTCGAACTGCGGGCGCTACAGGTGATGAGTAAGAAGGTGTTCGCCATCCTCATCGCGCTCGAGCCGGCTGCTGCCACGCTCGCCGGGGTTCTCGTCCTCGGGCAGGTACTGGGACTGCAGACGCTGGCCGCGATCGCGCTCGTCGTCGCCGCCGGCATCGGGTCGGTACTGAGCAACAGGTAGTTCCTTTCCGCGTCTAGTTCATATCAGGGTCCCGACGTCGGCAGCGACGATGCGGTCCAATGCGCGCTCGGCCACAGCGGCGATCGTCATCGACGGGTTGCACGCGGCGGTGTTGCCGGGCATCAGGGCACCGTCGAGCACGTACAGCCCGCGCTGGCCGTGCACGCGGCCTTCGAGGACGCACACCGTGCCCATGCAGGCACCGCCCAGCGGATGCCAGGTGAGGGGAACCGCCTCCGGAAAATGAGAGTTGACGACGGCCTCGGCCGGCTGCAGGGTCATCCCTTGATATACCAAGGACCCGCCGCCGACTCCCGCAGCGCACAGTGCGGTCATGTTCTCACCGAGCACCGTCTCGAGGAGACCTGTGTACGGCTCCAACACCGGCGCGCCGAAGAGCTGCGACACCACCCCCGAATCCGGATCCGACGACGATTACCCGGTGATCTTCGCGGGTGACCGAGGTTCGCGCACCATGGTCCTCCCGACTGACGCCGGCCTGGGCAACGTACGGGCTCGCCAACGCAATTCCCGCGGCGGCCGCGCCCGTCAGAAAGGACCGGCGATTAAGTGCAGACACAGCTTTCCCCAGCTCTCGGTGGAGACGTACTCGGCGAGATGACAAGACAGGTCGACGTGGTCACATCACGCGTGAGCCGGCCAACCGGACGCACTTTGCGGGCAGAGCGCCCGATGCAATCCCTCAGGCGAGGTCAAAACTCGACACTCGATCGAAGATGTGTCAAGAAACTCGTTTGTTCGAGAGGCGGAACCTGGGGCGCACACCGCGCCGGGTCGTCACGAACCGAAGGGCATCGCCGGCAGTAGCCAGCGGGTGAGAAACCTGCGCAGGTCGTCGTCGGCGTGAACGGCTTCGTCGTCGAACATGATGACCGAGAGTCCCAGGCGGACCAGGATTTCGACGATGTCGTCCAGGTGCGTCTGCGTGTCGGGGTAGCGATCAACGAGAGGTGAGAGCAACTCGCGTGCAACGGGTTTGGCGCGACGCATCATTTCCGCGTCGAAAAGAGGGTTTCCCTGCTCGGCCTGGAGCAGTGCCGCGAGGACCGGGTCCGCGTGCACCGCAGCCCGACTGGCGACGACGAGCTCGACGACGAGCTCGAAGGGCGTGCCGGTGGCGTCCAAGCGGGAACGGATGCCGCCCACCACCTCCACCGCAAGACCGGCGATCGCCTGCGACACCAGTTCCTCGCGTGACCCGAAGATGGAGTACACGGTTTGCCGCGTGACGCCCGCGGCCTGAGCCACCGCCGCGATGGTGACCCCGTCGAAGCCGTCACTTCTGATCAACTCGAGCGTGGCATCCAGGATCTTCCTCCGCGACCGCATGGGGCCATTATCGGGTACCGCCCTCATGTGGTCGCCGGCCGTCGCACCGTCTCTCCGCGAGCCTTCTCCGCCTGGCAGTATCGACGCCGTGAGTACCGCGAACCTGTCCCGCGCCGAAACAGCCGAACGCAGCCGGTCGATCGAGGTGCTCCGGTACCGAGTGGAGCTCGACCTCCTCGGTGCCGTCGACCCCGGCAGGGACACCTTCAGCACCACCACCACGGTGGAATTCTCCTCACGCTCCCCCGACACCTGGCTCGACTTCATCGGTGCCGGGGTGGAGTCGGTGACCGTCGACGGAACCGCGGTGGATGTGCAGTACGACGGTGCACGTATCGCATTGACCGGACTACGGGAATCCACTGTCGTGACCGTTGTCGCACAGGGCGACTACTCGCGCAGCGGGGAGGGTCTGCACCGGTTCGTCGACCCGTCCGACGGACAGACGTACCTGTACACCCAGTACGAGCCGGCCGACGCCCGCCGGGTTTTCCCGTGCTTCGAACAACCCGACCTCAAGGCTTCGTTCACCTTCGTCGTCACCGCACACCGGGGCTGGGAGGTGATCTCCAACCAGCACGTCGACCGGCGTGACACCGTCAGCGACGGCCAGGTCGTCACCTTCGCAGCTACCTTGCCCCTGTCCACCTACATCACCGCGGTCGTGGCCGGTCCGTACCACAGGGTCGAATCCTCTTGGCAGAGAGGAAACCTCACAGTGCCGCTGAGCGTCCTGTGCCGGGCATCCCTGGCACGATATCTGGACGCCGACACCATTTTCGAGATCACTCAGCAGGGCTTGGACTTCTTCGCCGACGCCTTCGACTACCCGTATCCGTGGGGTAAGTACGACCAGGTCTTCGTGCCCGAGTACAACCTCGGGGCCATGGAGAATCCGGGCTGCGTCACCTTCACCGAGGCGTACGTGTTCCGTGGGTCGGCGACCGATGCCCAGTACGAGGGCCGGGCCAACACGATCCTCCACGAGATGGCGCACATGTGGTTCGGTGACCTGGTCACCATGGTGTGGTGGGACGATTTGTGGCTCAAGGAGTCGTTTGCCGACTACATGGGGTCGCTCGCCAGTGCCGAGGCGACGCGGTGGACACAGGCGTGGGTGGCCTTCGCCAACCGGCGCAAGGCCTGGGCTTATCTCCAGGACCAGCTCCCGACGACCCATCCCATCGTGGCCGACATCGTCGACCTCGAAGCCGCGAAGCTCAATTTCGACGGCATCACCTACGCCAAGGGCGCCAGTGTGCTGAAGCAGCTCGCGTCCTACGTGGGTCGGGACGCCTTCTTCGAGGGCGCTCGCCGCTACTTCCGCGCCCATGCCTTCGGAAACACCACCTTGGCCGATCTGCTGACCGAGCTGTCCGGCACATCCGGTCGCGACCTGACCAGCTGGGCGGACGCCTGGCTGCAGACCAGCGGAGTATCGACTCTGGCCCTGGAGCGCAACGACGGGGGCGGCGCGACTCTTTCGCAGACCGATCCCCGACCGCACCGGCTGGCGATCGGCATGTACGACTTCGATGAAGCCGGCGACCTGGTGTGCACCGAGCGAACCGAAATCGACATCACCACCTCGCGGACTCCCGTCGACCTCTCAGATGCCCCGCTGGTGCTACCGAACGACGCCGATCTGACGTATGCGAAGGTGCGCCTCGACACTCGCTCGCTGACCACGGTGGAGAACTCCCTCGACCGGGTTCGCGACCCGTTGGCACGCGGGCTGATCTGGTCGTCCCTCTGGAATGCGACGCGGGACAGTGAACTGGAGGCAGCCCGCTATCTTGCCATGGCGCAGCGGTTCTCTCCTACGGAATCCAACCCGGCTCTCCTGACCTCCGTGCTGTCGAATGCGCCCTTCGCGATCGAGCACTACCTACCCGAATCCGCCCGAGCGGACGCCCGCAGCCGATGGCTCGAGCACACCTGGAACGAAATGTTCGTCAGTGATTCCGGCGCCCAGCTCACCTGGGCGCGCGCTGTCGCCGCCGTTGCGGCAACCGACGGAGGCCGGGCGGCGGACATTCGATCGATTCTCGACGGCAGTGCACCGCCGCCGTCCGGACTGTCTCTCGACCCCGACCTGCGGTGGGCGTTCTGGCTCGCTCTCGCCGCCACCGGTCATGCCGATGACACCGACCTGCACGCCGAATGGCAGCGGGACGACACCGGGTCCGGTCGCACCGCGTACCTGCGTGCGATGTCGGCCCGTCCGGAAGTCGCCGTCAAGGCGGAGGCCTGGGCGTCCATTTTCCACGACCACTCGCTGTCGAACGATCACCTCGACGCCACCATCAGCGGATTCCTCGCGGGAGCACGACGTGACCTCGTCGCACCGTTCGCGGCAGACTACTTCGCCGCAGTACGTCCGACCTGGCGGGACCGGAGCATCGAGATGGCACGCCGGGTGGTGACCGGCTTGTTCCCCCGGGAGAAGACCCTCGGCGCGGCCGACGCCTGGCTCGCAGCGAACGCCGACGCACCGGGCGCTCTGCGAAGACTGATCGTCGAGCAACGCGACCATCTCGCGCGCGATCTCCGGGCGCAGGAGTTCAACTCCCGATTCGGGACGCGCACGCCCTCGGACGAACCCTGACGCGCGGGCGAGGAGCCCATATCATCGAGACGCGACCGGCATTCGCCCGCGGAAGTACCAGGAAAGGACACTCGTGGACCAGCACAACTTCGAGGTCGAACTCCCGTCGGATACGTCGTTCGAGTCGGCAGAGGAACACGTCCTGCAGGAGATCGTCGGTCCCCGCATGCTCCGCGAGGGCAAGGATGGTTACGCCGACCTGCACGTGGACTCCAAGGTCGAGAGTCGGAAGCCGGGAATCTCGATTTTCGCCGGGTCCTACAAGCTCTAGCAGAACTGTTACTCAGGCGACGGATCGTCGGCCGATCGCGAAGAGTTCCCGAGGCGAATCGATGCCCTTCAGCCTGTGGCTGCCGGCCGGTTCGCACCAGAAGTCGTCGGTGTCCAGTTCGTCGTAGAACTCACCGGTGACCACCACCTCGTGGGCGGGTGCGACGGCCACCACGCGGGACGCCATGTTGACCGGTCGACCGAACCAGTCGCCCGCGCTCGGCACTGCGGTTCCCCAGTCGATGCCGGCCCGAAGTGGTGGCAACCCTTCCAGACGGGCGGCATCGACGAGGTCGAGTGCGGCGCCCGCGAGCGCGGAGGCATCCCACGAAACCAGCATGACCGCGTCCCCGATCGTCTTCACCAATCGCACAGGCGAGACCACAAGGTCAGTGGCCAGGCGGTCGAGCCGTTCCGCGACCCGGCTCAGATCGTCCGCCGCGCCCTGCTCGCCGAGCAGCGTGAACCCGACGAGATCGGCGAAACACACCCCGATCTGCTGAGAACCCCGGATGTGCAGGTTCGAGTCACCGGCGATGCCGACCGCGTCCGAACGCAGTTGCTCACGCAGGCTCGTCGCAAGAATGTGCGCGAGTATCTGTGCCTGGAAATCTGCGATACGGCGCACCTCCACCGCATACTGCAGGGCAACTTCCGGGTGATCACCCGCTGCCGCGAGACGGTCCTGGAGGAGGGCCTCCGCGGCATCGGCCAACGTCCAGATATTGCGGCCCATGACGCGTGCGGCCGCGAACATTCCACCTTCGTCGAGTCCCAGATCTCGGTACTGCTTCAATCCTCGCGCAAGGCTCACATCACCGTCGTTGTAGTACGCCCCGTCCTCGGACGCTCCCCTGCCGATGGCGCGAAACCAACGGCGGGCATCCTCGACGGTGAGACCGGCCAGCTGCGAGATTTCCTCGATGCTGTACGTGCCTTTCGGCGACAAGGCATGCTCGAGCAACAGGTGAGCGAGCCGGTTGCCCTGAGTCGCGGCGCGTAGTTCGTCGATGGTTACGTTCTCCGCGACCAGCGTGTCGAGCACGCCGATCCGGGCAGTACGGTCCGAACCCGAGAGCCCCTCCAGGAGACCGGCACGTTCGAAGTTCTCGATCTGAACGCGATGGGGAACCGGACGGCGCAGTAAACGAGGCGCCGGGGACACCAGACCTCCCGGCCGCGGCACGAGCCGCACGCCGACTCGCCGCGGAAGCCGCCGTTTCGCCCGGGAATTGAGCACGTCCTCATCGTCGCAGGCATCACGGCCTTGATCGCGGAGATTACGGGAAGTCCTTCCCACGGACGGCGAGACCGAACTATATTCGGTTGGTGCCGATTCAAAGTCTGTTGTTGGATGCGGCGGAAGCACACTTCGCACGCCGCGGAGTTCTCGAGACCCGACTGTCCGACATCCGGCAGGACGTTGGGGCGAGCGTGGGTGCGGTGTACCACCACTTCCCCAACAAGGCCGAGCTGTACGCGCAGGTCTGGCTCCGCGCACTCACCGACTATCAGGATCAGTTCTGGACTGCACTGTCCGAGTGCGCGGACGCCCGGACCGGAATCGAAGGAGCGGTCGTACACCACCTCGCGTGGGTGTCCACACACAGGGACAGGGCTGCGATTCTGTCTGCGCCTTGCCCCCCTGCCGTCGACCAGCGTGTGCACGACAAGAACGCCGCATTCTTCCGCCAGGTGACGCACTGGTGGCGTGTCCACGAGCATTACGGCACGGTCCGTCGCCTCGGCATCGATGTTCTGTACGCACTGTGGCTCGGACCTGCGCAGGAGTATTCCCGGCACTGGCTCGCCGGCTCGATGACCACCGAACCCGCCGCCGTGGCCCCGGAATTGGCGCGCGCCGCGTGGATGTCGCTACGAACTCAGGAGTGAACCATGACCGTGGATGTCGCCTTGACTCCAGACTCTGCCCGGGCCGTGCTGGAAGCGCAGCCGTTCAGCATGCTCGTGGGTGCCCGCATGACGCAGTTCGGCGACGGCCGTACCACCCTCGAGATTCCCGTCCGTGATGATCTACGGCAGCAGAGTGGTTTCGTGCACGGCGGCGTCCTGTCCTACGCCGCCGACAATGCGCTCACCTTCGCGGCCGGCACCGTGCTCGGCGCGAACATCATGACCGCCGGATTCACCATCACCTACTTGCGTCCGGCGCTGGGAGTGATCCTTCGCGCCGACGCTCGGGCCGACGCCGCGACCCGGCGCCAGGCCCTGTGCCGCTGCGACATCTACGCAGTGCAGGAGGATGGATCAGAGGTGCTCTGTGCCGCCGCGCAGGGAACCGCAACGGTCAAGCAGTCGCGGTAGCACCGCCCTCACGAGATGACACGATGTATGTCATGGCAGACACAGTGGACCATGCTTCCGTCGTTCACGCGCGCGAGCGCATCGACGGGCTGATCCGGCGAACTCCCACCTTCCGGGCCACCGTTCCGACGGCCCACGGTGACGTTCCGGTGATCTTCAAGCTCGAATTCCTCCAGTACGGCGGATCGTTCAAGGTCCGCGGCAGTCTCAACGCCTTGCTTCACGCAGAGGAGGAGGGGCAGCTCGCCGACGCGGGGGTCGTCATCGCCTCCGGTGGAAACGCCGCGATCGGCGCCGCCTGGGCGTCACGCCTGCGCGGTGTGAGATGCACCGTGGTGGTGCCGGATACCGCGCCCGACATCAAGATCGAGAAACTGCGGGCGCTGGGGGCGGATGTCCGCACGGTGGGTGACCGTTATGCGGAGGCCGCCGCGTACGCCGCAGAGCTCGCCGAGTCGTCGAACGCACTGGCGCTGCACGCCTACGACCTTCCGGACATCGTCGCGGGAGCGGGCACCATCGCCCTCGAGATCCAGGACGACGTCCCCGAACCGGTCACCTACGTGGTCGCCGTGGGCGGCGGCGGTCTGCTGTCGGGCATCGTCGCGGGTAGCCGCGACGACGACGCCATCATCGGTGTGGAACCGCGCGGCGCGGCCACCCTGCACACGGCCGTCGCGGCACGCCGTCCCGTGGACATCGACATCGACAGCATTGCCGGCGACTCCCTCGGGGCCACTCAGATCGGCTCGATCGCGTGGGCCACCGTGTCGGGGCGGCCCGTCGACAGCCTCGTCGTGGATGACAGCGCACTGCTCGACGCGCGAACGCTCCTGTGGGAGGAGTTCCGGATCGTCGTCGAACACGGCACGGCGGCGGCGCTCGCCGCGATCCTCACCGGCGAACTCGTACCGTCCTCGGATCGACCGCTGTGTGTCGTCCTGTGCGGGGCCAACACCGCACTGACCAGCTACTGAAGGGCGAGGGATCAGCCGCGCGGTTTCAGCCGGCTGTTCGGCAGCTCGGGCGCAGGCAAAGCCGAACCGTCGTATCCTTCGACGGTTCCGAACCGGTAGTCGGCGGACCCTGAGCCACGGATTTCCGACTGCCAGTCCCGGCGGTAGCCGACGATGTCGTCGTGACTGCGACCGAGGAAGTTCCACCACATGATCACCTGCTCGCCGAGTGGCTCGCCGCCGAGCAGCAGCAGCCGGGCGCGGGTTTCACCCGTATTTCGCAGTGCCACTACCGAGGACCCCGGCGGCTGATAGCCGAGTTCCGCCCACTTCAGCGGGGTTCCGCGTAGCCGGACGTCGCCTTCGTCGACCAGAACCCCGACCTCGAAACCGGGTTCGATGTCGAAGGTGACGTCGGCACCCGGATCCAGCAGGACCTCCGCCCCCAGCAGCGGCGAGAAGGTCCGGACCGGCGATGTCGACCCCGCTGTGGTACCGAGAAACACCCGGACCGTTGCGCCGTCCAACTCCACCGGTTCCGGCGCATAGGTGTCGAAGGCGGGCGGCGCGTCCTGAGCCGAGGCGGGCAACGCCACCCACAGCTGGGCTCCGTGCAGAATGTGCGTCTCCGGCGTCGACACCTCCGAATGTGCGATGCCCCGCCCCGCCGTCATCAGGTTCAGTTCGCCGGGCCGGACCATGGCGTGTGAGCCGATGCTGTCGCGGTGCTCGATTTCGCCGGTGAACAACCAGCTCACTGTCTGCAGCCCGGTGTGTGGATGCGGCGGGACGTTCATCCCCCCGGTGAGTCCGACATCGTCCGGACCGTAGTGATCGGCGAAGCACCACGCCCCGATCAGTGAACGATCGCGCTGCGGCAGAGTGCGCCGGACCGGCATGGCGCGAGGGCCGCCCAGCGGAACCTCGCGCGCGCTCAGCACCTCGATACCCTCGCCACCGGGACGGGACTCACACCGCTTCTCCACCGAATTCGCTTCCACATTGCTCACGATTCCATCGTGCCTTTCGTCGGCTCTGCGCGGTACCACGTGTACGACGCTCGGAGTCTCGTCTCCAGGCGCCAGATCAGTTCTATCGAGGGGTGGCCTCGGTCAACGTCCGATCGGCCTTCATCGACGCGTGCGTCGGTGGATTCTCCGGCACGTGCGCCGGACGACGGGCGGCAAACTCCCTGCGCAACACAGGAACCACCTCGCCACCGAGCAGGTCCAGCTGTTCGAGCACCGTCTTCAGGGGAAGGCCTGCATGATCGACGAGGAACAGCTGACGCTGATAGTCGCCGAAGAAGTCGGCGAACATGAGGGTCTTCTCGATCACCTGCTCGGGCGTCCCGACCGTCAACGGCGTCTGCGCGGTGAAGTCTTCGAGGCTGGGGCCGTGCCCGTACACCGGGGCGTTGTCGAAGTAGGGTCGGAACTCGTCGACGGCGTCCCGTGCGTTCTTTCGCATGAACACCTGCCCACCCAATCCGACGATCGCCTGATCAGCGCGCCCGTGACCGTAATGCTCGTAGCGCTCCCGGTACAGATTGATGAGCTCGATGTAGTGCTCCTTGGGCCAGAAGATGTTGTTCGCGAAGAATCCGTCGCCGTGAAAGGCCGCGATCTCCGCGATTTCCGGGCTGCGGATGGAGCCGTGCCACACGAACGGCGCAATACCGTCGAGCGGCCGCGGCGTCGAGGTGAAGCCCTGCAAGGGGGTACGGAACTGTCCCTGCCAGTCCACAACCTCTTCGTCCCAGAGTCGACGCAGCAACCGGTAATGCTCGAGCGCCAGCGGAATGCCCTGGCGGATGTCCTGGCCGAACCACGGATAGACCGGAGCCGTATTGCCGCGGCCCATCATCAGGTCGACGCGTCCGTCGGCGAGATGCGACAGCATGGCGTAGTCCTCGGCGATCTTCACCGGGTCGTTGGTCGTGATCAGCGTTGTCGACGTCGAGAGGATGATCTTTTTCGTCCTGGCGGCGAGATAACCCAGCATGGTCGTCGGGGACGACGGGACGAAAGGCGGATTATGATGCTCGCCGGTCGCAAAGACATCGAGCCCGACCTCTTCGGCGTGTGTGGCAATGGTGGTCATCGCCTTGATGCGCTCGTGCTCGGACGGAGTGCGGCCAGTGGTGGGGTCGGTCGTCACGTCGCCGACGGTGAATATTCCGAACTGCATGAGATGTTCCTCCCGAACCGCACAGTCACGCGTGCATCAATGTGATACAACATTCAACCACATGGGAGTATTCCGGGTAGCCGGGAACGCGAAGGGCGGCAAGCACACAAGTGCTTGCCGCCCCTCGCCGCGATACGCCGGATCCCCCACGCAGCCGATCAGTGCATCATGATCTGCGGAACATCCTCTGCTTCGAGCGCCGGATTCACCGTCTTCTTCCGCGGCAACAGGAACGCCGGAATCAGAGTCAGTGCGATAAGCACGGTCGCCACCATGAAGGTGTTGCCGAAGGCGTCGGCCGCGGCGTTCAGAATGCTGTCGACGGCGCCGGGAGGCTGCTGCGCGGCCACCTCGGGAACGTGCTGCATCGCCACGGTCTGGTTGTCGAGACCCCGATCGAGTAGCTGGTTCGTCAGAACGACCGACATGACGGCGGTACCGATCGAACCCGCGGTCTGCTGGACGATGTTCATCAGCGAAGAACCGCGCGCGACCTGCTCGTTGGACAGGGTGACGATGGCTGCGGTCATCAGCGGCATCATGGTGCAACCCATTCCCAGGCCCATCACGAACAGCGCACCCATCAGCAGCCACGCCGGTGAATCCCCTGCGACCTGAGTGAACACTCCCAGGCCGACCAGAATCAGCGGCAGACCCGTGAGCACGATCTTGCCCGGACCGATCTTGTCGACGAGCCGACCGGCGACCGGCATGGTCAGCATCGCGCCGATTCCCTGCGGAGCCATCAGCAGACCGGCAGCCAGAGTGGTGTGTCCCCCGACCTGGATGAAGTAACTCGGGAAGAGCAGACCTGCACCCATGAACGCGACGATGAACAGCGAGGTGGTGATGACCGCGACCGACAACTGCCGGTTCTTGAACAGGCGGAGGTCGATCAGCGGGTGGTCCTTGCGAAGCGCATGGAAGACGAACGCGATGATGAGCACCAATCCGATGGCTCCGGACACCAGCACTCGGGCCGAGGCCACGGTGCCGACCTCGGGAATGGACGACACACCGAACAGGAACAGCGCCAGGCCGGGCGAGAGCAGCAGCATTCCGAGGAAATCGAAGGACTCCGACGGCGAAGGCCGATCCGACGGCAGGATGATGAACGCCGCCGCGAGCGCGACGATACCGATGGGCAGGTTGATCAGGAAGATCCAGTGCCAGCTGGCCGCCTCGATCAGCCAGCCGCCGAGGATCGGACCGCCGATGGGTCCGAGCAGCATCGGGATACCGAGCACCGCCATGACCCGGCCGACTCGATCCGGGCCGGCCGCCCTTGTCATGATGGTCATGCCGAGCGGCATCAACATGCCGCCGCCGAGACCCTGGAGCACGCGGAATCCGATCAGCGTCGTGATGTCCCAGGCGAAACTACACAGCACCGAGCCGAGCACGAACAGGATCAGTGCGGTCATGTACAGGCGCTTGGTGCCGAACCTGTCGGCCGCCCACCCTGTGAGAGGGATGACGGTAGCGAGCGCGAGCGTGTACCCGGTCATCGTCCACGCAACGGTGGCGTAGGTGCTGTCGAACTCGGTGGCGAATGTCGGCAGCGCGACGCTGACCACGGTCACATCGAGGATCGACATGATGGCGCCGAGCACCACCACCGACGCGATCTTGAGGACCGTGCCGTCGAGCTTGTCGGGCACCGCGGGCGCGGCGTTCGGCGATGTCATCCGAATGTCTCCTGGTTGTCTTCCCGCAGGAAGTTTCCTGCGAGGATCGGTTGTAGGGCCTCGATCAGTCGAGCCCGCTCGGCCTCCGGAATCCGCCATGCGAACTGTCGCAACTGATCACGCTTGCAGTCGATGTGCTGGTTGGCCAGCTTGTGCCCCGCCTCCGACAAGGACACTCGCTTGACCCTTCGGTCACGGTCGTCCTCCCGACGAACGACGAGACCGAGCTTTACGAGCTGGTCGACGTTCCGACCGGCTGCCGCCACCGAGAGCCGTAACCGTTCCGCAACCTCGTTGATCGGCAGTGGCTCACCGTGCTGCGCGAGCGCGAAAAGCATGCGTACCTGAGAGAACGTGAGGTCCAGCTCGATCAGGGCGTCCATCGACTCCGACTCCCCCACACACAGCACTTGCGAGAAGAAATCGTTGAGTACCTCGAAGAGAAGAGCGGGAGAGTTGTCGGCCACCCCGAAATGCTAGCGCAGATGCAACTATTGCCGAAGAGCAACTATGCCGCAACCGAATTATCGGTGTCGGGTGTCACAGCGTCACTGCTCGCGTTCCTGCACGAGTACGGCTTTGCCCAGCACCCGCCCCGTCTCGAGGTCGCGCAGCGCCTCGGCGGCGTCGGCCAGCGGGTATCGGCTCTTCACCAACGGCGTCAGACCTCGCTCGATGTGGCCGAGCAGCGCAGCGTGCACCTCGGCCAGCGCGGCCGGTTCGGTACGGAGGAATTCACCCCACGCCGCCCCGACGATGCTGATGTTGCGAAAGAGCACACGATTCAATTTGACCTCGGGAATCGCTCCGCCGGCGAACCCGATGACCAGCAGCCGCCCTTCCGGGGCCAGGACCCGCACCGCTTCGTCGAATGCGTCACCACCGACCGGATCGACGACCACCTGCGCGCCGACACCACCGGTCAGGGCGCGAACATGCTCGCCCCAGCCTTCCCTGAGCTGCACGACCTCGTCGGCGCCCAATTCCCGCAGGAAGTCCCCGGCACCGTCCCGCCGCACGACGGCGATCACCCGCGCGCCGTGGGCCTTCGCGAGCTGGATCGTCGACGTGCCGACACCACCCGCCGCGCCCAGCACGACGACCGTCTCGCCGGAACGTAATTGCGCCCGCCGTTGCAGCGCGAACTCCATCGTCTGATAGTTGACGATGAGGGACGCAGCGGCCTCGAAGGTCAGCGAGTCGGGGATCGGCAGCACCTGCGCGGGTGGCACGGCGACCCGCTCGGCGTATCCGCCGACGTGCGAGACAGCCAGCACCCGCCGACCGGGTTCGAGCCCGCAGTCCGGCGGCGCCGACACGACAACCCCGGCCACTTCCGCCCCGGGAACGAACGGCGGCTCGGGCCGAATCTGATACTTGCCGTAGCTGATCAGCAGGTCGGGGAAACACACCCCACTCGCCCGGACATCGATCAGCACCGCACCCTCAGCCTGCGGTTCGGGCACCTCCTGCACCGTCATGCCATCCGGCCCGGACAGTTCCGTCACCACCACTGCGCGCATTCCCGAATGCTAGACGCGTACCGGGACCGGAAGTGATCAACGAGCGAAGAGACGTCTCCGCTTGCGGGCGACAGCCACCATTTCGACCTTGTCCGTCATCTTCACCCGGGGTCGGCCGGACCCTTCCGCGCGCGCGGTCTCGGCCTTGTCGATCGCCCGCCAGCCGGTGAAACCGATCTGCTCCGGCTGCCGGCGCTCGACGAGCTTCTTGACGTCCTTGCGGGTTCCGACGTCGCCGCGAAGTTTTCCCGCCTCGAAGTCCTCGAGCAGGGCGGCGACCGTCTCCTTGGCGCAGGCCTTGTTGGTTCCGATGACACCGCTCGGACCGCGCTTGATCCACCCGGTGACATACACCCGGTCGGATACGCGGCCGCGTTCGTTGGGGATGACGCCACGTTTCTCGTCGAACGCGACGCCACCCACGGGATTGCCGCGGTAGCCGATGGAGCGGAGCACGAGAGAGGTGTCGAGCGAGCCGATGTCGTCGACGGGCCGGGCGACGACGGCGCCGGACTCGTCGACGACGAGTTCGTTGCGTCCGTAGCGCAGCGCCTCGGCTCTACCGGATCCCGTGATGTCGAGCGGGGACGTCAGGTACCGGAACACGATCCGCTTGCGTCCGGGCCGCGGAGTGCGTGCGGCGAACTCCTGCGCCAGCCGGACCTTCATCGCAGTGGCCGGGTCGTCGAGCAGTGCGCGGCTGCCGTCATCGAGGTCGAGATCGGCCTCGTCGATGACGACGTCCACGTTCTCGAGATCGCCGAGCGCAAGGAACTCGGGGTTGCTGTATGCCGCTTGAGCGGGACCTCGGCGACCCAGGAGAACAACCTCCTCGATGTTGCTGTTGCGCAATGCAGCAAGTGCGTGGTCGGCGATGTCCGTCCGTTCCAGCTCCGCCACGTTCATCGTGAGGATGCGGGCGACGTCCAGCGCGACGTTGCCGTTTCCGACGATCACGGCCCGCTTCCCGGAGAGGTCGAACGTGCGATCTGCATAGTCCGGGTGGCCGTTGTACCAGGCAACGAACTCCGTGGCAGCGTGCACTCCGGGTAGGTCCTCGCCGGGGATGTTCAAGCGTCGGTCACTCGACGCGCCCACCGCGTAGACGACCGCGTGATGGTTGCGGAGGAGCTCGTCGTGGGTGATGTGCTTGCCGACCTCGACGTTGAGGTGAAATTCGAAGTTCGGGCGGTCGAGGCTCCACTCGAACATCCGCGTCACCTCCTTGGTGCCGGGATGGTCCGGCGCGACCCCGGCGCGGACGAGGCCCCACGGCGTCGGCAGCTTCTCGAACATGTCGACCTCGACGTCGGAGCGCTCGAGCAGCTCACCGGCGGCGTAGCAGGCAGCAGGCCCGGCACCGACGACGGCGACCCGCAGCTTCCCCAGATCCCGTCGCGGCGGGGTGGCGGGAGTGAGCGGAAGCCACCCCGTCGGCATGGGATTCGTCGTGTAGTAGTCGGCGTTGATGTCCTTGTAGCGGGTGAGCGATCCCAGGAGCTTGTCTTCCGGGAAGATCGCGTCCACGGGACAGGCGTCGACGCACGCCCCGCAGTCGATGCAGGTCTCGGGGTCGATGTGGAGCATCTCGGTCTGAGCGAACTCCCGCTCCTCCGGCGTCGGATGGATGCAGTTCACGGGGCAAGCGGAGACACAGCTCGCGTCGTTGCAGCACGCCTGCGTGATGACATATGCCATTTGCGGATTCCTCACACCTGTTCGGACCATGTGTTCGTGTGTGTTACACGAAGTAACAGTTATGGAAACTGTACTGAGAAACGCGTCTCCGGACAACCCTCGCCGCCGAATGCGAGAATCAGGGGACTGTCCACGAGCGAAGGAAACGCACCTTGTCACTCGATCAGCCACTGGCCGTGCTCCCTGATCGCGGCCGAGTTTTCGAGACTTCCTGGCCCGTACGCACCGGGGACATCGACGCGGCCAAGCGACTGCGCCTCGACGGGATCGCCCGCTACCTGCAAGACGCCGGGCTGGACAACCTCGAGGCCGTCGACGCCGCCGAGAGCCACCCCCTGTGGATAGTCCGCCGGACGGTCATCGACATCATCCGTCCGGCGGTGTGGCCTGAACGCGTGCACCTTCGCCGCTGGTGTTCGGGGTTGTCCACCCGATGGACGAACATGCGGGTACAGATCGAAGGCGAAAAAGGCGCCCTGATCGAGACCGAAGGATTCTGGATTCACATCAGCGCCGCAACCGGGATGCCGACGCGTATCGAGGACGGGTTCATCGATGCACTCGGTGAGTCCGCCAGCGAAACGCGCTTGAAATGGAAGCGCTGGCTGGTCGAGGACGCTCCGTCGACCGACGAGGAAGGCGTCGAGGAGACGCCATTCAGGCTGCGCCGCACCGACATCGACCCGTTCGACCACGTCAACAACGCCGTCTACTGGCAAGCGGTGGAAGAGTTGTTGGCCGATCACGAGCACCCGGGTGGCGGACGCCTCGTCGACAACCCGCACCGCGCCGTGCTCGAATACCTGTCGCCGATCGTGTCGACGGACAAGATCATTCTTCGCTCGCGCCGCGACGACACGTCGTTGACAGTGTGGTTCCTGGTCGACGACACCGTGCGGGCAGTCGCCAAGGTAGGTCCACTCTCCGTGTGATCAGACCATCTGCTGGGTACCGATCACCCGCAGGACATCGAGCCTCGCCCGGGCGTCGGAACCCGGTTGCGGCAGGTACACCAGCAGGTGTTGGTAGGCGCTCGGTGTCAGAAGCGTCTCGCACACTAGGTCGATCCGTCCGACCTCCGCGTGGAGCACGCTCTTGGTGTCGGAGCGGCGTACCGCCACGTCATGGCGGTCCCACAGCGCTGCGAACTCGGAACTCCGCTCGCGCAGTCGAGTCACCAGTTCCGTCACGTCGGCGTCGCCCGCCCGGCGCGCCGCGGTGGCCCGCAGATCCGCGATCTGGTTCGCGGCGAGCCGCTCGTGTTCTTCCTCGGGAAACATCGAGCGTTCCTCCGGGTGCACGAAATACCGCCACGGGAGGTAGCGTTCGAGACCGGAAAACGCGGACTCGTCCCCGAACAGGGCGACGTGCATGCGGTTCTGCATCAGCACCTCACCGAGGTCGGAGATGACGCAGGCCGGGGTGTCGTCGAGCTTGTCCAGTAGGTGCAGCAGTCCCGGCCCGACGTGCTTGTCCCCTACCGCACGCAGCGGTGGCACCTGTCCCGACAACAGGTAGAGATGGTCACGCTGGTCATCGGTCAGCCGCAGTGCCCGGGCAAGGGAGCCCAGCACCGAGGTCGACGGGTGCGGGCCGCGAGCCTGCTCGAGCCGGGTGTAGTAGTCGGTGGACATACCTGCGAGCAGCGCGACCTCATCGCGTCGCAGTCCGGGGGTCCGGCGCCGGACACCCGGCGGTAAGCCCACATCCGCGGGGACCAACTGCTCTCTGCGACGGCGGAGGAAGTCGGCCAGCTCGGTGCGGTCCATGGACCAACTGTGCCTGACACGCGGATGCCCTGCCAGGGATCGCCGGTCCCCCGATGAAGGGTCTCTGGTTGTCGTGTCCCGAGCGGATCACGCTGGTGTCGGTCCCACACCACGACGACCATCAGGAGCACATCATGGTCCCCACAACCACACTCGGAACCACAGGTCCCACCGTCAGCCGGATCGGACTCGGCGCCATGGGCATGTCCGGGATGTACGGCCGATCGGAAGACGCGGAGTCGACCGCAACGATCCACGCCGCCCTCGATGCGGGAATCGACCTCATCGACACCGGCGACTTCTACGGGTCCGGTCACAACGAGACCCTGATCGGCGCAGCGCTGTCCGGCCGCAGGCGCGAGGACGTCACGTTGAGCGTGAAGTTCGGTGCAATGCGCGGACCGGGAGGCACGTGGGGCGGAGTCGACAACCGGCCCGACTCGATCCGCAACTTCCTCGCGTACTCGCTGCAGCGACTCGGCGTCGACTACATCGACATCTACCGTCCCGCCCGCCTCGACCCCAGCGTGCCGATCGAGGACACAGTCGGCGCGATCGGTGAACTGGTCGAGGCCGGCTACGTGCGGCACATCGGCCTGTCGGAGGTGGGTCCCGAGACGATCCGCCGCGCGACCGCCGTGCACCCCATCGCCGACCTGCAGATCGAGTACTCGCTGATCTCGCGCGGCATCGAGAACGAGATCCTTCCCCTGTGCCGCGAACTCGGCATCGGCGTCACCGCGTACGGGGTGCTGTCCCGCGGTCTGCTCAGTGACTCACTGCGGTCGAATTCCGCGCTGGCGCCCGACGATTTCCGCTCGCACAGCCCGCGATTTCAGGGCGAGAACCTCCGACAGAATCTGCGGCTCGTCGACACGATGGCCGAACTCGCCGCGCAACACGGGGTGACCGTCGCACAACTCGCGATCGCCTGGGTGCTCGCGCAGGGCGGCGACATCGTCCCGGTCGTCGGGGCCCGCAAGGTCACCCGCCTCACCGAAACGCTTGGCGCGCTCGACGTGCAGCTGAGCGCCGCGGACCTGGCCGGTATCGCAGCAGCGGTTCCCGATTCCGCGGTCGCCGGCGACCGCTACGCACCCGCGCAGATGGCCCAGCTCGACAGCGAACGGACCACGGTCGGGCAAAGCTAGTTCACAGCGTCGCGGCGGCCGGCGACCAACGGCTGCAGGAACTCGGCCCAGCGGGCGAACACCTGGTAGTGGCCACCGCCCACCCAGACATGGGTGTCGGCGGCGCCCAGTCGCTGGGCGAGGCGCCGATACATCTCCGGGGCCAGGATGTCGTCGGCGTCGCCGTAGAACACGTCGACCGGCTGGGTGATGTCCTCGGGCACGAACCCCCACTCCAGGAACGCCCACATGTCGTCGAGAACGCCGACGCCTCCCTGCACCAGCGCCTCTCCCATCTCTTCCTCGAACATCGGCTCCAGCACCGGGTCGAGCAGCACGTCCCGGTCCGCGGGAGCCTCCTCGGCGAGGTGGGTGACGAACTTCCGCAGATCGCGGCGGGACGCCTTCGACTCGTGTCGCGCTGCAGCGGTGGCGACGAAACGAGCATGGTTGAGTCGCCAGATCATGCGCAGGTCGCGATTGAGCACGAGGTCCCGGGAGCCCTGCTCGTCGAACGGGCCGAGCGGGGAAGCCAGCACCAACCGGGTGACCCTGTCACCGAGCAGGTGCGCTGCGGCCAACGCGTGCGGTCCACCACCGGACCAGCCGGCGATTGCGAATCGCTCGATCTCCAGCTCGTCCGCGAGAGCGGAGACATCCTGCGGCCAGTCCAGCAGACTCCGGCCCCGCAGCTGGGTGGAGCCCCCGACGCCGGGGCGGTCAGCGGTGATCAGCCGCAATCCGAGAGACCGCGTGAGGGTGTCGTCGGGGTACCGGGCGAGACGGGAGTCCCCGGTGCCGTGGGCGAAGA
The DNA here is from genome assembly GCF_017656075.1 of Rhodococcus sp. ZPP. Lineage (NCBI taxonomy): Bacteria > Bacillati > Actinomycetota > Actinomycetes > Mycobacteriales > Nocardiaceae > Rhodococcus > Rhodococcus sp. ZPP. The sequence continues at coordinate 1,613,630 of NZ_CP058638.1, forward strand.
ACACGGGCATGCCGTCGACGTCGCCCCACTCTTCGTACGCGAGTGTCCGACCGTCGGCTAGCTGGAGGGAGGCCACGGCTGCGACGCTACCGGCCGCTGCGGGGCCCGTCTCGACAATCCGAAACCATGCCTTAGCGTCTAGCCATGGCCACGCACAAGACCCCGCACAGCCGCACGCTGATCCTCATGCGGCACGGGAAGTCGGCATACCCGGCGGGAGTCGCCGACCACGACCGCCCGCTCGCCCCACGGGGCCGACGCCAGGCCGCGATGGCCGGAGACTGGCTCAGGGCGATGCAGCCACCCGTCGATGCGGTGTTGTGCTCGACCTCCGTGCGCACCCGCGACACCCTCGCCGCCGCAGGGGTCACTGCACCAACCACCTTCAGCGAGGCGCTCTATGGTGCGTACCCCGCGCAGGTGGTCGCCGAGATCGCCGAGACCGACGTATCGGTGCGCACTCTGCTGGTCGTCGGACACGACCCCGGAATGCCGACAACCGCACTCGATCTGGCGGGCAACCCCGACACCGGGGATGCGGTGGCGATACGCGAGAAGTTCCCGACGTCCGCACTCGCCGTGCTCACCGTCCCGTGCAGCTGGGCCGAACTCACCTCGAGCTCGGCGTCGCTGACCACGTTCCACGTTCCGCGGTAGCACAGGCCCGACACAGAAAGGCCCCACCCCCGAAGAGAAAGGGGTGGGGCCGGTCTGGGTGAACGGACGACGAGTCCTGAGACTCGTCAACCACTCACAGGGGCTGCGCCCCTACCGGTAATCGTTGCTGAACCCGTAATCGTCCAGCGGCACTGCAGCACCGGTGTTCTGGCCGAAGCCGTCCGGGCTGTAGTACTGGTCGTCGTAGGACGGAACCGCATACGCCGCCGCACGTGCCTCTTCGGTGGGCTGAACCTGGATGTTGCGGTAACGGTTGATACCGGTACCGGCGGGGATCAGCTTTCCGATGATCACGTTTTCTTTCAGACCGATCAGCTTGTCCGAGCGACAGTTGATTGCCGCATCGGTCAGCACGCGAGTGGTCTCCTGGAACGACGCCGCAGACAGCCACGAGTCGGTGGCCAGCGATGCCTTGGTGATACCCATGAGTACCGGACGACCGGCCGCAGGCTCGCCACCTTCGGACACGACCCGACGGTTGGCCGCCTCGAAGTCGGCCCGCTCGGTCAATGAACCGGGCAGGAACTCCGTGGCACCCGAGTCGATGATCGTCACGCGACGCAGCATCTGGCGCACGATGACCTCGATGTGCTTGTCGTGGATCGACACACCCTGGCTCCGGTACACCTCCTGGACCTCGTTGACGAGGTGGATCTGCACCTGGCGGGGGCCCATGACGCGCAGCACCTCGTGGGGATCGGCAGCACCTTCCATGAGCTGCTGACCGACCTCGACGTGGTCACCGTCGGCCAGAAGGCGTTCGGTGCCGTCCTCGTGCTTGAAGACACGCAGACGCTGACGCTTCGAGAGCTTGTCGTAGACAACCTCTTCGCCACCGTCGTCCGGGACGATGGTGATCTTGTAGAAGCGGTCGCCGTCCTCGAGCTGGACACGTCCGGTGACGTCGGCGATCGGGGCCTTGCCCTTGGGGACGCGGGCCTCGAACAGCTCCTGAACACGCGGCAGACCACCGGTGATGTCGTCTCCGGCGACACCACCCTGGTGGAACGTACGCATGGTCAGCTGGGTGCCGGGCTCACCGATGGACTGTGCGGCGACGATACCGACGGCCTCACCGATGTCGACCAGCTTGCCGGTGGCCATGCTCCGGCCGTAGCAGGTGGCGCAGACGCCGGTGCCGGTGGTGCAGGTGAGCACCGAACGGACCTTGACCTGCGTGATGCCCGCTTCGAGCAGCGCATCGATAGCCGGGTCGCCCAGGTCGTGACCACGCTCGACGATGACGTTTCCGTTCGCGTCGACCGCGTCGGCGGCCAGCGTACGGGCGTACGTGCTGGTCTCCACGTGAGCATCGCGGATCATCGTGCCATCGGGCTGCTTCTCCGCGATGGTGGTGACGATGCCACGCTCGGTTCCACAGTCGACCTCACGAACGATGACGTCCTGCGACACGTCCACCAGACGACGGGTCAAGTAACCCGAGTCGGCGGTACGCAGCGCGGTGTCGGCCAGACCCTTACGGGCACCGTGCGTATTGATGAAGTACTCGAGAACGGTCAGGCCTTCCTTGAAGGAAGACTTGATCGGACGCGGGATGAACTCACCCTTGGGGTTGGTCACCAGACCCTTCATACCGGCGAGCGAACGAACCTGAGTCATGTTGCCGGCGGCGCCGGACTTCACGATCATCGGGATCGGGTTGTCGTCGGGGAAGTGGGCCTCCATGGCCTTACCGACCTCATCGGTGGCCTCGGACCAGATCTTGACCAGGGCGCTGTTGCGCTCGGTCTTGTTCAGGGCACCACGCTGGTACTTCTTCTCGATCTGATCGGCCTGAGCCTCGAAGGACTCCATGATCTGAGCCTTCTCCGGCGGCACGAGGACGTCGGAGATGGAGACCGTGACACCGGAACGCGTGGCCCAGTAGAAGCCGGCGTCCTTCAGCTTGTCGACGGTCTGCGCGACCACGATCATGGGGTAACGCTCGGCGAGGTCGTTGATGATCGTCGCCTGACGCTTCTTCGGCATCTGCTCGTTGACGAACGGGTAGTCCGCGGGAAGCAGCTCGTTGAAGAGCACCCGACCCAGGGTCGTCTCCGCGGTCCAGCCGTCACCGTAGTTCCAGCCCTCGGGGAACAGCTCCGACTCGAGGTCACGAGGCGGGCGCTGCTGCGTGAGCCGCACCTTGATCTTCGCCTGCACGACCAGCGCACCACGATCGACGGCCATCTGAGCCTCGGCAGGCGAGGAGTACACGCCCTGTTCGGCGCCCTCTCCGTCGGAAGCCTTCAGCTCGCCGGTGGCACCCTCGTCCAACCGGGTCAGGTGGTACAGACCGGTGACCATGTCCAGACGCGGCATGGCGAGCGGTCGACCCGACGCGGGCGAGAGGATGTTGTTCGACGACAGCATCAGGATGCGCGCCTCGGCCTGCGCCTCCGCGGACAGCGGAAGGTGCACGGCCATCTGGTCACCGTCGAAGTCGGCGTTGAACGCCTCACACACCAGCGGGTGGAGCTGGATGGCCTTGCCCTCGACCAGTTGCGGCTCGAAGGCCTGGATGCCCAGACGGTGCAGCGTCGGTGCACGGTTCAGCAGCACGGGGTGCTCGGCGATGACCTCTTCGAGGACGTCCCACACCTGTGCGCGCTGGCGTTCCACCATGCGCTTGGCGGACTTGATGTTCTGCGCGTGGTTCAGGTCGACCAGACGCTTCATCACGAACGGCTTGAACAGCTCGAGAGCCATCAGCTTGGGCAGACCACACTGGTGCAGCTTCAGCTGGGGACCGACGACGATGACGGAACGACCCGAGTAGTCGACGCGCTTACCGAGCAGGTTCTGACGGAATCGACCCTGCTTACCCTTGAGCAGGTCGCTCAGGGACTTCAGCGGGCGGTTACCGGGACCGGTGACCGGACGGCCGCGACGGCCGTTGTCGAAGAGTGCGTCCACCGACTCCTGCAGCATCCGCTTCTCGTTGTTGACGATGATCTCGGGGGCACCGAGGTCGATCAGTCGCTTGAGGCGGTTGTTGCGGTTGATGACGCGGCGGTACAGGTCGTTCAGGTCGGACGTGGCGAAACGTCCACCGTCGAGCTGCACCATCGGCCGCAGCTCCGGCGGGATCACCGGAACGGCGTTGAGAACCATGCCCATCGGCGAGTTCTGGTTCGTCTGGAAAGCTGCGACGACCTTGAGACGCTTCAGTGCGCGGAGCTTCTTCTGCCCCTTGCCGCTGCGGATGGTCTCACGCAGGTTCTCCGCTTCGGCGTCGATGTCGAAGTTCTCCATCAACTTCTGGATCGACTCAGCGCCCATGGCACCGGTGAAGTACTCGCCGTAGCGGTCGACCAGCTCGCGGTAGAGCAGCTCGTCGACGATGAGCTGCTTGACGCTCAGCTTGGTGAACGTGGTCCAGATCTCGTCGAGACGATCCAGCTCCCGCTGCGCGCGATCGCGGAGCTGACGCATCTCGCGCTCGCCGCCGTCCTTGACCTTGCGGCGGACGTCGGACTTTGCGCCCTCGGCCTCGAGTTCGGCGATGTCGGCCTCGAGCTTCTGCGCGCGAGCCTCGAGGTCGGCGTCACGCTGATCCGCGACAGCCTTCTTCTCGACCTGCATCTCGGCTTCGAGCGTGGAGAGCTCGTTGTGACGCAGCTCCTCGTCGACACCGACGATGACGTATGCGGCGAAGTAGATGATCTTTTCGAGATCCTTCGGCGCAAGGTCGAGCAGGTAGCCGAGCCGGCTGGGCACGCCCTTGAAGTACCAGATGTGGGTGACCGGGGCAGCCAGTTCGATGTGGCCCATGCGCTCACGGCGAACCTTGGCGCGAGTCACCTCGACGCCGCAACGCTCACAGATGATGCCCTTGAAGCGGACACGCTTGTACTTACCGCAGTAGCACTCCCAGTCCCGGGTGGGGCCGAAGATCTTCTCGCAGAAGAGGCCGTCCTTCTCGGGCTTGAGCGTGCGGTAGTTGATGGTCTCCGGCTTCTTGACCTCGCCGTAGGACCAATTGCGGATGTCCTCTGCACTGGCGAGGCCAATGCGGAGTTCATCGAAGAAGTTGACGTCGAGCACGTAACTTCCTTTCCCCAGAGGGATTGTGGATCAGCGGTGGCCGCCGATACCTGACTGCCAATTCAAATGTGAACTACGCCCCCGGGCCCCTGATTTCTCACGGGCCCGGGGACCGAAACCTAGTTCGCGAGGTCGTCGACCGTGGCCGCTTCGTTCCGGGACAAGTTGATGCCCAGGTTCGCTGCGGCGCGCTCGAGGTCCTCGTCGTCGCCGTCCGCCATCGCGATGGCCGCACCGTCCGAGGACAGCACCTCCACGTTCAGGCAGAGCGACTGAAGCTCCTTGAGGAGCACCTTGAACGACTCCGGGATACCCGGCTCGGGGATGTTCTCGCCCTTCACGATGGCCTCGTACACCTTGACTCGACCCACCACGTCGTCCGACTTGATGGTGAGCAGTTCCTGCAGCGTGTAAGCCGCGCCGTAGGCCTGCATCGCCCAGCACTCCATCTCACCGAAGCGCTGGCCACCGAACTGGGCCTTACCGCCGAGCGGCTGCTGGGTGATCATCGAGTACGGACCGGTCGAGCGTGCGTGGATCTTGTCGTCGACCAAGTGGTGCAGCTTGATGATGTACATGTAGCCGACCGACACCGGGTACGGGAACGGCTCGCCGGAACGGCCGTCGAACAAGGTGGCCTTTCCGTCGGACGCGACCATCACTTCGCCGTCACGGTTCGGCAGTGTCGAACCGAGAAGACCGGTGAGCTCGTCTTCCTTGGCACCGTCGAACACGGGGGTGGCGATGTTGGAGTCGGCGGGAGCGGACAGCATCTCCTCCGGCAGCTGCTCGGCCCAATCGGGACGCGAGCCGTCGCCGGCGACCTGCACGTTCCAGCCCGTCTTGCCGATCCACCCGAGGTGGGTCTCCAAGATCTGACCGATGTTCATACGACGCGGAACACCATGGGTGTTCAGGATGATGTCCACCGGGGTGCCGTCGGGCAGGAACGGCATGTCCTCCTGGGGGAGGATCTTGCCGATGACGCCCTTGTTGCCGTGGCGGCCGGCGAGCTTGTCGCCGTCCTGGATCTTGCGCTTCTGTGCCACGTAGACGCGGACCAGCTCGTTGACACCGGGGGGCAGATCGTCGTCGTCATCGCGCGAGAACACACGAATGCCGATGACCTTGCCGGTCTCACCGTGCGGAACCTTGAGCGACGTGTCGCGGACCTCACGAGCCTTCTCACCGAAGATGGCGCGCAGCAGGCGCTCCTCGGGGGTCAGCTCGGTCTCGCCCTTGGGCGTGACCTTTCCGACCAGCACGTCACCGTCACGAACCTCGGCACCGATACGGATGATGCCGCGCTCGTCGAGGTCGGCGAGGACCTCGTCGGAGACGTTCGGGATGTCCCGAGTGATCTCCTCGGCACCGAGCTTGGTGTCGCGGGCATCGATCTCGTGCTCCTCGATGTGGATCGAGGTGAGAACGTCCTCCTCCACGAGGCGCTGCGACAGGATGATCGCGTCCTCGTAGTTGTGGCCTTCCCACGGCATGATCGCGACGAGCAGGTTCTTTCCGAGTGCCATCTCACCGTTTTCGGTGCAGGGGCCGTCGGCGAGGACCTGTCCGGTCTCGACACGCTGTCCCTCGTCCACGATCGGACGCTGGTTGGCGCAGGTGCCCTGGTTCGAACGCGCGAACTTGCGCATCCGGTAGGTCTTGCGGGTTCCGTCGTCGGCCATGACCGTGACGTAGTCCGCGGAGACCTCTTCCACGACACCGGTCTTCTCGGTGATGATGACGTCGCCGGCGTCGACTGCAGCCCGCAGCTCCATGCCGGTGCCGACCAGCGGAGCCTCACTGCGGACGAGCGGCACCGCCTGACGCTGCATGTTCGCGCCCATGAGGGCACGGTTGGCGTCGTCGTGCTCGAGGAATGGGATCATCGCGGTTGCGACGGACACCATCTGTCGCGGCGAGACGTCCATGTAGTCGATGTCGGCGGACGACACGAACTCGACCTCGCCGCCCTTACGACGAACCAGAATGCGGTCGTCGGTGAAGTGACCGTTGGCGTCGATGGCCGAGTTGGCCTGGGCGACGACGTGGCGGTCCTCTTCGTCTGCGGTCAGGTAGTCGACCTGGTCCGTGACCTGGCCGTCGACGACCTTGCGGTACGGCGTTTCGATGAAGCCGAACGGGTTGACCCGTGCGTACACCGACAACGAACCGATCAGACCGATGTTCGGACCCTCAGGGGTCTCGATCGGGCACATGCGGCCGTAGTGCGACGGGTGAACGTCTCGCACCTCCAGACCAGCCCTTTCGCGCGACAGACCACCTGGGCCGAGGGCGGACAGACGACGCTTGTGCGTCAGCCCCGACAGCGGGTTGTTCTGGTCCATGAACTGCGACAGCTGGGAGGTTCCGAAGAACTCCTTGATCGCAGCGACGACGGGCCGGATGTTGATCAGTGTCTGCGGCGTGATCGCCTCGACGTCCTGGGTGGTCATGCGCTCACGAACCACACGCTCCATGCGGGACAGGCCCACGCGGATCTGGTTCTGGATGAGCTCACCGACCGTGCGCAGGCGACGGTTACCGAAGTGGTCGATGTCGTCGACCTCGACGGGGACCGTGACGCCGCCGGGGGCGGTCATCTCGGTGTCACCGGCGTGCAGGCGCACCAGGTACTCGATGGTGGCGACGATGTCTTCCTCGGTGAGGGTCGACGCCACGATCGGCTGCCCGGTGTTCAGGCCCAGCTTCTTGTTGATCTTGTAGCGACCCACACGTGCCAGGTCGTACCGCTTGTCCTTGAAGAACAGGTTCTCCAGCAGCGTCTGCGCGCTCTCCTTGGTAGGCGGCTCGCCCGGGCGCAGCTTGCGGTAGATGTCGAGCAGCGCCTCGTCGGTGCCGGCGGTGTTGTCCTTCTCCAGCGTGGCCATGAGGATCTCCGAGAAGCCGAAACGCTCGGTGATCTGCTCGGTGGTCCAGCCGAGGGCCTTCAGCAGCACGGTGACGGGCTGACGACGCTTGCGGTCGATGCGGACACCAACGGTGTCGCGCTTGTCGACGTCGAACTCGAGCCATGCGCCGCGGCCGGGGATGACCTTGACGCTGTGCAGGTCCTTCTCGGTGCCCTTGTCGACCGAATGGTCGAAGTACACGCCAGGGGAACGCACCAGCTGCGAGACGACGACGCGCTCGGTGCCGTTGATGATGAACGTGCCCTTGTCGGTCATCATCGGGAAGTCACCCATGAAGACCGTCTGGCTCTTGATCTCACCGGTGTTGTTGTTGATGAACTCCGCGGTGACGAACAACGGCGCCGCGTAGGTCATGTCTTTGTCTTTGCACTCGTCCGTCGAGGCCTTGACCTCGTCGAAGCGTGGGTCCGAGAAGGACAGAGACATCGAGCCCGAGAAGTCCTCGATCGGAGAGAGCTCCGCGAGAATGTCCTCGAGACCGCCGGAGATTGCGCTGTCGCCACGAGCGGCGGCGCGCTCGCGCCAGCTCTGCGCACCGATCAACCACTCGAACGAATCGGTTTGTACATCAAGAAGCCCGGGAACTTCGAGGGGTTCGCGAATTTTCGCGAACGAAACCCTCTTCGGGGCTCCGGGGATTCCGGAAACTGCCTTGGTCTGGCTAGAGACTGCCAAGATGCGTCCTTCCAGCACCTCACGCGGGCCGCTCTGTGCTGTTGCGACCGCCGCTGTATCTGCTTTGAATTTCGCTGGTTACAACCCGAACGAAACCCGTCACAGAGGCGAGAAGTGGAAACACTTCACAGCAGTTGAGACGAGAGGTGGACAGGAGGCAGCCAGCGCAACGTCCAAAAGTACACCCAAACTCAGCAGATGTCGAGTCGGGCAGCCGAAGGAGCACCCAGCCGGGCGCTCGGCCACGCGCCGGAAGCGCATGTTCGCGCATCAGAGTGACGCGTGATCACCCCGGCGTCAAGAGTCAGCGTGCGTGTCGCGTCGTCTCCGCGTCGTCGAGAACCGCCCGCCGAGCCTGTTCACCACCCCTTCCCCGCAGCCCGGGGGCGGTGAACAATATGCCCACGCGATCGCCGAGACCTCGGGGGAAGGAGGGCCGTGACGCGCTGGAGTGCTCTCGTCGTTGCCCGCCCGAAGCTGGTCCTGACGGCGGTGATTTTTCTCGTGCTGGCGAGCGGCGCCTGGGGTTCGGGGGTGTTCGACCGGCTGAGCCTGGGTGGGTACACCGACCCAGGCAGCGAATCGGCCGGCGTCGAGAGCCTGATCGAGGAGGAGTTCGGCCGCCAGACGCCCGACCTCGCGGTGACCTACACGGCACGTCCCGGAGAGACGATCGACGCCCTGGGTCCCGAGGTGTCCGCGCGGCTGGCGCAGATCGATCCGGCTGCGCTTGCCAACACTCCCCTCTCGTACTGGACGGCGCCAGCGCAGGCCCGGGAGTTTCTGCGCTCCACCGACGGCACCGAGGGACTCGTCGTCCTGTCTCTACACGGCAGCGAGAACACCAGGATCGCCGCGTACCACGATCTCGCACCCCTTCTCCTCATCGATGGTGTGAATACCGAGTTCAGCGGATTCAGCGTGATCGCCAATGCGTACAACGAGGAGTCGGAGAGCGACCTGATCACGGCCGAAGCCATTTCCTTCCCGATCCTCCTGGTCTTGCTCCTTGTCATTTTCGGCGGACTCGTGGGGGCCGCCGTCCCCCTGTGCATCGGCGGCCTCGCGATCCTGGGCGCACTCGGTGCACTGCGAGGAATTTCCTACGCCACCGAGGTCAGCGCGTTCTCGATCAATATCGCCAGCCTGGTCGGACTGGGGATGTCCGTCGACTACGGGTTGTTCGTTGTAACCCGCTTCCGTGAGGAACTGCGGTCCGGGGCCGAGACCTCGGAGGCTGTTCAGCGCACGATGGCCACCGCTGGACGGACCGTGGGGTTCTCCGCACTTCTCCTCGTCTGCGGCTTCGTGGGCATGCTCGTCTTCCCGCAGGCGCTGGTCCGGTCGTTCGCCTACGGGGGCATGGCAGCCATCGGTATCGCCGCTGTCCTGTCGCTGTCGGCGCTACCCGCCGCACTTACCGTCCTCGGCCCCCGAATCAACTCGCTCACCTGGCGCCCGGGAGTGGTCGAACGTAGCGAGGACCGGGCGCACCGATTCTGGGGCGGTGTCGCCGCCCGGGTGATGCGGCGGCCCGTCGCGGTTGCCGTCGGCATCGTCGCCGGTCTGCTGGTCCTCTCCGCCCCGCTCGTCGGCGCCTCGCTGGGCGACCTGGATCACACCGGGTTGCCCGCGGGTCATCCGGCCCGCCTCGCCGTCGACGACCTGGCCACCGACTTCCCGCTCGCCAACAACGGTGCGACTCTCGTCCTGTTCGGCACCGACGGCAAGGCTCCGCCGGCGTCGGCGACGGCGGAGTTCTTTCAGGCGACGGCGGAGGTAGAGGGCGTTCGCCGCGTGGTTCCGGTCGGCACCACGGAAAGCTTCACCGCAATCCGGGCCATTTTCGACGACGCCGACAGAACGGAAGGGGCGATGACGACGGCAGCCACTCTTCGCGATCTCCCATCGCCGGCAGGCACCGAGAAACAGATCGGCGGACTCAACGCCCTCACCGCCGACGGGCTGGACTCGATGGGCGCCACTCTGCCGTGGATGATCGGGATCATGGTGGCCGTCACCTTCGCCCTGATGGTCCCGGCTTTCGGCTCCGTGGTCCTGCCGTTGAAGGCGATCGCGATGGCCGCGCTCAGCCTCGCCGCCTCGTTCGGCATCCTCACATGGATTTTCGAGGACGGTCACGGAGCCGGACTGCTCGGTGTGACGCCGGGCCCACTGCCCGCGACGATGGTCGTCCTCATCATCGCCGTCGTGTTCGGACTCTCCACCGACTACGAGATCTTCCTGATGTCGCGGATGGTCGAGGCCCACGAGCAGGGCGCGTCAACGGAAGATGCCGTGCGGATCGGCACCGCGCACACCGGCCGCATCGTCACGGCCGCGGCCGCACTACTCATCGTTGTCACGGGAGCCTTCACCCTCTCGGACCTGACGATGATACGGTTCATCGGCCTGGGCATGATCGTGGCCTTGATCATCGACGCCACCGTGATCCGGATGATGCTCGTCCCCGCCCTCGTCGCACTGATGGGTGAAGCGAACTGGTGGGCGCCCACATTCCTCACGCCGCGACGGGTACCGCCCGACGCGAACGGACACTCGAAAACCGCTGCGGCACATACTTTGCCGGTCGACACGTCACGCCGATAGGCACACCGAACCGCACGACCCCAGTCGCACTGGCGAATTCGTTGTTCAGCTGACTACACGGTTCAGCTGCCTACACTGTTTTCGAGGCCGCTCGTCCGGGGAGCGTAGATCAGCTCAGCCTTCGCTGTCCGAGATGTCGGACAGCACCCACTTGCCGTCGACCTTCTCCAGCTTGACCGACAACGGCGTTGCCGCACTGCCCTGCGCCACAGCGTCTCCCGTGGCACTCACGTTCATGTGCGCCAAGAGTTCCGCCCTGTCTCCTTCGAGGAAGGTGACACCGATGTCGGTGACCGACGCCTCGGTGGCAGTCTTGGTCTGGATGGCCGCGTCTTTCGTCGTCGCCGCAGTCTGATCGAACTCGGCACGCTTGGCCTCGTTCAAGTAACCACGGGCCTTGTCGAAATCCTGGTCGATCGTCTCGTAGTTGTAGGTGTACAGCGACTCGATCGCCTCGGTCCCGGCCTTGGTCACCTCGGCGGTGCCACTCTCGTCCACCCACGCGGTGTTGGTGATGTGCCCACCCGGCTGAAATGCCGCCACGACCGCGAAGATGCCCAGCACCGCTGCGACAGCACCCAGGATCCCCACCAGCTTCCACGTGATACGGCTACTGCCGATCTCCGGTGTCGCCGTCGGAGCCGATTGGGTACTGATACGCGGCTGCAGGTTGGGAACCTTCGCCTTTCCCGCCGCACTTGCCTTGGCCGTGGACACAGTCTTGGCGCCCGGCGCTGCCTTCTTCACCGACGTCGACTTCGCCATCGACACCGGCTCGCCCGTTTCCGCGGGCTTGGTGCCAGCGGTCTTCGTGTCAGCGGTCTTCGTGTCCGGCGTCGCGGCCGTGTCGACGGCAGCCGCTGCCGCCACATTCTCCTGCTCGACAGGGCTTTTCGCGGTCGGGTCCTGCTCGGGATCAGTCGACGACTTCTTCGGAAGTTTCGTCGTGGGCGAAGGCGGCGGAGTTACTCGCGATGCCGGGTCGTTGACACGGTTGCGGGTTCCCGCTACCCGGGGACGCCTGCCCTTTGCAGCGCTGTCCGGCACGTTGTTACGGCGCTTGGGGGGCATAGTTCACCACTTTCTCATTGCACGACGAACTCTCGTCGACGTGGGCACCGCGGCGACGAATCCGGCGCGGCTCATCACAACTACTGACCGCCGGTGTCACCGGGCGCCGGAACCAACTCGGGCGCGGGGGCGGCCGGACCATCGGTCGGTGCCGGGGCCTGCTCCCCCGGTGCCGGTGCCTGCTCTCCCGGTGCCTGCTCTGCCGGTGCCTGCTCTGCCGGTGCCGGTGCGGCGCCGTCGGCGGGCAGCGGGCCGTTTTCGAGGGGGATACGCGCACCCACCGGCTCGACGGAAGACGCCTTCCAGACACCGTCGACGTCCTGCACGTCCAACCTCATGGTGACCTTGGACTTGTCGAAACGGTCAGGCCACGTCGTGGTGACCGCTACGACGACCAGTGCCTTCGCGAGGCCGTCATCCGTGTTCAGCTCCGTCAGAGTGCCCTGCATCAGTTCGGCCTTGCTCGTCGCACCCGACTGGCGCATCTGGTCGGTGAACCCGTCCATGGTCGCCTGAAGATCCTGGTTCATTTTGTCGCCCGTGATGGACGACTTCATGTTCTCGAAGGAACCTTCGAGGTTTGCGGAGTCGACCGAATTGAGGTTGATCGCCGCCTGCTGCGCACCGTTCAACGCGGAATCTCGTGCGTCGGCGATCGGCTTGTCCACGAAGAGCGCTCTCGCCCACCCGAAGCCAAACCATCCGGCTGCAATCACCGCGACCACCACCAGTGCGGTCACCGCAGCAAACGAGGCCTTCAGAGTTCTGTCCTTCCCCGGAGCCGATGAGTTCGACTCCGGGGGCGTGGTAGTTCGCGTCACACCAATACCCTACTGATTGTTTTCTTCGGCTCGCTCGAATGGAACCCGAGATGCTACTTGGGAGTAACCCCGAGAAGCGGAGCGAGCTGCGTTGCGATGGGATTCAAGTTGAGGGTGTCCGGCATGACCTTCGGCTTGAAATCCCAGGGCTGAATCGTGTCCGGATCGGCGAACACGATTCGGTCTGCACTTCGCACACCGGTCACGCTCCCTTGAGGCACGTCACAATTGGCCTCCGTGTTGTACGGGAAGTCCTGCTGGGTGTCGTCGAAGTTCGGGTCCCGCCGCTGCATTTCGGCGAGGATTTCATGAGTCCCCTCGTAACCGATCGTGCACGACGGCGGGTTGTTCGTCTCGAGCACGATGCCCTGGTGCACCGTTCCGTCGTTCGGCGCGACGGTCGATGCGGAAGCGGCGATGGCCGGAAGGAACATCAGGATCGGTCGCAATGCGATCGCCTGAGGCGCCAGCTTCTGACCCAGCGCCGACAGGTTGGTCAGATCGGTCGTGAGACTGGGCCCCGTCCGATCGACCAGCAGGCCGAGTTCGTCGCTGGCAGGAATGCCCTTGTCGATGACCGCCCGCACGTCGGGGTCACTGGTGCGCAGCTGCGCAGCGACGGCGTCGAGATCCGAGCTGAACTGCATGATCGCCGACGACTGATCCGACTGCGTTGCCAATACCGTCTGGCTGTCGCGGATCAAGGTCAGGGTTTCCGGTAGAACGTCGAGCCCGTCATCGGTCAGCGTGGACAGAGCATCCGCCAGCGTCTGGAGATCCTCGCCCTTGCCGTTCAATGCCGTTCCCAGTTCAGTGGTGACCGTACGCAGCGCGTCCGTCGGAACCGACCGGACGAGCCCATTGACACTCATCAACACCTGCTCCACCGGCACGGGGGTCGAGGTGTTGGCCTCGGTGATCATCGAGCCCTCGGCGAGGTACGGGCCCTCGTCGCTGTCCGGCTGGAGGTCGACGTACTGCTCACCGATCGCGGAACGGTTGGCGACGACTGCCTTGGCCGAAGCGGGGATCTCGGGGCCGCCCTTCTTGAGCTTGAGTTCGACGTTCAGTCCGTCCGACGTGAGTGACAGCTCGCCGACCCGTCCGACCGGCACTCCCCGGTATGTCACCTCGGCATTGGTGAAGATGCCGCCGGAATCCCTGAACTGTGCGTTCACGTCGTACTCGCCGAACCCGAGCAGATTGTCGAGGCGGACGTACTTGGCGCCCACGTAGACGAGGCCCAACACCGCGACCACGGCAAAAGCGACGAGCTGAATCTTGACCAGTCGCGATCTCACTGTCCACCCCCAATTCCGAACTGCTCGAGCAGTCCCCCCATCGGGTTCTGCGGGGACGGTGTCTCCGCGCCCGGGGTCGCGCCGGCGGGCGCGGTGCCGGGCAGCGCCGGGAGCCGCAGGCCCGAAGTCGGGGCGGGAACGATCGGAGGCACCGGCAACAGTGAGATCGTCGGCCAGCCCGGTCGCGGACCGTTGCCGTTGTAGTACGGGTTGGTCGGGTCGACGATCGGCTTCGGCTCGCCGAATTTCGGTGACACGTACACCGGATTGCCCTGCCCGACACCGAGTGCGCTCAGCGCGTCGCCGATCTGGAGATCGACCGACAGGAAAAGGTTGACCGAGCCGCCGAGAGCGATCTGCTCGACTCCGTCCGGGAACGGAACCGTCGGGATGAACGCCAGGGAGTTGGGTAGGTCGTCGCCGGCATCGGCCAGCGCCTTGAGTGTCGGACGAAGCGCCAGGAGGTCGGCGATCAGATCGTTCTTCGATCGGGTGATGACATCCGTGCCGACCGCACCGAGCCGATCGAGCTGCACCAGCATCTGCGTCAGCTGCGGGCGTTGCTCGTTGAGCACCTGGGCAGCGATCGGCAGGTCGTCCAGGATGAGCCCGATCTTCTCGTTCTGCTCGTTCACGCGCGTCGTCAGGGCGTCGAGGCCGTCGAGCGCCCGCGTGATGTCGTCCCGTTGCTGATTGAGACCGTCGATGAGCGTGTTGGCCTGCTCCAGCAAACTGCGCACCCGGCCTTCACGACCGTCGAGTGCAGTACTCAGTTCGTGCACGATCGGCTGGAGCTGCCCGACACCACCGCCGTTGAGCAACAGCGACAGCGCACCGAGGACCTGCTCGATTTCGGTGGCGTGCCGGGTGCGATCGAGGCTGATCGTGTCGCCGCTCTGCAACCGGTCCGGATCCTTGTCTTCCGGCGGTTCGGACAACTGCACGAACTTCTCGCCGAGGAGGTTGGTTTGTTCGATTGCCGCGACCGCGTTTGCAGCCAGGTCCACCGACGAATCGAGGATGACCTCGACATCGGCCGACCAGCCGTCCGGAGCCACCTTGATCGACTCCACCCGACCCACCGGCACACCGTCCACCTTGACGGCCGACTGGGGTACCAGGTCGAGCACGTCGTCGAACTGGATCATCAGGTGCATGGGGTCGCTCCCGACGTCCGGCCCACCGGGCAGCGGAACACCGTAGATACCCTCCGACGAACAGGAACTCACTGCGAGGGCGACAGCGCACACCCCGGCACCGACAATGACCGAACGCCTCATTCGCCCTCACCGCCTACTGCGTCGTCGAACCGTGGCGACACGACACCCGGCACCGTGCCGGGAGTGACCGTTCGCTGGATGTTCTCGCCGCTCAGGATTCCGAACGGGAGCACGAGCGTCGGCGAGGTCACCGATGCCGTGATCTGCGAGGTGATGTTCTTGCAGTTGTCGATCAACGGCTGCATCTGACGCCCCAGCGCTTCGAAACGCGGATCACCGGGCACGAGCCTGCCGAGGTCGATCAACTTGCAGATCACACCGGCAGGATCCTGGAGCTCGGGGAACGCCAGGCGCGATGCCAGGTTCCCGGACTCCGCGTCGTACGAGTTGGCCAGGTTGCTGACGGCCAACGGGAGCAATGTCAGCGAGTTCACCAACGAGTCGCGGTTGTCGGCCAGCGTCTGGGTGACCGGGACGAGATCGTCGAGATTCTCGGCGAGCAGCTCCCGGTTGTCGGCGACGAACTTCGAGACGTCACCGAGAGCGATGGCCAGCTGGTTCAGCGCCGCACCGAGGTTTTCGCGCTCGCCGGCGAGGAATCCGGACAGGTCGGCCAACTGCGTGTTGAACTCCCGGACCTGCTGATCGTTGGCAGCCAGAGCACTGACGAACACCTGGAGGTTCTTGACGGTGTCGAACAGGTCGCCACGACTCTCGTTGAGCGTTCGTGCGGCGTCCGAGAGCTGATTGATGCTCTGCCCCAACGCCTCACCGTTGCCATCGAGGTTCGCGGCGCCGGTCTCGACGAATTCGGTCAGTGCACCTTCCCTGTTCGCACCTTCCGGACCAAGGGCGGCCGACAGCTTCTCGATACTCGCGTACAGCTCGTCCACCTCGACGGGCGTAGCCGTGCGATCCCGCGGGATCACGGCCCCGCTCTCCATCGTCTCTCCGCCGGTATAGACGGGCGTGAGCTGAACGTAGCGGTCGGCGACCACGGACGGTGTGACCTGTGCGGCCTTCGCGTCGGCGGGAATGTCGATGCCGCGGTCGACCCGCATCTCGACCTTCACTTGGTCACCCTGTGGCTCCACCGAGTTGATCGATCCGACCTTCACTCCGAGGACACGGACGTCGGAACCCTCGTAGATGCCTACGGACTTGTCGAAGTAGGCGGTGATCTTGGTGGTGCCTGCGCGGGTGAACACCCACCACAGCGCCCCCGCGACCACCAGCGCGACAATGACGATCGCCGCGATTACTGCGATCTGACCGCGGTTGGTTCCCCGGGTTTCTCCGTTGCCGGCGTCAGCCATCAGTTACCCCCCAACGTACGGACGGGATCACGGGGTCTGGGAATGTCCGGGAGACCCGGCGGAAGAAGGTTGACCACGACCTGGTCGAACCAGCGCCCGTTGCCGACCACGTTCGTGTACAGGCGGACGAACGGTTCGTACAGTTTCATCGCCCTGTCCAGGTTCTCGTTGTTGGCCTTGAGAATTTCGACGACCCCGTTGAGTTGTTCGAGTGCGGGACCGATCGTGGCTTCGTTCTCGCGTACGAGACCTGTCAACTGCTGCGACAGCCTCTGGGTTCCGGTCAGCAGCTGTGAGATCGACTGCTGGCGACTGTTGAGTTCGGCGAGCAGAAGGCCCGCATCAGTGATCAGCCGGTTGAATTCGGCGTTGCGGTCGGCGAGTACCTTCGTCGTCGTACCGGTCGCGTCGAACAACTTCCGCAGTTCCTGGTCGCGGCTCGCGATGGTCTCCGACAGCCTGCTGACGCCGTCGAGCGACGCGCGGATCTCCGACGGCGTGCCCTCGAAGGCCTGCGACAACGTCACCATGCTTTCCGCCAGCTGATCGGAGTCGATGTCGCCCACCGTCTCCGCTGCCGCCGAGAACGCTTCCACCACGTCATAGGGAGAGGTGGTGCGCTCCAGCGGAATCGGGTCATTGGGATTCAACGAGTCGGAACCGCGGGGGTCGAGAGCCAAATACTTCTGGCCCAGAATCGTTTTGATCTGAATAGATGCCGAGGTTTCGTTGCCAACCCACGCATCGGTGACCTTGAAGTCGACGTTGACGTGGTCTCCGTCGAGTTCGACAGCGGTGACCTTGCCGACCTTCACACCGGCGATGCGCACCTCGTTGGACGGCTTCAGGCCTGCAGCCTCGGAGAATTGCGCGGTGTAGGTCGATCCGGCGCCGATCAAGGGCAGCGAGTCGAGGAAGAATGCCGACAGGGTCGCCAAAAGCACCACGAGGATGCCGAGGGCACCAGCCACTGCCGGGCTGCGACGTTTTCTCATCGTGTTTGCAACTCCCGTAGGCCATCCAGCGAGCACCGTTTCGCCGAGTTGGTGTACAGCGGCTGGTTCACGGTCGGCAGGCCGGTGGGCAAGTTCAGTTGAGGTGCCGTTCCCGGGCCTGCAACGATGTCGATTCCGCACAGGTAGAACTGGAACCACGAGCCGTAACTGGCCGCCCGCCCCAGCTTCTCGAGCTTGACGGGAAGAGTTTCCAGAACGCCGTTGACCGTATCCGAGTTGCGGTTCAACGTCGTCGCCAGCGTATTGAGCGAAGTGATGGACTCCTGAATGGACGGCCTCGTGGGTTCGAGGAGATCTGCGGTCGCATCGGTGAGGCCGGCGAGGGACGTGACCGCCGACCCGACCGTACCGCGCTCTTCGGACAACCCGGTGACGAGCTGCTGTGTGTTCACGATCAGGGCATCGAGCTGGTCGTCGCGCTGGTTGACCGTGGCGAGCACATCGTTGAGGTTGTTGATCACCGCACCGATCACCCGGTCCTTGTCCGCCACCGTGTTGGTGAGACTCGCGGTGTTCCGCACGAGTTCGGTGATGGTTCCCGACTCGCCCTGGAACACCTGAATGATCTGGTAGGACAACTTGTTGACGTCCTCGGCACTCAGTGTCTGGAAGAGCGGACGGAATCCGTTGAACAGCGTCGTGAGGTTGACTGCGGGTTTGGTCCGCTCGAGCGGAATGGTGTCACCGGCGGTGATCTTCTTCCCCTGCTGGCCCTCGCCCTGCTGGAGCGAGATGTACCGCTGCCCCACAAGGTTCCGGAATCGAATCGTCGCAGTGGTGCTCGCGGGCAACCAATCTCGATCAGCCACGGTGAACTGCACCTCGGCTTCGCGATCGTCGACGATCGCGATCTTCTCGACCTGACCGACCCGGACACCTGCGATACGCACTTCGTCACCCTCATTGAGGGAGGTGACATCCGAGAAGATCGCGTTGAACTTGGTGCCGCCACCACCACCGAGGTTGGCGATCGTGGCCGCGAGCAGACCTGTGGCCAGGATCGTGACCACGGCAAAGATGATCAGCTTGATCAACGGCGCAAGGAGGCCCCTCACTTGAAACTCACCTCAGTCCCCCTCATGGTCGGTGCACCGACGAGTGTCGTCCAGCTCGGCACGTCCTCGGGCGCCATGCCTCCTGCTTCGCCGTACACGACGTCTAGCGTGTCCTGTTCCATCTTCGAACCCGCATAGCTGGCGGGTGTGACCTCGGCTCCCCATCCCGGAACCTGGTCCGGCACGCCGGCCGGCGCGGGGAAGAAGTCGATGGTGGACGGTCCCGGGTTACGCGAAGGTACCTGGTAGGCACCGTCGTTGTACGACGACCCACCCGGATACTGCGGGAACTTGCCGCCGGGCGCCGTGACGTTGTCGTAGCAGGCGGGTCCGCGGTTGTCGAGCAGGCGCGGCTCGTCCTGGTTAGGCAAGTATCGGCCCTTCGGATTGACGAACTGCACGCTGGCACGCACACCCGGGTTCGGGTCGTCCGGCGCAAGCAGCGCACGTGCGATGGGAGCCGTCTTCGCGAATCCGGCGAACGTGCAGCCGAAGCTCGGCGAATACCGGCCGAGAATCTGCAGCGCCTCACGGGAATCGGCCGCGATGTTCACGATCGACTCGGCGTTGGTCTCCAGGAGGTCCGCCGTGCTCGCACCCGTCCCGGTCAGGGACACCAGCAGGGTGGAGAGCTCGTTCTGCTTCTCCACCACGGTGTTCCCTGTGGTCCGCAGGTTGTCGAGCGCGTTGACCAGGTCCGGTGCCGCCTCCGAATACGTCTGCGAGAAGTCCGCGATGCCCCGCAGGTCTTCCTGAATCGCAGGAAGTTCCGTGTTGAGTCCGGCGAAGATCTCCTCGAGCCGATCGAGCGTCAGACCGAGTTCGGCGCCGCGTCCACTGAGTCCCTGCGACAGGGCACCGAGCGTGTTCGCCAGGTCCTGCGGCGGGATCGCCTGCAGCAGCGGCAGCAAGCCGTCGAGGACCTCGCCGATCTCGACGGCGTTCCCGCTCTTGTCCTGCTCGAGAACGTCACCGGCCTGGATGTGCGGAGCCGTGTCCCCCTCCGGCACGATCAGCGACACGTACCGTTCGCCGAACAGGGTTTTGGGTAACAGTCGCGCCGTGGCGTTGGACGGAATGAGTTCGGCCTTGTCCGGCTGTATGGCCAGTTCCAAGGTGACCTCACCCTCTGTGGTGGAAGCCGAGCGCACCTCACCGACGATCAGGCCACGCACCTTGACGTCCGCGTTGGGCGGCAGCGCGTTTCCGACCGTGTCGGTAACCAACCCGATCTTGACCACCTTGGTGAACGTCTTGTTGAACATGCCGATCGTGACTGCGAGGAACAGGGCCAGGACAAGGAAGAACACCAGCCCCAACACCCGTCGACCCACAACAGACGATGTGTTGCTCATCCGGCCACCCTCACTGTGGTCGTCGTGCCCCAGATGGCGAGGCTCAGGAAGAAGTCGAGTACGGCGATCGTCACGATCGCCGTGCGGACCGCCCGGCCTACGGCCACACCCACACCGGCGGGGCCACCAGAGGCGTGGTAGCCGTAGTAGCAGTGAATCAGAATCAGCACGAAAGCGAAGATCAAGACCTTCGCGAACGAGTAGAGAACGTCTTGCGGTGGCAAGAACAAGTTGAAGTAGTGATCGTACGAACCGGTCGATTGGCCATTGAACGTCGTGCTGATGAGCCGGGACGCAAGGTACGCCGCAAGAAGACCCACGATGTAGAGCGGAATGACGGCAACGAATCCGGCAATCATGCGTGTGGTCACAAGGAACGGAACACTCGGCACCGCCATGACTTCCAGTGCGTCGATCTCCTCGGAAATACGCATGGCCCCCAGCTGCGCAGTGAAACCACAACCGACTGTTGCCGAAAGTGCGAGAGCTGCAACGATTGGCGCAATCTCACGGGTGTTGACGTAGGCGGACAGGAAGCCGGTGAGCACGGAGCTGCCCAGCTGCTCCAAGGCTGCGAAACCTTGCAATCCGACGACTACCCCGGTGAACCCGGACATCATCGCGATGACGCCGATGGTTCCGCCGATTACTGCGAGCGCCCCACTGCCGAAGGTCACTTCGGCGAGCAACCGCAGAACTTCCTTGCGGTAGTGCACGAGCGTGTGCGGCGACCACGCGATCGCCCTGGCGTAGAACGACATCTGCTCGCCGGCCCGGTCGAGCACGTTGAGTGGCGCACGCCCGACACGGCGCGCAGCCATGAGCGTCCGGTCACCGCGTCCCTTTGCGATTGTCATCGGGTCACGATCCCTTCGCCGGAACGATCTGGAGGTACACCATGGTCAAGATCAGGTTGGCAAAGAACAGCAGCAGGAACGTGATGACCACCGACTGGTTCACGGCGTCACCGACACCCTTGGGACCGCCCTTCGGATGCAAACCCTTGTACGCCGCAATGACACCGGCGATGACACCGAAGACGGCCGCCTTGAGTTCACCCACCCAGATGTCGGGGAGCTGCGCGAAGGCCGAGAACGATGCCAGGTACGCACCGGGATTGCCCCCTTGGAGAATCACATTGAAGAAGTAGCCGCCGGCGATACCGACCACGGACACCAATCCGTTGAGGAGAATCGCGACGAGAACCATCGCGAGGACCCTGGGCACCACGAGGCGCTGCACGGGGTTGATACCCAGAACCTCCATGGCATCGATCTCTTCGCGAATCGTTCGCGCACCGAGATCCGCCGTGACAGCCGAGCCCGCAGCCCCGGCCACCAGGAGTGCTGTCACCAGCGGGGAACCCTGCTGAATGACGGCGAGCACGCTGGCCGCTCCCGTGAACGACTCGGCGCCGAGCTGCTTGATCAGCGACCCCGTCTGCAGTGACACCACTGCGCCGAACGGAATCGCCACCATAGCGGTGGGCAGGATCGTCACGCTCGCGATGAACCAGGCCTGTTCGATGAACTCGCGGAACTGGAACGGTCGTTTGAACGTGTTTCGTGCGACGTCGACGAAAAGCTCGACGATGTTTCCGGCCTGCGTCAGCGCACCGTTGACCGGCCGCAAGACGGAGCTGCGGGTAACCCCCATCCGTTATGCCTACCCTTGCCCGTGAGTGGTGTTCTCGTATCCTTCGCCCCGGTATGCCGGGAGGACCTGCGTATCTTCCTGGCTGTAGGCGTAGTCGTAGTGGCCGCCGTTGCCGGATGTTTCGTCGAGGCTTTCCTGAATTGCGGCCTGCGCGCTCGGCGGCAGGGTGTGCATGATGTGGCGGACGCGTTCCTGCCGGCGGGCCACGGCCTGCCGGAACGGCATCCCCGGCGTCGCCTTCATCTGCGGGACGATGCCCTCGACGTCGTCGACACCACCGGCATGGTGACCGGCGTCGACCATCGCCTGCTCCTGCGCCATCTGCGCCTCGTCCTTCTCCTCCGACATCCCGATCGGACCGATCATCGTGCCGTTCAGGAACTGCTTGACCACCGGCTCCTCACTGGTCAGCAGCACCTCCCGCGGACCGAACATCACCAAATGCCGACGGAACAGCATGCCGATGTTGTCCGGCACCGTCCGCGCGAGATTGATGTTGTGCGAGACGATCAGAATGGTCGCGTCGATCTCGGCGTTGATGTCGATCAACGTCTGCGAGATGTAGGTGGTGCGCACCGGGTCCAGACCCGAGTCCGGCTCGTCCACGAGGATGATCTGCGGATCCAGTACCAGGGCGCGGGCCAAACCGGCACGTTTGCGCATACCACCGGAGATCTCACCCGGCAGCTTCTCCTCGGCCCCGAGCAGGCCGACGAGTTCCATCTTCTCCATCACGATCTTGCGGATGTCGGACTCGGACTTCTTCGTGTGCTCGCGCAGCGGGAACGCCACGTTGTCGAAGAGGTTCATCGACCCGAACAGGGCACCGTCCTGGAACAGCACACCGAACAGCTTCCGGATCTCGTAGAGCTCCTTGGACGAGCACTCGAGAATGTTGGTGCCGTCGATCACGATCGAGCCCTGCTCCGGGCGGAGCAGACCGATCAACGACTTCAAGAACACCGACTTACCCGTACCCGACGGGCCCAGCAGCGCACTGACCTCACCTGCCGGAAGGGTCAACGTGACGTCCTGCCAGATCCTCTGCGAGCCGAACGACTTGGTCAGTCCCTCGACGGCTACCTCGACACCCACCATTACCTCCGCGACCGTTCGATGCATACACCCCGTGTGGGTTGGGTCACTCTATCGCATCGAAGTGTTACCTGTGACAGAGTATGCTACTCACCGGTAAGAACGCATGCCAACACGGGGTCCCACAATGCAAAACATACCCGCTGAGCTGCGATGACGAGGGCGTTTTGAGCTGGTCGCACGTTCAGTTTCTCGCTCTGAATTTCGACACTCCGGACTCGTCCGGACATGAAAAGGGCCACTCCCCACAAGTGGGAAGTGGCCCTCGTTCGTCCGCTCGGGTAGAGCAGTGCGAAACCGTCTTACTTGACGGTGATCTTCGCGCCTGCAGCCTCGAGCTTCTCCTTGGCGGCGTCGGCCGCGTCCTTGGCAACCTTCTCCAGGATGGCCTTCGGAGCACCCTCGACGAGGTCCTTGGCTTCCTTCAGGCCGAGGCCGGAGACGACCTCACGAACGACCTTGATGACCTGGATCTTCTTGTCGCCGGCCGACTCGAGGACGACGTCGAACTCGTCCTGCTCCTCGGCAGCGTCGGCGCCGGCAGCAGCCGGGGCGCCCGCAGCGGCAACGGCAACCGGAGCAGCCGCGGTGACCTCGAAGGTCTCCTCGAATGCCTTCACGAACTCCGACAGCTCGAGAAGGGTGAGCTCCTTGAACTGGTCCAACAACTCTTCGGTGCTGAGCTTCGCCATGATGGCGGTCCTTCCTGTAAGTCCCATGTCGCTGATCCGCGACCGGGCGGGGTTATAGCTGTGATGCGCGGGTGCGGATCAGCTTTCGGCGGGAGCCTCGGCCGGAGCTTCTGCTCCACCCTCTGCGGCCCTCTTCTCCTGCAGTGCGGCAGCCAGACGGGCCACCTGCGAGGCAGGAGCATTGAACAGGCCTGCGGCCTTTGCCAAGTTGCCCTTCATCGCGCCGGCAAGCTTGGCCAACAGGACCTCGCGGGACTCGAGGTCCGCAATCCGGTTGACCTGATCCACGGACAGCGCAGCGCCGTCCATGTAGCCGCCCTTGATGACGAGAGCCTTGTTGTCCTTCGCGAAGTTCTTAATAGCCTTCGCTGCATCGACCGGCTCGCCCTTGATGAATGCAATGGCGGTCGGACCGACGAAAAGGTCGTCAAGGCCTTCGACGCCCGCTTCAGCAGCGGCACGCTTGACCAGGGTGTTCTTGGCGACGGAGTAGGTGGCACCCTCTCCGAGAGCGCGTCGCAGTGTCGTGATGTTGCCCACCGTCAGACCACGGTATTCCGTGATCACAGCAGCGGTCGAACCCTTGAACTGCTCGGTGATCTCCGCAACTGCGGAAACCTTCTCAGGCTTTGCCATACTTCGCCTCCTCTCATGACAGTCGTTATCCCACTTCGGAGCCGCTGCGCACGTCCGAGAATCCGGACGGTGCACAGTCCACGACATGCAAAACGCCCCGGTGCAGGGCACACGGGGCGGAAAAGGAGGCATTCAGCCGGGTACGAAACCGCGACCGAGACGCATCCCCCTACCTCGTCCTCCTGCGTGGGCCGCCGGACATTCCCGGACTTTCAATCGCACCCTCGCGGGGACGATCACCAACGGTCTTGGGTAGAACATGATTTGGGGTGGAGTTCGAATCCTGCATGAACTCCGCAGCACAGACTACGGCATCACCGGCCGCGCCACCAAATCGGCGTCTTCACGACCAGGGTCGACGCCGCGCAAAAGCAGCTCGGCCGGTACGGAGATCTCCGTACCGGCCGAGCTGCGCACAGGTGACGAACTTACGCGTCGGCATCCTCGAGAAGGTTGCGGGTGCGGTTCGGGTCCACCGGGATGCCCGGGCCGGTGGTGGTCGAAACGGTGACCTTCTTGACGTAGCGGCCCTTCGCGGAGGACGGCTTCGCACGCAGGATCTCGTCCAGCGCGGCGCCGTAGTTCTCCACCAGCTTGGCGTCGTCGAACGACGCCTTGCCGATCACGAAGTGCAGGTTGGCCTGCTTGTCGACGCGGAAGTTGATCTTTCCGCCCTTGATGTCCGCGACAGCCTTCGTGACATCTGCGGTCACGGTGCCCGTCTTGGGGTTCGGCATCAAACCACGCGGTCCGAGGACGCGGGCGATGCGGCCGACCTTGGCCATTTGGTCGGGAGTTGCGATGGCGGCGTCGAAATCGAGCCAGCCACCCTGAATCCGCTCGATGAGGTCCTCGGCACCGACGGCGTCGGCTCCAGCTGCCTCGGCCTCAGCGGCCTTTTCTCCGACTGCGAACACGATGACGCGGGCGGTCTTACCGGTGCCGTGCGGCAGGTTGACCGTTCCGCGGACCATCTGGTCCGCCTTGCGGGGGTCGACGCCCAGACGAACGGCAACTTCGACGGTCGCGTCCATCTTGCTCGACGACGTTTCCTTCGCCAGCTTCGCAGCCTGCAGCGGGCTGTACAGCTTGTCGAAGTCGATCTTCTCAGCGGCGGCGAGGTACGCCTTGCTGCGCTTTGCCATGTTTTCTGTCCTAACTTCTCACCACAGTGTGTGACCAACTGCAGTGGTGAATGGTTCAGTAGTGGTCGGGGCCTGGCCGGCCCTCCCACGCGTTCTCTCGACGGCCGCGGCCGTCATACGGAAACGGCTCAGCCGTCGACCGTGATGCCCATCGACCGGGCGGTACCGGCGATGATCTTCGCGGCCTGCTCGATGTCGTTGGCGTTGAGGTCTTCCTGCTTGGTCTTCGCGATCTCGCGCACCTGGTCCATGGTCACCGAGGCAACCTTGGTCTTGTGCGGCTCGCCGGAGCCCTTCTGGACGCCTGCAGCCTTGAGCAGCAGCTTGGCAGCCGGAGGGGTCTTCAGCTTGAAATCGAAGCTGCGGTCTTCGTAGACCGAGATTTCGACCGGCACAACATTGCCGCGCTGAGACTCAGTCGCCGCGTTGTATGCCTTGCAGAATTCCATGATGTTCACGCCGTGCTGACCAAGCGCGGGACCCACGGGCGGTGCAGGGTTAGCCTGACCGGCCTGGATCTGAAGCTTGATGAGCCCTGCGAGCTTCTTCTTCTTGGGGGGCATCTCGATTTCCTATTTGTTGCTGGGTGTGTTTCTTGCTACTGCAGTGCAAGTGTGTGTGGCGCTAGATCTTCGCGACCTGCGTGAAGGACAGCTCGACGGGCGTCTCGCGACCGAAGATCGAGACGAGAACCTTGAGCTTCTGCTGCTCCGCGTTGACCTCGCTGATACTGGCGGGAAGCGTCGCAAACGGGCCGTCCATGACGGTGACCGACTCGCCGACCTCGAAATCGACCTCGATGAGCGGCTTCGCGAAGCTCTCTCCCCCGGTGTCACCGGCGGACACTGCCGCGGCGGCAGCCTGCTTCTTCTGCTCCTGCTGCGGCAGCAGGAACTTGACGACCTCGTTCAGCGTCAGTGGCGATGGCCTGGAGGTGGCACCGACGAATCCGGTGACACCGGGCGTATTGCGCACGGCTCCCCAGGACTCGTCGTTGAGCTCCATCCGGACGAGGATGTAACCGGGCAGAACCTTCCGGTTGACCTGCTTGCGCTGGCCGTTCTTGATCTCGGTGACCTCTTCGGTAGGAACTTCCACCTGGAAGATGTAGTCACCGACATCGAGGTTCTGGACACGAGTTTCGAGGTTGGCCTTCACCTTGTTCTCGTAGCCCGCGTAGGAGTGGATGACGTACCAGTCACCAGGCGCACGGCGCAGGGCGGCCTTCAGCTCGGCGACCGGATCCTCGGGCTCCTCGGCGACGACTGCGTCGTCAGCGGGCGCCTCTTCGGCGACGGCAGCGTCGTCGTTCGACGGCTCGGCTACCTCGTCACCGGCAGTGTCCGGAGCATCGGTGCCCTCGTCGGCAGCCTCGACATCCACTTCGGCTGCCGCCTCGGCAGAAACACGCTCTTCGGCCAAGGCCTCATTCGTGTCGTTCTCGGGGGTGCTCACTGGGGCACTCGCTTCCTCTCGTCACTCACATACTTCGGATCCACCGGGGCGGACTCCGTCAACCGAACAACCAGGTGACGCCTTTGATGACCGCAAGATCGAGCACACCGATGAACGCCACCATGAACACCACGAACACGAGCACAACGCTGGTGTAGGTGATCATCTGCTTGCGGTTGGGCCAGATGACCTTGCGCAGCTCCGCGATGACCTCGCGCAGGAACCGGCGCAGCCGCTTGAAGATGTTCTCCTTGTGCGGCTTGTCGGCACGGTCCTTCGTCGCGGGACGGGCCTTGGTGATCGTCTCGGCTCTCGCGCGTTCCGGCGTCTTCACGGAACTGGCTGCGACGCCGGTGCCTGCCTGCGAACGACGGCTCTGACGTTTGCCGCTCGGCCTTGCCGAGGGACTCTCGGAACGCGTGGTGGCGTCGGCCGCGGTGTCGTCGACACCGTCCGGGCGCGTCGACCCTGAAGTGTCGCCGTCGCGCTTGGCGCGCTCCTCGCTCACGTCGTTCCTCTCAGTCGCTGGCAATCCGGGGGCAGGGGCGACAGGACTTGAACCTGCAACCTGCGGTTTTGGAGACCGCTGCTCTGCCAGTTGAGCTACGCCCCTTTGGTCGGGTGACCTGGTCCCGAGTTACCTCTGGACCAATTCTTGCCCGACCTCTCTGTGATTACATGACACGCGCGCCACCCTGTGTCGGCCGAACAGCACCGTAGGGCAGCGCGCAGCGCTGAGTAATCCCAGAAATCTCAGTGTACTTCAAAGCCCCGGAACAAACCCAATCCACCCGGCGGTCAGGCCAGACGGACCGTTGCCGTGGCACGACCGAAGATCTTCTTTCCTTCGGAGCGCGCCACGATAGCGACTACTGCAGTCTTGCTTTCTTCGTCCACCGACTTGACCTTGCCGGTGTATTCGACCTCGGCGGCCTCGTCCTCGCGGACGTACACCGAGCTCGTGAAGCGTACATTGTATTCGGTGACCGCGCCGGGGTCACCGAGCCATGAGGTCACGAATCCACCGCCGAGACCCATGGTGAGCATCCCGTGGGCAATCACATTGTCGAGGCCGGCGAGCTTGACGACTTCGTCGCTCCAGTGGATCGGATTGGGGTCACCCGAGACGCCCGCGTAGTTGACCAGGTCGCCACGCGTGAGGCGCACAATGCGCTCGGGGAGTTCGTCACCTACCGAGACGTCCTCGAACTTACGAAGCGCCATGCATGATCACGTCCTTGACTGCGTGAGCGATGTTCTCGTCGACCTCGCCGCCGGTCCGCGCGACAAGCGTGGTCCAGGTGGTCTGCACGAGTTCGTCGTTCTGGTCGGTGACGATGTTCTTGGTGGTGATGATGTCGCTGCCACCCATCTGACGGAAGCCGTCCAGATAGACGTCGCAGAACAAGCGGTCCCCGACCTTGATCGGCTTGTGGAACACGAGACGCTGATCCGTCTGAAGGATCTGACTCGGGTCGTAACCGGTGACGATCTCCTTGAAGAGGCGGCTCTGAGCGATGATTCCGACAAGCGAGATGAACGTGAGCGGAGCGAGCAGGCCGTCGTAGCCGAGGCCGCGGGCGGCGTCCTCATCGTGGTGAGCGGGGTGCCAGTCCTGCACGGCCCGCGCGTACTCGCGCACCTTCTCGCGACCGACCTCGTAGAAGTCGTCGACGCGGTAGTGGTGCCCCACCATCGCCAGCGCGTGCGCAGCCGGATCCTCGGGAACGTCCGGAGACACGCTCGTCTCGATCTCTGTCACAGTGTCAGTCACGCGAAAGAACCTCTTCTACCCTGGGCGTGGGAACGCGAGGGCAGCCTCGAAGCTTCCCTCGCGAACTCAACTCCCGGCCGGAACCGTGCTACTTCGACTCGCGATGCGACTGGTGGGTTCCGCAGTTGGGGCAGAACTTCTTGATCTCCAGGCGATCGGGGTCGTTACGCCGGTTCTTCTTGGTGATGTAGTTACGGTGCTTGCATACCTCGCAGGCCAAAGTGATCTTGGGCCGAACGTCAGTCGAGGAGGCCACGGGATGCCTTCTTTCGGGTGTATCTGATTACGAGCAATCAGGGTGGATCATGCATATTGTGTAGCGGTGACCGGACTTGAACCGGCGACGCAACGATTATGAGTCGTTTGCTCTACCAACTGAGCTACACCGCCTCGGTGTCGAGTGTCGCGCACGAAACGCTTCACCACAATCCAGCGAGCCCCCTAACGGAATCGAACCGTTGACCTTTTCCTTACCATGGAAACGCTCTGCCGACTGAGCTAAGGGGGCGTGCTTCACTCGCACATCGCTGTGCGCTGAAGCCTTGACGAGATTACACAGAGTTCACGCCGAGAACCAAATTGCCTGGTCACGGTTCTCCGAAACTCCACCCACCGGACGTTACGCGCTCCCGGGAACGATCGCGGAAAGCCCGAACCACAGGTACCCCAACGACAGAACCCCGGTGAGCTGGTGCTCACCGGGGTTCTGTGTGTGGCAGATGTAGGATTCGAACCTACGTAGGCATAAGCCGACGGATTTACAGTCCGCTCCCATTGGCCGCTCGGGCAATCTGCCGGGTTGCACGAGGAGCTCGAAATCTCTGCGAGATCGCTCTCCACTGCGGAAGAAGAATACAACGAACGGCCCCCCGTTTTGCAAACCGGGTGGATACGGGCGGTTGCGAACCGATAGCGTCGAATCTGCTCACTAGCATTCAGGTGAGCGCCCGTCCGGATCGCGGCGGGGGAAACAGACGGAAACCGGGAGTGTGCAGTGGCTGATTCGTCCTTCGATGTGGTGAGCAAGGTGGAGCGTCAAGAGGTGGACAACGCCCTGCATCAAGCCGGCAAGGAGCTGTCGACCCGTTTCGACTTCCGTAACACGGGCGCGTCCATCGAGTGGTCCGGTGAGGAATCCATCACGCTGACGGCCGACACCGAGGAGCGACTGCTTGCCGCCCTCGAAGTTTTCAAGGAGAAGTTGATCCGCCGGGACATCTCGCTGAAGGCCTTCGACGCCGGCGAGCCCGCGCAGTCGGGGAAGATCTACAAACTCACCGGCACGCTCGTCCAGGGCATCACCACCGAGAACGCCAAGAAGATCACGAAGAAGATCCGCGACGAGGGACCCAAGGGCGTCAAGGCGCAGATTCAGGGCGACGAGCTGCGCGTGAGCAGTAAGAAGCGCGACGACCTACAGGCAGTCATCTCCCTGCTCAAGGGAGAGGACTTCGGCATCGCGCTGCAGTTCGTGAACTACCGGTAGGCGCTCCGCGCTCGTGCGCTTTTCTGGTAGCTGGAGCAACCTGTGCTGTCTCAGGACTTCGTGAACACATCTGTCTCAGGACTTCGTGGACAGTGTGGTCAGTGGTTGAAATGTAACTGATCGGTCGAGGGTGAGTTCGCGGGCGATGGCGTCACCGACCATGACGGTGACGTCGTCGCCTCGCCAGTGCAGGACCGCTTTCTGATCTCCCCACCGTCTGCCGAGGGAGATCGAGTGGCCGTCGAACTGGACGATGCCGGTGTGCGAGACCGACCGGGTGACGTGCCCGTACCGGATCTTGGGTTCGGGAGTGGCCGCGACAGTGGGTGTGGCATCGTATCGTTGCTGCGGCGTCCGGCCCGCCAGGCTCTGATGTCGGCGGTTGTTGTAGATCACCCGGTACTGGTCGAGTAGGGCCTGCAGTTCGTCGAGCGTGTCCGGTGCGGGCTGTTTGCGTAACCATTTCTGCAGCGTCTGGTGCACCCGTTCGTTCTTCCCGCAGGTTTGCGGGTGATACACCGACGAGGTGATCGTCTGGACCCCGAGGCCGGCGAGGGTGCGTTCGAGGGCGGAGGTTCCACCGCGATGCTTGGCGGAGAAGGCCAGCCCGTTGTCGAAAAGCACCCGCACCGGTAACCCGTAGCCGGCGAAGGCCTGCTCGAGGGAACGCCACGCGTTGGCACCGTTCTCGCTGGTGGCCGCGCAGGTGCCCACGTCCAGTCGGGAATGGGCGTCGAGTATCTGCAGCACGCACACCTTCTGCCCGGTGGACAGGTAGTGCTCCATGCCATCGATCTGCCACAACCCGCCCGGGTCGGCGTACTCGAACCGTCGTCGGGTCTTGGGTCGTTTGTGCGGCTGCGCGACGATCTGACCGTGGTCGATCAGGATCCGGTACACCGTGGCCCGGGACGGGAACGGATCGAACCCCAGGCTCTCGAGCCGCCAGGAGATGCTCTGGGGTCCGTTGTCCAAACCCGCCTCGTCGAGTTCCTTCCGTGCCCGGAGCACCGCCTCGCACAGTGCCGCCGGGGTTTTGGTCGGGCTGGTGTGCGGGGTGGTGGTGCGGCGGGTGAACCCGTCGGCGCCCTCGGCGGCGAACCTGGCCACATATTTGTAGAACGTCGTCCGCGAGATTCGGTGGGCACGGCAGAACGCGGCGACGTTGACCTCCTCGCCCCGTGCCACCCGGACGATCGCGGACACAAACTCTGGATCCATCGAAAACC
Source organism: Rhodococcus sp. ZPP (assembly GCF_017656075.1). Classification (NCBI taxonomy): domain Bacteria; kingdom Bacillati; phylum Actinomycetota; class Actinomycetes; order Mycobacteriales; family Nocardiaceae; genus Rhodococcus; species Rhodococcus sp. ZPP. The sequence continues at coordinate 1,644,896 of NZ_CP058638.1, forward strand.
CTGTTCCGCTCATCCCCGAGGATCTCAGGGATGAGCCGCTCAGTGTTCACAATGTCCTGAGACATCAAGTGTTCGCGATGTCCTGAGCACAGACAGGTAGCTGGAGCAACCGGAAAGGCGCACGGGCGGCGAAGCCGCCTACCGGCCGGCCATCCGCTCGAGACGCTCGATGCGCTCGGCCATCGGCGGGTGGGTGGAGAACATGCGGGTCATCTTCTCGCCGGTGCGGAACGGGTTGGCGATCATCAGGTGCGACTGCGCCGCGAGCTGAGGTTCCGGGGGGAGCGGGGCCGCCTGGGTGCCCCGCTCGAGCTTGCGTAGCGCGGACGCCAGGGCGAGAGGGTCACCGGTCAGTTCTGCGCCCGACTGGTCCGCTTGGTATTCGCGGGACCTCGACACCGCCAACTTGACGATGGTGGCCGCGATGGGGCCGAGCAACGACACCAGCAGCAGCGCGAGCGGGTTGGCGCCCTGTCCCCCACCCCTTCCGCCGAACATGTTCGCGAACATCGCGAAGTTCGCCAGCCCGGACACGACAGCGGCCATCGTCCCGGCCACCGAAGAGATCAGGATGTCGCGGTTGTAGACGTGCGACAACTCGTGTCCCAGGACCGCCCGCAGTTCGCGTTCGTTGAGAATCTGCAGGATGCCGCTGGTGCAGCAGACCGCGGCATGCCGAGGGCTGCGGCCCGTGGCGAACGCGTTGGGGGCACTGGTGGGGCTGATGTAGAGCCGGGGCATCGGCTGATGAGCCGTGGTGGCCAGCTCCCGCACGATGCGGTAGATGGCAGGCGCTTCCACCTCGGTGATCGGCTGCGCATGCATGGCTTTGAGGGCCAGCTTGTCGCTGTTGAAGTAGGCGTACGCATTCATGCCGACCGCGAACACGATGGCCAGCAGAAGGATGGTCGTGTTGCGGAACAACGCGCCGATGAACACGATCAGCGCCGACATGCCGACCAGCAGAACCAGGGTCTTGGCCCCGTTTGCGTACCCGCGCACGGCTCGCCTTCCTTGTCGTCGTCACCCGATCACGATCGCCCGAATACCGGATCTTGATCATTCAACGAAGCAGGGTGGTGAGACGGTTCCCGGTGTGTACAGCGCGGAAATCGCGCGAGCAATCAGGTTCGACGATACGGCTCAGCCGACGCGTTCGACCGTGTAATCGACCAGCTTGACGAGCGCGTCGTTGGCGGGACCTTGGGGTAGCTGGGTGAGCTGCACACGCGCCTCCACTGCGAACTCCTCCAGCTTCGCCTTGGCCTGCGCCATCCCAGGCGACCGCGCGAGGAGCTCGAGCGCCTCGGCGACGTCGTCATCGTCGGTGACGGGGCCGTCGAGAAGCACACGCAGCCGGTCGGCCTCGGGTCCCTCGTCGCGCAGCGCATACAACACCGGAAGGGTGTGCACGCCCTCACGCAGGTCGGTCCCTGGTGTCTTGCCGGACTGAGCCGACACCGAGGAGATGTCGATGATGTCGTCGGAGATCTGGAAGGCCGTGCCGACAGCGTCGCCGAGTCGTTCGAGCCGCTCCACGTCGGCGGCGTCCGCGCCGGAGAAGGTGCCGCCGAAACGTCCGCACGCAGCAATCAATGAACCCGTCTTCTCCCAGACCACCTTGAGATAGTGCTGGATCGGGTCCTGCTCCCCGCGCAGGCCGATCGTCTCGCGCATCTGCCCGGTCACCAGTTCGGCAAACGTCTCGGCGATGATCTGGACAGCAGAGGGACCCAACGTGGATACGAGGCGGGAGGCGTGGGCGAACAGGTAGTCGCCCGCCAGGATCGCGACACTGTTGCCCCACCGCGAGTTGGCACTGGGCGCGCCTCGGCGCATCGACGCCTCGTCCATCACGTCGTCGTGGTAGAGCGTGGCCAGATGGACCAGTTCGACGACGGTGGCGGCGGTGACCACCGACGGATCGGACGCTTTCGGACCCAGCTGAGCGGTGAGCACCGTGAACAGCGGGCGGAAGCGCTTGCCTCCGGCCTTCGCGAGGTGCAGCGCGGCCTCGGTGAGAAAGTCCTCACCGTCGGAGAGCTCGCTGACCAGCAGTTCCTCGACCTGTTTCAGCCTGTCGCGGACCGTGGCAGCGAGCTGAGTGTCGCCGAGATCGATCCCGGCGACCGTAGTGCCCTCTACAGCGTCGGCAGCGGTGTGTGCTGCGCCCTCGGTGCTCACGTTCTCAGTACCCATTCCTGTCGTCAGTGACGGCTCGGTTCCCGCGCCGTCGGTGACGGCTGGTACCTACGGTAGAGAACCTAGCGGTTGCAGCGGCCATCGGCCTCGCCACGGGCCCCGGGCGCGGCCTGACAGGATGTAGGTGTGGTCGTAGCAGAACAGTCGCCCGCGGGGTCGCCGCTTCCCGTCGCCGCCGATGTCTTGGTCATCGGCGCTGGTCCCGCCGGTTCCTCCGCGGCCACCTGGGCCGCGCGTGCCGGCCGCGACGTGGTACTCGTCGACGCCGCCGTGTTTCCCCGGGACAAGACGTGTGGTGACGGCCTCACCCCGCGTGCCGTCGCCGAACTCGATCACCTCGGCCTCGGTGAGTGGGTGCGGTCGAGGGGCACCAACCGCGGGCTCCGGCTCAGTGGATTCGGGCAGGAACTCGAACTCGAATGGCCCGGACGGTCGTTTCCCGCCGTGGGGAGCGCGGTGGCCAGGACCGAATTCGACGACAAGCTTCGAACGACTGCGGTCGAGGCGGGCGCCGTGATGGTGCAGGGGGCCAAGGCGGTCGGCGTCGAGCGGAACGGCGACCGGGTGAGCGCGGTGACGGTGCAGACCGGCGACGGGACGCACACCATCAAGTGCCGCACCCTGATCGTGGCCGACGGGGTCCGGTCGACGTTGGGCAAGAAGCTGGGCCGGGAATGGCACCGCGACACCGCGTACGGCGTCGCCGCGCGCGCCTACATCGCCACGGCGCGCAGTGACGATCCGTGGATCACCTCCCACTTGGAGTTGCGTGACAGCGCCGGCGCTCTGCAGTCGGGGTACGGGTGGGTGTTTCCCCTCGGCACCGGCGAGGTGAACATCGGGGTCGGCACGCTCGCCACCGCCAAACGGCCGGCGCCGGGCGCGCTCCGCCCACTGCTCGACCTGTACACGGCACAGCGGCGCGCGGAGTGGGCCTGGGGCGGCGAACTGCGGGCGGTGGCGTCCGCGTTGCTACCGATGGGCGGCGCGGTGTCGCACGTCGCCGGTCGCAACTGGGCCATCATCGGCGACGCCGCGGCCTGCGTGAACCCGCTCAACGGCGAGGGGATCGACTACGGGCTCGAGGGTGGACGTCTCGTGGCCGAAGTCCTCGATGCGGACGATCTGACGGAGCTGTGGCCCACCATCCTCCGCGAGCGCTATGGGCGGGCGTTCTCGGTGGCGCGTCGGCTCGCCGGACTGCTGACCGTGCCCCGGGTTCTCCCGGCGTCGGGTCCGGTGGCGATGCGCTCGCGCGCGCTCATGACCATCGCCGTGCGCGTGATGGGCAACCTCGTCACCGAGGAGGACAACGACCTCACCGCCCGGGCATGGCGTGCGTCCGGCCTGGCGTCGCAGAAGGCGGACACCCGGCCACTGTTCGGTTGAGGCCGGTCAGCGGCTGGCGCGGTGCAGGGCGACGACCCCGCCGGTGAGGTTGCGCCACTGGACGTGCCGCCACCCTGCCGCCTCGATGCGCTGGGCGAGTTCGGACTGTGTCGGCCAGGCGCGGATGGACTCCGCGAGATACACGTACGCATCAGGGTTGCTGCTGACCGCGCGGGCGACCCGGGGCAGCGCCTTCATCAGGTACTCCATGTAGATCGTTCGGAACGGCCCGAACACCGGCGTGGAGAACTCGCTGACGACAAGGCGGCCGCCCGGCTTGGTGACACGGGCGATCTCCCGCAGCCCGGCATCGAAGTCCGAGACGTTGCGGAGGCCGAACGAGATGGTGGCCGCGTCGAACACCGCGTCGGCGTACGGCAGGTGCATCGCGTCCCCCGCCACCATGGGAACCTGCCGGCCGATGCCCGCCTGCAGCATTCCCTTGGAGAAGTCGGTGGCCACGCACCACGCCCCCGATCGCCCGAGTTCGACGGTCGACACACCGGTGCCCGCGGCGAGGTCGAGAACCCGCTCCCCCGGCTTCAGATCGAGGGCCGACCGAGTCGCCTTACGCCAACTGCGGTCCTGCCCGAAGGACAGGATGGTGTTGGTGAGGTCGTAACGCTTTGCGACGCCGTCGAACATCGACGCGACTTCGTGCGGATCTTTTTCGAGCGATGCCCGCGAACCGTGTGTAGTTGCCACACCCGGAACGCTACCAACCTCGTCGGGTGCCGGGATCGGCGCTAGTCGACGCCTGCCCGGCCGATGTCTGGGTTGGCCGCGCATGCTCGGGGAACGGTCCCCGTGCCGTCGTCAGGCAGCCCGGGACGCGCGGAAGCCCGCATTCCCGGTGACCTCGGCGTAGTGGTCGAGCAGCTCGCTGCAGATGGCAGGCCACGTGCGGTGCAGCACCGATCGCCGCGCCGCCTCACCGAAGCGCGCCCGCATCCGCCGGTCACTCAGCGCCTCGACGGCACTGGGTAACAGCTCGGCGAACCGCTCGACCGGCAACAGGTACCCGTTGCGGCAGTGCGTGACGAGGTCGCGTGGCCCTCCGGCGTCCGGGCCGATCACCGGAATGCCGCTGGCCAGCGCTTCCTGGACGGTCTGGCAGAACGTCTCGTGCTCACCCGGATGCACGAACACGTCCAGGCTCGCGTAGGCCTCCGCGAGTTCGGTGCCGCCGAGTTGGCCGGTGAAGACGGCATCAGGCATCAGCTTCTGCAAACGGCCCCGCTCCGGCCCGTCGCCGATCACCACGAGCTGGATTCCGGGGTGTCCGGCCAGCGCGGCAAGTCGCTCCACATGCTTTTCCGGAGCGAGCCTGCCCACGAACCCCACGATCAGACGGTCCGGCTCCGCCGACCAGGAGTCGCGCAGGTCCGTACTGCGGCGAGACGGCGCGAATCGGCTGGTCTCGACTCCGCGGGCCCAGCGGTGCACGCGGGGAATGCGCTGCTCGGCAAGGGCCTCGACCGCAGACGTCGACGGCGCCAGGGTGCGCGTGCATCCCTTGTGGATGCGGCGGGTCCAGGCCCACGCCGCGCGGCTGGTAATTCCCAGGCCGTAGCTTTCGGCGAAACCCGCGACGTCGGTCTGATAGATCGCCACCGTCGGCACGTCCAGGCGGTGCGCCGCGCCGAGCCCGCCCGCGCCGAGCAGGAACGGCGACGCCAGGTGAATCACGTCGGGCTCGAACGCACGCAGTTCCGCCGTGAGTCCCGGTTGCGGCAGTCCGACGGGGAGGGAGCTGACTTTCGGAACCATGACCGCGGGCACCCGATAGACGGGCACACCGTCGTGTTCCGTCGAGGCAGGGGGCTGTGAACCGACGGTGTCCGGGGCGACGACCATCGCCTGGTGTCCGTCCCGCTGCAAATGCTCGAGAACCCGGAGCACCGAATTGGTCACACCATTCATGTTGGGCAGGAACGACTCCGCGACGATCGCTACTCTCACGACGCACAGCGTGGCAGTGCCCGTGGTCACGGCGGCGAGAACGATGTGACCGACGCGCGAAGTTCCGGCGAACTCACGATGACATTGCCGGAGAAACCGCCGCGTCCTCTCGTCTGCGTAGATACCAGATCAGCGGTCCCGCGATGAGCCAGGTGACGACGATGAGCGACCCGGCAGGGATCACGGCGACACTCGCATCCCGGCCGGACACCCGGACGAGGTCCGGGTCGGTCCGTGCGTACTCGACGTCGATCCGTTGTCCGGCCGTCAACCGCGTCGGGTACAGCACACCCAATTCCGGATTGTGCGTCACGCCGTCGGGCGTCACGAAGCTGATCGCCGACCGCAAGGAGCCGGCCGACAGCACCTCGGCCGTCGCGACACCCATGTCCGACTGGATCGTGCGGTCGTTCCGCCACGCTGCCACCACCAACAGCACGGCGAGGATCGAGATGCCGGCGGCCGTGACGACGATGCCGCGCCGCACCCGGCCCGTCACCCGTGGGTTCACAGTTGCGCCCGGACCGCTGCATGCAGTTCGCGCAGGCCGGAACGCTCGGTGGTCACCTCGAGCACCCGGATTCCGCGTTCACCGGGTGTCCCGGGGTTGTGCAGTTCGGCGGACAATTCTTCGAGCCCGACGAGGTGGTGCTCCACGCGGTAGGCGGCGCACAAGGCGGCGAGGTCCATGCCGTGTGGTGTGCCGAAGACCCGTTCGAACACGCCCGCGTACTGGGGGTCGCCCTGTTCGAGCAGTTCGAAGATGCCGCCGCCGTCGTCGTTGGCCACCACGATGGTGAGATCACGGGGACGCGGTTCTCCCGGTCCGATGAGCAGCCCGGAGGCGTCGTGCAAGAACGTCAGATCGCCGAGCAGAGCCACCGTGCGGCCCTCCTCGTAGGCGAGGGCCGCCCCCACCGCGGCCGACACCGTGCCGTCGATCCCGGCGACTCCACGATTGGACAGAACCCGGATCCGCGGCGACGGGTAACTGACGAGCGCGGCATCTCGCACCGGATTGGACGCCCCGAGGAGCAGTTGGTCACCGTCGGACAATGCGTCCATCACAGTGGCGGCGACGTGCAGGCCGGTTGCCTTCGGATGGGACGCCAGCTGGGCCCGCACCGCTTTGTCCGTGTGCTCGGTGAGGGTCCGGCAACGGGCGATCCAGGCCGGGTCCGGTTCACCCGAGACCACGGCGCGGGTGCCCGTGGCGAGAACGTTGCCGGAGACGTCGGGCCAGCGCGGGCCGGTGGTGAGCGCGTACACGGCCACGACCGGATCGGCGAGAAGTTTCGACACCGGCCGGTGCAGGGTCGGGCGGCCGGTGATGATTGCCTGCCGCGGTTTGAGCTGGGGCAGCGCCATCGGATGCACCGGAATGCCGTGGAGCGGCGCCGTCGGCTCGGCGACCGTCGGGAGTCCGGCGAGTTCGGGCCGTAGAGCCGACCCGTGACCGGAGATGACGATGGTATCGGGGGTGAGGTCGAGCTCGACCGGCACGTCGAGCGTCGCGTGCTGAGTGGTGGTCCACGCCGCCCCACCAGGCCGTCCCTGCGGGATCGGCCCCTGCGCGTGGACGTCGGGAACGAGCGGTTCCCGGAGCGGAATGTCGAAGTGCACGGGACCGGCATTGCCCGACCTCGTGCCGCGCGCGGCGGCGAGGACCCGGCACACGGCCGAACGCCACTGGCTGTTCTGACCGGCGTCGTCCTCGGCCAGCCCCAGGCTGATGGTGGCGCGGACCTGGCTCCCGAACAGGCCGAGTTGCTCGATGGTCTGGTTGGCGCCGGTACCGAGCATTTCGTAGGGGCGGTTGGCACTGAGCACCACGAGCGGGACCCGGGCGTAGTTGGCCTCGAGAACGGCCGGGCCGAGGTTGGCCACGGCGGTACCCGAGGTCATCACGATGGGCACCGGCCGACGACCGGCGACGGCCAATCCCAGCGCGAGGAATCCCGCGGTCCGCTCGTCGATGCGCATGTGCAGGCGCAGTCGACCCTCGAGGTCGGCCTTCTGCAGCGCGAAGGCCAACGGTGCGTTGCGCGAACCCGGGCAGAGCACAACCTCGCGTACTCCCCCGCGGACCAGTTCGTCGACGACCGCGGTGGCTTGTGCAGTGGACGGATTCACACCATCCAGAGTGTCAGATCCACCGGCCGGTTCTGTCGGCGACCTCGTCAGGTGAGTTCGCGGCCACACCCCCTCCGCTGAAACGATGAACAGATGCGCATAGTCTTCGACCCCGCCGAACTTCCGCCCCGCCGCATGTACCAGGTGCTCAACGCGTCCGTGGTGCCGCGACCGATCGCCTGGGTGTCCACCCTCTCGGAGGACGGGGTAGCCAATCTGGCCCCGTACAGCTTCTTCTCGGTGTCGAGCACCAATCCACCGGTGGTGCAGTTCACGTCCGTCACCCGCAAGGACAGCCTGCGCAACATCGAAGCCACCGGGGAATTCGTCATCAACGTGGCGACCGAACCTCTCATGAAGGTGGTGAACGCCAGTTCGGCCACCTACGACCATGACGTCGACGAGTTCGCGGCGCTGGGGATCGAGACCGAGCCGAGCGAGCACGTGCGTCCCGTGCGGGTGGCCGCCTCGCCGGTGGCGATCGAATGCCGCCTCGCGCGAATCGTTCCGGTCGGTGATTCGTTCGTGGTGATGGGCGACGTGCTGGCGGTTGCGGTGCGGGACGAGGCGGTCGCGGAGGACGGTCTGCCCGACTTCGCGTCCCTCGCCCCGCTCAGCCGCCTGGGCCGCAACGAGTGGGGGTTGCCGCCCGAAGTCGTGTTGCTGGACCGACCGCAACGACCCGAATAGTCGATCGATTGGTTAGGCTTACCTGACAAAATCGATTCCCTAGCCGGAAAGTAACCATCCATGGCCCAACGCAGCAAGTTCGTCAAACCCGAGACTCGCCGAATTGCGTCCGCCCGGGTGGTGGCAGGCAAGCAGATCAGCCCCAACTTCATCCGCGTCACCGTGGCGGGACCCGAACTGGACTCCGTGACGCCGATGGGCTTCGACCAGTGGTTCCGGATGTTCATCCCCCAACCCGGACAGACCACTCTGCGGCTGCCGACCAGCGCGAGCAACCTCTGGTACGCGCAGTACAAGCTGATGTCGAAGGACACCCGGCCCGTCGTGCGCAACTACACGATCCGCGACTACCGCGCCGCCGGCACCGGACTGTTCGGCGAAGAGACCGAGATCGACATCGACTTCGCCTCGCACGGCGACCTGGGTCCGGCTTCGGCCTGGGCCGCTTCCGCGTCGGCGGGCGACGAGATCGCAATCCTCGACGAGGGCCGGATCTACAACCCGGCGCCCGGCGCCGAGTGGCAACTCCTGGTCGGTGACGAGAGCGCGTTACCGGCGATCGTCGGGATTCTGCGATCGGCGCCGCGGAACCTTCGAGCCGAGGTGTTCATCGAGATCGCGGAAGCCGCAGATGCACAAGATGTTTCGGTGGGCGACGGAGTGAACGTGCACTGGCTGGTCCGCGAAAACGCAGGTGCCCGTCCGGGGCTGCTTGCGTTGGAGACGGTGCGGCAGGCAGATCTTCCGACCGGGCCGTCGTACACGTTCGTCGCCGGAGAAAGTGACTTACCGACGGCTCTTCGACGCCATCTCGTGAACGACCGGCACGTTCCCAAGACACACATTTCGTTCACCGGCTACTGGCGCCACGGCCACGCCGCCTACTGACCACAGGAAGCGGCGAAGTACGCGGACGCGCACTTCGCCACTTCCAGAGGTTCGTTCAGTTGGCGTGCTTCTGGACGAGTGCGCCCAGACGCGGAAGTGCTTCGATCACATTCTTCTTCGCGGACGGGCGCAGCGAGTTGTACACCTTCTTGACCGCGCCACGGTCACTGTTCTCGATGCGCTCGTCGGTGACACCGAGGAGCGAGTCCGACACGTCGTCGCCGCGGGCGACGAGGTAATCGGCGAACGAATCCTGGCCGCTGGCGGTGAAATCCTGCCAGTACGGCTCGAGCTTGGTGACGAACTCGGGCAGCAAGCCCTCGATAGCATCCGGCACGATGGACGGTCCCACCTTCTTGACCGCGGCGTAACCACCCTTCAATGCCAGCCCCGAGGCCCCCGACTTGTCCGAAACCTCCGCGTCGATCAGAGCCTGCACATCGGCGATGACCGCCGGCACACGTGCCTCGTCGAGCAGGGTTTCGTTCAGAGCTGCAACCACTTTCAATGCCTCCGTATTGACTGAGCGATCAGGTCCGGCCAGACACTATACGAAAAGCTGCGGGTCGCGTTGTTCGAGCAGGCCATGACACCGGCGCACCCGCTCGATCCACCAGCGGGCACGCTCGGGCGTTGCCGCGAGGTCGGCGACCCGGGCGGGGTCGGGAGTCACGGATGCGACGCCCAGCGCACCGTCCACGGGCTCTCTGGGCTCGGCCACATCCGACTCGAAGAGTCCACCGGTTCCCAGTCCACACGCGAAATGCAGGTGGGGCAGTGCGGCCGCGGCCGCGACACCGGCGGCAATTCCCACGGCGGTGTCCAACGCACTCGACACGACCACCGGGACCCCGTACTCGGACAACTCGTCCGCAAGCGCGAGGAGGCGGCGCATTCCACCGAGGGGGGCGACCTTCACGACGGCGATGTCGGCGCCGCCTGCGCGAACCACCTTCAACGGATCGTCCGCACGCCGAATGCTCTCGTCGGCGGCCACGCGGACAGCGGGCACACGTCGGCGTACCTCCACCAGCTCCGGCACACTCGCGCACGGTTGTTCCGCGTACTCGAGCGGCCCGTCTGCCGTGAGTGCGTGCAGCGCCGTCACCGCCTCGTCGACCGTCCATCCACCGTTCGCGTCGACGCGCACGCAGGGAATGTGGGCACGGACGGCGTTCACCCGTGCGACGTCGTCGGCGAGATTCTGACCGCGCTCGGCTACTTTCACTTTCGCGGTTCGGGCTCCCGGGTATCGCTCGAGGAGGGCGGGGACCTGTGCGGCGTCCACCGCGGGAACGGTCGCGTTGACAGCCACCCGGTCGCGGAGTGTGGGCGGCGGACCGATCCAGGCGGCCTCGATCGCCGACTGCAGCCAGTGCGAGGCTTCGTCGTCCGCGTATTCCGGGAAGGGAGCGAACTCGCCCCATCCCGCGGGACCACGCACGAGCATGGCTTCTCGGGTGGTGATGCCGCGGAAGCGCACCCGCATGGGCAGACTTACCACGACCGCGTCGGCCAGGACCTCGTCGAGGGTAGGCAGAGAGGACACGAGGTCAGGGCTGTCCGGGCAGAAGCTCGAGCATGAGGGCCTCGCAGTCGGCGAGCAACGTGTCGCCCTTCTTCAGCTGCGCAGTGATGAACGTCTTGCGCCCCTCTACCCGGTCGACGCTGCCCTCGACGGTGAGCGGTGTGTTGAGCGGTGTGATCGCCCGATAGTTCACATGCAGGTACGCCGTGCGACTGATGGGCCGCCCGTACGCGTGGACGATCATTCCCATCAGATCGTCGAACAGCAGCGGCAGCGTGCCGCCGTGCGCGGCGCCGTTGCCACCGAGGTGGTAGCGACGGAACTCGCCCGCGCTGCGCACCCCGTCGGGTCCGAACTTCTCGATGTGCCACGGCGGCATCAGCAGGCTCCCCCGGCCCGGCAGCTCGATCGTCCGTCCGGCCGGCGACCGCCCCTCGGGAACCACGTACGGTGTGAGCACTGCGGCCAGCTTCTCCACCTGGTCAGCCGCCTGCGCGACAACGTCGTCGGGGGCGTCCACCGACACCGCCAGATCCTGCAGGGTGCGCATTCCTTCCACGAACCGCGCCCAATCCGGGCCGGGGGTGACCGCCTCGTACTTGGGGAACCCGCCGTGGTGCTCGTAGTCGTCGTCGCGCTTCCCGTCGACACCGGTGACGTCCGCAGCCTGCTCGCTCATACCTGCACGGTAAACCCGGGCCGAACTCCCGCGCGCGGACACCCACCGGCGGCACCCGATAATCTCGGAGCCGTGACCTTCAACCCGCAGCACTGGCGACCCGTACCCGGCTTCGAGAACCTCACGGACATCACCTATCACCGGCATGTCAGCGAGGGCATCGTCCGGGTGGCGTTCGACCGTCCCGAGGTGCGCAATGCCTTCCGTCCCCACACCGTCGACGAGCTCTACCAGGCACTCGACCATGCCCGGATGACCTCCGACGTGGGCGCCGTCCTCCTCACCGGCAACGGGCCGAGCCCGAAGGATCAGGGCTGGGCGTTCTGCTCGGGCGGAGATCAGCGCATCCGCGGCCGCAGCGGATACCAGTATGCGGAAGGGGAAACCGCGGACACCGTCGATCGAGCCCGCGCCGGGCGCCTGCACATCCTCGAGGTTCAGCGATTGATCCGGTTCATGCCGAAGGTCGTCATCTGTCTCGTCAACGGCTGGGCCGCAGGCGGCGGGCACAGCTTGCACGTGGTGTGCGATCTGACACTCGCCAGCCGCGAACACGCCCGCTTCAAGCAGACCGACGCCGACGTCGGCAGCTTCGACGGCGGCTACGGCAGCGCCTACCTCGCCAAGATGGTCGGGCAGAAGTTCGCCCGCGAGATCTTCTTCCTCGGCGAGACGTACACCGCCGAGGAGATGCACCGGATGGGCGCCGTCAACAAGGTCGTCGACCATGCCGAACTCGAGGACGTCGGAATCGAGTGGGGCGCCAGGATCAACGGAAAGTCCCCGCAGGCGCAGCGCATGCTGAAATACGCGTTCAACCTGCAGGACGACGGCCTGGTCGGACAGCAGTTGTTCGCGGGAGAGGCAACCCGCATGGCGTACATGACGGACGAGGCCGTCGAAGGTCGCGACTCGTTCCTCGATAAGCGCGAACCCGACTGGAAGCCGTATCCCTGGTACTTCTGAGCCGCTCCCCTTCCCGGGCATCGTGGAAATGGCCACGCGCCAGCGCGGATTCACCGATTCCGGCACACTGACCACATGAGCACCGACCGCGAGCTCCCGGCCCCGGAACACCGCCGTCCGCCCGGAACCGGCGACGACACCGTCGCCGCGCTCGGGAAGTTGTCCGAATCCCTCGAAACCGTCGAGCGGGCCCGCGGACTGCTGTACTCGTTCCACCAGCTGATCGGGCACGCCGACCTCCAGCTAGGTGACGCCGTCGACGCGTTGCGGTCGGCGGGTCACGGCGCGACGGCGGACCGCCTGGAGACCGAGTTGGTCGGCCTCAACGTGCTCGACGGACGGTGGACCTTCCAGGTCGTGGAAGAGTTCGACGACGGGTATTGGTCCACCTTCCGTGAACTCGAGCGCGCCGCCCGTGACGAACTGCTGGACGGTCGTCGCCACCTGTTCGAGGCGGAGATGAAGGAAGCGCGACGCACACACGGCCGGGCAGGTCACGAAGCCCGCCCGAGCAAAGGAGAGTGACGGGTGGAAATCCTCAGCAGCAGGACGATCCTGCGGCCACGGGACTACGCGACGACGCTGAGTTTTTACCGCGACATCCTCGGACTCGCCACCGCCCGCGAATATCCCGGGGGCACGGTGTTCTTCGCGGGGCAGGGACTCATCGAGGTGGCCGCCCACGGCGCCGCGGACACTCCGTCGACGTTCGACGGTGCCCTGTGGTTGCAGGTCCGCGACCTCACCGCAGCACAGACCGAACTGGTCCTCGCCGGGGTCAAGATCAACCGCGAAGCCCGGCAGGAACCGTGGGGACTGCACGAAATGTGGATCGCGGACCCTGACGGAATACCGATCGTGCTGGTGCAGATTCCGGAGGATCACCCCCTTCGGCGCGACACCCGGCCGGTGAACGACAGGTGACGCGGGGCCAAACACTGGGCCGCCTCGAGGTGTCCGACCCCAGCTGTACTTTTCGAACTTCGATCCGCACAATCTGGGTGTGACCGCAGAGCTCGTAGTTCTTCTTGTGGTGGTCGTCACCGCCCTCGCTTTCGACTTCACCAACGGCTTCCACGACACCGGAAACGCAATGGCCACCTCGATCGCAACGGGAGCTCTGCGACCCAAGACCGCGGTCGCGCTCTCCGCGTCGCTGAATCTGGTCGGCGCATTCCTGTCGGTCGAGGTCGCCGCGACCGTGGCCAAAGGTGTCGTGAACCTGGGAACGGTGGGCGGTGAAGATCTCCTGCTCATCGTGTTCGCGGGACTTGTCGGCGGCATCATCTGGAACCTCGCTACCTGGCTGCTCGGTCTGCCGTCGAGCTCCTCGCACGCGCTGTTCGGTGGCTTGATCGGTGCGGCCATCGCGTCCATCGGCATGAGTGGTGTCGAGTGGGGCGGGGTCCTCGGCAAGGTCGTCATTCCGGCACTTCTCGCCCCTGTCGTCGCAGCACTGGTCGCCACGGCAGGTACTAAACTCGTATACCGCATCACCTCCACCGTGCCGGAGGGAACGAAGGAGCACGGCTTCCGCGTCGGTCAGATCGGTTCCGCCTCGCTGGTGTCGCTGGCGCACGGAACCAACGACGCCCAGAAGACGATGGGTGTGATCTTCCTCGCACTGGTCGCGCACGGCAGCATCACCGCCGACGACGAGATGCCGTTCTGGGTCAAGCTCAGCTGCGCCGTCGCCATTGCCCTCGGCACCTATCTCGGCGGTTGGCGGATCATCCGCACCCTCGGCAAGGGCCTCGTCGAGATCGCCGCCCCGCAAGGCATGGCCGCCGAATCCTCGTCGGCCGCGATCATCCTGACGTCGAGCCACCTCGGACTTCCGTTGTCCACCACACACGTCGCCACCGGTTCCATCCTCGGCACCGGGCTCGGCCGCAAGGGCGCCGAGGTTCGCTGGGGCATCGCCGGACGTATGGCGGTCGCGTGGCTCATCACTCTCCCCTCGGCCGCGTTCGTGGGCGCCGTGTGCTGGTTCCTCGCGCACATCATCGGCGGCCTCGCCGGCGTGCTGGTGGTGTTCGCGGCACTCATCCTCCTCGCCGTGTTCATGTACCTACGGTCCCGCATGCAGCCGGTGCACTCCGGCAATGTCAACGCCGAGTGGGAGCCGGGCGCAGAGCATCCCGCGACCACGGCTGTACCATCCCCAGCCGGCTCGGAGATCTCCGAGTCGCCCAGACCCACCACCACCAACCACTGACGGGAGCTGCTCATGACCCTCTTGACCACCACCGTCAACTCGCTCTGGCAAGTGATCCTCGTCGGACTGCTGTTCGGTGCGGGACTCCCCGCCATCTTCGCTCTCGGACTGAAGTCGCTCAGCGCAGGAGCCGGAGGTGACACCTCGGCACCGCAGCCTTCCGTCGCAGGCCGGATCGGTGCCGTGGCCTGCTTCGCCGTCGTGCTGATCGCGATCATCACTGGGATACTGCTGTTGATGAGCGACTTCCTGGCCAGCACGTTCGGTATCCACATCTTCTGAGCGGCGACCGCGAGGTCCCCACTCCATCGACGAAAGAGGCCGAACGCGTGCCCAAATATTCACTTCGTTCCGTACTCGATTGGCTCCGCGCCGGATACCCCGAAGGGATTCCGGCGAAGGACCATTTCGCGTTGCTGGCCGTATTGCGTCGTCGACTCACCGATGAGGAAATCGAGCAAGTGGTGGCGCTGTCGATCGAAACGGCCCACGAACACCCGAATCGCCACGTCGATTACGACAGCATCCGGCGCCTCATCAGCGAGATCACCCACGAAGAGCCGTCGGAGGAGGACATTGCGCGGGTCACCGCGAACCTCACCGCGGGAGGGTGGCCGGTCGCCGGCGACACTGCGGGCGGGTGGCCGGTCGCCGGCGACACCGACGAGGGTGCGGGTGATCCGAAAGAAACACGCGACGCGGGATAGCCGATGAGCCTTCCACCGTTCCTCACTTCCATCGTCGGGTGGCTGCGAGCCGGCTATCCCAATGGTGTGCCCGAGCAGGACTACATCCCGCTGTTCGCCTTGCTCACTCGCCGCCTGTCCGAGGACGAGGTGGATGCCGTCGCCGACGCTCTCGTCGAGGAAGGTGACCTCCCCATCGAAAAGACGGACATCCAGGTCCTGATCACCAAGGTCACCGACGAGTTGCCACTCGAATCGGATGTCGACCGGGTCCGCAGCAATCTCGCCGCGGGCGGATGGCCGTTGGCCGGGCCCGCCCAGTGAGCGAACTCCAGGTCCTTCCCGTCCCGTCGGGCGTCGGGGTTGTCGGCATTCTGCCGCTGCTGTCGGAGTTGCTCGACGGAACCGCCCCCGCCGCGCTGCCCGTCCCGGCCGCGGACGAGCGGCAGACCCGGCGATTGACCGACGCCTTGCGTCCTGGGGAGCCGATCGACGACGGCGTCGCACTCGTCGTGGCGACTTCGGGTACGACGGGCGTGCCCAAAGGTGCGATGCTCACGGCGGCTGCGCTGCGCGCGAGCGGTGAGGCGACACACGCGAGACTCGGCGGGCCTGGCTCCTGGCTCCTGGCGCTGCCCGCCCACCACATCGCGGGGATGCAGGTGCTCCTGCGCAGTGTGCTGGCGGGCACCGAACCGGTCGTGGTCGATGTGACGGAAGGTTTCGATCCCGCAGTGCTGCCCGCCGCGGTCGAGACCATGACCTCACGTCGCCGCTACACGTCACTGGTTCCGACGCAGCTCGTCAAGGCCCTCGACCACCCCGGCGCGGTGGCGGCACTGGCCTCCCTCGACGCCGTCCTGCTCGGCGGCGCAGCGACACCGGCCCCGGTGCTGCAACGCGCCCAGGAGGCTGGGATCACCGTCGTCCGCACCTACGGCATGAGCGAAACGTGCGGGGGATGCGTGTACGACGGGATCCCTCTCGACGGCGCTCGGGTCCGGATCGACGACGGCCGCGTCCTGCTCGGGGGACCCATGCTGGCGACCGGTTACCGCGGCATTCCCGACCACCCCGCGTTCGCCGAACCCGGCTGGTTCCGCACTGACGACTCCGGGTCGCTCACCGACGGAATCCTCAGCATCACCGGCCGACTGGACGAGGCCATCTCCACCGGCGGCCTCACCGTCGTACCGCAAGTAGTCGAGCGCGCACTCAACGAGCATCCGGCCGTGCGTGAATGCGCCGTCTTCGGCCTCCCCGACGAACGACTCGGCCGGCGTGTCACCGCCGCCGTCGTCGCCGAATCCGGAACCCTCCCCACGCTCGACGAACTGCGGCAGTTCGTCGAACGCACCCTCGACCCCACCGCTGCGCCCCGCGAACTGCACCTCGTCGACGCCCTCCCCCTCCGCGGTCCCGGCAAGGTCGACCGCCGCGCCCTGGAGTCCAGGTTCGGGTAGGGCGCACCTGTTTGCGCTGGTTTTCGCCAGCCGCGGTCGCAATGGTCGCGCGCCTGGCCAATGTCTCCGCGGATGGAGTTGTCCACAGGCTGCCGCTCTATCCCCAGGGTCGCGCTGAAGTCCTGGTGAGCACGCCAGCCCCGTCTGCCGCGTGCTGCACGATGTCCGCCATGACCGACGATCTTATCTTTCGACGCCGAGCCTTGGCTGACGGCATCACCGACGCCGAGGATCCGACGCGCGCGACGGTCCGGACAACTTGTGCGGATCGCCGCGGACACGTACGTCTCGGACGCGCACTTCGCCGGACTCGACGCGTGTGCACTGCACCGAATACGCATCGCTGCGGCCCTGACGTCGGGTTCGAAGTGATCCGGTGGACGTGGAAGGACCTTTTCGACTTCGCCGTCGTCAAGGCGCGGTACGACAGGGCCTGCGCACGTGCGCGGCACCGACGGTGAAGGACACTTGCAGAGACATTGGCTACCTTCCGACGCAATTCGGAATTACCTGCGCATCCGACCACTGTCTCTGCAAGTGCAGGCGTCGCCTCCCGCCCGGGCTCCTACTTCTCCAGTTCGGGGGCGTCCGCCTGCAACTCCCCCACCTCGGTTTTGAGGATTCGCATGGATCGGCCGAGACCGCGCGCAGCGTCGGGCAATTTCTTCGACCCGAAGAGCACCACCAGAACCACCGCGACAATCGCCCAGTGTGACGGGCTCATCGCTCCCATTACTGCGGCTCCTCACCGTCGGGGTACACGGCGTCCACCTCGACCTCGACGAGCCATCCCGCTGCCGGCAAGCTCGCCACCTCGAGGGCGAATCGGCTGGGACGCGCGGAGTTCCGTTCCATCGGCGCGGCCGGTTCCGCGATGCCGAGGGGAACCAGTTCGGTGTCGCCGGTGTCGAGGTTGGTGTTCGCGAAGAACTGCCGGTAGGCGCGATTCCAGCCGGCGTAATCGGCGCGGTCCGTTCCAGGGGCGTTGTCGAGGAACACCCGCATGGTCACGACGTCCTCGAGCGTCAGCCCCTGCGCCTCGAGATTGTCGCGAATCCGCTTCAGGGCATTGATGCCCTGCGCTTCGGTGATCGTGACCCCGGCCGGGAGTGCGCCGCCCGTGAACACGTCGGTGTCGATGTACGACTCCGGGGTTCCCTCGGGCGCGGCTTTGTTGGACGCACCCGGTCCGATCCCGCTCGACTTGTAGACCGCGGTGCCACCGCCGATCGCCACCCCCTGCGCGATCATCGGATTCGCCGCGCCCGCTTCGAGAACGGATTTCGAGACGAAGGTGCTGCCGGGCGCCTCGGCTGCGGCCTCGTCGGAGGAGCATGAGGTGGCCCCTGCGAGAACAGCGGACGCCGCGAGGGCAGTGGTAATTGCCTTGATACGGAACGACTTCATGAAGAACTCCTTGGTCTGCGGGTGTCAGGCTTCTTGGGCCACGCGCTCGTGGATGTGGGTGACGACGTCGCGGGCGGACGTCAGAGCGCCGTGCTGCCAGGCGATCGCATTGGACAGGTGGTCGCCTGCGAAGTAGATCTTCTCGACCGGTTCGAGCAACTTCTCGTACTCGGGGGTGGCCGCCCCGCCGTGGGAGCCACCGCTTCCCGCCCAGTTGACCCACGCGCTCTCGGAGTACTTGGTGCGACGCCAGCTGCCGGAGAACGACGAGGAGATGTCGCGGGTGTACTTCTCACCGTGGATTTCGGAGCCCTCGGCGATCGCCTTGGCGAGCCGCTGCCGGTGGGTGAGCGACTCGAACGCTTCCTGCCTCTTGCCGCTGCTGTAGTAGGCGACGACCACGCCTCGATCGGAGTTGTAGTGGTCGTACGGGAACATGATCTGCGAGATGTCCTTGTCGGTGTTGGACGCGCCGCCGTAGATGCGGTCCTCCGTCTCCCACCACCGGCGCGAGTACTCGATGCCGAGCTTGCCGGACGACGACGGCTTGGCCGCCTTCAGCGCGGTGAGCACGTCGGCGGGCAGGTTGTTCTGCAGACGTCCGATCAGGTGTGGCGGGATCGTGCAGATCGCGTAGTCGGCGGTGATCGACTTCTTCGAGCCGCCGGCGGTGTATTCGACGGTGACGCCCTCGGACACGTTCTTCATCGACGTCACCTCGGCGCCGAAGACGATGTTGTCGGTGCCGATCCTGTCCTGAAAGGCGTAATAGATGCGGTCCATGCCGCCGACCGGGGTGAACATCATCATCGCCTGGTCGTAGCCGAAGTCGAAGCTGAAGTTTCGGCCGATGCCGCTGCGGATCACTTCCTGCATCGCGAACGGCTTCTTCGCGCTGCCGAAGTTCAACCCGGCGCCGGGCTCGGAATCGTAACCGCGACGCGAGGATCCGAGATATCGGCCGTCGTCGGACAGGTCACCGAAGTCACTGAGGAACTCCGACAACGCGTCTTTGTCCTCTTGGGTCAGCACCTGGTCCAACGCGCCCTGATCGGTTGCCTTCTTCAACAGTTCCGACATGTAGCCGAACGTGTCGGCCTTCGCGGCCCGGTACGTGACGGACTGGCCCGACAACGACGTGTCGCTCTGGTAGTTCACATACGTATTGGCGTTCTGGTTCCCGAAGCCCTGGATCTCGACGCCGAGTTCCCGGCAGTAGTCGAGGGTGATGTGGCTCTGCGGGATGCGGGTGGCGCCGACGTTGTAGAAGTGGCCCTCGGAGAAGGTGCACTTCTGCGTCTCACCGCCCAGGTCCGTTTCCTCGGTGCCGGCCCGCGCTGTCCAGACACGTCCACCGGGGCGGGTGCGCGCCTCGAGGACGGTCACCGTGTACCCCGCCTTCTGCAGTTCGTACGCAGAACACAGGCCGGCGGGACCGCCACCGAGTACGACCACCGAATGGCTGCCCTTCACCTTGCCGATGAGGTCACCGGCGGCGAGTGGCGTGAAGGTGCGGGCGGGCGCGGCGGTCGACGGCGCCAGCCCGAGCGTCGACATCGCGCCGTACGCAAGGCCTGCGCCTCCGGTGGCCCCCAGGCCCTTCATGAAAGATCTACGTGTGAATGCCAATTCGCGCTCCCATTCGTGCGCCCGGTGACCCGGGTATCTGTCGGGACTCATCCTGGGAGCACTACGAGTCGGGAACTTGTCGGCCGCGAAACAGTTCTGGGCATTCGAGCGAGAAGGGGCACACCGCTTTCTCACTCCCGGGGCGCAATTCGACCCTGAACCGAAACTTTCCGGCAACACGGGCGGACTAGTTTTCGGCGAATGTCAGCCCTTTCCGACGCAATCGTGCGCTCGTTCGCCACCGGCGAGCCCGAGCGTCAGGCTCTCTCTCCGTTGCGAGCCCTCGGGCGACGGCAACTGTCGGGGCTGGAGGTCCTCGCGCAGTCGGTGGCCACCACCGCCCCCGCGGTCTCGATGGTCGTCCTGCCCGTCACCATGTTCACCCATCAGATGCTTCTGAGCGGTGTGGTCACCCTCGTCGTCGCTACGGTCGTGATCACGCTGATTGCGGTGTGCGTCTCCCAGTTCACGCGGCGGATGGCAGCGGCAGGCGGCATCTACAGCTTCGTATTCCAGGGACTCGGTACCCGGGCCGCCCTCACCGCCGGCGTGGCCATGCTCACCAAGTACCTCGGTAGCGCCGTCATGACCCTGTACCACGGCGGTCAGGCCGTGATCACGACACTCGGTTTCCTCGGACTGGAGATGCGTGGTCCCGCCGACCGGGTACTGATTTATGCCGGCATCGCACTCGTCATTCTCGGATGTCTGGTGCGGGGCGTGCGGTTCGCAGCCCTCGCCATTCTCGCCATCGAAACATGTTCGCTGCTCTTCATCATCGGCCTGATGGTGGTGACGGGCGCGGGCGGGCAACACGCCGTGGTGCCGCCCGAAGACTCGTCGCACGGTCTCCTGACCATGGCGCTCGTTGCCGTGTTCGCTCTCGCCGGTTTCGAGAGCGCCACTTTCTTCGGACCCGAGGCCAAGCGGCCCCTCGCGACGGTGACCCGGACCGTCCTCCTCACCCCGATGATCTGCGGTGCCTTGTTCATCTTCGCCGGCTGGGCCGCGTGGTCCGGCCGCGCCGACACCCTCGTCAACGCCTACCTCCACGGCACGTCGACCGGTGTCGCCCCAGCGGTCGTCATAGCGCTGAATCTCGGGCTCGGGACGTCGTGGCTGGCCTCGGCGATGGCGTCGTCCAACGCCGCCTCACGCCTCGTGTATTCGATGGGCGTCGAATCAGTGGTTCCGCGGCTGTTCGCGCGCGTGCAGCGCGGCTACCGCACTCCGTATCCCGCTCTGGCCCTGATTGTCTGCACCGTATGCGTGGGCGCAGCGACCTTCGGAATAGTCGGCAGGTCGACCGCATTCGGTCACGTTCAACTGGCAGCACGCACGGCGGTGATCGCCGCCTATGTGCTGGTCGCGGTGGCGTCGGTTCGATTCCTCCTCCGAATTCAGGAGCACACCGCATTGACCTTGTGCGCCGGGGTCGCGGGCAGCGCAGCCGGTGGAACCGTCCTCACCTACCTATTGTTCACCACTGCCTCACACGGCCTCGTCATGGTGCCCGCGGTGATGCTCACGCTGCTGCTGTCCGGTTCTGCCTGGCAATTGTTCCTCCAGTGGCACCATCCCGCGGGTCTGATGTCGATCGGCGTGTTCGACAGCGCCGAAACGGAGGACGTACTGCCGGGTGCGGGCGTGTTCGTCACCGATGCGACGGGCAACCTGGCATTGACCGCGAGTGCGCGAACCCACGAGATGCGCTGATGGCGAGGAGGACCGGGGAGCTCGCGGGACACGAACCCCGCGCCGTGCAGAAAGCACTCGCACTACTCGAGGCTGTCGCCCAACTGGGCTCGGGAGCTACCGCCAAGGACGTCGCCGCCCATGCGGGTATCCCCCAGGCGACGGCCTATCGGCTTCTGAATCTGCTCACCGCAGACGGCTATCTGGTGCGAATCTCCGACCTCTCCGGATTCGCACTCGGTCGCCGCACCCGGCAACTCGCGGGCGCCGACACGCCGGACGCAGTCGATCAGCACGCGATCGTCGAGGGACTGCGGTCTCAGGTGCGGTTCGGTGTCTACCTCGCATCGTTCACGGGGGGCGCGGTCCGGCTCGTCGACAAAGACCCCGACCACGAACTCAGCGGTGAAGGCACCATCACGGCGCATCCGCATGCGTCCGCCATCGGGAAGATCCTCCTCGCGGCGCGTCCCGAACTCGTACAGCAGCAACTGCGCCGGGTCACGTCCCGCACGATCACCGACATCTCGATGCTGAACGCCGAGTTGGAGACCATTCGGCACACCGGTTCGGCCCGGGAAGTGGACGAGATTCGTATCGGCCGCAGTTCCGTCGCCGTCCCCGTGCGCGACTCCCGACACGGAGTGGTCGGCTGCCTCGCCGCGATCGGGAAGACCGGACGGCTGGCCGTCGGCGATCCGGAGTTGACCGACCTCCTGCACGCCTGCGCCCACCGCCTCGGCGCCGGTGTGTCGGCCTGAACAGATCGCAGCCGTTACCGGTTCGCCCCGCCCGGTAACACTCAGGTACTGGTCCACCGCATTCGGCGGTGGTGCGGAGTGCAAAGATCGACACATGGCAACGGCTGCTCAATGGATCGAAGGCGCTCGTCCGCGCACCCTCCCGAACGCGATCGCCCCGGTGCTGGCGGGCACAGGCGCAGCGGCGTCGCTCGGCGGCGCAGTGTGGTGGAAGGCGTTACTGGCGCTCGTCGTCTCTCTCGCGTTGATCGTCGGGGTCAATTTCGCCAACGACTACTCCGACGGCATTCGCGGCACCGACGACGAACGGGTCGGACCGCTGCGGCTCGTCGGTTCCAAGTTGGCGAAGCCGTCGGCGGTGAAAGCTGCTGCCATCGCCTGCTTCGCCGTCGCCGCTGCCGCCGGACTCGTACTCGCCGTCACCACCGCATGGTGGTTGGTTCTGATCGGCGCGCTGTGCATCGTAGGCGCCTGGTTCTACACAGGCGGCAAAAAACCTTACGGGTACAGCGGTTTCGGCGAGGTTGCCGTCTTCGTATTCTTCGGTCTCGTCGCCGTCCTCGGCACCCAATACGTGCAGGCGGAGAGGGTGGACTGGGCGGGAGTCGTGACGGCCGTTGCCGTCGGATCGTTCTCGAGCGCGGTGCTCGTGGCGAACAACCTCCGGGACATCCCCACGGACACCGAATCGGGCAAACGCACACTCGCTGTCCGTCTCGGCGATGCCCGCACCCGCATCCTGCACCTCGTCACCTTGACCGTCCCGTTCATCGCGACTCTCGTCCTCCTTGCGCGCACCCCCTGGGCGCTTCTCGGACTATTGGCCGTGCCCCTTGCGATCCGGGCGAACTCGCCGGTTCGTTCCGGTGCCACAGGCCTGGCCTTGATACCGGCGTTGCGGGATTCGGGCCTGGCCATGCTCATCTGGGGCGCAGCGACGGCCGTGGCGTTGTCGCTGGCCTGACCGAACTCAGTCGCGGTCCGGAACGACGATGTTGACCAGGAAATTGACGACCGAGATGATCAGGCCGCCCCAGAGAGCCGTCCAGAAGCCGTCGACCGTCATGCCGTAGTCGGTCTGTGAACTCAGCCAAGCGGTGAGCATCAACATCAGCGCGTTGATCACCAGGGTGAAAAGTCCGAGCGTGAGAATCAGCAGTGGCAACGACAACAGCTTCACCAGCGGTTTGACGAAGATGTTGACCACCGTGAATACCAGCGCGATACCGAGCAGCACCACAATGTCCCACGCAGTGCCGTTGCCCGAACTCGAGATGTCTATGCCCGATACCCAGGCGGCCGCGAGCCAGATCGCGAACGCGTTGACGACGAGACGTACCAAGAAGGTCATCTGTGCATGCTGGCACATCACTGCGACACACGGGCACCGCCCCCATTCGCGGAGAGCCCGGTTCAGGCCGCCCGGTCGAGCGCGGCGTGCATCCGGCGCCGGAGTTCGTCCACAGTCACCGAAACCTCGAGTATCTCGCGGGCCGTGCCGTCCGCGGCTCGGAGCACGCCCAGCAGCACATGCTCGGGTCCGATGTGATTGTCCTTGCGGGCCAGAGCTTCCCGTAGGGACAGTTCGAGCGCTTTCTTGGCGTCCTTCGTGAACGGTATGTGGCCCGACTTGCGCCCGAACCAGCCACGCTGCCCCTTGGGCGGCTCGGGATCGAGGACGCCCTTCCCGAAGGTTCGTTCGAGACTGCGGCGGACGGCGTCGAGATCGATGCCGATCGATCCGAGTGCGTCCGCGTCCGCATCGCTGAGCGCTATACCCCGTTCTGCGACAGTGCGTCTCGCGGCCGCGAGAACGATGCCGGAATCGGCGAGGATGCCCTGGACGGGTTCGGTCGGCACGGACAGAAGTCCGAGAACGAGGTGTTCGGGACCGATCCGCGGCGATTTCAGAGCGCGAGCCTCCTTCTGGGCATCGATCACCACGGCACGGGCATCCGTCGAAAATCGTTCGAACATGGGGAGTTACCTCCCTTTCCGATTGTGCTTCTGATGGACCGCTTGCCTGCTCACCTCGAGCGAGTCGGCAATCGCCTGCCAGGACCAGCCCTGAGCGCGAGCGTTGTCGACCTGAATAGCTTCGAGCCGCTCCAGAAGACGTCGCAGGGCACGCACGGCCCGTAACCCCTCGGCGGGGTCCGGGCTTCCCGCTGCAGCTGCGAGTGTCGTTGCCTCCGTCATATATGTCAATCTAGGTTGACACCGACTCGGATGTCAACCTTCCTTGACGCTTGTCGACGGCTCAGTACGCGGCGACGGCCCCGTCGACCGCCTTCTGCAACTCGTACTGCGCGATGTGGGCGATGTCCATCGGCTTGCCGGGGAGAGCAGTGAGCGGTTGAGCGACATACACACTCGCACCCTTCACCAGCTCGGTATCGGCGCCGTGCGCGTCCGGGCCGTAGCTGATGCCGATCGAGAGCAGCGCGGGAGTGGCACCTCGATCGACAGCGCGCTTGGCGATGTGACCGATGCCGCTGTTGATGTGCTGGAGCCGGGTCGGGTCGCCCTCATTGCAGGTGCCCTCCGGGAAGATCGCGAGGTTGTCTCCGCGGCACAACCTTTCGGCCGCCACGTCCATCATGAGACGCCCCGCATCCGCCACGGCGCGCAAGCCGTAGTTCTTACTGCGGAACACCGGGATGCCGCCCATCATGTCGACCTTCTTGCGGAGATCAGAGTCGGTGAACAACTCGTCCTTGGCCAGTACGCGGGTCCTGCCGATCACTCGGCGCAGAGGCGTCTTCCATGCGGTCGCGGCAAGCGTGTACTGATCGCTGTGCGTCACATGATTGGCGGCCACGAGCAGTACCGCTCCGGACTTGACGAGCTCGGTCAGCTGCTCCTCGGCGCCGTCGGCATACCGGACCCGCGGCCGGTACTTCATGCTCAACATCGCGTACGCCAGCTTGGCCAGCGCCCGGTTCTGCTGATGATCGCGGTAATAGTCGTACACCGCACGGTAGTTCTCGAGGGTTACCTCGGGCCTGTCCATACCTAGTCCCCGATCGCATCGTCCTGACCTCAGGCTACCAACCTACGGTTGCGTAGCCTACGGAGGCGTAGGTACTGGGATCGTGCTGCAAAGGTGTGTGAATTGACTCGTTTCGGGTAAAACAGACCTGTGATCCGCTCGGCCATCGTCACCGACCTGCCCACTCTCCAACAGATCGAAGTTGCCGCAGGAGCTCCGTTCCGCGACATCGGAATGGACGCGATCGCGGAGGATCCGCCGCCCTCACTCGACGAGTTGAGGGAGTTTCTGGATGCAGGGAGGATTTGGGTCGCCGCGGACGCAGACGGCGACCCGGTCGCATATGCCCTGGTTGCGCTCGTGGACGGCGCCGCGCACATCGAACAGGTCTCGGTCCATCCCAGCGCCGCCCGGCAGGGACTCGGCGCGCTCCTTCTCGACGAGATCTCGTCCTGGGCGGCGGACCGCGGCCTTCCGGCCCTCACACTGACCACCTTCGTCGACGTTCCCTGGAATGCGCCGTACTACGAGCGGCTGGGCTTTCGGCCCCTGCAGGATTGCGAACTCACCCCCGGGCTGTCGCAGATCCGCGCGGACGAGGCACGCAACGGACTGGCAGCGTGGCCGCGCGTCACCATGACGCGACCGGTGGCCACGCCCGCACGCCGGGCGCAGCCGACGAGTCAGCCGGCCTGACTCGGGCACTCCCGGCCGGACGCAGCCACTCTCAGGCGGTATGACCTGGCCAGACTCCGGTATGCGCGAACTCGTCCAGCAACGCAGTCGGCCCGGTGAGGTCGATGCCCTCCGCGCTGACCCACCGGTCGTCGTAATAGGTGTCCGCGTAGCGCTCACCGCCGTCGCAGAGGATGGTCACGACACTGCCGGAGCGGCCGGCCGCGATCATCTCCGCCACCACCGAGAACGCGCCCCACAGGTTCGTGCCGGTGGAACCGCCCACACGCCGGCCCAGTGCCGAACTGGCATGGCGCATGGTGGCGATGGAAGCGGCATCGGGTACGCGCATCATCCGGTCGATGACCTGTCCGACGAACGAAGGTTCCACGCGAGGCCTGCCGATGCCCTCGATACGGGACGGCAGCCCGGTCGCGTAGTCACAGGAATTGGTGTCGTACCCACCGAAGAACGCCGAGTTCTCGGGGTCGACCACGAGGAGTCGGGTGGCGTGCCTGCGGTACCGGATATAACGCCCCAGCGTCGCGCTGGTGCCGCCGGTACCGGCACTCATCACGATCCATTCCGGCACCGGGTGCTCCTCACGCGCCATCTGCTGGTAGATCGACTCGGCGATGTTGTTGTTGCCCCGCCAGTCGGTGGCCCGCTCGGCGTGGGTGAACTGATCCATGAAGTGGCCGTTCGTCTCCACCGCGAGCCTGCGGGCCTCGCTGTAGATCTCGGGCGGGCGGTCGATGAAGTGACAGCGCCCACCTTGCGCCTCGATCAGCGCGACCTTGGCGCCGCTCGTGCTGCGCGGCATCACCGCCACGAAGTCGAGGCCCAGCATCTTGGCGAAGTAGGCCTCACTGACCGCTGTCGAACCGGACGACGCCTCGATGACCGTGGTTCCCTCGGTGATCCACCCGTTGCAGATCGCGTACAGAAAAAGTGAACGGGCCAACCGGTGCTTCAGGCTTCCCGTGATGTGCGTCGACTCGTCCTTCAGGTACAGCTGCACGCCCCATGCCGGGGGAAGCGGGTAACGGAGGAGGTGGGTGTCGGCGCTGCGCTGCGCATCGGCCTCGATCAGACGAACCGCGTTGTCCACCCAGTCTCGGGACCGGCTCCGATCGATGACGACGCAGTCGGCGTCCGTCACCGGTCCTCGCCGCGGAGTTTCGCGCGCAGGTCAGCCTGGTCTGCGCGGCGCTGCGCGTCGAACGCAGCGATCCCCTCGTTCACCCTGCGCCGAAGTGTCGCGAACAGCAGCAGAGACAGCGGAAGGGCGATCAGGACCCCGAAGATGGCGGCGACGAGCAGCGGGATCGTCACCCCGACCAGCGCCGCGACTCCGAGGATGATGCCCGCGATGACGACGACGAGGAGCAGTCGAGCGAAGGAGTAGAGCGCGACGTCGCGAGCCAGACGACCCTTGGTGACCCGTTCGGCCGGCTGCGGGGCCGCCGACCCTGCGGTCACGGGGGGCTCGGCCTGATCGGCTGGCTTCGGGTTCTTCGGCTTCTCACTGGGCTCGCTCACGACCCCCAGATTACCCACCCACCGGGGCGCGCTCGAACGTCCGACTTATCCGATTTGTCTATTACCTCCCCTTTACCAACATTAGATCGTTCGAGTACCTGAGGGTTGTGATGCCACGATGACCGTATTCAGTCGCGATTGCGACCAGCTGCAGCACTGACAGAACGAAAACAGCGGAGGACCGTCGATGAGCGCACCCACCTACAACGGATCCGGTTTCAGCGGACCGAACGAAGCCCTCATGACCCCGGGCCAGGTGGCCGCCCTGTTCCACGTCGACCCCAAAACCGTCACCCGGTGGGCGCACGCGGGCAGGCTCGGCTCGCTCCGGACACCCGGTGGCCACCGCCGGTTCCGCGAGGCCGAAGTGATGCAACTGCTCCGCTCGCTCACCACGGAGGCTGCCCGACCCTGAACACACCTTGGCTGCCCGACCCTGAACACGGAGGCTGCGCGACCCTGAACATGTGGACGGGCTCGCCCCTGAGGGGGTAGGTGCCGTCGGCTTCTTACACGGCTACGCTCGAGGGATACCGGCTACCCGAGCGGTGTAAGGAGGTGCGCGGTGCTGTATTTGTTGGCGCTCATCGGGCTCGTGGTCGTGGCGTTTCTACTCTGGAAAGCGTTCGGCCCGAATACGAAGCCAGTTCTCGGCGACAGGGTTCTCGGACCCGACGACGATCCAGATTTTCTGTGGCGCATGAGTCGGGACGCCCGACGGAAGAAGTCGGACGAGCCTGACACGGGTTCGCCGGATACCACAGGGTGATTTCCCCCGCGGTTCGGTTACTGCGTCAGCGATGATCCTGGAGCGCGAACGTGGAGGCGGGAAAGTCGGACGCCACCGCTGCAGCGAGTTCGAGTAGGGCATTTCGCGTCTTGGGCCGCAGGCGATCGAGTTCGATCTCGGCGCCCTCTTCGAGGTGTGGATCGAACGGGATGAGCCGAACCAGCCGGCACCGCTGTTCGAAGTGTTCGACCACTTTCGGCAGATCAACTTTGCCGGAGCGCGGGCGGACGGCGTTGACGACGGCCACGGACTTCGCGACGAGTTCGCGGTAGCCGTGCGCATCGAGCCAGTCGAGCGTCGCCGAGGCGCTGCGGGCACCGTCGACCGACCCCGAGCTGACCACCACGAGTGCGTCGGCCTCTTCGAGAATCGTCTGCATCGCGGAATGCATCAGCCCGGTGCCGCAGTCGGTGAGGACGATGCTGTAGAACTTCTCGAGCATTGCGACCGTGCGCGCGTAGTCGTCCGCGCTGAACGCCTCCGACACTGCCGGGTCGCTGTCCGATGCGAGTACCTCGAGCCGATGCCGACTTTGTGACGTGTAACTGCGGACGTCACTGTACTTTTCGATGCTGTGTTCGTCGCGGAGCAGGTTCCGCACGGTGGCGGGGGTTTCCAGGGGGATCTTCTGGCTGAGCGTGCCGCGGTCCGGGTTGGCGTCGACCGCGATCACTCGATCACCGCGCAACGATGCGAACGTCGATCCCAGTGTGGCCGTGGTGGTGGTCTTGCCGACTCCACCCTTGAGGCTCAGCAGAGCAATCTTGTAGCAGCCCTGCAACGGCTGGTTGACCTGCTTGGTGAGCTCGATGCGGCGCTGTTCCTTGGCGCTGTTCCCGAGGTTGATGTAGCGACCGGACACCTGGTACAGCATTCTGCGCCACCCCGTGGTGGGGGCAGGCTTGACCTGCTTGAGCAGAAGTGACGTGGACAGGTCTCGCGCGGATACCGCGTACGGCTGTTGCTCGGGACGCACGGTCTGCGGGCGGCTCGCCGGATGCTGCTGGGGAGCCGACGTGTACGCGGCGGGAGCAGGTTGCTGCGTGTGCGACGGCAGCTGCTGCGCGGGGGCTGTGAACGTCGGAGCCGGGGCGGGCTGCGGAGATGCGGGAGCCAGTGTGGGCGGCGGTGCCTGAATCGGACCCGCGGCCGGGACCTGCGTCTGAGGACGCGCCGGCGTCGCGGCGGGGGCCTGGTGCCCGGGCTGTGCGAAGGGGTTGGGACCCTGCGGCTGAACGTACGGCGCCTGCCGCGCGGCGTTGTGCGGTGTGGATCCCACGGTGGTGTCGGCGGGCGGGTTCGATGCCGGCCGCACCGGCTCCCACACGCCAGCGTTGTTTTCGGACATGGCCGAACATCCCCCCTAGATGAAGTCTCCGTAGTCCCCACCGCTTCACACCGCTGGGAGACGTCGCGGCGGAAGAATATCAGTCGGTGGTGACCGTCAGGTCAGGCCCGCGTACGAATGCAGTCCCGACACCACCATGTTGATGATGAACAGATTGAACAGCATCGCAACGAAGCCGGCGATGTTGATCCACGCGGCTTTGGTATCGCGCCATCCGGAGGTCGCTCGGGCGTGGAGATATGCCGCATAGATCACCCAGGCGATGAACGACATCGTCTCCTTGGGATCCCATCCCCAGAACCGCCCCCAGGCGGCTTCGGCCCAGATCGCCCCCAGGATGACACCGGCGCCGAACAGCGGGAACCCGATGATCGTGGTCTTGTACGCCAATCGGTCCAAGGTCTGCGCGTCGGGCAGGCGCTCCGCCACCCGTGCGAAGACGCCCGTTCCTTCCTCGCCGCGCGGGTAGCGCATCCGCAGCAGGAACAACAGGCTGGCGATGCCCGACACCAGGAAGACGCCCGAACCCACGCTGACGATGGTGACGTGGATGGGAAGCCAGTACGACCGCAGCGCCGGCACCACCGGTGCCGCATCCGCGTAGAGCACCGTGGCGGCGAGGAACATCAGGATGAGAATGGGGACGATCAGGAAAACCCACATCGGCCGGTATGCCGGCTTCGACAGGAGCGCCAGCCCTACGACGAGCGCCGCCCCGCATGCCATGGTGACGAACTCGTACATATTGCCGAGCGGGAAACGGTCGGTGGCAAATCCGCGGAGCACGATCGATGCGAAGATGAGAACAGTGCCGACCACGAGCACCGCAGACCCCATGCCGCCGAAGCGCTCGGCCATCGGCTTCTTCGGCTGCTCGACCACGCGTCCGGGAACCGCCGCGGAGCCGGCGGGCCTGGCACCCGCCGCCACGAGCTCCTTGTCCTGCACGGCGCGCGCCCTCGTCGACGCGTACTGCACGATCAGCAGCACGAGCGCGAGCGCGAGCACCGTGAACGCGGATCGGAAGGCCCAGTCGCTGTACTGCGCCAGTGTCTCGTTGGTCGTCATCGTCGCTTCTCCTGCGCGTCAGGCTTCGTGTCGTCCGTCAGCAGACGGGCGCAGAGCCGGTCGAACTCGTCACCCCAGCCGGCCTGATCGGTCCGGGCGAGTCCGCCAAGCTCTACTACAGTACGTCGTGGGTCAAGGTCGGCGGGGTCCGCGGGATAGATGCGGGCCCAGATGCGGCGGCGCTTGATCAGCAGCGACACCAGCAGTCCCGCCATCATCGTCAGAGCCGACACCAGCACCCACTGTTGCGCCGGATCGTGCGACACCTGCACATTGACGAAGTCCACGGCTCCGTCGAACCGCACCTGCGTGCCGTCGGCGAGCGTCGCGCTCTCCCCCGGCATGAGGTTGACCCGGTCCTGCTTCACCAGCCGACCCTGGTTGATCAGTTCGGTATTGAGGGAGAACAGCGACTGCGGGTTGCCGGTGTCGAGGCCGGTGTCGCCCTTGTAGATGTCGATGGCCACCGCCGGGTCCTTCATCGCCGGATGACTCGACGCGAGCAGGTTGCCGTGGAACAGCGCGGTGGGGGCGAACAAGCCCTCGATCGCGATCTGATTCTTACGGCGTTCGTCCGTGTCGGGGTACATGCCACCAGGCGGATCGAATCGCATGGCCCCGCTGCTGAGGAAGGTCGTCGCATCGTCAGGTCGCCATTGCAGCGTTTCGGTCCGCGTCTCACCGCCAGGGAACGTGACGGTGAATGTCGGCGCGTATCCGTGTCCCTGCAGGTAGACACGGTCCCCCTCGACACGGAGAGGATGATTGACCTGCAACTGATCGTCGCGCCAAGTACCGGTTTCGAGGTCGTCACCGGCCTGGTACGAAATGTTCGACGTGAACATCTCGGCCTGACCGTTGTCGAGGTAGTCGGCGGTGAAGTCCTTGACCTTGAGACACAGCGGGGTCATTCCCGTGCCGTCCTGCGTGTTTCCTGCCTTGAACGAATCGAACACGGCAGGGGACGTGGTGCAGAAGCCGGGACCGTTGTTGGCGACCACGATCACGTTGCCCTCGTACCCGAACAGTTTGCCGACGGCGATGGCCACCAGCAGACCGACGAGCGAGAGGTGGAAGACGAGGTTGCCGAGTTCGCGCGTGTAACCCTTCTCCGCAGAGAGGGTGATCTCACCGTCGCGGACCGGGCGTGCGCCGCCCGTGCGGGTCTCCACCCGCCACCCTTTCAGCGAAGTACGGATGCGGGCGGCGAGTTCCTCGGGCGTCTCCTCGACCCGGCGCTCGACGTGGTGGGGCAGACGCGCGAGGTTCCGGGGCGCTGCCACCGGACGCGTGCGCAGTGCTTTCGCGTGGTCGACGCAACGCGGAAGGATGCAGCCGACCAGCGAGATGAAGAGCAGGACGTAGACCGCGGTAAACCAGAAACTGCCGAATACATCGAAGAGTTCGAGCCGGTCCATCCAGGGACCGAGGGTCGGCCGATTCGCGATGTACTCGTCGACCTTGCCCGCATTGAGGCTGCGCTGCGGCAGCAAGGCCCCGGGTATCGCCGCGAGCGCCAGCAGGAACAGCAACACCAGCGCCGTCCGCATCGACGTGAGCCCACGCCAGGTGTTGCGGACCAGTGCGAAAGCCCGGCCCGGCAACGATTGGCGGGGTACCGGTGCGGCTTCCGGGGCCTCGGGGGTCTGGGTGTCGCTCATCGAGCAGCACCCGAGAAATCACCGGTTTCGTCCGGCCGGACGTCGCGGCGGCATGGCTGCCGATACATGTCGGTGCCTCTCGTTACGATCTGGAAATGGGGGAAGTAGTGCGCTACTCCTACCGGTTGCGCCCGGGCGCGACGGCGGAGCGTGCGCTTATCGCGGAGTGGCATCGGTGTCGGTTCCTGTGGAACGAGGCCGTCCACCAGCAGAGATCGGGGCGTAGGCCGACTTTCGGCGCGCTTTCGAGATTGCTCACCGAGGCACGCGCGCGCTGCGCGTGGCTGCGTGCTGGTTCGCAGGTGGCGCAGCAGCAAATGTTGCGCACGTACGGGCAGGCGCTGAGTTCCTCGTTTGGGGTGAGGGATCGTGGACGACCGAGGTACAAGGCACGAAACAGGAGCCTCCCGTCCCTCGAGTACACGACTCGCGGCTTCTCGATTCTCGAAGGTCGGCTGGTGCTGCCAAAAGGGGT
The DNA here is from genome assembly GCF_017656075.1 of Rhodococcus sp. ZPP. Lineage (NCBI taxonomy): Bacteria > Bacillati > Actinomycetota > Actinomycetes > Mycobacteriales > Nocardiaceae > Rhodococcus > Rhodococcus sp. ZPP. Next base: position 1,677,743 of record NZ_CP058638.1, read on the forward strand.
AAGGATTCCTGTGGTGTGGTCCCGGGAGTTGCCGTCGAAGCCGACTTCTGTGCGCGTCTACCGAGATTCCTTGGGACATTAATACGCGTCTTTTGTGGTCCGCCGCTCGGCTCCATCCGCCACGGATGCCAGGGGTGGCATCGGTATCGACTGGGGCGTGTCGACCACCGCGACGACGACGGACGAACGGTATGACTTGGTGTACCTCGGGCATCGGAAGCGCTGTTCCGCCGAACTCGCAAAGGCACAAAGAAGGATGGCAAGGCGTTGTCGAAAGAAGGGTATCGCTCCGTCGAACGGATATAAGGAAGCCCGGCGTGAGGCCGCCCGCCTGCAGAAGAAGGCGGCCCGACAGACCCAGCACGACTCCCGAATGTGGGCACGCGATGTCGTTGCAAGCCATCAACTCATAGCCGTGGAGGATTTCAGGCCGAAGTTCCTCGCTAGATCGACGATGGCCCGAAAGTCTGCAGATGCGACGATCGGCACGGTCAAACGGGAATTGATTTACCGTGCGAAGCGGGCAGGACGTCAGGTGGTCATCGTCGCGCCCGCCTACACCACAATGACGTGCTCCAGTTGCTTCGCGAGAGCCAAGCAGCAGCTGGGGCTCTCGGAACGCATCTTCCGGTGTCACACCTGCGGGAATACCGACCATAGGGACAGGAATGCTGCCAGGGTAGTCCTGGCTGTGGCAGAGCGGGGCCACACCAGCGTTGACGACGTAAGACACCTGCAGCCTCCTCCGGGTTGATTGTCGGTGCGGTCCGAGTTGAGAATCCCGTCGATTCGTCGATGGGAACCGTTAAATTGGCAAGGTCACTTCCGAGATGAAGGCGTCGCGAATCCAGCCGACGAATTGATCCCACGCGCCGGTGACGAGGGCGATGCCCACCGCCACGAGCATGATTCCGCCGAAGATTTGGATGGTTCGCGCGTTGCGGCGCAGCCAGCCCACACCCCGCAGCGCGCGGGAGGAGCCGAGGGCAAGGATGACGAAGGGCAGGCCCAGGCCGAGGCAGTAGGCGACGATCAGGGCGACGCCGCGGGCCGCGGTGGCGCCGTCGGTGCCGGCGGCAAGGGAGATGACGCCGGCCAGTGTCGGACCGAGGCACGGCGTCCACCCCAGCGCGAACACTGCACCCAGCAGCGGGGCTCCCGCCAGGCTGGAGATACGCCGCGGCTCGAGCCGGGTGTCACGCTGCAACGCCGGGATCAGGCCGATGAACACCAATCCCATGGCGATCGTCACGACACCTCCGACCCGCATCAGTACTTCGCGGTTGACGGAAAGGACCGAGATCGCGCCGAAGACCGACGCCGTGGCCAGGACGAACACGACCGTGAAACCGGCCACGAAGAGAGTTGCGGCCCCCGCGACGCGCAGGCGTCCGTCTGTCACCGTCTTCGTGCGCGTCGCGGCTTCTTCGGCGGTGACAGCCGGAGCGTCGGCTCCCACGACACCGGCCAGGTAGGACAGGTAACCGGGGACGAGGGGAACGACGCACGGCGAGGCGAACGAGACCAGACCGGCGAGAACGCAGGCTCCGAGCGCGAGGAACAGCGGTCCCGACGAGGCGGTGGACTGGAAGGCGTCGCCGACGCCGGCGGCGAGAAGGGTGGTACCGGTAGTCACGATTCCTGCGCCACCCGTTCGACTACCGGCTGCAGGTCGTCCGCCAGCAATTCCTTCAGGAACACCGCGGCGACACGGTGTTCACGATCGAGCACGACCGTGGTGGGAATGACGCTCGTCGGGTAGTTCGCTCCCAAAGCGATCATCGTCCGCATGGCGGGGTCGTAGATCGACGGATACGACACTTTGTTGTTGATCACGAAGTCCTGCGCCTTGTCTTGCTGATTGTCCCGGACGTTGATCCCGAGAAACGCGACACCTTGGTCTTTGGTCGCCTCGTAGACCTGCTCGAGGTCGTTCGCCTCGCCGCGGCACGGCCCGCACCACTGCCCCCAGACGTTGAGGACCACTACCTGGCCCTCGTAGTCGTCGAGGGAGGTGGTCTTGCCCTCCGTCATGAGGTCGGGTCCGGACACGGTGCCGATGGTGCCGCGACCGGCCGGCGGATCGTAGAAGATTTCCGTCTGACCGCCCGGGGACACGAAGTCGAACGTGCCTCCCTGGGCCACTGCGTCGTCGCCGGACGCACACGCCGACAGCGACACCGCGGCCATGCAGATCACCGCGAGAAGCCCGGCGAAGCGCCCCCGAATCATGCCCCGCTCACCCTCGGATCCGATGCGCCCGCGGGCTCCGAGTACACGATGTCGATGAGTGTGTCGCCCTCGTAGACGAGCGACGTCAGCGACGCCAGAGAGCACTGGCGGTGACGCGGGTCGTGCCACAACCGCTCCCCCTGCAGGAATCGGCGCAGCGTCCAGACGGGAAGTTGGTGGCTGACGACCACGGCCTCGTGACCGACGGCGGCCACGCGCGCGCTGTTGACGGCGGCAAGCATTCGGTGCGCGATCTGCAGGTAGGGCTCACCCCAGGACGGAGTGAACGGATCTCGCAGCTTCCACCAGTGTCGGGGGCGTGCGAGCGCGCCGTCGCCCACCGAGACCTTGAGTCCCTCGAACTCGTTACCCGCCTCGATGAGGCTCTCGTCGGTTGCGATCTCGAGTCCGTGCTTCTCTGCGATCGGCGCCGCCGTTTCCTGCGCCCGTTGCAGCGGCGATGCGACCACGTGGGTGATGTCGTGGGTCGCGAGGACCGACGCTACGGCGCGAGCCTGTGCCTCGCCCGTCACCGACAGGCGGAAACCGGGGAGCCTGCCGTAGAGAATTCCTCGCGGGTTGTGCACTTCGCCGTGCCGGAGCACGTGCACGATCGTGCGGGTCTGGGTGTGGTCGGGGTGAGCGGCATCGGTCACGGTGCGGTTCCTCGGGTCGGGGCGGGGAGTCGGGTGGCTGAATCGACGCGGCGCGTCAGGACTGGACAGACGGTCAGGGCTGGGTGGCCGCCGCGGCGGCCTTCGCTGCATGCGGCAGGGCGTCGGCGATGATGGAGAAGGCTTTGTCGTCCATGGCCGCCGAGACGAACCAGGCCTCGAACGCGCTGGGCGGTGGGTACACCCCGCGCGAGAGCAGTCCATGGAAGAAGGCCGGGAACCGCCACGTCTGCGCCGCTTTCGCCTCGGCGTAGTTGGTGACCGGATCTTCGGTGAAGAAGACGCTGAGCATCGTTCCGGCGGTCTGCACTCGATGGGGCACGCCTGCCGCGGTCAGCGATTCGGACAGCAGGTTCTGCAGGGTGACGCTGTTGCGCTCGAGGGCGTCGTAGACACTCGCATCGGCCGCGCGCAGGCTCGCGAGACCGGCGGCGACGGCGACGGGGTTTCCCGACAGCGTGCCCGCCTGGTAGACGGGACCGGCGGGCGCCAGGTGAGCCATGACGTCGGCGCGGCCACCGAAGGCGGCAGCGGGCAGGCCGCCGCTCATCACCTTGCCGAACGTGTAGAGGTCGCCTGCGACACCCTCGAGTCCGTACCAGCCGGCCGAGCTGACGCGGAATCCCGTCATCACCTCGTCCATGATCAGCAACGCGCCGTGCTCGCGCGTGAGTGTGCGCAGTCCCTCGTTGAATCCGGGCTGGGGTGCGATCGCACCCATGTTGCCTGCAGCGGCCTCGGTGATGACGCACGCGATCTGGCCCTCGTTGGCTGCGAACGCCTGCGCGACGGCCTCGAGATCGTTGTAGGGCACGACAATGGTGTCCTCCGCCTGGGCGCCGGTCACGCCGGGCGACGTCGGCAGGCCGAACGTGGCCAGGCCGGAACCGGCGTCGGCGAGCAAGGCGTCGACGTGGCCGTGGTAGCAACCCGAGAACTTCACGATCTTGGTCCGGCCGGTGAATCCCCTGGCAAGTCGGACCGCGCTCATGGTGGCCTCGGTGCCGGAATTGACCAGCCGCACCTTGTCCACCGGCGCGACGCGGGCGACGATCTCCTCGGCCAGTTCGATCTCACCCTCGGTGGGTGCTCCGAAGGACAGGCCCGTGGCGGCCGCCTTCTGGACTGCCTCGACGACCGCGGGATGGGCGTGGCCGAGAATCATCGGACCCCAGGAACAGATGAGGTCGACATAGTCGTTGCCGTCGACGTCGGTGAGTGTGTAACCGGCAGCCTTCTCGATGAAGCGCGGGGTTCCGCCGACCGAGCCGAAGGCCCGCACCGGTGAGTTGACGCCGCCGGGAATCACCACGTCGGCCCGGTCGAAGAGCTGAGCGGAACGGGATGCATGCACGTCGGGGCCACCGGAGGAAACAGTCACGGCCTCCAGTGTCCCAGTTCTGTCGAATTTGCCAACGACAGGGTGTAGTGGGTGGCCAGTATCACTTCCGTGCGGTCACTCGGGGACGAGGGAGTCGAACATCGCCCGAATCTCCTCGGACAGCTTCATCAGCTCGACGTAGCCGCCGAGGGGGCCGCCTTCGAGGTAGGCGAATTCCATCCCGACTCCCTCGAACCGCCCCTGCTGGACGACGGGCAGTCCGCGGCGCGCCGCCTCCGCCAGCGTGGCCTCGAAGTCGTCGGGAACCCACGCCACGTGGTGCAGTCCGGGACCGCTCCTCTCCAACTGCTCGACATAGAGGTTGCTGCCCGACACCGGTTCGATGAGTTCGAGCTGCTGCCCTCCGGCGTACCCGAGCGACACGTGGACGACGTAGTCGGCGGGCTCCCCGCGGTACGTGCAGTGATCGGGACCGAAATGCACATTCGGCAGTCGCAGCCATTTCGCGACTCCGAACTGGTCGGCGAAATGGCGCTCCGCCGTGTCGAGGTCCTCGACCACCCAGCAGACCTGAAATATCGGTCCGGTGACGAGACTCATGCCCCGGGCTCCATCAGGCCGCGCTTCGTGTCCATTCCTGGATGATGCCCTGTTCGCCGTTCGGGTACTCACAGATTGCCGCGCGCCGCCTGCTCCCGCTCGATGGACTCGAACAGCGCCCGGAAGTTTCCCGCGCCGAAACCGAGGGATCCGTGCCGCTCGATCAGTTCGAAGAACATGGTGGGCCGGTCGCCCAGCGGCCTTGTGAAGATCTGGAGCAGATAGCCGTCCTCGTCTCGGTCGACGAGGATTCCGCGTTTGTGCAATTCCTCCACCGGCACTCGGACCTTGCCGATCCGGGAGCGAAGCTCTGGATCGTCGTAGTACGCATCGGGGGTACTCAGAAATTCGACACCCTCCGCTCGCAGAGCGTCGACGGCCGCGAGGATGTCGCCTGTCGCCAGTGCGAGGTGCTGGCATCCCGGCCCACCGTAGAACTCGAGATACTCGTCGATCTGCGACTTCTTCTTGCCGACGGCGGGCTCGTTGAGCGGGAATTTCACGCGGTGGTTGCCGTTGGCAACCACTTTCGACATGAGCGCCGAGTACTCCGTGGCGATGTCGTCACCGACGAATTCGGCCATGTTCGTGAATCCCATGACCCGGTTATAGAAGCGGACCCACTGGTCCATTCGGCCCATCTCGACGTTGCCGACCGCATGATCGAGCGCCTCGAACAACCGCCTCGGCTTTCCCGGCCTCGGTACGAAAGTGCTACTGCGCGAGACGTATCCCGGCAGGTACGGGCCGTCGTACCGGCTGCGGTCGACGATGGTGTGCCGAGTGTCGCCGTAGGTGGCGATCGCCGCCAGCCGGACGGTACCGAACCCGTCGGTGACGTCGTGCGGCTCTTCCAGGATCGTGGCGCCCTGCGAGCGCGCGTGGGCGATGCACCGGTCGACGTCCAGCACCTCCATCGCGAGATCGGTGACGCCGTCGCCGTGCGTCCGGTGATGATCAGCGAGAGGGCTTTTCGGGTCCACCGCACCGTGGAGCACGAATCGCGCCGATCCCGACTCGAGCACGAACGACTTGTGCGTGCGCTGACCGGTCTCGGGGCCGGCGTAGGCGACGAGCGTCATCCCCCAGGTCGACACGTAGTACTGCATGCTCTGCGTCGCATTGCCGCACACGAACACCACGGCGTCCAAGGCGACCACGGGAAAGGGATCCGAGGCGTCGTCGTGTTCGACGAGGCCAACCAGTTGCCGGAGCCCGGCGGTGTCGAGCCGGGCGGCCACTTCACGCGGAGTCAGTCGAATGTCGGCAGTAGTCATGCAAAAACTGTGATTCAGATCACTGCCATGCGCAACTGTGCGATTTTAGGATGGTCAATGTGTACACAATGCTGGACAGCATCCACATTTCATCGTACAAGGTGACCAGGGGATGACGATGGCTCTCGACCGGCTCGACGCCGCACTCCTCGATCTTCTCCATGACGAACCGAAGGTCGGGGTCCTCGAGGCCTCACGCCGACTCGGGGTGGCGCGTGGCACAGTCCAGGCGCGGCTCGACCGCCTCGAACGCTCCGGGGTGATTACCGGCTCGGCGCCGACCCTCGATCCCGAGGCCCTGGGTTTTCCGGTCATCGCATTCGCCACCCTCGAGATCGCCCAGGGCACCGGACACGCCGCCGTGGTCGAGCACCTGACCGCCATCCCCGAAGTGTTGGAAGCGCATACGATCACGGGCGCCGGTGACGTCCTGGTGCGGGTGGTGGCGCGCACGAATGCCGATCTGCAACGTGTCATCAATTCGATCGTCGACGGCCGCAACGTCTTACGCTCGTCCACCGTGATCGCCACGCAGACCCAGATCGCACTGCGCCATCAGCAACTCGTCCGGGCGGCGGCCAACGGTTCCGCCACGCGGTAGAACTCGGCCGCGTTCCCGTAGAACACCGCCTCGACGTGCTCACCCCCCACGGCGTCGGCGACGATCTCGAGGTCGGAGTCGGCGAACGGTCGCGGCGCCCGGGTGGACGGGAGGTCGGTCCCGAACATCACGGCGCGCGGGTTCACTGCCACCAGAGCCGTCAGCGCGGCGGCGACATCGAGATTTCCCCGGCCGAGGCCTGTCGCTTTGACCCGGATCCCCTTCTCGACAAGGGTCAGGAGGTGCGGCAGGCCCTCTGCGGACAGACCGAGATGATCGATGCTCGCGGCCGGAAGTGCCGCCACGAGATCACCGAGGTCGTCGAGATCGCGGGAATCGATGTACAGCTCGGCGTGCCATCCGGCGAGTTCGTGCACTCGCCGGGCGAGAGTGTCGAGGTGCGACAACGACTCGGACCCACCCCGGCGGACGTTGAACCGCAGGGCTCGTACTCCGCACGCGTCCAGATGCAAGACCTCCTCGTCCGTCACCGAGGCGGGCAGCTGCGTCACGCCGACGAAGCCGTCACCGAGCGCTCCCAGCGCGTCCAGCAAATATGTCTGATCGAATGCCTGGAACGATCCGGACACCACGGCGCCCCCGATGACACCGAGTCCGGCCACCCGTCTCGTGTAGTCGGACACGGTGAACTCCGGCGGCAGATAGCCGTCGTTCGGGACGAGTGGGAAGCGGGGATCCACGACGTGCAGATGTGCGTCGAAAACCTGTCGTCCGCCCGTGCCGTCGTTGCCGGTACTCACACCCGCAACTGTAGGGCTCCCGCTAGGGTCGACTCATGGCCACCACAGCTGACCACCTGAGAAGCACACTCGACGGGCGCTGGAGGGAAGTACGCGAGCGCGTGCGGGCGGAATTGTCCGCGACGCCCGATTTCGCTCCGCACTACACCCCCGATCTGGAAGAAGCGCGAGCCAAGACGCTCGAGCAGATGCGTCTGCTCGCGGGCAACGGCTACGCAGCCGACGGGTTCAAGAAGGACCACGGCGGAACCGGGGACGCAGGGGCCGCGGTGACGAGCATCGAGATGCTGGCGATGTCCGACCTGTCGCTGATGGTCAAGGCGGGCGTGCAGTGGGGACTCTTCGGCGGAGCCATCGAAAATCTGGGCACCGCTCGCCACCACGAGGCATACGTCAAGCCTCTGATCGACCTGGACCTGCTCGGTTGCTTCGCGATGACGGAGACCGGCCACGGCAGCGATGTCCAGGCACTCGAGACCACCGCCACCTACGACGCGGCCACCGGTAAATTCGTCGTCCACTCCCCCACCCCGTCGTCCCGCAAGGACTACATCGGCGGGGCCGCACAACACGCGACGATGGCGGCCGTCTTCGCGCAATTGGTGACGCAGGGTGAACACCACGGCGTGCACTGTTTCCTCGTCCCGATTCGCGACGACAACGGCAACGACCTTCCGGGCGTTCACACCTCCGACTGCGGCTACAAAGGTGGGCTCCCTGGAGTCGACAACGGCCGCATCACCTTTGATCAGGTGCGCATTCCGCGGGTGAACCTGCTCAATAGGTACGCCGACGTCGCGGAGGACGGCACCTATTCCTCCCCGATCGACAATGCCAATCGCCGCTTCTTCACGATGGTGGGAACCCTCGTGCGGGGACGCGTCACCGTCGGTGGATCAGCCGGCGCCGCAGCCCGCGTCGCACTGTCGATCGCGACCCGATACGCGTTGCAGCGCCGCCAGTTCAGTGCGCCGCAGAGCGAAGACGAAGTGCTGCTCATGGACTACCTCGTGCACCAGCGAAGGCTCTTCCCGTTGATCGCACGGTCCTACGCGCTGCAGTTCGCGCAGAACGAGCTGGTATCGAAGATGTATGACATCCAGAGCATCGAGGATGCCGATCCGCAGGAGCAGCGCGAACTCGAAGGTCGGGCGGCCGGCCTCAAGGCAGCGAACACCTGGCACGCCACCCGCACCATCCAGGAAGCCCGGGAAGCGTGCGGCGGCGCCGGATACATGGCGGAGAACCGGCTGACGGCTCTCAAGGCGGACACCGACGTGTTCACCACTTTCGAGGGCGACAACCACGTGCTGACCCAGCTGGTTGCCAAGGAACTGCTCACGTCCTACGCCGACGAGGTCCGCGGGATGAGTCCCGTCGAGTGGATGCGTTTCGCCGCCACGACCGTGTCGGACGTCGTCAAGACCCGCACAGCGGCGCAGCAGATCATTCAGACCATCCTCGACACGCGTCAGGACAACGAAGAGGACGGCAGCCTCTTCAACCGCGGGACACAGCTCACCATGTTCGAGGACCGCGAGCAGTACCTGCTCTCGACCGCGGCTCGCCGGCTCCAGGGTGCGCAGAAGCGTGAGGAAAACCCGTTCGACGCGTTCAACTTCGTTCAGGATCACGTAATGCACGCCGCGCAGGCGCACATCGACCGGGTGGTGCTCGAAGCATTCATCGCCGGTATCGACGAGTGTCAGGACGAGGAAGCATGCAACCTTCTGAGCGACGTCTGCGACCTTTACGCGCTCAGCATCATCGAGGAAGACAAGGCGTGGTTCATGGAACACCGCCACCTGTCGGTCGAGCGGTCCAAAGCGGTGCAGCGGGGAATCAACGACCGTTGCCGCAAGCTGCGCCCCTACGCGGCGACGCTCGTCGAGGGACTGGGAGTGCCGGAGGCGCTACTCGGCTCCGCGATGATCGACGGGCCGGGAACCGACACGATCCGCAAGACTCAGATCTTCCGGTGACGTCGACGGCTCGGCGGGGTGACCCGCCGGGCCGGCAGCCCGCCTGCGGACCGCGTCGATCACGAGCAGGCCTGCAACGGTGACGAGGGCGGCGGCGCCGGCGATCCACGAACCCGAGTACTCGGTTCCCTGGTAGGACGGCGCGCCCGGTGCAACCGGACCGAAATCGGAGGTAACTCGTGCCGAGGTCCAGCACCACACGGCCAGAATTGACAGGACGACGGCCGAGGCGATCTCCGCCGCCGACCCCATGGCGCGTCGATTCACTGTTCCGCCCCTCCGTCGGCCTTTGCGAGCAGCGACTCGAGCTGCGCCCGCAACCCCTCGTCGTCCTTCGCCCATGCCTGCACCAGTGCGCCGCCCCGCAGTCGAAGCCCGATACCCGATCGTCGCCGGGGCACCGCGGACAGCTCACCGAGCGTCCGGGCCGTCTCCCAGGGCTGGGGTGTGTACGACTCGGTGTCCAGCGGAGGCAGGATCTTCACGATCTCGCTGATCGGTAGTTCCTCGGTGCCCTGCCGCAGCAGGGTAGGTGTGAGTTCCACGCTCGCGTGCCGGCGGGCGGCAACTACCTGCACGTAGAGGAACCCGCTGAGGAGGGCGGCGAACAACGGCAGGGCGAACCAGTGCACCACCGGGCCCGTCAGAAGTTCGATTACCAGCGCGACAGTGCAGAACACCGGGCCGAATGCCACCAACCGCCAGCGCGCGCCGGGCTCACTGAACAAAATCTCCTCAGCCACGGACCGCCCGGATTCTTGCGGTCGCACGGTGGTCCACGCCCGGCGGGATCACCTCAGGAAACGGCACCGGGAATGACGACGAGCAGCAGGGTCAGCAGTACGAAGGCCACGATAATGGCGAACATCAGTGCTTCCCTGCGTGACCCGTGTGCCCGATCTTCAGCGCGCATGTAGAAATGCCCTTCGGTAGAAGAAGTCTGCCGTGTGCTGTTGTGACGTACTTCACGGTACATCTTTATGTTTCACGATCAAACTCGAGCTACGACGCGGGCAGCTTCGAGAAGTAACCGTTCGAGTCTTTCCGGTGCATCAGCACGACGGCACCCACCGCCACCACAGCCTGCAGGATCTGCACACCTCCGACGGCGAGCGCGATACTACTACCGTCCGATCCGATTCCGAACAGCACCGGCACCGTCCAGACCACCATCGTGACGCTCACGACCGTCAGCAAGGTTCTCGCCCAGTTCCTGCCCTTCCGCATGAAATGGACGAAAAGGACGAACAGGCCCGTCAGGAGCAAAATGACGACTCCAGTGACGGCTATACCTACGTAGAAGAGCATCTCCACGTTCTCCCGCGTCATCGCGACCTCGCCGGATTTCACGCTGGAATTGGTCATCAGTTCGTCGACGAAAGTCGACTTCTCACGAACCACCAGGACCATCGCCGCCACCGCCTGGATCACACCGAGCACGGCCACCACCCACAGCAGTTGCGCCGCCGTGCCCACATCGACCGGCGCGGGGCGCTCGGGCTTCGGCTGCGGCACGGGCGGCGGATAGGCGCCGTACGGGTCCGGACCCTGCGGCGGTGCCTGTTGTGGCGGAATCTGGTGTTGCGGTGTCTGGTGTGGCGGGGTGTGCGGCCACTGCGAAGTCATGGCACCACCGTATCCGTCACCGGACGCCGCGCCGCATTCATCCCAGCCAGCCCGCCGCTTCGGTGGCCCAGTAGGTGAGAACGATGTCGGCGCCCGCCCGCCGGATGCTCGTCAGCGATTCGAGGATGGCGGCGTCCCGATCGATCCAGCCGTTCTGCGCAGCCGCCGTGATCATCGAGTACTCACCCGAAATCTGGTATGCCGCAACGGGAACCGGTGACCTGTCCGCTACGTCGCGGAGAATGTCCAGATACGACATCGCCGGCTTGACCATGACGAGGTCGGCGCCTTCCTCGATATCGAGATCCACTTCGCGCAGCGACTCCCGCCGATTGGCCGAGTCCTGCTGATAGGTCCTCCGGTCACCCTGCAGGGACGAGCCCACAGCCTCACGGAACGGCCCGTAGAAAGCGGAGGCGTATTTCGCGGAGTACGCCAGCTGACCGACTTCGGTGTGACCCGCGGCGTCCAGCGCCTTCCGGATGGCGGCGACCTGACCGTCCATCATCCCGCTCGGACCGAGCAGGTGGGCACCGGCATCGGCCTGCGAGACGGCCATGTCCACGTACCTGAGCAGCGTCCGGTCGTTGTCGACCGCGCCGTTGTCGTCCAGCACCCCACAGTGACCGTGCTCCGTGAACTCGTCCAGGCACGTGTCCGCCATGATGACGGTCGCGTCACCGAGTTCCTCTGCAAGGGACCGCAACCCACGGTTCAAGATGCCTTCCGGATCGCTGGCGCCGGAACCCTCGGCGTCCTTGTCGTCGGGACGCGGCACACCGAACAACATCAGCCCACCGACACCCGCCTCCACAGCCTCGATGGCAGCCGACCTCAGCGATGCGAGCGTGTGCTGGAAGACACCGGGCATCGACGAAATCTCGCGCGGCTCGTCGATGCCGTCCGCCACGAACATCGGCAGAACCAGATGTCGTGGCTCGAGCGAAGTCTCGGCGACGAGTCTGCGCAACGCCGGTGTGCGGCGCAATCGCCGCGGCCGGTGGGTCGGGAACACGGAAGGGCCCTCCTTCGTCGGGCCTGTGAGTGGTTGACGAGTGCCTGGACTCCTCAACCACTCACAGGCGCGTAGCGCCTATCGCCGGGCGCGGGACTTCTTGCGCGGCGGGGGCAGTGCACCCTCGGCGCGCAGTCGCGCGGCGTGCTCGGCAAGAGCCTCCACCAGCGGGCCGACCTGAGCGGTCTCCGGCTGTACGTCCACGCGAAGTCCGAACTCCACTGCGGTTTCCGCGGTCTTGGGACCGATGCAGGCCACGAGGGTCCGTGCATGCGGCTTTCCCGCGATACCGACGAGATTGCGGACCGTCGACGACGAGGTGAAGCAGACCGCGTCGAACCCACCGGTCTTGATCATCTCGCGGGTCTCGGCCGGCGGCGGCGCGGCCCGGACGGTGCGGTAGGCGGTGACATCGTCGATTTCCCAGCCGCGTTCACGCAAACCCTCGGCGAGTGTTTCGGTGGCAATGTCGGCGCGGGGCAACAGAACCCGGTTGACGGGGTCGAACACGTCGTCGTACGGAGCGAACTCGGCCAGCAGGCCCTCGCTCGACTGCTCACCGGACGGCACGAGTTCGGGGTTGATCCCGAATGACCGGACCTTGGCGGCCGTGGCCTCGCCGATGCAGGCGATCTTGACACCGGAGAACGCGCGGGCGTCGAGCCCGAACTCCTCGAACTTCTCCCACACCGCACGCACCGCGTTGGTGGAGGTGAACACCACCCACTGGTAGCGGCCGTCGACCAGGCCCTTGACGGAACGTTCCATCTGGGCGGGACTGCGGGGCGGCTCCACGGCGATGGTCGGCACCTCGATCGGGATGGCGCCGTGGGTGACCAGGCGGTCGCTCATCTCCCCGGCCTGATCCTTCGTGCGGGGCACGAGGACCTTCCAGCCGTACAGGGCACGCGATTCCCACCACGACATCTTGCTGCGCTGGGCCACGACCTTGCCGACCGTCACCACGAGGGAGCCGACCAGTTCGGAACCGGCCTCGTTGAGGGTGGCGAGGGTGGCCTCGACCGTGCGCTGCTGCCGGGTGGTGCCGCGAACGGTGATCGCGGCCGGGGTCTGCGGAGCAAGACCGTGTTCGACGAGCGCGCTCGCCGTCTCGGCCAGGTGCCCCGACGTGGCGTGCAGCACCAGCGGTCCGGGCGCCGCGGCCAGCGCCGCCCAGTCGACCTCACCGCGGACGTCGGCCTCGGTGTGTCCCGAGCCCAGCGCCATGCCGGCGTACGACGGCACAGCGGACGCGGCAGGGAGTCCGGGCAGGACCTCGAACTGCACCTGAGTGCGCGCCACTGCCGCGACCTCGGCGATCACCGAATCGGTAGTCAGCGGGTCACCGGACACGAGGCGGACGACGTCGTGGCCGTTGCGGGCCTCGTGCACGAGGGTCTTCGCGACCTCGGCCGGTTCACCGAGAGCCGGGCGGACCTCGGCGAGCGGCTCACCGGTTTCCGCGTCGACGCCCAGGTCGGTGCCGACCAGGACGGTGACGCCCTTGTCGACGTCGGGGTCGGTGAAGGCCAGCGTCGCTGCGGCAAGGACGTCCCGTGCGTGCACAGTGAGCAGGGCCGGATCGCCCGGTCCGGATCCCACGAACAGGATCCGTCCGGGGGTGTTCTTTCGGACTCGGCTCATCGGTAATTCTCCAGTGCGATCATGTGTCGAGATGGGTACAGGGGGCGGGCCGGCCGATCGGTCGGCCTTCGCACATCAAACATCGGCATCACCGGCCTCGGTGACGTTCATCAGCTCGCGGGCCCCGAGTTCGAGGAGTTCCCGTGCGACCGAGCGGCCGAGTTCTTCGGCGTTGTCCGGGGAGCCCACTGCCCCCGTGCGTATGACGTCCGAACCGTCGATGGCTGCTGCGCAACCCCGGACGGAGAGTTCGTCGAAGCTGCGGCCGTCGTCGTCGAGTGATTCGACGACTTCCGCGATTGCTCCCACAGGTGCGGTGCATCCGGCCTCGAGTTCGGCGAGGAGGGCACGTTCCGCGGTGACGGCGGCGCGGCTGTTCGGGTCGTCGAGCTCGGCCAGGATCGACACGAGCGCGGTGTTGCCGGACAGGCATTCCACAGCCAACGCACCCTGGGCAGGTGCAGGCAGCATCTGGACGGGTTCGAGGGACTCGGTGATCAGGTCCAGTCGGCCGATACGCGCCAACCCCGCCCGCGCCAGGATGACGGCATCGAGCTCGCCCGACTCCACCTTGCCGAGCCGACGCTGCAGGTTGCCGCGCAGAGGACGGATGTCGAGACCGAGGCCGAGTGCCCGCAGTTGCGAGGTGCGGCGCGGCGCCGACGTACCGACCTTCGACCCGACCGGAAGTTCACCGAGAACAAGTCCGTCGCGGGCGACCAGCGCATCACGCGGGTCCTCGCGCGGCGGAATCGCGGCAATGGTGAACCGTTCGTCCCGGGCGGTCGGCAGATCTTTGTACGAGTGAACAGCCACGTCGACGCGGCCGTCGACCAGCGCTTCCCGAAGTTCCGCGGTGAAGACACCGACGCCGATCTTCTCCACCGACTCCATGGACTGATCGCCCTTGGTCTTGATGATGACGAGTTCGGCTTCGTGTCCGGCGGAGATCAGTGCGTCACGCACGGTGCCGGCCTGGGTGGTGGCGAGTTCGCTTCCGCGGGTACCGATCCGCAGGGTGCGGGTGCCGACGGCGCTCATGCCTGCGATTCCTTCCCTTGGTTGTCGCCCGCGACGAAACGGCGCAGACGGGGGTCCTGGCCCGCGATGAATCCGTCGGTGATGTCGATGGCACCGAGGTCGGTCGGCTTTGCCACCGCCTCGACGGATCCGGGGCTCAGCTCGAACAGTTCGCGTAGCGCGGCGGCGTACGAGTCGCCACCCGGCGCCGACGCCAGCTGTTTCACCCGCACTGTCGGAGCGTGCAGCAGCTTGTCGACCACTCGGCGGACGGTGCGTGCCACCTCGTCGCGCTCGGGGTCGTCGAGCCCGGGGAGCCGGGAATCGAGCCTCAGCAACTCGGCTTCGACGACGTCCGCGGCGCGCTGACGCAGGGCGGTGACGGTCGGCGTCACCTCCGCCAGCCGCTGCCCGGCGAGATACTGGGCGAGCTCACTCGCCACGATGGCCCGGGCGGCGTCGGCATCCGATGCGGCCGCCCCTGCGGCGGGGTCGCGCTGCAGCGACTCCATGTCGAGCACGGTGACCCCGGGCAGTCCCGAGACCGCGTGCTCGACGTCGCGGGGCAGACCGAGGTCGCAGATGACGAGTGGACGTTCGGGGTCGCGGTCGGGCTGAGCCAGCGCACGGTGCGTATCCGCGAGTGTGACGACGGCACCGACCGCGCCGGTACAGGTCACGAGCACATCCGCCTGCGCCATCGCCGTGGGCAGGTGACCGAGCTCGAACGCCTCCGCTTCGACACCGCCCGACCGGGCCGTGTCGGCCAGGTGCTCGGCCCGCTCCGCGGTGCGGTTGACGACGAGAATTCGGCCGATGCCCGCACGGGTGAGGTATGCGACCGAGAGCCCGCCCATCGAGCCGGCACCGACGACCACTGCGGTACGGCCGCTGAGCCCACCGGCGCCGATGACGCCGGCGGCGCGGTCGAGCGCCACCGAGACGACCGACGCGCCGGCCGAGTCGATTCCCGTCTCCGCGTGAACCCGCTTGCCCACGCGTAACGCCTGCTGGGCGAGCTCGTGCAACGTGCGTCCGGCGGCCTGCTGGGCGTCCGAGGACGCGTAGGCGGTCCGGATCTGACCGAGAATCTGCTGTTCGCCGATCACCATCGAATCGAGTCCGCTGGCCACCGCGAACAGGTGCTCCGCAGCCGCCTCGCTGTACCGCACATAGGCGTGACGGTGCAGGTCGGTGAGGTCGAGCCCGGAATGATCCGCCAGAAGTTCACCGACCTCGGTGAGCGCACCGTGGAACGCGTCGACGACGGCGTAGATCTCCACCCGGTTGCAGGTCGAGACGATCATCGCTTCCGAGATGTGCGTCGACGCCAGAAGCTTGTCCGTCAGCTTCGGTCGATCGGTGTCGGTGACAGCAACCCGCTCGAGAACCGGCACGGGAGCCGTCCGGTGCGAGACCCCGACAAGCAGAACACTCACGGCGCGATCACTGATCCGTTTCTTGGTGCGGTGGACGGGACAGCCGAATGTCCGATGCGCACGCGCGGAGCCGTGGGTACGACGTCCGCGGCCCGAGCGCCAGGAGCCGACTCGGTGTTGCGTGCGCTGTTGAACGAGAGGACCTGCATCTCGACCGCAAGGTCGACGCGGCGCATCTCGACGTGGTCCGGGACGTCGAGTGCGGTCGGCGAAAAGCTGAGGATGCACCGCAGCCCGGCGCCGACGAGGCGGTCGCACACGTCCTGCGCGGCCTCGTCCGGAGTCGAGATGACGCCGATGGTGGCTTCGAGTTCGGCGCAGGCCTGTTCGAGTTCGTCGACGTGGCGCACCACGAGGTCGCCTACCGGGGTGCCGACACGAGCCGGATCGCTGTCGAACAGACCCACCATCGAAAATCCGCGGCGTCCGAAACCGCCGTAACCCGCGAGGGCCTGGCCGAGGTTTCCGACACCGACGAGGACCACCTTGTGCCCGCGGTCCAGACCGAGTGCTCGTTCGATGCGTGCCCGCAGCCGCGTCACGTCGTAGCCGACCCCCCGCACCCCGTTGGGGCCGAGGAAAGACAGGTCCTTGCGGAGCTTGGCCGAACCCACACCGGAAGCGGCGGCGAGTTCCTCACTCGAGACGATGATCGTGCCGCGGTCCGCCAGCATTCCGAGGACCCGCAGGTACGTCGCCAGCCGCGTGACCGTAGCCTGGGGGATGTCCCGCGATTCGGGGAGCGGCGATCCGGGGGCTGGTGACTCGACGGCGGACGGACCGACTGCGCCCGTGACGCCATGGGCCACAGACCCATGCGTCTGGTGCGTTTCGGTCACGTCGTTGGCTCCTCGTCCGACCGGCATTCGCTGCCGTTCTCCACGATGCTCCGGGGAATTGTTCACACCACGGTAACTGCTTGTGAACCCATGCACAAAGTCGCTGCGACTGCGCGACATGCACTCCTACCTGCACAGCATCCGGAGTTCGCAGTTTTAGGGTCGCCTTACTTGCGCAAATCCGATCGGAGGCGCTCTTCATCGACCTCCCAGTAACTGTGCTCACGTCCGTCGAGCAGGACGACCGGCAATCGATCACCGAATTCCGCCCGCAGTTCCGGGTCCGTGGAAGCCGCCTCGTCGACGTCTATGCACGTCAGTTCCAGCCCGAACTCCTCGCACAGAATCAGCAACTGCTCGCGCGCCGGCGTGCACGCCCCGCAGCCCGCCCGCGTGAGAAGCGTCACCACGTGTTCGCTGGTACTCATGTCGGATACTTTCCTTTCGCCACCTCTGCGGGACTCACTGTGCCGTTTCCGGGGCCGGTAACGCCACCCGGCTCGGAGATGAACGTCACACGATTCGGTGCACGCAGCCATCCGCCCGCCCAGGGTCGGAACCGAGGGATAGGCTGCGTCCAGAGGCTTCAGCGATAGGGGAGGTGCGAGTGCCTGCGCGATCACTACCGAACGGCTCGGGTTTCGGTTCAGGACTGGCGGGGATGATCCTTCCGGGCCGTCGGCAGTTCAGGAATCCGCTGGGCCCGAGCGAGGCCGAGGTACGTGCAAACGTTGCGGGCGAGGCCAGTGCCGACGCCGCGCTGGCCCTCCACGAAGCCGGCCCAGAGACCGAAGAGCCACAGGTCCCCCTGGACCTGACCGCCGCGGCCTTCTTCGACGTCGACAATACGATGGTCCAGGGTGCGTCGATCATCCACTTCGCCCGCGGACTAGCCGCCAGGAAGTACTTGAAGTCCGCCGACCTCCTGGACTTCGCGTGGAAGCAGATCAAGTTCCGCGTGACCGGCAAGGAGAGCAGCGTCGACGTCGCCTCCGGCCGGGAGAAGGCCCTCTCATTCGTGGCCGGTCGGTCCACCGCCGAACTCGCCCGGCTCGGCGAGGAGATCTACGACGAAGTGATCGCCGACAAGATCTGGGCCGGTACCCGGGCACTCGCGCAGATGCATCTCGACGCCGGACAACAGGTGTGGCTGGTGACGGCCACTCCCGTGGAACTGGCCCAGGTGATCGCGAAGCGGCTGGGCCTGACCGGGGCCCTCGGCACCGTCGCCGAAAGCGAGGACGGCGTGTTCACCGGACGTCTGGTCGGCGACATCCTGCACGGCCTCGGCAAGGCCCACGCGGTGCGTGCGCTGGCCGTCCGCGAGGGCCTCAACCTCAAACGCTGCACCGCCTACTCGGACAGCCACAACGACGTGCCCATGCTCTCGCTCGTCGGCACGGCCGTCGCCATCAATCCGGACACCGACCTGCGCGAGCTGGCCAAGAACCGGGGCTGGGAGATCCGGGACTTCCGCACCGGCCGCAAGGCCGCCAAGATCGGCGTTCCCACCGCATTGCTGCTCGGCGCGGCCGGCGGCGCGCTGGCGGCCGCGGTCGCCCGCCGCCGCGAGCACGCGGTCTGAACCCTTCACTGCGCCGCGTATCGACCCCGGCTACGACGTGTCGGTGTCAGCCCAGGAAGACGTTGCGCCTCTTCGCGAGGAGCCGATAGAGCGTCTGCTGGATGGTCTCGCGAACGTGGTCGGTGACCTCGAACAGCTCCATGGGGTCGTCGGCGGCCGACGCGTCGTAGGTATCGGTGACGATGGGCTTGCCGAACTCGATGTACCACTTGGACGGCAGCGGAACCAGCCCGAGCGGCCCGAAATGCGGAAAGAGTGGTGTCACCGGGAAATAGGGCATGCCGAGTAAGCGGGCGAGCGTTCCGAGGTCGCCGATCTTCGGATAAATTTCCTCGGAACCGACGATCGAGCACGGGATGATCGGTGCCCCGGTCCGCATGGCGGCGGACACGAAACCACCGCGACCGAATCTCTGCAGCTTGTAGCGCTCACTGAACGGTTTGCCGATCCCTTTGAAGCCTTCGGGGAACACGGCCGCGACCTGACCGGTTTGCAGCAGGCGAACAGCGTCGGGGTTGCACGCCAGGGTGTGCCCGGCCTTACGGGCGAGGTCACCGACCACGGGCATCTCGAACGCAATATCGGCCGCCAGCATGCGCAGCGGCCGATGAGCGGGGTGGTGGTCGTGCACGGCGACCGAGGTCATCAGGCCGTCCAGGGGAAGGACACCGGCATGATTGGCCACCACCAGGGCGCCACCGGTCGACGGAATGTTCTCCAGACCACTGACCTCGACGCGGAACCACTTGTCGAACAGGGGCCGCAGTATCGGCAGCCACACATTCTCGGCGAAGTGCGGGTCGTAGCCGAAGTCGTCGACGTGATAGTCGCCCGACAGGCGGCGGCGCACGAACTCCGCGGTGTTGACGATCTGATCGGCAAGGACCCGTCGGACGGCGTCGACCGCCGACGATCCGGTGTCGGGCTGGGGCTCCGGCGGGCTGATCACGGCCGGTGGGGGCATTGCGGACGGATGTCGGCTCTCGCTCTGCTCGCGCCTCGAACGTCCCAGTGCAGCCCCGCGCGCGGTTGATGCACCGTGCAACGGAATGACCTTCGCCACTTCGTTCACCTCTCCCCTTTCGCCGTACCGGTCAGAGCGAGTAGAGCGTTCTCTGCTGCGTCGATCCATTCGTTCTTGATGATGGCGGTGACCCCGGCGGCGCGTGCGAAGTCGTCGAGCGCCTGCATCGTGGTCCACCGTGGCTCGAAGGATAATTCGGTTCGCATGCGCGTGGTGTCCAGTCCGCAACCGAAGTGGAAGTACTCGAGCTGCTCGTTGGAATACGACCGCATGACCGGCCCCATCAGCGCACGGCCGACGTTGCGAAACAGACTGAACGGCATCGGCACCTCGACACGTCCGGCCCGGCGGATCGCCTGCGACAACATGACGACACCGTCGCCTGCCACATTGAACGTTCCGGCCGGACCCGACACGGTTGCGCGTTCCAGAGCCGCGAGGGCGTCCTCTTCGTGCAGTACCTGCAGGCGTGCGTCGCGACCCAGGATGGTCGGTACCAGCGGCGACGTCAGGTACCGCGCGACCGTCGCGTTGAGGCGGGGACCGACCAGCGGAGCGAGGCGCAGGATGGACACCGCGATGTCGGGACGCCGGCGTCCCATGCCGCGCAGGTAGCCCTCGATCTCGATGCAGTCCCGTGCGTAGGCGCCGCCGGGGCGGCGGCGCGCGCTCATCTCCTCGGTGAACTTCGCCGGGTCCTGGGCGGTGCTGCCGTAGACGACGGACGCCGAGCGCAGTACCACCTTCCGCACCGTGGGCGCCTTCTGGCAGACCGCGAACAATTGCATGGCGCCGATGACGTTCATGTCCTTCATCGCCGCCCGGCTGCCCGCTTTCGGCGGTCGGGCCAGAGTGGAGGCATGCACTACCGTGTCGACCCCGGCGTTGCGGATCACTTTGCCGATCAGCGGATTGCGGATGTCGGCGCGCACGAACTCGGCGCGGCCCATTCTCCGCAGCATGTCTTTGCTCGGCGACACCGCGTCTACCGCGATGACCCGCTCGATATCCGGGTTCTGTGCCAGCCTGGTGACGAGGTATCCCCCGAGGAACCGGCTCGCGCCGGTGACCAGCGCGACGCGCGGCGGCGCCGTACGCTCAGAGCTGCCATCGTCACTCACAACCACTAGAACCCCCGATCACGTAGCGAGTGAGGTCAACGATACGTGCAGCGGGCGGATAGCGCTTCGCACAACGACATTTGGTCGGTCGCCCAGAAGTCGACCCGTCCGAAACGACGAAATGCCCGCCACTCGAGGTGGCGGGCATCGCGTCGTGTCTCTTTACTTACCGAGTTTCCTGCGCTGCACTCGGGTGCGGCGAAGCAGCTTACGGTGCTTCTTCTTCGACATGCGCTTACGTCGCTTCTTGATCACTGAACCCATAGCGGGTGTCCCTCACGTTCTTCTCTAGCGTTCCTGCGCACGCCGGTCACGTACGCCTGCGCCTCTCTGGCGCCTGGGCCTCGTTTTAACTAGCTCAGCGCCTTACGACACCAGCTGGCTGGTACGACAGTCGCTAATCGTACCGGTGAGGTTCGCCCGGGAGAAACCGAGGTCACCCTCTTCGTGCCGATCGGTCAACCGGCATCGAAGTACGAGGTTTCGAGGTAGTCGTGCACAGCTTTCGCATGCACTCTGAACGAACGGCCCACCCGGACGGCAGGCAGTTCGCCGCTGTGCACCAACCGATACACAGTCATCTTGGACACTCTCATCAGCGTCGCTACCTCGGCGACTGTGAGAAATTGCGTTCCGGCCAGGGCCGGTTGTCCGTCTTGGGCTGAACCCTTCGACGGCTTTTTTCCAGACGTCATCAAACACTTACCTCCGGCACGTCTCGCGCCGCCGGCTTCCCCTCCGGCGGAACAGACACGCACGTGCTACTTCGAGCTTAGCGGGACGGATGGGGTTACTGCGACGGGTGTGGGCAATCGAATATCATTCGGTAGAAGTGCCGAGCTCGGCCGATCTCGATTTCGCCGCCTCCAGCGCGTCGTAGAACGCCGATCGGAGACCGTTCTTTTCCAGCTGACGGATCGCGGCAGCAGTGGTTCCACCGGGCGAGGTGACCGCCGCGCGGAGTTCCGTCGTGCTTTCCCCCGACTGGTCGAGCATGGCTGCGGCACCGACCATCGTCTGCACGACCAGCTCGGACGCCGTCGCGCGGGTCAGCCCGAGACCCACACCGGCGTCGATCATCGCCTCGGCGACGAGGAAGAAGTAGGCGGGCCCGGACCCGGAGACGGCAGTGACCGCGTCGATCTGCGACTCCGGCACCGTCACGACCTTGCCCACGGCAGACAACACCCCACGCACCAGGTCGAGGTGGTCCTTCTTCACATGGCGGCCGGGAGCGAGCACGCTGACGCCCTCCCCTACCAGCATCGGCGTGTTCGGCATGACCCGGACGACGGGGAACCCGGCAGGCAGGCGCTTCTCGTAGTACGAGGTGGGAATGCCCGCCGCCAGGGACACGAGAATCTGTTCACGCTCACCGTCGAGGTCGGCCTTCGACACCGCCGTGAGCGCGGACTCGACGTCACCGGGCTTGACGGCCACCACGATGACGTCGGCTCCCTCGGCGGCGTCCTGCGGACTGCTCACACACACGGAGTACTCGGCTGCCAGTTCGGCAGCCCGCGGTGGATGCTGCTCGGCCACCACGAGATCCTTCACCGCGTGTCCTGATTGCAGGAGGCCCGAGATGAGCGCCTCACCGATCCGGCCGCCTCCGATAACCGCAATTCTCGTCATGCCGGACAGCCTGCCACGACCCGTGGCGGCGTGTTTCTAGCGGGGGATCATGGCCAGCTGACGGCTTTGCACGACGATTGCACCGGTCGAGTCGAGGACCGTGTGGTCCTCTTCGAACCACGCACTGCCGAGCACCGTGCTGCTGGCCATCACGCGGAGCCACCCCGGTGCGGGCTGCCTGCGCAGATAGGTGGTGAGCTGCACAGTGGGTGCCCACCCGAACATTCCGCGGTTCATCGTCACGGGTGCACTGATGTCGCCCGTCATGATGGCGAACAGTGCGGCGGTGTCGGGGTCGTTCTCGTCGTCGGCACGCGGTCGGACCCACATGCGCACCTCCGGCTCGCCCTGGTTGCCGGCGAGGAAGTGGGCGGACGTGCCGTCGACGCGCATGTCGCATCCCTGAGCCACGTGCACGATTTGGCCCATCGGGTGGTCGGGCGTGAGTATTACCGCGTCGGCGGGCGGCTCCACTGGAAGCTGGGCCAGCGCATGATCGACGCTGTAGTGAGGCTCACCCGCGTCGGGAACACCCAGCGTGACCGACGCATGGACGGCGACCCGGTCGCCCTGCCGGAGCTCGACGTCGACGAACGACACCTGCTTGCCCCGCTTGCGCACCGTGGTCGAGAGGGTGACCTCGCCGGGGTCGGGAGCGGCCAGGTAGTTGGCCCCCACTGCGAGTGGCTGAACCCGGGCGAGATCGCCTGCACCGCCGTCGTCGACCAGGCGGGCGCGTGCGGCCGCCGCGCACAGCGACATCATGGAGCCGCCATGCACCTTCGGGCCGATGGTCCAGATGGGGTCGATGTGCGCCTGGAACGTGCCGTCACCGCCGGGGGTGAGGGCGTTGAGGTCGCGGAAGGGTGCAGAGCTCACGAAGCGTCCTGTTCATCGGTTTTCTGAAAGAAATTCTGGGCAATGTCCTGATGGGCGAGTCGGCGCATCGCGGCGATCACCGGTTCGTAGATCGCAGTCCCGAGTACCGCACAGCGCACAGCGTCCTCTGCCGAGCCGGTGGGCATGAGCCCGATGTCCACCTCGGCGATACCGCGAATGTGCCGCCCGTAGGCGTCGAGGCGCTCCTCGGTCATCGGGATACCCGCATCTTCCAAGGCCTCGAGCGCGCGTTCGAGTTGCGCGACCGCCACGTACCTGGGGTCGTAGATTTGCCCGAGTTTCTCGAGCACGGCGCGCGCTCGCGGATAGTCACCGGGATCGGCCGGAATGTCGAGGTAGGGCGGAAGTTGACCGATCGCCTGGCCGAGCACCTCGAACAGCGAGCCGTCGGGGTGGTCGATGAGCTGGAGGACCTTCCGGATCCGAGGGATCGGGAGTCCGGCCCCGGCGAGTGCCTTCACCAGCCCGAGGCGCCGAACGTGTTCTTCGCCGTACCTGGCCTGAGTCGCACTCGTCGCCTCGCCCGGCATCAGCAGACCCTCGCGCAGGTAGTACTTCACGGTCGCCAGGGGAACGCCGGTACAGGCAACCAGTTCCGACACGCGCACGGTGCCTCCTACCGCGACTCGATCAGGGACTCCATCGTTGGATACTCCAGCTATCCAATGGTGGTGTCAGCTTACCGCAGCAGGAATGGCCTCATCGCCCGCGGTTCAGGTCAGGTGTCGTCGTGATCGCCGCCGGGGCGGCTACGTGCCGAACCGGAGGTGGCACGGCCCGTCCCGAGGTGTTCCCTGGCGAAGGCCAGCGCCTGACCGAGCATCGACGCCCGCTCGCGCCGGGTCCGCGCGTTCTGAGTGTTGATCTCGATCACAGCCTGTCCCTCGAAGCCGGAGTCGACGAGGTGACGGCATACCTCTGCGCACGGCTGTCCGCCGTGCCCGGGAATGAGGTGTTCGTCCATCGAGGCTCCCCGGCCGTCGGCGAGGTGCAGATGCGCCAGCCCCGACCCCATCCGCTCCGCCAGCTTCATCGCGTCCATACCCGCAGTGGCGGTGTGCGAGAGATCGAGCGTGTAGTGGGCATGGCCGGAATCAGTGGGGTCGTAGGAAGGACTGAACGCCGACAACGCGGCACCTGGGCCGCCGCGACGACGAAGCCGCTCGGCCGAACGTTCCTTGCTTCCGAAGAAGCCGTCCGCCCGCATCGGGAACATGTTCTCCACTGCGACGATCACGTCGCTGCGCTCCTCCAGCGCGGCGACCTGGTCGCTGAACCCCTCCGCATACCGGCGTTGCCAGCGGAACGGTGGATGCACCACGACGCTCGTCGCGCCCAACGCCTCCGCGGTGCGCACCGAACGGTCGAGCTTCGCCACCGGGTCGGCGCCCCACACTCGCTGCGAGATCAGCAGACAGGGGGTGTGAATCGCCTGAACCGGCATCGCATACTTGCGAACCAGTGCGGCCACGGCACCGATGTCCTGGCTCACCGACTCCGCCCACACCATCAACTCGACGCCGTCGTACCCCAGTTCCGCCGCGTATCGGAAGGCCGCCTCAGTGTTTTCCGGATATACCGACGCCGTCGACAGCCCGACCAGAACCTTGCGCCCGCGCGGTGTCTGCCGCGCCTGTACGTACCCACTGTCCCCGACCATGAGCAACTCAGCCCGACGCAAGCATGAAGGCGAGCGGCCCCAGAGTGACGATCATTCCGACCACGACGGCGATCACGAAGCTGGTGATGTCGTCGGTGCGGCGCAGGATGCGCACCATAGCCACCAATCCGACGATGACGAGCAAGGCGAGGATCAACGCGACCCACGGGAATACGTCCCACAGCTTCTCGAAGCCCTTGAACAACAGAGCGCCGGCGATCACCGCGATCACACCCTGACCCGCCAGAACCGCCCACTCGCGGGCGGCACTACTCTCCTGCTCGGCGCCGTCGACGTCCTTCGCGGCCTTGGCAGCTCTGGCGGCTTCCGCTTTCGCCTCTTTACGCGAGCGACGTGGAGTGTCGGCGTGCTCGGTTTCCGCCTCCGGCGCCTCGTCGGTGGCGGCGGCGATCAACTCGGTGTCCTCACCGGCCTTCGCGGCATCCGCGTCGCGCGACTGCCGCATCAGGTCGCCGGCAAGCGTCGAGCCGGACAGCAGCCCGGGCTCCTGCTGTGTTCCCGACTGCTCAGTCCCCTTGTTCTGGGGTGCGGTCTCGGGCTTCTTCGGTGTCTTGACGAGCATGCCGGTCCCGCCTGGCGCCGGCGCGCCGTTCGGGACGGCCTTTGCCTCCGCCTGCGGCTTCGCCTCCGGGGCCGGCTTGGCGGTAGAAGCCTGATTCGCGGCGGGGCCAGGCTTGGCGGCGGGGGCAGGTTTAGCGGCGGGAGCCGGCTGCACGCGGGGTGCGGCGACGGTGGGTGCCGGTTCCGGCGTTTTCGTCACCGAAGCGGGTTCGGCGGCCGCCGGCGCGACAGGTGGGGCGGCCGGCTTCGGGCGCTCCTGCGTGACGGACCGACTCACCCAGGCGCCCTGATGATCACGTGATGTTCCCGTGGCGGAGGCGCCATTGCGACCGGCGGCGGGGCGACGGGCGGCAGGGCGACTGGCGATGGGCTCGTCATCGTCGTCATCGTCGAACGGCGCCTTGAATGCGGCAGTGCGCTCATCTGCCGTCACCGACCGCGGGGTGGCCCGCGTGGGCGTCGCCGCAGGTTTGGGCTCGGGCTTACGTTCGGGCTCGGGCTTACGTTCGGGCTCGGACGCAGATTCGGGCTCCGGCTCGGAATCGAGTGCCCGCGACTCGGATGAATCCCGGACGACCGGGATCTCACCGGTCAGCTCGGCAACGGAGATTCCGCCCTTGACGCCGCGACGACGTCTTCCCCCACGGGACTCCACTTGCTGCCCATTGCGTTTGAGCAGTTCTGAAACAGAGATCTGCTGACTGTCCTCGGTCATCGAGCACCCACCATCAATTCACCGCCCATTTCCGTGTCGAGCTTTCGGAGGATCAGACCCTCCCGCAGAGCCCAGGGGCAGATTTCCAATTCTTCTACCCCGAGAGCTCTCATGCTGGCCTCCGCGACGAGTGCTCCGGCGACGATCTGCTGCGACCGGTCGGAGCTCACTCCCTCTAATTCTGCACGGTCCGACGCCGTCATCCGCGAAATGAAAGCTATGAGTTGCCTGAGACCGCTCGAGGTGAGCGTGCGCTTCACCCGGGGACCGGCACCGGACGGCGCGGCGCCCGTGAGACGGGCCAGGGACCGGAAAGTTTTCGACGTGCCGACGGCACGATCCCATTCCCCAGCCGCCCGCAGCTCCTTCGACGGGACCGTGAGTTCGGCGTCGAGCCAGTCGCGCAGCACCGCGACCCTGCGCTTCCCCGGCGGATCGGCCTCGAGCCAATCACGAGTGAGGCGGCCCGCCCCGAGCTGTAACGACAGCGCGACGTCCGGGTCCTCGTCGCCCCCGCTCGTCAGTTCGAGGGATCCGCCACCGATGTCGATGTTGAGGATGCGCCCCGCGCTCCATCCGTACCAGCGGCGCACGGCGAGGAAAGTCAGCCGCGCTTCGTCGACGCCGGACAGCACTTCGAGTCTCACCCCGGTCTCGACATGTACGCGGCCGAGAACGGCATCCGAGTTTTTCGCGTCACGCACGGCCGAGGTGGCGAAGGCCATCAGCTCGCCGCAGCCCGAGGTCTTCGCTATTGCTGCGAAGTCGGCGACCGTCGCCACCAGGCGGTCTGCGCCCGCGGCTGTGATGTCACCGAGTTCGTCCGTGTTCTCCGCCAGCCGCAATGTCGACTTGGTGGAGCTCATCGGTGTGGGGTGGCCGCCCCTGTGGGCGTCCACTACGAGCAGATGGACGGTGTTGCTTCCGACGTCGAGTACCCCTAGTCGCACATTGACACGGTACTGGGTCTACCGTCGGGCTTTGTGACAGCAGGTAAAGCAGGGCGTTCCCACAAGATGACGCCCAGCCCCGAAGTTCCCCTCGATTTCGCTCGCGAGTGGGTCGAATTTCCCGATCCGGACAACGCCGAGCACATCATCGCTGCCGACATGACGTGGCTGCTCTCCCACTGGACCTGCGTGTTCGGCACGCCGGCGTGTCAGGGAATCCTCGAGGACCGGCCCGATGACGGTTGCTGTTCGCACGGGGCCTTCCTGTCCGACGATGAGGATCTCGAGAAGCTGAACGAGTCGGTGAAGCTGCTCACACCCGAGGATTGGCAGTTCATGGACAAGGGTCTCGGCAAGAAGGGCTACGTCGAAGAAGACGACCTCGAGGACGAGCCCGCACTGCGCACCCGCCGATACAAAGGCGCGTGCATCTTCCTCAACCGCCCCGGATTCGCGGGCGGCGTCGGGTGTGCCTTGCACTCGATGGCGTTGAAGCGAGGGATCGAGCCCCTCGAAGTGAAGCCGGACGTGTGCTGGCAGCTCCCGATCCGCCGCACCCAGGAATGGGTCGAACGCCCGGACGGCGAGCAGATACTCAAGACGACGATCACCGAGTACGACCGGCGCGGCTGGGGCGAGGGCGGCGAGGACCTCGCCTGGTACTGCTCCGGCTCACCCGACGCCCATGTCGGCGCCAAGGCGGTGTGGCAGTCGTATGCGCCCGAACTGGCGGAACTCCTCGGTAAGGCCGCTTACGCCGAATTGGCGAAGTTGTGTGCTCGCCGGGCAGGCCTGGGTCTCATCGCCGTCCATCCCGCCACCTCTATCGCGCAACGGAACCCGGCCCGGTAACGGATCGGACCCAGCGGTCGATTTCCCAGGCACGGCCCGCTTGCGGGCACAGCCACGACACGGCCCGTTCGCGGGCACAGCCACGATGGGAGAGAACATGCTTGCTCGAATTCTGTCCGCTGCCCTGTTGACCGCCGCCGCCGCACTGACCCTCGCCCCGGTCGCCGCCGCGAACCCTGCCGACGACCCGTACGGCTGGAACACCTATCACGACAAGACCGCGAACTTCGTCGCACCGCTCGACCCCGGCGCATTCGGCGACAGGGGCGACAAGGCCATCGTGTTGAGCCCCTTCGGCACGTCCCGCGTCATCGAGTGCAAGGGCGACGGACATTATGTCGCCGTGTCGTGCCGTCAGTTCGACGACCAGGCGCGCGAGCACGCCATCACGCAGGTGATGTTCGCCCCGTTCCGGCCCGTCTACGTCTACAACCCGTTCTGAGGTCGGCTCAGGCCTCGAGCTTGTAGCCGAGGCCGCGCACGGTCACCAGGTGCTCGGGCTTGGCCGGGTCCGTTTCGATCTTCGAGCGGAGACGCTTGACGTGGACGTCCAGGGTTTTGGTGTCGCCGACGTAATCGGCACCCCACACGCGGTCGATCAGCTGACCCCGCGTGAGCACCCGGCCCGAGTTCCGCAACAGGTACTCGAGCAGGTCGAATTCCTTGAGCGGCAGGGTGACCGCCTCTCCGTTGACCTGCACCACGTGACGTTCGACGTCCATGCGGACCGGGCCGGCCTCGAGGACCGCCGAGTCCTGCGCCACGTCGAGGTCGTTGTCGACGCCGCGGCGCAGCACCGCGCGGATCCGGGCGATCAGTTCCCGCGCGGAGTACGGCTTGGTCACGTAGTCGTCGGCTCCGAGTTCGAGTCCGACCACCTTGTCGATTTCGCTGTCGCGCGCCGTCACCATGATGACGGGAACACCGGATCGGCTGCGTAACTGCTTGCACACGTCCGTGCCGCTCATACCCGGAAGCATGAGGTCGAGGAGGACGATGTCCGCACCGGAACGATCGAACTCGGCAAGGGCCGAGGGTCCGTCGCCGACGACGGTCGTCTCGAACCCTTCCTTGCGTAACAGGAATGCCAACGGGTCGGCCAGGGATTCCTCGTCTTCCACGATCAGCACACTTGTCATCGCTTGGCCTCCATACCGATTTCTCTCTTTCCGACGTTTCCGCCGTCGGCGTCCCCGCCGTTCGGATCTACTGTCTCGATGTGTGCAGGTATTTGCAGGGTAAACGTCGAACCTGTTCCGGGCTTGCTCCACAATTCGATGGATCCGTTGTGGTTGGCGGCGACGTGCTTGACGATGGCGAGTCCGAGTCCCGTGCCGCCGGTCGCCCGTGCCCGGGCCTTGTCGACGCGGAAGAAGCGCTCGAACACCCGTTCCTGGTCGGCTTTGGCGATCCCTTCGCCGCGGTCGGTGACCGAGATCGCGACGTTGGCGCCCCGCATCGAGCGGCTCACCGACACCGGTGTCCGCTTCGGTGAGTAAGCAATGGCGTTCTGCACCAGGTTGGTGAGGGCGGTGACCAGCAGTGCGCGGTCACCGAGCACTTCGAAACCGCTGGGATGGTCGGTGGTGACGGAGATGCCGGCCGCCTCCGCAGAGATCTTGCACCGTTGCAGGGCCTCGTCCACAACCTCGTCGACCGACACTGCCTCGAGGTCGGGGAGCTTCTCGGCGCCCTGCAGCCGGGACAGCGCGATCAGTTCGGTGACCATTTTGCCGAGGCGGACCGATTCGTGGAGCACCCGCTCCCCGAAATGTCGCACCGACTCCGGGTCGTCCGCCGACTCCAGAAGTGCCTCGGCGAGCAGTCCCATGGCCCCGACCGGGGTTTTCAGTTCGTGGCTGACGTTGGCGACGAAGTCGCGGCGGGTCGCCTCCATCCGCACCTGTTCGGAATCGTCGTCGGCGAACAGGACCACGAATTTGTGGTCTTCCTTGCTGAGCAGCCGTGCGGTACCCCGCACAGCGATCCGGTCACGTCCCCGCTGGGGGGCCTTCGCGCTGAGATCGACTTCTACGGGCTCACCGGTCTCGAGGACGCGCAGAGCCGCCACCCAGGCGCGGTCGTCGACGAGCCGGTTGCGGACCAGGCCGAGTTCCTCGGCGCGAGGGTTGAACAGGACCACGTCGTGGAACTGGTCTACCACGGCGATGCCGCTTTCCGACGCCAGAACGATCAGGTCGAGCACTTGCGACATGGTCAGCCCGGATTGCTCCGCCATCCGCTGCGAGTGCCGTGTCGACAGCATGGGAATCAGCACACCACCGATCAGGTAACCGACGAAGCCGCCCATGACGGCAAGCAGTACGCCTTGAACAACGCTCACGCCTGAATCGTACGTTCGCGGGAACCGCTGGTGATGCAGGGTTCAGCCATTTCCGTGCACGTCACACGTCGGAACCGCACTCTTCGCCCGTCGTTCACCCGTTGTTGGCCGAGTGCCCTCGCACGGGGCACCCGGCCGGCCCACACGGACTACTTACCGCCCTGATTCGCCACCGCGGCAGCGCCCGCGGCCGCCGCTTCGGGATCGAGGTAGGTACCACCCGGGTTGAGGGGTGTCAGATTCTCGTCCAGGTCGTAACGCAGCGGGATCCCTGTCGGAATGTTGAGCCCGGCGATGGCGTCGTCGGAGATGCCGTCGAGGTGCTTGACCAGGGCTCGGAGCGAGTTGCCGTGGGCGGTGACGAGGACGGTCTTGCCCGCCAGCAGGTCGGCGGAGATCGTGTCTTCCCAGTACGGGATGAGGCGCTTGACGACGTCGAGGAGGCACTCGGTGAGGGGTACCTCGTCGAGTCCCGCGTACCGGGCGTCGGCGTCCTGGCTGTATTCGCTACCCGCGTCGATCGGCGGCGGCGGGGTGTCGTAGCTGCGGCGCCACAGCATGAACTGCTCGTCGCCGTACTTGTCCTTCACCTGAGCCTTGTTGCGCCCTTGAAGGGCGCCGTAGTGGCGTTCGTTGAGACGCCAGTCGCGCACCACCGGAATCCAGTGCCGATCGGCTGCGTCGAGCGCGATGTTGGCCGTGCTGATCGCCCGGCGCAGCAGCGACGTGTACGACACGTCGGGAAGCAGGTCGTGCTCGCGGAGCAGTTCGCCGGCGCGCTTGCCCTCGGCGATGCCCTTATCGGTCAGGTGAACGTCCACCCAGCCGGTGAACAAGTTGAGTGCATTCCATTCGCTCTCGCCGTGACGGAGCAGCACAAGGGTTCCGGTACTCATGCCGTTCATCCTGGCATGCGTCCCGGAACCCTTGCGTCCTGAACCCCTCTACCGCCCGCCCACAGGCCGGCCGGGAGTGCCTACTTCGCAGCCTCGGCGGCGCGTAGGTCCTTGCGGAGGATCTTGCCGGCGGCGGATTTCGGCACCAGGTCGATGAACTCGACCTTGCGGACCTTTTTGTGCGGGGAGACCTTCTCGGCGACGAACGCGATTACCGCGTCCTCGTCCAGGTCGGCACCGGGCTGCCGGACCACGAACGCCTTGGGCACTTCCTCACCCTCCTCGTCGAGCACCCCGATCACCGCGGCGTCGGCGATCTGCGGATGCGTCAACAGCAACGCCTCCAACTCGGCGGGCGGCACCTGATAACCCTTGTACTTGATCAACTCCTTCATCCGGTCCACGATCGTCACCACCCCCTCCGAATCGACCGTCGCGATGTCCCCGGTATGCAGATACCCGTCCGCATCCAGGGTTTCCGCGGTCGCCTCGTCGTTCCCGAGATACCCGGCCATGATATTCGGGCCCTTGCACCACAATTCCCCCGCCGCGCTGACCCCCTCGACCGGCTGCTCGATCTCCGCCCCGGTCCCGGGATCGACCAGCTTGCATTCCATGTTCGCGATGCTCGGACCCACCGAGTCCAGCGCAATATCGTCCCGGTCGAACGGAATGACATGCGAGACCGGGCTCATCTCCGACATCCCGTACCCCTGCCGCACCCGACACCCGAGCCGGTTCGCCACCGCCTTACCCAGTTCCTGATCCAGCGGGGCGGCCCCGGAGAAGATCGAATGCACACTCGACAGGTCGTACTGATCGATCAGCGGATGCTTGGCCAACGCCACCGCCACCGGCGGGGCGATGAACACATACGTGCACCTCTGCTCCGCGACGACCGTCAAGAACTCGACCAGGTCGAACTTCGGCATCGTCACCAGCGCGGCCCGCTTACGCAGGGCGGCGTTGAGCAGCACCGTCATCCCGTAGATGTGGAAGAACGGCAACACCGCCAGGAGCTTGTCGTCGGCACCGATCCCGATCGGCCGGTCGATCTGGCACACATTCGCCACCAGGTTGCGGTGGGTGAGCATCACCCCCTTCGGCCGGCCGGTGGTGCCCGACGAATACGGCAGCACCGCCAGCTGGGTCGCCGGGTCGAACGACACCTCCGGCGCCGGCGCCCCCTCGGCCAGCAGGTCCTTCAGTGACGGGTGCCCGTCCGCGCCGTCCAACACGATCACGTGCGCGGCCGGGATCCCGACCTGCGCGGCCGCGGCCTTCGCCTGCGGCAGCAGCGGGGAGACGGTGAACAGGAACTTCGCCTTCGAGTCGGTGAGCTGCTTGGCGATGTCCTCGGCGGTGTACAACGCGTTGATCGTGGTCGCGACCCCACCGGCCCGCAGGATCCCGTGGAACACCGACGCGAACGCCGGCACATTCGGCGAATGCAACGCCGCCACCTCACCGACGGCCAGCCCGCGGGCGGCGAGCGCCCCCGCGACCCCGTTGATCTGGGCGATCAACCCCTGATAGGTGGTGACCGCACCGGAAGCGCCGTCGATCAGCGCCGGCCGATCCCCCTCGGCCGCATCGACCTGGCCGAAGAGGAAGTCGTAGAC
This sequence comes from Rhodococcus sp. ZPP, assembly GCF_017656075.1. NCBI lineage: Bacteria > Bacillati > Actinomycetota > Actinomycetes > Mycobacteriales > Nocardiaceae > Rhodococcus > Rhodococcus sp. ZPP. The sequence goes on from NZ_CP058638.1 coordinate 1,710,681, forward strand.
GCTGAGGTTCGGAATCTCGACGTCCGGAAACGGGCTCTTGAAGCTCACTGGGGCCTCTCCCTCGAAATGTTGCAGCAGCAGTTGTCGACACAAGTTTCTGTGAAAGTCAGAAACATGTACCTATCCTGTGATGACAGTCACAGGTGCAGCAACTCTACCCGCGCGTAATTCGGTGCCGCGGGCAGTTGTCGAGACCTCATTCCTCCGTGTCGTCGATCAGATGCTCGAACGGTTTGAGGTTGGCGAGCGACTCCCCACGGGAGACCCGCCAGTCCCATTCCCGCTTGATCGAGCTGGCGAATCCCAGCTCCAGGAGGGTGTTGAAATCGCCGTCCGCTGCCTCGAGGACCTGCCCGAGCACGCGGTCCAGTTCGTCCTCGTTCACGGCATGGCCGGCAAGCTGCCCGACCAGATAGATGTCGCCGATCTTGTCCAGCGTGTATGCCACCGAGTACAGCCGACGATTGCGGCGCAACAGGAACTTGTACACGCCCTCGAAGTTCTCGTCGGGTTTGCGGCACACGAACGCCTCCACCCGAACACCATGCGTGCCGACGGTCAGCAGGGTGGTGGTCTTCAACTTGCGCTCACCCGGCAACTCGACGATGAAATGCGTCGAGTCCTTCCTGGTGAACTCCATCTCACGCTCGGTAAGGGCAGACTCGATGACTTCGGCAAGATCGCTCATGCGCGCACTCCCCCGACCCGGCGCAGTTTCCACAATCCGCGTCCGCGGCGCGGGGAGAACTCGCTCGGCCCGATTCCGTAGTTGTAGTTGACTGTCGCTTTCCGGTAACTCTCGAGAAGCCCGTCCGCGGTGTGCTCCCACGAGAAATTCTCGGCATGTCGCGGCGCCTCGGCGGCCAGTGCAGCCAGCCGCCGGGGATCGGACACGAGCGAGTGCAACGCCGTCGCCCAGTCCCCTGTGCGGTGCCCGTCCACGAGCAGTCCGGTCTCGCCGTTGCGTACCGCGACACCGAGGCCGCCTACGTTCGCGGCGATCACCGGGGTGCCGCAGGCCTGCGCCTCGATGGCGACCAGACCGAATGATTCCGAATAACTGGGTACCGCAACGAGATCGGATGCGCGGTACACGTCGGCGAGTCTGTCGGGTGCCTGCGGGGGAAGGAAGGTGACGTGGGCCGCGATACCCAGAGAGGAGGCGAGTTCGATCAGTGCGTGGGGTCGGGCCAGCCCGGTACCGGACGGACCACCGACGACGAGGACCCGCAGGCCCGACTCGGGATCGCGGGCGATGAGTTCTGCGGCGGCACTCAGCAGCACATCGGGGGCCTTGAGTGGCTGGATGCGGCCGACGAAGGTCACCACGGTCTCGCGGGGGTCGATGCCGAGCGCGCGCCGGGCCGCACCCTTGTCGCCGGGCCGGTACCGCGTGAGGTCGGCTCCGGGGGCCACGACATCGATCCGGCTCGGGTCGGCGCCGTAATGCCGGGCCAGTTGCTCGGACTCTTCGGCGGTATTGGCGACGAGACGGTCCGACTCGGCAACGACCTGCTGTTCGCCGATCTGGCGAGCGGCAGGCTCGGGGGTGTCGCCCTCGGCGAGCGACGCGTTCTTCACCGCGGCAAGCGTGTGCGCGGTGTGGACGAGCGGGACGCCCCACCGGTCGCGGGCGAGCCAGCCGACCTGACCGGACAGCCAGTAATGCGAGTGCACGACGTCGTAGTAGCCCGGTTCGTGGCGCGCCTCCTCGCGGAGAACACCCGCAACGAACGCGCAGAGCTGCGTGGGCAGATCCTGCTTGTCCAGTCCCTCGAACGGGCCGGCCACCACGTTGCGGACCAGCACGCCGGGTGCCGCCTCCTGCACCGCCTGATCAGCGGACGACGTGGCCCTGGTGAAAATCTCCACCTCGACCCCGCGCCGGGCCATCTGCATGGCGGTCTGCAGGACGTACACGTTCATTCCGCCCGCATCGCCGGTACCCGGCTGCGCCAACGGTGAGGTGTGGACCGAAAGCACGGCCACCCTGCGGGGGCGCGCACCCCGGCCGAGCCCGCCGAGGTCGTTGTACATGGGCGTCACGAACTCCATACTGCCCCCTCGCTCGGCGGGGCTTCTAATCGAGGTTGCCGACGAACTCGCCGATCTCTTTGACGAACCGGGCCGGATCCTCGACGAACGGTCCGTGGTCGCAGCCGTCCCAGAACGACGCCTGCGCGTTCGGCACGAGGTCGGCGGCGTGCCTGCCTGCCGCGACGTCCACGACGGAGTCCTCGGTGCCGTGGATCACCAGAACAGGGACGTCGAGCCGCCGCAGCAGGTCGTCGTGGCTCGCAGCGCGGTCGAAGAGGGCCGCACGTACCCGCGGCGGGGTGCTGAGGCTCGCGCCGAACAGCGCCTGCGACTGCGCGCCCTTCCCTTCGGGCGGGCCGGTGAGGGCGGTCCCGAACGCGCCGAGCGCGCGAATGGCGACGCGCGGCTCTTCCGACATCGCGCCGGGAACCGCTTCCCGCATCGCTGGGCCGACTTTGCCGCCCTTCTCCCCCCGGCCGATGCTGGTGATCGCACCGACGAGCACAACCCCGTCGACCGCGGCGCTCCCGTGCGTGGCGAGATAATCGCAGATGACGAGCCCACCGTACGACCATCCGAGGAGGACGGCCCCGGATGTGACGTCTTCGGCGGCAAGGACCGCGCGCACGTCTCCGGCCCAGACCGCGGAGTCGTCGTATCCGGTGGTGGGCACGCCCGAATACCCGTGCCCGCGTAGATCGGGAGCGATCACCCGGTACCGGGCCGCCAGTTCGTCCAGCACCTCGGTGCCCCAGCACTTCGAGGACTGCGCCCAGCCGTGCAGCAGGACGAGGGGGCGCGCGTCCTGGGCGCCGGTGACCGAGTAGACGAGCGGCGTTCCGTCGACGCCGAAGGTTTCACGAATAGCCATGCGGCCACCCTAGGGGGCCGCCGCCCTGCCGGGCGCGTGCAAGTATTGCCCTCATGAGTGTCCTGGTGTGTTTCCACGCCCATCCCGACGACGAAGTGTTCACGACCGGCGGTGTGATGCGGCAGGCCGCGGACGCCGGTCATCGCGTGGTCGTCGTCACGGCCACGGACGGGGCGCTCGGCGAGGTTCCCGACGGGATCCTGAGCGAAGGCGAATCGCTCGCCGAACGGCGCAGGCGCGAGCTCGAGCACTCGACCACCCTCCTCGGCGCCGCGCGGGTCGTGATGCTCCACTACGCGGACTCGGGGATGGCCGGCACGCCGGAGAACGACAACCCGGCTGCGTTCTGCAACGCCGACGTCGAGGAGGCGGCCGCCCGGCTGGCCGCCGTACTCGTCGAGGAAGCCGCCGACGTCGTCACCATCTACGACCCCAACGGCGGGTACGGGCACCCCGACCACGTCCAGGTGCACCACGTGGGAGTCCGCGCCGCGGAGATGGCCGGTGTGCCGCACGTGTACGAGGCTGCCGTGAGCCGCGACCACATCCGGGGTCTGCTGGCCGCCAACCCCCAATGGTCCGAGGACGCGCAGCCGCCGGACCTCGACAGCTTCGGCCTACCAGAGTCGGAGATCACCACGGTCGTCGATGTCAGCGGGGTTCTCGAGGTCAAGCGGGCGGCGATGCATGCGCACGCCACCCAGATCGGCGATTTCGGGCCCTTCCTCGCCATGCCGGACGAGCAGCTCCGTGCGGTGTTCGGCCAGGAGTGGTTCCGCCGCCGCGGGGCGCCGGACGGTCTCGCGGAATCGTCGCTTCCGCTCTGAGGAACTCGAGGCCCGTGAACTGCCTGCGGGGACCGGACTACGCGCCTAGCATCCACGGGTATGGGACCCGCTGATCTCCTCACCAGCCTCAGACGGTCCTGCGACCGGCGCGCTGATCCGATGTCTTGGTTGCTGCGCGCCTACCGCGCCACGGGAGCCGACCTGCCGTTCGGCAACCTCCTCGCAGCGCACGGCGTCGCAATGGAGGGTTACTTCTGGCGGTTCACCCAGCCGGCCACGGGCCAGGTGGTCATCGCGCTGGCCGGCATCAACCGCGCTACGGACGGTCAGTGGTCGACGCTCGGCCTGGCCGCCCATCCCAATCGGTTCCTGCGCACCGACGCCTACCCGGAGGGACACGCGGAGTCCGCTGGGCTGGGAGCGTTCGCAGGCAGGGCGTTCCGCGGCACCGCCGACCGCGTCCAGGTAGATCTCGGACCGGATGCGCGACTCGACGTCCGGGTGACCGATCGCGTCGGATGGCCGCATCGCCGCTTCGGCGGATCCAGCGTCTTCCAGAGCGTTCCGGCGCTCAACCAGTACTGGCATCCGTGGTTGCTCGGTGGCAGAGCCGAGGGCACCGCGGTGCTCGGCGACACCGAAATCGATCTCGGCGGCGCACAGGTGTACGCCGAGAAGAACTGGGGGAAGGGCGGTTTCCCCGACTCCTGGTGGTGGGGGCAGGCTCAGGGATTCGCCGATCGCCAGGCGTGCGTAGCGTTCGCGGGCGGCGAGATCTCCGCAGGCCCGCTCCAGACCGAGGTGACCGCCGTGGTCGTCGCCCTGCCCGACGGCACCGTGTTCCGCCTCGGCAACCCCGTCACCTCCCCGGTACGAGCACACGTGACCGAGGATCGCTGGTCGCTGCGGGGGCGAAGCCGCACCTGGAGTATCGAGATCGAGGGCACTTCCCCGCTCGGCTCCGCACACGTGCTGCCGGTACCGCTGCCCGAGGAACGTCGCAACATCGCGGGCGCCCTCGAACATCTCGCCGGGTCGATGAGTGTCACCGTCCGTCGCCGTGGTCGTCTCGTGTGGGCAGACGAATCTCCTCTGGCAGCGCTCGAACACGGGGGCATCGAGCGCGCCCGCGAGGAACTGCGGCGACGGGGAACCGCACCGGACGCCACGTCGGCGCCACCCCTCAGCTGACCGCTGTCCGACCGCCCCGTTGCCGACGGAAAGTTCAGCAGCGCAGCCTCGTACGCACGCGGCTGACCGATCCATCCGCACCTACTGGAGAGACACACGCCGCATCGCACCGACCGGGTCCGAGTACAGAGCACTCAATGACACCACCGTCGACGCATACTCCTGCACCCGGTTTCCGAAGCCCGTGATGCGAATGTCCTTGCGCTCCAACGACGAAGATCGAGCGAACGCCTCGGCCACGTGCGGAATTCCGGCCGGATACTCGGTGAAGGCCTGACCACCGAGGATCACCCGATCCGGATTGAACAGGTCCCGCAGCATGGCCACCGCCTTGCCCAGCACCTGAGCGCGCTCGACCAGAAGATCGTGCGCAGCAACCGATCCGGCCGCCGCCACCTTGTACAGCGCACTCATCGACGGCAGCCGTGCCGACTCCGGCAGGATGCCCGCCGACACTGCGGCACCGAGAATTGCACGATCGCTGATCGTCGCTTCGAGGCATCCGCTCGAGCCGCAGGAGCACTGTGCCGAGGAACCGGTGGGGAGGTGCGCGATGGAACCCGGCCCACTCGACGGCGTGTGCACCCGGCCGTCGATGGTGATGGCAATTCCCGCGGTTTCGCGCGCGTAGAAGTACAGCCCCGTTTCACCCTGCGCCACGAAATCCTCACTGTCCGGGCTCAGTAACAGTTCCGACGCGGCCATCGCTTCGACGTGGGCGGCGACGGACACCGGCAATCCGAGCCCGGCGGCGATGATGGCTCCGACCTGCGCCGATTTCCACCCCAACCGGGGATGATCGACCACACCTGTCTGCGCATCGACGCGTCCACCGAGAGCGACGCCCGCCCACAGCGGACTGCGCCGGTGCCAGCGGGACGCGAAAGCCCGTGCGCTGCGGGCGATACCGGTCAGAGCCTCGGCGGACGGACCGCGCGGCGTCGGAACTTCCACAGCCCCGAGCACCTTTCCGCGCAGATCGCTCGCGAGGATGCTGGTCACCACGGCGCCGATGTGGATTCCCACGGTGAGGTACGGCTCGTGGTTCACCTCGAACGGGACGCGGGGACGACCGATCGCACCGGAGGGCGTGAGATCGCCGCGCTCGCGGAGCAACCCGAGATCGAGAAGCATCGATACCTGACGATTGACGGTCGCAATACTGAGGCCGGTCGCCTTGGCGGCCACATCCCGCGACAGGGGGGCCGCGAGCACGGGCCACGCGAAGGACACCGGCGGCGGGACCGTCGCTGATCCGCAGTTCGGGAGGAACGATGGTCAGGCGCGGACGAGACAAGGGACGCTGGAACCGGGGAGAGGCGCTCAGGTTCGAACTGGAAAGAGTGGGTGTAGACACGAAGTAGTCCTTGCGTACGGAGGCGGTGCGCACCTTCGTCCGAACACGGCGTCGTCCCTGCGGGGACGCGGACGGCTGATCAGGAGAAGACTGCGCGGGTCAGCTGGAGACGCTGAAACAGCGACAACACAGTTCCCGCGCCAACGGCAGCCGCGATCCCAGCGCGGAAGTCACATAGGTGACCCGCGGAGCGGTCGGCTGGCCTGAGGACATGTCAAGAAAAATAGCACCTTCGGTCGCTTCCACCAATCTCTGCCGATTCGACGGTCCCCGCGACTCTTGCGATCAGAGTGACGCCAAACCTTCCGGCGGTGGCGCGCCGATGGTTCGGTTGCAGGACTGCACATCGCTTCCGATACCCGAAAGGCCCATCATGTCTATCGATTTCGCGCCCGATCAGGTTGCCGACTCCCCTGCCGTTCCGGGTGCCGCCGGCGTCGTACAACTGGGCGAACACATCGGAGCCCGGATCGACGGTGTTCGGCTCGGCGGCGACCTCGACCCCGCCACGGTGTCGCTGATCCATCGGGCGCTGCTCACCCACAAAGTGATCTTCTTCCGCGGACAGCAGCACCTGACGGACGATTCCCAGTACGAGTTCGCACAGCTGCTCGGCTCCCCCACCACCGCGCACCCCACCGTCACCTCGCGGGGAACCACGGTGCTGCCCATCGACTCCGACTACGGCAAGGCCAACAGCTGGCACACGGACGTGACCTTCGTCGACCGCATCCCGAAGGCGTCGATTCTGCGTGCCGTGCAACTTCCGACCTACGGAGGCTCCACCACCTGGGCGTCCGGGGTCGCGGCTTACAACGCGCTTCCGGAGCCGCTCAAGATTCTCGCCGAGAACCTGTGGGCCACCCACACCAACGTCTACGACTACGCCGCGACGAGCGCGGAGCGGGCGCAGAACGAGAAGACGCAGGAGTACCGCGCCGAGTTCCAGTCCACCTACTTCGAGACGGTGCACCCGGTGGTGCGGGTGCACCCGGAGACCGGCGAACGCACCCTGCTGCTCGGCCATTTTGTGAAGAATCTCGTCGGCCTGAGTTCTGCACAATCACAGGCGCTGTTCCGGATTCTGCAGGATCACGCCATCTCCCTCGAGTACACGACCCGGTGGAGCTGGCAGCCGGGCGATGTCGCCATCTGGGACAACCGCGCAACGCAGCACTACGCCGTCGCCGATTACGGGGATCAGTACCGCCGGCTCAATCGCATCACCCTGGCCGGGGACGTGCCCGTCGACATCAACGGCGAACGCAGCCGCAGCATCGCAGGCGACGCGAGCAGCTACTCGGTCATCGACGAGCCCGCGCCCGTTCGCGGGTAAGGCTCGAGCCCTACCATGGCCGCATGATCATCTCACCCGACACCCGCGTCGCCGTTGTCACCGGAGCGAGCTCCGGAATCGGCGAAGCCACCGCCCGCACACTGGCTGACCAGGGCTTTCATGTGGTCATCGGAGCGAGGCGGGTGGATCGACTGGAAAAGATCGCCGGGGACATCGGGGGTACGGCGCTCGAGCTCGACGTCACCGACGACGACTCGGTGGACGCCTTCACGGCAGTCCTGCCCCGGGTGGATGTGCTGGTGAACAACGCGGGTGGGGCCAAGGGGCTGGCGCCGGTCCTCGACGCCGACCTCGACGACTGGCGCTGGATGTGGGAGACGAACGTCCTGGGAACCCTGCGGGTGACCAGGGCGCTCCTGCCCAAACTCGTCGACTCGGGCAACGGACTGATCGTCACCATCACGTCGGTGGCGGCGCTCGAGGCCTACGACAACGGCGCGGGCTACACCTCGGCCAAACACGCACAGGCCGTGCTGCATCGGACGCTGCGTGGAGAGTTGCTGGGCAAGCCTGTTCGCCTCACCGAGGTTGCGCCGGGCGCCGTGGAGACGGAGTTCTCGCTGGTGCGGTTCGAGGGCGACAAGGAACGCGCCGACAAGGTGTACGAGGGGATCACTCCGCTGGTAGCCGCCGACGTCGCCGACATCATCGGTTTCGTGGCGTCGCGCCCCTCGCACGTCAACATAGACCAGATCGTCGTCAAGCCCCGAGATCAGGCTTCCTCGGGACGTTTCCACCGCACGACGTGACCTGAGACGTCGGTGACCGACAAGCCTCACTGCGGCTCGTCACCGGTCCCGTCCGTCGGCGCGGCGATCCTGAAATTCGAGCAGTAGGACCACGGCCCACACCGCGGCAACGATCAACGCCACCGATCCCAACAGCATCCATCCCGCCACCGCAGCCCCCTACCGGTCGACCTGTCCCGAAAATCGGGACTCGTTCAGGTAGACGCAGCGGGGGTCGGTTCGGTTCCCCTACGCGAGCGCGGACATCGACTGCCAGGTCGGCCAATCGACGGCCCAGTCGTAGATGTCGCCGTCGGCCGCCGACAATTCGATGGAGGTGCCGGTGACCTCCACAGGATCGCCGTACATGGCCGTGCCGAAATACTGTTGGGCGTCGCCCAGCGACAGATTGATGCAGCCGTTGGTGACGTTCGACGACCCCTGCACTCCGAGCGTCTCGGGATTCGCGTGGATGAATTCGCCGTTGTTCGAGATGCGCACCGCCCACCGCTCGCGGACGTTCTCGTAGAACGGCGGGTTGGACATGAGGAAGTCCTCGTGCTTCTCCGTCACCATGTGGATGCCGCTTCGCGTGACGTTGCGCGGTTCGTTGCCCTCGCCGTAGCTGACCGGGATGTCCATGATGGTCTGGCCGTCCCGCACCACCTGCATACGGTGGCTGGGCGCGTGGGCGATCACGATCTGACTGCGGCCGATGGTGAAGTCGAGCGACAGGTCCTCCGCTCCGTAGGCTCCGTCACCGAAGTCGAGCCCGTACAGCCTGGCGTCCAGATTCACGGTGGTGCCCGGTGCCCAGTAGTTCTGCGGTCGCCAGTGAGCACGCGACCCGTTGTCGTCCGGCAGCCAGGCCCACGACCCCGGAGTGGGCGGCGTCGTCGTCACCGTCATCGCCTTCTCCACCGCGGCCTTGTCTTCGACGGTGTCGTGAAACTGCACGATGATGGGCGCGGCGATACCGACCTCTTGACCGTCACCGATGTTCAGGTTGGCCGAGATCGTCTGCTCGGGTTGCACGGTGGTGAAGCTGCCGTCGACGGTGACCGTCTTGCCGTCGGTACCGACGGCAGTGCCCTGCCACGTGTAGGTGGATCCGTAGCCGAGAGCCTCACCGACAGTGAACGTGGTTCGGTCGGGCGACAGGACGCCCTGTACGGCACGGCCCTCCGCATTGACGAGAGCGATATCGGTGAAAGTGCCCTCGGCGGCGGTGGCCGAGACCGGCGATACCGGGTTCACGTCCTGCGAACCCGACTCCGGATTCTGGGTGACGTGAACCACCGGTTCGGGAGGGGCGACGGGCGTTCCGGACTGCGAGCCCACCGTGCAACCGGCGAGCAAGGCGACGAGAGCGATCAGCGCCGCCGCCACATACGCGACCCGCTTCCGGCTTGTCCGAGAACCCAGTTCATGCACGACTGACACGTTACCTGCGCTACGGACCGACCTTTCAGATCGCGCAGCCCACCGTGACGGGTTCCGGTTCGAGGCGGACACCGAACGCCGACTGGACACCGTCCCGCACGTCCCGCGCAAGGGCCAGGAGATCCTCGGTCTTCGCCGCGCCGCGATTGGTGAGTGCCAGGGTGTGCTTGGTGGACAAGCGGGCTGCGGCGCCTTCGGCGGGATACCCCTTCGAGAACCCCGCCCGCTCGATCAGCCATCCGGCGGAGAGCTTGGTGCCTGTGGCGGCCGGATACTGCGGCACCGAGACGTCACCGAGTCGAGCTTCGACGGCAGCAAGAACGGCGGTCAGTTCGCTGTCGGGTACGACGGGATTGGTGAAGAAGGACCCCGCACTCCAGGTGTCGTAATCGTCGGGGTCGAGCACCATGCCTTTGCTTCTGCGCAGGTCGAGGACGGCGTCGCGGACCTCGACCGACGGTCGCCGGTCCCCTTCCTCCGCCTCCAGGGCAGAGAACAGTTCCCGGTAGCGCAACGGCTCGCTCGAGCCGTCCCGGTGCACTGTCAGTTCCACCGCGAGCACGAGGGCCGCGTCGGTGTGTTTCAGGACGCTCGTGCGGTACCCGAGTCCCAGCGCGTCGGGCTGCACCCATCGGACCTCGCCGGTGCGGCGGTCGAGGAGCCGCACGCGCCGCAACATGGTGCCGATCTCGACGCCGTACGCCCCGACGTTCTGCACCGGAGTGGCACCCGTCGAGCCGGGAATTCCGGACAGACATTCGAGCCCGCCGAGCTCGGCGGCGACGGTCTGCGCCACGACCTGATCCCACTCGGCACCGGCCTCGGCAGTGACGAATCCCTCGTCGAATTCCACGGTGGTGTTCGACACACGGACCACCACGCCGTCGAAACCGTCGTCACCGACCACCAGATTCGAGCCGCCCGCGAGGATCAGCGTCGGTATGCCACTCGCGTCGAGCAGGCGGACCACATCGACCAGCACCTCGGTGGTCGGGCACTCGGCCACGATGCGCGCCGGCCCGCCCACCCGCAGGGTGGTCATCTCCGAGAAGTCGAGATTCTCGGACACGAAGGCGCCGGAATCGACGAGTTGACTGACAATGCTCACATCCCACACATCCGCAAACGGTAGCCTGCGGACCGTGAGCCGCCGCATCGAGCATTCCTCGACCTACTCCTTCCCCGTCGAACACGTCCACGCCGGCCTGACCACCGAGCAGTACTGGCGCGACCGGATCGCCGAGGTCGGCGGGCCGGGGGCCACGCTCGACGAGGTCACGACCGGGCCCGGGACCATCTCGGTGTCCATGTCGCAGTCGATTCCCGCCGAGCATCTGCCGAGCATCGTCGCGAAGGTCCGATCGGGGGACCTCGTGATCGCGCGCACCGAAACGTGGAACGCGCTCGACGGCGGTCGCGCGTCCGGCACCTTCACTGCTCGGGTCACCGGCGCACCCGCTGAGATCTCGGGATCGCAAACCCTCACCAGCGAGGGCTCCGGCACGAAAGTCCAGGTCACCGGCAAGGCCGAGGTCAAAATACCGTTGATCGGCGGCAAGATCGAAGGCGCCATCGGAGACGAGGTGCTGCGCCTGATCGACAAGGAGCAGGAGTTCACGCAGCGGTGGCTCGGCGCCTGACGCCCGCCGAGCGGCGTCTCGACGGTCCCCGACCTGGGGCGGGCGTCGATTGTGTTCGGTCACAGTCCGGTAACCTTGACGATCATGGCTCGCCGCATCGACTACTCAGCCCGTTACAAGTACACCCCGAAAGAGGTGTACGGCGCGTTCACCAACCGCGACTACTGGGACGCGCGCATCGAGGAGATGCGGAAGTACTCCGAGAATCACATCGAGCACTTCGAGGTCAGCGACGACGGAATCGACATCGTCCTTCACCACATCCTGCCGCGCTCCGAACTCCCGGAGATCGCGCAGACCGTGATGAAGAAGGACATGGTCATCACCCGTAAGGAGTCGTACACCCCGTTCGGTGACCCGACCACCGGAACGTACGAGGCATCGATCCCCGCCGGACCCGGCAGCCTGACGGGCACCATGAAACTGTTCGCCACCGACACCGGATGCACGTTCCGCACGTCGTCCGAGGCAAAGGTGTACCTGCCGTTCATCGGCGGGAAGCTCGAGCAGCTGATGCTCGTCAACCTCATCGACCTCTTCCGCGCCGAGGCCGAGATCACCGAGAACTGGTTGTCTCAGCAGTAGCTTCCACAGCACACAGCTCCCATGACTTCAGCGACGCTGAGGCGGCCCCGTGGTGCCCAGGCCGGCCTCACCCCCCGGGGTGTCATCACTCGGGGCACTACCGGCATCAACCGTCTGCGGCGCAGCGATCGCTGGCTCGTGAACGACGCGTTGGTGCGTCGCACGCTCGGGGACAGCGCCGACCCGCTCGTCGTCGACCTCGGTTATGGCAATCGCCCGCACACCACCTTCGAACTCGCCGACCGACTCCTCTCGGTGCGGCGGGATCGACGGGTGGTGGGTCTCGAGATCGACCCCGAACGGGTGGTCGAGGGCGGCAACGGAGTGAGTTTCGCGCGGGGCGGCTTCGAATTGTCCGGCCTGCGTCCGGTCTTCGTCCGGGCATTCAATGTGCTGCGGCAGTACCCGGAGGAGTCGGTCGGGCCGGCTTGGGCGCTCATGCAGTCCGGCCTTGCCCCGGGCGGGCTGATTCTCGAGGGCACGTGTGACGAACTCGGCCGACGCTGCGCCTGGGTGTTGCTCGACGCGACCCGCCCCCTGTCGCTGACCCTGGCCTGGGATCCTTTCGACGTCGAGACTCCATCGGACATCGCCGAACGCCTGCCGAAGGCGCTGATCCACCGCAACGTTCCCGGCGAACCGATCCACGCGCTGCTCGCCGCCGTCGACCGAGCCTGGGCGATCGCCGCACCGCACGGCTCGTTCGGTCCCCGGGTGCGGTGGCGAGCGTCCCTGCAACTGCTGCGTGCGCAGGGTGTCCCGGTGCAACCGCAGCGCAGACGTATTCGCGACAACGTGCTCACCGTTCCGTGGGACCTGGTGGCGCCGGCGCAGTCGCCGAGGTAATCCCCCACTCCCCCACAGAGCCGCCCCGTCACGTTCCTCGGCGAAAGACGTTGCGCGTCGGGATTGCTCGGCGGGGCTTTCGTCAGGTGCAGGTGGCCAGCGCATGCTCGACGCGCTGAGCGACCTGCGCGGGCAGCGACCCACACTCGCCGTGCAGGGTGCGCACATCCAGGCGACCGATCGCGACCCCGTCGGAGACCACCTCGTCGAGCAGTTCCTGTGAGATGCCGCTGGCGGCGAGGTCGAGCGCGGTACACGTCGGTGTAGTGATCCGCAGTGGTCCCACCTGCTCGCAGTCCTCCGCGCGAAGCGAACGGCGGTGCAGCGCCAGTTGCTGCGTGGGCGAGGGTGGCGACAGCACGGTCGAGAGGTGGATGAACCGCGGGTACAGGTGCCCGAGACCGTGCAGTTCGGCCGCGCTCTGGTGCGAGACGGCCGCGGCGGCACCGAACCACGTGCACCACTTCGCGAACTCGTCGAGGTCGGAGTGGGGACTGCTGTTCAGTCGGAACAGATCTCGCTCGATCTTGTCCCAAGACCCTGCGCTGACGTGCGCACCGATCTCATCGGCCGTGAAACCGAGGCGCAGCACTTGCGCCGTGGTGAAATATCCGGCTTGCGCCGTAGCGAGACGTGTCAGTTCTTCGCCGACACCGTCACGCCCGGGGCCGCCGGGACGTGGAGCCAACCATCCGGACATTCCCTCACATTACGGTCTCTTGTGTCGTGAATCACACTTTCTCGCGAACTTCGCGTGCGCCCCGCGGCGGTATTCACAGAAATTGTTCAGAGTTGTCGGGAAGAATCCGTGCAATGGCAGCCCGAACGAACTCCGCATCCCGAAGTAACCGTGTGCTCGTCATCTCGCTGATCGTCATCGCCGCGCTCGTCGCCGTGCTGGTCGGCGGTGAACTCTATGTCCGCCACAGCGTGAAAAGCTGCATGGCAGATCAGTTCGAGAGCCAACTCGGGTCCAAGGTGGACGTGGGCCTGAGCTGGAAACCCGTGTTGCTGCAATCGCTGGACAAGAACGTCCCCTACATCACCATCGACAGTGACGACACGAAGTTCGGTCCCGCAGTGGGAATGCAGGTCAACGCCCAGATCAACGACATCCGCATCGAGGACACCCCCGAGAGCAGCGGCACCATCGGCAGCTCGGACGCCCACATTCACTGGTCGACCGAGGGAATCCTGGCGACGCTGCAGCAGCAGGCGTTCGGCTCCCTCGTCAGCGCCGTCAAGGCCGATGCGGACGCCGGGACCCTGACCTTCTCGGTCGGTCCTGCCGGACTCGCCGAGCTGACCGTCCGGCCCGAGGCCGCCGGCGGAACGGTTCAGGTGAAGACGGTGAACGCCGAGATCCTCGGGTTCGGTCTTCCCACCGACCTGGTCGACGGAATTGTGCAGACCCTCACCTCGAGCCTGCAGACCTACCCGCTCGGAATGCAGCCGACCTCGCTGGAGGTCACCGACGATGCCATCGAGATCACCCTCGAGGGCGGCGCGTACACGATGCCGGCAGCCGGTACCCAGCAGCAGCAGGAACAGCAGCAGAGCAGCTGCGGGCTCCTCGTCTGATCGAGCGGACGGCTCAGTCGGGCAGCCCGTCGAGCACGGCGGGGGTTCCCGACAGGCCGAGTCGCGTCGCTCCGGCGTCGATCATGTCGATCGCTGCCTGGGCTGTGCGGATGCCCCCGCTCGCCTTCACGCCGATCCGTCCCCCGACGGTCTGGGCCATCAGCCGTACGGCAGCGACCGACGCTCCGCCTGCAGGATGAAATCCGGTGGAGGTCTTGACGAAGTTGGCACCTGCGCGTTCGGCGGCGCGGCACGACTCCACGATGGCATGGTCGGTGAGGGCCGCTGTTTCGAGGATCACCTTCAGCACCGGGCCGTCGCCGATAGCCTCGCGCACGGTGAGCACGTCGGCGAGGACGGCGTTGAAGTCACCCGCCACCGCGGCGCCGATGTCGATCACCATGTCGATTTCCTGCGCCCCCTGATCGACCGCGAGCCGGGCTTCGGCACCCTTGACGAGTGAGTGGTGTTTTCCCGACGGGAACCCGACCACTGCCGCCGTGACCAGACCCGCGGCCCGGACGGGCAGCATCGACGGTGACACGCAGATCGCGAGAACGCCGAGCGAGTGAGCCTCGGTGATGAGCGCGTCGACGTCGGCGGTGGTCGCTTCGGGTTTGAGGAGTGTGTGGTCGACGAGGGCGGCCACCTGGGAACGGGTCAGTGCAACGTCCGGCATGCTCCGAGCTTCGCACAACGCCGCCGGCGACCCGCGTCCACGGCCTAGCATCGCGGTATGACCAATCCCGGAGCGATCTTCGACGAGGCCCGCCAGGAGTTCGATCGACTCACCACGGCAGTGTGGTCCCCGGCCGGGCAGTCCCTCGTCTTCCAGCTCGGACTGCACCCCGGCGATGCCGTACTCGACGTGTGTTGTGGTGCAGGAGCTTCGGCCATCCCCGCCGCTACCGCCGTAGGGCCCACCGGGCTGGTCCATGCCGTCGACCTCGCCGACGAACTGCTCGAACAGGGCCGGGTGAAAAGCGCGGAACGCGGCTTGAAGAACATCGAGTTCGTGTGTGCGGACGCCACCACCTGGGAGCCGCCGAGCACGGTGCCTTCGGCCGGTTACGACGCGCTCGCATGCTCGTACGGCGTCTTCTTCCTGCCACACATGGATGCGGCGTTCACCCGGCTCGCCGGTTTGGTCAGACCCGGTGGGAAGGTGGGGATCACCGTGTGGCGACGCGGAGCGCTGCGCGAATTCGCCGACGCGTTCCTGGCCGCAGTCGCCCGGCAGCAGGAACCCGCACCGGAGCAGAGCGCATCTCGGTTCGACGTTCTCGATCGCATCGACACCCCGGACGGTCTCCATCAGTGGCTGGCCGACCTCGGTGCGGAGTCCACGGAGGTCCGTGAGTTGTCCAATCTGATACCCGCGACACCGGAGTTCGCCTGGGATCTCGTGCTGGGTGGGGCACTGCGCGGAGCCCTCTCGCCCTTCGACGACAACACCGTCGAAGTGATTCGCCGGGACTTCCTGCAGCTCCTCACCGAGCGGGCGATCCATGACGTCGACGCCGGAACTCTGGTGGGTACCGCAGTCGTGACCGACCGGCGGGCCACCTGAAAGACTGTTGCCCATGAGCACTGCTTCTTCCGACGATCACCGGTACGTTCTGTCCCTCGGCTGCCCCGACCGCACCGGCATCGTCGCCAGGATCTCGACGTTTCTCGCCGAGGTGGGCGGGTGGATCGTGGAGGCCGCGTACCACGCCGACGCCGACACCGGCTGGTTCTTCACCCGGCAGGCCGTGCGGGCGTCGTCGGTGAACATGTCGATCGACGAGCTGCGCGAACAATTCGCTGCCGTCGCGGCCGAGCTGGGCCCGGACACGGAATGGACGGTGTCCGACACGGGTGAACGCAAACGTGTGGTGCTGCTCGTGAGCAAGGAAGCACACTGCCTGCACGACCTGTTGGGTCGGGCGGCGGGCGGGGAGCTGCCGGCAGACATTTGCGCGGTGATCGGCAACCACCGCAACCTCGAGAGCGTCACCCGACGCCACGGCATCGACTTCCACCATGTGCCCTTTCCCAAGGATCCGGCCCAACGTGGTCCGGCCTTCGAACAGGTCCGGGAACTCGTCGACGCGCACGATCCGCACGCTGTGGTCCTCGCCCGGTTCATGCAGGTGCTGCCCTCGGAACTGTGCGAGCACTGGGCGGGACGCGCCGTCAACATCCACCACAGCTTCTTGCCCTCGTTCGTCGGCGCCCGCCCGTATCACCAGGCCTTCGCACGAGGAGTGAAACTGATCGGCGCCACCTGCCACTACGTGACGGCAGAGCTGGACGCAGGCCCCATCATCGAACAGGACGTGATTCGCGTCGATCACGCCGACGAGGTCGCGGACATGGTGCGGCAGGGCCGCGACATCGAGAAGCTCGTGCTGTCCCGCGGCCTGCGCTGGCACCTCGAGGACCGCGTCCTCGTGCACGGCCGGAAGACCGTGATCTTCAGCTGACTACCCGCTGCGTGCGGTTACAGGTTGCGCAGCCGGACGATCTCCTTGTCGAACTCGTCGATGTTCTCGACGGAACTCATGTGCCCGACACCGGGGAGCACGATGAGCCGGTCGAGATGTCCCGCTTCGTCCAGCACGCGAGCGAGCTTGCGCGCGTGGACCGGTGGTGTGAGCCGGTCCATGGACCCGACGAGCACGGTGGTCGGCACGGTGAGGTGGTCGAGAGCTTCGTGGATGTCGAGCCCGCTCAGCGCGGCACCCCAGCCCCCGCGGATGCGGGGCTTGCACTCGCGCACGATGTTCTCGCAGAAGCTGACCTCGGCGGGGCTGGCGTTCGGCGACATCGACACGTACTGGATCGCTCGGGTCATCACCGGTGAAGACACCAGCGGCATCGGTGCGCTCAGCACCGCACGGCCGACCGGGACCGGCACTCGCGGGAAGCGATTCGGGAGGGGAATCACGGTGGTCTCGGCGATGAGCCGGTCGCAGGCGGTGCTGGCGAGCAGGACCGCGGACGCATACTTCTGTACCTCGTCGGGATGACGGCCGGCCCAGGCCATGATGCTCATGCCGCCCATGCTGTGGCCGACCAGGACGGCCTTCTTGTCCTCGCGGACAGTCGCCCTCAGCACCTCCGACAGGTCGTCGGCGAGGACGTCGGGGCCGAGAGCGAGGGAGCCGACGGTGCTCCGACCGTGCCCACGCTGGTCGTAGGTGATCACGCGGTATTCGCCTGAGAGGGCGTTCACCTGCGGGTACCAGTACTCGGTCGAGCAGGTCCAGCCGTGGCTGAACACGATGGGGTCGCCGTCCACCGGACCATAGGCGCGCACATACAGGGTGGCGCCGTCGTCGGTGACGATCTCGCTGACGTCGGGTCGCAGGCTCGGGGTACGCAGCAGTTCGTTCGGTGCGACCTCGGTCGTCAGCGTCAAACCGCGAGTGGAACGCTTGTGCCGAATCGCCGCTGCTGCGACGAAGGCAGCGCCCACTCCGGCGACGCCGGCGAGTGCCCGTAGGGCGGTGGTGCGCGAACTGCTCGTCATTCTTACCCCTGTCATCTGGGTGACACCGCCGTGCGGCGACGTCCGTGAGTTGTCAACTTGCGCGGCCGTTGTCGGCCGTCCGCGCGGAACTCGGCGGATCTCCGAGTTGCTGTGCGGCTTTCTCGAGGGCGCGGGAAATCTGCTCTTCCATCGCCTGCGTGAAGAGTGTCTGGACGGCGTCGTGTGCGAGTGGCCGCATCTGCTCGACGAGCCGCACGATGTCCGAGATCTTCGCCTCGTCGAGCTCGAGTTGCTCGCCCTCGGGTGCGAGGTACCGGTCGGCGACGACCGCGACGAATCGAGCGGCGACGTCGGAAAGGTCTTTGCGCACGGCGGCGGTCTGTTCGAGCACGTCCTCGAGTGGGATACCCGCGTCGACGAGAACCTGGGCCGCCTCCACGAGTCGAGGATTGTTCACCGCGTAGTCGTCACCGGAGGGGACGAGCACGCCGAGCTCGGTTCCCCGCGCAATATTCTCGTCGGTGGTCTGCGCACCGAACATCCGCCGGAGTTCCGCCAGGGTGAGTCGCGCGGCGCGCTTGCGTTTCCTCCACCGGCTGCCGGGATCGTCGGTCTCGAGCACATCGGTGACGTGCAGTCCGTACTGGGCGGCCGTGAGCAGCTCGCTGATGGTGGCGAAGGTGTATCCGCGGTCGAGCATCCGGCCGATGAGGTGCAGCCGGGCCAGATGCGACTCGTTGTACCACCCGGTCCGCCCCTGTTTCCGCGGTGGCGGGAGAAGTCCGCGGTCCTGGTAGACGCGCACGTTGCGCACGCTCACCCGCGCCTCGCGTGCGAGGTCGTCGATCCGATATTCCTTCATCAGACGATGTGCGCCCGTTCGAGCAGAAGCCTCGACGGGCCACCGATGAGTCCCACCTCGTCGAGGAATTCGACGGTCTTGGCGCAGCCCTCGCGGATCTTGTCGTGATAGTGGCGATTCGCTTTGGCCGCCCTCTTCGCCGCGTCCACGTCGAGACCCGCCGCCGAGTAGACCTGCGGGTTCACCAGACTGGTGACGATGAAATAGGCGATGACGCCGAGCGCCAACCGCACCCGGGCCCTCGCGAACCAGGACGCCGATCGGATTCGCCGGATTGTTTCCTCGCGTGCGTACTTGATGTGCCGCGACTCCTCGAGGACGTGGATTTTGCTGACCGTGCGTGTCACCGGCTGAACTCGCTCGTCCCGCATGAAGTCGCGCTGCATCATGTCGAGGATCTCCTCGGCGAACAGCGTCCCGCCGTACGCCAGGGATCCGGTGGCGGTCGCCTTGAAGGCGCGAGCCGCCTGACGGATCCACCACTTGGGCCGGTACGACGGAATCCCGAAGCGCTGCGCCGACCTCGCGAACATCGTGGAGTGACGGCACTCGTCGCCAATCTCGGTGAGCGCGAACTGGACGTGCGGGGTGGCCGGGTCGTGGAAGTAGATGTCTCGGACGAGCATCTGCATGAGGATCAGCTCGAACCAGATTCCGGTACCGGCGATGCTCGCCGCCTCGTGCTTGGTGAGGGTGACGCGTTGTTCCTCCGTCATGGTGTCCCAGAGTTCAGTGCCATAGAGGCTGCACCACTCGGGTGTCATGCCGTACCGGTCCGCGGGAATCGGCGCATCCCAGTCGACCTCGATCAGCGGGTCGTAGGACTTGCGTGCCGCGGAGGCGAGTAGCCGCTCAGCCGTGTCCTGACGGTCACTGACGTGCATTCTCCGGGACGTCGCAGGGGCATCACGGAGGAAGTCCCGTGCACTCTCGACGGACATCACCACTCCTCGGTCGCCTTCTTCACCACAATAGCATTGTCACAATGCTCATTGTCATCGTCGGGGCGAGAATTGCCTGCGGAACGCATGATGTCGAAAATCCAGACCCGGCTCCGTCCCATCGTCGAATCGGCAAGACAGCCGATTCGGCGAGACAACACTGGAGGATGGATCCCATGGCACACGTACAACGTTTCGACCACGTCGGCATCACCGTCGCGGACCTCGACTCGGTCACGGCGTTCTTCGTCGGACTGGGTCTCGAGGTAGAGGGCACCGGATCCGTGGAGGGTGAGTTCGTGGAGACAGTCTGCGGCATCCCCGGCGCGCGCTGTGAGATTGCGATGCTGCGGCCGCCCGGCGACGGGTCCCGGCTGGAACTCGCGACCTTCGTCACGCCCGACCACGTGCCCGGATCGCCGAAGGCGATGGCCAACGAGCTCGGACTGCGCAACGTGTCCTTCGAGGTCGGCGACCTCCAGGCGGCTGTCGACGCGGTGGCTGCGGACGGGTACGGGCTCATCGGCGGCATCGGCGAGTACGAGAACAGCGTGCGGATGGCCTACGTGCGTGGGCCCGAAGGGATCATCGTGTCCCTGTTCGAGCAGCTCGGCTGACGCGCCAGGCTTGACGCATTTGCGACCGCCGGACACTAGTGTGCAGATATGGACGCGCTGGAGCCTGACAACGGCGCGGTCGCCTTACGCGGCATCGCCGCGTCTCTACTGGCGAATGTGTCCAGCCTGGCTGACGACATGCTGAAGTATTTGGTCGAGCGAATTCCGGAGGTCGGCGGGGATGACGAGCTTCGCGGCCTGACCCTGGGGTCGTGCTCGTCGAATCTCGAAGCGGCACTGTCGATGGTTCGTCACGGGATCGACGTAGCGGCTGCGGAGGCGCCGGTGACGGCGCTCGAACACGCGCGCGCAATGGCATCACGAGGGCACAGCGTCGATGTGATGCTGCGGTTCTATCGGTTGGGTCATGAGTACTTCACCGAGAAGCTTTCCGACTCACTCACCGACTGGATCGAGGACCCTGCGGTCGCGCTGAGGACGTTCATCGACCTGGAGCGCTTCGGATTTCGATACATCGACCGCATCTCCAGTCTGGTGGCTGCCGAGTACGTCGCCGAGCTCGACCGACGCCAGAACCAGGCACGAGCCGAACGCGCCGATGTCGTGCGGGCACTGCTCGCCGGAGAACGAGTCGACATCGCGCGCGCCGAACGTGTGCTCAGCCACCGGCTCACCGGCCGGCAGATCGGTTTCGTGTGCTGGGTCGACGAACGCGGTGTCGACCTCGAGGGATTCGCCAGGCGGGTCGGTAGGTTCCTCGGGGCAGGTCACTCACTCGTGGTGGCAGACGGCCCACTTGCGGTGTGGGGATGGGCATCGATCACGGAGGACGCGCGGACTTCACCCAGCGGCTTGGCGACAGTGCTTCCCGGCGGCGAACGCGAGAACGTTCACGTCGCGGTCGGCTCATCCCATCCGGGGGCAGCAGGCTTCCGGACCTCCCATCTCGAGGCTCTACGCACACGCCGAATCATCGAACTGTCCGGGCGTGCGGCGCCATCGATCACAGAGTTCAGCGATGTTGCCTTGGTAGACGCC
This sequence comes from Rhodococcus sp. ZPP, assembly GCF_017656075.1. Taxonomy (NCBI): domain Bacteria; kingdom Bacillati; phylum Actinomycetota; class Actinomycetes; order Mycobacteriales; family Nocardiaceae; genus Rhodococcus; species Rhodococcus sp. ZPP. Next base: position 1,732,002 of record NZ_CP058638.1, read on the forward strand.
ATCTCGCGTGACCTGGATGCGGCGAGGGCCTTCGTTTCCGCTCAGCTCGGCGAGCTCGCACGGGACGACGCGAAAGAGCGCGGCGAGCGCGCCGCGCTCCTGGCTGTTCTCGACGCGCAAGGGAGCCTGGCGACCGCCGCGAGCACGTTGGGAATCCATCGGAACACGGTCCTGCAGAGGATGCGTCGTGCCGAGGAGCGCAGAGGCAGGCCCGCAACGAGCAACCTCGCCGAACTGCACGCAGCGCTGATCGTCTGCAATGTGCTGGGGGCCGCGGTGTTGCCCGAACCGAAGCCTCACTGACCGGAGCCCGAGCGCACCGGATGTGCTGACAGCACACCGGGAAGGGCTGGGATGGCCTTGTCGACCGACACCGCCCGTATATAGGTTGTGAGCAATCTCATCCCGAAGCGCGCAGAGGAGTCCGATGTCGACCACGACTCGACACCCCCAACCCCCGGCAGCGGCCTCGCAGCACGCCCTGCCCGATCCCGGCGAGCAGGTTCCCACACTGTCCTGGCCGATCGTCGGCATCGGCATCTTCGCGCTCGCACTCTTCGGCGCATCGACCTGGGCTGCCCTCACCGACACGCTGCCTGCGATCGCTACCATCGCCGCGAGCTCGACAGCAATTTTCGTCCTGTTCACCGTGCTGCACGACGCCTCGCACTACTCGATCAGCTCACATCGCTGGGTCAACGTCGCCTTCGGTCGGGTGGCCATGTTCTTCGTCTCGCCGCTGATCTCCTTCCGATCTTTCGCGTTCATCCATATCGAGCACCACCGCAACACCAACGACGGTGAGTCCGATCCCGATCACTTCGTCAGCGCCTCACCCTGGTGGCAGCTGCCCCTCCGCTTCCCGGCAATGGACCTGCCCTACATCAGTTTCCTGGTGCGCAACCTGCGTCGCCGCCCACGTGCCGAAATTGCCGAGACGGCGGCCCTGATGACCCTGTCGGTGACGGTCATCGCCTCGGCCGCCTTCGCCGGACATCTGTGGACGCTCGCGCTGATCTACCTGATTCCCGAACGGGTCGCGATGTTCGTCCTCGCCTGGTGGTTCGACTGGCTACCCCACCACGACCTGAAAGACACCCAACGCGAGAACCGCTACCGCGCGACCCGTAACCGCGTCGGCTCGGAATGGATCCTCACTCCCCTGCTCTTGTCGCAGAACTATCACCTGGTTCACCACCTACACCCCTCCATCCCCTTCTACCGCTACGTCGCGGCCTGGCGACGCAACGAGGCCGCCTACCTCGAGCGCGACCCGGAAATCAGCACCGTCTTCGGGCAACACCTCGACGCCACCCAGTACCAGGAGTGGAAACGCCTCAACGGCACCCTCGCCGCCCTGCTCCCGGTCCGTATGCCGCGTTCCTCCGCGGCACGCCCCACCAGCACCTACCCGATCCCGGTCAGTAGCGTCGACCCCCTCACTCCCGACAGCGTCAAAGTCACCTTCGACGTTCCCGATCACCTCAGCGACCAGTTCGCCTTCCAGGCCGGCCAACACCTGACCGTGCACCACCGCATCGGCGGACAGCAGGTACGACGCAACTACTCGATCTGCACCTGCGCCACCTCGGGAGAACTGGCGATCGGCATCCGCCACATCCCCGGCGGGACGTTCTCGAGCTTCGCGGTCGACACCCTGCGAGCCGGCGACGTCCTGGAACTGATGACCCCCACGGGCAGCTTCGGCGCACCCCTCGATCCACTCGCCCGGCACCACCATGTCGCGGTAGCCGCCGGCAGCGGCATCACCCCCATCCTGTCGATTCTGCGCACCACCATGGAGATCGAGACCGAGAGCCGCTTCACCCTCTTCTACGGCAACCGCACCGCAGAGTCGACCATGTTCGCCGCCGAACTCGACGAACTCGAATCCCGGTACGCAGACCGGCTACGCATCTTCCACATCCGCTCCGCCGAGGCACACCACCCCGCAGCCCTGCGCGGCCGTATCGACCTGGCGACAATTCAACGCCTGATCGCCACCGACCTCACCACGATCGACCGGTGGTACCTGTGCGGCCCGAGCGAACTCACCACCACAATCCGCGATGACCTCGCAACCGAAAAAGTGCCGACCGACCGGATACACCTCGAACTGTTCCGCGGCACGAACCGACCCACACACCTCGACAACTTTCCCGCCTCCGAAGTGACCATCACCCTCTCCGGCGCACAGCACACCGTGGAACTCGCCCCCGGTGAGACCGTCCTCGAATCCGCGCTGAAAAACAACATCGGCGCCCCCTACGCCTGCCTCGGCGGCGCATGCGGCACCTGCAAAGCCCGAGTCACCACAGGAAAAGTATCAATGGAACAAAACTTCGCACTTCAGAAGAACGAAACCGAGGCCGGCTTCATCCTCACCTGCCAATCCCACCCCACCACCCCAGCTGTCGCAGTCGACTACGACAGCTGAGCCAACACAGATTCGAGGGTGGAACGATGAGTAACGCATTACGTCGGAACAGGACCGAAGAGGACTTCGCTGGGCCGTTCGTGACGGGTGAGCATTTCCGACACGGTCTGCCGATGCGTCGACAGGCACAACAGGCTTTGGCCGACTTGGAACCGGCACAGATGCCGCTGCTGCTGGACGCTCTCGACGACGCTGCCACACCTGTCGTCGAACACCTCGAGCCATTCGCCTGGGTAGTGCCTGAGTTCGAAGAGTTCCGCGCCACCCGAACGATCGGCACCACTCTTGCGTGGTGGTGCAAATTTCACGGTCAATCAGCTGAATCACTGCTGGTCAATACCGAGCGCTACTTCTGCTTCGGACCTGAAGGGTCCGCCATCGGCGCCATGGAAGAGCACACGATGCTGGGAATGTACGACGCATATCGGTGCACCAGCGCAGCTACCGCCGACCGGCACGCGTACTACGCCTCCGAGGAAATGACAGCCCACATCCTCGCGGGCAGGGAGACTTCTGCCGAAGTGAGCGTCACGCCCGAGAACCTGCCCTCACCTTCCGGAGTGGCGTACCTCGCCCGACCCGAAGGCGGGCTCGTCCTCCTGTGGAAAATCGAGCACGACACCCTTCTCTCCGTCCAACTCGTATCGGCATCCGAACTTGCAGAATTCCTCGGCAACGACGGTGAGCCACGTCCAGGTGGGGCATACCGATACCTCAACCACGTCTACCTGCCGCTCCCCACCGCGGAAGCTGAACTCAGCCCACCCGGAAGCGACACTCCACCGAACCTGCACAACATCGACGGCCTCACCCCCGCCGGCATGGATACCGATGTCCCGCATGTCCCGCACGAAGCCCTCACGAACAACCGCGGATGGACATCCGCCGAGATACTCGAGGTTTTCGTCGCCTTCACTCACATGTGCCGGCAGAAGACCACCCAGACCGAATCCACCACTGTGTCCGCCGCGAACTCGGCGACCATCCCGCGACGCAAAAAGCCAACAGAGATCACGAACTTGGGTTCACCTTCGAGGAGGTGAACGACCCAGCGGAGCAATTCTCGGAACCGCCCGGGGTCGCTAGCATTGAAGAGTCCCCAGGAGGTTGCGGTGACATACAGTGCTGCGTCGGCTGAGACGTCCGTGCGGGTAGAGCGCTGCGACGTCTGCATCGTCGGTGCCGGCATCGCCGGAGTCAATGCCCTGTTCGTCGCCAGTCGATACTTGTCTCCCTCGCAGAAGATCGTCCTGGTCGACCGCCGCGATCGCCCCGGCGGCATGTGGGTCGACACCTATGCATATGTGCGACTGCACCAACCGCATGGCCTGTTCACCGCCGGCAACATCAAGTGGACGCTCGGCCAGGATCGCTCCTATCTGGCAACAAAGGAGGAGGTGCTTACCCACTTCGAACACTGCCTCGACGTTGTCAAGCAACGAGTGCACGTGGACGAGTACTTCGGCTGGACGCTCGAGTCGCATGACGAGTCAGGTGGGATCGTGCGCGTCATCTGCACATCGTCGGACGGCCAGGTCATGGTCGTCGAGGCGAAGCGCCTGATCAAAGCCGGCGGTTTTGGAGTCGTGCCCAACGACCCGCTCGAGATCTCCAGCGCGCGCGTCCTGTCGGTATCACCCGATTTCTGCGACATGCGAGGGGACGACATGCGGGCGAGCAACGCCCCCGTGTGGGTCGTGGGCGGCGGAAAAACCGCGATGGACACCGCTCACACGCTGGTCACGGAATACCCCGGTCGGGAAGTGAACCTAGTGGCAGGTTCGGGCACCTTCTTTTCGAACCGCGACCGGTTGTTCCCTACCGGCGGCCGACGATGGTGGGGCGGCACGCCCGTGACCCGCATCTTCACGGAACTGGGTCGGCGCTTCGACGGGACCAACGAGACCGATGTCGCGACCTGGTTCCGCACTACCTACGGCACCTGGTTGACCCCCACCGCAGGCAACTACCTGCTGGGCTTGCTGTCCGAATCGGAGAACAGGACGATTGCCGCCGGGCTGAACGAGGTGATCATGGATCACGTCGTGGATGCCGTCGACCGCAACGGCGACACCGACTTAATATTCCGCAGCGGCTCAGCGAAGACAATTCAACCGGGCAGCTGGATAGTGAACTGCACCGGATACCTGCTGCGCAACGAGAACCCCTACGAGCCATACGTTTCCGACAGCGGTGCGGTCCTGTCGATTCAACCGCGTTCTGCCACATTACATCTGACGTCGTACGTGGGATACTTCCTGACCCACCTACTGTTCTTGGACAAGATCCAGGACCTCCCGCTGTATGAACTCGACGCGCCGGATCTACGGAAGAAGTCGAAGGCGGCATTTCCCTATACGCTCGGATCGCTCACCATGCACAACCTCAGTCTCATCGTCGACAGTGTGCCCAACAAGGTATTCCTCGATTGCGGACTCGATCTCGATCGCTGGTACCCGCGGCCACGCCGCATGATCGGAACAACGCGGTTCCTGCTCACCCACCGCCGCGGACGCGATCACCTCCGCCACACCCTGGACACTGTGCGTGAGCGATTCGATGTTCGCTGCGGCCCACTGAGGTAGTCGTAACCATCAGTTCCACATGCGAATTCACCGATCGAACCTCTGCAACCGACGTTGTGTCCGGCCGGGGCCGGCTGAAGTTCAGGCGCACACTGCCCGCCAGTGATGACGGAACGAAGCGTCAGTCCGGCGTGCGCTCGGTGGACTCCGGCATGAGCAGTTGCTCGGACAGCACCTCCAGTGCCTGTCGTGCGTAGCCACGCCACATCGAGGCGATCAGCGGCATGACGAGTGTCCCAGGGCCCCTCGGGTGCAGGACCCATCGCCAGGTGATTCTGGTCCCGGTCCCGCATGGGACGAACTCCCAGGTTCCGTCGATGCTGTCAACCAGCGGCCGCAGTGGGCCGGTGATGTCGCTGAGCAGGTAACTGAACGAGTGTGGGGCATCGACATTTGTCAGCACCTCGCGCATCGTTCCGCCGTCCGTGGTGACCACTGTGCGCGACTGTCCGACCCGGCCCCAGATTCCGTCCTGTCCGCGAACCTGCTTGATGGGCGGCAGAAGGGCGTAGCGGCGGGAGAAGATCGCATCCAGTGGGATCGACAGGGTCCCGTCGAATGCTTGCGCGCATGTGATCGGGATAGCCCGCGTCTGCTCGACCGTGGTGGGCGTGGCCATCACGCGAGCCTAACGCACGCGAGCAGTTTGCCAAACTACCAGCGGGGTCCGCGTTGGACGTCGTCCACCCGCGGCCGGACATCCACGAGATAGACGCAGACTGCCACCACCGCGACGATGCCGAACAGCTGCACCGCGGGGAACAGCAGCAGCACGAGGAATGCCACGGCGAGAATGCTCAGCCAGATGGGTTTGCTCAGCTTGTCGACGGCCGTGAAGGCGTCTTTGCGCTGGCGAGCAGCGTGAAACAGGGCGAACGCCGCGCCGCCGAGGGCGACGATGCGAATCACCAACAAGATCACCGAGACGATGCCGTCAACTTGAATCACACGCTCATACTACGAGCTGAAGACGCAAAGGGCCCCCGCACCGTAAAGTGCGGGGGCCGAGAGCGCGAAAAGGTCAGACCTTCTTGGCCGGAGCCGTCTTCTTGGCCGGAGCCGTCTTCTTGGCGGGCGCGGGCGGAGTTGCAGCAGCCTTGGCCGGAGCAGCCTTGGCCGGGGCCGGGGCTGGGGTCGCCTTCTTCGCCGGGGCAGCGTGCTTGGCCGGCGCTGCCTTGTCGGCGCGGGCCTGGACGTCGGCAGCCGTAGCGTTCACACGATCGGCAGCCTCCTTCGAGACCTCTTCGGCCTGGTCGCCCAGGTCGAGAACGCGAATCGCGGCCTCGTCGCCGGCGTCGGCAATCGCTTCGCCGACGCCCTCGGCGGTGTCGGAGATCCGGACGGACGCGCGGCCGGCGAGCTTCGCGGCCTGCTCGCCCACAGCGCGGGTCTGGCGTGCCACGGTGCCGAGAGCTTCCTCGGTCAGCTCGACGGCGTCACCGAAGGCCGATTCGGCGCGACCGAGACCCTCCTCGACGACCGGCTGCTTGCGGATGCGCTCGACTGCATCCTCGCCGCGCTCCGCGAGGGAGGTGTAGAGGTCGGACGCAACCTTCAGGTAAGCCTCGGCGACCTTGCGCAGTTCGTCGGCGGTGAACTTCTCGCGGAGCTCGGCGAGCTCCTCGGGCAGCTCGGACGGCAGGCCCGCGAGGCGCTCGCGGAGGTGCTCGACACCCTCGGTGACCTCTTCCTGCAGACCGGCGATGCGTTCGCGGGCGCCACCGACGCGCTCCTCGACATCATCCTGGGTGGTCTCGGCGCGCGACCGGACCTGGGCGACGACGTCGGCCACGGCCTGCACCACGACGTCACCGGCACCTACGGCTGCGTACAGCGAGGTCTTGACGCTGTCGATGGTTTTCTGGTCAGTCATCGGCTATCTCCTGTTCAACGTTGGGGGGGTCGGGTTCCGGCGTCTCGGGTCCGGACCGATGTGGTTCGTGGGTCCGAACCTCGGACATCCTGGATTCGGCGGATTCTGCCGAGTCGTTCTCACGACAGAAGGACTCGTAGATCTCGAGCAGCACTTGCTTCTGCCGCTCGGTGATGGCCGTATCCGCAAGCAGGGCGTCGCGAACAGGACCGTGGGGTCGTTGCTCGAGGTACCCCGCCTGGACGTACAGGACCTCCGAGGACACCCGGAGACCCTTCGCTATCTGCGCCAGCACTTCGGCCGAAGGCTTGCGCAACCCGCGCTCGATCTGACTCAGGTACGGATTACTGACGCCTGCGAGTTGCGCCAGTTGTCGCATCGAGACCTGCGCGGCTTCACGTTGTGCGCGAATGAAGCCACCGATGTCGTGTGCGGCGTTACTGACTACGCGAGCGGCCACATCTCCTGCACCGGCTGCCTCGCGGTCATCGCTGGCCATCAGTCCTCCCGAATTGCTGGGCAATTTCGAGTGTAAGAGACGGTGCTAGCAATTGCAAGCGCTCTGCTAGCAGCGAGCACGTAGCCCTCGCCACAGGGTGCCGGGCGGTCAGCGGAACATCAACCGGCGGTCAGCCGAACATCAATGAGGAGACCGTGTAGATCAGTAACCCGGCGATCGAACCGACCACCGTGCCGTTGATCCTGATGAACTGGAGGTCCCGTCCCACCTGCAGTTCGATCTTCTTGCTCGCTTCCTCGGCATCCCAGCGTTCGACGGTGTCGGAGATGATCCCGGTGATCTCGCCGGTGTAGTTGTCGACGACGTATCGCGTGCCCGCCATGACCCACCCGTCGACCTTGAGTCTCAGCTCGTCGTCGTCGCGCAGTCGTTCGCCGATCTGGACGACGTTCTCGGCGACCTTGGTCCGCAGCGTGCTGCCCGGATCGTCGACGGACTCCATGATGAGGCGCTTGGCGACCTTCCAGGTGGCGGCGGCGAGCCCGGTCACCTCCTCGCGACCCATGATTTCGGCCTTGATTTTTTCGGCCTTCTCCATCGTGACGGGGTCGTTCTGCAGGTCGTCGGCGAAGTCGACGAGGAAGCGGTTGGCCGCCTGACGGACCTCGTGCTCGGGGTTCGAGCGCACCTTCCACGTGAATTCGACCAGCTCACGGTGGATCTTCTCGCCGAGCATCAGGTCGACGAACTTGGGCGACCAGGACGGCGAGTCGCGGGTGACGATGCGGTCGATCGTTTCCTGGCTTCCCAGGGCCCACTGGTGGGCGCGCTCGGCAAGCAGGTCCAGGATCGGCAGCTGACGGTTTTCGCGGATTAGTTCACCGAGTACCCGTCCGATCGGCGGCCCCCATTCCGGCTCGGCCAGCCTGCGCACGATGGTGCTGTCGATGATCTGCTGCACGTCCTCGTCGCGCAGCACCTCGACGAGTCCGCGCAGGACGGTCGCTGTCTCGGCGGCGACTCGCGCGGCATGTTTCGGCTGCGCCATCCAGGTGCCGAGCCGTAGCGGGATCTGGGCGGCCTGGACCTTGGCCGCCACCACTTCGGGAGCCAGGAAGTTCTGCCCCACGAAACTGCTCAGGCTGGCACCGAGCTGATCCTTCTTCCGTTTGATGATCGCCGTGTGCGGAATGGGCAGGCCGAGGGGATGGCGGAACAGTGCCGTGACGGCGAACCAGTCGGCGAGCGCGCCCACCATTCCGGCCTCCGACGCGGCTCGCACGTAGCCGACCCACTCCCCCGCACCGCGCGATTCCTGCCACCGGCACACGAGGTAGACCACGGTGGCGAACACGAGGAAACCCGTCGCCACGGTCTTCATCTTGCGGAGATCGCGCCGCTTCTCCCCGTCGTCGAAAGCAGAAAGACTCAATTGGTGCACAGTTGCCATTGTGCCGAAGGTCGATGACGCGGCGCTTCGCAAAGGAGTGACGAGCGAGCTGCACAGACAGCATTGTGCGAGCCGACAACACACGAGCACTAAGCTGGGAGAAGAATTGCGACACGAAACGGATGTGAACAAGCTCAGTGGCGAATGACGACCTGAAGGATGCCGAGCAGGTGACGGAGTCGATGACGAAGCTGGAAAAGGCGACCAAGCCTGACGGCCGCAAGCGCCGCTGGCGTGAGCACAAGATCGCGCGCCGGGAGGAGCTCGTCGACGGAACGATCGCCGCCATCCGCCTGCGTGGACGCGACATCGGCATGGATGAGATCGCCTCGGAAATCGGCGTCTCCAAGACCGTGCTGTACCGGTACTTCGCCGACAAGAGCGATCTCACCAATGCCACCATGGCCCGCTACGTGGAAACCACGCTGGCACCCCGGATCTACGAGGCCATCGGCGAAGATCTCGACGACTTCGAACTCACCCGCGCCACGATCACCGCCTACGTGGAGACGGTCGCATCCGATCCCGAAGTGTATCTGTACATCATGTCGAACGGTTCGGGGCCGGGCCGGGACACGGTGGCCGATTCCGAACGGATGATCGCGGAGGTCCTCTCGACGGTGCTCGGCGAGCGACTGCGTCAGATGGAGATGGATTCCGGAGGCTCGGTGCCGTGGGCGTACGGCATCGTCGGCGGTGTCCAGTTGGCTACCCACTGGTGGATCTCGAACCGATCGATGTCAGTGGAGGATCTGATCAACTACCTGACGATGATGACCTGGGGAGGCATCGCCGGCATCGCTGCCTTCAACGGTTCCCCTGCGCGATTCAACGCGGCACCGCACCCGCTGCTTCCCACGGCCGACGAGTAGACACCCACTCAATATTGTGTAACCAGAAGTAACAGGTAAACTCGGGGTCATGAACGACTCCGAGGAAGAAGAGGGTTACCGCGGGCCGGCCGAGGTCGTGGTGGGTGCACTACCCGCCGTGACGGTCCAGGTCCAGCTCGCAGGGAACTTCGAACCCATCAGCGGTCGCTACGTCTGGCACGGGCGGGTACGCACGCTGACGGACGCCCTGGGCGAGGACGCCGACCTCTCCCCCGGCACGGAGTTACGGATCACGGGACCGCAAGGTACCGCCACCGCCAGGATCACGGGTGTGGACCTGTGGGGTAGCCACCTCATCGACGGGGTCACCCCGCCACCCTTCAGCCGAGTGTGAAGCCGAGTTCGCCTGTCCGAAGCCCCCGACTGTGGCACTGTTCGTAGATGGCAGACAACGCAGCAGGGTTGTGGGAGACACCGGCCGCCGAAGCGCTGCGCTTCCGTCCCGGCATGCAGATCGCTGATCTCGACAGTCGGAGCACACCAGGATTCGTCAGCAGCAAGATCGACGGGAAGCGCGCCCTCCACGAACGGGGAACGGTCCTCTCCTCGTTGCAAGAGAAGCTCTACGCCAACGGCCGATCCGGCGACAACCGCTCGGTGCTGCTCGTCCTTCAGGGCATGGACACCGCGGGCAAGGGCGGAATGGTTCGTCACGTCATCGGGCACGTCGATCCGCAGGGTGTCGATCACGTGGCATTCGGGGTGCCCACCGACGAGGAGAAGCGGCACCACTACCTGTGGCGGGTCACGAAGGCGCTGCCCCGGGGTGGGCAACTGGGCGTCTTCGACCGCTCCCATTACGAGGACGTCCTGGTGGTGCGCGTACACGGCTTCGTTCCCGAGACCGTGTGGCGCGGCCGCTACGACGAGATCAATCAGTTCGAGAAGGAACTCCTCGGCACCGGCACCACCCTGGTGAAGGTGGCCATGTTCGTCTCCCTCGACGAACAGAAGTCGCGGCTGCAGAAGAGACTGGAGCGCCCGGACAAGTACTGGAAGTACAACCCGGGCGATGTGACCGAGCGCAAGTTGTGGCCGGCGTATCAAGACGCCTACCAGGCGATGCTCGACAAGACGTCCACCGAGGACGCGCCCTGGTATGTGGTTCCGTGTGACCGGAAGTGGTATAGCAGAATTGCGGTCACCGAGCTACTGATCGACGCGTTCGAACGCCTCCGCCTCGAATGGCCGGAACCTGATTTCGACGTCGACACGGAGAAGCGCCGACTCGCGGAGTCGTAGGCGAACGCGGTCGCTTCAGAAAAGGTGCGGCGTGTCGTGATGCACCCGGTGATCGTGGCGCACTGTGCCGCCGTACAGCGCCATTGCTGCTGCGAGGGCGACGACGCACAACGAACCGGCGATCACCGCCCAGCCGCCCTCACCGGATCCGGCAGCGACGAGGAACCCGGCGATGCAGACCACCGCGAACAGGACGAGCGCGAAGCTTGTCCACGCGGCAAAGAGATTGAGTTTCATCAGTACTCACCTCACCTGGTGGAATCTGTTCCCGACGCTACGCCGCACCGCAATCGGCGACAAGATGTCTCGGTGGCATCAACGGGGGTTTCGCGCCGTCCGGCCGGGGTAATCGAGCCGAATGAACGTACCCGGTCTGTTACGCAAGACGGAGTCCGCCGACTTCCTCGACAACGTCAGCGCACTGCTGCAGCGCAGGATCGCCGGCACGCTCAGCGGCACCGGAGCCCGTGAAGTTCTGCGGGGTTCCTGGTTGGGCCACCCGCTGCATCCCGTGCTCGTCACCGTCCCGATCGGCGCCTGGTCCGGGTCCCTGGTCCTGGACACCGTGCTGCGCGACCACGTCGCCGCCAGACGGTTGATCGGATTCGGTCTCCTCTCGGCAGTACCCACCCTCACGACCGGCTGGGTGGATTGGGCCGAACGCGATGCGACGCAACGCCGCGTCGGCCTCATTCACGCGGGGGCGAATGCGCTGGGAATCGCCGCCTTCACCGCGTCGTTCCTGCGCCGCCGCCGCGGTACCGACGCGCAAGCTGTCGCGCTGAGCGTCGCCGGGTTCCTCGCGGTCGGCGTCGGCGGAACGCTGGGCGGACATCTGACCTACGCAATGGGCGCAGGAGTCGGCGACGTGGAGCGCAGTCCATCAGCGGACACGCTTCCCGCGTCGAGAGGATGAGGAAGAAACGAGGAACGTCATGATCGTGCTCGGGTTGATCTTGCTCCTGATCGGATGGCTGGCCAATCTCAACTGGCTCTGGGTTCTCGGCATCATTCTCCTGGTGATCGGCGCGGTGCTGTGGATCCTCGGTTCCACCGGACGCGCTGTCGGCGGCAGGCGCCACTGGTACTAGATCGCGACACCGACCGGTCCCGTGAACCCTGTCTTGTGACAGAGTGCGAGCCGGTCGGTTTACAAACCCACAGTTCGGGAATCCCCTGGCATGACCGCCACTCATCGCCAGCCGAGACCCGACTCCTGCGTCGGTCAGCCGATCAGAACCGCGCCTCTCGTCACCGCCCGGCGGTTACGAATATCGATGGTCTCCGGCAACGCGGGTCCGCTGACCGATTCGGACGGCGACGGAGGCGGTCAAAGCATCCATCTGGCGGAATTGTCCGCTGCCCTCACCCGCGAGGGCCACGACGTCACCGTGTACACGCGGCGCGCCGACGAGACCCTCCCGGACCGCTTCACCATGCCGGGCGGATACACGGTCGTGCAGGTGCCCCTCGGCCCGCCCCGGCCGATGCCGGAAGCCGAAATACTGCCCCTGATGGGTGGTTTCGGCAATTTCCTGAAGAACGAATGGGAGGCCGAAAGGCCCGACATCGTTCACGCCCACTACTGGATGTCGGGTATTGCGACGCAGCTCGCGGCGCGCCTCCTCGGCATCCCCACTGTGCAGACCTTCCACGCCCTCGGCGTGGTCGAGGAGCGGTTCCAGCGTCCGATGACGAGCCAGTCCAACCGAGTTCACCTCGAGCAGTTGATCGCCCGCGGAGCCACCCGGGTGGTGGCAACGTGTACCGACGAGGTTTTCGAACTCGCCCACCTCGGTCTGCCGCGGTCCCGAACATCGGTGGTTCCTTCCGGTGTCGACGTCGCGGAATTCACTCCGGACGGTCGCGCCGACGACAAGGGGATGCGTCATCGCATCGTGATGGTCGGCAGGCTGGCGCCGAGCAAGGGCTACGACACCGCCATCGCCGCGCTCACCCATCTTCCCGATACCGAACTGGTCATTGCGGGCGGACCGGCCGCCGAGCGGGTCGCCGACGATCCGGAGGCGATGCGACTGCTGGCTCTCGCGCGTGAGAGCAAGGTGAGCAACAGGGTACGGATCGTCGGCCACGTTCGGCACGACGTCGTGCCCTCCCTGCTGCGCTCCGCGGACGCTGTGGTGTGTACCCCGTGGTACGAGCCATTCGGCATGGTCCCCCTGGAGGCGATGGCCTGCGGCACCCCGGTGGTGGCTTCCGCGGTCGGCGGCATGCGGGACACGGTGGTCGACGGAATCACCGGGCGGCTGATCTCACCCCGAAATCCGGTGCGACTGGCCGAGGCACTACGGCAAATCTTCGACGATGATGCGCTGCGTGCGGGTTTCGGCATGGCGGGCTGCGACCGTGCCCGCGCACGGTATTCCTGGGATCGAGTCGCCACCGACACACTTCGCGCGTACGGACGTTGCGTTTCCGCTCCCCCGCGCACGAGTCGAACCGGTGCGCACTGATCTCCGCACCGGTTCCGGCCGAGGATCTGCCGTCAGGCGGTTCTTCCGTGCCACGCCCCGAGCGCGCTGTCGACCGAGGGGTAGCACGGGTAACTCGATTCCTGACCCGCCGCCCGTAACAACCGATAGAGCGGGCGCCCGCAGATCATTGCCCAGTGCCGCCCGTCCCGAAGGTTCGATGCGTGGACGCTGTCGAGGACCGACAGTCCTGCCGTCCCGATGAAGTCGACCTTGGACATGTCGAGGATGAACTGCCCCTCCGGCGAGATCTGGGTGCAGACGTACTCGTGGAACACGGGCGCACTGAACAGGTCGATGTCACCGCGCACTCCGAGAACCATCACTCCTGAACCTATTCGCTCGGAAGAGAATTTCGCACTCGCACAGCGTGTCGGAACGGTATCGACCGCTGCGAGGACTACTTTCGGTGTGTAGTCGACGCCGGTACCCGCGCCCGAACAGGCCAGTTCGGGTTCTGGGACCCGTGGAACAACAGACATGGCTCACCCCATCTCGAACTATTGAGAGGGGAAGCGGAGCACCTGCAGACAAACCCGACCTCGGACACCTCTCACCGTCTGCTACGGCAGCGCTTCCCGACATCGGCTGTGTGTTCAACCTCGGTTCGAGACTACTCCCGGCAGTGATGTGTCACAAGGAAATAACAGATCCCCTTGCCGACATCTGCGCAGGTGAGCTATTACAAAGCGTTACCTACGGGCGCGCGTCTCGCGACGGCGCGCACCACTTGCTCGGCGACCACACGCAGCTTCACGTTCTCCTGTTGCGAGCGCGCGACAAGGACGCCGAACGCGGCCCCGGCATCTACTCCCCGCAACGCCATGACGATGCCCTTGGCCTGATCGATGACAGCCCGCGAATCATTTGCTATCCGCAATTGTTCGATCAGGCTTCTCGCTTCCTCGCATCGTCGTACCTGACGCAGTGCGGCTGTCGCCGCGTCGACGTGCAACCCGAGCACCGACTGATCGAGGTCGTCGAAGGCGCGCGGGCGACTGCCGTACAGGTTCAAGGCACCCAGCGTCTCGATATCCCCCGACCGGGAGTCTGCCCGTGTTGTCGCGTCGGTCAACGGCACCGATAGGGAGCTACCGCCAGTACCGAACACCGGGGCCTCGCGCAAGTGGAGAACCTCGTCCGAGGTTGCGGCCACGAATGCCGGGCCGGCTGCGCCCAGTAGCGTGATCCCGGCCATTTCCGCTCCGGGAAATGCCTGAACCGCCTGCCTGCACAAGTTGTTCAGGAGGGCAATGACACTGTCTTCGGTCTCGAGGAGCCGGAGTACCGCCTCGAGCGACACGGTGACGGGATCGACGTCCGTGGGGGCGTCGACGCTCGTCGCAGTCTGCCGTCGGAGATCCTTCCGCATCCCACCCGTCTCCTCTGACCACATGCCCCATCGAGAGCCTGAGGAACGCTCATCGCTTTGCGCCAACCCTACCTGCGCATACGTACCGCGCGGACTGGTTTGATCGGGGTTGTTCTGCGGTATCCCACCTGCGGTGTCCCTGGATCGCTACCCTGACTTGTCACCACCCGCGAGCCGGCACACTCCCGCCGTCAACCCGGTACGCCCGACCCGGAGGTCTCATGGCCATCGCCAAGACAATCGAACCCGACCAGGATCACACTCATCCCGTCGTCGAACTGCGCGTGCGAGCAACGCCCGATCAGCTGTCCGTACTACGCGCCCTGGCAGCCACCGTTGCCATTCACGAAGACTTCGACCTCGACTCCATCGCCGACATCAAACTGGCCATGGACGAGATCTGCACCCAATTGATCGTCCGCGCGACGCCCGATGCAGTCCTGGTGTGCCGGCTGCAGTACCTCGACGGCACACTGCGAGTGGCCGTGTCGAGCACCACCACGACCATTGATTCGCTCGGGCCGCGCTCGTTCGGCTGGCACGTACTCCATGCCCTGACCGATTCGGTCGATATGCGCCACGAGCTGGACCCGCCCTCGTCGGGATTCGTCACCACCATGGAATTCACCAGGGTGAAGAACGGCTCGATTCTGTGACGTCCGGTACTCGCGGTGGGGGGCAGACGGCACGCTGGCCGGACGAGTATCAGGATGTGGCAGCACTGTTCGAGCGGAAGGCCGCGCTCGACGACGACGATCCCGAAAGACGCATTCTCCGCGACGCCCTGGTGACGCGTTGTCTCCCCCTCGCAGAGCACATTGCCCGTCGTTTCGACGGGCGAGGCGAGGCGCACGACGACCTGGTACAGGTGGCGCGCCTCGGCCTCGTCAATTCGGTGGATCGGTTCGACGTGACCCGTGGTTCCGACTTCGTGTCCTTCGCGGTGCCCACGATCATGGGCGAGGTACGCCGGCATTTTCGAGATACCGGGTGGGCCGTGCGCGTACCGCGCCGCATGAAGGAACTGCATCTCGCGCTGAGCCTCGCGGTGGGCGAGTTGTCGCAGACCCTCGGCCACGCCCCCACGGTCAGCGAGCTGGCCGAACATCTCCACATCGACCAGGAGGACGTGGCACAGGGCCTCCTCGCCGGTAACGCCTACCAGACGGTGTCCGTGGACAACACGTCGTCCGAGCGGTCCGGCGAACTGTCCATGGTCGAGACGATCGGTGACTACGACGCCGCGATGGACGAAGTCGAGAATCACGAGACCCTGCGCCCGCTGCTCGAGTCGCTGCCCGAACGGGAGCGGACCGTCCTGATGCTCCGGTTCTTCGGCAACATGACGCAGACCCAGATCGCCGACCGCGTCGGCATCTCGCAGATGCACGTCTCGCGGCTGCTGGCGAAAACACTGGCGTCGCTGCGGGATCAGCTCGGCGAGGCGTGAGTCAGATCGTTGCCGCGTCGATCACGAACCGGTACCGCACATCGCTGGCGACGACGCGGTCGTAGGCGGTATCGATGTCGCTCGCCGGAATCACCTCGATCGCCGCGCCGATGCCGTGCTCCGCGCAGAAGTCCAACATCTCCTGAGTCTGGGCGACACCGCCCACCATCGAACCGGCGAGACTGCGCCGATTGGCGGCGAGACTGAACGCGCGTACCTCGATCGGCTTTTCGGGCAGGCCGAGTTCTACGAGGGTGCCGTTGATCGCGAGCATCGACAGGTACGCGTCGATGTCCAGGTTCACCGACACCGTGTTGACGATCAGGTCGAACCGGCTCCGCAACGATCTGAACGTCTCCGGATCGGAGGTGGCGTAGTAGTGATCGGCCCCGAACTTCAGCCCGTCCTCCTTCTTGCCGAGGGACTGGCTCAGAACCGTGACCTCCGCGCCCATCGCATGAGCGATCTTCACCCCGACGTGTCCCAGCCCGCCCATGCCGATGACGGCTACCTTCTTGCCCGGGCCCGCGCCCCAGTGCGCGAGTGGTGAGTACAACGTGATTCCGGCGCACAGCAGCGGCGCCGCGACGTCGAGTTCCAGCCCGTCCGGAATGGAGACGACGAAACGTTCCGTCACGACGATGTGCGTCGAATATCCGCCCTGCGTCCACTCGCCGTCGCGGCCGCGAGCGTTGTAGGTACCGGTGACGCGATTCGCGCAGTACTGCTCCTCACCGGCGCGGCAGGCGTCGCATTCACCGCAGGAGTCGACGAAGCACCCGACTCCGACGCGGTCACCCACGTGGTGGCGGGTCACCTCGGAACCGACGGCGGTCACCACACCGGCGATCTCGTGGCCGGGGACGACGGGATAGTGGGTTCCGCCCCACTCGTTGCGGGCGGTGTGGATGTCCGAGTGGCAGATGCCCGCGAACTTGATCTCGACGAGAATGTCGAGCGGTCCGAGTTCCCGACGTTCGATGGTGGTCTTTTCGAAGGCGCCCTCAGCGGACGTGACTGCATATGCGGCGGCGGTAACCATGCACACATGCCTACATGTTCGCGTCGCTCGGCGTCCAGGCGGGCCGTGTCCGAGGACAACGGCCCGCCCGGACGAATCGACTCAGTCCTCGAGTTCTTCTTTCTCGGCCCGGCGGCGGAGCCGCCGCGCGGCCGCCACCAGATTGCGTAGCGAGGGTTCCAACTGCCAGTAGTGACGGGTCTTGAGACCCCCGTCGGGGTTGGCCCACAGCCGCTCCAGGGAGACGGATTCGCTGGCCTCGGTGAGCAGTTCGTCCAGCTCGTCGATATCGGGGATCCGCGCCGACCTGCTCTCGTACACACCGGGGCCGACCCCGTGAGTCAGCGCCCGTTCCTTGAGAGCATCGAGCACCCAGGTAATGGACCGGGTGGCCACGATGGCAGTGACGTCCGCGTCGAGGCGTTCGATGGCATCGACGACCGACGCGCGGCTCGTGTAGGTGAGGTGGGTGTGGATCTGTGTCTCCGCTTTCGCGCCACCGGTGGCGAGGCGGAACGCATCGACAGCCCACTCGAGATACGCCTCACGACCGTCCTCGCGCAGAGGCAGCAGCTCACGGATGGCTGGCTCGTCCACCTGAATGATCGCTATACCCGCGGCCTCCAGATCGGCGATCTCGTCGCGGATCACCAACGCCAACTGGTCCGCCGTTTCGTACAACGGCTGATCCTGGCGGACGAACGACCGCGCGATCATCGTCACCGGACCGGTGAGCATGCCTTTGACCGGCTTGTCCGTCAAGGACTGTGCGTACGAGATCCACTCGACCGTCATCGGCTTCGGCCGTGACACGTCCCCATAGAGGATCGGCGGACGCGTGCACCGCGAACCGTAGGCCTGCACCCAGCCGTTGTGGGTGTACGCGTAGCCCTCGAGCAGCTCCGCGAAATACTGGATCATGTCGTTGCGCTCGTGCTCGCCGTGCACCAGCACGTCCAGACCGATGTCTTCCTGCAACCGGATGGTGTTCTCGATTTCGGCCTGGATCCGCTTGTAGTACTCGTCCCACTCCAGGCGTCCCTCCCCCAGCTCGTAGCGAGCCTGACGGATCTCGGTCGTCTGAGGGAACGAGCCGAGCGTCGTCGCGGGAACCAGGGGCAGATTCAGCCGCTCCTGCTGCGCGACGCGCCTCTCCTCGTACGGGACCCGGACACGGTCGGACGGCGTGATGGCATTGACCCGCGCACGCACGGCGTGCTTGAGCTTGAAGTGCACCGAGGTGGGGCGCTTGCGCCACTTCTCCGATGGCCCCTCGGTGAGAGCCTTCGCGAGCGACACGACCTCGCCGACCTTCTGCTTGGCGAACGCCAGCCTGTCCGCCACGTCGCCCTGGATGTCGTACTCGGACAGCACGTCGTAGGGCACGTGCAGCAACGACGTGGACGTCGAGACTACGAGATCCGGCACGACGTCCTTGATCGTGTTCAGGTACGTCAGGGTGTTATACCGGTCGACCCTCCACACGTTGCGGCCGTCGACCACACCGGCGTAGATGCGCTTGCGCCGAATGCCGGGGATCTTCGCCAGGTCATCGGCGCTCATCCGGTGGCTGACCAGGTCGAGACCGAGAGCCTCGACCTTGGTCGCGGCGAGGAGGGCGAGTGCTTCACCCAGGTGTCCGTACGGCCCGGTGACGAGGATGCGGGGACGCAGCGGTGCGTGCGACAGCTTCTCGTAGGCACGCGCGAGCGCGGCCAGCTCCTCGGGGGTGCGGTCTTCGGTGAACGACGGTTCGTCGAGCTGGACGCACGTGGCGCCGGCCTTCGCGAGCTGCTCGAACAACAGCTCGTACTCCGGCAGGATCTTGTCCAGCAGGTCGAGCGTCGAGAAGCCGTGCCGCCGGGACGCCGGCCCCACCTTCGACAGGAGCAACAGCGACACCGGACCGAGCACGACGGGACGCAGTTCGATTCCGCGCGCCTTCGCCCGTGCGAACTCGTCCATCAGCGTGTCCGAACGCAGGGAGAAGGTGGTGTTCTCGTCCAGCTCGGGCTGGCGGTAGTGGTAGTTGGTGCCGAAGAAGCGCACCAGCTCGAGTGGTGGGAAGTCGGGCCGGCCGCGACACATCGTGAAGTAGAAGTCCAGCGGATCCAGCTCGCTTTCGAGCGCGGCGAACCGCTCGGGCACCGCACCGAACAGCAGCGCGTTGTCGAGTACGTGGTCGTAGTACGAGAACGTGTTGCCCGGGACCTGGGTCAAACCGGTCGCGGCGAGCTCACTCCACGTCTCTTCCTGCAGGTCCCGCCCGACGGCGACGAGTTCTGCCTTCGTGCTGGTGCCATGCCAGTAGGACTCGAGGGCGCGCTTGAGTTCGCGGTGCGCTCCGATGCGGGGATACCCCAGGATGCTGGATCCGTATGTTGCGGTGCTGGACATGCGGTCGACCTTTCTGGGCTCAGTCCGGAGGCGGAAAGCGTCTCGGACTCGATGCACCTGTGCGCCTCTCACAACCGGGGTCGTGAAAGGCGCACAGGGTAGTCGCCTACCTACCTACTAGCTTGCTTTCTTGCTGGCCCGGCCGTTCTCGGCGTACTCGTAGAAGCCGGCGCCCGCCTTCTTGCCGACAAGTCCCGCCTCGACCATGCGCAGCAACAGCGGCGGTGCTGAGTACAGGGGCTCCTTGAACTCCTCGTACATGGAGTCGGCAATGGACTTGACCGTGTCCAGACCCACCAGGTCGGTCAGCGCGAGCGGACCCATCGGGTGTGCGAGGCCGAGCACCGTTGCCTTGTCGATGTCTTCCTTGGTGGCGAACCCCGACTCCACCATGCGAATGGCGGAGAGCAGATACGGCACCAGCAGGGCGTTGACGACGAAGCCGGAACGGTCCGCGGAGCGGACGACCTGCTTGCCCAGCACATCGCTCGCGAAGGCCTCGGCCCGCTCGGCCACCGCCTTGCTCGTCTTGAGCGTGGTCACGAGCTCGACGAGGGGAAGCACCGGAACGGGATTGAAGAAGTGCATCCCGATGACCCGTTCCGGGGACTTCGTGGCAATGCCCAGCTTCATGATCGGGATCGACGACGTGTTGGATGCCAGCACGGCATTCGGATCCGTCACGACCGAGTCGAGCTCGGCGAAGATGTCACTCTTCACCTTCTCGTCCTCGACGACGGCCTCCACGACGAGCTGGCGATCCGCGAAATCACCGAGATCGGAGGTGAACCGCAGCCGCCAGGCCGCCTGTTCACGTTCACGTTCGGTGATCTTGCCGCTGCTCACGCCGCGGTCGAGCGAACGCAGGATGCGTGAGCGCCCTGCAGCCGCAAGCTCACGGGTCTGCTCGAACACCAGAACATCGACGTGCGCGCGAGCGCACACCTCTGCGATTCCGGCGCCCATGATCCCGGCGCCGATAACGCCGACGCGCTGAATTTTGTCGCTGGTCACGTCGTCAGCTCCTTTTCGTCTAGTGGAGTCGTCGCCCCGGGAGGGGCCCTGGAACAGGCCCCTCCCGGGGGTCGGGATTGATCAGGTCACACCGTGATCGGTCGAATCCTTGTTGTGGACAAGGCTCAGTGGAACTGACCTTCTTCGGTGGAACCCTTCAGAGCAGCCGTCGACGTGTTGGGGTCGACCGTGGTGGCGATACTGTCGAAGTAGCCGGCACCCACCTCACGCTGGTGCTTGATGGCGGTGAAGCCACGCTCCTCGGCGGCCTTGAACTCGCGCTCCTGCAGGTCGACGAAGGCGGTCATGCCCTCGCGGGCGTAGCCGTGGGCCAGGTCGAACATGCCGTAGTTGAGCGAGTGGAAGCCGGCGAGGGTGATGAACTGGAACTTGAAGCCCATCGCGCCGAGCTCCTTCTGGAACTTCGCGATGGTCGAGTCGTCCAGGTGCGCCTTCCAGTTGAAGGAAGGCGAGCAGTTGTAGGCGAGGAGCTGGTCCGGGAACTCGCTGCGCACGGACTCGGCGAACCGCTTGGCGACCTCGAGGTCCGGCACGCCGGTCTCCATCCAGATGAGGTCGGCGTAGGGCGCGTAAGCCTTGGCGCGAGCGATGCAGGGCTCGATGCCGTTCTTGACACCGAAGAAGCCCTCGGCGGTGCGGGTGCCGTCCAGGAACGGCTGGTCGCGCTCGTCGACGTCCGACGTGATGAGGGTTGCGGCCTCGGCGTCGGTGCGTGCGATGACCACGGTGGGAACGTCCGCGACGTCGGCCGCGAGGCGAGCCGAGGTCAGGGTGCGGATGTGCTGCTGCGTGGGGATGAGCACCTTGCCACCGAGGTGGCCGCACTTCTTCTCCGACGCGAGCTGGTCCTCCCAGTGCGAACCGGCAACACCGGCCGCGATCATGGCCTTCTGCAGCTCGTAGACGTTGAGTGCACCACCGAAGCCGGCTTCACCGTCGGCGACGATCGGGGCGAGCCAGTTGTCGACGGACGTGTCGCCCTCGACCTTGGCGATCTCGTCGGCGCGCAGCAGGGCATTGTTGATGCGACGCACGACCTGCGGAACCGAGTTGGCCGGGTAGAGGCTCTGGTCCGGGTAGGTGTGTCCGGAAAGGTTCGCGTCACCGGCGACCTGCCAGCCGGAGAGGTAGATGGCCTTGAGGCCTGCACGAACCTGCTGAACTGCCTGGTTGCCGGTCAGCGCGCCCAGCGAGTTGATGTAGTCCTCGTTGTTCACGAGGTCCCAGAGGATCTCGGAACCACGGCGTGCGAGGGTCTGCTCTTCGACAACGGTGCCCTGGAGCTTGGTGACCTGCTCCGCCGTGTAGTTGCGGGTTACTCCCTTCCAGCGCGGGTTGGTGTCCCAATCCTGCTGAATCTCAGCTGCGGTCTTCGGGGTGCCGGTGGTCGACATCAAGACTCCATCTCTTCGATCTGCTGGTCCGGTACGGATGTACTGCTTCACATCCTTGCCAGGCCCTTCCTAGTTACTCATCGAGAATGACACACACAAAAAGTGCCGTCTACCTGTTGCTACTGCCAATCTTCGCTAGCTTTTCATCGAGCCTTGCAAACTTTGCGAAGAAGGAATGGGTCACGACCTACCCTGTCGGCGAGGAAAGATACCCGCCAGTAGTAAGAACGCGCAGGTCGCGAACACAATGCACGCAACCCCTCGTACACAGGTAATTGCGCCCCTGCGGCCCGCACCTCCCCGCCGCCGCGCACCCCTCGACGCGCCGGTTGTGATGGCAATCACCGATCGGGGCGGATACCGCGCTCGCGGCTGTCACCGCGCTCGCGTCGATGGCCGGCCCCGCGCGTCGAGGGGGGCGAATGTACCTTTCGGCGCGTCCACAGCGCTGGAAGGTACATTCATCCCGGACCGCAGCACCCGCGAAGGCTGCGAAGCCCCTCTTGCGAACCCCGCGAACCGTTCGTAGGCTGGGGAAATGTCGAAGACCTTCGTCGGTACCCGGTTGCGTCAGCTCCGCACCGAACGAGGCATGAGCCAGGCAGCACTGGCCAAGACGCTGGAAATCTCCGCCAGTTACCTCAACCAGATCGAGCACGACGTCCGGCCGCTCACCGTGCCGGTCCTGCTGCGCATCAGCGAGGTGTTCGGCGTCGACACCACCTTCTTCGCCTCCCAGGACGACACTCGCCTGATCGCCGAGATGCGGGAGGTTGCCCTCGATCAGGAGATGGGAATCGACGCCGACGCTCAGGAGATCGCGGATATGGTGGCGTCGCATCCAGGCCTGGCTAAGGCCATGGTCAACATGCATCGCCGGTTTCGCAACACCACCGCGCAGCTGGCGGCCGCCACGGAGGACCGGTTCAGCGACGGCAGCGGCAGCGGTTCCATCACGATGCCGCACGAAGAGGTCCGGGACTACTTCTACCAGCGCCAGAACTACCTGCATGAGCTCGACACTGCTGCAGAAGAGCTCACCGCGCGCCTGCGTTTCCACCGCGGTGACGTGGGTGGTGAAATCGCCCGCAGACTGGAAACGGTGCACGACGTACAGATCGTTCGCCGCATCGACCTGGGCGAGAACGTGCTGCACCGGTACGACCCCGAGTCGCGGGTGCTGGAGATCTCGCCGCACCTTTCGGGCGGGCAGCAGGTGTTCAAGTTCGCCACCGAACTGGCCTACCTGGAGTACGGCGACCTCCTCGACAAGATGGTGGCGGAGGGCGGCTTCACCAGCGACGAGTCGGTGGCGCTGGCCCGGCTCGGACTCGCCAACTACTTCGCCGCCGCGACCGTGCTGCCCTATGGACAGTTCCACGACGTCGCCGAGGATTTCCGTTACGACATCGAGCGTCTGTCGGCGTTCTACTCGGTCAGCTACGAGACGGTCTGCCACCGCCTCTCCACCCTGCAGCGGCCGAAGCTGCGCGGGGTCCCGTTCATGTTTGTGCGCGTCGACCGCGCCGGGAACATGTCGAAGCGCCAATCCGCCACAGGCTTCCACTTCTCCACGAGCGGCGGCACCTGCCCACTGTGGAACGTCTACGAAACGTTCGCGTACCCGGGCAAGATCATGAACCAGATCGCGCAGATGCCCGATGGCCGCCGGTACCTCTGGGTGGCCCGCACGGTCGAGCGGCGCGCCGCCCGCTACGGGCAGCCGGCCAAGATCTTCGCGATCGGGCTCGGCTGCGAGATCAGACACGCGCACCGCCTGGTCTACGGCGACGGACTGGACCTCGACGAGTCGAATCCCGGGACGCCGATCGGAGCCGGCTGCCGGGTATGCGAGCGGGTCAACTGCCCACAACGGGCGTTCCCGCCCCTGGGTAAGCAACTCGACATCAGCGAACACCGCAGTTCGGTGTCCCCCTACCTCATTCGGTGACGCATTGCACTTTCCGCCGCGCACCGCTGGGCCCTGTGAGCGCTTGTTCACACGTCTGTAATTCGCGACACGAACACGTCACCGACAGACATTCAGGCGCAACAACCGCGGCTTAATGTTCGCCGCACGAATACACCTCTGTATACGTGGGGCGGATACATCCGTTCCGGAATACGGGGTTCCCCACCTCCTCCGACGGAAAGGCCCGTACATGCGCACCTTCTCCAAGCGCGCCCTCGCTGCACCGATCGCGCTCGCCGCGATCGGGCTCGTGCTGACCGGTTGCGGCAGCAAGGCATCCGACACGGCCACGGAGTCCACCGCGGCATCCTGCGTGGACACCTCCGGGGACACGATCAAGGTCGGGTCGTTGAATTCGCTGTCCGGCACCATGGCCATCAGTGAGGTGACCGTCCGGGATTCGATCGCGCTCGCGGTCGACGAAATCAACAGCGCGGGCGGCGTGCTCGGCAAGAAGATTCAGATCGTGGCCGAGGACGGCGCTTCGGAACCCACCGTGTTCGCCGAGAAGGCCGAGAAGCTGATCAGCAGCGACTGTGTCGCAGCGGTTTTCGGCGGCTGGACCTCGTCGAGCCGCAAGGCGATGCTTCCGGTGTTCGAGGACAACAATTCCCTGCTCTACTACCCCGTCCAGTACGAGGGTCTCGAAGATTCGAAGAACATCTTCTACACGGGTGCCACCACCAACCAGCAGATCGTTCCTGCCCTCGACTACTTGAAGGAGAAGGGCGTCACGTCGCTGTACCTGGTGGGCAGCGACTACGTGTTCCCGCAGACCGCGAACCGCATCATCAAGGCCTACGCCGAGGCAAACGGCATCGAGATCAAGGGCGAGGACTACACGCCGCTCGGTTCCACCGACTTCTCCACAATCATCAACAAGGTTCGCTCCGCCGACGCAGATGCCGTGTTCAACACGCTCAACGGAGACTCGAACGTCGCGTTCTTCCGGGAGTACAAGAACGTGGGGCTGACCGCCCAGGACATGCCCGTCGTGTCGGTGTCGATCGCCGAGGAGGAAGTCGGCGGTATCGGGGTCCAGAACATCGAAGGCCAGCTCACGGCCTGGGACTACTACCAGACCATCGATTCGCCGGAGAACAAGACGTTCGTCGACGCGTACAAGGCGCGGTACGGCGCCGCCAAGCCGACGTCGGACCCGATGGAAGCCGCCTACACCTCCGTCTATCTGTGGAAGAACACCGTCGAGAAGGCGAATTCGTTTGCTACGGCCGACATTCAGGCCAACGCGGACGGAGTGGCGTTCGACGCCCCCGAGGGAAAGGTCACGATCGACGGTTCCAACCACCACATCAGCAAGACGGCCCGGATCGGTGAGATCCGGGGAGACGGCCTGATCTACACGGTGTGGGATTCCGGCACCCCGATCGAGCCGGACCCGTACCTGACGTCCTACCCCTGGGCCGAGTCGCTCGGTAGCTAGCACCACGTCCGACGAGTAGAGGGAGAGAGGACATGCATCCATGGATGTAGTGATCGGGCAGTTGTTCACCGGGCTGAGTATCGGATCCATCCTGTTGCTCGCAGCGCTGGGACTGTCATTGACGTTCGGTCAGATGGGCGTCATCAACATGGCCCACGGCGAGTTCATCATGGCGGGCTCGTACACCGCTTACGTGGTGCAGCAGGTGATCTCGAGCGCCACCGGATCCCTGTTCGTCTCTCTACTCGTCGGCTTCGTGGTGGGTGGTGCCATGGGCGTCCTCCTCGAGGTCACTCTGGTCAAACGCATGTACCACCGGCCGCTCGACACCCTGCTGGTGACGTTCGGTGTGGGCTTGATCCTGCAGCAGCTCGCGCGGGACATCTTCGGTGCGCCGGCAGTCAACGTCGTCGCACCGGGGTGGCTCTCGGGCGGTGTGGAGATTCTGGGAGCGGTGGTCCCCAAGACACGTCTGTTCATCCTCGTGCTCGCCGTCGCCTCGGTGGTGGCGCTGTCGCTGGCACTGAAGAGATCGTCGATGGGACGTCGTATTCGGGCGGTCGTGCAGAACCGCGATCTGGCCGAAACGAGTGGAATCTCCAGTCGCCGTACCGATGTGACGACGTTCTTCATCGGATCCGGTCTCGCCGGTGTCGCGGGTGTGGCGCTCACCCTGATCGGTTCGACCAGCCCGACCATCGGTCAGAGCTACCTCATCGACGCCTTCCTGGTGGTCGTGGTCGGCGGTCTGGGGCAGATGAAGGGTGCGGTGATCGCCGCGTTCGCGCTCGGCCTGCTGAACTCGTTCATCGAGTACTCGACCACGGCGTCGATCGCCAAGGTCATCGTGTTCGTGGTCATCGTGGTGTTCCTCCAGGTTCGGCCACAGGGCCTGTTCGCCGTCAAGACGAGGAGTCTCGTATGAGCATCCTGACGAGTGGCCGTTACCGTGCGTGGGCGGGCTTCGCGCTCGCCGCCCTTCTCCTGTTCGTTGTCGCCCCTGCCGTTCTCAGTGATTTCCGGTTGAGTCTGCTCGGGAAGTTCCTGTGCTTCGCGATCGTCGCGGTCGGTATCGGCCTCGCGTGGGGCCGCGGCGGGATGCTCACCCTCGGCCAGGGCGTGTTCTTCGGGCTCGGCGCCTACATGATGGCCATGCATCTGAAGATTTCCGACGCCGAACTCCGCGGCGACACCGTGCCGGACTTCATGCAGATTGCCGGTATCCGCGCCCTGCCCGGTTACTGGGTGCCGTTCACGTCGCCGGTCGTGACGGTGCTGGGCATTCTGCTGATCCCCGGACTCGTCGCGTTCGCGCTGGGTCTCGGGGTGTTCAAACGCCGGGTGAAGGGCGCGTATTTCGCGATCCTCAGTCAAGCACTCGCTGCCGCGTTCGCGATCCTGCTCGTCGGGCAACAGACC
Organism: Rhodococcus sp. ZPP; assembly: GCF_017656075.1. Classification (NCBI taxonomy): domain Bacteria; kingdom Bacillati; phylum Actinomycetota; class Actinomycetes; order Mycobacteriales; family Nocardiaceae; genus Rhodococcus; species Rhodococcus sp. ZPP. The sequence goes on from NZ_CP058638.1 coordinate 1,758,938, forward strand.
ACCGGCGGCAGCAACGGCCTCAACCGGTTCCGCACCTTCTTCGGTTTCAACCTGAACGATCCCGCCAACAAGCAGATGCTGTTCTTCATCGCCGCCGGTGTTCTCCTCACCGTGGTGGCGATCGTGCGGCAACTGATGAACAGCCGCTACGGTGAACTGCTCGTCGCCGTCCGTGACCAGGAGGAGCGTGTCCGCTTCCTCGGGTACGACCCGGCGAACATCAAGCTCGTCGCCTACGTGACCGCCGCCTTCTTCGCCGGGATCGCGGGTGCGCTGTTCGTGCCGATCGTCGGCATCATCTCCCCCGCCGACGTCGGAATCGTTCCCTCGATCGCCTTCCTGATCGGGGTCGCCATCGGTGGCCGCGCCACCCTGCTCGGTCCGGTTCTGGGTGCGATCGGGGTCGCGTGGGCGCAGAGTGCCTTCTCCGAGTCCTTCCCCTCCGGATGGATTTACGCCCAGGGCCTGCTGTTCATCGTGGTGGTCGGATTCTTCCCGGCCGGTGTCGCCGGCCTGTTCGCACTGCTGAAACGCAGGCAGAAGGCGTCCCCAGACGAACCTTCCTCGCCCGGACCGGAGGACGACACGGAGTCGACGGAACGAATGGAGATGGCGCGATGACCACGTCCACCACGTCCAAGGAACCTGTGCTCGGCGGCAACGCCGGGATGTCCAGCGAGTACCTCGAGGTGCGCGATCTACGCGTCAGCTTCGACGGGTTCAAGGCTGTCGACGGCGTCGATCTCACTCTGTTGCAGGGTGATCTGCGGTTCCTCATCGGACCTAACGGTGCGGGCAAGACCACGCTCGTCGACGCCATCACCGGGCTCGTCCCCGCGACCGGATCGGTCACCAAGTCCGGTGTCGAGCTGATCGGTAAGAAGGTGCACCGCATCGCCCGGCTCGGGGTGGGACGCACGTTCCAGACTGCGAGTGTGTTCGAGGAGTTGACGGTTCTCCAGAACCTCGACATCGCGGCGGGTGCGGGCCGCTCGGCACTCACCCTGCTGCGCCGCCGCAAGACGGTGCTCCCCGCCATCGAGGAGGCTTTCGAGGTCACGGGTCTCGGCAGCCTCCGCGACACCCCGGCCGGGATTCTCGCGCACGGGCAGAAGCAGTGGCTCGAGATCGGCATGCTGCTGGTGCAGAATTGCTCGGTTCTCCTGCTCGACGAACCTGTTGCCGGGATGAGTTCCGAGGAGCGGGAAGAGACGGGAAACCTGTTGCGCCGCATCGGCGGTGAGCGGACCGTCGTCGTGGTCGAGCACGACATGGATTTCATGCGCGCGTTCGCCACGTCGGTGACCGTGCTGCACGCGGGGAAGGTGCTGAGCGAGGGCACCGTCGAACAGGTGCAGGCAGACCCGCGTGTGCAGGAGGTGTACCTCGGGACGGCCGCCGCCGGCGCCGCTCCCGAGTTGCAGCCCGAGGTTTCGAAGGAGGACAGCGATGCTCGAGCTTGACGACATCCGCGCCGGGTATGGCCGGACCGAAGTAATCCACGGGGTCTCGCTGACGGTGCCGTCGGACGGCGTGGCAGCGGTGATGGGTCACAACGGCGCGGGCAAGACGACGCTTCTGCGGGCTGCGGTCGGACTGATCAAGGTCGATTCCGGGCGGGTGCTGTTCGACGGCGAGGACGTCACGGCGCTGCGCCCGAGCGCCCGCGTGGCGCGCGGCCTCGCGTACGTCCCGCAGGGCCAGCAGTCGTTCGGGCAGCTGACCACCGCCGAAAACCTCCAAGTGGTTGCCGACGGCCGCAAGCGCGGAAAGGAACTCATCGGGGAGGCACTCGATCTCTTTCCCGCATTGCGTGGCCTTCTCGAACGACGTGCCGGCCTTCTCTCGGGTGGTCAGCGTCAGCAGCTGGCCATTGCCCGGGCGCTCATCACCGAGCCGAAGATGTTGATTCTCGACGAACCGACCGAGGGCATTCAGCCGTCCGTGGTCGCGGAGATCGAACGCACGATCATGGAGCTCACGCGTCGGGGCGGGCTCGGCGTCCTGCTCGTCGAGCAGCACATCGGCTTCGCGCTCGAATCGGCGGAGCGCTACTACGTGCTCGAGTCGGGGCGGGTCACGTCGTCGGGTGCCGGTGGCGCCGCACCCGAGTCCGACGTCCGTACCGCGGTGTCCGACGTCCGCGCGGCAATGGCCATCTGATGGCTCGCCGAGAATCAGCCGGTCCACTCAGCGACCAGGTGTACCTCGCGCTGCGGACCGACCTCATGAGCGGACGAATTCCGCCCGGACAGCGCCTCGGCGAGGAACGCCTCGCCGAGACGTACGGCGTGTCCCGGACGCCGGTACGGGAGGCTCTGGCTCGTCTGCTGGCGGACGGGCTCGTGCAACGCGATGTGGGTGGGCTCTTTCCGTACCGTCCGCGCATCGACGAACTCGCCGGGCTCTACGAACTCCGCATCACACTCGAACTGCAGGGCATCGCACGGGTCAGAGACGACGAGTCGAGGCAGCACGACCCCGACGTCCTGGGACCCGAACTCGACAAGTGGTACGCCCTGCGCAAGGACACTCCGGAGCCCGACGCCGGGTTCGTGGCACTCGACGAGCAGTTCCACATCGTTCTTCTGCGGGCCGCGGGCAACACAGCGTTGTCGGACGCCCTCGTCAACGTGAATGCGAAGGTACGACCGGTGCGGATGTTCGACTACCTCACCCCCGACCGCATGACTGCGACCATCGACGAGCACATCTCGGTGGCAGAACTGACGCTGGATCGCAAACTCGATGCCGCCTACGACACCCTGCTGGCGCACATCAGCGAGTCGCGAGAAGTGGTGATCGAACGTGCCGAACAGGCGCTTTCGCTGGCGCGGATGGCGTGGGCCGTCCGGGATTGAGACCGCGTTTCCCTCGCGTGGGCTCCCTTTTCTCGACCGAGAAGCCGAGCTAGTGCTAGCGTCTTGCTACCGCTCGGTAACACAGTCCCGACGGAAGGGAGTCGCATGAGCGCACGCATTCCACCAGGACGTCTGAAGGAGCTCGGACCGGTCAACTGGGTGTTGTGGCGGATCCTTTCGACCGTCGCCGGTGTCCCCGACGCGCATCTGTTCAGCACGGTCGGCCGCGCGAGGGGCCTGTTCCGGGCGTGGCTGCGCTACTCCAGCAAGTTGATGCCCGGTGGAAAGATCTCCCGGCACGAGACCGAACTGATCATTCTCCGCGTAGCTCATCTGCGGAAGTGCGGGTACGAGATGGATCACCACGTCCGTCTCGGACGCCGCGCCGGCGTCACCCCGGCCCTTCTCCAGCAGGTGCTCGACGGTCCGGACGCCGAGGGCTGGGATGTGCGCCGCCGCGCCATCCTCACGGCCGTCGACCAACTCGTCACCACCGACAATCTCGACGATGCCGCGTGGTCGGCGCTCAGCGCCCACTTCGACGACCGCCAGCTGATCGAGTTCTGTTTTCTGGTCACGCAATACGACGCGCTGGCCACGACCATCGGCACATTGCGGATCGAGCGGGACTACACGTAGACGCCAAGGTCCGGTTCACACCCCTTCGCTACGCCGGGCGGACGGGCTGCCGGAGAACCGTCCGGAGTTTCGCCGGTGCCGTCCGCCGGGGGTCGCTGAGGTAGATCTCGTGATGATCGCCGTTGAAGACCAGTCCGTGCTCGGGCATGAACTCGTCGTGTAGTCGGGCGAGGGTAGGCGCCTCGTCGTCGTAGGAGCCGAGGTGCAGGATCTGCACGCTTACGCCTTCGATGAACGTGAGCGGGCGCAGCAGATCGAGAGCGGGAAGCTCCTTTTTGGCGGCGACCGCCGACCGTGCATCCTCGATGTCGGCCGTGGTGATCCAGTCGGGTTGCACGATCATCATGGTCCAGTCCCAGCTGTCCTTGTCGCGGGTGATGAAGCTGCGTGGGTCGGCGGCACGCCACAGACCTTCGAGCGGACCGACGACGAAATCGCGACCGTGGGCGATTTTGCTGGCGAATTTGATCGTGTAAGCGGTGGCATACAGCGCCTCGACGGCCGCGGCGTACTCGGGTGAGGTGTTCGGGTCACCATGTCCGTCCACTGCGATATAGGTCAACTCCGGGACGTCGACCAGAGCGAACCCTCCGGTGCTCGGCGCGTAGAGCCGCTTCCGCTCCTTCTTGCAGTCGTACTTGTCCACGGTGACGCCTTTCCTGTTTCTGCATTTCTGCATTTCTGCAGTCGGTGTCTGCGTATGTCTGCCTTGTCTGCGCTGAAGTCTGCATCGATACTTCACCGATTGAGCGTGACGCACCGCGTCACAGTTCGAACGAGTGGACATCGCACAGATGGGAATCGACGAATGACGGACACCGCCCAGGAAACCAGCTCCGAAAGAGGACTGGCACGGGTCGCCCAGTCACTCGCCGCCTGGACCGAGAAGTGGTTTCCGGACGCCTACGTTTTCGCGCTGGCCGGTGTCGTCCTCGTGGCCGTCGCCGCTCTGGCCAACGGTTCCTCCCCGCACGCGGTCGTCGATGCTTTCGGTGACGGCTTCTGGGATCTCACTGCTTTCACCCTGCAGATGGCCATGGTGGTACTCACCGGATATGTCGTGGCCACCTCTCCACCGGTCGCCAGGCTGATCGACCGGCTGGCCACCGTGCCGCGCACCGCAAGCAGTGCAGTGAGTGTCGTTGCATTCCTGTCGATGTCGGTGTCCTTCCTGAACTGGGGACTCAGTCTCGTCTTCGGTGGTCTCCTGGCCCGTGCGATCGCCCGCCGGACCGATCTACGTGTGGACTATCGCGCGCTCGGCGCAGCGGCCTTCATGGGACTGGGCGCCGTGTGGGCGCTCGGCATGTCCTCTTCGGCCGCGCAACTGCAGGCCACTGCCACCTCGCTGCCTCCGGCACTGCTGAAGATCACCGGCGTCCTCGACTTCGGTGACACGATTTTCACGTGGCAGTCGCTGCTCATGTGCGCCATTATCACCGCGCTGACCGTGGCGATCGCGCATTTCTCCGCGCCGAGGGGTTCCGCCATCAAGACTGCCGAAGAACTGGATGTCGATATAGACGACCAGCCGGCCGAGGTGGCGCCGCGCTCGCGGCCGGGAGAGTGGCTCGAGTACAGCCGTATCCTGCCGGTCCTCGCCGCCCTGATGACGCTGGGATGGTTGGTCTCTCAGCTCGTCACGAAGCCGGTGCTCACCGTTGTCAGCAGTTTGAATGGATATCTGCTGGTATTCCTCATGCTGGGACTGGTGCTGCACGGGACACCCCGCAAGTTCCTGCAAGCTGTGAATCTCGCCGTGCCGGCCACGGCCGGTATTCTCGTCCAGTTTCCCCTCTATGCCGCGATGGCAGCGATTCTCACCGAGGCCGAGGGCAACGGGGGTCTCACCATCTCGGAACACCTTGCGGAGTTCTTCACGAACATCGGGGGCGGCGGGAGTTTCGCGGTCGTCATCGCCCTCTATACCGTGGTGCTGGGGGTCTTCGTCCCCTCCGGTGGCGGAAAATGGCTGGTCGAGGCCCCGTATGTCATGCAGGCGGCCACCGACGTCCAGATGAACCTGGGCTGGACGGTTCAGATCTACAACGTGGCCGAGGCACTGCCCAACCTCGTCAACCCGTTCTTCATGCTGCCGCTCCTGGCGGTGCTGAAGCTGCGCGCCCGCGACCTCGTGGGATTCACCTTCCTGCAGTTCATGTTCCACCTGCCGGTGGTTCTGCTCCTGGTGTGGCTACTCGGGATGACCTTCGACTACGTGCCGCCGGTAATACCCACGCCATGACGGCGCGCGAGAGGTTCTACTAACCCACGCTTTACCGCGAGAAATCTCCGCGCAACACGACGTCCTTAGCGTATACAAGCATGTCCACAGGGATGAATACGCCGCCGGTCGAGTACTCGTTCGACACGCTCCTCGTAGCGAACCGGGGCGAGATCGCTTGTCGCATCATGCGCTCGGCGCACATTCTGGGACTCAAGACGGTGGCGGTGTATTCCGACGCCGATGCGGCGGCTGCGCACGTCGAGATGGCCGACATGGCGGTGCGACTCGGACCCGCCCCCGCAGCCGAGTCGTATCTACGCGCCGATGCCGTCGTCGAGGCTGCGCTGGCCACCGGCGCGGGCGCAATCCATCCCGGGTACGGGTTCCTCTCCGAGAACGACGCCTTCGCCACCGCAGCCGAGTCGGCGGGCATTGCCTTCGTGGGTCCCACACCGGAACAGCTCCGAATTTTCGGAAACAAGCACACCGCCCGGGAAAAGGCTCTAGCCGTGGGGGTTCCGCTCGTACCGGGCAGCGGCCTCCTCGACTCGGTGGATGCAGCGCTGTCCGCAGCCTCGGATATCGGATACCCGGTAATCATCAAGGCAGTCGGTGGTGGCGGCGGAATCGGTATGCAGGCCTGCTTCGACGCCGGCGACCTCGCGGAAGCGTACGACCGCGTCCAGCGGCTGGCCGAGGCGAACTTCTCGTCTTCGGGTGTGTTCCTCGAACGCTTCGTCGCCCGGGCGCGGCACATCGAAGTGCAGGTTTTCGGTGACGGCCTCGGACGTACCCTCAGCCTCGGCACACGCGACTGCTCGCTTCAGCGGCGCCATCAGAAAGTGGTGGAGGAGGCTCCCGCACCCGGACTGCCCGATGACGTCGTCGAGCGATTGCTGAGTTCGTCTCGCATGCTGGCGTCGTCCGTCGACTACCGATCCGCAGGGACGGTCGAGTTCGTCTACGACGTGGATCGCGGTGAGGCGTCGTTCCTCGAGATGAATACCCGCTTGCAGGTGGAACATCCGGTCACCGAGGAAGTCACCGGTATCGATCTGGTCGAGTGGATGCTGCGGCTCGCACGCGGAGATTCGTCGATGCTCGAGGGCCTCCCCGACACCGGACCGGACATCGTCGGTACCGCGGTGGAAGCCCGGATCTACGCCGAGGACCCGGGCCACGACTACCGCCCCAGCGCGGGGCTGCTCACCGGAGTCGAGTTTCCTGCCCACACGCGGGTGGAGACGTGGGTCGACACCGGCACGGAGGTGAGCCCGTACTACGACCCGATGCTCGCCAAGGTGATCACTCGCGGGCATCGGCGCACGGGTGCGTTCGCCGCGTTGGCCGAGGCCCTGTCCGACACGCACATCTACGGAATTCAGACGAACCTGCCGCAGCTGCGGCGAATCTGTTCTGCCGCAGACGTTCTCGACGCCATCCATACCACCGGCTTTCTCACCGACTTCCGTTCGACGGGCCGTCGTATCGACGTCCTCCGGGCAGGGACGATGACCACCGTGCAGGACTATCCGGGCCGCACCGGGCTGTGGAGCGTCGGCATTCCGCCGTCCGGACCGATGGACGACCTTTCGTTCCAGCTCGTGAACTCCGCCGTCGGCAACCCCGCCGGGGCGCCGGGCCTCGAATGCACCCTGCAGGGTCCGCGACTCGAGTTCTCCGATGCCACCCTGATCTGTGTCGGCGGCGCGGATGCACCGGTCACGATCGATGGCGACGCCGTCCCGTTGTGGGAGCCGGTCGAGGTGCCCGCCGGTTCCGTTCTCGACATCGGCAGTCCCACCGACACCGGTCTGCGCACGTACCTCGCCGTCCACGGCGGCATCGACGCACCGCTCTTTCACGGCAGCGCTTCCACTTTCCCGCTCGGTGGTTTCGGCGGCATCACCGGTAAGGCAGTTGCCACCGGGGACGTACTCGGACTCGTCGACGACACCAGCAACCTGGGCACTCCACACCCCGTTCCGAAGGAGTCGCGTCCCCACTGCACTCACCTGTGGCATCTGGCGGTCACCGAGGGTCCGCAGTCTGCGCCGTCGTACTTCACCGAATCCGATATGGCGCAGTTCTACGACACCACCTGGAAAGTGCAGGCGCACGCCAATCGCACCGGTCTCCGCCTCGACGGACCCAAACCCACCTGGTCGCGGACCGATGGCGGCGAGGCGGGACTCCACCCGTCGAACCTGCACGACAACCCGTACAGCGTGGGTGCCCTCAACGTCTCCGGTGACACGCCGATCCTCCTCGGTCCCGACGGCCCGAGTCTCGGTGGCTTCGCCTGCCCGCTCACCGTCATCAGCGCCCACCGGTGGAAGCTGGGGCAGATCCGGCCGGGTGACCGGGTGCGCTTCGTGGCGGTGTCCGAATCCGATGCGCACGAACTTCGGCGATCCGATTCCTCTCGCGCTCTGGATGTTCCGCGAAATGTCCGGACTCCCGCCAAGGCCGACGGAGGCGTTCTGGGGCGAACCGGGCCCGTACTGGACCGCCCCGCGGTGGCATACCTTCGCGGCGGGGACGACAACATCCTCGTCGAATACGGTGAACAGCAACTCGACCTCGGACTCCGGATGCGGGTGCACGCGCTGTCGGAAGAGTTGATCCGACGCGGGGTGCGCGGCATCATCGACATCACCCCGGGGGTGCGGTCGCTGCACCTGCATTTCGACCCGGACGTCCTCCCCGGTGGCCGCCTACTCGACATCCTGCAGGACATCGAGGAACTGCTGCCCGCCACGCACGACCTGGTCGTCCCGAGCCGAACTGTCCGGTTACCGTTGTCCTTCGACGACCCCTCCATCGCGGAGGCGATCGACCGCTACCGCAGCGGCGTCCGGGACGAGGCTCCCTGGCTGCCCTCCAACACCGAATTCATCCGGCGCATCAATGGGTTGGGCAGTGTCGACGACGTGCGCGACACCGTGTTCGACGCCGAGTACCTGGTACTCGGGCTCGGTGACGTCTACCTCGGTGCGCCGCTGGCCGTGCCACTCGACCCCCGGCACCGCCTGGTCACCACCAAGTACAACCCGGCACGCACCTGGACGCCGTCCGACGCCGTCGGCATCGGCGGAAAGTACCTGTGCGTCTACGGCATGGAGTCGCCGGGCGGCTACCAGTTGATCGGCCGCACGGTACCCATCTGGTCCGGTTACCGGCAGCACCGCCCCTTCGACGAGGGCACACCCTGGATGTTCCGGTTCTTCGACCGCATCGTCTGGGAACCGGTGACCCCGGAGGAACTGCGGAAGTACCGCGAGCAGGCTGTGGCGGGGCGGTTCGATACGGAGATCTCCGAGGGCACCTTCGCACTCGCCGATCACCTGAAGTTCCTTACCGACAACGCCGAGTCGATCGCAGCGTTCAACAGCAGGCAGTCGGCGGCTTTCGACGCCGAGAAGTCTGCGTGGCGTGTGTCCGGTGAATACGACCGTGTCGAACCGCCACCTCTCCCCGAACAGCCGCCCCTCGACCTGCCACCCGGTGCGGTCGTCGTCGAAGCTCCGCTGGTGGGCAGCGTGTGGCGAGTCGAGGTCGAGGTCGGGCAGCGGGTCCGGCTCGGCGACAACTCCGTGGTGCTCGAAGCCATGAAACTGGAGATGCCGGTGCCTGCAACCGCCTCCGGAAGGGTTCTGCAAGTGCTTGTTTCACCGGGATCGATCGTCGAGCCCGGCGCCCCCCCTCTTCGTGATCGGAGCAGAGAACTGATGAGCGTGAGTGTCGATGCCAGCAAGCTGGGGCCCACCAAAATTACCCTCTCGCCCACCGAACGCGTCGACGACGCCTTCCGGCGGATCGCCGCGGTGGACCGCCCGGAAATCTGGATCACACTTCGGCCCGCCGAGGACGTCTATGCCGACGCGGCCGCCATCGAATCGAGAATCACTGCAGGCGAGGACCTCCCGCTGGCCGGGCAGATCCTGGCAGTCAAGGACAACATCGATGTCGCGGGAATGACCACCACCGCGGGGTGTCCCGAGTTCGCCTACGTGCCCGACCGCACCGCGACCGCCGTCCGCCGACTGGTCGATCAGGGTGCCATCGTCCTCGGGAAGACGAACCTCGACCAATTCGCCACCGGCCTGGTGGGCACGCGCAGTCCCTATGGGGCGGTGCGCTGCTCGTGGGACCCCGAGCGGGTGTCCGGTGGTTCGAGCTCCGGCTCGGCCGTCGCCGTGGCCCTCGGCATCGCCGACATCGGGATAGGCACGGACACCGCCGGATCGGGTCGGGTGCCTGCGGCCTTCAACGGTCTCGTCGGTATCAAGGCCACGCTGGGTGTGATCCCCGCGGACGGCGTCGTCCCCGCCTGTGTCGACTACGACTGCGTCACCGTGTTCGCCACCGAACTCGACACCGCCGCCGCCGCAGCCCGGATCATGGCCGGGCCGGCGTCGAGGGACCCGCGCAGCCGGGCTTGGCCGGCCGACGTCAGGTTGGCGGCACCCGCGCAGCCACGGGTCGCCATCCCGCGCGACGAGGACCTCACCGCGCTCGGCCCCGACTACCGGCGAGCATTCGACGACACGGTTCAGCTGCTGACGGACAAAGGCTTTCGCGTCGACGCGGTAGACATCTCCCCACTGCTCGACGCTGCCCGGCTGCTCTACGACGGTGCGGTCGTCGCGGAACGGTACACCGCCGTCGGGCGGTTCCTCGACACGGCGCCCGCCGGGGCGGATCCGGTGGTGACCGCCATTGTCGGGTCCGCGAGGCGGCCGGCAGGGCACGAGTTGGTGGCCGACCTCGACACCCTCGTTCGCGTCAAGGCACAGACCCGGGATCTCCTCGCCGGATTCGACGGGCTGCTCCTGCCGACCACCACCGAGCACCCGACGATCGCCGCGGTCCAGGCCGACCCGATCGACATCAACCGGCGAATGGGTACATACACGAACTTCTGCAATTTGCTCGACATGGCGGCCGTCGCGGTACCCGGCGTGCCTACGGCCGCGGGTGAGCCGTTCGGGGTGATGTTCGTGGTGCCCGGGTTCGCCGATCAGGTGGCCGTCGACCTCGCTGCCCGACTCACCGGTGTTCCCGCGCCGGCGTTGGTCGAGGACGGTGTCGAGCTCGCCGTATTCGGCGCCCACCTGCGCGGGCAGCCTCTCCATTTCCAACTCGAGGACCTCAGTGCCCGTTTCGTGGACACCGTCACCACCACCGACGCATACCGGCTCACCGCACTTGCCACCACACCCCCCAAACCCGGGCTGGTGCGCCGGGGCCCCGGCGCGGGCGCACCCATCGTCGGAGAGTTGTTCCGAGTCTCCCCCGCCGGATTGGGACGATTCCTGGCGGCACTTCCGGCGCCGATGGCACTGACGAGTGTGGAACTGTCCGACGGCCGCGCCGTGGTCGGTTTCAGCTGCACCCACGATGCGGCCGACGGGGCCACGGACATCACCGAATTCGGTAGTTGGGTGGCCTACCTTGCCGCTTCGCGTCCCGTGAGTACTTCTTAACAGCGGGCGGTTAAGAAGTACTCACAGCGAGGACGGTGGCCACCGGGGTCGACGGGCGGCCGATCAGCTTCTGCAGATCGCCGCTCTGCGTGTCGAGGGCGCCGGTGGCTACTCCCGCATCGGAATCGGCGAGCATCTGCGCCACCGGTGCCGGCAAGCCGGCGCCTTCGAGCAGGGCGGCGTACTCGTCCTGCGGGAGGTCCTTGTACGACACCGGGCTACCGACCACCGCGGAGAAGGCCTCGGCCAGCTGTTCGTACGTCAGCCGCTCGTCGCCACCGAGCTCGTACACCGCTCCCGCCTGCCCGTCGGCGACCAGGACGGCGGCGGCCGCCTCGGCGTAGTCCTTGCGCGCGGCACCGGCGATGATGCCGTTTCCTGCGCTGCCGAACAAGGAACCCACCTCCCGGGCCGTTGCCACAGCGCCCAGGTAGTTTTCCCAGTACCAGCCGTTCCGCAGCAAGGCGAAGTCGATCCCGGACCCGTCGAGCAGATCCTCGGTGGCGCGGTGCTCGGCAGCCAGTCCGAGCGGGCTCTTCTGCGCATCGAGGACGCTGGTGTAGGCAATGAACCCGACACCGGCTGCCTTCGCCGCGTCGATGACGTTGCCGTGCTGAATTACTCGTTGCCCGACGTCGGAACCCGACACGAGGAGCAGCTTGTCGACACCACCGAGCGCCTTGTCGAGCGCGGCGCGGTCGCTGTAGTCGGCTTGCCGGACGTCGACGCCCTTGTCGGTCAGGTCGGCGGCCTTGGCCGGTGTGCGAACGAGCGCCACGATCTCCCCGGCGGGGGTGCCGTTGTCGAGAAGAGCCTCGACGGCGAGGCGGCCGAGATGTCCTGTTGCACCGGTGACGGCGATGGTCATGGGAACTCCTAGCGTGAGGGTTGTTGTTTCAAGCGCGCATGTTCCATTATGCACTAACTATTTGTAAGTGCAAGCGTAGCGGTAAGCACTTCTCGGATGAGGGGTAGAGTGGTGAGCATGTCCGAGCTCGAACAGACACCGCGCGCCGGCGCAGACGCCACCCTGGAAGCCGACGTCTTCGCCCGCGGGTGCACCTCTCGCGAAACCCTGCAGACCGTCACCGGCCGATGGGGTGTGCTCGCGCTCGCGGCGTTGGCCGAGGGCAACTACCGCTTCAGCGCACTACGCCGACGTGTCGACGGAGTCAGTGAACGCATGCTGTCGCAGACCCTCCAGGCGCTCGAACGAGACGGACTCGTGGTCCGCGACGTACTCGAGGCGATACCCCCGAAGGTGGAATACAGCCTGACACCACTCGGTGCCGAGATCGCCGGGCGTCTCGTCGGCCTGATCGAACTGGTCGAGTCGCGAATGCCCGAAGTCTGGGCGGCGCAGCAGAAGTACGCCGAACGCCGGACCGACCAGAACTAGGCCCGCATACACGAAACGAGGCCCGCACAGTTTCTGTGCGGGCCTCGTTTTCTGTCGTGGATCAGAAGTTGATCATGTGTCCGGCGAGGCCGTGGATGGCCTCCTGCAGGGCTTCGCTCAGGGTGGGGTGGGTGTGCACGTTGCGGGCCAGCTCGTTGACGGTGAGATCCCACTTCTGCGCGAGGGTCAGCTCGGGCAGCAACTCGGAGACGTCGGGGCCGATGAGGTGGCCGCCGAGCAGCTCGCCGTACTTGGTGTCGGAGATGAGCTTGACGAAGCCGGTGGAGTCACCGAGGCCGTGCGCCTTGCCGTTGGCGGCGAACGGGAAGTTCGCCACCTTGATGTCGTAGCCCTCGTCCTTCGCCTGCTGCTCGGTGAGACCGAAGCTGGCCACCTGCGGCTGGCAGAACGTGGCGCGCGGCATCATCCGGTAGTCGTCGATCGGCAGCGTCTCGGCGCCGGCGATCGTCTCGGCCGCCACGACACCCTGCGCCTCGGCCACGTGAGCGAGCTGCAGCTTCATCGTCACGTCACCGATCGCGTAGATGTGCGGCACCGACGTCTGCATCGTGTCGGTGATCCCGATGGCACCACGATCGGTGAGCTGGACACCGGTCTTCTCGAGACCGAAGCCCTCCACGCGGGGGGCGAAGCCGACCGACTGCATCACCTTGTCGACCACGACGGTCTCGATCTCGCCGCTCTTGTTGTCCTTGATCGAGACGGTGACCTTGCTGCCGTCGTCGTCGATGCTCTGCACCGCCGCGCCGGTCTTGACCTTGACGCCGAGCTTTTTGTACTGCTTCTCGATTTCCTTGGAGATGTCCGCGTCTTCGTTGGGCAGCGCCCGGTCGAGGAACTCGACGATGGTCACGTCCACGCCGTAGTTCTTCAGGACGTACCCGAACTCCATGCCGATCGCCCCGGCCCCGACGATGAGGATCGAACCCGGCAGATCCCGGGTCATGATCTGCTCTTCGTAGGTGACGACGTTCTCGCTCAGCGAGGTACCCGGCAGCAACTTGGTGGTCGAACCGGTCGCGATGATGGCATTGTCGAACGTCACCGTCTCGGTGCCACCCTTGGTCAGTGCCACCTCGATGGTGTTGGCGTCGGTGAAGGTGCCCTTGCCGTCGTACTCGGGAATCTTGTTCTTCTTCATCAAGAAGTGAATGCCCTTGACGCGCCCCTCCGCGACCTTGCGGCTGCGGTCGTAGGCGGCGCCGAAGTCGAAGGAGGCTTCACCGGTGATGCCGAACAGCTTGGCCTCTTTCGTGAAGAGATGCGCAAGCTCGGCGTTACGGAGAAGAGCCTTCGAGGGGATGCAGCCCACGTTCAGGCACACACCACCCCAATACTTCTGCTCGATGATGGCGGTACTCAATCCCAGCTGTGCCGCGCGGATAGCAGCGACGTACCCACCGGGACCGGCTCCGAGGACAACGACGTCATAGTGTGAGGTCACGGTTGTTCAGGGTAGTCCCGTCCGGATTCGGTGTCTCACCTCGGTCGTGTTACCCGCCAGTAGCCCAGACTGCCGCGGCGACACGGGCGAAATTTCCCCCGTATACGGCCTCGATGGACGGTTCGTCGAACCCCCGATTGCGCAGAACGCGATCGAGAGTCAGGACATCCTCCGGCGGTACCCACTGCAGCGGACCCCACGCCGTATACGCGTCCGAGAACGAGCCCGCATTGTTCGTGATCTCGGCGACGAAGTCCGCGGCGTCGAACGAGTAGTCCGAGCCGATGCCGACGTGCGCGGGACCCACCAGATCGACCGCCTCTTCGATGTGGTCGGCCATCGCCGACAACCGGCGAGCATGGTCGTCCGGCCCATTGACGCCCAGAAAGATGCCGACCCCGTTGACCCCGATCACGCCACCCGTCTCCGCGCAGGCGCGGGCCTGATCGTCGGTGATGTTGCGAGGGTGATCCCACAATCGCCGCAGGTTGGAGTGGCTGTAGATCATGGGGCGCTCGGTAACAGCGGCAAGGTCGAGTCCGGTACGGATCGAACAGTGGGAGCCGTCCACCGTCATCCCCACCCGATTCATCTCCCGCACTAGGTCGCGGCCGTAGCCGGTCAGCCCGGTGTCGTCGGCGTCGAGGCAACCGGACCCGGCGGCATTCGCATAGTTATACGTGGGCAGCAACGATCGTGTGCCCAGTCGGTGGAAGTGGGCCACATTGGCGAGGTCGCCGTCGAGCGGGGCCGAATCTTCGAGGTCGAATGCGAGCGCGATACCACCGGCGCCGCGTACTGCGTCGACGTCATCCAGCCGCGTCACCAACTCGATGTCACCACCGGCCTGAGCACGAAAGTTCTCGGCGATCGCCGTCGACGCCGCCTTGTCCTGCGGGGAGTAACCGATGTTCACCGAGACGTAGCTGCCGGCCGGACGGCGGTAACGGCGGAGCTCGTCGATAGTTGCCGACGGTGTCAGCGGCAGGCAGCAGTGCTGCTCCCACAACGGATAGGGCCCAGGTGTACTCACGCCGCCGAGGCTATCCGAGGTCTTCCTGCAACAATGGCCGTCATGACGGATCCCTATCTCTGGCTCGAAGATGTCACCGCTGACCGGTCTCTCGACTGGGTGCGGGAACGCAACGCCCGGACCGTCGGCGAGTACACCGAGAACTCGGAGTTCTCCGCGCTCGAGGGCCGGATTCTGGAGTTGCTGGATACCGACGCGCGCATTCCCTACGTCGCCCTGCGCGGTGACTATCTGTACAACTTCTGGCGCGACGGCGAGCACAAGCGTGGAATCTGGCGGCGCACATCCCTGGCGGAATACCGCTCCGAGGACCCGCAGTGGGACGTGTTGCTCGACGTCGACGAACTCGCCGAGCGCGAGGGTGAGAACTGGGTGTGGGCGGGGGCGAGTGTCCTGCGCCCAGCACAGACCCGCGCGTTGCTGTCGTTCTCGCGGGGCGGCGCGGACGCGTCCGTGGTTCGCGAGTTCGACCTGGACACACGGCAATTCGTCACAGACAACCCTTTCGACGTCCCGGAAGCAAAGACCAGCATCAGCTGGATCGACGAGAACAGCGTCTACGTGGGCACCGACTTCGGTGACGGCTCGATGACCGATTCCGGCTATCCGAGGATCGCGAAGCGCTGGCATCGCGGTACCCCCTTGTCCGAGGCGGTCACCGTGTTCGAGGGCGAGAGCACCGACGTGTCGGTCGGCGCCTCCTACGACGACACTCCCGGATACGAGCGGCACTTCGTCGGCCGATCGATCGACTTCTACAACTCCGAACGGTACGAGTTGTTGCCGGACGGTAAGCTGTTGCGCATCGACACGCCCGACGACGCCGGAACGTCCGTCTACCGCGACTGGCTGACCGTCCGCCCGCGCACCGACTGGGAGGTGGACGGCACCATCTATCCCGCGGGTTCGCTGCTCGTCACCGACTACGCCGACTATCTCGCCGGCTCGCGGGAATTGACGCCGCTGTTCACACCCGACGAGCACACATCCCTGGAACAGGGCACCTGGACTCGCAACCACCTGCTTCTGGTCACCCTCTCGGATGTGCAGACCAGATTGTCGGTACTCACGCCCACCGAAACCGGCTGGGACGAGAAGCCGCTCGACGGCGTGCCCGAACTCACGGCCAGTGGTGTCATCAGCACGGATGCGCGCAGCGGGGACAATTTCTTCGTCAACAGCAGTGGATTCACCACTCCCGCAACTCTTTTCTACGGCACCGTCGGCGGGCCGCTGGAACCTGTCAAGCAGGCGCCCTCATTCTTCGACGCCGACGGTATCTCGGTGTCCCAGTACTTCGTCGCCTCGGACGACGGAACGGAGATCCCGTACTTCGTCGTACGCCGCGACGACGCCGACGGTCCCTGCCCCACACTCCTGTACGGATACGGCGGGTTCGAGAACTCGATGGTGCCGGGATACAGCGGGTCGGTCGGCTTCGCCTGGCTCGAACGCGGGGGTGCGTACGTCGTCGCCAACATTCGCGGTGGCGGTGAATACGGCCCGTCGTGGCACACCCAGGCCGTCCGCGAAGGCCGTCACAAAGTGTTCGAGGACTTCGCCGCAGTCGCGCGCGACCTGGTCGCGCGCGGCATCACCACCACGAAGCAACTCGCGGCTCAAGGTGGAAGCAACGGCGGTCTCCTGATGGGCGTCATGCTGACCCGCTACCCCGAACTCTTCGGGGCGATCGTGTGTCAGGTACCGCTCCTCGACATGAAGCGGTACCACCTGCTGCTGGCCGGGGCGTCGTGGATGGCCGAGTACGGCGACCCCGACGATCCCGAGGACTGGAAGTTCATCAGCGAGTACTCGCCGTACCAGAACACCAGTGCCACCGCCGAGTACCCACCGATTCTGGTGACCACCTCCACGCGGGACGACCGGGTCCATCCGGGCCATGCCCGCAAGATGACCGCCCTCCTCGAGGAGCAGGGCCACGAAGTCTGGTACTACGAGAACATCGAAGGTGGACACGGCGGGGCCGCGGACAACGCCCAGGCCGCGTTCAAGTCGGCGCTGACGTTCATGTTCCTGTGGCGCACACTCACCCGCCCGTGAGTACTTCTTAACCACCGCTTGTTAATAAGTACTCACGGCTAGGTGTGGTCATGGATCCAGTCGACGACCCGATCGACCGTGTCGACTGGCTCCCGGATCCACCCGTTGTGACCCTGCGGTCGCGGGTTGTGCCAGATGGTGACGTCGGCATGTGGGAGTTTGGCGACGAGATTCTTCGCCGAAGGGCCCGGCGCGAGGTCGTCGCCCTCGATAGTCACCGACAGGACCGGCAGCTTCAATCTGCCGATCCGTTCCTCGTAGTCGATGTCGGCGCCGTCGGGTTCGATCTTCCCGGTGCGCGCGAAACGGGACCAGTCGGAGATCAGTACCTTCGACTGCCTGCCGAACCCGCCGATGTCGAGCCTGCCGCCCGGCCAGAAACCGGCGAGATTGGCCGTCATCGACATCGCGGCCGCGCCGACGAGCATTCGCGGCGAGTGCATTCCGGGAAATCCCCGGTGATATGGCGACCCCGACGCGACGAGCACGATTCCGCCGAGCCGGCCGCGAATCCGCGCCGCGTACATCACCCCCAGCTGACCACCCATACTGTGCCCCAACAGGAACGGCGTCGCAGCCGGGAAATGTTCGCGCACCACCTCGAAGATGGCGGGAAAGTCGACCGACACCAGCTCGTGGTAGCCGTACCTGCTGGCACTGCTCGGACGGGGGCGGCTGTCACCCTGTCCGCGTAATTCGCCGATGGCCGCATTGAACCCGCGGGACATCAACTCCTCGGCGAACGGCTCGTAGTAGCCGGCAGGAATTCCCAGGCCGGGAAACACCACGACTACGGGTGCCTCGTCCCGCCCGGGAAACAGGCGAACCGGGGTGGTCGTTCCGTCGGGCATCTGGATCGGTACTGTCTCCACTCCGCCAGACTAGACGGCTCGACCCCCGCGGATTCGCGATCCGCAGGGGTCGAGGCCAAGTCAGTGCGCGAGGACGGTGGTGTCCGGGCCGGTGGCTACAGGCCGATCGACGACGCCAGCAGCGGCCACGACTTGTGGAGGTCCTCCTGCCAGTACGGCCACGAGTGGGTGCCGACGGGACGGAAGTCGAAGGTGGCGGGAATCTGCAGCTCGTTCAGCTTGTCCGCCAGCGCGCGGGTGCACTGGTTGGTCGCCGCCTCGATGGCACCGCCGAGGATGATCTGGTTGGCGAACATCTCGACGTTCCCGTTGATCCCCGGACCGTCGAGGCGATCGTTCGGACCCGGAATGCCGGAACCGTTGCTGACGTAGATGTCGAGGCCGCGCAGCTTTTCCGCATTGAGGTACGGATCGTTGGCCGTCCAGGCCGGGTCGTCCACGGGGCCCCACATGTTGCTGGTGTCGCCGCCGCCGCGGGATTCGACGACCATCCGGACATACGTGCGACCAGGGTCGGTGCTGGTCATCGCACAACCGCTGTAGGCGCCGACACTCTCGTACAGCTCGGGTGCCGACTGCGCGAGGCTCAGGACGGAACTGCCGGCCATGGAGATGCCGGCGATCGAGTTGACACCGTTGGTGCCCAGCTCGGCGTCGACGATGGGAGGGAGTTCCTGGGTGAGGAACGTCGTCCACTTGTTGTTGCCCAGTTCGGGATCTTCCTGCCGCCAGTCCGTGTAGTAACTGAAGGCGCCCTGCATCGGCGTGACGACGTTGACGTTCTTGTCGGCGAAGAAGTCGACCACGTCGGTCTTCGCCTGCCAGGTCGCGGAGTCTTCACCGCCGCCCGCGCCGTTGAGCAGGTACAGCGTGGGCCTCGGAGCGCTGGTGTCCGCGGGCGTGATCACCCGGAGCGGAATGTCGCGGTCCATCGACGCCGAGTAGACGTGCATCGTCAACTGCCGGTCGTCGATCTTCTCGGTGCGCAGGAGTCTCGAGCTGCCGTCGACGACGGTCGCGTCATCCACCGGGTCTGCGGACACGGCCTGCGCCCCCGCCCACGGAAGAGCCGCTGCGAGAGCGAGCGCGAGTGCCAGCCGAACCCCGTACCTACCCGCTGCCGTGCGGTTGCCCATTATTCTCCTTTGCTGCGAAGCCGCCTGCCCGACTCCGAAGAGACGAGAACTGGAGCCCACAGTGTGTCATGTGGGCTCCAGTTCTTCGACTGGCGCTCGGTGAAAAAGCGGGTGGTTATTCCGGCGCGACAGAGCCGAGCAACTCGATGAAGCCGAGAAGGATTTCGACGAATCCGAGAATTTCAGTGGACATGTTGGTTTCTCCCGATCGACTGTGTTGGTTTTCGATCTGCGCCATGGGTCGGCGCTTCACTCTTTGTACCCGACCGAAGGCGAAGACCAAAGAAATTTCGCGGACATATCTCGAATAGTTACCTGGCGTTCGGAAGAAAGATCATCCGGTTATTCGCCAATTACCTGGCTGGCACGGCCCACGACCAGCGGATCTACCGTCCCCACCACTTCGAAGTCCTTGTTCCCGTAATCGAACAGCGACAGAACATACTTCATTGCATTGATGCGCGCTCTTTTCTTGTCATTGCTCTTGACTACCGTCCACGGAGCAATATCGGTGTCCGTGAAGCGAAACATATCTTCCTTGGCCGCGGTATAGGCGCCCCATTTATCCAGTGAGGCAATGTCCATCGAGGACAATTTCCACTGGCGAACCGGATCGACCTGACGGATGGCAAACCGGGTCCGCTGCTCGAGTGGCGAGACAGAAAACCACAGCTTGGTGAGGCTGGCACCGTCGTCGACGAGCATGCGTTCGAAGAGCGGCGTCTGATGCAGGAACCTGTCGTATTCGTCTGCGCTGCAGAAGCCCATGACGCGCTCTACGCCGGCGCGGTTGTACCACGACCGGTCGAACAACACGATCTCACCGGCCGCAGGGAGATGCTGGACGTAACGCTGGAAGTACCACTGGGTCGACTCACGCACCGACGGCTTCTCGAGTGCCACGACACGCGCACCGCGCGGATTGAGGTGTTCCATGAACCGTTTGATGGTGCCACCCTTGCCGGCGGCGTCGCGTCCCTCGAACACGATGACGTGACGGCGTCCGCTGTCCTTCACCCAGTTCTGGAACTTCAGCAGTTCGATCTGGAGCAACCGCTTGGCAACTTCGTATTCGTCGCGGGGCATCCGCTCCTCGTACGGATAGCCCTCCCGCCAGGTATCGACGATCAGACCGTCGGTGAGCGTGACGAGCACGGGATCATCGTCGTCCTCGTCGTCGACCCTGAACGCGGAGGTGTCGCGGAGGTCGACGGCAGTAGCCAGATCCGCGTACGCGCTGAGGAAGCCGGGGCGTTCGTCGAGGTCGGTCATGGGGCGGAATCTAGCGGCGTGAGGCGTCCTCGAAGTGACCCGGGCGTGAACGGGAAACGCGCTCTCAGCACGATGTCGGGGTGAAAGACCAGGGTGGAGATCGGGGTACATCCCGATGTGCACTACCAGCGGGCTGAGCAGACTGGACGCATGACATTCGACAGCAATACTCCTCGCCAGTTCACCCGCTCCGACAACCAGAAAATGCTCGCCGGCGTCTGCGGCGGCATCGCCGAATACTTCGGTGCCGACGTCAACCTCGTCCGACTCCTGGCCGTCGTCGCCACACTCGTCACCGGCGGCACCGCGGCTCTCGTCTACCTGGCAGCGTGGATGCTGATGCCCGCCAAGTAGTCGCACGGGGCCGAAGGCCGAAGGCCCGGAACTCCCTTGCGGGAGTCCCGGGCCTTCGGGGTGTTCGGGTGGAACGGGGTGGTACGGACTCAGAAGTCCATGCCGCCCATGCCGCCGGTCGGGTCGCCCGCGGGCGCTCCGGCCTTCTCCGGCTTGTCGGCGACGACGGCCTCGGTGGTGAGGAACAGAGCCGCGATCGACGCTGCGTTCTGCAGCGCGGAGCGGGTGACCTTGACCGGGTCGTTGATGCCTGCTTCGAGCAGGTCGCCGTACTCGTTGTTCGCAGCGTTGAGGCCGTGACCTGCGGGCAGGTTGCGGACCTTCTCGGCGACGACGCCGGGCTCGAGGCCGGCGTTGAAGGCGATCTGCTTCAGCGGAGCTTCGAGGGCGACGCGAACGATGTTCGCACCGGTGGCCTCGTCACCTTCGAGCTTGAGGTCGTCGAGCGCGGGGGCCGACTGCAGCAGGGCCACGCCACCACCGGCAACGATGCCCTCTTCGACGGCAGCCTTGGCGTTACGCACGGCATCTTCGATGCGGTGCTTGCGCTCCTTGAGCTCGACCTCGGTGGCGGCACCGGCCTTGATGACTGCAACGCCACCGGCCAGCTTGGCCAGGCGCTCCTGCAGCTTCTCGCGGTCGTAGTCGCTGTCGCTGTTCTCGATCTCGGCGCGGATCTGGCTCACGCGACCGGCGATGGCGTCGGAATCGCCGGCACCCTCGACGATGGTGGTCTCGTCCTTGGTGATGACGACCTTGCGGGCCTGACCGAGGAGCTCGAGTCCGGCGGTCTCCAGGGAGAGGCCGACCTCTTCGCTGATGACCTCGCCACCGGTGAGGATGGCGATGTCGGCGAGCTGCGCCTTGCGGCGGTCACCGAAGCCGGGGGCCTTGACGGCCACGGACTTGAAGGTGCCACGAATCTTGTTGACCACCAGGGTGGACAGGGCTTCGCCCTCGACGTCCTCCGCGATGATGACCAGCGGCTTGCCCGACTGGATGACCTTCTCCAGCAGCGGCAGCAGGTCCTTGACGGTGGAGATCTTGGAGCTCACGAGCAGGATGTACGCGTCCTCGAGGACGGCTTCCTGACGCTCTGCATCAGTGGCGAAGTACGCCGAGATGTAGCCCTTGTCGAAACGCATGCCCTCGGTGAGCTCGAGCTGCAGGCCGAAGGTGTTGGACTCCTCGACCGTGATGACGCCTTCCTTGCCGACCTTGTCCATGGCCTCGGCGATGAGCTCACCGATGGACGGGTCGCCGGCGGAGATACCAGCGGTAGCAGCGATCTGCTCCTTGGTGTCGATCTCCTTGGCGGTCTCGAGCAGACGCGCGGTGACCGCCTCGACGGCCTTCTCGATGCCGCGCTTGAGGCCGAGCGGGTTGGCGCCGGCAGCAACGTTGCGGAGGCCCTCACGCACGAGAGCCTGAGCGAGCACGGTTGCGGTGGTGGTTCCGTCGCCGGCGACGTCGTCCGTCTTCTTGGCGACCTCCTTGACCAGCTCGGCACCGATCTTCTCGTAGGGGTCCTCGAGCTCGATCTCCTTGGCGATGGAAACGCCGTCGTTGGTGATCGTGGGAGCTCCCCACTTCTTCTCGAGCACGACGTTGCGACCCTTGGGGCCCAACGTCACCTTGACTGCGTCGGCGAGGGCGTTGAGTCCTCGCTCGAGGCCGCGACGGGCCTCTTCGTCGAACGCGATGATCTTGGCCATTGCGAAGTGATCCTCCGGATTGGGGGGTGACACACAGGACGGCCGCTTGCCGGGTCGCCCCATTTACGCCTTGGGCCGGGGTCAGTGCCCGCGACGGACGACCAGGGGTGTCTAGGTTCCCGGTCTCACCATCCCGACCTGGCACTCACGTGTCGCGAGTGCCAAGTGCATTTCTAGCACTCGACCATGGTGAGTGCAAGGTCGGGACGAGACCGCCGGGTCAGAGGATCAGCGCATGGCGCAGACCTGGCCCGTGTTGAGGTTGAACGCGAGCGACAGGGCACCGACGCAGTCGACGCCGTTCGTGTCGGAGGTCGCGCCCGACCCCCAGCCGGCGATCGCCACGGTGGTGGTGCCGTCAGCCGCCCCGGACCGCGCGATGCCGCCGCCCAGCGACACGGCATACGCCTGACCCGAACCCGTCGACGCGCCCAGAGACGTTCCGAACCCGTTGGCATAGGTGGTGGTGGAGCCGTGCCCGTTGGCGACGCTCACCGCGGTCCCGCTCTCCATCGCCGTCGCCCGTGCGACACCGGCCTCGGTCGCCTTGGCACCACAGCTCGCCGTGTCCGACACCTGGATGTCGTTGACGGACGGCGGGGAGACACAGGTGACGGGGGCGGCACCGGCGACACCGGCACCGGCCACCGAGAGTCCCGCCGCGACACCCAGACCGACGACCATCGCCGCTCCCGCACGCGCCAGCCGGCGGCCGAACAGAGAGGAGATGCGGGTACGAGTGGCCGAGGCGGTGGAGGTGGCGGGCGTGGAGACAGCGAGCATGGAAGCTCCTTCTGGGAACGTCTAATTGGAGGATTCGCCGCGAGACTACCCGCTCCCGGCCGGTTAGTCCCGGACCGTGTTTCAGGCGAGTCCGTCGAGCAGCTCAGGGAGCTGAGCGACCGAATCGATGACGTGGTCGGGGCGCTGCACAGCGAGGTCGAGAATCGACTGCCGGAACTTGCCGGTGCGCACCAACGCACCGGTCAGGCCTACCCGTTGTGCGGCGAGGACGTCCCCCGTCAGATCGTCACCGACCATGACGGCCGCTTCGGGGTCGGTTCCCATGAGCTCGGTTGCGGTGAGGAAGGCGGCCAGCGAGGGCTTGCCGACCGAGACGACGTTCGTTCCGGCAATTTCTTCCAGGCCCGGAAGGTAGGCGCCGGTGTCGATGCACAGTCCGTCGCGGGTTGCCCACGTCGTCCCCCGATGCATGGCCACCACGGGAACCTCGTCGAGCATCAACTCCACCACCCGGCTGAGCGCACGATGGGTGAACTCGGGGCCCGCGCCACCGAGCACGACGACCTGCGGATCGTCCTCGTCGAGTTCGATGCCGGCGAGGTCGGGCGTGATGTCACCATTGTTGAGCACCCAGGCCCGCGCACCCGGGTAGGTGGTGCGGAGGTACTCGGCGGTGAGGCGCGCGGCGGTGACGATCTCGCCGGGCTCGGTGTCGATACCCGCGTTCCGCAGCGCGCCCGCTATCTCGTCACACGTCCTCGACGTTGTATTCGTGAGATACGCACACGCGAGTCCCCGATCCCGCACCTCGCGCACGGCGTCGGCCGCGCCGTCGATGGGATGCCAAGAAGTAACCAGAACTCCGTCTATATCGAACAGGATTCCTTCGACCGCAGTCATGGGGTCGAGCCTATCCGGGCGACCGCTGAGCGTGACAGACCACAACGGGGCAGGGAGCGTGGTGCACGAGATTCTGGCTGACCGATCCGAGCAGTGCACCGAGCACCTTGCCCCGGCCGTGGCTGCCGACCACGAGCAATTGCGCGGCAGACGCGTGCCGGATCAGGACATCGGCAGGTGCGCCCTCGGTGGTTGTCCCAATCGCCTGCACGTCGGGGTAGTCCTCGGCCCAGGTGGCGAGGCAGTCGGAGACGACGGCCCGCTCCGCTTCTTCGTACGCCGCCCAGTCCACGTATTTCGACGCGTGTGCGAGCCCGTGCCGCCGCTCGCTGCTCCAGGCGTGCACGACCTCGAGTCCGACGCCGAACGCCGAGGCGAGGGCGAACGCTTGGCGGACGGCGAGTTCGCTGACGCCACTGCCGTCCACACCGACGACGATCGGGCGCAGGTCCGGTGACGGGGCTTCGCGGGCACCGCGGAACACGGCGACCGGGCACTGTGCGGAGTTGATCGTGCGCAGCACCGTCGAACCGAGCAGGTAATCCGTGATGGCACCCGCACCCTGCGCGCCGAGAACCACCATCCGGGCGGCGCGTGACAACTCGATCAGGTGGGCGGCTGCGGTCCCGGTCCGCAGGTCTGTCTCGACAGGAAATCCGGGGTGCTCATCCAGCACGGCCGTGCGGGCGGTGTCCAGCATCGCGTTTCCGTCTTCACGAAGTTCCTGGATGAACTGCGCGTCGATCATCATTGCGGTGCCGTTGTAGAACGTCGCCCCGTCCGGGTAGGTATGCGCGAGCAGCAGCGGGGCACCGAGCCGGACTGCCGTCGCCGCGGCCCAGCGTGCCGCGTCGAGAGCAGGCCGTGATCCGTCGACACCGACCACCACCGGTGGGCCCGCGTATTCACTCATATCCCTCTCCCTCTATGGTTCGAGAACTGCTGCACCGCTGAACTTTCCGTCCGCCAGATCGCGCAGCGTCCGATCTGCGTGGTCGAGCGGATAGGGATGGGTGTCGACCCTCAATCGATGGTCCGCCGCGAATCGGAGAAACGCGACGGAATCTGCCCGGGTGTTGGCGGTGACGCTGCGGACCTGCCGCTCCCGGAACAGATGCTTCTGGTAGTCGAGCCGCGGAATGTCTGTCAGATGGATGCCCGCGACGGCGAGCGTGCCACCGTCGGCGAGCGCCTCCAACGCCGTGGGCACCAAGTCTCCGGCGGGTGCGAACAGGATCGCCGAGTCGAGCGGTTCCGGTGGGGTGTCGCGCACCCCTTGCACCGACGCCGCGCCGAGTTCCTCGGCAAGTGCCCGTGCCTGCGCGCCTCGCGTCATGACGTGCACGCGGACACCGCGGGCGAGCGCAACCTGGGCGGTGAGATGGGCGCTCCCCCCGAAGCCGTAGATGCCCAAGGCGCCGCCGTCCGGCACCTCGGCACGTATGAGGGCCCGGTAACCGATGATCCCGGCGCACAGGAGCGGCGCGAGCTCGGCGTCCGGATACCCGTCCGGGAGTTGCAGCGCGTAGTCGGCGGGCACTGTCGTGAATTCGGCGTATCCACCGTCCGCGTCCCACCCCGTGTAGCGCGATTGCCGGCAGAGATTCTCGAGGCCGCGACCGCACGCCGGGCACCGACCACAGGTGTGGCGCAGCCAGGCGACACCGACGCGATCTCCGGCGGCACAGGCCGCGGAGACGGAGTCGCCCACGGCGACAACCTCGCCCACCACTTCGTGACCGGGAACGACCCGCGGTCGGTGCGCGGGAAGGTCACCCTCGGCGATATGTAGGTCGGTTCGGCACACACCACAGGCCAGTACCTTGACCAGCAATTCACCCGGCTCGGGCTCGGGGAGCGCTTCGATGTCCCACTGCAGAGGAGTGCCCGCAATCGGTCCGGGGCTGACGGCGCGCCACGCACCCATCCTCCGGATTCCGCGTCGCGTCGCTGCCATACCCACAGGATGCCCGCGGCGCGACGCCGACGCCACGAAATCCGCAGTGTCGCGACCGCACGCCGCGCCGGGATGGTTACCTACTGCCGCATCGGCACCGGTCAGCCCGGGCTCTGCGTATGCTTGCCCCCCGCCGGCGGAGAAACGGGCGAGTCCGTGGGCGCCGGCGTGGGAGTGGGAGCCGGCGTGGGAGTGGTAGCCGTGGCTTCGACGGGCGGCGCACCGGTGGTGGGCGCGGTGGCCGTGCTGGTGTCGGTGTCGCGGTGGGTGGCCTTCTTCGCCAGCTCACCGACCTTGTGCTGCACGTGCGGGGCCTTCTCCTTCACCACCTCGGTCGCGCCGCTCACCTTCTCCTGCACAGTGGGGTTGTGCCAGACTTCGAGGGATTGATCCCTCATCTTCTCGTAGGTTTGCCTGCCGGACCGGGTGCCCAGGACGAAACCCACGGCCGCCCCCGCTGCAAAAATTAACGCTCTCTCCATGACCTCTCCTGACTGTTGTGCGACAAACGTGTACGAATCACCGTCGGAATGCCCTGCTACACAGCTATGCCCTCAGCGCCCGAGCCCAAACTTCCTCCACGACGGACGGCCTTCGGCGAGCCAGATGAAACACCTCCCGTCGGAAGCATTCGAGTCGGTCCCGGCCAACTAGGCTCCGAGCATGGACCTGCGCGGTGAAGACCTGTTCACGGTTGCGGGGTCTCTGGCCGAGCTGATCGGCGCCCCGATCACGATCGAGGACGAGAACTCGACGGTGCTCGCGTATTCGAGTGGTGAGCAGGCGGTGGACGAAGCGCGGATCGGGACCATCCTGGGCCGGCAGGTGCCGGGACGGTACCGGCAGTTGCTCACCGAGGCCGGTGTGTTCGAACGCCTACACCACGACACCGACGTCATCTATGTCGATCTACACGTTCCCGACATGCGACCGCGGGCGGCGATCGCGGTACGTGACGGCGGTCGCCCGGTGGGGTCCATCTGGGCGGCCGTCACCGCTTCTCCGACGCCGGAACAGGAAGCGATCCTCCGGTCCGCCGTACCGGTCGTGGCCGAACATATCGCCGCGCAACGCGAACGGGTCGATGTCACACGACGATTGCAGGTCGACCGGGTCCGTGCCCTCCTGACCGGCGGCGAGCCCGCCTTCCGGGCCGCCGACGACCTGCGGTGGAGCGGTCCGCTGACGGTTGCCGCGGCGGCCCCGGTCACGCTCGGCTCGTCGCTGCCGTCCGGACTCCTGGCCTCCCTCGGTCTCTACCTGGACACGCTGGCCGTCGAATCCGTCGCAGCCCAACTCGACGACACCATTTATGTGGTGATCGCCGCCGGGGAGAAGGAGGTTCGCCGTCTCGCCGAGAATTTCCTCGGACGTGCGCGCAGTGGACATGCCTTCGTCGTCGCGGTCGGGCGGGGCGTCGACACGGCAGGACAGGCGCATCTGTCGCGCGGTGACGCCGACCGGATACTCGCGGCGCTGCAACACGCCTCCCGTGGCGGTGTGGTCGGAACCATGCGCGACACGCTGGCGTCGGTCCTCGCGCTGCGCGTGGCCGACATCTTCGACGGGTTGGGCACGCTCACCCCGCTGGCCGCCCTCCTTGCGCACGACGAGAAGCACGGAACCGACCTCGTGGCCACGGCACGCGCGTTCCTGGACCATGGCGGCGACGTGGCCGACGCCGCCGCAGCCCTCCACGTCCACCCCAACACCCTGCGCAACCGGCTCCGGCGCTGCGTCGAATCGTGCGGCGTGGACCTCTCCGACGCGGACACCCGCCTCGTCCTGATGCTGCATTTGAAACTGCGCGGACTGCGCGAGCACTGAGCGGTGGACCCACCCTGGCCGATTGCACAACGTGGACGGTCCGGCACTGGCCGAACGGCTACTCCCCCCGCGTGATCGTCGATCGATGATGGACACATGAGCACAACTGCGCGTCCGGAGCATGTCGCGATCGTCGGAGCCGGTGTCGTCGGCCTGTCCACAGCCTGGTTCCTACAGGAGCGTGGGGTTCACGTCACCGTCGTCGACCGGGAAGGTGTTGCGGCCGATGCCTCCTGGGGAAATGCGGGGTGGCTCGCTCCTGCCCTCACCCTGCCGCTCCCGGAGCCCGCCGTCCTGAAGTACGGCCTCCGCGCGATGCTGAATCCCTCCTCCCCCGTGTATGTTCCGTTCACCACCGACCTCCGCCTCCTCCGTTTCCTCGTCGGTTTCGCCCGGCACTGCACTCCCGCAAGATGGGAGGAGGCGATGAAGGTCTACGCCGAAGTGAACCGGATTTCCCTGGGCGCCTACGACCAACTCGCCGAGGGCGGCGTCGCCGAACACACCCACCTCGCCGACCCCTTCCTCACTGCGTTCACCTCGGACGCGGACCGGGAAGTGCTCGTCGACGAGTTCCGCCACGTGGAGGCGATCGGCGGCGAGGTCGAGTACGACCGGCTCGATACCGACGAGATTCACTCCCTCGAACCGAGTCTCGGGGAGGGCGTGCACTGCGGTCTCCGCCTGCGGAACCAGCGCTTCATCGATCCGCCGCGGTTTGTGCATTCTCTCGCCGACGCCGTCCGCGCGCGGGGTGGCGACATCGTCTCCGGATTCGACGTCACGGCGGTCCAGGACCGTGGCGCGTCCGACGTTCGGCTCGCCTCTGCCCGCGGAGATTCGGTGTCGGCCGATGCGGTCGTGATCGCGAACGGCGCCCGGCTGGGCACACTGGCACGCCCCTTCGGCGTCCGGGCACTGGTCCAGGCCGGCCGTGGCTACAGTTTCAGCGTCCAGCCACAGCAGATGCCCAAGAATCCCGTGTACTTCCCCACTCAGCGGGTGGCGTGCACCCCGTTGCACGACCGCTTCCGTGTCGCCGGAATGATGGAATTCCGGAGTCCCGACGCACCGCTCGATCCCCGACGGGTCCAGGCCATCATCGATGCCGCGACACCCCTGTTCACCGGTATCGACTGGAATGCCCGCCAGGAGGAATGGGTGGGTTCACGGCCGTGCACCACGGACGGGCTGCCCCTCGTCGGGGCCACCCGCTCGCCTCGCGTGCACGTTGCCGGCGGCCACGGAATGTGGGGTATCGCGCTCGGCCCCCTCACGGGCCGCCTGGTGGCCCAGTCGATGACGGGGGGCGAACCGTCCGCGGTGCTGCGTCATTTCGACCCTCTGCGCTGAGCCCGTCCTTCGTTTCAGGCCAATGCGCCGACCACCGCCTCGGCGCGGGCCAGGAGGGTGCCCGACGACGCGAGCGCCACCACTGCATCGATCTCGGGGGCCAGGTACCGGTCGGTTCCGGGTCCGGCGACGTGCTCCCGGATCGCGTCGCGTACGGCACCCGTTGCAGGCGAAGGCTCGAGCGGCGCACGGAGGTCGAGTCCCCGTGCGGCAGTCAGCGCCTCGACTGCGAGGACCCTGGTGAGCCCGTCGAGGGCGCGGCGAAGTTTGCGGGCCGCTGACCACCCCATCGACACGTGATCCTCCTGCATCGCCGACGACGGAATCGAGTCGACACTCGCAGGCGCGGCCAGGCGCTTGAGTTCGGACACGATCGCGGCTTGCGTGTACTGGGCGATCATGTGGCCGCTGTCGACGCCGGGGTCGTCGGCGAGGAACGGGGGCAGCCCGTGGTTGCGGGCGACGTCGAGAAATCGGTCGGTGCGGCGCTCGCTCATGCTCGCCACGTCCGCGACCACGATCGCCAGGAAATCCAGGACGTAGCCGAGCGGGGCTCCGTGGAAGTTGCCGTTCGACTCGACGCGGCCGTCCGCAGTCACCACGGGGCTGTCGACGGCGCTCGCGAGTTCGCGCGCTGCTACCTGATGGGCGTGGGCGAGGGTGTCGCGCGCGGCGCCGGCGACCTGGGGGGCGCAGCGCAACGAGTAGGCGTCCTGGACCACCGTGCACCCGGGCCCCGCGTGGCTGCGCACGATGTCGGAGCCGGCCAGCATCCGGGTCATGTTCTCGGCCGCTGCGGCCTGCCCGGGATGCGGCCGCAGCGACTGCAGGTCGGCGGCGTAGACCCTGTCTGTGCCGAGCAGGCCCTCGACGCTCATCGCTGCCGTGATGTCGGCCAGACGCAGCAGGTGACGCAGGTCTTCGCAGGCCAGCACCAGCATGCCCAGCATGCCGTCGGTGCCGTTGACGAGGGCAAGGCCCTCCTTCTCCTCCAGCGACACCGGTGCGATTCCGGCGGCCCGCAGCGCGTCGGCGGCGGGGGTAGGACAGCCCTCGGCGCTCCGTACCGTACCCTCACCGATCACGGCGAGGGCAACATGTGCCAGCGGCGCCAGATCGCCCGAACAACCCAGGCTTCCGTACTCGTACACCACCGGAGTCAGACCCGCCGACAGCAGGTTCGCGTACACCTGCGCGACCTCCGGCCGAACGCCGGTGTGGCCCGTGGCGAGAGTCGAGAGCCGCAACAACATCAGCGCACGCACCACCTCGCGTTCCACCTCCGGCCCGTTGCCGGCGGCGTGGGAACGGATCAGGCTGCGCTGCAGCTGTGCGCGCTTGTCGACCGGAATATGACGGATCGCGAGGGCACCGAACCCCGTCGAGACGCCGTACACCGGTTTCGGATCCTCGGCGAGAGCCTCGATCCACCGACGACTTTTCGCCATGGTGGACAGAGCCTCTTCGGAGATCCGCACCGGGGCGCCGAGCCTGGCCACCCGAACCACTTCTTCGGCAGACACCGGGCCGACACCGACGACGACAGGCTCTTCGGTACCCACAGACCCAGTGTCCACCCCGGCGCGGGGTGTAGGTCGGGAATTGCGGGGTGCCAACGGCGATTACACGTCGCCGCGCAGAACTTCTTCGATTTCGCGTGGGGTCATGAGACGTTCGAGTTTTTCACTCGGCCACGAGGACGGCCGTCCTTGCAATCGGGCAGATTCGAGTAGAGGGAGAGGGCTGCGGTCCCGCCGCAGGATCGAATGAACATTCACGACGATCACTTCCGAACACCGACTCGACGACGTGCCAATGCGCTGGCACCGAACCATTGCACTGATTTTTCTATCGCTCATCGTGCCTCGTGAGTTACACAGTTTCGGTGAGGCGCGCGGAGCGAAGCGACAAACCTGCCACGGTGAAACGACAAACACTTCCGAGCGGACGCGACGAGCCCATCGGGGTACAAAGAAGTGACCTGCCGCACATCCTCGTTCTCCGAACGCCTACGATGACGGCAAAGTAGTTGTAACTACCCGTACCACCTTCCCTGACTGGAGACAGCCGATGGCAAACACCCTCGAAGCAAGCATCGAAATCGACGCCACCCCGCAGGATGTGTGGGCGGTGGTGTCTGATCTGAAGCGGATGGGCGAGTGGAGCCCGCAGTGCCGCACGATGCGCGTCCTGGGCGGTGTGGTCGAAGAAGGCACGAAGACGATCAACATCAACCGCAAGGGCATGCTCGTGTGGCCGACCACCTCGAAGGTCGTCAAGTTCCAGCCGAACAAGTCGATCGCCTTCCGCGTCGTTGAGAACCGCACCATCTGGTCGTACGAACTCCAGCCCACCGCCGGCGGAACCAAGGTCATCGAACGCCGGGAGGCGCCGACCGGAACGACCAAGGTGTCGCAATTCCTGATCAAGACCGTGCTGGGCGGCAACGACGACTTCGAGGTCGAACTGATCGAGGGTATGAACACCACCCTGGCCCGCATCAAGGCAGCTGCCGAAGCGAAGTAACCCGCTTGACTCTCGACCTGGTCGACCCTTCACCGTGAACCGCATGGAGAATTCGGATAACGTGATGGCGCAGATCGGTCGAGGTCAAGAACTCGCGATAGCAGGCGACGCCGAGGGCGCCCGACATCTCTTCGCCGAGGTGTGGGGCGCCCTCGAGGCGTCCCCCGAGGGCACTCGCGATCCGCTTCACATCGTCACCCTCGCCCACTACATGGCCGACGTTCAGACCGACCCCGCCGAAGAACTGCGCTGGGATCTGCGTGCGCTCGAGGCCGCGGACGCGCTGACGGACGATCGCGCGCAACGGCACGACGCGTCACTGCAGGTGGCGGCGTTTTACCCTTCGCTGCACCTCAATGTCGCAGCGGCTCATCTCGCGCTCGGGCATGTCCCGGAAGCGCGCTTTCACCTCGATCGGGCCACCGAGGAATCTCACCACCTCGCCGAAGACGGCTACGGCAACACGATCCGCGGTGCCATCGCGCGGTTGCATCACCGCATCGACGAGATCGCACCTGTCATACCCCTCGGGAACAGTGAACGCCGTGCTGAGCATCGGTGAGCTGTCGCGGGCGTCCGGCCTGTCGGTCAGTGCGCTGCGGTTCTACGACAAGGCAGGCGTGTTGGCGCCGCACACTGTCGACCCACACACCGGCTACCGCCGGTACACCGACCAGCAGGTCGACGCGGCCGTTCTCCTCGCTGCGATGCGGCGTGTCGGGATGCCGGTGAAGGAAATGACGGCGGTGCTGTCCGGTACCGATCCGCACGCTCTGCTCGACCAGCACCTGTGCAGACTCGAGCAGGGCCTTGCCGATGCACGACGCGAGCTGACCCGGATACACCGTCTCGTGGACTGGCGCGCGGAGCGAAGAGGCACCGTCGTTGTCGATGCCGATGACCTCGCCGATGCTGTTGCATCGGTCCGGTTCGCCCTCGACCCGCAGTCCGAGTTTCCGGCGTTGCGCGGAATCCACCTCGAGACTGGTTCCCGGAACCGAAGCGACGATCTCGGCGACCGAACTGCGGGCCGTCCTTGCCGGGACGGGCGAGCGGGTGGACCTCGGCGTCCTCGACTCCGGTTCCATGGTGGTCGGCGCGCAGCACCGAGGTTTTGCCGATCCCGGCCGAGACCGGCCGGTGCTCTTCCACGTACAGGTGAACGCGGGTTTTCTCCTCGACGCGGTCGCCGCCCTCCCCGGCGATCAGCTGACGTTCCGCTTCGGCGGCCCCATCACACCGCTCGCCATCCGTCCGCGGTCCGTTTCCTCCTCCGCCTCGGTGAGTGCGTACTCTCTCCTGATGCCGTTACAGCCGGCCGCGCTCACGTAACCTGTGAGGGCGCCGCAACGGCAGGCAGCCGTCCCGCCCGACACAGTTAGAGGAGCCCGTGGCCCGTAAGCCCAGACCACCCGGAACCGCGCAGACCTCAGGGATCGGCCACTTCGTCGATCTCGCCCGGGGAGCCGTCCCACCGCTTCATCCGGCCGGACTGCCATTCGTTCTCGCACCGCTCGGTGTGGCCCTACTCGGCCGCAACCGCAAGTGGGTCCGGCGTGGTGCGCTGACCTCTGCCGCGGCGTGCGCCGCGTTCTTCCGGCATCCGCACCGTGTGCCCCCCAACCGGGTGGGCGTAGCGGTCGCGCCTGCCGACGGTGAAGTCGCACTCGTCGATACCGCCGTGCCGCCGGCCGAACTCGACATGGGTTCCGAGCCCCTGCCCCGGGTCAGCATCTTCCTGTCCGTACTCGACGTCCACGTCCAGCGCAGCCCCGTCGGCGGAGTCGTGCAGAAAGTCGTGCACCGGTCGGGCCAATTCCTGTCCGCCGACCTTGCCGATGCCAGCGAGGTGAACGAACGCAACAGCATGCTGCTGCACACCTCGGACGGCCACGACGTCGCAGTTGTGCAGATCGCCGGCCTACTGGCCCGGCGAATCGTGTGCGACGCCGCGGTCGGCGACACCCTCCCCATCGGTGACACCTACGGTCTGATCCGGTTCGGCTCCCGCGTCGACACCTACTTCCCTGCGGGCACCACCTTGCTGGTGGAGCGTGGCCAGCGGACGATCGGCGCCGAAACCGTCATCGCTCAACTGCCGTGATCGCCAGTACGAAGCAGCGGAGAGGGAGACCACGGCAAGCGGTGCGCTTGCTGCCGAGTGTCGTCACGATTCTCGCGTTGTGTGGTGGGCTGTCCGCGGTGAAGTTCGCGCTCGACGGCGATCTCGGGACCGCGCTGGCAATGATCGGTGCCGCCGCGGTGCTCGACTCCCTCGATGGGCGGATCGCCCGGCTCCTCGACGCCACCAGCAAAATGGGTGCGGAGCTCGATTCGCTGGCCGACTCCATCTCGTTCGGTGTCGCCCCGGCCCTCGTGCTGTACGTCACCCTGCTGGACGGGCAGAGTTTCGGTTGGATCATCGCGCTCATCTATGCAGTGAGCATCGTGCTGCGGCTCGCCCGCTTCAACACTCTGCTCGACGACGACGATATGCCCGGTTACGCCAGCGAGTACTTCGTCGGCGTCCCGGCACCCGCGGGAGCCTTGGTAGCGCTGACGCCCTTGGCGGCAGCAGCGCAGTGGGGCGACGGCTGGTGGTCGTCGTATCCGGTCGTCGTGGCGTGGACGGTGTTCTCCGCCGCCCTCATCGTCAGCCGCATTCCCACTCTGGCGCTCAAGACCGTGTCCGTTCCGCCTCGCATGGCAGCAGGTCTGCTGGTGCTGGTGGCGCTCGCAGCCGCAGCGTTGGTCACCTATCCGTTCATTCTGTTGATGGCCCTCGTCGCCGTATACCTGGCTCACATTCCGTTCGCCGTCCGCTCGCAGCGGTGGGTGGCGGCGAGGCCGGAGACCTGGGAGATCAAACCGGCCGAACGGCGAGCCATCCGGCGACAGCCCGACACCCGCGGACGGCGCTCCGCCGCGCGGCTCGGGTTGCGCCGTCCACGAGCCCGATAGTCCACTCGCGCACGTAGGCTCGACGCGTGACCTCACCGGAACTCGCGCTCACAGTCCGACTGAACACTTCGGCCGCGGACACGCGACGCGGCGTCGTACGGCTCCATCCGGAAGCGCTCGCCGCGCTCGGTCTCCGCGAGTGGGACGCGATCGCGTTGGTGGGGGCGCGCCGGACGGCAGCGGTGGCGGGCATCGCGCCGGCCGGAACGCCCACGGGCACCGCGCTGCTCGACGACGTGACGATGTCGAATGCCGGCCTCACCGAGAACGCCACCGTCGTCGTGACGCCGGTGACCGTATACGGCGGAAGAGCGGTCACGGTCAGCGGCTCCAACCTGGCGGTCACCTCGATCTCCGATGTCACCCTGCGGCAGGCCCTCCTCGGGAAGGTCCTCAGCGTGGGTGACGCGGTGTCCCTGCTCCCCCGCGACCTCGGCCCCGGGACCAGCACAGCACCCGCCACGCAGGCACTGTCCCGGACCTTCGGCGTCGCATGGACGTCGGAACTGCTCACCGTCACCGGGGTGGACCCGGCAGGCGGCCCGGTGAGTGTGCAACCCAACACCGCGGTCGGGTGGGGTGCGGGAACGCGCACCGCGGTCTCGTCCGCACCGGCGCGCCTGTCGGCGACGGTGACCGAAACGGCGGCCGTCCCACCCCTGCCCGTCGAGGACCTCGTCGGGGCGCAGACCCAGGCCGCCAAACTGACCGAGTGGCTGGGACTCGCGCTCGACGAACCCGAACTGCTCCGCAAGCTCGGGGCGTCGCCTCACCTGGGTGTCCTCGTGACCGGGCCGGGTGGCGTCGGTAAAGCCACCTTGGCCCGCTCCGTGCTGGCGTCGCGGCGCGTCGTCGAACTCGACGGTCCCAGCGTCGGCGCTCTCGAAGCCGGTGCACGACTGCAACGGGTCACAGCAGCAGTCGACGCGATCAGCGGCGGCGGGGTGCTACTCATCACCGACATCGACACCCTGCTGCCCGCGACTCCGGAACCCGTCTCCGCCCTGATCCTCGACCAACTCCGCCGTGCCGTCGACACTGCCGGTGTCGCATTCGTGGCGACCACCGCGCATCCGGAATCGACCGACACCCGGCTGCGCGGCCAGGAACTGTGCGACCGCGAACTCGCCCTGACATTGCCCGACGGCGCCACCCGAAGAGCCCTGCTCGAACTGCTGCTGCGGAAGGTGCCCACCGACGGGATCGCCCTCGATGCCATCGCGGCCAGGTCGCCGGGATTCGTGGTGGCCGATCTCGCAGCGCTGTGCCGGGAAGCAGCGTTGCGGGCCGCCTCCCGCGCCACCAGGTCACCGGCCGACCCAGCTCTGACCCAGGAGGATCTGCTCGGGGCCCTCGACGTGATCCGCCCCTTGTCGAGGTCGGGAAGCGAGGAGCTGGCCATCGGCAGCCTCACCCTCGACGACGTCGGTGACATGGTCGAAACCAAGCAGGCCCTCACCGAGGCGGTGCTGTGGCCGTTGCAGCATCCGGATTCGTTTGCACGCCTCGGTGTCGACCCTCCGCGCGGAGTCCTGCTGTACGGACCTCCGGGCTGCGGGAAGACCTATCTTGTTCGGGCCCTTGCCAGTACGGGACAGCTCAGCGTGCATGCCGTCAAGGGCGCCGAGCTGATGGACAAGTGGGTGGGCGCGTCCGAGAAGGCGGTGCGCGAGTTGTTCCAGCGGGCCCGCGACTCTGCGCCGTCCCTCATCTTCCTCGACGAGATCGATGCGCTGGCCCCGCGCCGCGGTCAGAGTTCCGACTCCGGTGTCTCCGACCGCGTGGTGGCCTCGCTGCTGACCGAACTCGACGGCGTCGAGCCTCTGCGCGATGTGGTGGTGCTCGGCGCCACCAACCGACCCGACCTGATCGACCCCGCGTTACTGCGGCCCGGACGCCTCGAACGACTGGTGTTCGTGCCGCCGCCCGACGCGGAGGCGCGCAAGGCGATCCTGCGAACCGCCGGTAGTTCGGTCCCGCTCGCCGACGACGTCGACCTCGACGACCTGGCCGACAACCTCGACGGCTACTCGGCCGCCGACTGCTCGGCGCTCCTCCGCGAAGCCGCGCTCGCCGCGATGCGCCGGAGCATCGACGCCGCCGACGTCACCGCCGCCGACGTGGCCGCAGCACGCGAGAAGGTGCGCCCCTCGCTCGACCCCGAGCAAGTGGCGCACCTCGAGGCGTATGCGCTGTCGCGCCCGTGAGTACTTCTTAACCGCCCGCGGTTAACAAGTACTCACGGGTCAGGACCAGCGGCCGAGCAATGTCGCGGCGTGCGACGCGAGGGCAGCTTGAAAGAACGGACCGAAGCTCACGCGTGCGACGCCGAGCGGTCCGAAGGATGCCGGGTCGTCCTGGTCGGGCAGGCCGATCGCGTTGACGGGCAGCGGCAGCTCCGATGTGAGACGTTTCTGGGTGGCGTCGTCGTGGCGGCCCACCGGGTACAGGACGTCGGCACCGGCGTCGGCCGCGAGCTTCAGCCGGGAGATGGCACGGTCGACGCGATCGGCATCTTCTCCGACCTTCTTGACGAACAGGTCGGTCCGCGCATTGACGACGACGTGCACGCCTGCGGCGTCGGCGGCCTGGCGTAGTTTCCCCACGAAGTCGGCGTGCTCCTGCGGCTCACGCAGCCGGCCGCCTTCACTGTGGACGGTGTCCTCGATATTCAGCCCCACGGCGCCGGCGCCGATCAAGCCGTCGATGAGGCGAGCAGGTTCCTCCCCATAGCCGGATTCGATGTCGACCGAGATGGGCAGGTCGACGGCGGAGGTGATCTGGGCGATCCGATGCAGCAGCTCGTCGAAGGTGATTCCCTCGTTGTCGGGCTTGCCGATCGAGTCCGACACCGGATGGCTACCGACCGTGAGTGCTCGGAAACCCGCGGAGACAGCCAGATTCGCGGACCACGCATCCCATACCGTCGGCAGGATGACCGGGTTACCGGGCTGATGCAGCTGCAGCAGCGTTGTGGCCTTCTCGTGGATCGACGTCATGGGTGGGCTCCTCGCCTCGGAAAGTGTTGGACGGAGTCGTTCTCGGTACGCCTTCGTTGGCAACGCGAGGTGGGTGCCGTCCATTCCTCGCTGCTCGAGTACCGTGAGTGGATGGACTTCCGCGAACCCCTGTCGGCGGCGGCGGCCCTCGCCTCCGGCGCACTGGCCGGGTTCGTTCTCACCAATCCCCGCAATCGCGCGTGGGCCATCTATGCGTCGGATCGTGAGATCGACCGGTGGCTCAGCAGCCAGCCGACCGGTGTCGTGGTTGCCCTCGTCCTCGCCGTGATCGCTGTGGCCGGACTGCAGCGGTCGGGCTCACGCCGCGCCTCGTGGATCGTCGCCGCGGCGTGTGCACTCGTCCTGATCGCAACCCGCTCTGCGGTGGCCGGGGCAAGTGGTGTCGACACGCTGATCGCGTTGCACTTCGCGAAGACCGCAACCGCGGGGATTCTTCTCGGAGCCGCGGTCGCCGCAGTGTGGGGACGGTGGGGTCCGCAGCTGACGCTGACGCTCGGCGTGGCGGGAGCGTTCGTTCTCGCGAGCGTCGCGCGACTACCACGCGGTGACGCCGAGTATCTCGAACCGGCAAGCCGGAGTACGTCCGCGATCGGGGAACCACCGATGTGGTTGCTGATCGGGACGCTGGTACTGGCGCTCGTTTGCACCGCCCTCGCCCAGAAGCAGTTCCGGGTGCAGCGTCCCGAACGTCGAACCCTTCAGACGGCACTGGCCGCGGCACTGGCTCTCGCTCTCCTCAACCGGCTACTCGGTGCGTGGATCGACGATCACGAATTCGGTGAACCGCTGACGGTGTGGCTGATCATCGGCTTCTGCCTCGTGGTGGTGCTCGTGTGCACGGAGGTGTCCGCACGCTTGCTCCCCCGTGCCGACGGGCATTTCCTGTTGGCCGCGACAGCAGTCACCGCCGCGGCCATGCCCGTCCTCGACGACCTCCGGACCCCGCGCGTGACAACCCCCGCCTCCGCCGTCCTGATCGTCGGTGTCACAGCGTTGGCACTGGGCATCGCGGTCGCGGTCCGGGTTCCTCCGACGTTGCGACGACCGTACTGGGGGCTCGGGCTCGCCGCCCTCGTTCCCCTGACCACCGCCGTACAGCCCGACTTCGGCAATGACGGCGTCCTCCTTCTCGCCCGGCTCCTCGTCCTGTGCACCGGGATGGGTTTTGCGCTGGCCGCCGCGCTCCCCGCGTCGGCGCCGGTCGCCGTTCTGGGCCTGGCGTTGCCGTTCGCCTCGCTCGTCTTCGTGGCGGCAACCACCATCCCGGGCAGCCGGGTCGTGTACGCCGGCGCCTATGGACCGCTCGGCGCTGTGGCGGCGTTCACCCCCGACGGTCCCTCGCCCGCCTCGGCGGCATCGGACCATCTCGCCGGGATCGCGATGCTGGCCGTCGTGGCGTACTGCGCCTACTCGATACGGTCTCGTCGCCGACCGCTGGAAACGACCGCACCGCTCACCTAGTCGAGCAGACCCAGCGACTGCAGCCGGCGAAACACCAGCATCGAACCGGGCGCGACGTCGGGCATCGCCGCGTACTCGTCGACCGTGAAGTACCGCAGTTCCGCGATCTCGCTCGTGGGCCGCGGCTCAGCGCTCAGTTCTGCAAGAAAGCACGTCATGTGCAGGGCGGTGCCTTCGGGATGCCCGTACGCCGGCGCTTCGAAGACTCCCAGTTGCTCGAGGGTGCCGTCCACGATCGCGGCGTCGAGTTCTTCCCGAATTTCCCGGTGCAGCGCCTCTTCGGCGTTCTCTCCGGGATCGATCTTGCCGCCGGCCATGTAGAACGCCGACTTTCCGACCGATCTCGTCTGCAGAAGCCGCCTCTGGCGGATGTGAGCGAGGGCTGCGGTTCGGATCTCGGCGGGCACGCCTCACAAGATAGAACAGCCCGCCGCGGCCCTGAAATGACGCAGCGTGACGGGCCCGCCCGTTTCGTCCGGTTTGCCGGGACTCGAGGCCGAAACCTGGAACCAGTAAGATGTACGTCGTAGACCAACTCGCTAGCTTCGCGAACGGTCTACACCGACTCGGTTCGCTG
Source organism: Rhodococcus sp. ZPP (assembly GCF_017656075.1). Classification (NCBI taxonomy): domain Bacteria; kingdom Bacillati; phylum Actinomycetota; class Actinomycetes; order Mycobacteriales; family Nocardiaceae; genus Rhodococcus; species Rhodococcus sp. ZPP. The sequence goes on from NZ_CP058638.1 coordinate 1,798,787, forward strand.
CGTTCCGACACCCCGCCGCCCGCTGACCAACGACGGAGTGCCTTTTGCTCGCTGTTCTGCTCGCCCATGCTGTCGCCGCCGTTCTGGCTCCGCTTGTGGTGCGCATGTTCGGCCGCAACGCTTTCTATCCGCTCGCGCTCGTCCCGCTGGTATCACTCGGCTGGGTGATCGCGCACTGGGGGACGGTGCAGACCGTCTCACTCGAGTGGATCCCCGGCCTGTCGATGAACATCGACTTCTGGTTCGATCCCCTGGCCGCCATCATGTCGCTGCTCGTCCTCGGGATCGGCGCCCTGATCTTGATGTACTGCGCGCGGTACTTCACCGACGACGAGCCTCGGCTGGGTATTTTCGCCGCGCAGATGGTGGCGTTCGCCGGCGCCATGTTCGGGCTTGTCGCCAGCGACAACATGTTGTTGCTGTACACCTTCTGGGAGCTGACGACGGTCCTGTCGTTCCTGCTGGTCGGCCATTATGCCGAGCGCGCCTCGAGTCGCCGGGCCGCGACGCAGGCGCTGCTCGTCACCACCGCGGGTGGGCTGGCCATGCTCGTCGGCATCATCATCCTCGGCCAGGTCGGTGGCACGTACAACCTGTCGGAACTGATCGAGGTCGCACCTCGCGGCTGGCTCGCCGGTGTCGGTGTTGTGTTGGTCCTCATCGGCGCGCTGTCGAAATCCGCGATCGTCCCGTTGCATTTCTGGCTGCCCGGAGCGATGGCGGCCCCGACTCCGGTCAGCGGCTATCTGCATGCCGCGGCCATGGTGAAGGCCGGCATCTATCTCGTGGCCCGGCTGTCCCCCGGCTTCGCCGACGCCGCCCCGTGGCGATTCACCATCGTCACGCTCGGGCTGCTGACGATGGTGCTGGCGGGGTGGCGTGCGCTGCGGGCCTTCGACCTCAAACTCGTCCTCGCGTTCGGCACCGTCAGTCAGCTCGGATTTCTCATGGTGCTCGTGGGTCTGGGTACGCGGGACGCCATGTTGGCGGGGCTGACCATGGTGGTCGCCCACGCGATGTTCAAGGCGGCGCTATTCATGGTGGTCGGCATCATCGACCACTCCACCGGCACCCGGGACATCCGGAAATTGGGCCACCTGGGCGCCCGCGCACCGGCGCTGACGGTGTTCGCGGCCCTTGCCGCGGCCAGCATGGCCGGACTGCCGCCGTTCCTGGGTTTCGTCGGCAAGGAAGCAGCCTTCGACTCGTTGCTGAGCACCACGGCGCTCGCGGACCCCGCTCGCCTCGTGGCCGTGGCCGTGGTGGTGGTCGGATCGATCCTGACCTTCGCCTACAGCGTGCGGTTCATGTGGGGCGCATTCGGGCGCAAGCGGCTCGAGAATCCCACCGTTGCCGTGCAGAAGATGCACGCCCCCGGCCCGATGTTCCTGGCCGCGCCCGCGGTGCTCTCGATGCTCGGTCTGGCCGCGGGTGTGGCGTCACCCCAACTCGAGAAGTTGCTGGTTCCGTACTCGCAGACGCTGCCTGCCGAGGGCGCTTCCGACTACCACCTCGCGCTGTGGCACGGCGTCAACACCGCACTGCTGTTGACGGTGCTCGTGTTCGCCGTCGGCACCGCCCTGTTCGTGGCGCAGCGGTGGGTCATCCGGTTGCGGTTCGAACATCCACCGCTCGGCAACGCCGACCGCATCTACGACGCGACACTCCGCTTCATGGACGCCCTGTCGATGCGGCTGACCGGTGCCACTCAGCGCGGTTCGCTCCCCCGGACCCAGGCGATCATTCTCGCCACGCTCGTCGTGCTGCCGCTCGTTCTGCTGTTCACCGGCAGCCGCACCGACGCCGACCTCCGACTGTGGGACTCGCCGGTGCAGTTCGTGATCGGGCTGATGATGGTGGCCGCCGCGCTCGCGGCGACGGTGATGCGCAACCGGCTGGCCAGCGTCATCCTCGTCGGCCTCAGTGGATATGGCTGCGGTGTCCTGTTCGCGCTGCACGGCGCCCCGGACCTGGCGCTCACCCAGTTCCTCGTCGAAACGCTGACTCTGGTGATCTTCGTGCTGGTGTTCCGCAAGCTTCCCGCAGAGGTCGACGAGAGCAGGGCGATCGGTTTCAAGCTGCCCAGGGCACTGCTCGCCGTCGCGGTCGGCGCCACCATCACCACGATCGGTGCCTACGCGATCAACGCCCGCAACACGGTGCCCATTCATGGGTTGCTTCCCGACGCCGCGTACTACATCGGAAACGGCAAGAATGTCGTGAACGTCCTACTCGTCGACATCCGCGCCTGGGACACGCTCGGCGAAATCTCGGTTCTACTCGTCGCCGCGACGGGTGTCGCGAGTCTGGTGTTCCGCAATCGCCGCTTCGGTAGCGCGCCCCGCGTGTCGGACGCCCCTGCAGTCACCGTCGAACAGGCGTCCGCGCAGTCGGAGACGACCTGGCTGCTCGGTGGAGATCTCATCGATCCCCGACACCGTTCGCTGGTTCTCGAGGTGACCACCCGGCTGATCTTCCCGACGATCATGGTGCTGTCGGTCTACTTCTTCTTCTCCGGGCACAACACACCCGGTGGCGGATTCGCCGGCGGACTCACCGCGGGGCTCGCCCTTGTGTTGCGCTATCTCGCGGGCGGCCGGTACGAGCTGGGAGAAACGGTCCCCATCGACGCCGGAAAAATTCTCGGTCTGGGCCTCACACTCGCCGCCGGAACGGCCCTGGTGTCGCTGTTCCTCGGCGCACCCGTGCTGTCGTCCGCAGTGTTCGAGGTGACGGTCCCGCTGCTGGGACACATCAAGCTGGTCACCGCACTGTTCTTCGATCTGGGTGTGTACCTCATCGTGGTCGGTCTCGTCCTCGACGTGCTCCGCAGTCTCGGCGCACGTCTCGATGCACAGATCGAGGTGAACCAGAAATGAGCGCAAACATCGGATTCCTCGTCATCATCGGCGTCCTGGTGTCGGCAGGCGTCTACCTGCTCATCGAGCGCAGCATCACGCGCATGCTCCTGGGACTGCTGCTGTTCGGGAACGGGATCAATCTTCTGATCCTCACGTCGGGTGGCTCGGACGGCAATCCACCGATCGTGGGCCGTGACTCCATCCACGAGTCGATGGCCGATCCCCTCGCGCAGGCCATGGTGCTCACCGCGATCGTCATCACCATGGGCATTGCGGCCTTCGTCCTGGCTCTCGCGTACCGGTCGTTCAAGATCACCACCGCCGACCTCGTCGAGAACGATCCCGAGGACACCCGGGTCCTGCTGCGGCGTTCGCCCTCGGAAGCTCCCGACCGCGACCGCTCCGACGACCCCGTCACCGGCGAGCCCAGTTTCACCGGTGACGCCTTCGACCGGAACGGTAATCCCATCCCCTTGGAAGAACTACGGAACCTCGAAGACCTCGAGGGTTACGAAGAGCTGCACACCGGCGATTTCGATGACGACGAAGACGATAAGGCCACGATCGGAAAGAAGCCGTGACCCTGTCCCCGCACCTCGTCACCACACTCGCGCCGCTGCCGGTTCTCGTGCCCATGCTCGCCGCCGCCGCGACCCTGGTACTCGGCCGGCGTCCCCGGGCCCAGCGGGTGATCACCCTGACCGCACTGATCGCCGTGCTGGTCGTGTCCGCACTGCTCCTGTACCTCGCGGACCGCGACGGCACGACGGCAATTCAAGTGGGCGGCTGGGACTCCCCCATCGGCATCACCCTCGTCGTCGACCGTTTGTCCGCGATGATGCTCGTCGTCTCTTCGATCGTGCTGCTGGCCGTCATGGCATACGCGGTCGGTCAGGGCATCCGCGACGGAAGTGAAGACCAGCCCGTCTCGATCTTCCTGCCCACGTACCTAGCCCTCACCGCAGGAATATCCAACGCCTTCCTCGCCGGCGACCTGTTCAACCTGTATGTCGGTTTCGAGGTGTTGCTCGCGGCCAGCTTCGTCCTACTGACTTTGGGAGCGAGCGCCGAGCGGGTCCGCGCCGGCGTGTCCTACGTGATGGTGTCGATGGTGTCGTCGCTGATCTTCCTGGCCGGCATTTCCTTCGCCTACGCGGCCACCGGCACCCTCAACCTCGCCGACATGGCCACCCGGCTCGACGGCATCCCGTCGGGCACGCGCACCGCCATCTTCGGTGTCCTGCTCGTGGCGTTCGGGATCAAGGCCGCGGTCTTCCCTCTATCGACGTGGCTCCCCGACTCCTACCCGACGGCGCCGGCACCGGTCACAGCCGTCTTCGCGGGTCTGCTCACCAAGGTGGGCGTGTACGCGATCATCCGCGCGCACACGCTGCTGTTCCCGGAGGGCGAACTCGACAACGTTCTGATGGTGTGCGGCCTGCTGACGATGCTCGTCGGCATCTTCGGTGCGATCGCGCAGAGCGACATCAAACGCCTGCTGTCCTTCACCCTGGTCAGTCACATCGGCTACATGGTGTTCGGTATCGCGCTGTCCACGCAGTCGGGGCTTTCGGGTGCCATCTACTACGTGGCGCACCACATTCTCGTGCAGACCACGCTGTTCCTCGTCGTCGGTCTCATCGAACGACAGGCCGGGTCGTCGTCGCTGCGCCGGCTCGGCGGGCTCGCCGCCGCCAGCCCCGTCCTGGCCATCGTCTTCCTCGTCCCTGCGTTGAACCTCGGGGGCATCCCGCCGTTCTCCGGGTTCATCGGCAAAGTAGCCCTGCTGCAAGCGGGTTCCGCAGACGCCGGGGTGCTGGCCTGGGTCCTCGTCGGCGGCGGTACCCTCACCAGCCTGCTCACCCTGTACGTGGTGGCCCGCGTCTGGACCAAGGCGTTCTGGCGGGCCCGCGCCGACGCCCCGGAAGGTGACCTCGCCGACGTCAGCCCGTCGGCACTGATCGACGAGTCCGAGGCCGACATCCCGTTCGACGATCGCGCCGACGTGGGGCGCATACCCGCGATGATGTTGCTACCCACGGTCGCGCTCGTCGGGGTCGGCCTGGCCATGACGGTCTTCGCCGGGCAGATCATCTCGATCAGCGACCGTGCTGCCACCGACCTGCAGGACCGCTCGATCTACATCACCGCAGTCCTGGGCGATCGCAGCGGGGCCGAAGCGCAGGAGGCGCCGCGATGAAACGCGAGAGATTTCTCCAACTCAGCGCACTGGTCTGGTTGACGGCCGTATGGATTCTCCTGTGGGGAAACCTCAGCATCGCCAATGTGGTCGGAGGAGTCGCGGTCGGTGTGCTGATCATGGTCCTCATGCCCCTGCCGGGGGTGCCGGTCCAGGGGCGCGTGCACGTCCTGTCACTCCTCCGGCTGGCATGGAAATTCGTGTACTACTCGCTCGAATCGAGCCTGCAGATCGCCTGGCTGGCGGTACGCCCCGGTCCACCACCGGTCACCGGCGTTCTGCGGTACCAACTCGGAATCAAATCGGATCTGGTCCTCACCCTGTTCATCGACGTCCTGAATCTCATCCCGGGAACCATGGTGCTCGAGATCGATCAGGTTCGACGAATCGTGTACGTCCATGTACTCGACATGGGTTCGGCGAAGGCGGTCGGCCAGTTCTACCGCACGGTCGCGCAACTGGAACGCTTGTTCATCGCCGCCTTCGAGCGCGACTCCGAATGGAAGCCGAGTGCCTGGCACTTCGGCGACGAGCAGTACGAGGACCCCACTCAGAAGGGCACCACATGACAGTCGTCTCCGTCATATCCGGGATCGTTCTGGTGATCGCCGGCGTGCTGACCACCTTTCGGCTCCTCGACGGGCCCAACTCACTGGACCGCCTCGTCGCCCTCGACACCCTGATCGCCCTCGCCATGTGTGGTCTCGCGGTGTGGGCCGCCTACACCGGCGACACCACGATCGTCCCTGCCATCGTCGCCCTGTCGCTGGTCGGCTTCATCGGTTCCGTGTCGGTGGCCCGCTTCCGAGTGAGTGACAAGTAATGACCAGTGTCCTGAACTACATCGGCGCCGGTCTCATGCTGGCGGGCTCACTCCTCGCGCTCACCGCGGCCATCGCCATCGTGCGTTTCCCCGACACTCTGCGGCGCATGCACGCCGCCACCAAACCGCAGGTGGTCGGACTGAACATGGTGCTGGTGGGCGCCGTGATCGAACTGCGGGGCAACGTCGACATCTGGATGTTGATCCTCGTCGGCGTCTTCACTCTCTTCACCGCTCCCGTCATCGCGCACAGCGTCGGCCGCGTCGCGTACCGGGAGCAACGCGATCAGGACGGGCTGATGATGATCAACGAGCTGGAGCCTCCAGAGCGGCCGTGACCGCGGGCCGGGAACCGACGGTGCCCCAGCGGTGCAGCGCGCTGTCCTCGCGGGCGAAGAAGGTCGCGTAGAACCCGAGAATCACAGCGGCGAGGACACCGATCACGATCGGTCCCGAGACCTCGGGGAAGCGGCCCATCGGCACGGCCAGATAGCGGTAACTGAGCAGCAGTACGACGAGTGCGATCACCCCGCCGCCCACGAGCCGAATCCGGAACCAGCCCCACCCGCGTTCGGGGTCCCGCAAGGCCGACTCGATGGTCAGGCAGAGCACGGCTCCCGCCACCAGGTCGACTCCGTAGTGATAGCCGAAGCCGAGCGTCGCGGTGAGAGTGCATACCAGCCAGAACGTGCCGCCGAGCCGAAGCCACCAGGTGCCGCCGCGCGAGTGGATGAACAGCGCGAGCGCCCACGCGGTGTGCAGACTGGGCATGCAGTTGCGGGGCGTCACCTCATCGAACGCCATCGGCGCAGGGGTGAAGTCGGGCGTCGGAACAAGATTCGGCCAGTAATTGCCTGCTTGGAAGCCCTCCCCGTCGGTGCCGAATGCGAAGATCGGCCCCACCACGGGGAAGAGAAGGTAGAAGATGGGCCCGACGAGGCCGATCATCAGGAACGTGCGGACGAGATAATGCGTGGGCCAGCCGTGTCGCAGCTGATAGATCGCCACCGCGATCGCGGCGACCGGTAGTTCGATGTAAACCCAGTGCAGAACCCCGTATCCGACCGAACCGAGAGCATCGACCAGCTGTCCCATGTGCCACGACGGATTTCCCAGGGCATGGTCGGCGAGCTGCGCGTATTCGTCGAGAACCATCGGGCCGGCCATGATCGTGATCTGCAACCACGCATCGCCGAACTTGGTCGCAAGAATGAGCAGGGCACCGAGGGCCACCCCCTTCAGCGCGCTGCGCCGCTGCTCGCCGGTCCACCGGACTGCGGCGTAGACACCGACCGCGGTGAGAACCCACGTCGCACCGTTTCCCACGGTGAGAGGGCCCCCCGCCGCGTACCGCACAGCGGCGACGGACACATCGATGCCGGCCGCGGCCGACAGGGCCACGATCCGCTGCCGTGAAGTGAGCCCGACCATCGCGAGCGCGAGCCCCGCCCAGGGGACGGACGCCGACTTCGGTGTCAGAACATAGTCACGGACAAGGCTTTCGAGTGGCCCCTGGAATCCCTGCGCCGACGCGAGCAACTGGACCGTCACCAGCGCAGCCACGACCCCCAGCACGCCACCGGCAACGAGTGTGGGCGACCGGTCGACGGACCTCCCCGGCCGTGCAACGGCTACTTCGTCGATCGACACCCGCCAAGTGTAAACAACACATGAACGGCAGGTGGACAAGCGTCCGATCCTGGTACCGCGGTGTCAGGTGCCCAGTTCCTTCACGAGAGCATCGACCACCGCCACCAGATCGCCCCCGGTGGCCTCCGCGACTTGGCGTTGGCGCTGATAGGAGGCCCCGCGGCGCGGAATATCGGCCACAGCCGCCAGCTCGTTCGCACACCCGAGACGCGCAGCGGTGGGTGCGAGCTTCTCGAGCAGATCGTTCAGGTCGTCGGTGACGAGCCTCTCGTTGCTGTCCGAATCGAGGATGATCTCGGCGTCGAGCCCGTACCTCGCCGCCCGCCACTTGTTTTCCTTGACATGCCAGGGCTGCAGGTTCGGCAGGTTCTCGCCGGCCTCGAAACGCCGGTCCAGATCGACGATCAGGCAATGCACGAGTGCCACGAGCGCCCCGAGTTCGGCCCGGGTCGAAATGCCGTCGAAAACCCGCACCTCGATGGTGCCCCAGCGCGGAGCCGGGCGGATGTCCCAGTGCATGCCGCCGATCTTGGTGATCACCCCGGTTTTCATCTGATCACTGATGAAGTCTTCGTACTGCGCCCAATTCGCGAACTGGTAGGGCAACCCGGCCGTGGGCAGCTGCTGAAACATCAGCGCACGGTTACTGGCGTACCCGGTGTTGACGCCCGCCCACATCGGTGACGACGCCGACAACGCCAGTAGATGCGGATACCGCTGCAGCAGAGCATTGAGAATCGGGAACACCTTCTGCGGTGACGACACACCGACGTGAACGTGCACACCCCAGATCAGCATCTGCCGCCCCCACCACTGCGTGCGTTCGATCAGCTCGTCGTAGTCGGGTGTGCGGGTGACCAACTGGGTGGACCACTGCGCGAACGGGTGGGTGCCGGCGCAGATCAAGTCGACACCCAGCGGGTTGGCAGCCCGCCGCAGCAGATCGAGCGACTCATCGAGATCGCTCATCGCCTCGCCGACGGTGGAGTGGATGCCGGTCACGAGTTCGACGGTGTTGCGCAGCAACTCCTTGGTGATGCGCGGATCCTCGGGGCCCGCCAGATTCGCCACCGCATCGAACACCTCGGCGGCCGTGTTGGAGAGATCCCGCGTGACCCTGTCGACCAGCGCGATCTCCCACTCGACACCCAGTGTCGGCCGCGGCGAACCGGGAAAGGGAACTACCACGATTCCGATCCAACCACAGGCCGCACAGCGCGGCAGTACACCGACATCCCGGCGTCAACCGGGATGTCGGACATCTCAGCTTTCGCCCAGGACACCGCAGGCCACACGTGAGCCTGCGTCCCCGGTGCTCAGGGTTTCCTGATCGGGAGCGGGTGCGTACCGGGTGGGGATGTTCGCGAAGTTGTCGGCGCCGGAGTGGATCATGACCGCGGTCCCGGCATCGCTGTTCTTCAACTCCTCCACCGTGAACGCGTCAGTGGTGGTAACCAATTCACCGGTACCGTCTTCGAGGATCTGCAGCGAGGTGAGGTCGCCGCTGGCCGGATGGCCGGAGTGCCCCTCGACCTGGAAGTGCCCACCCGCGGAGAGGAAGTTGCCGGGTGCACCACCGGTGGGGGCGACGGAGTTCGTCTCGCATTTGCCGACCGAATGCACGTGGAAGCCGTGGAACCCGGGAGTCTGGTCCTTGACCGACACGGTGACCTCGACGTGCTCGCCGGACTGCGTGAAGGTAGCGGTGCCGACGTCGTTACCTTCGGCATTCTTGAACGTCGCAGTGAGGGTTTCGCTTCCGCTCTCGCTGTGCCCGCCGGCCGAACCGTGGCCTGCGTCGCCGGGAACGTCTGCGGCACTGGGATCGGCGGCTCCGGTCCACACGGGGGGCGTGGTGCCCGAGACGTCGGACGGCTCCTCGTTGTTACTGCAGGCGGTCAGCCCCAACGCAGCGATGGCCACCACGGGGGTGACAATGCGCCAGGACATCCGACGGGTAGTACTCGAGGCCATCAAAACCGCTCCTTTGAGGTGGCGAAGAAGTGCAACTGATCATAACCACGACGCCCCTGGACCGGCCTTCCGGTCCGGCCTGCCCCGGCGCTCGCGCTAACCGGCCGCGGTGACGATGACGATGACGCCTGCGGAAGAGTTCGCGATACCGGCGAATCGGGGTTTGGCCGTAGCCCCCAGCTCGGCGGCGATCTGCGTCGCCGCTTCCTTCTCGGCAGGCGAATTGCCGTAGTAGACGGTGGTTTCGGAGATCGTGCCGTCGCTGTAGTTTCCCGTTTCGGCCACCGTCCAGCCGGCCTCGGTGAGCTCGGTGGCCGTCTGTCCGGCGAGTCCGGTGACGTTGCTGTTGTTGAACACCCGCACGGGCACCGACGACGCGTCGGCGGACGCGGATGTACCCGAGGCGCCGGACGTGGTGCTCGCCGACGCGGACGTCGAGGTGGCACCCGACGCCGACGCCGACGCGGTCGCAGTCGTCGTGCGCGCCGCGGCCGAAGCCGGCGGGGCCGCGGAGGCGGTCGTGACGGTGGCCGCAGTGTTCTCCGAGTCCGAATCGCCGAGTGAGGCGAACCCGAGACCTGCGAAGAGGATCGCGAGAGAAATCAGCACCATGGCGAGGGCACGTAACGGCGGGCCGGACGATTGCGGATTCTGATTGCTCACGGTGTCGACCTTAGCGACCGGGCTACTAGGTGACGTCGAACCCGAGGCGACGAGCGGCGCGAGCCTTCTGCCTGCTGGCGCGCAGACGCCGCAGCCGCTTTACGAGCATCGGATCTGCCGCGAGTGCCTCCTGGCGGTCGACCAGGGCGTTGAGCACCTGGTAGTACCGGGTGGCCGACATGTCGAAGAGCTCCTTGATTGCCTCTTCCTTGGCCCCGGCATACTTCCACCACTGGCGCTCGAAGGACAGAATGTCGTGTTCCCGACGGCTCAGTCCGTCGGTCCCGACCTCGTCGACCCCTGCGGAGTTGTCGTTGTCGGTGCGCTCGGACTGGTTCCGACTACGCGCTGTTGCGCCGTCCATGTCACTCCTCGACTACTAGCTCTCGCTCGAATTCAGCGAAACCACGTTCCCCCGGCTCCTCGATCGCGTGGGCCGACCGAGCAACGAATTACACAGCTGTACTTCAGCGACTATTCAACCATGAGGAAGGCCGCAGGCAGTGCCGGCGACGCGGGCGCGCCGCACTATCCTTGACAACCATGGCCATCCTCCCCATCCGGATCGTGGGCGACCCGGTACTGCACAAGCCGACCGAGCCGGTGTCCCAGTCACCCGCAGAGCTCGCCGAACTCATCGCGGACATGTACGACACGATGGACGCCGCCAACGGTGTCGGGCTCGCCGCCAACCAGGTCGGCGAGTCGCTGCGCGTGTTCGTCTACGACTGCCCCGACGTCGACGACAGCGGCAAAGCCTTCCGCCGTCGCGGCTGCGTCGTCAATCCGGTGCTCGAAACGTCCGAGGTTCCCGAGACCATGCCCGACCCGGACGACGACGTCGAAGGCTGCCTCTCCGTGCCGGGCGAGCAGTTCCCCACCGGCCGCGCCGACTGGGCCAGAGTCACCGGCACGGACGCCGAAGGCAATCCCGTCGACATCGAGGGGCGCGGATTCTTCGCCCGGATGCTGCAGCACGAGGTGGGGCACCTCGACGGCTTTCTGTACGTCGACATGCTCATCGGCCGCAACGCGCGGGCCGCGAAGAAGACGATCAAACGCGCCGGCTGGGGCGTCCCGGGCCTGAGCTGGGTGCCGGGAACGGTCGAAGACCCCTTCGGGCATGACGACTGACATCCCTGTCGGTAGCCGGGTGGTGCTGCGTTACGCATTGCCTCCCGGCCGCAGCCACCCGATGACCGACGTCGTCGGGATTCTGGAGGGCGTCGCGCCGTTCGTCACCGTGCGTGCGGCGGACGGTTCGGTCGTCGAGGTGGAACCGGACCGGGTGATCGCCCTCAAGGCCGTCCCCGCGCGGCCGGTCCGCACCAGCGAGATCCGGGCGCTCGAACTCGCTTCCGCCGACGGTTGGCCGGGAGTCGAACACGCCTGGATCGACGGGTGGCTGGCCCGGTACGGTCACGGATTCACCGGGCGCGCGAACTCGGCGGCCCCCCTCGGTGACCCGGGCACGGTCGGCGACCTGGCAGACAGCTCCCCCGGCAGCACGCTCGATCGGCTGCGCGACTGGTACGCCGAGCGCGAGCGTCCGTTGCGGCTTCTGCTTCCCGATCGGCTGGGCGCGGTTCCACCAGGATGGAATCTCAGCGACGAGGTCGTCGTAATGGGCGCCGATATCGCGAATCTCACTCTTCCCTTGGGCCCTCGCACGACCACGATCACCGATCGTCCCGATTCTGACTGGCTCGCGCTCTACCGGTACCGCGGGTCCGCGCTCCCCGACTTCGCGGTCGACGTGCTCGACGCCGTCCGCGGCGGCACGCTCGGCTTCGGCCGGATCGGCGCCGCCGACTCCACCCTCCTCGCAGTCGCACGCGGTTCGGTGACCTCGGCCCCGGACGGCCGCCTGTGGGTGGGACTCACCGCGGTCGAGGTGGCGCAGGCCCACCGCAGGCGCGGTATCGGCAGCCTGATCTGCGGCGAGATGATCGCGTGGGGTCGCGAGCAGGGAGCGACCCATGCCTGCCTGCAGGTGGCCGCGGAGAACGAGGGTGCTCAGGCGATGTATCGCGGCCTCGGCTTCGTTGCGCACCATCGCTACCGGTACGCGACGGAACCTGTCGGCGGCGGGCACTAGGCTGGCGGCGTGCGCATCGCTACCTGGAACGTGAATTCTGTTCGTGCCCGTACCGACCGGATCCTCGACTGGCTTCAGCGGACCGACACCGACGTGTTGGCCATGCAGGAGACCAAGTGCAAGGACGAGCAGTTTCCGTACGAGCGTTTCCGCGAGTTCGGTTACGAGGTGGCGCACGTCGGTATCAGTCAGTGGAACGGGGTGGCCATCGCGTCCCGCGTGGGGCTGACGGACGTTCGGATCGGTTTCGACGATCAGCCCGGGTTCCACAAGGATCCAGAGGTTGCCCCCGTCGAGGAAGCCCGCGCGATCGGTGCCACGTGCAACGGTGTCCGCGTGTGGAGCCTGTACGTTCCGAACGGACGCGAGCTGGCGGATCCGCACTACACCTACAAGCTCGAGTGGCTGTCCAAGCTGCGTGCGGATGCGGTCCGGTGGCTGGAGAAGAATCCCGAGGAGCAGATCGCCTTGGTCGGCGACTGGAACATCGCGCCCACCGACGACGACGTGTGGGATCCTGCCCTCTTCGAAGGCAAGACGCACACATCCGCACCCGAGCGGGAGGCCTTCCAGTCGTTTCTCGAGTCAGGTTTCACCGATGTGGTGCGGCCGCACACACCGGGTCCGGGCGTGTACACCTACTGGGACTACACGCAGCTGCGATTCCCGAAGAAACAGGGAATGCGGATCGACTTCATCCTCGGCTCGCCCGCTTTCGCCGGCCGGGTCGACAAGGCGGAGATCGACCGCAACGAACGTAAGGGAAAGGGCGCGAGCGATCACGCGCCGGTCATCGTCGACCTCGGAGACTGACGCAACTGCACGCAACTGCACGAACGCGGAGGCGTAGAGACATTCAGTCCTCGACGAGGATGTCGAGGGACTCCGGGTGCCGCGAGAGATAGCGCTGGACGTAGGTGCAGATCGGGCGTACTTTCCACCCGCGAGCGCGTGCCTCGTCGAAGGCTGCGCGGACTAGTGTTTCGGCCAATCCTCGTCCGCCGAATTCCTCTTTCACCACCGTGTGCATGAACGCCACCACCTCACCCGGTTTCGCCGTGAAGCCGGGAATGTCGTCCTCGTCGCGATAGCCGAGAATCCCGACGAGTTCGTCACCGAGCCACAAGTCGAAGCGTTCGTGAGCCGGATCGTCGAGTACGCGAACATCGGCGGCCGAGACATTGCCCGACGCCGAGGCACTGCCCGCCGGGGAAGACTTCGAAATGTGATCCATGCCACCATGGAACCAGTAAGTCGCAGACGGGGGGAGCACAAACGCCGTAACCGGGATCGATTCGTTGCCGGGTTTTTCGCGCAGCGGTCAGCGTTCGATCGGTACCACAAGATCGCGGTACTCCGGATGGGCCGACAGGAAGCGCTGGACGTAGGTACACACCGGTCGCACCTTCCAGCCGTATTCCCTGGCCAGGTCGAGGGAGCGCCCCACCATCATCGACGCGAGTCCGCGATGCCCGAAGTCCTCGACGATCACCGTGTGCATGAACGAGACGATCGGAGCCGGGACGCCGGGCGGGCGCCGACCGGCCGTCACCCCGACCCCGGCGCCGGCGCCGGTCGGCGGCCCCGAGAGGTCGTAGTATCCGAGGATTCCGACCAGGTCCCCACTCAGTCGCAGCTCGAAGCGGTTCTGACCGGCATTGTCGATCACGTCCACAACCTGCGAGTCCGTCAGCATTGCGACCTCCTGGTGTTTGCTCCGTGATCAAAACGTGATGTACGTCACCATTTATACCGACTCTCCGGGCCGCTGTCCAAGGTTCCCCGGAATGATTTCTCACAGACATGTCGGTTACAGTCTGTGCGACAACTACACATCCACGGGGGCTCGCACCAGCGGGCTGAGAGGACGGCTAGGGCCGTCGACCGTCGAACCTGTCCGGGTAATGCCGGCGTAGGGAGCATCTCAATGAGCAGAACTGTATCTACGGCCACGTCCGTCACGACGGGGCCTATCGCGGGCAGCACCAAGGAATACGTGCAGTGGAGCGACGACATTCGCGTACCGGTCCGGCGCGTCCACCTGACCAACGGTGAGCATCTCGACCTGTACGACACGTCCGGCCCGTACACCGATTCCAACGCCCAGATCGACGTTTCCGCCGGGCTGCCCCGCATCCGCGAGCAGTGGTCCGGGGATCGCGGGCAGACCCAACTGGACGCCGCCCGGGCGGGCGTCCTCACCCCGGAAATGCGTTACTGCGCTGCGCGCGAGGGTGTCTCACCGGACACCGTGCTCGCCGAGGTCGCTGCGGGACGGGCCGTGATCCCGGCCAACCGCAAGCATGCAGAACTCGAGCCGATGATCATCGGCAAGGCGTTTGCGGTGAAGATCAATGCGAACATCGGCAACAGCGCGGTCACGTCCTCGATCGCCGAAGAAGTGGAGAAGATGGTGTGGGCCACCCGTTGGGGCGCCGACACCATCATGGACCTCTCGACCGGCAAGAACATTCACGAGACACGCGAGTGGATCCTGCGCAATTCACCGGTCCCGGTGGGTACCGTGCCGATCTATCAGGCACTCGAGAAGGTGAACGGCGATCCGACCGCCCTCACCTGGGAGATCTACCGGGACACCGTGCTCGAACAATGCGAGCAGGGCGTCGACTACATGACGGTCCATGCCGGAGTGCTGCTCCGATACATTCCGCTGACCGCGCGTCGCGTCACCGGCATCGTCTCGCGCGGCGGCTCCATCATGGCGGCCTGGTGCCTGGCACATCACCGGGAGTCGTTCCTGTACACGCACTTCGAGGAGTTGTGCGAGATCCTGCACCGCTACGACGTCACGTTTTCGCTCGGCGACGGGCTCCGGCCGGGTTCGATCGCGGATGCCAACGACGAGGCGCAGTTCGCGGAGCTTCGCACACTGGGTGAGCTCACGAAGATCGCGAAATCCCATGGCGTGCAGGTGATGATCGAAGGCCCCGGACACGTGCCGATGCACAAGATCGTCGAGAACGTACGGCTGGAGGAGGAACTGTGCGAAGAGGCGCCGTTCTATACCCTGGGCCCATTGGCCACCGATATCGCCCCAGCCTACGACCACATCACGTCGGCCATCGGTGCGGCGATGATCGCGCAGGCGGGCACCGCCATGCTCTGCTACGTGACGCCGAAGGAGCACCTCGGGCTGCCGAACCGCGACGACGTCAAAACCGGCGTGATCACGTACAAGATCGCCGCACACGCCGCCGACCTCGCCAAGCAGCACCCTCGGGCGCAGGAACGAGACGATGCTTTGTCGAAGGCGCGCTTCGAATTCCGCTGGCACGACCAGTTCGCGTTGTCCCTCGACCCGGACACCGCCCGCGAATTCCACGACGAGACCCTGCCTGCGGAGCCCGCGAAGACGGCCCACTTCTGCTCGATGTGTGGCCCGAAGTTCTGCTCGATGCGGATCTCCGCCGATGTCCGGGAGTACGCCGAGAAGAACGGCCTCGATTCGGTGGAGGCCATCGAGGCGGGCATGGCCGAGAAGTCGGACGAGTTCGTCGGCGCGGGTGGCCGCGTATATCTGCCCGTCGAATCCGTCACCTCAGAGAATCGGTAAGGTCCCCTCCGTGAAGCTGCTGCCCCTGGCCCCCGACGGCCAGACCCCCGTCCGAGTCCTCACCATCGCCGGCACCGATTCCGGCGGTGGCGCCGGAATTCAGGCCGACTCACGGACGATGGCTCTGTGCGGTGTCCACGCATGCGTCGCGGTGGCCGCCGTGACCGTGCAGAACTCCGTCGGTGTGAGTGGGTTCCACGAAATTCCACCCGAGACGGTGGCGGCGCAGGTCCGCTCCGTCGTCGGTGACATCGGCGTGGGAGCGGCGAAAACGGGCATGCTGGCGTCCACCGCTATCATCGAGGCCGTCGCGAGTGTCTGCACAGAAGTGGGGATCGGGCGCGAGCATCCGGTCCCGCTCGTCGTCGACCCGGTCTGCGCGTCGATGCATGGCGATCCGCTGCTCCACGCCGAAGCGCTCGATGCCGTACGGAATACGTTGATCCCGATCGCGACGGTGGTGACACCGAACCTCGACGAGGTCCGGCTCATCACGGGGATCGAGGTGGTGGACGACGCCACCGCGCGCCGCGCAGCCGAGGCTCTGCACGCGCTCGGGGCCCAGTGGTCGATCGTCAAGGGTGGGCACCTGCGTACGTCGGAGGTCAGTACCGACCTGCTCTTCGACGGGGACACTTTCCGGGAGTTCAGCAGCCCCCGGGTCGACACCGGCAACGACCACGGAGGCGGCGACACCCTCGCGGCGGCCATCGCCAGCGCACTCGCCCACGGGTGGTCTGTGCCCGACGCCGTCGCGTTCGGCAAGGAATGGGTCACCAAGTGCCTCGAGGCGTCGTACGACCTGGGAGCCGGTCATGGCCCCGTCTCCCCGCTCTGGCGACTTCGTCACCCGTGAGTACTTATTAACCTGCGGCGGTTAAGAAGTACTCACGGGCGGCGGAGCCGCAGCCGCCAGATGCCGAGGTCGGACGGCACCCCGCTGGGGGCGGGGGCGAAGAAGGCGCGGCGCCACGGTTTGACGCTGATACCGAGTTCCTCGAGCGTCCCCGGCTGGAGCGCCGAGAGGGTGGCGGACGACGCCATGACGTTGCCGTCCCCGCCGAGTTCCATCATGCGGGCCGCGATGGTGACGTCGACGCCGAGCCAATCGCTGCCGATCTGCCGGGGAACCCCCGTGTGGATTCCGACCCGCATCCGCGGACGGTAGCCGTCGGCCTCGACATTCCGGAGCGCGTCCTGGGCGGCGAAGACGGCGTCGACGGCGCGATCGGGGCTGGGGAAGACGGCCATCACGCCGTCGCCCATCCGCTTCACGACGTGCCCGCCGCGGTCGACCATGGGTGTCTCGATTGCTTTGGCGACGTCTCGTAGCAGCGCGAGGGTGGCGGTATCGCCTGCGGGGAGGGACCAGCTCGAGAAGCCGACGAGGTCGGTGAACACGATGGTCACTTCCCGGGTTCCCCGGCCCCGGCCGGTGCGCTCGAGCAGCGCCTGCCACACCTGCAGGGCGCCGAGGCTCATCTCCCGGGACGCTCCCGGCTGAT
Source organism: Rhodococcus sp. ZPP (assembly GCF_017656075.1). Lineage (NCBI taxonomy): Bacteria > Bacillati > Actinomycetota > Actinomycetes > Mycobacteriales > Nocardiaceae > Rhodococcus > Rhodococcus sp. ZPP. The sequence goes on from NZ_CP058638.1 coordinate 1,816,135, forward strand.
GGTCGAGGAAGCGGTCGGCCACGCGTGCCACGGCGCGTGCGGTGCCGGGGCCTGCAGTGGACAGCGGGTCGCCGAATGCCGGATCTCCCGGCAACGCGCGGCGGACCCTGCGCAGTCCATCGATCAGCTGGGGCCGACGGTTCAGTGCCCCCACCCAGCCCAGAACCTTGTCCTGTCTACTCTCCTCGGACGCAGCGTCGAGTTCGGCAGCGCTGTCGTCGGCCGGGTCTTCGCTCACGAGCGCAAGGGTAACCCAGCGTCACAGGCAGAAGCCCGTGACGAATCGGACATCACTGCGCTGCCCGAGCCTTCTCGCGATCGGCGCCGGTGGGGACACCGTTGGGACCGGCCAGTGACTCCGCGTAGACCCCGACGGCGTAGGCCACCGCGGACGCGTTCTTCGCAAGAGCTGCCCGGTCGATGTTCGCGAGGGTGTCGGTCGGGCTGTGGTAATGCTTGTCGAACACGGCGTCGGGTGTGCCACCCCATTTCTGGGCCTCCTCGGCGGTCTTCTTGTCGTCGGCACCACTGAACACCCCGCCCGACGGAATCTTCTGCTCGATGAACGGACCGTAGTCGGAGCGGCCGTCGAAATCGGTGCCGTTCGCGGCAATGCCGTTCTTACCGAGGTACTCGACGAAGGTGCGCTCGATTCCCGCCGAACCTTCGGGGCCGGGCCCTTCGCCGAGTTTGTCGGAGTTGTCGCCGTCGTAGGTCAGGTAGCCGGCGTTCTCCGAGCCGAGCATGTCGAAGTTCAGGTAGAGCGCAATGTCGTTGCGTTCCTCCTCGCTCAGTCCGGTGACGTAGGCCTCGGAGCCGAGCAGGCCCAGTTCTTCGGCGCCCCAGAAGGCGAACCGCACCGCGTTGTCGGCGTCCGGGGAACTGCCGAGCTGGACCGCCGTTTCGAGAATCGCGGCCACGCCGGTGCCGTTGTCGTTGATGCCGGGACCCTCGGGAACGCTGTCGAGATGAGCGCCGACCATGACGACATCGTCGGTGGAGCCCGTCGTGGTCTGGGCGATGACGTTACGGGACGTGCTGGTCTCGGTGCTGGTGTCGAGCGTCAGCGTGACGTCTCCGCCGCCCTGCCGGAGCGCGTCGCCGTCGGCCCTGCTCACCCCACCGGTGGGAATCTTGCCCGCCGACGGATCGCCGAGAGTGCCGCCGCTCATCGGCCCGTCCTCGTTGTTGACCACGATCACGGCCGAAGCGCCGCGCTCGGCCGCTATCTGCTGTTTGGCCGAGAACGGGCAGATACCCCGGTCTACCAGCACGATCGCTCCGTTGACGTCGAGACCGTCGTAATCCGTTGCCTCACACCCCGGGGTCTCGTCCTGGGGAGCCGGCACCAGTCGCGCCGTCAGTCCCTCGGGGCCGGTGGACGGGCTGTAGGACAGAGCTCGCACCTCGACGTCACTATCGCGCGACCTCAGTTTCTCGGCGGCGACATCGAAATTGTGGAACTCGAATTCCGGGGTCTGGACGTCGAAGCCGTTGTCTGTCAGAACTTGTGCCACGTAGTCGACGCTGGCCTCGTATCCGGGGGTGCCTGCGGCCCGGTTGCCGTCGTTGTCGTCGGCGATGGTTTGCAGTTCCTCGAGATGCGCCACCACAGCGTCCTCGGTGACCGATCCGGCGAGTGCGCTCGCGTCGACCGGTGGCGACTCCGGTTCGCTCGTGGACGAGCATCCGGCCAGCACCAGCGCACCGGTCACTCCGACGGTGAAAAGTCCCCGTAGTCGCATGTCGGGAGCCTAACGCAGAACCACCTGTGGGCCGGTGCGAATGGATGTCGCACCGGCCCACAGGCTCCCCGCCCTGCCTACGATCCCAGCCAGGTCTCCCGACGTTCACCTGGCGGAGGGGCAGGGCGAAAGTACTCTATCGGGTTTCACGCGTCGCGCTTGTTCACCACCACCAGGCTGGCCCCGAAGATCACCAGGACGAACACCGCGAAGTACACGAGACTGCCCCACGGTCCCCAGTGGAAGTCCACGCCCTGCGGTGCCCCGAGGAAGTGATTGGCATTGAGGAACGGCAGGAACGGCATGATTTTCTCACCGAATGATCCGAACAGGTTGAACAGGCTTTCGATCAGTAGCGGCCAGAGCAGCAGCAGCGCGATCGCTCCCGCCGACTGGCGCAGCAACGCACCGATCCCGACGGCGAGCACGACACACAGGAACGCGTAGATCGGCACTCCGTAGATCGACCGCCACGCATCCCCACCGGAGAGTGTGAGGGCAGCACCTGCCTCGTTGCCCGCGGTCGCCTTCGCGATGGCGTACGCCCCGAAGGTGAGGACGAACGTCAGCACGGCACCGAACGCGCCGATCAGGCCGGCCTTGGCGACGAGGACGGAGGCGCGGTTCGGAATTGCCTGGAACGTGGTGCGAATGACCCCGAAGCGGTATTCACTGGTCACGGCCAGGGTCGCGAGGATCATCAGGACCAGGACACCGAATCCGGAGACGCCGCCGACGGCATCGGCCATCTGCGGCAGGAAGGGTTCGAAATCGGGTTCCTTCCCGTCCGCCAACTGGTCGTTGAAGGAGTTGATGCTGGCCTTCGCGCTCAACCCGATGACCGCGGCCAGGCCGAGACCCAGCACGACGATGATGACGGTGCACCACCACGGCGACCGGGTGGAGGTGATCTTGATGCGTTCCGCATTGAGAACAGCCATTACAGTGCACCCTTCATCACGTCGTCGACGCTTTCTGCGTGGTACTGCACGTCGTCTCCTGTCAGTTTCATGAAGGCGTCCTCGAGCGAACCGCGCTGAGACGCCAACTCGTGGAGGGTGATTCCCTGCGATCCGGCGATCGCGCCGATCACGTCGGTGGACGAATCGACCACGACGAGCGCCTGCTGCCCGTCGGATCCGTCCTCGCGGACCGTGAGCCCATTCGACGTCAGCGCGCTCCGCAGCGCATCCAGTTGCGGACTGCGCACCCGCACCGTCGATTCCGAGGACTTGCTCACGAATTCCGACACCGTCGTGTCTGCGATCAGGCGCCCACGGCCGATGACCACCAGATGCTCTGCGGTGAGTGCCATCTCGGAGAGCAGGTGGCTCGACACCAGCACGGTGCGTCCCTCGGCCGCGAGGCGCTGCATGAATTTGCGGATCCACACGATGCCCTCGGGGTCGAGACCGTTGACCGGCTCGTCGAACAGCAGAACCTTCGGGTCACCGAGAAGGGTGGCGGCCAGGCCGAGTCGCTGGGACATGCCGAGCGAGAACCCACCGGCCTTCTTGCCGGCCACCTCCGTGAGGCCCACGAGGTGCAGCACCTCGTCCACCCGGCTCTTCGGCAGCGAGTTCGAGGCCGCCATCCACTGCAGGTGGGCGCGGGCGGAGCGGTTGGGATGCACCCACTTGGCGTCCAGGAGTGCGCCCACGGTCCGGAGCGGCTGCACCAGCTCACGGTACGGTTTGCCGTCGATCAGCGCCGTGCCCGCGGTGGGACGGTCCAGCCCGAGGATCATCCGCATCGTCGTCGATTTGCCTGCACCGTTCGGCCCGAGGAAGCCGGTGACCATACCCGGCTGGACGGTGAACGTCAGGTTGTCCACCGCCTTCGTCGCACCGAAGGTCTTTGTCAGTCCCCTCACTTCAATCATGGTGACGAGGATGCCCGAACCTGCGGCCGGCGCGCATCGGCCGCAGGTCTACACCTGACTCGTCCCCTGGTACCGGTCGGACCCTGAGCGAGACCCCGACGCGACCCCGAGAACTACGACGACGCCTGCGCCCAGAATCGTTTGGGTATCCGGCCCGCGTGACGTGCCTCGTATCCCGCCACGACAGCGCCACGCATCGCCGACGCCATCAGCGCCGGGTCCTTGGCCCGGGTGACGGCGGTGGCGAGGAGGACGGCGTCACAGCCCAACTCCATCGCCAGGGTGGCGTCGCTCGCGGTTCCGATGCCGGCGTCGAGGATCACCGGCACCCCAGCCCCGTCGACGATCATTTCGATGTTGTGCGGGTTGGCGATGCCCAATCCGGTTCCGATCGGTGACCCCAAGGGCATCACGGCAACACACCCGATGTCCTCGAGCCGGCGGGCCAGCACCGGGTCATCCGTGGTGTACGGCAGGACGACGAAGCCGTCGTCGACCAATTGCTCTGCCGCACTGACGAGCTCGATCGCGTCGGGCATCAGGGTGCGTTCGTCGGCGATCACCTCGAGCTTCACCCAGTCGGTTTCCAGCGCCTCTCGGGCGAGCTGCGCGGTGAGCACCGCCTCGGCCGCGCCCCGGCAACCCGCGGTGTTCGGGAGCGGCGCGATGTCGAGCCGCCGCAGCAGGTCGAGCACGCCGGTGCCGCCGGCCGCGTCGACCCGGCGCATCGCGACGGTCGTCAACTCGGTGCCGGATGCCACCAGCGCCTCCTCCAGCACGGTGAGGTTCGCGGCGCCGCCGGTGCCCATGATCAACCGCGAATCGAAGGTGCGGCCGGCGATCGTCAGGCCCTTCTGCGCCACCGGTGTCACGTCAGCCACCCTGCACCGCCGTGAGGATTTCGATGTCCCAGCCGCGGTCCACGACTTCGTCCCAGCGGGCCTTCGGGAACACGGCACCGTTGACAGCTACCGCAATGCCTTTCGTGGGCAGGTTCAGCGTCTCCAGCAGGTGGGCGACGGTGGGCGCTACCGCGAACTCGTGGTCCTCGCCGTTGACGGTGATGCCGACGGGCACCACCACTTGCTGCTCACTCATCTCTACCTCGCTACTTTCTCGAAACGTCCGGGGTCGGCAGCCTTCGCCTCGGCGAGAGCCGATCCCTCCAACAGTGCCACCGTCGCGTCGGCGGTGACGGGGGTGAGCAGGACGCCGTTGCGTCCGTGTCCCGTCGCCACCACGACCCGATCCGACACTCGCCCGATCAGGGGCAGATTGTCGGGAGTCATCGGCCGCAGACCGGCCGAGGCCTCGCGCAGTTCGTACTCGCCGATCGCAGGCATCAGGGCTTCGGCGTCGGCGATGAGGTCGCGCACCCCGGCGACGGTGACCTGGGTGTCGTGGCCGGATTCGTGCTGGGTGGCGCCCACGACGATTCCGTCGGCCCGCGGCACGAGGTACGCGGGCCGGCCGTGCACACTGCCGCGGATGGTCCGCCCCGGCGCCGGCGTCACCCCGGGACGGGCTCGCAGTCGCAGGATCTCCCCCTTCACCGGGCGAACCGGAAGCCCCGGCCACAGCGACGGCGACGCGACGCCTGCGGTGAGGACGATCTGGTCGGTGTCGAGCAGGCCGAGGTCGGACACACTCTCCTCGATCAACTCCACTCCGGCGTCGACTGCGCACGTCCGCAGTGCCGCCAGCAGCAACCGGTTGTCGACGGCGAGTTCCGCGACCGCGAGCAGTCCGAGCCGAACCCCACGCCCGAGCATCGGCTCGAGTTCGCGCACCTCGCTGCGGCTCAGGATCTGCAGATCGCGTCCCTGCGCACCCACCCATTCGGCGATGGTGTGCAGATCTTCGGCATCGGCGGCGTCGAGCGCGACGGTGAGTGAACTGGCCGAAGTGAACAGCTCGACACCGGCGGCGGCCTCGAGCTCCTTGCCGAAGTCGGGCCACCGGTCCAGTGACGCACTGCCCAGCTCGAGGACACTCTCCTCGCCGGGCCAGCCTTCGGACAGCGGTGCCAGCATGCCCCCTGCCACCCACGACGCACCCGAGCCGAGCGCCGGGTCGTACAGGCGGACCGACCACCCGGCGCGGGCGGCGCGCCACGCAATCGACAGCCCGATCACCCCGCCGCCGACGACGGACACCGACCGTGGTCTCAGAACCGTTGACATCGAACACCACCTCACTTCCTGCGCCGGCATGATCCGGGTCAGGTATGACGGTCGGGCTCGGCGTGAGCCCCTCTCAGCCCCACGATCCCGGGACTCCCGTGTTGCACTTTCACCGTAGAGGCTACCGTCATGCCGTGACCACCTCGCATCACACCAGCCATGCAGAACGTCGGCGTCGCCTCGGATCTGCGCGTTTGTACCTGTGTACCGACGCTCGACGCGAGAAGGGTGACCTGGCACAGTTCGCGGAAGCCGCGCTGTCCGGTGGTGTCGACATCATCCAGCTCCGCGACAAGGGCTCGGCCGGCGAGCGCGAGCTGGGTCCGATGGACGCACGCGACGAACTTGCGGCTCTGTCCGTGCTCGCCGCCGTCGCACGGAGGCACGGCGCCCTGCTCGCCGTCAACGACCGCGCGGACATGGCGCTCGCAGCCGGAGCCGATGTCCTGCACCTCGGCCAGGGTGACCTTCCGGTGCCGTACGCCCGGAACGTCGTAGGGCCGGATGTCCTGATCGGCCGGTCCACCCACAGCCGGGCGCAGGCCAGTCTCGCGGCGATCGAGGACGACGTCGACTACTTCTGCACCGGGCCCGTGTGGGCCACCCCCACCAAGCCGGGACGCACGGCGGCGGGCATCGAGCTGGTGCGGTCCACCGCCGATTCGCAGCCCACCCGACCCTGGTTCGCAATCGGTGGCATCGACGAGTCACGCGTACCGGAGATTCTGGCTGCGGGAGCCACCCGCATCGTCGTGGTGCGGGCGATCACGGAGGCCCGGGACCCTCAGGCGGCGGCGCGCTCACTTGCCGGAATGCTCCGCGCCAACAGCTGAGTCAGGGCTGATCCAGCCAGCCCAGGACGGTCGACGGCTCCAGTGTGAGGACGGTGCCCGCGAGTTGGTCGACGAGTTCGGGGTCCGCGGTCACCACGGCGGTCACCGTTCCGACGGTGGTGCCATGGCCTGCCGGCTCTGCGGTGCCACCGATCACCTCGAGCGAGTCGAGCACCTCGACGCGCGGGAGCCAGCCGTAGGTTCCGTCGGGCATGTGGATCGTGCGGGGCAACGCCTTCGACAAGTGTGTCAGCGAGGCGTGCTCCCCCAGAACGTCGTGCCCGGCGAGGACCAGCCGTACCTCCGTGGTGCGCAGCATCTGCCAGCCCGCCTGGAACCCCGGATGGAGCGGCAGCCCTGCGACGTCGGATTCACGAACCCAGCGCAGCTCCGTGCTCTCACCGTTGGCAACGGTGGGGAGCGGGCGCTCGGCGTCGGCGATCACCGTGGTGTAGCTCCAGCCGCTGGCCGCTTCCATCGTCACGACCTCGGTGCGCACCCGGATGGCCGCACTCTCGATGCCGGTCTCCTCTTGGGCTTCCCTGACCGCAGCATGGGTCGTCGTCTCGTGGCTGTCCCGGGCGCCGCCGGGCAACGCCCACGTCCCGCCTTGATGGCTCCAGACCGCACGATGCTGGAGCAGCACCGCCGGCGTCTCGTCCGCGAGCGGAGCACGCAACAACAATCCGGCCGCACCGTGCTTGCCCCAATGACGACTGCCGTCCGGACCGGTTGCCCAGCCGTCCCCGTCACCACGCATCGACTACCCCTGTCCGACCTGATGGGTCACCTGCAGTTCCCTCACACTAACGGTTTCTCCCGGCCTCGCCAGCTCACGGCCCCGTTCGGGCTCCGTTCGGCCGGGGGCACGATCCCGCGCTCCGTCCGGTTGACCGCCTCCCGGCGCGGCAGCTTATATGCTCCCCAGACAGTGCGGCCGTTTCCAGAAGGGGTGCGACGTGGTTCTGCGTGAGGCACCGTCGATCGAACCCCACGGTAGCCGAGCTTTGTCGGCTCTCGGGGACGACGAGGTCGATCCGGCGGTGGCTCGCCGCAGGGAGTTGCGCGCCTTCCTCCACTCGACTCCGGCCAGACTGACCGGTCTCGGCATTCTGCTCATGCTCCTGTGCGTGGCCGCCGGTCTGGTGGCCACCTCCACGGTGAACGGCAGGGCGGCCACGCTCGACGCCGTCCTCGTGGATTCCGAACCGTTGTCGTACTCGGCGCAGAATCTGTATATCGCGTTGTCGGTGGCCGACGCCGCAGCCACGACGGCGTTCATCTCGGGGGGTCTCGAGCCGGGCGACCTTCGGGACAGGTACGCGCAGGCGATCGGCACGGCGTCGGCGGATCTCGTTCATGCCTCCGGCGGGCTGGCAGCGAGCGAAGAGGACAGCCGCCGCCTCCTCGCCTCCATCTCCACCGACCTCACGGTGTACACCGGGCTCGTGGAGACCGCGCGGGCGAACAACCGGGTGGGCAACCCCGTCGGGGCGGCCTACCTCGGCGAGGCCTCGACGCTGATGCAGACGAGCTTGCTTCCGATGGCGCAGCAGTTGCACGCCGGGCACGAGACCCGCGTCGCGTCGACGCAGAGTAACTACTCACGGCCTCCGTGGTTCGCTCTCGCGCTCCTGCTGACGGCCGCGGTGGGACTGGTCCTCACCCAGGTAGTGCTGGCCCGGCTCACCAGGCGCACGTTCAATCTCGGTTTGATCCTGGCATCGTCGGCGACCGCCATTCTGCTGGCATGGATGCTGATAGCAGGGCTGATCTCGGCTCTCGACACCCACCGCGCACTCACCGAGGGCGCCCGGCCGCTGCACGAATTGACCACCGGCCGCATCCTCGCCCAGCAGGCGCGCACCGAGGAGACACTCCGGTTGGTGCGGCGCGATTCGAACGGCGACTACGACGCGGTGTTCGACGACAAGTCCGCTCAGCTCGGTGCGGTGCTGTCGAACTATCCGCGCGAGGACGACAACCCGGTCGGTGACGCCGAGGTGACCCGGGCCGAGGAAGCATGGAACCGATGGTCGACGGCGCACGAACGGATGAACACCGTTCTCGCCGAAGGCGATTTCCTCACCGGTGCGGCCATCGCCATCGGTCCCGGTGACGAGAATTCGGCCGCCCAGTTCACCGCTCTCGACGATGCGCTCACCGAAGGCATCGACTCTGCCCGCGATCATCTGCGCTCCCATGTGGCGTCCGCATCCGGGGTGCTGACGGCGTTGGGCCCGGGGGCCTTCGCCCTGACGCTGATCGCCGTGATCGGAATTATCATCGGACTGTGGCCGCGGTTGAGGGAGTATCAGTGAGGCGGCACCGGATCGCACCCGTGGTGCTAGCGCTGGCGATGCTCCTCTGCGGTTGCACCCAGTCGACGTCGGGGCACGTCGGTTCGCCGAGCATCTCGTACACCGAACCGCCGTTACCGGCCGGCGTCGCCCCGGCACCGACGGACCGTTCGACACCGGCTCCCGCGCCGGGCGGCGACTGCGGCGATCCCACAGCCAGTCTGCGCCCCGTTTCCGACGCAGGCACACCACCGAGTCCGACCGTTGACGCCATCCGCGCGCGGGGCCGGCTGATCGTCGGGTTGGACACCGGCAGTAACCTCATGAGTTTCCGCGACCCGGCCACCGGCATGATCGAGGGCTTCGATGTCGACATCGCCCGTGAGATTGCACGGGATCTGTTCGGTGACCCGGAGCGCCTGGAGTACCGAATTCTCACGTCCGCCGATCGTGAACGGGCGCTGCAGGAGTCGCTGGTCGATGTCGTCGCCAAGACGATGACGATCACCTGCGACCGGCGAGAGAGGGTGGCGTTCTCGAGCCAGTACTTCGAGGCGCGACAACGGGTCCTCGTCGTCAAGGGCTCGCCCATCCGCGGTCCGGCGGAGCTGGCCGGACAACGGGTATGTGTGGTGCGCGGCACCACCTCCTTGGAGCGGCTGCAGCAGGTGGCGCCGACGGCCGAGATCCTCACCGTGCCGATGTGGTCCGACTGCCTGGTGGTGTTGCAGCAACGGCAGGTCGATGCGGTGACGTCCGACGACACGATTCTGGCCGGACTGGTATCTCAGGACCCGTACCTCGAGATCGTCGGGGACAGCATGGGCGCCGAACCGTACGGGATCGGCATCACCAAATCGAACGAGGACCTCGTGCGGTTCGTCAACGCAACCCTCGAGCGGATCCGCCGCGACGGAACCTGGACCGACTCCTACAACCGCTGGTTGTCGATGCTGGGACCGTCGCCCGTCCCTCCGGCCGCCGTGTACCAGGACTGAGGCCGATGTCCCAGGAGAATTCGGGGTCGCCGGATCCCGACGTCGCCACTCAGGCTGCGTCCCGCGAACCGGAACAGGCCACGCAGGCTGCACCCCGCGAACCGGAACAGGCCACGCAGGCTTCGCGTCCATCGGGAGCCTCGACGACAGGTCGCTCGACGCGGTCACCGCGCAGTCGCTCCGGCGGCCGCCTGCGCCTGGGTGGTGGGCTCGTCGAAGTGCCGGTGGTGAAGACGGTCGACCCGGCTTCGGCCGTCATGTCGGACCCGACGGTTCCCGAGAACAAGCGGTTCTGCTGGAAGTGCGGCAATCCGGTCGGCCGGAAGTGCGCCACTGCGGAAGAGTGCGAGTTCGGCACATGTCCCTCGTGCGCCGCCACCTTCGACTTCCGGCCGCTTCTGCGGCCTGGCGAGCTGGTGAGCGGCCAGTACGAGGTGCAGGGATGCATCGCGCACGGCGGTCTCGGGTGGATTTATCTCGCAATCGACCGCAACGTGAGCGATCGATGGGTGGTTCTCAAGGGTCTGTTGCATTTCGGTGATGCCGAGGCGCAGGCGGTCGCCGTGGCCGAACGCCAGTTTCTCGCCGAAGTGGCGCACCCGAGCATCGTGAAGATCTACAACTTCGTCGAGCAACCCCGATCCGACGGGACTCCGATGGGGTACATCGTCATGGAGTACGTAGGCGGGCACTCACTGAGGGACGTTCTCTCGACGCACCACCGCCCTGAGCGGATGCCCATCGAGCAAGCCATCGCCTATGTGCTGGAGATACTTCCGGCACTCGACTATTTGCACTCCACGGGCCTGGTCTACAACGACCTCAAGCCCGACAACGTGATGGTGACCGAGGATTCGCTCAAGCTGATCGACCTCGGCGCGGTCGCGGGCATCGAGGACTACGGCTATCTCTACGGCACACCGGGTTTCCAGGCACCGGAGATCGTGAAGACGGGCCCGACCGTCGCCTCCGACATCTACACGGTGGGCCGCACGCTGGCGGTGCTGACGCTCGACATGCCCTCCGACAAGGGCCGGTACCTCGACGGGATACCGACGCCGGACAACGCGCCGCTGCTGGCCGAATACGAGTTCTTCCATCGACTCCTGCTGCGTGCCACCGATCCCGACCCCGCGAAGCGTTTCCGCTCGGCGCACGAGATGGCCGGTCAGCTCACCGGCGTGCTCCGTGAGGTACTCGCGCAGCAGACCGGCGAGGAGCACCCCGGACTCTCCACGGTGTTCAGCAGGCAGCGAACAACTTTCGGCACCGACGAGGCCGTCGAACAGACCGACGTCTACGTCGACGGTGTGCAACGAGACCAGAAACTCGATGCGCGCTCGGTGGCGCAGGCCCTGGCGGTGCCGCTGATCGATCCCACCGACCCCAACGCTCCCCTGCTGGCCGCCGCCGTTCACAGCGAACCGCAGCAGACGCTCGACTCCCTGCGACATGCCCGGGACAACGGCATCGAACGCCTCGTCGGAAATCCCGATGTGTCGTTTTCCCGCGAACTCACGCTCGCCGAGATCAAGGCCCACCTCGATCTCGGCGACGCGGCCACGGCACTCACCCTGCTCGGGGAAGTGGAGGGAGACGTCGGCGACAACTGGCGGATCGACTGGTATGCAGGAATCGCCGCACTGCTCTCCGGCGACTACGAGGCGGCCTTCTCCCACTTCGAAGGCGTGCTGCAAGCGATGCCCGGTGAGACGGCACCCAAGCTCGCCCTGGCCGCGACCGCCGAGTTGATCCTGCAGCACTGGGATACCTCGGACCCGGCCCCGTGGCGGTCGTTCGCGGAGAAGTACTACCGGTCGGTGTGGCGCACCGACCACAACGCTGTGAGTGCGGCATTCGGGCTGGCACGGCAACTCACCGAGCGCGGAGATCTTTCCGGTGCCCTCGCGGCGCTCGACGAGGTTCCCCCCACCTCCCGGCACTTCACCGTGGCCCGGATGACCGGTGTGCTGGTGCTGCTGTCCGGGCGGCCGATCGACAAGATCGAGGAGTCCGAGCTGCGCGAGGCGGCGCTTCGTGTCGCCGCGCTGCCGCACGAAGAGAGCCGGGCACTCCAGATGCGCACCCTCGTGCTGGGTACCGCACTCGACTGGATACGCAGCGGCCACACGTCGACCACCGAACAAAGACCTTTCCTCGATGTGCCGTTCACCGAACACGGGTTACGCACGGGCACCGAGGCGGCGCTGCGCGCACTGGCCCGCAAAGCCCCCGAACGCACCCACCGCTATGCACTGGTCGACCGGGCCAACACCATTCGCCCGAAAAGCCTGTTCTAGCAGTCGGTCACCGGCTCAGCTACCCACCAAGTCGACTGCCGCCCGGGCAATCGCCAACTCCTCGTTGGTGGGGACGACAAGAATTTCGACCTCGGAGTCGTCCGAGGAGATGCGCCGGGGCGACCGGGATTCCGAGCTGTTGCGCGTGTCGTCGACAATGATGCCGAGACGTTCGAGCCCCGCCAGGCCGTCGCGCCGGACATCGACGTTGTTCTCGCCCACTCCCCCGGTGAACGTGATGACATCGGCACCGCCCAGCTCCACGAGGTAGGCGCCGATGTACTTGCGGAGCCGGTGCACATACACGTCATAGGCGAGCGCGGCGTCCGCGTTTCCCTCACCGACGAGTGTCCGGAGCGAGCGGAAGTCGTTGACGCCGGACAGCCCTCGCAGACCCGACTGCCGGTTGAGCAGGTCGTCGATCCGGTCGACCGTCAGTCCCTGCCGATACAGATGAAGGAGGACTCCCGGGTCGATGTCACCACTGCGCGTACCCATGACGAGGCCCTCGAGTGGCGTGAATCCCATGCTGGTGTCGACGGCTCGGCCGCCGTGTATGGCGGACGCCGAGGCGCCGTTGCCCAGATGCAGAACTATCTGGTCGAGCTCGGAGGTATCCCTGCCGAGGAACTGGGCGGCACAGGACGACACGTACTGGTGCGACGTCCCGTGGAAGCCGTAACGCCGAATGTCGTACTCCTGCGCGATGCTCCGATCGATGGCATAGGTGGACGCCGCCGCAGGAAGGGTGTGGAAGAACGCGGTGTCGAACACTCCGACGTGCGGGACATCGGGAAGCACTTCCCGGGCCACCTCGATGCCGATCACGTTCGCCGGATTGTGCAGCGGCGCCAGACTCGACAGATCGGAGATGGCCCGCACTACGTCGTCGTCGATGATCGTGGGCTCGTAGAACACCTTGCCACCATGAACGAGGCGGTGCCCCACGGCGACGATCCCCGCCTCACCGAGCGGCCGGCCGACCTCGGCGACCACCTCGAGGACCATTTTCAAACCCGCGCGATGGTCGGCGATGACACCGTGTCGTTCCTCCACGCCCGTGCGGTGCCGATACACGATGTGACCATCCGGTTCGCCGATCCGCTCGATGAGCCCGGAGGCGATCGACTCGCCGGTGTCCGGCTGGATGAGCTGGAACTTGATCGACGAAGAACCGGAGTTGAGTACCAGCACCGATCCTGCGGTGTCGTCGCTCACGTGTCTGCCCCCCGAGGTTCGAGCGCCGCGGCCTGTATGGCCGTGATGGCCACCGTATTGACGATATCCTCGACCAGCGCGCCCCGGGAAAGGTCGTTGACCGGCTTGTTCAGACCCTGCAACACCGGGCCGACGGCGATGGCACCAGCACTGCGCTGCACCGCCTTGTAGGTGTTGTTGCCGGTGTTGAGATCGGGGAAGATGAACACCGTCGCCTTACCTGCCACCTGCGAGTCGGGCATCTTCTTGTCGGCCACACTCTGCTCGATGGCGGCGTCGTACTGAATCGGTCCTTCCACCAACAGATCCGGTCGCCGCTCACGGACGACGGCGGTGGCGGAGCGCACCTTGTCGACATCTGCGCCGGTCCCCGAATCGCCGGTGGAGTACGACAGCATCGCGATGCGCGGGTCGATGCCGAACTGCGCGGCCGTCTCAGCGGACGAGATCGCGATGTCGGCCAGTTGCTCGGCGGTGGGGTCGGGCACCACCGCGCAGTCGCCGTAGGCGAGGACGCGGTCGGACAGACACATCAGGAACACGCTCGACACCGTGTTCACACCCGGCCGAGTCTTGATGATCTCGAACGACGGCCGAATCGTGTGCGCGGTGGTGTGAGCGGCGCCGGACACCATTCCGTCCGCTATTCCCCTGTGCACCATCATGGTTCCGAAGTACGAGATGTCGCCCATCACCTCCCGTGCACGCTCGAGGGTCATACCCTTGTGCGCGCGCAGCCGGGCGTACTCCTCGGCGAACGAAGTGGTGTACTCCGAGGTTCGCGGATCGAGAACCTGCGCCTCGGACAGGTCCACACCGAGTTCGGCGGCACGCCTGCGCACCTGCCCCTCGTCTCCGAGGAGTGTCAGCTCCGCCACCTGGCGTTGGAGCAATCGGCCCGCGGCCCGGAGGATACGGTCGTCGTCACCCTCCGGAAGGACGATGTGCCTGCGACCGCGCCGGGCCCGGTCGATCAGCTGGTACTCGAACATCTGCGGTGTGACCACCGAGGGAATCGGAAGTTTCAGCCGTTCGACGAGAACAGCGGGATCGACGTGCTGCTCCATGACGCTCAACGCGGTGTCGACCTTGCGTTGCGAGCCGACGGCCACCCGGCCCCGCGTCTGCGCGGCAACACTTGCCGTGTCGAACGTACCCAGCGAGGTGGTGAGGATCGGAAGACGCGGTTTCAAACCTGCCATCAGGTCGGCGATCGCGGGATGCGGGAGCAGACCACCGTTCATGATGATTCCGGCGAGCGACGGAAACCCTTCCGCGTCGTGGGCGTTGACCATCGCCAGCAGTACGTCGGAACGGTCGGCGGGCGCGATCACCACCACCCCGTCACTCAGACGCTCGAGGATGTGCTCGGCCGTCATGCCGCCGACCATCACCCGCAACGCTTCACGATGCAGAAGCTCTGGATCACCACTGAACAAGGTGCCGTCGACGGCGTCGAGCAGTTCTGCCATGGTCGGCGCCGTCAACAGCGGAATCTCCGGCAAGCTCCACGCAGGCACGCCGGTGGCGGACAGCGCGGACGTGACGGCGCCGAGTTCGTCCGGGTCGCACCGATTGGCGATCACCGCGATCAGATGAGCGTGATGTGCCTTCAACTCACCGATGCACAGCGCAGCGAGCTGGGCCACCTCGTCAGGACTGCGGCGCGCTCCCCGCAATGCGAGGAGCACCGGCGCACCCAGGTTGACGGCGATCCTCGCGTTGTACCCGAGCTCACTTGGGCTGGCCACGTCGGTGTAGTCGCTACCGATGACCACGACGGCATCACACTGCTCGGCCATCGTGTGATACCGCGCGACGATCTCACCGAGCGCGCCGTCGGGGTCGGCGTGGACGTGCTCATAGGTGACACCCAGGGACTGCTCGTAACCGACGTCGGCGGTCGTGTGCTCGAGCAGCAACTCCAGGATGTA
Organism: Rhodococcus sp. ZPP; assembly: GCF_017656075.1. Taxonomy (NCBI): domain Bacteria; kingdom Bacillati; phylum Actinomycetota; class Actinomycetes; order Mycobacteriales; family Nocardiaceae; genus Rhodococcus; species Rhodococcus sp. ZPP. The sequence goes on from NZ_CP058638.1 coordinate 1,831,528, forward strand.
GTCGGTCTCCTCCGTCGATCGCGCTATCGGCCGGAAAACACCCACCCGTGCCGCCGAGGCACACAGCATCTGCAAGACACCCAAGGCGATGGTGGACTTACCGGTGTCCCCCTCCGGCGAGGCGATATATATGCTCGACGGGGCCGAAGGGCCCGGCGAGCTCACTGGTGCGGAGGTTCCAGGTGCAGCCATGGCCATAGCGTATCCGGCGGTCCGCGCCGTCGCCGTCACCGTCGGCACCTCCGGCCACCACGATTGACAGGGGTCCGACGAAGCGGTCAGATGACATATGGCCGAATCACCCTTCCCCGACGTGCGCTGGGGCAGCGAAAACAGCTTCCTCCGTGAGCCCGCCGCGGCCTTCGCCGCTACCCGGCCGGGGTCGTGGGTGATTCGGAAGCTCGCCGGAGTGGACCGGCGTCTACTCCAGAAGAGCGGTGGACGTTTCACTGTTCTCGGCCCGATCGCCGCGCCGGTGGTGCTTCTCACCACGACGGGCCGCAAGTCCGGCAAGCCGAGGACCAGTCCACTGCTGTACCACCGCGAGGGTGACCGAATCTACGTGGTGGGCAGCAACTTCGGACAAGAGAAACACCCCGCCTGGTCCACGAACCTCATCGCGGAGCCGCACGCGACGGTGACCATCGGGGGAAAGGCGATCCCGGTGACCGCCACTCTCCTCACCGAACCGGAACGAACCCGCATCTATCGCGAATTCGATGCGATGGTCCGGGTCTACGGCGTCTACGAGACCCGCACCGATCGCAACATGCGGGTGTTCGCACTGACTGCCACCTGACCAACGTCATTGCCTCATAGCGCGACCCGCTCACCAGCGCTACCCCGGGATATCTGTTCCCGCCCGTACCATCTACGTGGGGACAATCACAGCGCCGCAAGTTGCCAGACGTTTGCTCGTGGTGTGTGGTGGAACCAGGAGATGAGGCGGACAGCCGCCGGGAAAGGGGAAACATGCTTGCAGCCAGACAATTACGCCCGTATGTGGTGACGCCTGTGCCGCTGAAGCCGAACCCGCCCGACCCCGATCAGTGAGTTCTCCCCCGCGTCGACTCGAGGACAGGCAGACATATGAACCAGAAGTCCCGGCCAGGCCACCAGCCAGCAGATACGGACCCCGAATCAGGAGCCTTGTCCGCCGACGATCTGGCCGCGGCCATCGAGGGGTTGACCGGCATCCGCACCATCGCGCGGTCTCCAGATGCCAGGCCGACCCCCCGCACCGTTCGCCGCGAACCGCCTCGATAGGGCCCCGATCAGCACACTCCATCAGTGGACCAGAACTGGCCCCGCATCGGCGTCCTGCTGCGGAATCTCGTTGCGATACAGTGTCATCGACACCAACGCGCCTACAGCGAAAAATGCTGCGGCCACCCAGAACGCGGAGTGATAGCTGGCCAGCGCCGCACCCTCGGCGAGCTGCTGCGCCACGACGGCCGGATCCCCGGACACGGCGTGCTCGGCGCTGGAGTTGTCTGCTGCCGAGGAGATGAGTCCCCAGACAACAGTGCTCTCCGCAGCGACGCGCGGGCAAACCTCGAACGCATCCTGCAGTCGCCCCGCGCGAGGTGTTCACATCCCGGTGTCTCGATGGCCAGGCTCGCCGAGGTCGCGGAGGATGCCGGTGTCGGAGTCGGGACCGTCTACCGCCGATTTGCGAGCAAGGATCAACTAATCGAGCACCTGTTCGCTGCGCGCCTCCAGGACGTCGTCGAGATCTCGACCGCAGCCGAAGCGATGCCGGATCCGCGGAAAGGTCTCGTCTACTTCTTCACCGAGAGCACCCGCACAAGGCGTTACGGGTAGCCGTGAAGTACTTACATCTCCGACATCGGCCATGTCAGTGGCAGGTAGTAAGAGATTCAAGTAGACGCTGTCGCCGACTTCGCCAGCGCAGAATCACCCGAGTTATGGATGCGCGTCCTCGGCTTCGCGCTCGATGGTCTCCGCGCAAACGGGACGGCCACAGCACCTTGGGCGGACCGGCGCTCAGCGAAGACCAACTGCACCGGGCGATGAACCGCCTCGACGGCGTCGACTGACGACGGTCACTGTCCGCTCGACGCGGTGTCGACGTCGAGTTCGCCGTCGTGGGCGAACACGAGACGTCCGTCGTCGAGAGCGACCGCCCACCGGTGCACCGGAGCCCAGTCGCGGCCGAGCGACTGCCCCGACGTGGTCAGTTCCGCGAAATCCTCGATCACCACACCCTGCGCCGTCGTTTCCGTCTCGCGCCGAACACGGACACGGGCTCCGACGACGATGTCGGGTTTCACAGGGTTCTGCTCGGGCATTGCTCATCCAACTTTCTTCGAAGGAGGGCCGCAGGCGGCCTGGTTGTTCCCACACCCGCTGGGGTGAGCGGGTGTGGGAACAGCCGACGACCCCGAGTCGGGGGAGGGACCGCCGGCCGATCCCGAACCCTGCGCGTTGCGGTTCGGGAGCTTGTTGCCGACTGCAGGCACACCCACTACAGACCATCAGCAAACATTCAGCAAGCTAACTCCGGACGTGTGTGGGAATCATCACCCACCGGTTCGAAGGGCGACGTATCCGTCAGGGAGTCCAGCATTTGTACACGAGACGCCTTGACGTAAAGCAATCTAAGGTCCATATTACATGTTACGTCTCGTCACACTGATATGGAGGACGCTCATGACCCGTTCTACGCTCGAGCTTCGCAACCCGAGGATCACCGACCGCCAGGACACGGGTACACGGCTCCTCGAATCCTCCGCGAGGATGTCGTACGACCCCATGGTCGAGGTCGACTGGGATGCACCGGTCCCTGACGACCTCTACGGCCTGACGCCGGAATGGTCCACGCTGTACGGAACCCCGCTGTGGAACGAAATGACGTTCGAGCAGCAGATCACGCTGACCAAGCACGAAGTGTCCTCGATCATGGGCACCGGCATCTGGTTCGAGATGATCCTGCAGCAGATGGTCATCCGGGACATGTATGCCAAGGATGCCTCGCAGGCGCACTTCCAGTTCGCGCTCACCGAGGTCGCCGACGAATGCCGGCACTCCGTGATGTTCGCTCGTACCGCCGAGAAGTTCGGCTGCCCGTCGTACGTGCCGCGCCGTGCCGTCGTCAACCTGGGTCGCGGATTCAAAGCTCTCGCGTCGGGAGAGGTCGCCTACGCCGGCATTCTGGTCGCCGAAGAAATCCTCGACGTCATGCAGCGCGACTGGATGAAGGACACCCGTGTTCAGCCGATCGTTCGGGTGACCAGCAAGATTCACGTGGTCGAGGAAGCCCGGCACATGCGTTTCGCTCGTGAGGAGACACTGCGCCGTGCGGCGGGTACCAGCAAGGCTCGCCGGGCGGCCAGCCGCGGCGCCATCGCGATTGCGGCGAACCTCATCGTGTCGAGCATGATCAATCCCGCGGTCTACGCCGCCGCCGGACTCGACACCGAGCGAGCGCTACGCGAGGCGAAGAACAACTCGTTCCGCGCCGCGAAAGTACGCGAAAGCTCGCAGCCACTGATGCGCTTCCTCGCCGACGCGGACCTGCTGGGCGGGCCGTCCAAGCGCCTGTACAAGCGGGTGCACATGCTCTGAGGCGCTCCGCGCCTGTGAGTGGTTAAGGAGTCTCTGCACTCGTTAACCACTCACAGGCGGCGAAGCCGCCTAGCCGCGGAGCCGGGGTGCGAGGTCGCGCTCGAAGAGCTCCAGGAACCGCTTCTGGTCGTGTCCGGGCGCGTGGAACACCAGATGATTCAACCCGGCGTCGAGGTACGGCTTGATCTGCGCCACCGCCTCATCCGGATCCGACGCCACGATCCACCGCTTCGCGACCTGCTCGATCGGCAACGCATCCGCCGCCCTCTCCATCTCGATCGGATCATCGATCGAATGCTTCTGCTCCGCCGTCAACGACAACGGCGCCCAGAACCGGGTGTTCTCCAACGCCAACTCCGGATCGGTGTCATACGAAATCTTGATCTCGATCATCTTGTCGATCTCCGCGACATCGCGCTCCGCCTTCGCCGCCCCCTCCGCCACCGCCGGCAGCAACTTCTCCGTATACAACTCCATACCCTTACCCGACGTACAAATGAACCCGTCCCCACTGCGCCCGGCATACCGGGCCACCACCGGACCACCCGCCGCGATATACACCGGGATCCCGTCCTCGGGCACGTCATAAATCGACGCCCCCTTCGTGGAGAAAAACTCGCCCTCGAAATCGACCCGATCCCCGAGCCACAGCTCCCGCATCAACCGCACCGACTCCCGCAACCGCGCGAACCGCTCCTTGAACTCGGGCCACTGCCCCGCAAAACCCGTCGCGATCTCGTTGAGCGCCTCACCGGTACCCACCCCGAGCATCACCCGACCCGGATACAGACACCCCATCGTCGCGAACGCCTGCGCCACCACCGCCGGGTTGTACCGAAACGTCGGCGTCATCACCGACGTCCCCAACTGCAACCGCTCCGTCCGCTCCCCCACCGCCGTCATCCACGCAATCGAGAACGGAGCATGCCCACCCTCGTGCCGCCACGGCTGGAAATGATCCGACACCGTCGCCGAATCCATCCCGTGCGCCTCCGCCAGCACACCCAGCTCCACCAACTCCCGCGGACCGAACTGCTCCGCCGACGCCTTGTATCCCAGCTTGAGCTCGTGGGCCACCGTGTACTCCTTAATCGTCACGTCCGGTTCGCGTTATGCAAACCTCTTCTGCAGGTTAGAGAACGGCGACGACGCTGGCGAGCCCCGCTCCCAGCGCCACCACCGTCAGAGTTACGGCAAACAGCCTCAACTCGTGGGGCGGGGGCATCGGCGCGCCGTCGCGCAGGGCCTTCTCGACCTGAGACCACCGTCGCAGTCCGACGAGGGCCGCTGCCGCGGCGAGACCGATCAGAATCAGGCCGAGGGTCGTCCGCACCCATCCGGTGCTGAATTCGGGGACCAGGTGGATCATCGCGAGACCACCCGCGAGCAAGGCCAGCGAACTCCGCATCCATGCCAGAAACGTCCGCTCACTGGCGAGTGTGAATCGCTCGTCGGGCCGGTCGTTGTCCGTCATCGATCCATCTATACACCGGTTCCGTGGAACCGCGACAAGCAGGTAGCCCGGCGTCTTAGATTGGACGAGCAGGCCACAGGCAGGGGGCAATATGCGACCGTTCGACGATCTGCGACGCTCGGCCCCTCTGCGTGGACTGTTGGTGACGGTCCTGCTGTTGTCGGCGTGGCTGGCGCTCGGACCGCCGCCCGCCTCGGCGGAGCCGCGGATCACCCGGGTCGACGTCTACTCGGAGGCGATGGGCCGCTGGGTTTCCAACGACGTCATCTCCCCCGCTTCCGGTGCGCCCGCGCCCACCTTCTACCTGCTCACCGGGATCGGCGGCGGATCGGACGGCATCTCGTGGTTCAACAACACGCGGGTCCGGGACTTCTTCGCCGACAAGCATGTGAACGTCGTGATGCCGATCGGCGGCCAGTACAGCATGTACACCGACTGGGCCGCGGACGATCCGGTGCTCGGGCGTAACAAGTGGCAGACGTACCTCACCCAAGAGCTTCCCGCCGCAATCGACAGCCGGTTTTCGACAACAGGCTCGAAAGCCATCGGCGGAGTCTCGATGGCGGGCAGCGGTGCTCGACCTGGCGGCGCAGGTACCGGGGTTCTACCGTGCGGTGGGCTCGTACAGCGGGTGCGCACAGACCAGTGGCGTGCTCGGGCAGGCGATGGTGCGGTCGATGGTCGAACTGCGGGGCGGCGGTAACGCCGCCAACATGTGGGGTGCGCCCGGGGATCCCGCGTGGGCGCGGCACGATCCGATGCTGAGCGCCGAGCGCCTGCGCGGCACAACGTTGTTCGTGTCGACCGGCAACGGGATGCCGGGGCCCGTCGACAACCACGACCCACTACTGACTGTGCCGCAGACGATCGGCGGCAGTGTCGTCGAGATGGTCACCCATGTGTGCGCCGGGGCCTTCGAATCACGGCTTCGACAGCTCGGAATCCCGGCCACGTTCGCCTACCTACCGCAGGGCACCCACTCCTGGGGCCTGTTCGAAACCGAGCTACGCGACTCCTGGCCCGTCATCGGCAGCGCTATCGGGGCATGAGCGGCGACCATCACCGCGTACGCCCCAGTGCGCGTTCCAGGATCGGCCCGATCACCGCGAAAGCCTCCGGTGTGGTCATCCGCACGTGATCGCACTCCACCTCGTTCGCGGTGATCACGCCGGTCACTACGGGCTGCCACACGCTCGGCGAGGGTCGTTCACCCTCGTCGTCGGTGCTCTGCGCGGCGGCGAAGAACAGCAAGTCGCCGTCGAACACGCGGGGCCGATGTGCGGCCGAGATCCGCTTCGAGTTCTCGAGGCCCGCGCTGATGCGGCTCAGGAGGGTCGACGCGAACGCCGGGTCGCGGCCGAACGATCGGCCGAGCATCTCGACCAACTGCTCTCGGTACGACCTGTCATCGTCGTCGCTGCCCTCGAAGTCGACGCCCAGTCCGTGCAGCCATTGCTCGGCGTCGACCTCGAGGTCACCGAAGTCGCCCTCCTCTGCGAGGTAGCTGTCCATCATCGCCAGCGTGCCGACGTCCGCCCCGGACTCCCGCAATTCGACGGCGATCGCGTGCGCGATCACGCCACCGAGTGACCATCCCAGCAGGTGGTACGGGCCTCGGGGCTGCACCGCCCGCATCTCGACGACGTAGCGGTGTGCCAGTTCTTCCATCGACTCGAACGTCGCGCCTCCGCTCAGGATGGGCAGCTGCAGCCCGTACACCGGCCTGTCCGGCGCGAGGTGCTGGATCAGTCCGGCGTATCCGAGGGCGAGTCCGCCGGCGGGGTGCACGCAGAACACCGCGGGACGTGTTCCACCGGACCGGAGCGGGACCACGACACTCAACACGTCGTCGGTCACCGCGGCGCCGGGTGTGGACGGGTCGACGATGCGGCGCGCCAGCCCTTCGGGAGTGGGGTTGCGGAAGATCCACTGCAGTGCGACGTCCGTGCCGAGCCGGTCCCGCAGCGCGGACGCCACCCTGGTCGCGACCAGGGAGTTCCCACCCAGTGCGAAGAAGTCGTCGTCGGCTCCGACGCGTTCTACCCCGAGTACGTCGGCGAACACCTCCGCGACCGCGTGCTCGAGCGGAGTGGCGGGCGCCTTGAACGGCCTGGGCGAAACCATCGGCGCGGGAAGTGCCCGCCGGTCCAGTTTGCCTGTGCGCCCGACCGGCAGCTCGTCGAGCACCACCAACCGAGCGGGCACCATGTACGGTGCGAGATGAGAGGCGGCGTAGCGCAGCACTTCCGCCGGATCGATGCTCGCATTACCCTCCGGGACAACGTAACCCACCAGTCGATCGATCGCACCGGCGTGTGTGGTCACCGCCGCCCGACCCACCCCGTCGCAGCGGGCCAGGACCGACTCGATCTCGCCGAGCTCCACCCGCTGTCCTCGAATCTTCACCTGGAAGTCGTTGCGGCCTATGTATTCCAGTCGGCCCATCTCGGTCCAGCGCACGAGGTCACCGGTGCGGTACATGCGGGAGCCCGGACCTCCGAAGGGGTGCGCCACGAACGACGCTGCTGTCATACCTGGGCGCCGATGGTATCCACGGGCCAGTCCCGGTCCCGCCGCATACAATTCGCCCACCACACCCACCGGGACCGGCTGCAACCACGGATCGAGGACTACTACCTCGACGCCGCGGCCCGGACCCCCGACGGTGACCGGCTCGTCCGGCGACAGCGCCTCGCTGGCGGTGGTCTGAATCGTCGCCTCAGTGGGACCGTATCCGTTGAAGACAAACCGGCCCGGTGTCCAGCGGTTCGCAAGCTCGGGGGCGAACCGTTCACCTGCCACCGCCAGAACTCGCACGGACGGGAGCTCTTGGGGGCTCACCGTTTCCAGGATGGTGGGGGTGAAGAACGCGTGTGTGACCTGTTCGGCCTCGAGGAGTTCGGCCAGCTCACGGCCACCGAGCACGGTCGGGGGCACGATGACCAGCGTCGCCCCGACCGTGAACGCCATCAGCAGCTCGAAGACGGACGCGTCGAAACTCGGGGACGCCAGGTGTGACACCCGTGCCCCGTGCGTCGCTGCGAAGCGTTCCCGCTCCTCGACTACCAGGTTTGCCAGACCGCTGTGCGAGACGACGACACCCTTCGGTGTGCCGGTCGAGCCGGAGGTGTAGAGCAGGAAGGCGGCGTGCTCGGTATGCAGCGGTCGCACGCGGTCGTCGTCGGTGACCCGGTCCCCGGGGTACGCGCTGTCGACCTCCGGGTCGTCGACCAGCAGCCACTGCACCGCGCCGGGCAGATGCTCGCGGTGCGCCGATACGGTCAGTCCGAGGATTGCACCGGAATCCTCGAGCATCGCCGTGATGCGGGCGGCCGGGAGCGCGGGATCGATCGGCACGTACGCCGCACCCGACTTCGCGACCGCCCACACCGACAGCACCGATTCGATCGACCGCGGCACCCCGACGGCGACGAAGGAGTCGGGACCGGCGCCCCGGTCGACGAGCGCTCTGGCCAACCGGTTGGACCGTTCGTCGAGCGTCCGGTACGAAACGTCGATGCCATTGCTCGACAGTGCGATTGCCTCCGGATCCACGGCGGCGCCAGCGACGAGCACGTCCGACAGCGTCCGTTCCGGAACCGCGGGCGCACCCCGGACCGGCGCGAGTTCGTCCCGTTCGAAGGCGTCCAGTATGTCGAGGTTCCCCAGCCGCACCGAGGGGTCGTCCACCACGGCGTCGAGCATGCGAACGAAACGGTCGGCCAGCTCGGCCACGGTGTCGGCATCGAAAAGGTCGGTGGCGTAACTGAATGCGGCCCTGATACCCGACGGTGACCCCTCGTCGTCGTACTCTTCGGACACGGTGAGCTGCAAGTCGAATCGTGCGATCGTCGCACCGAGGTCGATCCCGGTCACCTCGACGCCCGGCAGCGACAGGTCGGATTGCTTCACATTCTGGAATTCGAGTAGTACCTGGAACAGCGGTGAATGCGCCGTCGAGCGAGGTGGGTCGAGCGCTTCGACGACCTTCTCGAACGGCACCTCGGCGTGGGCGTATGCCCCGAGGTCGACGACGCGCACCTGCTCGAGCAGTTCGGCGAATGTGCTCGGGGACCGGATGACGGTGCGTAGCACCACGGTATTGACGAACATTCCGACCACGTCGTCGAGTGCAGCCTCGCCCCGTCCGGCGACGGGGGTTCCGATGGCGATGTCCTCGGAACCGGACATTCGGGCCAGAAACGCGGCCAGGGCGGCATGCGCGACCATGAACAGCGTCGACTGGTGCGCCGACGCCAGCGCTGTCAGCCGACGATGCAGGTCGGCGTCGATTTCGAATCCCACTCGGCTCCCACCCGGTGACCGTTGCATCGGACGCGGACGGTCCGCCGGTAGATCCAGTGCGGCAGGAAGACCGGCCAGCGCGTTCCGCCAGTAGGCCAGCTGCGCCGACACCAACGACTGCGGATCCTCGTCCGAACCGAGGAGTTGCCGCTGCCAGAGCGCGAAGTCGGCGTACTGCACCGCCAGAGGTTCCCACTCCGGGGAGCGCCCGTGGGTGCGGGCCGTGTACGCCACCAGCACGTCCCGGGCGAGCGGGACCATCGATGCTCCGTCCGCGACGATGTGGTGCACCACCACCAGGAGCACTCGCTCGGCATCGGAGGTCTCGAACAATGCGGCTCGCACCGGCACCTGCTTCGTGACGTCGAAGCCTTCCGACACCGACGCCGAGAGCTGCTCGCGCAACTCCATTTCGCTGGTCACCCTCACCTCTGGCAGGTCCGGTGCCGCGTCCGGGAGGATCACCTGCACCGGCGCACCGTCGCACATCGGAAAGCGGGTCCGGAGCGATTCGTGCCGCGCCACCACATCGGCCACCGCAGCGCGCAACGCGTCGGCATCGAGTGCGCCGGTGAGCCGGAACGCCATCGCGATGTTGTAGGCGGGCGAGGAGGTGTCGAACTGGTTGAGGAACCACATGCGAGTCTGCGCCAGCGACAACGGGATTCGTTCCGGGCGCGGCCCGGCGTGCAACACCGGCCGGTCGGTACGCACGGTGGCTTTCGCGGCACGGGCCGCAAACGCTGTGACGGTCGGCGCCTCGAAGAGGGCGTGCAGTCCGACATCGACGTCGAGTGCCGCGTCGACCCGGGCAACCACGCGGGTGGCGGACAGTGAGTCGCCGCCCAGGCGGAAGAAGTCGTCGTCGGCGCCGACCTGTTCGATTCCGAGGACGTCGCCGAACACACCGGCCACGACGGCTTCGAGGGGGGTGGCGGGAGCCCGGAAGCGACGCGTCCCGGTGCCGGGTTCGGGTAGTGCTGTGCGGTCAAGTTTCCCACTCACCGTCACCGGCAACTCCCCCACAACCACCACCACCGACGGCACCACCCACCCCGGCACCACACCCGCCACCCACTCCACCACCACATCCGGATCCACCCGCACCCCCACCTCCGGCACCACATACCCCACCAACCGACCCCCCTCCCGCACCACCGCCGCCGCCCGAGCCACCCCCGGACACCGCACCAACACCGCCTCCACCTCCCCCAACTCCACCCGCTGACCCCGCACCTTCACCTGCCCATCACCCCGCCCCACAAACTCCAACACCCCCACCTCAACCCACCGCACCACATCCCCCGTCCGATACACCCGCGACCCCACACCCGAAAACGGATTCGCCACAAACGACACCGCCGTCAACCCCGCCCGACCCCGATACCCCCGCGCCACACCCGACCCCGCCACATACAACTCACCCACCACCCCCACCGGCACCGGACGCAACCACCCGTCCAACACCACCACCTCCACCCCCACCCCGGACCACCCACCGACACCACACCCCCGCCACCAACGGCCCACCCACCGTCGCCTGCACCGTCACCTCCGTCGGCCCATACGCATTGAAAAACTCCCGACCCGGCGCCCACCGCGCCACCAACTCCGGCGCACACACCTCCCCGCCACCACCAACACCCGCACCGACCCCAACCCCACACCCGACCCCAACGTCGCCAACACCGACGGCGTCACAAAACAATGCGACACCCCTCCCCTTCCAACAACTCCACCAACCCCACACCCCCGAACACCCCCGGCGGCGCCACCACCAACCGCGCCCCCACCGAAAACGCCATCAACCACTCGTACACCACCGCATCAAAACTCGGCGACGACACCTGCGACACCCGCGAACCCGACGACACCCCGAACCGAACCCGCTCCTCCACAGCCAAATTCGCCAAACCCTCATGCGTCACCACCACCCCCTTCGGCCGCCCCGTCGACCCCGACGTATACATCACATACGCCGCACACCCCGCCCTCAACGGCCGCACCCGATCCCCATCCGACACCACACCCCCGACACCCCCTCCACCACACCCACATCATCGAGCCACAACCACTCCACCCCCTCCGGCACCACACACCCCGACACCGACAACCCCACCACCACACCCGAATCCACCAACATCTCCCGCACCCGCACCAACGGCAACACCGGATCCACCGGCAAAAACGCCCCACCCGCCTTCGCCACCGCCCACACCCCCACCACCAACTCCACCGAACGCCCCACCACCACCGCCACCACCGACTCCGGCCCCACACCCCGACCGATCAACACCCGCGCCCACCGCGACGAGAACTCATCCAACTCCCCATACGACACCTCCACCCCACCACACGACACCGCCACCGCCCCCGATCCACCCCCACCCCACCAGCCAAAATCTCCGGCAACACCCGAACACCCACACCCCGCCCACCCCGCACCGGAACCAACACCCCACACTCCTCCGGTCCCAACACCTCCACCCCCGCCAACAACCCGTCCGGCGACGTGGCCATCGCCTCGAATATCCGGGTGACCCGTGCCGCGATCGTCTCGACCGTGGCCGCCTCGATCAGGTCCGGTAGGTAGTGAAAGGTCATACGCAGCTGCGTGTCCATCGAGAAGGCCACGCTGAGTGGGTAATGCGTGGCATCGACACCGCTGACGTCCACCACCCGGATTCCGGCCAGGTCGGTGTCCTCGGTCAGCCCACCTCGATCGATCGGGTACGACTCGAAGACGGTTGCCGTGTCGAATCCGAGCTGTGGTCCGGCCGCGCGCGCAATGTCGGCGAGACCCAGGTGGTGGTGGTCGAACAACGCCGCCTGCTCCGACTGCGTTCGTTCGAGCAACTCGCCCACCGTTTCCCGCGGATCAAGCGTGATACGGACGGGGACGGTGTTGACGAACAGTCCGATCATCGACTCGGCGCCGGCGAGTTGCGGTGATCGCCCGGACACCGTGCCGCCGAACGTGACATCGGACGAGGACGTCGCCCCGTTCAGCAGGAGTGCCCACGCCACCTGGGTCACCGTATTCACAGTGACGTTGCGCTCGCGCGCCAGAGTCGCGAGTTCCGCGGTAAGGCTTTCGGAGAGCGAAAACTGTACCTGGGTGGGTGGGACCGACGACTGTTTACCCCACGCATCCGGCAGCAGCAGCGTCGGCCCCTCGATACCGGCGAGCGCGTTCGCCCACACCCCCCGCGACTCCTCCGGATCTCGGTGGTGCAGCCAGATCAGAAAGTCCCGGTAGGGCCGGGGACTCGGCAGCATCCCCACCCCATCTGCTACATACAGAGCGAGGAGATCCCGGATCGCGAGTGGCATCGACCACCCGTCGAGGAGGGTGTGGTGGTTGGTCCACACCAGACGGAATTCGTCGCGTCCGGTGGACAGAAGAAGGAATCGCATCAGCGGTGCGTGGGAGGTGTCGAATGCCGCAGAGCGATCGGCGGCCAGAATCCGCTCCAGTTCGGCGCCGCGCGCCTCCTCGGGAATACCCGTCAGGTGAACCTGGCGGAACGGCACGCCTACGGTCGCCGGCACCACCTGGACGAACGTGCCGTCGGCGGACGGCACGAACGCCACCCGCAGGTTCGCATGCCGATCCAGCAGTGCCTGAGCCGCGCGGCGCATCCGCGCCGGATCGACGACACCTTTCAAATGCAACGACACCTGGACCGTGTAGGCGTCGATCGCGGGTTTCGCCATGAGGGCGTGAAACAGCAACCCGGCCTGCAGAGGTGCGAGTGGCCACACATCGGTGAGCGGCCCGAAGCGCTCCTCCCACGCGTCGAGGTCGCTCTGAGTCACGGTGACGAGCGGAACATCGGAAGGGGTGAGCCCCCCGGCCTCAGGACGGTGAGAATGTGTTGTCAATGCGGACAACGCCTCCCGTAGCCGAATCGCGAACCGCTCGGCATCGTCGCGCGCCACCAGGGTGTCCGGGTAGCCCACGCTCACCCGGAGTTTTCCGCCGATCACGATCGAGTTGACCTCGAGCGCGGCCGAGGCAGGCATGTCGGGGTCCGGGACGTACTGCAGGTCGCCGAATCCGTCGGCGGGTGCCCATGCCACCGCGCTGCCGGCGGGTGCGTCGGGGACCTGGCCGAGATAGTTGTAACTGATGTGCCCCGGTTCGGTTTTCGGCAGCGTGTCGGCAGTGTCGGGGTTCAGGTAGCGGAGGAGGCCGTAGCCGATGCCCATGTCGGGCACAGCGCGCAGCTGCTCCTTCACCACCTTGATCGCCCGGCCCATCGCGGGGCCGCCGGCGAGCGCGTCGTCGAGGTCGACGCCGGCGAGGTCGAGGCGGACGGGAAAGATTGTGGTGAACCAGCCGACGGTGCGGGACAGGTCGGCGCCCGGCACCACAGACTGCTCGCGTCCGTGCCCCTCCATGCGGATCAGCATGGACGACAACGAGATTCCCCGATCGCGTCGCCATCTGGACGATGCCACTGCCAGGGCGGTGACGAGCGCGTCGTGGGCACCCCCGTGGTAAAGCCTCGGGAGGGTTGTCAGCAGTACGGAGGTGTCTTCGGTCGACATCTCGACGCCGACGTCACGAATTGCCGTCGCCACGTCCACCGCGGGATCCAGAGGGCGGTCGGTGATCGGGGGGTCCGGCCGGTCCACGACGCTCCGCCACCACGCCAGCTCGGCGACCCGCTCGCCGCGCTGTGCATCCTCCGCCAGTGCATGCGCCCACCGGCGCATGGACGTTCCCGGCGCCGGCAGCTCCGCCGCGTGTCCGGCGGAGATCTGAGACCAGGCGGTCGCGAAGTCGGGCAACAGAATCCGCCACGACACTCCGTCGACGGCAAGGTGGTGAGCCACGACGATCAATCGGCCCCAGGTTGCGGGGACGCTCGACGTTCCCGGATCGAGCCAAACGAACTGGACGACGACACCATCGGAGGGACGCAGTCTCTCGACGGCCGCCTGGTGCTCGGCCGCGACGAGTGTCGCCGGCGGGTCGACCGCGATGGTGGGGTCGAACCTGACGCGACGGATCAGTGACGCGGCATCCACGTCGGTATCCGGGCGGGTCTCCATCTGCCACTGTCCGCTCGCATCCCGGCAGAGCCGGGACCGCAGCATGTCGTGCCGTGCGATCACAGCGGCGACGACAGCGACAAGTCCGTCTTCGTCGATCCCGGCGGGGAGCGTGAGCAGCAGGCTCTGACTGAACCGCTCGAAGTGGCCGCCGCGCTCCAGCAGGTACCGCACCACAGGTGTGGGCGGGAAGGTGCCGATACCGCCGCCGGCGAGTTCGGTGAGAGGGCCGGGCGTCGTGCGGTCCGCGATGTCCGATTGTGCTGCCAGCGCAGCCACCGTTCGGTGCTCGAACACCTGTTGCGGGGTGAACACCAGTCCTCGGGCCTTGGCCCGCGACACCAGCCGGATCGACAGGATGCTGTCGCCGCCCAACGCGAAGAACGAGTCGTCGTACCCCACCCGTTCGATTCCGAGTACTTCCGCGAAGACCGATGCCAACGTCTCTTCGGCTGCGGTGCGCGCGGGCCGCTGGGGTCGGTGCACAAGTTCCGGTTCGGGTAGTGCTGTGCGGTCAAGTTTCCCACTCACCGTCACCGGCAACTCCCCCACAACCACCACCACCGACGGCACCACCCACCCCGGCACCACACCCGCCACCCACTCCACCACCACATCCGGATCCACCCGCACCCCCACCTCCGGCACCACATACCCCACCAACCGACCCCCCTCCCGCACCACCGCCGCCGCCCGAGCCACCCCCGGACACCGCACCAACACCGCCTCCACCTCCCCCAACTCCACCCGCTGACCCCGCACCTTCACCTGCCCATCACCCCGCCCCACAAACTCCAACACCCCCACCTCAACCCACCGCACCACATCCCCCGTCCGATACACCCGCGACCCCACACCCGAAAACGGATTCGCCACAAACGACACCGCCGTCAACCCCGCCCGACCCCGATACCCCCGCGCCACACCCGACCCCGCCACATACAACTCACCCACCACCCCCACCGGCACCGGACGCAACCACCCGTCCAACACCACCACCTCCACCCCCACCCCCGGACCACCCACCGACACCACACCCCCGCCACCAACGGCCCACCCACCGTCGCCTGCACCGTCACCTCCGTCGGCCCATACGCATTGAAAAACTCCCGACCCGGCGCCCACCGCGCCACCAACTCCGGCGCACACACCTCCCCCGCCACCACCAACACCCGCACCGACCCCAACCCCACACCCGACCCCAACGTCGCCAACACCGACGGCGTCACAAAACAATGCGACACCCCCTCCCCTTCCAACAACTCCACCAACCCCACACCCCCGAACACCCCCGGCGGCGCCACCACCAACCGCGCCCCCACCGAAAACGCCATCAACCACTCGTACACCACCGCATCAAAACTCGGCGACGACACCTGCGACACCCGCGAACCCGACGACACCCCGAACCGAACCCGCTCCTCCACAGCCAAATTCGCCAAACCCTCATGCGTCACCACCACCCCCTTCGGCCGCCCCGTCGACCCCGACGTATACATCACATACGCCGCACACCCCGCCCTCAACGGCCGCACCCGATCCCCATCCGACACCACACCCCCCGACACCCCCTCCACCACACCCACATCATCGAGCCACAACCACTCCACCCCCTCCGGCACCCCCGACACCGACAACCCCACCACCACACCCGAATCCACCAACATCTCCCGCACCCGCACCAACGGCAACACCGGATCCACCGGCAAAAACGCCCCACCCGCCTTCGCCACCGCCCACACCCCCACCACCAACTCCACCGAACGCCCCACCACCACCGCCACCACCGACTCCGGCCCCACACCCCGACCGATCAACACCCGCGCCCACCGCGACGAGAACTCATCCAACTCCCCATACGACACCTCCACCCCACCACACGACACCGCCACCGCCCCCCGATCCACCCCCACCCCACCAGCCAAAATCTCCGGCAACACCCGAACACCCACACCCCGCCCACCCCGCACCGGAACCAACACCCCACACTCCTCCGGTCCCAACACCTCCACCCCCGCCAACAACCCATCCGGCGATTCCAGTGCGGCCGCGAGTATTCGGACGAAGTGCTGCAGATGGGCAGAACCGTGTGCTTCGACGGACCACGTCCCGTCCCGGTCGTCCACGGCAAAGAATGCGCGCTCACCCGTTGCGCCCCAACGCTTCACCCCTGTGACGGCGCAGTTCCCGATCCGCTCGACGCCGAGCGGTTCCCGCACTTCACCCGCCAGCGGGCACCAGTCCTGCCCGAATACCGCAGCATCGGTTGTGGAGAGGAAGCGCCGTCGACGGGATCTCCGTAGTTGCAGGCCCACCTGCCGCGTCACCGCGTCGAACGTGAAATGAGGGGCGAGGGTGACCCTGACCGGGATGGTCGTCCCGTGTTCCCGGTACCCGAGCAGTACGTCGTCGACACCCGTAAGGCTCTGCCGGTACAGGGCGAGCGCCGCGAGTAGAACTGCTGCCGTACCGCCGCCGCTGCGGCGTGCGAGTCGCGCCGCTACACCGCCGACCGATACATTTTCGTAGCGTGAATCCTTCTGTTCGGGAACCTGATCGAATAGTTCTTCCGCTTTTGGGACCCCGGCGAGGAGTTCCTCCCAGTAGCGGCGGTCGTCGAGCCACGCGGCGCTCTCCCGGTAGCGGGCATCGGAGGTGAGCAGTGCCGACGGGGACGTGAACGGCCAGTTCGCTCTCCGAGGCGGCGCGGTGCGGGCGGCCTCGTAGGTTTCGGCGGTGGCCCGGACGATCGCCGCCATGCCCGGTTCGTCGTTGACCAGGCGGTGGTAGCGCTGGAACCAGCCGAACCGTCCGTGCGGCAACCGGAAAAGGATGTGGACGTACAGCGGGCCGGTGGTGACGACCATGGTTCGGTCCAGTTCGCGGCCGATCCACGCCGCGACGAGGGTGTCGGCGTCGGCCGAGGTGCTCGCGTCGATAACCTCCGGTCCGGACACGTGCCCGGTCCCGGTGCTCTGGCGTAGTTCTTGCCCGTTTCCGCCGAAGATTACTCGCAGACAACCACATTCGGTCAGCGTCTGCCGCAGTGCGGTAGAAAATGCGTCCTCGACGAGTGGGCCGTCGAGTTCGAGATACAACGCGAAAGTGGGGTTGTCGTGGCAGGTCTCGAGCACTGCGAGTTGATCGTATGTCAGAGGCAGTTCCACACTGCCGGTATGCCGTTCATCGGTAGGCGGTCGTTCATCGGTAGTCATGGAAGCCCCGCCCGGTCTTACGCCCCAGGTGGCCGGCGTCGACCAATGCGGTGAGCGACTCGGGCGGGCGGTAGTGGTCGTCGCCTGTCAGCGCGCGGAGGCTGGTCATCGTGTCGTGGACGTTGTCGAGGCCGATCAGGTCCGCGGTGCGCAGCGGCCCCATGGGATGGCCGAGGCAGCCCTCGAACAGTGCGTCGACGGTTTCCGGGTCGGCGATACCGGCGTCGACGGAGGCGGCCGCCTCCGCGATGCACAGCATGAGCACGCGATTCAACACGAAGCCGGGTCCGTCACCCACGATGATGCCGGTTTTGTTCAGGGAGGTGAGGAACTCCTGCGCGCGGTCCAGGGTGCGCTGGGACGTTCGCGGTCCGGCCACTACCTCTACGGTGTCCTTGAGCGGCGCCGGGTTCATGAAGTGCAGCCCGACAACCTGTTCCGGCCTCGAGGTGCACGCGGCGATGAGATCGACCGGAATCCCAGAGGTGCACGATGCGAGGACGGCATCGGCGGCGCAGCAGCGGTCCAGTTCCGCGAAGATCTTCTCTTTGAGGTCGATCCGTTCGGGAACACACTCGACGACGACGGTGGCGTCGTGCAGCTCGGACATCTGATCGGTCCATCGCACACGCGCCGCCACCTCGGCGGGTTTCGGGCCCGCGCTGCGCCCGAGGAGTATCGCGAGCCGCAGCGAGTCGCTCATGCGCTTGCGCGCGACTTCGACGGCCTGCGGATCCGACTCGACGACGATCACGTCGTGGCCCGAGTGCGCACAGCACTCGGCGACTCCGGCCCCCATGGTGCCGGCGCCCACCACACCGATGCTCATCGCGCCGCCTCCGAGGAGAAATCGGTGTCGTCTTGATGCACGTACTCCATCGCCACCTCCTGAGCCGGCAGGTCGGGATGCGTCACCAGCGCCCGGATGAGCTGACGGAGGTCGGCGAGCATCGCGGTTGCCGTGCTTCGGTCGAACAGTTCCACCGCGTAGTCGAGTTCGAGGGTGAGATTCGGGCCCTGCCCTCGGGACCACGCCAGCGCCAGTTCGGCGGACGATACCTCGGCACGGTCGTCGCTCGGGCCGCGTTCTCCGTCGCACCGGACCGGGAAGTGAACTGCTGCGAAATCCCGCACGCTGCTGTCGGAGGACAGTTCCCGGCGGACCGTCGACACCAGTTCGGAGAACGAGGGTTCACCCGACAGGTCGACACCGACGAGCCGCGGCGAACCCCCGGGGACCGTGGCGGTGCCGACGACCACCTCGTCCTGAGCGGTGTACCACGCGAGGAGGGCGATCCACGCGGCGAGCATCTCGGCGAAACCCGGCGCGTCGTCGAGCATCGCGGTCACCCGAGCGACCGAGTACCGAAGCGGTTCCGCGCCGTTCGATGTCGGCCGCGGCCGGTCGGCCGGTACCACCGGAGGTGCGATCGGCAGTTCGCGCGACGCGATCTCGTCGGACGAGTCGGCAAGGAACGCTGAGATCGGCTGCACCGCCGCAGAATCGACGATGTCTGCCAGGATGGCAACGTACTCCCCGCACAGCGCGGCGGCGGTCTGCTCGGTGAAGAGTTCCGTGCTGAACTCGAGCCCCGCGGCCATGTCGTCTTCGCCGCCGCGCTCCGTGGTGACGAGGGTGAGGTCGAACTTCGCTGTACCGGAGGGCACCCCGCCGAAGGCGATGGCCGAGGGATCCTCCTGGTCGAACAGCGTCTCGGTGAGCCCCTGTTGCGACTGCAACGCGGGCAGTTCCTGGTGCACATGGCAGACGTCGAAGAGCGGGGTACGGCTCGTGTCTCGGTCACCGGTGAGTGCAGTCACGACCCGGTCGAACGGAATCTCCTGATGTTCGAGGGCCCCCAGCACGACGTCGCGCACCCGGCCGAACAGTTCCGTGAGGCTCGGTTCGCCGGACAGGTCGGCGCGCAACGCCACAGTGCTGTTGAAGTACCCGATCATGCCGGCGAGTTCCGGCCGGTTGCGCCCCGTCGTCGGGGTCCCGACGACGATGTCCCGCTGGCGACTACGGCTTGCCATGAGTAGGAAGAACGCGGAGAGGAGTACCACGAACAGTGACACCGACTCACGCCGGGCCACGGCGCGTAGGCGTGCTGTCTGTTCGGCCGAAATGGTGAAGGTGTGGAATGCGCCGGTGAAGTTCTTCCGTTCCGGTCGAGGAAAGTCGGTGGGAAGCCGTAGCAGCGGGACATCGGCGAGTACCTGTCGCCAGTAGTCGAGTTCCGGCTCGAGTGCGGCGCTCTCAATGAGTTCCCGCTGCCACAGCGCGTAGTCCCAGTACTGGATGGGCAGTGGCGGGAGATCCGCAGGGCGTCCGGTCCGGCGTGCGGCGTACAGGGCGGGGAGTTCGCGTTCGAATATTCGCGGCGAACCACCGTCGTTGACGGAATGGTGGGTGGTCACCTGCAGGACGTGTTCGTCCGGGCCGATCCGGACGAGGAGAGCACGCACCAGCGGGTCGTTGGCCAAGTCGAACGGTGCAACCGCCGCTTCGTGCACGAGTGCCCGCGCCGCAGCCACAGGGTCCGGCTCGTTCGACACGTCGGCGGTCCGGAAGAAGTCGCCCAGCGATGGGCGAATGCGCAGTTGCGGCTCGCCGTCGACGTTGACGTAGTTGGACAGCAGTACCTGGTGCCGTGCGGCGAGGTCGTCCCACATTCCGCGGACCGCCGATTCATCGATCGGTCCGTGCAGGTCGCTGACCATCGGCAGGTTGTAGATCGTCGTGGTGGCGTCGAGTTGGTGGTGGAACCACATGCGCACCTGGCCGAACGACATCACATGCCGTCCGCGTGGTGTGATCGGAGGGAGCCCACCGGCTGCGGACGTGCCCGCCGCGAGCAGCTCCGCGAAATCTGCGACCTTCGGCCGCTCGTAGAGGTCGATCAACTTGGGTCGGACCCCGTACTGCTCGGCCACCTTGTCGACGAGCTGCATCGCGATCAGCGAGTTGCCGCCGAGTTCGAAGTAGTCGTCGTCAGCGGCAACCGCCGTCTCGCTGTGCAGCAGACCACGCAGTGTCGTCTGCAGCCAGTCGAGGCTGTCCGCCGGGACGACGCGCGCCGGTTCCGGCTTCGGTTCCGGCGCGACGACTTCGGGGGTTCGACCCCACTCCGGCCGGCCGGGCAGGTCGTACCAGCACCGGGATCCCAGCATGGGGTGCCCGGGCAACCGCACCCGCCGAGCGGTCTCGTCAGCCGCACCGACGGCAACCCAGTCGAGGTCGACTCCGCGCTCGTACAATCCCGCGAGCAGATGGGTGACGGCCCCGGGCGTGTCCGGTACGCGCAGGATCTCTGCATCCGCTCGGTCACCGAGCGCGTCCGCGAGCAACCGTCCGAGCCGCCCGTCCGGGCTCGGCTCGACGAACACGACGGGTCCGTCGGCGAGCATTCCTTTCGCGACGGCGACGAACCGTCCCGTGTCGATCGCAGGGTCGGCGGCGGCTGCCGCGATCTCGGCGGCGGTGACCTCCGACAACGTGCCGAGCAGATACCTCGCCGCATAGCGCGACACACCACCGCTGAGGACGGCGTCCACGGATATCCCAGCGTTCCGCAATTCCCGGTGAACGGCGATCTGGCCGGCGAGAAGGTCCGCCTCGTCACCCGTGGCCGGCAGTGCCGGCGGTAGGGAACGGCCACGGAGTGCGGCGGGCATCGGGTCCGGTGACAGCAGCAGTGCCACGGACGGTGCCCGCCGGGTTGGAGCACTCTCGTTCCGACCCTCGGGGTCGGCGGCCCGCGCCGCGAGTGCCTTTGCCAGTTCGTCGACAGTGCGCGCCTGCACCGCCACCCGATACTCGTGATGCGGCCTCCCCTGGTTGAGGGTGAAGACGATGTCGGCGAGGTAATACCCGCGCACCGCCGACGCCAGATCGTCACACAGAGCGGCGAGCGCCGCTGCGCTTTTCGCCGACACACCCACGAGCCGAATGGTGTCCTCGGCGTGCGGCGCGGTGTGCTGCAGGGGTGGCTGCTCCACCACGCAGTGCGCGTTGATACCGCCCAGACTGAACGAGCTGACTCCGGCCCGTCGAGGACTGCCCTCCTCGCTCCAGGTCCTGGCCTCGGTGACCACCTCGATCCCGCTGCCGGCGAAATCTACTCCGCCGGTGGGCCTGTCGAAATGCAGCGACGGGTACAGCTCACCGTGCTCGACGGCAAGGATCGCCTTCACCAGGCCCGACACTCCCGCGGCGTGGTCGAGATGGCCGATGTTGGTCTTCACCGAACCGATCGGCAGAACACCCGACCTGCCCTCGAATGCGGTGGCGATTCCTTCCAGTTCCACGGCATCGCCCAGCGGTGTTCCCGAACCGTGCGCTTCGAGATACCCGGCATCGCTCGGTGCGAGCCCCGCGTTGCGCCAGGCCCGCTCGATCACGGCCACCTGCGCCCGAGCGCTCGGTGAACTGATGGTCGCGGACGAATGGCCGCTCGACACCGTTGCGGTGCCGCGTATCACCGCGTGCACTGGCACACGGTCGGCACGCGCGCGCCCCATCGTGGTGAGGAGCAGCGCCGCACCACCCTCGCCGACGGCAGTACCGTCCGCGCTCGCATCGAATGCCCGGCATCGTCCGCCGGGCGACATCAGCTCGGCCGAGCCCTCGGCCAGATCGGCGCGAATACCGTTCACCCGCAGACTGACACCACCCGCGAGCACGAATTCGGCGTCTCCCGAGCGCAGCTCCCGGCAGGCGTGGTGCACCGCGATCAGCGAACCGTTGCAGCCCGAGTCGACGGCGTAACAGGGCCCGGTGAGCCCGAGTTGGTACGCGATGCGGGCAGGCACCGCGAACGGAACGTTGCCCAGGGTGCTCAGGACGCCCGGTTCCGCCCACATCGCCGGGTACGTGGACGTCGCGGCGCTGAAGATCACCGCTGTCGCACTGTCCCGGAAGTCGGTCGCCGAGTAGCCGGCCTCCTCGATCGCTCGATACGCCAGGACCAGCGCCAGACGTTGCTGCGGGTCGATCAGCGACGCCTCCCGCTTCGACAGCGTGAAGAACGAGTAGTCGAACGTGGCGATGTCCTCGACGAACCCCATCGGCTGGTAGTCCGAGGGCGGACCCAGTCCGGTGGCCTCGGCCCGCGACCGGGACAGCGGGCGCACCGAATCCCGGCCGGCCGCGAGGTTCGCGCGGAACTCTGCCAGGTCGTCGGCCTCGGGGTAGCGCGCGGCGATGCCCACCACGACGACGGCGTCGTCGCCCGGTTGTCGCTGGGTCACTGTTGCCTCCCGGAGTTGGTCAGAAGTTCGGTCAGAATTCGTAGGTAGCGGGCGCGCGGACCTGCGTTGCCTCGGCAGAGTGCGAGATCACCTCGGCCTGCGCGGCGACCGTGACGACGTCGAAAAGCCGGCCCACCCGGAGAGCGCCCGGCCACCG
Source organism: Rhodococcus sp. ZPP (assembly GCF_017656075.1). Taxonomy (NCBI): domain Bacteria; kingdom Bacillati; phylum Actinomycetota; class Actinomycetes; order Mycobacteriales; family Nocardiaceae; genus Rhodococcus; species Rhodococcus sp. ZPP. The sequence goes on from NZ_CP058638.1 coordinate 1,854,581, forward strand.
GTCCTCGAACCGCCGCGCAAGTTCCACGACACGGACAGAGTTGCCGCCGACGTCGAAGAACCCGTCCTCGCGCGAGAAGTCGTCATGCCCTAGCACGGCCGCCCACTCCTCGGCGACGGCGCGTTGCACCTCGGTCCACCGTTGTCGTGACGTGCGGTCGGGTGCCTGCGCCTCCGGAATCAGTGCACGCAGTGCATCCTCGTCGACCTTGCCGTCGGGGGTGCGCGGCACCGCACCGAGCGCGAAGAACTGCGCGGGCACGAGTCGGGATTCGAGTCGCTGGGCACCGAATGCGCTCAGATCCTCGGGCATCGGCAGGACGGCCGCAGTTGCCGCCGGAACCCAGAACAGCGTGATACCCGCCGCCGTCGTCAGCGCGACCGCCTCGCGGATTGCGGGGTGAGTCATCATGATGTCCGGAATCGAGTGAAGCGGGGAGCCGTCGACGCCGACGAGGCGTCCCGACCGTGTCCACCGAGCGAGCCGGCCGGTGCAGACCATGCGGGATCCGGGGGCACCGAACGGATTGGCGACGACAGTGGTGGCCGCCGCCCGCGGTGACAGGTCGTCCGCCGCGGACTCGGCCACGTATACCGCTCCCGTCGCCCCCTCGGGCACCAGATTCAGCCGGGAATCGAGAACGAAAGTGCCTGCGGCCAAGCTGTGTTCGCGGAGCTGCCGCCGGTCGGCGGGAGCGAGGAGATCGATCTCGTCGACGGCGATATTCGGCTCCGCGACTGCGGCCGAGAGGATTCTGGTGAATCGGTCGGCGAGGGTGTGGATGGTCTGCTCGTCGAAGAGGTCGGTGGCGTAGGTGAAGGCAGCGGTCATCCCGGTCGGCGACCCGGACTCGTCGTGGCGCTCACGAAGGGTCAGTTGCAGGTCGAACAGGGACACCGTGACTTCGGGTTCGAGCACCTCGACATCGAGGTGTGGGAGCGCAAGCGCGGGGTACTCGGTGTTCCGGAATTCGAGCAGCACCTGGAACAGCGGCGAATGCGACTGCGAGCGCGGCGGATTCAATGCCTCCACCACTCTCTCGAACGGCACATCGGCGTGGGTGTATGCAGCGAGGTCGGTGTCGCGGACCCGCCCCAGGAGATCGGCGAACGTTCCCGAGACCTCGGTCCGGAGGACGAGGGTGTTGACGAACATCCCGACGACGTCGTCGAGGTCCGCCTCTCCGCGTCCGGCGACGGGCGATCCGATCACGATGTCGCGGGTGCCCCCCGACCTGGACAGAAGTAGCGCGAACGCCGCGTGCACCACCATGAAAACGGTGCAGTGCCGCGACCGTGCAAGCGCTACGACATCCCTGTGCATGTCCTCGTCGATGGTGAACGTCCACCGGTCGCCGGCACCGGATCGATGCGGCGGCCGTTCCCGATCCGCAGGTAGCTCGGTTACCACCGGCGCATCGGCGAGGACGGCTCGCCAGTAGACCAGTTGCCGGGACATCAGGGAGTCGGCGTCGTCCTCCGAACCCAGCAGTTGCCGCTGCCACACGGTGTAGTCGGCGTACTGGACCGGCAGCGGGTCCCACCCCGGCGCGCGGCCCGCGGCTCGGGCGGTGTACGCCGTGAGAACATCCCGCGCCAACGGGACCATCGAGAATCCGTCCGCAGCAATGTGGTGCACCACGACGACGAGCAGGTGGTCGCGCTCGCTGTACTCGAACAGTCGCGCTCGCATCGGGACTTCGGCGGCCACGTCGAACCCTGTCGACACCAACTCCGACAGGGGTGCCTCTCCCGTGGTCACCACCGTGAGCCCCGCGACGTCGTGCGCGTCGGTGATCACCTGGATGGGCCCCGCGACCCCGTGGGGATACCGCGTGCGCAGCGTCTCGTGCCGGACCACCACATCCGAGAGTGCGGCGGCGAGCGCGTCCACGTCGAGTGTTCCCGAGAGCCGCACCATCATCGCGATGTTGTAGGCGGGCGAGGAGGTGTCGATTTGGTTGAGTAGCCACATCCGGTGTTGCGCCCACGACAGCGGGAGCGGGTCCGGCCGTTGCACCGCCGTCAATCTGGGCCGGTCGTCAGCGCCTCTGCCCTCGATCCGCGCAGCCAGGGCCCGCACTGTGGGGGCCTCGAACACGTCGCGCACCCCGATGCTCGCGCCCAGTGCGGCGTTGATCCGCGCGACGACCTGTGTGGCTGTCAGGGAGTTGCCACCCGACGCGAAGAAGTCGTCGTCGGCGCCCACGGCACCGCTTCGAAGCACTTCCGCGAAGATGCCGGCAACCATCGACTCGAACGGCGTGGTGGGCGCCCGGAATACACGCGGTGCGAGCTCGGGATCCGGGAGTGCCCGCCTGTCGACCTTTCCGTTGGGGCCGAGCGGCATTCGATCCAGGACGGTCACCGTGGCCGGCACCATGAATGGCGCAAGGACGGATCCGGCGAAGAGCAGGACTTCTGCGCTGTCGAGATCCGCATGCTCGTTCGCCGTGACGTAGCCGGCGAGCACAGCCTGGCCGGCCGGGGTGCGGCGAACCGTGACCACCGCCTGCGCCACCCCGGGGCAGCGGGTGAGCACCGCCTCGACTTCTCCCGGCTCCACCCGCTGTCCACGCAACTTCACCTGAAAGTCGTTGCGGCCCAAGTACTCGAGTAGTCCCTCGGGTGTCCACCGCATGAGGTCGCCGGTGCGGTACATTCGCGAGCCCGCGCGGTCGAACGGGTTGGCCACGAACGACGCGGCGGTCGAACCGGGCTTCCGGTGATAACCGCGGGCCAACCCGTCCCCCAGCATGTACAGCTCACCGACCACTCCGACGGGAACCGGGCGCAGCCACCCGTCGAGGAGGAGTTCGCGGATACCGCGGATCGGGCGCCCGATCCGCACGGGGTCGCCGGGCGCCATCGGGGCCCCGATGTTGGACACCACCGTCGTCTCCGTGGGCCCGTAGGCGACGAGCAGGGTGCGCCCGGATGCCCAGCGGTCGAGCAACTCCGGTGGACAGCGTTCCCCGCCGACGACAAGGGTGCGGAGGAGGTGGAGGCCGCGCGGATCGACCGTGGCGAGCACGGCGGGGGTCACGAAGGCATGCGTGATGCGCTCGGAGGCGAGCAGATCCGTCAGCGCGTCGCCGCCGTACACGTGGGGTGCCGCGATCACCAGTCGGGCGCCCGCACCGAAGGCCATGAGGTACTCCAACATCGACGCATCGAATCCGGGCGCCGCAAGATTGAGAACCCGGGAGGCGGCGGTCGTGGCATACCGGATGTGCTGCTCGACGGTGAGATTCTGCAGCCCCGTGTGGGTGATCACCACACCTTTCGGCGTTCCGGTCGACCCGGACGTGTACATCAGATAGGCGGGATGTTCCGGTCGCAGCGCGGCGACCCGGTCGCCGTCCGTGATGGGATGGGACCGCCACCGCCGCGACGGACCCGGGTAGTCGAGGTGTAGCCACTCCACACCGTCGGGCATCCGGTCGCGCTGTTCGGCGACCGTCAAACCGACGACCGCGCCGGAATCGGCGAGGATGTCGGCGATCCTCGCCTGCGGCAGACTCGGATCGACCGGTACGAAGGATGCCCCCGACTTCGCCACCGCCCACACCGACACCACCAACTCCACCGACCGGACGAGGCCGATCGCCACCTGGTCTTCCGGGCCGATTCCGCGATCGATCAGCACCCAGGCCAGCCGGTTCGACCAGTCGTCGAGTTCGCGATACGACATCACCGCGTTGCCGTAGGACAACGCGATGGCATGCGGATCGCGTTGCGCCGCGGCAGAGAGAATGTCCGGCAGCAACCGGGGCGCTTCGGCAGGGTGTCCGCCGACCGGAACCAGTGCCCCCCGCTCGTCGGGCGTGAGCACATCGATGCGCGCCAGTGGAACGTCGGGCGATGCCACGATCGTGTCGAGCAGACGCACGAACCGTTCGGCGAACGCGTGTACGGTCCCAGCGTCGAAGATATCCGTGGCGTAGGTGAAGCCACCACTCATTCCCGCCGGGGAGCGGTCCTCGGCGAACTGTTCGATCAACGTCAGTTGCAGGTCGAAGGTCGACACGGACACGCCGAGATCGACCTCTTCCACCGTGAGACCCGGCAGGGCCGGCGTCGGCCGTTCGACGTCCTGGAACTCGAACAACACTTGGAACAACGGCGCGTGTGACGTGGTACGCGGGAGGTCGAGCGCCTCCACCACCCGCTCGAAGGGCGCGTCGGCGTGCGCGAACGCCTCCAGATCACGGTCCCGGACGGTGTGGAGCAGGTCCGCGAAGGAGGCGGAGCCGGGAACCGGGGTCCGCAGCGCGAGAGTGTTGACGAACATCCCGACCAGGTCGTCGAGGACTGTTTCGCTGCGACCGGCGACCGGCGACCCGATCACCACGTCACTCGTGCCGGTCAGGTTCCCGAGTAGTACTGCGAACACCGCGTGCGACACCATGAACACTGTCACCTCGTGTTCTCGCGCGAGGTCCCGCAGCCGCTCGTGCAGGCGTGCGTCGACGGTGAACGACACGCCCGCCCCGGCGAGTGACCGCACTTCCGGACGAGGACGATCGAGCGGTAGATCCGCCACGATCGGCGCATCGGCGAGCGTGGAACGCCAGTATGCGAGTTGCCGGGACATCATGGAGTCGGGGTCGTCCTCCGATCCGAGCAGCGCCCGCTGCCACCTGCTGTAGTCGCCGTAATGCACGGGCAGCGGTTCCCACCGCGGCGCGTGGCCGGCCACCCGAGCCGCGTAGGCGGCTGTCACATCCCGGGCGAGTGGGCCCAGGGACAGCGCGTCCGCCGCGATGTGGTGCATTACGAGAGCGAAGACGTGCTCGCTCGGCCCGACTTCGAACAGTTCCGCCCGCAAGGGCACCTGCGTCGTGAGATCGAAGCCTGTCGCCAAGGCCGACGAGATTCGTTGGCGCAGTTCGCTTTCTCCTGTCACCGCCACCGCGCGGAGGCCCGGCATGGCGTCCCTCACCGGGAGTACCGACTGCACGGGGGTGTCTCCGGCCAGCGGGAACACGGTCCGCAGAATCTCGTGACGGTCCACCACATCGGTCAATGCGGCCTCCAGCGCGGCGGCGTCGAGAGGCCCGCGCAATCGGAAGGCCGCTGCAATGTTGTAGGCGGGCGACGTCGTGTCGAACTGGTCGAGAAACCACATCCGCGTTTGCGCGAGGGACACCGGCACCGGTGAGGAGCGATCCGTCGGGACCAGCGGTGGCCGCGTCGTCGTCGCAGCCCTACCCACGCGAGTCGCCAGCAACCGGATCGTCGGGGCCTCGAAGAGGTCGCGCACGCCCACACCCGCGCCGAGTTCGGTCTGGATTCGGGCCGCGGCCCTGGCGGCGACCAGCGAGTTGCCGCCCAGTCCGAAGAAGTCGTCGTCGATACCGACGGACGGCACGTTCAGCAACTCCGCGAAGACAGCCGCCAGCACCTCCTCGACGGCAGAGCCGGGTGCGACGAAGTCGGCACGGGCCTGCACTACCGGAGACGGGAGCGCCGCCCGGTCGATCTTGCCGTTGACGGTGAGCGGCAGCTGGTTGAGAACGGTCACCGACCCGGGAACCATGTACGAGGGAAGAGCGGATTCCGCTGCCTCGAGGACGGCCCCCGGGTCGATGAGCGCCCCCGGTTCGGGTACCACGTAGGCGGCAAGGGCCGGGCCGGTCACCTCGTTCCGGTGCAGCGTCACCACCGCCCGCGCCACCCCGTCGCAGCGGCCCAGCACCGATTCCACCTCGCCGAGCTCCACGCGGAATCCGCGGATCTCGACCTGCTGGTCATCGCGCCCCAGGTACTCGAGATGTCCGTCCCGGCGCCACCGCACCACGTCACCGGTCCGGTACATGCTCGACCCGGACGTGTCCGCGACGAAACGGGATGCCGTGAGCCCGGCGCGGCCCAGATAGCCGCGCGCCACCTGCGGTCCCGAAACGTACAGTTCGCCGGCCACGCCCACCGGCACAGGATGGAGTCGCGGGTCGAGCACCGATACGCGGAAACCCGGAATGGCCCGCCCGATCACACTCGTCCATGCGGCGGCTGCGAACTCCGGGTCGAGGGGAAGGTGACTGACGTGCACCGTCGTCTCCGTGATGCCGTACATGTTGACGAGTACGGGCGCGTTGTCGTCGTGCCGCGAGTACCAGCGTGCGAGCTGCCCGAGGTCGAGCGCTTCACCGCCGAGCACGACGTATCGCAGCGGGAGTGGTCCGGCGCCTTCATTCGTGGCTTCCGCATCGATCAGCTGGGCGAACGCCGTGGGCGTCTGGCTCAGCACCGTCACCCGTTCGCGGCGCAGCACTTCGAGGAACTGTGCCGGCGAACGGGTGGTGTCGAAGTCGGCGACCACGAGCGTCGCCCCGTGGAGCAGAGCGCCCCACAGCTCCCAGACGGAGAAGTCGAACGCCGGTGAGTGGAACATCGTCCAGACGTCGGTGCCGTCGAACCGGAACAGCTGCTCGGCGCTCGCGAAGAGGGCCACCACGTTGCCATGCGACACTGCCACGCCCTTCGGCCTGCCCGTCGATCCCGACGTGTAGACCACGTACGCCAGCGAATCCGGGTTGATCGGCGCCCGCTCGGCGTCCGTCACCGGCAGCGCTGAAACGGTATCGAGCTCGGCTTCCTCCGAATCGAGCAGGAAGACAGGGATATTCGACGGCGCCAGTGCCGCTGCGGTGTCCTGCGTGGCGAGAAGACACACTGGTCGGGCGTCGTCGAGCACGAGCGCCGACCGCTCACCGGGGTGATCGACGTCGATCGGGAGATACGCCGCACCGGCCTTGACGACGGCGACCAGCGCGACCACCAGCGCGGCCGACCGCGGTGCCGCGACCGCGACCAGGGATTGCGGACCCACCCCCCTCGACAGAAGCTGCCGGGCAAGGCGATTGGACCGGGCGTCCAACCGGCCGTACGAGAGCCGTTCGTCGCCCGCCACGACCGCGGTGGCATCAGGTGTGCCCGCCGCCCGCACTGCGAACAGCTCGGTCAACGTCCGACGTGGGGGCGACGTGGGGAGCGTCGACCACTCGAGGAGAAGCGTGTACTCGGCCGGCGCGAGCAGATCGATGTCGCCGACCGGGACGGACGGGTCATCGAGGGCGGCCTCCGCGAGTCGGAGCAGCCGATGACCGAAGCCCGAGACTGTATCGGCGTCGAACAGGTCTGCGGCATAGGTGAATCGGACCTGATCATGACGCTCGTCCACGGTCACCAGCAGGTCGAGATCGCCGAGGTCCCGGCCTCGGTCTCGGTAGTCGAGCAGCACTTGGAACAGTGGCGCATGTGATCGGGACCGCGGCGGGTCGAGCGCGTCCACGATCTGCTCCCATGACACGCCGCGGTGAGCGGCCGCCTCTCGTGCCGAGTTCCGCACCCTCTCGACCAACTCGGTGAACGGTTCGCTGCCGCGCACCCGGGTCCGCGACACCTGCACCTCCGTGCCCACCGCGGTTCCGACGACCACGTCCGCGGTACGCGCTACCCGCGACAGCAGCAGAGCGAGTGCAGCGTGGACCACCGTGAACACGTCGGTGCGGTACTCGGCCGCGAACGTCGTCAGCCCATGCCGCAGAGCTGCGCCGATCGCCACCTCCACGGCGGCGCTGCGCCCGGACGGCCGGGGTGGCCGGGGCCGGTCGGCAGGCAGCTCGATCAGCGGCGGCGCGTCCGCCAGCGTCCGTGTCCAGAAATCCAATCTGGCGGTGTCGTGGTGGACGGTGCTGATCGCGGCGTCCGCGTCCGCCCGGAGGAACTCGTCGAGCAGTTCCACGAACCGGCAGTGGTGGGCACCGACCTCCTCGGCGTCGTACCGGTTCGGATTCGCCAGGAAGTGGACAAAGGTCTTCACCGGCGCACCGCTCTGGTACACGTCGACGAGCAGATCTTCCACCGGCCCGGACGTGACGATGTGGTACTCGCCCACGAGGGTGCCGAGCCTCAGCTCTTGATGGAAGAGCATCACGTTGACCATCGGCCCGGACAGCGTGTCGGCGGCGCCCGCCCCTGCGTCGCGGCGAATGTCCCCGAGCCCGAAACGCTGGTGTCGCAGGGCACCCAGGAGGTCGAGCCGGACTCGTTCGACCAACTCGCCCACCGTGTCTTCGGTGCGGATCTCCACCGGCAGCGGCACGATACCGGCCACCATGCCGCCCGAACGTCGCAGAACCGCTGTCGTTCGCGCCGACACCGGGATAGTGACCAGCACGTTCCGGCGTCCCGTCATGCGTGCGAGGTAGCAGGCGAACCCGGCGATGATTGTCGCCGTGCCGTGCTGCCCGGCCTCGCGCAGCGCACGCTCGGCCGCCTCGGGCAGCGGTCCCGCGATGTCGGTGCTGTCGGCCACCGCGGGTGCGGCCTTGCGAGCCAGGCTCGGTGCAGGACCGAGTCCGGCGATTCGCTCGGCCCAGAACTGGCGGTCCGCGGCGAAGCGGCTCGACGATCGGTACTGCTCATCAATGTCGAGGAGGTACCGGGGATCGACAGCCTCATTCGGTGGCGGCTCCCGGTCCGCAATCGCGGCACTGTATCGGGCCGCGATCCGGTTGAGCATCGTCATTGCGCCGTAGCCGTCCAGCGCCACGTGATGAATCTTGCTGTACCACAGGTAGTGCTCGTCGCCGACCCGCAGAATCGAGGATTCGACGAGGCGGTCGTGGGTCAGGTCGATCGGCGTGGCGAAGTCCGCCCGCATCCACCGGCGAGCCGCGTCTTCCGGGTCGACCTCTCCGCGGAAGTCGACCAGCCCGATGGATCGGTCCGTCGAAGGGTCGACCAGCTGGAACGGGCGGCCCTCGATTTCGATCAGACGCAGGAACGGCGACCCGAACTCGTCGGCGGCGGCCACCGTGGCAGACCTGAGGAGATCGACGTCCAGGTTTCCGTGCAACTCCACATACTGCGCGATACACAACGGCACGTCCGGTGCGAGCTGCTGCGCCAACCAGGCCTCGTACTGCGCGGCGGACAGTGGAAACGGTGAGGCTGGTGAAGCGGGTAAACGGGCGGGAGTGTCGGCGACACAGGCGGGTTCGCCCACCGACCCCCTCGCTGCTCGTCGCTCCATCGCAATCGCATCCCAGCCAAGGCCCCCATCGCCTTCGCATCCGGGAGCAATCAACCACGGTGACGGACTACCTGCCCTCACCCTGACCACGCAACGAAATCCCCGAGAAGATCGAGACTGCCTCCAATCCAGCACACTGTCAACCGCCGCCACCGCCGTTCATCTCGGACTTTTCCAGCAATGTCCGCAGCGCCGCTTCGTCGACCTTGCTGCTCGCCGCTAGGGGAAGGGCGCCGAGCGCCATGAAATGGGCGGGCACCGCCTGCGCGACCAGACGCTCGGCGCAATGCGCGATCAGGTCGCGGGTGGTGGGCAGGAGGGTCGCCGCCTGGGCGGGAACCCAGAACGCGGTGAGGGCGGTGTCGCCGTACTCGTCCACGGTCGCGAGCACCACCGCCTGACGGATCGCCGGGTGACTCTCGAGCACCGACTCCACCGCGTGCCGCTCCACCCTCGCTCCCCGCACCTTCACCTGACCGTCGACCCGTCCGCAGAACTCGATGTCGCCGCGGACATCGACGCGTGCGAGGTCACCCGCGTGGTACATCCGGGCACCGGGATCGGTGGCGAACGGGTCGGCCACGAAGCGGGCTGCGGTGCCCGCGGGGCGATGGGCGTATCCCGCCGCGATCTGGGGACCACCGAGGTAAAGATCCCCCACCGTTCCCGGCGGCACGGGAACCAGCTTCGCGTCGAGGATGTGCGCCGTCGTCGCACCCAGCGGCCTGCCGATCGGGGCGATCGACGCGGGCAGCTCACGCACCCGGTGCGCAACGCAGCTGACGGTGGTCTCGGTGGGCCCGTACTCGTTGCCCAGCGGCACGCCCGGCAGCACGGCGCGGTGCCGTTCGACGAGCGTCGCGGGAAGCGCCTCGCCGGCCAGGGTCACCCACTGCAGGTGCGAGCGGAGCGGAGCGAGGTGCGGCAGCAGCAGGCGGTAGAACGACGGTGTCGCGGCCAGGTGGGTTGCCCGCCACTTCCCTGCGAGCGCTGCGACGGCCTCGGCATTGCGCATACCGCCCGCATCGGGGAGCACGCTGGTGCCGCCGGTGCAGAGCGCCCAGATCGTCTTCAGGAGGGCGCCGTCCCACGTCAGACGAAACGCGGAGAAGGTGACTAGATCGGACTCCTCGTAGTCGTAGTTCCGCCCCGCGACCATGCTCGCCAGATTGGCGCGGGTGACCACGACGGCTTTGGGAACTCCGGTCGTTCCCGAGGTGGTGATCACATAGGCGGGAGCGCCTGCGGGGACGCGTTCGGGAAGGCCGATCGCACGTGACCGCGGCGGTGATTCCCGGTGCCGGTCGATCAATGCAGGCACGCCGGCACCGGCTTCACCGGCGAGGGCACCGACACCCTCCGTGGAGGTGGCCGGATCCGAGGAATCGAACACGATGGCCCCGTAGTCGACGTCCGACAGCAGGGCGCGTAGTTGCATCGCCGGGTGGCCAGGTTCTATGACGCACCAGGCGGCGCCCGCCCGCAGGGCGGCGATCATCGCCACCATCGTGTCGGTGCTCTGCTTCCGATAGATCAGAACCACCAGGCCCGGCCGCACGCCGGTCGACACCAGCTCGGCGGCGAGTTCCGCACTCGCCGAATCGAGCTCGGCATAGGTCAGGGCTCGATCCCCCACCGCTATCGCGATCCGCCCGGGAACCCGTGAGCATTGCTCGAGAATCCCCGCGATCACCTCGTCACCCGGACACCAGGCGCTCATGGCACCGCGCTCACGATGCGGACGTGATCGGTGTTCGGTCCACCGTGAGCAATGCCATTGTGCCGCAGCAGTAACCGATCGTGGTCCGTCGCGGCGACCTCGAACCCACCGAAACGCAGGGTCACGAGCATCACGCGGTTGACCTCGGTGGCCACGAATTCCGCACAGGGCTGCTGTCCCCGCGCCCGCGCCCGGTCGACGACATGCTGGATCAGGGCCGCGCCCACTCCGCGGGACATCACTCGGCACGACATCAACAGCAACTGGAGCACCGAGTCGTCTCCACGGAACTCCGACACGGCGAGTCCTATGGTTCCGTATCCACCGAAACGGTCCTCCAGGGCAGCCACGAGCACCTCGTGGCGATCCGAACGGCACAGTCTGCGGAGTTCGTCGATGCCGAAGGTGCGACCGGTGGTGTTGAGTTGATGTGAACGCACGGTGAGTTCGTGTGCCCGCGCCAGGTCCTCGTCCTCTGCCCTGCGCACGGTCATCACCAAGCCCAGCGAGGCGAGGAACTCGGCGCTCGACCCCGCGAACACCTCCTCACTGCTCTGCCGGATCCGCTCGGCGCGGTACAGCGCGCGGCGCCCCGCTGCCTCGGCCGTGATCGACTCCGGAGTCAGCTCGGGCAGATCGGGGAAGGAAGCGATACTCTCGGCCGGATAACACCGCACCGACGGCAACGCCCCGGCGACTTCCGCGCGCTCGACCGGATCGTTGTCGACGAAGGCCACCGTGTCGAGACCGATGTGCAGCGTCTCCGCTATCCGCCGCACTGCACCGGATTTGGGCCCCCATCCGACGTCGACGGCGCAGAACAGTTCCTCGAGGCCATGGGCGCGCAGATGAGCGACAGCGGGTTCGAACTCTCCGCGGCTCGCGATGGCGTGCAGAATGCCGCGGCGGTCGAGCACGTCGAGCGTGCGCAGCACTTCGACCTTCGGCACGGGGACATCCTGCTCGAGCACCACCCCGTCCCAGATGGTGTCGTCGAGGTCCCAGACCACGCACTTGACGGTCTGCTCCATCGCAATTACTTCCCGTTCCCGGTCGGATCCGGCAGTCGCCGCAGGAGTGCGCTACTCCACGCCGCGACAGGACTGCTGTTCATGAGTACGGCATAGTCCCCCGGCCGCTGCGACGCAGCCGCGGCTTTCAGGTTGAGCGCGACGTCGACGGATCCGAGGTGGCCGAACCGGGCCAGGTTCGCGCGGCACACCGGGTCGATGGGCACATCGAGGGCTTCCTGCCAGAACGCGAACGCACCGGCCGAAAGGTTCTGCATCAGGAAGGTCCCCACCCTGTCGTGTTCCACACCGTTGCGTCCGAGAAGCGCAGCATTGATGTCGGTGAAGCGTTTCCGGCTCTCGACGGCCAGCCGGAACGAGTACGTCGGCTCATCCGTGCATTCCTCGGTCCAGTCGGCCTCGCGCACGTCCCGGTAGTCGATTCGGAACAGGTCGGAGTACTTCCCGTCGCTGCGGACGATCTGGTCGACGAGTTCGTATCGCCCGGTCCCCGACGTCGTCAGCAGCACCGCGGCCGCACCGTCCCCGAGCAGTGTCATCGGTGAGCGGTAGCGGGCTCGCGTGGGCGTCTTCGCCGCAGCGACGACCAGAACATTGTGGCAGTGGGGGTCTCCCCGAAGTAGCGCGGACGCCAGTGCGAATCCCGCGGAGATGGAAACGCAGCCCAGGTCACCGACGCCGGTAGTGAAGGCCTGAGTCGCGCCGAGCCGGTGTTGCAGCCGGGTGGCCTCGGAGGCGAGCAGATACTGCGGAACCCTCCCTTGCACGAGCAGGAGGGCATCGAGCTGGGTCGGGTCGATGTCCGCTGCGCGCAGCAACGCGGTGGCGGCGGCGTGAGCCATGTCCGACTCGGACTGACCGATGCCGATCCGAACGGTGTCGATGCCGAGGGACAGGGCGTGCTCGCGCTGCGCCACAGGAAGCTGATCGAGTTCCGGCAGACCCGCCACGGTGACCTCGTCGTCCGGGAACCACAGCGCGATCGAGTGCAGGGCGACGGGGGCAATCATCGAACACCGCCGGCCAGCACGTACTCACCGATCTGCAATTCGGCGACCTCGGTGGCGCCCTCGATGATCTGCATGACCTTCGCGTCCCGGAAGAATCGGCCGACCCTGCTGTCTCCGGCGCATCCGGTGGCGCCGAGGATCTGGACTCCCTGCTGGCTCAGCGTCACGGCTGCGCGCGCAGCGGCGTACTTGGCGGCAACGGTGGTGAAGAGGGCGGTGTGCTCGCGTGCGTCGCGTTCCTGCGCGGCGCGTTCACAGAGGGCGCGCGCACCAGCGACCTCGACCCAACCGCGGCCGATCATCGACCGCACCGCGTCCTGCTCGGACAACACGGCAGTGCCCTGCACCCGGGTCGCGGCATGAGCCACCGCATCGGCGAGGCACGCCCGGGCCATCCCCGCGCACCCCCACGCGATGGTGTACCGGCCGTGATCGAGGGCTGTGCCGGTGACGTGGGACAGACCGAATCCCGGCGGCGCTATGACGTGGGTCGCGGGTATCGACACGTTGTCGAGTTCGATGTGCGCCACCCGTGTACCGCGCATGCCGAGCTGCCCGTGTACCGGTTCCACGGTGACCCCCGGCGAACTCGTTTCGACGAGTGCGGTCGTGAGGCCGCCGGACGTCTGTCCGAGGACCAGGAGTACGTCCGCGACCTGGCCGTAGGTGACCCACAGCTTCCTGCCCGACACCCGGTAATCGGAACCGGCGGGGTCGAAGGTGGTGGCCACGCAGGAGAGTTCGGTTCCGGCACCGGCCTCGGTCGCCGCGAACCCGGCGAGGAGCTCACCGGTGGTCAGCACCGGCAGCCACTCCTCCCGTTGTTCGGCGCTTCCCCATCGGTCGAGCGCGGCATTCACCATTCCCTGCACCGTGAGGAGCGACCGCAGCGACGTGCAGACAGCTCCGAGTCGTTCCGCCACCGAGCCCAGTTCGGCTGCGCTCAGGCCGAGGCCTTTGCAGGCGGGGGCCCGGTCCAGACCCAGGACACCGGCCCGGGCGGCGGCGTCGATCACCTCGGTGGGAAGCCCCGACTCGTCCCATGCGACCGCATCCGTCTCCGCTGCCGCGACGAGAGTGTCGATCCCGATCACGGCGACGCCCCGTCCGTGGCCCGAACCTGCTCGCCCCGCTTCCTTCGGATGAACTCGGCGACACGGGCAGCGGTGCGGAAGTTGTCGAGGTCGAGGTCCTCCACCTCGACCACGACGTCGTGGGAGCCCTCGATGTAGGTGACGATCTCCAGGGCCCGCAGAGAACTCACCAGGCCCAACGTGAAGTAGTCGTCGTCGGGTCCGAGATCCGTCGACGTGATCGAACTGAGGTACTGCCGTAACTGCTCGACCAACCCGTCAGAAGGCTCGGGCACAGAGGCGTGTGCTGTGTCCATGAGCGGGGGATGCCCACTTGGACCAGCGTTCAACCATCGCGGTGTCAGGCAGCGAGTAGTCGGGGTAAGTCCCATTCCCGGCCCGCCGCGTCGTCGTCCGTCGCGCGCGGGCTCATCCACGACCACGACCGCGCGGCCGCATAGGTGCGCACACGGCTGGCCTCGGTGATGCAAAGCACGTAGATTCGCCTGCCACACAGGAAAACCCGAAAACCCACGCAATCGGATCAGGCTGCGTGCAAATGCTGACACCGGCCGCGCCATGAGGTTGGATGGGGTGGGCACCTCTCCACGGCGCGCGTCTCCGGAACCCGGGCGCAGGGTGCCAGGCGTCCCTTGTAACGTCGCCCCGGTGACTCCACTCGAAGCCATTGCGATCCTCGTTGCCGGCATCGGCGCAGGTGCGATCAACGCGGTCGTCGGCAGCGGCACGCTCATCACCTTCCCGACCCTGGTGGCGTTCGGGTTTCCACCCGTGACCGCCACGATGTCGAATGCGGTGGGATTGGTCGCCGGCGGCGTCTCCGGCACCTGGGGTTACCGGCGAGAGCTGGCCGGGCAGGGGTCCCGGCTGCGCTGGCAGATCCCGGCATCACTGTGCGGTGCGATTCTCGGCGCATGGTTGTTGCTGCACCTGCCCGAATCGGTGTTCGAGTTCATCGTCCCTGTGTTGTTGGTCCTCGCGCTCGTGCTGGTGGTGTTGCAGCCGCGGATCCAGGCGTGGGCGAAGGAGCGCGGTAGCCACGAAGCCGGCCTCAGCCGGCCGCGTCTGCTGTTGCTGACGGCCGGCACGTTCGCGGTCGGGGTGTACGGCGGGTACTTCACCGCAGCGCAGGGCATCCTGCTGATGGGTGTAATGGGGGCGATCCTCCCCGAGAGCCTGCAGCGGATGAACGGCGCGAAGAACCTGCTCTCCCTGCTCGTCAACATCGTCGCCGCGCTCGCGTACACGCTCGTCGCCTTCGACCGGATCAGCTGGGCCGCCGCGGGCCTCATCGCGGTCGGTTCGCTCCTCGGCGGAGTGCTCGGGGCCCGCTATGGCCGTCGCCTGTCCCCCGCCGCACTCCGGGTGACCATCGTGGTGGTCGGCCTGATCGGGCTGGGCCGGCTCCTGGCGTAGTCGCGCACGCCGCCTGGTGCTGCCTCATACTGGGTCGGTGAGCACAACAGATGTAGAGAACCCCGGCTGGACGTACCTGATGGACATGGACGGAGTTCTCGTTCACGAAGAACACCTGGTCCCGGGGGCAGACCTCTTCCTGGCCGAGCTCCGCGAAGCCGAAATCCCGTTCATCGTGCTCACCAACAACTCCATCAGGACACCCCGCGACCTCCGCGCCCGGCTTCTCCGCACGGGACTCGACATTCCCGAGGAATCCATCTGGACGTCTGCTTTGGCGACCGCCACGTTCCTGGCGAGCCAGCGGCCGAACGGCAGCGCCTATGTGGTGGGCGAGTCCGGTCTCACCACCGCACTGCACGACATCGGTTACGTCCTCACCGAGAACGATCCCGACTATGTGGTGCTCGGTGAGACCCGCACGTACTCCTTCGAGGCGATCACCACCGCAATCCGCTTGGTGGAGAGAGGTGCTCGCTTCATCGCCACCAACCCCGATCCCACCGGACCGTCCCGGGAGGGATCGTTACCTGCCACCGGATCCGTTGCCGCATTGATCAGCAAGGCCACCGGCCGCGACCCCTACTACGTGGGCAAGCCGAACGCCCTGATGATGCGCTCCGCGCTCCGTGCCATCGGGGCGCACTCCGCGAACACCCTGATGATCGGCGATCGCATGGACACCGACATCGTGTGCGGGCTCGAAGCCGGGCTGCAGACCATTCTGGTGCTGACCGGTATCTCGACGCGCGATTCGGTCGAGCTCTTCCCGTACCGCCCCACGGCAGTCCTCAAGTCCGTGGCCGATCTCGTCGGGCGCACCTCGGATCCGTTCGATCGGGCCGAAACCTCGGTCTGACTTCGGGCCGGGTCCGAGGTGTAGTCAGCTCAGCGCGTGCTCGAGATCGGACAGTAGGTCCTCGGTGTCTTCGAGTCCGACGGAGAGCCGGACGACGCCGTCCGTAATTCCCACTGCCGCACGCCCTTCGGGTCCCATTGCCCGGTGGGTCGTGGTGGCGGGGTGGGTGATGAGCGACTTGGAGTCACCGAGATTGTTCGAAATGTTGACCAGCCGCAGCGCGTCGAGCACTTCGAACGCACGCTTCTTGGCCTCGTTCTCGGCGGCAGCGAGCGCGAAGGTGACCACCGTGCCGCCGCCGCTCATCTGGCGCTTGGCGAGCTCGTGCTGGGGATGGGACTCGAGGTACGGGTACTTGACCCATTCGACCGCGGCATTCGATTCGAGGAACCGCGCGATCTGCAAAGCGGAGCCGACCGAGTGCCGCACGCGGATCGGCATCGTCTCCAGGCCCTTGAGTAGCGTCCAGGCGTTGAACGGACTGAGTGCCGGACCTGTGTGACGCATCAAGTTCTGGACCGGACCGTCGATGTACTCCTGTGATCCGAGGATCGCACCGCCGAGCACGCGCCCCTGACCGTCGATGTGCTTGGTCCCGGAGTAGACGACGACGTCAGCTCCCAGATCGAGGCTGCGTTGCAGCAGCGGTGTAGCAAACACGTTGTCCAGCACGACCTTGGCACCTGCTGCATGCGCCAGCTCCACCACGCGCGGCACGTCCACGAGCGTTTGCATCGGATTGGAAGGCGTCTCGAAGAACACTGCCGTGGTCGGCGTCGAGAGGGCCTCCTCCCACTGGTCGAGGTCTTCGCCGTCGACGAACACCGTCTCGACACCCCAGCGCGGCAGGATCTCGTTGCACACCACGAAGCAGGACCCGAACAGGCTGCGTGCCGCCACCAGGCGGTCGCCGGCCTTCAGCAGGGCACCGAGGGCGGTGAACACCGCCGACATCCCGCTCGCGGTGGCGAAGCACGCTTCCGCACCCTCGATGAGACGGAGCCGCTCCTCGAACATCTTCACGGTCGGGTTGCCGTAACGCGAGTAGACAAAGTGGTCGATATCGCCGGTGAACGACGCCTCGGCCGCTCCCGCGCTCTCGAACACGAAGCCCGAATTCAGGAAGATCGCTTCGGACGTTTCCTCGAAGCCTGATCGGAGGGTTCCGCCGCGCACACTGATCGTGCCCTGACCGATGCCGTCCGGCAGCGCCTTCTGAAACGCGCCGCCCTGGGGAATTGCACTCACCACTGCCTCCACGGCAGGCCCAGCGCCCGCCAGCCGACCGCCCCACGATGACCGTCGGCGTCCAAGGCGCCTTCGAAACCGTCGAGCACGTTGTACGACGGGCCGATGCCCGCCGCTGTCGCGGCCTCCGCCGCACCGATGGAACGCTGACCGGATCGACACAGGAAGATGACGGGTGCGTCTTCGCCCCCGGTGATCCCGGCTTCCTTCAACTGATCCACAAAATTGTCGTTGCGCGCACCGTGGGGATAGCTCACCCACTCGATCAGCACCGGCTGCTTGCCCAGTGAGGACGTATCGGGAACACCGACATATTTCCATTCGGCATCTGTTCGTACGTCGACCAGCACAGCGTCGGGATTGTCGCGAAGCAGCTCCCAGGCATGCTCCGGCGTTATGTCGCCTGCGTAACTCACCATGTCAGCTTTTCACAACCCTCTTTTCGATGCCCTCCCGGGCAAGCGGCCCTCTTCTGGGCACGCATCAATTGCACACGACCCACTTGTCGCCGGAGCGGGTCAGCTGCCAGGTATCCGTCGCCTCACCACGACCGTCCTCGGCCGTGATCCGCACCTCCGCCCGGGCGCGGTCGCCGTTCACCTCGGAGGAGTCGACACCCTGCAGGGTGATCTCCCCTTCGCGCCCTGCGAGCAGTGACCGGTCGTCCGACCAGGTAGAACACACCAACGACTTCTGCAGGTCGGCGTCGTCATGATTGCGGGCCTGGATGTAATCGGCCACCGAGCGGTTGATGCGGTCAGCCTCGGTGACGTTCTCGTCGGCGGGCGAGAGAATACTGCCGACGACGATCGCGACCAGGATGATTACGACGAGGGCGACGGCGGCGATGAACGGTGTGGCAGTGGTACGCCGGGGATCCTCCGGGTCGTCCCCCGCGGCGTTGTGCGGCGATTCGCTCGGATCGGACATGACTTCCCTTCGTTTCGGCGTGGTCAGCAGTGTATAGAGCAGCTGGTACAAATCTGGTTTGTGACCCCCCAAGCGGGAGACGACTACCCACGACATTCGCAAGCCCAGACAATGGGAGCCGCCCAGCTCTCTCGGCGCCACCGAGTGCGGGCCCCGCCGGGCAGGGGCGTGACGCCACACCTCGGCCACCCGATTAGGCTGGGCTTAACTTAAGCTGAAAATCCGTTGTCCGCCCATCAGAAGGTAGTTCGCTCCAGATGACTGATCAGACACGTCCGTTGCGCGTAGCGATCGTCGGTGCCGGCCCCGCCGGTATCTACGCTGCCGATGCACTCATGAAATCTGATGCCGCCTCGGACGGCGGGATCAGCATCGACCTGTTCGAGCGGATGCCGGCACCGTTCGGTCTGATCCGCTACGGCGTCGCCCCCGACCACCCGCGCATCAAGGGCATCATCACCGCCCTGCACAAGGTGCTCGACAAGCCGTCGGTGCGCCTGCTCGGCAACATCGACTACGGCACCGACATCACCCTCGAAGACCTGCACAACTTCTACGACGCGGTGATCTTCTCCACCGGCGCCAACGCCGACCGCGACCTGAACATCCCGGGCATCGACCTCGACGGCAGCTACGGCGCCGCCGACTTCGTCTCCTGGTACGACGGTCACCCCGATGTGCCGCGCACCTGGCCGCTCGACGCGGAGAAGGTCGCCGTCCTCGGCGTCGGCAACGTCGCCCTCGACATCGCCCGTGTCCTCGCGAAGACCGGCGACGAGCTGCTGCCGACCGAAATCCCCGCCAACGTCTACGAGGGGCTCAAGGCCAACAAGGCCGTCGAGGTCCACGTCTTCGGCCGCCGCGGACCGGCGCAGGCCAAGTTCACGCCCCTCGAGCTGCGCGAACTCGATCACTCCCCGACCATCGAGGTCATCGTCGACCCCGAGGACATCGACTACGACGAGGGCTCGGAGCAGGCGCGCCGCAACTCCAAGCAGGTCGACATGGTGGCCAACACCCTGCAGGACTGGGCCATCCGCGACGTCGGTAACCGGCCGCACCGGCTGTACCTGCACTTCTTCGAATCACCCACCGAGGTCCTCGGCGAGGACGGCAAGGTCGTCGGTCTGCGCACCGAGCGCACCCAGCTCGACGGCACCGGCAACGTCAAGGGCACCGGCAAGTTCAACGACTGGGACGTCCAAGCCGTGTACCGCGCGGTGGGCTACCTGTCGCAGAACATCGCGAAGCTGCCGTTCGACGAGCAGGCCGGCACCGTCCCCAACGAGGCCGGACGCGTCATCGCCGACGACTCGGCCGAGGGTGCCGCCCGGTTCATGCCGGCCACCTATGTCACCGGCTGGATCAAGCGCGGCCCCGTCGGCCTGATCGGGCACACCAAGGGCGACGCCAACGAGACCGTGGCAAACCTGCTCGAGGACCGGCCCACCTTCGCCGAACCGGCCAACCCGTCCGAGGACGCGATCATCGAGTACCTCGAGGGCAAGCAGATTCCGTACACCACCTGGCAGGGCTGGTACCGCCTCGACGCGCACGAGCGCAGCCTCGGTGAGCCCGAGGGCCGCGAGCGCATCAAGGTCGTCGAACGCGAAGACATGCTCAAGGCCAGCGAGCCCGACAAGGCCTGATCGTCGAGCATCAGCGAAGGGAGCCCCCCACGGGAGGCTCCCTTCGCACTCCCTCCACGCGTGGTAGACCGGCGACAAGGCAAAATTGAACCGTGTTTGATGCCCACGTGCATATCATCGATCCCCGGTTCCCGGTGTTCGAGAATCACGGCTACCTGCCTGACCCCTTCACCATTGCCGATTACCGTGCACGGACCGAAGGTTTCGGCGTGGACGGTGGCGCCGTGGTCACTGCGTCGTACCAAGGCACCGACCAGAGCTATCTGATTGCCGCGCTGGAAGAACTCGGCCCCAGCTGGGTCGGCGTCACACACCTCGAGCCCGACGCCACCGATGATGACATTCTGCGACTCGACTCTGCCGGCGTGCGGGCAGTCCGGTTCAACCTCCGCCGCAGCGCGACCGATCTGAAGCTCCTCACCAAGCAGGCACTGCGCGCGTACGAACTCGCCGGCTGGCACGCCGAGTTCTACGTCGACGCCACCCTCCTGTTGTCGCTCGAGCCGGTGTTCGCCAAGCTGCCCGCCGTCAGTATCGATCACCTCGGCATGTCGACCCGCGGGCTGCCCTACCTACTGGATCTCGTCGACCGCGGCGCACGCGTGAAAGCAACCGGGTTCGGTAGAACCACCATCGACGACGTGTGTGAAGTCCTCCGCAAAATTCACGCCGTCAACCCCCGGGCACTGATGTTCGGCACCGATCTCCCCGGCAGCCGTTCACGAAGAGTGTTCCAGGACAGCGACATCGACATAGTCGCGGAGGCGGTGGGAGACGATTTCGATGCCGTCATGGGCGACAACGCACGCGAGTGGTACCGCTGCAGCTCCGAACAGGGCCCCTGCTAGAACACGGACCCTGCTAGCAGCCTTCCATCTGCATGCTGTTCATCGACATCATCTCGCTGACCGGCGGTGTCTGCGGTTGTGAGGCCAGCCAGTCGTTGTATCCGCCCATCTGCTCGCATGCGGCCTGATCGTTGTCCCTGCGCTCCTGCCGCCGCTCCCGATTGCGTTCGTCCATGTCGTCGTCGTTCCGGTCGACGGCGATGCCACCCGTGGTAGATCCGTTGGCCTGCCGTTCGAGCCCCCGAACCCCGTCAGTGCGCATGATCCAACCGAGGGTGTAGTCGGCACCGTCGCGGTTGGTGGTGGCGCGGTAGAGGCCTTCATCGGCCGCCGCGGGTGCGGCCTCGAACGCCTTGTCGGTCATGCCCGCACCGGTGACCGTCCCCGACACCTTTCCGTCGCTCATCGTGCCGGTGAGCGACGACCCGTCCGGCGCGGTCAATGCCAGCCGGTCACCGTCCATCGTTCCGGACATCCACATCCACATGTCGTCGCCGTCGCACAGGAATGCGACAGCGTCGCTACCCGACGTGACGACAGCAACATAGGCGTCCGAATCGTCCACCGCGCCGAGGAAGGTTCTCTCGAGCTGGGGTTCTTCTACGAACGGGGAGGGGATCTGCTCCATCAGGGCGGCCGCTGCCGCGGTGGTGCTCGCGGTGGTGGTCGCCGAGGCGGCGGCGCTGGTGTCGCTCGCCGCCGACGAGCCTGACGAGTCGTCCCCACAGCCGCTCATGGCCAGGACGATGACAGTGAGGGGACCGAGTAACCAGGTCGTCTTGGTATGCACGGGCGTTCCTCCGCTAGGTGGGAGATCTCGTTCCGCATTCCATACTTGCAGGTGACGACTGCGTCTGGATACCCCTAAGTCGCAACCACCGCCGCCAGCCAGACACCGGAGGCGATCAGGGCGCCGAGCAGTTCGATCAGCATCGACAGCCCGACCGCCTTGCACGCGTGCCAGGTCGACGCCCACGCACGGTTGTGCGCCCGCAGCCGGTAGAGCTCGGCCACATACGTTCCCGCGATGAAGCCGAGGAACAGGCCCACCACCGGGATGACGAAGAACCCGACGATCCCCGTCAGTCCACCGGCGACGAGCGACATGTTGGGCACGCCGGCACTGCGCATCCGTCTACCGGGCCAGGTGTACTTCACGACGCCGCTCACCACGAGAAACAGCGTGGCAGCGGCGAACACGGCCCACCCGGTAGCGGTGCCGGACATGATGGCCCACACGAGGATTGCGGCGAAGATCAGTATCGTTCCGGGAAGTACCGGAATGACGATACCGATCAACCCGATCACGATAACGAGGCCGACGAGCGCCTCTGCTCCCGTGCTCATTCGACCGGACGAACGCGGGACGCGGCCTCGCGCGCCCTGCTGCGCGCCGTCTCGACGTCGGGTCCCGTGGACACGGCCACTCCCATGCGCCGACGGACGTAGCTTTCGGGTTTCCCGAACAGCCGTAGGTCGGTTTCCGGTACGGCCAACGCCTCGGCGACACCCTCGAAACCGATGCCGACTGCGTCCCTGCCGCCGTAGATCACCGCGGACGCGCCGGGCGCGGTGAGCGTGGTGTCGACGGGAAGCCCGAGTACTGCGCGGGCGTGGAGCTCGAACTCCGAGAAGCGTTGAGTGCGTAGAGTTACCAAGCCGGTGTCGTGCGGACGGGGGCTCACCTCCGAGAAATAGACGTCGTCACCCTTGACGAACAGTTCGACACCGAACACTCCCCTGCCTCCCAGCGCCGCGGTCACCGTCCCCGCTATCTCCCGCGCGCGGGCGAGCGCTACCGGGCTCATCGCCTGCGGCTGCCACGACTCCACGTAATCACCGGCGTCCTGCAGATGACCGATGGGCTCGCAGTAGGCGGTGTGCACCTCACCGTCCGCGCCGACGGCCCGAACGGTGAGTTGGGTAATCTCGTAGTCGAAGTCGACGAACCCCTCGACGATGACGCGTCCGTGATTGATCCGGCCGCCGGAAAGTGCGTATTCCCAAGCCTTGTCAACGTCCGCGAGATCGCGGACGGTCGACTGCCCCTTCCCTGACGAGGACATCACCGGCTTGATCACACACGGCACACCGATGCGTTCGACAGCGGAACGCACTGCGTCCAGCGAGTCGGCGAATTCGTACGGCGACGTCGGGAGTCCCAGTTCCTCGGCCGCGAGACGGCGTATCCCCTCCCGGTTCATGGTGAGCGCGGTGGCGCGCGCGGTCGGGATCACCACGGCGGCACCGGACTCCTCTACGGTGGCCAGCGCGTCGGTGGCAATGGCCTCGATCTCGGGAACAACGAAGTGCGGCTTTTCGGCGTCGACGAGACGCAACAGCGCATCCGGATCGCTCATGTCGACGGTGTGCGCGCGGTGCGCGACCTGATGCCCGGGCGCATTGTCGTACCGGTCGACCGCGATCACCTCGACACCGAGTCTCTGCAGGGCGATGATGACTTCTTTGCCCAGCTCACCCGACCCGAGCAGCATCACGCGTATCGCGCCCGCCGTCAGAGGTGTACCGAACCGCTCGGGTGCCTGTTTCCGCATGGCGACAACTATATGCGTGCGGAGAGCTACTTCAGCAGCCTGGACATCCGCCGATCCGCGAGCACCTTGCCGCCGGTCTGACACGTGGCACAGTACTGAAAAGACCTCTCCGCGAACGACACTTCCCGGACCGTGTCGCCGCACACCGGGCAGGGCAGACCTGTGCGCGCGTGCACCCGCATACCGGATCTCTTCTCCCCCTTGAGCCGCGCGGCATCCTGACCGAGTGACCGTTCGACGGCATCGGTCAGCACCGTGCGCATCGTGTCGTACAGAATGTGGACGGAATCCTCCGGCAGTGTCTTCGACGTCGCGAACGGTGAGATCTTCGCCGTGTGGAGTATTTCATCCGAGTACGCATTGCCCACGCCGGCCAGCAGAGACTGATCGACCAGGGCGTTCTTTATCCGCGCTGAGGAGGTCTCGAGCAGCGCGGCGAACTCCGGTTCGGTAACCTCCAGGGCGTCGGGGCCGAGTCGCGCGATCCCCTCCACTTCCTGCGGGTCGTGCACCACCCACACCGCGAGCCGCTTCTTCGTTCCCGCCTCGGTGAGGTCGAACGCCGGTGTCGCCCCCTCCGGAGTGAAGAAGTGGAGCCGCAACGCGAGCGGACCCTTCCCCGGCTTCGGCGGGGCGGCCGACGGGTTGTCGGTCCAGCGCAACCATCCTCCGCGGGAGAGATGCGTGACCAACCACACCCCGTCGCAATCGAGGGCCAGGTGCTTACCGAAACGCGCAGCACCCGTCACATCCCGGCCCTGCAACGCCGTGATCGGCGGGTCGAACGTCTTCAGGACACTCAGCGCGGCCACGTCCACCCGTCCGACGACCGCTCCCACGGCGTGTTTCCGCAGGAACTCGGCTAACGCCTCCACCTCCGGCAGCTCGGGCATGGCACCAGGCTAACGGACCTACCGCCGCAGCAGGTACGTGTCCATGATCCAGCCCTTGCGCTCGCGAAGTTCGGCCCGCACCCGCTGGATCTCGCTTTCGACGTCGCGGAGGCGACCGGAGATGAGGACCTCGTCGGGGGTGCCCAGGTAGGCGCCCCACCAGATCTGCACGTCCTCGCCGGGTACTTGGGTGAACGTCGTGTTCGCGTCGAGCATCACCACCGCGTTGTCGACGCCCTCGGGGAGTCCCTCGGCAAGCCGGCGACCGGTGGTGACGTGAATGGGTTCACCGATCCGGTTGAGCACCATCCGGTGTCCCGCCGCCAGCGACTGCACACTGGTCACGCCAGGGATCACCGAGTAGTCGAACGACACATTTCCGCGGGCGAGTACTCGCTCGACGATCCGCAACGTGCTGTCGTAGAGCGACGGGTCACCCCACACGAGGATCGCCCCGACTCCCGGTTCGGCCGCAAACTTCTCCTCGAACACTGCCGCGCGACGCTCATGCCAGTCGTCTACAACGCCCTCGTAGTCGTCGGGCGTGCGGTTCCGCGGCGGGTCGGCGATGACGACCACCCGATACGGACCAGTGACGTGTTCCTCGAGAATGGTGGTGCGGAGGTCGACGAGGTCCTGCTTCTCGTCTCCCTTGCCGATGACGAAGAAGGCATCAGCCTTGTTCATCGCCTTGATCGCCTGGATGGTCACCTGGTCGGGGTCGCCGGCGCCGATGCCGATCACGAGAAGTTCACGCATGGGCGAAGGCTATCGCTCGTGAGTGGTCGAGGAGTCCAGGGACCCGCAGACCACTCACGGGCGGCGGAGCCGCCTAAACTGAACGCCGTGACTGTGCCGACCCCGTACGAAGACCTCCTCCGACTCGTGCTGGACACCGGCACGCCGAAGGCCGACCGCACCGGAACCGGCACGAGAAGTGTCTTCGGTCATCAGATGCGGTGGAATCTGGCGGACGGGTTTCCGCTGGTCACGACCAAAAAGGTGCATCTCAAGTCGATCGTCTACGAGCTGCTGTGGTTCCTGCGCGGCGACTCGAACGTGAAATGGCTTCAGGACAACGGCGTGACCATCTGGGACGAGTGGGCCGACGCGAACGGTGAACTCGGCCCGGTCTACGGCGTGCAGTGGCGCAGCTGGCCCACCCCCTCGGGTGAGAACATCGATCAGATCACCCAGACCATCGAGACGCTGAAGTCCAATCCGGATTCGCGGCGCATCATCGTGTCGGCGTGGAACGTCGGCGACATCCCGCAGATGGCATTGGCGCCGTGCCATGCGTTCTTCCAGTTCTACGTGGCGGACGGCCGGTTGTCGTGCCAGCTGTATCAGCGCAGCGCCGACATGTTCCTGGGTGTTCCGTTCAACATCGCCAGCTACGCGCTGCTCACCCATATGGTGGCGCAGCAAGCCGGACTCCAACCGGGTGACTTCATCTGGACGGGCGGCGACTGCCACATCTACGACAATCACGTGGACCAGGTCGCGGAGCAGCTGAGCCGGGAAGCGTTTCCGTATCCGACGTTGAAGCTGAACAAGCGGGATTCGATCTTCGACTACACCTTCGAGGACGTCGAGATCGTCGACTACCGCCATCACCCGGCCATCAAGGCTCCGGTGGCCGTCTAGTGGGCGCACGGCAGGTCAGCCTGGTCTGGGCGCAGGCGAACGGTGGCGTCATCGGCCGCGACAACACCATTCCGTGGCATGTGCCCGAGGACATGGCGTACTTCAAGAAGGTCACGCAGGGACACCCCGTGGTGATGGGCCGCAAGACCTGGGACTCGTTGCCGGCAAAGTTCCGGCCACTACCGGGGCGGCGCAACATCGTGGTCACCAGGCAGCCGGGCTGGATGGCGGGGGGCGCGGAGACCGCGTCCGGGCTCGCATCGGCGCTGGCACTGGCGAACGAGGACGTCTGCATCATGGGCGGCGGCGAGATCTACAGGGCAGCAATGCCTTTCGCTACACGGTTGTTCGTCACCGAAGTCGACGTCACGGTCGACGGCGATGCTTGGGCGCCGCCGATCGACGACTCCTGGTACGCCGAGGACACCGGTGAGTGGCTCGAATCGGCGAAGAACGGCACCCGGTATCGGTGGATTACCTACACCCGGGCATTACCTGCGAGGTAATTGAGACCATTCGGTTTCGGCGCGAGTCTGAGTGATGTACCCGTTCACTCGTCTCACGTGAGGATCGCCGACATGATCGCCGCACTCGAAGCCCGAACCGCCCTCTCCCCGCTGCGCCTAGTATTGCGCCTCGACGCCGTCGTCACGGGCGCCAACGGGCTTGCCTATCTCGTTGCCGCCGGCCTACTCGACGGCCTTCTCGGTCCGACGACGGGTTTTCTGCGGGTCATCGGGGTGTTCCTCCTCGCCTTCGCCGTGGGCGTGTGGTCGGTGAGTACGCCCGACCGCCCGCGAACCGCGGCCGTCGAGGCCGTCATCGTCGCCAATGCCGCGTGGGTGGTCGCCAGCCTGGCACTCGTACTCGCGGGATGGCAGCATCTCACCACTGCCGGAGCTGCCTGGGCTGTATTGCAGGCCGCTGTGGTCGGGGCCTTCGCGGCGCTGCAGGGGTGGACACTCGCCCGTCGCTGACACAGCACCACGACCGCACCGTTACCCCATTCACCGGGTGACGGTGCGCGCGTTGGGTCATACTCGACTCATGGACAAGAAGTCACTGACCGCCCTTGCCCGTCAGCAACTGAAGTTGGCAGGCGGGACGTCCAGCGGTCGCAGTTCGCAGACCGTGTACGGCGGCCACCGGCGCAGTCTCCGTCAGACCGTCGTCGCGCTCACCGCAGGTCAGAAGATGGCGGAGCACGAGAGCCCGGGTGAAGGCACACTGTTCATTCTCAGCGGCAAGCTGAACCTGGTGTCGGGCGAGGATTCGTGGAAAGGCTCCTCGGGCGATTTCCTGGTTCTCCCGAGTGACCGGCACAGCGTCGAAGCGCTGGAGGACGTGGCTTTCCTGCTCACCGTCGCCATGTGACATGACCGACACGCAACCGGTGATCGAGGTGTCCGTGGCTGCGGCGCCGTCCGTGGTGTGGCCCGCGCTACGGGATCCGGAACTGATCCGGCGCTGGCACGGATGGGATTATGACGGCCTCGACGCGGAGATCCAGGAAATCTATTTCCGCGACGTGACCGAGAACCCTGCCGAGTACAGCCTGGCCTTGGCCGGGGGTGACCTCTTCACACTCCACGAACACGAGGGCACTACCCTCGTGCGGATCACCCGGCCGTCCCGCGACAGCAGCCCGGACGCGGCCGACTGGTATGACGACGTCACCGAGGGCTGGACCACGTTTCTGCAGTTCCTGAAATTCGGCATCGAGCGGCACGGATTGGCGGAGCGGCGCACGCTGTTTCTCGAAGGCCCGGTCGCGCAGGGAGATTCGGCGCAGCATCTGCTGGGCCTCGACAAGATCACCGGGTCGAGGCCGGGCGCTCACTTCAGCGCCGTCTCTGCGACGGGCGACCTGCTGTCCGGCGTGGTGTGCTTCGTCGGCGAGCACCAGACCGCGGTCAGCGTCGACGATCTCGGCCCCGGACTGCTGCAGTTCGGCGAGCAGCCGGTCAACTCTGCGCGCCCGCACGGTGGTGCTCAGATACTGCTGGCCGTGTACGGCCTGGACGAGGAAGAGTTCCGCGAGCTCGAGCAGCGCTGGACGGAGTGGTGGCGGGCCCGGCCGCCGGCCGGACCCGCCACCTAGTTGCTCGACTGTCAGGCGAGCACCGACCCCAGACTGGGCCACCAGATTGTGCTCTTGACGATGTTCGGACCGACCTGATGATTCAGCGACCCGTACACGGCCGCCACGACCAGGCCGCCCCCGAGACCCGCGACCGGCGGGGTGGAGATGACGGTGGGAACGGCTACGTTGTTCTGGTCCAGCTTGACGACGCCACTGGCACCGGTGGCGAAGCTGTAATACACGACTTCGAGCTGGGCACCGGCCTGGTCGGCAGCGATGGTCCCCGGTCCCCCGAAGAACCCGAAGCGGAACTGGTTGCTCATGTTGGTTGCCACTCCGGCGCCGTACAGCTGGCCGAGGACGGGTCCGCCCTGACCGGTGTCGGAGTACGCGGGAACCTGGAAGATCTGGCCCGGCAGGGCGATGTCCATCGCGGCCGCATCGGTCGGTGAGAGTGCCAGCCGTTCGATGGCGGCCTCGGCGTCCGGATTACCTGCTGCAGCGGTCCGCAGCTTGGCGATCGCCGTGGTGGGGTCGACAGCCGGAACTGAATCTGTGGGCTGCGCCGAAGCCGCCCCGGTAAACATCATCGTCGCTGCCACTGCAGCGGTCAGGCCTGCCGCGATCCGTCGTCCGAAGTGCCGTCGATTCATTCTTCTTCTCCTCGTCCTTCATGGATAAGCGTTACTTCGAATGAGTAAACACTCTCGCGCCTCTATCGACACCCCAGTTCCCGGCGTTACCTCCCGCTCGCACCTATGCTGCTGACATGGGACGGGACGACCAGCACGGGATGAGGATGAGACTGCCTCGCGGAGGCCTCAGCGAGGTCGTACCCACCCGTCAGAGTTTGCAGCGTCTGTTCGAGGCGGTGCTCGTGGTGGGGTCAGGTCTCGAACTCGATTCGACCCTGCAGCGCATCGTCGATTCGGCCACCTCGCTGCTCGACGCCCGCTACGGCGCATTGGGTGTGCGTGCCCCCGATGGCGGTCTGGCCGAGTTCGTGTTTCGGGGCATCACCCCGGACGAGCGCGCCGGGATGGGCCATTTCCCGGAAGGTCGCGGGCTGCTCGGCCTACTGATCAACGACCCGCGCCCGGTCCGTCTGCCGAACCTCTCCCGCCATCCCGCATCTGTAGGCCTTCCGCCCGGCCACCCACCGATGAGTAGCTTCCTCGGCGCGCCCATCATGATGCGCGGGACCGTGTTCGGCAGCATTTACCTCACCGAGAAACGCAGCGGTCCCGAGTTCACGGAAGAGGACGAGATGATCCTGCTCGCTCTCGCCACGTCGGCCGGGGTGGCCGTGGACAACGCCCGGTTGTTCGAGGAGTCGCGGACGCGCGAGCGATGGCTGACGGCGGTCGCCTCCATCACGTCGCGCTTGATGGTCGGTGGCTCACTCGACGAGACCCTACGCACCCTCGCCGGGCAGGTACGCGAATTGTCGAGCGGCGACGAGGTATTCATCGTCGTCACGCAGGGCGACGGCGCCGTGGTGGGAGCGGATACCGCCGCACGTCCCCTTCCCGACGCCTATCGGATCGCTGCACACGCCGAGCCGCTGGCCGAGGTCCAGCATTCCCGGACTCCCGCTCTGCTGACAGGATTGGCCGGTCTGGCACCGTTCTCGCCGGATGCCGGTCGCGCCGCCGTTCTTCCGTTGTCGACGGCATCTGGGGTCGGCGGCGTCCTGGTGGTCACCGCCCGCGGGAACGTGCCGTGGGACCCCGACGAGGTTGCTCGGCTCGAGTCGGTGGCCGACCTCGCCGCTGTGGCAGTCGAGTTCGCGGACCAACAGCGCAAACAGCGACTGTTGTCGGTACTCGCCGATCGCGACCGGATAGCCCGGGACTTGCACGACAACGTGATTCAGCGTCTCTTCGCCACGGGTATGAGCCTGCGGAGCACCGACGCCGACGGACATGTGCCGGAGGCGGTGCGTTCCATCGTGGCCACCGCAGTCGAGCAACTCGATCGGACGGTGCGCGAAATCCGTACCACCATCTTCGATCTTCAGGCCACCGATGCCGCGTCCGCGACGAGCCTGCGCAGACGTTTCCTCGACGTGGTCAGTGATCTCACGGCGCAGTCACCGATCGCTCCCAACGTTCAATTCGCCGGCGCCATCGACACACTCGTACCGAACCGGATCCATCAACACGCCGAGGCAGTCCTGCGTGAAGCCCTGAGTAACGCGCTGCGGCATGCTCGCGCGACCACGATCGACATCTGCATCGCAGCCGAAGACGAACTCACCATCACCGTAGAGGACGACGGAATCGGCATCACGCCAGGAGACCGTAGCGGCTTGGCAAATCTCGATCGCCGGGCCGAGTTGTGCGGCGGCACCTGCACCGTCGAGACGGGCCCCTCGGGCACACTCGTCACATGGCGAGTACCCATCTCCTAGGTCCGGCGCCGCAGCTCCGTCGCCAATACCGCTGCCTGAGTGCGCCTTTGCATTCCCAGCTTGGCCAACAGCCGCGAGACGTAGTTCTTGATCGTCTTCTCGGCGAGGAACAGCCGCTCGGCGATCTCCCGGTTGGTGAGACCCTCCCCGATCAGCTCGAACACCGCCCGTTCCTGTTCCGACAGTTGCGCGAGCGGATCTTCCCTCCGCTCGGACCGAATGCGCTGCATCAGCGCCGACGTGGCACGGCTGTCGAGTAGCGACCCCCCCTGTCCCACCGTACGGACCGCGGACACCAGGTCGGTGCCGAGAATCTGCTTGAGGACGAAACCGGACGCACCCGCCATGATCGCGTCGAACAACGCCTCGTCGTCCGAATACGACGTGAGCATGAGGCAGCGGAGCGCAGGCAGGGCGGCTCGAAGGTCCCGGCACAGCTCCACACCATTGCCGTCCGGCAGCCGGACGTCCAGGACGGCGACATCCGCACCGCTGGCGGGCAACCGGGCCAACGCCTCCGCTACCGAACCCGCCTCCCCGACCACTTCCAGATCCGGCACGCTGCCGAAGAGGTCGAGAAGGCCCCGGCGAACGATCTCGTGGTCGTCGACGAGAAACACTCGCGTGGTCATGCTTGCTACTGTTCTCGCACGATCATCACCGGACAGTCGGCGGTATGCATCAGGGCATTACTGGTGGAACCGAGCAGCATGCCCGTGAAGCCGCCGCGCCCACGGCTGCCGACCACGACGAGCTGCGCCTTCTCGGCGAATTCACTGAGGACACGCACCGGACGATCCCGCGCGACGACGCGTTCGACCGTGACGTCGGGATACCGCTCCTGGAAGCCGGCGAGCCGCTCGGAAAGTACTACCTCTTCCCCGGTTTGGATACCCCCCCACAAGGGGTCGTCCGGGCTTGCACCGAGCGAAGGCTGAACGCTGACGTCACTCCACACGTTGACCGCGACCAACGTCGACGACGTCGCCGACGCCTGCGCGAAGGCGACGTCCACTGCCGCCTTGCTACTTTCCGAACCGTCGACGCCGACCACGATCGGACCTTCGGTGGGCGGCCGCCCGTCGAGTGTGCGGCCACGCACCACCACGAGCGGGCACTGCGCGTGGGCCGCCACCGAGGATGTGGTGGAACCGACGAGCAACCCGGTGAACTCACCGTGCCCGCGCGAGCCGAGAACCACCATGTGCGCGTCGGCAGACAGGGCGATCAGCGTCTGACTCACCTTGCCCTCGTGCTGCTCGGTGGTGATGTCGAGGCTGCCGTCCACTGTCTGCTTGGCCAGTACGCGGGCACTGCCGAGGCGGGCCTTGGCCGTGTCGGCCAGCTCTTCCTTGAAGCTCTCGGCCAGATAGGGCTCGGTGTAGTAGAAGGCGGGGATGTGCACCACCGTCACGATGTGCAATGGCAGGGACAGCGCAGCTGCAGTCCTGGCCGCCCACACGACGGCAGCGGACGCCGACTCGGACCCGTCGACACCCACGATGATCGGCTTGTGTCCGGTCATGATCGCCTTCCCCTCCTTCACACCTGCTTCCAGGCACGGCAATTCGGTGGTTCGGTTACCCGCAGATCTTGCGCAGCTTCTCGACCAACTCGACGCGGCCGGCTCGGTCGGCGGCCAGCGGCGACACGGTGAGGGTGGTGACGCCGGACTCGGCGAACGCCGCGACGCGCTCCGCCACGTAACTCTCCGGTCCGATCAGCGAGACGGCCCGGACGAGTTCGTCGGGGACCGCCGCGGTGGCCTCGTCCTTCTTGCCTGCAAGATAGAGATCCTGGATCGTCTCGGCTTCTTTCTCGTAGCCGTACCGGACCGCGAGGTCGTTGTAGAAGTTCTTGCCCTTGGCACCCATGCCGCCGATGTACAGCGCGAGACTCGGGCGAACCCAGTCGAGCATGTGCTCCACGTCTTCACCGATAGCGAGCGCCGGCGACGCATAAACCTGCAGCTCACCGAGGCTGGGGTCGCGCTTTGCCTTGCCCTTGGCCAGTGGCTCGCCCCACACACTTGCCGCCTTCTCCGGGTAGTAGAAGATCGGCTCCCAGCCCTCCGCGATCTCGGCCGTCAGCTCGACGTTCTTGGGGCCGAGCGAGGCGATGATGATCGGAATGCGCTCACGCACAGGGTGGTTGATGATCTTGAGTGGCTTGCCGAGGCCTGTGCCCTTGTCCGCAGGAAGCGGCACCTGGTAGTACTTGCCCTGGAACTGAACCTTCTCACGACGCCACACCTGACGACAGATCTCGACGACCTCGCGAGTGCGGCCGAGCGGTGCGTCGTACTTGACGCCGTGGAAGCCCTCGATCACCTGTGGGCCCGACGCGCCCAGACCCATCACGAAGCGTCCGTTGGACACGAAGTCGAGACCGGCGGCCGTCATGGCGGTCAGGCTCGGCGTACGGGTGTAGATCTGGAAAATTCCCGAGGCCAGTTCGAGCGTGGACGTCTTGGCGGCCAGATAGCCGAGCTGGCTCACCGCGTCGAACGAGTAGGCCTCGGGCACGAACGCGATGTCGAGGCCCGCCCTCTCCAGGTCTGCGACCTCTTCGACCGTTTCGGCGAATCCGCCGCTGTAGTTCAAGCCCATACCGATGCGCACGTCGCTCCCCAATCCTGGCGTTCTTCTCTAACTCAGCACACTACTGCCGCCGATGGCGTCAGGGGCGTTCAGGCCTCACGACGACGACGGGACAATGGGCGCCGCACACCAGACTGTTACTGGTCGAGCCGAGCAGCATCCCGGTGAACCCGCCCCGGCCGCGGCTGCCGACCACCACGAGCTGCGCCTTCTTCGACCATCCCAGCAGACGGGCACGCGGGTTGTCGACGTAGACCTTTCGGGAAACCTGCACGTCAGGATATTTTTCCTGCCAGCCGGCGAGCCGCTCGGCGAGCACTGCCCGCTCGTCCTCCTCGAGGCCGGCGGGCACCAGCGCGGCGTTGCGGGGGTCGTCGAAGGTCATCGGGCCGAGGTCGCTCCAGACGTGGACGGCCACCAGCGCCGCGTTCCGCAACGACGCCTCGTGAAAGCCCACGGCGATCGCGCGTTCGCTGGTGCGACTCCCGTCGACCCCGACCACGACGGGGCCGCCGGAGTGCGCGTCACCGCGTACCACCACCACCGGGCAATGCGCGTGACTGGTGACGTTGATCGCGGTATTGCCGAGCAGGGCCGTCGCCGCCGCTCCCGACCCCGATGCTCCGACCACCACCATCCGCGCGGTCTCGGATAGGTCGACGAGCCACTGAGCGCTGCTGCCGATGGACAGCTCGGTGCAGACATCGATGATGGGGTTGACCACGTACGCCTGTTCCTGGGCTTCGGCGAGGATCGTTTTCCCGCTCGCCTCGACCCACTCGTACACACCGCCCGAGTCCATGTAGGGCCCACCGAAACCGTACGGGGCGAAATCGAGCGCGTGGATGATTTTCAGATTCAGTCCGCGTTCGGTGGCCAGTTCAGCCGCCAGTCGCACCGCAGCCTTGGAACTGTCCGACCCGTCGACCCCGACGACGACGCTGTTGCGGTCCCGTGCGCTCATGCCTCCACACTATCCCCGGTCGCCAATTCGGGTCTGCCGCCCTTCATCTTTCAGCAACGGGCCGGCATCACCACGCACCAGAGACTCCAGCCCTTTCGCGGGTCGGGCGCTCTGCGGATAGTCCCGTGTGTAGATTCCAAAGGGGTTGTTGGACAAATGCATTGGTCGAGTACATCACGACGGCGCGACCCGCCACCGACGGACGGTTGATCGACACCGCTGTCACCGACATCACATCTCTGTTCGACGGCGGGGTGGTGCACGTTTTCCGAGTTCAGCTTTCGGTGGTGAGCAGGTCGGCGAGGTTGTCCAGACTCGCACGCACCGTGCGGGAGTACGCCTTGTTGACGATGGGGTCCGCCAACTTGCCGAAGATGCCTCCGAGACCACTTTCGCTGTCGACGCGATAGGTGAACAGGGTGCCGCCGTCGACCTCTTCGAGTCTCGTTGACGCTGTGAACCCGATCTGGCCCTCCACCGACTTGGATACACCGGCCTTCGCCGGCTGATATTCGACGAACTCGCTGACCCACTCGAATCGCTTACCCAGGATCCGCGTTGCTCCGCGCCACCGGGTGCCTACCCCGGGGTCCCCATCGGTGAGCTGCTCGCATTCGACGATCGACGCTTCCCACGAGGGCCAGTTCTCCGCGACGGTCAGATAATTCCAGACTTCCGAGGGAGGGCGGGCGATGACGACGGACTGCTCGGTAACCGGCATGGCAATCATTCCTTGTACGGATGGCAGATGAATGGACCCGATGAAATAAGACCGGTCCGTTTTTATCGTCCTCCCGAGCCGCGCCGGTGTCACCCATGGTTAGCTCATCGAAGCACCGGACGGCGGCCGTCGACGGGGAGGATTCGTCACCGTCCGGGGTTCACACTCGCCACGTGTGGACAGGGCTCCCGTCACGCATGTTCTCGACGTACTGACGCATCATGGCGGCGAGCGCGTCCCGCCGGTTCATCCCGGCGTCCTCGTGACGAACTACCTGCACGCGCTGCCACGCCGCCCCTGTCTGCCGGGTGAGGCATCGGCCCTCGATGACGCTGAGGTAGCGGTCCCGCGCTTTCTGCGACAGGCCGAAGGCCGTCAGTCCCTGGTCGGCGATCGGCAATAACCTCCGCAGAACCAACTCGTCCGCTCCCAGCGTGCCGACACCCGGCCAGTACATCTCGGCATCCATGCCGTGCTGGGCCCCGGCGCGGAGGTTTTCCTCCGCCGCGTTGAACGACATCCGCGTCCATACGGGTTGATCGGCTTCGACCAGTCCTCGTAATGCGCCGTAGTAGAAGGCCGCGTTGGCCATGATGTCGAGCACGGTGGGGCCGGCGGGCAACACCCGGTTCTCGATCCGCAGGTGCGGTTTGCCGTCGGCACAGTCGTAGACGGGACGATTCCAGCGATAGATGGTGCCGTTGTGCATTTGCAGTTCACTCAGGTCGGGAATGCGGCCGGCGTCCAGTTCGGCCGCGGGGTCGACATCCGTCACCTCCGGAAGAAGCGCCGGAAAGTACCGGGAGTTCTCCTCGAACAGGTCGAAGACGGACGAGATCCACCGTTCCCCGAACCACACCCGTGGCCGGACGCCCTGATTCTCGAGCTCGAGGGGTCGGGTATCGGTGGCCTGCTCGAAGATCGGTATGCGCGATTCGTGCCACAGCGCCTTCCCCGCGAGAAACGGCGAGTTGGCTGCCAACGCGACCTGTGCACCTGCGAGGCACTGCGCAGCATTCCAGTGTGCAGCGAACTCTTCGGGTGCCACTCGCAGATGCAGTTGCAGTGACGTGCATGCTGCCTCGGGGACCACGGAATTGCTGTCGGCACGTAGTTGCTCCTGCGGACGGCCTTCGAGAGCGACGCCCTCGAGGTCGAGTTCGATGTCCTCTCCGCGTGCCGCGAAGATCTGCTCGTTGAGCAGTTCGTACCGAGGGTTGGCCGAGATCCACTCGCGATCCAGGTGCTCGAGCTCGAGGGTCGGCAGCATCCCGATCATGACCAGTTGTGCGTCGTGGCGGTGGATCCGGGCATCGACGACGGACAGTGATGCCCGCAGCGTGCGCTCGAGGTCGAACGTCCCGTCACCGACAAGCGGCCCCGGTTTGACGTTCATCTCCACGTTGAACTGACCCAGCTCGGTCTGGAACACCGCGTCGTCGCCGATCGACTCGAGCACGGCATTGTTGGACATCGCCGGCATCATGTCTGCGTGCACGAGATTGAACTCGATCTCCATGCCCAGCATCGGTCGTGGGGGGTCGATGTCGTCCCGGAAAGCGCCTTCCTTCAGCATGCGTTCGAGCGCGTCGGCGCACATCAGTACCTTCTGGCGGAACAAACGTCGATCTGCTCGGCTGAATGTCCGAGAGGTGACCTCGCGGCCCATGCCACTCCTCTGCTCTGCGACTTCGGTTCCGCGAGCATATCCGTTCGGTCGGCACGAGACCGGGGTGGCGGGATAACCTCGAACCAGACGCTGGTGAGCGGAAGGATCCGAGATGACACCTCACACCGACTCGAGGAGTAAACCAGAGTTCAGCGTGGGAACGCGGGTGAAGACCCGCCATTCGGTCGATCCCGAGCTTCCTGAGAAGGAGTGGCCACTCGAGACGGGCGTCATCGTCGACGAGTTCGGCGGCGTCCAGGACATCACCGACGAGTCCTACGGCCGCAACTGGGCCGTGTCGCGCCGATGGGCGATAGCCCTCGACGGTGGGCCCCTCGTCTTCCGTAACGACCCGGATCTCGAGCCGGAATAAGACCCGGAATAAGACTCAGGCGTTGGCGCCGGCGTCGCCCCACGTGACAGCCACGCCGTTTTTCTTCAACCAGTGGGCGGGATCGACCTTGTTTCCGGCGGCGTCATGGACCTCGAAATGCAGGTGCGGGCCGGTGGACTGACCACGGTTGCCCACGTGAGCGATCTGCTGTCCGGCGGAGACACGCTGCCCGACGGCGACGGTGTAGTCGTTGACGTGCCCGTACACCGTCACGGTGCCGTCGTCATGAAGCAACCGCACCCACAGGCCGAAACCGGACGCAGCGCCGGCGTCGATGACCTGACCATCGGCGGCCGCAAGGACGGGGGTACCGATGGGAGCGGCGATGTCGATGCCGCCGTGGTGCGCCCCCCAGCGCGAGCCGAAGTTGGATGTGAGGGTGCCCGAGACCGGCTGTACCGCGTGCGGCTTGACGGGGTTGACCGAGCTCAGCCACTGCTGTGCCTGTGCCCCCAGGTCGGGTCCGCCGAAGTTCTGGACGGCGGCCCCCAAATCTGCGGGCAATTCGACTCCGGCAGGGAGGACGCCCGCCGGAATCTCGAAGGGAAGGCCGGGAGCGGTGTGCGGGGCTACCGGCTCGACAGCGTGCGAGTCGGCCGGGGCAGCGGCCGCGCTGCCCGCTCCGAGCTGGGCTGCGCCGACGACGAGGGCGCCGGTGGCCGCCGCAACCGTGGCTGCCTTCATGCCCACTCCCGCTCCGGTCTGCGCAGTGCGATGGCGCCCGCGCGCCGCGTCCGGATCGATCTCGAATCGGAGCGAATTGCCGTTCGAGCGGTGGTGGGAACCCACAGTTGATACCTCGTCAGTCGTCGGATTGCAGCACGCCCCGTGTGGGGTGGGCTCCTCTGTCTGGCGACGAATGTAACAAAACGATATAGGCCAGCGCCACCGTGACCGAATCTTTATGTTTTGCGCCGCTCGAGTTCGGCGCGGAATTCGGCATAGCGGGCCTTGTGCGGGGCGCGCGTCCGCACCACCGCCCAGGCGATACCCAGCACGACGAACCAGATGGGCGTGACGAGCAGCGCCGCGAGCGTGTCCGCTTCCTGCGTCAAAGCCCAAAGCAGGAACACGAAGAAGGCCAGCACCACCCAGCACATCACCGCACCGCCGGGCATCTTGAAGGCCGACGCCTCGTGCAGTTCCGGCCGACGTTTCCGGTAGACCAGGTAACTGGCCAGAATCATCGTCCACACGAACATGAAGAGCACGGACGAGATCGTCGTCACCGTCGTGAAGGCTTCGATCACGGAATCGCCGGAGAAGAGAAGCGCGATGGCCGACAGCAGGAACGTGCATGAGAACATCAAGGCGTTGGCGGGCACCCGGCGCGAGCTGAGCGTGCCCAATCGGGCGGGTGCGTCACCCTCGCGGGCGAGACCGTAAACCATCCGTGACGTCGAGTAGATACCCGAATTGGCCGACGACGCGGCAGAGGTCAACACCACGAACTGAATCACTCCCGCCGCAATCGCGAGACCGGCGAGCGAGAACATCGCCGTGAAGGGACTCTCACCGGGAACCACCTCACGCCACGGCGTGACCGAGATGATCACTATCAGCGACACCACGTAGAACAGCAGAATGCGGATGGGGATGGAGTTGATCGCCTTCGGAAGGTTTTTCTCCGGATCTTTCGCTTCGGCCGCGGTGGTGCCGACCAGTTCTATGCCCACGAACGCGAACACCGCGATCTGGAATCCGGCGACGAATCCCATTGCTCCAGTGGGGAACATGCCACCGTCGTTCCACAGATTGTCGAAGCCGGCCTGAGCACCGTTCGGAGCCGTGAAGTGGGCGAACACCATGACGAGACCCACCACGATGAGACTGACGATCGCGATGATCTTGATCAGAGCGAACCAGAACTCGGTCTCGCCGAACGCCCGCACGGTGGGGAGGTTGAGCAGAAGCAACGCTGCAATGGCGACGACCGCTGGAATCCACAATTGCAGGTCCGGCCACCAGTACTGCACGTAACCCGAGATGGCGATGATGTCGGCGATTCCGGTGACGATCCAGCAGAACCAGTACGTCCAGCCGGTGAAGAATCCGGCCCACGGGCCGAGAAGGTCTGCCGCGAAGTCGGAGAAGGACTTGTACTGCAGATTCGAGAGCAGAAGTTCACCCATCGCCCGCATGACGAAGAACAGCATGAAGCCGATGATCATGTACACGAAGATCACCGACGGCCCTGCCAGCGAGATCGTCTTGCCGGAGCCCATGAAGAGGCCCGTGCCGATGGCTCCACCGATCGCAATCAGCTGGATATGACGGTTGGCCAGCTGCCGCGACAGATGCGGTGCTTCCGCTGATCCGGTGGACGGAGTTTCGCCCGATTCCGATCCGATCGCGCCCGTCGAGGATGTTCGGTCAGCCATGGAAACCCGCAACCCTTTCGTCGTACGTGCCACGCCCTCGGGGTCTGGCGCCCGAGAAGCGCACCCCACAAAAGCGTGGGTCACGTTACGCGCGATTTCCCCGAGGCTCGCGTTCGAGGGCAGCGTCTTCGAAGGCAGGGGTTGACAGGCCACACCCAGCTAAGGCTAACCTTCCTAGAACTTACCGAGGCAGGAGCTGAGTTCATGATCGACGACCTCATCGAGATCGCGTACGCACAGGGCGCCGTGCGGACCGCCGCCCGTGCGAGCAACGGTGTGGACGAGTACGAACTCGCACGCATCGACTGCGACCGCACCACCGTGACCGTCGCCGTGCGCGCGGACGGCAAGTTCGCGAAGGCCACGACCATGGACGGGTACCTCACGCTCGGTCAGGTCATGCGGGTCTGCGGCCTCGACTACCGGAACGCCACCTCCCGCGCTCGGCACGCCGTCTCTTGACTGCCAGGCATTGGCTTCACCAGGACATCTGTTGCCGACTCTGCACTCCGGATCGCGAGCGCACCACAATTCCCGCTACACTCACCACGGCGTACGCCACGGGTGTACACGCGCCCTCGTAGCTCAGGGGATAGAGCAACCCTCTCCTAAAGGGTAGGTCGCAGGTTCGAATCCTGCCGAGGGCACTGTCAGCCCAGTCTCAGCTCGTAATCGACGCGTGATGACGCCTCGGTTGCGACTCGATCGGTTGTGACTCGATCTGTGGCGACTCCTCGGTTGTGTTGCAGTGCGGCGTCGACCAGCGAGCGAAGGTCCGCCACGACCTGCTCGGAACCGGTGCCGGCCAGGAAGCATGACGTCACTTCGTGCAGCAGGGGGCGGGGAATGGTGAACTGGCCGGCAACTGCAGCATGCAGGATTGTCTCGACAGCGATGCGTCCTTCACCCCTGTCCAGGAACTCATCTACCCGACTTCGGGCACCGGCGTCGAGGAAGGGCTCGGCGATCTGCGACAAGTCGTGGGCAACATCGATCGCATTTCTCATCCGCTGAGTGTAGTGCGACGGCCGCCACCGGGGACCGGAGCGCGAAATCTTCTCCCCCACGAGCGGTGAGTGAAACTAGTTGTGACGCACAGTCACTCACATCTCAGAGTGCCGCGCATGCGATGCCGATGACCGCCAACCCGAGCACCGCGTCGAGGACACCGCAGAACTCCGCGAGGGAGCGGTCGACCACCGTATTCGCTCGGTAGTGGTAGAGGTCCCACGCCGCATGAGCGAGCAAACCGGAGCCGACGAGGAAGGCCCCCACTGTGGGCGCGACCACGACGGCCGTGGCCGCCACTGCACCGTAGGCGGCCATCGCCAGGACCGCAGGCTGCACCCGGAACGTCTGCCCCACCACCGCTCGGCCCACCGCGTAGCCGATTCCGATGACGCCGAACCCCAACAGCACCCATGTGACGTCGACGCCGACGTCCGTGGCACGCTCCGCCAGTTTTCCCGCGGTGATCACTACGACCGTCCCGAAGAACAGCGGCCACGCGGAGCTTCTGCGCCCCAGCAGTGCGGCACCTAGATACACGAGAGCGGCGGCGGCGAGGACCGGCGCGAGATCGGTGCCGCCATCGAACATGACGAACATCGCGAATACGACGGCAGACAGGGTCGGCCAGCGTTGCAGGACGGAATGGGCCGGGTGGTGAGTGTGCCGTGTGACTGTGGTGCTCATATCGACTTCCCCTCGCGTGTCAGCGATCAAGTCCTCAAGTTGAACATGCATGTTCAACTTATTTGCAGCGTAACCTGTACACAACTGTTCGACAAGAGGAAGAGGAGCCACGAGCACCAGCGAGGTACCCAGGAAGTCCGGCCGACGCCGCGCGGACGCGGAACGCAACATCGAAGCGATCCTCGACGCAGCTCACGCATGTCTGAGCTCCGACCCGGACGCCAGCATCGGCGACATCGCGAAAGCCGCCGGCGTCGGGAGGGTCACGCTCTACGGACACTTCCCGACTCGCGCCGACCTCGTCGACGCAGTCGTCACACGCGCACTCACCGCCGCCGAACACGCCCTTGCTGTCATCGACCTCTCCGGTGATCCACGGGAGGCCATACACCGGCTCGTCGCCGGTTCCTGGTCACTCACTGCCGATGCCGGTGCACTGGTGGCCGCCGCCGAACGCAGCCTGCCCGCCGCCCAGATACGTGCCGCCCACGACGGGATGCTGGTTCCCGTCGGGGAGCTCCTCGAGCGCGGGCGGAGCGAAGGCGTGTTCCGAAACGATCTGCCCACGTCGTGGTTGGCCGCCGTTCTCCACAGTGTCGTGCACTGCGCAGCAACCGAAGTCGATGCCGGACGGCTCGATCCGGGCGACGCCGCGTCCTACATCACCAAGACAGTGCTGGCGTCCTTCGCCCCAAGCTGACAGGACTTGTCGGAGGGTACTACTACTACCTGTGCTCGAACGAAGACGAGCGACGTGGGATCAATCCCGCGCATTCCGGCATGCACGCCGCAGTCGAACTGTCCGCTGCACTGGGGATGAATGAAGGAACGGTCACCGCGTCGATCGAGTTGGGACTGGAATTACGACACCGTCTCCACCGAACGCGCGAGGCTTTCGCGACCGGCCGGATCGACCTCGCCCAGGCCCGCGTCATCTCCGCCATGCTGACCGGAGTGAGCGATGCCGCCCTCGACATTCTCGAATCCGCAGTGCTGGAGGGCGGTAATGTACCACCCACCACGCTCCGAGTCCGCTGCCGCCGGCTGATCGCCAAGCACGATCCCGGCAGTCTCCGTCGCCGGGCGAAGCTTGCCGCCGCCGACCGCGATGTCCGGGTGCGGCCCGCCGAGAACGGCATGTCCTTCGTCGACGGACATCTCCCCGCGGCCGACGCCCACACCATTGGGATGCGGCTACGGGAGATGGCCATTCACGACGTCTGCACCGGCGACCCCC
Organism: Rhodococcus sp. ZPP; assembly: GCF_017656075.1. Taxonomy (NCBI): domain Bacteria; kingdom Bacillati; phylum Actinomycetota; class Actinomycetes; order Mycobacteriales; family Nocardiaceae; genus Rhodococcus; species Rhodococcus sp. ZPP. The sequence goes on from NZ_CP058638.1 coordinate 1,896,680, forward strand.
GAACCCTCGCCCAACGCCGTGCCGACGCCCTGACCGCACTCGCAGACGGCAGCGGCAGACTCCTCTGCCGCTGCCTGGACGTCGGCTGCCACACCCGCACCAGGCCCGCTCCTACCCGTCGGGCACCGCTGATCCGTAATCAACGCCGAAACACTGCTCGGGTTGGACGAAACCCCGGCCCGCCTCGACGGGTACGGTCCCATCGACGCCGACACCGCCCGCCTTCTCGCCGCAGACGGAGTCTTCCAACGCGTCCACGCCCTCACCGAGAACGACGTATCCGGCGACGGCAGCCACATCCTCGGCATCAGTGCCATCGTGAAACACCCTGGCGTACCGAAGGATCTGATCCGTAACGACACCGGCGCCACCACCTACACACCCGGCACCGCGCAGTCCCGCCGCATCCGTACCCGCGACGGACAGTGCCGCTTCCCGAACTGCCAGGTGCCCGCCCGACATTGCGACCTCGACCATACGACTCCGTTCGACCACAAGGATCCCAAGAATGGTGGTCTCACCGTCGACTCGAATCTCGCCTGCCTTTGCCGACGACACCACCGCCTCAAAACTCGAGGATTGTGGACCGTGAAACAGAGCGGCGCCGGACATCTCGAATGGACCACCCCACACGGCGAAACCATGTACACCGAACCCGAAGGTGCCGCAGTCTATCTCGCCCGTACCGCTCGCACATCACGGCACGACCGGACGCTGGCGTTGATGACCCGACGCTCCCACGCCGAGCATGACCTCGACTACCTCATAGAACTTCACCGAACACCACGATCCGCACCAATTGTCCCCGGCATCACCCAGATTCCGGTGTCAGATCCGGCACGCGACGATCCGCCGTTCTAGCGATCTACGACGCGACCCGATCACAGCGCCCGACAGGGTGAGCGGCCAACAGATCGCGGGCCCTGTTCCGCGCCGCGTTGTACTCGTACCACTCGGCTCCTTCATCAACCTCGTGTTGGAGCCGATACAGGGCACACGAGCGTTCCGGCTCCGGCAGTCGATCCAGAGCGGGAACCGCATCGACCGACAACGACCTCAGGTAGCTCACATCGATGCGTCCGGTCTCCTCGAAGCGTTCCACGTTCTTCTGCGCGATATAGGCGTCCGGATCGACCACAGCGAGGAGGAGCACCCCGCACACTGCCGAACCCAGAACCGCACACGGCAACCACCGCCCCGACAACCGCAGCCCCGCAACGATCAACAGTACGAACACCAATCCCAGCCACAGTTCGGTCACCAGAACGAGCAGACGCAGCTGCGTGTACCCGTAGTGACTCTCGTACAGCGACATCCGGGCGACCGCCGATGCGACGATGACGAGCGTCAGAACACAGAGCAGGCCGAGCAGCACTCGCACCAGCGTGCGGTCGATCGCCTCCCTCCGCGCTGCCTTGCGGAGAGCAACAGCGATCACCAGCAGCGTCAGCCCCGTCACGGCCAGCAACTGCCAGAAGCCCTGCCGGGCGTACTCGGCGTACGTGAGATCGTCCGTCGTCAACACGTGCCGGTCCCCACCGAACAGCACTCTCAACTGCACGGCGACGAAACCGAGGAACAGCAAGTTCAGCAGCGCGAGCGGAAAGGCCCACTCCCAGCGGGCAACGGGTCGACCAGGACCGGGGGCGAGTGCGTCCACCCGTGGGGTGCGTCTCAGCAGATAGGCAGCGCCCAGCGTCCCACCGCACACGAGCGTGCCGAGAACGAGCCTGCCGACCGAATTGGACACCTCCACCGAGGGTGTCGCCTGTTCGAGGAGTTCGGCGAACTTCGCATCGGCGCTGGCGAACAGCGATCCGAACACCAGCAGGAGGACCGCGCTGACGGCGGCCACGCCGAAAACATGAAGCAGCGAGACTCTTTCGGCGGAACTCCAGCGGGAGGCACCGCGTCGTGTCCAGCGAATCACCCGCAGCGGGGTGAACCACAGCGCGAACGAACCGGCGGCCAGACCCGTCCAGGTTCTGCCTCCGACCACGGCGAAGGACCCGACCACCCAGCTGAGGGCTACACACACGGCGGCCAGCCAGCCGGCGCCCCGAACACTGAGCACAGCGAGCAGGGTGAGTGCAGTGACTACTGCAACTGCCTGCGCAGCTGTGGGTCTCACCCTGCGCGTCGCGAAGACCGCCAGTGCGGTCGCGGTACCAGTCAGCAGGTATCCCACACCGACCACCGTGATGTGGAGAGTGAGAGCAGCGACCACGCCGGCTCCGACGGCGGCGAGGACGATCGCGCGGGGAGCGATCGACGTGCGGTCGCGCCGCCACACTCCCCCCGGCCACGATCGTGTCCGCCGTGGCCGAATTGATTGGGCAGGTGCGATTGTCATGTGTCCTCCCTGGTTGCATCACCCGGATTCGGGCAGGCGTCATCGCGGGACCGGTGGGTCCCGTGTCTGGTGTGTTCGTGTCAACCGGCGGGCAGGGTCACCCGGATGCAGCAGCCGCGCACCGTGTCGACGACCTCGATGCTGCCGTCGTGCAATTCGACCGCCCAGCGTGCGATCGCGAGTCCGAGCCCGGTTCCCCCATCCGTCGAACCCCCGCGTGTGAAACGCTCGAATACCCGCGAGCGCTCGCCGGGGCTGATGCCGGGGCCGTCGTCCTCCACCTCGATGATCACACCACCCTTTTCCGGAGCGGGGCGGCCGCGCACTACGACCTGGGTGCGGGCGGAGCCGTGCCGAAGAGCGTTGTCGACGAGGTTCGTCACCGCCTGGTGGAGTCGCGCGACATCGGCATCGACGCAGAGGCCGGACGGCTGTACGTCCACTTGCACGCGCCGTGGTCCTGCCGGTCCCACCGCCTGACGAACCACATCCTCGAGGAAGTCCCGGACCGGGAACCGCTCGCGGTCGAGTTGCACCGCACCCTCTTCCAGGCGCGACAGGTCGAGAAGTTCGGCGACCAACCGGCCCAGCCGCTCGGTCTGATCGAGTGCCACCTGCATCCGGGCCGGATCGGGTTCTTCTACACCGTCGACCACGTTCTCGAGCAGTGCCGACAGTGCGGAAATCGGTGTGCGGAGCTCGTGCGAGACGTTGCCGATCAGTTCGCGGCGATAGCGGTCCGCTGCCTCGAGATCCTCGGCCATGGAGTTGAATGCGCGGGCCAGTTCACCGATTTCGTCTCTCGACGTCGACCGGACCCGGCGGGAGTAGTCGCCCGTCGCCATCGCGCGGGCCGCAGCCGTCATCTCTCGCAGGGGCGAGGTCATCCCGTGCGCGAGGATCTGGGTCACTGCTAACGACACCAGCATCGCCAGGGCGAGCGCGTATCGGAAGGGCCAGCGCGCCGTCACCCAGAACATGAGGGAGGCGAGGAACAGTGCCGCGACCACGAGTAACCCGGTCTTGACTTTGAACGACCGAAAAGGATCGAGCGGTCGGGGCAACCTGTCGACGATCCGTCCGCCACCGACCCGGTCACCGGCGCTCACTTCTGCACGTCCAGCGCGTAACCGACACCATGGACCGTGCGGATGAGGTCGCCGCCGAGTTTGCGGCGCAGGGCCTTGACGTGGCTGTCGACGGTCCTGCTGCCGGCCACGTCACCCCATCCCCAGACCTCCGCGAGCAGCGACTCCCGGGAGATGGCTGCCCGTGGGCGAGACGCGAAATGCGCGAGAAGGTCGAACTCCGTTCTCGTGAGGTGTATTTCATCGTCACCGCGCCGGACCCGTCGCTCGACGAGATCCACCTCGAGATCACCCACCGACATCCCCGCCTGTCCGCTGGAGGCGGCCTCGGTGGCCCGTTCGGCGCGGCGCACGAGCGCGTGCACCCTGGCCACGAGCACCCGCATGCTGAATGGCTTGCTCAGGTAGTCGTCCGCACCCACCCCGAGCCCGATGAGCATGTCTGTTTCGTCCGCTCGGGCGGTGAGCATCAACACCGGTACCGGCCGTGCGGCCTGCACCCTCCTGCAGACCTCGAGCCCGTCGAATCCGGGCAGCATCACATCCAGGACGAGCAGGTCCGGTTCGGAGGCCTCGCATTCCGCCACGGCACCCGGACCGTCGGACGCCGTGACGACGTCGAAGCCCTCCGCACGCAACCTGGCGGCGACCGACTCGCAGATCGTCGCCTCGTCGTCTACGACGAGCACTCTTCGCTGGCTCATGCCCCGACTGTATTGCCCGCGCGTGCGGATCCCCGTCAGAGCCTGTGAAGATTCTGTGCAGGTTTGCCCGCGCACGGGGTGGTGGATCCTCACCCTGGGGTCGCTGTCGCGGCGTTCGTCTTCAGCGCACGCTTGAGTCATCAGCCCGGCACACCCCCTACCCACCGGAGGCCTACACCGTGACCACCACCGCAACCCGCATCACACTCGGCACCACCGCCGCCATTGCCTTCTCGTTCGTGGGGACGGCAGTCGTCCTCCTCGCCGGCGGGCACATCGACGGCGCACCCTCACCGACGTCCGACAGGAGCAACTCGCAGCAGCGAGTTCTTCCCGGCATCGCTGCTGTGCCCGGTGCCGTCGCGGTGGATCCGGGTACTGCGGCGGCCGATATCGAGGTCGCGGCTCCCGGACCGGAGGTCGTCCCACCGATCGTCTTCGCGCCGGCACCCCAGGTCGCAGCACCCCAGGTCGTAGCGCCGCCGGTCGGGGTACCCCAGGTCGCAGCACCCCCAGTCGTGATTCCCCCGATCGCACAGCCGCCCGTCGCCAAACCGCCGGTCGTCGAACCGCCGGTCGTCGAACCGCCAGTCGTCGAACCGCCAGTCGTCGAACCGCCGGTCGTGGTGGATCCGGTCAAGCCGCCGAAGCGCCCGTTCCCCTTCCCCGGGAAGATCGACGACGAAGTCCTCTCGCCCGCGACCGATCCCTTCCCGGCCGGTGGCGGACCGAAGCCCCGGCCGCCGAGCGTTCCGCAGGCCCCCGGTGGAGTGGGCGGGTCCGTGGGAGGAACGACTGTCGGCGAGTAAGTGGATCGGAGCGCTACGATTCGTCCACCACATCCGCCGGCCGCTTGTCTTCCCGCAACCCACGCCAGCTCGGGTGTCGTAGTCGTCCGGCGCCGGTCCATTCCATGAATCGCACCTCCCCCACCAGAGTGGGTTCCACCCACACCGCACCTTTACGGTCGGCGGTCGGGAGGTCGTCGACGAAGGGGCTGGTTTCGGTCTCGAGCGGGCCGAGGGTGGATGCGAGTTCCTCCAGGTCGCGCTGGGTGAATCCGGTACCTACCCGGCCCACGTAGCGCAGTCCGCCGTCCTGGGGGATTCCGAGAAGGATAGAACCGATCCCCCGGGAACGGCCGCCCTGCCCGCGCCGCCAACCTCCTATCACCGCTTCCTGAGTCCGCCAGTTCTTCACCTTGATCCAGCTCGACCCACGCTTTCCCGGCAAGTACACGGACTCACGACGTTTGGCCACCACACCTTCCCAACCGCGGCGGCCACTCTCCTCCAGCGCCTCCTCCGCCGTACCGTGTAGCTGCGGCGGCACCACGAGGTCGTCGACCTTCGCGGCGAGGGCTTCGAGCACCCGACGGCGGTCGGTGTACTTCTTCCGCAGCAACGACACACCGTCCAGGTACAGCACGTCGAACGCCAGGAAGTGGGGGTCGTTTCCTTGTTGGAGCAGGCCGAAACTGGTGATTCCGTGCCGATCGAAGGCGACCACCTCACCGTCGAGGACGACGTCGTGGTCGGCGAGAGCGTCTGCAAGCCAGCCCAATCCAAGATAGTCGCGGGTCTTGTCGTTACCTGCCCGGCTGCGCAGACGCAGTTCTCCCCCACCGATCTCGGCGATCACTCTGATGCCGTCCCATTTTCCTTCGAAAGCCCACTCGTCGGGATCGAGCCCGTCGAGGGTGCCCGGCGTCGCCAGCATCGGTGAAAGATCCCGTGGCAGTTCGGCGGATGTCGATTCCCCGGTCGACTGGTCTTTCATCAGATGCATCAACCACTGGTCACCTTTGGTGCGGATCAGCGCGAAACGACCCTCCACCTGCTCGCCGTGCAACTGCACGATCACTTCGTCGTCGCGCCACTTCTCGACGTCGTACGTGCCGGTGTCCCAGATCGTCATGGTTCCGCCGCCGTACTCCCCCTTGGGGATGGTGCCCGAGAAGGTCAGGTATTCGAGCGGGTGGTCCTCGGTGTGGACGGCCAACCGGTTCTCACCGGTGGAGGTGGGCACATTCTTCGGCACCGCCCACGACACCAGCACTCCTTCGCGCTCCAGCCGGAGGTCGTAGTGCAGGCGCCGGGCATGATGTTCCTGAATGACGAAACTGTTGCCCGCACCGGGTTTGACCTTGTCCGGCATCGGTTCCGGGGTTCGGCTCGGGTCGCGTTTGCGGCGATAGTCAGCCAGCGTCGCGTCGTTCTCCCACGGCGGGTCGAGATCGGCCAGCAGGTCACCGTCGGTCTCCCACCGCTCGAGCACTTCCGTGAAGCTCAACTGCCGTAACTCCGGATCGTCGAGTTCGTCCCAGCTGCGCGGCGCCGCGACCAACGGCTGCGGTCGTCCCCGCAACGAGTACGGCGCGATGGTCGTCTTCGACGGATTGTTCTGACTCCAGTCGACGAACACCTTCCCGGCGCGAACCGCTTTGGCCATCGTGGCGGTGACCAGGTCGGGCATCAGCTTCTCCAGGCCCGTCGCCACCTGCTTCGCGACGGTCGACGCCCCCGACCCCTCCAACTTCCGGTCGAGGGGCACATAGAGGTGAATGCCCTTGCTGCCGCTCGTCACCGGGAAGGCGGTCCAGCCGAGCTCGGCTACGAGGTCCCGGACGGCGCGGGCAACCTCGGCGCATTCCGGCAGACCCACGCCCGGTCCCGGGTCGAGGTCGAAGACGATCCGGGTGGCCGGTCCGCGCCGCGACCCGTCGAATCGCCACTGCGGCACGTGGATTTCGAGCGCGGCCTGCTGACCCGCCCAGGCGAGCGCCGCCACAGAGTTGAGAATCGGATAGTGCACGGAACGGTCGGAGTGTTCCAGGGCCCGTCGTTCCAGCCAGGCAGGGGCCGAAGCGGCCAGGTTCTTCTCGAAGAACGGGTCGCTCTCCACGCCGTTCGGCCAACGTTTACGGGTGGCGGCCCGATCGAGGATGTGGGGAATCATCGCGGGCGCGATGTGCGTGTAGTACTCGATCACCTCACGCTTGGTGGTGCCCGACTCGGGGTAGAGGACCTTGTCCAGGTTGGTCAGCGACAGCCGATGTCCGTCGACCGTCACCTGCCGGGTTCCCGTGCTCGCCATCGACACCCTTCCGCCGTCAATACATACATATTGTGCGCTGCGGAAGGATTTTCCTCGCTCCGATTCCGGGTCCGGCAGGTGTGTCGATCAGCCGTACAGCTCCACGAACGTCTGCAGCGACTTCTCGATGTCGCCCTTCAATGCCTTCGCGACACCGGAGCCGATGGGCCCGAACAGCGGCGCGCCGCCCAGCTCGATGGTGAACACGACCTCGGAGCCGCCACCCTTCGCCTTCACTTCCAGCGTGAGGCCGAGCTTCACGCCACCCTTGCCGTCACCCTTCAGTACAAGTCGCCGCGGAGCGTCGTACTCCTTGATGGTCCACTTCACCCGGTTCCGCAGCCCCTTGACAGTGACGACGGAGCTGAGAACCGTACCAGTGGTGAGCGTTTCGGGAAGCTCGCTGCGCCAGCCGTCGTGCACCACGAACCACTTGTCGAACTCCTGCAGATTCGATGCCTTGTCCCAGGTGTCCTGGGGAGTCAGCGGGACGTCCGTCTCGACCGTAAGTTTCGCCATCGCTGCAGCCTAGCCGCCTGTGAGTACTTATTAACCGCGGGCGGTTAATAAGTACTCACAGGGGGATCAGTGCGAGACCGCCTTCTCCACTCCGACACCGGTGAGTGAACGGACCTCCATCTCCGCCTGCTTGGCGGGATCCTCCGCCTTGCTGCGACCGATGTAGGTGCCGACGGCGCCCAGCAGGAACGCGAGCGGGATGGACACGATGCCGGGGTTGGCCAGCGGGAAGAAGTCGAAGTCGGCGGACGGGAACATCGACGACTTCTTGCCGGACACCGCCGGGGAGAAGATGATCAACACGAGGCAGCTGACGAGGCCGCCGTAGATGCTGAACAGCGCACCTGTGGTGTTGAACTTCTTCCAGAACAGGGAGTACAGCAGCGTCGGCAGGTTGGCCGAAGCGGCGACGGCGAATGCGAGCGCCACCAGGAACGCGATGTTCTGCCCCATCGCGAGTATGCCCAGGATGATCGACACGACGCCGATCACGACGACGGTGATGCGCGACACCCGTACCTGCGACTCCTCGGACGCGTTACCGCGCTTGATGACACTGGCGTAGATGTCGTGGGCGAACGATGCCGAGGCCGTGATCGCCAGGCCCGCGACCACTGCGAGAATGGTCGCGAACGCGACCGCGGAGATGACTGCGAGGAAGATGGTGCCGCCCAGTTCGAATGCGAGCAGCGGCGCGGCCGCGTTCTCACCGCCGGGCGCGGCGAGGATGGCGTCCGGTCCGACCATCTTGGCGGCGCCGTAACCAAGGACCAGCGTGAACAGGTAGAACGCGCCGATCAGTCCGATTGCCCAGGTGACCGAGCGGCGAGCTTCCTTGGCGGTGGGGACCGTGTAGAACCGCATCAAGACGTGCGGAAGGCCGGCGGTTCCCAGCACCAGCGCGATACCGAGCGAGATGAAGTCGAGCTTGCTCATCGAGCTGATGCCGTACTTGGCACCGGGACTGAGCATGTCACGGCCCGCGATCGCCTCGTTCGTGGAACCGGCGGCCGTGGCCTGCGCGTCGGCGAGCAGCTGCGAGAAATTGCCGCGCACCGCGAACAGGACGAGGAAGAACATGACACCGGCACCGAGGACGAGCAGCACCGCCTTGACCATCTGCACGTAGGTGGTGCCCTTCATGCCACCGACGAGCACGTAAACGATCATCAGCGCACCGACCACGGCGACAACGATGGCCTGGCCTACCTTGCCGTCGATGTTGAGCAGTAGCGCGACGAGTCCGCCGGCGCCTGCCATCTGCGCGAGCAGGTAGAACAGCGACACGACGAGCGTGGAGAGCGCCGCGGCCATGCGCACCGGGCGCTGCTTCAGCCGGAAGCTCAGCACATCCGCCATCGTGAATCGGCCGGTGTTGCGGAGGAGTTCGGCGACCAGGAGCAGAGCCACCAGCCAGGCGACGAGGAAGCCCACCGAATACAGGAATCCGTCGTACCCGTACACCGCGATGGCACCCGCGATACCGAGGAACGACGCCGCCGACAGGTAGTCGCCGGCGATGGCGAAACCGTTCTGCGGTCCGGAGAACTGACCGCCACCGGTGTAGAAGTCCGAGGCCTTCTTGGTGGTGCGGCTCGCACGGATCACGATGGTCATCGTGATCACGACGAAGGCCGCGAAGATCGCGATGTTGAGGAGCGGGTTGCCGACGTCGGTACCGGCCGCGAGGGTGGTGATCACTTGACGGGTCCTTCCAGCTCTTCACGGATGGCGGCGGATCGGGGATCGAGTTCCCGGTTGGCGAACCGCACGTACAGGGCGGTGATCGCGAAGGTGGTCACGAACTGCCCGAGACCGAGGATGATGCCGAGGTTGATGTTGCCGAGCACCTTGGTAGCCATGAAGTCGGACGCGTAGGTGGCCAGGAGCACATACGCCGCATACCAGGCGAGGAAGAACGCCGTCATGGGGAAGACGAACCTACGGAGGCGGCGCCGCAACTCCTGGAACTCGGGACTCGCCTGCATATCGAGGAAAGCTTGCGCATCAGGGGTGCGCCGCTTTTGCGACGCTCCCTCGCTGATATCGGCTGTGGTCACTGCTGGCTCCTTGGTCGCACGCATGAAGTGAACTGAAGATTGACGGTACTGAGAGGTGAGTCACAACAACACAGTGTGGCGGCAGTCACACGCCGAACTGTCGGAGTGTGCGCCGAACGGTTACCCGACCGCGACGAGCGGCCTCACCCTCGTGCGTGCCCGAGGGGCGCAGAGACTCGTCAACCACTCACGGGGAGCGGAGCTCCCTCTCGCGGTCGGAGCCGACACCGAGGCGCTCGGGGGCGTGCATGCGGGTGAAGATCCGGCTGAGGTCGGCGGGGATCTGACGCTTCGTCATCTTGCTCACCAGCACCATCGTGGCGAAGGCCAGCGGCACACTGACCGCAGCAGGGTAGGCGACCATCGCGGCGGGCCAGCCGGCGGCGATGTCGTCGGGGACGCCGCCCACCACGACGACAGCTGCGGCAGTACCGGCGACGAGTCCCCCGGCCGTCATCCCGGCGCCCGCCCCGGCCGCAGTGAGTCCGCGCCACCAGATGCCGAGGACCAGCAAGGGGCACAGCGTCGACGCTGCGACCGCGAAGACCAGGCCGACAGTTCGGGACAGGTCGAGCGACGTCACCGCCAACGACAGCGCCAGTGGCACCACCCCGGCGAGGGTCGCGGCAATCCGGAAGTCGCGGACCCGTCCGCGCAGCACATCGGTGCTGAGGACCCCCGCGATGCTCACGAGCAGTCCGGACGACGTGGACAGGAAGGCGGCGATCGCACCGGCGGCGACGAGCGCGGCCAGCAGCTGACCCCCCCAACCGGAGAACACCGAGCCGGGCAGCAGGAGCACCGCGGCGTCGGAGGTGCCGGTGATCAGCAGTTGTGGCACGTACAACCGCGCGAACACGCCGAGCAGCGTCGGGAACAGGTAGAACACCCCGAGCAGTCCGACGACGGCGAGGGACGTCAACCGCGCCGCCCGTCCGTCGGGATTGGTGTAGAACCGGACCAGGACGTGCGGAAGCCCGAGCGTGCCGAGGAATGTGGCAATGATCAGCGAATACACCTGATATGTCGGGTGCCCGCCCCCGAAACCCCATCCGGGCGTGATCCAGTCGGAGTTGTCGGCCGGTGCGCCCGCGACGACGGGTACGGGCGACCCCGCTTCGAGGATCATCGACGTGCCCTCGCCGAGATGGTGTTCACCGGGTGCGAGCGTGACATCTTCCGAGTTCTCCACTCCGTCGATCGTTCCCGACCCCCCGACCGTGACGGGAGCCGAAACCTGCACGACGACGTCGGTGGTGATGTCGACGGTGGTCTGCTCGTCGACGGTGGGCGGTGCGAGTGCACCCAACTCGTGGGAGTCGGCCAAGAAGTACACCGACAACACCAGCCCCGGTATCGCGACCGCGGTCAGTTTGAGCCAGTACTGGAACGCCTGCACGAAGGTGACGGACCGCATGCCGCCGCCCACCACGTTGGCGATGACGATGACCCCGACCACCGCCGCTCCGACCCAGCTCGGGACGCCGAGGAGGATGTTCAGGGTGAGGCCGGCCCCCTGGAACTGCGGGACGAGGTACAGCGCGCAGACGACGGCGACGACGATCATGGCGAGGGTACGAACCCGAGCCGAGCCGAGCCGGAACTCGGCGAAGTCGGGCACCGTGTAGGCCCCCGACCTCCTCAGCGGCGCCGCGACGAACAGCAGCAGGCCCAGGTATCCGGCCGTGAACCCGATCGGGTACCACAGGGCGTCGGCACCGTACTTGGCGATGAGCCCGGCGACTCCGAGAAAGGATGCGGCCGAGAGGTATTCACCGGAGATCGCGGCGGCGTTCCAGCGCGGGCCGACGCTACGCGAGGCGACCAGGAAGTCGGAGGTGGTGCGGGCCAACCGCACGCCGTAGATGCCGATGGCCACGGTGGCGACGGCCGCCGCCGCCAGACCGGCCAACGTGAGCCAGGGAATCGGCTGGTCGGTGGTCACGGCGTGCTCAGTCGTCCACGAGTTCGGTGAATTCCTGCTCGTTGCGCTCGGCCTGCCGAATGTAGACCCACCCGGTCGTCAGGAGCACCGGATACACCAGGGCGCCGAGCACCACCCACGGCAGGCGAATTCCCAGCACGGTGGCCTCCGACACCGCAGGGAACGACAGCAGGACAACCGGTACCGCGCACAGGAGACCCGCGGCGAAGACGGCGAGCCGGACAGCGAGCCACAGCTGGGCGCGGACGAGCCCGCGGATCATGGCGTCCCCGACCTCGGTCTGTTCCTGGACCTCGACACGGGTACGCACGATGCGGGCCCCACGCCGCTGCGCCAGCACCACTCGAACCCGTTCGGGCGAGCTCATCGCGCGGTCCATGACTGTTTCGGTGCCCGGACCAGGCGATCCTTGAGAATTCGCGTGTGCCGTCGACTGACCGGCAATTCGACGGGCGGCAGATCACCGTGCGGGCGTAGACAGACGACGAGGCCGTTGCCGACGGTGCGAATTCCCGTGACCAGCGGCAGGGACACCAGGTAGGAACGGTGCACGCGGAGGAAACCGGCATCGGCCCAGCGTGCCTCCAGCGCGGAGATCGGGATGCGCACGAGATGTGAACGGTCGGCGGTGTGCAGTCGCGCGTAGTCACCGTCGGCTTCCACCCACTCCACCGACGAACGGTGTACCAGAGTGGTGACGCCGCCGAGCTCGACCGGGATCACCTCGTCGGACACCGCCCCCGGTGCGGCGGGTTCCTGTCGCCGCCGCCGACCTTCGACGATCCGCCGCACGGACTCGGCGAGACGTTCCTCGCGCAACGGTTTGAGCAAATAGTCGACGGCACCGAGGTCGAACGCGTCCACAGCCCGGTCGTCGTGTGCGGTGACGAACACGACCGGTGGAGGCGACGCGAAGTTCGACAGGATTCCGGCCAGTTCGAGGCCGTCGAGTCCCGGCATGTTGATGTCGAGGAACACGGCGTCGATGTTCCCGTCCCGGAGGAGGCGCAGCGCCGTCGTGGCCTCCCCTGCAGTGCGGATTTCCCCGACGGCATCCTGCGCGCGCAGCAGGAACGCCAACTCGTCGAGGGCGGGTTTCTCGTCGTCGACGGCCAGCACGGTGAGCGGCGCATCGCTTCCGGACGCTCGGGGGGCCATGTCGTCAGTGTCATTCACAACGGAACCGATTTTCGCACGGACCCCGCCGGGTCACGGGCGGATCCCCTGCCGAAACTTGGGAACGCGCATGCTCACCTTGGTGCCCGCCCCGGGCGCGGTCTCCACGACCAGCCCGTAGTCGTTGCCGAAGGCGGCGCGCAGCCGGTCGTCGACGTTGGCGAGCCCGACGTGCGCCGCCTCCTTCATGCCGGACGACTCGGCGACCGCGTCGAGCGACCCCGACCGCAGCAGTTCCGGGTCCATCCCGATTCCGTCGTCCTCCACGCTGATCACGCAGTCCGTACCCTCGTCGGCTGCGACAATGGTGACGGTGCCGCCCTCGGGTTTGCCGGAGATGCCGTGCCGCACCGCGTTCTCCACCAGCGGTTGCAGCGCGAGAAACGGCAGCACCACATTGAGCACCTCGGGGGCCACTTGCAGGGTGACGGCCAGGGTGTCACCGAATCGGGCGCGTTCGAGGGTGAGGTAACGGTCGATGTTGCGGAGTTCGTCCGCCAGCAGGGTGTACTCCCCCGCCGACCGGAACGAATACCGGGTGAAATCGGCGAACTCGAGGATCAGTTCCCTGGCCCGGTCGGGATCGGTGCGCACGAACGACGCCACCGTGTTCAACGCGTTGTAGATGAAGTGCGGGCTGATCTGTGCGCGCAGCGCCCGCACCTCGGCGCGGTCGAGTCGCGCGCGAGACGCATCCAGATCGGCCAGTTCGATTTGACTGCACGCATACCGGGCCACCTCCGTGACGGCGCCCAGCATGCCGGGCCCCGGGTCCTCCGTGGTGACCACCCCGAGCACTCCCACCACGCCGGTGGCCTCGATGAGCAGGGGCTGGGCGATCAGCGCCCGCACCCCGTGGTCACCGGCGCTGCGAAGCAGTCCGCCGTAGGCGACGAGCACCCGGCGCTCACCGTCGACCGCCCGGCTCGCCGCATCGTGGAGTTGTTCCGCCAACGCCTCGTGGGGGCCGTTCCAGGCGAGGAGGTGTCCGGCGGCATCGAAGATCGCGAGGGCCTGGGCGCCCGTAAGCAGGCGCAGATGCGGCGCCGCCTCCTGCGCCGAAGTCTCGTCGAGTCCCCGCCGCAACGATCCGGCCGCCAGCGACGCCGTGTGCAGGGTGGTGTGGACCGCTCGTTCGGTGGGTGTGGTCAGCTCCTGCCTCGCCCGCAACCACTGCAGCAGCCCGCGACGGCTCATTCTCCGGCGTCCAGTCGAGCGATCAGCGTTTTCGGGGCCACGGTGCGGTAGGCCTCCTCCACGATGTCGGCGAGGTCGCGCCAATCCTGCGGCACGTCGAGGTACACGCCTACCCACCCGCGCCCGCCGACGTACGGCGGCACGAAGAAGCGTTCCTCGTCGCGCCGAACCCAGTCCTGCTGCGCGCCTGCGGGAGCGGCGGCCCAGAAGGACAAGCGGTCGTCGTGGTGATGGTCTGCCAGAGTCGCGAATTGGGGTGACCGACGGACGAACCACGAGGGTTCTCCGTGACTGACGCGTTCGGTCGCCTCGGGCAACGCCAGGCACAACGCCCGCAGTCGGTCGATCACCGATTCGCTCACCGTGCGCCGCCGTCACAGGTGTTCGGCGCCTGCTCACCGGCGAAGCGGTCGGCAATCCATTGCACGGCACCGGGCACGGCCCGTCCGTCGGCGTGACCCTCCCCGGGTCGGGATTCGAACTCGATGACGTCGCCCTGCGCACACGCCTTGTCTACGGCTTCCGAAGTCCACTGCGGCAGAATGAGATTGTCTCGCTCACCGACCACGACGAGCATCGGGCCTTCGGCACGCTCCCGTGGCAGCGCGATCTCCTCGAGCCAGCCATTCATCCGTTCGGCGGCGGCCTCCGTACGCGGTCCGGTGTCCTCCGGAGTGAGCTGGGTTGCCACAGTCCACTTCTCGGAGAGTCTCGCCGTGACGCACGACAGTGTGATCTCCTGATTGTCGGCGAGCGCGCCGCGCATGTAGTCCGCCGGATCGAGGTCCGGATGGAGCACCGAAAGTCCCTCGAGCAGATACGGCAGGATCATCTTCTGAGGCAACGACAACGGGGCTGCGGTTCCCTCCGCCATGATGCCCGACAGATCAGCTGCGGGCGACAGGTTGGCCGAACCCACGAATTCGAGCCCGTCCCCGTAGTCGTCCGCGTGTTCGGCCGCCGCCCACGACGCCTGACCGCCCTGGGAAACCCCGAGGGCCGCCCAGCGCGTCGATGCCTCGGGCACCACATTGCGGGCCGCGCGGACGGCGTCGATGAGGTTGTATGCCGCGGTGACGGGTTCGAGGTAGGGGTGCGGGCCGTCGGTACCGAGGCCCTGGTAATCACTGACGGTCACCACATACCCCCTCTGCAGGAGCGGCACGACGAGTCCGGTGGTGCCCGACAGCGTCGGTGAGGCCGACGGCGCGCAGTCGTCGGTGACTCCGGTGGTGCCGTGCCCCACCGTGACCACCGGCCAACCGCCCTCGGGAGCGGGTCCTGCCGGTGTGAACACGGTGCCCACCACTTCGGTACCGGCCCCGTCGACCCCCGACGTCGACCGATAGACGACGCGGGTTGCCGTAGCGCCGAGATTCGTGATCGCCGGGTCGATGTCGGCCACGGGGGTCTGCGCGGTGAGCGCGCCGCGGTCGTCCCCGGTGGGGGCCGGCGGCGACGCGGGGGTGGAGGTCGCTGCGGGGGCGGAGGGCAGCGGGACGGTCGCCCCGTCTGCGCCACACGCTGCGAGCACCACGACCGCGGTGAGGGCGAAGATCACGGGCCATCCCGCACGCCGCCTCGACAGACCTGTCATCGCGCACCCCATTCTCGACGCCGTCGGACCCGCTCTTCTGCTGCAGCCTCTTCCACGTCGAGGCTTTCCAATACGGTACGCATCACCTCGTCGTCGAGACTGCCCGCATCACGGGCATCGATCAACGCCTGCCGCTGCGCACGCAGCGCTGCCCGGCGGATGTCGTCGAACACCACGCCGGCCCGAACCTTTTCGCCGGGCTCTTCCGCTTCTTCGGCCTGCAGGCGTGCCCGCATCGACCGGCGTACCCGCGACAGAATGTCGGTCACCCCTGCCGAGTCGATTCCCGAGGGCGGATGCTCGGCGCAGTCGTCGAGAAACCGTTCGCCCGCCTCGCGTGAAATGGTGCGCGCGTGCTTCACCTGTTCCTCTTCCCGTTGACGTTCGAGGGGATCTGCCAGATCTAGCATTCGAATCAGCAACGGCATGGTGGCGCCCTGGATGAGCAGTGTTCCCACCGCGACGACGAAGGCGATGGCCTGGATGACTTCCCGGCCCGGGAAAGGCGCTCCGCTCGCAACCGTCATCGGAATCCCCGCCGCTGCCGCGATGGTGACGACTCCGCGCATGCCGGCCCACGACACGACTAGGCTTTCGCGCCAGCCGAGTTCCACCGTGTCGCCCGGTGTACGCACCACCAGGCCGATGTGGCGGCGAAACCGGTGCAGCAGTATCCACGCCGGCCGCACCGCCATCACCACGACGAGGACCGCGAACCCGTAGAAGAAGATGTGGTGCACCGGCAATCCGTTGTCGCGGACGTCGACGATGACGAACTTGAGTTGCAACCCCATGTAGGCGAACACGAACATCTCGAGCACGAGATCGACGCTCTCCCAGAGGGACCGCTCCTGGATACGGGTGGAGACCGAGGCGTCGGTTGCCTTGTGGCCCATCAGGAATCCGGCCGTGACCACCGCAAGAACGCCGGAGGCGTGCAACTGCCCGGCGGCGAGGTACGCCGCGAAGGGAAGCATCAGCCCCAGGACCGTTTCCAGTGGCGAGTCGTACATGCGGCGTCGCACCCACTCGACGATCTTGGCGAGAACCAGCCCGACGAGCACTCCACCGATCACCTCGTAGGCGAAGAACAACACCGGGTGAACCGGTACATCCGTTCCGACCACGGCCGAGACGGCCACGGCGAACAGTGTCAGAGCGGTGGCATCGTTCACCAGGCCCTCACCGGTGAGAATGGCGATCACCCGATTCGGCAGCCCCAGCCGGCGGCCGACGGCGACAGCGCTGACCGCGTCCGTCGGCGCCACCACCGCCCCGAGTACCAGTGCGGCGCCCAACGTCAGCTCGGGCGACAACCACGAGGCGAAGAACGCGACGGCGAATGCCGTGGCCAGCACGGTGAAGATGCCGAGCCGCAGAATCGGCCCGAGGTGGCGACGGAAGGTGGCCACCGAGAATTTGAGGGCCGCCGAGTACAACAGCGGCGGCAGCACTACTCCGAGGATGGCCTCGGGGTCGAGTTCGAGGCGCGGAAGGCCGGGAATGAAGGAGGCGATCGCGCCGATCGTGACCAGAACGAGGGGCGGCTGCAGATCGCGGCGCTTGGCGAGACTCGTCACCGCGATGGCCGCGATGATGACGAGAAGTACGAGGACGCCGTTCACAGTTCGATTGTGCCGTGCCCGCCCCGAGATCGCGGCTCATCACCGCGGACGCGTCCGGGCCCCGGTTCGAGAACCGGGGCCCGGACAGTTCTGGCGGGAAGGGCGGTCACTCCTTCGGAGGAACTGCCTTCTTCGCCGCGTCGGCAGCCTTGTCGATCTTGTCGCTGTACTTGCGACCGGTCTTGCTGTTCGCGATGTCGGCAGCCTTGTCGATGGCGCCGTGAACCTTGTCCGCGTTCTGCGAGGCCGCAGCCTTCCCCTTGCCCAGCAGGCCCTTCAGTGTGTCGGCAAAACTCATCGTTCTTCCTCCTCTGTGCTTGCGCACATAGCGTCTGCGCGAGATCGAACACTCGCAGCGCACCCAGTCTCACAGCATCGAGCCGGGGACGCCAACGGTCCCGTTATCAGGGCGCGAGCCACCGCCCTCAGCGGCGGCCCGGCAGATCCGCCGGTGGCGCGAAGAGTCGTCGATGCTCTCCGTGGAGGCGGCCCGTCACCCACCACGCCAACTCCACGAGAACCACCCCGACGAGACCGCAGGTGAGCGCCGACGTGGTGGCAGCCACGTTGGTCGGGTCGAGCTCGAAGAACGTCCGCGTGAACGGGAGGGCGAACAGGACGAGGTACGCCGCGACGGACCCGAAGATCAGGACCAGCTTCCACCACACGTACGGGCGTGCGACCACGGCGAGCACCCACAGCGCGATCATGATGAGTGTGATCAGTGCCGACGTACCCGCCTGCACTTTCTGTGTCTGGGTCTGCTCGGGCCCGGCGTAGACCAGGAGGTACGAAATGAACGTGGTGACACCGATGATGACGCCCGACGGCACCGCCAGCCGCATCACCCGTGGGACGAAGCCGGAGCGCGCACGTTCGTTGTTGGGAGCCAGCGAGAGGATGAATGCGGGGATACCGATGGTGAACCAAGCCGCGATGGTCACATGCCTCGGCAGGAAGGGGTATGGGACCGGTTCGAAATCGAAAATCTGCGACAGCGCACCCGTCAAGCCGATCAGGAACGCCAGCAACACCGAGTAGACGGTCTTGGTGAGGAAGAGGTTGGAGACGCGTTCGATGTTGCCGATCACCCGGCGACCCTCACCGACCACGTACGGCAAGGTGGCGAACTTGTTGTCCAGCAACACGATCTGCGCCACCGCCCGCGTCGCGGGGCTTCCCGATCCCATCGACACGCCGATGTCGGCGTCCTTGAGCGCGAGAACATCGTTGACACCGTCACCCGTCATCGCCACCGTGTGGCCGCGAGATTGCAACGCTGCCACCATTTCCCGCTTCTGATCCGGCCGCACCCGGCCGAACGTGGTGGATTCCTCGAGAGCATCGGCGAGGGTCTCGGATTCCGACGGCAGGGTGCGGGCGTCCACGGGCCGGTTCCCACCCGGAAGGCCGAGCGATCCGGCCACCGCACCGACCGACACGGCGTTGTCCCCGGAAATCACCTTCACAGTGACGTTCTGACCCGCGAAGTACTCGAGGGTGCCGCGCGCATCGGGTCGCACCCGCTGCTCGAGGATCACGAGGGCGCGAGGCGTGACAACTCCCGGTGCCGCCGGATGGTCGACCGGAACGTCTCCGCTGCCGAGTAGCAGCACCCGGAGTCCCGACGCACCCGCACGCTCCGCCTCCCGTGCCATGGCACTGCCCGGGTCCAGGAGAACGTCCGGTGCGCCGAGCACCCAGTTCCCGTGGGAACCGTACGACTGTCCGCTCCATTTCTTCGCCGAGGAGAACGGCGCCTCCGCCGTGGCGTCGCCCCAGCCGGGAACGTCCGGAAACGCCTCCTTGATCGCCTGGACACTGGCGTTGGGGCGTGGATCGTCGGCGGCCAGGGCGGCGAGTGCGGCCCCGGCCGGCCCGGCATCTTCGGCCAGGGCGCAACGCAATTCGGACAGGCGCATCCCGTTCTCGGTGAGCGTGCCCGTCTTGTCGGCGCACACCACGTCGACCCGGGCGAGCCCTTCGATGGCGGGCAACTCCTGCACCAGACACTGACGCCGGCCGAGCCGGACCACGCCGACGGCGAACGCGATCGACGTCATCAGCACGAGCCCCTCGGGCACCATCGGCACCAGCGCGGCCACCATGCCGTTCAACGCCGGTCGCAACGACTGTCCGCTCGAGAACAGTTGGTTGTAGATGATGAGCAGCCCCGCCGGAATCATCAGGTACGTGATGAACTTCAGAATCGTGTCGATGCCGCTGCGTAACTCCGAATGTACGAGTGTGAACTTGCTGGCCTCCTCCGCCAGTTTCGCGGCATAGGCGTCACTGCCGACCTTCGTCGCCCGGTAGCAGCCGCTGCCGGCGGCAACGAAACTCCCCGACAGAACCGGATCACCCACCGCCTTGTGCACCGGGTCGGCCTCGCCGGTGAGCAGCGATTCGTCGATGTCGAGCGCGCTCGCCTCCACCACGACACCGTCGACGACGATCTGGTCGCCCGATCCCAGCTCGATGAGGTCGTCGAGCACCACTTCCCGAGGCGCCATCGCGACGGCCGATCCGTTGCGGCGCACCACCGGTTTGGTCTGGCTGACGATGGCAAGTTCGTCCAGAGTCCGCTTGGCGCGGATCTCCTGAATGATGCCGATGCCACTGTTCGCGATGATGAGCAGCCCGAACATCCCGTCGATGATCGAACCCGTCGCCAGAACTATGGCGAACAGTATGCCGAGGATCGCGTTGATCCGGGTGAAGACGTTGGCGCGCACGATGTCGCGGATCGACCGGCTGGCGCGGTCCGGCACGTCGTTGGTTTTGCCTGCGGCCACCCGCTCGGCGACCTGGTCGGCGGTCAAGCCGTGCGCAGCGAGGACGGCAACGCCGTCCGTACCGGTCTCGTCGTACGCCATGGTCCACAGGCTACGCAACGGGGCGACGACAGGCGGTCATCCCGCCTCGAGAACCATCCCGGCCCGCTCCGGCAGCGTGAACGCCGCACCGGCGGCCACGAGGAATGCTGCCGCGAACACGGCGAACACCAGTGCGTTTCCCCCGCCGATCAGCAGCCAGGGAACCATCAACGGCGCAAGGATCGACGCTATCCGGCCGAAGGCCGCCGCCGCACCCGTCCCTGCCGCTCGCACCGACGTTGGATACAGCTCCGGACCGATCGCATACAGCGCACCCCACGCGCCGAGGTTGAAGAACGACAACATCATTCCGGCGGCCACGATGGTGGCGGGCGTATCCGCGAGCCCGAACAGCCCTGCTGCCACCGCAGAGCCGAGGAGGAACGTCGCGAGTGTGCTGCGGCGGCCCCACACCTCGATCAGCCAGGCGGCGACCGCATAGCCGGGCAGTTGGGCGAGCGTGATGAACAGCGTGTACTGAAACGACTTCACAAGGTCGAATCCCTGGTTGACGAGCAGGCTCGGCAGCCAGATGAAGGCGCCGTAGTAGGAGAGGTTGATACAGAACCACACCGTCCACAGCGCGGCCGTCCGGGACTGCAGCCGCGGCGACCAGATCGACTCTGCCGGTGGCTGCGGGGTGGCGCTGTCGGGACAGGCGGCGTTGTCGGCGTTGCCACCATCGACCGCGGCCGTCATGCCCGCCGATTCCTCGAACGAGCGGACCGCGGCTTCCGCTTCCTCGTATCGGCCCCGTCGTTCGAGGAACCGCACCGACTCGGGCAGTCCGATCCGGACCACCACCGCGTACAGGGTGGGGACGAGTCCCACGGCCAGGGCCCATCGCCATCCGTTGTCACCGAGTGGGATGACGAAGTATCCGATGAGCGCGGCCAGAATCCAGCCGAGTGCCCAGAACGCCTCGAGCGCCACCACGACGCGCCCCCGTACCTTGCGCGGCGCGTACTCGCTGACCAGCGTCGACGCCACCGGAAGTTCCGCGCCCAGACCGAGGCCGACGACGAATCGCAGAACAAGCAGCAGAGCTACCGAACCGACGAGCGCGGTAGCGCCGGTCGCGAGGCCGTAGACGAGCAGCGTGACCGCGAATACCTGGCGTCGTCCGATCCGGTCGGCGAGTAGCCCGCCGAGGGCAGCACCCACCGCCATGCCGACGAAGCCGATCGACCCGATCCACGACAGCTCCGTCGAACTCAGTTTCCACTGCACGGCCAGCGCCGCCATCACGAAGGAGATGAGCCCCACGTCCATCGCGTCGAGCGCCCACCCCACGCCGGAGCCGAGCAGCAATTTTCCGTGCTTCCGCGTGAAGGGAAGCTCGTCCAGCCGCTGGGTTCGTGTGTTCATGGACCGGAAATTAGCACCCGGCACTGCGTTCCACAGATCAGCCGAGGGCGGTCCACCACGGCGTCTGCGCCGTCGGCTTCGTCACGTCGACGCGCTGGCCCGGCATCGGCACGGCCACCGTCGTGCCGCTGTCTTCCGCGGCCTCGACGAGCCGGACGATCGGTTCGGACCATGCATGGAAGGCGAGATTGAAGGTTGCCCAGTGCACGGGAACCAGGAGTCCGCGGGTGGCGTCCCCCTGTTGGAGGTCGGTGTGTGTCTGCACCGCCTCTTCCGGGTTCATGTGAATATCGGCCCACCGGGGGTCGTAGGCACCGACCGGCAGCAGAGTGAGATCGAACGGCCCGTAGCGGCGGCCGAGATCCGCGAACCTCGGGGTGTATCCGCTGTCACCACCGAAGAACACGGTGCGTTCGGGGCCGGCGAGAACCCACGACGCCCACTGCGTGGTGTTGCGGACGAACCCGCGACCGGAGAAGTGCCGCGCCTCCGTGCAGGTCAGCGTGAGCGCACCGACGGTGGTCGACTCGTCCCAGTCGAGTTCCACGATCCGCTCCTCCGGCACCCGCCACCGCCGCAGGTGCGCGCCGAGCCCGACCGGGACGACGAACGGCGCCTTCTGGCTGGAGACGAGTTGCCGCACCGTCGCCATGTCGAGGTGGTCGTAGTGATCGTGGGAGATGACGATGGCGTCGACGGCAGGCAGGTCCGAGAGTGGCACGGGTGTGGGATGCATGCGGGACGGACCGAGAAACGTCGACGGAGACACCCGGCGACTCCACACCGGATCGGCCAGGACCCGGTACCCCTCGACCTCGACGAGCACACTCGAATGGCCGTACCAGGTGACCGCGACGTCGGCTGCCTCGACCGGTGCGAGGGGCGTGGCCAGGGGAATCGGCCTGCGCGGTCGTCCCGCGGTACCCCGGGTGACGAGCGCCTTCAGGATTCCGGTTTCCGATCCCGGCAACATCGTGCTGCCGGGGTCGGAGTTGTGGAACTGCTGGTTGCGGTATCTCGGCGACGCCGCGGCGTAGGGACGCACCTGCGCGCGGGACGCACCGATTTGCGCGGGCAGTCCCCACGCAGCCCTCGTCAGCCACCCGAGTGTGGCAGTTGCCAGGACTGTGGTCACAGCGCGTTTCGCGTTCATCCCGACAACTGTAACCACGAGTGCGCCGTACGTGGCGCGGCCGGCTAGCGGCCCCGGAACACCGGGGGCCGCTTCTCCGCGCGTGCCACCCGCGCTTCGTGGGCGTCGTAACTCTTCCACGCGGCATGGAGTGCGGCGAGCTGCTCGGGCGGCGGCGGGCTCTGGGTTCCGTCGTCGTTGAGAACCATCTTCAGGTGCTGCAACGACAGCGGGGCGAGCCGGGCGATGGAGTGCGCCCAGCGCTGTGCGACTGCGAGGTCGCCACGCTTGTTGGCGAGACCGTGGGCGAGGGCCTCGTCGGCACCGACCTCCTCGGCTCCGAGAAGGATGGTGCGGGCCGGTCCGCCGCCGATCAGCGACGCCAGCCGGTGCACGGTCCACCTGTCGACGGAGATACCGAGCTTGGCAGCGGGGATGGCGAAACGCGCCTCGGGGGCGACCACCCGCAGGTCCGCGGCGAGGGCCAGTTGGCTTCCTGCGCCGATGGCGGGACCGTTGATCGCGGCGATCACCGGGACGGGAACCGAGTCGATGGTGTGCAGCATCTCGAGCAGGGTGTCGGTGAACCCGTCCGCGTACACGTCGCCCGACAGATCGGCTCCCGCGCAGAAGGCGGTGCCCTGTCCGGTGAGCACGATCACTCGTCCGCCGTCGGTGACGGACGTCTCCATCTCCTCGCGCAGGCGCTCGCAGAGTTCGGTGTTCAGGGCGTTCCGGCGGTCGGGGCGCTGTAATTCGAGGGTGATGACGTCGCCGTCACGACTCGTCCCGATCATGTCCACTCGCTTTCTCCGTGTTTCCTGTCCGTTGCGTTGCTGACGTGCCCACCCGACTGGACCGCTGCCAGCCAACCACACGCCGGAACGGCCGGAACACGGGAGCCGGTCGGATAGTTGTCTAGGGGGAGGTAAGGACGAACATGAGTCGGAATGTGAACGTGGTGGTGATCGGGGCCGGTCAGGCGGGGTTGTCCGCCGCCTACTTCCTGCGCAGGTTGGGGGTGGAGCCGGAGACGGAGTTCGTGGTTCTCGACCATGCGGCCGGGCCCGGGGGCGCCTGGCAGTTCCGCTGGCCGTCACTGACCCTGAGCACTGTCAACGGGGTGCACGATCTTCCCGGCCTGTCCTTCGCCGATGCGGTCGGCGTCGACGTCGATGACGTGGCGGCGGCCCAGGTGCAGGCGTCGACCGCCGTCCCTCAGTATTTCGCGACGTACGAGAAACAGTTCGAACTTCCCGTGCACCGGCCCGTCCACACGCGCGTGGTGTGTGCCCGCGAGCAGCGGCTGCGGATCGAGACCGACGCGGGCACCTTCACCGCTCGCGGACTGATCAATGCCACCGGCACCTGGGAGCGCCCGTTCATCCCCCGATATCCGGGCGCGGAGTTGTTCACCGGACAGCAGCTGCACACCAAGGATTATTCGTCGGCGGATCAGTTCGCGGGACGCCACGTGCTGGTGGTCGGCGGTGGTATCTCGGCGGTGCAACTGCTCGACGAGATCTCCCGGGTCACCACCACCACGTGGGTTACCCGGCGTCCGCCCGAGTTCCGGGACGAGCCTTTCACCCCCGAGATCGGTCGGGCCGCGGTCGCTCTCGTCGAGGATCGGGTCCGGCGCGGGCTCCCGCCGGGTTCGGTGGTGTCGGTGACCGGCCTCCCTGTCACTCCCGCTATTCGCGCCGCCCGCGAGCGCGGGGTGCTGGACCGGTTGCCCATGTTCAGCGAGATCACGGCGACCGGTGTCCGTTGGGCTGACGGGCGTGAGCAGAACGTCGATGTGATTCTGTGGTGCACTGGCTTTCGCAGTTCGCTCGACCACCTGGCGCCGCTGCGACTCCGCGGCCCGGGTGGCGGCATCGAGATGACCGGGCGGCTGGCCACCCAGGTAGCTGCCGATCCGCGGATCCATCTGGTCGGTTACGGGCCGTCGTCGTCGACCATCGGCGCCAACCGTGCGGGGCAAGCCGCCGCACGCGAACTCACCCGGTACCTCGCGTCGACTGCCTGAACAGTGCCGCCACGAACACGGCCTGCTCCGGCGCGGACTGGTACATGCTGCCGAAGTGGCCGCCCGAGTACATGCGGTAGTCGAGCGGGGTTCCCGCTCGGCGCATGTCGGCGGCAAGTTTGTCCGTCAGGGGGAACGGCACCGACGGGTCCGTGACACCTTGAACGATCAGTAGCGGGCGGTCGTAGCCGGTGACGGGTACTTCCAGATACTCGCGCAGCGCCGACTGCAGGTCTGGCGCGTCCAGTCCGCGCGACAGCATCTGCGCCACCGAGACGTTGCGCGTCAGCCTCGCGAACTCGCGGAACGGCAACTCCGGCGCCGCATCGACCAATCGCCTGCCCACCTCGGTGAGGTAACTGTCGAGGTCGAGTTCCGGATACGCGTCGCGGAACCCGGCGATCAGATAGGACATGTACACCGTCAGGCCTGCGAGCCCCTGCGGCGGAAACCAGGGACCACTCCACGGCGCCACCAGCTCGATGTTCGAGGGCACACCGCCCGCGACGGCGCCGCGGTAGTCGAGCTCCGGCGCGTAGGCGGTGGCATTGTGGGCGGCGAACACGGAAGCCTGCCCACCCTGTGACAGTCCGACCGTGACCCAGGACGAGCCCAGGGTGTCGTCGACCTCCCTCGAAGCCCGGACCGAATCGACGACACTGCGTCCGGCGACCTTGCCGTCGAGGTAGGGCGGCACCCCCGGAGTGCCCAGCCCCACGTAGTCCGTCGCCGCGACGGCGTAGCCCCTCTGCAGCCAGCTGCTGACATAGTCTCGCGACTCCGTGTCGACGCCGGTCACCGACGGAGCGTCGTAATCGGAGTTCCCCACCGTGCCGTGCGCCCAGGCGATCACCGGCCAGCCCCCGTCGGGCGGTGGGCCCGCCGGCACGAACAGCATTCCGGTACAGGGCGTGACGCCGTGCCGGTCGGTGGTGCGGTAGGTCATCCGGTACGCAGCGCCAGCACCCGGAAGTCGGAGCTCCGCCGGGAGTTCGGAGGATGCGATCACCGTTCCGGGACGGTCGTCGGAGCGCACCGGTACCGCACCGACAGTGGGTGCCCAGAGCACGCTGACCAGTGCGAGTAACGCCACGATGCGCCACGAACGCCGCACCTCTCCACGGTAGTCCGCGCAGGGATGGCAGTAGTGTGAATCGTCCGCCTTCGGGGTAGGGCGGTCCCACCGGACGGGGAGAGCGGAAACATGAGCGACGAGAGCCCGATACTCGCACCGGGCGACACGTGCTGGCAGGTCACGCACGCCGATCGGCTGGCGTGCATCGTCGACGCCGCCGACTACTTCCGCCACGCCAAATCTGCAATGCTCCAGGCCCGGCACCGCATCATCCTGATCGGCTGGGACTTCGACACACGGATCAAGTTCGAGCCGGACGAGAAGACGCTCGAGGGCCCGAATCGGCTGGGACGATTCCTCGTCTGGCTGACCCGGAAGCGTCCCGATCTGGAGATTTATCTGCTGAAGTGGAACATCGGGGCCTTCGCGGCGATCGGGCGCGGTATGACCCCGGTGTTCATGGTGAACTGGGTGACGGATCGCCGGTTGCATTTCGAGATCGACGGAGCTCACCCGGTCGGGTCCGCTCATCACCAGAAGATTGTCGTGATCGACGACACGCTCGCGTTCTGCGGCGGTATCGACATGACCGTCGACCGCTGGGACACCTCCGATCACCGGGACGACAACCACTACCGCACGCAGCCGAACGGCAACCGCTACGGACCGTGGCACGACGCGACCACCGCAGTGGACGGTGACGCCGCCAAAGCTGTCAGCGAACAGGCCCGCGCCCGATGGAAGACCGCCACCGGTAAGGAACTTCCGGCGCTCGACGACACCGCACACACGACACCCTGGCCGGACGGGCTGGAGCCGACGATGCATTCCGTCGACGTCGGCATCGCCCGTACTCTGCCCGAACTCGCCGATCGGGGGGAGGTTCGCGAAATCGAGGCTCTCTACCTGGCGGCGATCGCGGGCGCGGCACGGTCGCTGTACATCGAAAGTCAGTACCTGGCGTCCCGCACCATCGCGGAGGCGATCGCCACGCGACTGCGTGAACCGGACGGCCCGGAGATCATCCTGGTGCTGCCCCGCAACGCCGACGGGTGGCTCGAGCGCCTGGCCATGGACGGGGCCCGCCGACGACTGCTGCACCTGTTGTGGGACGCCGACGCCGGCGGCAAGCTCGGGGTGTACTACCCGGTCACCGCAGGCGGAAACCCCATTTACGTGCACGCCAAAATTCTGGTGATGGACGACCGCCTTCTGCGGGTCGGCTCGTCGAACCTCAACAACCGGTCGATGGGTTTCGACTCGGAGTGCGACCTGGCGGTCGAGGTGAGGGCAGACACAGCGAACGGCGACCGAGTCCGCGACACCATCGTCGGAATACGGCGTCAGCTGTTGTGCGAGCACCTCGACGTCGCGTCGGACACCTTCGACGACCTTCTCACCGAGAAGGGTTCGTTGTTGGCCACCGTCGAGGCGCTGCGCGGCGACGGCCGGACGCTGATGCCGTTCGAACCGGACACCGTCGAGGGTGAGGACAGCCCGCTGGCCGAGAGCGAATTGATGGACCCGGAACGGACACCGCCGAGCATCTGGGAGAGGACCAACTGGACCCGGTTCCGGCGCAGACTGGTCCGACGCAGGAAAGCGGCCGGATCGCTACAGTCGTGAGCTACAGGCTGCGCCCCGCAACCGAGTGACGCGTCTCCTGATGTCGTTGCTGAGTACCGGGATCGAGCTCCCGGTTTCCGAACATATGATGAACGGACAGGGCACAGCCGAGGAGGCCGTGATGACGGACAGCCCGCGATCGATCGCCCAACGCGACACGCCGCTTCCCGCCGGTCTGAACGAGGAGCGTTTCGCGGGGTACGGGGTGATGGGCCTGCCGTTCGCCAGCGGGCACTACCTCGCGTTCCGGCACTTCCCGGCGAGCTCGGTCGGGGAAGGTTACGACTCGGTGTGGCATCGCGACCCGGCCGGGAACTGGGTGATCTACAGCAGCGTCCCACCCAGCTCGAGTTGCGCGCGCTACTTCGGCTCGGAACTCGAAGACGCACGGGTGGAGAACATTTCAGTCCAGTGGACCGGTCCGCGCGCTTTCACCGTGGAGATACGGCACAAGATCGTGTGGGAACTCGAACTCGGTCGCTCGGTTGCCACCGCGGCGATGACCGGGATCGGCCGCCTCATGCCTGCGGCCTGGTGGCGGAGCGACAAGGTGCTGTCCGCGATGTCGAAGGTGGCGGGACCAGTGCTGCGCGCCGGAAAGGTCGGCCTTACCGGGACGGTGTCGAACGGCCAATGGTTCCGCGCCAATCCACGGATGCTGTGGACCGTCGACGACAGCCGGGCCATGGTCGACGGCGTCGACATCGGTCCGCCTGGACCGCTCGATCATCAAGCGAGACTGGGAGACTTCTGGTTGCCACAGCGCGGCATGTTCGTGGTCGGCGAGTCGTTCTTCGAGCCGTACGATCCCGAGCGCCATCGGCAGAACACAATGGGTTCATGACAGATCTTCCGGACTGGGCGCGCACGCTCGATCTCACTCCTCATCCGGAGGGCGGGTGGTATCGCGAGACGTGGCGCAGCGACATCACCGTCCCCGCCGAAAGTCTGCCCGCCGACTATCCGGGACCGCGGTCGGCGGGCACCGCGATCCTGTTCCTCCTCCTGCCCGGTCAGCAGTCTGCGTGGCACACGGTGCGCAGTGCCGAGATCTGGTTCCACCACCGGGGCAGCCCACTGCGGCTCGACCTCGGGGGTGACGGCGGCGAACCCGATGCCCCGCAACCGCACATTCTCGGACCCGACGTCGCGGCAGGCCAGCAGCCACAGCTACTGGTCCCGCCCCGACACTGGCAGCGCGCCACTCCGGCGGGCGACGAACCGACTCTCGTCAGCTGCGTCGTCGCGCCGGGTTTCGACTTCGAGGATTTTCGGCTGGTCTAGCCGGCGAACGTGTCCGGGTCGCCGCCGAGACGGCCGTCCGGGCGGCTGAGGGAGCCGATCGTGTTGATCTCGTCGGGGGTCAATTCGAAGTCGAAAACGTCGATGTTGGCGGCGATGCGCTCAGGGGTCACCGACTTCGGGATCACTACGTTCCCGATCTGAATATGCCAGCGGAGAATCACCTGCGCTGTCGACTTACCGTGTGCCGCCGCGATTGTGGTGATCGACTCGTCCTCGAGGATGGTGCCCTGCCCGAGGGGGCTCCACGCTTCGGTCGCGATTCCCTTCCCGGTGTGGAAAGCCCGCAACTCGGCTTGGTTGAATCGAGGATGAAGTTCCACCTGGTTGAGAACCGGCACCTCACCGGTTTCGGCGATCAGGCGCTCAAGGGTGGCCGGCGTGAAGTTGGAAACGCCGATCGAACGGGCGCGCCCTTCGGCCTTGATCTTCTGGAAAGCCTTGAAGGTCTCGACGTATCGATCCGCCGACGGCACCGGCCAGTGGATGAGGTAGAGATCCACATAGTCGAGGCCCAGCCGGCCGAGGCTCGCGTCGAAAGCGCGGAGTGTGGAGTCGTAGCCCTGATCGTCGTTCCACAGCTTGGTGGTGACGAACAATTCGTCACGAGCGATGCCCGAGTCGGCCAGCGCACGGCCCACCCCGGCCTCGTTCTCGTAGATGCGCGCCGTGTCGATGCTGCGGTACCCCGCCTTCAGCGCCTCGGTGACCGCGCCGTAGCTCTCGTCGTCGGGTACCTGCCAGACACCGAAGCCCAGCGCAGGAATGCTGTTCCCGTCGCTCAGCGTGACCGTAGGTACAGGTACAGGACTCTGTGCAGTGTTGAAACCCATAGGTGAATCCAACCGGACACCCGACGAGGATGTTCCTCAGTCTCAGGATGTGGACGTTGCGTGTCGTCCGGTGGCGAGCGGGTAATCGGTCGCAAGTGGTGTGTTCAGGTGGGGACGCACCCATCGGAAGGGGCGAGCATGGGCCTCGGGTACGAACTGGCCTATCGGTTCAAGATCACGCCCTGGGTAAAAGCGGGCCGAATCTTCGGCGATCAGATCGAAGGACTGCTCGATCCGTGCGACACCCCACCGGGCAAAGTCCTCGACGTCGGCTGCGGGACGGGCGACCATGCCATCGAAATGGCCAGACGAGGCTGGGACGTGACCGGAATCGACACCGTCCAGCTGGCGCTGGACAAGGCACGCTCCAAAGCACGGAAGGCGGGCGTCGACGCGCGATTTCTCCGTGCGGACGCCACCGATCTCGAGCACACCGTCGGCCGCGGCTACCACCTCGTCCTCGACGTCGGGTGCTACCACGGCATGAGCGACGCCGACCGCATCGCGTACGCAGAAAACGTCACCACCGTCACCGAGCCGGGAGCCACTCTCCTGATGTTCGCGTTCGGCCCGGGTCACCGGGGACCCCTCCCCCGCGGTGACTCCCGTTCCAACGTCGAGCGCACCTTCGAGGCGTGGAAGCTGACTTCCGACGTGGACGCCGACACCACGGGCATGCCCGGGCCCCTGAAGAAGGCCGACCCCCGCTGGTTCCGCCTCGTCAAGCGCTGACCCCTGTGCGCACTTGTCCACCGCCCGCGGTGCACAAGTGCGCACAGGGGATAATGCCCAGGTGACTGCAACACTGCGCATCAGCGGACTGTCGGCTTCGCGGGGTGAGCGGACACTGTTCTCCGACCTCGACCTGACTGTCGCCCCCGGCGACGTCACCGGCCTGGTCGGCGCCAACGGCGCAGGCAAATCCACCCTCCTCACCGCTCTGGCCGGCGTCGGATCGGCCGACGTCGAGGGCAGCATCATCCTCAGCCCACCCGACGCCGCGGTCGGCTACCTCGCTCAGGAGCCCGAGCGTGTGCCGGGTGAGACCGTTCTCGATTTCCTGGGACGGCGCACCGGCGTCACCGTGGCCGAGGACGCGATGAACGCCGCAGCCGAAACCCTGGGTGAGTCGGAGGAGGATCTCTACTCCCCCGCTCTCGAACGGTGGCTGGCGCTGGGCGGTGCCGATCTCGCCGAACGTGCCGAGAAGGTGATCGCCGAGCTGGGGCTCGGGGTGCCGCTGACCGCCCCGATGACGGCCCTGTCGGGTGGGCAGGCCGCGAGGGCAGGGCTGGCGTCCCTGCTGCTGTCCCGCTACGACGTCCTTCTCCTGGACGAGCCGACCAACGACCTCGATCTCCTCGGGCTCGAACAGCTCGAGCGTTTCGTCGCGGACAGCAGGGCAGCGATGGTGGTGGTCAGCCACGATCGCGAGTTCCTTGCACGCACGGTGACCGGCATCGTCGAGCTCGACCTGGTTCAGCAGCAGATCGCCGTGTACGACGGCGGCTACGAGTCGTATCTCGCGGAGCGCGAGATCGCCAGACGGCATGCCCGCGAGGCCTACGAAGAGTACGCGGGCACCCGTTCGGAGCTGGAAGACCGCGCGCAGATGCAGCGCAATTGGATGGAGCACGGCGTCCGCAACGCGCGGCGGAAAGCGAAGGACAACGACAAGATCGGAAAGGGCCTGCGTACCGAGTCGACCGAGAAGCAGGCCGCGAAGGCCCGACAGACCCAGCGCCGAATCGAGCGACTCGACGTGGTCGAGGAACCTCGCAAGGAGTGGGAACTGCGCATGGAGATCGCCGCTGCCCCGCGCAGCGGGTCCGTGGTCGCGACGGCGAACGGTGCAACGATCACCCAGGGCGTCGGCGACTTCGAGTTCGGGCCCGTGACCACCCAGGTCGACTGGGGCGACCGCATCCTCATCACCGGCGCCAACGGTTCCGGCAAGACGACCCTATTGAAGGTACTGCTGGGCAAACTCGTTCCGGATGCGGGTAGCGCCTCGCTCGGCTCGGGTGTGGCGATCGGCGAGATCGACCAGGCGCGCGGCCTGTTCGAGGGCGCGGAGAAGGTGTCCGACGCCTTCGCCGCCCAGGTGCCGGACTGGGCGGACGCCGACGTGCGAACACTGCTCGCGAAATTCGGATTGAAGGGCCACCACGTATTGCGTCCCGCATCGTCGCTGTCCCCCGGCGAGCGCACCCGGGCGGCGCTCGCGTTGTTGCAGGCCCGCGGAGTCAATCTCCTGGTGCTCGACGAGCCGACCAACCACCTCGACCTTCCGGCGATCGAGCAACTCGAGCAGGCGATGGAGAACTTCGACGGCACCCTGCTGCTCGTCACCCACGACCGCCGGATGCTGGAGACGACCCGCAGCACCCGCCGGTGGCGGATGGATGCGGGCCGGCTGTTCGAGGAGTAGGTCAGTCGCCTTCGGCCATGGGCGGCAGGGCTTTGACGAACGGCGGGTCGTAGTCGACCTTGCCGAGTTTCGCCGCACCTCCCGGCGACCCCAGGTCGTCGAAGAAGTCGGCGTTCGCCTTCGTGTATTCCACCCACTGATCGGGGACATCGTCCTCGTAGAAGATGGCTTCGACGGGGCACACGGGCTCACAGGCTCCGCAGTCGACGCATTCGTCGGGGTGGATGTAGAGCATCCGACCACCCTCGTAGATGCAGTCGACCGGGCACTCTTCGATGCATGCCTTGTCCAGAACGTCGACACAGGGCTCGGCGATGGTATACGTCACGTCACTAATCCTGGCCTTTCCTGCCGTCCGGCGCGAATCGCCTCCACTCTGCCACTCAATTGCCCGTGGTCAACCGAAGTCGACTTCGGCGCGCGGATCGTTGCCCCCAATTGACAAATCGTTGGGTTTTCACAACACTTCTTTGTGTGAGTCCAGTTCGCCGGGGGGAGTCTCTTCCCATCTACAACCGCATCGGGGTGCTTCGCGCCGAGCGAGGGATGAGCCGGGCACAGCTGGCGGGCCTCGTCGACGTCAATCCGCAAACCGTCGGCGCGCTGGAACGGGGCGACCACTACCCCAGCCTGGACCTCGCCTTCCGCATCGCGTGGGTGTTCGAGCTACCCGTGGAGGCGATCTTCTCCCGGACCGAATTCGGTCCACTGTCCACCGAGCTCTACCGCAACACCCGTCCGGCGCGCGAAACAGGAAGCGAGAGGAGTTCCGATGCCTGACACGACTCTGCCTGACACGACTCTGCTGGAGCGGTACCAGGGTTTCCGCACCCGAAGATTTCTGCAGAACGAAGCCCGTTATCGGACGTGGATGCCGGGGTGGCGGACACAGCGCCGCCGGCGGCTACTCGTCGTGCTCCTTGCGCTCACATTCGTGTTCATGGTCGCCGTGGGGGTCGTGTGCCACTTCGACATGGTGGTGGGACCACTGCTGTGGCTTCCCGCCTGCCTCTTCTTCTTCCCACTGTGGACGACGTTGCAGATAGTCTCCGGACGGCGGGGTGACGCACCCCGTGATGCACTCGACGAGTGGGAGATCCAGCAGCGGAACAGCGCCCGGTCGATCGGACTCACGGTGACGCAACTGCTGACGCTCGTTCCCGGGTTGTACCTGATTTTCGTCGGCGCGCAGGACGGCGATCACAGCAACGTGCCGTACGCCGCCGGCCTCCTCGTGGTCACCGCGCTGATGGTCGGCGGATGCACCCCGGCCATGATTCTGGGCTGGACACAACCCGATCCGGAACCGGAAGACCTGACGCCATGACAACTTCTCGCCCTCCGAAATGGGAAGGACCCATGTCTCACACCCTCACGATCGACGGCATCTCCAAACGGTACGGCGACGTCGTCGCACTCGACGACCTCTCGTTCGACGTGCGGCCCGGCGAGATCTTCGGGTTCGTCGGCAGCAACGGCGCCGGAAAGACCACCACGATGCGTATCGCCCTCGGCGTTCTGTCCGCCGACTCGGGTGAGGTGCGGCTCGGGAACAAGCCCGTGGACCTCGAGGTGCGACGGACCATCGGCTACATGCCCGAGGAGCGCGGGCTGTACCCGAAGATGAAAGTGGGCGCGCAACTCGCGTATCTCGCGGAGCTGCACGGTCTCACCCGCGCGGCTGCCCGCGAGTCGGTAGGCCGGTGGACCGAACGCCTCGGCATCTCGGACCGCACCGGTGACACCGTGGATGCACTCTCGCTGGGTAATCAGCAACGGGTCCAGCTCGCGGCAGCGCTGGTCCACGATCCGGCGGTCCTGGTGCTCGACGAACCGTTCTCCGGGCTCGATCCCGTCGCCGTGGACGTCATGAGCGAGGTGTTGTTGGAGAAGGCGAGAACCGGTGTGCCGGTAATCTTCTCGAGCCATCAGCTCGAACTGGTTCAGCGCCTGTGCCACCGGGTGGGCATCATCGCGTCCGGGAAAATGCGTGCGGTCGGGACCGTCGAGGAGTTACGCGGCACCGGCAACGTCCAACTCGACGTGTATGCACCGGAAGCTCCCGTCGGGTGGGCGCACCACCTCGACGGCGTGACCACGATCAGCCACGTCGAGGGCCGGACCCTGCTGTCGCTCGAACCACACGTGGACGATCAGCTGATACTTCACACAGCGTTGAAAACCGGCCCGGTGCACGAATTCTCGTTACACCGGCCGTCCCTCACCGAAATGTTCCGAGAGGTCGTGACGGCATGAGCGCCCCACTGAGTCCTGTCCGTGCCATCGGCTTGGTAGCCCGCCGCGAGTTCCTGACACAGGTCGGCAAGAAGAGTTTCGTCATCAGCAACGTGATCATTCTCCTCGCGATCGTCGGCGGTATCGTCGCCTACTCGCTGTTTTCGGGCGGCGGCGACGACCGGGCGAAGATCGGCGTCGTCGGCGACCAGGCGCTCGCACCGGTTCTCGTCGCGGCCGGGGACGCCGTGGGCACCCCGGTGGAGGTGACGGCGATCGACAGCGAACAGGCC
Organism: Rhodococcus sp. ZPP; assembly: GCF_017656075.1. Lineage (NCBI taxonomy): Bacteria > Bacillati > Actinomycetota > Actinomycetes > Mycobacteriales > Nocardiaceae > Rhodococcus > Rhodococcus sp. ZPP. The sequence continues at coordinate 1,931,243 of NZ_CP058638.1, forward strand.
GGCCGCGAACGCGTCGAGAACGGCGATCTGGACGTGGTCCTCATTCCGGGCGCCGACGGCTCTGCCACAGCGGTCACCGAATCGGAGATCGGCTCCGGCCTACGTGCCGTGATCGACGGCGCCGTGATGCAACGAGCACAGGCCGAAGCACTGACGGCGCAGGGTGTCGATCCCGCTCGACTGGCAGAGGAGGCCGGCAAGGCCGTGGTGACGGTCGACGCCCTGGACCCGCCCGACCCGGAGAAGGGTCAGCGCGTGGCATTGTCGGTTGCCGTGGTGGTGCTGCTCTACATGCAGATCATGATGTTCGGGATGTACGTCGCGATGGGCGTCGTCGAGGAGAAGTCGAGCCGCGTGGTGGAGCTACTGCTGTCGACCCTGCGGCCCCTGCAGTTGCTGTGGGGCAAGGTCATCGGTATCGGCGCCGTCGGTCTGCTGCAGCTGGCCGCGTACGGTGTGGCCGGCGTGGGCGCAGGCCTCGCCACCGGCACCCTCACCGTGACCGGTACCGCACTCGGGGTCCTGGCGGGCACACTCGGCTGGTTCGTCCTCGGTTTCGCGTTCTTCGCCGTGCTCTACGCCGCCGCAGGCTCGATGGTGTCTCGGCAGGAGGACGTCAACGCCACGGCGTCACCGCTGATGGTCTTGATCGTCATCATGTTCTTCAGCGCGTTCTCCTCGGTGAGCGACCCCGACGGCACGGTGAGCAACGTACTCAGCTGGATCCCGCCCTTCTCCGCGATCCTGATGCCGTTGCGGATCGCGGCCGGCGTGGCATCACCCACGCAGGTCGTGGGAACCGTGGCACTGATGCTCGCCGTGACGGCAGCGTTGAGTGTGCTGGCCGCCAAGATCTACCAGCGCTCGATCCTGCGTATCGGCAAGGTCGTGTCGTGGAAGGAGGCACTGGGCCGTTAGCCCAAGGTTCGGATGGACGGCGCCGAGGTCCGGGTCCGCCGTCGACCCGGCACCCCGAAAGCCGTGCCGGCGAATTGTCAGCAGTGGACCTGCGCTGTGGGACAGGATGGAGAAAGCGCACCGCTGTGTGAGCAGGGGCCGGCCGCGACGCACCAGACCGCCACGGGAGATGACACTGCGGAGTTGATGGACTTGTTCACCGCACAACGAGAGTTCGCGGCCTACGGCCCGTCGTACTGGGTCGTGATCGCGGTATTCGCCACGGTCGCCGTGCTGCTGGTCTGGCTCGGGCGCCGGCAGAGCGAGGCGCAGGCGCGACGCCTCGGCCGCGCCCTGGCGGTGCTGACCGCCGTGATCTACGGTGCGGCGCTGATCTATTCGCTGTTCCCGCCCAGCATCGGCGGGTCGGTACCGCTGCGCCTGACCGATCTCGCGACGGTGGCGGCGGCCTACGCGCTGTGGTCGCAGGCACATTGGGCGTTCGCGCTCACCTACTACTGGGGTCTGGTGCTGAGCACACAGGCGTTGATCTCACCGGTGCTGGCCAGCCCGGACTTTCCCCATCACGAGTTCCTCGCGTTCTGGGGAATCCACCTGCTCGTCGTCTGGGCGGCGATCTACCTCACCTGGGGCCGGCAGATGCGGCCGCGGTGGCGCAGCTACCGGATCGCAGTCCTGGTCACGGCGCTGTGGGCGGCGGCCACAGTCACCTTCAACACCATCGCCGGCACCAACTACGGGTTCCTCAACCGAAAACCCACCACCGCGACCCTGCTGGACGTGCTGGGCCCGTGGCCGCTGTATCTGCTGACCGCGACCACGCTGATCCTCATCGTATGGGCGATGATGACGTGGCCGTGGGAGCGGACCCGTCACCACCCCGAAGGCGGACAACGGGTCTGAATCCCGGCACCGGATCCACACTACGACCAGCGCCCACCTCGGTTCAGTGTGCCGGTGATGTGAAATTCAGGTCGACAGGCAAACCGCCGGTTTCCTCCGGCCCGGCACGCACGATCTCAGCCGGTCGGTAGCACGCGGCGAATCCTCCGACCGACCCACCAACACAATCCATGACGGGCAACCTCAGGGGTCGAGAAATTCGCTGTCGCACGCCTTGGTCAGGACCTGTACCGAGTGGCCCGGGTCCGCTCTCAACGGCCACACCCACATCCTCGATGTAGTGGGCCATGGCGAAGCTGTGCGCGCTGTCTGTTGGTGCGGGCCCGGAGCCGCATTGTTACCGATCGGATCCTGAAGCCGGGTCGAGGAACTGGTCGAGCACGCGGAAGAACAATTCCGGTTCGTCGAGTTGAGGGAAGTGGCCTGCGCGGGGAAAAATCTCGACGCGACTGTGGGGGACGACGCGGCGCAGGTTCTCGGCGTGTGAGGCGGGAATCATTCTGTCTCTGCCACCCCACACCAGCAGCGACGGAAGCGATTCGAACTTCGAGAAGTGTTGCTTGGCGCTGACGGTCTGTCCACGCAGTCCCACGACGGCACGGGTGGAGGCGAGGAACGCGGCTCGCGAGGAGCGGTCGGACACGGTCTCGAGGGATCGCCAGGTTTCCGCGGCGCTGCGGCTGGGCTGCACGGGCAGCCCGAGCCGGCCCAGTTGTTTGAGGATGTTCTCGGTAGTGCGCCGAAGCCGGTCGGAGGCCAGAACGGGCAGGACCAGTTCGCTGCCAGGCAGGGTGGCGGCCTTGAGGAACAGGCTCACCTCGGGCCCGAGGCCGCCGCTGCTCACCAGGCACAGACGGTCGACTCGCTCAGGAAAGAGGTACGACAGCTGCATGACGATGCCGCCGCCGAGGGAATGCCCCACGAACGCGGCGGAGGAAATCCCGAGATGGTCCATCAGGTCGCGGAGGGTGGCGGCATGGGCACTCAAGGAGTAGTCACCGGAGGGTTTGTCGGACTGCCCGTGCCCGAAGAGGTCGGGTGCCACCACTCGATGCTTTTTTGCCAGTCTTCTGAGCTGCGGCGCCCAGGACTGGTGCGAGCCGAGCAGCCCGTGCACCAGCACCACCGGCGGTCCCTCGCCGACGTCGACGAACTTGAGGACGTCATTGTGCAGGACCAGGGATTCGAGCTTGCGTGGCGACACTGTGCCCTTCCGTCTCGTGGTTCAACCAGCAGAGCGCCCTGACCGCCGACCGCTCGGGGTCGGACTCGGGCACCTGGAATATGGGCCGGCTCCACTGCCGGCTTCGGCTGTGAAGTGGAGAAACGATGTCGGGGCGCCCGCGTCTGTCCACGGACGCCTGGCCTGATCTTGCCACGTGCGGCCGGAGCCGGCGCGGCGTAAGTCCGCCGCGTCGGTAGATGCTGCAGTTTGGCAGGTTGGAGAGTGCCGGCACGACGGTTCGTCCGTTGGATTCAGCTCACCGCAGGGGCTGGGCTGTCGGGATGGGGCAGTGTGGCGGCCAGTCCCGTGATCAGGATGTCGAGGCCGCGTTCGAGTTCGGCGGCGCCGTCGTACGACGCCAGCACGGGTGCGAGACCGCGCAGCAGCGGGAATTCGCCGATCGGTAACCGGTGCAGTCCCAGGCGCAGCAGATCGTCGTGCTCGTCGGGGCGTTCGACGATTTCCTGGAGTTCGTTGAGGACGTGACCGTGAAGGAAGCCGAACAATGCCCGGTAGATGTGCAGGGCATCAGTCCCGGTGAAGCCGGCCCGGGTGAGCAAGCTCAGGATCTTCTCGAGCGGGCGCAGAGTTCCCAGGGGCCGCAGCCCCAGGGGCGTCGACAGGGGCCGGGTGACCAGCAGCGGGACCACGTGGGGATGATCGAGCGCCAACCGGCGGAAGCCCCGGGCGACCTCCCGGAGTTGGGTTGCCCAGTCGCCGTCGTCGGTGTCGACTTCGAGTTGGTCGAGGACGCTCTCGGCGACGGCGTCGAGGAGCGCGGCCTTGTTCGGAGCGTGACGATAGAGGGTCATCGGGTCGCGGCCCAGGGCCTTGCCGAGGCGTCGCATGGACAGTGCGTCGATTCCGTCGCCGTCGATGATCGCGAGTGCTGCCGTCAGGATTCGCTCTCGGGTGATCGGGCCGCCGTCCGGAACGGAACCGTTACCGGAGCGGATCGGGCGATCAGCGGGGACCTTGACCATCACAAACACTTCCTTCAATGCGTCCACTGTAGGCCTTTACCGTAGGTCTCGACAGTAGACCTACAGTGTTGACACACCGTGTAATGCGGCGTTGACTGGGTACTACAACGTAGGCCCGGGAGGCCGCCATGATCATCATCTTCGGACTCGTCATTCTGCTCGCCGCCGTGATCATCGGGCTCGCGGGCGTGTTGACCAACAGCGGCGACGGGCACGCCCTCACCGATGATTTCGCCGTATTCGGTTATCACGTCACCGGCTCCACCGGCACGCTGTTTCTGTACGGCATCGTCGTCGGCGCGGTCGGCCTGCTCGGGCTGAGCCTGCTACTGGCCGGTGCCCGGCGGACTTCCCGTCGCGGCCGCCTTGCCCGCCACGACCTGAAGGATTCTCGCCGGGAGACAGCGGACGCGTACCAGGACCGGGATCGCCTCGCCGGGCAGCGCGACATGGTCGCCGCGGACCCGGACACCGTCGACAGGACCGCGCACGGGACAACTCCCCGTGACCAGCGAGACGGGCGACGTGACTGGCGGCACCCGTTCGGCCACCGAACAACCAGGGCCGCCACCACCCACGACGTCGCGCGCTGAGGAAACCCGCGCTGAGGAAATCCACCGACATCGGGCCCGCAGCCACGCCGTCCGATCACCAAAGAGAGAAGTACCGCCATGAGCATCGGGAAGAGGCTTCGACACAAGGCCGAAACCGCGGAGGGCGCCACCAAGAAGACGGTCGGCAAGGCCCTTGGAAACGAACGTATGGAAGCGGAGGGGAGTGTAGGCCAGGCCAAGGGCAACACCAAGCAAACCGGAGACAAGCTCAAGCAGGCAGGGCAGAAGATCAAGCACACCTTCAAACACTGACCCGCTCACACCGTTCGATACCCAATCCCACTCTCTGTCCCGAAATCAGGTCGCTCTCATGATCATTCTCGGAATCATCCTCGCCATCCTCGGCGTGGTCATCAGCCTGCCCATCCTGTTGTACGTGGGGGTCGCGCTCATCGTCATTGGAGTGGTCCTGGTGATCATGGGGTCGATGGGCCACGCGGTGGCAGGGCGCCGCCACTACTACTGACCCGGCCCTGAGGCCGCACCGGACGGGGCAGCACCCAGGTTCCGGAGGGGGCTCGTCCGGAACCTGGAGCACACCATGGCCATCTCCGATATCAAGGAATACGCACACCTCACCGACGCGGACGTCGAGGCACTCAGCGACGAACTCACCAGCATTCGCCGGGAGGTCACCGAGTCCCTCGGGGAGGCCGACGCCGCCTACATCCGCCGCACCATCGGCCTCCAGCGGCTACTCGATGCCGCTGCACGACTGGTGATCTACGACAGCAGGAAACCGGCGGGCTGGGCCCTCGGGACGACAGCGCTCGCGGTGGCCAAAAGCGTGGAAAACATGGAGATCGGCCACAACGTCTCCCATGGCCAATGGGACTGGATGAACGACCCCGAAATCCATTCCAGCAACTGGGAATGGGACATGGCCGGCCTGTCATCGCAGTGGCGGTATTCCCACAACTACCGCCACCACGTGTTCAGCAATGTCGTCGGGATGGACGAGGACCTCGGCTACGGTGTTCTCCGGGTTACCCGCGACCAGCCGTGGAAGCCTGAACATCTACTGCAACCGCTGCGAAACCTGCTGTTGGCGGCGATGTTCGAATGGGGGATCGCCCTCCACGACCTGTACTCCGAGCAGGTTCGGGCCCGCACTGCCACCGAGAAGTCCGCCCACACCCGAGCACTGATCGGGAAGATCGCCCGCCAGACGGGCAAGGACTACCTGCTCTTTCCCGCCCTCAGCGGACGCCGCTGGCGGCGAACGCTGACGGCGAACCTGACCGCGAACCTGCTGCGGAACGTATGGGCGTACGTGGTGATCTTCTGCGGGCACTTCCCGGACGGCGCCGAGAAGTTCACCCTCACCGAACTCGAGAACGAGACACAGCCGGAGTGGTATCTGCGGCAGATGCTCGGAGCAGCCAACTTCCGGGCCGGCCCCGTGATGGCGTTCCTCAGCGGCAACCTGTGCTACCAGATCGAGCATCACCTGTTCCCCGACCTGCCCAGCAACCGCTACGCGGACATCGCCACCAAGGTGCACGCACTGTGCGAGAAATACGACCTGCCCTACACCACCGGCTCCCTCGCCCGGCAGTATCTGCTGACGCTGCGCACCATCCACAAACTCGCACTCCCCGACCGGTTTCTGCGCGCGACCGCCGACGACGCCCCAGAAACGGCCTCGGAGATGAAATTCCGCACACCGTTGCCTCAGTCTGGCGGGACGGCCCCAGGTCGTCGAGTAGGACTCCGGACGGCGCTGACGGCTCGAGCCAACCCTCGCACCCGCCGGCGAAGGACTTCACCACCGATAAGGGGCGATCACCATGCCTGACACCAACCGTTCCCAGGCGTCCTCCGCCAATTCTTCGTCGGCGTCGCAGGACAACTCGTCCTCCACCGCAGGACGGGTGGCGCAGAACAGCTTCTTCGAACACTTTGCCCGCGCAGGGTTCGTGGTGAGCGGGATCGTGCACCTGATCATCGGCTACATCGCCATCCGGCTCGCCCTCGGCGGCGCAGCCGGCACCGCTGACCAATCCGGTGCCATGACGGAACTGGCCGCCAAACCGGGCGGCATCGCCGCACTATGGGTGGGCGTGGTCGCGTTCGCCATCATGGGACTGTGGCGACTCGCCGAAGCGGCACTCGGCAGTTCATCCCGACCTGGCGCCGACAGCAAGAAATCGGAAATCGTCGACCGGCTCAAGGCCTTCGCCCTGGCGGTCGTCTACTTCGCTTTCGCCTTCTCCGCATTCGGATTCGCCCGCGGCAGCGGAAAGTCCAGCAGCGGCCAGAGTGCGGGCATCACCGCCCGCCTGATGCAGACCACCGCCGGCACGATCGCCCTCATCGCCGCGGCGCTGGTCATCATCGCGGTCGGCGGATACCACGTCTACAAGGGGATCAGTCGCAAATTCCTCGACGACCTCGAAGGAACCACCAGCCCACTCGTGCGGCGACTGGGCATGGTCGGCTACATCGCGAAAGGTCTGGCCATCGCCGCCATCGGGTTGCTGGTGATCCTCGCCGTCAATCAATCCGAGCCCGACAAGGCCTCAGGACTCGACGGCGCCTTCAAAACCGTCGGCGCCCAACCCTACGGAGTAGCCCTCCTCATCGCCGCCGGTGCCGGCATCATCGCCTACGGCCTCTACAGCTTCGCCATGGCCCGCTACGCCAAGATGTAGTCGGCGGGTCGTAGCCGTACGCCAGCGGCTCCGTCCGAGCAACGAAGTTCGTGGCGTGAGCGGCGGGATGTTTGTAGTCCCAGCGCGGGGGAAAGTGGAGGAAATGAGTGACGAACTGAACCCAGCTCGTCCCGACGACGATCAGACGGTGTCCCTGCTCACCCGCACTCGTACCCTGTGCGGGCAATGCTCGAACGACGTCGGTGTCGACGGCGCGGCCATCGCGGTATTCGCCTCCGACACCAGCCGGGACCTGGTGTACGCCACCGACATCACCGCCAAACGGATCGACGAACTCGAATTCACCCTAGGTGAGGGCCGCGGCCGGCTACGTCGCTGCCCTCGGCTCGATCGTGGTCGAGGCACTCGATCCCTCGCGCCACCCGACAGTGATCGACCCCGCCCTGTCTCCGCGCGGCACAGTGCACGTGGCCGCCGGAATGGCGGCCGTCCAGCTTCGGGTCTCTCCTACCGATGCCCTCGCCCGACTACGGGCGAGGGCGTTCGCGCAACACCGCAGGATCACGGTGATCGCCCAGGACATCATCACCGCCCGACTGAAGTTCCGCCCCGAGGGTTCCGGCGGCACCTGATCTGCGCCGACGGCATTGCAGTTCCTGAGCGACCCTTGCCGCGGTCTGATCGGACGCGCCGTTCTCGACCGAAGTCCTGAAGCCAGCCAACAGCAAATCCGCGCGTCCGGTACCCATCCACGCGAGGCCAGTCCTTCACGACCGAGGATGTTCGCGACGATACCGGGACAGATCCGTCCGAACGTCGAGCCCCGACCCGTTCGGCAAGCGGATCCTCATCCGGCTCTCGAATGAGGACCGCACCCAACGTATGCGGTCCTCCAGAAATGCTAGACAGCCCGCACATTCGTGGCCTGCGGGCCCTTCTGCCCCTGGCCCACCTCGAACTCCACCCGCTGGTTCTCCTCGAGCGACTTGTAGCCGCTGCCCGAGATTTCCGAGTAGTGCACGAAAACGTCCGCAGTTCCGTCGTCGGGTGCGATGAAAGGGAAGCCTTTCTCACCGTTGAACCACTTCACAATGCCCTGCGCCATGCCGATACTCCCTACCACCACGATCCGGGAACCCACATCGAATCCCCGATCTCGATACCGCTGAATCTTGCTACCCGAAGAACGGTTCCGGACGTCCGCACCCGAACCGAGGAAAGCGGACAGACTGCTCGACACCTACTCCGACTCCGACTCTGCCACCTCACCATCGACGAGAACCTATCCGCCGAGGGATTGCCCGTCCATGTCGGAGCCAAGGTGCCTCTCGACGCAGACGGAAACCCTGGTCAACCCACTCCAGAATATCTATAGTGGCGACTGTAGACATTGAGAATTCGCTGTTGTAGAGTTCCTGTCGTTGCAAGGAAAGAGTTCACGAGGTGCGGGAGAGAATGAACTGCCCGCATAGCAGTACCGCAAGAGACGGCCGTGACGGGGCAAGTGTTGATGTGAGTGCGTGAGGCCCCGGCACCTCCGGCCGGGCGGTCGAGCAGCACGATAAGCCCGACAGCCGAAAAAGTGCAGTGAATGAGGGAAGTGAAAACCGCTCCGGCCCCCGGTGCCTCACGGCGCCGGGGGCCCTGTCCGTGTGAAAGGTGTTATCCCATTCCGGAAGATTGCCCCGACCGCAGCCCGGCCGGGAAGCTCGACGACGAGGACTACCCGGCCTACAGCATGGGCCGCGCCGCCGAGATCCTCGGCGTAACACAGGCCTTCCTCCGCAGCCTCGACGCCGCGAAGCTTCTCATCCCCGGACGCTCGGAGGGCGGTCACCGCCGCTACTCCCGATACCAGCTTCGCCTCGCCGCCCGCGCCCGCGAACTGATCGACCAAGGCACCGCACTCGAGTCCGCGTGCCGCATCATCATCCTCGAAGACCAACTCGCCGAGGCCCGCCGCATCAACACCGCACTCGAGCACACCCACCGCCCCGCGATGGACGGACCCTCCCCCGCACCCGGCTGAACAGCTACCGACCGTTGATGAATGCCCTTCGGGGCGGCCAGGTCGGCTCTTTCCTGAACCGACCTGGCCTGGACACGTCCGGTACTCCGGAATATCGGGCACGCCTGAGAACGTGATACCCCAGCGGGCGCGTCCGGCACTGCCCGGGAGGAACCGATCCACGTTGAGGGTAGGTGCGATCAATCATGGACTCGATCCCGAGGGCGAACCGAGTCCTCGAGGTCCACGACGCGAGAACGTGGCGCAGCAAGCGCAGGACGAGCACAGTGACAGCGAAGGCAGCGACAAGACCGGGCTGTGGGGGCTCCTGGGCCTCGCGGGCCTGCTGGGTCTCGCCGGACTCGAGCGTCGAAACGACCCGACCGTGCGCACAGGCGTCGGGACCGACCCGACACGCCGCCCCTGAAATTGCGACCGTGACGGGTGCCCCGGCCTCACGGCCGAAGCATCGCGTTAGCCAAGTGAATACCCTGCGAGAAGGGTTGGGACACTCGCGTCACAAGTACCGCTTCCGATTAGTTGATGCCGACGACTTCTTGGGCGAGGGCGGCGAGGCGGGTCTGCGCGGCCGATATCACTCCGTGGCGGTTCTTGTTCGCTTCTTCGTGGGCGATGATGGTGCGCAGGTCGGCGGGTGCGGTGAGTTCTTTCACCGCGGCCACCGCGCCGGAGACATTGAGTTCGGTGTAGTCGGAGATCGGGAGTTCTTCGTCATCGAGAGAACCGTTGGCGGTTCGGGCGTTTCGGATGGCATCGGCGACGCCGGATGCGCCCTCTCGGCGGGTCACCGCTTCGGCCGATTCGAGTGCCGCGTCGCGGCTGGCGACCAGCGTCTTCGTGGCCACGTCACCGGCGTAGGCGCCGCGGCGCAGAAGCGCACCGATCCGGTCCGGGGTGGCCTGGACGGTGTCGATGGCGCGGTCGAGTCCGCGCGCCGACCACGTTGCCGGGACAGTGATCAACCGGATCGCGGTCCCGGTCGCAGCCTGCATCGGGGTGCGCCGCAATGCCGCGGGGCCGCCGAGTGCGTCCTCGGCCAGCACCGTCGTCAACCATTCGACGGTGGCGGTGTGGGCGGCGATCAGGCGTCCGGCCAGGGCAACGATGCCGGTGCGGCGCGACGTGGTCGCCAATGCCCGCAGGTAACGCGCCCGGTCGAGCAGTTGATGTTCGAGGACCAAATCGCCGAGCAGGGCCTCGTCGAACGGCTGGGCTTGTTCGGCCATGGCCTTGACCATCGCAACCGCGCGGCCGAGTAGCGGGCCCACGACGTCGGGAAGTCCACCGAGGTCACGGATCGCTTCCTCGATCGCGGCCGCGCGGTCACGGGCGTTGTCGGCGTTCTGTGACAGTTCCCGGCGGACGGCTTCTGTTCGCGCTTGCCCGATCCGGGTCTCGGCGACCTGAATTTCGGTGTGCGTCAGTTCCAAGACCACGCGCAGCTGGGTGATCAGTGTAGCGGTGTTGTCGGTCATACGTTGCTCCTGAAGTCGGATGGTCGGTGTGCGCGGGCAGGACGGTGGGCGGTGTCCTCGGTACCGGCCCGGCGCCGGGCGAAACGCGAGATTCCGAGGAGTCCGCGTGATGCGGTGGTCGGCTTGCCGGCGCGGCGTTCGAGGTGGCTACCGAGCCTGGACAGTACGGCCGCCACGACGGGGAGAGCGAGAACGAGCATCTTCCATCGGCGTAGCAGACGGCTGACGAGAATCCACATGAATCGACCTTTCTTATCGGTCAGTCAAGTTGCGGCACAGCGTAACCCGGGAACTCATCACGGTGAGTAGCGCGATGGTCGCAACAGAGAGCGAGGTCGCCGCGGGTTCGAGGAACAACCGGACGCTTGCAGTTCGACCAGGGACGGGTGCACCGTGCGGTCGGCGAGCGGGGTATCGAGATGCGGTGATGCTTCACCGTCAAAGATCAAGGGAGAAAACACTTCCGACAATACTTCGAACCAATTGGCTTGGGGGAACGATCTTCCTGAGACCGGGAAGCGGTGTCACGGGAACGATCGACAACACCCGGAGCGCGGGGCCCGGCGAGACGAGCCGCCGGAACCCCCGCTACGAAGATAGCGAATCAGACGCCGGAATGCCGATCGGTGTCCGTGTAGTGCTCGCGGCTGCCGGACTTGGCAATGCCCCGGCTGACGATGTAGGCGATCGTCAGAATGACGACGTAGAACCATGCGCGGTCCGCCCGGAAATAGTCTTCGTGGGCGTCGGTGGTTTGCACCAGATACGAGGCGAGCAGGACGCCGATGACAGCGGCGATGTAGACGAAAAACTCGGTGGTCTTGTACGCGGCCTTCGTCTCGGTGCTGCGGCGCGCTTCGAGGTGAGTCCGCGGGCCGGCCGCTACGGCACTGGTGTGGGCGACGGGATTAGTGGAGGTCATGAATGACTCCTTCAATGGGGTGCCCGGCATTGCAGTGCAGATCCGGGTCACCGCGAACGTCTCCTCGACTGAGGTGGACGTGGTGGTGAGCGCGACCCTCTGCTGGAGCGAACCCATACCCCACAAGTATACGCACAAGTAACTACAGTGCAAGCGTACGGTGTAAGTAAGGGCTGGATAAGACGTGATCCGTCGGGGACGCGTTCTTCTGCTCGTCTCAGATCAAGGAGGCAGCGATGGTTGCGCGCACGGACCCGGCCGAGTCCGGGTCGACCACTCCCCAGGGCCGTTCCCGGGTTCGGACCCGTCTGACCCGGCTGAGCACCGAGCAGGTGCTGGCCGCCGCCCTCGAGATCGTCGACCACGAGGGCGTCGATGCCCTCTCGATGCGTCGATTGGCGCAGGCTCTCGACCGGGACGCGATGAGCCTGTACCGCTACGCACAGAACAAGGCGGCGCTCCTCGACGGTGTCGTCGACCTGGTGCTCCGCGAACTCGTCATCGACTGCGACGCGCAGGAGTGGGCACAGGAACTGCGACTATTTGCCCACCGTTACCGAGACCTCGCACTCGAGCACCCCAATGTCGTTCCGCTGCTGGTGACGCGCCCCCTCGCGACACCTCTGGGATTACGGCCCCCGGGCACACTGCGCCCACTCGAGGACTTCCTCGAACTCCTCGTCCGGGCCGGCTTCTCCCCGCCGAATGCGTTGCACTCCTACCGACTCTTCTTCGGATTCCTGCAAGGGCACATTCTCGACGAACTCCAGGAACTGGTCGAGGATCCCGAAGAGTCGGAGGATCTCCTCCGCCTCGGACTGCATCGCCTGCCGCGCAGCAAGTTTCCCCGGTTACGCTCCCTCGCTTCCGAACTCGCCGACTACGACGGTGCACACCGTCTCGACACGGGACTCGACATCATCATCGACGGCCTCGAATCCCACTTCCGCAACACGGCCGCCGCCACCGGTGAATGATCGCAACGACGCAGGGCTTCAGCGCTCGCCCGTTGGCTCCTGCGCCGGTCGGTGACCGCAATGCCGCGCGGTCCTCGTACGAGATGAACACTGCGACCTCACCATGCGGGCGGGAGACCTTCGCCGATGCCTTCAGCTCGTCACGTCAGGGTGCCGGTCAACCCCGTTCCCCCGGCTGGGCATCGGGATGCTGGTGTGCAGTGAGGAGTAGGTGGTCGAACCGGGCGCGAAACGACTCGGGGAAAGCCGTCTCGGTGAGAGCGGCGACAAAGCGTTCGGCAAGGGTGCGGAGTTTGGTGTTGGTCTGCTGTGAGCGCCAGGTAAGAATGCCGAACGCGCGTTCGGAGGAGATGCCGTACACGAGCATGAGTGCACCCTTGGCCTGCTCGATCACCGCCCGCGATTTCCCGAATTCGGCGACGGCCTCGGTGAGCGCCTCGTTGAATTCGCGGGGGTCGGTCTCCAACGATTCGGTGACGTCGATGTAATACCCGTACGTGCCGATGACCTTGTCGTTCTCGTCGAGCAGGCGATCGCCGACCACGATAACGTGGTGGATTCGGCGGTCGGTGTCGATGATGCGGTGCTTGCTGCTGAACGGCTCACCGGCGTGGATCATCTTGTCGAAGAGCGCAGCGATCTGCGCTTTGTCGTCTGGATGTTTGTGGGAAAGCAGGAGTTCGGTGGTGGGAGTGATCTCGCCCGGCTGGTAGCCGTGCATCCGGGCGACGGGGTCGGACCATTCCCAGCGTTCGCCGTCGAGGTAGAACCGGAAACTCCCGCCCTGTGGGGGTGCACTCGAGACAAGGAGCTCGTCACTGTCCACAGCTACCCCACTGCCCTCCGCGTTCAAACCACCCTCACCTCGGAATGCCACCGCCACAGTATGCCGAACACAGCGGCGTGCGCGGAAATTATCTCCACCGTTGCACGAAGTGCAGGTTTTCTTCCTCGCTCGGCGGACTGAGCACGAAGCGCGGCGCGTGGGTTCGTGATGACCCCGCAAACCGATCCTCTTGAAGAAGAGAACCTCAGGGTCCTGGCATCGGGCACGGACCGTGAACGCGACCGGAGTCTCGCGTCGGCCGGTGTTCGGTGGGCAACGGAGGTTCGTGGCGTGAGCCGCGGGATGTTTGCAGTCGCCCAGTTTGGGCAAGTGGGGGAAATGAGCGCCGAACAAAACCAAACTCGTCCCGACGACGATCACACGGTGTCCCTGCTCACCCGCACTCGCATCCTGTGCGGGCAATGCTCGGACGTCGTCGGTGTCGACGGCGCGGCCGTCGCGGTGTTCGCCAGCGACACCAGTCGGGACCTGATGTACGCCACCGACATCACCGCCGAACGGATCGACGAACTCGAATTCACCCGCGGCGAGGGCCCCGGCCTCGCCGCGTATCGCTCATCGGTGCCCGAACTACACCCCGATCTAACGGAGCCCGCCGCAACGACACGGTGGCCGATGTTCGCCCCCGAGATATTCGACCTCGGCGTTCGCGCCGTCTTCGCCTTCCCTCTCCGTATGTTCAACGGGGCCCGCATCGGTGTCCTCGAGCTCCACCGCACCCAGCCCGGCCGGCTCGATGCCCAGCACTATCGGGCCGCGGCCAACTACGCCGCTGCCCTCGGCCCGATCGTGGTCGAGGAACTCGATCCCTCGCGCCACCCGACGGTGATCGACCCCGCCTGTCTCCGCGCGGCAAGGTGCACGTGGCCGCCGGAATGGCGGCCGTCCAGCTTCGGGTCTCTCCTACCGATGCCCTCGCCCGACTACGGGCGATGGCGTTCGCGCAACACCGCAGGATCACGGTGATCGCCCAGGACATCCTCACCGCCCGACTGAAGTTCCGCCCCGAGGGTTCCGGCGGCACCTGATCTGCGCCGACGGCAGTGCAGTTCCATGCACCCTTGTCGGGACTGATCGGAACAACCCCTTTATGTGGACGCATCCAGCGTTGTCCCGAGTGACTCGAGATCTAAAAAGTGACAGGGTTCGCGGAACCACAAACGAACGACTCGCGGACCCTTCTCCCCGGTACCGCTCCGTGTCACTCATGGTTTGTGAGTACCGGGCTGCGATGACTACAGTTCTGCAGCTATCGCCCGAAATTGCGAACTATCTTGCCGGCATCCGATGGTGTTGGCGGAATATCTGATTGACGCCCCGACACGTACACCGAGGCCGGCGACCGCGCCTGCGCGCCGGCCACGCTCTCACGCTGGGTTGCGGGGATTGAGCATAACCACCGTCGCGGCGGGCTACCCCGCACCCCGGTGGCAACGAGGTCGTCGCGACCACGCCGTCCGGGATCCGCCGCGACGATCGGGCTCAGCGTTGGGCGGCAGCCAGCGTGGTGTTCAAAGTCTTGCTCGGACGCATCACGGCGACGGTCTTCTCGCTGTCCGGCTTGTAGTAGCCGCCGATGTCAACCGGCGCGCCCTGCACCTCGATCAGCTCCCGCACGATCGTGTCCTCGTCCCTGGCCAGCGCCTCGGCAAGCGGGGCGAACTGCTCCGCGAGTTCCTGGTCCTCGGTCTGCGCGGCAAGTTCCTGCGCCCAGTACATCGCAAGGTAGAACTGACTGCCCCGGTTGTCGAGCTCGCCGGTCTTGCGCGACGGGCTCTTGTTCGTCTCCAGCAGCTTGCCGGTCGCTGCATCGAGCGTCTTTGCCAGTATCTTGGCGCGTTCGTTGCCGGCCTTGATGCCGAGGTCCTCCAGGCTGACGGCCAACGCCAGGAACTCACCGAGCGAATCCCAGCGCAGGTGGTTCTCCTCCACCAACTGCTTGACGTGCTTGGGCGCAGACCCGCCTGCGCCCGTCTCGTACAGGCCACCGCCCGCCATCAGCGGCACGATCGACAGCATCTTGGCGCTCGTGCCGAGTTCGAGGATCGGGAACAGATCGGTGAGATAGTCGCGCAAGATGTTGCCGGTCGCGGCGATGGTGTCCATCCCGCGGATCAGTCGCTCCAGCGTGTACCGCATCGAGCGCACCTGCGACATGATGTGAATGTCGAGGCCCTCGGTGTCATGATCCTGCAAGTACAACTCGACCTTCTTGATCAGCTCGTTCTCGTGAGGACGGTACGGGTCGAGCCAGAACAGGACCGGCATGCCGGAGTTGCGTGCCCGGGTGACCGCTAGCTTGACCCAGTCGCGGATCGGCGCGTCCTTGACGGTGCACATGCGCCAGATGTCGCCCGCCTCGACGTGCTGGGTGAGCAGCACCTCACCGGTGTCGACATCGACGAAGTTGGCGTCGCCCTCCTCCGGAATCTCGAAAGTCTTGTCGTGCGAGCCGTACTCCTCCGCCTTCTGCGCCATGAGCCCGACATTGGGGACGGTACCCATGGTCGTCGGGTCGAACGCGCCGTTGGTCTTACAGAAGTTGATGATTTCCTGGTAGATGCGCGCGAAAGTGGACTCCGGCATCACCGCTTTGACGTCCTTGGGTCTTCCGTCGGCGCCGTACATCTTCCCGCCCGAGCGGATCATCGCGGGCATCGAGGCGTCCACGATGACGTCGCTGGGTGAATGGAAGTTCGAGATGCCGCGGGCGGAATCGACCATGGCCAACTCGGGACGGTGCTCATGGCAGTTGTGTAGGTCCTGATTGATTTCGTCGCGCTGCGTGCTGGGCAGCGTCTCGATCTTGTCGTACAGGTCGCCGAGACCATTGTTGACGTTCACGCCCAGCTCGTCGAACAGCTTCTGGTGCTTCGCGAAGGCGTCCTTGTAGAACGTCTTCACCGCGTGACCGAAGACGATGGGGTGCGAGACCTTCATCATCGTCGCCTTGACGTGGAGGGAGAACATCACGCCCGTCTTGCGCGCATCCTCCATCTGTTCCTCGTAGAAGTCGAGCAACGCCGTCTTGCTCATGAACATGCTGTCCATGATGTCGCCCTCGCCCAGGTCCACCTCGGGCTTGAGGACGATCGTCTCGCCGCCTTTGGTCACCAGCTCCATCCGGACCTTGCGCGGCCGGTCCAGCGTCATCGACTTTTCGCCGTGGTAGAAGTCGCCGTGCCGCATGTGCGCGACGTGGCTGCGCGAGGCCATCGACCACTCACCCATGCTGTGCGGGTGCTTGCGGACGTACTCCTTCACCGCCTTGGGTGCGCGGCGATCGGAGTTGCCCTCACGCAGGACCGGGTTGACCGCGCTGCCGAGGATCCTGCCGTAGCGCTGCCGGATCTCACGTTCCTCGTCGGTCTTCGGGGGGTCCGGGAAGTCCGGAATCTGGTAGCCCTTGCCCTGGAGCTCCTTGATGGCGGCCAGGAGCTGCGGCACAGACGCGCTGATGTTGGGCAGCTTGATGATGTTGGTCTCGGGCAGTTGTGTCAGACGACCCAGCTCGGCGAGGTTGTCCGGGACACGCTGCTCTTCGGTCAGACAGTCGGGGAACTCGGCCAGGATGCGCGCCGGCACCGAGATGTCGCTGGACTCGACCTCGATGCCCGCGGCGCCGGCGAAGGTGCGCACGATTGGCAAGAAGGCGTAGGTCGCGAGCAACGGCGCCTCGTCGGTCAGCGTGTAGAGGATGGTCGACTGTTTGTCGGCGCTCATGGTTGATCTCCCGCGTTAGTTCGGTCCGCTTACGAAGAGCTATGCGTGCGGCTACGGTATCGCGTCGGGTAACAGGCTACGTGCGACACCACCACGACCATATACAAGCGCCGGTACTCGAACTCCACTTGTCCACGGCTGGTTTCGTCGACCGCTCGAACACTCCAGTGGGCAGTCGCGTCGAGCAACTGGGCAAGTCTCCGAGGGCCCGCCGAATCTCTACCTTGAACGTCGGGCGCTCGACGACCGCCCCGCGCTGGGCCGCGAGTGGGTGAAGGCGCGAATCCCCTGATTGCGGCCGTGCGTGCCGTGTAGCGTTCGATATGTCGATCGGCGCTGCTCACGTGCGGTCGTGGAACGGGGAACGTCATGGTCGTCCGTCGCAGAAGGCCGGTCGTCCTGGTCGCTGTCACGATGGTCATGTCGCTCACTCTGATGTTCGCCGGCTGCGCATCCGACACGACCACCGCGGGTGGTGGCAATTCCGGGCCGGACGGCGCACCCGTCGCGTACCAGGAGCCGGTGAAGCTGACGAGCGACGGCGGGGTCCTCGAAGTGCGGCTCTCGGCCCATCAGGGCACCGTCGACCTCGACACCGCCTCGGCGCCGGTATCGAATTTTCTGCTCTTCGGGTACGAGGTTCTCCGAGGCACGGCCTCCGACGGTTCGACGGAGGCCGACGGCGTCTACCCGGCCCCGACGCTGCGGGTCGATCCGGGTGAGCGTCTGATCATCCATTACGACAACGACCTGCAGAACCTGACGATCGAAGATTTCTACGATCCCGCCTTCACACCCGCAGGTGGGGACGTACCGATCTACCCGCCGCCTCTGACGTCGTCACCGCTCAATCTCCACACCCACGGACTGCATGTCAGTCCGGACGGCAACGCCGACAACGTCCTACTCGACATCCCGGCGGGCAAAGGCAACGTCTACGACTACGCGGTGCCGAAGGACATGCCGAACGGCCTGTACTGGTATCACAGCCACCGCCACACGGTCACGGCGCAGCAGACGTATCTCGGACTCGCGGGACTCCTCGAGATCGGGCGTCCCGACGGCAACCTGCCGCTGGTGACCGAGCACGACATCCCGATCCGGGACATGGCGTTGCAGTACAACTTCGTGTTCGACCGCAAGGGCGGCGGGCATCAGCTGAACGACCCGAACTGGCCGCAGTACGTGAGCACGCTGACGCCCCCCGAAGGCGACCAGCTCGCCGACGGCACGTACTCGCCGAGCCTGGCCCCGGTGAACTTCTCGGAAACGTCGGAGGGCGCCCAGTACTTCACCAACTGGTACAGCGGACCGCTGTCGCCCGCCAACCACCGGGGACAGAACCAGTTCGTGCCCGGCAACCTGCAGAGTTTCAGCAGCGACACGACAAACATCCCCGCGGATCCGTCCCTGCCGGACAATCAGCGCGATGTGCAGTACACGGTGAACGGCCAGTTCCAGCCGGAACTGAAGCTGAAGCCGGGACAGACCGAAATCTGGGTGCTCGCGAACATCAGCGACTTCGCCTACATGCCGCTGCGCCTCACCGAGACGGCGACGGGCAACCACCCGAAATTCGCGGTAGTCGGCCAGGACGGAAATCCCTTCCCCCAGGTCGAGAGGCCCGTCGGCGGTGACGGGACCCGGCTCGTCATCCCGCCGGCGTCGCGGTACGCGATTGCGGTAACGATGCCGCAGACCGGCGACCTGGTGCTGGACATGCCGCCCTTGGACAACGCGCAGCCGGTCAGCAATCCCGGTGTGCTGTACACGAACGACGGCACCGAGAACCCGCCCGCTGTTCTGGGCACCGTCACCGTCGACCCGTCGGTCATCAGCTACGCCGACGGCTTCTTCACCTTTCCCACGCAGAAACTCGTCCAGGCCACCCCGGACGACGGGCAGGGACGGACCACACCGTTCGAACCCGGGCAGAAACTCGACGCCTACACGTCTTTCGTCGACACGTCGGCGATGACGCCCGACGTCAAACGCACCCTCACCGTCTCGGGCGGTTTCGGCAACGAGAAAGCCAGCAACAGCGACCCCAAGGCATTCACCTACGAGTTCGACGACAACACCTTCCCCAATATTCCCTTGATCCAGCCGCGGCTGAACTCCGTCGAGGAGTGGCTGATCACCAATCTCAACAACGACGAACACCCGATGCACATCCACGTCAACGACTTTCAGGTTACCGAGATCGTGGACCCGGTCGCCGGCACGAGGACAGGGGTGCAGATGTGGGGTGAGGACAACGTCAACGTGCCGGCGCCGGTGACCGACGCGAACGAGAACCCGCTCGTACCGGCCTCGGTGACGCTGCGCACGAAGTTCACCGAGTACATCGGCACCTTCGTCATCCACTGCCATCGACTCAACCACGAGGACAACGGGCTGATGGCCACTGTCAACGTGATCCCCGAGGTGTCGACGTACGCGGTCGCGGTACCTGGATCACCGGGAGGGGCGGCGACCGTGCAGGTCTACGACGGCAACGGTGACAGGCTCGTCTCGACCGCCACGCCCTTTCCCTCGTTCGAGGGAACGCCGACCGTCGCCATGGCCGACGTCGACGGCGACATGGTGCTCGACCTCGTGGCCGGCACGGGTGCGGGGGTGGCACCCGAGGTGGTGGCCTACGACGGAGCAGACGGGTTCCTCTCCGAGCTCACCCGTTTCGCGCCCTTCGACGCGGAATTCCGCGGTGGTGTCACTGTCGCAGGCGCGGACATCGACGGCAACGCCCTGGCCGACAACATCATCGTCGGCTCCGGTCCCGGAATCGAGTCGGAAGTGAAGATTTTCGGTCTTCCCGGCGAGAAGGGCACGGCCCCCGGGTTGTTCGGGAGCTTCACGCCGTACCCAGGTTCGACGTCGGGTGTCACGGTTGCCACCGGCATGGTCGACGCCGTCTCGGGCCGGGACAGCATCGTTACCGCGCCCGGTCCGGGTGAAGCACCCCGCGTGAAGACATTTCGCTACGACCTGTACACCCAGACCGCTGCGGCCGAGGCGAGCGGTTCGACGGACGAGCATGCCGGCCACGCTGCCGGGCCCGTGACCACCACGGACTTCCTGGCCTTCGACGAGAGCTATACCGGTGGCGTCTCCCTGTCGACCGGGTGGGTCGCGGGCGCCGAGGGCGGCGCTCAGAGCATCGTCGCCGGCCAGCTCGGCGGCGACGGCACGGTTCGCGTCTGGTCGAGCGGTTCACGACTCGACGGCGAACCGGCGATGTATCTCGAGAGCCCCAACCATCATTCAGGGCCCGTCACCTTCACGCAGATCGCCGCCTTCGTGCCGTTCCCGGGCAGTGGCGTGCAGGTGGCCACGACGAGCACCACCACGGGCGCAGATCTACTCGTCAGTGGTGCCGGACCGGGCGGCGCCGAGATCCGCAAGTTCGAACTCGGCAGGGCCGACCCGCAGGCCGGCACCCTGGTGCCGTCCCCGCTGGGCGTTCTCCCCCCGCTGCCTGCACCGAGCGGACCGGTGCCGCTCGGTGGGCGGTAGATCGTCCGTCAGTTGTCGGGTACCACCACGCCGGTGGCGGCATCGACGTTCACGTCGTAGTCCCATCCCCTGCCGTCGCGAATATGCACGTGCCACACCGTTTTACCGTCCCGCTGCTGTTCCTCCGAGGAGACCACCGTGCCCCCGGGCACCGTCGCCAGGGCAGTCTGCTCGGCCTGCTGCTGGGTAACCGCCTGCGACGCGGCCGGCACGGAGGGGGTGGTCGCAGCCTCGTCGTCGTCCCGGTCCTGGTCCTCGGATACGACTGTGCCGTTGGCAGCGTCGACGTTCACGTCGTAGTCCCAGCCCCTGCCGTCGCGAATATGCACGTGCCAGACGGTCTTACCGTCCCGCTTCACCTCTTCGGACGAGACGACCGTGCCTCCGGGCACCGTCGCCAGAGCGATCTGTTCGGCCTGTTGCTTGCCCACCGCCGTCGAGGCCGCCGTCCCACTGGGCGAGGTGCCGGCGCCAGTCGTGGTTGCCGAATCCGTCGTGGTTGCCGAATCCGTCGTGGTGACGGCTGCCGTGGCACTGGTCTGCGAACCGGAGTCGTCGGCGCTGTCCGAGCCACAACCTCCCAGGAGCAGTGCCGATGCCATGGCAAGGGCGGTCAGGCTCGTACCTCGCACGGTTTTCGCGGTCATCATCGATCCTTCCGTTGACGGTGTCGGGGGCGCTGCTGTCAGGGCAGCGTCCAGAACTGGGTGGTCACCAGAAAGAAGACGAGCACCCAGAACACATTGGCGGCTGCGACGAGCGCGATCCCTCTGACGTTGGACTTCACCTTCGACGCACCCGCTGGGGGCCGCAGCCACCGCCCCAGGAGCGGGTTCACGTAGTGGGGCATCGTCAGGAAACTCATGGTGAAGCTGGACAGCAGATTGCCGACGAGCATTCCGAGCCACAGCGGCATCCGCAACGGCGACAGCGCAAGTGTGAGCAGCACGACGGTGGGATACAGGCCGACCCAGACAGCGATGGAGGTTTTGGTCTCCGACGGCGGCGGGGCCTCCTTGCCGTTCTCGTCGAACGCGAACCAACTGCCGAAGGAGTTGTCGACGGTGCGTAACTCGAAGTCGGAGAACTCTTCACCCTCCGCCAGCAGCTCCTGCCGCTTCTTCGAGGTGAGCCAGGTGTCGAGGTGCGCCGCGGTGTCGTAGCGGTACAGCGCGGTCCACTCGTCCTGCACGCCCTCGACGGGACGGAAGAGTTCACTGCCCCGGAACCCCTCGAACCTGCTCTCTTCCAGGCGCAGTCGCTCCTGCCAGTCGAGGAAGGCGGTGACGTTGCCGGACGCGACGCGATGTGACACGACGACGGTGACGAGCGGGTCGTGGGGTCGGGTGTCCCCGCCGAGGACCTGCTGGGTGGCGGGACCGTCGACGTACCGCTGCCCCACGTCGAGGTGCTCCTGCCGGGTGGCGCTGTTGATCCAGGCCTGCACGTGAGCGATGGAATCGAAGCGGTAGACCACCACCCAGTCGGGTTGCACGTCGGTCGGTGCGGTGATCTCCGCGCCCATGAACCCGGCGTAATCCGAGGCGGCGGCATTCATGTCCTCTTGCCACGTCTCGAAGGCCTGCTCGCAACCGGCGCGGACCTTCTGGCCGATGATCACCGTCGCGGCGCCGCTGTCGATCCGTTCCGCGCGCATCGCCGCCGCCCTACGCCTGCGCCGTCACAACGCTCGTCGACTCCCCGAGCCGTCGGTAGATGCGCTCGGGTGTCAACGGCAACTCCCGGTAGCGCACACCGGTCGCGTCGTGCAGGGCATTGGCCAACGCCGGCGCCACCGGGTTGATACAGCACTCCGCCATGCCTTTGGACCGCATCGGGCCGACAGAATCCGACGAGTCGACCAGCAACACCTCCGTGCGCGGGACGTCGGCGTACGTGGGGATGCGGTAGTTCCGCAGGCTCGGGTTGATCATCGTGCCGGTGTGGTCGACGTGGTAGTTCTCGGTCAGCGCGAACCCGATGCCCTGGGCCACGCCGCCCTCGATCTGGCCGCGCACCTGAGCCGGGTTGATGACAACGCCGGCGTCGGTGGCATGAACGCTGTAGAGGATGCGGACCTCGCCCGTGATCCGGTGAACGGCGATACGGAAGCCGTGGGTATTCGACACCACGCTGCGCGGCGAGCCGTACGCCTTGCGCGCCGCGGTGAACCGGATACCGCGTCGGTGTGCCGCATCGAGGAGTTCGCCGAGCGAGACGCGGACGCCACCACAGACAACGCCGTCGTCGTCCATCGAGCAGTCGGACAAATCGGACCGGGTGTGTGCGGCAGCGAAGGCCAGGATGCGGTCGCGGAGGGCGTCGGATGCCCGCAGCACGGCGTTGCCGGCGACGAACAGGCCCGCGCTCGCGAACGCTCCTGTGTCGAAACCGGTCCGGTCGGTGTCGGACTGCACGAGCCGCACCCGCGCGGGTGTGGTGCCGAGCTGGTTGGCGGCGATCTGCACATGCGCGGTGGACGTTCCCTCCCCGAATTCGACCGTGCCGACTGCTAATTCGTAGACACAGTCGTCACCGAGTGTCAGCCACGCCTCCGAGATGTGCTCCGTGGGCGGGGCGGTCTCGTGCACAGAACTGGCGGTACCCGTGCCGATCAGCCAGTGGCCACCGAGCGCCTTCCCGTCCGCACTGCGCGAGAGGGCAGCGTCGACGAGGTCGATGCACTGGCCGAGGCCGTCCTCGTTGAAGGCGACGTCGTCCGGCCGGTCGTCGATTGCCACGAGGGAATCCCCGGGGCGCACGATGTTGCGTCTGCGCAGTTCCAGCGGATCGATGTCGAGGGCGACCGCGAGTTCGTGCATCGCGGACTCCACCGCGAACGCCGGCTGAGTCATGCCGTACCCGCGCAGCGCACCACTCGGCACCGTGTTCGTGTAGACGGAGTACGCGTCGAACTTCTTGTTGCGGCACCGGTACATCGAGATGGCGGCTCCGGCCGCGAACAGGGTCTCGCCCCCGTGATTGCCGTAGGCGCCCGTGTTCGACACGTTGCGCACCCCGAACGCGGTGAGCGTGCCGTCGGCCCGCGCTCCCAAGGTGATCGTCAACGTCATCGGGTGCCGCGGCGATGCCGTCGTGAACTCCTCCTCCCGGGTGTACTCGAAGCAGACCGGACGCCCGGTGTCGAGGGCGGCGAGCGCCACCAGATCCTCGGTGATCACCTCCTGCTTGCCACCGAAACCGCCACCGACACGCTTGCAGAACACACGCAGCTGATCGGGACGCAGGTCGAAGAGATGGGCCAGCTTGACCTTGGCGATGGAAGGCGACTGCGAGCTGGTGCGCACGTGCAGCCTGCCGTCCTCCATCCACGCGATCGACCCGTGCGTCTCGAGATGCGCGTGCTGTACGCGCGGGGAGAAGTAGGTGCCCTCGTGGATCACGTCGGCCTCGGCCAGCCCCGCCTCGAGGTCACCGATGTTCCCGTGGAGTTCGAGGAGGATGTTGTGGTCGGGGTCCCGTACGAAGGGGTCGTCCGAGCCGTGCAGCCGAGGCGCCCCGTCCGCCATCGCTTCCTCCGGGTCGAACACCGCAGGCAGCATGTCGTATTCGACCACCACCTTGCGGCATCCCTCCTCGGCGGCGGCGACGGTGTCGGCGAGTACCGCAACCACCCGCTGCCCGGCGAACCGCACGGTGTCGTCGAGGATGTAGGTGTCGTCGGGGTCGACGAGGTGATCGGTGTGGATTGCCGTGGTGAACCTCTTGCGGGGCACGTCCTGCCACGTGTACACCCGCAGCACCCCGGGAACGGCGAGCGCCGCGGTCTTGTCGATGGAGACGATGCGCGCATGGGCGTGCGGGGAGTGCAGCACCTTCAGCTGCAGCATGCCCTCGATCTCGGTGTCCATGGTGAACTCGGCGCGGCCCGTGACCACTTCGGTGGCTGCGGGCGCTCCCACACTGGTGCCGACGGCCTTGCCCGGCAGCGCTTCCTCGATCTCGGTGACACCGTTGATCGCGTCTTCGATCGCCCGGTACCCGGTGCAACGGCACAAGTTACCCTTCAGCGCGCGAGGCAGATCCGCCTTCTGCGCGTCCGTGAACGTCGCCGAAGTCATGATCATGCCGGCAGTGCAGAAACCGCACTGAAAGCCCGGCGCATCGCGGAAGCAGCGCTGCACCGGGTGCAGATTTTCGGGTGAGACCAGCCCCTCGATGGTCGTCACCTCGTGGCCGTCGGCCCGGAAAGCAGGGGTGATGCAGCTGTGCACAGGGACGCCGTCGAGCCACACCGTGCACGCGCCGCAATCGCCCGCGTCGCATCCCTTCTTCACACCGTGATGGCCCAGTGCGCGCACGAAGGTGCGCAGGCACTGGCCCGGCTCGGGTTGTTCGTCGAACGTCTTGCCGTTCACGGTGTACGTCATGACAGTTCTCCCGGTGCCAGTTCACTGCGAATCTCTTCGGCGAAGTGTTTCGCCAGGTGACGGCGGTGGTCGGGAGTGCCGTTCGGATCGTCGAACCACACGTCGGCGGGTAGGTCGTCGATGCTGTGGCGCAACGCGTCGGCATCGGGCATGGAGTCGAACGACAGGCGCACCGGACGGGTGGTGCCCGCAGTCAGGGTGAGCAGAAAGTCGTCGGTTCCGGGCGACTGCGTGGCGATCAGGAAGATCGTGGAACGACCCAACTGCGTAAGCGTGAAACGACGGTGGGTGTGACGCTTACGCAAGGCACTCACCGGAATGTCGATGCGCCGCAGGATGTCACCCGGCGCGAGGATGTTGCGGTGATCTCCCGTCACGAAGTCGACGGCATCGACGGTGCGTTCGGATCCGTCGGCATTCCAGAGCGTGTACGTCGCCTCCAGCGCGACGGTCAGCGTGATCATCGGGCCGGCAGGCAGTGACATGCAGATGTTGCCGCCGACTGTCGCCGAATTCCATACCTTGAACGACGCCAGAAACGCCTCGCAACTCGTGGCCAGCAACGGGCCGGCGAGCCAGTCGCCCGGCGGCTCCAGCGCATACAGCTCCCGGATCGTGCACGTGGCACCGATCTCCAGGCCGGCGTCACCGGCCACCAGCGCATCCCAGCCGAGGGTGGTGATGTCGACGAGGCGGCGGACGTCGGGCTGCGGGACGGAGAACAACCACGTGCCCCCGGCCAGCCAGGCGTCGCCGTCACACCACGCCTCCCCCGGCCTGTCGGATGGTCGTCGAACGACGTCCGTGACAGTGTGGAGATCCATGGGACTGCTCCCCTCGGGGGAAGGTGTCGTTCTCATGCCCAACCTGCATCGACGTCTTCGACTCTAGACACCGGCGACGGTGTGTCGGCGCCGTTTGCGCTGTTCCCGCCGAATGGACTGCCGTCACCCGCCGTAGCAGGCATCGCTCCCTGCGGACGTACCGCTACTCTCAGGGCCATGGCCGCCAAGATCTCCGCCCACGACGTCCTCGAATTGGTGTTGGATCAGGGCAGTTACGTCTCCTGGGACACCACCCCGGTGGACGTGCGGCCCGACGACAAGTACGGAACGGACCTGATGAAGGCCGCCGAGAAGTCGGGCGTCGACGAATCGGTGCTCACCGGAGTCGGCACGGTTCGTGGTCGCCGGGTAGCTGTGATCGCCTGCGAGTTCGCGTTCCTCGCGGGTTCGATCGGGGTGGCGGCGGCCGAACGCATCGTCAGCGCCATCGAGCGGGCAACCCGCGAGGGGCTGCCCCTGCTCGCCTCCCCCACGTCCGGGGGCACGCGGATGCAGGAGGGCACCGTCGCCTTCGTGCAGATGGTCAAGATCGCCGCGGCCGTGGCGACCCACAAGGCGGCGCACCTGCCGTATCTGGTGTATTTGCGCAATCCCACCACCGGCGGAGTTTTCGCGTCCTGGGGTTCACTCGGGCACATCACCGTGGCCGAACCCGGTGCGCTGGTCGGGTTCCTCGGTCCCCGCGTCTACGCGGCGCTCTACGGCGAGAAGTTCCCCGACGGCGTGCAGACGTCGGAAAACCTGTACCGCAACGGTGTCATCGACGGCGTGGTCCCTGCCAGTCGGCTACGGCTCCTAGTGCATCGCGCCCTGCGCGTGCTGATCGACCCTCCTGCCACACCGACGGTCACCGCCGAGATCCCGGACGTCGAAATTCCCGACGTCCCTGCCTGGCAATCGGTGATGCTCTCGCGGCGCGCCGACCGTCCCGGTATCCGTCACCTCCTCCGGCACGCGGCCACGGAGCAGGTCCCGCTCAGCGGAACGGGGCAGGGGGAAACCGAGGGCACCGTGTTGTTGTCGCTGGCGCGGTTCCGCGGTGCCCCCTGTGTTCTCCTGGGCCAGGACCGCGCCGGACAGTCGGCGCTCAATACCATGGGACCGGCCGCCCTGCGCGAGGCCCGTCGGGGCATGCGTCTCGCGGAGGAGTTGCAGATACCACTGGTCCTCGTCATCGACACCCTCGGCGCGGCGCTGTCGAAGGAGGCGGAGGAACGCGGACTGGCCCCGGAAATCGCACGCTGCATCTCCGATCTGGTGACGCTGAAGACTCCGACCGTGTCGGTTCTGCTGGGACAAGGCACCGGCGGCGGGGCGCTGGCCTTCCTTCCCGCGGACCGCGTCCTCGCCGCACAGAACGGCTGGCTGGCGCCGCTGCCGCCGGAAGGTGCCAGTGCCATCGTCCACCGCGACACCACGCACGCCCCGGAGATGGCGGCCGCACAGGGCATCCGTTCCCTCGACCTGCTGCGCGACGGCGTCATCGACGCGATCATTCCCGAGCGACCCGACGCCGCCGACGAACCCGTCGACTTCTCGAAGCGAGTCGGCGAGGCCATTTCCCGCGAACTGCGCACGCTCATCGCTGCGCCCGACGCCGAGCGATTCGCCGCGCGGCTGGCCCGCTACCGGAACCTCGGCCTGCCGAACGGCTAGGTTTCGTCGCCGGCGAACATCGGGTCTTCCGTTTCAGCCGCCGAGAGGAATGTTTCCCCGTTACCGTGAGAGGGAATCAGGATCCAACGGTAGTCGGGCAGTGCAGTCGAGCACGAGGAGCGGCCATGAGCGCGATCGGACACCGTCGGGCGCACCCGATGATCGGACGCTGTCGGGCGCTCCTGATTGTCGCTGTCGTCGCCTCGTCGAGCCTGTTCGGTCAGGTGGCCGTAGCGTCGGCCGACGAGTGGCGAACTCTTCCCACCGACAAGCCGGCCTCGGCGGACGGATCCGTTCTCGACCGCATCGAGGAGATCGACGGCCGTCAATTGAACATGTACGTCTACTCGGCGGCGATGGAGAAAGTGATTCTCCTCGAGGTGATTCGTCCGGCAGACGCCAGCGTGCCTCGCCCTACCTTGTACCTACTCAACGGTGCCGGTGGCGGGCAGGACTCGGCAACCTGGAAGGCCAAGACTGACGTGGTCAGCTTCTTCGCCGACAAGAACGTCAATGTCGTCACCCCTGTCGGCGGCGCGTTCAGTTACTACACCGACTGGCAGAAGCCCGATCCCACTCTCGGCCTCAACAAATGGACCACCTTCCTCACCGAGGAACTTCCCCCGATCGTCGACGCCACACTGGGAACGACCGGCGAGAATGCCATTGCGGGACTGTCGATGTCGGGCACTTCGGTGCTGAGTCTCGCCCAGTCCGCCCCCTCGCTGTATCGGGCGGTCGGCTCCTACAGCGGGTGCGCCGAGACGAGCACCCAGCCCGGCCGAGATTACGTCACCTTCGTGGTCAGCGCCCGCGGCGGAGACGTCGAGAACATGTGGGGACCCCCGGGCGATCCGGACTGGGTGGCCAACGACCCCGTCGTCAACGCCGAAAAATTGCGGGGCATCGACCTCTACATCAGCAACGGTACCGGCCTGCCCGGCCACCACGACACGCTGAACGGTCCGGACGTCAACGGGGACGTAGGCGTCCTGGCCAACCAGGTGATCGTAGGCGGAATCATCGAAGCGGGGACGAACCAGTGCACCTACCGGCTGGCCGACCGGCTGAACTCACTGGGAATCCCCGCCACGTTCGACTTCCATCCCACCGGCACCCACTCGTGGGGCTACTGGCAGGACGACCTGCACAACTCCTGGCCGATGATCGCGTCCTCGCTCGGCATCTAGCGCCGGATCCGGCGGAACTCCCGTTTCGCCTCTCGCCCCGTCGGGTATCCGGCGCGGACCGAGAGGAAGGACGAGCACATGGAACGCGCGAGCGCCAAACACGGACCTCGGCAGGACGACGAAATGAAGCACGAGACAGAAGGAATGATCCGCGGCAACAAACCCACGCGCGCGGAAGAATGGCGCGATCCCGAACCTCCAGCCGACGACGACCCCGATGTCGTGGGTTGGCGCGGTATGGACTGACCCCGCGCCGCGCCGTCCACCGACGTCCACCCGCCATCGCATAGGGTGTTTCAGGTCACAAGGTGAACGGCGAGAGGACGAACATCGATGAGCTCCCCGACAGCGAGCGCCGGACGTACGTACGCAGACGTCTACCGCGAGAGCGTCGAACGTCCCGAGGAGTTCTGGCTGGCGGCCGCAACGGCAGTCGAGTGGGTCGAGGAACCGACGCGCGCCCTCGACGATTCGTCCGCCCCGATGTATCGCTGGTTCCCGGACGCGCGGCTGAACACCTGCTTCAACGCTCTCGACCGGCACGTGCGGGACGGGCGAGGTGATCAGGACGCCCTGATCTACGACTCGGCAATGGCACCCGAGGCTTCCCGCACATACACGTACGCACAGCTGCTCGACGAAGTGTCCCGGTTCGCCGGCGTCCTCGCCGCACAGGGCGTGGTGGCCGGCGACCGGGTGATCGTCTACATGCCGATGATCCCCGAGGCCGCCGTCGCAATGCTCGCCTGCGCCCGCATCGGCGCCGTCCACTCGGTGGTGTTCGGGGGTTTCGCGGCGAAGGAGCTGGCGACACGGATCGACGACGCCGGACCGGTTGTGCTGGTCACGGCATCGGGCGGGCTCGAGCCGGGGCGCACCGTCGAATACCTGCCGATGGTGGCGAAGGCGCTCGAATTGTCGAGCACTCCACCGCATACGGTGATCGTCAAGAATCGCGAGCAGGTACCGGGATCGGCCGCCGACTACCGCAACGACGGAGCCTCCTGGTTCGACTGGGACGCCCTCGCCGCCGATGCCTCGCCCGTTCAGCCGGTTCCCGTCGCTGCCACGGATCCGCTGTACATCCTCTATACGTCCGGAACCACAGGTAAGCCGAAGGGCGTGGTCCGGGACAACGGCGGGCATGCGGTGGCCCTGACCTGGTCGATGACCAACGTCTACGACATCGGCCCGGGTGATGTGTGGTGGACCGCCTCCGACGTGGGCTGGGTGGTCGGTCATTCGTACATCGTCTACGGCCCGTTGCTGGCCGGTGCCACCTCAGTGCTGTACGAGGGCAAACCGGTGGGCACTCCCGACGCCGGGGCGTTCTGGCGGGTGATCTCCGACCACGGGGTAGCCGCACTGTTCACCGCCCCGACCGCGATCCGGGCAGTCCGCAAGGCCGACCCCGAAGCGAAAGAGATTGCCAAATACGATATCTCGTCGTTGAAGACGCTGTTCGCCGCCGGCGAGCGCCTCGACCCCGACACCTATGCGTGGGCCACCCGGGTTCTCGGCCTCCCGGTGGTCGACCACTGGTGGCAGACGGAAACGGGCTGGGCCATCTGCGCCAATCTGCGCGGGCTCGAACCCATGCCCGTCAAAGCCGGCTCCCCCACCGTGCCCGTGCCTGGTTATCGCGTCGAGGTGGTCGACGGTGAGGGTCACGTCGTTCCGGCAGGCACCGAAGGCAATATCGTGATCGGGCTTCCCCTCCCGCCCGGAACCTTGACCGGACTGTGGCGCGACCCGGACCGGTTCGTGAAGTCCTACCTCGCCACCTTCGACGGCTACTACCTCACCGGCGACTCCGGGTACATCGACGAGGACGGGTACGTGTTCGTCCTCGGCCGCAGCGACGACGTCATCAACGTGGCCGGCCATCGGCTCTCGACCGGCAGCATCGAAGCCGTGGTCGCGGGACATCCGGCCGTGGCCGAGTGCGCGGTGGTCGGGATCCGCGACGAGCTGAAGGGACAGCGGCCCAGCGGCTACGTGGTCCTCAAGGCCGGTGTCGACATCGACCCGGAAACACTGCGCGCCGAATTGGTTGCGATGGTGCGCGAGCAGATCGGCGCGGTCGCAACGTTCCGGGACGTCACCGTCGTGGGAGCCCTGCCGAAGACGCGCTCGGGCAAGATACTGCGTAAGACGATGCGTCAGATCGCCGACCACGAGCGGTATACCGTGCCCTCCACCATCGAGGATGTCGCCGTGCTCGAGGCGCTCGAGAAGCAGCTGCGGGACTGACGTCTCCAGGTAACGCGCGCGTCAGGCGTGAACGACCGCATCGAGGGCGGAATCGACGAGTGCCTCGATGCGGTCCTCCGCGAGCGGATCCTGATCGAACAGAATGCGATAGACGATCGGCGCGACGACGTGGTCGATCACGCCCCCGACGGCACCCGGCGCCCCTGAAAACCGTGCGTCCCGTTCCAGAATGGCGTTGATCTGACTCCGGCAGAATGCCGCGCACTTGTACTGGTTCGTGCCGTTGTCGGGGCGGCCCACGTCACCACTCATCACGATGTCGCGCAGCGCGGCCCGGCCCACCGGCGAGGACATCTCCTCCAGATACTCCTGAGCCCACGCAACGAGGTCACCGCGCACACTGCCGGTCTCCCGCGGGGGCGTCTCGGGCCGCAGTCTCTCGATCGCCACGTCGGCGAACACCTCGGTGATGTCGCCCCAGCGCCGGTAGATGGTGGACGGGGTGACGCCGGCGTCGGCCGCGATCATCGGGACGGTGATGTCCCCTCGCTCGCGCTCGTCGAGCAGCTTGCGAGTGGACGCGTGCACCGCTTGCTGGATGCGGGCGCTGCGCCCACCGGGGCGTGGACCTGTGACCGGGCTCATGAGCCCATACTAACGCGAAATCTTTGCATTAAGAATGACGGCAGCGTACGTTCATAAATGCAAACGCTTTGCTTTAAAGCTGGGAGTACCGCATGACGACCCTTGCCGCACCCGACGCTCCACCGAAGTCGCGACCCACACTCGGCCGCGGCGCAGCGTTCACGCTCGTCGCCGTGGTGATCGCCACCCTGCTCGGAGCGTCTGCGGCACCGACACCCCTCTACGAGCTCTACCAGAGCCACTGGGGCTTCTCGTCCCTGCAATCCACCCTGGTCTTCGGGATCTATGCCGTAAGTCTGCTGTTGGCCCTGCTCACCGTCGGTTCTCTCTCGGATTACATCGGCCGACGCCCCGTGCTCGTCACCGCGCTGGCCTTCGAGGCGGTCGCGATGGCCATGTTCGCCTCAGCCGAGAGCCTCGGGCTTCTCCTGGCAGCCCGGGTCGTGCAAGGCTTTGCGACCGGTGCCGCGATCAGCGCGCTCGGATCGACCCTCATCGACCTCGAGCGCAGACCCGGCCGCGGTTCCACCGTCAACAGCATCGCGCCCACGGTGGGTCTCGCGGTCGGCGCCATCGGATCGAGTCTGATCAGCGAGCACCTTCCGCGTCCGACCAGCACCGTGTTCCTCGTCTTCCTCGCGCTCTTCGTCCTCGAGCTCCTGGGTATCTGGGCGGCACCGGAAACGGCCGTGCGGCGGCAGGGCGCACTGGCCTCGATGCGCCCGACGCTCGCGGTACCGTCCCCCGCTCTCGGCATGCTCGTCCTCACGGGGCCGTGCCTGATCGCCGTATGGGCCCTCGGCGGTTTCTACCTGTCGCTCGGCCCCTCACTCGCCCGCAACGCCTTGGACGTCCACACCTCGTTGATCGGCGCCATCATGGTGGCAACACTGACGGGAACCGGGGCGATCGCCGTCTTCGTACTACGCAACGTGGCGGCGCGGCGAGTGCTGCTCGTCGGCACCTCTGCGCTGATCGCCGGTGTGGCCGTCACACTCGTCGGCGCCGAAATATCCTCTGCAGCAATCGTCCTGGCAGGAACAGCCATCGCGGGGGTCGGCTTCGGCGCCGGCTTCCAGGGCACAATCCATACCGTGATGCCCCTGGCCGCGCCCCACGAGCGGGCGGGTCTGCTCTCGACCATCTACGTGATCGCCTACCTGGCCAACAGTGTCCCGGCGCTCCTCGCCGGCTACCTGGTCGGCGAGGTCGGATTGGTCGACACCACCCGCCTCTACGGCGGACTCGTCATCCTGCTCGCCGGGGCCGCCTTCCTCGGCCTCCTTGTGCGCCCAGCGCCTGTGAGTACTTCTTAACCGCCCGCTGTTAACAAGTACTCACGGGGCCTTGATTTCGCCGTAGCGGGCGAGGGACTCCTGCCGCTCGAGGCCGTGGTCGACGATGGGCTCCGGGTACCCCTCGGGCCGAAGGGCTTTCAGCGAATGGACGGCGCGGCCCGGGATGCCGCGAAGCTCCGGCACCCACTTGCGCACGTAGGAGCCGTCGGGATCGAACTTCTCGCCCTGGGTGATCGGGTTGAACACCCGGAAGTACGGGGAGGGATCGGTGCCTGTTCCCGCCGTCCACTGCCAGCCGTGCTGATTGTTGGCCAGATCGCCGTCGACCAGGCGGTCCATGAAGTAGCGCGCTCCACGCCACCACGGCAGGTGCAGGTCTTTCACCAGGAACGACGCGACGATCATGCGCACCCGGTTGTGCATCCACGCCTCGGCTCGGAGCTGACGCATTCCCGCATCGACGATCGGGAACCCGGTTCTTCCCTCGCACCACGCGGCGAACGCCTCGTCGGCGTCGGGGCCGGAATCGAGTCGGATCGCGTCGAACTTGCGGTCGTAATTGCCGCGCGCACTGTCTGGGCGTTGAAAAAGGATGTCGGCGTAGAAATCTCGCCAAGCCAACTGACGCCGGTACGCTTCGACCCCCTTACCGGGGCGGCGTGAAAGATCGCGGAGCATGGTGCGGGGATGGATGTTGCCGTACTTCAGGTACACCGACATCCGGCTCGTCGCGTCGAGGTCGGGACGGTTGCGGGCATCGTCGTAGGAGTCGAGTTCGTCCTCCAGGAACTCTGCCCACCTTCGCAAAGCCTCCGACTCCCCCGCGGCCACGCCCTCGGACTCCGGCTGGGGAATTGCTGCCCGTCGGACGGGGACGTCGTCCGGTTCGATCCAGTCGACCGTCGCGGCACCGGTGTCGATCGGCGCACGCCACCCGTGGTCGAGCCATTGCCTGAAGTACGGAGTGAACACGCGATACGGTTCGCCGTCCGCCTTGCTGACCCTCCCCGGTGCCACGGCATAGGGCGATCCGGTGGCCACCAGTTCGGTGCGCTCGGCAACCGCTGCATCACGCTCGCGGCCGTAGGGACCGAAGTCGGCGCTCACGTGAACCTCACCCGCCGACACCGCCTCGGCAACCGCTGGGACCACGTCGGCAGGAGCGCCGTGCACTACCAGCAGCCGCCCCCCGAGTTGGTCGTCGAGCGCAGTCAGGCTGCGGTAAAGAAAATCCCGGCGCGGGCCGCCCGCGGGGTGGAGCAGCTTCTCGTCGAGCACGAACAGGCCGAGCGCGCGAGCCCCCGCCTCGGCGACGGTGTGCAAGGTCGGAAGATCGCCGAGCCTGAGGTCGCGCCGGAACCAGACCAGTGCCGTGTCCATGCCTGCCACGGTACTGAAACGCAACGCCGTCAGGCGTCCATGCGGGCCGCCGACACGATCGACAGGTACGGCGCATCGATGTCGTACTTCTCGAACGCCGCGAGAGCCGCCCGCGCGAACGTGCGCTGCACCGCCCACTGCCGTCCCGGCTTGGTGCGGGCGGTGATGCGGAGCGTCACCGATTCGGCGGTCACGGCATTGACACCCAGCATCTCGGGCGTTTCCAGCACGTCCGCCTCGATCGCGTCACTTCGCGACGCCTCCAGGATGGCGTCGAGGGCCACCTCACATGCCCGCTGAACGTTGGCCGCATGCGCGATCGGCAGATCCACCACCGCCACCGCGTATCCCTGACTCATGTTGCCGACCCGGACGATTTCACCGTTGCGGCAGTACCACAGGGTGCCGTTGACGTCGCGGATCGTGGTGACCCGCAAGCCCACCGTCTCCACGGTTCCCACGGCCTCACCGAGATCGACCACGTCGCCCACGCCGTACTGATCCTCGAGCAGCATGAACATGCCCGACAGAAAGTCGCGGACGAGGTTCTGCGCACCGAATCCCAGTGCGAGACCGATCACACCGGCGGACGCGATGAACGGGGCGACATTCACCCCCAGAATGCCCAGGATCTGCAACACGCCCCAGATGAGAACGACGATCGACACCGCGGATTTGAGTACCGACCCGATCGTCGTGGCACGCTGCGCTCGGCGTTCGTTCGCCATCACTTCCTTGATGCCTCTCGGCGCTCGCTCACGCAGAGGGCGAAGCATCGCCGGTTTGTCGGTGGCAGTCCGCTGCCGGGTCATCCGGTCGATGAGCCGGTGCAGGGTGAACCGCAGGGCCAGCGCGAGAACGACGTAGATCGCGATCTCGGCCGGGCGGTGAATCAGCCAGTCACGGTTGGTTTCGGTCAGTTCGAATGCCAGTAGCGAAGAAAACATCGCACCCGAGTGTACGGACGGACACGACCGGACCACCGCCATCCACCTCCTCCTCACGGCACAATGCAGGAGTGACCGCCACCGACTCAGCCAGTGTTCTCGTCGTCGACGACGACGAGGACGTGCGGACTTCGCTCGAACGTGGTCTGCGCCTGTCCGGATTCACCGTTCTCACCGCAGTCGACGGAGCCGACGCCCTCCGAGTGGTCAGCGAGCGACGCCCCGACGCGATGGTCCTCGACATGAACATGCCCGTCATCGACGGAACCGGTGTCGTGACCGCGCTCCGCGCAATGAACAACGACATCCCGATCTGTGTACTCAGTGCCCGCGACACCGTCGACGACCGCATCTCCGGGCTGGAGTCGGGAGCGGACGACTACCTGGTCAAACCGTTCGTCCTGGCGGAGTTGATCGCCCGGATCCGGGCAATGCTCCGGCGGCGCGGTGCGACCACGCCCCCCGCAGCCGATACCCCCGCGGCTCCGCCGATCCGCGTCGGTGCCCTCGAGATCTTCGTCTCGGCGCGCCGAGTCTTCCTCGCGGGCCACGAAATAACCCTGACCAAGCGGGAGTTCGAACTGCTCGAGGTCCTCGCCCGCAACGTCGGCATCGTCCTGAGCCGCGAACGACTACTGGAACTGGTGTGGGGATACGACTTCGTGGCCGACACCAATGTCGTGGACGTCTTCGTCGGGTATCTGCGGCGCAAGTTCGAAACCGAGGGCCAACCGCGCATCCTGCACACCGTGCGTGGCGTCGGGTTCGTGTTGCGGGAACCGTCGTGAAGCGCTCGTTCTCGCTCCGGACCCGTGTCGCGGCGGCCACGGCGCTCGGGGCGACCATAATCGTCGTGGCGTTGGGCATCCTGGTGGCGCTCGCGATCAACAGGAACAACTTGTCCCAACTCGACCGACGGCTCGAAACGGCGTCCGACGTGCTGGTTCCCAACGCGGCGACAGCAGGACTGTTCCTCGGCGCGCTGGGCGACAAGGGCGCCTTCGCGATCACCATCCGGTCCGCGGGCGGCGACACCGTTCTGGTGAGCACCCCCACCCGGCTGCCACCGCTCGAACCGGGGTGGGAGTCCGTCGACGTCAACGGCACGAAGTATCGGGCGTTCACGGCGACGACACCCTTCCTGGGGACCCGGATCTCACTCGCCGTCCCGTACTCGGAGGCCCAGGACGTCACCACCGAACAGCAGCGCCAGGTGGCCCTCGTCGGTGTCCTGGCCGTGGCCGCAGCCAGTGGCCTCGGCTGGTTGTTCGGTGGCCGGGCGGTTCGCCCCCTGGTCGACCTCACCGGCCGCATCGTTCGCCGCGACCCCGAGTTGACGCCCGCGTCCTCAGGGGTGCGCGAGGCAGACGAACTGGCCTCCGCGGCGGAGTCGATGTTGCGCGATGTCGCCGAGGCACAGGACGCCACCACCGCCGCCCTGGCCACCGCGCGTGACTTCGCCGCCGTATCCGCCCACGAACTGCGCACGCCGCTCACCGCGATGCGCACCGACCTCGAGGTGCTCACCACGCATCAGCTGACGGCCGCGCAGCAGCACGAAATTTTTCGCGATCTGATTCGCGCCCAGGGCCGTGTGGAATCGACCCTGTCGGACCTGGAGCGGCTGGCCCGCGGAGAATTGTCCACCGACCAGGACTTCGTGGACTGCGACCTCGTCGACATCTGCGATCTGGCGGCCGACGATGCGATGCGACACCATCCCGGACTGCAGGTCACCGTCGACGCAGTTCCGCTGACCGTCCGCGGGATGCCCGGCGGACTGCGGCTGACACTGGACAATGCGATCACCAACGCCGTCCGGCACGGGGGTGCCACAGCGGTCCGGATCACACTGAGAGCCGTGGACGACGCCACCGTCATCACCGTCGACGACAACGGTTCCGGCGTACCGGACGCCGAGCGGACTCAGGTGTTCGAGCGGTTCCACCGCGGCACCAACGCCACCAGCAGCGGATCGGGACTCGGCCTCGCGCTCGTTGCTCAACAGGCAGCGCTGCACGGCGGGCGGGCGCACTTCGAGGACAGCCCGCTCGGTGGTGCCCGGTTGGTCGTGGAGCTGCACTCGGCCGACGCACATCCGATGCCGCACCTTCCGGCGCAGAATGCGACAAGTCCCGCCTCACCGAGGTGAAGCGGGACTTGTGCCGTTAAGCGGAAAACTATTCCTTGGCGTCCAGCAGATCGATCACGAACACCAGGGTCTTGCCGGACAGCTGGTGTCCGGCGCCGGCCGGGCCGTAGGCCAGCTCCGGCGGGATGGTGAGCTGACGACGTCCGCCGACCTTCATGCCGGGGATGCCGTCCTGCCAGCCTTTGATGAGACCGCGCAGCGGGAACTGGATGGACTCCCCGCGACTCCACGAAGAGTCGAACTCCTCGCCGGACTCGAACTCGACGCCGACATAGTGCACGTCGACGGTGCCCCCCGGAACGGCCTCGGCGCCTTCGCCGACCACCAGATCCTTGATGACCAGGTCGGTCGGGGCGGGTCCCTCCTGGAACTCGATCTCAGGCTTAGTCATGTGTCCTCCTCGGTGAGGGCTGTCTGTTCGGCACAGGTCGCAGATCAGCGGCTTGTGACGTCCTTGTAGTCGCGCTCGGTGTAGCCGGTGTAGATCTGGCGCGGACGGCCGATCTTCGTAGCGGGATCCTCGTGCATCTCCCGCCAGTGTGCAATCCACCCGGGCAACCGGCCCATGGCGAACAAGACGGTGAACATGCGCGTGGGGAAGCCCATGGCGCGGTAGATGAGGCCGGTGTAGAAGTCGACGTTGGGGTACAGCTTGCGCTCGACGAAGTAGTCGTCGGTGAGCGCCGCCTCTTCCAGTGCCATCGCGATGTCGAGCAGTTCGTCGTCGCCACCGAGTTTGTCGAGAATGGTGTGCGCGGTCTGCTTCACGATGGCCGCACGCGGATCGTAATTGCGGTAGACGCGGTGCCCGAAGCCCATGAGCTTCACGCCGTCTTCCTTGTTCTTGACCTTGCGGACGAAATCGCCTGCGTTGCTGCCGCTGGCCTTGATCTCGTCGAGCATCTCGAGGACCGCCTGGTTTGCGCCGCCGTGCAGCGGGCCCCAGAGTGCGTTGATGCCGCCGGAGATGGAGGTGAAGAGGTTCGCGTCCGACGATCCGACGAGGCGCACCGTCGACGTCGAGCAGTTTTGCTCGTGGTCGGCGTGCAGGATCAGCAGCATGTCGAGTGCCTTGGCGATCTCCGGGTCGATCTCGTACGGCTCCGCGGGGAATCCGAACGTCATCCGAAGGAAGTTCTCGACAAGGTTCAGCGAGTTGTCCGGGTACAGGAACGGCTGTCCGACGGACTTCTTGTACGCATATGCCGCGATGGTGGGCAGCTTCGCCAGAAGGCGGATGGTCGACAGTTCGACCTGCTCGGGATCGGCCGGATCCAGGGAGTCCTGGTAGTAGGCCGAGAGCGCGTTCACAGCACTGGAGAGAACAGGCATCGGGTGCGCGTTGCGGGGGAACCCGTCGAAGAACCTCTTGAGGTCTTCGTGCAGCAACGTGTGCCGGCGAATCCGGTCGGTGAACGACTCGAGCTGCGTTGCGGTCGGCAGCTCACCGTAGATCAGCAGGTAGCTGACCTCGATGAACGTGGACTTTCCGGCCAGCTGCTCGATCGGGTAACCGCGGTAGCGGAGAATCCCGTGCTCACCGTCGATGTAGGTGATCGCGGAGCTGGTGGAGGCGGTATTGACGAAACCCGGGTCCAGGGTGGTGTACCCGGTGCTGGCCAGCAGCTTGCCCAGTTCGATACCGTCATTGCCCTCGGTTGCCCTGGCAATGGACATCGTGTGCTCACCACCAGGGTAGGTAAGCGTGGGCTTTGTGTCATTGTCAGGCACGAAGCATCCCTCTCAAGCTCAAACCAATGAGTAACAACTTCATTCAGGTAGAAACTAGTCCCACTCCAGCCCGCATGCTGCAGGAGGGTCCACGGAAAGGCCGCAACCCGCCCCCGCCGCCGAATGTGGCGAGACGATGGTGGCGACGAGCGGAGTACCGCCGCGAGGATGAGACATTTCGTGCGGTGCGAGCTGCCGAGATGAACGGCCGGTGGCCGCCGGAGGAAGAAGAGGCGGCGTTACCTGCATCGATGGCGTCGACAATGAGCAAACGCACAATCATGCCGGGAAAGCGGTGAGGAGACCTGCCGTAGTAATACGGCCCTCGACCGGACCCGGACACGGCAACAGAAGAACCCCGCGGAACTTATCGAGCGATGCGCTGCCGGTGTTACACCGTCTCACTCTGTGGACGCTTGTCGTCGCGGACCGGACCGTCAGGAACCCACTGCGGTCATGCCCCACCGGCCGGACCAACGCTGCCCGGGGGCGAGCACCAATTGGTCGATGCCGGAGTTGAACGAATCCGGTGGACAGGTCATCGGTTCGAGGGCCAGCGCCCGTCCGCGGCCCGGATAGGGCTTGCCGTCCGCCGGATCGGCGATGAAGGCCTGCAGCCAACCGAACTCGCGGCTAGCCCACAGCATGGTTCCGGTGCCGTCCGGGGCACGCAGTTCGTGCCGGGACCTACCGTCCGGGTCGACGTCCAGCGCGCTGAACGGCGTGTCGAGCGACACCCCGGCGAGGGGGCGGGGACTGGTGAAGTCGTAGTCGCTGCCCGCAACAGCCTGCGAACCACCGTTCGGCAACCGGCGGTCGTCGAGCGGCAACCGGGTGCCTGCGGACAGGCGGAGCGTGCAGTCGTCGAGCGGAACGTCACCGACGCGGACGTACGAGTGCATTCCCAAGCCGAACGGCGCCGGAATTGCCCCGGTATTGGTGGCGGTGTGTGTGACCGTCAGGCCCGAAGCCTCGAGAGCATATTCGACGGTCACCCGCAGCGGATACGGCCAGCCCTTGTGAAGTCCCACATCGATCGACATCTCCACACGGTTCTCGGCGCGGCTGACGACACGCCAGTCCCGGCGACGGACGAAGCCGTGACTGGCGTTGCCGAACTCCGTGTCCGTAATCTCGAGTTGATGTTCGATACCGTCGAAGACGAAATGACCGTCACGGATCCGGTTGGGCCACGGGGCGAGGATCAACCCCGCAGACAACGGCGGTCTGGACCCGAGTTCCCAGGTTTCGGTCAGCGCCCGCGGACCGTCCGGGCCGTGCCATTCGAGGCGTCGCAGCCCAGCCCCCGTGACTGCGATCTCGGCCCGGTAGCCGCCTCCTCGGATCTCCACTCCGCCCGCTGTGGACCTCTTCGATTCCGACGACTGCGGTTCACCCATGCACCACAGTGTGCCCGAAATCTGTGACAGGGCACAGGAACCTAACGAGCGACCTTGTATCGCACCAGCGCCGGGAATGCCACTGCGGCGATTACCACACCGACGACGACGAGGACGCCACCACCGGCCGCGGCGACGCTCGTTCCGACTGCAGCGGCGGCAGCGCCGTGCAGGACGTCACCGATGCGGGGTCCGCCGGCGACGACGACGATGAACACCCCCTGCAACCGTCCGCGCATCTCGTCGGTGGCCACCTGCTGGAGCATCGTGCTGCGGAACGCCGCGGACACCATGTCGACGGCACCACCGAACGCGAGGAAGGCGAGAGCCGCCCACAACAGGACCGGACTCGAGCCCGGGGACGCAACCCCCACCACGAGACCGAAGCCCAGCATCGCCAGCCCCCACAGCGCGATGCACACGATCACGGCGAGTCCCTGTCGGCGCACCCGCGGCAACCAGCCGGAGAACACACCACCGGCGACCGCCCCCACGGACATCGCCGCGAACAGCAGACCGAGGGCGACACCGCCGGTTGCAGGGTCACCGAAGGTGTCGTGGGCGATCTGCGGGAACAGCGCCCTGGGCATCCCGAAGACCATGGCAATGATGTCGACCACGAACGACGCGAGCAGCACCTTCTGGGTGGCCAGGTAGGCGAAGCCGTCGAACACTTCCCGGAATCCCGCGCGCCGCGACTCCCCCACCGGCGGGATGGCGGGCAGCCGGAGTACCGCCCACAGGGTGGCTAGCAGTGCGATCGAATCGACGAGATACAGCGTCGACAGGCCGACGGCAGGAATCATGACCCCGGCGAGCAGGGGTCCGGCGATCGCGCCGAACTGCATCACCGTCATGTTCAGCGAGTTGGCCGCCGCCAGCTGCCCCATCGGTATCAGCCGCGGGATGATCGCGCTGCGGGTGGGCTGATTAACCGCGAAGAACGCCTGTTGCAGAGCCAGGAGTCCGAGTACCAGCCACACGTTGTTCAGGCCGAGCGCCGCCTGTACCCAGAAGAGGACCGAGGTCACCCCGAGTCCCACCGTGGTGATCGTCAGCAGGGTGCGCCGATCCATGACGTCGGCGAGGGCCCCGCCCCACAAGCCGAAGACGATCAGCGGTACCAGGGCGAACGCTCCGGTCAGGCCCACGTACGCGGAGCTGCGCGTGATCTCGTAGACCTGCTGGGGAACCGCGACCACGCTGAGCTGTCCCCCGATGACGGTGACAATTCCGGCAGTCCACAGGCGCCGGTAGTCCTTGTTCTCGAGTGGCGTCGTATCTGCGAGGAACCTTCGGGGCCGACGATCCCGGGTCACCTGTCCGGTCATGGCTGCAGCCGTTCGACGGTCCACCGGTCCCCGTGCCTCGAAGTCCGGATTCGGTTGTGCATCCGGTTGGCCCGGCCCTGCCAGAATTCGACCACCTCGGGGCGGATGAGGATCCCACCCCAGTTCGGCCGCACCGGGATGTCGACGTCGACGCCGAAGCGTTCGGCGACGTGCAAGAGCGCTGCATCGAGTTCGGCCCGCGAGCCGATCGGCCGCGACTGCTCCGACGCCCACGCACCGAGCCGCGACCCCCGCGGCCTGCTGTGCCAGTACTCGTCGGTGACCTCGGCGCTGACCCGTTCGGCGGGACCGCGAACGGTGATCTGCTTGGCGATCGGCACCCAGGTGAAGGTCACCGACGCGTACGGAACGGCGGCGAGCTGCCTCCCCTTGTCCGACTCGTAGTTGGTGAAGAACAGCACTCCGGCCGGGCTCAGGCCCTTGCAGAGAACGGTGCGCGTGCAGGGATGGCCGTGTTCGTCGACGGTGCCCAGCGTCATCGCATTGGGCTCGGGAATTCCCGCCTCCACAGCGTCCTCGAGCCAGCGACGCATCAACGGCAGCCAGCCGTCATTCAGCTGCTCGGCGTCCAGATCGGACTCTTCGGACCGTCCGGCGATGCCCTGATGTCCGTAACCGACGCGCATCGTCGCAAGGTCGTTGTTCGCCGGACCCGGCTGTTCTGCATCTGATGACACAGCGGAGAACGCTACTCCCGGGTATGCACTGACTGTCCTTCCGGTGACACCGGCTAAAGTTTTGGGGACCGAACCCGCCTTTGCTGAACCGTCGCCTCCACCGCGC
The DNA here is from genome assembly GCF_017656075.1 of Rhodococcus sp. ZPP. Taxonomy (NCBI): domain Bacteria; kingdom Bacillati; phylum Actinomycetota; class Actinomycetes; order Mycobacteriales; family Nocardiaceae; genus Rhodococcus; species Rhodococcus sp. ZPP. Next base: position 1,973,974 of record NZ_CP058638.1, read on the forward strand.
GACACCAGGAGGGTGGGAGGCCGATTGCGCGGACGAACGAGTGCCTGCCCATCCCGCACGCACGATCAGCGCAGTTGTCGAAACGCCGAGGCAGTGCCGCTCTGACCGGGGGCACTCGAACGAGGAGAGTCCACGAGCTATGTCAGCGAGCGCGGCAATACCGGAGGATTTCGTCAGCGGACTGGAGGGCGTGGTCGCCTTCACCAGCGATATCGCTGAACCCGACAAGGACGGCGGCGCCCTGCGCTACCGCGGCGTCGACATCGAAGACCTCGTCGGCAAGCACGTCACCTTCGGCAACGTGTGGGCACTGCTCGTCGACGGCCGCTTCGGCCCCGGCCTGCCCCCGGCCGAACCCTTCCCCCTGCCCGTGCACACCGGCGACGTCCGCGTCGACGTCCAGGCCGGCCTCGCGATGCTCGCCCCCATCTGGGGATACCAGCCCCTCCTCGACATCGACGACGACACCGCCCGCGAACAACTCGCCCGCGCCTCCGTGATGGCCCTGTCCTACGTCGCCCAGTCCGCCCGCGGCATCTACCAGCCCGCCGTCCCGCAGAAACGGATCGACGAAGCCAAGACCGTCACCGAACGATTCATGGTCCGCTGGAAGGGCGAACCCGACCCCGCCCACGTCGAAGCGATCGACGCCTACTGGGTCTCCGCCGCCGAACACGGCATGAATGCCTCCACCTTCACCGCCCGCGTCATCGCCTCCACCGGCGCCGACGTCGCCGCCTCCCTCTCCGGGGCAATCGGCGCCATGTCCGGCCCCCTGCACGGCGGCGCCCCCGCCCGCGTCCTGCCGATGATCGAGGACACCGAGAAATCCGGCGACGCCCGCGCCCTGGTCAAGGGCATCCTCGACCGCAAAGACAAGCTGATGGGCTTCGGTCACCGCGTCTACCGCGCCGAAGACCCCCGCGCCCGCGTGCTGCGCGCCACCGCCAAACGCCTGAACGCCCCCCGCTACGAGGCCGCCGCCGCCCTCGAGCAGGCCGCCCTCGCCGAACTCCGCGAGCGCCGCCCCGACCGGGCCATCGAAACCAACGTCGAATTCTGGGCCGCGGTCATCCTCGATTTCGCCGAGGTCCCCGCGCACATGATGCCCGCGATGTTCACCTGCGGCCGCACCGCCGGCTGGTGCGCCCACATCCTCGAGCAGAAACGTCTGGGCAAGCTCGTCCGCCCCGCCGCCATCTACACCGGCCCCGCACCCCGCACCCCCGAGTCCGTCGAGGGCTGGGACCAGATCGCCCACACCAGCTGAACACCCTCACCGGAAACATCAGTAAGGAACAGAAAGTAGCGATGACCTCCACACCGATCATCCCCGCAGACCTCCTGCCCGCCGACGGACGTTTCGGCTGCGGACCCTCCAAGGTTCGCCCCGAACAACTTCAGTCGCTGGTGGAGGTGGGCTCCTCGGTGTTCGGCACCAGCCACCGCCAGAAGCCCGTCAAGGACGTCGTCGCCAGCGTGCGCTCCGGGCTCGCCGACCTGTTCTCCCTGCCCGAGGGATACGAGGTGGTTCTCGGCAACGGCGGCACCACCGCGTTCTGGGATGCCGCGGCGTTCGGCCTCATCCGGGAGAAGTCGCTGCACCTGACGAACGGCGAGTTCAGCTCCAAGTTCGCGTCGGTCGCGAAGAACAACCCGTTCATCGGTGATCCGATCGTCGTGTCGGCCGAGCCGGGCAGCGCCCCCGAGCCGGTGTCCGACCCGTCCGTCGACCTCATCGGCTGGGCACACAACGAAACGTCCACCGGTGTCGCGATCCCCGTGTCCCGTCCCGCCGGGTCGGAGAACGCCCTCATCGCCATCGACGCCACCTCCGGTGCCGGCGGACTGCCGGTCGATGTCTCCGATGCCGACGTCTACTACTTCGCGCCGCAGAAGAACTTCGCGGCCGACGGTGGTTTGTGGATCGCGCTGATGAGCCCGAAGGCCCTCGAACGGGTGGCGGAGATCAAGGACTCTGGTCGCTGGACCCCCGACTTCCTCTCGCTGCCCATCGCCGTGGACAACAGCTCGAAGGATCAGACGTACAACACACCGGCCGTGGCGACACTCCTGCTGCTGGCCAACCAGATCGAGTGGCTGAACAAGCAGGGCGGTCTCGACTGGGCCACCTCGCGCACCGCGGATTCGTCCTCGCGTCTGTACCAGTGGGCCGAGGCGACCGAGTACACCACCCCGTTCGTCAGCGATCCCGCGCACCGCTCGCAGGTGGTCGGCACCATCGACTTCGACGACAAGATCGACGCCGCCCAGGTGGCGAAGATCCTGCGCGCCAACGGTGTGGTCGACACCGAGCCCTACCGCAAGCTCGGCCGCAACCAGCTCCGCGTCGGCATGTTCCCGGCCGTCGACCCCGAGGACGTCACGCAGCTCACCAAGTGCGTCGACTGGGTCGTCTCTCAGCTCGGCTAGTGAACTGAATCGACGTCAGCCCCCGGCATGCGCTGCCGGGGGCTGACGTCGTTTTCAGTCGGTGGCGGTTTCAGTCGGTGGCGAGGAAACGGTGGAACGGAGCCAGAGCCTCGTCCCCGAGGTGAGGGCCGCTGACCTCGATCTCGACGTCGGCGGACTCCACCACGTCGGAGCAGCGCAGGCCGAACCGCGGCCCGTCCGGGAGGATTCGGCCGAAGTCGTCGGACGACGCGGCGAAGACGACCCGCCTGATCCCTGCCCAGACCATCGCGGCGCTGCACATCGGGCAAGGCTCACCGCTGGCGTACATGGTGGCGCCGACGAGCTGCTCTGTCCGTCCCTCGGCGCAGGCAGTGGTGATCGCGTCGAGTTCGGCGTGCTCGGTGACGTCGCCGGACGTGGCGACGGAATTGGCGCCCTCACTGATGACGTGTCCATCAGAGCCGACGGCCACCGCACCGAAGGGTCTGTTGCCCGCGTCTCCGGTCTCGTCGGCCAGTTCGATTGTGCGCCGCAGATGGGCGAGGTCGGTGTCGTCGACATCGGTATGGCTCATCGTCGGGGATCCACTTCTGTTCCGACTTCCCGGTTCCCGGGCTCTGCCGATCAGTATGCGCGCCACGACCACGTCCAGGGAGCCGATCCCGACGGATGGTGGACGGTGTCCGGGATGAATCGCGACTCCGAAACGTCGAAGCGTAACGCGGACATGATCCTCTGTGCCGCCACCACGGCCGCGCGTGTCCTCCCGCATCGGCTGTCACGAATGAATTACAGTTGGCGCGGTACATCGTCGCGAGCCGGCGCGATAAGGAGGTCAACGTGCGAGAGCTTCGAGTGATCGGTCTCGAGCCAGATGGTTCGCACGTCGTGTGCGCTGATGCTGCTACCGGCGAAAAATTCCGGCTTCCCGCCGATGACAAGCTCCGCGCAGCATCCCGCGGGGACATCGCTCGACTCGGCCAGATTGAGATCGAAATGGACAGTCAGCTCAGACCCCGTGAGATCCAGGCCCGCATTCGCGCCGGCGCTTCCGTAGAGCAGGTGGCTGACGAGGCCGGCATTCCGCTGTCGAAGGTGGAACGCTTCGCCTACCCGGTTCTACTCGAACGCTCCCGTGCCGCCGAGATGGCGCAGGGTGGACATCCGGTCCGCGACAACGGCCCTGCCGTTCCGACGCTGGCCGAGATCGTCACCCAGGCTTTCCGGGCGCGCGGACACAACATCGACGACGCCACGTGGGACGCCTGGCGTGACGAGGACAACCACTGGGTCGCCCAGCTGCAGTGGCAGGCGGGCCGCACCACCAACGCCGCGCACTGGCGGTACCAGCCGGATGCCCACGGCGGCACCATCGTCGCGCTCGACGACACCGCGTTCGACCTGATAGATCCCGACTTCGGCCGTCCTCTGCGCGGATTGGCTCCCGTGGCGTCCGACGAGCCCGAGCAACTCGAATTCGTCGACTACCCGGCGGAATCCCCATCGCCTGCGGCGGAGCCGGAGCGCATCGTCGAAGCCGAAACCGACGTGCCCGAGCCGGTCGACGAAGACACCGAGCCCGAGCCCTCCGCACCGAAGGTCGCTCCGCACCAGACCTCCAACAGGGACAAGCGCGGGAAGCCGTCGCTTCCGTCGTGGGACGACGTTTTGCTCGGCGTTCGCAGCAGCGGACGCTGATTACCGGCGCGGTGAACGGGCCGGGAACACGGTCGTGGTCGTACTCTTTCAGGTAAGCACCGAAAGAGAGGGATGACCGTGGGGGCGAAGGTATCAACGATCTGGTACGTCGACACCCCCGATCCGGTCACCGTCCTACGTGGACACCCACAATCCGATCCTGATGCCGCCCAGGCACTCGCCAGCCGGCTCTATCCCGATCTGGTGGCCACGCCGACCGGTTCGGCGTCGCTGTCCGAGGCGTCCGCCGTCGACCAGGACGGCACCGTGTATATCGGTTGCTACCCCGGTGTCACCGTAGTGTGCAGTGCCGATCTCGCGATTCCCCGCCCGTCGACACTGCCCGAAAGCCGGTTGCCGGTCTCGGAATTCGAGCGAATCTATTATGTGGCGTCCAAGCCCGACCTCGCGTGGGGTTCGTTCGCGACGTGGGAGAACGGCAAGATGGCCCGATCCTTCAGTGCGACACCAGTGCACATCCATGAAGACCTCGGCCTGCCCCTGGTGTGGGAAAGACCTTACTGGGCGGGCGAGTTCCCGCTGCGCTATCCGGCGGGGGTTCTTCCCGATCCACAGTCGCTGCCGTTCCACCCACAACAGTTCGCCGAAGGCGCCAACCGGAACTGGCTGGGATTCCGCTACACCGGACCCCGCGAGGACTCCGAGCTCGACCCGAAGTCCCTCCCGGTAGTCGCCTTCACCGTGCATCGCCCGGGCGAAGGGCCCGCCGCGGACGTGGAGGAGCCGGAAACGCCGAAACCTGAACCGGTATCAGCACCGGCACTGGAACCGGTGCCGGTTGCCGTCGAACCACCCTCCGCCACCCGCAGGCCCGGACGCCTGCGCAGGTATTTCGGTTTCTGAACGGTCAGCCGGCGCCCGCGATAGCCGCGATCCATCCCACGAGAACTCCCACGCCCATTCCGTATACCACCCAGCGCCACACCGGTGTCCGGCGGAACCGCCACGCAGTCGGCGCGACACCCGCCACCACCACCAGCTCCAGGAAGACCGCAAGCACCGCGTTGATGCGGGCCAATTGGGTGCCGAAGGCGATGACCGCGGTCGCCACGATGACCGCCGTGAATCCGGTGACGAGTAGCCCCGTGAACCACGGGACCCCGGCGCCGGACACCGGTCGTGGTGCAGGCGGCACCGTCACCGACCCGTCCGAACGCGTTCGTAGAACGCCATCGCGGCGGCGGTGGCCACATTCAGCGAATCCGTCCCCGGGGCCATCGGGATGCGGGCACGGACGTCCGTGGCGCGCATGGCATGTTCGGTGAGGCCTGGGCCTTCCGCGCCGAGCAGGACGGCGACCTTCTCCCCCGTCATGGCCTCGGCCAAGGTGATCGCTTCGGGGTTCGGCGTCAGCGAGATCAATTGGAACCCGCGCTCGCGCAACACGTCGAGGTCGCGGGGCCAGGCCGACACGTGTGCGAACGGAACGCGCAGAACGTGGCCCATGGACACTCGCACCGCCCGGCGGTAGAGCGGGTCCGCACAACCCTTGCCGAAGACGACGGCGTCCACTCCCAGCCCGGCAGCGTTGCGGAACATGGAACCGAGGTTCTCGTGATCGTTCACTCCCTCGAGGACAGCGACCGTTCGCGCGCTGTCGAGCACCTCCGGCAAGTCGAGCGGCACCGGCCGACGTGCCGCGGCCAGTACGCCGCGATTGAGGTGGAATCCCACGACCTCGGCCATGACATCCGCCGTCGTTCGGTAGAACGGGACGTCCACCCGGGCCAGGTCGTCCGCGAGTTCCCCGAGCCGGCGATCGACGCCCAGCAGCGCGATCGGGTCGAAACGAGAGGCGAGCAGGCGCTGAGCCACCAGCACGCCTTCCGCAATCACCAGGCCCTTACCTTCGGGAAGATCCGGGCGGCGATCCGAGGAGTTGAGATCGCGGAAGTTGTCCAGCCGCGAATCGGCCGGATTTGCTATGTCGATGACGGAAACCACCGGTCCATCGTGCCGTATGTGCGGAGTCACCCCGTTGACTCCCCACCACCGAACGCGAAAGCTCGAAGGGATGAAGCAACTGCACGGGCGCACGGCTCTGGTGACGGGTGCCTCCGGCGGCCTCGGCCGCGTCATCGCACGGGCGCTGGCGCGTGAAGGCGTCACCGTCGCGGTGTCCGGCCGGCGCGAGGATCGACTCGCGGAAATCGTCGGTGAACTGCGTGCTCTCGGTGTGCGCGCCGAGGCCGTGCCCGCGGACCTGAACCGACTGGAACAGCTCGATTCGCTCATCGAACGCACCGAGGCGGCAGTCGGTCCCCTCGACCTACTCGTGAACAACGCCGGTGTGGAGAACGTCTCGGCCTTCACCCGACTCGACCCCGGCGAGCTCACCGCAATGGTCGACGTCAATCTCACCGCACCACTGCTTCTCACACGCCGAGTGGTTCCCGGGATGCTCGACCGCGGTTGGGGACACGTGGTGTTCATCTCTTCGCTGGCAGCGAAGATCGGTCCGGCGTACTGCGCGCCGTACGCCACAACGAAGGCGGGCCTGATCGGTCTCACCCAGTCGCTGCGGGCGGAGTACGCGGGCTCGCCCGTCGGCTTTTCCGTCGTGTGCCCCGGATTCATCGCCGGCGACGGCATGTACCAGCGCATGACGGAACGCGGCATCAGGGCCGGCCGGATCACGGGCGAGACCACCACCGACAAGGTCGCCGCCGCTGTGATCCGGGCAATCCGGCGTGACCGGCCCGAGATCGTCGAGAGCGGAGCCCCGATCCGCCCGCTGCTCGCTCTGGGGCAGATCGCGCCGGGACTGGTCGAACGGGTGGCCGCGCGGTTCGGCGCCACCGCGATGTTCCGGCGGTTGAGCGAGGACCGCGGCAGGGTGGAGCCGGACGCTTGACGGCAGCAAGCTCCTCCGAGTCGCGTGTCCGGGGGCGGGCACTCACCTAGGCTCGCGTGGGTGAGGGATTCCACACCGACGGTCGGTTCGCCTGCGGAACTGGCGCGGGCGCTCGACGCCACGGGCTACCTCGCCGACGACGGCGTCGCGATGGCCGCGTTCCTCGCCATACGTATGGGACGGCCGCTGTTCTGCGAGGGTGAACCCGGCACCGGCAAGACGTCGCTCGCGACCGCGTTGTCGGAGGCGTTCGACCTGCCGCTGATCCGCCTGCAGTGTCATGAGGGCATTGACGCCGCGCAGGCGCTCTACGACTGGGACTTCCCGCGGCAGCTGCTGCACCTGCGGACGCTCGAGGCGGCGAGCACCGGCCTGCTCGAGGCCGACACCGTCGAACGCTCGCTGTACACCGAGCGGTTCCTTCTGGCCCGACCCTTGCTGCGGGCGCTCACCGAAGCCCCCTGCGTGCTGCTCGTCGACGAGATCGACCGCGCCGACGACGAATTCGAGGCGTTCCTGCTGCAGGTATTGGACGAGAACGCGGTCACCATCCCAGAACTCGGCGAGGTGCGGGCGGCGACACCGCCGCTGGTGGTGCTCACCTCCAACCGCACCCGCGAAGTGCACGACGCACTCAAACGCCGCTGCCTGTACCACTGGCTCGAGCACCCCGACCTGGCCCGGGAGGTCGCGATCCTGCGACGCCGCATCCCCGGCATCGGCCCCGACCTCGCCGCGCAGGTCGCCCACGCCGTCCACTCCCTGCGGGAGATGGAACTGCTCAAGCCGCCGGGGGTGGCCGAGGCGCTGGACTGGGCACGCGCACTGCGCGAACTCGACCGGGACGTGCTGGACGCGGAGACAGCCGCCGCGACGCTCGGTGCCGTCCTCAAGTACCGCGAGGACCTCGAACGGGTCGCCCGTGCCGGACTGGACCGGCTCCTGGCCGGGTGAGAAGCATGCCCGCAGCACAGGGCGCCGGCGATCCTCTGGTGGGGTTGGCCGGGCTCGCCCACGCCCTCGCAGCCGCGGGACTGCCGGTCGCGTCGGACGCCGTCGCCGCCTTCACCCGGGCACTCCGCGAGGTGGAAGTGGGCAATCCCGAACAGGTGTACTGGGCAGGTCGCGCGACACTGTGCCGCGGTCCCGACGACATCCCCCGGTACGACTCGGCGTTCGCAGCCTGGTTCGGCGGTACCGTTCCCGCCCGAGTGCCGCGGTCCGGGGAACTGCCTCGCCGGGCCCGAACCGCCGCCATGACCACGACGAACGGCGGCGACATCGGTGGCGACGCGCCGCAACTGCGGGTCGCCGCGGACGACACCGAGGTATTGCGCCACCGCAACATCGCCGACCTCACCGCGGCCGAACGCGCGCACCTCGCCGAGTTGATCGCCGCCCTGCGTCCGCGGCCCCCGACCCGCCCGGCCATCCGGATGCGCCCGGCCCGCCGGGGGACGGTGGACCCGCGGCGCACCGTACGGGGCATGCTCGCGGCGGGCGGCGAACCGGTGCGGCCGAGCCTCCACCGCAAAGCCACCCGGCCACGCCGGATGGTGCTGCTCATCGACGTGTCCGGATCGATGAGCCCGTACGCCGACGCACTGCTGCGTTTTGCGCACGTCGTCGCCCGCGGCAACCCGGGCGGCACCGAGGTGTTCTCGCTGGGCACCCGCCTGACGCGGCTCTCCCGGGCGCTGCGGGCCCGCGACCCGGAAGTGGCACTCGCCGCCGCGGGCCGGGCCGTGCCCGACTGGGCGGGCGGCACCCGCCTCGGCGAGACGCTTCGCGCGTTCCTGGACCGCTGGGGCAGGCGCGGTGTGGCCCGCGGCGCGGTCGTGGTGATCTTCTCCGACGGCTGGGAGCGCGGTGACCCGGCGCTGCTCGCGGAGCAGATGGCTCAGCTGCGCCGGCTCGCGCGCACCGTGCTGTGGGTGAATCCGCACGCCGGCGCGGACGGATACGAGCCGGTGCAGTCCGGGATCGCGGCCGCCCTGCCGTTCGTCGATCGTCTGCTCGCCGGCCACAGTCTCGCGACACTGCAGGAACTGCTCGAGGTCGCACGTCGAACGTGACCGATCCTGAACCGGTTCCACGATTTCGGGTGTTGTTCGCGCTCCGTCGGCGCAAAGTAGGACGTATCACCTGACGCTCCCGGCTTTGGAGGCGCAATGCGCATCACTGTCACCGTCGACGGAACGGCATACACGGACGAGGTGGAACCGCGACTGCTCCTCGTCCACTATCTTCGGGACCGGCTCGGCAAGGTCGGCACCGTCATCGGCTGCGACACCGGAAACTGCGGGGCGTGCACCGTTCACCTGAACGGTCACAGCGTCAAGTCCTGCTCGGTGCTCGCCGTGCAGGCCGACGGCGGCGACGTCCTCACCGTCGAGGGCCTGTCCCGGAACGGGACGTTGCACCCCGTGCAGCAGGCGTTCCGCGACAACCACGCCCTGCAGTGCGGCTACTGCACCCCCGGCATGATCATGCAGACCCTCGACCTGCTCGCCGAGGAACCCGACCCGGACGAGCGGACGGTGCGGCTGGGGTTGGAAGGCAATCTGTGCCGCTGTACCGGGTACCAGAACATCGTCAGCGCGGTGCAGGATGCGGCGCAGCGGTTGCGCGGCGGCAGCACCACCGAAACACCGACGACGGCGGATGCACCGAAGACCGACACCGCGCAGGGAGGTGTGCGATGACCGCCACCGCCGAACCGGAAATCGGAAAGGCCCGCAAGCGCAAGGAAGACGAGCATCTGGTCACCGGACGCACCCGCTGGACCGACAACCTCGTGCTGCCGGGTATGCAGCACCTGGCGATTCTGCGCAGCCCGTTCGCACATGCCCGGATCACCGGTGTCGACGCCACTGCCGCCCGCGAGATGCCCGGTGTCGTCGCGGTCCTGACCGGCGCCGACCTCGCCGCCGAGCAGGGCAGCCTGCCGTGCGCATGGCCGATCACACCGGACATGAAGTCGCCGCCCGCCCCGTCCCTCGCGGTCGACAGGGTGAACTTCGCCGGCGAGGCCGTCGCGGTTGTGGTGGCACGCAGCGCGTACGAGGCTCACGACGCACTCGAGGCGATCGACGTCGAGTACGACGAACTGCCGGTCGTGCTCGATCTCGCGGCCGCGGCCGCCGACGGCGCCGAACTCGTGCACCCGGATCTCGGGACGAACGTCAGCGCCACCTGGACCTTCGACTCTGCGGAGGCAGGCACGGGCGGCGACGTCGAGCAGACCATCCGCGACGCCGAGGTCCTCGTCGAGCGCACGTTCCGGCAGCAGCGGCTGATCCCGGCGTTCATGGAGCCCCGCTCGGTGGTGGTCGACCCGACCGGCGCTCAGATCACCATGTGGTCGGCCACACAGATCCCCCACATCCTGCGGCTGATGCTGGCGATGACGCTCGACATACCGGAACACAAACTGCGCGTCGTCGCCCCGGATGTCGGCGGCGGTTTCGGCGGCAAACTTCAGGTGACGCCGGAGGAAGTCATCGCTCTGCTCGTCGCGCGGCGACTCGGCAAGCCCGTCAAGTACACCGAGTCGCGTAGCGAATCGATGGTCGCGGCGCATCACGGGCGCGACCAGATCCAGAAATTGACACTGGCCGCCCGCCGCGACGGCACCGTCACCGGGATGAAGGTCGAACTTCTCGCCGACATGGGCGCGTACCTGCGCCTGGTCACCTCGGGGGTGCCGATCCTGGGCGCGTTCATGTTCAACGGCATCTACAAGTTCCCGGCGTATCACTTCACGTGCACCAACGTGTTCACCAACAAGGTGCCCACCGACGCCTATCGCGGCGCGGGGCGGCCGGAGGCGACGTTCGCGATCGAGCGGATGATGGACGAGCTCGCGACCGAGTTGTCAATGGATCCGCTGGAACTGCGGGCGAAGAACTGGATCACCCACGAGGAGTTCCCGTTCGACACCGTCGCGGGCCTGACCTACGACTCCGGCAACTACGAGGCCGCCACCGAGCGCGCGCGGGAGTTGTTCGACTACGACGGTCTCCGACGCGAACAGGCGGAGCGACGCGAGCGAAAGGACCCGGTGCAACTCGGCATCGGGGTGTCCACCTTCACCGAGATGTGCGGTCTGGCGCCGTCACGCACCCTCGGCGCGCTGGCCTACGGGGCCGGCGGGTGGGAACACGCGGCGATCCGAATGCTGCCCACCGGCAAGGTCGAGGTGGTCACCGGTTCGTCGGCGCACGGCCAGGGACACGAGACCGCGTGGAGCCAGGTGGTCGCGGATCAGCTCGGGGTTCCGTTCGAGGACGTCGAGGTGTTACACGGCGACACCCAGACGTCGCCGCGTGGCATGGACACGTACGGTTCACGGTCGCTGGCCGTCGGGGCGATCGCGGTGGTGAAGGCCGCCGAGAAGGTGATCGCGAAGGCCCGGCCCATCGCCGCGCACCTGATGGAGTGCGCCGAGGACGATCTCGAGTTCACCGAGGGACGATTCCGGGTGAAGGGCACCGAGAAGGCGGTCGGCATCGCCGACGTCGCGCTCGCCGTGTTCGCCGCGCACGATCTGCCCGACGGGGTGGAGCCGAACCTGGACTCCGAGGCCACCTACGATCCGGAGAACTTCTCGTTCCCGCACGGCACGCATCTGTGCGCGGTGGAGGTGGACACCGAGACCGGGAAGGTCGGCATCCGGTCCTACGTGTGCGTCGACGACATCGGGCACGTGGTCAACCCGCTGATCGTCGAGGGTCAGGTGCACGGCGGACTTGTCCAAGGCATCGCGCAGGCCCTGTACGAGGAGGCGGTGTACGACGAGTCCGGCACTCTGCTGTCGGGTTCCTTCGCCGAGTACCACGTACCGTCCGCGGCGGATCTGCCGAAGTTCACCACGGGCCGCACCGAGACCCCCGCCACCGGTAATCCACTCGGCGTCAAGGGGGTCGGTGAGGCGGGAACGATCGCATCCACACCGGCCGTCGTCAATGCCGTCCTCGACGCCGTCCGACAGTTCGGGGTGCGTGACATCGCGATGCCCTGTACACCGATGCGGGTCTGGAACGCCATCCGGTCCGCTCAGGGAGGTGCCCGATGATTCCGTCGACCTTCGACTACGTAGCCCCGACCACTGTCGAAGAGGCGGTGGCCGCACTCGCCGAGGCCGGGGACGACGCCAAGATACTCGCGGGCGGCCAGAGCCTGCTACCGGTGCTGCGGCTGCGCCTGTCCTCGCCGAGCACTCTCGTCGATCTCGGCCGGATCGGCGAGTTGCGCGGTGTGCGCGAAGACGGCGACAGCATCGTGATCGGCGCGATGACCACGTATTACGACATGATCCGCGACCCGCTCGTCCAGGAGCATGCGCTGCTGCTCGTCGAAGCGACCCGCACGGTCGCCGATCCGCAGATCCGGCACCGCGGCACGCTGGGTGGCGCTCTGGCGCATGCCGATCCGGCGGGTGACCTGTGCGCACCGGCACTGGCACTCGACGCCACCCTCACCGCGGTCGGGACCGCGGGCAGGCGGAGCATTCCGGTCGCCGACTTCTTCGAGGGCTACTACACGACGGCACTGCACCCGGACGAAATACTTGCGGATGTGCGGATCCCGAAACACACCGGCTGGGAGGCGCGGTACGAGAAGTTCAACACCGTCGCGGAGGCGTGGTCGATCGTGGCGGTGGCCGCGACGATTCAGGTCGACGGCGGCACGATCCGGCAGGCCCGGGTGGCGCTGACCAACATGGGGGCCGTGCCGGTGCGCGCTCGCGGCGTCGAGGACGCGCTCGTCGGCAAGGCCGCCGATCCGGAGTTGATCCGGGCGGCCGCCGAGCACGCGGCCGAGGGCACCGACCCGGTCACCGACGGTAACGCCGACGCCGACTACCGCAGCCACCTCGCGAGAGTGCTGACCCGGCGGGCCGTGGCGACGGCGGTCGGCGTCTGAACGGTCGCGGCAGCCGTCAAGGCCGCGAGTCGCGGCCGGCTTCCACCGCCTGCTCGGTGGCGTCGCACACCACGACCGGGTGCGGGTCGACGACGTTGTGCAGCTCGAACACCGGAAGGTAGCGGCCCGCATCCGGTCTGCGTACTTTCAGTCGCACCTTCGCGTGCCGCATCAGGTACAGGGCAGCGCCGAGGCCGCTGACCAATGAGATGGCACCGCCGATCACGAGGGGTGCACGCGGGTCGAGGACGTCGGCGAGCCAGCCGAGGACCGGACTGCCCAGCGGAGTGCCACCGAGGAAGCAGAGCATATAGATACCCATCACCCGGCCCCGCATCTCCGACGGCACCGACATCTGGAGAATGTTCATCGCCGCCGTGGTGAACGTGAGGGTGAGCGCCCCGGTGGGCACCAGCATGACGGCCACGAGGAAATAGGTGGGCATGAGCCCGACGAGAATCTCGAACGCGCCGAACGCTGCCGCGGCACCGAGGAACGTACGCAACCGCGGCGGTGTCCGGCGCTTCGCGGCGATCGTAGCGCCCGCGAGCGTGCCGACGGCCAGGGTGGTGGACAGCAGCCCGTAGGCGTCCGCGCCTTGCCCGAAGGTGTTGCGGGCGAGCACAGCCAGGCTGAGGGCAAAGTTCAGCCCGAACGTCGACACCAGGAACACCGCGATCATGAGCACGCGTAGATCGGCGCGGCTCCACACATAACGAAAGCCCGCCCGCACCTGCCCTTTACCGCGTTCCGCGGGCGGGGCGGTGAACAGTTCCCGCGTATTCATCATCGCCAGCGCGACCAACACCCCGGTGAACGTGGCGGCATTGAGGAGGAACACCCAGCCCGTGCCGATGAGGGTGATGAGCACCCCGGACACCGCCGGGCCGATGATGCGTGCGGTGTTGAAGGTCATCGAGTTGAGCGCGATGGCATTGGGAAGGAAATCCCTGCCGACCATTTCGATGGTGAACGATTGACGGACCGGTGCATCGATCGCGGAGGCGCAACCCAGCACGAAGGCGATGAGGTACACGTGCCACAGCGCGACCACCCCACCCACGTCGAGCAGGCCGAGCACCAGGCCGCACAACGCCATCGCCACCTGGGTGGTGATCAGGATTCGCCGCTTGTCGTAGCGGTCGGCGAGCACGCCACCCCACACGGACAGGAACAGGGTCGGACCGAACTGCAGTGCCATCACGATGCCCACCGCAAGGGCGTTGCCGTCCGACAGGGTCAGGACGAGCCAGTCCTGCGCCACCCGTTGCATCCACGTCCCGACGAGGGACACGATCTGCCCCGAGGCCCACAGCCGGTAGTTGCGGGTATGCAGGGCGGCGAACATTCCGGTCTTCTGCCGGGCGGGTGAGGCGGCGTCAGGTTCGGGTGGCACCGTTCCATCTTGCTCCCGGCGGCCGAAGCGCCTGCGCTTCGGTGCGGCTACTCGGAGTCGGCGACGATGGCCGTGATGATGCCGACCGCGTCGCGGAGCGTTTTCAACTGGTCCTCGTCGAGTCCGGACAGCCGCTCGTTCATCCAGGCTTCACGGGCGTGCGTCTCGTCGGCGATCAGCGCGTGACCGGCATCGGAGAGGGTGACAATGATCTGGCGGCCGTCGGTGGGATGCGCTGCGCGCTCGACCAGTCCCAGATCGACGAGCGAGGCGATGACCCGGGTCATCGACGGCGGCTGTACCTTCTCACGGGCGGCGAGATTGCCCGGCGTCATGGCTCCGTCGCGGGCAAGGGTGGCCAGCGCAGACAGCTGGGTAAGCGACACCTGGGCGTCGACGCGACGCCCACGCAGATGACGCGTGAGGCGCACGACGGCCAAAGAGAGGTCGCTGGCGAGTGCGCGCGTATCCGTGGTCACGGGAATGACAATACGGGACCGATGGGCCGTCGTTTACGTTACTGCGTCGGTGATCGGGTCCACTGCGAAGTACGCCACGAACAGCACTGCCACCACCCACATCAACGGGTGAATCTTCTTGACACCGCCACTCGCAGCGTTCAGGACCACCCAGGATATGAAGCCGACACCGATGCCGTTGGCGATCGAGTAGGTGAACGGCATCACGACGATGGTGAGGAACGCGGGCAACGCGATCGAGAACTTCGAGAAGTCGATGTCGCGAACCTGGCCGATCATCATGGCGCCCACCACGACCAGGGCTGGTGCGGCCGCCTCGATCGGCACCACCGAGTACAGCGGGGTGAGGAACATCGCGGCCAGGAAGAGCAGTCCCGTCACGACATTCGCCAGGCCGGTGCGCGCGCCCTCGGCGATACCGGATGCGGACTCCACGAAGACCGTGTTGGACGAAGCGGATGCGCCACCTCCGACGATGGCGCCGGTTCCCTCCACGACGAGCGCCCGCCCGATGTTGGGCAGGTTGCCCTCCTGGTCGGTGAGACCGGCTTCCTTGCCGAGTCCGGTCATGGTGCCCATGGCGTCGAAGAAGTTGGCGAGCACGAGTGTGAACACGAGGAGGCTCGCGGCCAGCACGCCGATGCGGACGAAGGCGCCGAAGAGGCTGACGTCGCCGACGAGGCTCAGGTCCGGGAGTTCCGCGACGACATCGGGAGCCTCGGGCACACTGAGGTTCCAACCGTTCGGGTTCACTCCGAGCGACGGGCCCACTCCGGCGACCGCCTCGATGATCGCCGCCAGCACGGTGGTGACGACGATGCCGATCAGCAATCCACCGCGCACCTTACGGACTACCAGTACGCCCATCAGCAGGACACCGAATACGAAGGTCACTGTGGGCCAGGAAGAGATAGATCCGTTGATGCCGAGGCCCACGGGGACCGTCGTTCCGGCGGCATCGGGAATGCGTCGCACGAATCCGGCGTCCACGAGGCCGATGAACGCGATGAACATTCCGATGCCGGCGGCGATCGCGGACTTCAGTTCGGGCGGAATGGCGTTGAACACCGCGGTCCGGAAACCGGTGAGCGCCAAGACGACGATGATGATTCCGTCGATCACCACCAGGCCCATCGCCTCCGGCCAGGTGACCTGCGGCGCGATGGTGACGGCGAGGAGGCTGTTGATACCGAGGCCCGCCGCGATCGCGAAGGGATAGTTGGCCACGATGCCGAAGACGATGCTCATCAGCCCGGCCACGAGGGCGGTGACCGCGGCCACTTGGTTGACGGGGAGGATGTTGCCGAGGACGTCCGTCTTGGCGACGGCGTCGTCCGCGGAGAAACTGCCGAGAATCAACGGGTTGAGGACCACGATGTACGCCATCGCGACGAAGCTGACCACACCGCCGCGGATCTCCGTGCCCACTGTCGAACCACGTTCGGTGATTCTGAAGTAGTTGTCGAGCAGTTTCGGAGCTGCACCCATGTTCTCAATCCCCATCGCCAGAAGTCGCGCGTCGCTACTGGAGATTAGGGCACGGTGACGAGGGTAGCGTTCTTCCGGTGAACGAGACCGCAGACCGACAACCCCTCACGCGGCGCCTCGCCGACCCGCGACCTGCACTGATCCTGGGCACGCTTGCGTGGGTTGTGGCGATGGTCGTGGTGATCGTCACGGGCGACCGGTGGGCGGATGCGTTGCCGACGTGTATCGCGGGCGTCGCCGTCGGGTTCCTCGGCTACGGATTGTTCGCGCTGCAGCGGCGGGCGGCGAGGCGAGGCAGTCGGGGGGCACAGCAGGGTCTGCTCTAGGGGCGCAGCAGGGTCTGCTCTAGTGGCGCAGCAGGGTCTGCTCTAGGGGCGGGTGCTGGTGCCGGCGGGTGAGCGGGTCAGCAAAATCCAGAAGGCCGCCCACAGTGCCCCGAAGACCCAGCCGGCGAGGACGTCGGTGATCCAGTGCGCCGCGAGGTAGACCCGCGACAGCCCGACCATCAGCGTGTAGAGCCCGAGCAGGGTCAGCGCTGCCGCGCGGACATGAGGAAGCACGACGAGGCGAACGACCACGGTGCCGACGACACAAGCCAGGGTGGCGGTCATCATGGCGTGGCCGGACGGGAACGAGTAGGTCGAGATGTCGACCAGCCGTTCGGGGAGCGGTGGTCGGTCGCGCCGGAACAGTTGTTTCAGGCCGCTCATTACCGCCCAGCCGGACAGCATCGCGCCGCCGACGAGCAGGGCGTCCCGTCGGCGGTCCTGCCGCAGCAGTGTGACGGTGAGTACGACCGAGATGATCCACGCGGCGACGGTTCCCCCGCTGTTCGTGATCGCCGTGACGACGTCGACCAGCCACAGAGGCCGGTCCTCGATCGCCCCCTTCAGGACACTGCTGTCAACGGGCATCTGGCACACCCCAGGTGGCTGCCGCCCAGGACGCGGAGACGTGTGTGGTGCCGTCTTCGTCCACCCACCACGGAACGGTCACTTCGACATCGAGGGCACCGGTGAGCGATACGGTGAGCTGCGGATGAACCACGACCTTGCCGTGGGGCAGGGGCCGGCCGATGCTGACGTGGGCGAGCACTGCCGTCGGTTCGAGCTCCCACGACACCGGGCGGCCGGTGCTGGTCACGACGCTCCGCACCGCCGCGGAGGCTGTGGCGACATCGAGCAGGTCGGCCAGTGCCTCACCGGTGTCGAGGGCCCCGGCGACCAGGCGGTCGTGCGGGACTGCGGCGGACAACCACGGCTTGTCGAGCACCAGCGCCGCGCCGGCGTCGATCACAGCGCCGGTGACGGCGCGCACATGGTCCGGCAGGTGTAGTTCGTCGAGGTCGAGGACCCCCGCAGCAGCGGCCGCGCCCAGCAGGGTGTGCGTGCGCACGATCACCGCCGGGGATGGCTGCCGCCTGGAGTCGGCGAGACGATCGAGGAGTAGCTGCGCCAGTTCGGGAGTATCGACGGCGGGTGAGGCGAGCGCCGCGGCGAACACGCCCGACTCCGGATGATCGACGGCGTCCAGTAGCCCGGTGAACGTGTCATCGCCCGGTTCGCGGAGCAATCCCAGGGCCTGGCCGTCCAGTTCGGCGTTGTGCCGTAGCCACCACGCCGTGTAGCCGCGGCGGTCCGCGAGCAGTGGGCGGGTCGACGGATCCGTCGCGAGCATGGTCAGAGCCGTCGCCCAGCGGTCCTCGTCCACGAGGTCGAGGTCACGTACGGCGTCGATCGTCTCGGGATCGTCGTCGAGTGTGTCCCACCAGCGGTTCTCGTCGTCGAGGTCGTGATCAGGCCCGGTGGGCAGTTCTGCGCGCAGCACGGTGAAGCCCCAGCCCACACCGACGGCACGCAATGCTGTCTCGCCCACCCGCTCGGCGAAAGCCGGGTCCACCGACGCGAACGGCGAGTCGTCCACCAGAACCGCCGCGAGAGGTGCACCGGGTAGGAGCAATTCGTCGGCGCCGCGCAATTCGCCGTCGATGTCGGGCAGAAGGAGTTCGCCCACCCACGACGGCAGGGCGCCGGGCTCGGCGTGTGTGGCAAGCGCGAGCACCACGGTGGACAATTCCGCCGCCGCCGCCACGTCGTCGTGATCGAGGTCCTCGATCTCGGCCCGCAGTGCCGGGTCGGACAGCAGGTCGACGGCGGTCGCGGTCTTGGCGCCGAGCCTCGACAGCAGCGAGTGCGCCGCCTCGGGGTGGACCAGCCGCGTCCAGTCGACACCGAGAACGTCTCCGATGTCGTGGCCCAGCAATACCGTTCGCGGTCCGGTCACCGTGCGGCCGTCCGACAGCGGCACGGGAATGGAGGCCAGTTCCTCGGCCGCGAGTGCGTCGATGGCCAAAGGTTCGAGCGCGGCGTACAGGCGAGCCCACCACGTCGGCTCGCGGTCGATCCCGCTGAGCAGTTCGGCGATGCGGGCGAGTCCGATCCTGTGGGTGTCGACGGCGGCCAGAGCGGGGGCCCAGCGCGGTCCGGACAGTTCCGGCACCACCAGGCCGTCCACGATGTCGGCGAGGAGTTCGGCGAGTTCGTCACTGAGTCCGGGAACGACCGATGCCCGGTTGGGCGCCCTGTCCTTACCGCCGACTGTGGGAAGCCACGGTTTCTCCCGCAGTTCGATGAGCAGCCGTTCCCGCAGAGCCGAATCGACCTCGCTGCGAGCGAAACCCGGCAAGGGGACCAGCGCCAGTCGTTGTTTCGGGGGCAATGCCGCCACGAAGTCGGCGTAACCGACCGTCACCTCGGCAAGCGATACGCCGGGCAGCACCCGCCGGCGATCGGGCTGCATCGCAATGTCCGCTATCAACATTGCCGGGATCGACAGTTCCTCGTCCGAACGAGTGGGGGCACGCAGAACGTCGTCGGCAGAGGGGCGCACGACGCCGTCGACCACGCGGACCAGCCACCGGGCCCGCCCGGATTCGAATTGCCACCAATGGTCGTCGCCGATGGCGATGTCGGTCAGCCCGGATGCCAGTGGGTGCTCTCGTCTTCGAAACTCCCTGCCCCCCACGGTGATCGAGTCCAGGGAGGGAAGCTCGAGCAGCAGGTCCGGCGCCTCACGGGCCATGTGGGACAGCAACGCAGTCGCGTCGACGGTGTCGCGCAGCGTCAAGACGACCTCGGACGTCGCCCCCGCGACGGGACGGTGGTCGGTGGGCCACGCGAGGCGCAGCGCCGGAACATCGGCACCCGGATCGGCGCCGTCGAACTCCGCGAGCGCAGATCGCGTGCGCCGAGAAGAGAAGGCGACCGAACCGGACGTCGATCGCAACTCCACCTCGTCGCTCACCGACAACACCGCGGTGAAACCGACCCCGTAACGGCCGACCGTGCCCGCCGACTTGTTCGACGCGCGGAGGGCGACGAGAGCCTGCACCCCTGACTCGTCCAGCGGCGCACCCGTATTGGCGACGCTCAGCACGCGCCCGTCGAGACGCACCCAGAGCTCACCGGGCACGCCCGCGCGCGCTGCCGCGTCGGCGGCGTTCTGCGCCAGCTCGGTCAGCAACCGGTCGCGGTAGCCGGCGTGGACGAGATCGGACTCCGCGGCGGCGTCTTCCCTCAACCGGGTGGGTGAGGTGCGCCACGCGTGCAGCGTCGAGTCCCGAAGGGCACCCGTGCCGAAAGGATCGGCTAGCTGGTCGATGCGGAATCCTCCACGTCGGAGTTGCCGGCCGCGGTCGCCTCGGCCGTCACTGTCTCCGTGTCGGGGTCGGCGTTCCCGGCCTCGGTTCCGGTCGGACCCTCGACCATCTCGACGGCGCCGTCGTCGTAGGCGTCGAACTGCGGCGAACCGGCACCCGACGGCAGCGAGGTGTCCGAATGGGCCCCGCATCCGTATTCGGCGTCGACGACGTGCCCGTCCGCCGCCAACTCGTTGCCGCACACGCCGAACGCTCGATGCAGCGACCCGGCGAGCGGCAGATAGAACCCGCACAGGGAGCACGTGGACGGGGCCGCCCTGGCCATCTCCGAATCCGGACCGTACTCACCGTCGTGCCAGCGTTGCGCGGCGTCGAGACGGCCCTCGAGGCTCATCACCTGTTTGCGGCCGAGCCCGATTTCGAGGGCGACGTCGTCGACCTCGGGGTCGCCGTTGGCGACGTAGCCGGGAACGAGCCGGGGGTCGCCGGCCGGGGGTGCCAGCAGGTCACCGGCCGACAGATCACCCGGCCGAATGCGCTGATCCCAGGGAATCCAGTCGGGGGCGACGAGGGCATCGGGTCCGGGGAGGAGGGCGATTTCGCTGACGGTGGCGTGATCCGCCGCGGGATCAGCGGCCACCACCACCGCCCACTGCCAGCCCCGGTAGCCCGGAAGGTCGGCAACGAAACGGTGAGTCGCGGCACACTCGTCCTCGGTGGTGACACCCAGGTACTCGCCGATTCCCCCGTCCTGCAGTTCGGCCAGCGCGGTTCGGGCGAGCTCGACGGCGTCGGTCAGTACGGGGCGCGACACTGCGCGCTCGTCGGAAGAAGCAACACTCACACCACCAGTTTGCCGCACCACCGCAAGTGGATGCCCACCTGGGCTGTCATGCTGGTCCGATGACCGGAGGAAGGCACCTCGTCCCCGCACTCGCGGCGCCCCTCCTCGGGGTCGCGATGATGGTGACGTCCTGCTCCGCGCAGGCCCCCACAGCGGCCGACGCCCCCGACGCCGAGCTGCGTGTGGAGATACTGCGCACCCTCGATCACGACCCGAATGCCTTCACTCAGGGGCTCGAGATCGCCGGCGACGATCTCTTCGAGGGGACAGGTCGAAGCGGCGAGTCGTGGGTTCGTGCGACGAACCTGGGCAGCGGGACCGTCCGCGCTCGGGCCGAGCTCCCTTCCCCTCTGTTCGGTGAGGGCATCACCGTCGTCGACGACACGGTGTGGCAGCTGACCTGGCGTGACGGTGTGGCCATCGCTCGGGACCGGGAGACCCTGAGCGAGCAGCGACGGGTCGCACTGGACGCCGAGGGCTGGGGCATCTGCGCGCTTGCCGGCAGTCTCGTGACCAGTGACGGCTCGTCGACCCTCACCTTCCGCGACTCCCGAACGTTCGAAGCGCAGCGCACCGTCCAGGCGCGCCGGGACGGGGTTGCCGTCGCTCACCTCAACGAACTCGAGTGCGCGGACGACGGCACCGTCTACGCCAATGTGTGGACCACCGACACCCTCGTCCGTATCGACCCCGCCGACGGCGGCGTGATCGCGGCGATAGACGCGAGCGCACTACGCGACGCGTTGCCGCCCGGGCCGCGGGACGTCGACGTCCTCAACGGCGTCGCCCAGATTCCCGGAACCGACCGTTTCCTCCTCACCGGAAAATACTGGCCGCGAATGTTCGAGGTCCGATTCGTTCCCTGACAGGCCGGTCCCACCAGCTTGCCCGGGGTTGCTGTGGTCGGATGTCCGCCGACTAGGACAGAATTGGGGAGTGACCGGACCGCGCGAACCCTTCGACTCCGACAGCAGTCGGGCGCCCCACGGCAATTCCGGGCCAACCGCTCATCCCGGCTACGACAATTATCCTCCGGCTGCCCGCTCCGGAGGACGACGTACGCCGTTGCCGCCCCTGCATCCAGTGGGCGGTGGGCAGCGATCCCGGTCGGAGGAGGACCGGGCGAATGCACCCAAGGCGCCGCCGATGCCGCGCAAGCTCACGGTCACCCGGGTAGCCGCCATGCGCAGTCGCGAGCTGACCAACAGGACGATCGCCACTTTCCACCGGGCAGCGAAGGCAGATGGTGCGGACAAATCGGGACTCACCGCGCTCACCTATGCGGTGATGACCAACAACGCGACCGATGCGGCCATCGCCGTCGCGCTCGCGAACACCTTGTTCTTTTCCGCGGCGACGGGCGAGGACAAGACCAAGGTCGCGCTGTACCTTCTGATCACCATCGCCCCGTTCGCGGTCATCGCCCCACTGATCGGCCCGATGCTCGACCGTCTTCAGCACGGTCGGCGCATCGCCCTCGCGTCGTCGTTCGGACTGCGTACCGCGCTCGCGATCATCCTGGTCTTCAACTTCGACAGCTGGGTGCTCTATCCCGCCGCACTCGGGATGATGGTGCTCAGTAAGTCGTTCTCGGTCCTCAAGAGCGCTGTCACACCACGAGTACTACCGCCCGAGATCGACCTCGTCCGGGTCAACTCCCGGCTCACCGTCTTCGGTCTCCTCGGCGGAACCATCGGCGCGGGCGCTCTCGCCGGCGCTCTCGCGCTGGTCACCGGATCGTCCATGGCGACGTTGTGGCTGGCAGCGGTGATCACCGTCCTCGGCGCCTACCTGAGCATGCGTATCCCGTCGTGGGTGGAGGTGACCGAAGGCGAGGTCCCGGCCACCCTCACCTATCACGGTGACGACCGACACACCGAGGTCATCGACCGCACCCGCGTGATGCCGGAGGCGGACGCCGGGCCCAAGTCGGGTAAGCGCAGGCAGCCGCTGGGACGGGCGGTCATCACCGGGCTGTGGGGCAACAGCACGATCCGCGTGCTCACCGGGTTCCTCACCCTGTACATCGCGTTCGTGGCGAAGTCCCGGACCGACCACGAACCACTGATCCAGGCCGCGATGCTGGGCTTGGTCGGGGCAGCTGCCGGCATCGGGAACTTCACCGGCAACGCCGCCGGCGCCCGCCTCAAACTCGGCCGTCCCGCTCTGATCGTCCTGCGCTGCACGGGCGCCGTCTGGGTGGTGGCGGTGATCGCTGCCGTCACCGACAACCTGTTGACCGCAGCCGTTGCCACCCTCGTCGGGTCGGCGGCGAGCGCTCTGGCCAAGGTGTCGCTGGACGCATCCTTGCAACACGATCTGCCGGAAGAATCGATCGCCTCGGGATTCGGTCGTTCCGAGACGGTGCTGCAGCTCAGCTGGGTGGTGGGCGGTGCGCTGGGCGTCCTGCTCCCCACCGAGTACTGGATCGGATTCACCGTGGTGTCGGCGGTTATGACCGTCGGGCTGGTGCAGACGGTCCTCACCTACCGGGGCAGCACGCTGCTGCCAGGGCTCGGCGGAAAGCGGCCCGACCTCGCCGAACAGGAAGTAACTCAGCCAATCTCGACCCACAGGGCCGACCGATCGACGGGAAATGTGACGTAAGTGAGTATGCAGGCGCGAACCAAGAAGACCCTGGCACTGATCACCGTGGGACTGGTGGTGACGGCCGTGGCCTTCGTCGGGGTTCTATACGCGCTCATTCGGGACTCCGATCCCCGCCTGCCCGAGATCACCGCCTTCGCGCACGGCCACGCGGAGCAGGTGGCGCCACTGGCGTTCTGCAATCTGTATCTCGAGAACTGCGAGACGGGCCGGCTTGCCGAACTGGACGTCCCCCCCGGATCGGCGCTGCAGTTGTCGCTGCCGCAGGAGATCGTCGACGCACCGTGGCGCATGGTCGTCGTCTATCAGGACCCGTCGGGGCAGGTCGTCGTGCAGGAGAGGGCGCACCGCGCGGGTGAGACCCGTGCAGTGACCGTGCCGTCGACGGAAGAATTACAGCTGGCCGGAGTCGAGATCCAGCTGCCCTCCGCCGTCATCGACGAGCAGGGGCTGACGCAGGCGCGGGCCGCCTGGTCGATCAAGACGGCCTGATTCGACAGCAAGCGAAAAAGGAACCCCGCACCGTGTCGTGGTGCGGGGTTCCTTTTTCGGAAAGCGTTCTGTCAGCTGTCGAGTTCCCGGGCGACGGCGCGGACAACCTCGGAGATGCGCTGAGCCGTCTTGCGGTCGGGGTATTTGCCCCGGCGCAGGTCGGGCTGCACCTTCGCCTCGAGAAGCGTAATCATGTCCTCGACCATGCCGTGCAATTCGTCGGGGGTGTGCTTCTTCGCGGAAGGTTCCTTGCGTGCGGCGTTCTGGCGCAGCGACGGCGCCGGGTCGAGCACTTTCAAGCTCAACGCCTGCGGACCGCGCCGCCCGGCGGCCATGCCGAACTCGACGCGCTGACCGGCCTTGAGGCCCTCGACGCCTTCGGGCAGAGCGGACGAACGAACATAGACGTCCTCCCCCTCTTCCTGCGACAGAAAGCCGAAGCCCTTTTCGACGTCGTACCACTTCACCTTGCCGGTCGGCACCGCGTTCACCCGCTCATCACTTGAAGTGCAATTGGTATGCAAAACAACGCGCCCCACCTTTGGTGCGGGACGCGCAGTATCCACAGTCTACCTTGCACACACTGCCTCCGGCATTCGGGTTTCCAGGCATTATCGTTGCTGGTGTGCCCCCAGAATCGACTCCCCCGAGCACGCCCGGGACCCCCCGCACCCACGATGGTCTGCTGCGGGTGGCGCTTGCCTTGTTCGCGGTCGGATTCCTCGCGATCGTGGCGATCTTTCTCACCCCGGTGGTCTCGGACAGCGATCCCGGCCTCGTCCTGTATCTCATCGCGCTCGCGTGCCCGATCGGGTTCCTCCTCGGGATCGTGTCGGCGCTGAGACAGGGCCGACGAACACGCTGATCGTGCACACGCTCGGCGACGACATCCAGACCCTCACTACGAC
The DNA here is from genome assembly GCF_017656075.1 of Rhodococcus sp. ZPP. Taxonomy (NCBI): domain Bacteria; kingdom Bacillati; phylum Actinomycetota; class Actinomycetes; order Mycobacteriales; family Nocardiaceae; genus Rhodococcus; species Rhodococcus sp. ZPP. The sequence goes on from NZ_CP058638.1 coordinate 1,998,762, forward strand.
GGGACGATCATGAGACTTCTGCTCAACATCATCTGGCTGATCTTCGGTGGGCTCTGGCTCGCCCTGGGCTACTTCGTCGCCGGAATCCTCTGCTGCATTCTGATCATCACCATTCCGTTCGGGATCGCCTCCTTCCGCGTCGGCGTCTACGCGCTGTGGCCGTTCGGGAAGACGGTCGTCGACAAACCGACGGCCGGGGTGGCGTCGCTGATCGGCAACGTCATCTGGTTCATCATCGCCGGTCTGTGGCTGGCGATCGCCCACGTCGTCACCGCGGTTGCCATGGCGATCACCATCATCGGTATCCCCCTCGCCGTGGCGAACATCAAGATGGTTCCGATCTCGCTCATGCCTCTCGGCAAGGACATAGTCGACGCTCCACGTTGATGTGACGTTACTCACATAACGACCCGGTAACAGAAGGGCAACGGGTCGGCGATAGGCACGTCTCGCCGCTACTAGCTGGGAAGAGTCTGCGAGGCCCCCGAATAGTGGGCTGCATCAGGCACGGACACGCGGCGTTATCAAATGGTGACACTGAGGCCTCGGACCGTTACCGTCGTCAGCGGTCGAGCAAACATCGGCCACATCCGGCCCGCCGCGCCAAGCCTCGTCCCGCGGGTACCGGAGTCCCGACGAAGCATTCCAGGGACGAGGACGGGGGACCCAAAGTCCTCCAGGGAACTCCAGTTCCCAGGCGGACACCGGTCCGAATGTGCCACGCACAGTCGGACCTTGGGGTGAAGCCAGACCCTCTCCAAGCCAGGAGGGGTGAGGCCGGGCGACCTCTCAGCCCGAACCCGACAGCTGACCTCGCAGGCGCGTGTGGAGAGGATCTCGACCCACTATGAGCGGACGTCATCGCAAGCCCACCACCACCGGCCGTACCGTCGCCAAGGTCGCCGTCACCGGCGCCATCATGGGCGTCGCCGGAGCAGCCTTCTCGGGCACCGCGAACGCAGCGCCTGATTCCGACTGGGACCGCCTCGCGCAGTGTGAGTCCGGCGGAAACTGGGGCATCAACACCGGAAACGGCTACCAGGGCGGCCTGCAGTTCTCGCCCAGCACGTGGAACGCACACGGCGGCAGCCAGTACGCCGCCACCGCAAACCAGGCTTCACGCGAAGAGCAGATCGTCGTTGCCGAGCGTGTTCTCGACTCGCAGGGATGGGGCGCATGGCCGTCCTGCTCCTCGAGCCTCGGCCTGAGCAGCGCCCCCACCCAGCGCAACGCGCCGGCCACCGTGCCCGACGTCCCGGAGGCCCCGGCGCTCCCCGACCTCACGAGCGGCGTTCCGAGCACCAATGCGGCCCCGCAGGCTGCGGACGCCATCGACTCGGCCATCGAGGCCGTCAAGGCTCAGGGTATCCAGATCGATCCCCAGATCCTGCAGCTCATCGACGCCAACCGGGCCCTGCTTCCGCAGTAAGTCCTTCGGCACAGCGAAGAGGGGCCCTGCACCATTGCGGTGCAGGGCCCCTCTTCTGCCGTTGTACTAGCGGTTGATCACCGTGTGCGGATGCGCGTACGGCAACGACTCCGCCGGCAGCGGGAACTCGGTGTCCTCGCCGAACGGGGACAGACCGCCCGCCCGGCTCGACGACAGTTCGGTCACGGCGTGATCTCCATCGGCGGTTTCGGGCCACCCTGGATCCACATACTGCTTCTTAGAATTGTTAGCCACGGGGACATTTTGACAGGAGCGGTCGGCGACGTACAGCCCAGGTCTCTAATCTGATAGTCGATGACCGACACCGACGACACCGTCACGACCCCCGGCGCCGCTACGAGCAGCGCCGGCGGCGCAAGTCTCGCCGACTGGCTGGCAGCGCGCAGCGACGCCCACCTGATCGCGCTGCTTCGTGCGCGCCCCGACTTGGCGGTCCCCCCGCCTGCCACGATCGTCGTTCTCGCCGGACGTGCCGAACAGCGGGCGTCGGTGGCCCGTGCCGCCGACAATCTCACCTCGCTCGAGTTCGGCATCCTCGAATTACTCGCCCTCGACAAGGCGGACGAGATGCCTGTCTCCCGCGCCGCACTTCTGGGCGCAGTGGGGACGAGGGTGACCAAGAAGACGGTCGACGCCACCCTCGACACCCTGCGGTCGCTGGCACTGGTGTGGGGCGACGCCGATAATCTCCGCATCGTTCCCGCCGTCGTCGCGACCATCCCGTGGCGTGTCGGACGTATCGCCGAGCCCACGGAGACGCTCGACGAGGCCGGCATCACCGCTGCTCTGGCTCAGCTGGTGACGGTTGAACGCGACATCCTCGAGACGCTCGCCCGCTCCACGTCAGTCGGTCGGACGCGGGACGCGGCCCCGGGGACGCCTGCCGATCGGCCCGTGCAGCGCCTTCTCGCCGCAGGACTCTTGCGCTGGGTCGACGAAGAGACGGTGGAACTGCCGTTCCAGGTGCGTCAGGTTCTGCGCGGTGAAGCCGCTTTCGACCCCACCTCCCTGACGCCGCCCGCCGTGACCGGCCGTAAGTACAAACCAGCCGACATCAATGCCGCAGCGGCGGGTGAGGCCCTCGAGCTGGTCCGCCACTGCGAGGACGTCGTCAAGGTTCTCGGCGAGGCGCCCGCGCCCGCCCTGCGGGCCGGCGGGCTGGGTGTCCGGGAGCTACGGCGCATCGCGAAGGTGTCCGGGATCGACGAGAACCGGCTGAGTCTGCTGGTCGAGCTTCTCTCGGCAGCCGGGTTGATTGCGAGCGGCGCGCCTGATCCGGCTCCGCCCTCGGACAGTGGGGACAGCTACTGGGCGCCGACGGCCGCCGTCGACAACTGGCTGAACGCGCCGATCGCCCGGCGATGGCACGCATTGGCCGCCGGATGGCTCGAGCTGCCGCGCATGGCGTGGTTCATCGGTATGCGCGATTCCAACGACAAACCGGTTGCCGCCTTGTCGGAGGAGGTGCGGGCGCCGTCCGCACCCCGCGACCGGCAGACGATCCTCGGGCTTCTCGCCGAACTCGGGAGCGGTCAGTCCGCAGCGCCCGCGGAATTGAGCCGACTGCTCGCGTGGCGTCGCCCGAGGTGGGGTGCCCGACTGCGCGTGCATGCGGTGGAGCGGACCCTCGACGAGGCCGCGACTCTCGGTCTGGTCGCGCGCGGTGCCCTCAGCTCTGCCGGTCGTGCGCTCATTCACGGCGGTGACGCCGAGGCGGAGATGCATGCCTCACTCCCCGAGCCCGTCGACCACGTTCTCGTGCAGGCCGACCTCACCGTCGTCGCTCCGGGACCGCTCACGCCCGACCTGCTCGAGCAGATCGCCCTGGTCGCGGACATCGAGTCGGCCGGTGCCGCGTCCATGTACCGAATCAGTGAAGACAGCGTGCGTAGGGCACTCGACGCCGGAATGACTGCCGCCGAGCTGCACAGCCTCTTCGCGACCCGGTCGCGCACCCCCGTGCCGCAGTCGTTGTCGTACCTGATCGACGACGTTGCCCGGCGGCACGGACGGCTGCGGGCCGGAGTCGCCTCGTCCTTCGTCCGCTGTGAGGATCCCGCCCTGCTCGCCGAGGTGCTGGCGTCGCCCGTGGCCACTACGTTGGCGCTCCGCGCGCTGGCGCCGACGGTGGCGGTGTCGCAGGCCCCGCTGCGGGAGGTACTGAACGAACTGCGCGCCGCTGGGTTCGCGCCCGCGGGTGAGGATTCTTCGGGAGCGCTGGTCGACCTCCGTCCGCGGGGCGCGCGGGTGCTGACCCGTCGCAAGGCCCCCGGGACTCGAGCACCGGCCGTCGCCACCGAAGCGCAGCTCGACGCAGTGGTCCGCACCCTGCGTGCGGGTGATCTGGCCGCATCGGCCCACGGCCGCGGCAGCATCCGCGCCGACGGGTCGCGAGCCAGCAGTGCCGCCACCGTCGCACTGCTCAGCACTGCCGCCCGCGAGAAGAGCAGCGTGTCCATCGGCTACGTCGACGCGCAGGGCGTCGCGACGCACCGCATCGTCGACCCCGTGAGCGTCGGCGGTGGTCAACTCGACGCTTTCGACCCGGCGAGCGGCAGTGTCCGTCGCTTCACACTGCACCGAATCACCTCCGTCGCACGAGTCGACTGAACGGCGCCTCGGATAACGATTGTGCGCAAACACCTGGACTCAGGGTTTCCGGGCAATAACGTGTTACGAGTATGTACCTGGCCGGGGACGACAACCAGGAGGCTGGAACATGAGTGTTACCGGAACGCGGCGGCGGACTATGCTGCACGCAGTCGTACGTCTGATGGTCGCCGTGGTCATTCTGCCGTTGGCATTCGTGCTGGCCGGAGGCGGAACTGCTGCGGCGAATCCGTATGACCGGCTGCGTGAACACTGGGTTGCCGCCCCTGGAGGTGTCGGGCAGATCAAGGTACGGATATGGCTGGCGAACAACGGCAGCAACAAGGCCCTGTACCTGCTCGACGGCCTCCGCGCACCCAACGACGTCAGCGGCTGGGAGCACGAGACCAACGCCGCGTGGCTGTCGGATCACGGAATCAACGTGGTCGAGCCCGTCGGCGGGATGTCCAGCTTCTACTCGGACTGGTACGCCCCGAGCAATACCAACGGACAGCCCTACACCTACAAGTGGGAGTCGTTCCTGACCCAGAACCTGCCCGACTTCCTCGCGAACGTGTACGGCATCAGTCGGACGAGCAACGCCGTGGCCGGCCTGTCGATGGGCGGCAACGCAGCCCTCATCCTCGCCGCATATCACCGCGACCAGTTCACGTTCGCCGGTTCGATGTCCGGATACCTCAACCTGTCGGCACCGGGCATGCGCGAAGCCATTCGGGTGTCGATGCTCGACTCCGGCGGTTACAACTCCGACTCCATGTGGGGGCCGCCGTGGGATCCGGCCTGGCTCCGCAACGACCCCTTCGTCGTCGCCCCCCTGCTCCGCGGGCTGCCGATGTGGATCTCCGCGGGGAGCGGGCTGCCGGGTGCGTACGACCGGCCGGACTCCGCTATCGGCGCGTTCAACACCAGCACCGCGATGGGCCTCGAAGCGATCGCCCTTGCCCAGAACCGCGCCTTCCAGGTACGGCTCGACACTCTGGGAATTGGCGCGCACTACGACTTCCCCGCGTCCGGAACCCACACCTGGGGCTACTGGCAAGATCAGCTCTGGGCCATGCTCCCGATGATGAAGGCCTCGATCGGCGCCTGACCCCCTGTGAGTACTTGTTAACCGCCCGCGGTTAACAAGTACTCACAGGGCTGAAAGCGCCATTCGCGAACCGGCATTCAGGGTGGTTGAAATTTGTGCCATGGCGTGGATCACAGTCTCTGGACTTCCATGCCCGTGCTCGCCAAAATCTCTCATGCGCCGCTCGTCATCACGTAGCAGGTTGTCCGTGTAGCGCCCCTGCCAGCTGATATAGATCGTTGGCAGGGGCTGCGCTTGGCTGCGCCGCACGACTCGCGCAGTGTCGGCCCACCCATCAATCGCGGTGAGCCGACAGCAGCCACGCAGGCAGCATGGCCCGCCCCTTGTCGTCGCGCTCCCAGTTCGCGGCCTCCTCCGGTCCGAGCAGTGCGTGGATGAATGCGGGGCGAACGTCGTCGATGTTCCAGTACTCCGCGACGGCCTCGCGCAACTCTTCCTCGGTCACCGGATTCGGTCCTTGCCCCTCGGGGAAGGCACCCCTCGCGAACACCAGGATGTAGTACTGCGCACCGGGTGCCGCCGCTCGGGCGACGGCGTGCAGGTAGTCGCGGCGACGGTCCACGGGCAGCGAATGGAACAGGGTGCTGTCGACGATCGTGGCAAACCGTCCGTCGAAGCCTGTGAAAGAACTGATGTCCGCCACCTGAAAGGTGGCCGTCGTCAGTCCACGGTCCGCCGCGGCTGCCCGAGCCACGCCAACGGCCGTCGGCGACAGGTCCAGACCGACCACCGTGTACCCCTGCGCCGCCAAGTGGAGGGAAGTCTCGGCATGTCCGCAGCCCGCGTCCAATACGTCGCTGCGGAATTTGCCCTCGGCGATCAGTCCGGCGATCTCGGGTTGCGGCTCACCGATGTTCCACGGCACCGGTCCCGAAAAATTCTCCGCATCGCCTCGATAGATGTCATCCCACGGCGCAACCTGGTCGTCGGTCATGACGTCGACGGTACGCCCGCGCTTTCCCCGCCACAGCGCATCGGCACGGCCCTGTTGCGACGGGAACAGCACTCCCGATTGCGAAGTCGCTAACCGGTCAAGTTGACCTCGATGCAGTAGGTGCGTTGCGGTTCCGAGAAGGCGATGGGAAATGCGGCGTCGAACTGGTTGCACAGGGATTCGTCGTCCTGGCCGTCGACGCGTTCGACCACTGTGACGGTGTCGGGTTGGGAACAGACACCCGGAACGATTCTGCCGTCGTCCTCGAGGAGGTAGCACGAATCCTTCACCATGTTCGGGATGAGGCACAGCGTGCTCTCGACGGTGTCGTCCTCCCCCACCAGCGTGTAGGAGAAGTAGTCGTCACCGCACTGGACGTCACCGTCCTGCTTGGTGGCCACCTCGTACGTGGCGTCGTCGTCGGAGCAGTCCCGCTTTTCGTGCTCGGTCTCGGCGGCCGTGGTCGAGGCGGATTCGAAGAAGACGCAATCTCCGACGTCGAGGCTGTTCTGGTCGGCACTACGCACGGCGAACAGGCCGACTGCGGCGACAGCGGCGAGGAGCACCACGGCGACCACAGCGAGGGTGATGAACAGGCCCTTGCGCGACTTCTTCGGAGGCGGATACTGACCGCCGGGCGGGTACTGCCCGTACTGTCCGGGCGGCGGACCGTACTGACCCTGCTGTCCCGGCGGCGGACCGTACTGACCCTGCTGTCCCGGCGGCGGACCGTACTGACCCTGCTGCCCGGGCGGCGGACCGTACTGGCCCTGCTGGTAAGGCTGCTGCGGGTACTGGCCCTGCTGGTAGGGCTGATTCTGCTGGTACGGCTGCTGCGGGTTGTTCGGCGGCTGGCCGGGGGTGTTCGGATCGGGACGTGGGGGGTCGGGGGGCTGGGTCATCTCAGGCCTCGTCTCTGGGGGAACCACCGGCTCACCTCTCAATTTAGGCGGCTACCGCCCGGAATGTGCTGGTATCGAGCCAGGTGAGAGGTGGCGACGTGGCGCGCCGACGCCCATACCAGGACAATGGACAGGCTGGCCAGAATCCGGCGTGACAAGGAGGCTTCCGTGACCGACGGACCGTTGATCGTCCAATCCGACAAGACGTTGCTGTTGGAGGTCGATCACGAACGCGCGAACGACGCCCGGCAGGCGATCGCGCCGTTCGCCGAACTCGAGCGTGCGCCGGAACACGTCCACACCTACCGCATCACTCCGCTGGCCCTGTGGAATGCGCGAGCGGCCGGCCACGACGCCGAACAGGTGGTCGACGCCCTCGTCAACTTCTCCCGCTATGCCGTGCCGCAGCCTCTGCTGGTCGACATCGTCGACACCATGGCCAGGTACGGCCGACTGCAGCTGGTGAAGAATCCCGCGCACGGGTTGACCCTCGTCAGTCTGGACCGCGCCGTGCTCACCGAGGTGACCCGGCACAAGAAGATTGCCCCGATGCTCGGCGCCCGTGTCGACGACGACACCGTGGTAGTTCACCCGAGTGAGCGCGGACGACTCAAGCAGCTCCTCCTCAAGGTGGGCTGGCCGGCCGAAGACCTTGCCGGATATGTCGACGGTGAAGCCCACCAGATCGACCTCGACTACGACGGCACGTCGCCCGGATCGGCGGACGGCCATTGGCATTTGCGCGACTATCAGGAAATGGCAGCCGATTCCTTCTGGGCGGGTGGTTCCGGTGTCGTCGTCCTTCCCTGTGGCGCAGGCAAGACCATGGTCGGTGCCGCGGCCATGGCCAAGGCGAAAGCCACCACGTTGATCCTCGTCACGAACACCGTCGCGGGACGCCAGTGGAAGCGAGAGCTCATCGCCCGCACCTCTCTCACGGAGGAGGAAATCGGCGAATATTCCGGTGAGCGCAAGGAGATTCGGCCCGTCACGATTGCCACGTATCAGGTGATCACGCGCCGGACCAAGGGTGAGTACAAGCACCTCGAACTGTTCGACTCCCGCGACTGGGGCCTCGTGATCTACGACGAGGTCCACCTACTTCCGGCCCCGGTGTTCCGGATGACCGCCGACCTGCAGTCCCGTCGCCGCCTCGGCCTCACCGCCACGTTGGTGCGTGAGGACGGTCGCGAGGGCGACGTCTTCTCGCTGATCGGCCCCAAGCGGTACGACGCACCGTGGAAGGACATCGAGGCCCAGGGCTGGATCGCTCCCGCCGACTGCGTCGAGGTGCGGGTCACGTTGACCGATGCCGAGCGCATGGCCTACGCAGTCGCCGAACCCGACGAGCGGTACAAGCTGTGTTCCACAGCACACACGAAAATCGCAGTGGTCAAATCGATCCTCGAGCGGCATACCGATGCACCCACGCTCATCATCGGCGCCTACCTCGACCAACTCGACGAGCTGGGCGAGGCGTTGAACGCACCGGTCATCAAGGGCTCCACCAAGAACAAGGAACGCGAGGAACTCTTCGACAGCTTCCGGGCAGGGGACATCCAGACGTTGGTGGTGAGCAAGGTTGCCAACTTCTCGATCGACCTTCCGGAAGCGTCCGTCGCGGTACAGGTTTCGGGCACGTTCGGGTCGCGGCAGGAGGAAGCCCAGCGGCTCGGACGGCTGCTGCGCCCCAAGCAGGACGGCGGCCAAGCGCACTTCTACTCCGTCGTCGCCCGCGACACCCTCGACGCCGAGTACGCCGCACACCGGCAGCGCTTCCTGGCGGAGCAGGGCTATGCGTACCGGATCACCGACGCCGACGACCTCCTGGGGCCCGCCATCGGGTGACTCCGCCGCCGCGGAGCCTGGGACTCTAAGCTGGTGCCGTGCGACATTTCGAGTTCACCGTCGATCGGGCCTACGCGAAGTCTGTGAATCAGACGTTCGCCGATATGCGACGCCTCCAGGTGTCCGCGGTCATCGTTGCCCTGCTGTTCGCGGCCGCGGCTGTGGGGCTGGTCCTGCTCAGGCATCCGTGGTCGATCATCCTCGGCGTCGTGGTGGCGCTCGTCGCTCTCACGTCGGTGTGGGTGGCGTTCTGGGTGCCCAAGAAGGTGGGCAGCATCGAAGACCTGTATGCGAAGAGCCCGCTGGTCCCGGCCGTGATCTCGGAGACGCACCCGCGTGCGCTCACGCTGCTGTCGCTGATCGACGCAGCGAAGCCTGCGGCAGGGCGGCCGTCGTACGTGCTGGTCACCCGGAACGTTCCGATCCGTGCACATCAGAAGCAGAACGTCGGCGACAGGGTGCCGTCCGTCGCGCTCTTGAGCGACCGCAACACGCACAGCGCCGCCGACACCTGGGAGATGGTCAGTCCGATGCCCATCGCCTGGGGGACGCGGGACTCCTCGGTGCGCGCCCGCGCAGCCGAAGCCATCGATCAGGCGGAGTGGGAATTTCTGGAGAGCAAGATCCCCGAGTCGGAACACGTGCGCACGAGTCCCGATCAGCGAGTGGCCGTGTCCGAGCACGAGCTTCCCGAGAGCCTGCGCTGAACTAGTCGGGCCAGCCGTCTGCCGGCGTGCGCGGGTCGTCCGCGAGCAGCGCTGCCATCCACGAATCCCGCCGGACTCCACGTTGGAGCAGCCCACGGCGCTGCACTCCCTCGAACCGGAATCCCAGTTTGCGGGCCACCGCCGCGGAGTTGTGGTTGCCGACGAAGGCACGCCACTCGATGCGTTCGAGACCCATCCCACCCGGCCGAAACGCAAAGTCGCACACTACCTCCACCGCGGCTGCCATGAGACCTCGAGAGCGGGCACCGGCGGCGAGCCAGTATCCGATTTCGGCCGACGAGCTGTCGCGCGCGAGTAGTCCGATCATCCCCACCGCCGGTCCGTCGGCGCGCTCGCGAATTGCCCAGACCGGGCTGCGATCCGCCCATCCGGAGGGGACGGTCCGCCGCACGAAGTGCTCGGCGTCCGATCGCGCATAGGGCGAGGGCATGGTGGTCCACTCGGCGATCGCGGAGTCGCTACAGGCGGCACAGATCGCGTCGATGTCGCTGACGACCGGCGGGCTCAGCCACACGGTGCCGGTGTTCAGAGTGACGACGAACATGCCGCCACTGTAGGCCTGCGAGCCGTCGATCAACGCAGCGCCGGGAGCACTTCCTTCTCGAACAGCTCGATACCTGACGTGTCGTACGCGGCTTCGGGAAAGTAGAAGATGCCGTAGGTCATGCCCTGCGCCTTCAGAGCGGACAGCTTCTCGATGATCTGATCCGGGGTACCCACGCCCGGCATTCCGCGGAAGGCGCCGAGAGTTCCCTCCGCCGCCTCGGCGCCGACATAGGGGGTGACGCGCTCGACCAGCGTGGCCAGTCGTTGCTCGACCTCGGCCTCGGTGGTTCCGATTGCGACGTTGTAGTTGGCCGACCGGACGATGGCATCGAAGTCGGTTCCGACGTCCTCACAGTGCCTGCGGAGGATCTCGGACTTGTGGGCGAATCCTTCGGGAGTGCCGTCGAAGTTGGTGTACTGCGCGTACTTCGCCGCGATCTTCAGGGTCACCTTTTCGCCGCCACCGGCAATCCACAGGGGAATGCCGCCCTCTTGGAGGGGAAGTGGCCGCACGATCGCCCCGTCCACCTGGTAGTGCGTGCCTGCGAGGGTGGCGCTGCCGTTGATCCAGGCCTGGCGCAGAATCTGAACGCCTTCCTCGAGGCGACCGAGACGTTCACCGGGCGAGGGGAATCCGTATCCGTAGGCCCTCCACTCGTGCTCGTACCAGCCGCCTCCGATGCCCATCTCCACTCGCCCGCCGGAGATGAGATCGGTGGTGGTGGCCACCTTGGCCAGATACGCGGGATTGCGGTAGCTGACCGCGGTGCACATCTGGCCGAGCCGCACCCGTGAGGTGACGGCAGCGAGGGCGGACATCAGGGTCCACGCCTCGTGGGTTGCCTCCTCGGTGGGCGCCGGAACGGTGTGGAAGTGGTCGTACACCCAGAGCGAATCCCAGGAGCCGCGGTCGGCACGCAACGAGAAGTCGCGCATCACCGCCCACTGCTCGGAAGGATCGATACCGACGAGATCGAGGCGCCAGCCTTGAGGAACGAACAATCCGAAGCGCATGAGAAGAATGTACCCACAGTCCGGGTAGTCCTGCAGGGTGCGGCGCCACCCGCGGCCGGATCGTCTGAACAGGCGCTACCGTCACAGCATGGCCCGCTTTCCTTCCACCGAACAGTGGTACCGATGGAGCGCGAAACACAGCCGCGGAATCGACGTGTGCGTTGCCGGCGTCGTCACCGTCCTCAGTCTCCTGACCGCGGCGGAGGCGAGCGTGGCCGCGGTGGTCGTTTCCTTGGGGATGACGGTGCCGCTGGCGTGGCGTCGTTCGCACACGGTGGTGTCCGGTTTCGTCATCGCCGCGTTCTCCGTGCTGCATCTTGTCGTGATCGCACACACCCTCTTGCTGTCCGTAGTCGCGGTCCCCATCGCGCTCTATGCTTTCGCCGCCTACGGTCCGCGGTGGAGCAGTTTCGCTGCGCTCGGTCTCGCCATGGTCGGGGCTGTGGGCGCGACGGTGAAGTACTTCTCCGACAGCAAGTCGTCCGAGATACTCGTGTACAACTCCCTCGCCTTCATCGTCTTCGTCCTCGCGGTGTGGGCGTTCGGTGACCTGCGCCGGGTTCGGATGAAGGAACTCGAGGGGCTGGCGGAGCGAGCTCGGCTCCTCGAACTCGAACGGGAACAGGAAGCCGAGATCGCCACCATCACCGAGCGCACGCGGATTGCCCGGGAGATGCACGATATCGTCGCCCACTCGCTGACCGTGGTCATCGCTCAGGCCGACGGTGGGCGGTACGGGGCCGCCCAGGATCCCGCAGCGGCTGTCGCTGCGCTGGAGACGATCGCCGCCACAGGCAGGCAAGCGCTGACGGATATGCGGGCCCTGCTGTCTGTGTTGCGGGAGGACCGACCCCGGGACTTCGCCATGATCCCCGGTGCGTCGGATATCGAGTCGCTCGTCGCAGACCTTCGCAGAAGTGGGGTGGACGTGCATCTCCAGATCGAAGGTAACCCGCGGGAACTGCCACCGGGAACGAGTCTGACCGCGTACCGGATCGTGCAGGAGTCGCTGACCAACGTGCTCAAGCACGCCGGGCCGGGGGCGCACGCCGACGTCGAAATGAGCTGGACCGAGCACGAACTGGTTGTCACTGTGGTGGACGACGGCCGGGGCGTTTCGGCGGCACTCATCGAACCCTCCGCAGGAGGGCAGGGCTTGATCGGGATGACGGAGCGCGCACGACTTCACGGCGGCCGGGTGACGGCTGGTCCCAAACCTGGTGGCGGCTATCGGGTCCGCGCCGTCCTCCCTCACGGAAACACCTAGGGTGAGTGCATGGACGAACACGGCGGCCGCATCGATGTTGCGCTGATCGACGACCAGCAACTGGTCCGCGCGGGATTCCGGATGGTCATCGATTCGCAGCCGGACCTGTCGGTGGTAGTCGAGGCGTCGGACGGGCGTCAGGCGCTCACCGAACTCGCGGCATGTCGCGTCGATGTCGTCCTGATGGATGTGCAGATGCCGCGCATGGACGGCATCGAAACCACCCGCCAGCTGCTGGCCTCAGAAGATGCGCCGAAAGTGGTGGTACTCACCACTTTCGACAACGACGAATATGTCTTGTCCGCAATCCGGGCGGGGGCGAGCGGCTTTCTCCTCAAAGACGTTCCACCGGAACAGTTGCTCGACGGTATCCGGACGGTGCACCGGGGTGACGCCGTGATCGAGGCACGGGCCACTCGCCGCCTACTACAGCACGTGGGGCCGTTACTCGAGGATTCGATGGACCGCGCACAGCTTCCGGAGGAACTCACACGCCGTGAGGTGGAGGTTCTCGAGGCCATGGCGTATGGGCTGTCCAATACGGAAATTGCGGCGCAGCTCCACATATCGGAGACCACCGTGAAGACGCATGTGGGACGCGTTCTGTCGAAAACGCACTCACGAGACAGGGTGCAAGCGGTGGTGTTCGCATTCCAGGTCGGTTTGGTGCGCCGCTCGGACCTTCTCGGTACCGAGGACTGACGCCGGGGGCCCACGTCGTCCTACCGGAGGACGACGGCCGCCGCCGGAAGATGGCTCCGCGCTCCGACGCGCACACCGCTTCACCTGCAATAACGTCGATTCCGTGATGACAAGGACCAACACGGAGGTGGGGACGACGATGCAGGCTGCGGTCCGCGCGAGCGGGGTAACGAAGGTATACGGCACGGGTGAGACAGCGGTGCGGGCGCTGGGCGGGGTGGACGTCGACTTCGAGCGAGGCGCATTCACCGCCATCATGGGTCCGTCGGGTTCCGGCAAGTCGACGCTGATGCACTGCCTGGCCGGACTGGACACGGTGTCGGCCGGCCGCGTGTTTCTCGGCGACACCGAGGTGACCGGGTTGGGGGATGGGGAGCTGACCGAACTGCGGCGTGAGCGGATCGGATTCGTGTTCCAGGCATTCAATCTCCTGCCGGTTCTGAGCGCGCGAGCCAACATGATGTTGCCGATGCGCCTGGCGGGCAGCACCCCGTCGCCGCAGTGGATGGCGGAAGTGGTCGCCAAGCTCGGGCTCACGCACCGGCTCGATCATCTCCCCCACGAGTTGTCGGGCGGGCAGCAGCAGCGGGTGGCTGTGGCGCGCGCTCTGCTTCCGCAGCCCGACGTCGTCTTCGCCGACGAGCCGACTGGGAACCTCGATTCACACTCCGGCACAGAGGTTCTCGGGCTCCTGCGAACGTGCGTGCGGGAGACGTCGCAGACGGTGGTGATGGTGACGCACGACCCGGTTGCCGCGTCGTATGCGGACCGGGTGGTTCTCATTGCAGACGGTCTGATCGCCGGTGACATTCTCCGGCCGACCGTAGATTCCGTGATCGCGTCGATGCGTGCACTCGGCGCGAACGACCTCCCGGCGGTGCGACGATGAGGGAGCTGGCTTTGGCGCAGGCCCGGGCGCACGCGGGCCGGTACGTGGCCTCGATTCTCGCGGTGGTCATCGCCGTCGGGTACATCGTGGCGACGCTGACCTTGAACTCCACCGTCGGCGCCGGAATCGACACCTCGCTCGCTGTGCAGTATCAGGGCACCGACGCGGTCGCTTCCGGGCCGGGCGCCAGGGCGGCCGACCTCGCCCGGATCCCCGGCGTCGCCGCGACGACCGATGACGTGAGCGCCTCTGTCCGTGTCGATTCCGCGATCGACGGAAAGTCCTACGGTGACGCCGTGTCGATCGCGGACGACAGTGTGTTGCGGTGGCAGCAGGTCTCCGACGGAGAACTGCCCAGGGGACTCGGCGAGGCGCTGGTGAGTAAGGACGCCGGAATCCCTGTCGGCTCGGAGATCACGGTGACCGCACTCGAAGCGAGCGACGGTGTGACCACCAGTGTGCGCGTCGTCGGGCTGGTCGACCTCTCCGGAACAGCGCAGCGAATGCGCGGCACCACGGTCTTCGCGACACCTGCCCAGCTGATTCAGTGGGCCGGTGAGGCCGCCACCCACGAGGTACGCATCGCCGGTGACGGGTCCCTGTCACAGCGGGAGCTGGCCACCCGTATCCGCGAGGCCCTGCCCGCCGACTCGACCGTGACTACCGGAGCCGCAGCTACGAAAGACGCTGCAGGACAGTATCTCGGCCAGGCCGAGGTACTGAGTACCATCCTCCTGTCCTTCGGCGCCATCGCGGTCGTTGTCGCGGCGCTCGTGATCGCCAATACCTTCGCAGTGCTGCTCGCGGCGCGGACCCAGGAGCTTGCGGTCCTGCGCTGTGTCGGTGCAACCGCATCACAGGTGCGCCGCAGTATCCGGACGGAGGCGGCCGCAGTAGGGATCATCGCGTCCGTTCTCGGCGCCGGCGTCGGGATCGCGTTGGCCTGGGTGGTCGGACGGGTAGCCACGGCGGCGGATGCACCGATCCCGCTGTCGATGTTGCATGTCGATCCTCTGTCGGTCGCGCTCGGTGTAGCAGTGGGGATCGTGATGACCATGGTGGCAGCGTCTGCCCCCGGACGGGCGGCGACCAGACTGTCGCCACTCGCAGCGCTGCAACCGATGGACGCAAAGCCGGAGAGTGCTCGAATGTCACTCGGCCGCAGGGTTCTCGGCCTCGTGATGCTGGCCGCCGGAATCGCGATGACCGTGGTAGGCGTACTCGTACAGCAAGTTCCGGCAGCCACTGTGGGCGGATTGCTCTCGTTCCTCGGCATCGCGGCACTGAGCACTACGATGGTGCCGGCGCTGATCAGCCGGACGGGCATCGTTCTGGCACGGCTGGCAGGTCCGGTCGGCGAGCTCGCCGCGGGCAACGCAGGCCGGAATCCGCGCCGGACCGCCGCCACAGTCACCGCTCTGTTGATCGGTGTGGCGCTGACCAGCACCTTGGTGGTGGGGATCGCGACAGTGAAATCGTCGGCCCCCGCCGCGATGGACGAGCAGTTTCCGGTGGACGTGATGGTCAGCAGCGCAGGGAACCGAGGACTTCCACCGGCGTTGGGCCCGCGGATCACGGCAACAACGGGTGTGTGGGGGGTTTCGGCGCTCGAGCGTGCCGACCTGGTCATCGATGGCCGTGGCGAACTGGAGGCCTTCGGGGTGTCGGGCAGTGCCGCGCAGTCCGTGCTGCGTACCCCGATCACCCTTCCCTCACCGGGACGGCTGGTGCTTTCTCCCGCCGGACTGCGGGACAACGGTCTGAGCCCTGGAGACACGGCGACGGTCCGAGGTGATCGCGGCGACGTCACAGTCACGGTGGTAGAGGGCCGGGACGGTCAGCCGGCTCTCCTCGATCACACCGATATGGCGGTGTCGGCATCGTCCCCGGTGATCGACGCGTACTGGATTCGTCTGTCGGAGGGCAACTCCGACGAGCAGTCGCTGGCGGCGACCGACCAGGTGACGGAACTTGCCCGTGAGCTGGCGCCCGGAAGCGAGGTCCAAGGCATGATCGCGATGCGCGGGGCTATCGATTCGGTGTTCGACACCATGCTCATGGTGGTCGCGGGCCTGCTGTCGGTAGCTGTGCTGATCGCTCTCATCGGCGTCGGTAACACGATGGCACTGTCCGTCCTCGAACGGCGTCGTGAATCGGGACTGCTTCGAGCGCTCGGCCTGACGAGAAAGGGAGTACGCGCAATGTTGATCTGGGAAGCTCTCCTGGTGGCCGGTGTGGCGTCCGGAATGGGCGTCGTGTTCGGTCTGGTCTTCGGAACCGCCGGAACTGCTTCGGTTTTCGGTTACGACGATGTGGTGCTCAGCGGAATCCCGTGGGTGCAGCTCTTCGCCATCGTGTTGATCGGCGGGGTCTGCGGGATGATTGCGGCACTGCTTCCCGCCAGGCGTGCCGGGGCGATCTCGCCGGTATCGGCCATGGCCGGTTAACTCCCCGGAGCCGCCTCACCGAGCCCGGCCGAGTCCTAGGTTTCTTGTTTCTCGAGGGCGACGGAACCCGGATCGCGGCTCGGTCGAGGCGGCCACGGCGAGTACACGGGAATGAAGCGAAACAGCAGGCTCGCACCGACCAGCGCAGCCCCGCCGATCGCACCGACGGCGAACCCGAGCGGGACCACCGCGGCCAGCGCACCCACCCCCAACGGCCCGGCGAACATACCGGTGTCGTGGGTCAGTCGCCAGGCGGCGAGGAATTCGGCGCGGATCGCGGGTGGGGCGATGTCGGCCCCGAGCGTCATGATGACGCCGTTGCCGAGTCCGTTGCCGATCCCCATGAGGACGGCGACCGCACCGATCGACACCAGATCGTGTGAGAACGGCAACGCCAGGTACGACACCCCGATCACCAGCAGGGAGGGTACGGCGATGAATCTCCGGCCGTACCGGTCCATGAAGTGGCCGGCCGGATACGAACACAGCAGGTCGACGGCCGCTCCGGCACCGAACACCAGGCTCACCTGGGCGGCGTCGAGTCCGAGGTGGGCTGCCCACAGCGGCAGCACCGCTTCCCGAGACGCTCGCCCCGCACCCATCAGCAGCGAGCCGGCGCCAAGGGTGGACAACAGCTTTCGGTGCCCACGCAGAATCGAGGGCAGCGTGGCATGCGACTTCACCGGGCCATCCGTGCGACTCGGTGGATCGGGGACGCGGGACATCAGCCACCCCGACAACACGACACCGACAAGTTGGACGACGAACCCGCCGCGCGTGCCGACGACGAGGATCACGGCGGCACCGAGAAGCGGGCCGACGAAGAAGCCGAGCCGCCACATCGCCGCAAACGACGACATGGCACGTGCCCTCAGCCCGAGCGGCACGGCCTCGGCCAGATAGCTCTGCCGGGCCAGGCCCCATACTGCGTTGGCGAGCCCGGTCAGCAGGGCGCCGAGACCCAGAACTCCCGGCGTCGGCGCAAACAAGCAGATCAGGACGCCGAGGGCGCCGGCCGAGCTGCCCCCGATGATCGACCGCCGCTCGCCGAACCTGGCTACGATCCGCCCGGCCGGCAGGTCACCGAGCACGGCGCCGAGCCCGACGACCGCCACGATCAGCCCCGACACCGCCACCGACGCACCTAGATCGCGTGCAGTGAGGGCCATGACCGGCGCCGCGGCGCCCTGGCCGATCCCGAAGATTGCGGCCGGGACGAAGACCGTGGTGACAAAGGGTTTGAGGCCGGTCGGACCGCTCATGCGCTCGCTTCGCCGATGGCACCGCCCAGCGCGTCACCGGGTGCGAACCGGTTGCCGACCTCGCCCAGTCCATAGTGACCGCGCAACGTCGTCGAGGTGTACTCGGTGCGAAACAGTCCGCGGTCCTGGAGAATGGGAACCACCTGATCGACGAAGTCGTCGAGACCTCCCGGCAAGTACGGCGGCATGATGTTGAAGCCGTCCGCCGCACCCTGTTCGAACCAGATCTGCAACTCGTCCGCCACCTGCTCGGGGGTTCCGGCGAATGTGCGGTGTCCACGCCCGCCGCCGAGGAGTCCGATCAGTTGCCGCACGGTGAGCGAGCCGTCTTCGGCAAGATCCTTGACCAGCTGGTACCGGCTCTTGTTCCCCTGAATCTCGTTGAGCGGTGGCAAGGGTGGGAGCGGGGCGTCGAGGGAATGCTCGGTGAGGTCGACGCCGAGCATCGTGGACAGCTGACGCAGCGAGTACGCGGGTGAAATCAGGTCGGTGAAGGACCGTTCGAGCGCCTCCGCCTCCTCCTGGGTGTCTGCGATGAACGGGACGATACCCGGCAGCACCTTCAGATCGCCGGCATTGCGGCCGTACTTCACCACCCGCGCCTTCAGGTCCCGGTAGAACTCCTGCCCTTGCGCGAGGGTGCGTTGCGCAGTGAAGACCGCCTCTGCGTGCCGGGCGGCGAACTCTTTACCGCTCTCCGAAGAACCGGCCTGTACCAGCAGTGGTCGCCCCTGCGCCGATCGTGGGGAGTTCAGCGGCCCCTTGACCTGGAAGCGGGGTCCATCGTGGTCGATCGTGTGGACCTTTGCCGGGTCGGCGAACAGGCCGGTGTCCGGGTCGAGCACCACGGCGTCGTCTTCCCAGCTGTCCCACAGCGCAAGTGCCACGTCGACGAATTCCGCTGCGCGCTCGTATCTTCCGCTGTGCGCCGGGATCCCGTCGACGCCGAAGTTCGCCGCCTCGTCCGCGCCCGCCGAGGTCACGATGTTCCACCCCGCCCGGCCACCGCTGATGTGGTCGAGAGAGGTGAACTTCCGCGCCAAGCTGTAGGGGTCGCCGTAACTCGTCGACGCCGTGGCGATCAGTCCCACGTGTTCGGTGGCGACGGCGATGGCCGACAGCAGCGTGACGGGTTCGAAGATCGCCTGCGTGTTGTGCTCGAGCCGCGGACCGATTGCCAGGGTGTCGGCGAAGAACACGGAGTCGAGTTTGCCGCGTTCCGCGATCCGCCCGAGTTCCTGGAAGTGCTTCACGTCCAGAACCCGGTGGGCCTCCGTGCGTGGATGCCGCCACGCCGCCTCGTGGTGACCCACGCCCATGAGAAAGGCATTGAGATGGAAGTGCTGGGAACCTTGTGACATCGAGTTTCTTTTCTACGAGATGAGCAGCAGGCCGTTCAGACCCGCCAGCGCGACAACCTGCGTTCGATCAACACGAGAATCGCGTTGAGGGACAGCCCGAGAACAGAGATCGCGACGATGCCCGCGTACATGTTGGGGATCTGGAAGTTGAACTGGGAGGCGGTGATCAGATAGCCGAGCCCGGCCTTGGCGCCCACCATTTCAGCCGCGATCAGCACGAGAATGGAGGATGCCGCCGCCATGCGGATACCGGTGAAGATGGTGGGAACAGCGGCGGGCAGCACCACCTTCTGGAACAGGCGCACCGGCGACAATCCCAGCGACGAAGCCGATTTGATCAACAGCGGATCGACGGTGCGCACACCGGAAATCGTGTTGAGGAGAATGGGGAACGTGCAGGCGTAGATCACCAGCGCGATCTTCGACTCCTCACCGATGCCGAGGATCAGGATGAAGACGGGTAGCAGGGCCAGCGCGGCCGTGTTGCGGAAGAGTTCGAGAATGGGGTTCAGGAAGTCCGACACCGGCCGGTACCAGGCGATCGCGATACCCAGCGGGATCGCGATCGCGACTGCCACGAAGAAGCCGATCAGAGCCCGCGAGAGACTCGCCGACACGTGCTGCCACAGTTCACCGCTGGCGGCCAGGTCGAGAAAGGCTTCGACCACCGTACTGAACGGTGGTAGAAACACCTCGTCCACCAACCCGATTCGGGGCGCCAACTCCCACAGCGCGAGAAACGCGACGATCGCGATGGAAGGCTTGAGGATTCGCCAGGCGACCGGTCCCACGACCGCGCCGGCGCGCTTCGCGGCGTTGGGTGCCGCCGGCCGGACCTCCGGTGCGGGCGACGTTGCGCGGGTCTGCAGTGGATCGGCGACGACAGGTGCCTCGTCGAGATCTGTCGGTGTGGCAAGTGCGCTAGACATGAGCCTCCTCCTTCTCGATTACCTGTGCTCGCTCCACTTCACCGTGCAACAGCGTCCAGATCTTGTGCCGGTACTGCCGGAACTGCTCGTTGGATCGGACGTCCTCACCGCTGCGGTCGATGTCGATGTCGACGAACGTCTTCACCCGCCCGGGTCGCGAGGTCAACACCGCAACCCGCTGCCCGAGGTAGATGGCCTCGTCGATGCCGTGGGTGATGAACAGGATGGTTTTTCCCGTTGCCTTCCAGATGCGCAGCAGTTCGTCCTGGAGTGATTCGCGGGTCTGCGCGTCGAGGGCGGCGAACGGCTCGTCCATCAGTAGCACTTCGGGATCGAAGGCCAGGCTGCGGGCAATCGCGACACGCTGCTTCATCCCACCGGACAGTTCGTGCGGATACCGGTCACCGAAGCCGTGCAAGCCCACCAACTCGAGGTAGTGCTCGGCGAGGCTTCGCCGCTCCTTCTTGGGCAGCCCCTTGGCTTCCAACCCGAACTCGATGTTGTGCCGCGCGGTGCGCCATGGGAGAAGCGCGTACTGCTGGAAGACGATGCCTCTGTCGAGTCCCGGCCCCGTCACCGGCTTTCCGTCGAGGAGAATGCGGCCCGAGGTCGGTGTGCTCAAACCTCCGAGAAGGTCCAGCAGCGTCGACTTTCCGCAACCGCTGGGTCCGACGAGGACGAGGAACTCACCGGCGGCGAGGTCGATGTCGATGTCTGCGATCGCGGTGAACTTGTCCTTCGTCCCACGCACGTCGAATTGTTTGGTGACGTGTTCGAGGCGGAGTTTGGGGGGTGTGACCTGACCTCGGTCCGAAGCGGTCGTGCTCATGTCTGTCCTTCCGATACTTCTCCGTGAGTTCTGCTCGGTACAGTCATTTCGTGGCCAGGGCCTGCCCGTCCGGACCGCTGTCCGCCGGATACGTGCCGTTGGCGTAGGGGTTGTACTCGTTCGTGTACACATCGGCCGGCGTGAGCTTGCCGTCCTCGAGTTCTCCATTGCGCACGAGCCAGTCGATCCAGGTCTGGATTTCCTTGTCGGTGATCACTCCACCGGGGCCGGCGACACCGGGCGACCTCCAGTAGTCGACGAGGTCGGTGTTCTCGTTGCGTCCGCGCTCGGTGATGATCTCCTTGTACTTCGCGATCACCTGATCGCGGGGCGTGGTCTGCGTCCAGCGGATCGCCCGGGCCGTGCCCTGCACGAAGTCGGCCACTGCCTCCTGGTTCTTTGCGATGAAGTCGTTGCGGAACAGCAGCGAGCCGTACGTGAACGAACCGAAGATCGACTCGTCGGTGAACAGCGCGCGGATGCCGCCCTTCTCCACGGCCTTGTCGCGGAACACGCTCCCGAGTGTGCCGACATCGATCTGTCCCTGTCGCAGTGCCTGTTCGGTGTTCACCGGGGGTACGACAGTGAGCTCCACCTGCTTGATCTCGTCCGGAGTGAGCCCCTCCCGCGCCAGCCATTCACGGACCAGGAATTCGTGGTGCGCGCCGAGGGTATTCATCCCGACTTTCTTGCCGATGAGATCTCGGGCGGTGCGAATCGGGCTGTCCTCGAGCACGTAGTACCCGTTGAACGTCTCTTTGTCGGAGCCGTAGTAACCGACGACCGAGGTGACGGGTGAATCCGCGGCGGCCAGCTTCAGTACCGCCCCGTTGAACGCCCCACCGAAATCGGTCTGTCCCGTTGCGGCGTTCTGGATGCTCTGGGGCCCACTGGTGCTGTCGCCGATCCAGTTCAGCTCGACCTTCTGGTAGTAACCCAGGTCGGCCGCCAATTCCGAGAAGGAGACCTGGCCGGTGGTTCCCTCGTAGCGCAGGACGGTCTTACCGTCGGCGGTCGTGACGGTCTTGTCGCTCGAGCAGGCGACGGTGAGGCCGGCGAAGGTGAGCAGGGCGGCCGCGGCGGCCAGAGTCCGCGCCAGACGTGGATGAAGCATCGGGATCTTCCTCAGGGTGATGCCCGCACACGGAAAGGGTGGCGGGTCGGGTGATGCGCACCGTTCGACCGGAGACCGGGACGGTCCCGCTGGATCGAGTAGTGCCTGCGAAGAGAAGGGGTGCAGAAAAGCCAGGTCAGCTGCGACAGCTACAACACTGGAACATGGCAGAACTCCCTGACGTCGTGTGGTTGTCCCACAATACGTCCGGTGCCCCCACCAGGGTCAACGGTTACGCGCACCACGGATTTTATGTCTGGATCGGACGTACGATGTCGGCATGCCGTCAGCGACGCTGGTAGACGAATTCGAGGGCCACCGGCGGCATCTGTTGTCGGTGGCCTATCGGCTGACCGGCAGTGTCAGCGACGCCGAGGATGCCGTGCAGGAGTCGTGGCTGCGACTCGACGAAGAGAATGCCACCGGCATACGGGACCTCCGGAGCTGGCTGACCACCGTGGTCGGCAGAATCTGCCTCGATCGGCTGCGATCGGCCGCCGTGCGGCGGGAACAGTATGTCGGGCAGTGGCTTCCAGAACCCATAGTCACCGGGCTGGGACCGTCTGCGGAGCCGGATCCGCTCGAAGCGGTCGTACAGGAGGAAGACAACCGGCTGGCCGCGTTGATCGTGCTCGACACGCTCACTCCGCAGCAACGCGTCGCCTTCGTGCTCCACGACGGGTTCGGGGTGCCATTCGACGAGGTGGCAGACCTGCTGGGGATCGCGGTTCCGGCGGCGCGGCAGCTCGCGTCCCGCGCCCGTAAGGCCGCGGCAGCAACCACTCCCGCGGTCCCGGACGAGGAGCATTCCCGCGCGGTGCAGCGACTTCTCGGAGCCCTCGCCTCCGGCGACATCGATGCGGTGGTGTCGGCACTGCACCCCGACGCCCTCGTCATCGGCGACGCCAACGGCACGACCGGTACCGCCGTCAACGTCATCCGGGGAGCGGACAAGTTCGCTCGCTTCTATCTCGGCCTCATCCGAAAGTACGGCGCCGCCGCCTTCACCACCATGCAGCCTGTCCTTGTCAACGGTCAGCTCGGCTTCTTCAGCGCCGGGATCGCCGGCGGCGGGACCCACCGCAGCTCGCCTCCGCGAGTGGGTGGGTTCACCGTCCGGGACGGACTCGTCTACGCCGCCTACGACATCGCGAATCCGGAGAAGCTCCTCGGGATCAGGCTTCCGGACCACCCTTCGTGACCTGCGCGTCGTTCGAGGCCCACGGAACCCGACACGAATCGGTGCTGAAACCCTGTTCGGTGATGCCCAGTGCCGAATACATCCGGGCCCGCATGTTTTCGATTCCGATCTGATACGACAGTTCGACGACACCGTCCCTGCCGAAACGGCGTTCGAGGTCGGCCACCTGTTCGTCCGTGACCGTCGTGGGCGTTGCAGTCATCGCGTCGGCATAGGCGATGGCCGCACGTTCATCCTCGCTGTACGCCGGGGAGTCGGCGTAGTTGCCGATGTCTTCGAGCCTCGCCGTGTCCAGCCCGTCCAGGCGTTGCAGCATCGTCCCGAAGTCCACGCACCATGAGCAGCCGATCGTCCAGGCGACGCGGTACACGGCCAGCTCCCGAACACTGGCCGGAAGCACGGTCGACGCCTTCTGCACCGCCAGCTCGTGCCGGGCCGAGGCGACGAAGAGTTTGCGGTGGTGGGCGAGCACGGTGAACGGCTCCGGGACCTCGTCGAACTTGTGGGCAGCGAATTTGTACGCGACCTTGACCAACGGGCTCGCGTCAGCCGGGGCCACTGCGGGAATGCGGGGCATTGTGTCCTCCATCGTCACCGGGCGCCCTTCGCGCGCCGTCTACAGAGAAGACGAGACAGCCCCGCAGAACGTGACACGGCCGTGTGCGAGGTTCGGTGGCACACCGACTACGCTGCAGTAATGCCCGAAACGCCGCGCAATCGCCTGTCGGCTACGCCGCGTAATCGAACCGTCTCGCGCCTGCAGCCGTTCGCGTCGACCATCTTCGCCGAGATGACCGCCCTCGCGGTGGAACACGGCGCCATCAACCTCGGCCAGGGTTTCCCCGATACCGACGGGCCGTCGTCGATGCTCGACACCGCGCGAGCGGCCATCGCCGACGGCCTCAACCAGTACCCACCCGGGCCCGGAATGCCCGTGTTGCGGCGTGCGGTGGCCGCCGACCGGCTGGCTCGCTATGGCCTCGACCACGACCCGGACTCGGAGGTGCTGATCACCGTTGGCGCGACGGAAGCGATCAGCGCGGCAATTCTCGGTCTCGTGGAGCCCGGCGAGGAGGTGGTGTTGATCGAGCCGTACTACGACTCCTATGCGGCCTCCGTCGCACTGGCGGGCGCGATACGCCGCACCGTGCCCCTCGTCCCCGCCGGCGAGAGCTTCGCCGTCGACCTCGACGGACTCCGCGATGCAGTCACGAGCAAGACCCGGATGCTGGTGCTCAACACACCGCACAATCCCACCGGCACGGTGTTCACCCGCGAAGAACTCGAGGCCGTCGCTCGCCTGGCCTGCGAGCACGACCTGCTGGTCCTCAGTGACGAGGTCTACGAACACCTGGTCTTCGACGGCCGGACCCATACCGCCGTCGCCACCCTCCCCGGGATGTACGAACGCACGGTCAGCGTGTCGAGTGCCGCCAAGACGTTCAACGTCACCGGTTGGAAGATCGGTTGGGCATGCGGACCCGCCGAACTCGTCGACGCCGTGCGCACCGCGAAGCAGTACATGTCGTTCGTGGGCGGCGGCCCGTTCCAGCCGGCGGTGGCTCACGCGCTGACGCACGAACAGCAGTGGGTGACACAACTACGCGACAGCTTGCAAACGAAGAGGGATGTTCTTTACGACGCTCTCGTGGCGGCCGGCCTCGAAGTCCGTTCCGGCGGGGGCACGTACTACCTCTGCGCCGACATCACGGGGATCGGCGAGCACGACGGTATCGAGTTCTGTCGCGATCTTCCGGCGCGGATCGGTGTCGCCGGTGTGCCGGTCAGCGTGTTCACCGACCATCCCGAGCAGTGGAAGCCCTTGGTGCGCTTCGCCTTCTGCAAACAGGACCATGTGCTCGCCGAGGCCGCACGGCGATTGCGGGCTCTCGGAAAGCCTGGCTCGTGACTGTTCGCACCATCCCCGCCGACTTCGTCCGGCGATCACTGGAGCTGTCGGCTCGCAGTGGCGTCGACCTCTCCCCCGCTTTATCCGTCGCAGGGATCACGGCGGTGTCGCTGCAGGACCCATTGGCCAGGCTCACACCGACCCAGGTCACTGCGTTCACGCAAGCGGTCTGGCAGATCACGGGCGACGAACTGTTCGGTCTCGGGCCGGCTCCGGTGCCGCGCGGCACCTTTCGGCTGGTGTGTCTGGCGTTGATCCACACCGCCGACCTCTCTGCCGCGCTCGAGCGGATGGCAGACATTCTCCGGGCGCTGCCCTCACTTCCCGCTCTCCACATCGTCCCCGGCAACCACGGCGGAACGCGCATGACGCTCGATATCCGTCCCGGCGCGAAGGTCCAGTCGGCCGAGGATGCACAGTTGTCGCTCGAGGCGGCGCGCGTCACCACCGACTTCCTCCTCATTCTCCTGCACCGGTTCGCAGCGTGGCTGGTAGGTAAGCGCGTCCGGTTGCTCGCCGTCGACATGCCGTACCCCGCACCGCTTCCACGCCTCGCCGAAAACTACGACCACATCTTCGGTGTCCCCGTCACGTTCGACTGCGCAATTCCCGCAATCGAATTCGACAATGCAGTGCTGCGGCTGCCGATCATCCAGACCGAGGACACGCTCGAAGAGTACCTCCGCGAATCGCCGACGCTACTGATGTCCGAGCGCGACTACGACAGCACGGCGTCATCCCAGGTGCGGCGGGTGCTGGAATTGGGCATGAAGGGCCGCACGTCCACCGCCGAGGAGATCGCGGAGATGCTGTCGATCAGCGTGCCCCACCTACGGCGCCTACTCCGGCAGGAAGGCACCTCGCTCAATCAGCTCCGCGAGGAGGTTCTGCGCGACGCCGCAGTCGCGGGTCTGCGACGCGGTGAGACGGTCGACGATTTGTCCGCACGCCTGGGATTCTCCGAGCCCAGCGCATTCCGCCGCGCCTTCAAGCGGTGGACCGGCACCACTCCCAGCGCGTACCGCTGACCTCGGCTACTGCATTTTCGGCCCACTGCGTTTTCGGCCCATTGCGTCCCCGGCCTGCTCGGTCAGGCGAGGCAGAACTCGTTGCCCTCCGGATCGGCCATGGTGATCCACTCGTTCGGACCCTGCCGTCCCCGGTGGAGCACCTTCGCGCCGGATTCCTCGAGTTCCCTGGCGAGGTCTTCTCGCCCGTCTCCCACCCGCAGGTCGAGATGCAGGCGGTTCTTCACCGTCTTCGACTCGGGAACGAGTTGGAACAGCACCCGTGGCCGCTCCGAATGTGCCGGATCCCGAATGGCGGCACCCTCCCGCCAGACGAGAACACCTTCGAAGATCATGGTGTCGGATTCTTTCGCGTGACCGGCCTGCACCAGTCCGCGGATGAATTCCTCGTTGCTCGGCTCCACCTCCCAACCGAGCGTCTGCGCCCACCACTTCGCGAGGCTGTGCGGGTTCTCCGAATCGACGGTGACCTGAAATTCGTATCCCATGTTCCGACGGTATAGCGAGGTACCGACAGGTTGAGTCGAGTACGACGCCGCGGGAGTGGTCCGTCGGATTTCAGATCACCGTGGGGCGACCGCGATCGAACGCAAGATGTACCGCGAGCCCGCCCAGCACACTGCCCATCACGAGTTTCTGAGCGCGGATCCATCGTGGCCGTCCCTGCAGGAAGCCGGCGACTGACCCTGCAAGGCAGACGATTGCGGCATTGACGACCACAGCGACGACAATCTGGACACTTCCCAGCAGCAGACTTTGCGACCACACCGGTCCGGAGTCGGAGTCGACGAACTGCGGAATCAACGCCAGGTACATCACCGCGATTTTGGGATTGAGCAAGTTCGTAGTGAGTCCCATCGTGAACAGACGGGCCGGCGAATCGCGCGGCAGAGTCTGCCTCGGGGCGAACGGTGTACCCGAGCCCGGCCGGAGCGCCTGCCACGCCAGCCAGCCGAGGTAACACGCACCTGCCAGTTTTAATGCCGTGTATGCCTGCGGAACCGCAGAGAATACCGCCGAAATCCCGAGCGTCGTCGCTGCCAGATACAACAAGAATCCGATCGCGACTCCGCCCAGCGATATCAAACCTGCTCCTCGGCCCTGAGTGATGCTGCGCGAGACCAAGTACAGCATGTTGGGTCCCGGCGTCAGTACCAATCCGAGCGCGATCGCCGCCACCCCGAGTATTGCCGTCGAATCGATCATGGTCGTGACGATCCCACCAACGTCACTCGCCGTCACCGTCCAGTCCGGCCTCGGTGGACCGGTGCCGCGCTCTTGTACACAGACGCACCCCTTCTTCGCAGCCGCACTTCTTCTAGGGCCCGAAAAGTAGTGCAGCTACAGAAATCGGGTGCGTTTGAGCGGTGATCACTACGCCCGAAAATGAGGGGAACATACGTTCGAACCTCGAGGTAGTATGACCGCATGACTTCCGCGGACGCGCGGTACGCGCTCCAGGCTTCGCTGTTCGACGACGCGTCGGGCGGTGTCGAACTGGGCGAACTCGGATCGACGGTCACTCGCCGAACCCTCACTGCCGGCGCGTGGGTCGACGTGCGCCCCGGCTGGATGACGGGCTCCGACGAGCTGTTCACCGAGCTCGTCGACACCGTTCCGTGGCGGGCAGAGCGCAGACAGATGTACGACCGCGTGGTCGACGTTCCGCGTCTCGTCCGCTTCTACGGGGAGAACGAGCCGCTTCCCGATCCACTCCTGGTCGCGGCGCGCGAGGCGTTGAGCACGCATTACCTGCCTGAACTGGGAGAAAAGTTCGTGACCTCGGGCCTCTGCTTCTACAGGGGCGGCTCCGACAGCGTGGCCTGGCACGGCGACGACACCGGCCGTAGCCGCACCCAGGACACGTTGGTGGCCATCCTCTCCCTCGGCACCGCGCGACCGCTGTTGCTGCGGCCGCGCGGTGGAGGGCAGTCGATCCGGTACTCGCTCGGGCACGGCGACCTACTGGTGATGGGGGGATCCTGCCAACGCACCTGGGAGCATTGCGTACCGAAGTGCAGCCGCCCGGTGGGGCCACGCATCAGCGTCCAGTTCCGCACGCGAGGAGTCCGATGATCGCTCACCCCCGCCGGGCCGCGACCGCCTGCGCCAACCGGTCGAGCTGCGCGGCGGTGGTGTCCCAGTCGATGCAGGCGTCGGTGATGGACTGCCCGTAGGTGAGGTCCTCGGCGCGGCCCAGGGTGAGGTCCTGACGGCCGGCCTCGATGAAGCTCTCGATCATGACGCCGACGACGCCGCGCTCGCCCGCCTCGAGCCGCGCCGCGATGTCGCCGACCACCTCCACCTGCTTTTCGTGATTCTTGCTGCTGTTGCCGTGGCTCGCATCGATCACGACCCGCTCGGACAGTCCCGACTTCCGCAGC
Source organism: Rhodococcus sp. ZPP (assembly GCF_017656075.1). Classification (NCBI taxonomy): domain Bacteria; kingdom Bacillati; phylum Actinomycetota; class Actinomycetes; order Mycobacteriales; family Nocardiaceae; genus Rhodococcus; species Rhodococcus sp. ZPP. The sequence goes on from NZ_CP058638.1 coordinate 2,027,206, forward strand.
CGGGCGAGTGTGTCGGACACCGTCTCCGAGTCGTAGTTGGGTCCGTCGGTTCCGCCGCGCAAGATCACATGGCAGTCGGGGTTGCCCATCGTCCGGATCAGAGCGGCCTGACCGTCCAGATCCGTCCCGGGGAACACATGACTCGCCGCCGCGGCCCTCGTTCCGTCGACCGCCACCTGCACGTCACCCTCCGTGGAGTTCTTGATACCTACCGGCATCGACAGCGCGCTGCAGAGCTGTCGATGCACCTGGCTGGCGGCGGTGCGCGCACCGATTGCGCCGTAGGTGACCAGGTCGGCAATGTACTGGGGCATGATCGGGTCGAGGAATTCGCAACCGACGGGAAGCCCGAGCGAGGACACGTCGAGCAGCAGTTTCCGCCCCATCCGCAGACCGGTGTCGATGTCGAAGGTGCCGTCCAGATGCGGGTCGTTGAGCAGGCCCTTCCATCCCAGGGTCGTGCGCGGCTTCTCGAAGTAGACACGCATGACGATGTGCAGATCGTCCCGGAGTTCCTCCGCCTTCGCGGCGAGTCGGCGCGCGTAGTCCATCGCAGCCGCCGGATCGTGCACCGAGCACGGGCCGACCACGACGAGAAGACGGTCGTCGTCGCCGTTCAGCACGTTGACCGTGTCGGCGCGGCCGCTACGCACAGTCGCAGCCGCGACATCGTCGGGCGCGAATTCACGGCGCACGACAGAGGGGGCCACCAGGGGGCTGATGCTCACTGTGCGCTGGTCGTCGAGGCGATCAGCGTGGGACGCGGTGTCGAGAGTGACAGTCATGGGGTGGAGTTCCTGTTCTCAGGCCGACCCTCGAAGACTGTGAAGAATCCCGCGAGCCGGTCTGTAATCCGGCTCTGGGGTGGAAGTGATCAGCGCGTGGTTACGCCGACCGACCCACCCGGGGCCGGCCTGCTAAACCAGAAATACACGCGCTGCATGGCGCCCACAGTAGCGGCCGACCCCGATCGGCGCCACACCCACCCCTAGAGGCCGGGGGCCCGTTGCTTATATCGTGAGTCTGTGTTCATAATATGGGTGACCTTGTGACTGTAGTCACTATCCGCCTCCTCGTTAGGACGCGTCAATGTCAGACCTCGCAATCCTGATCAACACCGCGATCGCCGTGTCGGCCGTGGTGCTGATGATCGTGCGTTTCAAGTTCAACCCGGTGGTGTCGCTGGTCGTGGGATCCGCCTATCTCGGCCTCACTTCCGGGCTCGGAACGGCGAAGACGGTGGAGACGATCGCCACCGGTTTCGGCGACATCATGGCCGAAGTGGGGTTGCTTATCTCCTTCGGCGTCCTGATGGGCGCCATGCTGCGGGAGATGGGTGCGATCCAACGTCTGGTGGGAACGCTGCTGCGGGTATTCGGTCCCAAGCGGATGCCCTACGCGCTGTCGCTGACCATCGCGACGTTGCTTCAGTCAATCTTCCTCGACGTACTGCTGGTCATCTCCGCACCGCTCGCACGTAACCTCGCCCCGAAGATCGGCCGGATGGGCACCGCGCGGATGGCCACTGCGCTGGCGATCGGGCTCGAGTGCGGCATCGTGCTCATGGTCCCGGGTGTGGGCGCGCTGGCGCTCGCCGGACTGCTCGGTGTGCCCCTCGGCAAGATGCTGATCTTCGGGTTGATCCTGGTGATCCCGACAGTGGCGATCTCGGTGGCGATCATGTCGTTCCTGTTCACCCACGGTTGGTGGAACCCGGAGAAGGACGAGGAGCACTTCCATCAGACAGTGGTGGACGACGAGGACGAGGACGCGACTCCCGATGGCGGCGTAGGTGCCTCGAGCCCGCGGCCCGTGCCCGGTCGCAGCGTCGCCCAGGCCGAGCGCACCAGCACCAGCCTGCGCCCGACCACGGACAATGATGTCGTGACCCGGCACGAGGGCCGGCTCATCGTCCTGCTCGCTCCGCTGCTCGTGTCACTTCTTCTCATCGCTACCGGCGCCATTCTGGATATCGCCGACGTCAGCAATCCGGTTATCGACTTCGTGTCCGAACCGCTCATCGCTTTGTTGATCGGTCTGATCGGCACCAGTTTCATCGGACGGCTCACCATCGGCCAGCATCGCGTGCAGAAGGCAATCGCCAGCGGTTTCAGCGAAAGCGGCCAGATCCTGATTCTCACCGGAGTCGGTGGCTCGCTTGCCGCCACTATCGCGGCCGTCGGACTCGGGGACATTCTCGGTCAGTACTTCGCCGCCAACCACGCCGCCCCGCTGCTCATGGTGTGGGTGATGGCCGCCGCCCTGCATATTGCGGTCGGCTCGGTGACGATCTCCGCGATTACCGCCGCCGGCGTCCTCGCCCCCGTCGCACCGATCATCGGCCTCGATCCCGTCCTGATCGCGCTGGCGGCCGGTGCCGGTTCACTGTTCGCCGTGCACGTCACCAGCAACACCTTCTGGCTCCTGCAATCCCTCATGGGACAGACCACACGTGGCACGCTGAAGACGTGCTCCGTAGGAGTATCGGTGGCGTCGGTGGTCGCCATCCTGCTCATTCTTCCGATGAGCCTGTTCTTCTGACCGCCCCTCGCACCCCTGAAGGAACATCATGTCTGAAAACACGATCCGCCCCCTCGACGGCGTACGGGTACTCGAGCTGGGTAACTACATCGCCGCCCCGACCGCGGGACGCATGCTCGCCGACTTCGGGGCCGAGGTGATCAAGGTTGAGCGTCCGAAAACCGGTGACGAACTGCGCAACTGGCGCCTCTACTCCGGCGACACGTCGATGCTGTACCGCACGATCAACCGCAACAAGAAGTCGATCGTGCTGGACCTGCGGACCGAGGAAGGTAGGCAGCTCGTCCTCGACCTCGCCGCCAAGTGCGACATCCTGCTGGAGAACTTCCGGCCCGGCACCCTCGAGAAGTGGGGCATCGGACCGGATGCGTTGAACGCGGCCAACCCGGACCTGGTGATCACCCGCATCTCGGCGTTCGGGCAGACCGGGCCGATGTCACAGCGGCCGGGGTTCGCCGCGGTCGCGGAGGCCGCGGGCGGATTCCGTGAACTCGTCGGCGACCCGGACCGGCCACCGGTACGGGTAGGGGTGTCGATCGGCGACTCGATCGCCGGCCTTTACGCGGCGTTCGGGGCGGTGATGGCCCTGTTCCAGCGGGAGACTGCGAAAGTCGCCGGAACGCAGGGCCCGTCCCTGCCGCATCGGATCATCGACGTCGCGCTCAACGAATCGATCCTGTCGATGATGGAGTCGCTGATCCCCGACTACCTCGCGTACGGCGTCAAACGTGAACGTGTCGGTGGACGGATGGAAGGCATCGCCCCGTCGAACGCGTACCTCTGCAACGACGGCAACAGCATCATCATCGCGGGCAACGGTGACGCCATCTTCCAGCGCTACATGGACACGATCGGCCGACCCGACCTCGGCGCCGACCCGGGTCTGCAGACCAACGCGGGCCGCTGGGAGCGACGCGACGAACTCGACGCAGCGATCGGCGAATGGACCGCTCAGTATTCCCGCGAGGAGGCGCTGAAGATCCTCGACACCGCCGGGGTGCCGTCGGGTCCGATCAACACCGCCGCCGACATCTGCAGCGACGAGCAGTATGCCGCCCGCAACATGATTCAGCAATTCACCGTCGACACCGGTGAGGCCGAGCCGAAGCAGGTCGGGTTCCCCGGCATCGTCCCGGTGATCGGCGGCACGTCGCTGCCCATCCGCACCGTCGGACCGGACCTCGGCGAGCACACCCGGGAGGTCCTGGAAACATTGCTCGGCAAGACCCCCGAACAGATCGACTCCATCGTCAACGACACAGTAGGTGGCCTCTCATGACGCAGTCCTTCGAATCACGCACCCTGCTCCGCGACGTCACCCTGCGCGACGGGTTGCAGTTGACGGGCAAGATGCTGCCCACCGCCCGGAAGCTCGAGATCGCCCGCCGGCTCCTCGAACTCGGCGTGCCTGCGCTCGAGATCGGGTCCATGGCCCGTCCCGACCTCGTCCCGCCGATGGCGAATACCGTCGAAGTGATCTCCGAACTGACCCCGGAGGAACTGGACCATTGCTGGGTGTGGGTGGCGACGCCCCGGCACGTGGAGAAGGCCGCCGCGGCCGGTGCACGCCATTTCCAGTACTGCTTCTCCGCTTCCGATTCCCACAACCAGGCGAACATCGGACGTTCCACCGAGGACAGCCTCGCCGCGATGCCGGCGGCGATCGAACTCGCCCAGCAGGTCGGCGGCAGCATCCAACTGTGCATTGCGACGTCGTTCACCTGCCCGTTCGAGGGCCGGGTGCCCGAGCAACGGGTGATCGACATTGCCAACGACCCGCGCGCCCACGGCGCCGTCGACGTCGTCGTCTGCGACACCCTCGGCCAGGCCGTCCCCGCCGAGGTGTACTCGCTCGTCTCCCGGGTCCGGCTGGAAACCCCGCAGCGCGGAATCGTCTTCCACGGCCACGACACCTGGGGTCTGGGGGTCGCGAACAGCCTTGCCGCGGTTGCGGCCGGCGCGATGACCGTCGACGGCGCCCTCGGCGGACTCGGTGGCTGCCCCTTCGCGCCCGGTGCCAGCGGCAACACCGCCAGCGAGGACCTGCTGTTCGCCACCCGCCCAAACTGGCTGAATCCCACCGTTTTCGGGTCGCTGGTGGAACTGTCCGAGAAGACGCTCGCGGAACTCGGTGAGGCCAATCGATCCAAGGCCGCCCAGGGCGCACGCTCCAACGCCACCGCGTTCGAGTGGGTCATCGGCGGCGGCCGATGAGCGGCGCCCGCTTCTACGTCACCACCCCGATTCCCGAACCCGGTCTCACGCTGCTGCGCGCCGCGGGCAGCGTCCACGTCCCCGACGCGTTACCCGGCGCCGCGCAACTACGGAACGCGTGCGTGTCCGGGGACTACGACGTGGTGGTGTCCCAGCTGCGCGACTCCTTCGACGCCGACCTCCTGGCCGCCGCGAAGATTCGCGGGATCTCCAACTACGCGGTCGGGTTCAACAACGTCGACGTCGACGCGGCCACCGCGAACTCGATCCTCGTCGGCAACACACCCGGGGTGCTCACCGACGCCACCGCCGACGTCGCGATGCTGCTGATCATGGCCACCGCCCGCCGCGCCGTGGAGGCCGACACGTTCGTCCGCGCCGGAAAGTTCACCGGATGGGAGCCGAACCTGCTCCTCGGCCAGGATGTTTCGGGGCGCACGCTCGGTCTCGCCGGGTTCGGGCGGATCGCGCGGGCGACCGCGAAACGGGCACTGGCCTTCGGCATGCAGGTGCAGTTCTGCCCTCGGCCTCCCGGCGACCGGCCGGTGACGGACGAGGAACTCGGGGAGTTCGCCGGACTCGTCACCCACACCGACTGGGACACCCTCGTCGCCACCAGCGACTACCTGTCGCTGCACGTGCCCCTCAACGCGCAAACCCGCCACCTGGTCGATACGGGCGTGCTGACGGCGATGAAGCCCTCCGCGATCCTGATCAACACGGCCCGCGGTCCCGTCGTCGACGAAGCCGCCCTCGTCGCCGCCCTGAAATCCGGGGAGATCGCCGGCGCCGGGCTGGACGTGTACGAGGACGAACCCGTGCTCGCCCCGGGACTCGCGGAACAGTCGAACACGGTGCTGCTCCCCCACCTCGGCAGTGCCACGGTGTCGGTGCGCGCCGAGATGGCGAGACTGTGCGCGGAGAACGCTGTGGCCATGGCGCAGAACCGGATTCCCCCACATCCGGTCAACCCGGAAGCGTGGAACCCATGACTGTTCTGATCGCCCCCGACAGTTTCAAGGGCACCTACACCGCAGGCGAGGTCGCCGACGCCGTCGCCGGCGGGGTCGAGTCATTCGGCGGTACCGCGATCCGGCTGCCGGTCGCCGACGGCGGCGAAGGCACCCTCGACGTTCTCGCGGTCCCCCTCGGACTGCGCCCGGTCGTTGCCCGCGCCCGCAACCCCTGGGGTAGTCCGTGCCGGCCGACGTACGGACTGTCCGAAAACGGGACGGCGGTCATCGAGATCGCCGCAGCCTCCGGGATCACCACACCGCACGACGGTCCCCGCGACCCGATCACCGCCACCACCTACGGCACCGGGATGCTCGTCGCCGACGCGGCCCGGCGCGGTGCCCGGCACATCGTCATCGCGGCCGGCGGTTCCGCCACCACGGACGGGGGCACCGGCGCCATCGCCGCCATCGAGGCAGGCGGCGGGCTCCGGGGCGCCTCCGTCACCGTGCTGACCGACGTCACCACCCGGTATGTCGACGCCGCCAGGGTGTTCGGACCGCAGAAGGGTGCCGACGCGGAAGCTGTGCAACTGCTCACGCGGCGACTCGAGGCGAAGGCGCGGGCTCTGCCCCGCGACCCGTCCGAAGTCGACGGCACCGGCGCGGCAGGCGGGTTCTCCGGCGGCATGTGGGCACGGTACGACGCCGAACTCCGCTCCGGCGCCGAGTACGTCCTCGATGTGACCGGTTTCGACGCCCTCGCCGCGGACACGTCGGCGATCGTGGTGGGCGAGGGCAGGCTCGACGGACAGACGAAAGCGGGCAAGATCATCTCCGCGATCCTCGCCCGCGCGGGCACCACCCCGGTGTACGCCGTCGTCGGCTCCGTGGGCGACGATCTCGGCGATTACGGGTCCAGGTTCGCCGGCGTTTTCGTCGCCACAGACGCCGTGGCCATGCACGACGCCGGCCGCACGATCGCGGCGCAGCTCATGACGGGTAGCGACCACCCAGCGTCCGGGTGACCTTCTCGGCGCTGCCGACGAGCAGATCCACCCACTTCTCGCACTGCTCGCGCGGCATGCGGAGTGTTGGCCCGCTGATCGCGAGGGCACCGATCACGTCGGCGGACGAATCGAACACGGGCGCCGCCAATCCCGACGCGCTGTCTTCCCGCTCCCCGGCGGTGATGGCGTACCCGTCGGCCCGGGCCTGATGAATCAGTTCACGCAGCACTGCGGTGTCGGTGACGGTGCCCTCGGTCATCGGCTCGATGGGGCCGGCGAGGACCTGTTCGGTGAGTTCCGGGTTCCAGGCGAGCAACACCCGGCCCGCCGATCCCGCGGGCAAGGGGACGATCTTTCCGACGTACATGTTGCGGCGCAGCGCGTGCTCGGTCTCAGCGATGGCCACGCACACGCGGTAACCCTGCTCGACCCGGAAGAAGCTGACGGTCTCGCCGGTGGCGTCGCGGATCTCCTTCAGCACCGGCGTGACGACAGCCAGCACGTCGAGTCCCTTGGTGGCCGTCGCAGCCCAGAACGCCATCTTCACGCCGATCCGGATCTGATCGCCGGACCGGTCGAGAAATTCCTGCGCCACCAGGTTGCTGACCAGCCGTTGGACCGTCGACGTCGGCAGACCCGTCGCCTGCTGGATCTCGCCCAGCGTCATCGACGGACGCGACAGGCTGAACGCATCGAGAATCTCCGTAATCTTGCTCAAGACCAGCAACGGTTGGTGCTTGGAGGTCAATTCGCCGTCTTCCGCTCGCATACCTCAACGATAGTCGCCACCGCCCACCGTGGACATTGATGCTCGCGCCGAGCGCAGAGATGTGGTAGTTGTTGAGGATGCTGAATCGCGACTCGACGAAAGGCGCATGAGCGCCCACCGAGATCCGCTCCCCACGCTTCGATCGGCGCCCCTCCGATGTCGTGACCCCTCCACCCTGCGTGTCCGTCGACGCTCGAAATCGTTGGCGCACACTCGCGCAGACGAGGGGAACATTCAATCGAACAGGTGGGGAGGTAGAGATGAAACTTGCAGCGGCACTGACCGAACGCGGCGATCTGACGCGTCGGGTGGAGCACCTGAAATCGCGCATCCTCACGAATGCGCGACATCAAGAGGGCGAGTCGCCGGCGGAGGACGCCGCGGCGCTACTCGCCGAACTCGAGGAGGTCCTGGACCGCCTGGAGGTCCTCGTCCGAAGAATCAATCGAACCAATACGTCTGCGCCCCTGGGTGATGCGAGCATTACGGACGCCCTGGCTCGCCGGGACATGCTGCGCATCCGGCACCGGGTGGTGTCCGCCGCCGCGGATGCCGCCTCCGGTCGTGAGCAGGACCGGTACGGCCGACAATTACGCTCGGAGCTCGTCTTCGTCGCAGCGTTGCCGGTCCGGGATCTCAGGCGTACTGCCGATGATCTGGCGCGGCAGATCCGGGAAGTCGATCTCCGAGTGCAGCAAGCGAACTGGGAGGTCGAACTGCTCGACTGAATTCTGCTGGGCAGTAGGTAACCGTTTCGGAGGCGGGCACACACCGCGGTCGGCGGCAATCCGGCCACATCTCCTGCGTGGTAGGCAGCGCACCCCGGGCATACTCCCGGATCACAGTGCAGCCCAGCACATCGCACAGGTGACTGCGCACGACGCACAGCTCATCATCAGGTGCCGATCCGAGACGGCGAGGGCGGGTTAGGGGCTCCCAGCACACACGTGAGTGGCACAGTAGGCCGAAGCATACTGTGCCCTCACACGGGCTCAGCCGACGACCAGATCCAGCTCGTCGTCGTTGACACCGACCGTCACGCTGCCACCCTCGACGAGAATGTCGTCGAGCAGCAGGTCCGCGATCCGGTCGTCGACCGCACGCTGGATCGACCGGCGCAGGGGGCGTGCCCCGAACTCGGGCTGGTGTCCGTGTTCGGCAATCCAGTCCACCGCGGCGTCGCTGAACGAGATCTCGATGCCCTTGGCCTCGAGCCGCTTCCGGCTGTCATCCAACAGTAGGTCGGTGATCCGGTGCAGCTGTTCGGTGTCCAGCTTGCGGAAGATCACGATCTCGTCGATCCGGTTGAGGAATTCCGGCCGCATCGACTCGCGCAGCCGGCCCATCACCCGGTCTCGCAGCGGCTTCTCCGACGCCTCGGCGTCACCGGTGGCGAAGCCCAGTCCGCCCGACTTGCTGGAGATGATGTCGGACCCCAGGTTGCTGGTCATGATCAGAACGGTGTTCTTGAAATCCACCGTCCGGCCCTGACCGTCGGTCAACCGTCCGTCGTCGAGCACCTGCAGCAGCGTGTTGAACACGTCGGGGTGCGCCTTCTCGATCTCGTCGAGCAGGATCACCGAGTACGGGTTGCGCCGGACCTGCTCGGTGAGCTGTCCCGCCTCGCCGTAGCCGACGTATCCGGGAGGGGCACCCACCAGGCGACTGACCGTGTGCCGTTCACCGAACTCGCTCATGTCGAGTCGCAGCATCTTGTTCTCGTCACCGAACAGGGTGGCGGCCAGAGCCTTCGCCAGTTCGGTCTTGCCGACACCGGTCGGGCCGAGGAACAGGAAGCTGCCCACGGGGCGGTCGGGATCGTTCATACCGGTCCGGCTCCGACGCACCGCCCGGGCGATGGCCCGCACGGCATCGTCTTGCCCGATGACCCGCCGGTGCAGTTCGTCTTCGAGCCGGCGGAGGCGTTCCTTCTCCTCCTGGGTCATCTGGCTCGCGGGAATACCCGTCGACCGCGACACGACCTCGGCGATCTGCTCGGCGGTCACGTCCGGCGCAATGTCCGACGCGTCGGCCTTGCCACCGATGCGGGCCTGCAGCTTCGTGATCTGGTCACGCAGTCCCGACGCCTTCTCGTACTGCTCGTCGGCGACGGCCTGATTCTTGGCCTGTTCCAACTCCTCCACCTGCTTCCGCAGAGCCTCCACGTCGACGCTCGGCATGCGCAGCCGTAGCCGGGCCCCGGCCTGGTCGATCAGATCGATCGCCTTGTCGGGCAGGAAGCGGTCACCGATATACCGGGCAGAGAGTTCGACGGCGGCGGTGATGGCGTCGTCGGTGTAGCGCACGCCGTGGTGCTCTTCGTACCGGTCGCGGAGACCCGACAGAATGGCCACTGCGTCCTCGATGCTCGGCTCCGCCACCGTGACCGGCTGGAATCGGCGTTCGAGAGCCGGATCCTTCTCGATGTGCTTGCGGTACTCGTCGAGGGTGGTGGCACCGACGATGTGCAGTTCACCGCGGGCGAGCTTCGGCTTGAGGATGTTTCCGGCATCCATCGCACCCTCGGCTCCGCCACCGGCGCCGGCAATGGTGTGGACCTCGTCGATGAAGACGATCAACTCGTCCTTGTGGGCGGCGATCTCGTCGATCACCTTGGTGAGGCGTTCCTCGAAGTCGCCGCGGTACCGCGTTCCCGACACCATGCTCGACAGGTCGAGTTGCACGATGCGCTTACCGGTCAGACGGTCGGGTACGTCGCCGTCGACGATTCGCTGAGCCAGGCCCTCGACGATCGCCGTCTTGCCGACGCCCGCCTCACCGACGAGGACGGGGTTGTTCTTGGTCCGCCGCGACAGGATCTCGATGGTCTGTTCGATCTCGTCGGCCCGGCCGATCACCGGGTCGACGCCGCCGCTGCGGGCACGTTCGGTGAGATCGAAACCGTACTTGTCGAGGGTGGGAGTGTCGGAGTCCGGCGCCTGCTCGGCCGACCCGCCTTGGATGGCGGTCTGTAGACGCTCCGGGGTGACGCCCTCCGAGGCGAGCAGGCGGCCTGCGGCATGGTCCTGATCTGCGGCGAGCGCGAGGAACAGGTGCTCGGGATCGATGTACGTCGACCCGAGAGCGCGGGCGAGCTGATGCGCCTCGAGCAGCGCGGTCTTGAGCGCACCGCTCAGCGAGGGCACGGCGAATCCGGACGAGTTCCGGCCCTGCGGAAGACGCAGTTCCACGGCGTCCGACACGGCTGACACGTCGGCACCCGCTCGCTGCATCAGTGTCTTGGCCGGGTCTTGTTCGGCCATGACGCGCAGAACGTGCAGTGCATCGAGGTCGGAGTCACCGCGACCGGCGGCGAACCGCGCGGCCGCTGCCATGAGTTCCTGGGTGGAGCGGCTCATGAGACGGCTGATGTCGATGCGACCAGGGCCCTCCGGCCCGAAGAATGCTGGCATTCCGAAGCCTCCTAAGAAGTTGAGCGTTACTCACTCAACTAACGTGCCAGTGCTCCGATCAATTCCCGCAGCCGGGGGCGTTTCATTGTGATGGCCGTCATATGCAGGGACGGCTGCCCGGCGAGTAGAACTTCCTACAACACCGGACAGCGACCCTCTCTTCCCGGCGGGGTCAGCGGAAAGTCGACTTCAGGTGTTCGGCGAGACCCTCGATTGAGACGGGCGCCATCCGGAAGCCCAGATAGCCGTCCGGACGGACGACGTACGCCGCACAACCCTCGGCGCCATAGGCCGCGGCGAATTCGCCGGCCTCGTCCCGCACGAGCGGAAGAATCGTTTCACCGACCTCGGCACCCGGAGTTGCAATCAGATAGGTGTCGAGCAGGCCGTGGGCCGCGGTTCCGGCCGACGCCGCAGCAGCCTCCAGCACGGCCAGACCCCGCGCGTCGACCGAGTCGTCGGCGTACAGCAGTAATGTGTGCCGGTCGCGTCCCAGTAACCCGAACAGCCGGATCGGGAATGCGACGGCGGCGCGGGTCAACCCACGCGCGTCGGGCGCTCGCTCACCGGGCCGCAGCGTGGTCGCGTCCTCGGTCCGGTTCACGATAGGGCTGTCGCCGTAGTCGATGAGCAGCTGCGCTTCGCGGCGCATGACCAGTTCGGGGTCCGAAGCACCCGCGCCGATCCCTTCCCTGGCGCTGCGGATGGTGCGCCCCACGACCTCCTCGCCGATCGGCCGCCGCTCGAGGTCGTAGCTGTCCATCAAGTCGGGGGCCGCGACTCCGGACACGGCGAGCGCAAGCTTCCATGCCAGGTTGTGGGCGTCTTGGATCCCCGTGTTCATGCCCTGCGCCCCGGTGGGCGGGTGGATATGGGCGGCGTCGCCGGCAACGAACACGCGTCCACGTCCGTAGGAGTCGACGATGCGGTGGCTGATGCGGAACACGGAGGACCACCGAAGGTTCGATGCCCGGGCCGGTTCGGGAGCCAGCCTGTCGAGTACGGCCTGAATGTGCCCGAGTTGCGGCGTGGGCCCCGACTCGAATCCGTGCCGAATGTTGTCGCCGGCCGAGGCGCCGGTGTTCGACAGTTCCGCGGGCACCAGCATCGACATCCGGTACCGACGACGACCGGGCAAGGGAATGCACACGAGGACATCGTCGGGTCCGTCCTCCGTGCGGCGGACCGAACGAATGTTGTAGCCGCGCGGCAACGACCAGTCCACTTCGACGTCACCGAGCATGTACTGCTCGGCGAAGGCGCCGCCCTCGAACGTGAGACCGAGACCTTTGCGCACCACACTGTGCGCGCCGTCGCATCCGGCGAGGTACTGCGATCGGATGGTCCCTCCGCCGTCCCCGCTCACTGTGGCGACCACTCCGCCTTCGTCCTGTTCGAACGAGACGAGGCCGATTCCGCGCTCGACCCTGGTGCCCAGGGAGGCCAGGTGTTCGGTGAGTATGCGTTCGGTCTCGTACTGAGGCAGCCCGATGAACCCGAACGGCACATCCGCGGGCAAGGCCAACTCCATTCGCCCGACCTCGACGCCGTCGACGTAGAGGATCTGCCCACGGAATGGAACCCCCGCGTCGAGTACTCGCCCGAGCACGCCCATACCTTCGAACACTTCGAGGGTCCGGGGTTGGATGCCCACCGCCTTGGCGTACTGCGGCGGCTCGTGGAGCGGATCGATGATGCGGCAGGAGATGCCGCGCCTGCGCAGTTCGATCGCCGCAGTCAGTCCTACCGGACCCGCTCCGACCACCAATACCTCGGGATCCACCACGAAGACACCGCCTCACCAGGAGGGATCGAGTTTCGATCAGTATGCCTGGCCGCCGCGGAAATCGGAGGCAGACGAGCTCCCGATTTTTGAACATGCGGCCGTGTGGGTAACCGTCGGACATGACGCACAAGGACACCGAGCAGCACGAGAACACACCCGGCCCGGCGACAACGAGTACGGAGAGTGGCAAGTCGGGTGCCCACAAAGACGTGGTGTCCGATCCCGCGGAGGACGACAAGGGTTCGGGTGCGGACTGGAGCGGCGAAGGTGGCGCGACCCCGGAGGGGCCCGCCACCGACACGGACGACTGAGACTGACGCCTACCAGGGAATCTGACCGGCGAGAACACCGACCACCAGCATGGTCAGCGACACCAGCGCGGCGCGCCACAGCACCTTCTTGTGGTGGTCGGCCAGCGACACCCCCGCGAGGGTGACGAGCAGCAGGATGGCCGGGACCAACGGGCTCTGCATGTGGAAGGTTTGTCCGGTGATCGAAGCGCGGGCCATCTCGACGGGCTCGATGCCGTAGGTGGACGCGGTTTCGGCGAGCACCGGCATCACACCGAAGTAGAAGGCGTCATTGCTCATGAAGAACGTGAAGGGCAGGCTCAGGACACCCGTGATGACGGCGAGGTGCGGTCCGAGCGATGCCGGGATGATTTCGAGCAACCACTGCGCCATTGCCTCGACCATGCCCGTGCCCTGGAAGACTCCCGTGAGCACGGCTGCGGCGAACACCATCGCCACCACCGAGACGATGCTCGACGAGTGCCGGGTGATGGCTTCCTGCTGCTCCTTGACGCGCGGGAAGTTCGCCATCAAGGCGATCGATGCCGCCACCATGAAGAGCACCGGGATGGGCAGGACGTCCATCACGAGCACGGCCAGCAGACCCACGCTCAGAGCAGCGTTGAACCACAACAGCTTCGGTCGCAGCGTCGGCCGCTCGGGGTCCAGTCCGTCGACGAAGCCGTCGAGCCCGTCGTCCGACCCGGAATCTCCGGAACCGCCGGTTGCGTTGCCGCTGCCACCGTCTGCGCCGCCGGAACCCACCCGAGTTCGCGAGGATCCCGCGCCGACGAGCAGACGCTCGGATGTGAGAACCAGGGTGCCGATGCGTCGTCGTTCGGAGTAGCCGAGCTGCACGGCGAAGAGCAGCACGATGACCAGTCCGGCAACGAGCGAAGGAATCATCGGCACGAAGACGTCGGACGGGGAGATCCCGAGGGCCGCAGCAGCTCGGACGGTCGGCCCACCCCACGGGATGATGTTCATCGCACCGTTCGATAGACCGGCGACGACGGTGAGAACGACGGGGCTCACCTTCAGTTTCAGGTAGAGCGGGAGCAGTGCCGAGGTGACGATGATGAAGGTCGTCGACCCGTCACCGTCCAGCGACACCACCATGGCCAGGACTGCCGTGCCGACGACGAGCCGCATGGGATCGTTGCGGACGAGCTTGAGAATCACCTTCACCAGTGGGTCGAAGAGCCCGACGTCGATCATGATCCCGAAGAAGATGATCGCGAAGAACAGCAGTGCCGCAGTGGGCGCCAGCGCTTTGATCCCGTCGGTGATCATGTCGCCGATACCCAAACCGGCCCCGGCCGCGATACCGAACGCGACCGGGACGGCAATCAGCCCGACCACTGGGGTGGCCCGTTTGGACATGATCAAGAACATGAACACGGCCACCATCAGAAAGCCGAGTGCTACCAGCATTGCCACTCCTCGTCCGCACCTCGAAAGTCGCAATGTGATCGCGACAACAGCAAGTGTTGATCGAGCGGGCGCTCACAGTCACTGTTACGGACGTAGAGAAGGTTGTGTTCATTGTGGTGGCGAAGACAGATGTTCCCTCAACGTCGCCGTCTCGTACTCGGTCCGGAACAGTCCGCGCTTCTGCAGTACGGGAACGACCTCGTCGACGAAGTCGGTGAGGGCGTCCGGATAGATCGGCGGCATCAGATTGAAGCCGTCGGCGCCACCTCCGTGGAACCACCGTTCGATGTCGTCGGCGATCGACTCCGGCGTGCCGATCATCGTGCAGTGCCCACCACCGGCGGCCAGTGTTCCCAGCAGCGCGCGGACCGTGGGCCGATCCTTCTCGATGATCCGCAGGATGGTGTCGTAGCGGCCCTGCGGTCCGGTGAACTCGGAGAGCGGTGGCAGGTCGGGGACGGGCGCGTCCAGTTCCCACTCACTGCAGTCTTGGTGCGTGAACAGGGACAGTTGCGCGATCGACTGTTCGACCGGCAGCAGGGCGTCGAGTTCGGCCTTCTTCCTGTGTGCCTCCTCTGTGGTCGATCCGACGTAGGTGACGAGACCGGGCATCACGGTCACGGCGTCGGCATCGCGGCCCGCACCACGGATGCGCAGCTTGACGTCTCGGTAGTAATTCTGAGCGGATTCGAGGTCGTACGCCACGGCATAGATTCCCTCGGCGCAGCGGGCCGCCAGGTCGCGGCCCTGCTCGGAGGCACCGGCCTGGAAGAGGACGGGACGCCCCTGCGGCGACCTCGGCACGTTCAGCGGGCCGTCCACCAGAAAATGCTTGCCGCGGTGATGAATCGGGGCGACCTTCGCCGGGTCGGCGAACACCCCGCCCCGGTCGAGTTCCAACGCGTCCGCGTCCCATGAATCCCAGAGCGCGAGTGCCACGTCGACGAACTCGGCGGCGCGCGAGTACCGCTCGTCGTGCGGCGGCATTTCCTCGAGTCCGTGGTTACGGGCCTCCGCGTCGAACATGGAGGTCACGACGTTCCACCCGGCCCGGCCACCACTGATGTGGTCGAGCGACGCAAGCATCCGGGCGGCGTGGAAGGGCGTGTAGAAGGTGCTGGACACGGTGGTGACCAGCCCGATTCGCTCCGTCGCCCGGGCCATCGCCGACAACGCCGTCAGCGGTTCGAGAAACCACACTCCGCCGGCGGCGGGGTCTCGCACCGAGTGTCCGTCGGCGAAGAAGACGGCGTCGAAGCAGCCACGTTCCGCGGTCTGCGCCAACTCTTCGTAGTAGGCGATGTCGGTGAGCCGTTCCACCTGCGACGCCGGGTGCCGCCAGGCGGCGCCGTGGTGCCCGCAGGCGAAAAGAAATGCGTTGAGGTGCAGTTGCTTACGTGCTGCCATCAGTCTTTGACCAATCCCCCGTCGACGACGAGATTCTGGCCGGTCACCGAACGCGACCACGGAGACGCGAAGAACAGCACCGCGTCGGCGAATTCTTCCGGAGTGGTGACGCGTTGCAGTGGCGTACTCGCCGCGATGAGATCGAACACCTCGTCCGGAGTGGCGGCGCTCGCGTCCGTGGTGCGCAGCAGCCCGCCCGACACCATGTTCACCGTGATGCCGTCGGGACCGAGATCGGCGGCGAGCGTGCGGGTCAGTGACAGTGCTGCAGCCTTGGCCGCCGTGTAATCGTGGTAGGGAACCACGGGGTTCTGGAACAAGTTGGTTCCAATGGTGACGATGCGACCGAAGCCGATTGAGCGCATGCCCGGTAGCGCGGCTTGCGTAGTGTTCAGAGTCGCCTTGACACTTCCTTGCAGCTGCGCGTCGAAGGCGTCCCACGAAATGGTGTCGGCCTTGTCGCGGGCGTCGCCGTTGAAGGAGAAATCGGCGAGCGCGTTGTTGATCACGGTGGTGATCGGTGAGCCGAAGTAGTCTGCCGCCGCGCCGAACAGGGCGTCCACTTGTTCGCGATTCGTGACATCGGCCTGTAGCGCGATGGCCTGCCCGTCGCCCACCTCCGCTGCGAGCTCCTCGGCCGCGTCTCGGCTACGACGGTAGTTCACCACCACCCGTGCGCCCTGCTCGGCGAACGAGCGCACGATGGCGGAACCGAGGCCGCGTCCGCCCCCGGTCACGAGAACGATCTGCTTGTCGATCTGCATTGCACACCTTTCGTCCGGCCGCGAGGAACGCCGGACGACCGCACGCATCAGCGGTCGGCGCGACATCCCTTCGCTAGCACTACCTAGTTCAGGTTCGACGGGTGTGTTCTCAGCCGCCCAGCTTTCGCCGGGCAGCACCCCGTGTCACTGGCGACAGTCTAAGCGCAGTCGCCAAGAGAAAAAGCCGCACCCATCTTTGTTGCGCACAATTAAGTTGTGTGCAACCATTCTGGGGTGACCGACCCTCTCACCCTCGACCGCCAGTTGTGCTTTGCCCTTTACTCGGCATCGCGGGCCATGACGGCCACCTACCGGTCGCTGCTCGAGAAGTTGGGCGTGACGTACCCGCAGTACCTGGTTCTGCTGGTGCTGTGGGAACGGGACGGCCGCGGCGTGCGCGACATCTGCGACGCCCTGAATCTCGATACCGGCACCCTCTCGCCGCTACTCAAGAGACTCGAATCTCTCGGGTTGGTCGAGCGTCGTCGCGACTCGGCCGACGAGCGGCGGGTCGGTATCCACCTCACCGAGGCCGGGAACCAGCTGCGGCATTCCGCCGTGGGCATTCCGGCCGCACTGGCGGGCTCGACCGGTATGGACGTCGACGAACTCGTCGCCCTCCGCGACACCTTGAGTCGTCTCACCGAATCGCTACACCAGTACACCGCAACCGATCCAGCGAAAAGGAAGTAATCCCGTGCAGATTCTCTACACCGCCGAAGCCCTCGCCACCGGAGAAGGCCGCAACGGCCGCGCCCGCACCTCGGACGGCCGACTCGATCTCGACCTTGCCATCCCCGTCGAGATGGGCGGTTCGGGCAACGGCACCAACCCGGAGCAGTTGTTCGCCGCCGGCTACGCCGCGTGCTTCCACTCGGCACTGCAGATGGTGGCCCGCCAGGCCAAGGCAGATGTCACCGACTCGGCGGTCGGTGCGCGCGTCGGAATCGGCTCGGCGAATGGCGGCGGTTTCGGTCTCGCCGTGACCCTCGAAGTGTCCCTGCCCCACCTCTCGCGGGACGAGGCCCTCGAATTGACCGAGAAGGCGCACCAGGTCTGCCCGTATTCCAACGCAACTCGGGGAAATGTCGAGGTCACCCTCGACGTCACCGAGGACTGAACCTACCGGCGGGCGTCGGTCACGCGAAGGTGTATTCGACGCCCGTCAGGTTCTCGGACAGCGACCACAAGGCACCCGCGGTCTTCTCGTCCCGCGACTTCTCATTGGAACCGACCACCTTCGGGTGGCCACGCTGCTCGAACAGCCCGTCCGGCCCGAGATAACTACCGCCCGCCACATCGGGAACGGCGGCCGCGTACAGCATGGGCAGAGCACCCATCTCCGCTGACTGCGCGAAGATTCGGTTACCGACGGCCATCAGCTTGTCCTGTACCGACTCGGTGTGGGCCTGCAGATTGGTCGATGCGTAACCGGGATGCGCGGCCACAGCCTTGACCGATGACCCCGCCGCGGCGAGTCTGCGCTGTAGCTCGTAGGTGAACAGAAGATTCGCGAGTTTCGACTGTCCGTACGCGCTCCACCGGTTGTACTTGCGGTTTTCCCAGTTGAGATCGTCGAGGTCGATGGATCCCATCTTGTGTGCGGTGCTCGACATCGTGACAATTCGGTCGGTGATCTTGGCGAGTAGCAGTCCGGTGAGCGCGAAATGGCCTAGATGGTTTGTGCCGATCTGCATTTCGAAGCCGTCGACAGTCTTACGCCGGGGAACCGCCATCACTCCGGCGTTGTTCACCAGCACGTCGACCGAACCGATGCCCGCGGCGAAGTCCCGCACCGAAGCCAGATCGGCGAGGTCGAGTCGGCGGACCTCGGCGTTGTCACCGATGGTGCGCGCGACCGCGTCGCCTTTCGTGGTGTCGCGGCAGGCGAGGACGACGTGGGCGCCCGCCTTGGCGAGTGCGCGCGCAGCCACCTCCCCCAATCCACTGTTGGCACCCGTGACGACGAACGTCCGGCCCTGCTGATCCGCGATGTCCGCTGCTGTCCACTTGGTCATGAGAGCAACCCTACGGAAGTCGGGACGCGGCCAACACCCGTCACCACGCCGTTGCTCCGACCAGCGGGAGGTTGACGAAACTCGGCCTGTCCGGCGACAACCGGACATGCTGCTGCTTCAACTGGCTGTCCGCGAGCATCGGTCCGAGCGGCAGATAACGCGGAAAGCTGCTCGCGTACACGTCGACACGCAACCGGTGTCCGGGCGCCAGGACAGCGTCCGTGGGCACGAAGTTGATGTCCACGGGTGTGACCTCCCCGGGAACGAGGGGCTGGCGCGCCGCCACCGTCAGGTAGTGATGCGGTTCGGTGTAGTCGCCGTTGGGAGACTTCGTGCTCTGCGCATCGTCCACCGCACGCATCGACGCAGTGAGCGCCCCATTGGTCAAGGTCGTCGACGTACCGTCGGGCGCGACGTCGTTGAGTGTGACCGCCCAGAAGCCGTCGGTGGCGTCGAGCACCGTCTCGAGATGCAGGTTGACGGGTCCCGACAACTCGGTGGGCCGGGTGACGGGAGCGCTGGTGAATGTGAGGCCTTCAGCCTCGTTGAAACGGGAGTCCTTGGTGCATGCCGATCCGAAGATCACGGCCGCCCCGGCCGTGCCCTGGGCACCGTCACGCGAACACAGTGCCCGCAGGCCCGGCGCCACCGTGAGATTCGCGAAATCGGCGGGCTGCGCCGGGACGAGGCTGCCGTCGTGCGCAGCGTGCCCCGCCGTGCCGCTCGGCGCGTTCGACAGATACATCCGCTGGTAGTCGACGCCGGCCCGGGGGAACGAATCGGTAGTGGTCCATCCGTTGCCCTGCTGATACAGCGTGACCGGGCCGTAGGCGTCGATTCCGTTGTCAACACCCTTCAACCATTTGTCGTACCAAGCGCGTTCGAGAACGTCGAGGCGTGGCGGGGCGCCCGGCTCCCCGAACCCACCACCGAAGTTGATGTGGTAGGCGTCGCTCATGATCAGCTGCTTCTCGCCCGGCGGCAGGGGGATGTCGTTGTAGACCCGGGGCTCGCTGTTGGCGAAGATGTCGTGCCACGCGCCGTAGAGCATCGTCGGCACCTCGATGTTGTCCACCCGGGCTTTGCGCTCCTCGTAGAACTCCCCATCCTGCGCTACCCGCAGCGTGCCGGGATCCAGGTCGTTCACGGTGGGCGCTGTCATGGCCTCGAGGAGAGCCGGGAACAGCGTTAGGGGATCACGAAGCCGATCCTGAAGCCAGGTTTGGTCGAAGCGGCCCTGCGCGAGCGCCTGCACGTCCGGAACGAACTTGAGACCGTTCACCAGCGAGAGCCAGAGGGGCATGAAACCCACACCCAGTCCGGCGCCGGTCCCGACGATGTCGCGGAGCAGATCGTTTCCGGGTTCTGTGGGGAAGATCGCCTTCAGGGCAGGCGGCTGATGACCCGCGGCCTGCAGGGAGTTGATGCCCGAGTAGGACACGCCGCCCATCCCGACTCGGCCGTCAGACCAGCTCTGCTTGCTGATCCAATCGATCACCTCGACGGAATCGCGCTGCTCGACCGGGCCGAGTGCCTGCCATTCGCCCTGCGAGAAGCCGGTGCCCCGCGCATCCACGACCACCTGCGTGTACCCGTTCTGCACGAGGTCGCGGTTGACACCGAAAACGCGCATGCCGCCGCCTGACAGAACCTTCGCGGCCTCGGTGATGCCGTCGAACGGCGTACCGGCGAGGTTGTAGGAATTCACCAGGTCGACAACGGTGTCTTCGAGCCCCGGTACCGCGAGCACGGAGTCGACGACGTTGCCGATCAACTTGGTATACGGCGTGACATTGAGAACCGAGGGCATCTTGGTGTCGACCGGAATGCCTGCCGCGTCGGCGGGCCGATAGACGTTCGCCTTCAGCACGGTCCCGTCGCTCATCGTGATGGGCACGTCCCAGTCGATGGCGACGACCGGGTAGGCCGGCGGTGCATCGACGGCAGCCAGCCACTGTGCGGCTGCGGGTCCCCCGGTCGGGTCAGCGGACGCCGTGGGCGCTACAGCGAGCCCTATGGACATTGCTACCGAGACTGCCAATACACCTGGTCGAAACGCCCAGCGACGCACGATCACCTAAGAACCCCCGTGAACTTCCCGATGACGCGCCTCAGCGGCCAGGGTGGCCCGCGTCACAAACTTACCGGATAGTAGCCATGGGTTCGCGCCAGGTCAACGCCGAGTTACAGACAAGCTGCACTACCGTCGACGGTGTGCCCGACGCCCCGCTTCCCATTCGTGACGGCCTCAACCCGACGCGGCTGAGGACGCCCGATGACGGACCGTGGCCCAGCGTCCTCGAGTACCTCGTCGGCCGTTTTCCTCACGACGAAACACGGCTCCGCGAGAAGGTGGCCGCGCGGGAGGTGGTCGACGAGCGGGGGCACCCCGTCACCGAGTCGACGGCGTTCGTCCCGCGCAGAGATGTTTATCTTTACCGGGATCCTCCGGTGGAATCGCGGGTGCCGTTCGAGATCGAGATCCTTCATCGCGACGAGAATCTGCTCGTCGCCGACAAGCCCCATTTCCTGGCCAGTACACCGCGAGGCGCGTACATCGTCGAGTCCGCACTCGTACGGTTGCGCAGGAGTCTCGGACTTCCCGACCTGACGCCCGTGCACCGGCTGGATCGTCTCACTGCAGGAGTTCTGATTTTCACCGTGCGACGCGAGGTCCGGCGGGACTACCAGTCGCTGTTCGATCGACGGGAAGTGCGCAAGGAGTACGAGGCGCTTGCCCGCCACGACCCCGAGTTGACCCTTCCCGCAACGGTCCGCAGCCGCATCGTCAAGCAACGCGGCGTCTTGAAGGCTTTCGAGACGGAGGGGCCCGCGAACAGCGAGAGTCGCATCGAACTGCTCGAAATCCGCGATAGTGCCGCGCGCTATCGACTGCTCCCGCACACCGGCAAGACGCACCAGCTGCGGTTGCACATGAGTGCACTCGGCATCCCAATTTTCGGTGACAATTTCTACCCTGACTTCTATGATGTTGCCGGGGACGACTATTCGACTCCACTGCGCCTACTCGCACGCTCGGTGGAATTCACCGATCCCTTGTCGGGTGCACACCGCCGGTTCGTCAGTGAGCGGACCCTGATGTGGCCGGCGTCTACCCCGCCGGCGCAATGACACTCAGCGCAGGGACGTCGAACTACTCCTGCGAGGCCGCCACCCTCTGCTCCAGAACCTGACCGGATCCGTTCTGCTCGGCGAGGCGGCGGGCACTGTCCAGAGCCTCCTGGGCAGCCGCCTTCACCGCGGCCGCTTTCTCGGAGGGAGTGAGATCCTCGGGCGACGACGGAGCCACTTCGGGCACAGGGGACGTCGGAGCCACTTCGGGCACCTCGCTCACTTCCGGCACCTCGCCCACATCCGGCGTTTCCGGCAGCTCGTTGGTTTCCGGCACCTCGACGGGGTCTGTCAGGTACTGGCCGCAGTCCGGCCACGCGCCGACCCCCTGGCTCTGGAGCACCTTTTCGGCGATACGGATTTGTTCCGCTCGACTCGCTTCGGACGGGTCTCCCTTTCCGCCATGGGATTTCCAGGTCTCGGGCAGAAATTGCAGGCCCCCGTAGTAGCCGTTTCCGGTATCGATCGTCCAGTCGCCGCCGCTTTCGCATTCGGCGACGGCGTCCCAGTTGTGCGGTGCGGCAGACGCAACACCGGCGCTCAGGCCCAGTGGAACCGTCACGGCTGCGCCGATCGTGGCAATCCAGCCCAGGGTGCGCCTCTCGATGTGGCACGTGGTCATGCTGAGTCCTTCCTCTCCGCGCTCGCGGACATGGGTCGGCTTCTCCCCTTTGTGACCTCCTCCCGATACCTCTGAGGCAGAAGTAAAGTACAGGTGTACGACTATTGTGTTGTGACAGGTGAATCTTCGGAATTCCGAAGTTTCGACGCCGATCCGTCGCCGTGTCGTGACGAGTCCGTTACTTGCCGGAGGTGGGTCCGCAAAGTACACACATAAGGCACTGTGGAGACCGGACGAGTACAGCCCGACGAAGGGAACCAGACGTGAGCACCTCTTCAAGCCATTCCGTCGTCGTCGGCCTCGACGGATCCGACGCGTCCACGGCCGCCGCCACGTGGGGCGCCGCAGTAGCAGCGAAATGGCGCGCCACACTGTCACTCGTCCACGCGCTGCCGCAGGACGGCCCGCTGTACAGCCCGGCGTCGATCATGCTGGAATCACAGTTTCTCAGCCAATTGAGAGAAGACGGCGAGGCCATCGTCGACACCGCGAAGAACCTACTGGGACAGCACTATGAGGATCTCACCATCGAGACGACGATCAGTCCCGGGCCGGCGGGCACGGCGCTGCTGGAAGCCGCCGACTGGGCGCGACTGATCGTGCTGGGTTCGACCGGAGCAGGCGCGTTCCGCTCAGTTCTCCTCGGGTCGACCGCGCTGCACGTGGCCAATCGTGCGGAGTGCCCGGTCGTCGTTCTGCGCGGCGACGTGACGGCGCCGGACGGGCGTCCCGTCGTGGTCGGAGTCGATGGGAGCGAACTCAGCCGCGAAGCGGTGTCGCATGCATTCGAGTTCGCCTCCTTTTTCGGCGCGCCCCTGGTTGCGGTCCACACCTGGCAGGGCTCCCCGACATTCGGAGCGGGCGGCACCGGCATGCTCGTCGACTGGGACGCAGTGAAACAGGAAGAAGCCGCCGTCCTGTCGGAGGGCTTGGCCGGAGAGTCGGAGCGGTACCCGGACGTCTCCGTGACGAAGGTGGCTCAGCAGGGCGCCGCCGCGGACGTCATTCTGCAGCATGCCGCCGACGCCCAGTTGATCGTCGTGGGCAGCCATGGCCGTGGCCCACTGCTGGGCGCGCTGATGGGATCGACGAGCCAGAACCTGCTCCACCACGCCACCACTCCGGTCATGATCTGTCGAAGCTGAGACTCGTCCGGCGCTACGTGATGCCGGTCCCCACCCACTGACCGATGCCATAGGTCACCCCCATGGCGAGTGCGCCGCCGAGCGCCACCCGCAGGACGGCGCGGGTCCGCCGAGCACCGCCGAGAGTCGCACTCACCGACCCGGTCAGGGCCAGCGCAAACAGTACGGCCAGAAAAGTCACCGGGACGCGCAGGTGCACCGGCGTGAGAAGAATCGCCAGTAAGGGAATGGCGGCACCGAGAGTGAAGGACAGCGCCGAAGACCCGGCGGCCTGCCACGGATTGGTCAGTTCGTCCGGATCGAGACCCAACTCGACGTCGACGTGCGCGGCAAACGCATCGTGTTCGGTAAGTTCGCGGGCCACCGTGCGGGCAGTGTCTTCCTGCAACCCCTTTCGCTGATAGATTTCCACGAGCTCTTCGAATTCGGCAGTCGGGGTTTCGGAAAGTTCCTGTTGTTCCTTCGACAGCAACGCCCGTTCCGTGTCGCGCTGCGTGCTCACCGACACATACTCGCCGAGAGCCATGGACACCGCGCCGGCCGCCAGACCGGCGAACCCTGCAGTGAAGATCGCCGACCGCTCGGTGGTGGCCGCCGCGACACCGACCACCAGACCGGCGGTGGACACGATGCCGTCGTTCGCTCCCAGAACCCCGGCACGCAACCAGTTGAGGCGACCGGCCAGTGTGGGGCCGTGCGGTTCCACGGCGGCATGCGAGGACTCAGCGCGTTCTGCGGACATGGATTCAGGCTAGGTCCGCACGGAGTTGCCCGATAGCGAGGCAAGGCTGCGCTGTCGCTCAGTTCGCTGCGCGGGTCGCTCGGTTCGCAGCGCGACCAAGCAGTTGCTAGGTTGATGTGGTTCGTACCCGATCATTGGAGTCCCTATGGCGGCACCCGGCAACAGCGCTCCCCCGCGGCGACGGTCCGCTCTGGTCACCGGCGGCACGGGTGGCATCGGTTCCGCCGTGGCGCGGCGACTCGCGGACCTCGGGCACCACGTGGCCATCACCTACCGATCCCACGCCGATGTCGCGGCCGACCTGGTGACCGAACTCGAGCAGACCGGTGTCACCTGTGCCGCCTTCTCCACGGATCTCGTCGACGAACTTCGCGTCGCCGAGGTTGTTCGGCAGACGGTTGAGCACTTCGGCGGGCTCGACGTCCTGATTCACGCAGCGGGACCGCACATTCCGATGGTCCACCTGTCGCAGATCACGCCGAAGGATTACGCCGTCCATCTCGAACAAGAGGCTGTCGCATTCTTCACCGTCGTCCGCGCCGCCCTCCCTGCCCTACGGGAATCCGCAGGTTCCGTGGTCGCGGTCACGACCGCTGCCACCAGCCGCTACCCCGTCCGCGACGGCCTCTCGGCAGGCACCAAAGGTGCTGTCGAGCAACTGGTCAAGGGGTTCGCGGCCGAGGAGGGCCGCTTCGGGGTCCGTTTCAACTCGGTCGGCCCGGGCATGCTCACCGACGGAATGGCGCAGCGCCTCATCCAGTCAGCCGATCTCGACCAACGCGCCCTCGACGTGGCCATGAGCCGCATCCCGCTTCGCCGTTTCGGCACGGCCACGGACATCGCCGAGGCCGTGTGTTTCCTGGCGAGTGACCGTGCGGGGTTCATCACCGGACAGAAACTCGACGTCGACGGTGGATACACGGCGTAAGGAGCCGCTATGTGTAATGGAGGCAGAGGACCGACGCCGAGGACACCCGGACGACGCCGCGCAGGCGGTGCAGCGTGTAACCGGTACCCCTCCATACGCGTCGAACACGCGACAACCGCCACCACCACCCGGGCCGATCGGCTTCCCTCCGCGTTGTCAGCCGATAACAGTCGCCGGGATGACGGAGCCAGTTCCCATTGACCCGGAACCTTCCAGTGAGAGGTCGCACGGCCACCGTGGGCTGAGCATGACCACCTCGCCGCTGTTGGGGGCGAGAGCTATTCGGTACTTCATCGAAATTGAGTGTTCGTCCGTGCGGCCGGTGTACCTTGCCAGATTCGGATCCACCAAAGATTCCAGCGTTGACAGTCCCATGTCGGTTCGAGTTTGTGGGCCTCGAGCGACTCAGCGATAGAAGCGGAATAGCGGTTCGGCCACACACACTGGCTTGTCCACTGCGCTGCAGTGCACTGTTGCTCGGAGGACGATCTGGATGCCGCCGGCGATGTCTTCGACGGTAATCAGCTCCGCGCTCAGTCGGACCTTGGACCCGACCGGAACCGGAGCAGGGAATCGGACCTTGTTCAGACCGTAATTCACCGCCATCGACGCTTGCCGAACCTCGAGGACCTGCGAGAACATGGCACTGAGTAACGACAGCGTGAGGTAACCGTGGGCGATGGGCCCGCCATAGGCGCTTTCGCTATTGGCGCGCTCGACATCCACGTGGATCCATTGGTGGTCGTCGGTGGCGTCGGCGAAGGTATTCACCCGGTCTTGGGTGATGTCGAACCAGTCGCTACTTGCGAGTTGCTGTCCGAGCAGTCCGTGGAGGGCGTCGACGTCGTCGATTGTGGTGGGCATGGTTACCTTCTCGCAGAGAGTGAGGAGATCAGCGGGTGGTGTGCATGTCGAAAGCGCGCCGTTCGGTCAGGTGATGGTCATGCCGCCGTCGACCGCCAGAGTCTGTCCGGTGACGTACCCGGCTGCGTCGGAGGCGAGCCAGACAAGGGTGGCGGCGAGTTCGGCAGCATCGCCGGCGCGCCCGAGCACCATCCGAGGCGCGAGGCTGTCGAGGTAGCCGTCGTGATATTGGTCGGTCATCTCGGAGGCGAAGAAGCCCGGGGCGAGCGCGTTGACGCGAATTCCCTTGCGGGTGCCCCACTGTTGGGCGAGATCTCGGGTCAGACCGATGATTGCGGCTTTGCTGGCGCTGTAGGCGGCCTGGGGCAGACCGGCGGTGGTGAGCCCGAGGACGCTGGAAATGTTGACGATGGAACTGCCGGGTTGCATGACCGTCCCACACGCCTGGGCGGTCCAGTAGGAGCCGCCCAGGTTGATGTCGATCACCGAGCGGAACTGGTCCGGGGTTTCGCGGGTGGCGGGGTGGGCGGTAGCGACACCGGCGTTGTTGACGAGAACGTCGACGCGGCCGAACTCGGTCATTGCCGCGTCGACCAGAGCCGCGCACTGATCCGGATCAGCGATGTCGGTAGCCACCGGCAGTGCCCGCTGGCCGGTGGCACGGACAAGTGCGGCTGTGTCGTCTAGTTTGTCGACACGGCGCGCCGCGAGGACGATGTCCGCGCCGGCCTCGGCGAGGGCCTGAGCGAAGGCCACACCGAGGCCGGACGAGGCGCCGGTGACGATGGCGACGCGGCCGTCGAGGCGGAACTTCTCGAGCACACTCATGTGATGCCTCCTGGGTCAGAACCAGCTGTTTTTCATGTCGAGAGTGGTCCGGTCTCCGCTGGCCAACAGATTGAGCTGGGGGCCGACCTTGGGTAGCTCGTGGGTGTAGAAGTAGCGGGCTGCCATGCGCTTTCCGTCGTAGAAGTCACCACTCTTACCCTCGGTGGCGATGAGCTGTTCGAGCCACATCCACGCGATGACCGTGTGCCCGAAGGCTTCCAGATAGACCGACGAGTTCGCCAGCGCAGCCGCCGCGTCACCGGCCGCCCACAAGGCGGCGGTGATGTCGACGACCCGGTTCCAGACGGTGTCGAGGGCGTCGGCGTAACCGGTGGCATCGCCACCGAGAGACCGCCCCCGCGCGACGGTGGCGGCGATCTTCGATCCGAGTAACCGCAGCCCGGCACCGTCTTGCATGATCACCTTGCGGCCCAGCAGGTCCAGCCCCTGGATCCCGTGCGTGCCCTCGTGGATCGGATTCAATCGGTTGTCGCGGTAGTACTGTTCGACGTCGTAGTCGCGGGTGTAGCCGTAACCGCCGTGCACCTGGATCGCGAGGCTGTTCGCCTCGAGGCACCACTGCGATGGCCAGCTCTTCGCGATCGGGGTCAGCACGTCGAGGAGCAACGTCGCCTGGTCTCCGGTGGCCGCATCGTCGGCCGTGTCGTGTTCGTCCACCAACCGCGAGCAGTAGAGGCCGAGCGCGAGCGCGCCCTCGACGTAGGACTTTTGGGCCAGCAGCATGCGGCGGACATCGGCGTGTTCGATGATCGGCACCGGCGGCGAGGAGGGGTCCTTGGCTCCGAGAGAGCGGCCCTGGGTCCGCACCGTCGCGTATTCGAGCGACTTGCGGTATCCCACGTAGCCGAGGGCGATCGCGAGGAACCCGACACCGATCCGGGCTTCGTTCATCATGTGGAACATGTAGGACAGGCCGCGGTGTTCCTCGCCGACCAGGAAACCGACAGCACCCGATTTGCCACCGGGGGTGTGGGTGCCGTCGCCGAAAGCGAGCAGGGTGTTGGTGGTGCCGCGGTTGCCCATCTTGTGGTTGAGGCCCACCAAAGTGACGTCGTTGCGTTCGCCGGCGGCACCGTCGGCGCCGGGAAGGTATTTCGGGACGATGAACAGCGAGATGCCCTTGACACCGGGGCCGCCACCCGGTGTCTTCGCCAGCACCAGGTGCACAATGTTCTCGGTGAGTTCGTGGTCGCCTCCGGAGATCCACATCTTGGTTCCGGTGACCCGGTAGCTGCCGTCTTCCTGCGGTACCGCGCGGGTGGTGATGTCCGCCAGCGAGGATCCGGCCTGCGGCTCGGACAGGCACATGGTGCCGAACCAGCGGCCCTCGAGCATCGGACGGACGTAATCGTCGATCTGCTGCTCGGTGCCGTACTCGGCGAGCAAATTCGCGTTGGCGATCGTCAGGAACGGATAGGACGAGGTGCTGGCGTTAGCCGCCTGAAACCAGGCCATCGCCGCCCGCGCCACCGTGGTGGGCAGCTGCATCCCGCCGACGCTCTCGTCGAATGCCCCGGCGATCAAACCGGCCGCCGCGTAAGCGTCGAGCGCCGTCTTGACCTCCGAAATCATCTCGACGGTGCCGTCCGGGCGCATGGTCGGCTCGTGCGCGTCGGCCTTCTTGTTGTGGGTGGCGAAATGCTTGTGTGCAAGGTCCGCACTGAGGTCGAGCACCGCGTCGAAGGTGGCCTTCGAATGTTCGGCGAAGCGCTTACGCGAGGTCAGTGCGACCACGTCGAGCCACTCGTACAGCAGGAAATCGAGATCGCGGCGAGAAAGTACATCAGTCATGAGAATCAGTTCCGTTCAAGGTGGGCTCGCTCAGATGGAGATGCCGCCGTCGACCGGAAGGACGACGCCGGTGACGTAGCCGGCTTCCTCCGACGCGAGGAAGCAGATGGCGTCGGCCATCTCGGCGGGATCAGCGAACCGCGAGATCGGACCGGTGACCTCGGCGATCTTCTCCTTCGGAATGGAGGCGGTCATCCGGGTCGCAGCATTCGGGGAGATCGCATTTACTGTGACCCCGAAAGCAGCGAGCTCTTTCGCGGCGGTCTTGGTGAACCCGATGATCCCGGCCTTGGCGGTGGCGTAGTTGGCCTGCCCGCGGTTGCCGTGCAGCCCGGTGTAGGAGGTGATGTTGACGACCCGCCCGAATTCCTGGCTCCGGAAATGCGGAACACAGGCGCGGGTGAACCGAAACGTGCCGCCCGCGTGGACATCGAGGACCTGGTCCCAGTCCTCGTCGGTCAGCTTCCACAGCACCTTGTCGCGCAGGATCCCGGCATTGTTGATCAGAATGTCCACCCGCCCGGTCTCGGCGATCACGGTAGAGACAACGTTCTCGACGTCACCGGTGTCGCTGACGTCGGCGGGGATGCCGATGGCTCCGATTTCGCGCGCGGCCTTGTCGAGTTCGTCCTTGTCGAAGTCCACCATGAACACTGTCGCCTTGGCCTCGGCGAAGTGGCGGGCCAGGGCCTGGCCGATGCCGCGGGCGGCGCCGGTGACGATGACCGATTTGCCGGTGAAGTCGTACGTGATGTTGCCCATTGAGGTTTCCTGTCCTTCTTCTCAGCTGAGGCGTTCGAGGACCATGGCCATGCCCTGGCCACCACCGACGCACATGGTTTCGACACCGAACTGCTTGTCGCTGGACTGCAGGTTGTTCAGCAGGGTCGCGGTGATCCGGGCACCGGTCATGCCGAACGGGTGACCGAGGGCGATGGCGCCGCCGGAGACGTTGAGTTTGTCCTCGTCGATGCCGAGTTCCCGCGCCGACCCGAGGACCTGCACCGCGAACGCCTCGTTGATCTCGAACAGGTCGATGTCGGAGATACCCATCCCGGCGATGGCCAGGGCCCGCTTGGTGGCCTCGATCGGGCCCAGCCCCATGATCTCCGGCGAGAGCCCGGACACCCCGGTCGACACGATCCGCGCCAGCGGGGTCAACCCCAGCTCCTTGGCCTTGGTGTCGGACATGATCACCAGGGCGGCGGCGCCGTCGTTGAGCGGGCACGCGTTGCCGGCGGTCACGGTGCCGTCCGGCCGGAACACCGGCTTGAGCTGCGACACGGCCTCGTAGGTGGTGCCGGCGCGGGGGCCGTCGTCCTTCGACACGACGGTGCCGTCGGGCAGCGTCACCGGGGTGATCTCCCGCTCGAAGAAACCGCTGCCTATGGCCGCCTCCGCCCGGTTCTGCGAGCGCACCGCCCACCGGTCCTGCTCCTCGCGGGTGATGCCGGTGATCTGGGCGACGTTCTCCGCGGTCTGGCCCATCGCGATGTAGGTGTCGGGGACGAGCCCTTCCTCGCGGGGGTCGACCCACTGCTGGCCGCCCTGGGCGAGCTTCTCGGTGCGGGCCTGGGCGTCGGCGTAGAGCGGGTTCTGGGTGTCGGGCAGCGAGTCGGAGCTGCCCGCGGTGAACCGGGACACCGTCTCGACACCGGCGGAAATGAACACATCACCCTCGCCGGCCTTGATCGCGTGCAGCGCCATGCGGGTGGTCTGCAGCGACGAGGAACAGTAGCGGGTGATGGTGGTGCCGGGAATGAAGTCGTAGCCCAACTGCACGGCGACGTTGCGGCCCATGTTGAAGCCCTGCTCGCCGCCGGGCAGCCCGCAACCCAGGATCAGGTCGTTGATGTCGGTGGGATCGAGGGCGGGCACCTTCTCCATGGCCGCCTGCACCATCTGCGCGGCCAGGTCGTCCGGGCGCATGCCCTTGAGCGACCCCTTCATGGCACGACCGATCGGAGAACGGGCGATGGAAACGATGACAGCCTCGGGCATGCGGAACTCCTGGGTGCGGGTCGTCTGGCGACGGTGATGGGAAAGCTATGCAGCCAAAAATATGCAACCGCATATTTACTATGCGTCTGCATATACTGAGGTGTCGCAGGAGACCTGTCAACCCCTGCCAACCGAGAGGCAACAGTGTGACGGACGCACCACTAACCGGAGCGGTCAGCGAACTGGGGACCTCGAAAGCCGCTGCGCGGATACGCGCCGCGGCCATCGAGGTGTTCGCCGCCAAGGGGTACGGCGCCGCCACTACCCGGGAGATCGCCGCCAGCCTCGACATGAGCCCAGGAGCCGTATACCCGCACTACAAAACCAAGGAATCCCTTCTCTACGCCATCAGCCTCGAGGGCCACCATTCGGTACTGGCGGCCATCACCGCCGCTGATAGTCCCGACGTCGCGGCGCCCGACCGGCTGACGTCGACCGTGACGGCCTACGTGATCTGGCACGCCGACAACCGCGCGAGCGCCCGGGTCGCGCAGTACGAACTACGTTCGCTCTCGCCTGTGCACTTTGCAATCATTGCGGACATCCGCCGGTCCACCACGAAGGTGTTCAAGCGGATCATCGAAGCCGGCGCAACGGCAGGCGACTTTCACCCATTCGACATCGAGGCCGCCGCGCTGGCAATCACGTCCCTCGGTGTCGATGTCAGCAGGTGGTTCCCCTCCCGTGCCTACTCCGACCCACGCATTATCGCGGATCGCTACGTCGAACTTACCCTTCGAATGGTCGGGTGTGCCGACCGGCAACCCCTCGACGAGCCTTCTTGACACGTGCTGCTGGACTGCAGGATTCGAGAACGGCTGTCACCGAAGCTGGTGAGACCTGCGCCGGAGAGCAGCCCGGCGGTGGCGTCCGCCTGGATCTCGCGGTGCTCGCAGTAGTCGGTGTCGTCGACCGGTCCAGCCGCAATGTCGAACCCGCCGGTGATAACCGAAATGAAGGAGCGGTTCATCCCCCTTGCACATGATGTAGGACAGGTAGGCAACGGAGGAGCCGACCAGTGCGCCGCCGATGATCAGCAGGTTGTTGTTGCCTCGAGTTGCCCGCCGACACCGAACCCGTCGAGCTTGGCCGGGTGGCCGGAAGTCGCTGGGCGATCGAGGAGTGCTTTCAAACCACCAAGAACGAGACGGACTCGACCGACCACTACCAGGTGCGCGGGTGCCCGGCCTGGTACCGGCACATCACCCTGTCGATGGCCGCGGCCGCCTTCCTGACGATCCTGCGCCGCGGCGCTCAAAGAGGGGAGTTCCAGCCGGTACCCGAGATCTAATACCTCTGACAATCAACGAGATACGGCGATTGTTTGGGGCCGCGTCTCCTGTCCGGTCGAACACGCCCTCGTACATGTCTGGCACTGGTCGAGCTGGCGCCGCGCCAGCCAGGCCAGAGCGCGCGCCAGCCACTCCAGGTCTCCGCCGGCGCGTTCTCGACGTGGAATTCCCACTCGTATCCGCGGCCTCGATGTCGTTCGGGGGAATTAATCGATTGACGAATGGAGTCTGTCCGTGTTGAACAGTGGACCGACTCCATTCGGCGGTCTCCCGCTCAACCTCGACGGCTAGCATCCGAGTGTTGCCTCAAACCTGTTGAGGTGAAGCGGAAATATGTTCTGCTACAGGTGAAACCGCGCGTGTCCGAGAACGCCGCTGACCAACGGTGTGGTCTTGGTAGTCATCACTCGCCAGCCCAGAACCCGAGTCAGATTTCGGCTCGGGAGGCGATGTCGCACGCCTTTTCCACGAGCGCGTCGATACGCTCCACCGTCGGCGTCCCTGCTGCTGCTTTGTTCTGCGGTTCATCTCGCGCCCGGCGCATGACACCCTCGGCGATGACCGCGACCTTCCATAGACCCAGAACATGCCAGAATCCGAGCGCCTCCGGGTCGCGCCCCGTCTCGTCGAAATACACCTGGGCGATCTCGGCTCGGTCGGGAAAGCCGTCGAGGGTCGAAGCCGGGAATTCACCACCGAACGTCTCGCCGGGCTCCGGCCAGTAGGCGAGCAGACTGCCGAGATCGGCGAGTGGATCGCCCAGGGTGCACAATTCCCAGTCAAGTGCCGCGGTGACTTCGCCGGTGTCAGTGGACGTGATGACGTTGCGGAGATGAAAATCCCCGTGTACCAATGTCAGCTCGTGTTGTTCGGGCACCGACTCGACGAGCCGACGCGTCAGATCGTCGAGGGCGGGCAACTCGCGGGTCTTCGACTGCTCCCACTGCCCCGCCCACCGTTTGAGTTGACGCTGCGCATACGGCTTGTGGCTGGCCAGATCGATCAACCCGGTCTGCTCGAGGTCGACCGCATGAATCTTTGCGAGCGTGCGGGGTAGGGACAGGCCGATCGCCCGCCGTCGCTCGGGTGTCAGCGCCTGCGCCACCGACATCCGGTCGACCACCTGCCCCTCGACGAACTCCATCAGCAGCAGCGGCACGTCGGTGACCGCCGGGTCTTCGGTGAAGCCGAACACCCGCGGGGTCGGCACCGCGGTGTCCTGCAGTGCGGAGAGTATTCGGGCCTCACGGGCCACGTCGTGTGCCGACGCGAGAAGGTGCCCCAGCGGTGGGCGCCGCAGCACCCACCGCCCACCGACGCTGTCGCGAACGAGGTAGGTGAGGTTCGACTGACCGAGA
Organism: Rhodococcus sp. ZPP; assembly: GCF_017656075.1. Taxonomy (NCBI): domain Bacteria; kingdom Bacillati; phylum Actinomycetota; class Actinomycetes; order Mycobacteriales; family Nocardiaceae; genus Rhodococcus; species Rhodococcus sp. ZPP. The sequence goes on from NZ_CP058638.1 coordinate 2,060,529, forward strand.
CCGATCCGGTCGAAAGTCAGTGTGCCCGTGTAATCGACGCCGATGGTGTGCAACCATCGGGCCACGGCGACGGTGTCGATTCCGACGATACCCACGCTAGACACCGAGCTGGACCCCCTGCCGGAAGGGAAGAACGTCACCGAGCACCTGCCCGCCGTCGATGACCAGTGTTTCGCCGGTGATCCAGCTGGCGGCGTCGGAGACGAGGAACGCGACCGCCGAGGCGACGTCTTCGGGTTCACCGATGCGTCCGAGGGCTGTGGACGCGGACACCGTCTGCTCGTGTTCCTTCCACAACGCTTCGGCGAGCTTGGTCCGCACCACACCGGGAGCGACGGCATTGACCCGCACCTTCGGTGAAAGTTCCAGAGCCAGTTGCTTCGTGAGGTGAATGAGCGCCGCCTTCGACGCGTTGTACACGCCGATGTTCGCCTCGAACGCCATCCCGCCGACGGAGGCGGTGTTGACGACGGCGCCGCCGTGCTCACCCATCCATGCCTTCGTGGCCAGCCCCGTCCACAGCACCGGAGCCCACAGATTCACGTCGAAGGTCTTGGCGAAGCGGGCATGGTCCTGATCGATCACCGGCCCGAACGCGGGGTTGGTGCCCGCGTTGTTGACCAGGATGTCCAGACGGCCGAACCGCTCGAGCGTCACATCGATACACCGCCGGGCCGCGTCCTCGTCGACCGCATGGGCAGCGACGCCGATCGCGGTTCCTCCGACCTGTGCTGCGGCGGCGTCGGCCGATTCCTGCGAACGGGAGGTGAGCACGACGTTGCCGCCGGCGGCCGCGATGGCCTCAGCCACCGCGAGGCCGATGCCCCGGGACGCGCCGGTGACGATCGCGGCGCGCCCGGTGAGGTTCAGTCCGGCCATCTCAGCTCACCGTAACCTTGTGGCCGTTGGTCGAGGGCGCAACATTCCGGTACCGGCGCAGTTCCTGCTTGGCGATGGACCGCTTGTGAACCTCGTCGGGACCGTCCGCCAGGCGCAGCGTGCGCAAGTGCGCCCAGGCCATGGCAAGCGGGAAGTCGTCGGTCACCCCGGCGCCGCCGTGCACCTGGATAGCCCGATCTACGATCTTCAACGCAATATTCGGGGCCGCCACCTTGATCGCCGCGATTTCCATGCGCGCCTCCTTGTTCCCGACGGTGTCCATCAGATATGCCGCCTTCAGCGTGAGCAACCGAATCATCTCGATCTCGATCCGGGCCTCGGCGATCCAGTCCTGGATATTGGCGTTCTCGCTGACCGGTTTCCTGAACGTCACCCGCGACGACGCCCGCCGGCACATCAGCTCGAGCGCCCGCTCGGCCATCCCGATCGCCCGCATGCAGTGGTGAATGCGGCCCGGACCCAGCCGGGCCTGAGAGATCGCGAAACCCTCGCCCTCACCTTTCAGCACATCCTTGGCCGGAACCCGCACGTCGGCAAAGTCGATTTCCGCGTGCCCCTCGCGGTCCTGATATCCGAACACCGGCAGACCCCGCATCACCGTGACACCGGGGGCATCGATCGGGACCACCATCATCGACTGCTGACGATGCGGCGCCGCCGACGGATCGGTCTTCCCCATCACGATCATTACCTTGCAGTTGCGATGCAACGCATTGGACGCGAACCACTTCCGACCGTTGAGCACATACTCGTCGCCGTCGCGGACCATCGACAGCTCGACATTGGTAGCATCGGAACTCGCCACCGCCGGCTCCGTCATCGCGAACGCGGACGCCATCGTCCCGTCGAGAAGCGGCTTCAGATACTTCTCCTTGTGCTCCTCGGTACCGAAGAGCTCGAGCACTTCCATGTTCCCGGTGTCCGGGGCGTTGCAGTTGCACGCCTCCGAGGCGATGTGGCTGCGGCCCATGATCTCCGCCAACGGCGCGTACTCGAGATTCGTCAACCCGGGTCCGGAGTCGGGGTGCGGGTGGAAGAGGTTCCACAACCCGCGGCTACGGGCTTCAACCTTCAGCTCTTCGAGGATCGGTGGCTGGAAGTGCGGATCACCCGATTCGCGCATCTGCTCTTCGTACACCGCCTCCGCGGGATACACGTGGGAGTCCATGAACTCCAGCAGATCGGCCTGGTACTTCTTCGCGCGGTCAGAGATGTCGAACAGGGACACGGGAACTCCTCGTAGGTAGGGAGGGAAAGGTGGGTGTGCGCTTGTCGAGGTGGCTCTGCACGCCCTCGACGAGGTCTTCACCTCGGAAGGCGTCGAACATCAGACCTTCCGCGCGGGACACGGAGTCGGCGTAGGTGCCGTCCGCATCGGTCTGTAGTTGTTGTTTGATCACGGCCATCGAGGTCGGTGAGCACTGCGTGGCCAGCTGCTGGGCGTACGCCACCGCCGCGGCGAGCACGTTTCCGTCGACGATCAGGTGATCGATCAGCCCGATACGCAACGCTTCCTCTGCGTCGACCATCCGACTCGACAGCAGCAGATCCGCGGCGCGGCTTCGTCCGACCAACCGTGGCAGCATCCACGAGATGCCGTATTCGGCGATCAGCCCACGCTGAGCGAAGGCGGTGGTGAAACGCGCAGCCGGTGAAGCGAACCGGACATCGCAATAGAGCGCCTCGACCATGCCGAGCCCTGCCGCGACGCCGTTGACCGCACCGATGAGCGGCTTGCGGAGCTGCAGCGGCACGTCACGCGGCCGACGATCCAGCAGCTCGGTGACATCACCCACCGCCTGCAGGTCCGTCAGGTCGGCACCGGCACAGAACCCGCGGCCGGCACCCGTCACGACGACAGCACGCACGTGCGGGTCGTCTTCGGCGGCGTCGAGCAGGTCGAAATAGCGGTCCTCGAGTTCGTTCGTCCAGGCGTTGAGTTTCGACGGCCGGTTGAACGTCAGAACCAGCACAGGTCCGCGGCGCTCGGCGAGCAGGAAATCCTGTTGCGCACCCGTCATGCGTGTTCCAGCAGCGAGCTCTGGTAGCGGCGCATCCCGCGCAGCCAGCGGTCGTAGTCGGAACTCTTCTGCCGGTACATGGTGAGGACGCTCTCGTGGGGCAAAATCAGGAACGTTTCGCGGTCGACGGCGTCCAGCACAATGTCGGCGACCTCCGCCGGCTGCAGCACGTCCCCCGCAGAGATCACGGCCCGGGTGGCCGCAATGCCGAGCGGATCCCCCGAGTCCTCACCCGAGCGCATCAACTTCGTCTCCACTCCCATCGGGCACAGGCAGCTCACCCGGACTCCTCGGTCTCCGTACGTCACCGACAGCCATTCGGCGAACGCGACAGCCGCATGCTTGGTGACCGAGTAGGTGGCGGAGCCGATCTGGGTAAGCAAGCCCGCCGCAGACGCCGTCGTAACGAAGTAGCCCTCGCCGCGCTCGACCCATCCGGGCACCAACTGCTGGGCGGCGCGGATGTGGGCGCGGACGTTGACGTCGAAGGCTCGATCCCAGCTGGCGTCGTCGGCGTCGAGGCCCGGCGCTCCCCCGATGCCGGCGTTGGCGAAGTAGAGGTCGACCGGACCCAATTCGGTCTCTGCCCGCTCGATGACGCGCCGAATCTGCTCGGAATCTGCTATATCCGCACCTTCCGCGAGAGCCGATCCGGAGTGCCGTTCATTGATGCGGTCCGCAACCGCGGTGGCTGCTTTCGGGTCGAGATCGGCCACGAGTACCCGCGCACCCTGTTCGGCGAGACGTTCGGCGATCGCTCCGCCGATCCCGTTTCCACCGCCGGTCACGATGGCGACCTTCCGTGCAACCTTCACGAGGCTCCCTCTCCTTCGCCGTGCATTGTGACTCGCGTCGCTTTTTGTATAGTCGAATCTGGCGTCAAGTTCAAGTGCAATGCTCACAATTTTGACGCACTAGTTGTCGTTCTCTACCGCAGCGGTGAATGGCTACGACGGAAGGGACGGCGGTCTCGTACAGTCAGCCATCACCGCCAAGGCTCCTGTGCATTCGAAGTCGCGCTGCGAGCGCGGACGCTGCGAGGCGGTCTACATCGCCGGTCGCCCGGGCCGAGCAGGTCGTTCCGGGATTTGGTACGCGAGTTCGTCAACTGTCATCTGGTGCCCAACGAGGAGAAGTTCATCGAGCAGCGCTACATCGACGCGAGATCTGGCTCGAGGCCGACGCCAACGGCCACCTAGGCTTGGAGGTCCCCGAACAGTACGGCGGCAGCGCCGCTCATGACTACCGGTTCAATGCCCGAGCTTCGCGCGTGTGCAGCGGTGCCTGCAGGGGGTCGCCGACGTGCACATCCGTCAGCGACAGTCGTTGTCGGGAGTAGTCCGACCTTCAGCCGCCCAGTCGCCGGAACACGAGGCGGACAGCAAGAGTGAGGTGCGACATGACCTCGTCCACCGAGATGCGGCCGGCCACCCACGACACCAGGCTCGACATCCAGACGTCACCGATCACGCGTATCGCGTTCAACTGGTCGTCCGAGATCTTCTCGACACCGATGGTTTTGGCGAACATCTCCGTCATCAGCGCGCCGAAGGCATCGAGTTCAGCCGATGCCGACGCGTCGGCGAACATGAACGCCCGAACCAGCGCCTCGTACCGCGGTCGGTCCTTCTCCAGCACTTCCGTGTTCTTGCGGAGAACGAACAGAATCCGTTCGGACGGCGTGTCGCCGGGAATCACGACGTCCTCGAAGCGGGCGCGCATTCCCTCGAACACCATGAGGAGTCCCATGACGAGCATGTGATTCTTCGAGGGAAAATACCGATATACCGTGCCGAGGGCGACCCCGGCCCGATCTGCGATCGCCCGCATCTGCACGGCGTCGTAGCCACCCTCGGACGCGAGTTCCATGGCCGCCGCGACGATGCGCTGATAACGCTCCCGTTGCGGTGCCTTCGCTGCCCGTGAGGGGAGTTGTCCGTGACGCAGCAACGACAACAGCCCGTCGCGGCCCGCGGTCAACGGCTCTTCAGCAGTGCTCATGGGGTCAGCCTAGCGAGTCGCCAGGGCCTCCCCGGTGGCGGTTGCCCGGCAACCCGGACAGCACGGAACACTTCCTCGCCGCGGCGTACAGAGCCACCGGTCCTACCGAAGATCGTCGAAAGTAGCGTCGTCGTGCGGCGCCGGAATGAAAAAACTCCGCTGTCGATGATCCGACAACGGAGTGTGCTTGGTGGCCAGGGCCGGGATCGAACCGGCGACCTTCCGCTTTTCAGGCGGACGCTCGTACCAACTGAGCTACCTGGCCGGACGGCACCCGAACCGAATGCCTATCGCATTGCGTATCCGATACCGGGTATCGGATACGCATCTGCGACCCTGACGGGACTCGAACCCGCGACCTCCGCCGTGACAGGGCGGCGCGCTAACCAACTGCGCCACAGGGCCTTGCTTGTCCTGCTGCGCTTCACAAGTGAAGCGATACTGCATGTCACTTTTACTGCTGTCCTACTTTTACTGCTGCCGAACCATACCGCATGCTCGACACCGGTCAAACGTACCCCCTACGGGATTCGAACCCGCGCTACCGCCTTGAAAGGGCGGCGTCCTAGGCCGCTAGACGAAGGGGGCCCGTCGGATTTCTCCGAACCAGTACCTCAACGGCGTTCCGTTGGGAGCTTGGATAGCTTAGGACACGGATCGAGAAAATCCCAAATCGCCAGGTCAAACTATGATTCGGGCAGTTCTGACCGACATTCGGGCCATCCCTGCCTGGCAAACTTCTCGTGCCATTGCTCGGATGCCATCGCAGCAAGGACCACCTCGAGCGATTCCTCGAAGAGGTCGGCCAGGTCGCCCCTCAGTTCCGTCAGATCCGCCATGTACCTCTGACCGGCCAACGAGGCCGCCAGCACCCGGGTGAACTTCTCCGTGTCGACACCCTCCCGCAGCAGCCCTTCTTTCTGCGCGCGCAGGGCGAACTGGCGAGCGGTGGCGCCCCACACCTGCGAACCACCGGATTGCACGTCCGCGTAGAACTCGGGCTCGATGATGAGCCGGAATTCGGCCTGCACGATCACATTGGTGCGGAACAGCTCGGCCAGATCGACGACGAGGCAGTGCAGCGCCTCGAAGGGGTCCAGGTCGTTGCGACGCGTCCAGCGTTCCGTCAGGGCGGTGAACTGCTCGACCCCAGCCTGCAGAACAGCTCGGGCGAGTTCTTCCTTGGATTGGAAGTGGAAGTACATCGCCCCCTTGGTGGCGTTCGAGCCCTCGAGAATCGTGTTCACCGACGCAGCGGCGTAACCGCGCTTGGCGAATTCGATCGCGGCCGACTCCACCAGTGCAGCGCGAGTACGTCGCGCACGCTCCTGTTGACGTGCCATGGCGGTAGATCCCTCTCCGGCTGTTCCGGGCTCCGACGTCCAGGACGCGAAGTCTCACATAACAGTATGCCCGTTTCGAAAAAACCGACACAACAGTCTGTCCGCCATGAAAAGTACCGCCTGAGCCGACCCCAGGATTTTTATGGGGCAGTAAACAGACCTCTGCCAAAAACACACCGAGTGGTATAATTTGGGTCGGCTCGGGTGCGCTGCAGGGGGTGCGCACCCGAGCCCACCCGTCGGTTCGAGACAGGTGACGGCGTGTCGGGGGGTCCAGTTCTCACCCCGGCCGTCCGCGCACTAGACTCTGGCTCCGCGCCCCTATAGCTCAGTTGGTAGAGCTACGGACTTTTAATCCGCAGGTCGTAGGTTCGAGCCCTACTGGGGGCACCATCCTCACCAGGAACTTCCTGGTCAGGGAGTGCGATAAAGAGGTTCGGATTGGCGGGAGTGGTCACCGAGTGGTCACGCCCGCCTTTCTGCTCTCTGGTGACGCGAGGAACGAGACCGGCCGCAGCCTCCGCCGCTTTGGAGTCCACGCCCGCCAAAAGGTGGCTGTAGGTGTCCGCGGTGATGGCGATCGATGAGTGCCCGAGCCGCTTGGACACGATCGTCAGGTCGACGCCGGCCGCCAGCAACAGTGACGCCTGGCCGTGCCGCAGATCGTGCAGGCGGATTCCACGGACGCCCGCGGCCTTCGTCAGCTTGTTGAACTGATCCGTGACGTGCTGCGGCGGGTACGGGGTGCCGTTCTCCCGCGCAAACACCAGCCCGTGGTCGGAGTACGCGCTCCCCCACTCATTGCGTTCGGAGTCCTGGGCGAAGCGGTGTGCGAGGAGAACGCCCGCGGTGTGCTGGTCGATGCCGACAACGCGGTCTTCACCGCTCGCCGTCTTGGGCTTGCCGAACTGGAACTGACGGTGCTCGCCTTTGCAGTACTCACAGACGACACCGGTGCCGTCAATCTCGACGAGCTGCTGCCGCACGATGATGGTGTTCGCCTTCAAGTCGACGTCGTCCCATCGAAGCCCACAGGCTTCCCCCCGACGCAGCCCGGTCATGGCCATGACCTCGAACAGGGTGCCGAGTCGGTCTGTGGTGGCGTGGTCGAGGAACTGGCCAAGCTCGGCAGCCTCCCACGGCTTCACCTTCGGACGCGCAGCCCGCGGCAACTCCAGGTTCTCGGCGGCGTTGAACGCCACAAGGTGCTTCCGGCGTGCGGATGTGAGCGCCGAGCGCAGGGTGGCATGGATGCGCCGCACTGTGGCCGGCTTCAACGTCTTGGGGTTACGGCGCGCACCCTTCGCGATCTTCTCGCCTGCCTTCGGCGCCGTTGGTGGCTTTGCGATGTCGCGGAGGAATTTCTCGACGTGAGTGGCGCGGAGGTCACCCAGGCGGATCCGTCCGAGGTGCGGGATCAGGTACGTGTTGACGTGCTGTTCGTATGACCGGAGGGTGGTCGGTCGGATACCGGCGTCTCGCTTGGCCTCGATCCAGCCCTTCAGATAGTCGGCGACGGTCAGCCTGTCGTCATGCGCGATCTGCCCGGTGCCGACATTGTGGAGGAACGTCGACAGCGCGGCCTGCGCCTCATCGCTGGACCGGAATCCCGACTTGCGGACCTGCCGGCGCTTCCCCGTCGCCGGGTCGATCCCCATGTCTGCGACGAACACCCAGGAGCCGTGCGCTTTCTTGCACGCCTTCCGCCTGCCCTTCGCGTCGTACTCCACCGGGCACTTGCACCGCTTCGATACAGAACCCTTCATCGTGCGCCTTCCTGGATTCGCTTGATCTGAGCATTCACCGCGTCCAGTTCCCGCAGCGCCGATTCGAGCAGGATCTTGGCCGCCGCTTCGCTCTGCTCGATTTCCGCTGGAGATCGAGGCGGGAGCAAGGGGTCGATCTTCTCCCTATGGCGGGTTACGACAACGTGCGCTTCATAGGTGCGTACATCCTCCTCCAGCTGGTGCCGCCGGCGAGCCAACGAAACGAGACGGTTGCTATCCACACCGATGTTGAGACTTCCCCACTTGGAGGCATGCTCAGGATGATCGATCGGAACGAACGCAAGTTCCCCGGACATCCAGAGCAGGGCCTTCGTCGAATCGGTCTCTAACCCGGGCCACAGCTCGACGGGTGCGTCTGGCAGTTCAGGCAACAGCAGTTCGACTGGAGATACGTCTAGCGCGGCCGCGAGGACGATTAACTCAGACACTTCCAGGTGGCCGGCGCGCTTTCCCGAGTCGAGTCGGGCGATGACCTGAGGTGAGAGCGGGAACCCAAGCTCAGCGGTCCGCTCGGACAACCATTTGGCAGATCGCTTACCCCGCAGCGCCTTTGCAGTCGCTCCGACTCGTTTGACGATTTGTTCGGCCCACCGGTCAGACTCATCATTTGTCGCCACGCGATGAGACTACGTCGAACTCTGGCGCTCTGTAAAGAATCAGTGCTACGGTTGTCGCACGGCGAGTAGAAGAAGTAGCTATTCGTCACTGGACGACAAATCAATGGAGGCGACGAAATGCCCATAACGAGCACGAAGGGGATTACCGATGAGCTTCTCAGCGCGGGCCCCACGGTCCCGCTCTGGCCGACCGCTGGCCAAGCACTGGGAATCAGCCGGAGCCATGCCTACACGCTCGCCAGAAGCGGTCAGTTTCCGGTGAAGGTACTCAAGCTCGGCGCGAGCTACCGGTGCATCACAGCGGATCTACTCAGCCTACTTGGCATCGAGAGTTAAGAGAGGAAGTTGGCCGCGTGAATCAAAACCACAACTCCATAACAGAGAACACCCCCGGCAAGGTGCTGGAACACCTATGCGCCGAGGGCATCCACCAATTCGCCCCTGCACGAGGAGAACTGAATATGGATATCTTTGCACGACAGATCATCTCACGCAACACCGCCGTCTCCCGGAAGCTGTTCCCCGAGGCGGCGACCACGCCCATAGCTGGGGATCTGGCTGACACCCTCGGCATCCGCACTGAGGATCCACACGGGGTTGTTACCACCCGCATCAGCGGCGGGCGGGCGGAAACAAACGTTGGGCAACTGGTCAGCCTCGACGGGATCATCTACGTGTTCCCCCGCCACGACCTCACCACTCGCCAGGCCGGCTACTTGGCTGCGGCTGCCGAAGACGCCTTCTACTGCGAAGCGAATGCCGAGTCCGGCTGGGTGCCTGTCGTTCTCGGGAATGAACTCGGATGGGCGACGACCATCATCGTGTCGAAGAAGGTCAAGTGCAGCGGCGTGCGGGCCCTCAATCGCAGGGAGGGCTAACGCCGATGACTGATTCGATGCGCTTCGTGTGGCGGAAGTTGGTGGTCCGCGACCCGGACCTCTCTGATGCCACGCGGCGTGTCCTCCTCGAACTGGAGTCGTACACCAACCCTGACGGCACCAATGGACGCCCGGGTATCAAGAGGATCGCCGAGGCTCTTGCGACTCCGAACGATAAGCACGTGTCCGAGCGCACCGTTCGTCGCGCTCTGGAGAACGGTGTCGAGCGCGGGTTCATCTTTCTCGATGAGCCCGCGCCTCGGGGCCGCGGTAACAGGCGAGCGGATGTGTACCGGTTGACGTTCCCTGCCTTCTCTGTCGGCGAGGAAATAGCGGACACCCAGATGTCCACTATTCCAACCGAAAAGGTGGACACCCAGATGTCCACCAATACGGACCTAAATAGTGGACACGACAGCGTTATTAGTGGACATCCAGACACTTATTACCGGACACCTGGATGTCCACCCACCAGTTCATCTTCACCAGATCAACTTTCACCAGGAGAGCACTCCCCTTACGTAAGTAACGCGGGCGCGGGCGAAAGCGGCGAGTACACCCCCTTCCCCTTCGAAGCACTCTTCCCGAAGAACACCGGGGGAAGAACGGCCAAGCCCTCAGTCATCGACGCTGAGGTTGTCGAGATGCGGCCGCGGCAGCCGGTGGTCGATGAGACGCCGACGCCAATGCAGCTGCTCCGAAATGCGGTGGGCCCGATGAGCGCCGATGAGATGGCCGTCGCCGAGTCCATGTTCGCCGAGGAATCGACGAGAACCTTCTACCCCGTCGCCGCCGAGATAACCAAAATGCGGAGTTCCCGACGCCGACCAGGACGGCGGCAAACCTCATGACCACCCAACCACACCAGGAACACCCCGAAAACCGCTCAGAGACGCACACAGACACCAGAAACGAGGCACCCATGCCCGACCGCTACGGCGAAAAGCCCGAAACGAGCACGCATACCCGCCTCCCCCACGACCCCAGATGCCGAAGCGGATGGCTCGGACAAGACCTCGACGGCCACCCCATCCCCTGCATCCAATGCAAACCCCACCTCGCCCGACGCAACCACCTCACCGGAGGAACAGCATGAAAGACACCTTCCCCGCAGCAATTGGCCTCGCAGCCATCGCAGCCGGCATCAACGACGCCGACGAAACCGCACTCGTCCAGGCCGTCAGCGAACTCGATCCCGAGCAACTTCGGCCCATGATCTTCGCCCAAGCCCACCTCGCCGCCATGCTCACCCGCGAAATCGCCAACGCACACGAACTCCCCGGAGAACACCCCGAAATCCTCGCCAACGTCGCACAACGACTCCCAGAACACCGAAAGACAAAGACGCAATGAAGAGGCGCGGTGGCGCAATGTTCCCCGCGTGCGCGCACGCGAGACCGTATGGAGGCCCAACATGGTCGCACCCAAGCTGAGTGACGAGGACGCAGCGAAGATCCGTGAGGGTCACATACTAGGTAAGTCACTGAACTCGATTGCCCGCGAGCTGGGCGTCAATCCGTCGACGGTGAGCCGGTGGGCCAAGAAAGAGGGTCTGCTCTGGACTGGGGTGCCGGCGGCCGCGGACGTCGTGCGTGAGCGCTTGGCGTTCAACCGGATGCGGCTGTCTGAGGCGGCACTCGCGGATGCCCTGGCGCTTCGGGAGCGGATGTGGAGTGAGCACGAGGTAATCGTGAACACACCGGCAGGGCCCGAGCGGATGTCTCAGGATTTGCCGGATGCGAAGGCCACGGCCGACTTCGCGAAGGCCATCGAACGGTTGGCGAAGTCGCACGCCGTGATGGCCGAGTTCACGTCCACATCCTCGGTTGACCACTCCAAGTCGATGCTGATGCAGATGCAGACGGCTCTGGAGAAGTACGCCGCTGAGTACGAAGCGGAGGCTGCGGCCGAGAACGGTAGCGAACTACCCGAGGTCGGTGACCGTGACCAGACCGCGTGACCACGGCGTGACCACATATCCCCCGACCTGCGCGAATGCACCGCCCATCGGAGAACAAATCCGCAGGTTCAAACCCAAACCCACGCAACAACGTCCGAGGAGGACACCATGAGCGACAACCCCACACAGGGCCACCCCGCCCTCGACACCCACTACGACGAGACCACCGGTGACTTCGTCATGCGCGGCGGTTCACGCCTGACCCCCCAAGGATTCCTGATCGACCCCTACGGTGAACGCCGCGACGGCAGCATCCAACACCGGATTCGCTCGTCAGACGGGGCCATCGTCCGGGCAATCCCGGTGCAGGACGGCGCCGACCCGCGGCCCCTTCCCCCGCTGGTGCCCACCGGCTCGGGCTGGCCCACGCCCCCCGAGGGCTTCGGCTGGCCGAACCTCGACAACCCCAACTGGAACGACTAGAGCAGGAGAAGACCCATGGCGCTGTACAACGACGGACTCCCCTACACAGACGGTGAACTTCCCGCTGGATGGCCGAACCCCATCCAGCTAGGCACCAAGGTCCAGGACGCATCCATCACCCCTGAGGCCGCAGAAATACTGCCGCCCACCAACGCCGGCATCGATGACCCGCACGGGCCCACCGTCGTTGCCATCGAGGTCGACGACCCGCGCCGGCTCGCAGCCATCAAAGCGCACCGCACCGCTACCACCGACGAGGAGAACTGAGCACAATGAGCACGCTGAAGGATTTGCAGAAGAAGGCACGGAGCCTCCAGCAGGAGCGGGAACAGCTCTTGGCCCAGCGCCGCGCCGACGCCGCGGGTGATCCGATGATGACACCCACCGAACGCGCTGCCTACGTCGCGAACTGGCGCAAGGAGTACGACAAGGTGTTCGGGCCCAAGTTCGCGGAGGTCAAGAGTGAAGTTGCCGCATACGCGAGGGACACGAAAGCGAAGGCAGCGAATGCGCGGCCGCAGTTCGATCCGAACTCACCGACCGACCTTGTGCGTACCGAGCAGGCGTGGCGCAACGTCGTCCTCCCCCAGCTGGAGAAGGGACGGACCCTCCAGGCAGCGTTACGAAACGCTGACGCCGATGCCGTGCTCGGTGCGGAACGGTTTGCACCGGCTTGGTTGCAGGCCAACAGTCCGGGCCAGAGTAGTGGTGTCGCCGGAATGGAGGCGGGGTTCCACGCGAACGCCCATAACAGTGGCGGCAAGGTCACCCTCGAAGACCGGACGGTTGATACCTCTGCGGTGGGGCGTGCCGTCGCTGCACGCTTCGCGGAGCTGGCTGAGCCCGCAGGAGCAGCAGCGATCACCGAGGCCGCCACGATCGACGACGTCGTGCCGGCGTTCGAGCGGTTCGTCGACGTCATCGACACCGGCCAGGGCAACCCCATGGAATCCACGATCGGTCTTCACATGGCGATGAGCCAGAACGTCGCGGCCGACGAAGACTCCGACGACGAATCCTGATCTACCCCAGTGTGGCCCCCACCGATTGGCGGGGGCCACACGGAAGGAACGAACCACAACATGACCACTATCGCAGACAAGTTCACAGACGGAACGGGCGCCGGAGACAAGGCCACGCTGAAGTTCTGGCCCCCCGACCTGCGCGACAACGCCGCATCCAACGCCATGGTGACGAAGAAAGTCATCACTGTCCCTGTGGCCGCAGATGGCACATTCTCGGTTGTGTTGGACCCAGGGCACTGGCAAGGGAAGCTCAAATCTTCACTGCAACACGGCACCCTGGCCGACGAGTTCGACATCATCGTTCCGGACAGTGTCGATGACGAACGCCTTTTCCCCCTCATCGAGACCTACACGCCGGCCCCTGCGCCGGTGGTGAATGAGGCCCGTCAGTGGGCTGAGGCTGCGGAGGCTTCGGCGGCCACAGCTGAGGGGTTGTCCACCGCCCAGGACGAAGCAATCGCGGCGAAGTTGGCGGACCCGGACTCGGAAACCAGGACGACCGCTAACAGTATTTATGCCCCCGTCGACCTGGCGGTGAACCCGCACGATGTCGGCTACGACGTGTGGGCGGTGCTGGGCCAGTCGAACACCGGATCTGGCGTCGGCCTGGACGTGACGTACATCGACACCACCGATGGGCGAATCGACCAGTACGCGAACAGTTCGAGCTCCACCTACTTCGGGAAGATCGTCAAGGGTGTCGACCCGCTGATGCATCAGGGCGGCCTTGGTGGTGTCGGCTTCGCGATGACGTTCGCGAAGAATTACCTCGGCGCGGTCCCACCGAACAGGCGAGTCCTGTTGGTCCCGTGTGGTCGTGGTTCTACCGGCTTCGCCCCCAGCGGCGGCTTCACCTGGGACCCCGCGGACACGACCACCAGCGTCAACCTGTTCAATCTCGCGGTGCAGCAGATCAGCTCGGCGCTGGCCGCGGCTGGTCCGAATGCCCGCCTGGTGGGCGTCCTGTGGCACCAAGGCGAGAACGACTCCGGGGACACCACGGTCGCCAATGCCTACGCGGGACACTTCGACACGCTGATCGACACGATTCGGACCCTGTTCGGCAAGCCTGACCTGCCGTTCATCCTCGGGCAGATGACACCGGACCGTATGGCCGAACACGTGGCTGCGCTGGGTTCGGCGTCGGGATACCCGATCGTCAACGCCGCGCACATCGACACCCCTCGGCGCAAGGCGCGGACCGCTTTCGCCTACGGTCCGGCTGGCTACTACAACGCCGAGAACGAGAAGATTCACTACAACGCAGCTGGTCAACGCATCCTCGGTCGCCGGTATTTCGATGCCTACCTGCTCGCACTGGGCAACGTGCTGGGCACCGATCCCGTTTCGCCGGGTGCCGTCACGGTCACCCAGACGAGTCCGACCGCAGCGTCTATTTCGTGGGTTCGCACTCCCGGCCGGGTCACTGATTACCTGGTCGAGTACAAGGTCGGCGCTGGCGCGTGGACGACTCTGACCCGCGCTCAGTCGATCGACAACACGGCCACCCTGACCGGGCTGCCTGGTGTGTCGACGGTTCAGGTTCGGGTGTCGTCGATCAACGAGCAGGGCACCTCTTCGCCCAGCCCAGTGGGATCAGTGACCCTCGTGGCGCTTCCCGCACAGGTGACCGGGCTGACCGCTGGCACGGCAACCCCGTCCTCGCAGCCGCTCTCGTGGTCCGCAGTGTCTGGGGCTGCCAGCTACAAGGTGGAGTACAAGCCGAACGGGACAACGACCTGGCTCACGGCCGCGACCGTCACTGGCGTCAGTCACACGGTTACCGGCTTGTCGGCTGCCGCACCGTACGACTACCGGGTGTCGGCGATCAATGCGGCCGGCACCGGGACACCGAGCACCGCGCTCGCCAACGTCTCGACGGCACCGCCTGTGGCGCTTCTGACCGATGTGGGCGTATCTGCCTTCACCGCGTACGGCACCCGCAAGCTGTCCAGCTCTTACAGTGGCTCGGCATTGAAGGTTCGTCGGTCCTCGGACAACACGACCCAGGACATTGGGTTTACTGCCGGTGGCGATCTGGACACCACCGCACTGCTGGCGTTCGCCGGTTCCGACAGTGCATACGTCGACACGCTCTACGACCAGTCGGGTAACGCCCGGAATCTGGTGCAGGCTACGGCGGCGAATCAGCCCGTACTGGTGGAGTCCGGTGTCGTGGTGACCAAGAACGGCAAGCCGGGTATCAAGTTCGTCGGCTCCGCACAGAACACACTCCAGGGTGCGTTCGCCGGACTGTACGCGGCAGGCGCGGCGTCGGTACTGGGTGTCGACACGATCGCCTCGACTGCCGCGTCGATGGCCGCGTACTCGGAAGGCGGCAGTGCGGCAGGGAAGAACGCCCGCTACACCACACTGTGGTGGTCCGGCGCTGGCGCTCCGGTCCTGAACATCACCGATGACACCGATGTCACGATGAAGCAGGTAGTGGGTACCGCGCTCACGCAGAACGGGACGCTGCATCAGGTGTCCACGGTCGACACGGGCACGCAGATCAGCCTGTACGCGAATGGGGCACTGAGCGGAACCCAGCAGACGTACACCCGTGCGGGCACGCTGACCATCGCCCGCACCTGCATGGGAGGCATCGTCTACTCGAACGGCGTGACCGCGATCGCCCCGTTCACGGGCATCGTCTCCGAGGTTGTGTCCTTCACGTCAGCGCTCACGGACACGCAACGGCAGGCGGGACAGGCGAACCAGAAGGGTTACTTCGTCACCCCGTAGCCCCCGCCAATAAACCCACAAAGGGCGTTCGGACGGGGTGTGACCACGATGTGACCACACCCCGTCCGAACAGGAGAAATGACCCGTCCATCGGACACTCGATCCGCAGGTCCGAGACAGACTGAGAATGGCTGGGGCCCCGCCGAACTGGCGGGCCCCAATCGGTTCGGCTCTACCGCAACGACTTCTCAAGGGAAGTGATGACTCTCCGAAGATCAACGACCGCTCGCCGAATTCCTTCTACATCTTGTCGGCGACCCGAACCGGCCGATACAACATCCCCGCGCAACGATTCGATGTAGGCGTCGACGTCGTCCCGGAACCACGCCAACGGGGAGTTGTGAGCGCCCCCAGGCTTTACAGCCTTCGAGAACAGGGGGTGCATGGGGTCTTCCACCCGCTTCCGGATGATCGTCTGCGGGCGCAGACAGAGGGCTTCTGCTACCTCCTTGAGGTCCATCAGCTTCGACTTCGCCCCCGAATCGGGGATATCGAATAGTCCTTCCATCGGTGGCATTCGCGGGCGATCCCTTCCATTTGGGTGACACAACCCTCGAACCGTATCCAACACCGAAAAACAAGTCTTGAGCAGGGCTTATGCGTGAGCGCACGCGATTACGTTGAGTCAACGCTCAGTGTCAGTCACGTGAATGACATTGGCGGACAGTGTCTCAACGGCCTGGTATGCATCTCACATGACATCAACGCCAGCCGGGTGGTATCCCGATCCCCAGCGAAGGGCGGTTGCGCGCTGGCACGATGGGCAGCAGTGGACGACGCATACGACCAACGCGCAGACGCCTCCTCCGCCACCAAGGCCGCCGTGGGGGTGGAAGCAATACACTATTCTCGCCGGCGTCCTGGTCGCGGCGCTGGGCGTCTATATCGGATACTCGGCAATCACCGGCCCCTCCGCCGAGGAACGCGCCGCGGCCGAACGGGCAAAGACCGACCAACAGGCCGCCGAGCAGGCCGTGTTCGATGCACGCTCGGCCGAATTACAGGCCAAGTCTGCCGCGGAGATTACCTGTGAAAAGCTGGTGACCAACCGGTTGAAGGCGCCCGCTACCGCAGACTTCACCGGCGTAACCACCTACAAGGACGGTGCCGGCGACTACATCACCAAGGGCGCAGTCGACTCAGAGAACACCTTCGGCGCGAACATCCGGACTACATTCCTGTGCATCACCCACAACGGCACGACCACCCTTGACCGCATCAACTAGACGCGCTTCATCGAAAGGGCCCTGGCAGAATCATGAATGGATGGATTGGCTTCGCTGCTTCCGCCTTGCCGTCATTGCTCGCGATCGGGGCTCGGTTCCTTTCCGATGGTCGTGATGAGTCGCATGTGCGCCGCATCAAGCGCTACACAGACCTGTTAGAGACGGTTCCAGAGGATGCCCGGGAGCCACTTGAGACGCTGACCAAGAACGAAGTGAAACTGTTCGCTGAGCGGCAAGCCAAGCGATCCTCACGGACGCTGAACGGGGTAGCCCTGTCCGGGCTCATCCTGATCGGAATCGTCACCGCTCTTCTGATCTGGGGATCGTCGTGGCTTGCCCTCAACGTGCATGGTGCGATTTGGGCCGTAACTGCGATCGTCGGTATCTTCGGTCTCGCGTTCATGATCGCTGGCGTTGGCCAGCTCTATAAGTACCCCGGCATGGATCCCGAATAGCTTCGTCCCGGTAGCTTCGTCCCGGCGCGGAGGAAAGCCGTCGCCGGGGGGCATCTTCTCGTCAGATCATCGCTGCCCTAGCCCCGCACCGCTGACGTACACCAAGGTCAACAGCTAGAGTCGGGAGATGACAAGTCAATGGCGGTTACTGGATGAGCGCTGCGCCTCATGCGGCGAGCGTCTTCGACAGAACTACGTAATCGTCAGTAACCATTTCGGGCAGTTTCCGAGTCGGGCTGACGACGGAGGCCCCTACTGTACAAACCCCGAGTGTCCAATGAGGCCAGAATCTCGGTAAGGCAGGCAACCGCCACGCGTTTTAGGTAGTGGACTCCAACGGCTGGTCATGCCACGAGCGGTGATCCTCGTGGACCTGCTTGCTCGCGTGTAGAATCGACGGCCAACCTTCCGTCGTCGGTACGGCACCCTCCACCACGCACCACTCGATTGCATCCTCAATCGTGTGACGGGCACAGGGATTGTGGGCGCCAGGCTTACGGTTGAAGTGGTAGTGCGGACGAGTCTCGTAGCTATTGCCCTGCGGATGCCAGTGCATCTGCCATTCCACGATCCCGTCGATCTTTAGCTGATATGCATACATCAGGGTGGTCACGCGGTAACGATCAGACCCAGTGCGCCGTTCAGGTTCAATCTCGACGATTCGAAATGCCTGCTCAGCTTCGAAGTACGCCGTCGACCCGTTTGTCATCCGCAGCTGGAGACCGTCCTCCGCACCGAGACGCCAGTACCCCTCGGCACCCACCTCGTACTTCTGCCCCTTGGCCAGAATGAGGGTCGGGTGACCCAAGACCGCCACGCAGTCGCGTATGGGATCGAGGTAGTTCTTGACAGCCTCGAACGGCTTTCGACCAGGCACCGATGGACTCCTACGAGCGGATCAACGGCAGCGCCATCGCGACTGCTCGGAGGCCGCCAACATCGTCCCAGTCTCGACCCTCGTATTCGCCGGCATCCCACCGCTCCAGGAACTCTGCCGCAGAGATTCCCATGTTCTTGCGTGTGATGCGATCGAAGAGCGCGTCGTACTCCTGATCGGACAGCTCGACGACACCGTCGATTGCTTCAGTAATCAGCGACATCACGACTCCAATCCGTTGCATCAGGTGTACCACTGCAGTCCGACAGTACCTGCTCGACTATTGACGGGGCGTGAGAATTAAGCCGCGGCGTTCACATCGCGATGAGCTCGACGAGCTCCAACACTTCGTCGAACGGAACTCGCCATGCGTCGCGTGTCGCTGCTCGCTTCGGAAGAGGCGGGCACTGAAGGACCAAGCCCACGCCCGGGGCGTGACCGTCCTCGAAGATCTCGATCTTCAGTATCTTCGCCTGGAAGTTGACGCCGTCCTGGTGGCAGCCGATGAATTTGCCGACATCGTCGAGAGTCAACTCCCTCGCTGTCACGCGCTTCATCGCGACGAGTCCTTCGGTGATGTCGCCACTAGCTACGACCTCCGTATGCCTAATTGGCTCCTCCACCACCATGACTACTTCCTCCGCTCGACAACGACACAGAGCATCGTACTTAGCGAGCGCGGAATATTGATGCTTCGTGGCTTCAATGTGGTCACAGACGACGCGTGTGACCACATCACCAGGCATCACCAGGTGGACAACGAACCGCCATCCACCTGGTAAAACAGCGCCTATCGATCACTGTGGATCATCAGGGATCACGTCGGGGTTCTGACTTTTAATCCGCAGGTCGTAGGTTCGAGCCCTACTGGGGGCACCACCACTCCCCTTACTCGGCGCCTTCGCCGGGTAAGGGGTCAGCGGCCCGTTCAGGGCTCGGAGCCCGGCACCGCGATCAGTCGCCGCACGGCCTCGACAGCTGTCTGTCTTCGTTCGCCGGCGCCGCGCTGGCCCGATCTTCCGCCGTGAAGCCCGAGACGTGTCGCCGCGAGCGTGCGCGCGATGTCGGTGATGACCAGCAGCAACTCAGCGGGGTTCCAAGACGGGTCGATGAACCCCGCCTCCTGTCCGCGACGAATCTCGGCGATCTTGGGCCGCAATGCGCGGATCCGCATGTCGTCCTCCTCGTCCAGCTCGCCCATCTCCAGATCGGCCCATTCCTGAAGTCTCGCGTTCTCGGGATGAGCCAGATAGTTGTCGAACAGTCGGCCGACGTACCCGGGCAGGTCGTCTCCGCGCAGCGCGGTCTCTTCGGTCGTTTCGACAATCCACTGGTGCGAGACCGCGTCGAAGAGCGCTTCCTTGCTGTCGAAGTAGGCGTACAACCGATCCTTGCTCGCCCGGGCTGCCGCCGCGATGCGATTGATCCGGGCCCCGGCCACTCCGTAGCGAGCGAACTCCTCCTTCGCCGCAGCGAGAATCCGTTCCCTCGTGGCTTCACCGGCTGAACGCATACGCATCATCCTAAGTTGACCGTTGCCGAACCGTTTGGTTCGGCGTAGGGTTCCGTTTCGGCGAACCAGATGGTTCGCGAACATCATTCCGAGCGCAGCATCCAGCGCTCTCTCCGGAGGACTGTCCATGGACATCGATGAGGCACGCAGCACCTTCAGCACACTCCGCCGGCTCGAGAGCGGCGTATCCCCCGACAACCTCGACGCAGTGTGGGCAGCGCTCGACCCGGTCCGCGCCGAAGAGATCCTCGGGCAGTGGAAAGGTGACGACTTCGCCACCGGACATCGCCTGCACGAGAAACTCGCCGCGAGCCGTTGGCACGGAAAGACGTTCAATTCGCTCGACGACGCGAAACCCCTGATCTGCCGCGACGCGGACGGAAACCTCTTCTCCGACATCGCGAGCGGAAACGGGGAGGCAAGCCTGTGGAACATCGAGTTCCGGGGTGAGGTGACCGCGACCATGGTCTACGACGGCGCGCCCATCTTCGATCACTTCAAACGGGTCGACGACACCACCTTGATGGGCATCATGAACGGCAAGTCCGCACTCGTCCTCGATGGTGGCAGGCATTACTACTTCGTTCTCGAAAGAGACTGACCCGGTGACGAATCGACGAGTCGCCCCCTCGACACCGAGGACGCTCCCATGCAGATGAAGGCCGCACTTTCCCGTGACCCTCGGTCGTCTTTCTCGCTCGAAACGGTCGAGCTCGATCGTGCGCGTCCCGACGAGGTGGTCGTGCGCATCGTTGCCACCGGGCTGTGCCACACCGACCTCATCGCCAAGTCGACGCTTCCCGCCGCGATGGGGCCGGCCGTCTTCGGGCACGAAGGCGCCGGAGTCGTCGAGGAGGTGGGCGCACTGGTGAAGGACATTTCACCGGGTGACCACGTGGTGCTCAGCTATCGGCACTGCGGCGCCTGCCGGCAGTGCCGCGGCGGGCATCCCGCCTATTGCGAACGCGCCCAACAGCTCAACAGTTCGGGACGCCGACCGGACGGATCGACGACGATCACCCAGAACGGTGGAGACGTGCGGGCCACCTTCTTCGGCCAGTCCAGCTTCGCCGAGTACGTGGTGGCGACGGCGGACAACGTGGTCGTGGTGGACAAGTCCGTGGATCTCACCCTTGCGGCGCCCTTCGGATGCGGTTTCCAGACGGGAGCGGGTGCAGTTCTGAATGTGCTTGCTCCGAATGACGATTCGACCATGGTGGTCTTCGGCGCCGGAAGCGTCGGATCCGCAGCCCTTCTCGCTGCCCGCGCGAGCGGGGTTGCGACGCTGTGCGCGGTAGACACCGTTCCTGCACGACGCGCCCTCGCGGAGGATTTCGGTGCCGTGGCCCTCGATCCGGCCACCCAGGACGTCGTCGCCGAGATTCGGGCACTGACCGGCGGCGGCGCCACCCATACGCTCGATACGACGGGAATTCCGGCGGTGATCGGCCAGGCCGTCTCGGCACTGCGGGAAAGGGGCACGGCCGTCGTGGTGGCACTAGGCGCACCCGACGTCACAGTGAACATCCAGGACGTGATGCGCAAGGGCAAAACTCTGCGAGGGTGCATCGAAGGTGACTCGTCGGTGCAGACCTTCATTCCGCGGCTCCTCGCCCTGCACGCGGAAGGGAAGTTCCCGGTCGACCGGCTCGTCACCCGTTACCCGTTCACAGACATCAATCGCGCCGTGGCCGATCAGACCTCCGGCAGCGTCGTCAAACCGGTACTGGTGTGGTGATCGGCAACCCTCAGCGTGCAGACGGCGCCTCACCGGGTCCCGTCGCCGGGCCCTTCGAATCGGCATCACGGAGCTCGGCGAGATCCTCGCCGCGCTTGCGATAGGTGTAGGTGAGCCCGATGACGCCGAGGAAGGCGACGACGCCGATGATCGCGCCCGCCAGAGACGCCCCCCGGAACCCGGGCGCGTCCACATCCATGATGCGTTCGCCCGCATGCGCCGCACTGTTCCCGCCGAGCACCACGCTGAGTGTCAGGAGATTGGGCAGCGCGACGATCACGGCGACAATCAGCATGATTACCTGCATCGGTCTGAATCGGCGCCGGCGGAACAATCGCCACGCTCCGCGGAACAGCAGGAGTGGAATGAGAGTGCACAGGAAGCCGAACAACAAGCCCCAGAGAATCCCGGCACCGAAGCTGCCGTCGGCCAGCCCACCGACGTTCTGCGCCCACGCCCGCGGAAGGTAGGCCGCCAGAATGAAATAGGCGATGACCAGGACTACCAGGACCGCAGCGACAGCAATAGCCTTCTTCGCCCAGGCGGGCAAGCCCGGCTTCGCTGGTGTGGTGGAACCGCTGATGTCTGCCGTCATCGTTCGTCCCCCTGCGTCGGCACAGTTGCCATGACCCGATTGTTGGCTGTGCCGGGGCCCAGCGCAACCACGTGCACTGCCGTCGTGAAGAAGCCTGTTTTCGTGGAGGAGCGTCACGGCGTGTCGGGACTCACATCACGGCACGACACACCGAAGAAATCGGACACGGAACGGTCAACGAGTGCACGGCCTACGACTCGGGCACGTAACGACGACCTCGGCAAACCCCGCAATCTGTGACCGCCCACAGTGCCAGGCCAGCCGACGTGATGATCTTTCCCGCATAACCGCGCAGGTCACTGCCCATCGGCGTCTCCCAGTACACTGTGTGTAACGGTCGGCCGTGTCGCGGCGACAGACCCCGGAGATTCGATTACGGATCGGTAACTTCCACGGTCTCCGGCGCACCGAAGGCGTTTACCGACGTACTTACGGTGCCGTAGGCTGAACGACAGTCACAGTGAGCTATATGGAGGCTAAACACATGGCGAGGGATCTGACCCAACTCGAGCTGCTGCACGAGCTGCTGCCGGTCGCAGAAGAGAACGTCAACCGCCACATCTCCATGGCCAAGGAATGGCATCCACACGACTACGTTCCGTGGGACGAAGGCCGCAACTTCGCTGCGATGGGCGGAATCGACTGGGATCCGGAGCAGTCACAGCTCGACGAGGTCGCCAAGGCCGCCATGATCACCAACCTGCTCACCGAGGACAACCTTCCCTCGTATCACCGTGAGATCGCCGAAAACTTCTCCCAGGACGGCGCGTGGGGCACGTGGGTCGGCCGCTGGACCGCCGAGGAGAACCGTCACGGCATCGTGATGCGCGACTACCTCGTCGTGACCCGCGCCGTCGACCCCGTCCAGCTCGAGCGCTTCCGCATGGAGCACATGACCAACGGCTTCGCCTCCCCCGCCGACGTCGATGCCGGCTTCCTCCACTCGGTGGCATATGTCACCTTCCAGGAGCTGGCCACCCGGGTGAGCCACCGCAACACCGGTAAAGCCTGCAAAGACCCCGTCGCCGACAAGATGCTGCAGCGCATCGCGGCCGACGAGAACCTGCACATGATCTTCTACCGCAACATGTGCGGTGCAGCCCTCGATCTCGCGCCCGACCAGGCACTCGAGGCCATCAACATGATCGTCCAGAACTTCCAGATGCCGGGCGCGGGAATGCCGAACTTCCGCCGCAACGGCGTGCTCATGGCCAAGCACGGCATCTACGATCTCCGGCAGCACCTCGAAGAGGTCGTCATGCCGGTCCTGCGCAAGTGGAACATCTTCGAGCGGTCCGACTTCACGGCCCGTGGCGAAGAAATCCGCGAGTCGCTCGGCGCCTTCCTCGAGAACCTCGAGGGCCAGGCCACCAAGTTCGAGGAGCAGCGCGACCGCATGCTTGCTCGCGAGGCCAAGAAGCGTGAGCAGAAGGCTTCGTAGCCGAAACAGCTATCCTGTGCCCGGTACCGGTTTCGGTGCCGGGCACGCTTTTTGTCAGTACTTTCCCAGAGGTCGTCAATGTCTACCCTTCGTATCGGTTCGCTCGAGCTGCGCAGCCCGGTGGTGCTCGCTCCCATGGCAGGCATCACCAACGTCGCGTTTCGCACGCTGTGCCGGGAACTCGAGACGGAGCGGGCGGGGAGCACGTCCGGCCTCTACGTCTGCGAGATGGTGACCGCCCGGGCACTCGTCGAACGGCAACCCGCAACTCTCCACATGACCACGTTCGGGCCGACGGAGACGCCGAGGTCGCTGCAGCTGTACACGGTCGATCCCGACACGACATACGCGGCGGCCAAGATGATCGTGGACGAGAACATGGCCGACCACATCGACATGAACTTCGGCTGCCCGGTACCCAAGGTGACACGCAAAGGTGGCGGCGCGGCCTTGCCGTACAAGCGCAACCTGTTCGGCCGGATCGTCGCCGCCGCCGTCAAGGCCACCGAGGGCACCGACATCCCGGTGACGGTCAAATTCCGTGTCGGCATCGACGCAGAACACCACACGCATCTCGACGCCGGCCGCATCGCCGCGGCCGAGGGCGCCGCCGCTGTCGCCTTGCACGCGCGCACCGCGTCCCAGCGGTACTCGGGTACGGCCGACTGGAACGAGATCGCGCGGCTCAAGGAACACGTCACGGACGTTCCGGTGCTCGGAAACGGTGACATCTTCGACGCCGGAGACGCGGCCCGCATGATGGACCAGACCGGGTGCGACGGCGTCGTCGTCGGCCGCGGATGCCTCGGCAGGCCGTGGCTGTTCGCCGAGCTGAGCGCCGCGTTGAACGGACTACCACTGCCGACGCCGCCCACCCTCGGTGAGGTCGCGACCATCATCCGGAGGCACGCTGAACTCCTCGCCGCTCACCACGGCGAAGACAAAGGCCTCCGGGAACTGCGCAAACACGTCTCCTGGTATCTGCGCGGATTCCCGGCCGGCTCCGATCTGCGCGTGGCCATGGCCCTCGTCAGCACCCTCACCGAACTCGACGGGCTCCTCGCCCAGCTCGATCCGTCGATCCCCTTCCCCAAGGACGCCGAGGGACCCCGGGGACGCCAGGGCTCGCCGGGAACCGTGGCCCTCCCCGAGGGCTGGCTCGACGATCCCGAGGACTGCCTGGTTCCGGCTGGAGCGGACATGATGCACTCGGGCGGTTAGGAGCAGGGGGCGAGTCGCATCGCTTCCCGAGTGGAGCGCCGACGTTCGATAAGTACTATGACTGGAATCCGTCGGCCCCGACGGAGGTCCGGGTCGGCGGAAAGGGCAGGTTGTATCGGTGGGTGATGATCACAGTTCGGACGCCCCGGCGCCCGAATCGCGCGCCCCCTGGGAACGCCCTCTCGCCGATCAACGCTATCGGGAAGCGCAGTCGGGACGACAACGTCGGCTGCCTCCACGCCAGCCATCTCCGGAACAGCGGCCTCCCGAACGTCCGGCTCCGTCGGACCGTCGTCCCCCGATCGAGCGCACGGACGCCATCCGCCAGGACAGCGGGCGCATCGGCCGGCGCGCGGCCGGCGGACCCACCGAAGGCCTCTCCGTTGCAGACCTCGTCAAGAAGGTCGCCGGAGGCGAACCACAGCGACCGGATGATCCGGACAAGACCGAGACGATCGCCCCCGTCGACGAGCGACATCCCCCACCCGGTGCCGTCGCCCCACCGGAGCCGACGTTCACACCTCCGCCCTCACAACTCGCCACCGACGACACAGAGACCGGCTGGCATGCGGACGCCGAAACCACCGCGACTCCTCAGGTCGTCGGTAATCCGGGATTGACTCGTCTGGCGTTGAGCAAGAGCCGTCGACGCCGCCGCCTGCGGGCGCTGGGACGAGCGTTCGTCGCGTTGGTGGCGGTGATCGCGCTCGCCGGAACAGGAATCGTGTGGGGCTACCTGCGTTCCACCGAAGGCAAGTTCGATCAGATCGCCGCCCTCGACACCGAGTCGACGGATATCGTCGACGCAGGTGGGCAGACCGGTGACGAGACCTATCTCATCGTCGGCACCGACACGCGAGCCGGTGCCAGCGGCGCGATCGGCGCCGGAACGGTCGAGGACGCCGAGGGTTCGCGCGCCGACACCGTGATGCTCGTCAACATTCCTGCTGATCGCAGCCGCGTCGTGGCGGTCTCCTTTCCCCGCGACCTCGACGTCGAGCGCCCGGTCTGCCAGGGCTGGGACAACGCCACCGGGACGTACACCGAGGAAACGTTCCCCTCCGCCGAGGGCGACAAGCTGAATGCCACCTACGCCCTGGGCGGGCCGAAGTGTCTGGTGAAGGTGATCCAGAAGATGTCGGGCCTGAAGATCGGCCACTTCGTCGGCATGGACTTCGCCGGTTTCGAGTCGATGGTCAACGAGATCGGTGGCGTCAAGATCTGCACCACACAGCCGCTCGAGGATTTCGTCCTCGGCACCGTGCTTCCCGAGGCCGGCACCCAGGTGCTCGACGGAAAGACAGCGCTGAACTTCGTACGTGCCCGCCACGTGGAGGCGGAGGGCAACGGTGACTACGGCCGCATCAATCGTCAGCAGCGGTTCCTGTCTGCGCTTCTCCGAGGAGCTCTGTCCAGTCAGGTACTCCTCAACCCCGGCAAGCTCAACGGGTTCATCAACGCCTTCACCCGAGACACGTTCGTGGAGAACATCGACACCAAGTCCCTGGTCACACTCGGCCGTTCGCTGCAGAACGTCGACGCCGGCGCGGTCACCTTCCTGACGGTCCCAACCGCAGGAACGACCGACTGGGGAAACGAGATTCCCCGCACCGATGACATCAAGGCCATCTTCCGCGCCATCATCGACGACGCTCCGCTTCCCGGGGAGAAGCGGGCCGAACCAATCGAGGCTGCAGCCTCCGCCCCCACTCCGACGCCGAGCGCACCACTCTCCGTTTTCGCGGTAGACCCGACCAGCGTGTCGGTGCAGGTTTCGAACGCTTCCGGCGAATCGGGGCTGGCCGCGACCACCGCGGACGCGCTGGCCGCACAGGGTTTTCAGATCTACAACGTCGGCAACTACACCGCCACCAGTGCCGAGACGGTCGTCCGGTTCTCCCCCGGGCACGAAGCCGAGGCCGCCACCCTCGCGTCGGCTTTCCCCGGCGCGATCCTCGAGTCGACCTCCGGGTTGGGCACGGTGACCGAGGTTGCCGTCGGGTCGAACTTCTCCGGGACCGTGCAGGCACCGAGCGCGATCGACACCCCGCTGGACATGTCCGGGGTGCGTGTCGGCCAGCCGGAGGACGTCGAGATCCCCGCCGATCTTGCGGTGGTCAATGCCGGCGACGCGTCCTGTGATTGAGCGCTGATCAGGCACGTCGTTCACCCCGCGTTCACCCTGCGATCGTGACTTGGACTCCCGTGCACCGTAGGCTGTGACCTCATGCGCGTGGCTTACAACGAACAAATGACCGAGCTTGCCGACCTGCTCGGTGAGATGGCGGGGCTTGCGGGGGCCGCCATGGAGCGGGCCACCCAGTCACTGCTCCAGGCCGACCTCTCCCTTGCCGAGCAGGTGATCGGAGAGCACGACAAGATCACCGATCTCAGCACCATCTGCGAGGAGCGTGCGTTCGCCCTCCTCGCCCTTCAGGCACCTGTTGCCGGCGACCTCCGCTCCGTCGTCAGCGGAATCCAGATCGTCGCCGATATCGACCGCATGGGAGCCCTCGCCCTCCATGTCGCCAAGATCGCGCGCCGCCGACATCCCAATCACGTTCTGCCCGAAGAGGTCAACGGATACTTCGCCGAGATGGGGCGCATCGCCGTCTCCATCGGTGCAGCCGCCCGTGAGGTTCTCGAGACCCGGGACCCCGAGCGGGCCGCACGCCTCCGCGAGGAGGACGAGGCGATGGACGACCTGCACCGCCACCTGTTCACCGTCCTGATGGATCGTGAATGGAAGCACGGCGTAGCCGCGGCCGTCGATGTCACGCTGCTGGGCCGTTTCTACGAGCGTTTCGCCGACCATGCCGTCGAGGTGGGCCGCCGCGTCATCTTCCTGGTCACCGGCAAGCTGCCCGACGAGACCGGCCCTGTGGCCGATGCCGACAACCTGACCACCTACCCCGATCTGTAAGAGCCTTTCCAACACGAACGCCCCGACCGAATTACGGTCGGGGCGTTCGTCGTCGAGCTCTATCCGAAGCGGCCGGAGATGTAATCCTCGGTGGCCTTCTGCGTCGGGTTCGAGAAGATCTTCTCGGTGTCGTCGATCTCCACGAGACGGCCCGGCTTGCCGGTCGCCTCGAGGTTGAAGAACGCCGTCTGGTCACTCACCCGCGCTGCCTGCTGCATGTTGTGGGTGACGATGACGATGGTGAAGTCCTTCTTCAACTCGGTGATGAGGTCTTCGATCGCGAGCGTCGAGATGGGGTCGAGAGCCGAGCAGGGCTCGTCCATCAACAGCACGTCGGGCGATACCGCGATGGCACGGGCAATGCACAGACGCTGTTGCTGGCCACCGGAGAGGCCGCCGCCGGGCTTGTCGAGACGGTCCTTCACCTCGTTCCACAGATTTGCGCCGCGCAGTGAGCGCTCCGCCACCTCGTCGAGCCGCTTCTTGTTGCGCTCGCCCTGCAGTTTGAGACCGGCCACCACGTTGTCCTTGATGGACATCGTCGGGAACGGGTTGGGACGCTGGAACACCATGCCGATGGTCTTGCGGACACCGACCGGGTCGGTGCCGGAACCGTAGATGTCCTCACCGTCGAGCAGGATCGAACCCTCAACGCGCGCACCGGGAGTCACCTCGTGCATACGGTTGAGGGTGCGCAGGACGGTCGACTTGCCGCAGCCGGACGGTCCGATGAAGGCAGTCACGTTCCGCGGGGGAACCGACAGCCCGACATCGGCGACGGCATGAAACTTGCCGTAGTAGATGTTGACGTCCTTGAGATCCAGACGCTTGGCCATTACCGGCTCCCTACTGATGTATGTGTATGTGTCACTTGCTACGAACCTGTGAGAAGTGGCCGATGACCTTGGCCAGAACGTTGAGGATGGCGATGAGCAGGATCAGCGTCAGCGCCGCGCCCCAGATGCGGTTGGTGCCCGCATCGGTGGGGTTGTTCATCTCGGACACCATGACCCCGGGCAGCGTCCCCATCTCACCACCGAACAGATCGAAGTTGATGAACGGTGCGTAGCCGACGAGGATCAGCAGCGGAGCCGTTTCTCCCATCACGCGGGCGAGGGCCAGCATGACACCCGTGATGATGCCGGGAAGCGCAGTGGGAAGGACGATCCTGGCGATCGTCTTCCACTTGGGAACACCGAGTGCGTAGGACGCTTCCCGCAGGTCCTGAGGGACGATGCGGAGCATTTCCTCGGTACTGCGGATGACGACGGGAACCATCAGCAACACCAGCGCGAGCGACACCGCGAATCCCGACTTCGGGAAGCCGAAGGTCGCGATCCACAGCGCATAGATGAACAGGGCCGCCACGATCGACGGGACACCGCTCAGGATGTCGACCATGAAGGTGGTGAGCTTGGCCAGCCGCGACTGCCGGTCGGCGTACTCGACGAGGTAGATCGCCACGAAGAGGCCGAGCGGGATGGACAGCAGCGCGCAGACGAGTCCTTGCAGGATCGTGCCGATCAGCGCGTGGTAAACGCCACCGCCGGCCGCCGAGGACGTCAGGCCACTGAGCGAGTGGGTGAACCAGGTGGCCGAGGTCAGGGCGGGAATTCCCTTGGCGATCGCGGTGAACAGCACCCACACCAGCGGAATCAACGCTATGAGCACGGCCAGCGTGACGAGCACGGTAGCGGTGACGTCCGTGATACGGCGCCGGGTACCGACACCCCGGAATGTGGGCGCCTTGACCGGCTTGTCGAGGGTCGCGGTCATGGGATCAGTCCTTCTTTCCTGCGATCACGGCGCGGGCAGCGGCGTTCACGACGAAGGTGAGCACGAAGAGCACGAGACCGGCGGCGATGTAGGCGCCGGCCTGGATGTCGTTGTTGAACTCCGCGTAGCCGAGAGCGATCTTGGAGGCGATGGTGGCGCCGCCGTCGAACAAGGACCAGGAGAACGACTGCGAGGTGGTCCGCAAGATCAGGTACAGCGCCATGGTCTCACCGAGGGCGCGGCCGAGGCCGAGCATGGAACCACTGATGTAACCGGACTTGCCGAACGGGATGACCGTGGTCCGGACGACCTCCCACCGGGTGGCACCGAGCGCGAGCGCCGCCTCGATGTGCGCGGTGGGCGTCTGGACGAACACTTCCCGGGTGACCGCGGTGATCACCGGCAGGATCATCACACCGAGAACGATGCCCGCGGTGAAGATGGTGCCGCCGCCGAGGATGGATCCGCTGCCGGTCGCGAACAGCGGAAACCAGCCGAGATTTTCGTTCAGCCAGATGGCGAACGGCTTGATTGCCGGGGCGAAGACGAGGAGACCCCACAACCCGTACACGATCGACGGCACTGCGGCGAGCAGGTCGATGACGTATGCCAGCGGGCGCTTGAGCCAACTCGGTGAGTACGCAGTGAGGAAGATCGCGATTCCGAGAGCAACAGGCATTGCGAGCACCAGCGCGAACACCGACACCAGCAGGGTCACCTGGAAGAGGTCGAGCACACCGAACGCCATCGCATTGATGTCAACGGTGACCCACTCACGGCTGGTGAGGAAGTTCACCTCGTTCCGGCTCAGAGCAGGAACCGCGCGCCACACGAGGAAGATGCCGATCGCCCCGATGAGAACGGAGACAAAAATCGCCGAACTGGTCGCGAGCGAGCGGAAGACCCGGTCTCCGGGCCTGGTGACCGCCTTGCCGGGGGTCCCTCCCGCCGAAGTCGGGGTCGGGGTCTCGGCCTGGGTAGAACTCAACTCGGCCTCCGGGGTGCCGTTCGGACCGCCCACCCCGGCCCCGCCTGAAGCGGAGCCGGAGGTGCGAGGTGCTGATTCGGTGGGCGCTTCACTCATCTGCGCTCGCATTCTTTCTCGTCAGGATATAGAGACATGAGCGGTCCGAACGAACTGCTTGCTATCAGCCGATGGCGGCGATCGACGCGTTCAGCTTCTCCTTGAACGTGTCGGGCAGCGGCACGTAACCCTGCTCGGCCAGGTCCGCCTGACCCTCGTTCGCGGCACTGGTCAGGAACGACTTGATCGCAGCCGAGGTGTCGGCGTCGTATCCCTTGGAGCACACGATCTCGTAGGTGGCGAGCACCAACGGGTATGCGCCGGACTCCTGGGTACCGAAGATCGACGCGAGGTCGAGGGTCAGGTCGCCCGTGCCCTCACCCTTGAACTGCGCACCCTCGATCGCCTTCGCCGCGGACTCGTCGGACAGCGTGACGGGGCCGGAGCCGTTGTCGATCTGCGCGGCCGACAGCTTGTTCTGGTCGGCGAAGGACTTCTCGACGTAGGTGATCGAACCGGGGGCGGAGGCCACTGCCTGCGCGACACCGGCCGAACCCTTGGCGCCCTCACCGATACCACCGGTGAAGTCGGAGCCGGCGCCGGTGGTCCAGGCGCCGTTCGAGGCGGCGGTGAGGTACTGCTGGAAGTTGTCGGTGGTGCCCGAAGAATCCGAGCGGATGATCGCGGTGATGTCTTGATCCGGCAGGGTGGCGCCCTCGTTGAGCGCGGCGATGGCCGGGTCGTTCCACTTCTTGATGGTGCCGTTGAAGATCTTGGCCGTCACCTCGCCGTTCAGCACGAGGTCCTCGACACCGTCCAGGTTGTACGCGACGGCGACGGGCCCGAAGACGAGAGGAAGGTTCCAGGCCTCGCCGCCGACACAGCGGGCCTTCGCCTGCTCGGCCTGCTCCGCCTTGATTGCCGAGTCGGAACCGGCGAAGTCGATCTGGCCGGCGATGAACTGCGTACGGCCGTCACCGGATCCGCTGGGGTTGTACGCGAGGTTGACGGTCTTGCCCTTTTCCTGGCAGACGGAGATGTAGGTAGACACGAACTGGTCCATCGCGTTCTTCTGCGCCGAGGAACCAGCGGCAGAGAGGTTGGCCTTGCCCTCGCACGTGGCGTCGGACGCCGACACGTCGACTCCGCTCGTTGCGGCGTTGTTGTCGCTGCCACACGCGGCCAAGGTCATGGCACCCAGGGCCACTGCACCGAGCAGGGCACCATTGCGCTTGAAATTCACCTAGTCCTCCGGAAATATCGTCTCGCCCACGATCGGGCGGCGACATGAGGCGCGGATCGCTGGTTGAATCCTGCACCAGGCAACACGGCGCTGCCCATGGAGAAACCTAGGGGTAGTGAATGTCCAGTAGGACCATGATCGGTGAACGGAAAGTGAACAGACCACGCATTCGTCCAGATTTCCCGGACGTACGGCCGAACGGAACGTAGTGGAGACCGTCAGCGGCGCGCGTAGGCCACGTCGACGTGGAACGGCGCGAAGCCCA
Organism: Rhodococcus sp. ZPP; assembly: GCF_017656075.1. Taxonomy (NCBI): domain Bacteria; kingdom Bacillati; phylum Actinomycetota; class Actinomycetes; order Mycobacteriales; family Nocardiaceae; genus Rhodococcus; species Rhodococcus sp. ZPP. The sequence continues at coordinate 2,092,526 of NZ_CP058638.1, forward strand.
GCCGCTCATAGGTATGGAGGGCGGCAGCGTTGTCGCCTTCTACATAGAGAAGTACTGCCCCGATTCCCCGGTCGCGCAGATAATGCAGTCCGGCGAGCGTGAGGAATCGGCCGAGTCCACGCCCCTGCGCCGACGGGTCGATCGCCACGACGTAGACCTCACCGATCGCCGGATTCTCGCCCTGTGCGGGATGCACCTTCGTCCAGTGGAATCCGAGCAAGGTGCGCTCGTCCGACGCCTCGAAGGCCATGAACAGCCCCGCGGGATCGAACCAGTCCTCGGCGCGACGCTCCGCGATCTCGCGCGCGGTCCACGAACCCTGCTCGGGATGCCAGGCGAATGCGGCGGCGTTGACCCGCAGCACCTCGGAGTCGTCCTCGACTCCACGGTAGGCGCGCAGCGTAATACCCTGCGGCGTAACGAGTTCCGGCAGATCGGTGCCCGCGAGCGGGCGCCTCAACTGCAACAATTCACGTGCACCGGCCAGTTGAAGACGCCGCGCTACCGCCTGCGCGGCCGGCAGATTGCCGTGCGCCCAGACCCGCGAGTCAGGGCCACCCTCGTCCAGTGCCTCGGCGACCAGGCGGCCACCGATTCCGCGGCCACGGGCCTGCGGGTCGACTGCGAGTTCCGCCATCGCAGGGTGCTCGCCGTGACCCGGCTGCAACTGCGCGTACCCGACCACGCGATGTTCGTCGGTCCATACGAGATGTCGCGCCTCGCCGACGCCGGCCAACGCGTGGATTCCCTGCTCCGACACCGCGGCGGTCCCATCCGCCTCCGCTGCCCGCTCCAACAGCGCGGACACTTCGACGGCCTGCGTCGCGTCGAGTCGATCCTGCCAAGACTGCACCGAAGCACTCATCAGATCGCCGGCCCCTCGGCCGACTCGAAGTCGATGTCGTCGGCATCCATGTCGTCGACGGGCACGACCGGTGTACCCGACTTGGTCCTGGCGGGTCGAACAGCTTTGTAGCCCACGTTGCGGACTGTACCGATCAAGGATTCGTACTCGCTGCCCAGCTTCGCCCGGAGGCGCCGCACGTGGACGTCGACGGTGCGGGTGCCGCCGAAGAAGTCGTAGCCCCACACTTCCTGTAGCAACTGCGCACGGGTGAAGACGCGTCCCGCGTGCTGCGCCAGGTACTTGAGGAGCTCGAATTCCTTGTAGGTGAGGTCGAGGGGACGGCCACGAAGCCGGGCCGTGTAGGTGCCCTCGTCGATGACGAGTTCGCCCAGCGTGATCTTGCCCGAGGCCTCCGGGCTGGCAACTCCACCGCTGCGCCCGACGAGAAGACGCAAACGCGCGTCGACCTCGGCAGGTCCGGTGCCGGGCAGAAGGATGTCGTCCAATCCCCAGTCGGAATTGACGGCCACCAGGCCACCCTCGGTCAGCACGGCGACCACCGGTACGGCAGAACCGGTACTTCCCAGCAGCCTGCACAGGCCACGGGCGGCCGCAAGATCAGTCCGCGCGTCCACCAGGGCGATATCAGCAGAGCTCGCTTCCAGAAGCGAAGACACCTCCGTCGGAGCAGGCCGCACCGAATGCGCCAACAGGGAGAGGGCCGGTAGGACCGCCTCCGGGTTGGGGTCGGAGGTAAGAAGCAGTAGCTCCACACAGCCTCCCATCTCGTCACCGTCGTACCCGACCGGCCGACTGGTGAGACAGCCGGTGCAGGTAGATCGACCCTGAAGGTATCGACACTTTTGTCGGTGACAGAGTAGCGCGCCACCAGACCTGTTCGTTGCACCGAACCCCCGAGGCCCGGCGCCGATGGTTGCACCGGCGCCCACGGTCACCGTATCGGTCACAATGGGGCCGTGCGGAAACTCATCATGGGAATCGTCTTCCTCGTCGCCCTCGGTCTCGTCGTCGACTTCGGGGCGGCGGCCTACGCGGAGTACCGGGTGTCGAGGGAACTGCGGGCGGGCGCCTCGCTCACGGCGGATCCGGAGGTCACGGTTCACGGGTTCCCGTTCCTCACCCAGGCCTGGGAGGGCGAGTACGACAACATCGAAATCCGGGCACAGGGGGTACAGAGTGATGTGGTGGGCGAGGTGACGATCGAGTCCACCCTCCAGGGCGTCTCGGCCCCGCTGTCCGATCTGGTGGACGGCTCGGTCCAGGCGCTTCCCGTCGATCACCTGACAGGCCGGATGCTGATCGACGCCACCGACCTGGGCAGATTCCTCGGCATACCTGACCTGCAGGTGTCGGCACCGCCGGCGAGCAAATCGGACGGCACCGGCGGATCGGGTGGCTCGGGCATGCCCACGGCGGGGGGCGTCGTCCTCACGGGCACGGTTCCGGTCGGGCCGATCGAGACGACGGTCAGCGTGCAGGCCGACCTCGTTCTCGAGGGCGGCCAGGTGAAGATCGTGGCCAGCGACTTCTACTTCGGTCCGGAGGGTCACGCCGACTTCAGCATCCCCGATCCCCTGGCTCCCGCCATCCTCGGACTCTTCACCCGGACGATCGACCCCAGGGAACTGCCCTTCGGGGTCCAGCCCACGGAGGTCTACGCCGAGGGTTCACAGATAGTCATCGAAGGTGTGGGCAACGACGTGACGATCGACCTCGACGAACTGCAGAACAGATGACCGAGATCACATTGCTGATCGTCACACTGCTCGTCGCCATTGCGTTCGGGCTTTGGTGGCAACGCAGGCAAGGCAGGGTTCGCACCCCGAGCGGGTCGACTGATTCTTTCGTGACCGATGAACGGCGACGGCTCCTCGGGGCCGCCGGCGTGGGCTCCGAAGCGGCAGCGTCTCACCATTCGGCGACCGTGCTGCATTTCTCCGCAGACTGGTGCGGCCCGTGCGCCGCCGTGCGCAGGGTGGTGGGACAGGTCATCCAGGACCTCTCCGACGAGCCGCACCCACCGGCCGAAGTGGAACTCGACATCGACGAATACCCCGCTCTCGCCAAGGAACTGGGCGTTCTGTCCCTGCCGACGACGTTCATTCTGGACAGCGACCTGCGCGAACGCTTTCGGGTGTCCGGTGTGCCTTCCGCAGCCGACCTGCGCGCCGCCTTGGAGCCTCTCTCCCGGCCCCCCGCTTCAAATTCCTGAAGAACCGGGTAAACTCACCGACGTGCAATCCAGCCACGAGCTCATGCTCACCCGACGCCGCACGGTTGACCTGTGCCGCCTCGGGGCTTGTTGCTGTACCTGCTGCTGATCACCAGGGCTGTCACTTTCTGCTGACACCGCGGACTCCGCTCACGTGATCGAAACCCGATGACGACGAAGTTCGTCGCCCGTCGGAGCCAGCCAAGCATTCAGCACTCACCGCAGGAGCACTTCTCATGTCCACAACCCTCGAAGTCGAGCAGGTCGACGTCCGTGGCCCCCGGTTCGCCGCCTGGGTCACCACCGCCGTCCTGGTCGCCGTGTTCGTTCTCTCTGCGTTCTCGTTGCTCGCCGCGGGCGTCCTGCTCGCCCTGCAGGCCGTCGTCTTCGCAGTCGGTGCGGCCACCGGGCCGCGCCGAAGCCCTTACGGCCGCATCTTCGGCGCACTCGTTGCTCCCCGGCTCGCCCCGGTGACCGAGAAGGAACCCGTCGCACCGCTTCGATTCGCCCAGTTCGTCGGTTTCGTCTTCGCTGCAGTCGGAACCATCGGTTTCCTGGCCGGTTCCGGCATCGTCGGCGCCGTGGCCACCGGTTTCGCGCTGTTCGCGGCGTTCCTCAACGCGGCGTTCGGCTTCTGTCTGGGCTGCCAGATCTATCCGCTGGTCGCACGGGTGCGCGCCATCGCCTGACCGCCACACACCACTGCACCATCCACCCGAACCGAGTAAGTACACATCGAAAGGAACACCATGGCTCGCTCCGATGTCCTAGTCTCCGCCGACTGGGCTGAGCAGAACCTCAACGCCCCCAAGACCGTTTTCGTCGAGGTGGATGAGGACACCAGCGCATACGACGGCGGCCACATCGAGGGTGCCATCCGCCTCGACTGGCGGAAGGACCTGCAGGACGGCGTCCGTCGCGACTTCCTGAACCAGCAGCAGTTCTCCGACCTCCTGTCCGCCAAGGGCGTCGCCAACGACGACACCGTCGTCCTGTACGGCGGCAACAACAACTGGTTCGCCGCCTACGCGTACTGGTACTTCAAGCTGTACGGCCACCAGGACGTCAAGCTGATCGACGGCGGACGCAAGAAGTGGGAACTCGACGGACGCCCCCTGTCCAAGGAGACCGTCACCCGCCCGGCCACCCAGTACAAGGCCGAGGCCCCCGACCTGTCGATCCGCGCGTTCCGTGACGAGGTCATCGACTCGATCGGCAACAAGAACCTGATCGACGTCCGTTCCCCCGACGAGTTCTCCGGCAAGATCCTCGCCCCGGCGCACCTTCCGCAGGAGCAGGCGCAGCAGCGCGGACACGTCCCCGGCGCCCTGAACATCCCGTGGAGCACCACCGCCAACGAGGACGGCACCTTCAAGTCGGACGACGACCTCGAGAAGCTGTACTCGGAGAAGGGCTACGACGAGTCCAAGCCCACCATCGCGTACTGCCGCATCGGTGAGCGCTCCAGCCACACCTGGTTCGTGCTCAAGGAAATCCTCGGCAAGTCCGATGTCAAGAACTACGACGGCAGCTGGGTCGAATACGGCTCACTCGTCGGCGCCCCGATCGAGTTGGAGGTTCACTGATCATGTGTGGAGCACCCGTACAGACCCAGACCCTGCCCGCAGGCGTGGACGTGGAGAAGGAAACGGTCATCACCGGCCGGGTCCTCGCCACTGACGGCCAGCCGATCGGTGGAGCGTTCGTGCGCCTCCTCGACGGCAGCGGCGAGTTCACCGCCGAGGTCGTTGCCTCGGGCACCGGCGACTTCCGCTTCTTCGCCGCTCCCGGCGACTGGACCGTGCGTGCACTGTCGAGCTCCGGCAACGGCACCGCCACGGTGAGCCCGAGCGGCGCAGGCGTTCACAACGTCGACGTCACCGTCGGCGACTAGTTTCACCGCACCACGAAGGCCCCGCTCCGTATACGGAGCGGGGCCTTTCTCGGCTGCGAGGGTCTAGCTGCCCGGGGTTGCAGCGTCCGGCTGCGCCGCTGTATCGCTGCCTTTTTCGGCGTGGGCCAAGTCGGTGATCCAATCGACCAGTTTCTCGCTCTCCCAGTACCAGGGGTCGTTCGGATTGTTGTTCCAATAGAGCAAGTGCTGGATGAACGCCAGGAAAATGTACGGCTTGACCACCAGGTCGAAGATGTCCTTGTTGTCCTCGAGGAATCCGGCGCCTTCGTCGGCCAGCTTGGCCTGCACCACGTCTGCGCCAGGCCCCGTCGCCCAGTTCAGCGCCTCGACAACCTGCTCGTCGGTCAACTGAATGTCGCGGTCTGGCCCATCGGGGTCATAGCTGAGGTCGGCCACCTTCCGCAGCACATCGAGAAATGATTCCTCCGAACCGAACCAGTCCTCATGGGTGATGATGTGCACGATGGAGCGCGCAGCCATGCCCGACACCGCGGTCGCGAAGTCGGAGAACGTCTGGCCCGGGTTCAGCACCGTGAAGTGCATCTGACCGAGCACTCCCAACGCGAGCTCGAGAACCGCGATGTCCTGAGGCGCGTCGCACGCGATGTCGTACGGCCTGCAGGCGTAGGTGATCTTCCCGTCCAGCGCGCCGTAGTCGGCGGGCTCGGACGCCATGAAACCGCCACCCGCCGGGCCGGTATCACCGAGCGACGGAGTTCCCGCGGGCCGGTACGGGTCGCCGATCAAGGCCACGCCGGCGATGTCGTCCGCAGTCACCAGCGCGGTGGAGTCGCGGTGACCGAGTTCGCGGGCCACCCTTTCCACCACCTCGGCGCCGACGCTGTACCCGACGAGAACGTACTCGGTGGCATCACCACACTTCTTCTTGTTCTCGTCGAGGATCCGATTGGTCGAGGCAACACCCGCCGCCATCGAATCCTGGTACGTGGGAACGGGTTCGAGGAGTCCAACACCGTAGGTGGAGGGATAGGGGACGTACATCCATCCCACCTTCCCCGGCTCACCGGCGTTGCGCGCCCCCGTCGGAACCGTCACGTTGCCCACCCAATTCGACCAGAGCTGTCGCTCCTCGTCCGCGAGCGGGTTGCGGTCCTCCGTCGAATCGGTGGCGCCCGACACCGCGACGATCAGGACGTCCGGGCACTCGGTGGCGTAGTTGTTCGGATCCACCCGGTTCGTGTCGGCACTCCCCGAGCCGACACTTCCGGTGTCCGGCGCCGCCACCGCGACCACAGGCATCGCCGACGCGAGAAGAGTTGCTGTGGCGATGATCACACCTTTCATCAGTAGTTCAGGGCATGGGCGCAGCATAAAACCTCCATGGATATCGCGGAACGACCTGGCCGGATAGAGAAAGGAGAATCCCGGCCCCGAAGGCCGGCGACGCGAGAACCGTACTAGCCGTCCGGGAACGCCGCTCCCGTTTCGACCGTTCGAATGCGTCGGTTTAAGATGGCAGCGTGGTTATCTTCTTCGAGGTACTTCTTGTCCTTGCCGCCGTGTTGATCACGTGGTTCTCGCTGTACACGATCTACCGCCTGGTCACCGACGAGTCGTGAGTTCTTCCCCGGACTCAGGCGCAGATCCGTCTCCCGACCGGCCGGCTTCCGACGAGCAGGCCGGCGATTCCACGACCGTTCGTCGCGGAAGCGGAGACGCAGCCGTCGCGGCCGCCATCGAGCGATCCAAGTCGACGGCGTCACGCAACATTCCCCTGCTTCCGGACCTTCCGCTGCCCGAGGACACCGCAAATCTGCGGCTCGGGCCGGACCTCAACAACGAACTCCTCGCGGTACTGCCCCTCGTGGGTGTGTGGCGCGGTGAAGGCGAAGGCCACGACCCCGAGACCGGCGACTACCGATTCGGGCAGCAGATCGTCGTCTCTCACAACGGCGGCAACTACCTGAACTGGGAGTCCCAGTCCTGGGTTCTCGACAGTGAAGGTGAATACGTCCGTCCCGATCTCCGCGAATCCGGTTTCTGGCGCATCAGCGGCGACGGCATACCCGGCAGCACCAACGAAGAAGTCGTCGAGCTGCTCCTCACCCACAGCTCCGGCATCGTCGAATTGTTCTACGGTCGCGCCCTCACGCAGTCGTCGTGGGAACTCGCCACCGATGTCGTCATCCGCAGCACTTCCGGTGCCCTCGTCGGCGGCGCCAAGCGTCTGTACGGCATCGTCGAAGGCGGCGACCTGGCGTACGTCGAGGAACGCATCATCGCCGACGGAGAACTTCTTCCCCGCCTTTCGGCGCGTCTTACCCGCTACATCGGCTGACCCCACCCGTGAGTACTTGTTAACACTCCGCGGTTGATAAGTGCGCACAGTGCGGGCACGGGTTGGGGGCACTCCAGCCGCCGCGTTCGAGCACCGTTCGAACCTCCGCGGCGACGACGCACGGGCGCCGAGTCACTTCTTCCCAGCCGTACACCAGCGTCGGTTTTCCGGCGATTTCCGCTGCGTTGCCGCGGCGCCGGTCGCGCAGAGCAACCACGCGTGACGAGTGGTACCGCAATCCATCGAGTCTCACGATCAGCGGAATACCGGTGTCCGAGTAATCCACGTCTTCGTACAGGGTGCGGTCGTCGACGAGAATGGGTGACTGTCGACGCGCTGCCGGTAGCCCGTGCGCCTTCTCCACGTCTGCGGCGTAACGGTGCTCGAGGAGCGATTGAACACCGCCATCCGACACCGACACGAGTGCTGCGGTCAAAGCACGGCGATATCTGCGCGGTGGCCGCTCCTCGATCCGTCGGAGCAGATCGTGCACCGGAACACCGCCAGTCGTCGCTGCTGCCACCACTACCCGGGCTCCAGTTGCTGCCGATGGTTCGGAAACGGCGAGGTCCAGGATGGTGTCCGCTCGCGATGTCCGCGGTGGCACTGTCGGCACGGTGATGTGGGTGTGTGCTCGGGAGCGATGCACGACGACACCGGGATGGAGTAGATCGCCCTCTCTCGGGACGAGCCGTTCGGACCGGCTACCGGCCTGCCGGTACGTAGGCGCCTGCGACTCCGCCGACAGTCCGTAGGGCACGGTCACGTGGACGGGCGCAGTGGCGTCGACGGATTCGAGCGCCCACTCCTCGGCCGCCGTGCGATGGCTGAGGACAGCCCTCGGACCACCGAACAGCAGGGCCGCCCACAGAGTCATGGAGCGGTCGAGTGGTCCGTTGGTCACCGCATACACGCCGTGGAGCACGGCCGGCCACTGCCCCGACTCGACGCGATGCTGGATCTGGCGGGTCGAAAGACCCAAGTAGTGCAATTGCTTGGTGGTGATGATCCCGTGCTGGTAGTCGAGAACGCGCTGGAATTCGGGTGTGTAGTCGGATGTCGCGGTGGTCATGGTCCGAACGGTGCGCAGCGTCACCGACAGACCTATGGGCGAAAGCCGACGATCGGAATTCGCCTGTGGATGGATGTGAGGTTGTGGATAACCGCCTGTGAGTACTTATTAACAATGGATTGTTAATAAGTACTCACAGGCGCGGAGCGTAGAACGGCCCCCGAGCCTTCCGGTGCGGGTGCACCGGTCCCGATCTGGACCAGACCGGGGGCTCGGGGGCCGGGTAGCTGCCTGGGATTCGCTCGCCGCTCGCGCGGTCAGTGAATTCCGTCAGCGGTAGCGGCTAGCTGGCAGCCACCTCACGTGTCCGTTTGTCATTCAACTTCAGACCACCTCCTTCCTCGTGTACTCAAGAAAGTACGCCGCCCTCACATCGTCGGCAACGTATTTTCGCTCTCCGCGTTCTCGACGCGAATCACCACGTCAGCGCTGGTATCCTCCGGCAGCTGATGAGTGACCACGACGACGGTGCGCTCCCCCGACACCAGCTTTGCGTCCCGCGCGAGGAGATCCCGCAGCAGCTGCGCTCCGCTGTCCGCGTCGAGATGTTCGGTGGGTTCGTCGAGCAACAGCACGTCGGCGGGTGAGAGGAGGGCGCGGGCGAGCAGCAGCCTGCGACGCTGCCCGCCCGACACCGCCCGGGCGCCGCCGGAGAGCGTGGTGGCCAGGCCCTGCGGCAACTGCGAAACCCACTCCCTCAGCCCCACGGACTCCAGGACGTCGAGCGCCTCATCCTCCTGCAGATCGCCGCGTGCGACGCGCAAATTCTCGAGGACGGATGTGTCGAAAAGGTGCGCGTCTTCGGCGAAGAATCCGATCCGGCGTCGCAGGGAGTCGGGCCGGATGTCGGCCGGTGCGGCGCCGTTGACGTCGATCGCCCCCGACACCGGAGGTAGCAGTCCGGCCAGTGTCATCAGCGCCGTGGTCTTGCCGGAGCCGCTGCCGCCCACGATCGCGACCCGGGCGCTGGGCGGCAGGTCCAGGTCGATCGGCGCTGTTGTCCTACCACCGGGCCATCCGCATCGGAGACCGGTCGTTCGCAGGTGCACGGGACCGTCCAGTTCCCGGTCTCCGGGATGTGGGTCCGAAGTGGCGGCATCGAACAGCGCGAGGATACGACGTGACGCGATCCTGGCCCGGGTCAGCGCGACAGCGGCCGCGGGAAGGGTGCTGGTCGCCTCGAACGCCAACAGCGGCATGAGGACGAGGATGCCCAGGGCCATCGGGCTCATGGTCCCCGACGAGTACAGGTTCATGCCGATCAGCAGTGCACCGATCACGCTGGCCCCGACCGCGAGCGGGGTCGCGGCGTCGGCGAAGGCGCCGGGCACGGCGGCGCGGTCGGTCGCTGCAACGGCGGCCCGCTCGGCAGCGATCGCACCGTCGACGGTGCGGTCGAGTCGACCGGCCACTGTCAGTTCAGCGGCGTGATCGAGCGCCGTGACGGCCTCTTCGCTGAAGCGTGCCCGCGCTGCTGCGCTGTCTTTTTCGGACATCAGCGCGGCGCGGGCGGACAGCACCGGTGCCGCAATCCCGGACACGGCGAGCGAGACCGCCAGGATCAGCGCCGCGGCGGGCGAGATGACGGCAAGGATGCCCACTGCGGCCACCGAGAGGACGATCGCGACTGCGATCGGCACCAGCGCACGCACGACGACATCGCCGAGAGTGTCCACGTCGGCCCCGGTGCGAGCGAGGAGGTCGCCGCGGCGCAATCCCGCCGCGGCTGCGGGATTGCCTGCGGCCAGCCGCTGATACAGCCGACTCCGGGCGGACGTCGTTCCCCTGAGGGCGGTGTCGTGGGTGGCCAGCCGCTCGAGGTACCGGAACACGCCGCGGGAGATTCCGAGGGCACGGACCGCCACCACAGCGACGCTCAGATCGAGGACGGGCGGCATCTGCCAGGCTCTGGTGATCAGCCACGCCGAGAGCACGGCGAGTGCCAACGCGCTTCCCAGGGTGGCTACGCCGGCGGCGACGGCCCGCAGCATTCTCTTCGGCTCGAGTTCGAGGAGCGGGAGAGCTCGCAGGAGCGGGTCATTCGACATCGGCACGCACCTCGATCACAGAATCGGCGGCTGCCAGCACACTGGCCCGGTGCGCGATGACGACGACGGTCTTTCCCGCCGCCGCGAGTCTGCGCAGCGAGTAAAGCACGGTTTCTTCCGACCTGTCGTCGAGGTGCGCTGTCGGTTCGTCGAGGATCAGGACCGGACGGCGGGTGGCGAGCACACGGGTCAGCGCGAGCCGCTGACGCTGGCCCAGCGACAAGCCGGCTCCGCCTGCCCCGACGCGGGTGGACCACCCGTCCGGAAGCTCGGCGAGAACCGCATCGAAACCGGTTGCCGCGCAGGCTGCCTCAATATCCTCGACGTCGCCGATCAGCCGAAGGTTCTCCTCGAGGGTGCCGGGTACCAGGACGGGACGCTGCGGCAACCAGGCCACCTGCGCCCACCACGCGGTCCGGTCGAGTTGCGGGACAGGCGTTCCGGCCACCCGCACCTCACCTGCGTCCGGGTCCGTGAGAGCCAGAAGTACCTGCACGGCCGTCGACTTGCCGGAGCCGTTCGGTCCGGTCAGCGCGGTGACCCGAGCAGGCTCGAGCACTCCCGACAAGGCATGCGGCGCCATCCCGCGGCGCGACTGCACACTGACGCCGTCGAACTCGATGCTCGCCCCTCGTGCGTCGATACGGCCGATGCCGCCGCCGTTGCCGGGCAGTTCGGTATCGATCACCGCGAATGCCCGTTCTGCGGCCGCCATTCCGTCTTCCGCGGCATGAAAGCGTGTTCCGACCATCCTCAGTGGGAGATACACCTCGGGCGCGAGGATGAGCGCCACAATTCCTGCCTCCAGGCTCATCTCGCCGTATACCAGACGCAGACCGATACTGACGGCGACCAACGCGACGCACAGTGTCGCAAGCAGTTCGAGCACCATGGACGAGAGGAACGCCACCCGCAGGGCGGACATCGCGGTGCGGCGATGTGCGTCACCGAGTTCGCGCACGCGTGCGGCGGGTCCGTGCTCACGCCCCAGCGCGCGGAGCGTCGGCAGACCGGCGAGTAGGTCGAGCAGCTGCGACGACAGCGCCGTCATCGCGGTCAGCGTCTTAGCAGCCTTGCCTCGGGTCAGTAACCCGATGAGGATCATGAAGATCGGGATCAACGGCAACGTGACGAAGATGATCGCCGCGGACGTCAGGTCCTGAAAGACGATGACCGCCAGAGTCGCCGGGGTGAGCGTGGCGGCCAGAACCAGGGCGGGGAGATACCCCGTGAGGTAGGGCAGCAGACCGTCGATCCCGCGCGTCAGTACCGTTGCGATCTCGTCCCGACGCACGTCGAGGTCGCGGGGCCGAATCCGGGCGGCGACACCGAGTACTTCACCCTTCAGTTCTGCCACCACCCGACTGGCTGCGCGATGGGCGAACCTCGATTGCAACCAGGTGCCGAGGACCCGAACTCCCATCGCCAACAGAAGAACCGACAGTTCGGTGGTCCATCGGCGAACGTCGGTGACGTCGTCGACGATGATTCCCGCGAGTATCCGCCCGAGGGCCAGGGCCGAGATGACGACCATCGCGACGTTGACGACCGACAGGCCGACGGTCAGGACGAGATAGCCGCGAGCCGCGGCGGAGTAGCGCCACAGCCGGGGGTCGATCGGCGGCCGTGAACCGGCCTTCCCGGTGGGACGCTCACCGGGGAGACGAAGTTCGCTTCCTGTGTCGACGCTCATCTGCGCCCGAGTGGGAGACCGATCGACGGCGGGATCTGCTTGGTCGAAATACGTTGCCGGAACACCCAGTACGTCCAGCCTTGGTAGAGGAGGACCACCGGAGTGAGGAAGGCAGCCGCCCAGGTCATCACTGTCAGCGTGTACGGACTCGAGGACGCGTTGTCGACAGTCAGGCTGTACGCAGCGTCGAGGGTGGACGGCATGACGTCGGGGAACAGCGAACCGAACAGCAGCACCACGCTCGCGATGACGGCGATCGACGTCAGTGCGAATGCCCAGCCCTCACGTCCGGCCCGGGTGAGCGCGACCACCCCGGCGAGAGCAGCGGCTGCCGCGGCCACCAGGATCCAGGTCCACGCCTTGCCGTGGGCCAACTGCGTCCACAGAACGAACGCCCCGGCTACCGGAACTGTGGGCAGTGCCAGCTTCGCTGCCAGTTCGACAGCGTCGACGCGGACCTCGTCGGCGGTCTTCAGCGCCAGGAAGACGGCACCGTGCAATGCGAACAGGAGCGCCGTGGTCAGACCACCGAGCAGCGCGTAGGGATTGAGCAGATCGAGAAGACTGGAGGTGACCACCTTCTCGGCATTGATGTCCACTCCCCGCACGATGTTCGCGAAGGCCACACCCCACAGCACCGCGGGGACCCACGACCCGAAAACGATGCCCCAGTCGCAACGCCGGCGCCAGGTGTCGTCGTCGATCTTGCCGCGGTACTCGATGGCACAGATCCGCACGATGAGGGCCACCAGAATGAGCAGGAGCGGCAGGTAGAAACCGGAGAATAACGTGGCGTACCACTCGGGGAACGCTGCGAACAAGGCGCCGCCCGCCGTGATGAGCCACACCTCGTTGCCGTCCCAGACAGGACCGATGGTGTTGAGGACGACTCGCCGGCGAGTGTCGCCGTCGGCATCCTTGCGCCTGCCGAGCACCGGCATCAGCATCCCGACGCCGAAGTCGAACCCCTCCAGCACGAAGTAGCCGGTGAAGAGCACCGCGATCAGGATGAACCACACTTCTACCAGTCCCATGACCATCTCTCCTAGTAGGCGAACGAGAGTTGCTTCGGCGTGCCCGGCTCTTCGGGTTCCTCGTCGTCGTCACCCGGCGGATGGGCATCGTGCTCGAGTGGCCCCTCGACGGCGTAACGACGAATCAGCATGAACCACACCACACCCAGTGCGCCGTACAGGAGCGTGAAGGTGATCAGCGAGAACCACACCGTCCACACCGAGTGATGCGACACGCCCTGGTCGACCGTCAGCCGGATCATGTCCACCCCGGTGGGATTGGGCGCGACCACCCAGGGTTGGCGGCCCATCTCGGTGAAGATCCAGCCGGCGCTGTTGGCGAGGAAGGGTGTCGGGATCGCGGCGATGCTGAGCCACGAGAACCACTTCTGGTCGGGGACACGGTTGCCGCGGGTGAGCCACAACCCGGCCACCGCAAGCAGAGCGGACCCGGCGGCCAGACCGATCATCGCGCGGAACGACCAGTAGGTGACGAATAGGTTGGGGCGATAGTTGCCCGGACCGAACTGTTCCTCGTACTGGGCCTGCAAATCCTCGACGCCCTGCAACGTCACCCCGGTGAACTCGCCCTCGGCGAGATAGGACAGGACGAACGGCACCTCGAGCACATGCTTCACACCGTCGCAGTTGTTGTGGGTGCCGACCGTGAGAATGGAAAAGTCGGGGTCGGTTGCGGTGTGACACAACGATTCTGCCGACGCCATCTTCATGGGTTGCTGCTCGAACATCAGCTTGCCCTGCACGTCGCCGGTGTAGACGAGTCCGACACCGGCGGCAATCACCACCAGGAGCGACAGGCGCGCGGCCGGACGGAACATGGTCCGTGCGTCACCTTCGAGCTTCGCCGCCTCGGGTGCGGTGGCCGTCCGCGCCCGTCGCATGTTGCGCACCATCCACCATCCGGAGATACCCGCGACGAACGTTCCGGCGGTCAGGAACGCCCCTGCCACCGCATGCGGGAAAGCTGCCATCGCCGTGTTGTTGGTGAGCAGCGCCCAGATGCTGGTGAGTTCGGCGCGACCGGTGTCGGGGTTGTACGTGGCGCCGACCGGATGCTGCATGAATGAGTTGGCCGCGATGATGAAATACGCGGACGCATTCACCCCGACCGCGACCAGCCAGATGGTCGCCAGGTGGACGAGCTTCGGCAGCCGGCCCCAGCCGAAGATCCACAGCCCCAGGAAGGTCGACTCGAGGAAGAATGCGACGAGCCCCTCGAGCGCCAACGGGGCGCCGAACACGTCTCCCACGAAGCGCGAGTACTCGCTCCAGTTCATGCCGAACTGGAATTCCTGCACAATGCCGGTCGCGACCCCGAGCGCGAAGTTGATCAGAAAGAGCTTGCCGAAGAATTTGGTGAGCCGATACCAGTGGGCCTTACCGGTGACCACCCACATCGTCTGCATTGCAGCGATCAGAGGCGCGAGCCCGATCGTCAGCGGGACGAGAATGAAGTGATAAACGGTGGTGATGCCGAACTGCCACCGAGAGACATCCAGGGTATCCATGGCTACTCCGAAACTGGGCCCTAGGACAGGCTTCGGGGTCGAGGCGTGGGCATCCGCTCGATCCCTGTGCGCGTGATCCTGTCGAGGCAGTCCTTTTTGCGAGACGCTTCCCTCGCACGACTTCCCCGACGGGACCTAGCTACTACCGAATGTAGTAGGCCTGTCAAGCCTCGGCAGACTCCGAGCCCGCGGTCTCGACCGCAAGGTCCACCAGCTTCACGATCTCGTCAGCGAGAGGGGGCTCCGGAAGCACCAGTCCGTCGATCTTGCGCACCCGAGCCGCCATGGTGACGCTGGAGATCAGCCAAACACCTTCTGCAGTAATGAGATCCGCAGGACGCAGTGCAGCATACTCACAGCGGAAGCCTCTTTTGGACGCCACGTCGTACAGCGCCTGCTGCGTAGTCCCCGGCAGGATGCCGTGCTCCGGCGGCGGGGTGAGGAGCGTTTTCTCCCGGGCGATGACGACCGTGGAACGTGGCCCTTCCAACACATTGCCTTCACTACTGACGAAGATCACATCGTCGGCGCCCAACGTCGCCGCGTAGCGCAGAGCCGCCATGTTGGTCGCATATGACAAGGTCTTGGCCCCGAGTAGCTGCCACGGCGCACTCGCCGACAGGTCCACGGAGTACCCACGCGCCAGTGTGAGAACCGACACGCCGTCGCGACGAGCGTCGAGAATGCGATCGGACACCGCACCGATCGTGACGAACGCCGTCGGGTCACCCCCAGATTCCCTCCCTCGGCTGAGCACCAGACGCATCGCACCCTCGCGTTCTGAGCCCCACTGTTCCACGGCAAGTTCGATCGCGAGGCGCCACTCGTCGAGATCCAGCATCGGCAGGGCGAGGGCCCGGGCGGACGTCACGAGGCGGGACAGATGCGGTTCCACCTTGAGCGCCCGGCCGCCGCGCACGAGCAGTGTCTCGAAGACACCGTCGCCGCGCACCACCGCCAGATCGTCCGCGTACAGAAGCGGGGCGTTCGGATCGCGTACCTCATGGTCCAGCGTCACCAGCACTGCATCAGACATGGAGCCAGCCTATCCACCCTGCCTGCCGCCGCACGCCCTCCGTGGTCCCTAGACTGGGTTCGTGGTCGACAAACTGCCCGTTTCACCCAGTCCACTTCTCACGGCCCCGGGCGCTGTCCGGGCGCCCGACGACTCGCCGGACGCCGGGGTCGCATGGCACCACGGCGACCCCCTCGGGGAACAGCGCAGCGCCGAGCGTTCCGCCGTGGTCATCGATCGGTCCCACCGTTTCGTCCTCGCTGTCGCGGGTGCCGAACGACTGACCTGGCTGCACACCATCTCCAGCCAGCACATCGCCGCCCTCGCCGACGGTGAGGGCGCGGAGAACCTCAGCCTCGACGTCAACGGCCGCGTCGAACACCACTTCGTGCAGACCGACCTCGCCGGCGTCACCTGGATCGACACCGAGACCGGTCGCGGACCCGACCTCCTCTCGTTCCTCACCAAGATGGTGTTCTGGGCCAAGGCTGAGCCCCGCGACGGGAACGAGCTGGCGGTCCTGACCGTGATCGGACCGGACGCTCCCGCCGCACTCGAAGGAGCCGGAGCCGCCGCACCCACCGAGCCTTACGCCGCCGCCGCGCTGGCGGGCGGCGGATTCGTTCGCCGCATGCCATGGCCTACCGACTCCTCGTTCGACCTGCTGGTGCCACGCGAGCAGCTGACCGACTGGTGGGCACGACTCACCGCGGCAGGAGCCGCACCAGCCGGAACGTGGGCCTTCGAGGCGCTCCGGGTCGCCGCCCTGCGACCCCGCCTCGGACTCGACACCGACGAACGCACCATCCCGCACGAGGTCCGGTGGATCGGCGGTCCTGCCGAGCACGGGGCCGTCCACCTGGAGAAGGGCTGCTACCGCGGGCAGGAGACGGTGGCCCGTGTTCACAATCTCGGCAAGCCGCCCCGACACCTCGTGCTGCTGCACCTCGACGGGAGCGCAGAAGGTCGCCCGGAAACCGGTGATCCTGTCACCGCAGGCGGCCGCACAGTGGGCCGTGTGGGCACGGTGATCGACCATCACGAATTCGGTCCCATCGCCCTCGCCCTGATCAAACGCTCCATTCCCATCGACACCGAGTTGGTCACGGGACCGTGCGCCGCCTCCATCGATCCCGACTCCGTTCCCACCGAGGAGACCGTGCAGGCCGGCCGGGCCGCCGTCGAGCGGCTGCGCGGACGGTGAGCGCAGGCGCCGGGGCGGCCGGCGAGGTGCTGGCCGTCTGCGTCCTGCACGCCGAGCGGGACAGTGGTGTCCGACGCGTGAAACGGACGGCTATCGACAAGCGTCCCGTGGACGGTCCGATACGGGTGACGGCAACCGGGCTGGCAGGCGACTACGTCTGCGACACCAAGTACCACGGCGGCCCGTTCAAAGCCGTGTACGCGTATCAGGAAGACGAGGCGCGGCGGTGGGAGGCGGACCTCGGCCGCGAGTTACCACCGGGCTGGTTCGGCGAAAATCTGCGGGTACGCGGCGTTCCGACGAGCGACGCGGTGATCGGGGAGCGTTGGCGGATCGGCACCACCGAGCTGGAAGTCGACAGCCCCCGGACGCCCTGCCGCACCTTTGCGGTGTGGGCAGGCGAGGAGCACTGGGTCAAGCGCTTCACTCAGCGCGGGGACACGGGGGCCTACCTGCGGGTGGTGACGGAAGGGTCGATCAGTGCCGGTGACACCGTGCACCGCCACCATGTACCCGCGCACGGTGTCACCGTGCGTGATCTCTTCACCGGCCGCGACGCCGAGCGCTGCGCCGCCCTCCTTGCGCAGCAGGTGGATCTCTCGCCGGCCGCCGCCCAGATGGCCCGGCGCATCGTCGAGCGAGCGGGCATCGCCGAGCCGGAGGACAGGGTGACGACGTGAGCATCGAACTCGTCGAGGTGGTTCGATCGGGTTTCCGCGAGTGCGTCCATCGAGGATCCGCGGTGATCCTAGGTCCGGACGGCGACACTGCCGTCGCGGTCGGCGAGGTGCACACGCCGATCTACCCGCGCTCGTCCAACAAACCCTGGCAGACGGTGACCCTCCTCAGAAGCGGCTTCGCGCCGACGAGTGCGGAGGAACTCGCGATTGCGACCGCCTCGCACGAAGGGGAATCGGACCACGTCGAGCTGGTCGAGGAACTACTTCTCCGCCACGGACTCGACGAGGATCAGCTCCGCTGTCCCGCGGACCTCCCGTCCAACGAACTCGCCCGCGCCGAACTGCTGGCGGCCGGAGAGCTTCCCCGGCCGATCTACATGAACTGCTCGGGCAAGCATGCCGCGATGCTCGCCACCTGCCTGGCCAACGACTGGCCGCTGGACAGCTACCTCGAGCCGACGCACCCGTTGCAACTCGCGGTGGTCGAGACCCTAGGGTCGATCAGCGGTGACGTCGACGCGGAGTTGGGTATCGACGGTTGCGGCCTCCCGATCGTCCCGCTGTCGTTGACGCATCTGGCGCGGGCATTCGCGCGACTCGTCACGGCCGAGCCCGATTCACCGGAGCGCGCCGTCGCCAATGCCATCCGGGAGCACCCCTATCTGATCTCGGGCACCGGAAAGGACGACGCCCGGCTGATGCCGGTGGTGCCCGGCCTGGTGTCGAAGGCAGGCGCCGAGGGCGTCTACGCCGGAGCACTGCCGGACGGTTCGGCGTTCGCGCTCAAAATCGAGGACGGCCACGAGCGGGCCCGCCTGCCGCTGGCCGCAGCCCTGCTGCACCGGATGGGCGCGGAGTGGACGGAGGACCTCGCCGCCCTCGCCTCGCAGCCCGTGCTCGGTGGCGGCGTCCGGGTGGGAACGGTCCGCGCGATTCCCGGAGTGTTCTGAGCCGAATAATTTCGGCATTCTGGCTGCTCGCGCACTGGGTGAGACACAACAGACACCACGACAGGCGGTGGATGGAAGCGCGAGCGACTTTTCCACGCTAGAGTGTGGGCAGGAACTTACACACTCAAACGGGGCCGCCAAATTCCCCAGGCCGCCCCGCGAAAGCGCGAGGGGGTCAGCCATGGGCCGCGGCCGGGCTAAGGCAAAGCAGACCAAGGTTGCACGCGAGTTGAAGTACAGCGTACCGACCACGGATTTTGACAGCCTGCAACGAGAGCTCTCAGGTGGGTCGTCCAACTCGCATCGGGACGAGGTCTTTGCTGACCAGCGTGCCGACAGGGAGGGGTACTCCTTGGAGGACGATGACGACTGGCGGCGCTGATAGTAGCGACAACGAAATGAGGGGGAGCCGAGTCCGGCTCCCCCTCATTTCCACATCTTCAGCCGGACAGGGCCGCTAGCTCGCCCCGTCCGGCTTTGTCAGATCGTCGTCAGAATCGCGGGTGGTCCCCGGCGAGCTGAGCCCGCAGCTCCGAGGCGTCGTGCGACTTCTTGATGCTGCCCAACGTCCAGCAGTCGATGTGCCGTGCCGTCAGGACGGCCAGCGCACGATCGACGTCTTCGGGAGCCACGATGGCAACCATGCCGACGCCCATGTTGAACGTCTGTTCCATCTCACTGCGCTCGACGCGACCGCGCTGCGCGATCATCGCGAAGATGGGAGCGGGGCTCCAGGTTCCGCGATCGAGTTCGGCGACGAGCCCCTTGGGCATGACCCGGGCCAGGTTGTTGGCAAGTCCCCCGCCGGTGACGTGACAGAACGTGCGCACGTCGGTCTCGGCGGCGAGGGCCAGGCAGTCCTTTGCGTAGATCTTCGTGGGCTCGAGCATTTCTTCGCCCAGCGTGCGGCCGAACTCGTCGACGTGGGCCGTCAAGCTCATGTGGTCGATCTCGAGCAGCACCTTGCGAGCGAGCGAGTAACCATTGGAATGCAGACCGGAGGAGCCCATGGCGATCACGACGTCGCCGGGCCGGACCCGGTCGGGACCGAGGACCTGGTCGGCCTCGACTACGCCGATGCCGGTCGCCGACAGGTCGTAGTCACCGTCGGCCATCACGCCGGGGTGCTCTGCCGTCTCGCCGCCCAGCAGCGCGCAGCCGGCCTGGATGCAGCCCTCGGCGATGCCGCTGACCAGCTCGGCGACCCGCTCGGGGACGACCCGTCCGACAGCGATGTAGTCCTGGAGGAACAGCGGCTCGGCGCCGCACACCACGAGATCGTCGACGACCATCGCGACCAGGTCGAGTCCGACCGTGTCGTGCTTGTCGAGCGCCTGGGCGACGGCGAGCTTGGTGCCGACACCGTCCGTGGAGGCCGCGAGCAGCGGCTCCTTGTAATCACCCTTGAGCGCGAACAGACCCGCGAATCCACCCAGACCCCCGAGAACCTCGGGACGGCTGGCCTTCTTGGCCAGGGGCGCGAAGAGTTCCACCGCCCGATCGCCTGCGGCGATGTCGACTCCCGCGGCGGCGTAGGACGCTCCAGGGCGACTTGTCGGATCCTCGGTCATGTGGTTGTTACTCCAGCCTTCTGTTGCTCGTCAAAGTGGTGTCGGTCGGGCAATCGAGTGCTGTGATTGCGCCCTTACGGTACCGGAGCACATTCGACGGCCGACCCGATGTACTGGCCTAGGGTCGGCTGAGCGCGTGCGCGTTGTCGTTGTCCCGGGTGGCGGGACCGCCTGCCGCGCTCTCGAGCATTCCTTCGAGGACGTTCTTGCCTATCGACGTTTCCGTCGGAAGTGCGATGGGATAGGCGCCGGTGAAGCACGCCGTGCACAGCCGCGTGGCGGGCTGCTCGGTGGCCGCGATCATCCCGTCGGTGGAGATATAGCCGAGGGTGTCGGCGCCGATGGATCGGCGGACGCCTTCAAGCATCTCGTCGAAGCTTCCGGGCTCGGCTCCGCCACCGGCGCCGTTGGCGATCAGCTCGGCGGGCGAGGCGAAGTCGATGCCGTAGAAGCAGGGCCATTTGACCGGCGGTGAGGCGATCCGGACGTGGATTTCGAGAGCACCCGCCTCCCGCAGCATACGGATGAGTGCACGCTGCGTGTTGCCGCGGACGATGGAGTCGTCCACCACGACGAGACGTTTACCTCGGATGACTTCCTTGAGCGGGTTGAGTTTGAGCCGGATACCGAGCTGACGAATGGTCTGGGACGGCTGGATGAATGTACGGCCCACGTAGGCGTTCTTCATCAACCCCTGGCCGTACGGAATTCCCGACCCCTGCGCGTACCCGACCGCGGCGGGGGTGCCCGACTCCGGAACCGGAATCACGAGGTCGCCGTCGGCCGGATGCTCGGTGGCGAGTCGACGGCCGATCTCGACGCGGGTGGAGTGCACCGAACGGCCGGCGATCACGCTGTCCGGGCGCGCCAGGTACACGTACTCGAACACGCAGCCCTTGGGCTCGGGGTTCGCGAAGCGGGAGGAGCGGACTCCGTCGGCATCGATGGCGAGGAGTTCACCGGGCTCGATGTCGCGGACGAAGGATGCACCGACGATGTCGAGGGCGGCGGTCTCGCTGGCGACCACCCAGCCGCGGTCCAGGCGGCCGAGACAGAGTGGGCGGATGCCGTGCGGGTCTCGGGCCGCGTAGAGAGTGTGCTCGTCCATGAAGGTGAGACAGAACGCGCCGCGCAGCGTCGGCAGCAGCTTCATGGCCGCCTGCTCGATGGTGCTGTCCGTGGCGGCATGCGCGAGGAGCGCACCGACGACATCCGAATCGGAGGTGGCGCCGCCAGGGCGCTTGTCGTTGACCAGCCCGGCTTCCCGCGCCCGTCCGGCCAACTCCGCCGTGTTCACCAGGTTGCCGTTGTGTCCGAGAGCGATGCCGCTGCCCGCGGCGGTGGTCCGGAAGATCGGCTGGGCGTTCTCCCACGTGGTCGATCCCGTGGTCGAGTACCGGCAGTGCCCTACGGCGACGTGCCCGGGCATGGCGGCCAACGTCTGCTCGTCGAACACCTGACTGACCAGACCGAGGTCTTTGAACACCAGCACCTGGGAGCCGTCCGCGACGGCAATGCCTGCCGCTTCCTGTCCACGGTGCTGCAGAGCATAGAGCCCGTAGTACGTGAGTTTCGCCACATCCTCTCCCGGCGCCCAGACGCCGAAGACGCCGCATTCTTCGCGGGGTTCGTTCTCGTCCTCGTCGGACGGGTTCGAAGAGAGGAGATTAGGACTGTTGACCGACAGATCGGCTCTGGTCACCGGGGTGCTCCCTGGGGATGGGCGTGTGAGGGGCACCCACAGTCTACGTGCCGTCGGCGGTCGGCTCGGCCACGGTGCCCTATGCGTGTGTGCAGATCCGGGACGGACGGGCCGACATCGGTTAGTTTCGATACCGATCGAAAGCTCGGATCGACAGAGTGGGGTCTTCCGTTGACTGTCCGCACCACGGCTCCGACCGCGGCCACACGCCTCCTCGACGCCTTCGAGGGCGTCATCGGAATACCACTTCCGGTGCGCGTCCGATGCTGGGACGGCTCCGAGGCGGGGGCCGATGCGGACCTCACCGTCGTGTTCCGGAACCGCCGGGCGATCCGCCGAGTGCTGTGGTCGCCGAACGAGCTGGGGTTCGTGCGGGCCTACGTGTCCGGCGACCTCGAGATCGACGGCGACATCTTCCGGTTGCTGACCCTCCCCCAACTCGTCGACCGGCTGGGTAAATTGAGCCTCCGCAGGCCGGATCGGCGCATCGTCCTGCGGTCACTGGCCACGTTCCTCCGTCTCGCCGGTCCCGGCCTGCCACCGCGGCCGCCGTCCGTGGAGGTGTCGCGACGCCGCGGCGCCAAGCACACCAAGGCGCGCGACGCATCATCCGTCTCCCACCACTACGACGTGGGCAACGATTTCTACCGGCTCTTCTTGGGCCCGACGATGGTGTATTCGTGCGGATACTGGGACCGGCAACCGAAGAGTTCCGGCGACAGCGGAACGCTCGACGACGCGCAGATCGACAAACTGGATCTGATCTGCCGCAAGCTCGGACTCGGACCGGGCATGCGACTGCTGGACATCGGTTGCGGCTGGGGGTCGATGGCGCTCCATGCCGCCGAGAAGTACGACGTGTCCGTCGTCGGGATCACGCTGAGCCGTGAGCAGTGCCAATGGGCGCGGGCGCGGGTGGAGGAGGCGGGACTGACCGACCGGATCGAGATTCGGGTGCAGGACTATCGCGACGTCGCCGACGGGCCCTACGACGCCATCTCCAGCATCGGTATGTCGGAACACGTGGGCGCGTCGGCCCTGCCCGGATACGCCGCGAAGCTGTTCGGCCTCCTGAAGCCGGAAGGACGCCTCCTCAACCATGCCATCGCGTCGGTCGTCGCACGCGAGGGCGGCAACGGCAACGGCCTGATCGACAACTACATCTTCCCCGACGGGGAGGTGCTGCCGTTGAGCAGAACGGTGGACGCATTCGAACGCGCCGGACTCGAAGTCCGCGACACCGAGGCGCTGCGCGAGCACTACGCGCTCACTCTGCGCGCCTGGGTCGACCGGTTACGCGACTCCTGGGACGACGCGGTTCGTCTCGTCGGCGGTGAACGCGCCCGTACCTGGCTGCTCTATCTCGCCGCCAGCGCGCTGGGCTTCGAGGAGAAGGACCGGCTGACGATTCATCAGGTGCTCGCCGTTCGTCCGTCCGACGACGGGTCGAGCGGGCTGCCGCGCACCCGTTCGTTGTGGCTGGGCTGACTACACCCGCAGCAGCGGCAACCAGTGGGCGATCTCCCCGGCGCGGGCCCCCGACACGGTGACCCCGCCGCCCTGAGTCGCCTCATCGAAGTCGATCAGGCCCGTCACGAGGAGCAACCACGTCCGCGGGTCGGTTTCCACCACGTTGGGTGGTGTGCCCCTCGTGTGGCGCGGGCCCTCGATGCACTGCACCGCCACGAACGGGGGAACCCTCACCTCGACACTCGATCCGGGGGCCACCTGCTCGAGAGTTCGGGCGCTGAGCCGGACCGCCGCAGCGAGGACGGTCCGGGACGGCTTCTCGACGGTGTCCCCGCGTAACCACGGGCCGATTTCCAGGACGGCCGCCCTCATCTCGGCTGGGTTCACGGCTCGACGCGGCATGCCTTCAATCTACTGGTCCGGGTTCCGCGGCCCGGCGGCGACCGCGCCGGCGACGTTGACCGAAAGGTGCAGCAGTGCGGGCGCTACGACGCTGCCGCTCCGGCGCCTCAGCTCTTCGAACAACACCCCCGATGCGGCGGTGACGATCACCGTGCCGAGGACATTTTCGTGCGCGAGTCGGGCGGCCCGAACGTGCCAGAGTCCGAACGTCATCGCATGCAACGCACGCGCGGTCCGCGGTGACCACACCCGTTGCAGGACGGCGCTCAGGACGCTGCGGAACAGCAGTTCCTCGGCGACCACCGTGCCCACGGGAATCCGAAAACCGACCCAGCCGTAGAAGTCCGCGGAATGCGCCGCGAGCCGTACCCCACTTCGCCACGGCTGCGCCACTACGGCCGTAACACCGACGACCACCGGGATCAGCGCGGCCGCCGCGCCGTATCGCAGGCCCGCAGGCACTGCGGAAGGGGACAGCCCTAGTTCGTTCCGGCTGTACCCGGCGGCGCTCGCCACTCCCACCGCTGTCAGCGCCGTTGCGGCGCCGGCGACCGCGCGCCCGTACGGCCCCCACCCGCACCGCGGAAGTATCCCGTTGTTCCACACCACGACCGCCGTTGCCACCAACACGGACGACGATCTGCTCACTTCTCGGGACCCTCGCTACCGGCAAGCATGTCGAGGGCCGTCCGGACCCGCATGGTGTCGAGCGGTGTCCATCCCTCGGGCTGAGCAACGGTGACCCACCCGTCGAGCACCAGCGTCCCGTAATTGTGACCGTGCCCGTCCGGAACTCCGGCCGCGTTGGTGAGATCGGCCGACACCTGCCAGAACGTCACGAAGGGAAACCATTTCATCGACGGTGAGCGGTCGTCGCCCGGCGGTTCCTTCAACCAGTCCGGTCTGGTGAACGCGAGGTCCGGCGACCACCACACCACCGGATCGGATGCGTGTTGCACGTAGAGGATCCGGGGAGAGAGCCACTCCCCGGTGTTGTCGACCATGTCGGCGGCGTCGTCGGCGAATCGCACCACCAGACCCGCGGAGTACTCCGGATCCACCTCAGAGGTGCCGGGGTCACGACGCTCGATCAACTGCCCCCACAAGCGGTTTGCATTGGGCGGGCCGACCCAGAGCACACCGTCGACGGTCTGCCGGATGTCGGTCAGCGTGTCGAAGGCACCCTCCCCCGCCTGAGTCCCGAGACTCTCGCCGTAGACCAGCAATTTGGGACGGGTTGCCTCGGGCTCCTGGAGCCAACGTTCGTGCACCCGGCCGATGAGTTGCCTTCCCGCCTCGGCGGCCTTGTCTCGGTCGGCGAGGAAGGACACCCAACTCGGCAGGAAGGAATACTGACTGGCCACCAACGCGGTGTTTCCGTTGTGGACGAGCTCGATAGCCTGCGCTGCAGTGGGATTCACCCATCCCGTTCCCGTGGTCGGAATGATCACCAGCACCTCGCGCTGGAATGCCCCGGTCCGCTCGAGTTCGTCGATGACGATGTCCATGCGGGCCTCCGCGTCCTCGGCCGTCTCGAGGCCGGCATAGACACGGATCGGGTTTACGGCCGGTGTGCCGTTCGCTGCAGTGAGTCCGGCTGCGTCCAGCCCCCGGGAGACGAAGTTGCGGCCCTCGTACCCGAGCGTGTCCCACGGCGCGAACGACGCCGGGCTGCCCGACTTTTCGGGGTCGACCGGCTGGACGACACCGTCCCGGGTGGACGAATTCTGCAGGCTGAACCCGAGATTGGCGACGGCATAGATGCCGCGTACCAGAACCCCGTCGACGAGGAGCAGGAACAACACCGTGACGATGAGGATGCCCGCTGTCGTGGCGGTGGGAATGGCGAGGTGCCAGCGCCGGATCAAACGGCCCGCTATCCATCGCACCAACTCGCGCAGCAGCCGCCACCCCGAGACGATGGCCCCACCGACCAGCAAGCTGAGCCCACCGGTACGGATGTATCCCGTGGTCGAGGTGCCCTCGGCGCCCATGAGGCCGGCGATCTCCCGCTGCCACGCCGCCGAGTACCCGAGCATCACCAGGCTCACCACCACGGAGGTGACCGTGACGAATACCGTGATCGTGGTGGACCGTGACTCCGGCAGCGGCCACCACGCCTTGCGTCGCAAAAAGTACCGGCGCACGGCCCAACCGAGCGCCGTACCGAACGCGTAGCCGATCGCGGCGTTGATCCCCCCGATCAGACCCTGGAACAGCCAGTCGCGAGGCAGCAACGACGGCGTGAGCGACCAGCAGAAGAACAGCGTCGCACAGGCGATGCCGGTGACGTCGAGACGCAGTAGACGCCACAATCTTTCGAGCCGGGAGTCGCGAAGACGGATCGATCCACCGAGCCGCGGGCGTTCCCGCGGCTCGGTGTCAATCCTGTCCAGCGCCCCCGATTCGACCACGCATCACCCGAACAACGCCGGCAGGGTCGCTTCTGACGTCGCCCGCAGTTCGGCAAGGGTGATCGAGAATTGTCCCTGGATCTCCACGGAGTCGGAGCCTTCGTCCACCACACCGATGCGCACCCACGGGAGGTTACGTGCCGTGCACATTCCGGTAAAGCGAGTTTCTTCCGTACGCGGGACGGCGACGAGCACGCGGCCCGACGACTCGGAGAACAAGGTGACGAACGGATCGGCGTCGTCGGGAAGCAGGATGCGGCAACCGGTTTCACCGGCGAGCGCGGCCTCGACGACAGCCTGCGCGAGGCCACCTTCCGACAGATCGTGTGCGGCAGACACCAGCCCGTCACGCGACGACGCCAGAAGGATGTCGGCGAGAAGCTGCTCGCGGTCGAGATCGACCCGCGGGGGAACGCCGCCGAGATGTCCGTGCTCGACCTGCGACCAGATCGAACCGTCGAATTCGTCGCGCGTCTCGCCGAGCAGGATCAGCGTTTCACCGGGTTCGAGACCGAGGCCCGTGGGGATGCGCCGGTGCACGTCGTCGATGACGCCGAGCACTGCGACCACCGGGGTGGGCAGGATCGGCGTGGAACCGGTCTGGTTGTAGAAGCTCACGTTGCCACCGGTGACGGGAATGCCCAGCTTGGCGCAGCCATCGGCCAGACCGCGCACGGCCTGCTGGAACTGCCACATCACGCCCGGGTCTTCCGGGGATCCGAAATTGAGGCAGTTGCTGACGGCCTTCGGGGTGGCTCCGGTGACGGCAACGTTGCGGAACGCCTCGGCGAGTGCCAGCTGCGCTCCGGTGTACGGGTCGAGTGCGGTGTAGCGACCGGACGCATCGGTGGCCAGGGCGATGCCGCGGCCCGTCTCCTCGTCGATCCGGATGACACCCGAATCGGCATTTTCGGCCAGTACCGTGTTGCCGCGGACGTAACGGTCGTACTGCTCGGTGATCCACTTCCGGCTGCACAGCGCCGGCGACGCGATCATCTTCAGCAGCGTCGCCTTCAGCTCCTCGGCGGACTCGGGCCGCTTCAGCCCCGCCGTGGTGTTCGCGACCAGCGCATCCTGGCTCGCGGGCCGCTGCACCGGACGCTCGTAGACAGGGCCCTCGTGGGCGACGGTGCGCGGCGGCACGTCGACGACGGTTTCGCCGTGCCAGGAAATGGTGAGACGGTCACCGTCGGTGACCTCGCCGATCACCGTCGCGAGAACGTCCCACTTCTTGCACACGGCCATGAACGCATCCACGTTCTCGGGAGTCACGACGGCACACATACGTTCCTGCGACTCGCTGGACAGCACCTCCGCCGCCGTCATGCCCGTCGCGCGCATCGGGACTTGCTCGAGGTCGATGTGCATGCCACCGTCGCCCGCCGCGGCCAACTCGGACGTGGCGCAGGACAGTCCGGCACCACCGAGGTCCTGGATACCGACCACGAGCTTGGCGGCATACAGCTCGAGACAGCACTCGATGAGCACCTTCTCGGTGAACGGATCGCCCACCTGCACCGCCGGGAGCTTCTTTCTGCTCTTCGATGCTCCGCCGGCGGCTTCGTCCCCGCTCTCGTCGCCGTCGAACGTCTCCGACGCAAGCACGGACACGCCGCCGATGCCGTCGAGTCCGGTGCGGGCACCGAACAGAATGATCTTGTTACCGGCACCCGAGGCGAAGGCGAGATGCAGATCCTCGACGCGCATGGCACCAGCACACAGGGCGTTGACCAGAGGATTTCCGGCGTACGACTCGTCGAACACGGTTTCGCCGCCCACGTTGGGCAGCCCGAGCGAGTTGCCGTAGCCACCGACACCGCGCACCACACCGTCGACCACGCGCCGCGTGTCGGGGGCATCCGCCGCACCGAAACGCAGCTGGTCCATGACGGCAATGGGCCGCGCGCCCATGGCCATGATGTCGCGGACGATGCCGCCGACACCGGTGGCCGCACCCTGGTAGGGCTCGACGTAGGACGGATGGTTGTGGCTTTCGACCTTGAAGGTGACGGCCCAGCCGTCACCGATATCGACCACGCCGGCGTTCTCCCCGATACCGGCGAGCATCGAGGAACGCATCTCGTCGGTGGTGGTCTCACCGAAGTACTTCAGGTGCACCTTGGAAGACTTGTACGAGCAGTGCTCACTCCACATCACCGAGTACATCGCCAGCTCGGCCTCGGTGGGGCGCCGGCCCAGGATCTCCTTGATACGGGCGTACTCGTCGTCCTTGAGGCCGAGCTCCTTGTAAGGCTGCGCGACTTCGGGGTTCGCGGCGGCGGCGGTGACGGTATCGACCGGGTGTGCTGACACTGGAGGTGTGGTCCCTTCCCTACGGGAGTCAAGAGCGGCAAGCCGGAGTCAGGGCCGGCCGGTGAGCCGGGTGGCGACGAGCCGTACGTCAGTCTATCCGGCACCTTCTTCCGCCATCGACCTGGCGCTCACCGGCCTGCCCGGCATCAGGTTGTCGGTGTGAGGAACGCCGCAAGGGCGTCGGAGTATGCCCGCACGTCGCGGGCACCCATCAGCTCCCGGGACGAGTGCATTCCCAACTGAGCGGCACCGACGTCGACGGTGCTCAGACCGGTTCGTGAGGCGGTGATCGGGCCGATGGTCGACCCGCACGGCAGATCGGCGCGGTGCACATACCTCTGCAACGGCACGCCGGCCTGATCGCACGCCAGCGCGAACGCTCCTGCGCCCGCCGCGTCGGTGGCGTAGCGCAGATTCTGATTGACCTTGAGGACCGGCCCGGCGTTGACGGCGATCTGGTGTGCGGGTTCGTGGCGGTCCGGATAGTTGGGGTGGGTGGCGTGCGCCATATCGCCCGACGCACACACCGAGCCGGCCATGGCCTGCAGGAATTCTTCGCGCCCGCCACCCCGGCCGAGCACGATGCGCTCGAGAACGGTGTTGAGGAGGTCCGAGAACGCGCCGCGATCCGACATACTCCCGACCTCCTCGTGATCGAAGAGCGCGAGCACGGGCACGTGATCACCTGCCGGGTACTCGGCGGCGGCGAGCAGCGCCTGGGTTCCGGCGTAGCAGGTGCCCTGGTTGTCGAGCCGCGGCGCGCTGACGAGATCCTCATCCGTCCCGACCACCGCACTGGGCGCGAGGTCGTGGGTCATCAGTTCCCAGCCGAGCACCGAATCGGCAGGCACCTCGGCCCGGTCCGCGACGAAGTCGATGAAGGATCGACGCTCCGAACCGACACCCCAGACCGCGTTGAGGTGTCGTTGCGGGTCGAGATGCACTCCCTTGCGATCCTCCGACAGGTGAATCGCGAGCTGCGGGACCCGCAGGATCGGTTGGTCGATGCGGACGAGTTTCTGTTCCACCACGTTGCCGACCCGCACGCTCAGGCGTCCCGAGATACCCAGGTCGCGGTCGAGCCACGAATTGAGCCACGCACCCCCGTACGGCTCGAGACCCACCATCTGCCACCCGGCCGACCACAGATCGGGATGCTGCTTGACGCGCAGGTTCGGGCTGTCGGTGTGCCCGCCGACGATGCGGAACGGCGCCGTCCGCCCGACCCTCTCGGTGCTCCAGGCGATGAGCGATCCGCCGCGAACCAGGAAGTAGCGGCCAGGTTCGCCGGGCCATGAGTCCGTCTCGTGCAGCTCGGTGAATCCGTTGCCGGACAGCAACATCGACACCGTCGCGCACACATGGAAAGGCGACGGTGACGCATCGACGAAGGTGCACAGGCCCTGGGCGTCGGCCCACGTAGTGGAATGCATGGAGCCAATCATGCAGGACGCGGTGTTAGCTGTGGGGACCCGAGACGCAGAACTGATTGCCGTCTGGATCGGCGAGGGTGACCCAGCGGAACCCGCCCATCTCACGTTGCGCCACCTCCGTCGCGCCCCCGGCGGTCAGTCTGCCCACCTCGCCGTCGAGATTCTCGGACGTCAGGTCGAGGTGAATGCGATTCTTCCCCGGCGTGGGGTCGTCCACCTTCTGGAAGGCGAGCTTGTACGGCGAGTTCGGAAGCGTGACGACATAGAACCATCCGTCGTTCTCCTGCTCGACGGTGCCCGCAGTCTGCTCCGCCCACCAGGTGGCCAGGGGTCCGGGATCTGTGCTGTCGAAGGTGATCATGCCGAGTTCGAGTGCCATGGGCGCACCCTATCCCCGCTCACCGACACGTTTTCAGCTCCTGCGCAAGCCGCTGTGTCACTCCGTTGCCGGTGTGATGTGCAGGATCCCGAGGATCGACAACAGATCCTTGCAATCGTGGGCATCGCGCGATCGCGACGCGACCGCCCGCTGCGCCTTCCGGATCGTGTCGGCATCGACTTCGTGCTCCACCTCGAAGACGGAAGCTTTACGTTCGGCCACGTCGATTTCCTTCCCCGATGTCACCGTGTGGTGTATTGCGTGCGGTGTCGGTCTTCAATGAACGGTGTCATGCTCGCGGATCGCAGCGGGCCACGAACCCGCGAGCGTGCAGCGAGCTGCGACCGACACCACGTCAGCCGCGTCCTGTCGCCGGGAGAACGCCTCCCGCTGCCGCGTAGCGCCGTTGCCCTGAGACAGGATCTTCTTCATCATCTTCTCCACCCTGCTGCGTTCACCGAACTCGTCGAGTTCCGTCTGCACGTGACGGATCAGCGAGGACAGCTGGCGCGCAGGTGAGGTCAACCGCGAAGAGGTGATGTCGAGCAATTGCCCGCTGACGCCTTCGCGCGCGGCACGCAGATATGCGGCCCGCAGCACTTCGGGAGCCACCGGAAGCGCTAGCCGTCCGGCATGTACCGAACGCTCCGCTGCTGCGACCAGGGCACGAATCAGCGTGGCCACGACCACCGTTTCGTCGACAGTGCCGGGCACGTCACTGACCCGGACCTCGACGGTGGGAAGGTGCGCGGAGGGGCGGACGTCCCAGTACACCATCGCCTCGTCGAGAATGCCCCCGGATTCGATCATCACGCCGACCACCGAGTCGTAGTGATCGGCCGATGTGAAGTACGGGGGTGCCCACGAGCACGCCCATCTGCCTCCGAGCACCGCCCGCCAGCTCGCGAATCCGGTGTCGCGGCCTCGATGGATCGGAGAGTTCGCGGTCAGCGCGAGGAGAGTCGGCAGCCAGAGCCGCAGATAATTGCACACCTGCACCGCGGTCTCGCGGTCACTGATCGCCACGTGCACGTGGCAACCGCACACCTCGTGCTCGGACACGAGAGACCCGTACCGCTCGGCCATCCGCTGGTAACGGGGTACATCGGTGACCGTCGAGAACTCGCCGCACACCGGCGGCACCCCCGTGGACAACAGGGCCGCCCCATGCTGGGTCGCTGCCGCCGCCGCAACCGAGCGAGCCCCCGCGATCTGGTCGTACAACTGGCGCATTCCCCGGCAGACCGGGGTGTTGGTCTCCACCTGGCTCGTCTTGAGCTCCAGATCGAGCGTGCCGCCCAGGCTTCGGGCACTGTCGACGACCTCCCGATTGCACGCGAGCATTCGGTTCGTCGACGCGTCGACGAGGAAGAATTCTTCCTCCACTCCGACCGACGGACCGCGGCTGGAGCCGGGTACGTCCGATCGTGCGCTGTCGAGTGGTCGCAAGCTCATCGTCGCACCCCCACGACGAACCGCGGAACGTCTATCAGCACGGCGCACCCCACTTCCTCCGCGGTGAGGCGTGGGGCAGCACTCGCACCCAACGCCTCTCTTTCGGCGTCGGCGCACTTCCTGACCGACCGGTGACAGAATCCGAATACCCCGGCGCCGGTTTTCGAATCACTGCCGCAATTGCAGGTTCGCCAACTTTTTCACGAGCTTTGCGCCCAGGGATGCATACCGCGCCCCGAGCGGGGCGCTCTGACCGGTCCACACCGGACACTCGTCACCAGAGACCGTCGCCAGCGACCGTCGCTCTCACCATCCCGCCAGCCGCCGAGGCGGCACCCGTTCAGGCATCACCGCAGCCCCCGTCAAGGAATGCATGTGTTGACGCAGGCCAGAGTCAGGAGTGCCCTTGCGCTGTGACCGCCTCGCATTCGACGTAGCTGTAGTCGGCCCGCGCCAGGTCCTCGAGAGCAACCGCCTTACCTGAGGCGTCGGCCAGGGGAATCTTCCAGTTCGGGTACTGGGCATCGCCCGTGCCCGGCTGATTCTGGATGCGGTGCTCGCCGACGAGGTCGACGAGTGCAACTCCCAGCAACATGGAGGGACTCCGGCCGATCAACGCGTACAACGCCTTCACTGTGTCCTCGATCGACGCGCCGTCCTCCGACAGCCCGCGGTCCCGGGCCATCTGCAGAACGGATTCGCGCTGACGCGTGTCGTGCTCCTTCTCCGATTCGAGGTCCCGTTCGAGAAGGCCCAGCCGCGAACGCAATTCGATGTGCTCGCCCGCGAGATACCCGGCAGTCGGTGGAAGATCATGCGTCGTCACGGAAGTCAGACACAGGGAACGGTATTTCTCGGGCGGAATGGGGCCGTCCTCGTCGCGCTCGAACCACAGAATCGACGTCCCGAGCACTCCGCGTTCGGCGAGATACTCCTGCACCATCGGCTCGAAAACACCCAGGTCTTCGCCGATGACGACGGCCCCCGCGCGTTCCGCCTCGAGAACCAGAATCCCGATGAGGGCTTCGTGGTCGTAGGTGACATAGGTCCCTTCCGCCGGTGACGCTGCACCCTCCGGTATCCACCACAGTCGGAACAGGCCGAGGATATGGTCGACACGCAGTCCACCTGCATGCTTGAGCACGGTGCGCAGCATGTCGCGATAGGGGGCATAGCCCAATTCGGCGAGCCGATCGGGCCGCCAGGGCGGCTGATCCCAGGACTGGCCCTGCTGGTTGAAGTCGTCAGGTGGAGCGCCGACCGTAATACCTTCCGCGAGAGCGGAAGCGAGCGACCAGGCGTCTGCTCCGCCATGCTGGACACCGACCGCCAGGTCGTGCACGACACCGATGTCCATGCCTGCCGCGCGGGCAGCGTGCTGAGCCTCGGCGAGTTGTTCGTCGCAGATCCACTGCAACCAAGAATGGAATTCGATCCGGTCGGAGAGCTTGTCGCGTTGCGCTCGCACCCATTCGGTGTCGGGCGAGGCAGCCTTCGTCTGCCATCGCGGGTCCCGCGGAGACAATTTCTCGGCGAGGGCGCACCAGGTTGCGAAGTCGCGGAGCCCGTCTCCTTCGGTGCGGCGGAATTCGTCGAACGCCTGCTGCCGACTCGCGCTGCGCTCGACTCGGAACACCCGCTCGAGTGTCCGAAGCTTGGCGCGGTAGGACCTGTCCCTGTCGATCCGATCGGCCTTGCCGTTGGCCCGCTCGAAACGGGCCGCCGCCTCACGCATACGGGCGTAGTGCGGACGGGGCAGGTACGCGGCCTCCCGGATGTTCTCGACGCGGATGTACAGCGGATTGACGAACCTACGAGTGGTCGGCAGGTAGGGAGACGCCTCGACCGGGGGCTGCGGTTGCGCCGCATGCAGCGGATTTACCAGAACGTAGTCGGCGCCGTGCACGGAACCGAAGATTGTGGCCAAGTCCCCCAGGTCCCCGAAGTCGCCGAGACCCCACGAGCGCCGGGAACGCACCGAGTACAGCTGGGCAAGGACTCCCCACCGTTGCCGGTCGCTGAGAGAATCCGATGTCGACAGCCGGGCCGGCGTGACGACGAGCGTGCACGACTCGGACGTAGCGTCGGACGGCTCCGTCCCGTCGCTCCATGTCGACGCGCGGATCTCGTGCCACCCCGAGGATACGTCGGCGGGGACGGCGAAAGTCGCGCGACCGATCAGGGCGCCATCGACCTCTCGCGGGTCGACCCACACGTCGAGCTGCCGCGCCGCGACCTCGTCGCCGGATTCGGTGACGATCGTGACGGTGACGGGGTCGCCGTGCGGCACGTGGACGACGAAGCGTGCCTCGGTGCCCTGCACTCCGACGACGACCGGTGGCAGTACACGCCGCCAAGGCGCCAGTTCACACTCTTCCAGCGCATCCTCGACCTCGACGTCGGTGTCGGCCGGGACATCCATCGCCGCGAGGACGGTGCGCAATGTCTCGTCCCCGACCTCGTGACGTTGCTCGTCCCATCCCTCGTACGACGTCGCCACGCCGTGCCGGGCCGCTAGATTCCGCAACTGCTGGCTGTAGCTCACCTTGTCGATCGTGCCAGGTCGACGGTGCGCTCGCGCGCCGTAAACACGGAACTGATTGATTCGGGCGCGTCCCGGGTAATTGGACCCCAATCGACACTGCCGTTCGACTCGACATTGCCGAGAGTGCCCGGTGACAGAGTTCGGACTCACCTCGTACTCTCACCGACCAAGGAGCCCAGATGCTGCTACGTCTTCCTGGAGTCTATCGCCCACAGGACGATACGGAGATGCTGGCTGACGTGATCGCAGCCGAGGAGCTAGGGCCTTCCTCACGCGTTCTCGACCTCTGTGCAGGCACCGGCGCCCTGAGCGTCCGGGCAGCTGAGGCCGGTGCCGGATCGGTCACCGCGGTGGACGTGTCGCTCCGCGCAGTGCTCAGCATCCGGCTCAACGCGCTGACGAGGAGACTCCCGATTCGGGTTCTCCGCGGCGACCTCACCGAGTCGATCCGGTCCGAGCGATTCGACCTCATCGTGTCCAACCCGCCGTACGTTCCCGCACACGACGACGCCCTTCCCGCGCGAGGTGTTGCCCGGGCGTGGGACGCGGGCAAGAACGGTCGCGCCCTGCTCGACAGGATCTGCGCTCAATCACCGGACGTGCTGGCGCCCGGTGGGGTACTCCTCCTCGCCCAATCCGCGCTCAGTGGGATCGAGAAGACCCAGACGATGCTCGAAGAGCAGAATTTGAGGGTCGAGTTAGCAGCCACGGCAGAAATTCCCTTCGGGCCGGTTCTCGAGGGACGGCGGAAGATGCTCGAGGAGCGCGGCCTCATCGAGCCCGGGCAGTCCCGCGAGCAGATCGTCGTGTTTCGAGCCGCGAAATAGTAGGCGACAACGGTATGCCCTTTGCTGAGTGACAACACATTTCCACTCGTTACTCGGCAGTTTCATTGCCGAAACATGCGCGGCACGCTATCCTGAGCAAAGGTTGAGCACGCAGCCGACGCAGGGATTCGCCGCCGCGCGGAAACTCGAGACTCAACCCCATTCGGCTTTCGCGATTTTCGCGCCTTCCTTCCCGAGGCAAGGTAGGACCACACTATGGGTGTCGCGGTGGACGATGTTGCCCTCACACAACCTCGACGACGCCTGCAGCGAATCGGCCGGAATGTCCGGTCGGATCCTCACACCTCTGTTCGCTGCTCGATGTACTTGTCTCCGTCCGGATTCGACCGGACATTCAGTGGGAATACTGCTATCACACGATGATTCGGCATCGAGTCGAGGCAATCCCTCGATCGGCGCTCGATTGCAACCACTTTTGAAGAGAGAACCGATGTCCCACAACGTAGTCGATCTACGATCACAGCCCCTACGACAGCAGCGCACCGAGCGTGACGTACTGGCCACGGCGGAGCACATCTTGATCGAGTGCCGCGGATACAGCGGCGACGCAGCGTTCGACGAACTGATGGATGTGGCGCGCAGGCACCACGTCGATGTTCGCCGCGCCGCCGAACGGCTCATCGATCTCGCGGCGAAGGATTCTCGTGCGGTAGCAGAGGCCAGTCGACTCCACGGCGCCGAGACGGCCGCCCTGGACGAGACCTGGGCACCCATGCTCGCCAACCGGCACGCAAGTTGAGAGAGCCGATACCGACAATGACCGGACCGAAGACGCACACCGCGCCCGCAACGGCGACCCCGGCGAAACGCAGGTCGTCGATGAGTACCGAAGAGATCAAATCACGGATCGAAGCGATGTTCGCGCAGGACGAAGCCCCGAGAACCGCAACTGACAGAGACCCGCAACTGACAGAGGGCCGCAACTGACAACGGAGGGGCGTGTGACGTCGAGAGTGAAGCATCCTGTGCGGCGGTTGTTGTTCATCGGCAACCCCACCCAGTTCATCGAGGTGATTCATTGGGCCGCGATGCGGGTGTGGGCGACCGGCCACGGGCTGGAAACCACCAGGACATTCGCCGGCGGGCCGGTGGTGTGTGCGGTCGCCACCGAAGACGTTCTCGATGGGCTCTGTCTTCCTTCAGAGGCCACCATGTTGCAGCGAGTCCGCAGAGAAGGCATTCCGTGCATCAGCGTGCACGACGCTCCCGAACGCATCAACGATGAGATCGGTGCACTGACGCCGATAACGGCCCTGCACACCGAAGCCGACGCCGAGTCGCTCATCGAGAGCGACAAGGCATCGGCGTAGGGCGAAACGTCCAGGTCAGGCGGAAATGACGCTGTCGAGGACGGAATAGAACATGCCGAGCCCATCGTCGCTGGGACCGGTGAGAGCTTCGGTGGCGTGCTCCGGGTGTGGCATCAGGCCGACGACGCGTCCGTTGGCTGAGGAGATGCCGGCGATTGCGCCCTGAGACCCGTTGGGGTTGTCGCCCGCGAACCGGAAGACGACCCGGCCTTCACCCTCGAGCTCGTCCAGTACTTTCTTGGGAGCCTGGTAACGGCCCTCGCCCGACTTCAGCGGAATGAGAATCTCGGCACCCGACTCGTAACGCGAGGTCCACGCCGTCGATGTGGATTCCACCCTGAGCCACTCGTCACGGCAGATGAAATGCAGGCCTTCGTTGCGGGTGAGTGCGCCCGGCAGCAGACCGGCCTCGCACAGCACCTGGAAACCGTTGCAGATACCGAGGACGGGCATGCCCCCCTGAGCTGCCTGAACGACCTTG
This sequence comes from Rhodococcus sp. ZPP, assembly GCF_017656075.1. Lineage (NCBI taxonomy): Bacteria > Bacillati > Actinomycetota > Actinomycetes > Mycobacteriales > Nocardiaceae > Rhodococcus > Rhodococcus sp. ZPP. Next base: position 2,129,347 of record NZ_CP058638.1, read on the forward strand.
CCCATGACGGGGGCGAAGCGCGCGATCGCGCCTGCTCGCAAATAGTCACCGTACGAGAACCCACCCGGGACGATGACCGCGTCGACGCCCTTGAGGTCGGCGTCTCCGTGCCAGAGGTTCACGGCCTCGCCACCGGCGAGTTTCACCGCACGGACGGCGTCGACGTCGTCGAGGGTGCCGGGGAAAGTGATGACTCCGACGCGTGCGCTCATGCTTCGACGCGCCTCACGGTCCAGTCCTCGATCACCGTGTTGGCCAGCAGGGCCTCGGCGATCTTCTCGAGCTGCGCGTCGTCGACGCTGCCGTCGACCTCGAGCTCGAAACGCTTCCCCTGGCGGACATCCGAGATTCCAGCGAACCCGAGCCGCGGCAGGGCCCCGGCAATGGCCTGCCCCTGGGGGTCGAGAATCTCGGCCTTGGGCATGACTTCGACGACGACACGGGCCACGTGCTGCTCCTCGTTAGTAGTGCGCGAGCCCAGAGTGGAACACCGGGCACTAGGGAGTTTACCGGGCCACCGGTGTGCAGCCCGCATCGGACGGAGGGCGCGCATACTCGAATCCATGCGACTGACTCACTTCGGCCACAGCTGCGTCCTCGTCGAGTTGAACGGTTCCACCATCCTGTTCGATCCGGGCAACTTCTCGCACGGATTCGAGGGTCTCACCGGGCTCGACGCGATCCTGGTCACGCATCAGCACCCCGACCATGTCGACCAGCAGCGATTGCCGGCTCTCGTCGAGGCGAACCCCGACGCAGCCCTGTACTCGGATCCACAAACCGCGGCGCAGCTCGGCGGTAGATGGACGGGGGTGCATGCCGGCGACGAGTTCGACATCGGCAACGTCCACGTCACCGGCACCGGCGGTACGCACGCCGTGATCCACCCCGACATCCCGATGATCGACAACACCGCTTACCTACTCGGCGACTCCAGCGATCCGGCACAGCTCTTGCATCCGGGCGACTCGCTGTTCGTCCCGGAACAGAAGGTCGACGTGCTGGCTCTGCCCGCCGCGGCGCCGTGGTTGAAGATATCCGAGGCGATCGACTACCTGCGCGCCGTCGCGCCGCGGGTCGCCGTACCCATTCATCAGGCGATCATCGCCGACCAGGCCACCGGCATCTTCTACGGTCGTTACACCGACATGGCACCGGCGGGAACCGAATTCCGCACCCTTCCCAGCGAATCGAGCGTCGAGGTGGCCTGACACCCCTGTGAGTACTTCTCAACCGCCCGCTGTTAAGAAGTACTCACGGGTCAGGCGGCGCCCACCCGGGGATGTCGCGGCTGCCACCGGTAGACCGTCGGCTCCGCGCCGTACTGAAGGGCCAGGTCGACGGCGTCGAGAATCGCCTGCCGCGGGCCGGGGGTACCCAGCTGCTTGGCCGTGACCGCGAGGCGGACCACTCCCCCGCGCTTCGCCGCGCGCCCCGAGCCGTGGACGAGCGCCCGACACCACCACGGCTCTGCCCGGAACCCCTCGCCGATGCCCAGTACGCGCGACCGTACGGACGACCCCCGTTCGAGGTCGTGAATAGCGGTCATGTTCGCGAGGAGGCGGAACCCCGCGGAAGGCAGGGCCGCGACGGCACCCTGCGACGCCAGCCAGCGCGGCGGGGCGAACACCCGGGTGCGCAGGCCGGTCTGCTCCATCACGCGGTCGGCGGCGATCAACCGCAGTCGGGCTTCGTGTTCGGGAAGTGCCGCGAACTCTGCGCGACGACGTTTTGTGGCGGCTTGGTCGTAGCCGTGCAGGACAACGGCGTCGCCCCGGGAACGGCGCAGACGCAGCCAGTCCTGGGTCGCCGGGTCGTTGACCAGGCGGTATTTGTCTTTCAGGCGCGGAGCGACCAGCAGCGACAGCGGCACACCCCGCGCGTCCATCTCCTCGGCGAACGCGGCGGCGAAGTCGCGCGTTTCCTGTCGAAGTCCTGACACCGACACGAGCAACTGTCCGGTCATGACTTCCAGGGTGACAGCCCAAGGTGAACGCCAGGCAAAGGTCGTGCGCCTTTCTGGTCGCCTGGGCCACCAGAAAGGCGCACGAGCCCGAAGGGCCTACTTCGGCAGGACAGCCTCGATCGCGGCCACGACCTCGGGGGCGTCGGGTTCGGTGCGCGGACGGAACCGGTTCACGACGGTGCCGTCGGGTGCGACGAGGAACTTCTCGAAGTTCCATTGCACGTCCCCCGCCTCCCCGTCGGCGTCGGCAACCTTGGTCAGCTCCTCGTACAGCGGATGACGATTGTCGCCGTTCACCTCGATCTTCTCGAGCAGGGGGAAGGTGACGCCGTACGTGGTGGAGCAGAACGTCTCGATTTCCTCGGCAGTCCCGGGCTCCTGTCCCATGAACTGGTTGCACGGAATCCCGATGACGGTGAGACCGCGGTCGGCGTAATCGGTCGCCAGCTTTTCGAGGGTCTTGTACTGGGGGGTGAGCCCACACTTGGAGGCCACGTTCACCACGAGAACTGCGCGCCCGTCGTATTCGCCGAGCGAGGTGGGCACGCCGCCCAGGGTTTTGATGGCAATGTTCTGCACAGGAGTCGTCATGACACCCAACGTAGCGACAACAAGCGCTGTGCGCCCAAGCGGAGATCCGCCCGGGCGCACAGCGCTTCCGTGTTCGTTCGTGGTGTCAGTGGGTGAGCAGCACGCGGGAGTCGTCTTCGCGGGCAGGGGTTGCCTTCTCCTGCTCGACGACCTCACCGTGACCGTCGTCGACCATGGTCTCCTCGTCGAAAGGCAGCTTCCCGTCGAGGACCTTGCGGACGCGGTCGTTGTCGACGGTGTCCGTCCACGAGCCGACGAGCAGCGTCGCGACGGCATTGCCGGAGAAGTTGGTGACTGCGCGCGCCTCGGACATGAACCGGTCGATGCCGACGATCAGTCCGACCCCGTCGAGCAATTCGGGGCGGTGGCTCTGCAGCCCACCGGCGAGGGTAGCGAGACCTGCACCGCTCACCCCGGCGGCGCCCTTGGACGCGATGATCATGAACAGCAGCAGCGACAGCTGCTCGGGAAGCGACAGCGGCTGGCCCATCGCGTCTGCGATGAAGATCGATGCCATGGTCAGGTAGATCGCGGTGCCGTCGAGGTTGAACGAGTATCCGGTCGGGACCACGACGCCGACGGTGGTGCGCTCGACGCCGATGTGCTCCATCTTCGCGATGAGGCGGGGCAGGGCCGACTCGGACGAGGACGTGGCGAAGATCAGCAGGTACTCGCGGGCCAGGTAGCGGACGAGCTTGAAGATGGACACTCCGGCGACGACGCGCAGGATCGATCCGAGAACACCGAAGACGAAGATCAGGCAGGTCAGGTAGAAGCCCAGCATCAGGGTCGCGAGCTGAACGACTGCGCCGAGTCCAGTCTGTCCGACGACGTTGGCGATGGCGCCGAAGGCACCGATCGGGGCCAGCCACAGGATCATCGACAGGATCTTGAACACGAGCTTCTGCACGTAACCGACCCCGCGCAGGATCGGCTCACCCTGCTTACCCAGCGCCTGCAGACCGAAGCCGACGAGCAGGGCCACGAAGAGGGTCTGCAGGACGTTGCCCTCGGTGAGCGCGGACAGCAGTGACGTGGGAATGATCGACCCGATGAACTCGACGGTGCCGCCTGCGCCGTGCGCCTTCTCGGCCAGCTGGGCGCCGGTTCCGGCGGTGTCTGGGCTGACGTTCAGGCCGCTACCCGGGTCGAGGAGGTTGCCCACCACCAAGCCGATGCCGAGGGCGACGGTCGACATGCCGATGAAGTAGGTGAGAGCGAGCCCGCCGACCTTGCCGACCTTGGCCGCTGCCTTCACCGACCCGATTCCCAGCACGATGGTGCAGAAGATCACCGGGCTGATCATCATCTTGATCAGGTCGACGAACATCGTGCCCAGGACACCGAGCGATTTGCCTGCCCCCGGCGCGAGCCATCCGACGAGTACGCCCGCGACCACGGCGACGATGACCCCCATGTACAACCAGTGGGTACGGTCGCGTTTCTTCGTTTTCCCTGTCGCAGTACTCATGGGGTGGTCCTCCAGTTCGAATGGCAAGCTGATCGATAAGCCGGGTAGTGACCGCGATCACGTCTTGTGGAGAATCTTGTAAGCGATCGCTCGGTTGGAGAAGTTTGTGTTCATTACGTTCAGGAGAGTGCTGTGCGACGACCACTGCCGAGACGGCCCATGAGCGTGGCGCGTCAACTGTTCCTCCTGCAGTTGGCGGTCTTGACGCTGGTGATCGCTGCGGGAACTTTGCTTGCCGTCCTCGATCAGCGACGCGACAGCGACGACAGCACCCGGCGTGCGGTGACGGCGGTGGCCACGGCGCTGGCCCTGTCCGACGGAACCGTTGCAGCGCTGCGCACTCCTGACCCCAGCGCGATTCTCCAACCGCAGACCGAACGGATCCGCACGGCCACCGGAACCGACTTCATCGTGGTGATGGCCCCGGACCGCACGCGCTTCACGCACACCAGCCCGGAGCTCATCGGTGGCACGTTCTCCGGAAACATCGAGCGTGCGCTCGCCGGGGAAACGTTCACCGAGACCTACGCCGGTTCGCTCGGTCCGTCCATCAGGGCGGTGGCCCCCATCTACGACGGCGGCCGCATCGTCGGTCTCGTCTCGGTGGGTGTCACCCGCGAGAAGATCGGCGACCAGGTGGCGAAGAGCCTGCCCACTATCTTCGCCGTCGCCGCAATCGGACTCGTGGTGTCCGCGGCCGGCTCGTTCCTGCTGAGCCGGCGGCTGCGCCGTCAGACACTCGGAATGGCGCCCGATGAACTGCGGCGTATGTACGAGCACCACGCCGCCGTTCTCCATTCGATCGGCGAGGGTCTGGTGGTTCTCGGTCGAACCGACGGCGACGACGCGACCGCCGAGGTAGTGAACGACGAGGCCCGCCGACTACTCGATCTACCCGACGGCCCGGTGCCCGTTTCCGCCCTGCCACCGTCGCTGCGTACGGCCACCGCCCCCGCCCCGTCGGACACCGGCGAGCCGCGCGACGAGATACATCTGACCACCGACCGCGTTCTCCTCGTCAGCCGTGAATCCGTCGAATGGGAGGGACAGCGCATCGGCACGGTACTGACCTTGCGTGACCGCACCGAAATGCAAAGCGTGATGGGTGAACTCGACTCGGTGCGTGGGTTCGCCGAGTCCTTGCGTTCACAGGCCCACGAGTCGGCCAACCGGCTACACACCATCATCACGATGGTGGAACTGGGCCGCTACGACGACGCGATCGCGTTCGCCACGGATGATCTGCGTCTGTCCCAGGAGCTGATCGACCGGCTGATGACGGCGGTACACGAACCGGCACTGGCAGCGCTGCTGCTCGGCAAGGTGGGCGTTGCGGCGGAACGGGGCGTCGACTTGATCGTCACCGAGGACACCGCACTGGGTCCCGTCACGCCGCTCACCGCGCGGGAACTGGTCACGCTGGTGGGTAACCTCGTGGACAATGCCATCGACGCCGCGCGCGGTTCTGCGGAGCAGACGGCCGACGGACCCTGGGTGGAAGTCACTGTATGCGAGGAGGATTCGTCGATGGTCGTGCGCGTTGCGGATAGTGGTCCGGGTATTCCCGCGGAGGTGTTCGACAAGGCCGTAACCCGTGGCTATTCCACGAAATCCGGCCAGCGCGGGCTGGGACTCGCCCTCGTCGTGCAGGTCGTGACACGCCACGGGGGAACGATCCGCACCGAACCGTCACTGGGCTCGATGATCGTCGTCGAGATACCGATCGCCGGAGCGGCTTCGTGATTCGAGTGATGATCGTCGAGGACGAGCCGCTGATCGCCGAGGCTCATCGTGCGTATGTCGAGCGGGTGCCCGGGTTCTCCGTGCATACCGTCGTCCATGACGGCAGCAGTGCGATGCGCGCCGTGGCGGAAGCCGGCAGCACCGGGGATCCGATCGACCTCGTCCTGCTGGACTTCGGTTTGCCGGATTCGAGTGGTCTCGATGTTGCGGCCGCGCTGAGCGGGATCCGGCCCAGCCCCGACGTCATCGCTGTCACCTCGGCCCGCGACCTCGAGTTGGTGCGCACCGCGGTGGCCCGCGGGATCGCGTTGTATCTGCTGAAGCCGTTCACCTTCGCCGCGTTCCGCGACAAACTCGAACGGTACCGCGAGTTCCGGGACGCACTTCCTGCTGGCAGTAACGCGTTGAGCCAGCAGGACATCGACCGGGCAATGTCTGCCCTGCGCACCTCGGATGAACGCGCGAGTTCGCCGAAAGGTGTGGCTCCGCAGACCCTCGACCACGTCTCCGCGTGCATCCGGGACGCAGCAGGACCCCTGACTGCCGCCGAGGTGGCCGCCGCGATCGGTGTGTCCCGTGTGACCGCATGGCGGTACCTCGAACGACTGGCCGACGACGGCGTCCTCGCCCGGCACACGGAGTACGGCCGGGCGGGACGACCGCAAATTCGGTACGCGTTGCGCTGAGGAAACCGTATGTCCGTCAGCCACCCCGCTTGCTGCGGAGAGCGCCGACGCCGTTCCGGTTGATCATCGACGCCGCGGTCTTCCACCACGGCCGATCGAGGTCGGGGTCCATGCCGGCACCGAGCCGCTCCAGCTGGTCGGTGTGCCATTGCAGATCCAGGGCGCCGTCCAGGGCCCGGAGGTTCGCGATCCGGGACAGTCCGCCACGCAGACCGAAAGAGACCGGGATGGCGTCGACTCGGTCGCCGCCCGCCACGAGAAGCGCCGATCCCGCGTCGGGGGTGGTCACCGTCGGACGGCCGAGGCCGATCACGTCGCACACTCCGGAATCGACGGCCCGGGCCATGGCGGAGCGTGACCGGAATCCGCCGGTGACCGCAAGCGGTACGTCACCCGCCGCCTCGCGCACCGACGCGGCGTAGTCGAGGAAATAGGCCTCCCGCTGCCTCGTACTGGTGGATACGCTCGCGTTCCGGCCCATCATGGCCGGGGATTCGTAGCTGCCGCCACTGATTTCGATCAGGTCGATTCTCTCCACGGACAGTTGCTCGACCACCGAGCGTGACTCCGTTTCGGTGAATCCGCCGCGCTGAAAATCTGCCGAGTTCAGTTTGATGCCGACAGCGAAGCTCGGTGCCACGACGGAGCGGATCCGGCGGACTATTTCGAGAACGAACCGCATCCTCCGTTCGGAGTCGCCGCCCCAGCGGTCTGTGCGCTGATTGGAGAGGGGTGAGAGGAACTGCGAGACCAGGTATCCATGTGCACCGTGTATCTCGACACCGTTGAATCCCGCCGTTTCCGCTATGCCCGCGGCCGCGGCGAAACGATCGATGATGTTCTCGATCTCCGATTCGGTCAGTGAACGTGGTGTGGTCATTCCCGGGATGTTCGACGCCACCGCCGAGGGAGCGACGGGGCGAGTGCGAGTGACGAGTGGATTTGCTTGTCGTCCGGGATGATTCAGCTGCATCCAGATGGGTGCGCCGCCGTCCTGGGTTGCCTTGGCCCATCTTTGGAGCCCGTCGAGGTCTCGGTCGTCGTCGAGGACCACATTGCCCGGTTCGCCCAGGTGGCTGCGATCGACCATGACGTTTCCGGTGACCACCAGTCCGTAGCCGCCACTGCCCCAGCGGGTGTACAGGCGTTCGAGGCGCGGGTCGGGACCGTGGTCCTTGTTCGCGAGTCCCTCACTGAGTGCCGCCTTCATCAACCGGTTGGGCAAGCGCTGACCGCAAGGAAGCTCCAGTGCGTCGATCAGGTCGGCGCTCATGTTCTTTCCCGTGGGGACGATGTTCATACGAGGTTCCTTCTGTTCGAGGCCCGACTACTTCGCGGACGGTTCTTTCCAGGCCAGCAGAACGGATTCGGCGGCCGGTTTCCACGGCAGGAAGACGGCCACCGCAACAGCGACGAGCAGCGAGACCGATACGGTGACGTAGGAGGCCAGTTGGAAGCCCTCCAGCGACGCCGCCTTCATGGCGTAGACGAGGTCGGCCTTCTGCTGCGCGAACGCGGGAACGGTGGGTCGCTTCACGATTTCGAGCACACTGATCACCGTTTCGCGCGCAAAGCTCTTCTCGTAGGGCGTCATCAGGAAGTCGGGGATGGCATCGATGCGCGGTCCGACCTTGGTCGTATACACCGAAGCGACGATCGACCCCAGTACTGCGACGCCGAGGGTGCCGCCCGCCTCACGGGTGGTGTCGTTGACAGCGGAACCGGCTCCGGCCTCCTCGAGCGGCACCGAGGACATGATCGACTCGGTGGCCGGCCCCTGCACGATGGCCAGTCCCAGCCCCATCAACACCATCGAGACGACCACCGCTCCTAGGTAGGGGGTTTCGACCTTCACCTGCCCGGCGATGAACATTCCGACACTCATGACGACGAGACCGAACACGATGACTGCGGTGGTGCCGATCCGTTGCGCGATCAGCGTGGCCAGCGGCGCGCCGACGGCGATCGCCGCGGCGAACGGCAACGAGTGGATCCCGAACTGCAGCGGCGTCAGTTCCATCACGCCCTGGAAGTACTGGGTGATCATGAAGAGGAATCCGAACATGCTGAAGTAGGCAACCGCGATCGCCAGCGCCGGTAACGAGAAACGCCGGATGCGGAAGAGCTGCATGTTGAGGACCGGGGAGTCGGTGCGCAATTCCCACCACACGAACGCCGCGAAGAACACGACCGACATCGCGTAGCCGGACAGGCTGATCGCCGAAACCCATCCTTGGTGCGGCGCTTCGATGATGGTCCATACCAACGTGGTCACACTGAGCAGCGAGAAGGCGATGCCGAGCAGGTCGAGCCTGCCGACGTGTGTGGTCTTCGACTCGGGAATCAGGAGCCGAGCGAGAACCAGCACGACCAATGCCACCGGCACGTTGATCCAGAACACCGAATGCCACGAGAAGTGCTCGAGGAGCCAGCCACCTGCGGTCGGGCCGATCGCGATCGCGATTCCCGCCATTGCCGTCCAGGCGGCGATGGCAACCGCCCGTTCCTTCACATCGGTGAAGATGTTGATGATCAGCGCGAGTGTCGCCGGGAACACCGCGGCGGCGAACACACCCATGGCGGCCCGGGCGGCGATCACCTGCCCCAGATCGGTCGCGAGGGCGCCGCCCACGGACATGACGGCGACACCAGCCAGCCCGATCATCATGACCCGCCGCCGCCCGTATCTGTCGCCGAGGTGGCCGAACGCGAGCAGCAAGCCCGCGAAGGTCAGGGTGTAGGCGTCCACCACCCACTGCAGGCCGCTGATGTCGGTATGCAACTCGACGCCGAGTGAGGGCAGCGCGACGTTGACGATGGTGTTGTCGAGAACGACGAGCAGTTCGGCCAGGCAGATGACGAGGAGCGCGAGGTAGCGCGCTCGACGACTCATGCCGCTGTCGGTAGTTCGAGGCGCGGCTGGATGAACCGCCGTGGTGTGTGGCACTGGAATCGACTCCTCGTCGCTGTTATGCGGGACTGCATATCTCCTGCGGCGAGAGTATGCGTTACGACTAGTTACAGTCAATGGGCGGTTGCCGTGTTTCCGCACGAATTTCCGCAGGGAGTTCGAGAACGACTTCCGGGAGCAGGTCGAAGAGCTATGCTGGTCGACATAATGAGTAGGCGAACGACTGCACGCGACCGGATGCTGCTGAGCGCCGTCACCCTCTTCCGCGAGCGGGGCGTGGACGCGACGTCGCTGGCCGACGTCGTCGCGCACGCAGACGCTCCCCGCGGGTCCATCTACCACCACTTTCCCGGCGGTAAGAGTCAGCTGGCCGAGGAGGCCACGCATCGGGCCGGTGGCCTGATGGGGTCGCTCATCAGCGAGAGCCTCTCGAACAAGGGCCCCGTCGAGACACTCGTCCTCATCATCGATCTGTTCCGCCGGGAACTCGTGGAGACGGATTTCTCGTCCGGGTGCCCGGTCGCCGCCGGCGCATTGTCGAGTGGCGAATGCCCCACTGCCAAGGATGCGGCGGGTGAAGCCTTCAGTTCCTGGGAGGCCACCATCGCTGCCTCACTCTGGCAGCACGGCGTACGGATGTCCCGTGCCCAATCCGTCGCCACCATGTCGATCTCCGCGATCGAAGGCGCACTCGTGCTGTCGAGAGCGCAACGCAGCACGCAGGCGCTCGATCGGGTGGCCGCCGAACTCGTGGCGATGGCCGAGGACGTGCTCGCCGACGCGACCTCGACCGGCCGGCGAGCCGACGCACCGGACCGTTAACGCCAGTCGCGGATCAGCCGGCTGAAGAACTCGATCCCGTTCCGTAACCCGGCAATCGACAGGCGTTCGTCCGTGGAATGAATGAGCGCCCGGCTCCGGGCGTCGAGCTCGAAGGGATAGAAGCGATAGACGTACTCACTGATCCGGGCCATGTGTCGGGCGTCGGTGGCGCCGACCAGGAGAAACGGTGACACGATCGCCCCGGGAAAGGTATCGGCTACCACCTGCCGGAGTCGGGCGAACACCTCGTCGTCCGTCCGCGACACCGGTGACGGTTCAGTTGCGCCGAGGATGTCGAGTTGTATGTCGTTGTCGCGGATCGTCTTCCGTATCCGTTCCACGGTGCCGTTCACGGTGTCGCCCGGCAGTATGCGGATATCGAGCACTGAACGCGCCGTCTCCGCCATCACGTTGTTGGCGACACTGCCTTCCAGGACGGTAGCGACTGCCGTGGTGCGGCACATGGCGTTCATCAGTGCACCGGCACGCGGCAGCACCCTCGCCAGCAGTGGTCCGAAGGTGTCGGTCCGGGAGAGCACCGTGCCCAGCGGACCTTTCGCATGGACGCCTACGTTGGTGAGCAGGTCGACGGTGGGTTCAGTGAGCCGGGCCGGGAACTTGTGGTGGTCGACGCGGGTGATGGCGCGGGCAAGCCGGGCGGTAGCGGTCTTCCTCCCCGGCATCGACGCGTGACCACCAGGGTCCTTCGCCGTCAACTGCAGGTCGAGGATCCCTTTTTCGGCAGTCCCCAGGACCGCGAGCGTCGCGTCGACTCCGGGGAACGCGTCGCCGGCAACTCCACCGCCCTCGTCGATGACCACACCCGGCACGATCCCCCGCTCCCGGAACGTGTGCACCACCTGTGGAATGCCGTCTCCTCCGACCTCCTCGTTGTGGCCGAAAACCAGATAGACGTCACGGGCCGGGACGACACCACTGCGCAGCAGCCCTTCGACTGCCTCGAGAATGCTGACCAGCACGCCCTTGTCGTCGATGGCACCGCGCCCCCAGACGGCGTCGTCCGCCACTACCCCGCCGAACGGTGGATGAGTCCATCCCTCGTCGTGTGCGGGCACGACGTCCTGGTGCGCCATCAGCACGATCGGCTTGTCGGGCACCCCGACATCCCAGTGGTACACGAGCGAATGCGAGGCAATGATCTCCTTGTCGAGATTCTCCCGCACCAGCGGGTACAACTCGTCGACAAGACTCCGGAAACGCGCGAAGAACGTCCAGTCCGTGTTCGCGTCGCCCCGGGTGGACACCGTGGGGACACGGAGCATCGCCGCGAAATGCTCGACCGCTCGCGCCGTGTCGATCGCCATCTCTGTCACGAGCGTCACCTCCTCGTCGCGTCGGAACCAGGATGACGATCAGCTTAAACCTGTCGCTCGAATGGCAGGCCCGAGTTCGCCCATGGTTCCGGAACGAGGACGCTCATGTCGGGCGGACCTGGTGTCAGGCCCTCCCGACGATGTGGAGCACCCAGGCGAACTCGAACGCCACTTCCTTCCACTTCTCGTAGCGCCCGCTCACGCCTCCGTGGCCCGCGCTCATCTCGGTTTTGAGAAGCAGCGGCGAGTCGCCCGTCTTGGTGGCCCGAAGCTTGGCCACCCATTTCGCCGGCTCGACGTAGAGGACCCTCGTGTCGTTGATGCTGGTGATCGCGAGGATGGCCGGATAATCCTTGGCCTCCACGTTCTCGTACGGGCTGTACGAACGCATGTACTCGTACACCTCGGGGTTCTCGAGCGGATTACCCCACTCGTCCCACTCGATCACCGTCAGCGGAAGCGACGGATCGAGGATGGAGGTGAGCGGGTCCACGAAGGGAACGTTGGCGAGGATGCCTGCGAAGAGTTCCGGAGCCAGGTTGGCCACTGCGCCCATCAGGAGACCGCCGGCACTGCCGCCGTCCGCGACGAGTTGGTTCGGAGTGGTGCGGCCGGTGTCCACGAGGTGACGTGCACAGTCGACGAAATCGGTGAAGGTGTTCTTCTTCGTCAGTGTCTTGCCGTTCTCGTACCAATGCCGGCCCATCTCGCCGCCGCCACGCACGTGTGCGACGACGAACACGACTCCCCGATCGAGGAGCGAGAGCCGTGCGACGGAGAACGCGGGATCCATGCTGGCCTCGTACGAGCCGTAGCCGTACAGGAGTGTCGGCGCCGGTTCGTCCGGGGCACCGTCGGCACGCCTCACGATCGACAGCGGAATCCGGGTACCGTCGGCGGCGATGGCCCAATCACGTTGCTGCACATAGTTGCGCGCGTCGAAGTCCCCGAGCACGGGTTGCGACTTCCGTAGCGCCAGTTCGCCCGTCGACAACACGTAGTCGTACACCTGCCCGGGCGTGATGAACGAGGTGAACGCCATCCGCAGAGTCGGCTGCTGCCATTCCGGATTGGCGCCGAGGCCCACGCTGAATAGTTCCTCGTCGAAGGCGATCTCCGTGAACTCGCCATACCCCTCCGGGCCGAGCGGCCAGATTGCCAAGCGGGTCAACGCTTCCCGCCGGTAGCTGAGCACCAGATGGTCGGCGAAGGCGTCGACCTCCTCGAGTCGTACATCCGACCGATGCGAGATCAGCGTGGTCAAGGACGTCGGATCCGACACCGGTGCCTCGGCAAGCACGAAATTCTCGGCCTTCTCACCGTCGACGACGTCGTTGTGCATGATCAGGAAACGATCTTCGCCCGCGACCACTGCATGTTCGACGCCGTATTCGACGCCTTCGCGCCGCGGAAGAATTACCCGGAACTCACCTTCAGGATTTGCCGATTCCAGGACCCGGGCTTCGCTGGTGATCTTGGAACCCACCCAGATCATCAGGTACTTCTCACTGCGGGTGGATCCGACGGAAACCCAGAACCGCTCGTCGGGCTCCCGGAAGACGGCGACGTCCTCCTCGCGGGCGGTGCCGAGCCGGTGACGCCACACGGTGTCGGGGCGCCAGGACTCGTCGACCGTGAGGTAGAAGACATGCCGGTGGTCGATCGCCCAGGTAACTCCCGGTGCGGTGCCGGTGATCTCGTCGGGCAGCAATTCGCCGGTGACGAGGTTCTTGAACCGGAGCGTGTAGCGCTCGTCGCCGACCACGTCCACCGAGTACGCGAGCAGCGTGCCGTCGTGACTGAGGGAGAAGGCTCCGACGGAGAAGAAGTCGTGACCCTCGGCCTCCGCGTTGCCGTCGAGCAGGATCTGCTCACCGGGGAGTTCGACCCCCGGGGTGAGCTCCGGCGGCGTCCAGTCGTCGGGACCCGTGATCGGTGTCCGGCACTGCACGCCGTACTGCTTACCCTCGATGGTCCGGGCGTAGTACCAGTACTCCCCCATCCGGGTGGGCACCGACATGTCGGTTTCCTGTGTCCGGGATTTGATCTCCGAAAAGATCTGGTCGCGCAAGGGAGCCAGATGGGCGGTCTCCTGCTCGGTGTACGCATTCTCGGCTTCGAGGTAGGCGATCACCTCCGCGTCTTCCTTGTCGCGCAACCATTCGTACTCGTCGACGAAGGTGTGTCCGTGATGGACCCGCTCGGTGGGAACCTTCTTGGCAACGGGCGGGGTCAGAATCTTGTTCTCGGTGGTCATCGCTCAGCCCACCCACTCCGCGAACGACAATCCCGAAATGCGCTCGTACGCGTCGATGTAGCGTTGCCGCGTTGCCGCGACGATCTCCGCGGGAAGCGGCGGCGGCGGCGTGTCGGACGCGCGGTCCCAGCCCGACTCGGGGCTGGTGAGCCAGTTACGGACGAACTGCTTGTCGAAGCTCGGCTGCACCTTCCCGGCCTCGTACCCGTCGGCCGGCCAGTAGCGGGACGAGTCGGGTGTGAGGACCTCGTCGGCGAGCACGAGGTTGCCCTTCTTGTCGAGGCCGAACTCGAGCTTGGTGTCGGCGAGAATGATCCCACGGTCGGCGGCGAAGTTGGCTGCTCTGCCGTAGATGTCCAGGGTGTCGTCCCGCAGTTTGATCGCCAAATCTTGACCGACCTTGTCGACCACGACGTCGAAGGTGATGTTCTCGTCGTGCTCCCCCAGCTCCGCCTTGCTGGCCGGGGTGAAGATCGGATCAGGGAGCCGGCTGGCCTCCACCAACCCCTCGGGCAGGGGCACCCCGCACACCGAACCGGTCTCGTTGTAGTCGATCAGGCCGGAACCGGTGAGGTAACCGCGGGCGACACATTCGATCGGAACCATCTCGAGCTTGCGCACCACGAGTGCGCGGCCGAGGACCTCCTCGGGGATGCGACTGTCGTCGGGCTCACCCGCCAGATGGTTGCTGCCACCGAGCACACCGAAGAAGAAGACACTCATCGCGGTGAGTACCCGGCCCTTGTCCGGAATCGTGGTACCGAGAACGTGGTCGTAGGCGGAGATGCGATCGCTCGCGACCAACAGCAGGTGCTCGTCGTCGATCGTGTAGAGGTCGCGGACCTTGCCACCGGCCAGATGGGCGTAGGAATCGAGTGAGGGGCGCACGGTGAGCCAGCCTATCGGTCCTGCCGGACAGACCGGGCGCTGACCTTGCGGCGCTCACAGCGTTCCGGGGTCGATCGTTGCGCTCTACCGTGAGGTCGGGCCCCTGAGCCGACCGCGCGGAACACCCTCCTGAGCCATGTCGTTACCGTGGGTTACGACACGATGTGATCCCAGGTACGAATCAGGTGAGCAATGACAACCGACACAGCGCCCGTCGATGTGGGGTTCCGGTCGGAGCGCGGTCCGGTACTCGTAGCGCTGATGCTCACGACATCCCTGGTTGCCCTCGACGCCACCATCATCTCCACCGCGGTCTTCACCATCGTCGGCGATCTCGGTGGATTCACCCAGTTCCCCTGGCTCTTCTCCATCTATCTACTCACCCAGGCGGTGTCCGTGCCGATCTACGGCAAACTCGCCGACATCTTCGGCCGGAAACCGGTCATGCTTCTGGGGATCGGCCTCTTCGCGCTCGGGTCGGTCCTCTGCGGGCTTGCCTGGAGCATGCCGGCACTCATCGCCTTCCGCGCCGTGCAGGGTCTTGGGGCAGGCGCGGTCCAGCCGATGAGCATGACCATCGCCGGCGACATCTACACGCTCGCCGAACGTGCGAAAGCGCAGGGTTACCTCGCGAGCGTGTGGGGAATGTCGGCGGTGGTCGGACCGACGCTGGGCGGCGTGTTCTCCGAGTATCTGTCGTGGCGCTGGATCTTCTTCGTCAACATTCCGCTCTGCCTCCTGGCCGCGGTGATGCTGATCCGCAACTTCGACGAGAAGCGGGCGCGGACCCGCCGGTCCATCGACTACACGGGGGCCGGACTGCTCGCCGTGGGCGCAACGCTCCTCATTCTGGGCCTGCTCGAAGGCGGCCAGGCCTGGGCGTGGAGTTCGCCGGTCAGTCTGGGCATCTTCGCCGCCGGCGGCGTGTTCCTGTTCGTCTTCGTCCTGGTGGAACGGCGAGCCGCGGAACCCATCCTCCCGCTGTGGGTGTTGACGCGACGAGTCCTCGCCGCGAGTAGCGTCGTCTCGCTTCTGGTCGGCGCCATCGTCCTGGGCCTCACCACGTATGTGCCGACCTTTGCCCAGGGTGTGCTCGGGACGGGCGCGTTGGTGGCCGGGTTCGCACTGGCCACCCTGACCATCGGCTGGCCGATCGCCGCGTCGCTGTCCGGGCGTGTGTACCTGCGCTTCGGATTCCGGGTCACGGCCACGGCGGGCAGTTTGCTGGTCGTCGCGGGTACCGCCCTCACGACCATCCTGTCCATCGAGTCGGCGGTGTGGCAGGTGGCGCTCTGCTGCTTCGTCATCGGCGGCGGGATGGGCCTCGTCGCCAGCCCCACCCTCATCGCCGCGCAGGCCAGCGTCGACTGGTCGGAGCGCGGTGTCGTCACGTCCACCAACATGTTCGCCCGGTCTATCGGCAGCGCCGTCGGGGTCGCCCTCTTCGGAGCCCTCGTCAACGCCCGCCTCGGCGGCACCGAGGACCCCGCCCGCGCCGATCTCGCCGAAGCCCTGCACCTGGTCTTCGTAGCCGCCCTCGGCGCCGCCGTGATTCTCGTGCTCGCTGCCGTGGCGATGCCGAAGAAATCCGCCGCTGCGCCTGCGCCGAGTACCGCGCCGCCGGCCGGCGAATGACGGTCGCGTCGGGCCCCCGTTGCGAAAGCCTGCCCTCCCCGCCGCGTGCGGGTGACGTTGACCAGCATCGAAATCGGCACCGAACCAAAGGTTAGGCTAACCATATAGTCTGACGTGAGTTCGCCGGTTATCGAGAGGGGATCACACATGGAATCGACGGCAGTCGCCGAATCCGCCGACATCGGAGCGGATTCACCGTCGAGCACACCGTTCATCCTTTCCCGCCCCCACGGCACGGTCGTTGCCGTGGGAACCCGCGCGCAGTACGACTCCACCGTCGCGGCAGCCGAGGCGCTGCGCGACGGCCGCGCGACCGCGATAGTCGGCGCGCTCCCCTTCGACCCCGAACACCCGTCCGCACTCGTCACGCCGCAGTCGCTGAAACACGAATCCGGGAGCTGGAACGGCGAATACCGCGAGCTCCCGCGCATCCGGATCGGACCAGCGGCCCCCATGGAGGCCGAGCACGTCGCCCGGGTGGAAGCCGCGCTACGCGAATTGCATTCGCCGGACAACACTCTGGAGAAGGTGGTCCTCGCCCGGTCACTCACACTGCACGCGGACGAACGTCTGCACCCCCATGCATTGCTCGCCCGACTGGTCGCACACGACCAGGGCGGCAACGGTTTCAGCGTCGCTCTGGGCGCGGCTGGAGACGCCTGGTCGGGAAAGCACCTCGTCGGTTCGAGTCCCGAGGTGCTGATCCGGCGCCGAGGAGACGCGGTGAGCTGCCACCCCCTGGCCGGTTCTGCGCCGCGCCGCAGCGACCCCGAGTCGGATCGTCGGACAGGTGAAGGTCTCGCCGCGTCCGAGAAGAATCTGCGTGAACACGCGCTGGTCGTCGACGCGCTCCGGGCGAGCCTCGCACCGCTGTGCACTGAACTCGACATCCCCGACAGTCCGTCCCTCACCCGCACCCCCCACCTCTGGCACCTGGGCACACCCGTCTCGGGTCGGTTGCGAGACCGCTCGGTCACAGCCCTCGACCTCGCCGTAGCGGTGCACCCGACACCCGCCGTCTGTGGCACTCCCACCGACGCCGCACGCCGGCTGATCGCCGAACTCGAGGGCGACCGCGGCTTCTACGCCGGAGCGGTGGGCTGGACCGACTCCGACGGGGACGGCGAATGGATGGTCGGCATCCGGTGCGCCGAGATCGACGCCCGCGGCACCACGATCGTCGCGCACGCGGGCGGTGGCATCGTCGCCGCATCCGACCCTCACGACGAACTCGCCGAGACGACAACGAAATTGGGGACGATCCTGGCCGGTTTGGGAGTGGAGTTGTGAGCGACGGAGTCACCCTCGTCGTCGGCGCGGCACACGGTATCGGGCAGGCCACCGCCGTCACTCTGTCCCGGCGAGGTCATCGCCTGGCGCTGCTCGACCGCGACGGCGACGGGTTGCGCAGCACTGCCGCCCTCCTGGACCGGTCGCCGCTCGACACCGAGGTCGTCGACATCCGCAACTCCGACGCCGTCACAGAATCCGTACGACACATCGAGGACCGGCACGGCCCCGTCACCGCACTCGCGCACGTCGCCGGAATACTCGAAACCGGTTCGATACTCGACGCCGATCCCGCGAGCTGGCAACGCGTCTTCGACGTCAATGTCACCGGACTGGTCAACGTGCTGAGGGCCGTCGGAATCGAAATGCGCCAGCGCAGAAAGGGTTCGATTGTCGTGGTGGGCTCCAATGCTGCCGGCGTGCCGCGCACAGGAATGGGCGCGTACGGCGCATCCAAGGCCGCAGTCGCGATGATCGTCCGGGTCCTCGGACTCGAGTTGGCCGAGTACGGGATCCGCGCCAACATCGTGGCACCGGGTTCGACCGACACCGCCATGCAGCGGTCGCTGTGGTCCGACCCCGCCGACGACGAGGGGGCCCGCGCCGCGATCGACGGCGATCTCGCATCGTTCAAGGTCGGCATCCCCCTGGGCCGGATCGCGGACGCCGCTGACATCGCCGATTCCGTCGAATTCCTGCTCTCCGATCGCGCGCGGCACATCACCATGCAGGCCCTGTACGTCGACGGCGGCGCCACCCTCCGGGCGTGAGACCGAACAGCAAGTTGCGGAAGGACTTTCGATGACCACGAGCCTGCGCGCGCCCCTCTCCGACACCACCGGATATCCCGCCTCCTTCGCCGAACGGTATCGGCAGGCCGGTTACTGGACGGACGAGACGTTCCAGCAGTTTCTCGGCGCACGCGCAGCGGAGTTCGAGGATGCCGTTGCGGTGGTGGGGCCGGACGCCACCGGAGGCGATACGAGCCTCACCTACCGCCAACTCACCGACCGCGCCGGTCGATTGGCGGCCGGACTTCTCGAGTCGGGCATCCACCCCGGTGATCGGGTCGTCGTGCAGTTACCGAACATCGTCGAGTACGTGGAAGTGGTCTTCGCGCTCTTTCGCCTCGGCGCGTTGCCCGTGTTCGCCTTGCCCGCGCACCGCGAGCACGAGGTCTCCTACTTCTGCAGTTTCACCGACGCGGCCGCATACATCGTCACCGACCGGCACTCCGGTTTCGATTACCGCGCACTGGCCCGCCAGGTGGTGTCGTCTTCGGAACAGCCGCCGACGGTGATCGTCGCCGGAGACGCGCAGGAATTCGTTGCGCTCGACGATCTGCGGGGCTCGATGCCGATCACCGTCGAGTCGCCGGTCGACGCGGAGTCGGTGGCCTTCCTGCAACTGTCGGGTGGCACCACCGGGGTGTCGAAACTGATTCCTCGCACGCACGCCGACTACCTCTACTCGGTGCGCGAATCGGCTCGCGTCTGTGGCGTCGACGAGCACACCCGCATGCTCGTTGTTCTGCCTGCTGCGCATAACTTTCCGATGAGCTCGCCCGGCATCCTCGGTGTCCTGCACGCAGGCGGTCGCGTAGTGCTGGCACCGGATCCCAGTCCCGACACTGCCTTCGCCCTCATCGAGCGTGAAGGCATCACCATGGTGTCGCTCGTCCCACCGCTGGCACTGGCATGGTTGGCGGCCGCCGCCCGCACCGAACGTGACCTGTCGAGTCTCGAGGTGATACAGGTCGGCGGCGCAAAATTCAGTGCCGAGGCGGCCAAGCGGGTGCGGCCCGAACTGGGATGCACAGTGCAGCAGGTGTTCGGTATGGCGGAGGGCCTCGTCAACTACACGAGACTCGACGACCCGGAGAGCATCCTCGTCTCCACGCAGGGCAGGCCGATCAGCCCCGACGACGAGGTGCTCGTCGTCGACGAGCACGACGTACCCGTTGCCGTCGGCACCTCCGGTCACCTGCTCACCCGCGGCCCGTACACCATTCGCGGTTATTACCGCGCACCCGAACACAATTCGACGGCGTTCACCGAGGACGGTTTCTACCGCACCGGTGACATCGTTCGCCTCACCGACGACGGATACCTCGTCGTCGAGGGCCGGGCCAAGGACCAAATCAACCGCGGTGGCGAGAAAGTAGCCGCAGAGGAGGTAGAGAACCATCTTCTGGCACATCCCCGCGTCGCCGACGTCGCAGTGGTGTCGATGCCCGATCCCTACCTCGGCGAACGCACCTGCGCCTTCGTCGTCGTCCTCGGCGAACAACCGACGCAAGGAGAACTCAAGAAATTCGTGCGCGGCCGCGGCCTCGCCGAGTACAAGGTCCCCGACAAGGTGATGTTCGTCGAACACTTCCCGGTCACAGGCGTTGGCAAGATCAGCAAGTCCGAACTGCGCCGAGCCCTGGAGAAGACGCTCGCGACACCGTAGTCTGCGCTGTCGTAGTGCCTCGCTTCGCGATGGCAGGTGCTGTCGAAATACTTCGGGGTCCAGCGCACACTACTGTCGGAAGCATGTGTCTGGTCCTGTTCGCGTGGCATACCCACCCCGACCTTCCCTTGGTCGTGGCAGCCAACCGCGACGAGTTCTACGCCCGCCCCACCGAGCCGCTGCACCGCTGGGACGAGGGTTTCGTCGCCGGCCGGGACCTCCTCGCGGGCGGCACCTGGATGGGAATCAGTGACGGATTACGGTTCGCGGCCGTGACCAACGTCCGCGATGGGTCCCCTGCGGCCGGGGCGTTGTCCCGCGGGCGGCTGCCCGTCGATTTCCTCCTCTCCGAGGACTCGGCGGCCTTTCATGCCGACAGCGTCGCCGCAACCGGCAGTGCGTACGGCAGCTTCAACCTGCTCGTCGCCGACCGGGAGGAACTGTGGTGGTCCACCAACCGGCCGCACGGCCGCCGGCAGCGTGTCGAACCCGGCATCCACGGGTTGTCCAACGCCGAACTCGACACCCCATGGCCGAAGGTCACCGAGGGCACCCGCGCGTTCGGCGCCGCCCTCGCCGCCCTCGCCGCCGACGACGGTAAGCCGGACGCCGACCTCGAGGCGTATTTCGCCGTCCTCGCCCAGAGCGAGCCGGCACCGTGGGAGTCGCTGCCCGACACCGGGGTCGGGCCGGACCTCGAACGGGCACTGTCGTCGCGTTTCATCCACTACGGCGAGTACGGCACCCGGGCGTCGACCGTCCTCCGTGTCCGCTCGGACGGCACTTACGACATCACCGAACGCCGCTTCGATCCGAACGGGGTCGCCGGCGAAGTCCGGTTCGACTCGGCACAGGTCAGGTAAGCGACGATCGGATGACGCCGGCAGTTTGCTCCAGCGCCATCCGGCTGGGCGACGTCGGCATTCCGCGCAACCCGAATCCGTCACCGTTCGTGCGGGGAACGACGTGGAGGTGAACATGGAACACCTCCTGACCGGCGGCGATTCCGTCGGCCAGGAAGAGGTTGACGCCATGGGCGCGTAACGACCCGTGCCGCAACGTGGTTGCGATCCGCTGTCCCGCGGTGAACACTGCGGCACCATCGGCGGGGTCGAGGTCGGACAGTCCGGTCGCGTGCCGCTTGGGAACCACCAGCAGGTGTCCGGGGGTCCACGGCCGGATGTCCATGAACGCCATCACCTCGTCGTTGTCGTATACGACGCTGGCTTCGGCGCGACCGGCGACAATTTCGCAGAAAGTGCAGTTCATGGGGTAGGCACCTCCGGTGCTTGTGAGTGGTTGACGAGTCCCTGCACTCGTTAACCACTCACGGGCGGCGAAGCCGCCTACAGGATCGGGGACGGCTGGTAGGCAGCCGCCTTGGGGTTGGCATCGACGAGCTTCTGTACCTCGGTCACCACTGCGGCCACCTGAGCTTCGGCCGCGCCGATGAACGCCTTCTTGTCGGCGAGCGCCTCGTCGAGGGCTGCCCGGTCGAGGGGCAGCCGGTCGTCGGCGGCGAGCCGGTCGAGGAGGTCGGGTTCCTTGCCCTGCTCGCGCATGGCCAGTGCGACGGCGACGGCGTGTTCCTTGATGACCTCGTGCGCGGTTTCGCGGCCCACACCGGCCCGCACGAGCGCCATGAGGACCTTGGTGGTGGCGAGGAACGGCAGGTACCGGGTGAGTTCCTTCTCGATCACGGCCGGGTAGGCGCCGAATTCGGCGAGCACGGTGAGGAACGTTTCGATCAGTCCGTCGATGGCGAAGAATGCGTCCGGCAGGGCGACCCGGCGCACCACGGAGCAGAACACGTCGCCTTCGTTCCATTGGGCGCCTGCGAGTTCTGCGGCCATCGACGCGTAGCCGCGGAGGACGACCTGCAGTCCGTTGACACGTTCGCAGGAGCGGGTGTTCATCTTGTGCGGCATCGCGGAGGACCCGACCTGGCCGGGTTGGAAGCCCTCGGTGACCAGTTCGTGCCCGGCCATCAGGCGGATGGTGTGGGCGAAGGAGGACGGCCCGGCGGCGACCTGGACCAGCGTGGACAGCACGTCGTGGTCGAGCGAGCGCGGGTAGACCTGCCCGACACTGGTGAAGACGTGAGCGAAACCGAGGTGCTGGGCCACCTTCCGCTCGAGGGTGTCGAGTTTGGCGGCGTCGCCGTCGAGAAGGTCGAGCATGTCCTGCGCGGTGCCCATCGGACCCTTGATTCCGCGCAGCGGGTAACGGTCGATCAGTTCCCGTAGCCGGGTGAGGGCGACGAGCAGTTCGTCGGCGGCGGAGGCGAAGCGCTTGCCGAGGGTGGTGGCCTGCGCCGCCACGTTGTGCGAACGGCCGGCCATGACGAGGCCGCTGTACTCGGCGGCACGCTCGGACAGCCGTGCGGCCACCGCGACACCGTGTGCGTACACGTGCTCGAGAGACCGCAGGATCTGCAGCTGTTCGACGTTCTCGGTGAGGTCGCGGCTGGTGAGACCCTTGTGTACCTGCTCGTGACCGGCGAGTGCGTTGAATTCCTCGATGCGGGCCTTCACGTCGTGCCGGGTGACCCGTTCGCGGGCGGCGATGGAGTCGAGGTCCACCTGATCGATGACCCGCTCGTAGTCGGCGAGCGCCTCGGCCGGCACGTCGATCCCGAGTTCCGCCTGGGCACGCAGCACCGCGAGCCACAGCTGGCGTTCGAGCACGATCTTGTGCTCGGGCGACCACAACTCGACGAGTTCAGGGCTGGCGTAACGGTTGGCGAGGACGTTCGGGATGCGGGTCACGAGACTTCAGTTTACGGCGGCGCTAGAGGTGAACGTGGTCCGGCCGGTCCAGCGCCGGCGCGACGAGGTCGACGACGTCGAGCAGCATGGCCCGGGCGAGCCCACGAAGGTCGGGGTCGTGCTCGCCGAGGGCAGTCACCACGGCGCCGTCCACGGTGGCGACCAGGCGACGCAGTTGTCCTTGCCGCACGTCACGGTCGGAACGACGCAGGGCCTCGGTGAGGATGTCGTCGAGCTGTGCTCGCAACCGCAGCTGAACCTCGCGTAGTTCGGGTCGCCGCGCGCACGCGGTGAGCCGCTCGTACCGGCAGATCAAGCGTTCGCGACTGTCGTCGGTGATCAGTACCGGCCCGACGAGTAGTTCCACGAGAAGGTCGACGGTGGACTCGCGACCGCGACGACGGTGGGTGACGTCCTCTACCCGCGCCCGCATGACGGTGAGGTCGCGTTCACCGTTGCACTCGACGGCCTTCGCGATCAGCTCTTCGAGCGACGCGAAATAGTAGGTGGTCGATGCCAGCGGAAGGTTCGCGCGCGCGGCCACCGACCGGTGCCGCACCGCTTCGAAGCCGCCCTCCAGAAGCAGGTCGGCGGCAGCGTCGACAAGCGCCTGTCGGCGCCGTTCGCCCTTGGGAGTTGCCGCTGTCGACACCAATTCATCCTGCCAGCCGGGGGTGCCGCACCAGAGCGGATTGGGCTACAGACCGCGAAGTTTGCGCCGGGCGAAGTCACCAGGCTCGGCACGAACGGCGACCGAGGTGATGCCGTGCGAGGACGAGCCAGATGATCGGAAGGAAGACGAGAGGCGGCACGCGGACAACGAAGACCCACAGGACCGCGGCGAGCACCGCGATCACGAACAGCAGCGTGCGCAGGGCCGCGGCCTCGCGTCCCGGATCCCGGCGGCTCGGCTCCGGCTCGTACTCGACTTCGGTCCCGAAGCGCTGTTCGCCCGGAAGATCCGCGAACAGAGGTGCGAGGTCGGCTGCGGTCTTGGCGAGGTACGCCTGACGGACCCGGGAATCGAACTCGTCGGTGTCGAGGCGGCCGGCCGCAAAGTGTGCGGCGAGTGCCGTTGCGGCCTGCTCCCGCTCCAAGGTTCCTATGCGGAGTCCACCAGGAGTGGAAGGGTCTGGGTTGCTGATTTCGCTCATGGTTTCGCCTTTTGCCCGCGTGCGCCGCAACACTGTAATCCTGGTCATAGTGTAGGCCGACTTCGGTCGATCGCTAGAGCCAGCGCCGCAAGCGGATCAGCGCTTCCCGCACTTCCGCGGTGGACCCGGCGAACGAGAGACGGATGGTCCTGTTCCCGTGGACGGTGTCGAAGTCGATGCCGGGTGCCAGTGCCAGACCCGTGTCCTGCAGCAGTCGCGAGCACCACTGCGTCGACGTGTCACCATGGGCCCCACCGAGAAGGTGACCGATGTCGGCGTACACGTAGAACGCACCGTCCGCGGGCGCCAGCTCGGTGATACCCAGTTCCGGTAGCCCCGTGAGGAGCAGTTCGCGGTTCACGGCGTAACGCTGGACGTGCGAATCGAGTTCGGCCCGCGACTCCGGTGTGAACGCCGCGATCGCCGCGTACTGCGAAATCGCCGGTGGGCACACTGTCATGTTCGACGCCAGGCGCTGCAGGGCGCCCCTCAGCCCGGCGGGTACCAGCATCCACCCCAGCCGCCAGCCCGTCATCGAGAAGTACTTGGACACCGACCCGACGACGACGGATTCCCGCGACGTCTCCCAGGCGCTCGCCATCGTCTGCCCGCCGTATCCGATGCCGTGGTAGATCTCGTCGGATATCAGGAGGGTGCCGTGGTCGTCGCACCACCGAGCGAGACCCGCCAATTCTTCGGGATCGATCACGG
This sequence comes from Rhodococcus sp. ZPP, assembly GCF_017656075.1. Lineage (NCBI taxonomy): Bacteria > Bacillati > Actinomycetota > Actinomycetes > Mycobacteriales > Nocardiaceae > Rhodococcus > Rhodococcus sp. ZPP. The sequence continues at coordinate 2,154,028 of NZ_CP058638.1, forward strand.
TTCCGGTGGGGTTGGCGGGACTCGCGACGATCAGACCGGCCGGGGGTTCGGGGAGCGCCTCGAGCATCGCGACCGTCGGCTGGAACCGGGTGTCGGCACCGCAATCGAGTTCGACGACGTGGCAACCGAGGGCGGCGAGGGTATTGCGGTACGCCGGGTAACCCGGGCGAGCGACGACCACGGTGTCGCCCGCATCGAAAGCGGCGAGGAACAGCAACGTGAAGGCTCCGGAGGACCCCGTGGTCACCACCACGTCCTCGGCGTCGACGTCGATACCGGATTTGGTGGAGTGGTACTCCGCAATCGCGTCGCGGAGTCCCAGGATCCCGAACGTCTCGGTGTAGCCGAGCAGGTGTCCGTCGAGGACCTGCCGGGTGGCGCTCAGCACGGGCTTCGGCGCCGGGGTCGAAGGCTGACCTGCTGCGAGAGTCAGCACGTCCCCGTGGGTCCGTTCGCGCTCGGCGGCGGCCTTCCACACGTCCATCACGTGGAAGGTCTGAATGTCGGATCGCTGAGATTCGGAGCGCACCCCTCGACGCTAGCGTGACGCCGTCAACGCCCGGCCAACGCGTCCCGTTGGGACTCGACCGTCTCGCGGACGGCAGCCACGACTGCAGCCACCTCGGGTCTGCGGAGCGATTCGGGACGTGCGACGAGCCAGTACGCGAGCGTCGCCTCCACCTGTCCGGGCAGCACGCGAACGAGGTCGTCGTGACGATCGGCCATGAAGCACGGCAACAGCCCGATCCCCGCGGCGGCGCGGGTGGCCTCCACGTGGACGAACACGTTGGTCGAGGTCACCGACTCCCGCATCGATACGGTGAGCCGGCGCGCGAGGTCCAGTTCGTCGACCTGCAGCATCGAGTCGATGAAGTACACCAGGGAATGGTCGGTGAGTTCGACGACGGTCCGCGGAGTGCCCTTCCGCACGAGATACGACCGCGACGCATACAGACCGAGGGTGTAATCGGCCAGCCAGACGGCCTCGGCGCGGTGCACCTGCGGTTTGCCCACGACCACCTCGATGTCGAGACCCGAACGGTGCTGGGAGGCCCGGCGCGTGACGGCGACGATCTCTACGGACACCTCGGGGTGCCGGCGGCGAATCAACGCGCCCGCGGGTGCTGCGATGTACGCACTGAACCCGTCGGTCGCCGACACTCGCACCACGCCTTTGAGGCCGTCACCACCGCCTGGCTCGGCGACGAGGCCGTGCACAGCGGCTTCTACCCGCTCGGCCGCGGTCAGGGCCTGCTGTCCCAGTTCGGTGAGTTCCCATCCGCCGGCGGCCTTCACGAGTACGCGACCGCCGAGGGTTTTCTCGAGGTTTGTGATGCGCCGGGAGATGGTGGTGTGATTTACACCGAGGTCGTCGGCCGCGGTGTTGAAGCGGCCGGTGCGTCCCACCGCCAACAGCACAAGCAGGTCATCTGCGCTGGGCATGGACGTTTCGGAAGTCATGTCTGCATATTTGCACACGGGGGTTGCATCATGCGCCATTGTGTGCGCACAAATATGCATCAATACTCGGCAGGCAACACTCGATGTGTCCCCAGTCACAGGGCAGCAAGGAGCGGCAGATGAGCGTCGACGAGACACTACGCACGGAAGAGACCCCACCGTCGGGGCTGAAGAAGGTGGTCGGCGCGTCGATGGCCGGCACCGTGGTCGAATGGTACGAGTTCTTCCTGTACGGCACGGCGGCAACCCTGGTCTTCAGCAAAGTGTTCTTCGCGGCCGGAGACAACGAACTCGACGCCATCATCGCGGCCTTCGTCACCTACGCGGTCGGTTTCGTCGCCCGACCGCTCGGCGGCATCGTCTTCGGCCACTTCGGTGACAAGTTCGGCCGCAAACAGCTGCTGCAGTTCAGCCTCGTCCTCGTGGGCACCGCCACCTTCCTCATGGGCTGCCTGCCCACCTTCGCTCAAATCGGTTACTGGGCGCCGGCGTTACTCGTCACGCTTCGCTTCATCCAGGGCTTCGCGGTCGGTGGCGAATGGGGCGGCGCGGTGCTGCTCGTCGCCGAGCACAGCCCCAGCCGATCGCGTGGGTTCTGGGCTTCCTGGCCGCAGGCCGGCGTTCCGGCCGGCAACCTCGTGGCCACCGTCGTACTGCTCATCCTGACGACGACCCTCCCGGACGCCGCCTTCCTGAGCTGGGGCTGGCGTGTGGCCTTCTGGCTCTCCGCCGTGATCGTCCTGGTCGGCTACTACATTCGCACCAAGGTGACCGATGCGCCGATCTTCCTCCAGGCCCAGAAGGATGCCGAGAAGATCAAGGAGACGTCGTTCAACGTCTTCGAGGTGGTCAAACGCTACCCGCGCGGCGTGTTCACCGCGATGGGACTGCGGTTCGGCGAGAACGTCATGTACTACCTCGTCGTCACCTTTTCGATCACCTACCTCAAGGTGGTGGTCCACACCGACACCGCGCAGATCCTGTGGTGGATGCTGATCGCGCATGCGGTGCACTTCGCGGTCATCCCGCTGGTGGGACGGTTGTCCGACAGCATCGGCCGCCGCCCTGTTTACATGATCGGTGCCCTGACCGCGGGAACCTGGGGTTTCTTCGCCTTCCCGATGATGAACAGCGGCCACAACGCCGTCATTCTCGGAGCCATCGTCATCGGCCTGGTGTTCCACGCCTTCATGTACGCCGGCCAGCCCGCGATCATGGCGGAGATGTTCCCCACCCGGATGCGCTACTCGGGTGTCTCCCTCGGCTACCAAGTGACGTCGATCGTGGCCGGCTCTCTGGCCCCCATCATCGCGGCGACCCTGTTGAACAGGTACCACTCCTCGGTCCCCATCGCGATCTATCTCGCGATCGCCTCGCTCATCACCGTCGTCGCCGTGATCGTCGCCAAGGAGACCAAGGGCATCTCCCTCGAATCGATCGACGCGGCCGACGCCCGTACCCTGGCCGCGGAAAAGGCCGGAGCGCCGGCATGACCGCCCGCGACCTCTCCGGCCGCACCGCACTCGTCACCGGTGGTGCGAGCGGAATCGGTGCAGCATGCGCGCGACACCTGGCCGCACGTGGAGCACAGGTCACCGTCGCAGACCTCGACGATGTCGCGGCCAAGACGCTCGCCGAGGAGATCGACGGAAGCGCCTGGCACGTGGACCTTCTCGACACCGATCAGCTCGCCGATCTGCGCCTGAAGACAGACATCCTCGTCAACAACGCCGGTATCCAGACCGTCAGCCCCATCGAGGAATTCCGCGTCGACGATTTCCGCCGGATCCAGACACTGATGGTGGAGGCACCGTTCCTGCTCATTCGTGCCGCTCTCCCCCACATGTACGCGCAGGGATTCGGTCGGATAGTGAACGTATCCTCCGTGCACGGACTTCGGGCTTCGGCATTCAAGGTGGCGTACGTGACGGCCAAACACGCGCTCGAGGGCATGTCCAAGGTGACCGCCCTCGAGGGTGGCCCGCACGGCGTGACCAGCAACTGCGTCAACCCCGGTTACGTGTCGACGCCGTTGGTGCAGAAGCAGATCGCCGATCAGGCACAGCTGCACGGCGTCAGTGAGGCCGACGTAGTCGAGAAGGTGATGCTCACCGAGAGCGCGATCAAACGGCTGGTGGAACCGGCCGAGGTCGCATCCCTCGTCGGATGGCTGGCCTCAGCGGACGCCGGTATGGTCACCGGCGCGTCGTACACCATCGACGGCGGGTGGACTGCGCGATAGCCAATCGGCCCGAAAGACGTGCACCCCTGGAATACTCCGGGGTGCACGTCTTTCAGTACTCGAACGGGAACAGAACTACGGGATGGCGATACGCCCCTCGACTGCGGCTAGCCCGATGTCCTTGCGGAAGTGGCTGCCGGGCAGCTTGATTGCGGCGATCTTGGCGTAGGCGTCCTCGCGTGCTTCGCTGAGGTTCGCGCCGACCCCGACGACACTCAGTACACGCCCGCCTGCCGACACCACCTGTCCGTCGACGAGCTTCGTGCCGGCATGGAGCACGCCCTCCCCGTCGGCGCCGCTGATCACGTCACCCGTGCGGGGCGTCGCCGGATAATGTTCGGCCGCCACCACCACGGTGACCGCCGAACCGTCCTGCCATTCGAGCGGCGGGACCTGATCAAGCGTGCCGGTGGCCGCCGCGTTCAGCAGCTCACCCAGCGGACTCTTCAGCAGGGCGAGTACCGCCTGGGTCTCGGGGTCGCCGAAGCGGCAGTTGAACTCGACCACGGCGGGGCCATCCTTGCCGATCGCCAGACCGGCGTACAGCAAACCGCTGAAAGAGCTGCCCCGGGCGACGAGCTCCGCCGCGACCGGCTTGACGACGTCGTCGACGATCTGCGTGACCATCTGCTCGGGCAGCCACGGCAGCGGGGTGTACGCGCCCATGCCGCCGGTGTTGGGTCCGGTGTCGCCGTCGCCGACGCGCTTGTGGTCCTGGGCCGGGAGGAGCGGCACCACGGTGTCGCCGTCGACGACGCAGAACAGCGACACCTCGGGGCCGTCGAGGAACGATTCGAGGAGGACCGGGTGCCCGTTCTCGAGCAATTCGGCGGCGTGATCGCGGGCGGCGTCCCGGTCGGTGGTGACCACGACGCCCTTGCCTGCCGCGAGGCCGTCATCCTTGACGACCCAGTTGGGTCCGAAGCGGTCGAGTGCTTCGTCCAGCTTGGCGGGAGAATCGACGATCTCACTGTGCGCGGTCTTCACACCGGCGGCGGCCATCACGTCCTTGGCGAACGCCTTGGAACCCTCGATGCGCGCGGCGTCGGCCGACGGGCCGAAGCAGGCGATTCCCGCAGCGCGGACGGCGTCCGCAACACCCAGAACCAGCGGGACCTCGGGGCCCACCACGACCAGGTCGGCTTCGACCTTCTTCGCGAGATCGGCGACGGCCTCCCCGGAGGCGATGTCGACGGAATGCTGCTCGGCGATCTTGGCGATCCCAGCGTTCCCGGGAGCGCACATCAGGGCAGTGACACCCGGATCGCGAGCGAGGGCGAGGAGGAGGGCATGTTCACGGGCTCCGGAGCCGATAACGAGTACGCGCACGGTGTCAGCGTACGGGCCGCGTAATGCCACCGGTGAGGGTGGCCGGGAACACCCCCTGTGAGTACTTCTTAACACCGGGCGGTTAACAAGTACTCACGGCTGTCAGTCCGTGAGGTCATACAGCGTCACTCCGTCGACCGTGACGGCGGTGAAGTTCTCCTGCACCCAGGTGGTGATCTCCGACGCCGTGCCGCCACCACCCATTCCCCCTCCGCGACCGCCGGAAATGAAGTAGTGGATCTCACCGTTGGTCACATACTGCTGAAACTGCTCGAGCGTGGGTGACGGGTCGCTCCCGTTGAAACCGCCGATCGGCATCACCGGATCCTCCGTGGCCAGCTGGTACCCCGCCGCGCTGTTGGAGCCGATTGCCGCGGCCACCCAGGTGTAGTCGTCGGCGTTCACTTCGAGGAGCCCTACCAGTTCGGCGCTCGGGGTACTGCCGGAGAGTAGGCCGCCGGCGGCCCCAGCCCCACCTGCGGCTCCAGGAGGCGCTGGGGGTGGTGCCGTGCCGGCTCCCGTGCGTCCAGGTCCGTCCGTTCCGGCCGGCCGGACCATTCCGCCCGGACCTCCACGGCCTCCGACGACGGTGGGTCCGGCCGAGACGATCGAGCCGGTGTGCGGGGTGGCGATCGTGTCGATCGCATAGGCGGCCGGTCCGGCGAGCCCCGCGAACAGAGCCGCCAGGACGGTTGCGACTGCGATGCGACCCCGGGTCGGCGCCGGGATCAGAAGTGCGAGGGCGGACACGACACCCACCGCGACCACCGCCCATTTCACCCACGGCACGAACGACGCGGTGCGGCCGAGCAGGATCCAGGACGTGGCAACGGTGGCCAGCACTGTCGCGGCGAGCACCGCCCTCACCCACAGCGCGTCCCGTCGACGCCACATCGTCACCGATCCGATCGCTACCAGGGCGGCCACGGCCGGTGCGAGCGCGACCGTGTAGTAGGCATGGAAGATGCCGGCCATGAAGCTGAAGGTCAGTCCGGTGACGAGTAGCCAGAGACCCCAGACGAGGAACGACGCGCGCTGGGTGTCGACACGAGGCGCCCAGCTGCGCACTACGAGTCCGGCGACCAGCAGAATCAGCGCTGCTGGGATCAGCCAGGCGATCTGGCCGCCCTGAGCGGACTCGAACATCCGGGTGATGCCCGTGCTGCCCCACATTCCGCCGCCAGGCATACCGCCGTCCATCGCGGCTTCCGCGGCGCCACCCATGGTGGTGGCCGCCACGCCGCGGCCGGGAATGACACTGCCCGTCTCTTCGCCGTTCAATCGGCCGAGTCCGTTGTATCCCAGCGTCAGTTCGAGGATCGAGTTGTTCTGCGAGCCACCGATCCACGGGCGCGACGACGCCGGCCACAATTCGACGGTGAGCAGCCACCAGCCCGCGGACACGATCATCGCGCCGAGTGCGGCGAAGCACTGGGCCAGGCGCGTGCCGAACTTCGGGGGTCCCGCGATCAGATAGGTCAGGGCGAGCGGCGGAACGACGAGCATCACCTGAAGCTGCTTGGTGAGGAAGCCGAATCCGACGAATACACCGGTCAGCACCATCCAGCGGGTGCGTCCGTCCTCTACTGCCCGCAGCATCGCCCAGACGGAGGCGATCATCAGGAGCACGAGCAGGGCGTCGGGGTTGTTGAAGCGGAACATGAGCGCGGCAATGGGCGTCAGCGCGAACACGAGGCCGGCGAGCAGACCGGCCGGGGCACCGAACCACCGCTTCACCGTGGCGTGCAACAGGGCCACCGAACCGACGCCCAGAAGCGCTTGCGGCACCAGCATGGCCCAGGAACTCAAACCGAAGGCCCGGACCGACAATTCCATGACCCACAACGACATCGGAGGCTTGTCGACGGTGATGGAATTGGCGGCGTCCGAGGAGCCGAAGAAGAAGGCCTTCCACGATTCCGACCCGGCCTGGACCGCGGCAGCGTAGAAGGAGTTGGCCCATCCGGAGGCGCCGAGCCCCCACGTGTACGCGACCGCGGTTCCCACCAGAAGGGCGCCGAGCGCCCACAGTTCCCAGCGTTTACGTACCGGTGGTCCGGCCGTTTCGACCTTCGGTGCGTCGAGAGTCGTGGTCATGCAGAAGCTCCTTCGGTTCGAGCGTTCCGGAACACCCAGCGAAGGGCTATGAAACGGCTGACGGTGGCGACGAGGTTGGCGAGCACGAGCACAGCGAGTTCGACGTGCTTGGACGCGTCCGGGGCTGCCGAGTGCAGAACGAACAGTGAACCGCTGGTGAGGAACAATCCGAAGGCGAACACGAACAGGCCCTGCAGCTGGTGTCGGGCGACGCCTTCGGAGCCGCGCACACCGAAAGTGAAGGCGCGGTTCGCGGCCGTGTTGAGGACGGCGGTGACGAGAAGCGAGACGGCGTTGGCCCACTGTGCACCCATCAGTGGATGCAGAATCAGGTACAGCAGCGCATAGGCCAGGGTGGATGCCACTCCTACCACCGCGAATCTGACCAGCTGCCCGACCATTCCGCGCGGCACCCCCGGAACGAGCGGCTCACGACCGAAGCTGGCGCGAAGGCCGCCCAGCGGCAACGAGCCCGTGGACAGGGCGCGGCCCACCCGCCAGACCCCCTTCATGTCGGCGACCGCGGTCGCGACGATGTCGACCCGGCTGTCCGGGTCGTCGACCCAGTCGACCGGGACTTCGTGGATGCGGAGGCCGGCACGCTCGGCGAGGACCAGCAGTTCGGTGTCGAAGAACCAGCCGGTGTCCTCGACCAGGGGAAGTAGACGCTGGGCTACGTCGGCCCGCATTGCTTTGAAGCCGCACTGTGCGTCCGAGAAGCGTGCGTGCAGTGCGCCGCGGAGGATCAGGTTGTAACTGCGGGAGATGAACTCGCGTTTCAGCCCTCGCACCACCCGGGACGAGCGGACGAGGCGGGAGCCGATCGCGACGTCGGAATGCCCGGACAGCAGAGGGGCGATCAGCGGCATGAGGGCGTTGAGGTCAGTCGACAGGTCTACGTCCATGTAGGCCACGACCTCGGCGTCCGATGCAACCCACACCTCCCGCAGCGCGCGGCCGCGCCCCTTCAGGTCGAGGTGGACGACGCGCACGTCGCGGACTTCGGTGGCGAGCCGTTCCGCTACGGCGAGGGTGGCGTCGACGCTGGCGTTGTCGGCAATCGTGATGCGGGCGGAGTAGGGAACATTGTCGTCGAGGTGCCGTCGCAGCCGCCGTACGCAGTGGTCGAGGCCGGCCTCCTCGTTGTACACCGGCACGACAACGTCCAGCACGGGCGCGGTCGGCGAGGTCTCTGTTCGTAACGGTGCACCCGATCCGCGGGAGAGGGAGTTCGTCGTCATGCGTCCCAGATTCGGCCCGAACTCTCCGGCCTCCCTGGACACCGCCTGGCAGTTTCCTGTGCGCTTCGCGCCTGTGAGTACTTGTTAACCGGGGATGGTTAATAAGTACTCACGGGCGGCGAAGCCGCATAATGGCGGCCATGGGATCTGTATTCAGCGCCATCATCAACGGAGATCTACCCGGAAGGTTCGTGTGGGAGGACGAGGATGTCGTCGCGTTCCTCACCATCGCACCCATCACACAAGGCCACACCCTCATCGTGCCCCGGAAAGAGGTGGACCACTGGCAGGAGGTCGACGGTGAGCTGTGGGCCAAGGTGATGGATGTGGCCCGCATCGTCGGGCAGGCTGTGCGCCCGGCGTTCGACGCGCCCCGTGCCGGACTGTTGATCGCCGGACTCGAGGTCCCACACCTGCATGTGCACGTCTTCCCGGCATACGACCTCGGTGATTTCAACATCAGCAATGCAAATCCGGATCCGTCTCAGGAGTCGCAGGACGACGCTATGACGAAGCTCCGCGGCGCCCTCCGCGATCTCGGATACGCAGACAACGTTCCCGACTGAGACATGTGATCTAGAGCGCCCGGGGCAGTTCCACCCGGAAGGTGGCGCCCTCGCCCGGCCGGCTGTCGACGGTCACGGTGCCCTGGTGCGCGGCCACGAGCGCCGCCACGATCGACAGGCCGAGTCCGCTTCCCCCACTCTCTCGGGTGCGGGACGCGTCGGCTCGGTAGAACCGTTCGAATACCCGCGCCGCATCGTCTTCGCTGAGACCCGGGCCGGTGTCGGTTACCTCCAGCACGACCCGGTTCTCCGTGGTCTGCAGTCGAACCGTCACGTCCGCGGTCGCGGGAGTGTGCTTGACGGTGTTGGTAAGTAGGTTGCCGAGCACCTGCCGCAGCCGCGCCTCGTCACCGAGGACTTCGGGGGTTCCCGGTCCGGAACCCACTTCCAGGGCGAAGGAGCGTTCGGGCGCCACCGCGCGGGCAGCATGCACGGCGTCGGACACCACGGACAGCAGGTCGACCGGCCGATTCTCGAGGGGCCGCTGGGCGTCGAGCCGAGCGAGCATGAGTAGGTCCTCCACGAGTAGACCCATCCGGGAGGCCTCTCCCTCGATACGGCTCATCAACGTCTCGGTGTCGGTCATCGCGCCCTGCCGATACAGTTCGGCGAAACCGCGAATTGTGGTCAGCGGGGTACGCAATTCGTGGCTGGCGTCGGCGACGAATTGCCGCATCTTCTCCTCGGAGCGGCGGGCCGACTCCTCGGACGCTTCTGTTGCGGCGAAGGCATGCTGAATCTGGGCGAGCATCCCGTTCAGGGCAACCGACAACCGTCCGATCTCGGTGCGGTCGTCGCGCGCGGGGACACGCCGATGGAGGTCGCCGGCAGCGATCGCGGCGGCGGTCTCCTCGACTTCGCCGAGGGGACGCAGGCTGCGGCGGACGACGAAGTACGCGACGACGCCCAACGCAATGAGCACCACCGCGCCGATGCCGAGTTGCAGGACCACCAATTGGTTCACCGTGTCGTCGTTCTCGGTGAGTGTCACCGCCACCGTCGTCTGGGTGCCGCTCGCCGCGGTGGTGGTGAGCACACGCCAGCGGACATCGGATCCGTCGGTGGAGCCGACCGTCATGGGACCCGAAGAGGGATCGGCAGGAATTGCGGGCGCGCTGGTCTCGTCGTTGATCTGGAAGAGCACCGTTCCGTCCGGGGACACGGCGCGGACATAGAACGGGCTGGGCGGTCGTCCCGGGTTCGGCTCGTCCGGGGGCGGGAGCGGACGCATTTCCCGCGGCTTGGCCCACCCTTGCGCGGCCTCGCGGAGTTGGTGGTCGATTCGGCTCGTCAAAGAATTCTCGAGCGCCGACGTCACCGCGACTCCCGACGCCAGGAGACCGAGTGCCGCGAGCAGCAGCACCGCACTTACCAAGCTGACCCGCAACGGCATCGACCGCACCCACCACCGACCCGCGTGCCCGGCCGGCGCGACAGAATTCTCTAGTGCGGGTGGGGCGGTCATCGCCGCGGTTCGCGCATCACGTACCCGACGCCCCGAAGGGTGTGAATCAGCGGCGTCTCCCCGGTGTCCACCTTGCGACGCAGGTAGGAGACGTACGACTCCACCACCCCGACCTCACCGCCGAAGTCGTAATTCCACACGTGGTCGAGGATGCGCGGCTTGCTGAGAACCGTGCCTGCGTTCACCATGAAGTACCGCAGCAGGGTGAACTCGGTGGGCGACAGCGATACCAGTTCGCCCGCTTTCCATACCTCACGTGTGTCGTCGTCGAGTTCGATGTCGGCAAACGTGATGCGCGCCGACTGTTCCTCGACCGACACCTTGCCGGATCGACGGAGGATCACACGCAGCCGTGTCACCACTTCTTCGAGACTGAACGGCTTGGTGACGTAGTCGTCGGCGCCGAGTGTGAGGCCGCTGATCTTGTCCTCGACCGCGTCCTTTGCGGTAAGGAAGAGAACCGGCGCGTGCACGCCATCCGCGCGTAGCCGCTGGAGCATCCCGAACCCGTCCATCCCCGGCATCATGACGTCGAGAATTACGGCGTCGGGCCGAAAGGTGCGCGCCGTATCGAGACCTGCCGCGCCGCTCGACGCGATCGCGACCTCGAAACCCTGAAAACGCAGGCTGACGGACAGCAGTTCGAGGATGTTCGGTTCGTCGTCGACGACGAGAACTCGGGCTTCGATGGGCTTCTCATTCACGGAACCCATCATCACGCGGGACGCTGGATCATCGCTGTCGGTTCCCTGGGAAGTTCCTGTGAGCGTCCCAGGGAACCGAGCGGGCGGGCGGTGCGCCCGTCGTCAGCAGACGACGAAGCCCCCTTGTCAGTTGACGACGATGTTGAGGTTGAGGACTACGCCACCGAACGTCAGAATCGTGTTGGCCAGACCGAGCGTGACACCGCTGTTGAGTGCGCCGAGTAATCCGAGCATCATGTTCTCCATCATCTCCCCCTGTGCCAGGGCGGACTTCCGTGTCGAGCCGATTACGCGCGTTGCTTGCACGTTGTCGAGAACAATAGGTGAACCGTCGCAAATCTGTGGCGACACTCGCATTGGATTTTCCCGAAATTTCTCACCGAGACTTTTTCGGCGAAAAGAGCCGAGATTCGAGAGCGATGAGCAAGGATGGGAAAGTTGTGCCTTCCGCAGGCTGGGGCGCCCCGGGTACACGGCGGCCCCGCCGCAGGAGACGCGGCGGGGCCGTCGATCACAGATGTGGTGAAAGTAGGTGTCCTGCTGTCGGTCCGACAGCTGTCGACGTCGACCGGTTTCTCAGCCGACCACGTTCAGGTTGAGAACCACTCCCCCGAACGTCCCGATAGTGTTGGCAATCCCGAGTGTGAACGCGCTGTTGATTGCGGCAAGCAGTCCGAGCATCATGATATGCCTCGTCATCGTCGGTGGAGTGCGCACGGAATTCACGCATTGTGCTCGACAATAAACAAGCAGGCCGCGATCCGCTGAGTTATTCGGCGCATTCGCCGGCGTGAACCCGACCCGATAACAATGCGTTTCCCCGCCGTGTCACAAAAAGGAAATCCGCCGAGACGAGGGAGACTTATCCGGCGTTTTCCTGCACGCGCCGACCACTGCGTTCAGCCCGCGGCACGGGCTTTCGGTACCGTGAAGGTCGTCGATACGACACCCGGACGAGCGCACCGTACCCGGCCAGCGACAAGACGGTGCTCGGGAGAGTTGTCATGGCGTGGATCGTGCTGGTGCTGTCGGGTGTGCTGGAGGCCGTCTGGGCCACCGCACTCGGTCGGTCCGAGGGGTTCAGCAAAATCAGTCCCAGTGTCGTATTCGTCATTGCGCTGGTCCTCAGCATGGCGGGGCTGGCCTTCGCGATGCGTACTCTGCCGACCGGGACGGCATACGCAGTCTGGGTGGGAATCGGCGCTTCCCTTACCGTCGGTTTCGCGATGGTGACCGGCGCCGAAAACACATCATTCGTCAAGATTCTGCTGGTCGCCGCCATCGTGGCATGCGTCGTGGGACTCAAAGTCCTGCACTGAGCGCCCCGAGCCGCGAAATGCTTGTGTGTCGCGGGTTACAGTAACCGTATGAACGTGGTCTCGTTGCTGGCCCTCCCGGTGCGCGCCGGACTTGCGGCGGCCGATGTCGGACTCGGAATCGCCGAGGCCACCTTGGCAACGGTGCGCACAGCGGTAGCAGGCACCGGAGTGGTCACCGGCATGGGCGCTTCCGGCAGCCCGCTGCAGATGATCAGTCAACTGTCCTCACTGGCGGCGAACGACAGGCCACTCGGACAAGCACTCCAGCCCGGAGGACCACTCGATCGACTGCTTGCGCCGGGTGGCCCGGTCGACCGGCTGACCTCCGAAGGCGGCACCCTCGAACGGCTCCTCGAACCCGGCGGACCGCTCGACCGGGTGCTCGCGAAAGACGGCCCACTCGACCGCGTTCTCGCCGAGGACGGCACGCTCGAGCGTCTACTCGCCAAGGATGGACTGCTCGACCGCCTCACCGCCGAGCAAGGCCCCCTCGAACGACTCACAGCCGCCGACGGCGCCGTCGAGCGACTCACCGCGCAGGGCGGCATCGTGGACCGCGCCCTGGCCGAGAACGGGATCCTCGACACGCTGCTGTCCGAGGGTGGCGCTTTCGAACGGCTGATCGCCGAGGGCGGACCGCTCGACCAGATCGTCGCGCTCTCGGAAACCTTGACCGCACTGGCGCCGAATCTCGAGCGGATGAGCGCGAGCATCGATCTGCTACAGGACACAGTCGCGGTTTTGAGCGCAGCCGTCGGCCCCCTCGGGGAACTCGCCGGCCGCCTTCCTGGACGCTGGCTCAAGGGCAAGGGCGATCGACCGGGCATCGATTACACGCTGGGTCCTGCCTGACGCGTTCGTGAAAACATCTCGCCCTGCCATCTGACAGGTGCCCGCAGCCGGGCTGCTCTGCGCGTCGAACGTCAACGCCCGCAGCTGCCGGAGCCTCAACGCTCCGAACCCCCTTCTGAATTCGTTGCATCAACCCTCTTGCACGAACGGTATTCAGCGTTACTATCTAGCGGTAGTCATTAACACTGAGTAGTCGGAAGGAGGGTCCGATGGGCAAGCAGATGACCGAGATGCTCAAGGGCACGCTCGAGGGCATCGTCCTGGCGATCCTGGCCGCGCGGCCGGCGTACGGCTACGAGATCACGGCGCGACTTCGCGAGCAGGGTTTCTCCGAGATCGCCGAGGGCACCATCTACGCCCTGCTGGTCAGGATCGAGCAGCGAGGTCTCGTCGACGTGGAGAAGGTCCCGTCCGAGAAGGGTCCGCCGCGCAAGGTGTACTCGCTCAACCCACACGGTGGCGGGTACCTCCAAGAATTCTGGAAGACGTGGACCTTCCTCGCAGAGCGGATCGACCAGCTCCACCAGCACATCGAGCACCCACGAAGCGAAGGAGAGTAATCATGGCCGCACGATGGATCGAGCAGATCACGGGTTCGTTCGAGGACAAGAAGCGCTGGCGCCGGTACAAGGCCCGTAAGGAACAGCTTCCCACGAGCTACCGAACCGGGATCGACGGGATCGAACGCTACTTCATGTACGCCGGATCGATCGTCAAGGGCGATGTGCTCATCCAGATGCTCGAGGACCTCGCCGACCTGATCGAGCGCGCCGCCGCCGACGGCACCCCGATCCGCGACATCGTCGGGGACGACCCAGTCGAATTCGCAGACACTTTCATCCAGAACTACTCGGACGGCCAATGGATCAACAAGGAGCGCAGGCGCCTGACGGACGCCCTCGACAAGGCCGCCGACGAGGGCGTGAACGCGCCGGAAACGGAGAACCGGCCATGACCGCCGATCAGGCGCTCGAACCGGCGATCCGAGTGCGGGGCATCGTGAAATCGTTCAAGGGCTTGCAGGTGTTGCGGGGAGTCGACTTCGACGTGACGGCGGGGAGCATCTTCGCGCTGCTCGGCTCGAACGGTGCGGGCAAGACCACGCTGGTGCGAATCCTGTCAACGCTGTTGAAGGCCGACGCGGGCACCGCCACGATCCACGGCTTCGACGTCGCTGCGAAGCCCGGCGAGGTACGCGAGTCGATCAGTCTGACAGGCCAATTCGCCGCGATCGATGAAGTGCTCACCGGCCGGGAGAACCTCGTGCTGGTCGCCAAGCTGCGCCACCTGAAGAATCCGGGTGCGATCGCCGACGACATGCTCGCCCGCTTCTCGCTCACCGAAGCGGGGAACCGCAAGGCGACGACGTACTCCGGTGGCATGCGACGCCGGCTCGACATCGCAATGAGCCTGATCGGCAACCCGCCGATCATCTTCCTCGACGAACCCACCACTGGGCTGGACCCGCAGGCCCGGATCGAGGTGTGGCAGACGGTCAAGGAACTCGCCAGGACCGGCACGACCGTACTGCTGACCACCCAGCACCTCGACGAGGCCGAGCAGCTCGCCGACCGCATCGCAATTTTGCACCAGGGCATCATCATTCAGAACGGCACCCTCGCCGAGCTCGAGCAGCTCCTTCCGCCCGCCAAGGTCGAGTACATCGAGAAGCAGCCCTCCCTCGAGGACGTCTTCCTCGCCCTCGTCGGTGACACGACCGTCCCAGCAGGAAAGGAAGCCCGATGACCACCCATGTCCTCGGCGACACCGGCGTCCTCACCGGCCGCTCGCTGCAGCACATCCTCCGCAGCCCCGACACGATCGTCACTACCGCGGTCACCCCGATCGCGCTGATGCTGCTGTTCACCTACGTATTCGGCGGCGCGATCAACACCGGATCCGACCAGTCGTACGGCACCTACATGCTCCCCGGCATCTTGCTCATCACGATCGCGTCCGGCGTCGCGTACACCGCGTACCGACTGTTCCTCGACATGCGGGGCGGCATATTCGAACGCTTTCAATCCATGCCGATCGCGAGGTCGAGTGTGCTGTGGGCGCATGTGCTCACGTCCGTGGCCGCGAACCTGGTCTCGGTCACGATCGTCACCGGTGTCGCGCTGATCATGGGGTTCCGCACCGGAGCATCCGTGGCCGCCTGGCTCGCGGTCGCGGGCATCCTGATTTTGTTCACCCTCGCGCTGACCTGGATCGCCGTGATTGCCGGACTCTCGGCGAAGACGATCGACGGCGCGAGCGCGTTCAGCTACCCGCTGATCTTCCTGCCGTTCATCAGCTCGGCCTTCGTGCCTACCGACTCGATGCCCGGACCGGTCGCATGGTTCGCCGAGAACCAGCCCGTGACTTACGTCGTGAACACCATCCGAGCACTGTTCGCCCAGCAACCCGTCGGCACTGACATCTGGATCGCTCTCGGGTGGCTGGTCGGCATCCTCGTTGTCGCCTACGCCTTCGCGACCGCCATCTACCGGCGCAAGATCAGCTGAGCACGAGGTCTTCCGCGGAAGACGCGCCCGCTCCCCGATCGTGGCGAACCGGACGACACGGCGTGGTCGGCAGCTCTGGTATGTATTTCGCATGACCCGAACCATCGTTGCGCTGCTGATCCCTGCCGTCCTGTTCCTGGGAGCGTGCAGTTCCGAATCGACCGACACCGACACCGACACCGAGGTGAGCGCAACCACCGAGGCGGCGGAGGCAGCGGCCGCCGACCTTCCCGCCGTCGCCGACCTGTGCGCGGGCCTGCTCCAGTACGCGAACAGTGCCGAAGCCCGAGCGCAGCAGACCGGCGAACCGTTCGACCGCACGAAGGCTCTGAGCGACCTCTTCGACCAGTCGGCCCTCACCCCGGAATGGAAAGACGCCCCGCAAGAACGTAAGGATCAGATGGTCAGGGCGTACGACGCTGCCAAAACCGGCACCTGCTGACCTCACCGACAATTCCGCCGGCCCCCTGTGGGGACCGGCGGAATTCTTCTACGAATCGTCAGCGGATGCCGGCGACTTCCTGCGCGATGGACGCGAGATGGGTTTGGGCGGCGGAGACGATGCCGTGCCGATTCTTGTGCGCTTCCTCGTAGGCGACGACCGTGCGCACATCGGCGGGATCGGTGAGTTCCCTGACCGCAGCGACGGCCTGCGACACGTTCAGGTCGTCGTAGTCGTCGATCGGAAGCTCGCCCGGATCCACGACACCACCCGCGGCGCGAGCCGAATGGATGGCGTCGGCGACACCGCTCGCGCCTTCCCGGCGGGTCACACTCTCCGCAGTTTCGAGGGCGGCATCCCGCGAGGCGGCCAACGTCTTGACTGCGACATCGCCGGCGTGAGCGCCACGGCTGAGCAACGCACTGAGCAGGGGCGGTGTGGTGCGGGCCGTGTCCAATGCTCGATCGATTCCGCGCGCCGACCAGGTGACCGGGACGTTGAGCAGCCGAATCGTGCTTCCGGCAGCGGCCTGGAACGGCGTGCGCCGCAGCGCTGCCGGGCCGCCGAGCGCATCCTCGGCCAGAACGGTCGAAAGCCAGTCCACGGTTGCGGAATGCGCTGTGATCAATCGGTCCGCTAGACCGATGACTGCCGGCTCCTTCGCGACGGTGGCGAGCGCCTTGATGTAACGCGCGCGGTCGAGGAGTTGATGTTCGAGGGCCAGGTCGCCCAGCAGTGCCTCGTCGAACGGCTGCGCTTGCTCGGCCATCGCCTTGAGCACGGCAGCAAGCCGACCGAGGAAGGGCCCGATAACCTCGGGAACACCGCCGAGGTCGCGGATTGCGCGTTCGATGGCCTCGGCGCGCTGACGTCCGTTTTCGGCGTTCTCCGTGAGTTCGCGGCGAACAGCCTCGGTGCGTGCCTGGGCGATGCGGGTCTCTGCTACCTGGATTTCGGTGTTGGTGAGGTCGAGAACGGCACGCAACTGAGTGATCAGCGTTGCGGTGGTGGTGCTGGTCATATATTTCTCCTTCGATAGCTGATGTGGCGGACGAATATCGGTCAGATCACGCTCGAGATGAGAAATGCGGCCAGAATCACTCCAATCAGTACAGAGGTGGCAGTAGCGGCGGCAAGTACCACCGAACCAGTCACAGTCGCCGCGGGCACGGCTGCAATGAGGCCTGCGGTCAACGCGGTTCCCACGGAGAAGCGCCGGTCGGGCGTTCCGTTAGCAGTCTTTGCGTGCCGGGGAGTATGAGGGCGGAATACGTCATGTGCGGCGAGAGTCATGGTTCAGGTCCCGTCTTGCGTCGAGTCTGGGCCAGAGGTCTTCGGGCTGACGCACCGGAACTGGCGTTTCCGGTGCGACGCCGGCCGCGGCCTTCTGCACGGCCAGCGTGTCGCTGTTTCACCGCCGACGCAGTGTTGCTCAGTAATTTATCTGCTCCGGCGGGTATAGATTTTATCGTATCGGTTAACGACAGAAGTTCAACCCCGCGACGCAAACCCAGCGCGACGCCCGGCTGGAGTCGACTCCGAAAACACTGAGTGACCAGGCAGAATAGACAACCCCATACATCTCAGAATTCGAGATGTTTTGTGATCTGCAGTGTCATGCATAACGAAAAGGCCGCTGGACGCTCGGAAGAACGCGCCCGCAGAACCGGCCAGTGACGATTACTGGTTGTCGATTCGATCGATCGCGTACCGCCGTTTCAGGCGGTTGCCTCTTCACGTTCGACCTTCAGGCGGTCGCAACCATGTTCGGCCGAGTGCAGACGACCCAGAAGTTCAGCGTTCTCCGCTTCGAGGTCGAGAATCCGCTGTATGCCCGGCAGGTTGATGCCGGCTTCGATAAGTTCGGCGATGCGTCCGAGGCGAACCAGATCTTCCTCGCTGTAACGACGGGTTCCGCCGCTGGTCCGCGCGGGCGTCAGCAATCCGCGCCGTTCGTACAGCCGCAGTGTTTGCGGCCCGATTCCGGTCAACTCCGATGTGACCGCTATTCCATACACCCCGCGACGCGACCGGGGCATGACATCCAACACCACAAGTGGCTCCCTTCTTCTCAAGGAACCCCACGATGTTAACAGATGAATGAAATGAATCTGCGACCGTGCGCATAGATTTTTGCTCGCTTGCGCGTTGCCGCCCGTCAGTCGTCCGCCAAAGTAGGTGAGCAGACTGCCGAGATCGGCGAGTGGATCGCCCAGGGTGCATCACAACACCTGTAGGTCCATGACACCTGTTGCGTGTCGTGCGGCGATGTAGCCGAAGGTCATCGCCGGGCCGATGTTGATGCCGCCCGCGGGGTAGTGTCCCGCCGCGGTCCCGCACCTCGAGGCGCCGACGCGGCACGAGCATCTTCGGTGGCCAGGTGCTTGTAGTAGCCGGAGCGGGAGGTCCCGAGCACCCAGCACAGCCGCAGCACGGAAGAACTCGGCGCAAAGGTCGGAGATGAAGTCCCAGCGGCGGGTCTTCACTTCACCTCCTTGATGCGAAATACGCGGCTGCCCGGCGCAGAATCTCCCGTTCGAGCTGCCATTCCTTCTCCGCACCCCGCAGCCGAGCATTTTCTGCCCGCAGGCGCGCGAGCTCGTCCGACTCGGTCTCCCCACCGGCTATGCGGCGGGCCTCCGGGCGTCCCTCTCGGGCGGCGTCCTTACGAACCCACGTCCGCAGCGTCTCGCCACTGATGCCCAGGTCCGCGGCCACCGCCGCGTACGTGCGTTTACCATCGGCCGCGCGATACAGCGCCACCGCGTCCTTCCGGAATTCCTCCGTGTACAGAGACTGGCGTCCCACCTCGACATCCCTCCTGGCTCTCCACTGGAACCATTGTCAGGGGTGTCCACTCCAAGGATGCAGCCTCATCTTGCCCTGCGGGCGGTGGCTGTGAACCGCTGGACTCAAACTCACCGTGACGCAGCCGATGATGCACGCGCACTCTTGGCCCGCCACAAAAGCCGACGGTGACGGTGGTGCGGAAGCAACACATCAGACTCTCCCACGTCGTCTTCCGTGCCATACTCACCGACCAATCGCTATCAGTCACCATCGCTGCTTGACATAGGAGGTAGTGACAGACCCGGCGCCGCGCCAGTCTCACCAAATCCCTTGCCATCATACGGATTTGGACATCGCAACTGTCGTTGCAGCAATAATCAAGTAGCCCGACTTATCTCATGACGTGGCTGTACTGCCTGTTCGGATGAACATTGAAAAGCTGCCGGTAGGATGGGGGCTGGCGATTTCCAGCGTCTTTTATGCCGTACTTGACCGCAAGTTCTGCACCAATGAGAGTTTGACCGCTGATCGCCATGAGCTCAGGATCATTGAAAAGGGCCCAGATGACATGGCCGGTCAGCTCCGGCGTCTCGGCACTGTCCAGAATGTGGCCGAATTTCGCCGGGTTGCTCGCGATGATCTGCTTTACACGGTCGGTGAGTAGCGAACCCATCCAAATTGAAACGGCCGCGATATCAAACTCTTTGAAGTCGTACGCCATGTCGGCCGCCATCTTGTCTGTACCCGCCTTTGGGACACCATAGGCAGGGCCAAAGGCATAGTGGACAGCGCCCGATGACGACGTGAAGGCCACCAGCCCACCCTGATGTGAGAGCATCAACGGGGCGGCATAGACCGTAGCCACATAGCTGCTTCGTAGTCCGACGTCGAATGTGTCGACAACATTCAGGGGCTCCTCCCAGAACTTCGTACGGCCCATCATTTCATCGCGGATGATCGCGGCGTTATTGACTAGGATGTCGATACGTCCGTGGTCGCGGCCGACCTGATCGAAGAACGCCTTCACTTGCTCGTCATCGCTGTGGTCAACGCGTACAGCGATGCCTCGACCACCGGCGGCCGTGACGAGGTCCGCGGTTTCGCCAATGGTGCCCGGCCGTGCCGAATCGCCGGCGCTCTCGGATCGCCCGGTGACGTAGACCGTGGCACCGTGACTGCCCAGCGCCCGTGCGATACCGGCTCCAGCGCCGCGACTTGCTCCGGTGACCACTGCCACCACCCCATTAACTGACATAAGTCCTCCTACTTCGGCATCGATGATCCCTGGCCATTTTCGCTACCTCGCACGGCACGGTGACACGATCGCGGTACTTGCAAACAAGGCGTCTTCCCATCTTTCGACCCGAAAACTACTGCGAGCCAATTACTTAGCATACGATCCCGGAATTACCCGATCAGATCCACGACAGAAGGGGCGGGCTCCTGAGGCGGGCGATCACGGTCTTCGGCTTCGCGCTGTACCGGGCATCGCAAACACCCGTTGCGCGTGATCAATCGACTCAGCACTTGCGCACACCGTCTGCGCAATTAGCAGGCAGACTAATGTTGTTCGGGACCGACTCGAATGATTTCGACACGCACCCGGCGCTGCCAATCACCAACGCTCGGGCGCCGGCGTGTCGACGAACAACGGGCGTTGGTAGGAGAGGTCGTCCTTGTCCCGCGTGCCCTTGACGAACGCCTGCTTTGTGAAGAACGGTGATTGAAGTAGTGAGGCGTCGGCGGTCGCGGTCCATTCGACGGTCGATCGCCGGACCGCGATCCGCCACGTACCTTCACGTCGTTCGAGTCGATCGAGATAGCGGCCGTTCAGCAATTGCACCGTGGTGCCGTCCTGATAGAGCAGTCCCACCAGCACGTAGCTCTCGCAGTGAGCGGTATCGCCGTCAATCTCGCAAGTGTGAGTGGTGACGTTGTGGGTGTGGGCGCGAGAGGAGGCCGCGTGCACGGCGTTCGCCCAACGCGCATAGTCCGGCCCCAAATTGGTGCTCGTGCCGTGCTCGTCGACACCGTCGACGTGATAGGTGCTGCCAAGTAGGTCGGAATCGTGCCGATCGCAGCCGCGAGAGTGCTTGGACACGCAGTCGAGGATCTCCGATCGGTCCATCAAATACTGCACATCACGCTGCAACCGAGTAATTACGTCTTCGTCGGTGGTCATAGGTCTCCTTACGGTCGAACCGGAAATGGTCAGGCGACGGCTTCCTCGCCGATCAAGGTCGTCCGGTGCAGTAGGCGGGCAGACGTCGGCGCGTAGGGGACGGCGCGGTGCAGCATTCCGGTGTTGTCCCACAGCACCAGGTCGCCGCGCCGCCAGTGATGCCGCAACGCGAATCGAGGTTGCGTCGACCAGCCGAGGAGGCGGTCGAGAAGCGCCCGGCCCTTGTCCTCCGGCCAGCCGACGACATGAGACGCCGTCGCGCCAAGAAGCAACGACTTACGCCCGTTGCTGCGGGTCCAGACCAGTGGATGCTCCCGTGTCGGCACCCGGTCCCAGGCCGCCCGCTGCTTGTCCGAGGGCTCGGGATTGGCCAACGTTTGCGCTGCCGCGAAGCTGTGCACGACCCGAAGGTCGGCGATCTCCGCCTTCTCGTCGTCACCTAGCGCCTCGTAGCTTGCGTAGGTGTTGGCGAACTCGGTGTCGCCGCCCTCGTCGGACACCTCCAGTGCGGTGAGCAAGGTGGCCTTCTGTGGCACTGCGTCCGTGGCGCCGTCGATGTGCCAGTGGAATGTGCCCTGGTTTAGGGACGCCAACACGGTCTTGGCCGGATCCAGACTGATGGCTGATATCTCCGGGTGCTCGTCCTGCCCACCCACCTGCGCCACGACCACGTCGCCGAGGAGGCGGCTCAGTGCGACCAAATCGTCGTCGTCGATGTGGGCTTCCCGAAATACAACGACGCCGTACTGGTCCAGCGCGGCCCGGCAGCGGGCTGCGCCGCGGTCGTCGACGAGGTGGCTTCCCGGCAGTTCGGTGATCTCGACACCGATGGTGGCGGTGATCGGGGTGGCGTTGGCGAACACGGTTCCTCCTGAGGCAGCTGGATAAAACGAGAATATCACTCTCTGTTGCAGCTAGCGTAGTTACCAACTGAGGAAAGGAACATTTCCTCCTAGTGGCGGCAACGGAGGATGCATCATGCTGATAGCACTGACCGGCGGCGCTTCGTCGACTGACAAGATCGTGCGGCAAGCCCAGCAGACTGAGGCGGACGGGTTCACCTCCGTCTGGTGCGCCAGCACGGTCGCGAGTGATCCACTGCCAGCCCTCGGGGGGCCGGCAGCGCCACCTCGACGATCGAGCTCGGAACCGCTGTGCTGCAGACCTATCCTTGTTAGCTGCCGTCGTCGCCGAGCCCATTGGCCGCGGCGGTTTCACGCTCGGTCTCGGCCCCTTGCGCGAGGTCCGTAGTCCGTGACGTGTATGGCCTCTCCTACGACCGTCCAGGCAGGAACACCGAAGGATACGTACAATCTGACCGCGCTATTCCGCGGCGAGGGCGTGGAGTTTCGCGGCGATTGGGCGACGACCAGCGCCAAACCGCATGCTGCCGCTTGTTCACGACGTGCCGGTTCTGTTGTCTGCCGTGTCACCGCACATGTTGCGGGTGGCAGGCCAGGCCGACGGCACGGTCCTGTGGGTGGGGTCGGCGGAAGTGCGACTCGCACATCGCGCCGGTGATCCAAGCCGCAGCGGTAGGACGACCCGCGCCCAGGATTGTCACCGGGCGTTTCGTGGCTCTCCACGACGACGCCTACGAAGGCCCGCCCAGCCGTGGCACCGACGGTCACGGTGTACGCCGGGATGCCGAACTACCAACGCGTCCTCGATGTCGGCGGGGGCTCGCCATGCCAGCGGAGACGGGCGCAAAGCCGTGTCCAGCGGGTGTTGCAACATCTTTCCCCAGTGCGAAGGCAACGGAACCGACTGGGCACCGCATCCCGAAGGTTATGAGTTCACCTGCTGCGGCTCATCACTCGGTCTGCAGCCTCCCAGTGTTCGTCGGCAACCCAGAGCCGCGCGAACGCCGTGACCGCCTCGGCTGCGGAGGCGCCCGCCATGACACGCTTGATCTCACCAGCCGAGTTGTTGGCCAGCGACAGGGCCAGCGAACGCCAACCATCCTCGAAGGACGTCCTGGGCATGACCAGGTCCACCAATCCGAGACGTTCGGCTTCTGCCGCGTCGAGTACGGCACCCGAGCCGGCCAGCATGAGGGCCTTGCCCGGGCCGACGAGCGCGGCGAGCCGCTCGGCGCCACCCCATGCGGGCATGATCGCCAGTGCGACCTGGTTGAAGCCAATCTTGATGTCGTCGGCGGCTACCCGGATGTCGGCGGCCACGGCCACCTCTGCCCCACCGCCGAGAGCGTGGCCGTTCAGCGCGGCGACGACCGGCGCCGGGAAGTTCGCGATCTGGTCGCAGACCGTCCGCATCCGGCGCGCCATGTCTGCCGCCTGCTCCTCGGTTCTGAGTTTGCTCAGCTCTTTGAGATCTCCGCCCGACACGAAGGCCCGGTCACCGGCTCCCCTGATCACCAGCGCCTTGGCCCCGGCCGCCGCATCGAGCGCCTTCTCCAACTGATCCATGGTCTCCGGCGCGATGGCGTTGCGAGCATGCGGTCGATCGATGGTGATGACCGCCAACTCCTGCTCCAGCTCAAGGTCGACCATGCGCTGTTCTCCATTCTGATATTGGCATTCTTGTTCAGTGAGAATATCATATTCACAGCTGGCAGACGCCGGCCGGAGCGAGTCCCGACGCCGCGGTGCCGACCTCGGCGCGGCTCCGTCCACGGGTATTGGAGCTCTCACATGCGGCACGTCCCCCCCGAACTGATCAGACGCTACGAAGACGAGGGATGGTGGACCCACGACACCATCGGAGACCTGCTCAGGCGCGGTCTCGAGGCCGCCCCCGACACCGAATTCCGGATTCACTCGACCGTTCGTCCGTGGTCGGGAACCTTCGGTGACGTCGAGCGCGTTGCCAGTCGACTGGCGGGCGGATTGCGTTCTCGCGGAGTCGGTCCCGGAGACGTGGTCGCCTTCCAGTTGCCCAACTGGATGGAAGCGGCCGCTGTTTTCTGGGCGTCGGCCTTCCTGGGCGCCACCGTGGTCCCGATCGTCCACTTCTACGGGCGCAAGGAACTCGGATACATCCTCAGCGAGACCAAGCCGCGCGTCTTCGTGACCGCCGAACGATTCGGGCGGACCGAGCACCACGCCGATCTGTGCTCGGACGTGCCCGTCGTGGGTGTCGTGGGCCGCGACTTCGACGACCTGCTCGATGAGCACCCGATGCCGGGTACCGTCGAAGCCGATCCGGCGGGTCCGGCGCTGATTGCCTTCACCTCCGGCACCACGAGGGCCCCCAAAGGTGTCATTCACAGTCATCAGACACTGGGCCACGAGACGCGACAGCTCGCGGGCCTCTACCCGCCGGACCGGGGGAAACAGCTCACTGCCGCTCCCGTCGGCCACTTCATCGGCATGGTGAATGCCTTCCTGATCCCCGTTCTGGACGGCACGGCAATCAATCTGACCGACACGTGGGATCCGGCTCAGGCGCTGGCGCTGATGGAGAGCGACGGGCTCACCGTCGGCGGCGGGGCCACCTACTTCGTCACCAGCCTCCTCGACCATCCTGATTTTGCGCCCCGGCATCTGCCGCACATGAAGTACGCGGGCCTCGGCGGGTCTTCGGTCCCCTCGGCGGTGACCACTCGGCTCGCAGAGCTGGGCATTACCGTGTTCCGCTCGTACGGCAGCACCGAACATCCGTCGATCACGGGCTCGCGGTACACGGCACCCGAGGACAAACGGCTGTTCACGGACGGGGACGCCCTGCCCGGAGTGGAGGTCCGGTTGGCGGCCGACGGTGAGATCCTCAGTCGTGGCCCCGATCTCTGCGTCGGCTATACCGATCTCACCTTGACGGAGGCAGCGTTCGATGCGGACGGCTGGTACCACACCGGGGACATCGGCACGATCGACGAAGACGGTTACCTGACGATCACCGATCGCAAGGCGGACATCATCATTCGCGGCGGCGAGAACATCAGCGCCCTCGAGGTCGAGGAAGTTCTCCTCGCCATGCCCGAGGTCGCGGAGGCGGCGGTAGTTTCGGCACCCGACGCCCGCCTCGGGGAGCGGGCGGCCGCCGTTCTGCGCCTGCGGCCCGGACACGCCATGCCCTCGATGGACGCCGTCCGCGCTCACTTCGAGCGGGCCGAGATCGCGCGGCAGAAGTGGCCGGAGGAACTGCACCGAGTCGACGACTTTCCGCGGACCGCCAGCGGCAAGATCCAGAAGTTTCGGGTGCGGCAGGACATTGCGGCACTCGGCAGAAGAGAATAGTATTCTCGTAAATCGATAAGGAGGATCTCATGCCAGTGAACGACTTGCCGTATCCGCTGTTCGACGCGGACAACCACCTGTACGAGACCGAGGAGGCCCTTACCAAGTTCCTTCCCGAGAAGTACAAGGATGCGATCAAGTATGTGCAGGTCGACGGCCGCACCAAGATCGCTATTCGCGGCCAGATCAGCGATTACATCCCCAACCCCACCTTCGACGTGGTCGCTCGGCCCGGCTCGATGGAGGACTATTTCAAGAACGGGAACCCCGAGGGCAAGAGCCGGCGTGAGATCTTCGGCAAATCGATGAAGTCGATCCCGGCCTTTCGTGAGCCTGCCGCTCGTCTCGAGCTGCTCGACGAGTTGGGCGTGCAGCGGACACTGATGTTCCCGACCCTTGCCAGCCTCGTCGAGGAGCGCATGCGTGACGATCCGGACCTGATCCATGTTGTCGTCCACGCGCTCAACGAGTGGCTCTACGAGACATGGAATTTCAACTACCAGGACCGTATCTTCACCACACCCGTGATCACGCTGCCGAACGTCGACAAGGCGATCGAGGAGCTGGAGTGGGTGGTCGAGCGAGGCGCCAGGGCTATTCTCATCCGCCCCGCACCGGTACCCGGCTACAAGGGTTCCCGCTCGTTCGCCCTCCCCGAGTTCGACCCCTTCTGGAAGCGTGTCGTCGAGCTCGACATCCTCGTCGCGATGCATTCCTCGGACAGCGGCTACGCCCGGCACGACGCAGAGTGGGAGGGCAGTGACGGCGAAATGCTGCCGTTCCAGACGAACACGTTCCGGATGGTCAACGAATGGCGGCCCGTGCAGGACACGGTGGCCTCGTGGGTCTGCCACGGCGCGCTGTTCCGCTTCCCCGATATCAAGCTCGCTGTCATCGAGAACGGCTCGAGTTGGCTGAAGCCCCTGCTCGACGTCCTGGCCGACACGTACAAGAAGGCCCCCGAGGGCTTCGGTATGCAAGATCCGGTGGAGGCGATCAAGCGCAGCATCCATGTCAGCCCCTTCTATGAGGAGGGCGTGACCGACCTGATCGACTTGATCGGTGTCGACCAGGTGCTGTTCGGGTCCGACTACCCGCACCCGGAAGGTCTGGCACAACCGCGGCACTTCGCCGACATGCTCGGACACCTGGAAGAGAAGGACCAGGCCAAGATCATGGGCGGCAACCTCGCGAGGTTGATGAATCTATGACGTGGGAGACCATCCCCCAGATGGTCCTGAGCGCGGGCGACCGCTTCGGCACTGCCGAAGCGGTCGTCGACGGGCCGCTTCGGATCACCTTCGCCGAACTCGCCGGCCGAGTTCGGCGAGCCGCAGGGGCATTCGCTTCGGCCGGCATCGACAAGGGTGACCGGGTGGCCCTCTGGGCACCGAACTCGGCCGAATGGATCGTCGCCGCGTTCGGTCTGCTGACCGCCGGCGGCGTGCTCGTTCCCGTGAACACCCGGTACAAGCAGGACGAGGCCGAAGACATCATCCGGCGCAGCGGCGCGAAACTTCTGCTGGTCGAGCAGGGTTTCCTCGGTGTCCGGTACTCGGGACCCGATGGTGTGCCCGTGATCGATCTCAAATCGGGCTTTCTCTCCGACGGCCAGCCCTTCGAGTGTGAGGTCAGCGGCGAAGACATCGCCGACATCATGTACACGTCCGGTACGACGGGCCGCCCGAAGGGCGTCATGATGAACCACCGCCAGACGCTCCGCCTCTTCTCGGAGTGGTGCGATCTGGCGGATCTGCGGGAAGGTGACCGCTATCTGATCGTCAATCCGTTCTTCCACATGTTCGGTTACAAGGCAGGTGTGATCGCCTCCCTTATTCGGGGCGCCACCATCCTGCCCGTGCCCGTGCTCGACGTCGATCGGGTACTCGAACTGGTGGAGAAGGAGAAGGTGACCATGCTGCCCGGTCCGCCGACTCTCTATCAGTCGCTTCTGGCAGCTCAGGGGAACTGGGATCTTTCGTCCTTGCGTGCAGCGGTGACCGGTTCAGCGGACATCCCGGTCGAACTCATCCGGCGAATTCACGACGAACTGCCGTTCGAGACCATCATGACCGGGTACGGCCTCAGCGAGGGTGGGACGGCAACCGCCTCGCGGCCCGGCGACACCTTCGAAGAAATTGCGACGACCGTCGGCACACCCTGCGAGGGAGTCGAATTGCGGATCGCAGCCGACAACGAAGTTCTGATCCGGGGTTACACCGTCATGCAGGGTTACCTCGATGATCCGGCCGCGACCGCGGAAGCCATCGATGCCGACGGTTGGTTGCACACCGGGGATCTGGGGACCCTCGACGACCGGGGCCGGTTGCGCATCATCGGCCGCAAGAAGGACATGTACATCGTCGGCGGTTTCAATGCCTACCCCGCCGAGATAGAGGGATTCCTGCTCGAGCATCCCGCAGTCGACCAAGTAGCGGTGATCGGCGTTCCCGACGAGCGGCTCGGCCAGGTAGGGAAGGCGTTCGTGGTCGCGAAGAACCCTGTCACCGCGGAGGAGCTGATCGCCTGGAGCCGTGAGCGAATGGCGGGGTTCAAGGTGCCGCGGACCGTAAGGTTCGTCGACTCGCTCCCGTTGAACGCCACCGGCAAGGTCATGAAGGAGCACTTGAAAGATCTGGTGGGGTAACACCCTCCCGAACCACGCTCGGCCGCGCGAAGACAGGACCCGGCGTAGACGCACAGAACTCACACTTCGACGTAGGAGGTCCGCAATGGACACCGACAGCGCGATGATCGAATTCGCCATCAAATGGCGACATTGGGACGGCGGACCCGACGAGGACATCTTCGTCGAGTTCGGTATTCCCGCATACCAGTTCTTCTTCCGACTGCGCCGGCTCCTGGCCACCCACCGACAGCATCAGCTGACGCCCCACCTCGTCACGCAACTAACTGATATCTGTGACAGCAGATTGCATGTGCCGCAGGCCCGAGCGGGATGATGTGGGCGACGCAAGCAAAAGGACACACATGAGAGACTTCACCAACTTCGACATGCTCCGCGCGGCCGCCGGGACCGAGATCGGCACCAGTGACTGGATCACTGTCGACCAGGAACGTATCGACCGCTTCGCGGCCGCCACCGGTGATGATCAATGGATCCACGTCGACACCGAGCGCGCCGCGAGTGGTCCTTACGGCTGCACGATCGCACACGGATTTCTGACGCTCGCTCTACTCGCACCGATCACCCAGCAGGTCATGACTGTCAGTGGCGCCCGTATTGCCCTCAATTACGGGCTCGGTAAGACACGGTTCATCACTCCAGTGCCCGTCGGTAGCCGAGTTCGCGGTACCGTTATGCTCACCTCCGTAACCGACGTCCCCGGCGGTGTGCAGGTCGAACGAACCGTCACGATCACCACCGAGGGTGCGCAGCGCCCAGCCTGCGTCGCGGACAGTCTTGCGCGATACCTGGTGTGACGTACTAGAAGGGGTCGGCCCATTCCACGTCGATCTCGGTCAGAAGGTGCTCGACGTTTCCCTGAGCGGTGCGTGGCGAAATCACAAGGCGGGCAGCGATCGCCCTATTGGCCAGCCCCTCGGCGACGAGTTCGGCGACCTGACGTTCTCGGTTCGTCAATGTGAGTGATCTTGCGGTCGAAGGCTGCGCCTTGTCGTTATCCACAGCTTGTGCGCGGAGCGCGTACGCGAATGAAGCTACCCATCGACCGCGCCAACTCCTCGGCCGCGCCCATCAGTACTGCGGCTCCCCTCACGTCCGATCCAGCTTCCGCGGCCCAGGCAAAAACCTCGAGACACGCTGCGGTAGTATAAGATTCGCTCCTCTTCCGGGCCAGTTGTAAAGACTGCTCGAGTAGCCCTGCCGCGCGACTGGGATTTCCCTGCCGCCCAGATGGCAACGGCCATAGCCCTTAGAGCGTACGACCGATACAGCACTTCGCCGCGGGTTTCGGTGACCGCGAGCATCTGCTGACAGCATTCGATCTCTCGCTGCCGAGGTGTCCATACGTCCTCCCCCAGTAACTGCAGCGTAGCGAGGCAGGCCC
This sequence comes from Rhodococcus sp. ZPP, assembly GCF_017656075.1. Lineage (NCBI taxonomy): Bacteria > Bacillati > Actinomycetota > Actinomycetes > Mycobacteriales > Nocardiaceae > Rhodococcus > Rhodococcus sp. ZPP. The sequence goes on from NZ_CP058638.1 coordinate 2,183,455, forward strand.
CGCAGCGACGGTTCCTGATCCAGCTTCGCCGCAGCCAGCGGCGGTACCCGCAATGCGGCATTGCCACCGACCCCGAGAGGCTCGCGGTTTGTCGCGAAAATCCGTAGATGCGGACAGGTCTTCAACAGCGTCTCCGCCGACTCCGCAGTCGTGTCCAGCACTTGCTCAAGATTATCGAGAATTAGCAGCAGCTCCCGCGTCGCAGGAACTCGACCAACCCATCACCCAACAACTCCACCAGCCACACCCCGTCGCGGTACGCACGTTGGCGCCCTCTCGCCCACGCGCCGCGCCAAACTGGCCTTGCCAACACCGCCTACCCCGGTCAAGGGTTACGAGATGTGACACCGAGAGGATGTGCTTCACGTCGCCGGTTTCAGTACGGCGACTGACGAAACTGGATAGTTCGAGCAGAAGATTTTCCCCTCGTACCCCGAGTAGCGTTCACGGACGACGAGTAGTGCACTAGGTCAGCTTCCTCCACGGAGTCGAGGCCGGAGCTGACGGTGTCCTCTCGCGGCAGTATGGCCGGCGTGGCGGGCAACGCCATTTCGTCAATCACAAAGCCGTGTCTGCGCTTCCCGAAATCTGCAAGCGCCGGCTCACCGTCCCGACCGGACGCTGTCGACCGTGCCCGACAGCGTCCCCTGAGATATTGCACGGCAGGTGCCGGAGGCAGGTCACCTCATGCGAAAGCTACTTCGTCGGTGCTTGCGGGTAACGGATAATGGCAGGCGACGAACTGGCCGGGTCGCACTTCCCGTACCTCGGGCTCCTCTGTGGCGCACTTTTGTTGAGCTTGTGGACAACGGGTACGGAACCGGCAACCCGTCGGCGGCGCCAGCGGGGAGGGCACATCACCTTCCAACGCCGGACCGGCGAACCCCTTCTCAGGGTCGGTCAGTGGCACGGAGTCGAGGAGAGCTCGGGTGTAGGGATGGGCGGGATCGTCGTAGATTTCGATCGAGTCACCGAACTCGCACACCTTACCGAGGTACATGACCAACACATTGTCGCTGACGGTCCGCACGACACCGAGGTCATGGGCGATGAAGACGACAGTCAGATCGAACTCGGCCTTCAGTTCCTCGATCAGGTTGAGAATCTGGGCTTGGACCGACACGTCGAGCGCGGAGACCGGCTCATCACAAATCAGGAGTCGGGGGCCGAGGGCCAACGCCCGGGCGATGGCAACGCGCTGTGCCTGTCCACCCGACAGCTGACGGGGCAGCATGTCGGCGAACCGGTTCCCGGCCAGGCCGACCTGTTCGAGGACGGCAGCGGAGGTGGTGGCACGCTCGGACGATGGTGCACCGGCCACTGCCAATCCCTCGACCACGATGTCCTTGACTGATCGGCGCGGATTGAGTGAGCCCACCGGATCCTGGAAGATCATCTGCATGTCGCGTCGCAGCGCGCGCATGCGTTTCTCGTCCACTTCTTCGATCCAATCGTCACCGAAGCGGATGCGTCCCGCAGTGAGGCGGTCGAGCCGCAGCACGGCCCGCCCCGTAGTGGACTTGCCGCATCCGGACTCTCCGACGATGCCGAGGGTTTCTCCGGGCAGCACGTCGAAACTGATCTTCGACACTGCCTGCACGGTGCCCGCACCTGTCGGGTACTCCACGACGAGATCCTGCACACTGAGCAGTGCCTGCTCGCCGCGGAGGTGAGCGCTACCGCTACCAGCCATGATTTCCACCTCCGGAAGGTACGGATGCCGCGGAGGCAACCGGGTGCACACAGAACACGTGATGGTCCACACCCACGGACTGCCGCTCCGGACCGGAGCTTCGACATTCCTCATCGGCATGTTCGCAGCGGGGTGCGAATCGGCACCCCTCCGGGGGTTGGGTGGGATCTGGAAGTGAACCCGCGATCAGTCGCAGCGGCGCATGCCGTTCGTGGTCGATGGTGGGGGTCGCGCCCAGCAACGCTTCCGTGTAGCGATGCCTCGGGTCCTCGAATATCTCGCGGGTAGAGCCGATCTCGGCGAGCCGACCTGCATACATTACCGAGACGCGGTCGGTGCGGCCCGCAACCACGGCGAGATCGTGGCTGATGAGCATCATCGCCATGCCACGTTCGCGCTGAATCCGGCGGAGCAGATCGAGGATCTGCCGCTGGATCGTGACATCCAGCGCCGTGGTCGGCTCGTCGGCGATCAGAAGGTCCGGTTCGCACGCCAAGGCGATGGCGATCATCACCCGCTGACGCATGCCACCGGACATTTCGTGCGGGTAGTTGCGGAGCCGTCGTTCCGGGTCGGGCACCCCGACCTCCCGCAAGAGATCGAGGGCCCGTCCGTGTGCCTCGGATCGGGTGATGCCCAGGTGCCGGCGCATCCCTTCGGTGAGTTGCCGTTCCACTCGCACTACCGGGTTCAGGGATCGGCCGGGGTCTTGGAAGACCATGGCAATCTGCTTACCCCAAATGTCGAGACTCTCCTTCTTGCTCAGAGCCAGCAGATCTCGGCCCTGGAAGGTCACCTCACCCGAGCGGGCCGAGCGCGGAGGCATCAGGCCCATCACGGCCCGGGCCAAGACGGACTTACCGGAGCCGGACTCACCGACGATCCCCAGTGCCTGTCCCGCGTCCACCGTGAACGACACGTCGTCCACTGCCCGCACGGTCCCACGAGGCGTGCCGATATAGGCACGCAAATTCTTCACTTCGAGCAACGACTGAGTATTCATGACGAGTCCGGCTCCATCCCTTCGGTTGTCAGCTGTTTCCCTCTGCTGCCGACTACTTTGTGGTCCACAGCTCTTCGGGTAGCGGCGAACCCAGGGTGTACAGGTCGATACCGTTCAAAGATTTACTCGCGGTGACAGAAGGCACCGCCCGGACGTACCAGAGGCCTGGATTCAGTTCGACCAATCGCCTCTGCACCGTCTCGTATGCCACCTTGCGCTCCTCCACCGATTCGGCGTTGCGACCGGCGTCCAGCGCTGCGCTGAGTTCGGGGTCATTGATGCCGACGAAATTGCCCGGAGAAGCACCGTGGAAAGCGGTCCATAATCCGAAGTCGGGATCCTGGACCACAGCAGACGAAATGATCATGTCGAAATCCCGCGCGCCGGCCCGGGCCGTCGCGACCGCGAAGTCCACTACCTCGACCTTGGCTTCGACGTTGTCGAAGGCACTCAGCTGAGCCTGCAAACCTTCGGCGAGCGTCTTGCTCTCCGTGGTCGGGTAGGAGAGGAAGGTGAACGAGACCGGCTTGCCCTCGGCGGCCAGTTCATCGAATAATTTCTGCGCCTCCTCACTGTTCGGCGTAGGCAGCGAGATATCGGCGTAGTACGGCGAGGATTCCTCGAACAGCGTCTTGGGAACGACGCCCTCGCCGTTGTAGACGATCGTGTTGATCGCATCCAAGTCCACTGCCAGCCCGATCGCCCGGCGCGCCCGCTCGTCATCGAATGGCGCACGGCGGAAATTCATCGCTACGAACTGACCACCACCTGTCGGTACGACCTCCGTGGGATAACCAGCGGCTTCTACCTTGTTCAGGCTCGCCCAGTTCGTCTCCGACGACAGATCCGCGCCACCGGTCATTATGGTGTTGACCCGCTGATTACTGTCACTCACCGTCTTGATCGTCAGACCTTCGAGATAGGGCTTGGGTGCATCCCAGTAACCCGGGTTCTTCTGCAGTTCGATCTTGTCCTGCCGGACCCATTCCACCAGGGTGAACGGTCCCGCGCCCACAGGGTTCGCATCGAAAGCCGCTTGCCCCTTCTGCAGAGCCGTCGGTGACGCGATCCAATTCAATGCACCGGCGACCAAGGACTGGCCGAAATGCGGATTCGGCGCAACCATGGTTACTTTCAGCGTGGTGGGGTCGATCACCTCCGACGACGCGATTTGGACTGCCTGACGGATGGTCGTCGATCCCAGGGCAGGGTCGCGCAACCGGTCCCAGTTGAACTTGACCGCAGCCGAGTCGAGCGGGGTCCCGTCGGTGAACTTCAGGCCAGGCTGCAGCGTGAGCGTGAACGTGGCTCCGCCGTCAGTGGTGGAGAATCCGGTCGCCATCTTGTATTCGAGATCGAAGTTCTCGAGATTGTTGATCATCAACGTTCCGTATAGAGCGTTGCCGAGTACGGGCTGGTGGGCCCAGGTATTGGACAGGCTGGCGGGGTCGAGGTTCCGCGGCTCGCCGGTTTGCAGGACGCGAGCCACACCACCGGCGACGGGTTCACCACCCTCGGACTGGCCGCCGGCGGCAGAACCCGTGCCACCGCAGGCGCTGAAGAGCAGTGCTCCGGCGCATGCCGCGACCATCGCGGTCAGAATACGTCTGGATCGAAACATCATGGACCTCTCGGGAAGGTGGAAGCTGGTAATGCAGATATGGTGTGGCGAAGGACCTCGCCGGTTCAGTCGTGCATGGTCCGGTCGAACTTGGTGCGGAGATGATCGCCGACCTGGTTCAGGGCAAAAACGGTGAAAAAGATGACCAATGCGGGGACGAACACAAGGTGTGGTGACGTGGCGATCGCGTCCTTGCCGTCGTTGATCATTCCTCCCCAGCTCGGTTGCGGCGGAGGAATTCCCAGACCGAGAAAACTCAACGATCCCTCCGCCACGATCAACGCCGCCATCACGATCGGCAGATACGCCGCCAACGGAGCCAACAGGTTCGGCAGGATTTCCCGAAAAAGTATCCGAAAATTACCCGCGCCGATATTGCGGGCCGCCCTGATGAATTCCCGCGACGACCACGACATCGTGTTGGCCCGCGACAACCGAATGAAAGCAGGGATCACCAACAACGTGAGCCCCAGCAATATCGTCGGCACGCTGGGTTCGAGGATCGACGCCAATGCCAGCAGGAGGATCAAGGGCGGGAACGCCAGCATCGCATCGGCCACCAGCGACACGCCGGCATCGAGACGCTTACCGAAGTAGCCGGCGAACAGTCCGATCAATGACCCGATCACAAACCCCACCAATCCGGCTACCGTACCCACCACGAGCGAGACGCGGGCGCCGTAGATGATGCGTGACAACATCGACCGACCCAACGTGTCCGTGCCCAGCAACAGTTCGAGTGAGCCGAATTGCGGTCCCAGTCGCGGTGCCGCCACCGGAGTGGCGAACGGAGCCAACGGCAGTACGCCGGCCAGCAGCGCCGCCGCTATCAACACCACCAGCCACAGCACCGACAGATACACCAGCAACGACCGGCGCTTGCGAACTACCGGAACCGCCGGCAACTCCACCGCCGGACCTGGATCCGTACGTACTGTCTGATTTACCGCCACATCGGTCATGCTCCGGCCACCTTTCGCACCCGCGGGTCGATCACTGAGTAGCTCAGATCGACGACCGTGTTTATCCCCACGTAGACCACCGCGATGAACACGACGATGCCCTGCACCATGATCACGTCACGGGAGGTGATCGACGATGCCACCAGCTGCCCCAAACCCGGTAGTCCGAACAATGTCTCGACGATGACCGTCCCTCCGATCAACCGCCCCAGATTGATCCCCGCCACGGTGATCAGTGAGAATTAGGAGGGCCGCAGCGCATGACGGAACATCACGTATCCGCGAGGCATTCCCTTCGCCCGCGCCGAGGCGATGAAGTCCTCCCGCAACGTCCCGATCAGGTCGGTACGCAGCAACCGGTGAAACGATGCGATCTCCGTCAACGCGATGGCGATCGCGGGTAACATCGCGCTCTGCAGATTCGGCCCCAGCCCGTCACTGATCTGCGACCACCCCATCACCGGGAACCACTGGAACTGAATCGCGAAGAAGTAGATCAGCACCGGGCCCGCGATAAATGCGGGCACCGACAAGAACACCGCCGACACTGCGTTCGTGCCCCGATCGAGCGCACTGCCCGGCCGCGACGCCGACAGAACACCCATGATGAGGGCCACCGTCAACGCGATGGTCAAGCCCATCGCCGCGAGCTGCAACGTTACCGGCAACCGCTCCACGATCGCCTCTCGCACCGACTGCCCGGTCAACGGTGATGCTCCCAAGTCACCCCGCACCGCGTCGGAAAGCCAGGACACATACTGTGACCACAGCGGGACATCCAGACCGAGCTCGGCATTCATCGCCGCCACCGCCTCGGGTGTCGCATTCTCGCCCAGAATCACCTCCGCCACCGACCCCGGCGCCAAACCGAGGAGCGCCACCACGGCAAATGTCACCAGTAGCACCACCGACACGCTGCGGCCGATCCGCTTCGTAACCGTGAGAACCATGGAACTCACCTTTCGGACAGGGAAGGGAGGGCGTTCTCGTCCAGCGTTACCGCGCTGAGCTTTTCGAGATAGCGCACTACTTCCGTTTGGTCGGCTGCCGGATCGAGATCCTCGACCGCTTCTCCCCACACACGCCCCAGAGCGTCACCGAGGACCGTGGAGGCATCGAGCTGCCGCGCCAGATCGAGGGCAATTCCGATGTCCTTGCGCATCAACCGGGCGCTGAACCCCGACGCGAAGTTTCGGGAGAGGACGAAGTTTTCGTACTTGGTCTCCGTTGCCTGATTTCGACCGCTGCCGGCGTTGATCACGGACAGCAGTGTCGCGGGATCGATGCCGAACTTCCGTCCCACGAGAAGTGCCTCTCCGGCGGCCACCAAACCGTTGGCGGCGAGGAGGTTGTTGAGCGCCTTCGCAGCGTGCCCCGATCCGACCGGCCCGACACGGATGATCTGTCGACCCGTCGATTCGAGCAACGGCAGTACGGTGTCGATCGCCGACTGGTCGCCTCCGACCATCACAGCGAAGATCCGCGTTTCTCGCGCGCACTACCCCACCGCTGACCGGGGCGTCCACGACATCAATTCCTCGGACTGCCGCGGCCTTCTCGATCGCCTGGGTGCGGGCGGGAACGCTCGATCCCATGTCGACGAGGATGCTCCCCGGCTTCAGGCAGGAAAGCAGGCCCCCGTCAGCGAGTACGACCTGGTCGACGATGTCGCTGTTGGGCAGGACGAGGACGACTATGTCGCAGTCCGCCAGCTCGGCGGTGGTCGCTGTACTAGTAGCGGTGGGATTGTCGTCGATGAATCGTCGACGGACCTCCCGGTCGGCATCGTGCACGACGATCGGCTGTCCGGCGCTGACGAAATTGCGTGCGATCGGCCTGCCCATGGCCCCGAGCCCGACGAAGCCCACCTTGCTGTGTGGCAGCGGAATCTTCGGAGCGTCCACCTCGTCTTCGGCGTTCAAGGGGTCTTCGGCGTTCAGGGGACCGAGATGGGCGTCCAACGCTTCCTGGACGACGCGCATCGCTGCGACTCCCGCCGGTACACCGGCATACGCGGTTCCGTGAATCACGGCTTCCGTGATCTCCTCGCGTGTCAACCCGTTACGGATGCCGGCGCGCACATGAACGGCGAGCTCTCGCGGCTGGTTGAGCGCGACCAGCATTCCGAGAGTGATCAGACTTCGGCTGCGACGGTCGAGACCGGAACGGGTCCACACAGAGCCCCACACGGTTTCGCTGACATATTCCTGCAATGGTGCTCCGTCGGAACCCGCATTCCGGGTGATCGCAGCGTTGACGTAGTCATCTCCGAGCACCTCCCTGCGAACGGCGAGGCCCGCGTCGAAGAGGGTGCGGTGGGCGTCCTCTATCGAGCTGGTATCTGACAGCGTTTCTGTCATCGGTTGGTTCCTCCGGGACCCTCGAGAATGGTGACGGCCGATACCGCCGTCGGACCGCCGACGTTGTGTGCCAATCCGATCCGTGCTCCGTCGACCTGGTTGACCGAGCTGCCACGCAGCTGTTCGAACAACTCCACACACTGTGCGACACCGGTTGCGCCCGGCGGATGTCCCTTGGCGATCAGCCCGCCACTGGGGTTCACCGGTAGTGATCCGCCGACGCTGGTGACGCCGGCCTCGAGGAGTTTGAAACCTTCGAACCGGTCCGCGAATCCGAGGTCCTCGTAGCTGATGAGTTCGATGCCCGTGAAGAAGTCGTGCACCTCCGCGACGTCGACGTCTGATGGAGACAGTCCCGCCATCGCGAAAGCCTGCTTCGCGGCCCGTACCGTCGACGGAAACGAAGTCATGTCCCGCTTGTGTTGCGCCATCACGGAATCGAGGCCGGAGCCGACGCCGCGAACCCATACCGGGCGATCGGTGAACCGGTCGACCACGTCTTCGGATACGAGAACGAGTGCCGCAGCTCCATCGCTTTGCGGGGCGCAATCATAGAGCCCGAAGGGCGTCACCACCGTCGGCGCGTTCAAAGCCTCCTCCACGGTGATCTCGAAGCGCTGCCGTGCCTTGGGGTTATTGATGGCATGGTGGTGGTTCTTCACCGCCACCATCGCCATGTGCTCACGGGTGGCGGGTGACTCGTGCAGATACCGGCGAACGTGGAGCGCGAATCCTGCCGGTGCGACGAGGCCCAGTGGGTAGTCCCAGGCCATGTCGCGCGTCATCGCCTCCCACTCCCAGAGCATGTCCTTCGACGCGGTTTCGCGGAGCTTGTCGGCGCCCATGACGAGTGCCACGTCGAACGCTCCCGAGGCTATCCCGAACAAGCCGTTCCGGATGGCGTCATGACCTGTGGCACAGGAATTCTCGACCCGTGTCACCGGAATGTCGGAGATGTCGAGCGTGTCGGCGAGAATTCCGGACGGAAATCCGTCCGTGGTGCCCATCGAGCCGAACCACGCGGCCTGCAGATCGGACTTGTCCAGCCCTTTGTCGATGCTGCCGGCGCATTCCGCGAACGCCATCGGCAAGAGATCCTTGATTCCCAGAGTGAAGTGTTCGGCGAACGGTGTCATACCGGCGCCGACGATCGCAACGTTTCTCATGCTGCCGCCTCCAGGGCGCGATCGGATGTGGGATCGGGTTCGAATGCATAGCCGTAGTCCGGAACCCCGGACCGCACGGCAACCCGGCGCAGCACCATGCGACCGCGATCGCCGATGTCGACGGTGCCGGGCTCGATACCGGTTACCTTCGCCAACGCGCGAACGCCCACGTCGTCGAGTTCGACGATCACCAGCGAGTACGGGGTCCGGAGGCCGGGTACCGGTACGTGCACGGTCACCTCGGTATAGACGGTTCCAGTGCGGGGCAGGGGCACGAAGGAGTAGTCGGTCCTGAGCGTTCCATCACGGTCGACGCGGTATCGGGGCGGAAAGTCCAGCTCGTCGCTGTCGGAGTATTTTCCGGCTTCCCAGCGGACTTTCGCCTCAAATGCCCTCTCGTAGGCGGCGAGGGAAATCGGGATGTCCGCACTGGGGATGTACGCACACTCCGGCTTGGCACGCGCTCGCGGTTCCCTGCGGTTGATGTGCGCCGCACCGTCGGCGACCGTGATGCCGGAGAGGCTGGCCTGCTCAACCCCCACGAGCGGGCCGGTAGACCCCGACTCCACCATCGCGGCGAGTGCGAACAGTCCGGAACTCGCTCCGGTTGTCGGTAATGGCAGTGGAGGGCCCGCGCACAGAGCCGCAGCCTGCTTCTCCTCTACACCTGCCACCGCGACCGGAGTGTCCACCCACGCCGCTGCCAGTGAAGCCAGGAAGCCGCGCTCCTTCAGTAGGCGCGGGTCACCGTAGTCGTGTACCAGACCGTTCGCGGTGCGGGTGCGGACCGGCAGGCTGCGGGCGATACGCGCAGCGGTGCGAACCTGCAGTCCACGCTCCGCGGTCAGCGCCGCTGCCGCTCCTGCTGCATCGATGTCCACACCGATGACCAGCGTGCGCGGACGGGCCGAGCCCAGGGCATCGAGCGTCGCCGGTGCACCACCGAGCCGCTCCGTCACCTCGAGCTCAGGGTCGAGCCCCAGGCCGGCGAGCAGCACAGCAGCGTTGCTGCTTTCCATCAACGGCAGGTCGCGGCTGACGAGCACGACACACTCGACCGAGCCGCCGCTGTCGAGGGCGGCTCGACCAGCTTCGACAGCGAGGGTGATCGCATCCTCGTCGTCACCCGGCACACGGCGCCCGGGTGTTCCCCAGCACGGCAGGTACGTACCTATCGAAGTGATGTATGACATGTGAACTCCCAGCAATCTAGGTAACAGCGCCCGCCGTTTTGAGCGCGATGATGCGATCCCAGTCCAAGCCGAGCTCGGCCAGGATCTCGTCGGTGTGGGCCGCGAACTCGGGACCCGGGCCAAGCTCGGGGGCAGCGACGTCGAACTGCACCGGGTTGGCAGCAAGTTCGAGTTCGCCCGCCTCGACCAGGTATTCGTTGGCGCGGACCTGCGCGTCGACGGACACCTGGAGTGAATCCTGCACCGGCCCCCACGGACCGGACAGCGTGGCGAAGCGCTCCGTCCACTCCGCGAGGGTGCGGGTGGCGAGCACCTCCCCGAGAATCGCCACGGCCTTGTCGGTGTTGGCGGCGATCTGGGCGGCGTCGGCGAAGCGCGGATCATCCGCGAGTTCGGGGCGGTCGATGTGGCGACACACATCTGCCCAGTACTTCGCAGGCTGCAGCATGACGAATGCCAGGTAACGTCCGTCGCCGGTGGCGTATATCCCCGACAGCGGATTGGTCGGCGCGCCGTGGGCGCCAGGGACGGGTGCCACCATGGCCTTGCCGAGATGAGCTGACAACGCAATGCCGTGTCCCATAGCCCACACGCCACTGCTCAGCAGCGAGACGTCGACGATCGACGGTGTGCCCGTGCGCTCGCGGGCCAGGAGCGCCGCTGCGACACCCCCGGCAAGATTCGTCCCCGAAATGGTGTCGCCGAAGGCAGGTCCCGGCGGACTGATCATGCCTTCCACTCCTGGAGGTGTGAGCGTTGCGGCGATGCCTCCCCTCGCCCAGAAAGCGGTCATGTCGTAACCGCCTTTGTCTGCCTCGACACCACGTGGACCGAGGGCACTGCCTCGCGCATAGATGATGTTCGGGTTCACTGCGCGGACGTCGTCCACGTCGATCCCGAATTTGGTGCGGGCCTGGGGAAGGAAACTGGTCAGGAAGACGTCCGACCGACGGACCAGGTCGTCGAGGACCGCCTTGCCCTCCGGTCGGCCCATGTCCAGTCCGATACTTCGCTTGCCGCGATTGGCATGCTCGACATTGGGATTGGGATCACCCTCGACCCGGAGGGGCCCGATCTGGCGGAGCCCCCTCTGCGGGTCCCCGGTGACGGCGTGCTCGACCTTGATGACCTCCGCGCCCCAATCGGCGAGCACGGCACCCGCTGAGGGCACGAAGCCGTACATCGCGACCTCGAGCACGCGGATACCCGCAAGCGGCTTCACGGCTTCACCACGACCGCGAAGGCCTTGGTTTCGAGGAACTCCTCGAGTCCTTCTCGGCCGCATTCACGTCCGATACCCGACTGCTTGTAACCACCGAACGGGACGTCCGGACCGAAGTAATTCCCGCCGTTGATACCCATCGTTCCGGTACGGATGCGCCGGGCTATCGCGATTGCACGTTCGTCGCTCGCGCTCATCACAGCGCCGGACAGACCATAGATCGAGTCGTTGGCGATCCGCACAGCGTCGTCGTCGTCATCGAACGGGATGATCGCGAGCACCGGTCCGAACACTTCATCTTGTGCGATCTCGCTCTTGGGGTCCACGCCCGCCAAGACCGTGGGCTCATAGAAGAAACCTGGATCGACCTTCGTGCCACCCGCCAGCAACTCGGCACCGTCAGCGATCGCGCGCTGCACCATCGCGTCGACCTTTTCGCGCTGACGACCACTCACGAGAGGGCCCATGTAATTCTGTGGGTCAGTCGGATCGCCGAACGGGATGCGGCGGATGATCGCCGCCACCATCTTCGCGATCTCGTCGTGGTGCGCTCGCGGCACGAGTAGCCGCGTGGTCAGCGCGCACCCCTGACCGGCGTGCGAACAGACGGTCCCGGCCGCGAATTTCGCAGCCATCGCGAAATCGGCGTCTTCCAGCACGATCATCGCGGATTTCCCGCCGAGCTCCGTGAACACTTTCTTCATCGTGTCTGCCGCCGCCGCCATGATGCGGCGTCCGGTCGGGGTCGACCCGGTGAAGGTGACCACGTCGACGTCGGGGTGCGTCGTCATCAGCTCACCGGGGGCAATCTCCGAGGAACTGATGACGTTCACGACGCCCGCTGGAATGTCGGTGTGTTGCGCGATTATCTCGCCGAGAGCCAGCGTGACGAGCGGCGTGTCGGGCGCAGCCTTGAGCACCACTGTGCATCCCGCGGCAAGCGCGGGAATGATCTTGGCCAACGCGAGCTGCGTCGGGTAGTTGTACGCAACGATCGCGGAGACGACGCCGGCCGCTTCCTTCTCCACCCACCGCTTGTGGCGCTGTCCGGAAATGTCGATTTCGCCGAGGTCTTCGCTCAGCGGGTACTCGCGCAGGAGGTCTGCGTAGTAGCGCACGATTCGGATAGGTGCCTCCAGCTGGTTGGCGCGTGTGAGCTGGACGGTGGCACCCACATCAGCGATCGTCAGTTCGCGGAGCTCCTCGAGATTGTCGAGCAGCGCCTGGTGGAACTGGTCGAGACACTTGATCCTGAACGCCACGTCGGTAGACCAGCTGGTCGTGTCGAAGGCCCTCCGCGCTGCAGCGATACTCGCTTCGGCTTCCGCGACCCCGGCATCAGGCGCATATCCGACGATGTCACCCGTAGCTGGATTGATCGATGCGAACGTCCGCTCGGTCGCAACAAGCTGCCCGTCGATCAGCAGGCGCTTGTCGACGTCCAGCACGGTCGCAGCCTCACGGCCTCCGTGACCACCGTTCGCGGCCGACACCGTGTCCTGAGATGACATTCCGTTCTCCTCGCTCAAAGTGAAAATACAATTCTCGCATTTGAGAATTATGCATTGGCTCTGCAGAGAATGTAACAACATGTGAGCCGCGGGGATACCCCCAATTGAGATCGGCGCCACACCTCACCTGGTTGCTGATCGACTGTTGCCACACCGTGTTCTCCGAGAGTATGGTTCTCAAAAACGGAAGGGAGATTCTTGTGATCCAGACTACAGCACTCGGTCCATCGCTCGGAGTGGAAGTCACCGGCGTCGAGAGCCTGGAGGATGAGGCGGTCATCGCCCGGTGCCTGGAGGCTCTGAAGTGGCGGGGCGTGCTGCTCATTCGCGGCCTGCATCTCGACGACGATGCTCAGCTGGCGTTCAGCCGAAGGCTCGGAACGGTGCGCATGACGGCACCAGGCGAGGAGCTCTTCACGGTCTCCCTCGACCCGGCCAAGGCTCCGTCCGCCGAGTACCTTAAAGGGACCTTCTACTGGCACATCGACGACACCACCAATGATGTGCCGGCGAAGGCAACCATGCTCACCGCCCGGCACGTCGCCATGGTCGGTGGCGGAACCGAGTTCGCCAGTACCTACGCGGCCTACGAGAACCTGCCCGAGCACGAGCGCAAACGCTACGAGGGCCTGCGGGTAGTACACAGCTTCGAGGCGGCCCAGCGGCTGGTCCATCCAGACCCTTCCGACGAGATGCTGGCGCACTGGCGTCGACTTCCCACACACGAGACTTCACTCGTCTGGACGCGCCGCGACGGTAGAAAGTCACTCGTCATCGGTGCCACCGCTGACCACATCGTCGGAATGCAGCCCGAGGAAAGCCGGGCACTGCTGGACGAATTGCTTGGTTGGGCGACCCAGGAACGCTTCTCGTACACCCACGAATGGAAGGTCGGCGACGTGGTGGTGTGGGACAACACCGGGATGCTGCACCGAGCGCTCCCCTATGCCCCTTCCTCGGAACGCCTGATGCGGCGCACCACGATCTCGGGCGACGAGGCCTGGTCGTGAGAACAGCTGTCGTCACCGGAGGTAGCTCCGGCATTGGACGCGCCATCGCCGAACGCCTGCGCAAGGACGGCTACCAAGTCGCCGTACTCGATCTTGCACCGACCGACTCCGCGTTCGAGTACAAGGTCGACGTGACCGACCCTGCCCAGATCGATAGCGCTCTCACCGAGGTTCGAAAAGAGTTGGGCCCGATCACCGTCCTGGTCAACGGGGCAGGACTGGAGCTGTACAAGCGGTTCGGCAACATCGCATTCGACAACTGGCAGCGAGTGATCGACGTCAATCTGAACGGCGTCTTCCACTGCGTCCAGGCGGTGCTTCCGGACATGGTCGATGCGGGCTGGGGTCGCATCGTCAACATCTCGTCGTCCAGTGCGCACTCAGGCCAGCCGTTCATGTCGGCGTACGTATCCGCAAAGTCGGCGGTCAACGGACTCACCAAATCGCTGGCTCTGGAATACGGGCCCAGCGGCATCACGGTCAACGCGGTGCCTCCCGGCTTCATCGACACACCCATGCTGCGCCGGTCCGAGGAGAAGGGCCTCCTCGGCGGCTCGATCGACCAGCACATCAGCAAGACCCCAGTCCGGCGCGTCGGCCAACCGGAGGACATCGCCGCCGCTTGCTCCTTCCTCATCTCCGAGGAAGCCGGATACATCACCGGCCAGATCCTCGGCGTCAACGGCGGCCGCAATACCTGAGGCGCATCGCGCACCGCATCGGACGCAAGCACTGACGCCGGCCAATCAACGAAGGGATTCTCAGTGGGACGAGTAGAAAGCAAGGTCGCGTTCGTTACCGGCGCGGCGCGAGGCCAGGGTCGCAGCCATGCCGTGCGACTGGCCGAAGAGGGAGCCGACATCATCGCTGTCGACCTGTGTAGCGACATCGCGGCGATCGGCTATCCGATGGCGACCCCGGAGGATCTCGAAGAGACCGCACGCTTGGTAGAAAAGCACGGTCGACGCATCGTCGCTATACAGGCTGACGTTCGGCAAATCGACCAGTTGCGGGCCGCGGTGGAGCGTGGCATCGCCGAACTCGGCTCTCTCGACATCGTGGTCGCGCAAGCCGGTGTCGCGGGTATGAAGGGCGAACCACAGATCGATGCCTGGTGCGCTGTGGTCGACACCAACCTCATTGGGACGATGAATGCCATTCAGGCTGCGTTGCCCCACCTGGGAGATGGTGCCTCGATCATCGCAACCGGATCGACCGCCGCACTCATGGACGTGAGCAAGGTGGACGTTCCCGGCAAGGACCTCGGTGGCGTCGCCTATGTCTTCTCCAAACGTGCACTTTCCCAATACATCCACGAACTTGCGACACATCTCGCCCCGCGCGGCATTCGTGCCAACGTCGTGCACCCGACGAACTGCAATACCGACATGCTGCAGAGCGAGCCGATGTATCGATCGTTCCGGCCAGATCTGGAACACCCGACGCGGGCGGACGCCGAGCCCGCTTTCGGGGTTCAACAGGCCATGCCGATCCCCTACGTCGAGCCCGAGGACATCAGCAACACCGTCCTGTTCCTCGCCTCCGACGAAGCCCGATACGTCACCGGCATGCAGATGCGTGTCGACGGCGGCGGCTACCTCAAGTGGTACGACTACCACACCTGACCTGCGGCCGGACCGCGGCTCGACGGGATCGAAACAGTATGTGCTCGAGATGGATTCACCTGCGATCAGGAGGAATAACGTGAAGGTGAAGGTCGACCCAGAACGCTGCCAAGGGCACACCCTGTGCGCAATGGCAGCTCCAGACGTATTCGAACTGAGCGACATCGACGGCCACGCGTCGGCCGTCAGCGAATCGGTGTCCGCCGAACACGAAGAGAAGGTGCGCGAAGCCGCCCACTCCTGCCCAGAGCAGGCTATCTCCCTTTTCTGACACGGCTGCCGGTCGGAACTCGCCAATTCACCTCGAACCGCAAGAGAGGACGACGCGATGAGCGTTGATGACGTCGTAGACGACGACAGTCGGAAGAAGAACACCTACGACTTCGACCGGCACGCACCGGAGTACCGCGACAATTTCCTACCGATCACGGAGGAAATGCACGCGAAGTGTCCGATGGCCTGGTCCGATACTCACGGCGGCCACTGGGTCGCCGCGGGCGGCCGCGAGGTGTTCACCTTCGCCCGGTCCGCCGACGTGTCGAACGATCACGACCTGAAGGGCATCCGTCGTGGATACAAGGGCATAGCTATCCCCACAATGGAACGCGCGAGCGGCGTCCGAGGCGGCATCCTCGAAATGGACGAGCCCGAGCATCGTGAATTTCGTTCGCTTCTCAACCCGTACCTGTCGCCCGCTGCAGTCAACAGGTGGATCCCGTTCATCGACGAGGTGGTGCGCGCGTCCATCGACGAGAAAATCGAAACGGGCAGGATCGACTTCGTAGACGAGCTCGCGAACATCGTCCCCGCCGTCCTCACACTGGCGATGCTCGGAATCCCCATCAAGAAATGGACGATCTACAACGAGCCGGTCCACGCCGCGGTCTACACACCACCGGACTCCCCCGACATCCCGCGAATCGGGGAACTGCACCGCGCCATGGGATTGGACCTCCTCACCAATCTCATGGAGATCCGTGAGAATCCCCGTCCAGGACTGGTGGACGCGCTGGCACGCGCCACAGTCGACGGCGAGACACCGGACGATATGGAACTGCTCGGCATTCTCAGTCTCCTCATCGGCGGTGGGTTCGACACGACGACGGCACTCACGGCGCACTCGCTCGAGTGGCTGTCTCAGCATCCCGAGGAGCGCGACACTCTCAGCCGCGAACGCGACACCCTGTTGAACTCCGCGACCGAGGAATTCCTGCGCTACTTCGCCCCTGCACCGGGCGACGGGCGCACGATCTCCGCCGACTGCGAGTACGACGGAATCCAGTTGAAGGAGGGCGACCGCCTCTGGCTGTCCTGGGCAATGGCCAACCGCGACTCGTCGCTGTTTCCGGAGCCGAACCAGATCGATCTCGAGCGCAAGGGAAACCGCCACTTCAGTTTTGGTCTGGGAATTCACCGTTGCATCGGATCCAACGTCGCACGAACCGTGTTCAAGCGGATGCTCGTCGCCGTGCTCGACCGGATGCCCGACTACCGCTGCGACCCGGAAGGCACCGTGCACTACGACTCCATCGGTGTCATTCAGGGTATGCGTCATCTTCCGGCGACGTTCACTCCCGGCCCCCGCTTGGGCGCCGGCCTGGATGACACGCTCGAGAAGCTCCAACTGATCTGTGACGAGCAGGGACTCGCCGAACCGATCACGGCACGAGGTAAGGATGCGCAAGCACGTGGCTGATTCCACGGTGGTCGATCCGGTGGTAGGGGGGAAGGCGGCCGAAGAGTCCGGCCGTCCCCTCCCCCAGATCACGCCGCAGAACCGCTTCTTCTGGACGTCCGGCGCGGATGGCCGCCTGCGGCTGCAGGAGTGTGAGTCGTGCTCGGCTCTCATCCATCCGCCGCAACCGATCTGCCGGTACTGCCGAAGCCATCAGTTGGGTGTCCGGGTGGTGTCCGGTTCCGCGACTCTCATCGGATTCACGGTCAACCACCGCTTCAGCCTGCCCGGGCTGCCGGCACCCTACGTGGTGGCCCAGGTCGCGATCGACGAGGATCAGCGGGTTCGCTTGACGACCAACGTGGTCGAGTGCGACCCTGCACAGCTCGCACTCGGTATGTGGATGGAGGTCGTCTTCACGCAGGACGGCGATGTGTGGCTCCCGCTGTTCCGGCCTGCGGCCGAACAGCCTGCGTCTCTTCCCCTGCCTACGGACGACGTCGATCCGGGCCAGATCAGGAAGTCCGTGCGCCCCATGGTGACGCGCGAAAAGTTCGAGGACAAGGTAGCTCTCACCGGCATCGGGATGTCGGAAATCGGTCGACGGCTGATGGTGTCGCCGATGGCGCTGACACTGCAGGCCTGCGAGCGTGCCGTGGCCGATGCCGGCCTCACGATGGACGATATCGACGGCCTCGCAAGCTATCCCGGCGCCGGCCAGGTCGGCGGTTTCGGCGAGGGCGGCGTGACCGGAGTCGAGGCAGCCCTCGGACTCCGGCCGACGTGGCACAACGGGGGCATCGAAACCTTCGGTCCCGGCGGATCCGTGATCACCGCGATGCTCGCGGTCGCCAGTGGCCTGGCACGTCATGTGCTGTGTTACCGGACCCTCTGGGAAGCGACCTACAGCGAGCAGATGCGTCGCGGCGAGATCCCCCCACCGGCCACCGGCCGCACTCCCAGCTGGATGGTGCCGTTCGGGGCCACCTCGGCCGCACATACGCTGGCCCAGAACGCACAGCGGCACTTCCACCGATATGGAACTACCCGGGAAACACTCGGATGGATCGCACTGAACCAGCGGGCCAACGCCGCACTCAATCCCACGGCTGTATACCGCGATCCGATGACGATGGACGACTACCTGTCTGCCCGGACGATCACCACACCGTTCGGTCTCTACGACTGCGACGTTCCCTGCGACGGCTCGATTGCCGTCATCGTCTCGGCGGTGGACGCCGCCCACGATCTCGCGAAGCCGCCCGTGCTCGTCGAGGCCGTCGGCACCCAGATCGTCGAGCGGATCGAATGGGATCAGAGCACGCTGACGCACGAACCTCAGGTTCTCGGCCCCGCCGCCCACCTGTGGTCGCGGACTTCGATGAGCCCCAGTGATGTCGACGTGGCCGAGCTCTACGACGGGTTCACGTTCAACTGCCTGTCCTGGATAGAGGCCCTGGGCTTCTGCGGCATCGGTGAAGCGAAAGATTTCCTCGACGGCGGCACGAACATTGCCCGGGACGGCGTGCTCCCCCTCAACACGCACGGCGGTCAGCTCTCACACGGCCGTACCCACGGCATGGGACTGATCCACGAAGCCGTCACCCAATTGCGCGGCGATGCCGGGGCACGCCAGGTTCCCGGCGCCCGCGTCGCCGTCGCCGCCACCGGAGGCCTCTCCCCCGGCGGCGCCCTGCTCCTCAGGACGGATGCATGACCACCACGGATCCCGATCTGTCGCTACCCGCCGACTTCGACGACCCTGAAACCACCACGCCGTGCGCGAGCGTGGCCGACATCGACGGAATCCCGATGTCGGCGTTGTTGTCCGAGGCCCCGAATCCGCGCGCGGTGATCGTCGCGCTGCACGGTGGAGCAACGAACTCGGGCTACTACGACTGCCCGGGCCATCCCGAACTGTCGCTGTTGCGATTCGCGTCCGCGCTCGGGTACACCGTGCTCGCGCTCGATCGGCCGGGCTACGGCACTTCTGCACCGTTCGCGGTCGAGATCGCCCCCCACCAACGACGCGTCGACCTCACCTATGCGGCCATCGACCACCACCTCGGGTCGCGTCCGCGCGGCGCCGGCGTCTTCGTGTGGGCGCATTCGGCCGGTTCGGAGCTCGCAGTCCGCATGGCCGCCGACGAACGAGGCACCGACTTACTGGGTATCGAGCTTGCCGGCACCGGTCGCGAACACCAGCCCGTGGCGGCCGAAATCCTGGGCACGCCTCACCAGCCGGCACCGCCGGAGGCAGTGCGCGCGTTGCTGTGGCAACCGAGCCACCTGTACCCCACCGAACTGATCGGGGGCGCACCTATCGCCTCATCGACTCCCCGTTACGAGTCAGGTGTCCTCGCGACCTGGGCGCGAATCGACTTCCCGGCGCTCGCGGCGCGGATACGAGTTCCCGTCCACTTCACCGCCGCCGAGTTCGAGAAGGTGTGGCGAATCGACTCCGCTGCACTGCAAGACATCGCAGCCATGTTCACTGCTGCGCCCAGCGTCACCGTCAACGAACAGGCCGGCAGCGGGCACAACCTCAGCCTCGGCCATGGAGCCCCGGACTACTACGCGAAGGTGTTGTCCTTCGTCGAGGACTGCACACACAGCACAACGGGAAAGGACGACTGATGCACGCCGTCGATGTTGCACTGCTACTTGTCAGACTGGTTATCGGAGCGACCATGATCGCGCACGGGCTGAACCATTGGCGCGGCGGTGGCCGTATCGAAGGGACTGCCCGCTGGTTCAGCGGACTGGGTCTGCGGCAGGGCAAGCTGCAGGCGTGGCTGAGCGTAATCACCGAAATCGGTGCGGGCTTACTTCTCGTCATAGGCCTCCTCACGCCGCTCGCCTGCGCGGCGGTCATCTCGGTGATGCTCGTGGCGGGACTCCTCGCCCACCGGCCCAACGGGTTCTTCGTCTTCAAGGAAGGCTATGAATACGTCCTGGTGCTATCGATAACCGCACTGGCGTTGGCAATGCTCGGCCCGGGAGAGTTCTCGCTCGACGCTGTCACAGGCATCGACATCGCCGGCTGGGCCGGTGGGGGCACCGCACTGGGTCTGGGCGTCGCCGCAACGGCAGGACTGCTTGCACTGTTCTGGCGACCGCAACCGCGAGAGGTCGTGGCCGCATGATGCCCAATCTCGAATCGGAGGAACACTGATGCGCGTCGGATTCATCGGACTCGGCAGCCAGGGCGCACCCATGGCACGCCGGATCATTCACGCGGGCTACGACGTCACACTGTGGGCGCGCCGTCCCGACGCTTTCGTGCCCTTTGCCGACACCGCCGCGACGTTCGCCGACTCCCCGGCCGACCTCGGCGCGGCCAGCGATCTCGTGTGTATCTGCGTGGTCAGCGACGACGACGTTCAGGAGGTGGTCGCCGGTGAGGACGGTGTACTCGAAGGAATGAAGGACGGCGGCGTGATCGCCATCCACAGCACGGTGCACCCGGACACGTGTCACGACCTGGCTGCCAAGGCGCGGGAGCGCGGGGTCTCCGTCGTCGATGCTCCGGTGAGCGGCGGCGGATCGGCGGCTACCGAAGGGCGTCTGCTGGTGATGGTGGGAGGAGCGGTCGACGACTACGACCGCTGCCGGCCGGTGTTCTCGATGTATGCGAACCCTGTCGTCCACCTAGGTCCGCTGGGCGCCGGACAGGTCACGAAACTGCTCAATAATCTGCTCTTCACCGCCAACCTCGCCACGGCGGCCAGCACCCTGAGCCTCGGGCAGTCACTGGGTGTCGACCCCGCCAGACTCGGTGAAGTCATCACCCACGGAACCGCCGACAGCTTTGCACTCAGCCGAATCGTCTCTGCCGGAGGAACTCTCGATCGCATCGCGGCGCACGCCGGCGAGCTGCTCCAGAAGGATGTCGGGCTGGTGGCCGGGCTCGCGGCCGCGGCGGAGGTCCCGACGGGCATCGCGATGGCCGCCGCAGACACCACGCTCACCCTGATGGACCACCTGCGATGAGTCGCGTCGGATTCATCGGTGCCGGGCGCATGGGACTCCCCATGGTGCGGGGGCTCGCCGAAGCCGGTCACGAAGTGCGCGCGCTGGGCCGCTCATCCGAAAGCCGGGCCGCTATCTACGCGTCGGGGGCGGAGGCATTCTCCGATCTTTCCGAGGTCGGCGAGGGAGCCGATCTCGTGACGGTATGCGTATTCAGCGACGACCAGGTTCGGCACGTGTGCCTCGACAGCCTGTTGCTGGCAGCCATGCCGAGCGGCGCCGTCCTGGCGGTGCACACCACGGTGAGTCCCCGCACGGTCGAGGCCGTCGCGGAACGTGCAGCGGCACATGGCATCGACGTGGTCGACGCCGCGGTCAGCGGCGGGCCACCCGACATCGCAGCCGGGTGCTTGACCCTCTTCCTCGGCGGACCCGAGGGCGCTGTGGCACGAATTCGCCCGATACTGCAAAGCTACGGCGATCCCATTCTCCACGTCGGCCCCAGCGGCAACGGGCAACGCGTGAAGCTGGTGAACAATGCACTGTTCGCGGCGCAGATCGGACTCCTCGCCGAAGCCGCCGACCTCGGCAGGCAGCTCGGAATAGACGAGTCCGTGCTGCTCGAGGCCCTTCCCCACGGAAGCTCCGCCAGTCGGGTCATGGGCAGTGTCGCGGCGCGAGGCTCGGTGAGGTCCTTCCGAAGCGCGGTCGGTGAGTTCCTCGACAAGGATGTGGCAGTAGTCCGTAAAACCGTCGCCGAACTCGGCGGTGACCTGGGCATCCTCGACAGTGTCATCAGCGGTGGGCATCCGGTGCGGTACCCCCGATGAGCACTTCCGTACCGTCGGCGCGGCAGGAGGCGTTGTCGATGAACGACGCCGACCCCCCCATTTCGCATATCCGATTGCCGCGGATCTCCCCCACGGACCGCGGAATGACGTCACCAAGGAGGTCCTCGTGGAGGGTCTGACAAATAAGGTAGTCCTCGTCGCCGGTGCGGCCACCGGCCTGGGCGCCGCCTCTGCGCACCGGTTGGCACAGTACGGAGCACGGGTTGTGGTCGGCGACCTGAACTTTCCCGGAGCCGAGAAGACCGCTGCAGCCATCAGCGAGGCCGGTGGTCAGGCGGTCGCCGCACAGTTCGACATCTCCGACGACGAGTCCGTCAAGGAACTGGTCGTGTTCTCCGTGCGGACCTACGGACACCTGGACGCAGTCCACATCAACGCCGGGGACATGGCGGCGGTGTCCAAGGACACGAATATCGTCGATATCGACCTCGAGATATGGGACCGCACCATCGCCGTCAATCTCCGCGGCCACATGCTCGTCACCCGCCACAGCATTCCGGAGCTTCTCGCCCGAGGTGGTGGGACCATCGTGTACACCTCGTCCATTGCGTCCTTCACGGGTGATCCCGAACGCCCGGCCTACTCCGCGACCAAGGCGGGTATCAATGCCCTGGCGCGGCACGTTGCCTCTCGCTGGGGCCGGGAGGGCATCCGCGCCAATGCCATTACTCCCGGATTGATCCTCACTCCTGAGATCGAGCAGGGTGCCTCTCCGGAGTTGCTGCAATCTTTGATCGCCCGATCCCGCAGCCCGCGCGCGGGCAGGCCGAGCGACATCTCGGGAATGGTCGCCTATCTGATGTCCGACGACGGGGCGTGGATCAACGGCCAGGTCGTCAACGTCGATGGCGGCACTGTCCTGCGCTGAACGGTGTCGCTCGGTTCCCACGCACGACCGGCCCATCGACCGCAAAAACGGCCGATTCGAACGCGGGATCTAGATTCTCACAAATGAAAGTACTATTCTCATTAGTGACTGGCGCCACTGCCGGATATTTCTGCGCAGTGCAGGAGAGGATTTCCAATGAACATTGACGACATGGTGATGGTCAGCATCGACGACCACGTGGTCGAACCAGCCGACATCTTCGAAAAGCACTTCCCGAAGAGTCTCATGGACCAGGCTCCCAAGCTGACAGCCCACCCGCGCAACCCCAACGTGCAGGCCTGGATGTTCCAGGACGTCGTGGTCGGCAGCTCGGGGCTGAACGCCGTGGTCTCCTGGCCCAAGAGCGAGTGGGGATTGGATCCGACGGGCTACGCCGAGATGCGCCCCGGTGTCTACGACATGGGCATGCGGGTGCGGGACATGGATGCCAACGGCACCCTGGCCGCAACACTTTTCGCCACCTTCCCGGGATTCGCCGGCACCCATCTGGCCAGCCTGCCGGACAAGAAGCTATCTCTCGCTGCCTGCCAGGCGTTCAACGACTGGGTCGTCGGCGAGGTCCCCAGCACCTACCCGGGCCGCTTCATCCCGCTCGGCATCATCCCGTTCTTCGACATGGACGCGTCGGTCAAGGAGATCCACCGGCTCGCGGCGATGGGCTGCCGATCCATCAGCATTCCCGAAACCCCCTACGGTGTCGGGTTTCCCGACTTCAAATCAGGTCACTGGGACCCGGTTTTCAAAGCGTGCGTGGAGCACAACATTGTCCTCAGCCTGCACATCGGCGGCGGCTTCGGCCTCGTCAAGCGGCCCGAGGGTTTCAACATCGACGACATGATGGTCTTGACGCCGCTCATCTCGACGATCGCGGCGAACGACATGATGCTCAGCGGGGCTTTCCAGAAGTTCCCCGACCTCAAGGTCGCCATGAGCGAGGGCGGTGTGGGCTGGGTGGCGCCGTGGCTCGACCGGCTGGAGCGGCATATCGAGAACCAGTCGTGGACGGGCATGAGCTTCCTCCCCAAGGGAATGGGCCCTACGGACGTGTGGCGAAAGAACTTTCTGGCGTGCTACATCACCGAGCCGAGCGGTCTGAACAACCGTGAGCGGCTGGGCATCGACACCATCGCGTGGGAGTGCGACTTCCCGCACTCCGATTCCACCTGGCCGAATTCGCCGGAGATGCTGATGGAGGAGCTCGCCGCCTCCCGCTGCACCGACGAGGAGATCGATAAAATCACCTGGAAGAATGTTGCCAGGTTCTTCGATTGGGATCCGTTCGAGCACACTCCTCGCGAGCAGGCCACCGTGGGAGCCCTGCGTGCCCGCGCCACCGACGTCGACGTGAGTGAGACGTCCAAGGAGGAGTACCGCCGACGCTACGAACTCGCGAACTCGTAGGTCAGGAAACTTTTACACGCATGATGCCCGCCGACCGGAGTCGGCGGGCATCATGCGTAGAGGGTCGATCCGCTTCACGTCAGAGTTTGACAACAACCGTCTTGGTGGCGGTAAAGGCATCGAGGGCCTCGCACCCTTTCTCACGCCCGTATCCGGACTTCTTGAAGCCGCCGAAGGGAAGTTCCACACCACCACCGGCGCCGTAGGTGTTGACGTACACCTGACCTGCCTCGATGTCCGCGGCCATCCGGTGCGCCCGAGAAAGGTCGGCGGTCCACACCGAGCCGAGCAGCGCATACTCGGTGCCGTTCGCCAGTGCGACCGCCTCCTCTTCTCCGGCGAAAGAGTTGACCACGAGAACGGGCCCGAAGATTTCCTCCTGAGCGATCGGTGAGACCGGATCCACGTTGTCGATGAGGGTCGGCGCGAAGTAGGCGCCGCCGGCGAGCGATTCGTCCTCAGGGACGATGCCCCCGCACACTATTTCACCCTTGGTGAGATCGTCGACCATGGATTTGACCCGGCCCTGCTGCTTGGCCGACACCAGCGGACCGAGTTCTTTGTCGTCGACACCGGCTCCGATGGTCACGCGGGAGAAGTGTTCGGCGACCCGATCGACCATTTCGGCATGGACGGACTCGTGAACGAGCAGACGCGAACCTGCGGAGCAGGTTTGCCCCGCGTTCTGCAAGATTGCCTTCGCCACCGCCGTGGATGCTGCGTCCAGATCAGCGTCCGGGAAGACGATCTGCGCGGACTTACCCCCGAGCTCGAGTACCACGGGAACGACACGGTCGGCGGCCGCACGCGCGATCACCGCGCCGATCCGGGTCGACCCGACGAACCCGATGTGGTCGACCCCGGTATGCGCGGACAGTGCCGCACCGGTTTCGGCGCCGATCCCGGTGACGACGTTGAACACACCGGGCGGTAAGCCTGCCTCGATAGCCAGCTGCGCGAACGCCACCGCGGTGCGGGGTGTTTCGTCCGCCGGTTTGGCCACCGAGCAGTTGCCGGTCGCAATGGCGGGTGCCACCGCGCGCGCGAGGAGCTGCATCGGGTAGTTCCAGGCCACGATGTGGGCGGTGACCCCGAACGGCTCACGCCGGGTGTACACGTGCAGGTCGGCTGAGAGCGGAATCGACTGACCGTAGTAGGTGTCGATCGCGTGCCCATAGAAGCTGAAGTAGCGTGCCGACACGTCGACGTCGTTGCGCGCCTGGCTGAGAGGTTTGCCCGAATCCTCGCTCTCCATCCGTGCAAGGTGTTCCTTGTCGCGCAGGATCAGGTTCGCGATACGGGTGAGGATGTGTGCACGATCCTCGGGCTTGGTGCGCCGCCACGACCTGTTCGCCGCACGGGCCGCGGACACCGCGGAATCGACCTGCTGCGCCGTGGCACGTGCGACGGTGCCCAGGGAACGGCCCGTGGACGGGTCGATGTTCTCGTACCACTCGGGGGAATCGACAGATTCTCCATTGATGAACGACCGTGTAGTCGCCATGATCGTGGTTCCTTCCGAATCAGGTTGCAGTGTCGGCATCCGACGAGAACATCGCCCGACGCTCGTGCAGGAAGTCGTGCGGATAGCCGAGCCGCACACGTGTGGCCGCGTCGAGCCGCTCCATATGTGAGTCGTCCAGATGGACACTCAGTGCGCCGAGATTGTCGTGGATCTGGGTCACGGTACGTGCGCCGATCGACGGGATCAGCCCCTGGCGCAGCACCCAGGCCAGCGCTACGCGCGCGGACGTGGTTCCGAGTTCTTCCGCGATTTCGACGGCAGCGTTCACACCCCGTTGGTGAGACGGGGACAGTCGCTCGATACCACCGGGAAGCTTCCCGGCCAGTATCCCGCGTGCGAGCGGACTCCACGCGTAGACAGCCAGGCCGAGTGCCCGCGCCATGGGCAGGAGCTCTCGGTCCGGAGTACGTGCGACGAGAGAGTATTCGACCTGCATGCCGCAAAACGCGGACCAGCCCCTCAACTCGGCAATGGCGGCCGATCGGGAGACGACCCAGGCGGGCGTGTTTGTCACGCCGATCGCGAGGACTTTGCCGGATCGCACCAGGTCGTCGAGTGCACGCAATGTCTCTTCGACAGGAGTGCACTGGTCCCACGCATGTACCCACAACAAGTCCACATAGTCGGTGCCCAGCCGTCGCAGGCTCGTCTCGACGCTGCGACGCAGGCTCTTGCGGTGACTGCCGCCCGAGTTCGGATCGTCCTTGTGGGTCGGCAGTGTGAATTTGGTACTCAGGACGACAGAATCGCGCTCGCCCGCTACCAGTCGCCCGACAATCGATTCGCTCGCGCCTTCGGTGTAGTTGTTGGCCGTGTCGACCACGTTGCCGCCCGCGTCGCGGAAGGCACGGTAGATTTCCCGCGACGTCTCCTCATCCGCGCCGAACCCCCACTCCGTCCCGAATGTCATTGCACCCAGGCAGAGCTCGCTGACACGCAGGCCGGACGAGCCCAGCACACGCATCCCCATTCCCCTCCTGCGATCCGAGTCAGGCATCGTCATCCACCACCCAGTTGACGAATCGATGGAGGGGATACATACCGTCGTGAGGGCTGCCCATGCTGCCGGTGAGTGCGCTGCCCAGTTTCACGACACGCTGCACGCCCGCCGTAGCGAGATGATCGCGAACCTCGGCCTTCCGGTGTGTCGGGTAGATGCCTACCGTCTGCGTCGCCACCGTCGCGAAGGCGGCGGCGTCGCCCATCGACGCGACCGGCACGACGTTGACAGTCTTGTTCGTCGGGTGGAAGTCGACCGGCTCGGGCGAGCGCACAACCAGGCCGCTACCGTCGTAACCTCCCCAGACCCGATAGTCGGGTTCGAGGAAGCGCATTCCCTCCACCTCCTCACGAATGTCGCTGGGAGTCTTCGGCCCGGTTGCCTCCGCGAAGTCCCGGTCGACACCGAGTCGTGCGGTGAGCGCGGCACAGAACCGGTCGACCTGCCCGATGTCACCCTCGACCGCGATGTGCCGAGCGGCGACGCACGCGTCCTGGTTGAAGATCGTGGCGTCGGCCGCGGCGAGTTCGGCCACCTGCTGCAGGGTCTCCTCCGATGCGAACGCCTCCCTGCCGACGATGGACATCGACACCTTGGGGTCGAACGAGATCAACTGGAACCCCGGCCCGGCGTACTTCGCGGCGTTCGCGATCGCGGAGCCGCCACCCCAGGCCACCAGCTTGTCGAAGTACTGGGAGCGGTACAGCACGTTCTCGACCTGCGCGTCGCCCCCGCGCCAGTAGACAGCCGACATCGACCGGAGAATCGGATGATCGGGCTCGATGTCCGACATGGTTCGAAGTACGGCAACCGTGGTGAAGGGATCAGCAGAAGGCATCTTGAAGACGTTCACCGCCTTGACAAGTGCTGCGTCGGCGATCGAGGTCATGGCTGCGCTCGGTGAGTTTCCTGCGAGCATGTGGACGAGCCGGGGTGGGAAGGCCCGAATCCGACTCACCCTTCCGTTCGGATCGGTGCGCTCGACCCATCCGTCGAGTAGATTCCGGTCACCGAACGTGCGGTCGAGCCGGTACTCGAGCGCCTCCCTGGTCAGGAACTGCCCGGGCCTGGCGAACGTATTCTCGATGATTCGCCGCGGCAGCGCGCTGACCTGCAGGGTCATCTCTAGCGACTCCTGCAGATATTCGTTCGTTTCGAGCGTGAGATGTTTGGCGGTCTCGACGAGAAAATCGATGATCTCCGAGAGTGGAACCTCGAATGCCGGGCCCTGCTGGGTGCGCGGAACGAACAGTTCGTCGAGCTTCAGGCGCGGCGTGGCAAAGGGCACGCCGAAGTCGCGGGAGAGATATTCGGTGTCGTGACCCCAGATCAGCTTGCCGCGCACGAAATGGGGTACACGGATCTTGGACGTACTCGGGGTGAGAGTGGTTGTCGTCGTCATGGTTTCGTCCTCAGTCCTCGATGAATCCACGGACGTAAGCATCCGTGGTGCCGGCACAGGTGATCTTGTCGTCGTCGACCAGATCCGAGTACCGAGTGATGTCGGGGGCGATCGAGGGCCCCGATCGGCCGCAGGCGCACGCGTCGAGGTCGACGCTGATCTTGTCGCCGGTGATCGTCCCGCCCCAGCGCCCGTCGACGGTCGTGTCGAAGAATGCGGCACGACCCTCGACCTGTCCGTCCGATTCCGGTGCCGGCGCCTCGCCGTTCTTGTCGAGTACGAAGAGTACGAGTCCGGACGGCACGTGGTAGCGCTCGGCGGAACATCGGGGAAGACGCAGATTGAGCTCCTGCATGGAGTAGTAGTGGAAGAACCTGCTCGGTGAGATATTCAGCATCCGGTAGATCTGCGCTTGATAGTCGGCAGGCAAGGAGTGGCCCTTCAATCCGCCGCCCACCGTCAGCGCATTCTCGCCGGTGATGTCTCCGTCTTTCGCTCCGAGCTCGCGCAGTATCTCCGTGAGCCGAAACAGGCTTGCGAACTGGGAGCTGAAGAAGATTCGCTCCGAACGATGTTCGAGTATCTGCTCTGCCCAGTAGTGCAGGCGCCGCTCGTTCTCCGCCTGCCGCTTCGCGGCCTCTGCCTCGTGCGCCGCGAGCTCGTCCGGTGTGGCGGTCCCGTCGGCCATCGCCTTGCGCACCGCGGACAGGCGCGCCATGTAGGCGTGGTGCCCGGCGGCGGGGGGCGCGGCCGGAAAGAGTGGGATGCCGTCCGGTCGGCCGTAGGAGCCGAGGAGCAGGTCGCGCATGGCATTGTGTCCGCTGAGCCCGGTCTCCGGACCGACAGGAATGAAATGCCACGTGCGTTCCGGCGGCAGACCGAGATCGGTCAGGCCGTCGAGCATGTTCTGCAGCGACACTTCCCGGTCACGCGGAGACTTGTTCAAAAAGGAACTTTTCCCGCTGGTGCCGCTCGAACTCGACACCAGATGTCCAGCAGCTTC
Organism: Rhodococcus sp. ZPP; assembly: GCF_017656075.1. Lineage (NCBI taxonomy): Bacteria > Bacillati > Actinomycetota > Actinomycetes > Mycobacteriales > Nocardiaceae > Rhodococcus > Rhodococcus sp. ZPP. The sequence goes on from NZ_CP058638.1 coordinate 2,212,539, forward strand.
CAACCTGTCGATCAGGCCGTCGACGTCCGCGACGCCGGACAGGTCGACGTCGGTGACCCGGTGGGTCGAGAGGGAATCGAGCCAGCGAGTGAGCTGCCTCCAATTGCCCTTCGCGATCAGCGATTCGGGGTAGCTCTTGTAGGCGGTATGCGGGAAGAGCAGGGGAATCATGTCCTCGCGGGACGCGATTCTCTCGATTCCCTCCGCATCGGCCCGCTGCGCGAGAAAGGGCACCTGCCGGCGCCGCTCCTGAAAAAGCGCATCCAGTGTCTCGATGACATTCCGCTGTTTCGTCGTTCCTGACATGGTGCCTCCGGCGTCGTGAGCGCAAATAACTTTACCCTCGGTCAAGTTGCGTTAACTTTACCCACGGTAAAGTTATTTTGTCCACAGCAGTCCCGGACTCGGCTGGCAGACTTACCGGCATGACGTCGCCGAAGTCCCGCTCTCGTACAGACGACTCCACGCCTCACCGCGGCGGCCGTCCCACCCGGGAGCAAGCCACGCGGATCGATCGAAGCGTCCGCGAAAGCGCGCTCGAGCTCTTCCTCCAGTACGGCTACGAGGGCACGTCGATGAATGCGATCGCCGAGGCGGCCGGCACCACCAAACCGTCCCTATACGCTCGCTTCCCCACCAAGGAGGCAGTCTTCCGCTCGGTACTCGAATGGGCGATCCAACGCACCGACTGGCCGGTTCCCGAACCACCCGCGCCGAGCCTCGACGACTTGGAGGAGGCCTTGACCGCGATCGCGTCCGCCGCGCTGAGTCGGGCGCTCGAACCCGCGATGATCAGGCTCGAACAGATCGCTATTGCCCATGCTTCGCATTACCCGGAGCTCGCCCGCCGGACTTTCGGTACCGGATTCTGGCCGCGCAAGCAGCTCGTGGTCGACCTACTCAACCGGCACGCGGCAGACGGCTCGATCGTGGCCGAAGACCCCGACCTGCTCGCGGAACACTTCCTCGGGATGGCCTCGGTCGCGCCGGCGCGCCTCGCGTCCTTCGGCATCGTGCACGACCCCGAGGACCGGGCACGCCACACCCGTTCGGCGGTGCAGCTCTTTCTTCGCAGCCTGCGGCGCGTCGACGACGAACGGACGTGAACCGGAAAGCCACGGCCGGTCGGCGCATTACCGCCCGGCTGCTCCGGCTCTCAGGCAGAACACGGTGATGCGATCGATGTCGGTCGCGGTCGGCTGAACCCGCCGCCAGAGGTAGTCCGACAACGTGCCGATCATCGCGTGCGCTGCAAGGGAGGCATCGAATTCGGGCGCCTCGCTTCCCAACTGCCTGAACGGTTCGTGCAGCAAACCGGCCAGCGGATCACTGGCCGACCGCAGGCCCGACGCCGCGTCCTCGCCGAGACTGCCGGCGTTCCACAGGACGGCGCGCGTGGTTTCCGCGACCTCACCGGCGGCCTGGGAGATCACACCCTCGACCCAGCGGCGAACCTTTACCTCAGGCGTGGACTCCTTGCCCATCTGGTGCGCAACGTAATTCCGCAACCGCTCCGTTCCGTCCTCGAACAGCGCTGCCACCAGCGCATCCTTCGACCGAAAATGACGATAGAACGCCTCGTTCGACAGGCCGGCCGCAGCGACAATGTCCGCGACCCGCGGGCGGGAGGTCGTTCCGCACGCCCGCATCACCTCGAGCGCGGCGTCGAGCAACCCACGGATTTCCATGGCATATATCGCGCCGCGTTTGGCCAACGCGCGCTGAGCAATACGGTTCGCAAGATCCTCCATCGCGTCAGTTCGCTTCGGCTGGACCGCGCGAAAGCCGCTCGGGGCGGGCCCAGCACCGCTGAAGCCCTGGCTGCGCCACACGACTCACCAATTCGATCCGAAGGCCCGTCGTCGCGCTGCGATGGAAAGTGAAGAACGGTTGCCCGTCGGAACCCACCCGGGTCGCCTCGGTCACGACCGGCACAGTCACCGCGATCGGACCACCTATTTCGTCGCCCCACTCGTACCCGAACAGGGCGCGGAGCTCCATCCGGGTCGCTTCCGGTTTGTCGGTGACGATGCCGAGATGAAAGAGATCCTCAGCCTTCATCGGCCGGCCTCGCCCAACTCTCCGCGGCTTCAAGAAGCGAACTCCGAAAAATAAGAATTGCATTTATGTTCACGAGAACGATATTCTCATGTAGACGAAGGAGGCGCAATGGCATGGGATTTCGAGACGGACGCTGAGTACCAAGCGAAACTGGACTGGGCGGATACGTTCGTACGCGACGAGGTCGAGCCACTCGATCACATCTGGGAGCACCAACAGTTCGTTCCCCTCGACGGGGCGCGACGCAAGGCTATCGACCCATTGAAAGACCAGGTTCGGAAACAAGGCCTCTGGGCCACCCACCTCGGACCCGAACTCGGCGGCCAGGGATACGGAGCGCTCGAGTTGGCGCTCCTGAACGAGATACTCGGCCGATCTTCGTGGGCACCGATCGTGTTCGGGTGCCAAGCGCCGGACACCGGCAACGCCGAGATCATCGCCCATTACGGCACCGAAGCACAAAAGGAGCGCTATCTGCAGCCGCTGCTCAACGGCGAGTTGTTCTCCACCTATTCGATGACCGAGCCCCAGGCAGGCGCCGACCCAGCCCAGTTCACCACGCGAGCGGTCAAAGATGGGGACCACTGGATCATCGACGGCTGGAAGTACTTCTCCTCCAACGCCAGAACCGCATCCTTCCTGATCGTCATGGCCGTCACGAACCCCGACGTCAGCGTCTACAAAGGCATGTCGATGTTTCTGGTCCCGGCGGATACGCCCGGAATCGACATCGTTCGCAACGTCGGCCTGTATGGGGAAGCCATGAACGACGGTACCCACGCCCTCATTCACTACGACGGTGTCCGGGTTCCCGAAGAGGCAATGCTCGGTGGAGAAGGTCAGGCTTTCGCCGTCGCTCAGACCCGCCTCGGCGGCGGCAGGATCCACCACGCCATGCGGACGATCGGTCTCGCGCAGAAGGCCCTCGACATGATGTGCGAGCGCGCCCTCAGCCGCGAAACCTCAGGTAGCCGCCTCGCGGACAAGCAATTCGTCCAGGGCTATATCGCCGACTCCTACGCCCAGTTGGCCCAGTTCCGGCTCTTCGTGCTGCACACGGCCTGGAAAATCGACAAGTACAACGACTACAAGAAGGTTCGAAAAGACATCGCCACCGCCAAGGTCATCATGCCGACAGTTCTACACGACATTGCCTGGCGCGCAATGCAAGTGCACGGAGCACTGGGCGTGACCAACGAGCTGCCGCTGTTCCAGATGATTCACGGCGCCGCCGTCATGGGCCTCGCGGACGGCCCCACCGAGGTGCACAAGACCACAGTCGCCAAGCAGGTACTTCGCGATTACAAGCCCAACGACGACCTCTGGCCCTCGGAATGGATCCCGAAGAAGCAAGAAGCCGCCAAGGCGAAGTTCGCCGAGTACCTCGAACTGGAAGTAGGAAATTTGTGATCGACTTTCAACGCCTGTCGGACTGGATGGACGGTCAGGGGCTCGGCAAGGGGGCCCCGCTCGAACACCGATACCTTTCCGGCGGAACACAGAACGACATCTACGAACTGACCCGCGAAGACCTCCGCTGCGTGATCCGAATACCACCGCCCGAAGCTCCGGCGAATCGCGACAAGGGAATTCTGCGGGAGTGGCAGATCATCCAGGCACTCGAGGGCACCGACGTGCCACACACCGAGGCCATCGCCGTGTGCGAAGACGCATCGGTCCTCGGCCGGCCGTTCTACCTGATGGGATTCGTCGACGGTTGGTCACCGATGGAGAACAGGAACTGGACCACCCCCTTCGACACCGACCTCGTGGCCCGCGCCGGACTCGGCTACCAATTGGCCGAAGGCATCGCCCTCCTGTCCGCGGTCGATTGGAAGTCCAGGGGTCTCCAAGACCTGGGCCGCCCCGAGGGCTTCCACGAACGCCAGGTCGACCGCTGGACCGGCCTTTTCGCGAAGATCAAGGGCCGCGAACTCGACGGTTTCGATGTAGCTACCGACTGGCTGCGCAACCACAAGCCGCTCGATTTCGTCCCCGGCATCATGCACGGCGACTATCAGTTCGCGAACGTCATGTTCCAGGACGGTGCACCGGCGAAACTGGCCGCGATCGTCGACTGGGAAATGGGCACGGTCGGAGACCCCAAGCTCGACCTGGCTTGGATGCTCGAGGGCTGGCCTGCGGACACCAGCACCCCGGAAGCTGCCACCTGCAGCTACGTCAATCTGCAGGGGATGCCGTCGATGGATCAGCTGGCAGGACACTATTCCGACGTCTCGGGACGCCAGGTCGACGATCTCGACTACTACCGGATCCTCGCCAAATGGAAGTTGGCGATCATTCTCGAACAGGGATACCAGCGTGCAGGCGGCAACGAAAAGCTCCTCGCCTTCGGGCCCATCGTCGTCCAGTCCATGATCGCGGCCGCCGAGCTCGCCGAAACGACGGAGTACAAGTCATGACCGACACCGCAGAACTCGTACAGGAACGCCACGGCGCCATTCTGGTCCTTCGCCTGAACCGACCGGAGGCACGGAACGCACTCACCGGCACGCTGATGCGTGACCTCGGCACCGTCGTCGTGGAGGCCGAAGCTGATCCGGACGTTCGCGCCATCGTCCTCACCGGCGCGGGCGACCGCGCATTCTGTTCAGGGATGGATCTGCGCTCCTTCGCGGAAGAAGGCGAGGGTGGTTTCAACTCCGAGGGTTACGCGCGACTGGCTTCGGGACAACTGACCCTCCCGGTTATCGGTGCGGCAAACGGCACGGCCATCGGCGGCGGACTCGAGCTGCTGCTCGGGGCCGATGTCATCGTCGCTTCGTCGACCGCCAAATTCGGCTTCCCCGAGGTGAAGCGGGGTTTGTTCCCCGGTGGCGGCGGAACGACCATAGGCACGAGACTCCCGTTGCACGCCGCGCTGGAAATGACGCTCACGGGCGACTTCATCACCGCAGACCGTGGCTACCAGCTCGGTTTGATCAATGCTGTGGTCGAAGCTGATGCTGTGTTGGACACTGCCCTGGGATTCGCCGAGCGAATCGCCGCCAATGCACCCCTCGGACTTGCTGCCTGCAAGGAACTCGTCCGTCTCTCGGTCTCCGATGCTGCCCGGGCCGCGGAACGACTCACCGACTGGCAGTCCATCGTATTCACCAGTGCAGACGCCAAAGAGGGCGCCGCGGCGTTCATCGAGAAGCGCGCACCGATCTGGCAGGGCCGGTGATCTGAGAGTGCGTGCCGCAGTCTGTTCCTCGTACGGGCCCCCTGAAGCTGTCACAGTCGAAACGCTTCCCTCACCTCTCTTGGAAGCGGGTCAGGTGCGGATCAAGATCGGAGCCGCAGCCGTCAACTTCTCAGATGTGCTGCTGATTGCCGACAAGTACCAAGTCAGTGTCCCACCACCGTTCACACCAGGAAGTGAGTTCGCGGGCGTCGTCGAGGAAGTGGCCGAAGGAGTCAGCGCAGTCTCCGTGGGCGACCGGGTCACCGGAACCGGGTTTGTCGGTGCCTTCGCCGAGGAGATAGTCGTGGCCTCCGACAAACTCACCCTCAAGCGGATCCCGGACGGCATCGATGCACGCGTCGCCGCTGCCTTCGGCGTCGCATATCGCACGGCCTACCACACACTTCGCTCGGTGGCCCGCCTGCGGCCTGGGGACGAGCTGATCGTCCTCGGGGCGGGCGGCGGAGTCGGCATCGCCGCTGTTCAACTCGGTATCGCACTCGGTGCGTCCGTCACCGCGGTCGCATCGAGCACCGACAAGCTCGTCGTCGCTGCGTCATATGGAGCCGGCCACCTCATCGATCACCGATCCGGGGATCTGCGCACCCGGCTGAAAGAAGCCCTTCCCCAGGGCGCAGACGTCGTGGTGGACCCGGTGGGAGGCGACCTCTCCGAGCCTGCCCTCCGCGCGCTACGCCCGGGCGGCCGCTTCGTTACGGTCGGCTACGCCTCCGGCGTCATCCCGTCCATCCCTCTCAATCTGGTACTGGTCAAAGGCATTCACATCTCCGGATTCCAGTTCAAGGACATTCCAGCCGACGAATTCCATCGCAACGAACAGGAATTGACCGACCTGCTCCTCGCGGATCGTGCAGTCCCCCACATCGGCGCGTCGTATCCGCTCGAGGGCACAGCCGACGCTCTCCGGCTCGTCGCCGACGGCAAGGCCATCGGCAAGGTACTCATCGATTGCGAGTCGTAGTGCGGTGTGACTCCTCCGACTCAGTCGGAGGAGTCACACCGATGACCAAAAACCCAGCCGGTCAAGCTATGTCGGATATCGACAACGACGGCCAGTTGAGCAGCTCGTTGTGGCGGAAGGTCTCCGTGGCCCCGATCGAATCGACCGAAACGGCAGCCGCCGCGAGGGCATGAGCCTTGAAAGCTCTGGCGGCCATACTCAACCGGTGGCTGCCGGCACCGAATCTCTCGTCGAGGTCATCCGGGAACGTATCCCCGAGCAGCATGACCTCGGTCTCGCCCTTGTCCAGGTTTGCGAGCACACCCCGCCGCACGCGGGAGTCGGTTTGGTACAGATCCGCCGACACTGCGATCACCTGCGGACAGGGACCGTGAGGGGATGCGAGCGCGGATTCCAGATCGAGTGTGATCGCTCCGAGAATCTGGAGTGGCCGTGCATCAAGGTGGTCCGCGACGATGACCGAAACGTCCCACCCCGCCATCGTCTGGTCGAACAGCCAGCCTCCAGCGAGCCGCACCACGTCGACCACGTTCGGTGCGACGACGGCAACCCGATACCTCAGGCTTCGCTGTCGGGCGCGAGCTGTCGAGTCAGCGATCGTGCATACTCCCTGAATACGTCGGTTACGGGGATCGAAGGGTCGAGTAGCCATGAGGTCTCCATTCCTCTGAGAAACGCAACAATCTCTACGGCCTTGAGTGCCGGGTCTACATCTGTTCGGTATCGGCCGGCGCGTTGACCACGCTGGATGCCCTCTGCCACGGCCTCGACAGAGGCCCTGGCTCTGCCGAGTAGGCGGTCGTGCAGCGGCGCGTTGGAATCGAGGTTTTCGATCTGGAGGGCGGCGAACATGCCGAGCAGCTCCGGTGAGCGCTGAAATCGCTCAGCGACCCGCTCGATCTGCTCGATGAGATCACCCGAGCGGTCTGCGTGAGCGTCGTCGTCGGCATCGCGGGCGTCGAGCACCGCGTGCAACAGCTGCTCCTTCGACTCGAAGTGATGCAGCAGTCCAGCAGGGCTGACCCCGACCGCCTTCGCGATCTGAGCCAACGTCGTGTTGCGCCAGCCGTTCCGCGCCAACAGCCGCTGAGCGGCGGTGATGATCAATTGCCGTCGATCCTCACCCTTCGCCAGAAGCGTGTCATACGGCCGTGGTTCCGACACCGGACTCCTTCGTTGGACCAACCTACTGAACACACAGTAGGTCAGTTCATCCGATGTGACAAGGATCTCTTTTGTTGTTACGCGTGGCTACAGTCACATGCGGTCGTCACAGTCCTAGAGACTTGGCGATGATTACCTTCATCACCTCGCTCGTCCCCGCGTAGATTCGGGCGACGCGCGCATCCGTGTAGAGGCGGGCTATCGGGTATTCGGTCATGAAGCCGTAGCCGCCGAACAGTTGCAGGCACCGATCGACGACACGCGCTTGCATCTCGGTGCAGAACAACTTGACCCTCGCTGCGTCGGCACCGGACAACTCGCCGTCCACGAGATCGAGCACCGCCCGGTCGATCATCGACTGTGCTGCCTCGACCTCGGCGGACATGGCCGCCAGCTCGAACTTGGTGTTCTGGAACGAAGCGACGGGCGTGCCGAACGCCTTACGTTCCTTGACGTACTCGATCGTCGTCATCACTGCCGCCCGCGCCTGGGCGACCGAACCGACCGCCACTGTCATTCGCTCCTGCGGCAGATTTCGGCCGAGGTAACCGAAGGCGGCACCCTCCTCGCCCAGCCGGTTGGCCACCGGAACGCGGACGTCATCGAACGACAGCTCGACGGTGTCCTGCACCTTGCAGCCCATCTTGTCCAGAATTCGACCGCGCGTGAACCCGGGCATGCCGTCCTCCACGACCAGCAGGGTCAATCCAGCGCGCCGATTGTCCGGATCGGTCGACGTCCGAGCGACGACGATCACGAGGTCTGCGAGCAATCCCCCCGTGATGAACGTCTTGGCACCGTTGACGACATACTCGTCGCCGTCCCGCACTGCGGTGGTGCGAACTCCCGCGAGGTCGGAGCCCGTACCCGGTTCGGTCATCGCGATAGCCGTCAGCAACGTGCCTGCCGCCAGACCGGGAAACCAGCGGCTCTTCTGCGCGTCGTCGGCATAGGCGAGAAAGTACGGAAGGATGACGTCGAGTTGGGTACGGACCGTGCTCAACGTGACCAGAGCGCGGGCCGCCTCCTCCTGCAGGATGACGTTGTAGCGGTAGTCGGGCAGCCCCGCTCCCCCGAACTCCTCGGGGATGGCGGTACCCAGCAATCCCAGGGATCCGAGCTGCTCGAAGACCGCACGTGGCATCCGCCCTGCCTTCTCCCAGATCGGATAGTCGGGGACCACTCGCTTCTCGATGAAGTCGCGGGCCAGTTTTCGGAAAGCTTCGTGGTCTGCGGTGAAAACGTCTCTGCGCATGTCGATTCCTTCCCTTACGCCGACAGCTCGACCAGGGTGGCATTGGCGGTGCCGCCGCCCTCACACATCGTCTGGAGGCCGTAGCGGATTCCGTTGTAGCGCATGTGATGAATCATGCGGGTCATCAGAATGGTGCCCGATCCGCCGAGCGGGTGACCCAGCGCGATCGCGCCGCCCAACGGGTTGACCAGAGCGGGATCGGCACCGGTCTCCGCGAGCCAGGCCAGCGGCACCGAGGCGAAGGCTTCGTTCACCTCGAAAACGCCGACCTCCGGGAGGTCGATGCCTGCCTTGTTCAGCACCTTCTCGGTCGCCGGAATCGGTCCGGTCAGCATGAGGACCGGATCTGCCCCTGTGACGGCACCGGCGCAGTACCGCACGATCGGCGTCAACCCCAGTTCGCGCGCCCTGTCCGGTGTCGTGACGAGCAGAGCGGCTGCCCCGTCGGCGATCTGCGAGGAGTTGCCTGCGTGGATCACACCGTCGTCCTGGAACACCGGCTTCAGTGCAGCGAGCTTGTCGACGTCGGTTCCCCGTCGCACACACTCATCGACGGCGATCACGCCCGACTCAGTGGATACGGGAACGATCTGGTTGTCGAAGGCTCCGTTGTCCAGAGCGGTTGCCGCGCGGTCGTGTGAAAGACTGGCGAACTCGTCGAGCCGGCTCCGGGACAGACCCCACTTCTGGGCGATCATTTCCGCGCCGACACCCTGGTTGAACTGGAAATTGTCGTACCGGGCAAGCGCTTTGGGCCCGTATGGCGCGCCGGAAGCTTTCGCCGCTCCGAGCGGCACCCTGCTCATGACCTCGACACCGCCTGCTACGACGACGTCCTGCTGCCCCGACATCACCGCGTGCACCGCGAAATCGAGCGCCTGCTGGCTCGACCCGCACGCTCGGTTGATCGTCGTTCCGGGAACGGTCTCGGGCCACCCCGCGGCGAGTACGGCGTAGCGGCCGATGTTGCTCGACTGATCTCCGACCTGGGAGACGCACCCCCAAATCACATCGTCGACGATGCCCGGATCGAGCCGGGTGCGTTCGGCGAGCGCTGTGAGAACCATTGCCGACAGGTCTGCCGGGTGCACGCCGGACAGTCCGCCGTTCCGCTTCCCCACCGGGGTACGGACCGCCTCGACGATTACTACCTCACGCATTGACTTCTCCTACTGTCGGTCTGTCCATGGTTCGAAGGTCGACGGCGTCGCGCGCACGGTCGACCGCCCAGCGACCCGTGAAATGTGGTTCGCGTTTCTCTGCGAAAGCGGCGTATGCCTCCGGAGCGTCGGCGGTGGCGAAATTGACCATCTGCGCGCGGGCCTCGTTCGCCAGCGCATCGCGCATCGTTCGGTCGGCTCCCTCGTTGAGCAGCGCCTTGCTCTGCGCGAGCGCAACCGGCGGGCCTGCCACCAGTCGCTCGGCGAGGTCGGCGACGAAACCATCGATGTCCTCGGCCGGCACGACCCAGGTCACGAGATCCAGGGCGTAGGCTTCTGCTGCGTCGATCATCTCGGCCAGCAGGGCAAGTCGCTTCGCCTGCTGTAATCCCACCAGTTTCGGCAGTAACCAGGAGCCGCCCAGATCCAACGACAGGCCGCGCCGCGTAAAGATTTGGGAAAACCTCGATTCCGGCGTGGCAACCACGAAATCGCATCCCAGTGCGAGGTTCCACCCCGCGCCGACAGCCACGCCGGTCACCTTGGCAATCGTCGGTTTCGGCAGCTCGTGCAACAGCAACGCTACGTCGGTCAGGCGCCGCATCTTGTCTGCCGGGTGGTCGTCGCTCGGGGAAGAGATGTCAGCGCCCGAGCTGAATGCCCCACCGGCCCCGGTGACAACCACCGCACGTACCGCACGATCGGTTCCGGCTGCGACGAGCGCATCCCGCAATACGGCCCACAATTCCGCGTTGATGGCGTTCTTGCGTTGCGGCCGGTTGAGCGTCAGAGTTCGCACGCCGTCGCGGTCCCGGCACAACAGTATGGAACTGTCAGTCACAGTGTTTCCCCTTCACAGGCACATCAGCGGTAGACCGGCCCCACGGCGCCCTGCTCCCGCAGCCGGGCGAGGTCGGCTTCAGCGATCCCGAACTCGGTCAGTACGGAGTCGGTGTGCTCCCCGAGACCCGGCACCGCCGCCATCGGAGGGTCGTAACCGGCGATGATGGGCGGCGGCAGCAGTGACGGGATCGGACCTGCGGGTGTCTCGATCTGCCGCCAACGGTCGCGCGTAGTGAGCTGCGGATGCCCCAGAACCTCACTCGGGAGGTTGTACCGAGAGTTGCCGATACCCGCGGCGTCGGCAGTCTTCTGCACGTGGGCGAGGTCGTGGAGCGCACACCATGCACCGATGGCCTCGTCGAGCTCGGCACGGTGCGTGACCCGGCCGGAGTTCGTCCCGAATCGGTCGTCGTCGGCAAGGTCGCTGCGCTGCAGTATGTCCCGCGCCAACCGCTGCCATTCCCCGTCGTTCGTGGTGCCGAGTACCACGGTTTGTTCATCGGCGGTCCGGTAGGCGCCGTACGGCGCGACCGCAGGCGACGACATTCCGAGCGGCTGCTGATCTACCCCGGAGTGCCGTGTGTAGGTGAGGGGGTAGCCCATCAGTTCCGTCATGGTGTCGAACATGCTGACCGTGACCGCGCCGAAGCGAGCACCCAGTTCAGGACGACGCCCCTTCGCGCACAGCAGAGCGAGGATCGACAACGCGGCATACAGTCCAGAACTGACATCGGCTACCGGGGGGCCCGGTTTGGCCGGCTCACCCGGAAATCCGGTTACCGCACATGCGCCCGACTCCGCCTGCACGAGAAGGTCGTACGCCCGCTTGTGCGACAGCGGCCCGCCCGACCCATAGCCGTCGATCTCGACCGCGACGAGTTCCGGGTAACGCGTTGCCAGATCTGCGGGCGCGATACCGAGGCGGGAAGTGGCCCCCGGCGCGAGGTTGGACACCAGTACGTCGGCATTTCCGAGTAACCGGTGCAGCATCTCGATCCCGTCATCGGTTTTCAGGTCGAGTGTCACGGATTCCTTACCGCGATTGGCCCAGACGAAATGGGCCGCAAGACCGCCGACGACGTCGTCGTAGTGGCGGGCGAAGTCACCACCTCGCGGATTCTCCACCTTGATCACGCGGGCACCGAAGTCCGCGAGCGTCTTGGTGCACATCGGGGCGGATACGGCCTGCTCGATCGTGACGACCGTGATGCCTTCGAGTGGGCCACCCCGCGCCGCAGGTTCGGCCATCACATCACCATGCCGCCGTCCACCGGCAGCACCTGCCCGGTGACGAAGGAGGCGGCATCGGAGGCGAGGAAGACGAAGGCACCGGCGATCTCTTCGGGTTCAGCCCAGCGTCGCAGTGGGATGCGGTTCAGCATCTGGGCGGCGAACTTCTCGTCCGTACGTATGGTTTCCGTCATCGGGGTGGCAGCAAGTGGTGCCAGCGCGTTGACGAGGATGTTCTTGCGGGCCAGTTCACGCGCCAGCGACTTTGTCATGCCGATGATGCCGGCTTTGGCGGCGGAGTAGTTCACCTGACCGAGCGTGCCGGTGATGCCGGCCGAAGAGGTCACGTTGATGATCCGTCCGGTCCCATCGGTGGCAAGGAACGGCAGTGCTGCCTGGGCGCAGTGGAAGGCTCCGAGCAGATGGATGTCGAGCATCCGCTGGAAGGACTCCTCCTGCAGATCGGCGAACATGGCCGGTGCAGTCACTCCTGCGTTGTTCACGAGTACGTGGAGAACGCCCTCGGTGAAACCGGCCGCCCTGGCCACCGCTGCGTCGGCGGAGTCCTTGTCGCGAACGTCCAAGGCGATGCTGTCGGCCTTACCCCCGCGCGCCGAAATCTTCTCGGCCACAGCCGCGGCGGCGGTGGCATCGACATCCGTGACGAGCACGGCAGCGCCCGCGGCAGCGAGTGCCTGCGCAACTGCCGAACCGATACCCCCGGCGGCACCGGTTACCAGCGCAGACCGTCCGGTCAGATCGAACAACCCAATATTGTCGGCCATCAGTAGCTCCTCGGCAATCCCAAAGTGTGTGATCCTAGATAGTTCAAAATCATTTCCTGACTGATCGGTGCAATTCGCATCAGCCGGGCCTCGCGGAAATAGCGGGCGACATGATATTCCTCCGAATACCCCATTCCCCCATGGGTTTGCAGCGCTCGGTCCGCAGCCGCGAACCCGGCCTCCGCGCAGAGATACTTGGCGGTGTTCGCCTCACGCCCGCACGGCTGACCGTTGTCGTAGAGCCAGGTGGCCTTTCGAAGAACCAGTTCGGCCGCATCCAGATGCGCCAAAGCATCGGCGAGTGGAAACTGGATGCCCTGGTTCATTCCGATCGGCCTGCCGAACACTTCGCGTTCCTTGCCGTACTTCACTGCCTTCTCGAGCGCTACCCGGCCGATCCCCAGCGCTTCGGAGGCGATGAGCATCCGCTCAGGGTTCAGCCCGTCGAGCAGATACTTGAAGCCCATGCCTTCCTCACCGACGCGGTCCTCGACGGGAATACGGAGATCGTCGATGAACAACTCGTTGGAGGTGACCGCATTTCGCCCCATTTTTGCGATCGGACGGATGTCCACCCGGCTGCGATCGAGATCGGTGAGAAACAGCGTCATGCCATCGGTCTTCTTGGATACGTCGTCGTAGCGTTGGGTGCGGGTCAGCAGGAGAATTTTCTCCGACTCCATCGCCTTCGAGATCCACACCTTGCGGCCGTTGACGACGTAGTGGTCGCCTTGCCGCCGCGCGAAGGTCGAGATGCGCGAGGTATCCAGCCCCGCGCCCGGCTCGGTAACCCCGAAACAGACGTGGAGGTCGCCGGAAGCGATGCGCGGTAACGTCCGCTGCTTGAGTTCTTCGGATCCGTGCACCACAACTGGGTGCATTCCGAAGATCGACAGATGAATGGAGCTCGCGGCGTTCATACCACCGCCTGATCGGGCGACTTCCTCGAGCAGCAAGGTTGCCTCGGTGATGCCGAGCCCGTGCCCGCCGTACTCCTGCGGCATCGTCATTCCCAGCCATCCACCGTCCGCGATGGCGTCGTAGAACTCCGTGGGGAATTCGTGTGCGCGGTCCTTTTCCATCCAGTACTGGTCGTCGAACCGTTTCACCAACTCGCCGACCGATTTCCGGATCAGTTCCTGATCCTCGGTCAGCTCGAAACTCATGCCACCGGGCACAGCCATCACTCTGCTCTCTCTCATTTCAGCCGGCCGCCGACGGGACCGTCGGACACGTCTCTGCGTGCCCTGACCGTTTCCGCTCAGTCGGAGGCGGGAAGGGCTTTTGCGGCCTTGATGATCATGGGGACGCCGTCACAGCTCAGCTCTCCCACGCCGGGGGACGTGCAGAGCACCTCGAGGGTTTCGCTCGCATTGACATAGCGTTTGCCGAGGAGTGTGCGGGGATCGGTCATTCCGGCTGTGGAAGGCCGACCGCCGGTAGCGGGGACCATCGGTGTGCCACCGCAGGCGATGAGCGGTGCACCCTCGGCCGGGGCGCGCACGACGATCACTCGAGTGGAGCAGACGGCACTGGCGAGCTGCTCACCGGGACGCAGCGGTGCTGATGTGGTCACGATGAATCTCCCTTTCGACGAAGCGGTCAGCGGGCAGGTCGAGGACATGGGGACCGCAGATGTGAAGCGGAAGCATCACCGGGCGTCTCCGCTTTCCGACGGGGACACCCCACGATGGTCGCTCTCTTACTACTTGGAAACTATCCTCTCCATTACAGAGAATCAAGCTATACAGAATCGGATGCACCCGAGGAGGAGGCTGCCGGCCGGGCGGTCACGTCAGCCGGGATCGCACTGCCCGCCCCTCGGCGAGGGGTGCCGTTGACCGCGGTGGACAACACTTTTTACCGCAGAGATTGACTATCGGAGCAACCCATGGAAACCTAGTGCTCATATTTGAGAATGTTATTCTCATCGAGAGGAGGTTACGAATGCCCTTACTGCCCCCGCTGCCCGCAGACCGCTGGGACGACAAAGCACGATTCGCCTTCGCCGGGATGCTTCCCAGGGAACGGCAGAATCCGGAAGGGGCGGGCACAGCGTTGGCGACACTCGCTCGCCACCCTGACCTGACAAAGGCATTTCTCGGCTTCAGCGTTCACCTGCTGTACCGGTCGACCCTGCCCGCACGCCTGCGCGAGCTGGCAATCCTGCGGGTCGCGTATCGCCGCGACTGCACGTACGAGCTGACACACCACACGGAACTCGGCAGAGAAGTAGGACTGTCCGCGGACGAGATCGCCTCCGCGCAGCGCGGCGAAGCCGCCGACGACTTCGAGCAGAAGTTGCTCGCGGCCGTGGACGAACTCGACGAGACGTCCCGCCTGTCGGATCGGACCTGGGCCGCTCTCGGTGAACGTCTCGATGAACGGCAGCAAATGGACCTGGTCTTCACGATCGGCGGCTACACCATGATGGCCATGGCTTTCAACACATTCGGCATAGAGCTCGAACAGGAAAGGTAGACCCGTGCCCCACTTCACGAAACCAGCTGCGGGAAGCTGGACAGAGAGTTTCCCCCAACTGGGTACCGAGCCGGTCGATTACACCGACTCCACTGATCCCCAGTTCTACGAAGACGAGCGGGTCGCAATCTTCAAGCGCACCTGGCTGCTGGTCGGGCGCGTCGAACAGGTGCCGAAGACCGGTGGTTACTTCACCAGAGAACTGAAGGCTGCCGACACCTCACTGATCATCGTCAAGGGGGCCGACGGCACGATTCGCGCCTTCCACAACGTCTGCCGCCACCGCGGTAACAAGCTGGTGTGGAACGACTTCCCGCAGGAAGAAACGTCCGGCACCTGCCGTCAGTTCACCTGCAAGTACCACGCGTGGCGCTACAGCCTCGAAGGCGAGCTCACGTTCGTTCAGCAGGAGGGCGAGTTCTTCGACCTGGACAAGAGCAACTACGGCCTCAAGGACGTGCGCTGCGAGGTCTGGGAAGGCTTCATCTTCGTCAACCTCGATCCCGAAGCAGTATCACTGGAGGAATACCTCGGCGACTACGGCCAGAGCCTCAAGGGTTACCCCTTCCACGAGATGACCGAGGTCTACAGCTACCGCTCCGACATCGCGAGTAACTGGAAGCTGTTCATCGACGCGTTCGCCGAGTTCTACCACGCGCCTGTGCTCCACCAGAAGCAGGCAACCAAGGACGAGGCCGACAAGCTCATCGGCTACGGCTTCGAGGCACTGCACTACGAGCTGCAGACTCCCCACTCGATGATCTCCTCCTGGGGTGGCATGTCGCCGCCGAAGGATCTCAACATGGTCAAGCCGATCGAGCGAGTCCTGCGCAGTGGTCTCTTCGGTCCGTGGGATCGTCCGGACATCGAGGGGCTCGATCCGTTGCCGCGCGGCATCAACCCCGCCGGCGCAAAGCCCTGGGGCATCGACGAATTCGAAATCTTCCCCAACTTCTCGCTCCTGTTCTGGGCACCGGGCTGGTACCTCACGTACCAGTACTGGCCGACAGAGGTCGGTCGCCACACCTTCGAGGCGAACCTCTACTTCGTTCCCCCGAAGAACACGCGCGAACGCCTCGCGCAGGAGCTGGCTGCGGTGACTTTCAAGGAGTACGCACTCCAGGATGCCAACACCCTCGAGGCAACCCAGTCGATGCTTGCCACCGGCACCGTCACCGACTTCCCGCTCTGCGATCAGGAAGTTCTTCTCCGCCACCTTCACAAGACCGTCAAAGATTACGTCAAGGAGTACCGTGATGGCTCTGCCAACTGAGTTCGTCGACCTCGAGCCGTACGCCGGCTGGGCCCTGCAGACCGAACCCGAGCGTTATGCAAAACGCCTCGCCTCCACCATGCCCGAGATGCAGGAGTTCTACGACGCCGCGTTCGGCCGCCTCGAAGACGCGATCACGTATTGCGACAAGTTCGACTTCGACGACCTGCCCGACGACGCCCGCTCCCTCGTGCACCTGATGCAGTCGCTCGTCATGGTGTCGTTCCCGATCGAGGTGTGGAAGCAGGCCCGGGTGCCCGACAGCGGCGCGGCGTGGGTCGATCTCATCAAGGAACCGGTGGTCTGACATCATGCTGACACTGAAGGCGGCCGGGCTACTCGACATCGATTCCGGCGAGATCATCCGACCCGGCATCCTCCACATCGAGGACGATCGCATTGTCGGTGTCGGCTCTGACGCCGGCAATGCCGGCGACCACGCGGAAGGGGAGGTACTGGATCTCGGCGACCTGATCCTCCTTCCCGGCTTCATGGACATGGAGGTCAACCTCCTGATGGGTGGGCGGGGAGAGAAGCCCGTGTACTCCACCGTGCAGGACGATCCTCCGCTGCGCATGCTGCGTGCGGTGGGCAATGCCCGCCGCACGCTGCACGCCGGTTTCACCACCGTCCGCAATTTGGGACTCTTCGTCAAGACGGGCGGTTACCTACTCGACGTCGCGCTCGGCAAGGCGATCGACGCCGGCTGGGTGGACGGTCCCCGGATCGTGCCGGCCGGACACGCGATCACCCCCACCGGTGGGCATCTCGACCCCACGATGTTCGCGGCGTTCGCCCCCGGTGTTCTGGACCTCACCATCGAGGAAGGGATCGCCAACGGGGTCGACGAGGTACGCAAGGCCGTCCGCTATCAGATCAAGCACGGCGCACAGCTGATCAAGGTGTGCGTCTCGGGCGGGGTCATGTCACATACCGGACTTCCAGGTGCGCAGCACTATTCGGATGAGGAACTACGGGCCATCGTGGACGAGGCTCATCGGCGCGGGTTGCGCGTCGCGTCGCACACACACGGCGCGGATGCGGTGCGTGCGGCGGTGGAGGCAGGCATCGATTGCATCGAGCACGGCTTCCTCATCGACGACGATGCCATCGACCTCATGGTCGAGCGCGGTACCTACCTGGTGCCCACCACCCGGCTCGCGGATGCCATGGACGTCTCGCATGCCCCTGCCGATCTGCAAGCCAAGGCAGCCGAGATGTTCCCCCGCGCACGCACTTCGGTTCTTGCGGCATATAAGGCAGGCGTGAAGATCGCCGTCGGCACCGATGCACCCGCGATTCCCCACGGCAAGAACGCCGACGAACTCGTCGCCCTCGTGGAGCGAGGTATGCCGCCCTTGTCGGTGCTGCAGGCAGCGACCACCACCGCCGCCGATCTGATCGACGTGACCGACCGGGGACGGCTCGCGGAGGGCCTGCTGGCCGACATCATCGGTGTTCCCGGTGACCCGGTGGACGACATCACCGTGACCCAGAATGTGCGGTTCGTCATGAAAGGCGGCAAGGTCTATGTCAACAAATGACGACCTGATGGAAATTCAGCAGTTGCTCGCCCGCTATGCGGTGAACATGACCAAGGGCGACGTCGAGGGGGTGACCGGTGTCTTCACTGCTGACGGCACCTACAGCGCCTTCGGTGACGCATTTCCCCTCGATCAGTTCCCCGAACTGGTTGCTGCCGCACCCAAGGGTCTGTTCATGACCGGTACGCCCCTCATCGAGTTGTCCGGCGACACGGCAACCGGGACACAGCCACTGTGCTTCGTCGACGAGGCGACGCACGACATGCGAATCGGGTACTACAACGACACCTATGCCCGGACCACCGACGGCTGGCGGCTTCGGACACGGGCCATGACGTTCATTCGCCGTAGCGGAGCGCATGATTCGGGGCGCCCGCACGCCTTCGAACGTCCTGGCGCATGAACGTCACAGAATTTCGGGCAGGTCTGCGCGGCTGGCTCGAAGACAACGACCTGTCCGCCGGGCCCGATCATTCGCTCGACGGACAGGTCGCGCAGTTGGCCCGGGTGCGTGGCGCCCTCTACGACGCCGGTTGGATGCGCTACGGCTGGCCCACCGAGGTCGGCGGTGTAGGCGGGCCCGCGGTGCTTCGCGCCGTCCTCGGCGAGGAAGTGGCGACCCGCGACCTGGCCGAGCCCGGAATCTATTCGATGATCGAAGTACTCGCTCCGACCATGATCTCGTACGCCCGCCCGGAGTTGGCGGCCGAGATGGTGCCGTTACTCCTCAGCGGCCGCGAGCAGTGGTGCCAGGGCTTTTCCGAACCCGGTTCGGGAAGCGACCTCGCTTCGCTGACCACCCGCGCGGATCCCCGCGGTGACGACACATGGGTGATCAACGGGCAAAAGGTCTGGACGAGCCTCGCCCAGTACTCCACCCGCTGTGTCCTACTCACCCGCACCGCGCCGGGCCATGGCGGTATCACCGCCTTCTTCGTCGACATGAACACACCAGGCATCACCGTCAGGCCGTTGCGCACGATGCACGGCGTCGACGAGTTCGCAGAGGTGTACTTCGACGATGTGGTCGTTCCCGAGGATCGCATGCTCGGCCGCCCGGGCGACGGATGGCGGGTGGCCATGGACCTACTCCCTCACGAACGGTCCACCTGCTTCTGGCACCGAATCGCCTATCTGTTCACCCGTCTCGATCGATTGCTGACGGAATCGAATACCGCGACGTCGGACGACGGCGATCTCGGTGCGGCATACCTTGCGCTCCACACCGCTCGGTGTCGCTCCCACGCCACCCAGCAGCGACTGGCAAACGGTGCCCAGCTCGGCCCGGAGACCTCCATCGACAAGGTATTGCTGGCCACCGCCGAACAGCGACTGTTCGACACCGCCCGAGACCTGCTCCCCGGGGTGCTCGAACTCGGCGAGAACGAGTGGCGCACGGAATTCCTGTATTCCCGCGCCGCAACCATTTACGGCGGCACCGCGGAAATACAACGCAACATCATCGCGCGCCGGCTACTCGACCTGGGGGCGGAATGACCGTGTACGACGTGGAGCTCACCCTCCTCGAGGACACACTTCGCAAAACGATGACCACCCGATCGGGCGCAGATCTCGATACCGCCCTCACCGAACTCGGGTGGCACGACATGCTCACCGAAATGCCAGACCTCGCAGTGCCGATCGTGTTCCGGCTCCTCGGGGAGACCGGCGCACACGGACCCTTCCTCAATGACGTGGTGCTGGACGAGGCGGGACTCCCCGTCGGTGGCGCCGTCCCCCTGCCGTACACCGGAGGCTCCTGGGTTCTGTGGGACCGCACCGACAAGGCGCCCGCACCGCAGTACAGCACACTGGACAGTGAACTACCGCTGGCGATCGTCGACCCCGGAAGTCCGGTCCCGCTCGCTGCGGGCCGCCGAGCGCTCGGTTGGTGGTTGACCGGTACCAGCCGAGCCATGCTGTCCCTGGCTCGAACACACGCGCTGGGTCGTACACAGTTCGGCAGGCCGGTCGCCGCATTCCAGGCCGTACGGCATCGGCTCGCGGAGACCCTCGTCGCCATCGAGGGCGCCGAAGCAACCCTGGCCGCCGCCACCGACGACCTCGGTTCCCTGCTCGCCAAGGCCGCGGCCGGCCAGGCGGCGCTCATAACAGCTCGTCACTGCCAGCAGGTGCTCGGTGGGATAGGTTTCACCGCCGAACACGATCTACACCGGCACATCCGGCGCGCGCTGGTGCTCGACGGCCTCCTCGGCAGTGCGCGAGAACTCACCCGCGAAGCCGGCGCGATGATCCGGGCCGAAGGATCGGCGCCGCGCCTCGTCCAGCTCTGACACCGGCTATGACCGAGCGGCCTCGTCAAGGCCGCTCGGTCCGGGATGATTCGAGAACCAAAGACTCTCTTCCCGGAGTCGGGCGCTTCTCCAGCCATCCGGAGTACGCACCACTTCGTGGTGGTAGTTGCCCCCGCAGTAGGTCATGCCGCTCACGCCGGGTAGTTGCATGGGGTTGAAGAACATTGCCCGCACCTTCGCAGTGGCGCCATCGAGATCGATCTCGATATTCGTGACGAAATGCTGCGTTAGCGGAACCTGGGTCAACGCATCCCGGAGAAGGGCGATCACCTCGTCTCGCGGCCCGGGCGGGTACCCGACCGAGCTGTAGTCGAGGTGAGCGTCCTCCGTGAACACTGAATTCAGCAGCGCCCAGTCTTTCGTGTCGATGGCTCGCGCGTACCGATACATCAGCTCCACGATCTCGGCCTTGTCCTGTACCACTTGCATATTCATGTGGTTCCTCACCTCTCGACAAGCACAATCACCCCCCGCATGTAGCTCACCACACAAGCACTCCGCCGCCTGCAGAATGCGATTCTCGAATGTCAGAACGTCCTTTCCAAAGGGCACTCGACTCGGGCATAATTCATGGATGACCACTAGTGCTTCCCTACATGACCTGACCGGCAAGGTTGCCGTCGTCACCGGCGGATCCCGCGGCATCGGAAGGGCCATCGTGCAGGCTCTCGCCGAGGCGGGGGCCGACGTTGTCATCGCCTCACGCAAGCTCGATGCATGCGAGCTCGCGGCCAAGGAGGTAGAGACGTCCACCGGCAGTCGAGCGTTTCCCGTAGCCTGTCACGTCGGACGCTGGGACGAGTGCGACCAGTTGATCGAACAGACCCTGGAACATTTCGGAAGGCTCGACGTACTGGTGAACAACGCCGGAATGTCACCGCTGTACGAGAACCTCGACGACATCACCGAAGAGCTGTATGACAAGACGTTCGCTGTCAACCTCAAGGGACCGTTTCGGCTCGCCGTTCGAGCCGCCACCCACATGGCCGAAAACGACGGTGGCTCCATCATCAATGTCGGTACCGCGGGGTCCCTGGTGGCGAGCGCGCGTCAGTTGCCCTATGCCTGCGCCAAAGCAGGGGTTAATGCACTCACGGTCGGACTGGCCGATGCATTCGCGCCGAAGGTCCGGGTGAACGCGATCCTGCCGGGCCCCTTCCTGACGGACGTCTCGAAGTCGTGGGCGCCTGCTGAAGGTGAGGAAGCGTCGTTCGTGCCGCTGCGTCGCATGGGGAAGCCGGAGGAACTCGGACCTCTCGCACTCCATCTCGCCAGTGACGCATCGAGTTTCACTACCGGCGCTATCATCCGGGTCGACGGCGGCGTCACCAAAAAGGTCTGACGGCTTACCGCCCGATGGTGGGCCCCGCTTACGGGACCCACCATCGGAGTCGAGACTTCTACTGAATCCTCTTACTGAATTTTTTCTTTCATCTCGTCCAGCTTCATCAGAATCGGGTAGCCACTGACACTCAAGGCGTTGCCGTGTCCGGACTGATGGATGTCGAACACCGACTGGATTGCAGCGTAGAAGCCTTGCACGTCCAGCGTCTGGTTGACCGCGCGCTTGGCCTGGCGCAGCCCGAACGAGGGCATCGTGGCGATATGTTCGGCAAGGGCCCGAGTCTCCGCGTCGAGCTGATCCCGCGGCACTACCTTGTTCACCATGCCGACCTGCTCGGCTTCCGCGGCCGTCACCGGACGACCGGTGAAGAGAATTTCCTTCGCCTTGCGGGCGCCGAGTTCCCAGGTATGGCCGTGATATTCGACTCCACCGATGCCCATCATCACCACCGGGTCGGAGAAGGAGGCATCCTCGGCAGCGACGATCAGGTCGCACGGCCAGCACAACAACAGCCCGCCCGCGATGCAGCGCCCCTGGACGGCCGCGATCGACGGCTTCGGAACATTGCGCCAACGCAGCGAGTACTCCAGATAGCGACGGGTCTCCGCCCCGTAAATCCATTCCAGGGTGATCTCCGCGGGAGCCGGCCACCGATCGTTGAGGTCGTGACCGGCGGAGAAGTGTTTCCCCTCGGCACGCAAGACGATCACCGCCACATCAGGGTCCTCTGCCGCCTTGGTCCAGGCTGCATCGAGTTCGTCGAGCAGGGCCCCGTTCTGGGCATTGGCGGCCTCAGGGCGGTTGAGTGTGATGGTCGCGATCTTGTCGGCAACCTCGTAGTCGATATACATGTCGGACTCCTCAGCTTCGGGGTAGGCCGAGCACGCGCTCGGCGACGATCGTGCGCTGAATTTCGGACGTGCCGCCGGCAATGGTGCCGGCGAAGCTCCGCGCATAGCGTTCGAACCAACTCGACGCGAAATGGTCGTTGTTCCAGGGCGTGTACGGTGCCGTCAGCGCGGGGTGGACCAGACCGTCGAACCCGGCGCCGTCCAGCGCGTGCTCCGAAGCGGTCTGCACTGCCTCGGATCCCAGGATCTTCAGAACCGACAGGGCAGCTACGTCCTGCTCACCCCGGTCTGCACGGGCCAGCGCCGCAGAGCCCAGCAGCCGCAGCGCCTGATTGTCCATGGCGAGCGTGGCATAGCGGTCACGGTCGAGAACTGTGACAGGCCGGAAATCCTCGACGAGATCCTGTAGTCGGTCGGCGAAACCCAGCCACAACAGGGTGCGTTCGTGGCCTAGGGCACCGTTCGCAACGCCCCAGCCCTGATTCAGCCCACCGACGAGGTTCTCTGCGGGCACCCTGACGTCCGTGAAAAACACTTCGTTGAAGTCGAAGTCGTCCTCGGCACACACGGAGGCGAAGGGACGGCGCGTGACCCCCGGGGTGTCGGTGGGAATCAGAAGCACGCTGATTCCCTTGTGCTTCGGAGCGTCGGGATCGGTGCGGACGAAGGTGAGCAACACGTCGGCCTCGTTGGCACCGGACGTCCACACCTTCTGGCCGTTCACCACGAAAGAGTCACCGTCGCGCACCGCGCGTGTACGCAACGACGCGAGGTCGGAGCCCGCACCGGGTTCACTCATGCCGAGCGCAGCAGTGATCTCGGCACGCAAAATGGGTGCAGCCCAACGTTCCTTCTGTTCCGGCGTACCGAACGACAACAACGAAGCCGCGATGATGCCGAGGCCCTGGGGATTGAAGCTGTGATAGATCCGGCGCCGGGAAAGTTCCTCGAGATGCACGTACTGCTGAAGGATACTGGCATTTCGGCCGCCGAACTCGGGAGGATTCCCGGGGAGCAGCCAGCCGTTGTCGAACTGCATCCGCTGCCAGCGGCGGGCCCACTCCGGAACATCCGCACTGGAGCGGGGTCGTTCCCCCGCCTCGGCCTCGTCGGGCAGATGTTCGGCGAGGAAGGCCAGGAACTCGGCCCGGAATTCTTCGACGTCGGCATCAAAGGTGAGTTGCACGGTACTCCTCGGCGATGAGCGCCCGATGTTCGGCCGCGCCGCCGAGCAGGAGCTCGCCGGCTTTGGCGCGCTTGAGCGCGAACTGAAGGTCGTTTTCCCAGGTGAATCCCATGGCTCCGAACAGCTGCAGGCCGTTGCGGAAGACCAGCGACTGGCACTCCCCCGCCGCGGCCTTGGCCATTGCCGCAGCCACACGGCGGCGGGGATCGTCGGCGGCGATCGTGAGGGCGGCATAGTAGGCGAGTGCGCGGGAACGTTCGACGGCCACGTGCATGTCCGCTGCTTTGTGCTTGACCGCCTGGAAGGAGCCGATCGGAGCACCGAATTGCTTGCGGTCCTTCACATGAACCAGCACTGAGTCGAGAATACGCTGACAGGCTCCGACGATCGTCAGCGCCATGCCGGTCAGGGCCAGCTGACGAGCGCGCTCCGGATCGGCGGCACTGCGGTCGCTTTCGCTCACGCGAACCCCACTGAAGGTCACCTCGGCAAGGTGCAGCACCGGATCGAAGATCAGACTGCGCGTTGCGGTCACCCGTTCTGCGGGAATAACGAAGACGCCGGCGCCCGTGACCACAGCCAGTAGATCTGCGCGATCTCCGTCCAAGACTCGGTGGGCGGTGCCGTCCAGGAGCCAGCCACGACCGTCGCGGTGGGCGCTCACACCGTCGAATACCGCAGCGCCGGACTGCGCAGGATCGGCACTCCCCACGGCCAGAGGAGCAAACTGTGTCATCGTCGCAAGGTAGGGCGTGGGATCGGTAGCTCGGCCCAGTTCTTCCAGGACGATCGCCAATTCCACGGCGACGTCGGCGTCCGTGAGCTCGGTCCAGCCGAGGTCGACGTACACTTTCCACAGAGGACCGGGGTCGCCGCCGTCGTCGACGATCGTGCGGATCAGGGTGGGCGGGCACTCCTTGGCCATGACCTCTCGGACGGTTTTCTGCCACAACCGCTGATCTGAGTCGAACTCGAAAAGCATCCCGGCTTGCCTCCTTGCCAGAGCTGCGAATGGTCTAGCGAGAATAACATTCTCGCTAGACGAAAGTAAGAGTTCCACTTTTGTCCGTAGCTCGCAGGCTGGCGACCCAACGCCATACTCCTCTCCGGTACAGTGGATACATGTTTGCTACATACAGAGGGGGGGTCCGGCGGTGACCGAAATCAGCGAAGAGCCGGCCTGGAAGCAGCGCGCGGTCGAACGCTCCATCAAGACCGCCAAGCTTCGCGCCGAGCAGCGAGTGCAGAAATTCCTCGATGCCGCGCAGGCGATCATCACCGAAAAGGGCAGCACCGACTTCACGGTGCAGGAGCTCGTCGACCGGTCCAAGCAGTCACTGCGTAGCTTCTACCTGCAGTTCGACGGTAAACATGAACTCCTCCTCGCCCTGTTCGAGGAAGCATTGACCCGGTCTGCCGATCAGATCCGCGCCGCGGCAGCCAACGAGACCGACCCACTCGACCAGCTCCGCGTCGCCGTCGAGTTGCTGTTCGAGTCGTGCCGCCCCGACCCGGTGGCGCATCGTCCGCTGTTTACCGACTTTGCCCCGCAGTTGCTGATTTCCCATCCCGCCGAGGTGAAGGTCGCGCACTCGGCGCTGCTCTCGCTGTTTACCGAGCTGATGGAGCAGGCCGAAGCCGCAGGTGAATTGCGCGCCGAGATCAACCCGCGCCGGATGGCTGCCATGACGATGCAGACCGTCATGTTCATCGCTCAGTCCAGCGGCGGCAACGACGACGCAACTGTCCGTCCCATTTCCGCCGACGAGGTCTGGGCTTTCTGCTCGCGGGGTTTCGCACACTCCTGACGAGAACGGTATTCTCAACGAGGGAAACATCGATTACAGTCGGTGTGTGCCCGAGCTATGGAACGACCTTCTCGCCTGCCTCGATCTGCGCCCCTACCCACCCGACACCGACCCCACGGTCGCGGTGTTCGAGGGAAGCAACCAGAAACTGGACTACCACCGACTGTTCGGTGGACAGATCCTGGGCCAGTTCCTGGAGGCGGCTCGTCTCACCTGTCCGAGCAAGAGCGTCAAATCGATGCATGCGCTGTTTGCACGGGAGGGCCGCGCCGACGAGCCGGTCCGGTACGAGGTCACGACTCAACACGAAGGCCGATCGTTCGCAACCGTGGCGGTCGTCGCCCGGCAGTCGGAACGGGTGGTTGCGACTGCCGCGATCTCCCTGCATTGCGGTGAGGACGGACCCGAACATCAAAGCACTCCCGCGGTTCCGGCCGTCCTTCCGGAAGAATTCCGGGTACACCTCGACCTTCTCCCGTGGGAGACCCGCGCCGCCGCCGACCTGAACGCAACGGCGGCCGCAACCCCCGATTTCGAATTCTGGATGCGCACACCGGAAGTCGCTGGTGAGTTGGCCCAGGCGCTCACTGCGTACGCCACCGACCTGAACCTTATCGGCACGGCGCTGCGCCCACTTCACGGGCTCAGTCAACTCGGTAACGGCACGGCATTCACCTCTGCCGTCACCTCGCACAGCCTCTGGTTCCATCGGCCGTTCCGCACCGACAGGTGGCTCCTCCTTCGCCAGCACAGTCCACTGCTGGCGCACGGCCGCTGCTTCGGCCGTGGCGATGTTCTCACCGAGGACGGGAGCCTCGTCGCGTCCTATGCGCAAGAAGCCCTCCTCCGCATCCACCCGTGACGCCCGTTCCGTGGTGGCACGTCGACCGATCAAAGGTGTGACATGAGTGTAAATCCCTTGTCCGAGAACGCTGTCGAATCGACTCTTGCCACCCGGCCGTATCGGGTCGTGCAATGGGCGACAGGAAACATCGGCACCCGTGCACTCCGGGCGGTGATCGAACACCCGACGCTGACCTTGGCCGGTGTGTACGTCCACGCAGACGACAAGATCGGCCGCGATGCAGGCGAACTGTGCGGGCTGCCCGCTACCGGCATCACCGCCACCCGGAGCATCGAGGAGGTCGTGGACTCCGGAGCGGATTGTGTGCTGTACATGCCGCGTGCGTGCGACTTCGACGAAGTGTGCTGGTTGCTGGCGTCGGGGATCAATATCGTGACAACCCGCGGTGAGTTCCACTATCCGGCGGGCATGGACGCCGAGGTACGCGCACGGGTCGAGGCCGCGTGCGCGCTCGGCAACACCTCGATCCACAGCACCGGCAGCAGTCCCGGGTTCATTACCGAAGCCGTTCCGCTCGTGTTGACCTCGATCCAACGACAGCTCGACAACCTGACGATCGACGAGTATGCCGATCTGTCACAGAGGGATTCACCAGACCTTCTGTTCGAGATCATGGGATTCGGACGCGCTCCCGGCGCTTTCAGCGAAGCCCGGTTGTCGCATGCTCGTACGAGTTTCGGGCCCTCGCTCCAACTCGTCGCCGACGCCCTCGGGCAGCCGCTCGATTCCGTGGAGGCGAGTGGCGAGGTTGCCACCGCCCGCCACAGAACCCACATCGCCGCCGGGGTCCTGGAGGCGGGTACTGTGGCGGCCCAGCGAATTACCGCCGCCGGGATGCGGAACGGCCGGGCACTGTTGCGTTTCCGCGCTACCTGGTACTGCACAGCCGACGTCGACCCGGCCTGGGACGTCCGCCCCACCGGGTGGCATGTCACTGTCGATGGGGACGCGCCCCCTCGACGTCGACATCACAATGCCGGTGCCGCCCGAACGGATGGGTGCGGTGGCGCCCGGTTACACGGCACACCGCGCTGTGAACGCGGTGCCCTTCGTGTGCGCTGCCGCCTCGGGAATCCGCTCGACCACCGACCTTCCCCAGGTCATTGCCTCACTCGGTTGATCCGCCCGCATCACAGAAGGCCGGGTCTTCCGTCTCGTACCGGAAGGCCCGCATGTCGTGGGCAGCCTCGGACGCGGGAGCGAGCAACAGATCAGCCGCCGTGTAGGGGTCGTGGCGGCCGGCCGCGACCGAGGCGGCAAGATGCGCCAGTCCGGGATGAGTCCGCAGGCGAGTGTGCGCAAGGGAGAGGACTTGTGCCCGCGCCCGTGCTGTCCGGCGCGCGAGTGTGTCGGCGCGACGGTGGGCCTCGATCACCTCCACCAAGGTGGACACTCCCTCGGCTCGTGCGGCGACGAGGGTGAGGATCGGCACGTGGAACTCGGCTCGGAGGTCTCGTACGGTCTGGTCGGCGCCATCGCGATCGGCCTTGTTGACGACGAGGATGTCTGCGACCTCCAACAAACCTGCCTTCGCGGCTTGAATAGCGTCACCCGCACCGGGGTTGAGTATCACGATCGTAGGGTCAGCGATGGCCGCGATCTCGATCTCGGACTGCCCCACCCCCACCGTTTCGAGCAGGACGAGGTCATACGACAGCGCCCCGAGCAAGCGGATGGCCGCGGGCACCGCCGCGGCCAGGCCGCCCAGGTGGCCGCGCGTTGCGACCGACCGTATGAGCACGCCCGGGTCGTTGATGTGCGCGGCCATCCGGATTCGGTCGCCGAGAAGCGCACCGCCGCTGTACGGCGAGGACGGGTCGACCGCCAGTACCGCCACCCGCAGGCCCCGCTGCCGATACTCTGCGACGAGGGCTCCGATGGTCGTCGACTTGCCGGCACCGGGCGGCCCCGTCACACCGACCACCCGGGCGGGCGCCGCGGCCGGCGAGTCGACCACCGAGGCCAGCGAGTCGAGCACTTCGGAGCGACGGCTACTCTCTACCAGGCTGAGCAACCGTCCCGCCGCACGCACGGAGCCTGCACGCGCTGCCGCGACGAGGTCCGAAACACTAGATGACACAGGGGAATCACTGACGGGTCGGCTCACAGTCACGGCGCTGGAACCTCGATCACCGTCGCCGACCCCATTCCCCCGCCCGCACACATTGCCGCCACACCGATACCGCCACCGCGACGGCGCAGTTCGTGCACCAGCGTCACCAGCATCCGGGCACCGGTCGCTGCAACAGGATGTCCGAGCGAACAACCACTTCCGCTCACATTGACCTTGTCCGGGTCGATCTCGAGCAGCTTGATGGTGGCAACGCACATCGCGGCGAAAGCTTCGTTGATTTCGAACAGGTCGACATCGGCAAGAGAGATACCCGCTCGGGTAAGGGCTTTCGGGATTGCCCTGACCGGCGCCAGACCGGTGAGTGCGGGGTCGATCCCGACGGACGCCCACGACCGAACGGTGGCAAGCGCAGGTAATCCGAGACGGTCACTCGCGATCGTCAGGACGGCAGCGCCGTCGTTGCCACCGCACGCGTTTCCCGCTGTGATGCTGAACCCCTCGATCTCCGGATGCAGCGGCTTCAGTGACGCCAGTTTCTCCAAGCTCGTCTCGCGCCGCGGATGCTCGTCGACCGAGAAGAGTCCGTGGGGCGTGTCGATGGGAACGATCTCTTCCTTGAACCTGCCCTCATCGATGGCTTGCACGGCGTTGCGATGTGAGCGAAATGCCCACTCGTCCATCTCTTGCCGGGTCACGCCCGCCTCGACGGCCGCGTTCCATCCGACCGTGATCGACATATCCATCGTGGGGGCATTGGCCTGTTCGGGATGGGTGGGCGGGAACCACGGCACCCACTCGCCGTCCACCTTGAACAGTGATTTCGGCGAGGTGGACGCCGAATTGACTCCGCCGGCTATGACCAGCTCGTCCATACCCGCCCGGATGCTCGCGGCCGCGCTCTGCACCGCGGCCTGGCCGGCGGCGCAGTGCCGGTTGTGCGCCAGCCCGGGAACCTCGGTCAGTCCTGCGGTGAGTGCGGCGTGCCTGGCAACCACCCCGCCGCCGTACAGGCCTTCACCGAGGATCACATCGTCGATCAGGCCCGGGTCGAGATCTTCTGCTGCTGCGGCGACGACGTGGTGAGCAAGGTCGTGAGCGGTGGTGTCGCGCAACGTTCCCTTCACGGCAGTGCCGATGGGAGTGCGCAGCGCGGAGACGATGACGGCTTCAGGCATGGGAGTTCTCCAGTTCGGCCACAAGGGTGCGGCGCAGTAGTTTTCCGGTCTCAGTTTTCGGGAGTTCATCTCGGAACACGACGGTGTCCGGGGTTTTCGAGGAACGCAGCCTGTCTTTGACCCACTGCCTGATTTCGGCCGGGTCTGCGTCTCCGACGAGAACAGCGACTATTCGCTGTCCCCATTCGGTGTCGGGTATTCCGATCACTGCTGCCTCGGAAATCGCCGGGTGGCGGAGCAGCACGTCTTCAATCTCTGCCGGTGCGATGTTCTCGCCGCCGCGGATGATCGTGTCGTCAGCCCTGCCCTCGACGAACAGGTAGCCGTCCGCATCGAGGTGACCGAGGTCCCGGGTCGCGAACCAGCCGTCCGCGTCGAGCACACTGCGTCCGCCGTATTCGCCGGAGATCTGCTCGCCCCGCACGAAGACCAGGCCGGTCTCGCCTGCCGCGACCGGCTCACCGGTTTCCGTGCGGACCTCGATCTCGATCCCGGGCAGCGGCCGCCCGACCGACCCGAGCCGGTCCCGCACAGCCGGATCGCTCGACGCGAACGCCGCCCGGTGATCTTCGGGGGACAGAACGGCCACCGACGACGCCGTTTCGGTGAGACCGTAGGCGTTGACGAAACCCGTGTCCGGAAATGCGCGTAGCGCGTGCTCGAGAACGGGCCTCGGAGTACGGGATCCGCCGTAGGCCAGGCTCTGCAGGGTCGGTGTTTCCGCGTCGGCGTCGCCCAGTTCGGCGGCGACGCGGGCCAGCATCGTGGGCACCAGCATTGCGTGCGTGATGCCCTCGCGCCGGACGGTGTCAAGCCACACGGTCGGGTCGAACCCGGCCAGGTAGACCACGCGACGGCCGGTGTACAGGTTCGAGAGCAGGTTAGTCAGGCCGGCGATGTGGTAGGGCGGAACTGCCACCAACGCGGCATCCGTGTTCGCGGCGGATGCGAACTCCATCGTGTTCAGGACGTAGGCCAGCAGGTGCCGATGCCGCAGCACAGCAGGCTTGGGATCCGACGTGGTTCCGCTCGTGTAGATGATCACGGCGACGCTGTCACCGTCCCACTGCGGGGCGGGCGCTTCCGCGGGCTCGTCCTGCACCACGTCGACATCGACGAGGGCGTCGAGATCTTCGGGGCGGAGGATCACGGCGCCGGCATGGCGATCCTGCAGTGCAGTCAACTGCTGATCACCGAGCCGGTAGTTGAGTGGCACGAACGGGACGCCGGCCAGGGCGGCCCCGAACAGGGCGACCGGATAGCCGAGATGATTGGCACCGAGATAGAGCACGGCCGGGTGATCCCGGAACCGGTCGGCGGCGCGGTGGGCGAGGTCGAGGAGCTGCGCGGCGGTCAACGAGCGCTCGTCGACGGTCACAACCGCCTTGTCGCTGTCGGTCGCGGCCATCTCTAGAATCATGTTGATGTTCATGAGAACATGATTCTCTCAGTACAAGAGGCTTACTTGCAAGAAGGGAAATTGCGATGCAGATCATGGGTTGTTCCGCGATAGTCGTCGGAGGCACGGGCGGGTTGGGCCAAGCCACCGTTCGCCGTCTCCATGAGGCGGGAGCCAAGGTGGTCGTCGCCGACGTCGCCGACGACAAGGGCAAGGAACTGGAGGAGGAGCTGGGAGTCCGCTACGTGCGTACCGACGCCTCGGACGAGGAATCCGTCGGGGCTGCGATCGCCGAGGCGGAGTCGCTGGGGCCGCTGCGCATCTCGGTGGACACACACGGCGGCCCAGCCGGGGGCGGGCGGCTCGTCGGTAAGGATGGAAGCCCCATGGATCTTGCTGCGTTCCGGACGACCATCGAGTCCTACCTGATCTCGTCCTTCAACGTCATGCGATTGGCCGCGGCCGCAATCGCCAAACAGGAGCCGATCGACGACAGTGGCCGAGGCGTGATCATCAATACTGCGTCCATCGCGGCCTACGAAGGCCAGATCGGACAACTCCCCTACTCCGCAGCGAAGGGCGGCATCGTCGGCATGACCCTCGTGGCCGCCCGGGACCTCTCCCCCCTCGGCATCCGGGTCGTGACAATTGCACCGGGCACCATCCTGACTCCGGCCTATGGCAAGGCCGGAGATCAGCTCGAGGCCTACTGGGGACCCCAGGTTCCCCATCCCAAGCGCATGGGCCGGCCATCCGAGTACGCGACTCTCGCCGCATCGATCGTCGAGAACGACTATCTCAACGGCGAGGTCATCCGGCTCGACGGTGGCCTGCGATTCCCGCCGAAATAAGTGCGAATGCGGCGGAGGTCTCGGGACCGACGGTCCCGAGACCTCCGCCGCACTCATTCCGGCCGCACGTCGGTCACCAGCGTGCTGGTGCCGGTGTGTCGATGCGCAGCGGGCGCTGGTAGGACAGGTCGTCCTTGGCTCGCGTGCCTCTCAGGAACGCCTTCTCGGTGAAGAAGCGCGATTGCAACATCGACGCGTCAGCTTTCGCGCTCCATTCGACGGTCGAGCGCCGCACCGCGATCCGCCACCCACCGTCGCGTCGTTCGAGTCGGTCGAGATAGCGGCCGTTGAGTAGTTGCACCGTGACCCCGTCGTTGAGGAGTAATCCCACCAACACGTAGCTCTCGCAGTGGGCGGTATCGCCGTCGATCTCGCACGTGTGGGTGGTGATGTTGTGTGTATGCGCCAGCGAGGTGGCCGCGTGTGCGGCATTCGCCCAGTTCGCGTAGTCCGGTCCTCTGTTGGTGCTGGTGCCGTGCTCGTCGATTCCGTCGTCGTGGTAAGTGCCACACAGGAGATCGGAATCGTGGCGATCGCAGCCACGAGAATGCCTGGCAACGCAGTCGAGGATTTCGCCGCGGTCCATCAAGTACCGCACGTCACGCTGGAGCCTTGCGACATCGTCGGTGGTCATCTGCCTCTCCTTCAAAGATGGTCCTGTGAGCGTGGATGGTGGCCGATGCATGCCGGCTGCATGCGCTCAAGCGACGGCTTCCTCGCCGATCAGGGTGGTCCGGTGCAGCAACCGGGGTGAGGTGGGCGCATAGGGGACGGCGCGGTGCAGCATTCCGGTGTTGTCCCATAAGACCAGGTCGCCGCGACGCCAATGATGTCGCAGAGAAAATCGAGGTTGCGTCGACCAGTCGAGCAGACGGTCGAGAAGTGCCCGCCCCTGCTCCTCGGGCCAGCCGACCACATGCGCGGCGGTCGCGCCGAGCAGAAGCGACTTCCGTCCGTTGCGACGCGTCCAGATCAGGGGGTGCTCGCGCGTCGGCACCCGCGCCCATGCTGCCCGTTGCTTGTCCGACGGATCAGGGTTGGCCAGGAGTTGCGCCGCTGCGAAGCTGTGCACCACGCGCAGATCGGCGAGGGACGCCTTCTCATCCTCGGTAAGGGCTTCGTAACCGGCGTAGGTGTTGGCGAACTCGGTGTCACCGCCCTCTTCTGACACCTCGAGCGCGGTGAGGAGCGTCGACTTCTGCGGGACCGCGTCAGTGGCGCCGTCGATGTGCCAGTGGAAGGTGCCCTTGTTGTAGGAAGCCAGGACAGTCGTGGCTGGATCCAGACTGATGGCCGAGATTTCCGGGTGCTTCTCCTGACCACCTACCGGCGCCACGACGACGTCGCCGAGCATGCGACTCAGGGCTACCAGGTCGGCATCCGCGATGTGGGCGTCACGAAAAACCACCACACCGTGCATGTCGAGCAGGGCTCGGCACCGAGCGGCGGCCTGCGCGTCGGCGAGTCGGCTGCCCTCGATTCCCGTGATTTCGACACCGATGGTGTCGGTGATCGGG
This sequence comes from Rhodococcus sp. ZPP, assembly GCF_017656075.1. NCBI lineage: Bacteria > Bacillati > Actinomycetota > Actinomycetes > Mycobacteriales > Nocardiaceae > Rhodococcus > Rhodococcus sp. ZPP. The sequence continues at coordinate 2,245,890 of NZ_CP058638.1, forward strand.
GTGACATTGGCAAACATCAGTTCCTCCTTGGAAATATGATTCTCATAGCAAGCTATCAATATTCTTATTTCGACACTACAGTTCTCTCATACGGAGATCTGTACTTGATCGACAAGGCATAAGGCACGGCTATGTCCGTGCGGCAAGGAGATTCACATGCGTATCGGATTGACCGGCGGCGCATCGTCGACCGACAAGATCGTGCACCAAGCGGTACAAGCCGAGGCGGATGGCTTCACCTCACTCTGGTACGCCAGCACCGTCGCCGGTGATCCACTGGCGGCGGTGACGGTTGCCGGTCGCGCCACGACATCGATCGAACTCGGAACCGCTGTCCTGCAGACCTATCCGTGCCACCCCTTGCTGCAGGCGAATCGGGTAGCCGCCGTTTCCGAAGCAATGGGCCGTCGCGGATTCACTCTGGGGCTGGGCCCTTCACACGAGTCCCTGGTCCGTGAGGTGTACGGACTCTCCTACGACCGGCCCGGTCAGAACACCGAGGAATACGTACGGATAGTCGCCGCACTGCTCCACGGTGAAGAGGTCGACATCCGCGGTCAGGAGTGGACCACACGGAGTGCCGGCCGCATGGTGCCCCTGGCCCACGAGGTGCCTGTCCTTCTTTCAGCGATGTCCCCGCGCATGCTCCGGGTGGCAGGGCAGTACGCCGACGGCACCATCCTGTGGATGGCTTCCGCGAAGGTGATCGAATCCCGCGTCGCGCCCGCAATCCATGCCGCCGCGACACGCGTGGGCCGTGCCACTCCCCGGATAGTCGCCGGGCTCCCCGTTGCGGTTCACGACGACGCCGATGAAGCCCGCGAAGCCGTTGCCGCAACCGCCACCATGTACGCGGGAATGCCGAATTACCAACGCATTCTGGAGGTCGGCGGTGCATCGAGCCCGGCCGACGTTGCCATCGTCGGCGACGAGACGTCGGTGCGCACCCAGCTGCAAGGTCTCCTCGACGCGGGTGCCACCGACATCTGGGCTGCGGTCTTCCCCGTCGGCGCCGACGCGAAAGCGTCGGTCGGTCGCACCAAGGACCTTCTTCGAGAACTGGCGACCACCGACGGGTAATCCCCGGGTTACGCCTCATACGACAGAGGCCTGGTCCCCGACCTCCTCTCGAGTCAGGTCGGAAGATCCGCCGGGATCCAGTTCGGGTTGCGCTTCTCCATGAATGCCCGCATACCCTCGCGGGGCTCCGGTGAACTTTCGAGTGCGCCGAACATCGTTTGGTAGTCGATGAATCCGTAACGCTCGTTCAGCATTCGCTTCACCTGGGCGCGGGCCTCGGGGGACGTCTGCAGCACCTCGCGGGCAGCCTCCAGCGCGGCGGCCCGCAGATTCTCGTGAGGTACCACGCGGGAGATCACCCCCAGGCGCTGCGCCTCGGCGGCATCGAAGCGGCGCGCGGACAGCATGAGGTCCCGCGCTGCGGCTATGCCGATGTGCGCGGGAAGGGCCGCCGCAAAGGTCGCATCGGGGATACCGCGGAGAAGCTCGGGCACCCGGAATGTCGCCCGATCGCTGGCTACTGCGATATCGGACATCATCGCGACCAGCAGACCGCCCGCCTGACAGATGCCGTTGACGGCCGCGATCACCGGTGCCCGACTGTCCCGGATCGTGAGGAACGGGACCACGTCGTTGCCCGCCAGTCCCTCGGGGAGCGAGTCGCCCGGCTCTGATCGGCCGCCGAGATCACCGCCCGGCGCGAACACATCGCCGACACCGGTGATGATGAGCGCAGCAAGGTCGGGATCGGAATTCACCAGCCGGACAGCCCGCTTCAGACCGAAATACATCGCGGGCGTGAACGCGTTCCGCGCCGCCGGCCGATCGATGACGCACCAGCCGATCGAACCCTCACGCTCGAACCGCAGACCACTCGTCCCCAAGGCGTCGCCCATACCTTCTCAGCTCTTTCCCGCCGTGAGCCGGGCGATGTTGGTCTGGAAGTCGTCGGATTGGAACGTCAGCTCCTCGGCGGTCATCGCATAGTCCAGCGTGGCGAGTACGGCACGCTCGATATGCATGTTCAGCAACCGCTTCGTGCTCTCGACAGCCTGCCGGGGCTGTTCCGCGATGCGTTTGGCACAAGCGAGTGCTTCGCTCAGCGGATCGGCAACCATGTGGTTGGCCAATCCGAGCTCGCATGCTTTCGCCGCGGGTATGCGTGCGCCGGTGAGGGCGTACTCCTTGGCTTGCAGCAGACTGATCTGCAGCGGCCAGGTGAGCGGTCCACCGTCGGCCGCGACCAACCCGACCTGTACATGAGGATCAGCGAGGTAGGCCGTCTCGGCCATGTAGACGATGTCACTGAGCGCAACCAAGCTGCAGCCCAGTCCCACAGCCGGTCCGTTGACCGCCGCGATCACCGGAATACGGCAGCGTGCCATCCCGAGGACGAGTTCGCGGCCGTGAGCGATGGTCCGGGCGCGCAGTTCGCGGTCTGCCGCGAGCTCGGCGAGGTAGGCGAAGTCGCCACCCGCAGAGAAGGCTTTGCCGCTTCCGGTGAGTACCGCGGCGCGGGCATCCCGGTCTTCGCTCAGCTGAGGCCACAACCGCGCCAGTCCGGTGTGCAAGCCGTCGTTGACGGCATTGAGCGCGTCGGGCCGGTTCAGCGTGATGATGCGCAGGGCACCGTCCGCGCGGACGTCGATATCCTCGGGCATGTCGTACATGTCAGACTCCCAATCCAAGAATTCGCGAGGCGATGATGTTCTTCTGAATCTGTGACGTTCCACCCATGACGCTCTGTGCGCGGCTGTACAGGTAGGCGCCCAGCATGTCGGTGTCGCGAGTGCCGGCCTCGGACAACGCAGCGTGCCCGACCGATTGTTCGACCCAGGTCATGAGCAGCTTGTCGAGCGACCCCTCCGAACCGTGCGACACACCGTCGAGCTGTTCGGACAGCCTGCGACGGACATGCAGGCGCAGCATCTCCGTCTGTACTGCAGCCCAAGCCAATTCCGCAGAGGGGCTCCCTTCCGACCGGGCGACGAGATCGCGTACGAGCTTGTCGTACCTCGCGGCGAAACCGAGCGTGGAGGGCTCTCGTTCGTGCCCGACCACCGTCATCGCCAGCGCCCACCCTTCCCCCGGCGCACCGACCATGTTCTCCGCAGGCACCGTTGCCCCGTCGAAGAGAACCTGACCGAACTCTTTGGTGACGCCACTCATCATCTGCAGCGGTCGCTGCTCGATTCCCGGTTGCTTCATCGGGACGATGAACGCCGACAAGCCGCGGTGACGGGGCTTGTCAGGTTCCGTACGGGCAAGCAGGAGACACCAGTCGGCCACATCCGAATAGCTCGTCCAGATCTTGTGTCCGTGAATGACGTAGTTGTCGCCGTCGCGGGTGGCAGTGGTAGTGAGTGCTGCGAGATCCGATCCGGCGCCCGGCTCACTGAATCCCTGACACCAGCGCTCGGTCCCGTCGATCATTCCGGGCAGGAAAGTGCGGCGGAGTTTCTCGCTGCCATGCCTGCCGAGTCCGATCACCAGGTACCCGAGGCTCGGCCGGGCGGGTGCGCCCGCGATGGCCAATTCTTCGTCCAGGATGACGTCGTAGACGGGCGGTAGCTCCTGACCACCATATTCTGCGGGCCATGACAACCCGAAGAATCCGGCGCCGTAGAGCGCTCGGTGCCATTCGGGCTGCCGTTCCCAGTACTCGTCACCCGAAGTCGGGAACGTCTTGGCCGTGTCCGCCAGCCAGGACCGCAGTCGGTCCCGGAACGCGGCTTCTTCCGGCGAGTCACGAAAGTCCACGGTGCATCTCCTCCAGGCGTACGGGGAACAGTTCGGTCGACGTCAGTGCCCGCCGAAGGTAGACGTGTGCAAGGCATTCCCAGGTGTTGCCGATGCCGCCGTGTACCTGAATCGCCGTCTCGCACACGGTTCGGGCAGCGCGCGCGCAGTAGATCTTCGCGACTCGCGCAGCCTGCTGCGCCTCGCCGGGAGGCAGCTGGTCGAGCGCCCAGGCTGCATGGCGGAGCACGCTCACCGAACCCTCGATCAGCGCCTGGCTCTCCGCGAGCAGATGCGCCACGGCTTGATAGGAACCGATCGTGTTGCCGTACTGTTCGCGCATCTTCGCGTAATCGACGGCGAGCGCCTGGGCTCCGCGTGACGTCCCGACCAGGTCGGCGGAGGTGACGAGGACGGCGAGAGCATGCCAGCGCTCGACGTGCTCGGTGGACAGTTCGCCGAGGGGTTCGAACGGCTCGAGTATGTCCGCGAATCCTCTGGTCAGGTCCGCTCCCGGAACGACGGCTCCCACTCGACCGGCCGAGATCCGGTTTCCGCTCAGAACAAGCGCGCGCTCCAGTCCTCGCGCGTCGGTCGCTTCCCCGTCGAGGGCCACCGCCCATGTCTGCTGATCGTCGGAGACGTGCCGGTGTAGATCATCGGCGAGGACGGGTCCGAGGAAGGGAATATCGACCAGGCCCCGACCGAATTCCTCGGCGACGATGGCGACTTCCACACCCGACGCCCCGTCGGATCGCAGCGATCGCCACCCTGTTGTGGCCACCGCCTTCTCCAACCGTGCGAGCCGAGTGTCGTCGGCCAGGTCCTGGACCGACCCCGGCCCCAGATCGTCGGCCAATTTGGCTGCGGCATCGCGCAATTGTTGCTGTTCACTTGTCAGACGTACGTCCATAGCGCTCCTTGAGTTCTCGGCGCAACACCTTGCCGGAAGGCAGGCGAGGGATGTCGGATACGAAGACCACCCGGCTGGGCCTCTTGTAGGACGCCAACCGGTCTCCCACGAGGGTGATGAGTTCTTCGGCTTCGGTCGTGCCGGTCCGTGCGACCGCGGCGATCACTGCTTCCCCGCTGACCGGGTCAGGGACCCCGAACACCGCACAGTCCACCACGCCGGGGTGCCCGTGCAGCACCGCCTCGATCTCGGCGGGCGCAACCTGAAACCCCTTGACCTTGATCATCTCTTTCGACCGGTCGGTGAGCCGAAGCCAGCCGTCCTCGTCGAGGTAACCGACGTCCCCGGTCCGGTACCACCCGTCCACGAACGCCTCGGCATTCGTCTCCTCGGGCAGGTAACCTGCCATCAGCGAATTCGCTCGAGCCTGAATCTCGCCGGGTTCTCCCACCCCCAGCGGCTCACCGGTCCCGAGCGACACCACCCGGATGCTGACGCCCGCAACGGGGCGTCCGACACTGTCCAGACGGGCCCCTTCGATCGGGTTGCAGGCGATCACCGGCAACTCGCTGGCGCCGTACGCGGGTACCCAGCCGACCCCGGCGCGCCGGGTGACGGTCTCGGCGACGCTCGGCGTGACCGGAGTGGCGCCCCACATGATGTAGCGCAGCGACGACAGGTCGAACGATTCGAGGTCCGGATGCTGGGCGATGGCCAGCGCAATCGGCGCGACGGCCATCTCCACCGTGATCCGATCGGTCTCGATGTGCCGCAGCATCCGGTCCACGTCGAACCGACGGTGCAGCCGCACCCATGCGCCGACCTCGAGTGCGGTCATGATGTTGAGGACGCCCAGGATGTGTGAGGGCGGAGTAAGCACCTGCATCCTGTCCGTCGACGACAGTTGCAGCGCGTCACACCACTGCCCCACGGCGGCACCGAAAGACGCGTGCGTGTGCCGCACGGCTTTCGGCATCCCGGTGGTGCCCGAACTGAACACGAGCACGGCCTCGGCAGCCGGATCGGGTGGCGGAAAGGAGCATTGCGCGGGGTCGACCGGATCGTCGAGGCTCAGCATCGGCAGAAGTTCGGCCAGTACCGGACTGTCCCCGACCGCGAGCGTCGGATTCGTGAGCGCCAGCGCGTGCGCGACTTCGTCATGCTTGTACGCCGGGCTGATCAGCACGACGGCGGCGCCGAGCCGCCAGATCGCTCGAACGGCCACGACGAATTCCGGCCGGTTCGACGACATCAGAGCGACACGGTCACCTGCCTTCACGCCGCGACCGGCCATCTCGGCAGCCAACCCGTCGGCCAGAGCGTCGAGTTCACTGAGGCTGTATTCGCGCGCCTCGAACACGAGCACGGTCGGCTCGGTCGCTTCTTCTTCCTCGTCGGGGGCCCGGTATCCGATGCCTGCCCCGTCTCTCGTGTGGGAATTCACCATTGAGAAGTCCTATCTCGTCAGAGAGAATGATATTCTCTCACAGTTAGAATCTCAATATCAGGAGGCGACGGGCATGTCGAGACCACCCTTGTTCCAGCGCGCGACCGTGACGCGAATCGTCAAGGAGAGCTCGGACGCACGCACGTTCGTGCTCGCACCGCACGACGGTCCGTTCTCCTATCGGGCCGGGCAGTTCTGCACATTCCGGGTCGACGTGGACGGAACCGAACTGTTCCGCTCCTACTCCATGTCGAGCGCACCGGAGACCGATGGCGAGCTGATGACGACGGTCAAACGGGTCCCCGGCGGCAAGGTGTCGAACTGGCTGCACGACAACGTCGCCGAGGGTGACGCGGTCGAACTGACACGGCCCGCGGGAACCTTCTGCCTGCGTCCGACCTCGGCGCCGTTGCTCGGGTTCAGCGGTGGCAGCGGGATCACCCCGATCCTGTCACTGGCGAAGAGCGCGCTGGCGACCACGGACCGGCATGTCCGGCTGCTGTGCGCCGACCGAGACCACGCATCGGTGATGTTCGACGCCGTACTGAACGAACTCACCGAGCGCTATCCCGACCGGTTCTCGTTCGTACGGCACCTCGACGACCGGGGCGGATTTCTCGACGCGGCAGCCGTGCGCCACTTCGTCGGCGCCGAAGGAGAGGCCGACTCCTACTTGTGCGGGCCCGAGCCCTTCATGGCTCTGGTGGAGTCGGCATTGCCAGGGCCGGGCAGGATCTTCAGTGAGCGGTTCGGTGCAGTGGCCCCGACGGTGCCATCGGCCGACGCACCCGATTCCGAGGTCGAGGGAACCGTCTCGATCGTTCTGGGACGGAAAAAGGTGTCGGTGCCCAGAAAAGCGAACGAGACCCTCCTGGAAAGTGCCCGGCGCGCCGGGCTCACACCACCGTTCTCCTGCGAATCGGGCAACTGCGCCACCTGCATCGCCACCGTGACCGAGGGCAGCGCGACCATGCGGGTGAACGACGCGCTGAGCGACGACGAGGTGGCCGAAGGCTACGTCCTCACCTGCCAAGCAGTGCCCGACACCGGGTCGATCAAGGTCCGCTACGAGTGAACCGGCAGGCCGCCGTGCTCGCCGAGGCGCGGCGGCGGCCCGTAATTCGGGTCGAAGCCGGCCACGCGGATGGGACTTCCGACCAACCGGAAGTCACCGGCAGTGGCGATCATCTCCGGTGTGGCTGCGAGTGCGTCGGGCAATGAACGCACCGCTGCCGCAGGCACTCCCAACGGTCGCAGCCGAAACTCCCAGCCCGTCGCGGAGTCGGCCGCCAGAGCCGCGGTCACAACCGCGAGGACCTCGTCACGACGTTCCGCGCGCTCGGCCATCGTCGGAAATCCTTCGATCCCCGCCTCCGCAGCGAACTTCCGCCAAAAACCGTCATGTGTGATGAACAGGGCGAGATGGCCCTCCGCAGTCGGAAACAACTGCGCCGGCACGTAGTACGGATGGGCACCGAACGGCATACGCCGCGGCTCGGTGCCTTCGTTGAGATACGCCGACGCGCGGTAGTTGAGTTGCGACAGCATGACGTCGCGCAACGACACCTCCACTTGACCGCCGCGTCCGGAGATGATCTGGGCCAGCAATCCGAGTGCGGCTGCAAGTCCGGTCGAGTTGTCGGCCGCGGAGTACCCGGGCAGCGTCGGCGGCCCCGCCGGGTCACCGGTGAGTGCGGCGACACCCGTGACAGCCTGAATCACGTAGTCGAAAGCTGGGTCGTCTCCCTCGTCGAGACCGTAACCGGTGAGCGCGACACAGACTATTTTGTCGTTCCATCGACGCAGAGCGTCGTAGGTCAGGCCGTACCGGTGAATGGCGGACGGCTTCAGGTTGACCAGCAGGGCATGGGATTCGGCCGCAAGTTCTCCGAGACGGGCCTGTCCCTCGGTGGTCGTCAGGTCTACGCAGATACTGCGCTTACCCCGGTTCAGGCTGGCGAAGTAGGCGTCGCTCACCTGCCGCGAGAGGTCACCGCTCGGCGGTTCAATCTTGGTGACCTCTGCGCCGAGGTCGGCGAGCATCATGGTGGCGTACGGACCCGCGAGGATATGGCCGACCTCGAGGATCCGGATGCCCTCGAGTGGCCCCGCAGTCACCGCAGCTCCTTGACGAGTTCCGCGACGACGTCCCGGGTACGACGCTTCGAAGCGATCAGCTCGTCCCGGTTGTCGCCGATCGGCAGCAGCCGCATCGACAGGTCGGTGACCCCCGCGTCGGCGTATCGGCGGAAGCCCGCAAGGATGGCGTCCTCGTCTCCGGCGACGCACAGATCACCGATGTCCTCGGCGTCGCCGTATCCCAGCAGCCGCTGATAGTTGGGTGAGATCTCCGCTTCCCCGAGGATCCGGTTGGCGCGCTCACGCGCGGTGTCGACTTCCGAAGGCCGGCAAAGACAGACCGGGACACCCGCGATGATGCGTGGAGCCGGACGCCCCACATTGTCGGCAGCCTTGGTAATTCGCGGGACGACATGGTCGGCGACCGCCCGCTCGTCGGCCATCCAGAGGATGGTCCCGTCGGTTCGCTCGCCTGCGATCGTCAGCATCACCGGGCCCAGGGCGGCCACCAGGACCGGCATCGGGGCCACCGGTCCGATCTCGAGCGGGTTGTGCACGGTGAAGGTGTTGTTCTCGATCTCGACCGGGCCGGGTGCGAGCAGTGCGGCGTCCAGTACGTCCAGGTAATCGCGGGTGAACGCGGCCGGCTTCTCATAGGGGAGACCGAGCATGTCCTGAACGATCCAGTGGTGTGAGGGGCCGACTCCCAGCGCCAAACGTCCTCCGGTGGCGGCATGCGCCGAGAGCGCCTGTCGCGCCAGTGCGACGGGGTGTTGCGCCTGCAGGGGTACCACCGCGGTGCCGATTTCGATGCGGGACGTCCTCGTTCCCATCAACGCCACGGCGATCAGCGCGTCGAAGTCCGTGGGGACCTGCGGAACCCAGACGGAGTCCAACCCTGCGCTCTCCGCCCACTCCACGTCGTCCAGCATTCGGGCGACCTTCCGCGCGGAGTCCCCTCGCTCGGGCCCGATCATCACTCCGATACGCACTGTTCCTCCAGGTCCGAAAATTGTTCTCGCACGCGTGACCGGGTGGTCGACGCGGTGTAATCGCCTTTCGCCTTGTATGACGAAAGGTCAAGAGGGAGTGGGAGTGCCGGTGAGTGCGCGCACTCCGGTGACCAGATCCTCCAGGGGGGTGCTGGTGGGGAAGACGGCTGCCGCTCCCGCGGACAGCAGGCGCGGAACGTCCTCCTGGGGAATCGTGCCGCCGACCACCACAGCGATGTCACCGGCGTCCGCAGCGCGCAGCGCATCGACCGTTCGCGTGGTCAGCGCCACATGGGCGCCGGAGAGAATGCTCAGACCGACGACGGCAACATCCTCCTGGAGGGCAATCGACACGATGTCCTCGACCCGCTTGCGGATACCGGTGTAGATCACCTCGAAACCGGCGTCGCGGAGTGCGCGGGCGACGATCTTGGCGCCTCGATCGTGACCGTCCAGTCCGGGCTTCGCTACGAGTATGCGGGCGCTCATCAGAACACCACCGGCTGCTGAAATTCGCCCCAGACTGCTTTGAGCGCGGATACCATCTCGCCGACGGTGCAGTAGGCGTTGGCGCAATCGATCAACGGATGCATGAGGTTTTCGGTTCCTTCCGCGGCGCGGGACAGAGCGGTGAGGCAGGCATTGACCGCCTCGGGATCACGTTCGGATTTCACTTTCGCCAGCCGTTTGAGCTGCAGCTCGCGCCCTTCGGCATTCAGCTCGTACGTGGAGATCTCGGGCGGCGGCTCCGGCGAGACGAACCGGTTGACCCCGACCACCGGGCGTTCCCCCGATTCGACGTCCTTGTGCAGCTTGTACGCCTCGTCGGCGATGAGGCCTTGCAGGTACCCGTCCTCGATGGCACGAACCATGCCGCCGTGCTGATCGAGATCGTCCATGATCTCGATCAGGCGGGCCTCGGTGGCGTCGGTCAGCGCTTCGACGAAGTAGGAGCCGCCGAGCGGATCCGCGACACGCGTCACTCCGGTCTCGTAGGCCAGAACCTGCTGGGTGCGAAGCGCCAGGGTCGCCGACTCCTCACTGGGCAGGGCGAACGGCTCGTCCCACGCCGCGGTGAACATCGACTGCACTCCCCCGAGAACCGAAGCCATCGACTCGTACGCCACTCGCACCAGATTGTTCTGTGCCTGGGGTGCGTAGAGGGACGCGCCGCCGGCAACACAACCGAACCGGAACATCGACGCCTTGTCCGTCACCGCACCGTAGCGCTCCCGCACGATCGTGGCCCATCGACGACGGCCTGCCCGGTACTTGGCGATCTCTTCGAAGAAGTCCCCGTGCGTATAGAAGAAGAACGAGATCTGAGGAGCGAACTCGTCGATCGTCATTCGCCCACGTTCGACCACCGTGTCGCAGTAGGTGACTCCGTCTGCGAGCGTGAAGGCCATTTCCTGCACCGCGGTAGCTCCGGCGTCGCGAAAGTGCGCGCCGGCGACCGAAATAGCGTTGAACCTCGGCACCTCGGCCGCGCAGAATTCGATGGTGTCGGCAATCAGCCGTAGCGACGGCTCCGGCGGCCAGATCCACGTGCCCCGGGAGGCGTACTCCTTGAGGATGTCGTTCTGGATCGTCCCGGTGAGCTTCGCCCGCGGCACGCCTGCCCGCTCGGCCGCGGCCACATAGAACGCCAGCAGTATCGCCGCCGTCCCGTTGATGGTGAAGCTGGTGCTGATCTTGTCCAGCGGGATGTCGGCGAAGAGGACTTCGGCGTCGGCGAGGGTGTCGACCGCGACCCCGACCCGGCCGACTTCCTCGGTGACCTCGGGGTCGTCGGAGTCGTAGCCGCATTGGGTGGGCAGGTCCAGTGCCACCGACAATCCGGTGCCGCCCTGTTCGAGCAGGTACCGATAGCGCTGGTTGGACTCTTCCGCGGTGCCGAATCCGGAGTACTGGCGGAACGTCCACAACCGGCCCCGGTAGCCGGAGGCGAAGTTGCCGCGGGTGAAGGGAAAGGCGCCCGGGGCGGGCGGCTCTGCGCGCCTGTCGGTCGGCCCGTAGACCGGCTCCAGCGGGATGCCCGAAGAGGTTTCAGCGAAGTCGTTCACGATGGATACAGTACTTGCAGAAAATGAGAATGCCAATATCATCGTCGAGAACGCAATGATCGACAGTGTCGGAACAGGGAGAACGATGTCCAGCCAGCAGAACGCACTCAGTGACCGGACCATGATCGTTTCCGGCGGTAGCCGCGGGATCGGACTGGCGATCGCGATCGCCGCGGCCAAGCAGGGGGCAAATGTGGTTGTGCTGGCCAAGACGGCGGAGCCGCACCCGCGCCTTCAAGGGACGGTCCACACCGCCGTCGCGGATATCGAGGCCGTCGGCGGCAAAGCAGTCGCCGTGGTCGGTGACGTCCGCCGCGAGGAGGATGTGCAGCGCGCCGCCGACACCGCGGTGGAGCGGTTCGGTGGCATCGACATCTGCGTGAACAACGCCAGTGCCATCGCGCTCGAGGGAACCGAGGAACTGACAGCCAAGAAGTACGACCTCATGCAGGACATCAATTGCCGCGGGACGTTCCTGCTCACCCGCGCCTGCCTTCCCTATCTTCGGAGCTCCCCCAACCCGCATGTGCTCACCATCTCGCCTCCGGTGAACCTGAACCCGCGTTGGCTCGGCGCCCACCCGTCGTACACGTTGTCGAAGTACGGGATGAGCTTGCTGTCGCTCGGCTGGGCGGCCGAGTATGCCGACGCCGGGATCGCAGCGAACTGCCTGTGGCCGCAGACCTACATCGCCACCTCCGCGGTCGCGAACATGGAAGACGGCACATCCTTGCTCTCCTCGTCGCGCAGTCCGGAGATCATGGCCGACGCAGCAGTCGAGATTGTGTCCCGGCCGGCGAAGGAGACCAGCGGACACTGCTACATCGATGCGGACGTGCTCGCGGAGTCGGGCGTCTCGGACCTGTCCCGCTACGGCGGCGGAGACGCTCCCCAGCTCGATCTCTTCCTCGACTGACGGGACAGGACCCTACGAGGAAGCTTCCCCGCGCTCGACGGGTCGGCAAACGACCGACCGGCTGCGACAGGCCGGGAAACCAGTGCCGTAATCTTTGGTGCGAACCGACACGAACCTTTGCCTGGAAGCAGAGGTTCGTGAAGGTGTCGTGACCGGGAGTGTCACGGCCTCTGCGCCAGAGACGAGAGAACGGTGCCCCGCACTCAGGAACACGCCGAACGTTACCGCGACGCACTCACCGCGCTCGCTGCGGCAACTCAGCGCCCGGCAAACGTCGTCAACACCGGCGCAGGCTACGCAATTCGCGTCGATTTCGAGTACAACCGCTACCTGCTGGCATCGAACGGCACCGACGGATTGGTCGACCAGACCGACGCCGCCGCTCTGTGGAAGGTGAGCCTCCACCAGGGCACGGCCGACGGCACCGCCGACAAGCTGCTGACGGTCGCGGAGCATTCGTGGCTGGTCGACGCTTTCGACATCGCGTTCGCGGACATTCGTGCCAGCGGCAAGTGGCAAGCTGCGGATGCCTCGTTCGACGAATTCAACCCGACGAACGACGATCAGACCGCAAGCTGACGTGACGAGAATTCACCCGCGGGCAGCTGCCGTGCGGGTGACGCGTGTTCACACCCCCGCGTGGGGCGACTTCTGAGATTCGACTGCCTGTTCCAATTCGGCGTTTCGCGCCGCCAACAGCGCGTTCTGCGCTTCCAGCTCGAGAATCTGGCGGATACCGATCAGATTGACTCCGTCGGCGACGAGTTCGGTGATCTTGTCGAGGCGCGCAATGTCGTCTTCGCTGTACCGGCGCGTGCCGCCACCGGTACGAGTGGGCGTGATCAATCCGCGCCGTTCGTACAACCGCAGAGTCTGGGGCCCGATGCCCGTCAGCTCCGACGTCACCGAGATCCCGTAGACACCTCGCTTCGAACGAGGTGGCATCTGAGAGGACGTCACCGGATCTCCCTTCTTCTCAGGGAATACCAATCCTATCAAGGATCGACAGACACAATGTGACGCGGGGGGTACAAATTCGGTCGAGGTGGACCCCTCGGCGGAGGAGCCCATCGACAATCTTCGTCACGATCGCGATGCCACACAACTTGACGACGCGCACTCCCGCCACAACCGCTAGGTCGGATCCCACTTTTCGGGCGACCCATGCCTGCGCTGGACGCACGTTCCGCACCGCCCAATCCCGCCGATAAACCGCAGGTAAACGCGCTATTCAACCGTGCCCCCCTCCCTCCGACAAGGCCTCCTCTGGCAGATACCGCGGCGCTCGACGAACAAAATTCTTGATCGGCTCGCTTGAACTTCTAGTTCCGGGGCTGTACAACAAAATCTATCTTCACCAACGCAGATAAGTTCTCGGTCAGACATCGAGCGGGCATCGCACGACAGACTGCCGGGCGCGAGGAAAGGAGAAAACGATGGCCAGCCGACATGCGAACGCGACCCCCGACGACGGAGAGGTCCTGGTCCTTCGAGCGGGCAGCGGAGGAGCAATCGTCAGTGGCCTCCTCGCGACGCTCGCCCTCAGCACCCTCGCCGTCCTCGATTCGCTTCCGACCTGACCCGACTCGAAGCAACTCGCATTGCCGTCGAAAGAGAGACCAGGGTGATAGCGCGACCGTCCGTGATCGTCTCCGTCGCCGTCCAGTGCGTAATCGGAGTGTCGGTCATTGCCGGGTTCACGGCCGCGGCGACCGGTTCGATTCCCCTTGCTGCGTTGGTCAGCACAGCCCTCCTCGGGGTCGTCGGCCTCTTCGCTGCTACCCACCAATCCGCTCGAGAATGAGAACAATGCAGACCACACGACAGGACGCCATGATCATGCCCACTGCTTCATCGGTTTCCGCCCCCACTCGATTCGCCACCGGGCGGAGCGCGAGCGCGATGAGCACGGAGGAGATCAAGGCACGCATCGAGGCCATGTTTGCGGCCCGGGACGTCGACAACGCCCCGGCACTCGTGGATTAGGGCCGCACCGCCGCTTCACCACAACGAAGACTTTTGCCGACACCATCAGCGCTCCCGCTGATACCGGCCGGTCAGAGAAGGGCTGAGTACATGACCATGTCCATCCCGCTCGCCGAAGCACCCCGCGAGCTCCGCCGCACCACCCCGATCTCCTCTACGACGTGCCGGCAGCTGCCCCGGACACAGCTCTCCGTCGATGTCCCGCCGAATCCTCGCCCGGCGCGTACACCGGACAGCACCCACCGCGCTCGCGATCAGTACCGTGACGTACCCGCACAATGCGAAGCCATCGCTCAGCTCGACGCCTCTGATCCACGCCGGGAAGTGCTGCGCGAGAGGCTGATCGAACGATGCCTCCCGCTGGCCGAACACATCGCCCGCCGATTCCACGAACGTGGAGAACCGCTGGACGACCTGATCCAGGTGGCGCGTCTCGGTCTCGTCAAGGCCGTCGACCGATTCGACGCAAGCTACGGAGCGAACTTCGTGTCCTTCGCGGTCCCGACCATCACCGGCGAGGTGCGCCGCCACTTCCGGGATACCGGGTGGGCCATGCGCGTGCCGCGCAGTATGCAGGAGCTTCACCTCGCCCTCACGGGAGCCACCAAACAACTGACCACCACGCTCGGTCGGGCGCCTACCGCAAGCGAACTGGCGAAGGCGCTCGACATCGACAAGAGCGAGGTTTTGGAGGGACTGCGCGTAGCCAACGCCTACAGCACCCTCTCGGTCGACTACCCGCTCACCGACGACGAAAGGCCGCTGTCGGAGACGCTCGGTGATATCGATCCGGCGTTGTCCCGCGTTGAAAATCACGTGACCGTCCAACCGCTGCTGGACGCGCTGCCCGACCTCGAGCGCACCGTGCTCGTGCTGCGCTTTTTCGGGAACATGACGCAGTCACAGATCGCCGCGCGGGTGGGCGTATCGCAGATGCAGATCTCGCGACTGCTGGCCAAGACACTGAAGGATCTGCGAGCCAAGCTCGAATGACGCATGTGTCGTCAACATGAAAGGAGTGCCGATGGTCAGTTTTCTCGACAAGGTCAGGGGACGAGCCCGAGCACGTGGCCGGCGTGAGGACCTCACCGACACCGCAAGCCGCCCCGACCGTGGGTCGACGGCGGACTCCGGGGAAAGCGCCGACCCCGCCGCCCTGCTGAGGGACACGTTCATTCCATAGGGGCCCCGATCCTCGTGCCACACTCGGCACGAGGATCGGTATTTGAGCCTCCTGTCAGGATTGAACTGACGACCGCTCGCTTACAAGGCGAGTGCTCTACCACTGAGCTAAGGAGGCGGACACGCGCGCCCATCATATCCATAAGGAGAACGCCGTCGTCCTCCGGCCATATTGGATAGCGTTGATGCCATGAGTACCTCGGAGATCGCCACTGTCCTTGCTTGGCACGACGCCCTCAACTCCGGCGACATCGACACGTTGCTGTCGCTGTCGAGTGACGACATCGAGATGGGTGGACCGAAGGGTGCGACCCAGGGCCTGACGCCGCTGCGGGAATGGGCGTCGACCGCGAACATCACGCTGATCCCGAAGCGAATGTATTACTACGACGGCGTCATCGTCGTCGAACAGCAGGCCACGTGGGCGACCGCACCCGAGGAGACGAGTATTGTGGCGTCCGCGTTCCGAGTAGTCCACGATCAGGTCATCTCCACTTTCCGCCACGAGACACTCGATGCAGCGTTGAAAGCAACCGATTTGACCGAGAAGGATCGTGTCTCAGACACGTAGTATGGCGAAGCTCACAGAGGGTATGGCAAAGCTCACAGACACGCTCCAGCGTTTGACCGGCGACCGCCGGGCCACCGTCGACACGGTGACGGCGGCGCCGACACCACTCCAGCCGATCGACCTCACCGACGACGCGGTGGTTGCCGAGGTTCTCGACCTCGCCGTCCGGGTCGGTGAAGTTCTGCTCGCCTCGGGGACGGGCGCAATGGACACCGCCGAACAGGTGCAGTTCATCGCGGCGACCTACGGCCTCGCGCAGTGCGACGTGGACGTCACCTACAACTCGATCGTCCTCTCCGCCTACCGCGGGCCCACCCTTCCTCCCGCGAGCACGATGCGGATCGTGCACTACCGCTCCATGGACTTCACCCGCCTCGCCGCGGTCGATCGTCTCACTCGGCGTATTCGCCGCGAGGCCGTCACTCCGAGCGAGGCCCACGAGGCACTGACCGCTGTCACCACGGCGCCGCACCCCTACAACCGGTGGATCGCGACGTTGGCGTGGTCGTCGATGGCCGCATCCATCTCCGTGTTGATGGGTGGTGGGGTGCTGGTGGCATCGGTCGCCTTCCTCACGACGATGGTGATCTACCGGGTCAACCGCGTCCTCAACCGGGTGGGGCTGCCGTTCTTCTTCCAGCAGGTGGCGGGCGGTCTCGTGGCCGCTACCCCGGCCGCCACGCTCTATACGTTCCAGGATCAGCTGGGTGTCGAAGTTCGACCGTCGCAGATCATTGCGGCCGGCGTGGTGGTGCTGTTGTCCGGATTGTCACTGGTCGGCTCCGTGCAGGACGCCATCACGGGCGCACCCATCACCGCGGCGGCCCGATTCTTCGAAGTGGTCATGATGACCGGCGGCATCATCGCCGGTGTGGCCATCTCGCTGCGGGTCACCGGGTTGTTCGGGTCCACACTTCCGCCGGTCAACGTGGAGATCAACGAGCTCACCCAGCTGCCCGTGCTGGTCATGTCGGGCGCGTTCGCATCGATGTTCTACGCGCTTGCCTGCTACGCCGAGCAGCGTGCGCTGACGGCGGCCTGGATGGGCGGTGCGGCCGGGTCGCTGGTCTACATGGTGGCGCACCAGTTCGGAGTGGGGCCCATCATCGGCTCCGCACTCGCGGCGACTGTGGTCGGTTTTGCGGGTGGTCTGATGGCTCGACGAGCCCTCACACCGCCTCTGGTGGTCGCCGTGGCGGGCATCACCCCACTGCTACCAGGCCTCTCGCTGTATCGAGGGCTGTATGCGCTGCTCAACAACGAGGTAGTGATCGGACTGAGCTCACTGCTCGCCGCCTTCGGTATCGGCTGCGCACTTGCGGCGGGCGTCACACTCGGCGAATGGCTGGCCAGGACCCTCCGGAGGCCGCGCATCCTGCGGTACACAGAGAACATCCGCCGCCCCGTCATCAAGACGAGGCGGCGGAAGCCCGTGGAAACGCCCAGGGCGGCCTGAGAGACACAGAACCGTTCGATCCGTCCCAACCGGGGCGGATCGAACGGCCGTGGACTCGGCGAGCTGTCACCGCAGTGCAGCTCCGAGCAGGTCAGCTCTTGTCGACGCTGTGACGACCACCCGACTTCTCGTCGGCCTCCATGGCCTCACGCAGGCTTTTCGGCCGCATGTCCGTCCAGTTCTTCTCCACGTACTCGAGGCATGCTGCGCGGCTCTCTTCGCCGAAAACCACACGCCAGCCCGCCGGCACCTCAGAGAACGTCGGCCACAGAGAGTGCTGCTCTTCGTCGTTCACCAGCACGTAGAAGCGGCCTTCTTCGTCATCGAATGGATTGGTGCTCATCTCGCCTCGCTTGTCGCATACGTGTCCTGTGCGTTCACACTAGCAAGCGTGCCGATCCGGCCACGCCGTGTTACGACAGATGTCAAGATCTCTCCCGCCCGCACGGCAACGTTCGACAGGAGCGACGACGTGATTCCGTGCGTTTTCTCCGTGCCGCCCTGAAGGTAGATTCCCGCTGTGACGTCCGGTGAAACCGCCAGCCGATAATCGCGCCCCACCTCACGCGGCGGGTGCACTGCCGGTGCGAGTTCGCCGAGGAGCGGTTCGAGAGGCGCCGGAGTGAACCCGGTGGCAAGAATCAACGCATCACAGGCAAGTGTGTCCGTGAGGCCGTCGACGGCGCTGCGTACCGCCACATCGATGCCGTCCGAACTTTCCTCGACGGAGACGATCTCGGAGGCGCGGCGCATGAAGAGGCGGCGCCGACCACGTACCCGCTCCTGGTACTCCTTGGCATACAGCTCGTTGATGAGTTCGATGTCCACCACCGAATAGTTGGTGCTGCGATGGACATCGAGCAGCCGCAGGCGCTCGACCTCGGGTGCGCCGTGCAAATCGTCCACGGCCTCCGGATCGAAGATGCGGTTGGCGTAAGGACTGTCGTCCGCCGGGCTGTAGCCATACCGCGAGAAGACGCTGTGGACTTCGGCTTCAGGGTAGTTGGCGTGCAGGTACTGCACGATTTCGGCAGCACTCTGGCCGGCCCCCAGAACGGCGAATCGCTGGTGGGCGAGGGTGGGCAACTCACCGATCCGGAACAGGAACTGATGATTGTGGAAGCACCGCACGGAGGGCGTGGCCCACTCCGGAATACGCTCGCGCAGACCCGCACCCATCACGACGTTGCGGGCGATCACCGCGGTGCCGTCCGACGCCCGGACCTCGAAACGGTCGATCATTCCCTCGCTGTTGCGGATGCCTCGCACCGATTCCACCGCCGTGCCGTACCGGACGTCCGCGCCGACACGTCCCGCGGCCCACTGCAGGTAGTCGTGAAACTCGTGCCGGGTGGGAAAGAACGTCTGGTGGTTGACGAAATCGACGAGACGGCCGCGCTCGAAGAGGTAGTTGAAGAAGGTGTACGCGCTGCGCGGGTTGCGGAATGTGACGAGGTCCTTGGGGAAAGCGATCTGCATCGTCGCCCCGTCGAGCAGCATTCCGGGATGCCACCCGAAACGATCCTGCTTCTCCAGGAACTGCGCGCTGATCTGCTCTCCCGGCGCGCAGTTCGCGTTGTGTTCCTCGATGGCAATCGCCAGTGCGAGATTCGCAGGTCCGAACCCGACACCCACGACATCTCGCACTGGGAGATCCGTATCGACCATTTGCGGCGATTCGTTCATAGCACGCTGTCCCGTCCTCGACGCCGCGTCGCACCCGACCCAGCTGCCGTCTGCCCTAGAAGGTAGTGAAGCCTATCCTTATTTCCAGCACAGTACCAAGAAGAATGCCCCTCTGGGACAGCCATCTCGGCCCCGACTCTGCGATCCGGATCACGTGAAGTCATGCCACCTCCCCGCTCCAGTTCGCCACGAGCGCCGTCAACTCCGCGGCCCACCTCGCCACGGTGTCGCACTCCAGCACCGCCGAGGAGAAGGAGAAGTAGGCGTGCACCGCCCCTTCTCCGACGGGTTCGTAGAAGCTCAGAGTCAGGTCTGCATCCGGCACTCCGACCGGCACCGGCATCAACCCGTCCAACGCACCGAGATGCGACAGGCGTGCCTGCTCGTGATGCACCAGCATGATCTGCGGACGCATCACCCTCACGTCGCCTTCGTCGAGGGCGTCCACGACCTCGGCGAAGGCGATGTCCTGATTGTCCAGGGCATCGAGGTTGTTCGCACGGACACGCCGCAACAGCTCCGTGGGATCCGGTTCTCCACTCGTGTCCGTCCGCAGCACAACGATGTTGAAGAAGCAGCCGATCAGGTGGTCCAGCGCCTCCTCCGGTCGCCCCGCGACCAGAGAACCCATAGGGATGTCCGTACCGGCACCGTGCCGCGTCAGGATGGTCGCCAGCGCTGCCTGCAACACCATGAAGAGACTGGTTCCGGTACGGCTCGCCAGCACGTCGATCGCGGCGTGCAGATCCGCGTCGATCTCCACGGGCACGATCTCCGCCCGCGGCGGGGTATGCGAAACCGGGCGAGGCAGCTCCAACTGCGCCGGTAGTCCGGCCAGCCGCTCCCGCCAGTACGCGAGCTGTCGGGCGTGCCGACTGCCCGGGTCCGCCGGGTGGCCCAGAAGCGACTGCGACCACACGACGTAGTCGGGGTAACTCACCGGCAGCGGTTCCCACTCCGGGGCACTGCCGTCCGAACGCGAGGCGTACGCCCCCAGCAGATCCCCGAGCAACGGCACCACCGACCACTCGTCCACCGCGATGTAGTGCATCGCGAGGAGCAGGGCCTGGGTTCCGTCCGCACCGCCGACGAGATGGGCACGGAGCGGCGACTCCTCGGTGAGGTCCATCGGCTTCTGAGCCAGGGCGAAGACCGTGCGGTGCACGTCACCGTCGCCGACGTCGACCACGTCGAGCATCGGCGGAACCGCTTCCTGCGCAATCACGGTGCCGTCGATCTCGACATACACGGTGCGCAACGGTTCGTGACGGGACGCGACATCGCCCAACGCCTGCGCCAGGATGTCCGGGTCGACCGTCCCGCGGAGTTGCAGGGACAGTGCATGACTGGCCGTCGCGTCGCTTCCGGCCGCGCGGAACTGATTCCAGAACCGGCGTTGCGGACCGGACAACGGCACCACGTCCGGGCGTGGGTACGCCGGTGCGAGCACCGGCCTCCCGCTGCCGCCGGCAGCGATCACGATTGCCGAGAGTTCGGCCACCGTGGACCGGTCGAAGATGTCGCGGATGCCGATGTCGACGCCGAATCGCTGACGAATCCTGCCCACCAACCGCATCGACGCCATCGAGTTTCCACCGAGGTCGAAGAAGTTGTCGTGGATCCCCACCGACGGCAGGTGCAGTATCTCCGCGAACGCCCCGGCGATCTCCTTCTGCTCCGGCGTCCGGGGGGTACCGTCCCCCGTCAACGCGGACCAGTCCGGCAGGGGAAGCGCCTTGCGGTCGAGCTTTCCGTTCGGCGTCAACGGCAGATCGCCGTCGAGCACCACGACGAGGGTGGGCACCATGTAGTCGGGTAGTCGTGTGGCCGCATGCTCGCGCACGGCCCGTGGGTCCACGGCGTCGGACAGGGGATCCTCCGACGGGGTCACGTAGCCGACGAGCCGGACGATGTCGCCCTCCCTGTCTGCCACCACAGCAGCCTGCTTGACACCCGGATGACTCCCGAGCGCTGCGATGATCTCGCCGAGTTCGATGCGGAATCCACGAATCTTCACCTGATCGTCGACACGCCCGAGGAACTCGATGTTGCCGTCTGCCCGCCAACGCGCCCGGTCACCCGTCCGGTACATCCGCGAACCCGCGGCACCGAAAGGCGAAACCACGAAGCGTGCCGCGGTCAGGTCGGGCCGGCCCAGATACCCACGTGCGAGCCCACGCCCGGCGATGTACAACTCCCCCGCCACCCCGGGCGGGACCGGCTGCAGGCGGTCGTCGAGCACGTACGCCTGCTCATTGGGGTCGGGGATGCCGATCGGCACGGCCGAGGTCCAGCCCGGTTCGGCCTGCCACAGAGTGTTGTTGACGGTGGCCTCGGTGAGCCCGTACGCGGCGAGAAGATTGAGCCTTTCCGCCCATCGGCCGATCAGCTCGGGCGGCACCGTCTCCGTTCCCACCAGCACCGTGCATCCCTCGGGGACGACGCACCCTGCGGGAAGCGCCGCCAGCAGGGACGGCGGGATGATCGCGTGCGTCACCGCGTGCTCGGCCATGAAGTCGGTGAGTTCAGGTCCTGCCACCCTGGCGTCGTCCGGGACGATGACCAGACGCGAACCCGTGCACAGGGCCATCGACAGCTCGAAGACCGCCACGTCGAAGCCGATCGACGCGAACTGCATGACCACCGAACCGGGAACCAGTCGCATCCGCTCCTGCGCCGTGGCCACCAGGCTGGGAATGCCGTCGTGAGTGAGGATCGCGCCCTTCGGTTTTCCGGTGGAACCCGACGTGTAGATGACGTACGCGGCGTGGTCCACACCTCGCGGCGGACACGGCAGATCTTCGCCGTGCGCGGTGTCGAGTTCGGCGAGAATCGATGCGTCGTCGAGGAGGACGCGGCTCAGTCCGTCGACCTCTGCGATGCGCGGGCTCTCCGAGATGGTCGTCACGAGTACCTGCGCGCCGGAGTCGGCGAGCATGTAGGAGATGCGGTCGGACGGATGGTTCAGGTCCAGCGGCAGGTAGGCGGCACCCAGCTTCAGTGCGGCGAGCACCACGGCCACCATGTTCACCGACCGCGGAACAGCCAGCCCGACAACGCTCTCGACCGACACCCCGCGACGATGCAGCAGTGCCGCAATGCGGTCGGCGCGTGCACTCAATTCCGCATAGGACGCCTGACCGTGCTCGTCGACCACAGCGACAGCGTGCGGAGCGGCATCCACGTGGCGTGCGAACGCCTCGTAGAACGTTTCCTCCGCCACGGGCAGCGCGGTGTCGTTGAACCCACGCACCACCATTTCTCGTTCGTCGTCGAGGAATACGTCGAGGTCACCGACCGGAACGTCCGACTGCACTGCGACCGTATCGAACACGGAGATCAGTCGACGTGCGATCTTCGCCGCGGTGTCGCGGTCGAACAGGTCGCTGCCGTACTCGAGACGCAGTTCCACCCGGTCCTCGTCGAGGTACTCGGTGAAGTTGAACACCAGGTCGAACTTGGCGGTGCGCTCCTCGAACTGCACCGGAGTCACCGAAAGAGCTGGTGCGAGAGCAGCATCCGCTGTCCGGCTGTGGTAGCCGACCATCACCTGGAACAGCGGGTTCCGGGCCAGGGTGCGGCCGGGATTGACCTTCTCCACCACCGCCTCGAACGGCACGTCCGAGTGCGCGAACGCGGCCAGGTCGATGCCGCGGACCCGACTCAGCAACTCGTCGAACGTCGGATTGCCGGACACGTCCGTCCGCAACACGACGGTGTTGACGAAGAACCCGATCAAGTCGTCGAGACCCTGCTCGCTTCTTCCCGCGACGGGTGCCCCGATCGGCAGGTCGTCCCCCGCACCGAGCCGATGCAGCAACGCCGCGGATGCCGCGTGCATCACCATGAACATGGTCGTGCCGGTGGTGCGCGCCAAGGCACGGAGCGAGCGCGTGGTGGCGGCGTTCAGCACCGTTTCGATTGCACCACCCGAAAAGCTCGGTCGCGCCGGGCGAGTGCGGTCGGCGGGGAGCACCAGTTCTTCGGGTGCCCCGTCGAGAGTCTTCGCCCAGTAGTCGAGTTGACGGCTCACCAGGCTCGACGGGTCCTGTGGATCACCGAGCATCTCCCGTTGCCACAGGGTGTAATCGGCGTACTGCACGTCGAGCGGTTCCCATGCCGGTGCCGAATTCTGCGCTCGGGAGGCATAGGCCGTCATCAGGTCCCGGAGGAACGGCCGGTCGGACCATTCGTCGGTGGCAATGTGGTGCAACACGATCGCCAGCACCTGCTCGTCACCGATCCGGATCAGGGCCGCTCGGATCGGGATCTCCGTCGCCAGATCGAACGGGCGCCCGACCGTGTCGCCGACCAGTCGGAAGAGATCGGCATCCGTGCCGTCCACCACGTTGACGTCGGGTCGCACGTCGTCGAGGATCACCTGCACCGGTTCGCCGTCGTGCTGCCCGAACACGGTGCGGAGCGATTCGTGCCTCGCCACCACGTCGGCCAGTGCCTGCGCCAGCAACCCGGGATCGAGCCCGTCCCGCAGTCGCAGCACGATCGGGAAGTTGTAGGCCGCCGAATCCGGGTCCATCTGCTGCAGAAGCCACAAACGTTGTTGCGCAGCCGAAAGCGGGAGATTCCGGGGGCGCGGCCTCACGGTCAGCACGGGACGCGTCGACCCCGTGTTGCCCCGGATGCGGTCGGCCAGTTCGGCGACGGTGGGCGCCTCGAACAGGTCGCGCATGCCGAGGTCCGTGTCGAGGGCGGCCCGGGCCCGGCTGATCAGGCGAGTGGCCAGCAGCGAGTGCCCGCCGAGGTCGAAGAAATTGTCGTCGACACCCGGAGCAGGAACGCCGAGGATGTCACCGAACAGGTTGGACAGCACCCGCTCGGTGGTGTCCCGCGGTTCGGTGCGGGCACCGGCGTGGACGCCGAGCACCTCCTCCGCAGACGGGAGCGCCTTGACGTCGAGCTTGCCGTTGACGGTCATCGGCAACGACTCGACCTCGATGACCGCGGCCGGAATCATGTAGTCCGGAAGGGTTGCGCGCAGCCCCCGTGAGTACTTGTTAACATCCCGCGGTTGATAAGTACTCACGGGGACGATGTAGCCCACGAGCCGCTTGAAACCACTCGGGCCGGTGTCGACGACCACGGCAGCCTGGCGCACGTCGTCCAACGCCTCGAGCGCCGACGCGATTTCGCCGAGTTCCACCCGGTGGCCGCGGATCTTCACCTGATCGTCCGTGCGGCCGAGGAAGTCGAGATTCCCGTCCTCACGGCGGCGGACCAGATCGCCCGTCCGATACATACGTACGGATGTGCCGAACGGATCGGCGACGAACCGCTCCGCCGTCAACGCGAACCGGTCCAGGTAGCCGCGTGCCAGCCCGACACCGGAGATGTACAGCTCACCGGGAACACCGTCCGGGACCGGACGCAGCCAGGCGTCCAGTACATACGCCGAGGTGTTCCAGATGGGAGTTCCGACCGTCGGAGTGACGCTGTCGCCGGTGCCCGCCCCGAGGGTGTTGATCGTGTACTCGGTGGGGCCGTACAGGTTGTAACCGCACGTTCCCTCGGTGTCCCGCAGACGGTTCCATACCGAATCCGACACGGCCTCGCCGCCGAGCAGCACCAGAGGTGGCCGATGGCGTCCGTCACCGTCGTCGAGCAATCCCTCCTCGATCAGGTGTTGCGCGTACGTGGGCGTGACGTTGACGACGTCGATCCGGTGGGTGTCGCAGTAGGACACCAGGGCTTCGGCGTCGCGGCGGAGGTTCTCGTCGCAGATGTGGACCTCGTGGCCTTCGACGAGCCACAGCAGTTCCTCCCACGACATGTCGAACGCGAACGACACGGTGTGGGCGATGCGCAGACGCCGGCCTCCCGCGGCGCTCACCACCGGTTCGAAGATTGCCTCACGGTGGTTGAACTGCATATTGGTCAGACCGCGGTACGGGGTGACCACACCCTTCGGCTTGCCTGTCGACCCCGACGTGTAGATGACGTACGCCGGATGGTCCAGCCGTCCCGGCGTCCCCGGCACGAAGCTTCCGAGTTCGTCATCGGACAGCGGCTCCGAAGACACGGTGTCGAGAAGTGCGGTGTCGACAGGGAGGACGTCGACGTGGGCCGCGGCCAGCGTGCCCGCGACCTCGGCGGTGGTCACCAAGGTGACCGGGTGTGCATCGTCGAGCATGCCCACCAGGCGTTCGGCGGGGTGGTCCAGTTCGAGTGGCAGGTAGGCGGATCCGGTGCGCAGCACGGCGAACAACGCCACGACCATTTCCACCGACCGCGGAAGTGCCAGCGCGACAATCTTCTCGGGGCCGGCGCCGTGATCGAGCAGGAGCCGCGACATGCGGTTGATGTCGGCGTCGAGTTCCGCATACGTCACCGTGCGGTCCCCGAAGACGAGAGCCGAGTGGTCCGGGCGCTGCCGGGCGGCGTCCGCGAACAGGTCGGCGATGGTCGCGTCGGGCAACGCTCTGCTCGCCGGCGGGGTGACCGCGGCCGCACCGGGAATACTGCCCACCATCCCGGACATGTCGGTGGACCACTGTGCGAGCAGGTCCACGAAGCGGGCCAGCATGGATTCCACCCGCGACTGCGACACGCGATGGGGATGGAATTCGAACTTCACCTTCACGCTGGCGCCCGGCGTCACGACGACGGTCAGCGGGTAGTGGGTGTGGTCGATGCTGTCACCGCCGCTGATGTCGTGGGCGGCGTTGAGCGCCGACACCTGCTTCTCGTCCACGAAATTCTGCAGCACATACAGCACGTCGAAGAGCTGCCGGTGGTCCGAGACGCGCTGAATCGAGGCGAGACCGAGGTAGTCGTACGGGGTCAGCGCCAGCCGCTCGGACTGCGCCCGGCGCAGCAGCTCGGTGACGGTCTCGCCGGGACGCAACGTCAAGCGGACCGGGACGGTGTTGAGGAACATGCCGGCGACGGCGTCGAGGCCCGGCACCTCGGGCGGCCGGCCGGCCACCGTGGTGCCGAACACCAGGTCCGCTCTTCCCGTTTCGATCCCGAGTACGACGGCCAGAGCGGCATTGAGCACGGCGTTGAAGGTGACACCGGCACCGCGGGCGGCGGCACGAAGGCGTTCACTGAGGTCCGCATCGAGCACGGCGTCCCGGCGTTGGGGCGGCCGTGGGTCGTCCACCGCCGCCGCGGCCACCAGGGTGGGTTCCTCGAGTCCGCGGAGGGCTTCCGTCCATGCCGCCTGCGCTGCGTCCGGGTCCTGTGCGGCCAGCCAGGTCAGGTAGTCCTCGAAGGTGCCCTCCGGGGAACCGAAGCTCGAGTCGTCGCCCGCCGAATCGTAGAGGGCGAGAAGTTGACTCACCACCAGGCCGTTGGACCACCCGTCCCACAGCAGGAACTGCCGGTTGACCACCAATCGGTCGTGGTCGTCGGTGAGATGGAGAACCATCACGCGCCACAGCGGCGGGGCCGTCAGATCGAACGGCGTCAGACGGTCGCGGGCGGCCAATTCCTCGGCGTAGTCGGCCCGTTCGGTGTCACCCAGATCCCGAAGATCGTATTCGGTGATCGGCACGTCGAGCCCGGCGCTGACGAATTGCACCGGAGCCGAGAGCCCGTCACTGACGAATCCCGCCCGGAGCGTGGGGTTGCGTCGTTGCAGGGTGCGCAGCGCAGCGGCAAGGCGGTCGGGGTCCAGTCGGTGCGCGAAATCGAGCGAGAACTGCGCCGTGTAGATGTCCGAACCCGCCGCGAACCCTGCCTGGAAGTACAACCCTTCTTGAAGTGGTGACAACGGGAGCACCGTCTCCACGCCCGCAGGGCAGCTCGCCGTGATGCGGTCGATCTCATCCTGGGTCAGGCGAACCAGCGGCAGATCCGACGGGGTCAGCAGCGCCGGCCCGCGATGTTCCGATACCGACTCCGCCAACTCGCCGAGAGCCGACGCCCAGCCCTCGCTGAGCGCGATCGCGTCGTCCTCGCTCAGGTCGTCTCCCGACCAGGCGAAGACGGCGTGCAGCTGCGAACCCTGTTCGCCGTCTTCGCAGAGCGCGTTGATCACCAATCGGTAGGGCGCGCCGAAATCGGCATCGGGGTCCGTGAGGAGGGAATCGGATTCAGCCGCCGGGGTCCACGGCCCGGACACCGCGTGTGGCATCCGGCCTAGGTAGTTGAACAACACCTGGGACTCGGACCGCGACCCGAGGAGTCGAGCGGTCCGCGCGTTGAGGTACCGCAACATGCCGTATCCGATGCCGCCGTCGGGCGCCGCACGCAGCTGTTCCTTGACGGCCTTCAGGGTGTCGAGTGGGCCGCCGGCGCTAGGCAACCGCACCGGCGCGACGTTGGTCAGCCAGCCGACCGTGCGCGAGAGGTCGAGTCCCGGAACCAGTTCCTCGCGGCCGTGCCGTTCGAGGTCCACCACGAGGTCCTGGTTACGTTCGCTCGCTGCGCGCCACCGATCGACAGCCAGCCGCAGTGCAGCGACCAGCACGTCCGTGACGTCAGCGCCGACCGCTGCGGGAACGGTGGTCAGCAGCGCGTTCGTCAGCGCGGAGTCCAGGCGAAGGGTGCGACGAGCGCCACTGCCCACCACCGCGGTACCGGAAACACCGGGGACGAGGTCGGCGCCCGGTTCGGTGACCTCGAGCCAGTGGTCGAGTTCGGCGAGACGTGTCGGCTCGTGCGCCTGTTCCGTGACGATGCGCGAGAACGTCCGCAGCGACGTGGGCACCGGATCGAGTGCCGCGGCCTGTCCGCTGTCGGCGGCCACCCAGGCCATGGCGAGGTCTTCGACAAGGATTCGCCAGGACACCCCGTCGACGACCAGGTGATGGGCGACGAGCAGAAGCCTGCCGAGCTCGTCCGGTCCCGCGTCGAACCAGACGGCCGACACCATGGCCCCGCTGTCGGGGTCGAGCCGGTCGGTGGCGGCGTCGGATTCCGCGGCCACCAGCTGACGCAGTGCCTTGTCGTCGAGTCCGGTCGCGTCGACCCGGCGGATCGACGCCTCCGCCGTCTCCGCGATCTCGAGTGACCAGACTCCGGGCGCATGCCGGGTCAGGTGCTGGCGAAGCCCGTCGTGATGGGCGATCACCGAGCGCAGCGCGGAAGTGACCACGTCGCTGCTGGTGCCGGCCGGTGTGTGCAGGAGAACGGCCTGGTTGAAGCGGTCTTTCTCACCGCTCCACTCGGACAGCCGGTGGACGACGGGAAGCGGCAACAGCGCCCCCGTCCCCGACTCGACGGGCACTGCGGCCTCGGCCACGGCGGCCGGCGTGTCACCTGCGAGCCTCGCGAGGGCAGCCGGTGTCCGCTGCTCGAAGATCTGGCGTGGGGTGATCGTCAACCCCTCCCGCCGTGCGAGATTGACGAGCCGGATGGCCAGGATGCTGTCTCCACCGAGCATGAAGAAGTCGTCGTCCACCCCGACCACGTCGAGCCCGAGGACCTCGGCGAAACGGGCGGCGAGCATTTCTGCGGTGCCGTTGCCGCCGGCGTGTGCCGACTCGGCCGGAGCCGGGGGGGCGGGCGCCGGAAGAGAGGTGCGATCCAGCTTGCCGCTCGGGGTGAGCGGAAACGCGTCGAGGATGACGAAGAGGACGGGAACCATGTACTCGGGCAGAGCGGAACTCAGCCGGGCACGAACGTCGTCGAGGTCGATATCGCCCACGAGGTAGCCCACCAACTGCTGCCTGCCCGGCCGGTCCGAACGGACGACGGCGGCCGCCTGCCGCACTCCGGGACAGGCCGACAGGTGTGCCTCGATTTCGCCGAGCTCGATTCGGAAGCCCCGCAGCTTCACCTGATCGTCCACTCGGCCGACATACTCGACAGCTCCGTCAACATTGATCCGTGCGATATCGCCGGTGCGGTACATGCGAGTACCGGAGGGTGAGAACGGGTCGGCGACGAACCGCTCCGCACTCAGCGCTGCCCTGCCGAGGTATCCGTCGGCCACCTGTGGTCCCGACAGATACAGCTCTCCCGAGGCACCCGGCGGCACCGGATGCAAGTACCGGTCGAGGACGTACAAGCCGGTGTTCGACGTCGGGAAGCCGATCGGCACCGACGACGCTGCAGCGTCGATGTTCTGCACCGACGCCGCGTAGCTCACCTCCACGGAGGCCTCGGTCGGCCCGTACAGATTGTCGACTTCCACGCCCGGCAGCACCTCGGCCACCCGCCGTGCCGACGCCAGGGGCAACGCCTCGCCGCTGCAGGCGATGATCCGCAGCCCGGTGCAACCGGCCGCGGCAGGCTCGGCGAGGAACGCCTCGAGCATCGATGGGACGAAATGTGCTCTGGTTACGGACTTTTCGACGATAACATTCGCGAGGTAGCCCGGATCCTTGTGCCCGTCCGGCCGCGCGAGTACGACGGTAGCGCCCGCGAGGAGAGCGCCGAAGAGCTCGGGCACCGAGACGTCGAAGCTGGCCGGAGTCTTCTGAAGCACTCTGTCCGACGGGGTGATCGGCCGGAACGACTGCATCCACAGCAGTCGGTTGACGATACCGGCGTGCGGCACGACGACGCCCTTGGGCCGACCGGTCGAACCGGACGTGTAGATCACGTACGCGGGATGGCCCGGCGAGCCCGACTCGGGCAGCGGCGCCGACGAGTAGTCGTCCGCTTCGCTGACGCGAATCTGGGGAACGCCGGCGACGCTGACGAGAGCGGCGGACCCGCTGTCGGTGACCACGCACACCGGGTGCGCGTCCTCGAGCATGTACGCCAATCGCTCTGCGGGGTAGCCGGTGTCGAGCGGCACATAGGCTCCGCCCGCCTTGCCGATCGCCAGCAGCGACACCATCAGGTCGAGTGAACGTGGCAACGCCACGGCCACCCTGGACCCCGGGTAGACGCCACGCTCGATCAGCAGCCGCGCGAGACGGTTGGCCCGGGAATGCAACTCGGCATAGGTAAGTTGTTCGTCCTCGAACACGACGGCCACCGCGTCGGGTGTTCGGGCTGCCTGCTCCGCGAGAAGAGCGGTGAGTGTCGTGTCGGGGAACGCCGGACGCGCATCGGGCACGGCCGAGTGGACCGGTCGACGTGAAGCCAGAGCCACACTCGACACGGCTTGGTCGGCGTCGCGAGTGACCTCGCGAAGATAAGCCACCATCGATTCGGCAAAACGGTCGGCCGTCGCCGAATCGATGCGCGTGGCATCGTATTTCAGCTCGAGCTTCACCGTGTCACCGGGCACGACGATCAGCGTCATCGGGTACGGCGGGTGCTCGTCGAAACGCACGTTCGTCAGGCGTACGGAGCCGGACGGGTCGGTGGCAGCGCCGTCACCCAGCGGGTAGTTCTCGAAGACGACGAGTGTCTCGAACATGGTGTGCAAGCCGGCATCGCGGCGCAGTTCGGCCAATCCGACATGCTGATGGTCGAGCAACTCCGATTGCTCGTCCTGCCATCGCGTGAGCGCCTCGGCCACCGTCTCGGTGGGCCGATACCGTAGTCGCGCCGGGACGGTGTTGATGAACAACCCCACCATGGATTCGATTCCGTGCAGGTCGCCGCCGCGCCCGGACACCGTGGATCCGAACACCACGTCGTCCGTGCCGGTGAGCCGGCCAACGACAAGTCCCCAGGTGCCGTGCACGAGCGTGCTCAGGGTCAGTCCGCGGGCCCGGCCGACGGCCACGAGAGCGTCGGTGTCCGCGACGGGCAGCGCCACCTGCACGCTGCGAATGCCGGACTCGCTCGGAGACGCGCTGCGGGGCAACTCCACCGGCTCCGGTAGGTCCCTGAGCGCCTCTCGCCACACCTCGAGGGACGCATCCCGGTCCCGCGCGGCCAGCCATTCGAGGTAGCTGCGGTATGGGGTGGGTGCCGGCAACACCGGCGGTGTACCCGACGTGCTGTAGAGGGCCAGCATCTCCCGCAGCATCACTGGCACCGACCACCCGTCGGCGATCACGTGGTGGATCGACTGCAGCAGAAGGTACTTCTCCGCCTCCAGTCGGGCGAGGGTGTAGCGCAGCAGCGGCGGCCGGTCGAAGACAAAGCCGCGAGTGCGATCCGCGGCCAGCACCTCCTCGATCCGCTGGAACGGGTCCGCGACTTCGGCGAGGTCCAGCACGTCCATCGGTACCCGGACGCCGTCGCGGATCACCTGCACGATCCGGCCGTCCGACACGGACGAGATTCCGGTGCGCAGAGCAGCGTGCCGATCGACCACGGTCTGCAAGGCCCGGTGCAGTGCGCCGGGGTCGACGGGGCCGCTCAGCTCGATGACCTGTTGCACCACGTAGGGGTCCGAACCCGTGTCCTCGAACGCCGACTGGAAGTAGATTCCCTCCTGCAACGGCGTCAGCGGGAGCACATCGGACGGCCCCGACAACGCGTCGACGTCCTGCTGCGTCAATCCGACCAGCGGGAAGTCCGACGGTGTGCCCCCGCCCAGGCGTTCGATTCCGGCTACGGCCGACAACGCCGTGGTCCACTCCTCGGCGAGCGCCTCGACGTCGTCCCGCCCGAGAATGCCGGGCGCCCAGGTGAAGGAGGTGCACAGCACCGGCCCGCCCCCGCCGTCTTCGGCAATCACGTTCAAAGTCAGGACGTGCCCGAGCGGCATGCGTGGGTCGTCGGCGCCGCCCATCGCCTGAGGCAACCAGTCGACGTCTCCCCCGGCCGCGACTCGGCCGAGGTAGTTGAAGAGCACCTGAGGGGTCGGCGCGTGCTCGAGTTCCGGCACCGAGTCACCGAGGTAACGCAGTGCCCCGTATCCGAAACCGGCTCCCGGGATGCTGCGCAGCTGCTCCTTGACGGCCTTCAGCGCCGACGCCAGCGCCTCGTCGCCGTCCGCCACATCGGCGTCGATCGCCACGGGATACACCGTGGTGAACCAGCCGACGGTCCGAGACAGATCGACCGCCGGTGCACCGGGCGCGCGCACCAGGTCTTCTTCGCGTCCGTGCCCTTCGAGATCGAGCAGGACCGGACCCGGCGCGGCCTCCCCGCGACGAGCGGCCCGCCACCTCGCGGCAGCCACGGCGAACGCGGTGAGCAACACGTCGTTGACGGACCCGGAGAACGCCGCGGGAACGGCCGCCAGCAGTGGGCGGGTGAACTCGGGAGCCAGCGTGACCGTGAGAGTTTCGGCCTGACCGGCCAGATCGACCGCGGGGTCGAGTGCACGGGATCCGAGCATCGGTTCGGGAGTCGACGTCACTGCCTTCCAGAACGGCAGTTCGGAATCGAAAGACCCCGTGTGCGCGCGTTCTTCGAGCAGCGCAGACCACCGGCGGAATGACGTGCCGACGGGCTCGAGGGCGGGCTCGGCACCGGAGATGAGAGCAGTTCCCGCCTGCGCCAGGTCTTCGAGAATGATGCGCCAGGAGACGCCGTCCACTACCAGGTGGTGGCCGATCAGAAGCAGCCTGCCCGGACCGGAGGCCGCCCGGAAGAGGACGGCCTGCAGCATCGCGCCGCCGTCAGGATCGAGCCGGTCGAGCGCTGCCGCGGTTTCGCCGTCGAGCCGCTCGGAAAGGAGCTGATCCATGCTGCCCTCGACCTCGACGACGCGCAGCACGTCGGATGCCGAGGAGGGATCCCAGTGCGGCACCGACAGTGTCCACCGCTTCCCGCGAACCAGCCGTGCTCGCAGGGCGTCGTGCCGCTCGAGGACGGCGGAGAGCGCTTCGCGCGTACGCTGTTCGTCGAGTTCGGGTGGGGTTTGCACCAGCACCGATTGGTGGAACCGGGTGATGCCGTCTCCCGCGTCGCTGATGCGGGCGAGGATCGGAGTGCCGGCCACAGCGCCGAACGCGATGTCGTCCGTGTCGACCGCCGCAACCTCGCGCCCGGCCTCGGCCCGGGCGAGCGCTTCGGCGGTGCGGAGCTGGAACACCTCGCGCGGACTGATCGACAACCCTTCCCTGCGGGCATGGTTCACCAAAGAGATGGCGACGATACTGTCGCCGCCGAGGGCGAAGAAGTCATCGGTGACCCCGACCGACTCCACTCCGAGGACTCCGGCCATCAACGCGCACAACGATTCCTCGACGGCGGTACGCGGGGCGACTTTGTTCCCCGCCGCGCCGAAATCGGGTTCCGGCAGGGCCCGCCGATCCAGTTTGCCGTTGGCCGTGAGCGGAAACCGGTCGAGAATCACGAAAGCCGCCGGCACCATGTACTCGGGCAGCCTCGACGACGCCCACGTCCGCAGTTCGGAATCGTCCAGTGCCGAACCGGAGTCGGGCACGAGGTAGGCGGCGAGATACTTGGCGCCGGTCGGCGTCTCCCGCACCACCACGGCGCTGTGCCGCACGGCGGGATGCGCGGCGAGTCCCGCCTCCACGTCCTCGAGTTCGAGGCGCATCCCCCGGATCTTCACCTGATTATCGGCGCGGCCGAGAAAGTCGAGCGAACCGTCAGGGGTCCACCGGGCCAGGTCACCGGTGCGGTAGAGGCGTGAACCGTCGGCGGCGAAGGGATTGGCAACGAAGCGTGCCGCCGTCAGCGCCGACGCACCGACATACCCGCGTCCGAGCAGGAATCCGCCCGCGTAGAGCTCACCACTCGCACCGAGCGGTACCGGGTTCAGGTGGCCGTCCAGAACATAGAGTTGGGTGCCGGGGTTGGGGCGGCCGATCGACGTCGCGATCCGTGCGGCGTCTTCCCGGTACACGACGTGTGACACACCGATGGTCGCTTCTGCCGGACCGTAACCGTGATATAGCGTCGTCGACAACTGAGCGCGGAAACGTTCGAACAGTTCCGGTGTGAGAATCTCACCGCCACACCACACATGCTTCAGTACCGACAACCGATCCGTGCCCCGCGACAGGTCGAGGAGTACGTCGAGCATCGAGGAGACGAGGTAGACGAACGTCACCGACTCCCGCGCGATGAGGTCGAGCAGGTACTGGGGGTCGCGCTCCCCGCCGTGCTCGGCCACCACCAGCCGCCCACCCGACACCAGGGGCAGCAGAATTTCGTTGACCGAGATGTCGAAAGCCAAGGGGGCCTTGAACAACGACGCGTCCCCGGACCCGAAATGCAGAATCTCGTCACGCTGCCACAGCAAGCGGGCGCACACCGCGTCGTGGCGAATCATCGCACCCTTGGGCCGACCCGTCGATCCCGAGGTGAAGATGACGTACGCCAGTCGGGCACCCTGCACGGTGAGAGCGGGCAGGTCGGTGGAGTAGTCCGCGTACGCCCAGTCCGCCAGGTCGACCGGGACGGCGCTGCCACCGGCGTCCGCCACCCCGCCGGATCCGGTGAGGACGAGGCCCGCCCCCGCGTCCTCGAGTACGGCAACGCGACGCTCGTGCGGCCACGACGGGTCGAGGGGAACGAAGGCGCCGCCCGCGCACACCACGGCCAGGAGCCCGACCACCATCTCGGCCGAGCGCGGCAAACCCACGGCCACAACGTCTTCGGATCCCACGCCGCGAAGCCGCAGGTGCTGGGCGAGCTGAGCCACCCGTTCACCGAGCTCGCGGTAGGTGAGGCGGATCCCGCCGGCGACCAGCGCCTCCGCGTCCGGGCTGCGCCGCACCTGCTGTTGGAACAGTTCGGGGATCGTCGCCGACTCCTGTGCGCGCCCCGAGTCGTTGAATTCCGTCAGCAGTTGGTGACGTTCGGCCTCGGTCAACGGGTCGAGAGTGGAGATGGTCGCGGAAGGGTCGGCGACGAACTGGCGGACGAAGTGTTCGAGCCTGCGACGGTGTTCCTCGAGTTCGGCATCCAGGCCGTAGGGCGCGCGTAGATCGATCTCGATGGCTTCCGAATCCTGTCCTCCGCGAATGGAGAAGTCGAGGTCCGATACCGGTCCAGTGGCCGAACTCCGCACCCACGCCGGGAACCCGCCGAACGTGAGCGAATGCTCGAACATCATCGAATTGATACCTGGTCCGAAAATCCGCCGGTCCGGGTCGAGCGATCGCAGGTCACGGGCCAGATCTTCACCGCGGTAACGGCCGTGCCGCAGCACCGAGACGAGTGTCGTGTCGATCCGCCGGGCCAGCGCGCCCACAGTCATTCCGGAATCGACCTGAATCCGCAACGGCAGGATGGTGGAGGCCATCCCGGGCACCCGGCGCATGTCGCGCCCGACCCGTGCCGCCATCGGCAGCGACAACGTGAGGTCGCGCCTGCCGGTGATCCGGTGGATGTACGCCACCACGATCGCGAGAGGCAGTCGCGTGCGGCGAATTCCGGCATCGGCGGCAAAGGCGCAGAGGGTGTCGGCGTCCTCCCCGTCGATCTCGACTACTGCCGAAATCGGTGCTTCCGACCGGTCGTCGACAAGAGGGAGCAACCGCGGGGGTTCCGGTGCGTCGATCACCTGCTGCAGCCAGAACTCTCGATCAGCGACGAAGCGCGCAGACCCGCGGTACTCACGATCGGCGGCAAGCAGCGAGTCGAGGGGCCAGGGCCCTGCGGCGGTCTCGAGGTCGGGGTCGGCGTAACGCTCGACGACGTCGGCTACCAGCAGGGTGATGCCATAGCCGTCGATGATGCTGTGGTGATAGCGCTGGTACCAGATCAACGATTCGTCGCCGGTGCGCAGCAGGGCGTGATGGAACAAGGGCTCCTCGCCCCCGACAGCGACCACGGTCTGCATGTCACGGTCCATCCAGGCATGCGCACTGGACTCCGGATCCTCGTCGGCGCGCAGGTCGACGACGTCCAGGGACCAGTTGTCGGGGGACGTGGGCACCTGCAGGAGTTCGTCGTCGTCTCCCCGCTCGAAACGCACGTGCAGCGCCTCGGCACGTTCGACCGTCTTCCGGACAGCGGCGATCGTGCGGTTCAGATCGATCGGACCAGCGACCTCGACGACAAGCGACAGGTTGTACACCGGGCTGCCCGGGTGCAACTCCTGCCCCACCCAGACCTCGGACTGCGCGGCAGTGAGGGGCAGCGCGGTCGGCGTAGAAGCAGACGTGTGTGCGCTCTCTGCAGAGAGGAACTGAGCCTGGGCAGCCGCCGAGTGGTCCGGTGACATGGTGATCCGATCGTCCGTCGAGAGTGCTCGTCGCACGACCAGCACCCGAAGGAGTTTAGGTTAGGCTACCCACCAGCAACAACCGATTCCCAGTTTCTTCACAGGTGCCAAATATCACTGTAACGCCGACGGCTCAACCCCTACGTCGACCGGAACGCTCAGTCCGCGAGGAACTCCAGCAGAACTTTGTTGATGACCTCGGGCTGCTCGAGGTAGCCGTAGTGACCGACATCTGGGATCTCGTAGTAGCGAGCCGACGGGATGGACTCGGCGACCTCGCGAGAGAGATACGGCGGGATCATCCGATCGTCGGCAAACCCGACCGACAGACACGGTGTGGTAATCGCCCGGTACGCCTGCCTTCGGTCGAACGTGCGGTCCATCTCCATCTGGGCGCGCACACCGGCGGACGTCCTGCCGCCACTGAACTCGAAGAGGTCGAGCCAATCCCTGGCGGTGTGCGGGTCGACGAGCGATGCCGGAGACAGATTCATCACCGCGGTGACCGCCGCCCGGTACTTGGCCGGAAGCTCGACGCCGCTGTCGTGCAGCGCGCGCTCGCCCTCGGTGAGCGTCTGCTGGAAGTAGTCCATGCGGGCATGACCGGCGAGGAAGGCGGCCTTGTAGACGAGGTCGGGGCGCGACAACGCGAGTTCCTGAGCGACCCGGGCACCCATCGAGGTGCCGACGACTCGTGCGGGCCCGCCGCCGAGGTGGTCGATCAGTGCGGCGGTGTCCGCCACGAGGTCATCCATCGTGATGCCCTCCACGCTCTCGGCGGAAGGAGCGATGCCGCGGTTGTCGAAGGTGCAGACACGATAGCCGGCGTCGACGAGCGCGGGGGTCTGGTGGAGATCCCACACACGTCCCGGACTGCCGGTGCCCATGATGAGTACCACGAGATCGCCGGACCCTTTGACCTGGTAGTTCAAAGATATTCCGTTGATCGTGGCGATCGTCATGTCTGCCTTCCTTCCAAGGGCGGTCTCACCAAAGTGGGTTGGATAGCCTAAGCTCGCATTGCTGCCGCTTCTGTGCGGCGCTGATCGTCAAGCTCGTCCAGGAGGACCGCGTTGAGAGTCGCCACACTCGGATATCAAACCTGGGGTCACCGTACCCTGAAGGCCCTGCTCGAGTCGGAGCACGAGGTCGTCCTTGCGATCACGCATCCCAAGAGCGAGCACGTCTACGAACAGATGTGGGCCGACTCCGTCGCAGATCTGGCCACCGAGCACGGCGTCCCCGTTCATATCGCGAACAAGCCCGACGAAGACTTCAAGGCGGCCCTGAAACAAGCGGACCCCGACATCATCGTCGCCAACAACTGGCGCACGTGGCTGCCGCGGGACGTATTCGACTCGCCCCGCTACGGCACCCTCAACATTCACGACTCCCTCCTGCCCAAGTACACGGGATTCTCACCGCTCATCTGGGCGCTCATCAACGGTGAAGACGAGGTCGGGCTCACCGCGCACCTCATGGACGAGGAACTCGACGCAGGCGACATCGTCCTGCAGCGTTCCACCCCGGTCGGACCCACGGACACCGTCACCGACCTGTTCCACCGCACCGTCGACATGATCGGACCGATCACCCTCGACGCCCTCGACCTCATCGCGTCCGGCCGCACCGACTGGACACCGCAGGACCGCTCGCAGGCCACCTTCTTCCACAAGCGGGCGCCCGAGGACAGTCGCATCGACTGGACCTGGCCGGCCGACGCCATCGAGCGGCTGGTTCGCGCGCAGTCCGACCCGTATCCCAACGCCTTCACCCATTACAAGGGACAGCGCATCCGAATCCTCGAGGCCGCAGTGTCCGAGGGCAA
Organism: Rhodococcus sp. ZPP; assembly: GCF_017656075.1. Lineage (NCBI taxonomy): Bacteria > Bacillati > Actinomycetota > Actinomycetes > Mycobacteriales > Nocardiaceae > Rhodococcus > Rhodococcus sp. ZPP. The sequence goes on from NZ_CP058638.1 coordinate 2,283,677, forward strand.
CTACGGCGGAACCCCCGGGCGTGTCTTCATCCACGAAGGCGACGGCATGGTCATCGTCGCCGGACCCGACGCCCGCTCCGGAAAGAACAAGGGACTCAAGATCCGGCGCGTCCGCCTCGACGACGGCACCGAGCTGGCCGGCACCGAGTTCTTCCCCCACGGCGGCGGCTACCTAGGCTGACCGTCCCACCCGGCACCTTCCGAGGGGGCGAATGTACCTTTCAGCGCCTCGGGAGCGCCGAAAGGTACATTCGCCGTCGCGTTCCAGGGGTCAGCGCCCCTCCCACGCCGACCAGAGCTGCGCGTAGCGGCCGCCGGCGTCGACGAGTGCAGAGTGCGGTCCTTCCTCCACGATCCGGCCGTGTTCGAGCACGACGACGCGGTCGGCAGTGGCGGCCTGGCTGAGCCGGTGCGCCACGATGAGCGTGGTCCGACCGCGGGTCGCGGCCTCGGCGGATGCCTCGAGGTCCCGTGCCCCGGCGCTGCCGGCCTCGGCAGTTGCCTCGTCGAGGACGGCGACCGCGGGATCAGCGAGGACGAGGCGGGCCAGCGCCAACTGCTGTGCCTGCGCCGCAGTCAGTTCGTGCCCACCCTCGCCGACGACGGTGCGGACACCATCGGTGAGCGCGTTCACCCAGTCGGCCGCACCCACCGTCTTCAGTGCCATCGCCGCGTCCTCCTCGGAGGCGCCGGGGGCCGCCAGGCGCAGATCCTCGATGAGAGGCCCCGCGAATACGTGTACCTCCTGGCTGACGATTGCCACCCGACGGCGGAGTTCGCGCGGCGACAACTCCGACAGCGCGGTGCCCCCGATGCGCACCGAACCCGACGTCGGGACGATCGACCCGGCGGCAATCGCTGCGACAGTGGTCTTCCCGGCCCCTGTCGACCCCACCAGTGCGACTCGTTCGCCGTGCTCGACGCGCAGGGTGATGCCGTGCACCACCTCGTGCTCGCCGTCGTAGGTGTGCCGGACTTCGACCAGGTCGAGGGTCGATTCGGCAGCAGCCGGGACCCCTGCGATGCCACCCGCCTCGTCTCGCAGAGCCACCACCCCGACGAGCCGCGCGAGGCTTGCGCCCGCCGACTGCACCTCGTCGAAGGTGTACATGAGCATGCCGATCGGATTGAACAATCGGTGGAAGAGCAGAGCGGCGGTGGTGGTCTGCCCGACCGTCACGAGGTCGCGTTGCACGAGCGCGAAACCCACGGCGAGGATGGTGGCCAGACCGACGAATTCGGCTCTGTTGCCGCGACCGGCGAAGCGGGTGAAGAGCGCGAACACGCCGACGGACAGATTCCGGGTTTTCCGTGAGGCGTCGTCGATCTGCCCGAGGTGAAGGTCTTCGAGACCGTAGGCCCGCACCGTGCGGGCACCCTGCATGCTGCTGATCAGCGCTTGCGAGCGCTCGCCCATCGCCACGCGTTCGCTCGCGTAGACGGGGGCCGACCGCGGGAGATACCAGAGCATCGCGAGCGCATACATCGGCAAGGCCACCATGCCCGCGAGCCCGAGACGCCAATCGATGCCCAGCATCGTGACGATGCTCAGCAGCACCAGAAGTATCGCCGTCACGAGGTTGGGCACCACATCGCTCACGGCCTTGCCGATCACCGCCACGTCGTCGCCCACCCGGGACAGCAAGTCGCCCTTGCCGACGCGTTCGATCGTCTGCACCGGAAGCCGTAGCGCCCGGTCGACGGTTCGCTCCCGCAGGTCCGCGAGGATGCCCTCGCCGAGACTCCGGATGAGGAACGACGCACAGCCGGCGCAGACTCCGCCGATCACAGCGGCCGAGGCGATCACCGCGACCACCCACCCGATCGTCGACGGTGGGGCGCCGTCCTGCACTCGGTCGACGAGCACACCGAACACGTAGACGGGCACCAGTGCCATCCCGGCGGCAGAGGCCGCCACGAGCAGGGTGAGCAGGCTTCGTCCGCGCCGCCGGCCCAGCTCGGTTCTCAGCCATACCCAGGTGTCGCGTGCGGACGCGATGGGGAGCAGTTCACTCATCGCAGCACCGCCCGCCGGTAGTGCGCATCGTCGGCGGCCAACTGTGCGTGGGTGCCCTCGGCGACGACCGTTCCCTCGTCGAGGACCACGACGCGTTCGGTCACCGACAACAACGCAGGACTGCTCGTGAGGAGGATGGTCGTCTGGCCGCTGCCCGCGGAGTCGCGGTGCCGCGAGTCGGCGATACCTCCGGCGATCATGTGTTCGGTCACCGCGTCCACCGCCGTTGTCGGGTCGTGCAGCACCAGTACCGGAGACCTCCTCATCAGCGCCCGGGCGAGCGCAACGCGCTGGCGTTGCCCGCCGGACAACGACGCCCCGCGATCGGTCACCTCGTGGTCGAGACCGTCCGGATGTGCATCGATGACATCGACCGCTGCGGACGCCCGCAGCGCCGCCTGGACCTCGGCTTCCGGCGCATCCGGCCGGCCTGCGGTCACGTTCGACACCACCGTTCCGGAGAACAGGTCACCGTTGTGGGGTTCGACCAGCACAGTCCGCCGCGCGTGCCCCCGGTCGGCATCCGAGAGTCGAACACCGCCGACGGTCACCTCGCCCTCGTAGCGCTCGGGCGGAACCTGCCCGGACAGCAGCGCGGCCAACGCCTCGGCGTCCTGCGGCCGGTAGGCGACGACGCCGAGTAACTCACCGGACCCGACCCGAAGGTCCAGCGCTGTGAGAGACCGGTAGCTCACGCCCGACAACGACAGCTCGCTGCCGGCCGGGATGAGTCCGGAACCCGCAGGCAACAACGGTTCGGCGTCCAGGACCAACGCCACCCGATCTGCCGACGCCCGGGTGAGTGCGAGAGATCCCGGCAGACCGGCCAGGACGCCGAGCGGTTCGATGAAGAACTGTGAGAGGCCGACCACGGTGATCAGTTCCCCGATCGTGATCCGCCCTTCCAGAGCGAACCACCCCGCGAAACCCGCGATCCCGACGGCGAGCAGTGCGCTGACGGTCATCGACACCCCGGTGAACACCGCCGAGCTTCGCGCGGTGTGGAGGGTGGCGTCGAGGGCGTCCCGGCTCGCGCTGCGGTAACGCTGCGACGCAGCGTCCTCGGCGCCGATCCCGCGGAGGGGACGAAGCCCGCTCACCAGGTCGGTTGCCATGCCGGAGGCCCGCGCGACCGCGGCTTGCTGGTCGGTGGCTCGTCGGGTGATGAGCGGGGCCGCACGTTGCAGGAGACCCAGGATGACGGGCGTTCCGACGAGAACCGCGAGCCCGAGCGGGACGTCGATGAGCAGCAGGGCGACCGCCGAGCCGACGGCTGCCGTGAGGGCCGAGGCCGCGCGCGGCACGATGTCCGCGATGAAGGCGGACCGATCTGCGTCGGTCGAGGACACCGAGAGCAGTTCGCCGGCGCGCAGGTCGGTGCGCACGCCGCGGGGGTCGAGTATTCGGTGCGCCACCTCCATCCTCAGCCGGTGTCCCTCGTTCTGCATCACCAGCACGAGGAATCGGGCACCGAACCGCCACGCTGTGGTGAGAACGACAAACAGCAGGGCAAGAGCACACAGCCAGACGACCAGCGCCGACGTATCGCCCGTCGCGACCGCGCGGTCGACGATGACGCCGATTGCGATCGGCACGAGCGTTTCGGCCACCTGATGCAGGCAGACCAGCAGTGTGCCGATACCCAGGCGCACACGATTGCGCACCAGAGCTCGACGCAGAATTGCGGCGCCACCAGTCTTCACGCAGACAACTCCCACCCAGACGGTTCCCGACAAGTAAGCAGACCCTAACTAGAGGGACACTATCGGAAGGGCAACTAGCGTCGACGTGCCCGGTTCTCATAGAGTCGCCGATACGAACTACTGCGTTGACGCAGCAGCAAGCCCCGAGAGGACAAGAATGGCCGCGAACACGACCGCCGAGACCGACATCGCGGACGAGGATCTCGAACCCTTGGCCGACGAGACCGCCCGCCAGGCACAGCGCGTTGTCGCTGCATACGCCGAGGACGCCGACGAGTGCAGGATGCTGCTCTCGATGCTCGGAATCGGGCCCACCGCCAAGCTCGACTGATAATTTCATCCACTTCGACCGCGAAGGAAGCCCGTGGCACTCAGCTCGGAATCGTCAGTTTCGTCATCGAGTTCGACATCTGACCCTGTCTCCGGGCAAGCCACCTTCGTCGTCGTGGCGAATCGACTCCCTGTCGATCTCGAGCGGCTGCCGGACGGCACCACCAAGTGGAAGCGGAGCCCCGGCGGACTCGTCACCGCGCTCGAGCCGATCCTTCGCCGTAACAAGGGTGCATGGGTCGGCTGGGCGGGTGTCGCAGACGCCGATCTGGAGCCGGTTGTCGAGGACGGGCTCGAGCTCTACCCCGTCCCGCTGAGCGGCGCCGAAATCCGCGACTATTACGAGGGCTTCTCCAACGCCACCCTGTGGCCGCTCTACCACGATGTCATCGTGAAGCCGGAGTACAACCGCGACTGGTGGAACGCCTACGTCGAGGTGAACCGGCGGTTCGCGGAGGCAACGTCCAAGGCGGCGGCGCACGGTGCCACCGTCTGGATCCAGGATTACCAACTTCAGCTCGTGCCGAAGATGCTGCGCATGCTCCGCCCCGATCTCACGATCGGCTTCTTCCTGCACATCCCGTTCCCGCCGGTCGAACTGTTCATGCAGATGCCGTGGCGGACCGAGATCGTCGAGGGACTTCTCGGTGCGGATCTCATCGGCTTCCACCTCCCGGGTGGTGCGCAGAACTTCTTATTCCTCGCTCGACGCCTCGCCGGCCAGCCGACGTCGCGCGGCACTGTCGGTGTCCGCTCCAAGCTCGGTGTCGTGCAGGTCGGTTTCCGGACGGTCCGCGTGGGGGCGTTCCCCATCTCCATCGACTCCGGCGAGCTGGACGAACGATCACGTTCCAAGTCGATCCGCGACCGTGCGAGACAGATCCGTAAGGAACTGGGAAACCCGCAACACATCATGCTGGGCGTCGATCGACTCGACTACACCAAGGGCATCGACGTCCGCCTTGCTGCGCTGCACGAACTCCTCGACGAACACCGGGTCGACCCGGCGAACACCGTGCTGGTGCAGTTGGCCACGCCCAGCCGCGAGCGGGTCGACAGCTACGTCCAGATGCGCGACGACATCGAGCGAAAGGTGTCGCGCATCAACGGCGAGTACAGCGAGGTCGGCCGGCCGGTGGTGCACTACATCCATCGCCCGATCCCGCGCGAAGAACTGATCGCCTTCTTCGTGGCCGCCGATGTGATGCTCGTGACGCCACTGCGCGACGGCATGAACCTCGTCGCCAAGGAGTATGTGGCGTGCCGCAGCGATCTGGGCGGCGCCCTCCTGCTCAGCGAGTTCACCGGGGCGGCGGCCGAACTCCGGCAGGCCTTCCTCTGTAATCCGCACGACCTCGACGGTGTCAAAGACGCGATGGAACAGGCGTTGAACCAGCCGCACGAAAGCGGTCGCCGGCACATGCGGGCGCTGCGTCGGCAGGTGCTCGCGCACGACGTCGACCGCTGGGCGAAGGCATTCCTCGACGCACTGTCGCACAGCGGTGCGGCCGGGCCGGCGTTGATCGCGCCTGCCGAGGCCGATGAGGCCGAGTACGCCGACGAGGCCGACGACATCACCGAGACCGACTACACGACCGAGGACAACTGACTGCGGCGTCCCAGCTGACCGGACGTCACCAGGAACGCGACGAGGTCGCGGATCGTCTCGTCCGCGGGACGAGGGGCGTACCCCAGTTCGGACGCTGCCTTCGCACCGTCGATCACGGGTGCCGCGAGCAGCGCCGCCATCGCCGAGCGGGACAGCACATCGGAACCGAACCTGGCTCCGATGGGTTCTGCGAGGGGCAGCACTCGTTCGATCACACTGAGGGGGAACGAGTACATCGGTCCGCGCCGACCTGCCGCTCGGGCGGCCTTCCGCACGGCGTCGTGCATGCCCAGCATGTGCCCCGAGATCAGATAGTTCTCCCCCGTCCGCCCCTTCTCCCCGGCGGCGATCAACCCGGCGGCCACGTCGCGAACGTCGACGAAGTCGAACGCTCCGTGCACCGCGGCAGGCACCCGGCCACGAGCAGCGTTGCGTAGCAGGCTGTTTACGCGGGAGAGACCATAGTCCACGGGGCCGTACACCCCGGTGGGATTGCAGATCACCGCGTCGAGCCCGGTCTCGATCACCGCACGCAGTTCGATCTCACCGGCCCATTTCGATCTGTCGTACACCGGGATCGACGCGTCCACGGATCGCGGCGACTGCTCGTCGAGTACGCCGCCGCAGTTGCTCTGATCGAACGAGTGCACGGAACTGCAATGCACCATCCGCCGCACACCCACGGCGAGCGCAGCCTCGGCCACAGTGCGGACGCCTTTGGTGTTGACGGTCCACGCCAGGTCGTCCTTCTGCGCGAGGGTGATCATGGCGACGAGGTGATAGACCACCTCGACACCGTCCAGGGCCCTCTTCATCGATTCCACGTCGAGCACGTCGCCGTTCACCCACGTGACTCCCTCGGGAGCGTGCTCGGAACGGATGCGGTCGATGGCGGTCACCTCGTGCCCGGATCGGACCAGGAGATCGAGCAGATTGGTGCCCACGAATCCCGCGGCCCCGGTTACAGCAACTTTCATCGACGACTCCCCGTTCGGTTGTGGCCCTGCGACACAACGTGATGCGTCGGCAGTCGGCCCGGAAGCCCAGACAGTACTAGAACATGTTTCACTTTGTGAAGGTCCGCGCGACTCGGGTGCGGATCACCGCTACACAGTCGACACCGCTACACAGGGGTGAGCTGATCGACGAGCCAGCGGTCGTCGACCTTCTGCAGCGAGACCCGCACCCGACTACCCGACGTGCGAGCATCCGGTGCTTCGGCACTGGTAGTGGTTTGGTTCAGGTAGAGCAGGACCACCGCCTCGGTGGGAGTGGTCGACACCGGTGCGGCGGCTTGCACGGTCACCTGAACCGTCAGCTGCTTCTCCTTGGCCCCCGGGGCGATGGTTTCCTCCACCAGGGCGGTGTAGTCGTCGCGGAACGAGCCGGTGATTCCGTCTGCCGCAGCAGCTAATTGGCTGTCGACATTGGCGAAGTCGTACGCCAACATCGCAACGGCCTGCCTGCTCGCCGCGTCGACCGCCTCGGAGCGGGCTTGTTCGGCCAATTGGTCCTGGCGATGGCCGTACCAGAGGAATCCCACAGCGACAGCGAGGGCGACGATCACAAGCGCCGTCACGACCTTCAACGCTGTCGCCTTGGTGACGACCGGGAGCTTTCGCCGTTGTTCTGCGGACGTGTCGACGTCGTTGTCGGTCATGGGACGAACTCCACCTTCGATGCGGTCAACTTCCCGTTGTCGTCACTGACGGTCACCCGCATCCGGAAGTCACGCGGCGACGGCTCCGGCTGTTCGGTGCTGGTGACCATGGTGCGCGCCGCGACGAGCACGTCGGCCGAAATGTCTGTCTCGCTCTGAATTCCCGCTTCGAGGACTTCTCCCTCGGTGGTGACGTTGGCGTCGCGGACCACACCGACGAACGGGTCTTCCCTGCCCTTGAATTCGGCCAGGAAGGCCCCTGACGCACCCGCAAGGATTCGGTCGACATCTTCTTTCGCGGTCTCCGGATGAATCGTCGTCAGGTTCAGTACGGTCTGTCGCGCCGTGTCGATGAAGGCCTGGCGCCGGTCGTCTCGTTCGCGCGCCGACCGTTGGTCGAGCAACAGGACGACGGCGGCCACGACCAAGGCGAGAACGACGACCGCGACCGCACCGTAGCCGATCAGCGACTTCCACGAACGACGCGTTCTCTTTTCGTCTTCGGGCGGTGGCGACGCCCCGCCCGACTTGACGCCGCCTTCGGCGGCCGCCTTCTTCGTCGAGATCGTCTCTGCAACCGGTTCACGCTCGGGCTGGGGCGCTGTAGTAGGGTGCGCCTCGCTGGACTTCGCCAACACGACCGGTTGCGGCGTTCCGCTCTCACCGACCGGTGGACCCGCGTGACGTACCGCTCGCCGCCTGCTGCGCTCCTTCCGTGCCGGGGAGGCCTCCCCCACCGCGTCAGCGGCACGCTCCTGTGTCGATGAACTCAAATCTGCTGACCTGTCATCATCGTCTGCCACGTCGAGTCCTTTCTCGGCGATCCTGACGCCAGATCCGGTTGGGTGTACGTCTTACCATCCGAACCGACAAAGCTACCCGTTCCCGGGTCGTACGGGACGGCCGCGACCGGCCCACTCGGTGATCCTTCGTAGGAACTGGGGATAACAGGAACGGCCGTATACGAGGGTACATCCGGCGGCATGATCGGCCCGTATGGCGGGTTGTTACCCGCGGCCTCCCACCCGTCCCGGCACGCCTGCACGGTCGGCGCCCGGCGGCCGGGGTATTCCATGCAGGGCAGGTTGCGTGCACCACGGACGACCGACGGATCATCCTGCGCCGCTTTGCAATACAGATCGTTCGGCGTCGCGATGGGTTCGGTCTGATCGCCAGTGCGCCGCTGATCCGGCGGCAGAAACCCTGTGGTGCACGCCGGCGGATCGTGGAGTTCCAGGGCGAAGTCGACGATCGCGCCGTCCTCGACCGGTCCGCCTTTGGCGGCGGTGACGAGCGCGGCGGTCAACGGTGGGTAGATGACGAGAACTTGCTCGATGCTCTTGTTGTAGATGACGCCGACCTGCCCGACGCTCACCAGGTTGCTCAGCAGGATCGGCAGGGTGGGCTGCAACTCCTGGAAAAGCTGGGTGGCTTCGACGGCCGTCCCGGGACCCTTCTCGAGCACTCCCCTGATATCGGAGTCGCTGGCCCGGAGCTGATCGGTGAAGGTGACGAGGTCCTGGGTCCAGGATCGGATGGCGTCACTGCTGACGGTCTGCGTATCGAGCAGAGGGCCGATCTGATCGATCAGGTCTATCGTCGCGTCGCTGTTGGCATCCGCCTCTTCGACGAACAGACGGGCCGAGTCGATGAGCCGCTGCAGGTCGGGGCCGGAACCATTGAACGCGGTGAACGCCTCGTCGATCACGGTACGTAACCGAGTATCGGAGATGCTGGCCAACAGCACGTCGGCTTGATCGAGCATCTCGCCGACATCCTGCGGTACGGCGGACCGATCCAGTGGAATGACGTCACCGGCCGCGAGATCCGGGCCCTCCGACGACCGCGGAATCAGGTCGACGTACTGCTCGCCGATGGCCGACACACTCTTCACCACTGCGTCGACGTCGGCTGGAATCTTGTAGCTGCTGTCGAGCGACAGTTGGGCCTCGACCCCGTCGTCAGTGAGCGCGACACGATCGACGACACCGACGTTGGTTCCCCGATAGGCAACGTTGGCGTGGGAGTACAGCCCTCCGGTGGACGGCAGTTGCACCACGACGTCGTAGCGCCCGATGCCGAACATGACCGGCACCTTCACATACTGGATCGACATCACCGCGAGGCCGATCACCGTGAGGATCGAGAAGATGATCAGCTGGATACGTACGAATTTCCTCATGGTGCCGGGGCCCCTCCCAGTTGCGGCGGAAGGCCGGGAATCTGCGGGAGACCGGGAATCTGCGGCAGACCGGGGAGAGCGGGTCCCGGCGCGGGCTTCGGTGCCGGCGGCGGGGCGGGCAGCAGCGGAATCTGCAGCGGGTCGCCGGACTGTCCGGCGACACCGGCGAGCGAACCGACAGCTCCCTCCACTCCACCGAGTGATCCACCCAGGGCAGTACCAGTCAGGAAGTTGCTGTCGACCCTCGCCGCACTCAGGTCGACGGTCATCATCAGGTTCGCGTAGTCGCCTCGAATGGCCTTGTCCATCGTCCTCATCGGGAACGGGTAGGTGAGCATCAGGGTCAGTACGTCGGTGAGTGCGCTGCCCGAATTGGCGAGTTCCGCGAGCACCGGTGTGAGGTTACGCAAGTTTTGTTCCAGCTCTTCCCCGCTACTGTCGACGAGACGGGTCGCGGTGTCGCTGAGTTTGCCGAGTTCCACCAGCGCCGTCGTCAGATTCTGACGCTGCGCCACAAGCACTTCGAGTCCAGGTGGGATGTCGTCGAGCGCTGCCTCGAGCGTGGGCTTCTGCTGATTGACGGTGACGGAGAGTCGATCGAGCCCCTCCATGGCACCGATGATGTCGCCGCGCTGTCGGTCCAGGCTCGTGACCAACCGGTCGAGTTGTGGAAGCAGGTCACGGACCTCGGCCTCGCGCCCGCCGAGCGCAGCGTTCAATTCTTCGGTGATGTCCCGGATCTGGGCGATACCTCCGCCGTTCAGAACCACGGACAAGGACGACAGCGTCTGCTCCGTCGTCGGGTATGCCCCGGCACGTTCGATCGGGATCACGTCCCCTTCCGCCAACCGGCCCTGGGGCTCCGCGTCGGTGGGCGGCGCCAACTCGAGATGCTGCGAGCCGAGGAGACTGGTCTGGCCGATCTTGGCGGTCGCATTGGCGGGCAGTTCGACGTCGTTGTTCAACGAGACGGTGACCTGCGCGTGCCAGTCCTTCACGTCGATTCCCGTGACGGTACCCACGGTGACGTCATTGACGCGGACCGGTGAATTCTGCGAGAGGGTGGTGACATTGGGCATCTCGATCTCGACGGTGTACGCGTCACCGCCGGTGCCTTCCGTTCCCGGAAGGGGAAGCGAATTGAGACCCTCCCACTCACAGCCGGTCATGGTCAGCGACAAGGCGAGCACCCCGGCCGCGATCCCCCCACCCCGCACGCGTCTGCTCCCGAACCCGGTCATCGTCCACCTCCCGGCTGCAGCAGGTCGTTCAAGTCCCTCGGCACCGCGACCGTCGGTATTCCGGCCAGCGCACCCGTCGCCGGAGGTGCGGACCGCGGGGGTACCGATCCGGCCAGGCTCGGCGGACTGTACTGAAGCTGATCCGGGAACGCGTTCACGCCTGTCGTGGGATTGCTGAGAATGGGCAGGTAGTTCATCGTGAGCGAGTTCAGCACCGGCGACAGGTATTGCGTGCACAGATCGGCGCTGCGCTGGGAATCGTTGGCTTGCAAACTTTGGATCGCCCCACACATGAAGTTGACGGGGTTGCCGAAGTTCGCGAATGCCACGGCTCCGACCAAGGACCCCTGCGCCGGCTTGTAGATGTTGCTGAAGTTGGCCAGTGCCGTGGGGGCGACGTGCAGCGTCTGTTCCAGCTGCGGTCGCTTGTCGGCGAGCACCTGGGTGGCATCGGCCAGCCGACCGACCTGCTCGGTGAGCGCGGCCCTGTTCTCGACGACGAACCGGTTGACGTCGCCCAGTGCGAGATCCAGGTCGATCAGGGCGGTGCCGAGTTCGTCCGAATTGGTGGCGAGCAAGTTCGACACCGAGGCGAGCCGTCCCTCGAACTGCACGATCTGCTCGTTGCTCGACGACAGGGCTGCTACGAATGTTTGCAGGTTCCGGATGGTGGAGAACAGATCGGTCCGTCCGTCGGACAGCGTCCGCATGGTCTCCGACAGTTCACGCAGAGTGTTGCGCAGGGATTCACCGTTGCCGTCGAGGTTGTTCGCTGCGGTGTCGATGAAGGTTCCCAGCGATCCCTGCGGGTCGGCGCCCTGCGGTCCGAGCGCTTCGGACAGTTTGTTCAGCTCCGACTTGATCTCGTCCCACTCCACCGGCACCGCGGTGCGCTCCACCGGAATATCTGCACCGTCCTGCATGGTCGGGCCTCCGGCATAGACGGGCGTCAACTGGACGAACCGACCGGACACCAGGCTCGGCGCAACGATGATCGCCTTGGCGTCGGCGGGGATATCCACACTCTTGTCGACGCTCATGGTGACCTTGGCGAAGTCGGGTCCCGGCTCGATCTCGCCGACGCTGCCCACCTTGACGCCCAACACCCGCACGTCGTCCCCGGAATAGAGGCCGGTCGTGGTCGGAAAGTATGCGGTGATGGTGTTCTCGAACAGTCGCGGCAGAAAGACGACCAGGCCGCCGACGATCAGGGCCACCACGACGCCGGCGATCGCACCGCGAATCCACCACTTCTTCCGCGCACCGGTTTCTTCTGTGTGTGTCATCGCGGCCTCAGCTCGAGGGACGGCCCGGTTTGCAGGTATGCCTGCAGGTCGTTCGGCAGATGCTCCGGCCACAGGATCGCGTCGTTCAGCCCCTGCAGCAGGTTGCCGATGCCGATGTTGTAGACGTACGCCATGAAGAAGGGTCCGCTCCCCACAGATTCACCCAGCTGCGTCGCGTACGGTGCGAGGCCGTCGAGCGCCTGCGAAATGTTGTCCTTGTTGCGTTGGAGGATGTCGACCACGGAGTTCAGTTTGTCGAGCGTCGGCTTCATCTGCTCCTGGTTGTCCTGCACCAGGCCCGTCAGTTGCCTCGACACCGCCGAGATGTTCACGATCAATTGGCTGATCGCGGCCCGGCGACGGTCGAGTTCACCCAGCAGTTCGTTGCCGTCGACGATCAGCGAGTTGATCTGGCCGCTGCGCTCGGCGAGTATGCCCGTCACGTTCTCGGCGCGAGAGAGCAACTGCTTCAGCGTTTCGTCGCGTGAATTGATGCTTTCCGACAACCGGGTCAGCCCGTCGAGCGCGGTGCGCAGCTCCGGAGGGGTGTTCTCGAGCGCACCCGACATCGCGTTCAGCGCGTCGTTGACCTGATCGGTATCGAGCTCGGACACCGTCGTGGTGAGGTCGCCGAGTGCATCGTTGAGCGAGTAGGGCGAATTGGTGCGGTCCAGCGGGATTGTCGATCCCACCGGCAGCGTCTCCGTTCCTCGCGGAGTGACCGCAAGCGACTTGCGGCCGAGAATGGTATTTGTCTTGATATCCGCCTCGGTCACATCACCGAGTGCTATGCCGTCCTCGACAGTGAAGGTGACGAGCACATGCTGCCCGTCCAGCTCGACGTCGGAGACCTTGCCCACGTCGACCCCCGCCAGGGTGACCGTGTCACCTGCCATCAGGCCACCGGCGTCCTCGAACATGGCATTGTAATGTGTTCCGCCCGACAGGAACTGGAGCTGGTCGTACTGGAGGGTGGCGATCACGATCATGGCGGAGACTGCCACTCCGATCAGCCCGACCTGGACGGGATTGCGTTCTTGTCTCATGGTTACGGTGCACACCTCCCCGCTGTCTGTCCGCCTGGCATGTTGAGAAGCAGATCCGATCCCTCCGGTCCGGTGAACTTGAACTTGACCGTGCACACGTACATCTGGAAGAAGCTGCCGTACGTGCCGATTCGGATGAGTCGGCGATAGGCGTCCGGCAGGTTCTGGAGCACCCAATCGAGAGTCTCTTCGCCCATCTGCAGCTGCGTCGCAGTGCGATTCGCCTCCGCAACGGTGCTCTGCAGCGGCGGGCGGACGCCTTCGAGCAACTCCGCAAGGTCGCCTGTGCCGCCGGCGATCCTCGGGATGGCGTCACCGATCGGATCGCGGTCCTGCGCGAGGCCGCTCACCAATTGCTGCAGTTGATCGAGAGTGGACCTGAACTGATCACCGCGGTTGTTGATGGTTCCGAGAACCTCGTTGAGGTTGGTGATGACCTCACCGATCAACTGGTCGCGGTCCGCGAGTGTGTTGGTGAACGAACTGGTACTGCCCAGCAGTGACACGAGTGTGCCGCCCTGCCCCTGGAAGACCTGCACCAACGCCGCCGAGAGATCATTGACCTGCTGCGGATTCAACGCACGCAGGAGCGGCTTGAACCCACCGAGCAAGAGGTCCAGGTCGAGTGCGGGCGATGTCTGATCCACCGGGATGGACCCGCCCTCCGGAAGCGGCTCCACCGACCCCGCACCCTCGAGGAGTTCCATGTAGCGGTCACCGACGAGGTTCTCGTATCGGACGGTAGCCTTCGTTCCCTCGAACAACGAGTACTTCGACTCCACGTCGAACTCCACGTCGGCAAGGTTGTCATCGTCGATCTTCACGTCCTTGACCGCGCCGACCGGCACACCCGCAATGCGTACCTTGTCACCCGGTTTGAGGCCGGACACATCGACGAACGTCGCCGAGTAGTCCTTGGACGTGCTGAAACGGTACTGGCTGAACACCACTGCGAGACCAACGAAGATCAGGGTCATCACGGTCGCGAAGATCGCGAGCTTGACGGTTGTGCTTCTCACGGTCACTGCCCACCCGGCTCCGGGTAGACACCGGCGAACAAAATCTGGAAGACCTTCGGCATGTGTACCTGTACTTCGGTCGACGGCACGAACGGCACAGTACCCGTGTCAGCGACGAGGAACTTGGCGTGCACGTTCGGATCAGGATTCGGGAGGCCGGCGCAGTTCGGTCCTCCGGACGCATTCACCTTCGGCAGATCCTCCGGGTAACTGTAGGGCTCCTGGCCATACATGAAGCTCGCACTCAACGCGATTCCCGGCTGATTGCCGCCGATGAGTTGTTCGGCAAGGGGAATGACGTTGTTGAGGCCGACGAGGAAGCAGGAGATCTCCGGCGAGTATTCCGCGAGTAGGTCCGTGGTGGGGAGCAAGAGGTCGAGGGTGTCCGTCAGGCCCTGCTCGTTGTCGGTCAGCACCGTATTCGCCGTATCGGCCAATCCCGTGGCGTTCAACAGCACTGCGTCGAGATTGTCCTGTTCCTCGACCACCGTGCGGCTGGTAGCGGTCACGTTGTCGAGCGTTTGCAGCAGTTCCGGGGCGGTGTCGGCGTAGACGTTCGTGACCACGGCCGCCTTCGCCAGATCCTCCTGCAACTGAGGGAGACTGGGGTTCACCTTTGCGAGGTAGCGGTCGCTCTGTTCGAGCAGTGCACCGAGTTCGTCGCCGCGACCGCGCAGCGCGGAGGCGATAGCCCCCAGCGTCGCGTTGAGCTTCTCGGGTTCGATTTGATCGAGCACATCCGTCAGATGCTGGAAGACCGAGTTGAACTCGACGGTGACGTTGTCGGAGGCGATGACGGCGCCCGGTTCGAGATGCGTGGTGGCGGGATCTTCCGGCATGACGAAGTTGACATATTTGGCGCCGAATACGGTAGTCGACTTGATCTCCACCGCGGCGTTGGAAGGGATCAGCGACATCATGTCGGGGTACATGTCGAGCTTCAGTTCGGCACCGCCGGTGACATGCTCGACGGAGCCGACGCGACCGACCTCGACGCCGAGCAGCTTCACCTTCGCGTCCGGTTCCATGACCAGGCCCGCCCGGTCGGAGGTGACCGTGACCGGTGTCGATTCCGTGAAAGCGCCGTTGAACATGGCAAGCGAGAAGGCGATGATCGCCAGCAGACCCGCGACGAGGACGAGAGCCGCGAGCTTCTTCTTTCCGCCCGAATCAGTCATCTACCGGCACTCCTATCCCGAAAGGTTGAAGTTGCCGGAACCGCCGTATATGGCGAGGGAGATGAGGAGGGTAACCGTGACGACCGCAATCAGTGACGACCGCACCGCGTTCCCCACGGCAACGCCGACTCCGACGGGACCACCCGACGCGGTGAAGCCGTAGTAGGTGTGGATGAGCATGATGGCGATCGCCATGACGATGGCCTGCGCGAACGACCACAGAATGTCCGTCGGTATCAGAAAGGTCGAGAAGTAGTGGTCGTACACGCCGGCGGACTGGTCGTAGAGAACCACGGTGGCGAATCGGCTGGCGATGAAGGATGCGATCACTGCGAGGGCATAGAGCGGAACGATCGCGATCATTCCGGCCATCACCCGAGTGCTGACCAGGTACGGGATCGAGGGGATCGCCATCGTCTCGAGGGCATCGATCTCCTCGGACACGCGCATGGCACCGAGCTGGGCGGTCGAGCCTGCCCCGATCGTGGCCGCGAGTCCGATACCCGCGATGACCGGGGCCGCGATGCGTACGTTGATGAACGCGGCGAAGAAGCCGGTGAGCGCCTCGACACCGATGTTGCCGAGCGAGCTGTAACCCTGCACGGCGATGGTGCCTCCGGTGAAGAGCGTCAGAAATCCGACGATCACCACGGTTCCACCGATCACCGCCAGCGCACCCGTGCCCATGCTGATCTCGGCGATGAGCCGCAGAGTTTCCTTCGGGTACCGCCTCACCGCACGAGGGGCCCAGGCGATGGCGCGCGCAAAGAACAGCGCCTGCTCGCCGAGCCGGTCTATCGAACGGGACGTCGACGCGAATTGCCGGCGTGTGCGGGGAAACCGCCCGGCCGCTGCGAGAGCCATCTACTCCACCACCATGTCGATCACCCTGCCGTCAGCTTGATGCCGACGGCGGTGACGAGAACGTTGACCACGAACAGCGCCATGAACGAGAACACGACGGTCTGATTGACGGCGTCACCGACACTCTTGGCGCCACCTTTCACGTTGAGGCCGAGATAGGACGCGACAAGACCCGCGATCATGCCGAACAGACCGGCTTTGACCTCCGAGATCACGAGCTCACCGAACCCAGTGAGAAGGGTGATGCCGTTGACGAAGGCC
This sequence comes from Rhodococcus sp. ZPP, assembly GCF_017656075.1. Lineage (NCBI taxonomy): Bacteria > Bacillati > Actinomycetota > Actinomycetes > Mycobacteriales > Nocardiaceae > Rhodococcus > Rhodococcus sp. ZPP. The sequence continues at coordinate 2,300,073 of NZ_CP058638.1, forward strand.
CCCGGATTCACATCCTGGATGTACACCGAGAAGACGAACCCACCGAGAATCCCGATAGTGCAGACCAGGCCGTTCAGCAGCAGGGCCACGACGGTCGAGGCGAGCACACGGGGTACGACCAGCCGATGAATCGGGTTGATACCGAGCACCCGCATCGCGTCGATCTCTTCGCGGATCGTGCGGGCCGAGAGGTCTGCGCAGATCGCGGTGGCGCCCGCCCCGGCCACGATGAGCACTGTCACGATGGGACCGACCTGGGTCACGGTGCCCAGCGCCGCACCCGCGCCACTGAGATCCGCGGCACCTATCTCCCGGAGGAGGATGTTGATGGTGAAGCTCACCAGAACGGTGAACGGGATGGCTACCAGCACCGTGGGAACCATCGACACCCGGGCAACGAACCACGCCTGGTCCACGAACTCGCGACGCTGGAAGGGCCTCGAGAACACCGCCCTGAGCGTCTCGGCCGACATCGTGAAAAACCCGCCGACAGCGCGCAATGGCACCTCGAGGAGGTCTACCATTCGTCCTCCTCGTCCCTGATCGCACCCAGCACCGACTGTTGATTGAGCCCAGCCCCCCAACGGCCTGTGACTCAGGTCATATTAACTAGAACGTGTTCACCTGTCAAAAAGAGTCATTCATCAGCAAGGATCGTCCCACATCGAGCACTCCGAGGAGGGCGTTTCGTCCAAAAGAAGAGCCGCGATGCGTCCACGTCGAACGTCGACCGAGTACGTCTAAAGCGTTAGCGCACAGTAGGTTTGGCCACGACATGTCGTCTCCCTATCGAACCCGGACCGGACCGCCTGGACGCCGTTGCGTGGACGTCACTGCCCCTCCCCGTGCAGGCGTCGACGACCGGAACCGGCGGCAAAACTAGAACAGGATCTAGTGCGTGTAGACACATCGCTGCCTACCCCCGTCGCACCGTCTCGATTCCAGCCGGTCGCTGTGAATTTTCACCCAGTATCGCCCATCACGCGGGTATTACCTGGGAAAACGGGCGGTAACGCCGGATGTGTCGTCGACTGCGCCGCGACGGCTCGTTCAGCCCAGCTCACGCAGGGCAGCCGACGCCGAGAAGGTCGCGGCCGGATCGCGTTCACCGAAGTAGCTGCCGAGGCTCTCGGCCAGGCGCGCCGGCGTCCATTGAGAGTCTGTCGCGTCGAACCGGCGCTCGACGACCGGAGCCGCCATCAACGCGACCATCGGGCCATAGACCACGAAGAGCTGCCCGTTGACGGTGTCGGCCGCGGGCGAGGCGAGGTAGGTGACCAACGCCGCCACATGCTCCGGCGACAGTGGGTCGATCCCCTCGGCCGGCGCCTCACCGAAGACGTTTTCCGTCATCGACGTGCGCGCACGGGGACAGATCGCGTTGGCCCGTACTCCGTAGCGAGACAGCCCGCGAGCGGCGGAGAGGGTCAGAGCCGTGATGCCCGCCTTGGCCGCACCGTAGTTGGCCTGCCCCTCGGGCCCTAGCAGGCCTGCCTCCGAGGACGTGTTGATGATGCGGCCGTACACGGGCGCACCCGCCTCCTTGGATTTTCCGCGCCAATAGGAGGCGGCGGAGCGGCAGAGCAGAAAGTGCCCGCGCAGATGCACCTTCAGTACCAGATCCCAGTCCTCGTCCGACATGTTGAACAGCATGCGGTCCCGCGTGATCCCGGCATTGTTGACGAGGATGTCGAGGCTGCCGAATTGGCCCTGCGCCGCTTCCATGATCGCGTCGGCAGTGGACCGTTCACCGATGTCGCCGGCGACGAATTCGGCCTTGGCGCCCAGACCTCGGATCTCTTCGAGTGTTTCCTCGACGGCGTCGGAGGCCACCAGGTCGTTGACTACGACGGACGCACCCGCTCGTGCCAGACCGATCGCCTCGGACTTTCCCAGTCCGGATCCGGCGCCGGTGACGACGCCTACCTTGCCGTCCAAGTTCACATCGCGGTCAGCAACATCAGTCATGAAGCGGCACTCCTGGTCGTCTGCAATCGCCGCCGGGTTCCACACCCGGCGCCACGGTGGACGTCGTCACTGTAGAACGTGTTCTTGTTCTGGGCAACGACGGTCAAGGGTGTTCGGTGAGCGCCGCCCTCGGACACTGCGCGATGGCAGTCCGCACGTCTTCCTCCCGGTCAGCGGGTGGGTGAGCGGTCGAAATGTGCAGATTATCGTCGTCGTCGAGGTCGAAGATGTCGGGGGCAATCCCTACGCACACACCGTTGGCCTCACACCGGTCGAAATCGACTCTGACCTCCATGGCAACCCTCACTTCTCCTCGTCACGTCGCTCGTCGGCCCGGGCGCCGCCGGGCTGCGGCGCACACCGTTCCTGCGATAACACTAGAACCTGTTCCAGTCGTGTGCAATGATTCGTTCCACGACTGCGAGCAGGCCCACCGAGCGCGCTCCCCAGCCGGTCGGGCCCGACTCCCCGCCATCGCACCGTAGAGACTGGAACGTGTGCCAGTCGAGACGAGTTCCGGGCCTTCGGACTGGAGAGGTATTTCGATGCACATCACCTACACGCCACAACAGCAGGCGCTGCGCGAAGAACTGCGCGCCTACTTCGCGCAGTTGATGACGCCGGACCGGCGGGAGGCTCTCGCCGCCACCACCGGCGAGTACGGCGAGGGCAACGTCTACCGCGACGTCGTCGCGCAGATGGGCAAGGACGGCTGGTTGACGCTCGGCTGGCCGAAGGAATACGGCGGCCAGGAGCGTTCGGCGATGGAGCAGCTGATCTTCACCGACGAGGCCGCCATCGCCGGTGCCCCCGTGCCATTCCTCACGATCAACTCCGTAGCCCCCACGATCATGCACTTCGGTACACCTGAGCAGAAGTCGTTCTTCTTGCCGAAGATATCCGCGGGCGAACTGCACTTCTCCATCGGATACTCCGAGCCCGAGGCAGGGACGGACCTTGCAAGCCTGCGCACCACCGCCGTCAAGGACGGCGACGACTATGTGATCAACGGCCAGAAGATGTGGACGAGCCTGATCGCATACGCCGACTACGTGTGGTTGGCCTGCCGGACCGACCCCGAGGCGAAGAAGCACAAGGGCATCAGCATGCTGATCGTGCCCACCACGGCCGAGGGATTCTCGTACACACCCGTCCACACGATGGCCGGTCCCGACACCAGCGCCACCTACTACCAGGACGTGCGCGTACCGTCCTCCGCACTCGTGGGTCCCGAACACGGTGGTTGGGCGTTGATCACCAACCAGCTCAACCATGAGCGTGTCGCGCTCACCTCGGCCGGACCGATCCTCACCGCACAGCGGGAAGTGCGGGAGTGGGCGCAGAACACCAAGTTGCCGGACGGCCGCCGCGTCATCGACCAGGAATGGGTTCAGATCAATCTGGCCCGGGTCCATGCCAAGGCCGAGTACCTCAAGTTGATGAACTGGGAGATCGCCTCGTCGACCGGGGCAGACGAAGCGACGGGAGATGATTCAGCACACGCCCCGGGCCCGGAGGCGGCGTCGGCCAACAAGGTCTACGGAACCGAGTTCGCCACCGAGGCCTACCGACTGCTCATGGAAGTCCTCGGCCCGTCGGCCACGCTTCGGCAGAACTCCCCCGGCGTCCTGCTGCGCGGGCGCATCGAACGGATGCACCGTTCTTCCCTCATCCTCACTTTCGGTGGCGGAACCAACGAGGTGCAGCGCGACATCATCGGTATGACGGCCCTCGGCCTGCCCCCTGCGAAGCGTTAGGACACGACCATGGATTTCACCCTCACCGAGGCGCAACAGGATCTGGCCGGTCTCACCCGGAGCATCGTCACGGATCTCGTCACGAACGACCGCCTGCGGGAGCTCGACGTGGCCGAAGACCGCCTCGATCGCGAACTGTGGTCGACACTCGGCTCGTCCGGCGTCCTGGGCGCCGCACTACCGGAGTCGGTGGGCGGCGACGGCTTCGGCGTTCTCGAGCAGTGCAGCATCCTCGTCGAATTGGGCAGGGCCGTCGCACCGGTCCCCTACCTCTCGTCCATCGTCATGGCGGCGGATGCGCTCGCGCGATACGGCAACGAACAACAGCGTGCGGAGTGGGCCGCGCCCGCAGCGACCGGTGCGAGAATTCTCACCGTCGCCCTCGACGAGGAACTCAACGACGACCCGGGCGCTCCGGTCACCCACGCCGACCCCGGACCCAGCGGCTGGACCCTCGACGGCACGAAGATCGTCGTCGACGCGGCGCCGTCGGCAGAGTTGTTCCTGGTGCCGGCGACGAGCCCAGACGGCGTGGCAGTGTTCCTCGTCCGCCCCGACGACGAAGGGGTGACCGTCACCAGGCAGCAGACCGTCGATTTCGCCTCCACCGGCGAGGTGGCGCTGCACGGAGTCGTCCTCGGTGCCGATCGACTCCTGGGCACCGTCGAGCAGGGCAGCGAGATCGTCGATCGGCTCGTCGAACGAGGATCTCTCGGCGCCTGCGCGTACCAGTACGGCGTGCTCGATCAGGCTCTGACACTGACCGCCGCCTATGCCCGCGAACGCGTGCAGTTCGGCAGGCCCATCGGCAGCTTCCAGGCCGTGGCTCAGCGACTCGCCGACGCGTACATCGACGTCAAGGGCGTCCGGCTCACTCTGTGGCAGGCAGCATGGCGGCTCAGCGAAGGACTGCCCGGCGAGGGCGACGTCCAGACCGCCAAGTTCTGGGCGTCCGACGCCGGTCACCGGGTGGCCCACACGGCGGTTCACATTCACGGCGGTGTCGGGCTCGACCAGGATCATCCCGTGCACCGGTACTTCCTCGCGGCAAAGGCCCTCGAGTTCCGGCTCGGCTCCGCCACCCGGCAGCTCCGGACCCTCGGCGCCGAACTGGCCACCGTCCCCGCATGACGGCGACACTCGCACGCACGGTGGCGGACCTGCTTCGCGGTGTCACCCACAGCCACTCCGAGGGGTTGTACTTCGAGGACCGTTTCCTGTCCTGGTCAGACCACCTGCGGGCGAGCCTGCAGCGCGCCGCGGTTCTCGATGATCTTCTCGATCCCGAACGCCCGCGGCATTTCGGTGTGCTGATGGACAACGTGCCCGAGTTCTCGCTCCTCGCGGGTGCGGCGGCGCTTTCCGGCGCAGTCCTCGTCGGCCTCAACACCACCCGGCGCGGCGACGCGCTGGCCCGCGATGCGGCGCTCGCCGACTGCCAGGTCATCTTTACCGAGAACAGTCGTTCGGATCTGCTCGACGGACTGCTACTCGGGGTCCCGGTGATCAACGTGGACTCCGTGGAGTGGGCCGACATGCTGTCGGTACAGCGGCCATCTTTCGAGCAGGTAACGCCCGAGCCCGACGATCTCTTCATGCTCATCTTCACGTCCGGGACGAGCGGCGACCCCAAAGCCGTGCGCTGTACGCACGCGAAGATCACCGGGCCCGGCCGGATGCTCGCCGAGCGGTTCTCGCTGTACCCGGACGACGTCGTGTACCTGTCGATGCCGATGTTCCACTCCAACGCCATGATGGCCGCCTGGTCTGTGGCGCTCGCGGCCCGTAGCTCGATCGTGTTGCGGCGCAGGTTCTCCGCGTCCCATTTCCTCGCCGATGTCCGGCGGTACGAGGTCACCTACGCCAACTATGTAGGAAAGCCGTTGTCGTACGTGCTGGCAACTCCCGAGGAGCCCGACGACGCCGACAATACGCTGCGGGTGATGTACGGCAATGAGGGATCCGCTCCCGCGGTTGCCGCATTCTCCCGGCGTTTCGGCACGCATGTCGTCGACGGATTCGGTTCCACCGAAGGCGGAGTGGCCATCTCCGCTACGCCCGGCTCACCGCCGGGCGCACTCGGGCGGCTCCCCGCCGGAATCGCGATCCTCGACCCGGAGTCGGGTCTGCCCTGTCCCCCTGCCGAATTCGATGCATCCGGTCGCCTGGTCAACGCCGAGGCCGCCACCGGGGAACTCGTCAACGTCAACGGTCCCGGTGCCTTCGCCGGCTACTACGACAATCCGGAGGCCGACGCGGAGAGAATCCGGGACGGAAAGTACTGGAGTGGCGACCTGGCCTACCGCGATGCCGACGGATTCGTGTACTTCGCCGGCCGCAGCACTGGATGGTTGCGCGTGGACGGCGAAAACCTCGGCTCCGCGCCCATCGAACGAATCCTGCTGCGCTACGACGGGTTCGCGGAGGTGTCGGTGTATGCGGTACCCGACGCCGAGGTCGGCGACCGGGTGATGGCCGCAGTCGTGCCCACCCGCGAATTCGACCCCGTCGACTTCGCGGAATTCCTCGACGCCCAGACCGATCTCGGTCCGAAACAGCGCCCGACCTTGGTGCGGGTGTGCACCGAGTTTCCCCGCACGGCCACGTTCAAAGTACTCACGCGCACACTCAGCGCACAGCGATGGAACTGCGCGGATCCTGTGTGGGTCCGCGAAGGTACCGGCTACTCCCGCCGGTGAAGGCCTGTGAATGACGGGTGGCGAAGTACGCTCCCGCCTACTTCGCCACCCCAGTACCGCTACTTGTACGAAACGAGCCGGGACACCGCCGCCTCGAAGCCGGACACGAGCTCGTCCATCACCTCGGACACGGGCCGGATTTCGTTCATCCGGCCGACGATCTGCCCTACCGGCATCGCGACGACGTCCGGATTCTCCGAAGCGGCAATCCGCTGATGAGCGTCGCTGACCAGCAGATTCTGCAACGGCATCGGTAGCGGCGCAGGCGCTTCCGGCTTCGACCATGCATCGGTCCACTTGGTCTTCAGTAGGCGCGCGGGCTTACCCGAGTAGATGCGGGACCGCACCGTGTCGGCCGAGGTCGCACCGAGCAAGGCCCGTTGGATGGCGGATGGTCCGTCTGCCGACGCACTGCCGAGCTTGTACTCCGACGTCGTGAGCCAGTACGACCCCATCCAGACACCGGATGCCCCGAGCGACAGGGCGGCCGCCACCTGACGGCCGCTTCCGATGCCGCCGGCGGCCAGCACTGCAGCGGAATCGCCTACCGCGTCGACGATCTCCGGAACCAGCACCATCGACGCGATCTCACCGGTGTGCCCGCCCGCTTCATATCCCTGCGCGATGACGATGTCGACGCCGTTCGCGACGTGCCTGCGCGCATGCTCGACCGCCCCGGCGAGCGCCGCCACGGGAACACCCTTCGCGTGGGCCTGATCGATGACATCCTTGGGCGGCGAGCCCAGGGCGTTGGCGATCAGGGCGATACGGTGATTGAGCGCGACATCGACATGCGAGCGGGCCACCGAGTGAAGCCAGCCGAGCACCCCCGTCGCGTGCTCGGTGCCCGTTTCCAACGGCGGCACACCCAGCTCGTCCAGGGTGCGGTTGACGAAGGCACGATGTTCCGCCGGAATCAGCGACTCCAGGTCCACCGACGTGCCCTCCGTCGGGATCTTGGCCGGCATCACGATGTCGACGCCGTACGGTTTCCCGTCGGTGTTCTCGTCCATCCACGTCAGAACGGCCTCGAGTTCCTCCGGGTCGTTGAACCGGACACAGCCGAGCACGCCCAGGCCGCCGGCTCGCGAAATAGCCGCGGCCACATGTTCGGACGGCGTGAACCCGAAGATGGGGTACTCGATGCCGAACTTCTCACTCAAAGCTGTGTGCATTACGCGCCTTTGCTCGTCACGGTGTCGCTCTGGGCCGAACCGTTGCCGTTGTGGTCGTCGGCGGGTCGGGATTCTGTTTGTTCCTTGGCCCAGCGGTAGTCGGGCTTACCTGCAGGCGAACGTTTGATCTCGTCCACGAACCACAGGCTGCGCGGCACCTTGTATCCGGCGATTTCCTTACGCGCGGCTGATGCGATCTCGTGTAGGGCAGGACGCGCCCCGCCGCGCGTCTGGACGACGGCAGCGACGCGCTGGCCGAATCGCTCGTCGGGCACACCGACCACCAGGGCGTCGAACACGTCGGGGTGCGACTTCAGCGCGCCTTCCACCTCTTCGGGGAAGATCTTCTCGCCGCCGCTGTTGATACAGACCGAACCACGTCCGAGCATTGTGACGGTGCCGTCCGCCTCCACCTGTGCGAAGTCGCCGGGGATCGAGTAGCGGACACCGTGATACTCCCGGAACGTCGCCTTGGTCTTCTCTTCGTCCTTGTAGTAACCGATCGGGATATGCCCTTTGCGCGCGAGGATGCCGACCTTGCCCGAGCCGGGCTCCACCGGGTTCCCGTCGTCGTCGATGACCGAGGTGGAGGCGTCGATCTTCACCGTCGGTCCGCCGCCGTGCGATTTACCCTTCTCCACCACACTCAATCCGCCGAACCCGGTTTCGGACGAACCGATGGAATCGGTGATCATCCGATTGGGCAGCAGTTCCAGGAACTTTTCCTTGATACTGGGCGAGAACAGCGCCGCCGAACTGGCCATCAGAAACAGCGACGACAGGTCGTACGGCTCACCGGTGGCCGGGTTGCCCTCGATCAGGGCGTCGAGCATGGGCCGCGCCATCGCATCGCCCGTGATGAAGACGAGATTGACCTTGTGCTGGTCGACGATGCGCCAGACGTCGTGTCCGTCGAACTCCGGGTGCATCACGCATTTGCCGCCACCGAACAAGCTTTGGAAAGTGGCCCACTGGCTGCCGCCGTGAATCATCGGCGGGATGGGGAAGCGGGTCATGCCGGCGGTCTCGGCACCCTGCTTGGCAAGGTCCCACTCGTCCTCGACGTACTCACCGGTCATGAAGTTGATACCGCCACCGAGCACTCGCCAGACGTCCTCCTGACGCCACATGACGCCCTTCGGCTTACCGGTGGTGCCGCCGGTGTAGAGCATGTAGATGTCGTCGTTGCTGCGCTCCTCGAAGTCGCGCTCAGGGGAACCCTGCGCCAACGCGGTCTCGTACTCGACGCCGCCGTACGACGAGTAGTCGAGATCGGTTCCGTCCTCGATGACGACGACGGTCTTCACCAGAGGCGTGCGGGGCAGCACAGCGGCAACCTTGTCGACGTACCGACGCTCGTGCACGAGCGCGACCATGTCCGAATTTTCGAAGATGTACTGCAACTCGTTCTCGACGTACCGATAGTTGACGTTGACCATCACGGCCCGGATCTTGAACACCGCCACCATGGCCTCGATGGCCTCGAGGGTGTTGCGGCTGTAGATGCCCACCTTGTCACCCGGCCGGACACCCTGTTCGCGCAGGTAATGGCCTAGTCGATTGGCCCTTTCCTCCATCTGCGCGTACGTCACTTCCCTGTCGTCGGACACCAACGCGACGCGGTCCGGAACGAGGTCGATTGCGTGCTCTACGAGGTCTGCGATATTAAGGGCCACGTCAACAAAGTAGAACGTGTTACCGTTTCTGGCAAGACCCAATTTGAGAGCCAGCTAACACACCCTTCGGGAGACTTCAGTGTCCTCTACCACCACCGAGAAAACCGACGTTTCAGCACAGTCGCCGCACTGCCTCGTCGAGAAGCGCGGGCACGTCCTGATCGTCACGATGAACCGCCCCGAGGCGAAGAACGCGCTGTCCGGCGAAATGATGGCGATCATGCGCGACGCATGGGATCAGGTCGACGCCGACCCGGACATCCGCGTCGCCATCCTCACCGGTGCCGGCGGAGCCTTCTGCGCGGGAGCAGACCTCAAGGCCATGACAGTGCAGCACCCTGGCGACTCCTTCTCGGGCGGGGGTGAGGGAAACCAGCCGGCGTGGGACCTGTCGAGAATCGAGGCTCTCCTCAAGGGCCGTCGCCTCACCAAACCCCTCATCGCAGCGGTCGAGGGACCGGCCATCGCAGGCGGAACCGAGATCCTTCAGGGCACCGACATCCGCGTCGCGGGCGAGAGCGCCAAATTCGGTGTGTCCGAGGCGAAATGGGGGCTCTTCCCGCTCGGCGGTTCGGCGGTGCGCCTCGTCCGGCAGATCCCGTACACCATCGCTGCGGACATTCTCCTGACCGGACGCCACATCACCGCCGCCGAAGCCAAGGAAATCGGCCTCATCGGACACGTCGTTCCCGACGGCCGCGCCCTCGACAAGGCCCTCGAACTCGCCGACCTCATCTCCGCCAACGGACCCCCTCGCCGTCCAGGCCATCCTGAAGACCATCCGCGACACCGAAGGCATGCACGAGGAAGACGCCTTCCAGATCGACGCCGCACTCGGCACCGCCGTGTTCACCAGCGCCGACGCGAAGGAGGGCCCCCGCGCCTTCGCCGAAAAGCGCGCGCCGAACTTCGAGGGCCGCTGACTCTGCCCCACCGCCCCATCCCCACCGCCCCTCCCTCCCCAGCCGGGCGAATGTACCTTTCGGCGCATCTGAGGCGCCGAAAGGTACATTCGCCCAGGGTGTGAGGCTTATCCACAACCCCCAGTTATCCACAGGCCTTACCAAAACGCCTGGTGAACAACCCTGCTGCCGACAACGGGTGCGTCATCATCGAGTCCATGCGACGGGGACAATGGGGGCATCGGCTCGAAGACTTGTACGGAATCAGCCGGTCAGGGATCATCCGCACCGCCGAACTGAGGCATTGGGGAGTGTCGAACTCGGCAATCGACGCTCGATGCCGTCCGGGCGGGCCGTGGCAACGGATCCTTCCCGGCGTCGTGATGCTCGGCAACGGCCACCCGACCGCACGTCAGCGTGTCGTGGCCGCGATCGTGCTCAGCGGCGACAACGCGGTCCTCACGGGGCGCGCAGCGCTACACGAATACGGGTACGGAACGTCGTACTCCGGCGATGCCCACGTCCTGATCGCCACGCACCGGCGTGTCCAGTCCACGGGCTTCGTCCTCGTCGAACGCACGACGCGGATGCCGGCGCCGGTGATGCGCAACGGGCTTCCCTGCGCCCCGCTTCCACGCGCGTTGCTCGACGCGGCGCGACGGTGCCGCACTCTGGACAGCACTCGATCCCTCATCGCCGAGGTGATCCAGCGAGGCGGGGCGAGAGTCCCGGAGCTCATCGCGGAGTTGGACGCGGGCAGTGGCCGCGGCGCAGCACTCCCCCGTGCCGTGCTGCGCGAGGTGAGCGCCGACGTCCACTCGGTGTCCGAAGCAGAAGCCCGTCGCTTGTGGACGCGGAGCGGACTACCCCGAATGGTGTTCAACCGCAGGATCGTCGACGCCGACGGGCAGTTCATCGCCATGCCGGACGGTTGGATCGACGAGGTCGCGTTCGCCTGGGACATCGACTCGCTCGACTGGCATCTCGCGCCCAAGGCCTACAAATCGACCGTCGAGCGCCGAACCCGGATGCAGAACCACGGCATCATCGTGCTTCCGACGCTCCCTAGTGCCGTCCGCGACCACCCCGACCGCGTGATCGACGACCTCCGCAGCCACTACCAGTTGGCGTCGTCCCGCCCCCGACCGGAGGTCCGGATGCAAACAGCGGCCGGATGAATGTACCTTTCGACGCACCTGAGGCGCCGAAAGGTACATTCGCCCGGCGGAAGGGGGGACGGGGGGCAGGGGTAGGGACGGGGAGGTCAGCCCAGGACCGCGGAGGCGAGCTGCCGCACGTGCGGGGCGTCGCGGCACGAGACGAGGAGTGTGGTGACTCCGGCGTCGGCCCAGCGTTTGACGTCGGCCCGGACTTCGTCGACGTTGCCGATGATCATGGTCTCGGTGACCATGTCGTCGGGGACGACGGCGGCGGCGTCGTCTTTGCGGCCCGCGCGGAAGAGCCGGCCGATTTCTTCGACCTGTTCGCCGTAGCCCATGCGCGTGTACACCTGGGCGTGGAAGTTCAGTTCGGGTGCGCCCATACCGCCGACGTAGAGCGCTGTCATCGGTTTCAGCCCGTCGATGGCTGCGGCGCGGTCGTCGGTGATGATGACCTGACAGGTGGCCGCCACTTCGAAGTCTTCCCGGCTACGACGGGCACCCTGCCGCGCGAAACCCTCGTCGAGCCATGCGTTGTACATGGGGGCGAGGCGGGGTGAGTAGTAGATCGCGAGCCAGCCGTCGGCGATTTCGGCGGTGAGCGCCGCGTTCTTCGGACCCTCGGCGCCGAGCCAGATCGGGATGTCTGCCCGGAGGGGGTGGGTGATCGGTTTGAGGGGCTTTCCCAGGCCGGTGCTGCCCGGCCCGGTGTACGGCAGTGGGTAGTGCGGCCCGGCATTGGTGACGGGCTCTCGGCGGTCGAGCACCTGGCGCACGATCGACACGTATTCACGGGTGCGCGCCAGGGGTTTCTCGAAGGGCTGGCCGTACCACCCCTCGACCACCTGCGGGCCCGACACCCCGAGCCCGAGGATCGCCCGACCACCGCTGAGGTGGTCGAGGGTGAGCGCGTGCATCGCGCAGCTCGTCGGGGTACGCGCCGAGATCTGCACGACCGAGGTGCCGAGGCGGACACGTTCGGTGCTCGACCCCCACCACGCGAGGGGGGTGAAGGCGTCGGACCCCCATGATTCGGCGGCGAAGACGGCGTCGAATCCTTCGGCTTCGGCGGCGGCGATCAGCTCCGGGACATTCGCAGGCGGCTGCGCGCCCCAGTATCCGAGTTGCAACCCGAGCTTCATCGTGTGCCTCCGCATCGACCGTCGTCAGAAGTGACCCTTGCCACAAACACTAGAACCTGTTCTACTCGAAGTTGTGACCATGGGAAAGAGCGCGGTGGCCGAAAAGTTCTCGAACACTCCATTGAGCGCCCCGCTGAAACTTCAATTCGACTACACCCGGTCGGTGGGCCCGACCATCGGAGCCTTCGTGACTGCGCTGCGCGACCGCAAGGTCATCGGCGCGCGCGGATCGGACGGACGCGTCTACGTTCCGCCGCCCGAATTCGACCCCGACACGGCGGAACCGCTCACCGACTTCGTCGGCGTATCCGACGCCGGAACCGTGGTGAGTTGGACATGGATGCCGGATCCTATTGCCGGACAGCCGCTCACCCAGCCGTTCGCGTGGGCGTTGATCAAGTTGGACGGCGCCGACACCGCCTTGGTGCACGCGGTGGACGTGCCTTCCGTCGCCGCGATGAGCACGGGAATGCGTGTGCGGGCGCGGTGGGCGGAGCAGCGCGTCGGACGCATTCAGGACATCGTGTGCTTCGAACCGGGTGAGTCGGCCGGCGACGCCGGGACGCCCGAGAACTCGGAGCCGGTCACGATGGTGACGACGCCGGTCGACCTCGACTACATGCATTCGGCGTCGGCCGAGGAGAGCTACTACCTTCGAGGGTTGAAGGAAGGCAAGCTCATCGGCGGCCGCACCGGCGCGGACGGCAAGGTGTACATCCCGCCCCGCAGCGCCAATCCCACCGACGGCATCCCGACGAAGGAGCAGGTGGAGCTGCCGGACCGGGGCATCGTCACCACCTTCTGCATCGTCAACGTCCCGTTCCTCGGTCAGCGCATCAAGCCGCCGTACGTCGCGGCGTATGTGCTGCTCGACGGCGCCGACATCGCATTCCTGCACCTCATTCTCGAGTGCGACGCCGCCGACGTCCGGATGGGCATGCGCGTGGAAGCCAAGTGGAAACCACGCGAGGAGTGGGGTTACACCCTCGAGAACATCGAATACTTCAGGCCGACGGGTGAGCCCGACGCCGAGTACGACACCTTCAAACACCACCTGTAAGGGCGCGGCACAATGACAGATATCGCAGTCGTCGGGTTCGCGCACGCACCGCACGTGCGTCAGACCACCGGCACCACCAACGGCGTCGAAATGCTGGTCCCCTGCTTTCAGCAGCTGTACGACCAACTCGGGATCACGAAGTCGGACATCGGCTTCTGGTGTTCCGGCTCGTCCGACTATCTGGCGGGTCGGGCGTTCTCGTTCATCTCCGCGGTCGACTCGATCGGTGCGGTTCCGCCGATCAACGAATCTCACGTCGAGATGGATGCAGCATGGGCCTTCTACGAAGCCTGGGTCAAGATCATGACCGGGGAGGTCGACACCGCCCTCGTCTACGGCTTCGGCAAGTCGTCGGCGGGCAATCTCCGCAAGGTCCTGTCGATGCAACTCGACCCCTATCTGGTGACGCCTCTCGCCCTCGACTCGGTGTCGATCGCGGGCTTACAGGCCCGTCTCGGGCTCGATGCCGGAAAGTGGACGACCGAGGAGATGGCAGCCGTGGCGGCCCGCAGCCGAGCGGCAGCCGAGAGCAACCCGAACACCCAACTGTCCGGCCACGTCGACATCGAGACGTTGCTGGCCTCACCGTTCGTCGCCGATCCGCTGCGCGCCCACGACTGCGCACCGATCACCGACGGGGCTGCCGCGGTGGTACTGGCAGCCGGCGACCGTGCCCGTGAGCTGTGTGAACGTCCGGCGTGGATCACCGGGATCGAACACCGGATCGACTCCCCGAACTTCGGTGCCCGCGACCTGACGGTGTCGCCCTCCACGACGTCGGCGGCCCGGGCCGCCACCGGAGGCGACGTCGGCGCAATAGACGTGGCCGAACTGCACGGTCCCTTCACCCACCAGGAGCTGATCCTGCGCGAGGCCATCGGACTGCCCGATTCGACGACGATCAATCCCTCGGGAGGTCCGCTCAGCGGGAACCCGATGTTCGCGGCGGGCCTGGAGCGCATAGGTTACGCAGCCAGGGCCATCATGGACGGCAACGCCGGGCGCACGCTGGCACACGCCACGAGTGGCGCTGTGCTGCAACAGAATCTGGTCGCAGTCTTGGAGGGACGCAACTGATGGCGAATCAACTAGCCGCTGTACTCGGCACCGGCCAGACTCACTATGTGGCGAAGCGGCACGACGTCTCGATGGCCGGCCTGGTCCGCGAGGCCATCGACCGCGCCATGGAAGACGCGCGCGTTGGTTGGGATGACATCGACGCCGTCGTGATCGGCAAGGCACCCGACCTGTTCGAGGGTTCGATGATGCCTGAACTCGCGATGTCGGATGCGTTGGGTGCCAACGGTAAACCGCTTCTCCGTGTGCACACCGCGGGGTCGGTCGGCGGATCCACGGCTGTCGTGGCGTCGAGCCTCGTGAAGGCGGGTGTACACAAGCGAGTGCTGACGGTGGCCTGGGAAAAGCAGTCCGAATCGAATGCCATGTGGGCGCTGTCGACCCCCATCCCGTTCAACATGCCAGTGGGTGCCGGCGCGGGAGGCTATTTCGCTCCGCACGTCCGGTCCTACATTCGGCGGTCGGGAGCGCCCGAGCACATCGGCGCGATGGTGGCGGTGAAGGACCGCCTCAACGGCAGCCTCAACCCGTACGCCCATCTGCAGCAACCCGATATCACCCTGGAGTCCGTGCAGGCTTCCCAGATGTTGTGGGATCCGATCCGATACGACGAGACCTGCCCGTCTTCGGACGGCGCCTGCGCCATGGTGATCGGCAACGAGGAAGCGGCGGAGCGGGTGACGGCAGAGGGTCGCGAGGTCGCCTGGATTCACGCCACGGCCATGCGTACCGAACCCACCACGTTCTCCGGGCGGGATCAGGTGAACCCGCAGGCGGGCAGGGATGCTGCCGCCGCCCTGTGGGAGGCCGCCGGAATCAAGGATCCTCTCGACGAGATCGACGTCGCCGAAATCTATGTCCCCTTCTCGTGGTTCGAACCGATGTGGCTCGAGAACCTCGGCTTCGTGTCCGAAGGTGAGGGGTGGAAGCTGACCGAAGCGGGCGAGACGGCCATCGGTGGACGCCTTCCGCTCAATGCGTCCGGTGGTGTCCTCTCGTCCAATCCGATCGGCGCCTCGGGAATGATCCGGTTCGCAGAGTCGGCCATGCAGGTGATGCACCGTGCCGGTGATCACCAGGTGAAAGACGCACGCAAGGCTATGGGCCACGCCTACGGTGGCGGCTCTCAATACTTCTCGATGTGGGTGGTCGGATCCGACCGGCCGGACAACCAATAGCGGGGTCGCCATCATGAAATTCACCGTCGGCATTGCCATGAATCCCCTCGACCAACTACCTGCCCTCGCGAAAACCGCCGAGGGGTGCGGCTTCTCGTCCATCGCGCTTCCCGACTCGCTGTTCTTCATGGAGAAGCAGAGCACCGACTACCCGTACACCCCGGACGGTTCGCGGATGTGGAACGAGGAAACGCCCTGGGTGGACCCACTGATCGCCGCCGCGGCGATGGGCGCTGTCACCTCCAAGATCGAGTTCTACACCCAGGTACTCAAACTCGGATCGCGCAATCCGGTACTCCTCGCCCGCCAAGTGGGATCGGTGGCGAATCTGACCGGAAATCGGTTCGGCTTCGGGGTCGGCATCGGCTGGGCTCCGGAGGAATTCGAATGGTGCGGGGTTCCGTATGCAAAACGGGGCGCCCGGGTCGACGAGATGATCGAGGTCATCAAACTGATTCTCGGTGGCGGAATGGTCGAGTACCACGGCACCTTCTACGACTTCGACCGCCTGCAGATGAGCCCGGCCCCCACGAAACCGGTGCCGTTCTACGTCGGCGGGCACACCGACGTGGCACTTCGCCGGGCCGCCAGGGTGGGCGACGGCTGGACGTCGGCAATGATCAAATTCGACGATCTCGTCCAGGTGATCGCACGCCTCCGTGAACTCCGCGAGGAGTACGGGCGGGCCGAGCTGCCGTACGAAATACAGACCGTCTGCATCGACCGCTTCGGCAAGGAGGGATACGCGGAACTGGCCGAGGCGGGAGTGACCGACACCATCGTCGTCCCGTGGATCTTCGACGGCATCGGGTTCGACGGACCCCTCGAAGCCAAGCAGGACTCCATGCGTAAGTTCGCCGACCAGTACATCGACTAGGGGTGCACATGACCACCACCACCGACCATCCGGCACGCCTTGCGGGGCAGGCGTCACGAGAGGCCGCCAGCGGGAGACGCAAGGACGAGTGGCTCGCCTTGTTCGCCGACGACGCCTGTGTGGAAGACCCTGTCGGTCCCTCGCATTTCGACCCCGAAGGCAAGGGTCATCGCGGACTCGAGGCGATCTCACGGTTCTACGACATGACGATCGCGACCACCGAGTCGCTCGAATTCCTCATCACCGACTCGCTGGTGTGCGGCAACGAGAATGTGACCATCGGGACGATACGGTCAGTCGTTGGCGGAGCACAGATCGACGCCGAGGGCGTGATCATCTACCGGGTGAACGAGGAAGGCAAGATCGCATCTCTCCGCGCCTTCTGGGAGGTTGAGCGGGCGATGAAGACTGTGCGCACACTCTGAGCCGCGAACTTCCCGCGCGTAAGGCCCCGGTTCACCAGCGGACCGGGGCCTTCGTCGTGCGTCGATTCGAATTTGGAAACAGCAGGACATAGAACAGCGGCGTCGGAGAGGATGAGGGTGCCCTCCGACGCCGCTGAATTTTGGGGGTCAGTGCTTGACCGGGCAGCCGCCAGACGTCGTCTTGTAGTCCACTGGGAACTCCTTGATTCCGTTGAGCCAACCCGAGCGCAGTCGCCGCGGATCTCCAAGCCTACTGATGTCGGGCAAGTGGTCTGCGATGGCATTGAAGATCAGGTCGATTTCGAGCCGAGCGAGGTTCGCGCCCAGGCAGAAGTGTGCGCCCGTTCCGCCGAAACCGACGTGCGGATTGTTCTCCCGCAGGATGTCGAACTTCTCGGGATTGTCAAAGGCGTCCTCGTCGAAATTCGCTGAGCCGTAAAGCATCACGACTCGCTGCCCCTTCTTGATCTGCACGCCGCCCAGCTCGGTGTCTTCGAGTGCGGTGCGCTGGAAGGAGTTGACCGGGGTGGCCCAGCGAACGATCTCGTCGGCTGCCGTCTTCGGGCGTTCCTTCTTGTAGAGCTCCCACTGATCGGGATGGTCGAGGAAAGCGATCATGCCGTGCGTGATGGCGTTGCGCGTGGTCTCGTTGCCTGCCACCGCCAGGAGAATGACGAAGAACCCGAATTCCTCGGGCGAGAGTTCGTTTCCGTCGATGTCCGCTTCGATCAGCGTCGTGACGATGTCATTGGCCGGGCACTTCTTGCGCTCATCGGCCATCTGATAGGCATAGCCGAGGATTTCCATCGACGCTGCCTGGGGATCGATGTCCAGTTCGGGATCGTCGTATCCGGTCATCTGGTTCGACCAGTCGAATACCTTGAGCCGATCTTCCTGCGGCACGCCGAGAAGCTCCGCAATGGCCTGCAGGGGAAGTTCACAGGCGATCTGAGTGACGAAATCACCGGCTCCCGATTCTGCGGCTTCCTTGACGATCTTCTCGGCGCGCTCGGTGAGTTCGTCCCGGAGGCTGTTGATGGCGCGGGGCGTGAATCCTCGGGCAACCAGCTTGCGGAGCTTGGTGTGCTCGGGTGCGTCCTTGTTGATGAGGATGAACCGCTGCATATCGATGTTCTCGCGAGGGATGTCGTCAGCGAAGCGGACGATCGCGGTGTTCTCGTGCGTGGAGAACACGTCACTGCGCCGTGAGACCTCCTTGACGTCGTCGAGTTTGCTGACTACCCAGTAGCCGTCGTCGTGGAAGCCACCGATCTCCGGCGGCTGCGGGTTCCACCAGATCGGCGCAGTCTTACGCAGCTCGGCGAACTCCTGGTAGGGGATGCGCTCTGCGTAGATGTCCGGGTCGGTGAAGTCGAAACCCTCTGGAAGATTGGGCTGCGCCACTGCTGTCTCCTGCCCTAGGCCATACACCACTTCGTGATGTGGAACACGTTCTACTAACATTGAAACACAAGCCAGGCGACTAGCAAAGGAAAGCTGGTCCGGTCCTTGCCACCATAGGAGAACCTGTTCTATTTTCTGAGGACAAGGAAAGGAGCCCGCCGTGGGCACACCAGTAATCGTCGAGGCAGTGCGTACACCCATCGGAAAACGTGGTGGATGGCTGTCGGGATTGCATGCCGCCGAGATTCTCGGGGCCGTCCAGCGGGGAATCCTCGACCGCTCCGGCATCGACCCGGAATTGGTGGAGCAGGTGATCGGTGGATGCGTCACCCAGGCCGGTGCGCAGTCCAACAACATCACCCGCACGGCGTGGCTGCATGCCGGGCTGCCCTGGCAGGTCGGCGCCACGACGATCGACTGCCAGTGCGGATCCGCGCAGCAGGCCAATCACCTGATTGCCGGACTCATCGCGACCGACACCATCGACGTCGGAATTGCCTGCGGGATAGAAGCGATGAGCCAGGTCCCGCTCGGCGCGAACGTCGGCGAGAACGCTGGACCCCGCCGACCCGCCGACTGGGACATCGACATGCCCAATCAGTTCGAGGCGGCCGAGCGGATCGCCCGTCGCCGCGGGATCACGCGCGCAGACGTCGAGGCACTCGGTGTCCGTTCGCAGGCACGGGCCAAGCAGGCGTGGGACGAAGGCCGGTTCGATCGCGAGGTCCTGACGATGACAGCGCCCGTCGTCGACAAGGAAGGCAACGCCACCGGCGAAAGCCGAGTGGTCAGCCGGGACCAGGGCCTGCGGGACACGACCGCGGAGTCGCTGGCCAAGCTGAAGCCGGTCCTCGAGGGCGGCATCCACACGGCCGGCACGTCCTCACAAATTTCCGACGGCGCGGCCGCGGTGATGTTGATGGACGAGTCCCGGGCGCGCGCGCTCGGACTGACACCACGCGCCCGTATCGTCGCCCAGGCCCTTGTCGGGTCGGAACCCGAGTTCCACCTCGACGGTCCGGTCCAGGCCACCGCACGCGTGCTCGAACGCAGCGGAATGAAAATCGGCGACCTCGACCTGTTCGAGGTGAACGAAGCATTCGCCTCCGTACTTCTGTCGTGGGCGTCCGTCCACGGTCCCGACATGGACAAGGTGAACGTCAACGGTGGCGCTCTCGCGCTCGGGCATCCGGTGGGCAGCACGGGTTCCCGCCTGATCACCACCGCGCTGCACGAACTCGAGCGCACCGATGGGTCGACGGCACTGATCACGATGTGCGCGGGCGGCGCGCTAGCCACCGGCACCATCATCGAGCGAATCTAGGATCAGCCATGAACACACCTGCCCCCGCCCCCGCTCGACCGCGTGGCCTCGACTCCAAGTGGACGGTTTTCGTCATCAAGTGGATGTCGAAGATCAATGTCGTCCTGTATCAGCGGACGGGCGGGCGGCTGGGCAGCAAGTGGCGGGTGGGCAGTGCCTTCCCGCGCGGACTGCCCGTTTGCCTACTCACCACCACCGGCCGCAAGAGCGGCGAACCCCGGGTCAACCCACTGCTGTTCCTCGAGGACGGCGAGCGCATCGTCCTCGTCGCCTCGCAGGGCGGGTTGCCGAAGCACCCGATGTGGTACTTGAATCTGCGGAGCGATCCGGCGGTCACCGTTCAGGTGAAGTCGCGTGTGCGGCCGATGACGGCGCGTGTGGCCACCGCCGAGGAACGCGCGCAGTTGTGGCCGCGGCTCGTCGACATGTATCCCGATTTCGACAACTACCAGGCCTGGACCGAGCGAACGATCCCCGTCGTCATCTGCACCCCACGATAAAACTGTATGTACCGCCGGGTAACGGATGCCATGTCCGGAGACTTCTTGCAGTATTGACCCCGTACGGAAGATGTACGACGGCCGAGGCGAGGAAAGCAGATATGACGACACAGGTTCAAGATCGGATACACGACCGTCGGGAGCTCACGGCAGCACTTCTGCGCGCGCTCGAACGGCGACACGAAGTCCTCGATGCGATCGTCGACAGCAAGGATCATGCCGAGGCGCTCACCACCGTCGCCGGCCTCCTGGACACATCCGAGGCGTACGCGGAAGCCGTCCTCAATCTGACGTTCCGTCGCCTCACCAAGGATGAACGCCTCCGCATCCAGTCGGAACTCGAAGACCTCGACGCGAAGTTGGAGTGGACGGCGTCCGACCGCCCGGCGAGCACCGGGCGCAATTTCCGTCTGCGTCCGTTCACGCCCACCGACGAGGACGCCGAGTTGTTCCGCCGCCGCTGCGCCGAACAGGAGGAAGACGGCACTCCGTGGTCGCAGGAGCGGATCGAGAAGGAACGCGCGGAGGGTTTGAAGCGAATCGACGACGAGTCCGCAGCGTGGTTCGTCTGCGAGGACACCGCCGAGAACAGCTCCGTCGGGTTGGTCTTCGGTGAGCTCACCGGACGCGAAGTCGACGTAGCCATCTGGGTAGCACCCGAGTGCCGCAAGAAGGGGTACGGCACCGCCGCCGTGAAGCACAGCAGGCAGGAACTGGCCGCCGAGTTCCCCGGCACGGTTCTGGTCGTTCGCGCACCGGCCTGACCCTGCACCGTGGTGGCACGGCGCGCACGCGCGCGCTGCGCCACCACGTTCGGCGTGAACATATTGTTTACAACAAATCGTTGACAGATGTCTGGTCGAGGGTGCAGCATCGAGTGCATGCCCACCGACCCGTTCACCCCACCCAACCCCAGTCGTGATCGCGCGCACCGCGAGTATGCGGGTCTTTTCCGCATCGCCGAACGGCACGGGTCCACTCCGGAACAGCGTGCCCGCCAATCTCATCCGGAGATGCTGGAACCTCTCGGCGCCATCCGCGTGGTCGCCGCACTCGCAGGCGGTACCACGCCACCAGAGCCCGGTGAACCCGACGTCGACGACGCCGACATCACCGCGGCGCTGAGCCTGATCCCCAAGGCCCGCGCGGAGATGGACCAACTCGAGGCCCTGTTCCTCGGAGTCGCTCGTCAGCGCGGGATGACCTGGCAGGAAATCGCGTTCGGTCTCGGACTCGGCAGCACTCAGGCGGCTCGGCAGCGGTACGAACGCCTGGTCAGCCGGATATGACGCGGTAGTCGGGGTCCCGCTGCTTGGTGACGCCCTGCGCCCAGCGGTAGTCCGGCTTGCCGCTGGGTGTTCGCTGCACAGCGTCTTCCACCCACAGGAGCCGCGGAATCTTGTACCCGGCGAGGCTCTGCCGCACGTGGTGTTCGAGGCCGTCGAAGTCGATTCCGGCACCATCCCGCGGCTGCACGACCGCGGAGACGCGATGCCCCCAGCGTTCGTCCGGCACACCGACGACGATGGCGTCGTAGATGTCGCGGTACGCCTTCACCGCGCTCTCGACCTCTTCGGCGAACACCTTCTCACCGCCGGTGTTGATCACCATGTTGCCGCGCCCGAGGAGGGTGATCGAACCGTCCTCCTCGATGCGCGCACGGTCACCTGTGACCACGACGGGCTTGCCGTCGACCTCCCGGAATATCTCCTTCGTCTTCTCGGGATCGTTGTAGTAACCGAGCGGGACGTAGCCGCCCTTGGCGAACCAGCCATCATTACCGGATCCGGGCTCAATAGGGCGATCGTCGTCGCCGATCACCATGGCATACCGGCCGGCGGGTACCCGCGGCCCACCTACTTGCTTCTGCCCCTTGGTCGCGAACCCGATTCCGCCGAAGCCGGTTTCGGAGGCGCCGATGGAATCCGACACCACCAGGTTCGGGAATGCGTCGAGAAACGCATCCTTGATCACCGGAGAGAACAGCGCCGCACCCGACGCGACCACCGCAAGGCTCGACGTGTCGGTGCGCGAGGACTGACGAGCCTCGATCAGGGGACGCCCCATCGCATCTCCGGTGATGATGAGGATCTGCACCCGGTGTCGCTCCACCAGTTCCCAGGTCCGGTGCGGATCGAATTTCGACTCCAAAAGCACGGTGTTGCCGCTGAACAGCGCGGTGAGGGTGGGCATCATCGCCGCGGCGTGGATCAGCGGCGGCAACGCGAACCACAACGTCGGCTCGCCCTCGGACCCCACCCGCGACTGCTGGTATTCGTCTTCGATGGCCTCACCGGTATAGAAGTCGAGGCCGCCGGCGAGCACTCGCCAGATCGACTCGTGCGTCCACACGACACCTTTCGGACGTCCCGTGGTGCCGCCGGTGTACATGATGAACACATCGTCGTTGCTGCGCTCGCCGAAGTCCCTACGGCCGCTGCCGGACAGCGCTTCTTCGTACGGCACCGAGTCGCTGTGCAACCCGACGCCGCCGAGGTCGTCCTCGACGACCACGGTGTACCGGATCTTCGGCAGCGAGGGCAGGACTTCGGCGATCCGCGGCGAGTAGACCCGATGATGGACGACGGCTTCCAAGTCGGCATTGCCGTAGACGTAGGCGAGTTCGTCGCTGGTGTAGCGGTAGTTGATATTGATGGGAACGGCCCGGATCTTGAACGCGGCCAGCAGTGTTTCCACCGTCTCGATCGAATTGTGCAGGTGCACACCGATATGGGAGCCGGTGGTCAGGCCTGCCTCTAGTAAGTTGTGCGCCAAGCGGTTGGCCCGGTCCTCGAGTTCGCGGTAGGTGATTCGCCGTCCAGCCGCAATCAGCGCAACCCGGTCCGGCATGGCGTCGACGGAGTGTTCGAAGAGGTCTGCAAGGTTGTACGCCATGGACTTGTCCTCTTTCAGACGACACTGAGGGGTAGCGGTATGCCGCGGTCGGTGAAGGCGAAGTCGGCGCCCGTGCTGAATCGGGTGAGCGCCACCTCCGACGCCTCTTTCGCGGGCGCCTCCCCCGTGACAACTTCCACGGTGAGCGCCGTGTCCGTCTCCTCGATCACCCGTGCGGAGAAGCGCGGCGATACCCCGCGCAGCAGTGCGTCGAGCGGTTCCAGATGTGCGCCGTCGATCATCGAAGGCCAGGCACCGTCCGCGTCGGAACCGCCTGCACGCCGAATGGTGAGGAAAAGGCGATCGACGAGGGTGGTCGTGACCTCGACGTACTGGCGAGGATTGAACGCCGGGTGGATGGCGAGCACGGCTGCGAGTCCCTCGAGGTCGCCCGGCAGCCCGAGCGCGTTCCGGATCCGCTCGGAGGTGAGTCCGGCGATACCGGTGAATTGTCTGCGCGCAATGGTCATCGCCGACTCCTCGTCGGTGCGCGACCGCACTGCCAACAGGAATCCGAGCGTGAGCAGGTGCTGTTGCAGGCACACTTCCTCGGCCATGCGGACGAGGGCCGAATGGGAGAAGTCGGAGAACCGCAGATCGCTGAGAAGCGCATCCGAGTAGTCGTGGCGGCCGGGCCCACGAGTGTCGATCGGCGACAATTCGACCGCCGCGGCCCTCGACCTGCCCAGCGTCACCAGACCCTCGGGCACCGGTGGTGGGGTGTGTGCGTCGTCGATGGTCACGGTCCACTTGCAGTGGGGAGTGCGATCCGCCGGGCGCCGGGGCGGACGGTGGACCGGTCGCACCTGCGCGTGCGGGTTGGTGGCCAGCGCGGTCGCGTCGAAGGTCGGGTCCTCGATGTCGTGGCACATGGACGTGACGTACTCGTCGCCCATCGGTTCTACGTCCATGAGGGCCCCGCAATGGTCCAGCCAGAACTCGCCGTGATCGTGGTCGATCACGCGGTAGCGGAAATCCATGAACTGTGGCGGCGCGCCGATGTCGAGTTGCAGGCCCTTGAAGATGGTCACGACGCCATCACCCTCGAACGCCAGCGCGCGCTGCATCCGCTTGGTGTAGATCGGGCTCGCCGCCATCCACTCCTCGATCGCGACCTGCGTCATCCCCTCGCGTCCGAACGCGCCGATCAGGTGCGGCATGCCGGAGCGATCGATCAGATGCCCACACAGCAGCAGTTCCGGCACCAGCACAGCGAGATCTTCACGGGACAGGTCCGCGAACGACGTGGGAACCCGCACGGCACTCACCACAACGGAACCGGGGCCTGGCCCACCGGATACCACCCCGGAAGCCGGCCGGAGGTCGAGCGCGCGATCCGCGCGTTCATACCGTCGGACATCGCGTTGTTCGTGATCATCTCGAGGAACAGGGCGGAGACGTTGCCGAAGTCGAAGAAGTCACGCTGCCAGGACCATTGGAAGTTGCCGCCGTAGCGGAACCAGCTACCACCGATCCCGTACACCTGGTAGTGGGTGCCGTCCTCGCGTGTGCGATCGGAGACCTGTTTCCAGAACCCGATGACGTCGCCGCTGCGGTCATCGATGACGACTTTCTGATAGGGGTACTCCCAGCCCTCCAACCCCTCCATCTCCTGTCCGAGCGCGAGGTCTCGAATCTCGTCGCGTCCGACGGCCATGAAGTCGTCCTTGGGGCCGTAGTTCCATCCGTACGTCGCGTCCTCGGTGTACATCTCGGCGAGCGGCTTCCAGTCGCCGAGCGATTCGCAGCGCTTGTTCTCGTCGATCCACCGCTGCACCATCTCATCGAGCTCGGCGCGATCGAACTGTACGGCCGGGCCGGTCCTTCGATCGAACTGTGACATCAGGATTCTCCTTCAGAAGTTTCGTTGTCCTCGACGATCCGCAAGGCCTGCGTGGGACAGAAGCGCACGGCGCTTTCCACACTCGCGCGCAGCGTCTCGGGCGGGGCAGTATCCACAATCTCGACCTTCCCGTGCTTCGGCACGGTGAACACCTCCGGTGCCTCGAGCTCACACATGGCGTGGCCCTGGCACAGATCGAGGTCGGCTTCGACTTTCATCACTTGCTGCGCTTCCGGTACCTCACCGCACAAGGCTGCTGCAGCTGAACCACCATCTTGCTGTGGTCGTTGCGATACGTCTCCGACGGCTGCGCCATCTCGAATTCCCAGTCCTGCAGGAGGATGGAGAAGATAGCTTTGAGCTGCATCAACGCGAATGCTGCACCGACGCAGCGGTGCCGGCCCGCACCGAACGGGATCCACGTCCACCGGTTGACGATGTCTTCCTGGTTCGGATCGATGTAGCGCTCGGGGTCGAACGCGTCCGGGTTCGGGAAGTCCTCGGCCAAACGGTTGGAGATCGCTGGTGTCGCAGCCACTAGGTCACCCTGCGCAATCTGGTATCCGCCTACCTCGAAGTCGCCCTGCGCCACCCGAAGCAGGATGATCAGCGGAGGATGCAGTCGCAACGTTTCCTTCAGCACCGCCTCGAGTTTCGGGATCTGCCGCAGCGCCCCGAAGCTGATATCGGAGCCGTCGGCGTACAGATCGTCGAGCTCGCCCACGACTTGCTTGGCGTAGTCGGGGTGGCGAAGCAGTTCGATCAGCGTCCACGCCGCTGTGCCGGAAGTCGTGTGGTGGCCGGCAAACATCATCGAGATGAACATGCCCGTGATCTCGTCGGCACTGAACCGCTCGTTGCCGTTCTCGTCCTTGATCGAGACGAGGACGTCGAGCATGTCCCGGTCCTCCTTGCCCTGCGGAGGGTGTGCGATCCGGTCCGTCATGATGTCCTGGACGAGGGCGACCAGCTGCACCCGGGCCTCGTCCCGTCGCCGGAAGCTGTCGATATCTGCGTAGGGGTCGACGAACGCGATCGCGTCCGTTCCCTGCTCGAGTTCGTGGTAGAGCTGCGCGAAGCGACCGTCGAGTTGGTCCCGGAACTTCTTGCCGATGAGGCAGGCCGAGGACGTATAGATGGTGAGCTCCGCGAAGAACTCGAGGAGGTCGATCTCGCCCTCGTCGTCCCAGCGCGACACCATGCGATCGACCTCGTGGGCGATGGTGGCGGCGTGCCCCTTCATCTGCTCGCCGCGCAGAGCCTGGTTGTGCAGCATCTCCTTGCGTCGTTCGGGGCTGGCGTCGAACACGACACCTTCACCGAAGATCGGCTTCATGAACGGATAGGCCGCCTGCTGATCCAGGTCCTCGTCGCTCGAACGGAAGAAGAACTCGTTCGCTTCCGCCCCGGACAGCATGATGACGTTGCGGTCCACCAATTGGAAGGCGCCAACGTCGCCGCACTCCTCGCGCACCCGCCGCATCAGGGCGATGGGGTCGGTGCGCAGTTCCTCGAGGTGGCCGTGTTCGCGCTCTCCGCCGGAAACCCTCGGCGGCTGAGTCAGATTCATCAGGCATCCTTTCGCAGTGGCGCCTCGGGCTGGACCTCGATCAGCACCAGATGTGCTCCACGGGGCGCACTCACGGTGGCGACGACGGCATCAGCGATCGCGGACGCACGCAAGAAGTAGGAGTGGCGGGCGAAACCCCATTTCGCCCAGTCTTCGAGGACGGGTCCGATGACCTCCTCGGTGGTGTTCATACCCATAGCGGTCTGGGTGGGCCCGGGACGCACGATCGACGCACGGATACCGGTACCCTCCAGTTCCATCCGCATCTGCCTGCCCATTGCCTCGACGCCGGTTTTCGCGGCGTTGTAGGCACCCATCCGGGGTCGTGGTGAGTCTGCGCAATCCGATCCGATCAGCACGAAATCACCGCGCTTGCGTTCGATCATGCCGGGGAGGATCCGATGCGCGAGGCGCTGCGCGCCGACGAGGTGTACATCGACCTGCTTCAGGAACTGATCCGGATCCATCTCGTGGGCGGTGGAAAACTCGAGGTCCCCGGCACCGGACAGCACGATCTCCGTCGAACCGAAGGTGCTCTCGGCCGCTGTCACGAAGTCGTTCACGGACGCCGTGTCCGTGACGTCGAGGAAGTGCGCGAAAGCCTCACCGCCGCTACTTCGGATCTTGTCGGCGATGGCCTCGCATTCCTCCACTCGCCGCGCCCCGAGTGCCACGGGATGACCGAGTTCTGCAAGCGCATAGGCGGTGGCGGTACCTATCCCCGAAGAGGCACCGCTGATGATCGCAGGACGCCGCGGCGGATGGGGTTCGAACCTAGGCATGACGGACCTGCACTTTCAGTGGAAGCGAGGCGAAACCTCGAACGTTAGTGGAATGAACTCGCACACAATTCTTTTCGTCCACCTCGAAGCTTTCGATCTTCTCGACCAGTTGTGTCAGAGCGATCTTCGCTTCGAGGCGGGCCATGTGCGCGCCCAGGCAGAAGTGCGTGCCGCCGCCGAAGCTGGCGAGCTTGTTGCTGCTGTCCCGGCCGATCCGGTACTCGTCGGCATCCTCGAATACCGCGGGGTCGCGGTTCGCGGACCCGATGAGGATCAGCACCTTGTCCCCGGCAGAAATGGTCGTGTCGCGGAAGGTGACGTCGACGGCCGCAGTGCGGGCAACCATCTGGCTCGAGGTGTCGTAGCGGAGAGTCTCCTCTACCCATTCCGACACCCGGCTCGGGTCGCCGAGGACCTTGCGCGCCTCGTCCGGGAACCGTGAGCCCCAGTACAGAGCATTACCGAGCAGCTTGGTAGTGGTCTCGTTGCCCGCCACAACCATGAGGAACATGAACGCGATGATTTCGTCGTCGGTGAGCCGGTCGCCATCGATCTCGGCTTCGAGCAGGGCCGAGGTCAGATCGTCCACGGGTTTCTTGCGCCGCTCGGCGATCATGTCCGCGTAGTAGCCCACGAGATACAGCGACGCTTCCATGGCTGCCTGGGGAACATCCAGGACGCCTTCCTCCCGGTGCACCACCAGGTCGGCGAGTCGCCGCAATTCGGAACGGTCCTTTTCGGGGACACCCATCAGTTCCGAGATGACGTCCATGGGTAGCTTGCCCGCGAACTCCGGAATCCAATCGAACTCCCCGGATGCCAAGGCTGGGTCAAGATACTGCGTTGTCAATTCCTCGATTCGCCCGTGTAATTCATTGACACGACGCGGGGTGAATCCCCGGGAGACCAGCTGGCGCATCCGCATGTGCCGCGGATCGTCCAGGGCCAGGAACGACATCGTCTTGTACGCCTTCGGACCGTAGGCCGCCGGATCGAGGGACACGCCGTTGGCACTCGACAGCCGCGTGTTGTCTCGAAACGCTGCAACGACGTCCTCGTGACGCGAAAGAGCCCAGAAATCGAGTTCCGGGTTGTAGTAGACCGGCGCCTCTTCCCTCAGTCGGCGATAGGTGACGTAGGGATCCTCATGAAAGTCGTAATCGTAGGGATTGAACGTCACCGGATCGAGTGACGCTCCGGGGATCGACGCTGCGGTCATGTGCATTCACTCCAGGATCAGCTTGGCGGAAGTTTCCAGTCGATCTGCGAATTCGGTGTACGACCCGTAGCCCATGCCCGCGCGGACCAACCCACCCGCGTACAGCAGCTCCAGCGCCTCGAGTACGTCCGGATCGGGATCGCTGCCGAGTGCGTCGGCAAGCCGCTGCCGGATCTCGATACCGATCCGCGTGCGCAGGTGCTCCACGTCGGGGTCACGGCCGAGCAATGCGCTGGTGACGGCGCCGGCCAACTCGGGTTCGTCGGCGACCAACAGTGCGATGTGTCGCAGCACGGCCACCACCCGTCCGGTCCGGTCGGGACCCGCGTCCGCCTCCTCGGGTGAAGCGGCGAGGCGGCGCCAGAACACCTCGGCGACGAGGTGCTCCTTGGAGGAGAAGTAGGTGTACGCCGTTGCCGGGGCGACCCCGGCGAGTCCGGCCACCGATCGAACGGTGAGACCGGCGAATCCCTCTGCCCGCAACACCTCGACTGCAGCCTTGGTCAGACGCTCGACAGTGTCTGCCTGCTTTTCGGTCAAACGGCGGCGGGTGGACTCGAAATTCATCTTACTGGACACGTGTCTGGACGCTACTACAGTTTGGTCGGCCTGGCAACGAAAAGCCCTGCATCTACTGCCCGCGCGGGTGAATACGTACGGGCATTGCCTTGATGCCGCTGATGAAATTCGACCGCAGCCGCGTTATGGGACCGGTCGGCTCCACGCGATCGATGCGGGCGGCCATCGTCTCGAACAGGATCCGCAATTCCAGCCGTGCCAGGTGCGCGCCGAGGCAGAAGTGAATTCCGCTACCCCCGAAGGCGACGTGCGGGTTGGGCGTTCGGGCGATGTCGAAACAGTACGGCGCGTCGAACACGTCCTCGTCACGATTGGCGCTCGGGTAGTAGACGACCACCTTGTCGCCAGCGACCACCGATTGATCGCCGATCATCGCATCACAGGTGGCGGTGCGCCGGAAGTCCATCACCGGCGTGACCCACCGCAGGATCTCCTCGACCGCGGTCGCGGCAAGTTCCGGTTCGGCCTGCAACCGGCGCCACTGTTCGGGATGGTCGATGAAAGCTTGCATGCCGCCCGCGGTGGCGTTGCGTGTCGTCTCGTTCCCCGCGACCACGAGGAGAACGAAGAACATGTTGAATTCCATCTCGGTGAGGGTGTCACCATTCTCGTCCGGTTGGACCAGCTTGGTGACGATGTCATCGCGCGGTTCGATGCGGCGCTGGGCCGCTAATTCGTTGGCGTACAGGAAGATCTCCATCGCCGCGAGCTCGCCGTCCGCCTGAGTGGTGGCGTACTCGGGATCGTCGAAGCCGATCATCCGGTTGGACCAGTCGTAGAGCCTGTCGACGTCCGACGAGGGTGCGCCGAGGAGAGCCGCGATCACCTCGAGTGGCAAGGGGGCCGCGGCGCGGCGCACGAAATCGACCTCTCCCGCGTCGAGTAGGTCGTCGACTATCTGCGAGCAGATGTCCCGGATGTGCGCCTCCAGCGACTTGACCAGGCGCGGCGTGAATCCTCGGCTGACCAACTGGCGCAACCGAGTGTGGTCCGGTGGATCCAGATTGACGAGCATGGCCGCTTGCTTCGCCCGGGTCTCGTCGTCGAAGTCGTCGATCTGCGTGGTGCCCAACGCGGAGGAAAACGTGGCGCTGTCCCGCGAGACGGCAACTACATCAGCATGTTTCGTCACGGCCCAATAGCCGGTGCCGCCCTCCTCGGGCTGCCAATAGACGGGCTCGCTCTTACGCAGGCGGTCGAAGAATGCGTAGGGCACCCCCTCCGCGTAGAGGTCGGGGGATTTCAGATCAATCCGAGACGCGGTCATCCACTGCTCCTCGATCGAATAAATGAATGTGATGTGTATCAAACTACACACCTTCATTTATTATGGAAGCCCTTATGCTGAACCCATGGCGAGAGGGCAGAAAGAACCGATCCGGCGTCGCACACTGACGCGCGAGAAGGTCGTGGATGCGGCGATCGACATCATCGACGAGCTCGGGTGGGACCCCCTGTCGATGACGAGCCTCTCCGCCCGACTGGAGGTCGTCACCGCGTCGCTCTACAACCACGTCCGCAATCTCGACGACGTCCGCGGCGCTGTTCAGGTGCGCACCATGGCGGAACTCGGCGCGCACCTACGCGAGACCGCGATGGGCCGAACCGGGGTGGACGGCCTCCGGGCGCTCGTCGACGCGCACCGCGTCTGGGCGACCGAGCACCCGCATCGGTACCGGACACTCACCACAAGCCCGGTCGACAGGGACGCCTTCATCTCCGCAGCCCTGGACGCCAACACGGCACTGCGTACGATGCTGGCGTCGTGCGGTGTGCCGCCCGAAGACACTCTCGATGCGGCTGTCAGCATCTTCGCCGCCATGCACGGCTTCGTCATGCTGGTGAATACCGATTTCCTCGGTGACGAGCTGGACCTGGACTCGATCTACGAATCCGTGCTGCGGGGAGCACTGTCCGGGGTGGGCTGTGTGGAGGAGACGAGTTCCGCCAGCTCGTCCAGGGACCACGGTGGCGCCGTGTCGTGGTCGCGGTAGGCGACGAACTTCGGCGTCTGCCGCTCGAATCGCCCTACGAAACAACCTGATCCGACGAAGACGCCTCCAGTGATCGCCGCGGCCCGATCGCTCGCCAGGTAGGCATAGAGCGCGGCGACGTACTCCGGTGGCGCAGGATGAAGCGAACCGTAGCGCGCCGCGTCGTCGAGAATGCCGCGCCGATGCAGTTCTTCGATGTGTTGCTCGTATCCTTCGCCGACGGACAGTCGAGTGCGCGCACCTGGACAGACGACATTTGCGCGCACACCCGAGTCTGCGAGTTCGGCTGCGATTGCCAGAGTGAGACTGTTGACCGCACCCTTTGCCGCCGGATACCCCGTACCGCCGTAGTCACCGAGGAACGCGAACGAACTCGTGTTCACGATGGCGCCACGTCCCCGCGCAACCATCAGCGGAGCGATCACCCGGCAGGTGCGAAAAGTCGAGGTCAGGTGCGCGTCGATCAGTTCGCTCCACTGCTCGTCGGTGACGTTCAGGATGGACGACTGCGGAGGTTCCGCGATCCCCGCGCAGTTGATCAAGACGTCGACCGACCCGTACGCGCTCACCGCCGCATCCGCGAGCGCCTCCGCGACACCCGGCACCGCAGCCGAGCCCGAAACCGCGATTGCCCGTCCGCCGGCGTCGACGATTTCCTGTGCCACCGAGTCGGAGGCCTCGCGGTCGCGACCGTTGACCACCACGCCGGCGCCCTCGGCCGCCAGAGCGTGGGCAACGGATCGGCCGATTCCGCGACTCGAGCCGGTCACCACCGCTCCGCGTCCTTTCAGGTGCTTTGCACCGTGTGAGTTCATGTTTTCCACTTCTCTCGGGGCGCGTATTGCGATCAATCCGGGCGCATCCCGTCATTGCGCCGTACAGATGTGCAAACTATAGTCCAGACATATGTCCAGTTCTGCGCTGGCTCCACTCTTCGACGAACCCCACAGGGAGCGTTCGCCCATGACCGCACCGACGATCCACCGCCTCCGCGTTGCGGAGGTCATCGAGGAGACCGCCGATGCTCGTTCGGTGGTATTCGCACTCGAACCGCACCAAAAAGAACGATTCAGCTACAAGCCGGGACAGTTCCTCACCCTGCACATCCCCCACGACGGCGCCTCCCTCGCGCGTTGTTACTCGCTCGCGAGTGCGCCGGACATCGACAGCGCACTGAAGATCACCGTCAAACGGGTCGATCGCGGACGGGGATCCAACTGGCTCTGCGACCATGCACAGACCGGCGCGGAGATCGAGGTGCTCGAGCCGTCCGGAGTGTTCACGCCGAAGGCACTGGACCGGAAGTTTCTCCTCATCGCCGGCGGGAGCGGTATCACTCCGGTGATGTCGATACTGAAATCCGTCCTCGGCCGCGGGACCGGCGATGTGGTGCTCTTCTACGCCAACCGCGACGAAGACTCCGTGATCTTCCGCGCCGAGCTGCTCGAATTGCTTGCACGCCATCCCGATCGACTTTCCGTCGCGCATTGGATCGAATCGACCGACGGGCTACCCACTTCGGACCGGTTGCGAGAGCATTTTTCGGCTTTCCACTTCGACGAGGTGTTCGTCTGCGGTCCCGGCCCCTTCATGAACTGCGCCCGAGATGCCTTGAGGGCGATACACTTTCCCCGCGAGCGAGTGCACATAGAGCGCTTCAACTCCCTCGGCAGCAATCCCTTCGAGTCGGTGCTCGCGGCGAGGGGGACTGACCCGGTTGCCGTTCCCCGTGCGTCCACCGTCGTCGTCGAGAAGGACGGCGCGACCCAGACATTCTCGTGGCCGGGCGACCAACGCCTACTCGACGTCCTCACCACCAACGGTATGAAGGCCCCTTCCTCCTGCAGTGAGGGCGTCTGCGCGGCGTGCGAGTGCCGCCTGACCGAGGGCCGGGTGGAGATGGTGAACAACCAGGTGTTGGAAGACGAAGACATCGAAGCCGGATACATCCTCGCCTGCCAGGCATTGCCCCTTACCGACACCGTCCGAATCTCCTACGACTCATGACGACGACAACTCCCACACCATCCGATCCGGAAGTGACCCCATGACTCTGCGTCCCACCGACAGTTCCCTCCTGCTGATCGACGGCAAGCTCGTCCCGGGTTCCGGGGGCACCTTCGAGGTGATCAACCCTGCCACCGAAGAGGTGCTGGGTGCCGCGGCCGATGCCACCCCCACCGACATGGACGTGGCGATCGCTGCTGCGCGCCGGGCATTCGACGATACGACCTGGTCCCGCGACCACGCCTTCCGGGCGCGGTGCCTGCGGCAATTGCGCGACGCCCTGCTCGCCCACATCGAGGAATTCCGGGAGATCACGATCGCCGAGGTCGGCGCGCCGAGATTCTTCACCAGCGGACCCCAGCTCGAGGGGCCCGTTGCCGATCTCGGTTACTTCGCGGGCCTGGCGGACAGCTATTCCTGGGAACAGGACCTGGGTGAGTCGACGACGATGGGAATCAAGTCGCACAGGCGGGTCCTGAAGGAGGCAGTCGGTGTGGTGGGCGCCATCACGCCGTGGAATTTTCCTCATCAGATCAATTTCGCCAAACTCGGCCCCGCACTGGCCGCGGGAAACACCGTGGTGCTCAAGCCCGCTCCCGACACACCCTGGTGCGCGGCACTCGTCGGCACACTGATCGCGCAGGAAACCGACTTCCCGCCCGGTGTGGTCAACATCGTGACGTCGAGCGACCACTCCCTCGGTGCGCAGCTGTCGACCGACCCCCGCGTGGACCTCGTGTCCTTCACGGGCTCGACCGAAACGGGTAAGGCCGTCATGACGGCCGCCGCCCAGACGCTCAAGAAGGTGTTCCTCGAATTGGGCGGCAAGTCGGCCTTCATCGTGCTCGACGACGCCGACCTGGCGGGCGCGTGCGCGATGGCGGCATTCACCGTGAGCACCCACGCCGGGCAGGGCTGCGCGCTCACCACCCGGCTACTCGTTCCGCGCGAAAGGTACGACGAGGCAGTCGAGGCCACCGCGCGCACCCTCCGCGGTCTTCCTGCCGGTGACCCCGACGAACCCGACACCATCTGCGGTCCGATCATCTCCGCACGCCAACGCGAGCGAGTCGAGGCGTATCTGCGTCTCGCGGTCGAGGAAGGCGGGACCATCGTGGTCGGCGGCGGACGCCCCGGCAATCACGAACGCGGCTTCTTCATCGAACCCACCCTCATCTCCGGACTCGACAACAGCGCGCGGGTGGCACGGGAAGAGATCTTCGGTCCCGTGCTCGTGATCATCCCCCACGACGGTGACGACGACGCCATTCGCATCGCCAACGACTCCCCCTATGGGCTGTCCGGATCGATCTGGGGTACGGATCCCGCACGCGTGCAGCACGTGGTCGAGGCAGTGCGCACCGGAACGCTCGGCGTGAACGGCGGAATCTGGTACGCGGCCGATGCGCCGTTCGGCGGATACAAGCAATCCGGGATCGGCCGGGAAATGGGTGTCGCGGGCTTCGAGGAGTACCTCGAAACCAAGCTGGTCGCGGAACCGGCCCTGTAGTCCATCACCACACTTTCACCGCACTCAACTCAGGGAGACAAGACGATATGGGACGGTTCGACGGAAAGACAGCCATCGTCACCGGCGCTGCTCAGGGCATCGGCGAAGGATATGTCCGGGCGCTGGCAACCGAGGGCGCCAACGTGGTGGTCGCGGATCTCAACGCGGAACTCGGCGAAACCGTGGCAAAACAGATCACCTCGGACGGCGGGACGGCAGTATTCAAGGATGTCGACGTGTCAGACGAGGAGTCGGCGAAACAACTCGCCGAGTTCACCGTCGAGAAGTTCGGCGGCATCGACTATCTGGTCAACAACGCCGCCATTTACGGGGGCATGAAACTCGACCTCCTCATCACCGTGCCGTGGGACTACTACAAGAAGTTCATGAGCGTGAACTTCGACGGCGCCCTCAACGTGACCCGCGCGGTGTGGCCACACATGAACAACGGCGGCGGCGGGTCGATCGTCAACCAATCCTCCACGGCGGCTTGGTTGTACTCCGGCTTCTACGGGCTCGCGAAGGTCGGGATCAACGGCCTCACCCAGCAACTCGCCCACGAGGTGGGTGGCATGAACATTCGGGTCAACGCCATCGCGCCGGGACCGATCGACACCGAAGCCACCCGCACCGTCACCCCAGGAAATATGGTGGCAGACATGGTCAAGACCCTGCCCCTCAAGCGCATGGGAACACCGGAAGACCTCGTCGGGGCGTGTTTGTTCCTGCTCTCCGACGAGGCGAGCTGGATCACCGGGCAGATCTTCAACGTCGACGGCGGACAGATTTTCCGCTCATGACCACGACCGAGCAGGTATCCGTCGGCTACATCGGCCTCGGCAACATGGGTGCGCCCATGGCGAAGCGGCTTCTGGGCCGCCCCGGCGGACTCATCGTGTGCGACACCCGGCCCGAGGCGCTGGAACCGTTCGGCAAGGCGGGCGCGAAGGTGACGTCGAGTCCGCGGGAGGTGGCCGAGAACGCGGACGTTATCTCCGTGACCGTGCTGAACGACGAACAGGTGCGGGACGTCGTCCTCCAAATTCTGGAGGTGGCCCGGCCGGGCACCGTCGTGGCGGTGCATTCGACGATCAGCGACGTCACTGCCGTCGAATTGGCGCAGTTGTGCGGTGAGCAGGGCGTCGAACTGGTGGACGCCCCGGTGAGCGGCGGCGCACCGGGCGCACACAAGGGCAAGCTCGCCGTGATGGTCGGCGCGAGTGACACGGCGTTCGAGAAAGTGCGGGAGCCGTTCGGGCACTGGGCGGAACTCGTCGTGCACGCGGGCGACGTGGGCGCGGGTACGCGCATGAAGCTCGCCCGCAACCTGCTGCACTTCGTGTCCTTCACAGCCGCGGCCGAGGCGCAGCGACTCGCCGAGGCCGCCGGTCTCGACATCACCGAACTCGGGAAGGTCGTCCGGCACACCGACGCGATCACCGGTGGCGCCGGCGCGATCATGCTCCGCGACAACACCGCCGCACTCGACGAGAACGACAACTGGTACCCGATCATGTCCCACGTCCGGGACCTCGGCGAGAAGGATCTTCTCCTGGCGATCGGTCTCGGCGAACGACTCGACGTTACCCTGCCGCTCGCCCGGATCGCCCTGACCGGACTGGGGCCGGGGCTGGGCGTGGACAGCACAGCGACGAAGGAGCAGCGATGACCGCCGACTGCGACGAAGGAGCAGCGATGACCGCCGACTGCGACGAAGGAGCAGCGATGACCGCCGACTGCGACGAAGGAGCAGCGATGAAGAACGACTGCGACGAAGGAGCAGCGATGAAGAACGACACCCGCACCCGCGGCCTGGCCATGATGGAGAAGGTCTACGGGTTCGAGATGCAGGACGGTCCCGGCGCGCACTTCGCCGTTACCGCCGACCACCTCTTCGCCGACATCTGGGCGAGGCCCGGGCTCAGCATCCGCGACCGCAGGCTCCTCCTCCTCGGTGCGCTCACCGCGCAAGGTCTGGTCGATGTCGCGGAGATCCAGGTGGGCGCCGCCCTGCACAACGAAGAACTCGACGAGGAGCAGTTGCGGGAGATCGCCCTGTTTCTGTGCCACTACGTGGGGTGGCCGTTGGGTACGAAACTCGACTCCATGATCGGTGGGGTGCTACACAAGCGGAAGAAGGCAGCCAGAGCGGCAGCCCCGGATGCAGAGGCCACATGAGCACCGAACACCTGACACGAGACCTTCTCCGACTCGCCGAGTCCACGCCCGGGTTCATGCCGGAGGACGAGGGCACCGCCCTGCACGCGGCCGCGATGCACTATCTGACTCCGGGCGGTACCGGCGTCGAGATCGGCACCTACTGCGGTCGCTCCACGATCTATCTCGGGGCTGCCGCGAAGGCCCGAGGCGCTCGGGTGGTCACCATCGACCACCATCATGGCTCCGAGGAACACCAGCCGGGCTGGGAATACCACGAACCGGCCTTCGTCGACCCCCACACCGGTGTGCTCGACACCGTCGGCCGGTTCCGCCACACCATGGCCGACTCGGGGCTCGAAGAATACGTCGTCGGTGTACTCGGCCGCTCCTCCACGGTGGCAACATTCTGGCGCTCCCCCGTCGACTTCGTCTTCATCGACGGCGGACACACCTCGGAGGCCGCGAACGCCGACCTCGAGGGGTGGGCACCCT
Source organism: Rhodococcus sp. ZPP (assembly GCF_017656075.1). Taxonomy (NCBI): domain Bacteria; kingdom Bacillati; phylum Actinomycetota; class Actinomycetes; order Mycobacteriales; family Nocardiaceae; genus Rhodococcus; species Rhodococcus sp. ZPP. The sequence continues at coordinate 2,337,448 of NZ_CP058638.1, forward strand.
GGGTCGTCGTCGGCGGCGCACTCGTCATCCACGACGTGTTCCCGGACCCCGCGGACGGTGGACGGCCACCGTTCGAGATCTACGAACGTGCTCTGGCGACAGGCCAATTCAAGGAGACGTCCGTCACCGGGTCACTGCGCGTTCTCGAACGGGTAGGCGGTCAGACCGGCGAACCGCTGGCGTGACAGTAGTCGCCGCACCGATCTGCACCGATCGGTAGTCCCACCGGCGCCGCCGCGTCCCGGAAGATCCCGTGTCCGGGCGTGGTGCGCGACAGTGCGTCCGCCGCGAGAATCATCGCTCCACCCGTCCACGTCGTCTGTTCGACCGGCCAGCGTTTGCCGTCGCTATAGACGAGCCCGGTCCAGTACGAGCCGTCGGGATCACGCAGATGCTGCATGGCCGCGAACTGCTCGAGAGCGCGGGTGCGCTCGCCCATCGCGTCGAGGGCCAGCACCAGCTCGCACGTCTCGGCTCCGGTCACCCACGGCCGGTGGTCGACACACCGGATGCCCAGACCTTCGACGACGAAGTCGTCCCACCGCGACTCGATGCGCGCAGCCGCCGCCGCACCCCGCACGGCTCCCCCGAGGATGGGGTAGTACCAATCCATCGAGTATTCGTCTTTGTGCGCGAACGACTCCGGGTGCTGCCGGATCGCGTGGCCGAGGGTGTATTTGGCGAACTCCCATTCCGGTTGGGGGTCGTCGACCAGTCGCGCCAGCAACAGCCCGCACAGCAGGCTGTGGTGGATGCTGGAGTTGCCGGTCAGCAGCGCCTCGGGGCATGCTTCGCCGCCGCTTCCTCGGGCCCAGAAGATTTCGCCACTCGGTTCCTGTAACTCCACGACGAAGTCGAGTCCTGCCCGCACCGAGGGCCACATGGACACGGCGAAGTCCCGGTTGCCGGTGATCAGGTAGTGATGCCACACTCCGACCGCGAGATACGCGCAGAAGTTGCTGTCGGAGTCGGCATTGTGGACCACACCGTCCCGGAACTCCATCGGCCACGAACCGTCGGGCCGCTGAGTGCGGCGCGACCACTCGTACGCGGCCTCCGCCTCCTCGCGCAACCCGGCAGCGCCCAGCGCCATGGCGGATTCGATGTGGTCCCACGGGTCGGTGTGACCACCGGTGAACCACGGCAACGCGCCCGACGATTCCTGGGCAGCGGCGATCGACTTCGCTGTTTGCAGTACCTGGCTCTCCGACAACACGTTCGGCACCGACGGCACGTCGGCCGCTCTCACCGCGGCGCCCTCACCGCGCTCGGCCGGTTCGGCTTCTCCAGATAGAACACCACGCTCTTGCCGACCACGGGGTTGAGTACCTTCTCCGCGGTGCGAGTGAGCCAGGGCGCTTTCATCATGTCCCACACCAGCACCTGGTGGTAGGCCTTGGTGAGGGGATTGTCGTTGTTCTCCACTCCCACCGCGCATTTGAGCCACCAGTACGGTGAATGCAGGGCGTGGGCATGATCGCGGCCCTGCACTGTCAGCCCGGCCGCAGTGAGCTTGCCCGCCAACTCGTCGGCCCGATAGATCCGCACGTGCCCGCCTTCCACCTCGTGGTAGGCGTCGGACAGTGCCCAGCAAACCTTTTCCGGCAACCACCGCGGAACCGTGACTGCTGCAACACCACCGGGCTTGAGGATGCGCACCAACTCGGCGATGGCGCGATCATCCTCGGGCACGTGCTCGAGAACCTCGGAGATGAGCACAGCGTCGAACGTGCCGTCCTCATAGGGCAGGTTCAGCGCGTCACCCACCTGAATACGCGCGTCGGCGCCCGCGGGCGCCTCCCCCACTTCGGCCATGGCCACGAACATCTTCTCGACGTCGGCCAGCTCGTCGGCGTTCTGGTCGAACGCGATGACGTCGGCCCCCCGCCGATACAGTTCGAACGAGTGCCGTCCGGCTCCCGCACCGATGTCGATCACCTTGTCGCCGGGCTTCACGCCCAGCCGGTCGAAGTCCACGGTCAGCACAGTCGTTCTCCTCCACGGGTCTGCTGGATGGCATCGGCATAAGTCTCCGCGGTCTTCGCCGCCACCGCAGACCAGCTGTAGCGCTCGAGCGCCCGGCGACGGCCGCCGTCGCCCAGCCTGACGCGCCGCTCCGGGTCGTCGAGCAGCGCGCCCAGCACGTCCGCCAGTTCCTGCGGATCACCGGGCGTCACCAGGACACCGGCTTCTTCCTGAGTTCCCACGACCTCGGGGATGGCACCGGCGCGACTCGCGACGAGCGGAGTTCCGCAGGCCATCGCTTCGACGGCGGGCAGTGAAAAACCCTCGTACAGGGACGGGACACAGGCGACGTCTGCCGAGGCCAGCAGCGACGCCAATTCGGAGTCGTCGATGCCCGAGACCGTGCGCACCACGTCACCGATGGCGAGTTCGTCGATCAGCTTCTCGGTGACCCCGCCCGCCGCCAGTTTGGCGACGAGAACCACCTCGACGGAGCGTTCGGTGTGCACCTTCGCAACAGCTTCGAGCAAGGTCGACACACCCTTGAGCGGCATGTCGGCGCTCGCGACACACACGATCCGCCCCGCGACCCGTGCATCGGCGCGCGGCTGGAACACCTCGGTGTCCACGCCGAGCGGAATGGTCCGCAAATGAGCAGCGGGCACATCGAACTCCGCGCTGATGTCGTCGGCCGAAGACTGCGACACCGTCACCAGCGCGGGAATCCGGCGGGCCACCCGCTTCTGCATGCTCAGGAAGCCGTACCAGCGCCGGACTGTGACCTTGCGCCACCACTTGGCGGCCGCGAGGTCGAGCGCGCGGTCGCGGGTGATCGGATGGTGAATGGTCGCGACGACGGGCAGGCCGGCCTTCTGGAGCTGTAGCAGCCCGTAGCCGAGGCACTGATTGTCGTGCACGACGTCGAACTCGTCGGCGCGCTCACGCAGCAGTCGCGCCGCACGCAAGCTGAATGTGAGCGGCTCGGGAAAGCCGGCCGTCCACATGGTGGCCACTTCCAGCACATCGATGCTGTCGCGGAACTCCCGCGGGTGCGGCGTTCTGAACGGATCGGGCTCGCGGTAGAGGTCGAGACTCGGGACCTTGGTGAGGGTGACCCGGGGGTCGACATCCGGGTACGGCTGACCCGAGAACACCTCTACCTGGTGTCCGAGTTCGACCAGTTCACGGCTGAGATGACGGACGTACACACCTTGCCCACCGCAGTGGGGCTTACTTCGATACGACAGGAGTGCGATGCGCACGGACTCCGACCTCTCCTCGAGCAGCAGACGGCAATACTAGAACACGTTCTCACATTTGAGTGTCCTCGTCCTATCCAACCGCACTACTCAGCGCAGCGCCGCCGACTCGCGCAAACCTTCGATCTTTCCGGCAAGTCGCCCGAGGTACGCGAGCACCTCCTCCTCGCTACGATCCGGAACTCCGTACACGACCTCACTGACGCCGAGGTCTCGCCACCGGTGCAGCTTGTCAACATCCGGCTTTCCGTCGAGCACCACGATCCGCGGTTCGCCCGTCCGGCCCGCCTCACGCCACATTCGCTGAAGAGACCGGACACGATCGTCGATGTCCTGCTCGATCGGAGTGGTCATCCAGCCGTCGGCCGAACGGACGATCCACTTGAAGTTCTTCTCGTTGCCGGCCGCACCGACGACGACCGGAGGCACACGCGTCGGCTTCGGCCACGCCCAGCTCGGCCCGAAGGTGACGAACTCGCCGTCGTAGGAGGCTTCCTCCTGCGTCCACAGGGCGCGCATGGCCTCGAGGTACTCGCGCAGCATCGTGCGACGGCGGCCCGGCGGAACATGATGATCGGAGAGTTCATCCAGATTCCAGCCGTATCCGACACCGAGGACGACGCGGCCGCCGCTCAGATGGTCGAGCGAGGCGATCGTCTTGGCAAGCGTGATGGGATCGTGCTCGACGGGCAGAGCCACCGAAGTTCCGAGCTCGATACGCTGGGTCACCGCGGCTGCCGACGCGAGCGCGACCCAGGGGTCCAGCGTGCGCATGTAGCGATCGTCCGGAAGCGAGGCGTCGCCCGTCTGCGGATGGGCCGCATCACGTTTGACCGGAATGTGAGTGTGCTCGGGCACGTAGAACGAGTCGAATCCATTGGCCTCGGCCCCCCGCGCGGCGGAGGCCGGTCCGATTCCGCGGTCACTGGTGAACAACGTAATACCGAACTTCACGAAATCTCCTAAGCCGGGAGGCATTTCCTTCTTGGAGAGTAACTTTTGGACACCTGTTTAGCAAGGTGTCCAAACAGGGTTCCGATCCGGCGGGCATTGGGACGAACGGGACGCTCGTTGCGTCTGACGCAACGAGCGTCCCGTTCGTACAGCCGCAGATCAGGCGCCGTAGACCGGGACCGGGGTTTCGGCCTTGGCGAGCAGGTCCGCGACGACGGGGCCGATTTCCTTCGGCTCCCACCGCGCGCCCTTGTCCTGGGTGGGACCGTGACGCCACCCCTCGGCGACGGTGATCTTGCCGCCCTCGACCTCGAACACACGCCCGGTGACGTCCTTGGACTCGATACTGCCCAGCCACACCACCAGAGGGGAGACATTCTCCGGGGCCATCGCATCGAACCCGTCCTCGGGCGCCGCCATCGCCTCGGCCATGGCCCCGCCGGCGCCGATGGTCATCCGGGTCCGGGCGGACGGGGCGATGGCATTGACGGTGACGCCGTAGTTCTTCAGTTCCGCCGCCGCCTGAATGGTCAGCTCCGCGATACCCGCCTTCGCCGCCGCGTAGTTGCCCTGCCCGATCGAACCCTGCAGTCCGGCACCGGAACTGGTGTTGATGATCCGGGCGTCCACGGCACGGCCCGCTTTCGCCTCACCGCGCCAATACGCGGCCGCGTGCCGCAGGGTGGCGAAATGACCCTTGAGATGCACCCGCACCACGGCATCCCATTCCTGCTCGCTCATGCCGACGAGCATGCGGTCGCGCAGGAAGCCGGCATTGTTCACCAGCACGTCGAGGCGGCCGAAGTGCTCCAGTGCGGCCTTGATCAGATTCTCTGCCCCGGCCCAGTCCGCGACATCGTCACCGTTGACGACGGCCTCGCCGCCGGCGGCCACAATCTCTGCGACGACCTGCTCGGCGGGACTCTCTCCCGTCGCCGAGCCGTCGAGTCCGGCGCCGATGTCGTTGACCACTACCTTGGCACCTTCCGCGGCGAAGGCCAGCGCGTGCGCGCGTCCGATACCGCGGCCCGCGCCCGTCACGATGACGACGCGATCGTCGACCAGTCCACTCATATTCTCTCCTCGTTGATATTCGCCGCCGCTCCGGCGGGATCGGGGTCTGCTGCTGACAGGAAGGCCGGGCGCTCGCCGCCGCCGTGCACGGTCAAGGTCGATCCGCTGACGTAGGCGGCCAGTGGTGAGGCCAGGAACACCGCACAGTTGCCGACATCCTCGGGGCAGGCCATGCGGCCCAGCGGGATCGTCTCCGCGACGGCCGCGAGCCCCGACTCACCGCCGTAGTGCAGATGGGCCTGCTCGGTGCGGACCATCCCGACGACGATCGAATTGACCCGCACCTTCGGCGCCCACTCCACCGCCAGACTGCGGCCGAGGTGATCGACACCGGCCTTGGCCGCCCCATAGGCAGCCGTACCAGGTGAGGGCCGTGAACCGCTGACGCTCGAGATGTTGACGATCGCGCCACCCGAATCCTGGTTCTGCATCACCGCGTTGGCCACCTGCGACACCAGCAAGGGCGCGAGCAGGTTCAGTTCGACGATCTTGGAGTGGTACTTCGGGCTGGCCTCCGCGGCGAGTGCGTAGGGCGCACCTCCCGCATTGTTGACCAGAACGTCGAGGCGGCCGTGCCGTTCGATGATCCGGTCGACCATGCCCTGTACCTGCTCCGGGTCGCGGATGTCGCAGGCGATGAACTCCGCGACGCGACCGTCCGCTTCGACCGGGCCGTCCGCCGGCCTCCGCGCACAGGTCACGACCGTGGCGCCTGTGCGCAGGAAGGTGCGGCTGATGCCTGCACCTACTCCGCGAACGCCGCCGGTCACGAGCACCACCGTTCCGTTCATAGTGAAACGCGTTTCCATCGTGCTACCCTACCAAGCAATTGCTTGGTGGAGTAGCGAGGCCGCTCAAATGGAGGAAACACATGGGAATCCGGACTGACGACGAGCCCGGGGGCATCACGACAGTGACGGTCGACTACCCGCCCGTGAACGCAATACCGTCACGGGGCTGGTTCGAACTGGCCGACGCGGTACTGGCTGCGGGCCGCAACCCGAACACACACGTGGTGATCCTGCGAGCAGAGGGCCGCGGATTCAACGCCGGCGTCGACATCAAGGAGATGCAGGCCACCGACGGCTACGACGCCCTCGTCGACGCCAATCGAGGGTGCGCTGCCGCGTTCGCCGCCGTCTACGACTGCGCCGTTCCCGTCGTTGTCGCCGTCAACGGGTTCTGCGTCGGTGGGGGCGTCGGCCTGGTCGGCAACGCCGACGTGATCGTCGCCTCGGACGACGCCGTCTTCGGACTGCCGGAGGTCGACCGCGGTGCACTCGGCGCCGCCACACACCTGGCTCGTCTCGTCCCACAACACATGATGCGCACCCTGTACTACACGGCGCAGAACGTGACAGCACAACAACTGCAGCACTTCGGCTCGGTTTACGAGGTGGTACCGCGCGAGAAACTCGACGCCGCCGCCCGCGACATCGCCGGCAAGATCGCCGCCAAGGACACCCGCGTGATCCGGTGCGCCAAGGAGGCGATCAACGGGATCGACCCCGTCGACGTGAAGACCAGTTACCGACTCGAACAGGGCTACACCTTCGAACTCAACCTGGTGGGGGTCTCCGACGAACATCGAGACGAGTTCGTCGAGACCGGTAAGCCCCGCTCCAACTCGAACAACAGGGAAGGCTGATACATGGCCACCAAGCGTGACAAGCGAATGTCGCTGGACGACGTCGTCGGCGAACTACGCAGCGGAATGACCATCGGCATCGGTGGCTGGGGTTCCCGGCGCAAGCCGATGGCCTTGGTGCGCGCGTTGCTTCGGTCGGATATCACCGACCTCACCGTCGTCACCTACGGCGGCCCCGACCTCGGCCTGCTGTGCTCGGCGGGCAAGGTGAAGAAGGCGTACTACGGATTCGTCTCACTCGACTCGGCACCGTTCTACGACCCCTGGTTCGCGAAGGCGCGCACGGGCGGCGAGATCGAGGTCCGGGAAATGGACGAGGGCATGGTCAAGTGTGGCCTCGAAGCCGCGGCAGCGCGGTTGCCGTTTCTGCCGATCCGCGCGGGTCTCGGTTCCGACGTTCGCGCCTTCTGGGGCGACGAACTACGCACCGTCACCTCCCCCTACCCCGACGCATCGGGCAAATCCGAGACACTCATCGCGATGCCCGCACTGAATCTCGATGCGGCGCTGGTACATCTGAATCTCGGAGACAAACACGGCAACGCCGCGTACACCGGCGTCGACCCCTACTTCGACGACCTGTACTGCGCCGCGGCGGAGAAGCGGTTCGTCTCCGTCGAGCGAGTGGTGGAAACCGAGGAGCTGGTGAAAACTGTTCCGCTGCAGAACCTCATCCTCAACCGCATGATGGTCGACGGCGTCGTCGAGGCACCCAACGGTGCGCACTTCACGCTCGCCGGCGACAGCTACGGGCGCGACGAGAAGTTCCAGCGGCACTACGCCGAATCGGCGAAGGACCCGGAGTCGTGGCAGAAGTTCGTCGACACCTACCTCTCGGGCAGCGAGGACGACTACCAGGCCGCCGTGAAGAAGTTTGGAGAACACGCATGAGCGAGACGATCACCGAGGTGACTCGCGCAGAATACTGCGCCGTCGCCTGCGCCGAAATTTTCGCCGGTGCAGGAGAGATCATGGCAAGCCCCATGGCGACGCTGCCACTGATCGGGGCCCGGCTCGCCCGGCTCACCACCGAACCCGACCTGCTCATCACCGACGGTGAAGCCCTGATCTTCGCCGACACCCCGGCTATCGGCGCCAAGGCTCCGATCGAGGGGTGGATGCCGTTCCGGAAGGTGTTCGACGTCGTCGCATCCGGACGACGCCACGTCGTCATGGGCGCCAACCAGATCGACCGGCACGGCAATCAGAACCTGTCGGCGTTCGGTCCGCTACAACACCCCACGCGCCAGATGTTCGGTGTCCGCGGCGCACCCGGCAACACCATCAACCACCCCACGAGCTACTGGGTGGGTAAGCATTCGTCCCGGGTGTTCTGCGACAAGGTCGACATCGTGTCCGGAGTCGGCTACGACCAGGTCGATCCCGAGAACCCGGCGTTCCGCTTCCTGCACCTGCACCGCGTGGTGAGCAATCTCGGCGTGTTCGATTTCGGCGGACCCGGCCACACGTTCCGCGCGCTGAGCCTCCACCCGGGCGTCACCGCCGACCAGGTCGCGGAGAACACGTCGTTCGAGGTGGCCGGGTTGGACGAGGCCGGAGCGACGCGCGAACCGACCGAAGAAGAACTGCACCTGATCCGCGAGGTCCTCGATCCTCGCAGCCTGCGCGACCGGGAGGTGTCGGCATGAGCGCGCTCCGAACGGCGTTGACGGAACTCGTCGGTGTCGAACATCCGGTGGTCCAGACCGGGATGGGCTGGGTGGCCGGACCGCGCCTCGTTGCCGGTACCGCGAACGCGGGCGGACTCGGAATTCTGGCGTCGGCGACCATGACGTATGAAGAACTCGAGGCGGCCATCGCCAAGACCAAGACGTTGACGGACAAGCCTTTCGGGGTCAATATCCGTGCCGATGCCACCGACGCCCCGCAACGCATCGACCTGCTGATCCGGGAGAAGGTGCGCGTCGCGTCGTTCGCGCTCGCCCCCAAGCAGGAACTGATCGCGAAGCTCAAAGCGGCCGGCGTGGTGGTCATACCGTCGATCGGCGCGGCCAAGCACGCGAAGAAGGTGGCGTCCTGGGGCGCCGACGCCGTAATCGTGCAGGGCGGTGAAGGCGGCGGCCACACCGGACCGGTCGCCACCACCCTGCTGTTGCCCTCGGTGCTCGACGCCGTCGACATCCCTGTCGTCGCCGCGGGCGGCTTCTACGACGGCCGCGGGCTGGCTGCGGCACTGGCCTATGGCGCCGCCGGTGTCGCGATGGGCACCCGCTTCCTCCTCACCCAGGAATCGACCGTGCCCGACTCCGTGAAGCAGGAGTACCTGGCGAAGGGATTGCAGGACACCACCGTGTCGCGGAAGGTCGACGGCATGCCGCACCGGGTCCTCAACACCGAACTGGTCAACAGCCTCGAGCACTCCGGGAATGTGCGCGGACTCGTTGCCGCCGCGCGCAACGCGTCCAAATTCAAGGCGATGACCGGCATGAAATGGTCAACGCTCGTCAAGGACGGCCTCGCCATGAAGAAGTCCAGCGACCGCACCTGGCAGCAGATCATCATGGCCGCCAACACGCCGATGCTGCTCAAGGCCGGGCTCGTCGACGGCAACACCGCCGCCGGTGTCCTGGCGTCGGGTCAGGTAGTGGGGCTACTGGACGATCTGCCCACCTGCAAGGACCTCATCGACGGCATCGTCGCGGACGCCGTCAAACGCATCGACGCCCTGGGCGCACTGCGCTACTGACGTCGGCACGCGGCGGCCTCTGCTCCTGCACGAACGGGACGTTCGTTCGATCCAACGCAACGTACGTCCCGTTCGTCCAGGTGAAGGGGGAAGGGATCAGCCGGCCGACGCAGCCTTCGCCTCTATCCGCGCCCGGACCTCCGGCCGTCGCAGCGGCGGCACGGTGGGGGGCGGTTGCTTCCGAGGTGGCAGCGCAGCCAGCAGTGTGGTGGTGGCCGCGGTGACTATCGCCACCGCCTCCTCGAAGGGCTCGCGGTTGGCGTCCGACACTTTCTGAATCCCGCTGACCTTACGTACGTATTGACGCGCCGCCGCTTCTATCTCCTCTGCGGTGGCTGCCGGCTCGAGTCCGCGCAGTTCGGTGATGTTTCGGCACATGTTTCGACGATAGCGCGGCCACCTCGACACCGGGCGAATGTACCGTTCGACGCATCTGAGGCGCTGAACGGTACATTCGCCCGCCGTCGGTAGGAGATTTCAGGGCCGAGCAGGTTCCAACACGTCCTGGGACGCGGGCTTGACCGGAGTGACCGTGCTGACCGCGGTACGCGACCGGGCCGCCACGACTGCGGCGCAGAGGAGGACCACCCCGGCGAGGCATTGCGAGCTTCCGACCACCTCACGCACGGTCGACTCCACCCAGCCCGACGACGAGGACTGCAGTACGTAATTCGGGCCGATCAAGAAGACGAGGGTTGCCGCGCCGACCACCGGCCGCCAGCTGCGGTAGCGAGGCGCGACGAGGATCGGGACGAGAAGGATGCTGTACGCCCAGTGATGCGTGACGGCGAACGGCGCCGCGAGCAGAGACCCCAACGCGACGATGGACAACGCGATCACATGTTCCCCCGACCGGGTGAACCGGTGAGCCGACCACGCGACAGCTGCGACCACCACGACGACGCATGCCATCCACAGGACACTGGCGAGCCGGCCCTCGACTCCCAGCCGGGCGATCAGACCGGTGAGGGCCTGGTTGCGGAAGAAGTCCGGCGGGCCGGCGCGGCCGGTAGCGAAGAACTCGGTGGTCCAGAACCACACCGACGACTGGGGCAGGAGCCAGAAGCCGAGGCCGATGGTCGCGAGGATTGCAGCGAAGGCACGCGCGATGGAGCGGTAATCCCGGCGGACCAGGAGCACCAAGAGAAACGCCGCAGGGGTGATCTTGACAGCCGCCGCCAGACCTATCGCGATGCCACGGAATCGGCGTGGGATCACGCCGGTGCAGTCGGCGACCACCAAAGCCATCAGGATGATGTTGACCTGCCCGAAGCCGAAGTTCGAGCGCATCGGCTCGAGCAGCAGGACCGGACCCAGCGACATCAGTGCGAGAAGGTCAGGACGCCGCATGTCGAGCTTGCCGAACACCACCCTCAGCATCCACCACACGAGCGCGATGTTCAGGGCGCACCACAGCACCTGCAGAACCGCCGGGTCGAGTTCTGCCATCGGCGCGAAGAGGATGGCCGCGAAGGGCGCGTAGATGAATCGGAATCCGGAGCTGCTCGGGAAATCAGCAGAGTAGAGCGGAAGGCCGTTGAGGAATGCGTAGCCGGCGTCCCGGAACACGGAGAGATCCATGAGGTAGCCCGTCGCCGCCTCGTACTCGCGGTAGGCCACCAACGCGAGCGAGAAGACGGCCGCAAGGACCGCGACGGCGTGAAAGCCATATGTCCTGAACTTCGAGTCACTTCGTAACAAGGATCTGTTCTCTCATGATCGGCGTCGTCGTCAAAGTCCTACCGTAGCGGTCCGTGACTCAATCGTGACAAAGTCAGGGTGATGGCGCCCGAAATGCCCGCTTCCGGCCACGTGCGCGTTCCGCCTCGCTCAGCAGAACCTGCCCCCTGCGTTGCCCAGCGGGAGCACACTGCTTCTAGACCCACACTGACTCGAGACCATCGAAAGCTGGAGGGTGGACAGTGACGACGACGCCTTCGACTGCCGGGCCACGACGGGTGTCGGCGCCCCGCGGGCCGGAACTCACCACGCTCGGCTGGCCGCAGGAGGCCGCGTTGCGGATGCTGATGAACAACCTCGATCCCGAGGTTGCCGAGCACCCCGACTCCCTCGTCGTCTACGGCGGGACCGGAAAGGCCGCGCGCAGCTGGGACGCCTTCGAGGCGATGGTCAGGACGCTCCGGACCCTCAAGTCGGACGAGACGATGCTGGTGCAGTCCGGGAAACCGGTCGGGGTGTTCCGCACGCACGAGTGGGCGCCCCGGGTGCTCCTCGCCAACTCCAACTTGGTGGGTGACTGGGCCAACTGGGAGGAGTTCCGGCGGCTCGAGGCGCTCGGGCTGATGATGTACGGGCAGATGACAGCGGGTTCCTGGATCTACATCGGCACGCAAGGCATCCTGCAGGGCACGTACGAGACTTTCGGCGCGGTGGCACGCGCCCGCTTCGGTGGCACGCTCGCCGGAACAATCACCCTGACTGCGGGCCTGGGCGGGATGGGCGGCGCGCAACCGCTCGCGGTCACGATGAACGAGGGCGTGGCGATCTGCGTCGATTGCGACGTCACCCGCATCGATCGCCGGATCGCGCTCGATTACCTCGACGTCAAAGCCGCAGACATCTCGGAGGCGCTGGCTCTCGCGGCGGAAGCCCGCGACGCGAGGCGTCCGCTGTCCATCGGTCTCGAGGGCAATGCTGCCGAGGTGCTCCCCGAGTTGCTGGCCAGAAAGGCACCGATCGACATCGTCACCGACCAGACCTCCGCGCACGACCCGCTGTCGTATCTGCCGCTCGGAATGGACTTCGGTGACATGAAGAGGATGGCGGAGAAGGACCCGGTGACGTTCACCGAGGACGCCCGGGCGTCGATGGCCCGGCATGTGGCCGCGATGGTGGGGTTTCTCGATCGGGGCGCTGTGGTGTTCGACTACGGCAACTCGATCCGGGACGAGGCGCGCAAGGCCGGTTACGACCGCGCATTCGACTTCCCCGGATTCGTTCCCGCGTATATCCGGCCGCTGTTCGAGGAGGGCCGGGGACCGTTCCGCTGGGCCGCGTTGTCTGGTGATCCCGCGGATATCGCCGCCACCGACTCCGCGATCCTCGATCTCTTCCCCGACAACGAGCACCTGCGCCGGTGGATCACACTGGCCGGCCAGCGAGTGGCCTTTCAGGGCCTGCCCGCCCGCATCTGCTGGCTCGGGTATGGCGAGCGGCACCTCGCGGGTGTGCGGTTCAACGAGATGGTGGCATCCGGTGAGGTGTCGGCGCCCATCGTGATCGGCCGCGACCACCTCGATTCGGGGTCGGTCGCCTCGCCGTACCGCGAGACCGAAGCGATGGCGGACGGCTCCGACGCCGTCGCCGACTGGCCTTTGCTCAACGCACTGCTCAACACCGCGTCCGGTGCGTCGTGGGTGTCGATCCACCAGGGCGGCGGCGTAGGGATGGGGCGGTCCATCCACGCCGGACAGGTGTGTGTGGCGGATGGCACCGACCTGGCGGCGCAGAAACTGACGCGGGTGCTCACCAACGACCCCGGAACGGGAATCGTCCGGCACGTCGACGCCGGGTACGAACACGCCGCCGACATCGCCAGAAAGCGCGGTGTGCGCATACCGATGTCCGAAGGGTGAAGGTGCGTCGTGACGATGGACGCCGCCCGCTCGACGGTCCTCACCAACATCGGCATGCTGGTGACCAACGACCCGGGCGCCGGAGCCGGTCCGCTCGGACTGATCCGCGACGCGGCCGTCGTATTCGACGGTGGCACGGTGGCGTGGGTGGGGCCCTCGGGAACCGCCCCGAGCGCCGATGCCGGACACGATCTGGGCGGCCGGGCCGTCCTGCCGGGTTTCGTCGAGAGCCACGCGCACCTCGTCTTCGGCGGCGAACGTGCCGAGGAGTTCGCCGCGCGCATGGCCGGGCACCCCTATGCCGCGGGCGGGATCCGCACCACGATCGAAGCGACACGCTCCGCGACCGACGAAGAACTACACGCGAATTCGCGTCGACTTCTCGCCGAAGCGCTGCGGTCGGGCAGCACCACCGTCGAATGCAAAACCGGGTACGGCCAGACGGTCGGACACGAACTGCGCTGCACCCGGATCGCGGCGTCGCTCACCGGCGAGGTCACGTTGCTCGCCGCGCACGTGCCTCCACCGGAATATGACGGGCGCACCGACGACTACGTCACCATGGTGTGCGCGGAGATGATCGACGCGTGTGCAAGCGAGGCCAAGTGGATCGACGTCTTCTGCGAGAGAGGGGCATTCGACCGGGACCAGGCACACGCGGTCCTCACTGCCGGGATGGCGAGAGGCCTGATCCCGCGGGTACACGGAAATCAGCTCGGCCAGGGGCCGGGTGTCCAGTTGGCAGTGGACCTGGGAGCCGCGTCCGTCGACCATGTCTGCTACACCACGCAGTCCGACCTCGACGCCCTGGCCGGAAGTTCCACGGTGGCGACTCTGCTTCCGGCAGCGGACTTCTCGACCCGGAACAAGTACCCCGACGCCCGCGCCCTGATCGACGCCGGGGTGACAGTGGCACTCGGCGCGGACTGCAATCCCGGGACGAGCTACACCACCAGCCTGCCGTTCTGCATCGCCCTCGCCGTGCGGGACATGCACATGACACCGGACGAGGCCGTCTGGGCTGCCACAGCCGGGGGCGCGCGGGCACTGCGACGAGACGACGTCGGGGTGTTGCGTCCCGGCGCCCGTGCCGACGCCCTGGCGCTGGATGCACCGTCGTATCTGCATCTCGCCTATCGCCCGGGCGTCCCCCTGGTCACCGACGTGTGGCGCAGTGGCGTCCTCGCCTACTCGGCCGCCCGGCCCCGGCCGTGAACGTGCCGATCCCGGTGTCCACTCCCCCGCCGACCTGGTCGGGGCGAGTGGACGGCTCCACCTCGGAACACCTGCGCTGGCATCAAGTGGTCACACCGTTCGATCCCGCAGCCGAACCGGGGGCGACCGTGCTTCTCGGTTTCGCGAGTGACGAAGGGGTGGCACGAAACAAGGGGCGGCGGGGGGCGGCGGGCGGACCGGACGCGTTGCGGTCCGCACTTTCCTCCATGGCGCTGCCCCACCCGATTCGGGCGTACGACGCCGGGACCATCGCAGTCGTCGATGATCGGCTCGAGGCCGGGCAGGAGGCGCTCGCGGCGGCGGTCGGCACCGTTATCGACGCGGGTCACTTCCCGGTCGTCCTCGGCGGCGGGCACGAAATGGCCTACGGGACGTACCTCGGTCTGGCCCGGTCCGCGCTGAGAACCCCGGATCGCCGAATCGGAATCCTTAACGTGGACGCGCACTTCGATCTCCGCCCCGATCCGGTGGCGACGTCGGGAACGCCGTTCCGGCAAATTCTCGAGCGCGAACGTGCCGCCGGAACCGCAGTGCAGTACTCGGTGATCGGCATCGCCCAGCCGAGTAACACGACAGCGCTGTTCGACACCGCCCGGCGACTCGGTGTGCGCTATCTGTCGGACGACGACTCGTTCGACAGGGCAGCTTTGCGCGCGTTTGTCCTCGAATTCCTGGCGGGCGTGGACCTCGTCTACCTGACCATCGATCTCGACGCTCTGCCCGCTGCAGTCGCGCCGGGAGTGAGTGCGCCCGCCGCGTTCGGCATTCCGGTCGAGACGGTGCAGTTCATCTGCGACACCGTTTCCGTCAGTGGAAAACTCGCCGTCTGCGATGTGGCCGAACTCAATCCTGTCTACGACATAGACCAGCGCACCGCACGCACCGCGGCACGGCTGATTCACCGACTGGTGATCGGTCGGTCGAAATGACGCCGCAGGCGACGGTGCCGGTGACCGAAGAGGGCGTGCACCACGCGACCGATCAAGGGCGCCATCACGGCCATCGGAGTGCGAAGTTCGAACGTGATCCGGTCAGAAATCCGAGTACGGCCGTCCTCGCACGGAGTCAGAGTGCGTTCGTGCTCCCAACGACGCATGCTGAGCATCGTCGACTTCTCGTGGAACCGTCGTCCCCGATCGAGCTCGGCGATGGTCAGGGCGTCGTAGTCGAAGGGCAGAATGCCGAACAGCTTGAGCCAGGCGCGGCCGAGGGGGTCGCCCACGGGAACAGTGTCGATGGTGATCGACCCGGCGCCGCGGGGCAGACTCATCGTCAACCAGGGCCGCAACTCGTCGTTGATGCCGTCGGGGCTCACCACCCGGTCCCAGACCCGGTCCATGGGTGCATCGACAGTCGATTCTCGCTCGATGATCACGGGATTCATTCCGGCCACCCACCGAGCATCCCGGTCAGCGACCGCAGACAGAGGTCCCGAAGCTCGCATTCGCGGATCGACGGATGATCGAGCCAATCCATACACACGGCCCGGACGAAGGCGATCCAGCCGCGCACCGCGACACCGATGAGCTCACGGTCGTCCGCCGGTGGGTCGAGGGCGTCGACGATCCGGCGTTGCTGCGCGTCGAGTTCGCGCTCGACGATGGCCCGGATGTCGGCATCCGCCGACAGGGCACCGAAGTTGACCGCCCGCACGCCGTGCCGATGGCTGGCGACATGCTCGAGATACGCGTCGAGGCCCGCCGCCACCTGCTCTTCGACGGGTAACGACTGGTCGGGGGCAGTGGCCGCGAGGAGCCGTTCGGACTCGCGCTCGACGATGGCCGCGAAAAAGTCTCGTTTCGTCGGGAAGTAGTGGTACATCAACCCACGCGACACCTCGGCGAGTTCGGCGACCTCCTCGATCCAGACGTCCTCGTACGGCCGGTCGGCGAACAAACGCGCGCCGATGTCGAGTAGCTGCGACCGCCGCTGTTCGGGGTCGAGGCGGCGGCGGGCACTGGTCATGCTGACTCACGCTACTACTTGACACCGATTCAGTAAGGCGTACCTTGCGTACTAGACATCAATTCAGTAGTGCACGACACACCGGGGGCAATATGAGCGTCGAATCACTTCGCGAGCGCGACACCGCGGCCATTCCTCATCCGCGCTGGCGACTACCGGTACTCGGTGACGTGCTCGGCATCAACATCCGCACTCCATTGCAGAATTCGATGGAGATCGGAAAGACGCTCGGGCCCATCTTCGAACGCGACGTCCTCGGTAACCGCTTCGTGTTCGCCTCGGGCGCCGACATGGTGGCGGAACTATCGGACGAGTCCCGTTTCGCCAAACACCTCGCTCCCGGCGTCGCCTCGTTACGGGAGTTGGGCGGAGACGGGCTGTTCACCGCCTACAACCACGAGCCCAATTGGAGCAAGGCACACAACCTGCTCGCGCCGGCTTTCACGAAGTCGGCGATGCGCTCGTACCACCGTACGATGCTCGACGTCGCCGGCGAGTTGACCGAGTACTGGGACCGCCGCACCGACGGCACACCCGTGGACGTGTCTTCGGACATGACCAAGCTGACCCTCGAGACGATCGGCCGCACGGGCTTCAGCTATTCGTTCGACTCGTTCGAGCGCTCACGTCCGCACCCGTTCGTGCAGGCAATGGTCGGCGCACTCAGCCATTCGCAGCGGACGACGTTCGTGAAGACGTCCGCGCTCGGGCGACTCCTGACACGCAGGGCGGATCGCCGCAATGCGAGAAATCTGGAGTATCTGGCCGAAGTGGTCGACGAGGTGATCCGGGCCCGCCGAGGCAGCGGCGACACGGGCCCTGAGGACCTTCTCGAACTGATGTTGCGGGCGGCCCGGGAAGATCACCCGGACAAGATCGACGAGTTGAACATCCGCCATCAGGTGGTCACCTTCCTCGTCGCGGGACACGAGACAACCTCCGGCGCACTCTCTTTCGCCCTCTACTACCTCTCTCGTCACCCCGAGGTGCTTGCGAAGGCCCGCGCCGAAGTCGACGAGGTGTGGGGCCAGGAGACACCGGAGTTCGAGCAGATCGCCAAACTGCGGTATGTGCGACGAGTGCTCGACGAGTCGCTGCGGCTGTGGCCCACGGCGCCCGCCTACGGCCGGGAGGCCACCGTCGACACCACCCTCGTCGGCAAGTATCCGATGAAGGTCGGCGACTGGGTCCTCGTCCTCATCCCCGCGCTGCACCGCGACCCCGTTTGGGGGGACGATCCCGAGGCCTTCGACCCCGACAACTTCTTGCCCGAACGCATCCGATCGCGTCCCGCGCACGTGTACAAGCCTTTCGGCACCGGCGAACGTGCCTGCATTGGAAGACAATTCGCGGTACACGAGGCCGTGCTCGTTCTGGGGACCATTCTGCGCCGCTACGACATCGTGGGTGATCCGGACTATCAGTTGAAGATCGCCGAGCGGCTCACCCTCATGCCCGAGGGCTTCACGCTCCAGCTGCGACGCCGCTGACCCTCCGACTGCAGCGGTGTGACGGTCGGACGCCCCGGCACGCTCACCCCGTTGCGCGCGCGAGCGCCTCGTCGACGACGTATTCGGCGATGGCAAGCGAGGACGTCGCACCCGGGGAGGGCGCGTTCCGGACGTGAATGACGCGGTGCGCCCCGGTGATGACGAAGTCGTCCTCGAGGCTTCCGTCGGCGTTCATGGCCTGGGCCCGTATCCCCCGGGGACCACGTGTGACGTCCGCGCGACACACATCGGGCACGTACTTCTGCGCCTCCCGCACGAACGCCTCCGCACTGAGGACAGTGCGGGCTTCACGCACGGCTGCCGCCACGTTCCCTCGGGCGAACCGCCAGAACCCCGGGAATCCGATCGCCGACGCGGTATCGCGCACCGACCAGTCCCGCCGCGTGTATGCCTCCCGGCCGAGCGCAAGGAAAGCGTTCGGGCCGAGCATGATCCGGCCGTCGATCCGTTTCGTGAGATGCACGCCGAGGAACGGATAACGAGGGTCCGGCACCGGATAGATCAGTCCCTTCACCAGCGACGAACGTTCGGGTTGCACGAGGAAATAGTCGCCGGAGAACGGGACAACGCGCGGTGATCGCGACTCACCGGACAGTACCGCGACGCGGTCCGAGTGCAAGCCGGCGCAGGTGACCACCAGATCGAACGACTCGGTCCCGCGGGAGGTGGTGACCACGGCCTCCCGCGCCCGGCTTTCCAGCCCCACCACTTCGGTCCCGAGTCGTACCCGCCCACCGGCCGCGCCGACGTCTCCGGCGAGCGCCTCCGCCACCGCGACGTAGTCGATGATCGCAGTTCTCGGGGAATGAATCGCGGCGACGCCGCGTGCGTGTGGTTCGATGTCCCGAATCGCGCCGCCGTCGAGCAATCGGACGTCCGGCACCCCGTTGGAAACGGCACGCTCGAAAATGGCGTTCATACGAGCGATCTCACTGGAATCGTGGGCGATCACCACTTTGCCGCATTCCTCGTAGCGCACACCCTTCTCCTGTGCATACTGCCGGAGCAGGGTGACACCACGCAGACACAGCCGGGCCTTGAGGCTGCCTGGAGTGTAATAGAGACCGGCGTGGACGACTCCGCTGTTGTGGCCGGTCTGATGGGCCGCAACACGGGTCTCCTTCTCGAACAACGTCAACTCCAGGCCGTCGATCCGGTGCAGAAGTTCCCGGGCGACCGCCAGACCGATGATGCCGCCGCCGACGACGGCCGCACGAACTTTCGCCATGAGCACCCCTCCGCATATCGAATTCGAGATATCATCGATGGTATGTCGACCGAACCTCGGCGCACTGCCTTTCCCGGATTGGAACACCTGTCCGGCCGGCGTCGAGCGCTCCTGGACGAATTGGTCGCCACCCGGCTCGAGCACGGACTGACCCAGACCGACATCGCGGCACAGATGGGCACGTCGCAGTCCGCGATAGCCCGCCTCGAGCGCGGTGACATCGATCCTCGGCTCTCGACGCTCGAACGGTATGCAGCGGCCGTCGGCCGGACTGTCGACTGGACGATCTCTGCACAACGGGAGTCATCACCATGATCTGGCCACCACCCTCACCGCCGCCCGTCCCGCCGTTCCACACACCGTGGCAACCGGATGCGCGGCAGCCACCCGCGCCGATGCACGTCACGTCGGTCCCCGCTCCCAGTTCCGACTGGCTCACCGAGCGCCTGTTCGATCAACGAATCGTGACGTTGACCGGCCGGCTCGACAGCGAGGCCACCAACCGCGCTGCTGCGTCACTCGCCCTGCTCGACGCATCCGACGACGGGGCGGTCCAGGTGTGGCTGCGCAGCGTCGATGCCGATGTCGACGCTGCCGCCGCTCTGCTCGACACCTTGGATCTGATGAGCGTGCCGCTGCACGTCCACTGCCAGGGCGTCGTCGCGAGCGTGGCGCTCGCGCTCCTGTCTCCCGCCGAGAGACGGACGGCAGCACCTCATGCCACCTTTCACCTCCGCGAACCGCGGTCCACGTGTGCCGGTGCGGCATCGGACATCGCCACCGCCACCGAACACCACTCGCGGCAACTACGCAGACTGCAGAGTCGGATCGCCGCTTCCTGTGGACGTCCCGTCGACACCGTGATCGACGACATGCGCGCACACCGAATTCTCTCCGCGGACGAGGCGCGGGACTACGGGTTGATCGACACCGTCACCGGCGCCCGCGCCGCCGAAGAAGAGTAGCCCGGGCTGATCACCGGCGCCCTTCCGCTCCGCACGGGCGTCGCCACGGAGGGCTCTTGCGCCCGGGACCTCGACCGGAGAATCATCCGAGGATGACGGTCGAACGATCGCGCATCACGGTTCACGGGGTCGTGCAGGGCGTCGGCTTCCGCCCGTTCGTCGCCCGCCTCGCCGACGACCTCGGTGTCAGCGGCCACTGCGGCAACGACGACGTCAGCGTGTTCATCGAAGTCGAAGGTCCCGCTGCGTCGTTGTCGGAGTTCACGCACAGACTCCGCGCGGACGCGCCGCCGATGGCGGTCATCGTGGACGTGACCGTCGAAGCGGTACCGCTGCGGGGCGACGACTCGTTCCGGATCATCGACAGCCGTCACGTCGCCGGTGCGAGAACGCTCGTCTCACCCGACGTGGCGACGTGCGCGGATTGCCTCCGCGAGCTGGGTGATCCGCAGGACCGCCGGTACCGCCACCCGTTCATCAACTGCACGAACTGTGGACCTCGTTTCACCGTGATCACCGACCTGCCCTACGACCGGCCCAACACGACGATGGCCGAGTTCACGTTGTGTGAGCGGTGCTCGGCCGAGTACCGCGACCCCGGTGATCGCCGGTTCCACGCGCAACCGGTCTGCTGCCCCGACTGCGGTCCGCACCTGTTCGCCGAAGTGGACGGTGAACGTCTCACGGGCGATGACACCGTACTGCTCGCCGTGCAGCGGGCGCTGCAGGGCGGGAGGATCGTCGCTGTCAAGGGTCTCGGCGGGTTCCATCTCGTCTGCGACGCCACCGACAGCGCGGCGGTCGCGACCCTCCGCAAGCGCAAGCATCGGCCGGACAAGCCGTTCGCCGTGATGACGGCCGACCTCTCCGTGGCCCGGGAACTGTGCCGGATCTCCGAGTTCGAGAAGGCCCTGCTGCAGCATCCGGCCCGGCCGATCGTCCTGCTGCGCAAGCACGACTCGACTTCCGTGTCCGAGGGCATCGCTCCCGGCATCGACGACCTCGGTGTGATGCTCCCCTACACGCCGCTGCACCATCTGCTGTTCGCGCGCACCCCGGGCGGCCGGGTGGGACCCCCGCGGACGCTGGTGATGACTTCCGGCAATCTCAGCGGTGAACCGCTGTGCTTCGACAACGACGATGCGCGCACGCGGCTCCGAAGCATCGCGGACGTGTTCCTGATGCACGACCGCCGCATCGCCGTGCCGTGTGAGGACTCGGTGCTGTCGGTGGACGGTGACACCGTCCTGCCGATCCGGCGATCCCGCGGCTATGCACCACTTCCGGTCGTACTCCCGCAGCACAGTCCGGAGGTGCTGGCGGTCGGTGCCGAGATCAAGAACACCTTCTGCCTGACCCGGCAGGACTACGCATTCTGTTCGGCGCACCTGGGCGACATGGGCAGTCTCGAAAGTCTGCGGGCGTTCGAGACGTCGGTGCAGCAGTTGACGCACCTCCACGGCATCTCGCCCGAGGCAGTGATCGCCGATGCGCATCCCGGATACTCGACCCATCACTGGGCGCAGCGGTACAGCGAGCGGACCGGCGCCCCCCTGCACACCGTCCAGCACCATCACGCACACGTCGCGTCACTGATGGCGGAACAGGGATTGCTGGGCACAACGGTGCTGGGTGTGGCCTTCGACGGCACCGGATACGGCTGCGACGCCACGGTCTGGGGCGGCGAACTCCTCCTCGTCGGCCCCGACGTGCTGAGCACCCGGCGTATGGGACACCTGCAGCCCTTCTCCCTTCCCGGCGGTGATGCCGCCGTCCGCAACCCGGCCCGGGTGGCACTCGCCCTCCTGCACGAGGCCGGGATCGGGAACCTCGACGGACTCCCCTGCACGGACACGCTGCCGGCAGCGGAACGCGCGGCGGTCGCGTCGCAACTCGTGTCAGGCAGGGGCTGCGTCAGGACCACCAGCGCGGGCCGTCTGTTCGACGGGGTCTCGTCCCTACTGGGTGTACGTCACCGCGTCACCTACGAGGGGCAGGCCGCCATCGAACTCGAGGCGCTCGCTCGCACCACCACTCACCCCGCCCCGCTCACCATGGACGTGGACGGCGACCAAATCGGGATCCATTCACTCCTGTCGGGCCTGATCGCGGGTGTCCACGGCGGGACGCCTCCCGCGGAACTGGCCCTCGGTTTCCACCATGCCCTGGCCGAGGCCACCGCGACGCTCGTCGACCTCGCCGTAGCCACCACCGGCATTACCACGATCGGACTGACCGGTGGAGTCTTTCAAAACCGTTTATTCCTCGGTCTGTTGAGAGCACACTGGAAGAGCAGCGGTTATCGAGTCCTCACCCACCACCGGGTGCCTCCCAACGACGGAGGACTCTCCCTCGGCCAGGCGGTGATCGGTGCCGCGGCGACCATGCGCGGACCGTGACGTCGGTAGCCCCGACCGACCGGCCCGGGGACGGGAGCGAAGTCAATGACGACAACCGAAGCGGGCGGCCACCTCGTCGACACGGACCTGTCGGCAGACCTTGCCGCCGCATCACTAGCCCTTGCGCGCAGATTCCACGACGGCGCGACGCTCTGGGTCATCTCACCTCAATGGGAGCCGCACGCCCACCACGTGGCGGTCGAATTCGTGCACCCGGTGATCATGGGAAAACGCGCGTTACCGTCGGTCGCTCTCGTCGAGCCCGACCCCGTGGCGCAGTCCCGGGTGGCGAGCCGGCCCGGTGACGTCCTGCTGGCGGTCGCGTCGGCCGACGAGCCTGCTG
The DNA here is from genome assembly GCF_017656075.1 of Rhodococcus sp. ZPP. Classification (NCBI taxonomy): domain Bacteria; kingdom Bacillati; phylum Actinomycetota; class Actinomycetes; order Mycobacteriales; family Nocardiaceae; genus Rhodococcus; species Rhodococcus sp. ZPP. Next base: position 2,360,298 of record NZ_CP058638.1, read on the forward strand.
TCGTGGACGCGATGCGCCGCGCCCCCGCGTGGGGCGTCGAAACCCTGTGGATCGGGGCGGGACCGCGCCCACCCGCCGGAGCGGCGAACCACATCCTGTGGGTCGATTCCGACGACCCGATGGTCCCGGCCACCGGGCGATTCGTCCTGATGTATCACCTGTTGTGGGAGCTCACGCACGTCTGTTTCGAGCACTCGGGGTTGCTGAAGCCCGACACCGATGAGTGCACCCAGACCGGCTGCGTCACCTGCAGCGACGAGGGCCGTCTCGGCGAAGTGGTGCTGGAGCCCGCCGACGCACTCGGCCCCGCCCTGGTTCGCACCGCCACGGGTGAGGAATGGGTGGACGTCAGCGTGTTGCCCGACGTGCGGCCGAACGACCTGGTCCTCGTCCATGCGGGAGCAGCGATCACCCGACTCGACGGCACAGAGCTCCGCCAAGCAGAGCAGGAGAGGGAAGGATGACCACGCACGACTCCGAGAGCACCAACTTTCTCTACCCGTTCATCGACTCCGAGGAGACGGACGCGAAGAGCCTCCTCGACGACCTGGCCGCCTCGGCGCGTGGAAAAGCAGCCGAAAGCGCACGGCTGCAACGGGCCTCACTCGAGGAGTACGGCGAAGGCCTGACAGCGGCCGGCATCGAGATGGCCGACAGGTTTCGGCGCGGCGGCCGCCTCTACACGTTCGGCAACGGCGGCAGCTCCACCGACGCCGCGACCCTGGCGACCCTGTTCAGTCGTCCGGCGCGCGGACGCCCCGTCGCGGCCTGGTCCCTCGCCGCCGACCAGGCGGTGGTGACCGCATTGGCCAACGATGTCGGGTTCGACCTGATCTTCAAGCGGCAGATCATCGCCCACGCCCGGGATCGGGACGTGGCCATTGCGTTGTCGACCTCCGGCAATTCCGACGATCTGATGACGGCGCTGACCGAGGCGAAGAGCAGAGGTCTTCTGACCATCGGATTCGCGGGACACGAAGGCGGGCGGATGGCGGTTGCCGACTACTTGGACTATTGCTTCACCATCCACTCGCAGAGCATTCATCGCATTCAGGAGAGCCACGCGATGCTCGGGTACCGGTTGTGGTCCGTCGCCCAGGAACATCTCGCGAGACCGGGAGCGTATGCATGAGCACCACCGAACCAGCCACCTCGGCTCAGCGCGAAGACCGCGTCCTCGAACGCATCGACAAGTTCCGTCAGCGTCGGCCGCGATTGCTGGACGAGGTGGTGACCCTCGCGCACGGGGCCGGCGGCAAGTCGTCGGCCGCGCTCGTCGATGCCGTCTTCGTGGAGGCGTTCCGCAACGAAGAACTGGAACAGCTCGGGGACGCCGCGGCCCTGGCACTGCCTTCCGGTGAGCGGCTCGCCTTCTCCACCGACTCCTACGTGGTGCAGCCGCGGCGCTTCCCCGGTGGATCGATCGGTCACCTCGCCGTGCATGGCACGGTCAACGACCTCGCGGTGTCGGGTGCGCGGCCGCAGTGGCTGTCGGCGGCATTCGTCATCGAGGAAGGCTTTCCCATCGCGGAGCTGAAGGAGATCGTCGCTGACATGAGTGAGGCGGCGATTCTGTCCGGAGTGCAGATCGTCACCGGCGACACCAAGGTGGTGGGCAAGGGCGCCGCCGACGGCGTGTACATCTCCACGGCGGGCGTCGGTGTGATCCCCGACGGCCGGCGGTTGTCGCCGGACCTCGTCCGGCCCGGCGACAAGGTAGTGCTGTCCGGCACCATCGGGGAACACGGGATGGCGGTCATGCTGGCGCGGGGTGACCTCGCGATCGAAGCGGACATCGCCTCGGACACCGCGCCGGTGAACGGGGTGGTGGAGGCGCTCCTCGCGGCGGCGCCGTCGACACGGTGGATGCGCGACGCCACGCGCGGCGGTGTCGGAACCGTCTGCAACGAACTCGCCAAGGCCGCCCAGGTCGCCGTCATCGTCGACGAGGAAACCCTGCCGATCCAACCGCAGGTGCTCGGTGCCTGCGACATGCTCGGCATCGACCCCCTGTACGTCGCGAACGAGGGCAAGTTCGTGGCCGTCGTCGCGGCGGAGGAAGCCGAGGCCGCCGTGACGGCGATGCGGGCGCACCCCCGCGGAGCGAATGCCGCAGTCGTGGGCGAGATTCTGAGGGAACCCCCAGGAATCGTCGCGTTGAGAACATCATTCGGGGGCAGCCGGATCGTCGACATGCTCGTCGGTGACCCCCTTCCCCGGATCTGCTGAGAACCTCCCGGAGAGGAGAAACCCGATGTGCTTGGGAATACCCGGTCAGGTAGTCGACATCGTCGACGCCCAACAGCATCTGGCCAAGGTGGACGTGAACGGCGTCCAGAGAACGATCAGTGTTCGACTGCTCGCCGAAGACAACCTGGTGGTCGGTGACTGGGTGCTCGTGCACGTCGGGTTCGCAATGGCGAAGATCGACGAAATCGAGGCGCAACTCACCCTGGACCAGGTGCAGAAGATGGGCGCCGACTACGTGAACGAGATCGACGCGTTCAACTCGTCCGAGATCGCCTGAGAGTCAGAGGTAAGTGATGAAGTTCGTCGACGAATTCCGCGACCCCGCAGCGGCGCGAGCCCTGGTCAAGTCCATCACCGAGCTGGCCCGCGGTGACGAGTTCAAGTTCATGGAAGTGTGTGGCGGCCACACCCACACGATCTATCGTCACGGTATCGAGCACCTGCTGCCCGAATCGGTGGAGTTGGTGCACGGGCCCGGATGCCCGGTGTGCGTCATCCCCATGGGCCGCGTCGACGACGCGATGTGGCTCGCGGAACAGCCCGGTGTCATCTTCACCACCTTCGGCGACATGATGCGCGTGCCCGGCTCGAAGGGCAATCTCATCGAGGCCAAGGCGCGGGGCGCGGACGTCCGGTTCGTGTACTCACCGCTCGACGCCCTGAAGGTGGCCATCGACAATCCGGACAAGCAGGTGGTGTTCTTCGCGGTCGGCTTCGAGACCACGGCGCCGTCCACGGCCGTGACCCTGGTGCGTGCGCGGGCACTCGGGGTGACGAACTTCAGCGTGTTCTGCAACCACGTCACGATCGTTCCGCCCATCAAGGCGATCCTGGAGTCGCCGGACCTGCGGCTGTCCGGGTTCCTCGGCCCCGGACACGTGTCCACGGTGGTCGGACTGCGCCCGTACCGCTTCGTATCCGAGGTGTATGGCAAACCGATGGTCGTTGCCGGCTTCGAGCCCCTCGACATCCTCGCCTCGGTGCACATGCTGCTCCAGCAGATTCGGGAGGGACGCTGCGAGATCGAGAATCAGTACAAGCGGGTGGTGCGCCCGGAGGGCAACGTGCAGGCGCTGAAATTGATGGCCGAAACGTTCGAGCTGCGACCACATTTCGAGTGGCGTGGTCTCGGGTTCATCTCGCAGAGCGCACTGAAGGTGCACCGGAATTACGCGGAATTCGACGCCGAGGAGAAGTTCTCGATGCCGGGCATCCGCGTCGCCGACCCGAAGGCATGCCAGTGCGGTGAGGTACTCAAGGGTGTCATCAAGCCCTGGGAGTGCAAGGTGTTCGGGACGGCCTGTACACCGGAGACACCCATCGGTACCTGCATGGTCTCCCCTGAGGGCGCCTGCGCCGCCTACTACAACTTCGGCCGGTTGCACCGCGAGACCGCGCAGCTGCTCGGGCAGCGAGCCTGACTGCCATGGTGTCGCTCGAGCATTCGGTGCTGCCGGGGCACCGCCTGTTCGCGCAATACGCGCACGCCCCGAATGCGCTCGGGTATTGCGGCCCTCCGGGTTCCGAGCGACTGCAGGCGCTCGCGTGCGGTCAGGCCACCGACGTCGACGTGCTCTCGCTGGCACGGCAGTTCAGCGGCGCCTGGCCGTATCAACAGGTGATCGCGGAACTCGCGGGCATCGCCGACCCCCTGGACGAGCGGGTGGTCCGTGCCTACTGGACGGCCGACGACCTGATCGACCGCATAGACCGAGCCCAGTTCGGCGCAACCCTCCTCGCGCGGCTGGCGTCGACAGCGGGACACTACTGGAAACACCTGACCGGGAAGCTCCTCGTCGAAGCGGCGCCGACCCACAATTTCCATGTCTTCGGCGTCTACCCGTGGTCACGGCTACTCGACACGGGGATGCCGCAACCGCTGCACATCCTCGACTCGTGCCGGATCAGCTGGGGCGAGGTGGTGGGGTTCACGGCCGACCGGGCAGTGGTCCGTTCACGACCGCTGATGTTCGAGCACGGGCAGCTCTTCCTCGGACCCGACCGGGAAGTGCCCGCCGACTACACGGTGCCCGAGGGAGCCTTCGTCCCCGATCTCGCCGTCGGCGATCGTGTGGCGGTGCACTGGAATTTCGTCTGCGACCGACTCGACTCCGCCCAGCTCGACCGCCTCGAGCAGCAAACGGAATGGCAACTTGCCCAGACCAACCAGAGGTTGAGTACGACTGGTCACTGCGGGTAGCAGTTTCATCTCTCGGGTGTGGCATCGACCCGACTGAGTGGACGGTGGTCAACCGCGCGCCCCACTCCTCGCCGCAACGGAAGCAACGGTGTAATATATCGGTGCAAACGTAGCAAGGAGTGCGGATGTCGACCCACCGATCGATCTCTCCCAGGCGACAGCACAAGGTGGCCGGCTACCGGCTGCGCCGAGACACCTTGACCGGCCGCTACACCCGTGCCGACGACCGCCCGCACGCCACCGTGTCGCTGGACGAGCGGCGCCGTTTGTCGGATCTGTCGACCCCCGAACTCATCGACGTCGTCGCCTCCGAACTCGCCGCACGCCCCGAGATGCACCTGGTCCGCAATCAGGTGACCGCTCTGCTGGCGATGGCACCGACCCTCACCGACCGCACCCAAGCCGCCCGGATCGGCGCCGACCTCGTCGACGACGCCATCGCCCAGGCTGAAATAGAGCAAGCCGCCCGCCGGCACATCCTCGACCACCCGATGCTCACCGCCGGCCAGGTCGCCGCCGCCCTACGCCGACCGGCATCAGACCGCACCGTCGCCTCGAGGCTTCGCACCACAGGCAAGGTCGTCGCCCTCCCCGTCGGCAACAGCTACCGGTACCCGGCATTCCAGTTCGACGAGGCCACGGCGTCGGTCCGCGAGACCGTCGCGTCTGTCAACACCACGCTCGGTGCGGCCGCCGACCCGTGGGGGGTGGCGTCATGGTGGCTGACCCCCTCCACCCGCCTGCGCGAGGGGCAGACCCCGGCCGACCTCGCGGCCGACCCGGACCCCGCGTCCGGCCAAAAGCTCGAGCGGCTCGCCGCCGCGGTGCTGCCCGACTGATGCCGAACATCGAACCACCGGCCGGAGGGTTACTCGGGCCGGCGCATCGGAGCGTGCTCACTACTGGAACGGTGGTGTGGCGGGTGCACAGCAGCCACCGCGCCCCACACGCCCCGAACCCGACCGCGCAGCCCGACGAGCTCGCCGGTGGCCGGTTCGACTCTCTCGACGGCAGCTACGCCTACCTCTATATCGCCGATAGCCCCGACGGTGCGATCGCCGAAACCATCTGCCGGGACCTACCACTCGATCCCACCGTCGCTCGGATTGTGCCCGCCTCCGCAGTGGCAGGCCGCACCCTGACCGCGCTTACCGTCACCCGCACCCTCACCGTCGCCGCACTCCACGGACCGCACCTCTCAGCGGTTGGCCAAGACCTGTGGCTCACCAAATGCGAAGCCCGGCACTACGTCTTAACCCGGCGGTGGGCCAACGCCATTCGTACCGCCGACCCCGACCTCGACGGACTCGCCTACCGGCCCCGGCACAACGAAGACACCCTCGCCTGGATACTCACCACCGACCCAGCGATCACACCTCACCCAGAACTGGCAATCGACCCGACCACCACACCCCTGCCCCTCGACCACGGGACCGGCCGCGACCTCGTCGCCCGCATCATCGCCGACCACAGCGCCATCCTCTCCCCCACCTGAGCCAGAACAGTGCTAGCTCGACGGTGGCTTCTTCTTCCTCGGCCGCCAGTTACAAGTTCACCGTCAGCCAACTCCGACGTCTTCTACGTCGATGGGTTCTCCACCGCCCAGAGTCTGTTGACCCCCAAGGCCGACTGTGACCTCCTGTCGCGCGATGCCGTCACCGTCACTGCCCTTTCGGTGGATGGTTGACCACGCGGGGGGCTGCGACGGCCTTCAGACCCTCGACCCCCTGGACGAGCGGGTGGTCCGCGCCTACTGGACGGCCGACGACCTGATCGACCGCATAGACCGAGCCCAGTTCGGCGCAACCCTCCTCGGGCGGCTGGCGTCGACAGCGGGACACTACTGGAAACACCTGACCGGGAAGCTCCTCGTCGAAGCGGCGCCGACCCACAATTTCCATGTCTTCGGCGTCTACCCGTGGTCACGGCTACTCGACACGGGGATGCCGCAACCGCTGCACGTCCTCGACTCGTGCCGGATCAGCTGGGGCGAGGTGGTGGGGTTCACGGCCGACCGGGCAGTGGTCCGTTCACGACCGCTGATGTTCGAGCACGGGCAGCTCTTCCTCGGACCCGACCGGGAAGTGCCCGCCGACTACACGGTGCCCGAGGGAGCCTTCGTCCCCGATCTCGCCGTCGGCGATCGTGTGGCGGTGCACTGGAATTTCGTCTGCGACCGACTCGACTCCGCCCAGCTCGACCGCCTCGAGCAGCAAACGGAATGGCAACTTGCCCAGACCAACCAGAGGTTGAGTACGACTGGTCACTGCGGGTAGCAGTTTCATCTCTCGGGTGTGGCCCGGATTGCGGATTCGACGAAGTGCTGAATCTGGGCGGCAGTGCTGTCGGTGCCCGACTGCGCCGTCGAGTCGTTGATCTGAGGCCAGTGACGGGCAACGTCTTCGGGGGTTCTGGCATCCGCGGGGAGGAAGACGCCGTGGGCTTCGAGCATGCGGCTGACCGCAAACGTTCCACCGCCGGCGCCGAGGATCGTCTTGGTCGGTGCATCCTCGGAGACCAAGAACAGCGCACCGGGCGTAATCGACTCCGGAGTCAGAAGTTCGGCGGCCGTGACGTCGAGAATCGATTCGGTCATGGAAGTCGTCGCGAGGGGCGCCAGCGCATTGACTCGAATGCCCTTGGATTGTCCCTCGATCGCGAGCACGTTCATCAGGCCGACGAGCGCCGATTTGGCTGCGGCGTAGTTCGCTTGCCCGAAGTTGCCGTAGATCCCGGACGCGGAGGTCGTCATGAGAATTCGGCCATACTTTTGGGTGATCATGTGCGGCCATACGGCTTTACTGCAGTGCACGCCACCCATCAGGTGGACGTCGAGGACTGTGCGGAAGTCGTCGATGTTTGCGTTGCGGAAGCTGGCATCTCGCAGAATTCCGGCGTTGTTGATGAGGATGTCGACCCGGCCCCATGCGGAGAGGGCCCGGTCGACCATGGCGGTGACCTGGGGATAGTCGGTGACGTCGGCGTAGTCGGCGATTGCCGAGCCGCCGCGGGTGGTGATGTCGGCGACGACCCGGTCTGCGGGCGTGTTCGGAGTGTTGTCGGCGGAGCTTTCGTCAGCGGATCCACCGATGTCGTTGACGACGACGTGAGCGCCGCGGGCCGCGAGGGCGTGGGCGTGGGCACGGCCGAGTCCACCGCCGGCCCCGGTGACGATGGCGACCTGGCCCGTGAAATCAATGGTCATGACACTGCTTTCTGTTCAACGTTCTCAGCGACAGGGATGACCGCGTCGGCTGCGGTATGGCGCGGTACGAGCAGCGTCAGTACGGCGCCGACGACGGCGGGGACGGCGAAGGCGAGCAGTTGCCAGGTGGTGCCGGCGCCGAGTGCGACGAAAAGTCCCCCGTAAGTGGGGCCGATGATCGCACCGATCCGGCCCACTCCCAACGCCATGCCGAGCCCGGTGGCCCGGCAGGATGCCGGGTAGAAGGTGCCGACGAAGGTGTTGAGCAGGATTTGGGTGCCCGTCGTGCCCACACCCGCGAGGAGTACCAGTAGATAGATGACCGCGAGCGGCGGGGCGGTGGCGACGAGCAGCAGAGAGACTGCGGCAATGACGAAGAAGGTTGCGGTGACGGGTTTTATGCCGTACCGGTCGGCGAGTACGGCACCGATGAGTGCGCCCGCCGCGCCGCCGACGTTCAGGGTGAGCAGGAACGACAAGGCGGCGCCCAGCGGGTAACCGGCCGACTTCATGAGCGCGGGAAGCCAGGTCGCGACGCCGAACAATACGAGCAAGCAGACCAGGGTCATGCCCCAGAACAGAAGCGTCGCGACAGTGCGGTCCGCGCCGAACAGTGCGCGCAGCCCGCGTCGGGGGCTGGGCGCGGCCAGAGCGGAGGTCGCGGCGTGCTGGAGGTGATAGCGGTCGGCGATCGCCGCCGCGGCCTCATGCCGGCCGCGAGCATTCAGATAGGCCGGTGACTCCGGCAGGTATCGGAGCATCACCGGAAGGAAGACGAGTGCCGGCACCATCCCGGCCAGGAACATCGCCCGGAACCCGTACTCGGGCACGAGCCACAGCGACAGCACTCCGGCAAGTATTCCGCCGATGCTGGTGCCGACGAACCCGAGCGCCACCGACCGGGCCCGAGCACCGGGTTCGGCGAACTCGATCAATGTTGCTGCGGCGGTCGGCATCAGGACACCGGCCCCGAGTCCCACCGCAACACGCCCTACCCCGAACACTTCGGGGCTGGGTGCGAACGCGCACACCCCCATCGCCGCGGAGAAGACGAGGACGGCGGTGAGGAGAGTGCGGCGGCGGCCCCAACGGTCGGCGACGGCCGCGGCGAGTAGGGCGCCGACGAGCATGCCGACTCCGGCGAGGGAGCCGAGCATTCCCACCTGGGTGGCGTCGAGATTCCAGGAGTCGTAGCTCAACAGTGAGGGGACCACTGTTCCGTACATCAGAAGGTCATACCCCTCGAGGACCAGTGCCATGAGGCAGAGTCCGACGACGGGCGCGGCAGGGGTGATACGGGCAGACATCGGTGTCTCCGCTCGAAGTGACATGACCACGCTGTCCCACCGGAGGCAGGACAGGGTGAATGCATCAGTGGCTAGGGACGCGTTACGTGCAGCGGGTTTCGAGCCACGCGCCGATCTCGGCGGCGGCCAGGCTTGCGCCGGTGGGGGCGCCGTCGCGGATCGGCCCTCCGAAGTGGGTGCCGGCGACGCGGACGTGCGTTGTGTCGGTCGATCCGAGGGCGTCGACCATCATTGTGGCGTCCTCGGGGAAGCACGCCTGATCACCGGTGAGTTCGACGAAAAGTGTCGGGGCGGTGACTGCGGGAGCACAGCGGAGGAAGTCGGCGTTGCTGCTGAGGCCCGACCAGGTAGACAGCCAGGCGTCCGGAGTGGCGAACCGTCCGAAGCCCACGAGTCCGTAGTTGGTCAGGTCGGGTCGCCGGCCGAACAGTGACCCGTAGGGACGCTCGTTCGGGCTCAGGGACAGGTCGGTGAACCTCAGGTCCGCGTCGGTGCGGTACACGGTCAGGACGTGGGGCGCGAGCGCGGCGCGGCGCTCCGCCGGGTCCGCGGTGCGCTTGTATCGACGACGCGCATCGGCGGCTTCGTCGACTCGTGCACGGGCGATCGCGTCGAGGCGGGCGATGCGGTCGTGCTGCGCTGCCCGGTAGCGGGTGACGAAATCCGGTGGATACGAAGAACTGTGCGGCGGTTCGGCGAAACCGTTCGCAGGATCGAAGGGGTTGAGGTCGGGATCAGCGGCGAGGGGGTCCGACTCGTCGGTGACCGACGGGTCGATCAACCGCAACAGCAGTGCCCCCTGTCCGGGGTGCGGGGCCATGAAAATCGCCGCGTCAGGCAGCGGCATCTCGGCGCCGGGGAGATCGATCGGTCGTCCCGCAGGGGTACGGGTCAACCGCTCCCCTGCCGGTAGTGCGGCCTGCTGGTGATAGAACGCGAAGAGGGTCCCGCCTCCGGAGTGCCCGAGAGTGACGACGTACTCGAACCCTTTCTCCCGCAGGAACACCTGTCCTGCCGCGGCATCCAGCAGCGCCTGTTCGTGCACCAGGGCGATGTCGTTGTTGACCGACCGGGTGCCCTGCGTCCACACCGCGAACCCACGGGCAAGCAGTTCGGGAACGAGCACGTGATGAGTCAGATCCTGACGCGGGTGCATCAAGGTGACGACGGTGCGCGCACCAGGAACGACCCGCAGCACGCCGGAGACCTTGGCACCGTCGGCGGTGGCAAGTTCGTGCGTCGACGTCACCGTGGCCTCGGGAGCTCGAGCAGCGTCGATATACCGGCCGGCGCCCAGCCGTGAGCTCGCACTCATCGCGGCTCGACCCGCATAGCGTCCTTGTCCCACTGCGTGATTCGGGACTGCGCCAGCCCGGCGACACTGCTGTACCAGACGGCGTGGCGGCAGCCGGTGGCGCGGCGGTCGATGACGATGGCCGTCTCGGAGACGATCCGGAAGTAGGGACCGACGTGGTCGACGGTGACCGCCGGATCCTGACCGGCGACTTCGGCGACCGCGGTGTTCTCCGGGACGTCGAGGACGAACAAGGTGGTCATCGGGTCACCATCTCCTTCGATTCCTGTTCCTGCTGCCAGGCGGCCGCGCGTTCGGTGATCAGTTCCGCCTTGCGAGTCAGCAGGGCGGCCATGCTGGGATCGGGGCCGGTCACCACGTCGACGAGGGCGTCGATGGTGAGGTTCGCGTCGAGATCTTCCTGCGGGGTGACCGGACGCAGCGCCCGGGTGATCTCGATCATGTACCCGTTGGGGTCATGGGTGTAGATCGACTCGATCGTCTCGTGCTGGATCTGCATCTCCACCGGCCATGCGCTGTGGTCCAGTCGCCGCCGATATTCCGTCAGGTCCTCCTCGCTGTCGACGTGAATGGCCAGATGGCGCGAGCGGATGAAGAAGATGGGCACGTCGTCATCGAAGCGGGAGTACGAGTCGCCCTGTGGTCCACCGTCGAAGGGTTCGAGGCCGAAGTAGTAGAAGAAGGCGAGCCGGTCGTCGTTGCCGATGTCGAAGAAGAAGTGAATGAAGTCAGGGTGTTTTTCCGGGCCCCAGCCGGCGGCGCAGATGGAATGTACGACCGGGAACCCGAGAACGTCGCGATAAAACTTCACGGTTGAGGCAGGATCGAAGGTCGGGTATGCGACGTGGTCAACGCCTCTGACGGTGTGCTGCAGTTCGGACATGGTCAACTCTCCCAAGGGGTTCGGTTACTGGCGGGCGGCAGAAGGTGCGTCGGCGCGCAGCAGACTTCCAGCTCCGGGAATGTCGACGTCGAGGTCGAGTGCGCGCAGCAGGCTGTAGGCGCCGGCGGTCGCTGCTGACAGCACCGGCAGGTCGAACTCGTCTTCCGCGCTTTGGACGAGGTCGAGTGAGGGCATCTGCACGCAGGCGGAGATCACCATGGCATCGGCTCCGGTGCGGTCGAGTGATCGTGCCGCTTCCATGACCCGTTCGCCGGGTATGCAGCCGACCTCGGCGTTGTCGGAGACCTCGAGAGCGCGCCAGTCGGACACCGCAATGCCTTCCGCCTCGATATAGGCGACGACCTGCTCGGCGAGCGGAAGCATGTAGGGCGTGACCAGGATGATCCGTTTCGCGTCGAGGGCGTGGAGTGCTTCGATGAGGGCGCCCGCGCTGGAGCGGACCACTGCGTCGGAACCCCCGGTCGCCAGTTGCTCGGCGACCAGGCTTTCCACGCGTTGGTGCTCCCCGGGTCCCACTGACATCAGGGCGACCAGACATGCGTAGAGGATGGCGTCGACGCCTGCGTCACCGAGTTCGAGGATGCACCGCTCGCGTTGAGCGTTCATCGCTCGCAGTTGTTCCGGAGACACCGCCTGCATGCGCATGCGGCTCGAGTGGAATGAAAACTGGGCCTCCGCATGTCGGCCGAGCAGTGCCGGCATTTCCGTTTCGACGGTCACATTCGAGCTCGGTACGACGAGTCCGATGCGGTGAATGCCCATGGCGTAGTCCTTCTGATTGGGATGGCAGGTGGGAGCGCGGTCCGCACTGCCGGATATTTACGTTCATGACGATTATTCGACGCATATGACGATTCGTCAAGCCTTGGGTTGGCGGGTCCTCACGAGCAACGATGCCGACCTGAGCCGCGTTTGTGTCCGTTCTCACATTCAGCACTTGACAGGTCGTCAGTAACGTCGAATACTCGACATTGACGTAAGGAGGTGTTCGAGGATGACCTCACACCCCGTCGCATACCCCCGGCACGAAGGAGCACAGCGGCAATGGCATATGTAATCGGAGTGGACGTCGGTGGCACGTTCACCGACGCGGTGTTGGACGACAACGCCGGCACTGTTCTCGCGGCCAAGGCTCCCTCGACCCCGCCCGACTACTCACGCGGCGTGATCGACGTTCTCGAGGTGCTCGCGGAGCAACTGGGATGCCCGATCGAGGAGATGCTGGCAAACACGCACCACATCGCTCACGGCACCACCTCGTCCCTGAACGCCCTCGTCATGGGCAACGTGCCCCCGGTCGGCTTCCTCACCACCAAGGGCCACCGCGACTCGATCTACATCATGAACGTCGAAGGACGTTATCTGGGCAGCTCACCTGAGCAGCTCCAGAATGTGATGGGACAGAGCAAGTCCCACGGTCTCGTCCCGAAGAAACACGCCCTGGAGGTGACCGAACGGCTCGACCGGGACGGCAACGTCGTCGTCGCCCTCGACGAGGATTCCGCCCGCGAGTCCATCCGCGAGCTCCTCGCCGAGAAGGTGTCGGGGATCGCGGTCTCGCTGTTGTGGTCGTTCCGCAACCCCGTGCACGAGCAGCGCATCCGCGAACTCGTCCACGAAATCGACCCGACGATGTTCGTTTCCCTGTCGAGCGAGGTGAGTCCCCGCATCCGCGAGTTCGCCCGCAACGCGACGACCATCATGAGCACCCAGATCGGGCCCGGGCTCCGGGACTACCTCGGCGAATTGGAGTCCAAGCTGCGCAAGCTCGAACTCGCGGGACCTCTGCTGGTGATGCAGAGCAACGGGGGCGCAGTCGCCGCCGCGGAGGCACCGAAGAATGCGATCAGCACAGTCGGATCAGTGTTGACCGGCGGTGTGGTGGGCGCCGTCTCCCTCGGCAAGCAACTCGACCACCGCAACATCATCGCCACCGACGTCGGCGGAACCACCTTCCTCGTCGGACTCGTCGTCGACGGGGAGCCCGTCCGCTCCTCCAGCACGATCATCAACCACCATCCGATCAACGTGCCGACCCTCGAGGTCCACGCCATCGGCTCCGGCGGCGGCGCCATCGCCTGGATCGACCCGGGTGGCAACCTGCAGATCGGCCCCCACAGCGCGCAGGCCGTCCCCGGCCCGGCCTGTTACGGCCAGGGCGGAACCGAACCGACCAATGCCGACGCCAACCTCGTGCTCGGAATTCTGCCCGAACGTGGCCTTCTCGGCGGGCGTAAACCGCTCGACAAAAACCTTGCGCGCGAAGCGATTCGCACCAGAATCGCCGAACCCCTGGGTCTGTCGATCGAGGACGCCGCCGCGGCCATCTACGCGGTCCAGAACGCTCAAACCGGCGACCTGCTTCGCAAGACCGTGGTCGAGGCCGGCCACGATCCCCGGAACTTCGTCCTCTACGCTTTCGGCGGATCCGGCCCAGCCCACTGCGCGGCCTACGCCGCCGAGGTCGGTGTCCGGGAGGTCATCGTTCCGCTCGGCCAGGTCGCTTCGGCCTTCTCTGCGTACGGTCTCGCGTCGTCCAACATCGTCCTCGCCGCCGAACTGTCCGACCCGGCCGCCATGCCCCTCGACCCCGCCCGCGCCGAGCGCAATTTCTCGCAGCTGGAAACCCAGGTGCTCGAACAGATCAACCGACAGGGCTTGACCTTCACCAGCGTCGAGATCGAGCGTGAGATCGACATGCGCTACACCATGCAGCTCGCCGAGGTCGCCACCCCGATCCCGGCCGGAGACCTCGACGCAGTCGGGATCGCGCAGGCGTCGGATCTGTTCGAGCAGCGGTACGCCGAACTCTACGGAGAGGACAGCGGATTCCGGGAAGCCGGCATCCAGGCGATTACCTACCGGGTGCGCGCGACCGGCATTCTGCCCTTCTCCCCCACGCTGCCGGAACTGAAGTCCGCGGACTCCGCCGATGCATCCGCCGCCAGGATCGGCACCCGCAAGGTCTGCCTGAACGGCCGGATCGGATACGTGGACACCGACGTCTACGACTACAGCAAGCTGCTCGCCGGACACGTACTGACCGGCCCGGCGATCGTCGAGGTCCCGACGACCACCGTCGTCGTCCCCCACGGCACCACCGGCACCGTCGACCGTCTCGGCAACCTCAACATCGTCGCCCACTAGGAGCACCGAAGATGACCATGCAAATTCCCGGCGCCGAGGTTTTCTCGAGCCGACCCGTCGACCCCGACGCGCTCTCCCGATCCCTTCCGCCGACGCTGGAAGTCCACACCGTCACCGACGAACAGATCGACAACCTCGACCCGCTTACCTATGAGGTCATCCGGCACCGTCTGTGGTCGGTCACCGACGAGATGGGTGAGGCACTCAAGCGAATGTCCGGCTCCCCCATCGTCACCGATGCAAACGACTTCGACTTCGCCATCAGTGACGAGCTCGGCCAGGAAGTCCAGGTCGGCCTCTACAACACCATGCTCGTCGGCGCCGTCGACCTCGCCATCTACTGGACCCTGCAGCACCGCGCCACCAATCCGGGCATCACCGAAGGCGACATGTTCTTGTGCAACGACCCCTGGGTCGGGGGCGGCCTGCACCAGAGCGACGTGATCGTCTATCAGCCGATCTTCCACGAAGGCAAGCTGTTCGCCTGGACCAGTGCCATCTGCCACGAGCCCGATCTCGGCGGATCCGGCCTCGGGTCCTTCGACCCCGCAGCCAAGGATGTGTTCTCCGAGTCGCTGCCCACCCCGCCGATCAAGGTGGTCCGCGACTACGAACTGCAGCGCGACGTCGCCGATGCCTGGGTACGGCGCTCGCGGGTCCCGATGCTCGTCGGACTCGACCTGCGGGCGAAGATCGGCGCCAACACGGTCGGCCGCAATCGGCTTCTCGCCGTGATCGAGCAGTACGGTGCCGACACCGTCAAGGCCGTGATGAAGCGCATGATGGCCGACGCCGAGAGTCGGCTACGGGGCAAGCTCACCTCACTGCCCGACGGAACCTGGAAGGCCACCGGCTACCAGGACCAGTCACACACCGGGGACCGCGGCGTCCACAAGATCACAGTCGCGATGACCAAGACCGCCGATCACCTCACTTTCGACTTCACCGGCACCGACCCCCAGACCGGCGTCATCAACTGCACCTACGCCGGCATGCGCGGCGGCGTCATGCTGGCTCTGCTGCCGATCCTCGCCGGCGACATTCCGTGGTCCGCGGGCGGGCTGATGCGCTGCTTCGACCTCGTCGCCGAGGAAGGGACGATCAACAACGCCACCTTCCCCGCCGCCGTCAGTCGCGGCCCGATCGGACCGGCGTGGCTCACCGGCACCCTGATCGCCGAATGCCTGTCCCAGATGCTCGACCGCTCCGTCGATCTCGGCACGAGCGTGCAGGCCGCCTGCTGCGGCACCTGGGACACCGCGGTGATCGCCGGTCTCGACGAGCGCCCCGAACAATCGGTACCGTTCCTCAACATCATGATGGAACCCATGGCGGGCGGATACGGTGCGCGCCCAACCGCCGACGGCATGGACACCGGTGGCCTGTTCTGCATCCCGATGGGCCGCATTCCGGACACCGAGATGACCGAGTTCCTCTATCCGCTACTCACCCTGTGGCGCCGCGAGGAACCCGATTCCGGCGGACCGGGACGTCACCGCGGCGGTGTCAGCGCCTCCATCGCCATCACTCCTTACGGCACCAGCCTGCCGATGGGCCTGGTCCTGGCATCCGCCGGCAAGGCCGTCGCCCAGAACAACGGACTCGCCGGCGGATACCCCGGAAATACCGGGGTCGAGGTGCTTGCCCGCGGCACCGACATCGTCGAGCAATTCGCGGCGGGCCGCATTCCGGGGTCGCTCGACGACCTCGGCGGCGGTCGTGAACTCGGAGCCTGCTACGCCGAGAGCTTTGTCGCCCCCGGCGAGGTGCTGTACATGCACTGGCAGGGCGGCGGCGGATACGGCGACCCCTTGCTGCGCGACCCGGCCGCGGTGGCCGCCGACTTCCGCGAGGGCAAGGTCACCGCATTCGGTGCCGAGACCGTGTACGGCGTCATCCTCGGTGACGGCGCCGTCGATGAGATTCGAACCTCGGATCGGCGAGACGCGATGCGCACCGAGAGGCGAGAGCGCTCCGGTTCCACACCGATCGACGCCCCCACACTCGATCTGACCGGCGCTCGCCGACTCGACGACAACCTCGCCGAGGTCACCATCGGAGACACCCGCGCCATCGCCTGCGCCCAGTGCGGACGACTTCTCGGAGACGACAAGAACAACACGTCGCTCGATCTGGCACGGTTCGAAGGTCCGTCGTCGACCGCCGGACCACAGGTCACGTCCGACCCGGCCGAGTACGTGGACACCCCGGTCGTATTCCGGCAGCTGTGCTGCCCGGGCTGCTGGACCGCCATCTACTCCGGCATCGTGCCTGCCGATCACCCGGACCACGCCCTCGAGCTGGCGCGGCTTCTGCCTGCCGTCACGGAGCGGTGATGTTTCCCGCCGGCACAATCAGGACCAGCAGAGGAGATCGACCGTGACATTCTCGGACTGGGGTGGGCGCCTGGTCCCGTTCCCGGAGGATCGGGCCGATCACTACCGCGCAAGCGGTGCGTGGAGTAGTGATCCCACCGGGCAGCGACTGCACGAGATCGCCACTCGCTTCCCGGACCGGTCGGCCGTGATCACCGCGGAACGGGAGATGAGCTTCATCGAACTCGACCGGCGCACCGACCAGATCGCGGCCGGGCTGATCCGGCTCGGTCTCCAGCGACTCGACCCGGTCATCTTCCAACTGACCAACCGACTGGAAACCGTCCTCGCCTGGTACGGCTGCGTCAAAGCCGGGCTGATTCCGGTGGCGACGTTGGCCGCGCACCGCATGCACGAAATCGGGAACATCAGTCGAAAGGTCGGTGCCGTTGCGCACATCGTCGAGGCGAGTCTGCCGACTTTCGATCTCGTCGGGTTCGCCCGCGAACACGCCGCCGACCATCCCACTATTCGCCATATCCTCACCGTCGCCGGCGCCGCCGACGGCGCCGAACCGAGACTCGAGGAACTGGGGCTGGACATCCCGGTCGCGTCGGCGCGAACGATCGTCGAGCAGACCGAGGCACAGACCGACCCACTCGACGTCGCGGCGTTCCAACTTTCCGGCGGCACCACCGGGGTCCCCAAGGTCATTCCACGCATTCACGCCGAATACTGGAACAACGCCCTGCTCTACGCGCGGCGACTCGGTTGGGACGAACGCAGTCGTGTGGCACATCTGATTCCGATCATCCACAACGCCGGGATCACCTGTGGTTTGCACGCAGCGCACTCGGTCGGTGCCTGCCTGATCCTGGCCACTGCCGACGCCTCCTCGGCGTTCGAACTGATGGCACGGGCCCGGGCAACCGAGGTCCTGATCGGGCACGGTCACTACCAGGCCGTGCTGAGCCCGGAGTTCGACAAGGCCCGCGCATCACTGTCCCGCGTCGTACTGTCCGGTGCCAAGGTTCCACTCGAACTGTTCGAGCGTGTCGACGACGGTGCAGGCCACTGGGCCGGGCAGCTGTTCGGCATGTCCGAAGGCCTGTTCACGGTGACTCCGCCCGGTGCCCCCACCAAGGCGCGACTGACGACAGTGGGCACCCCGGTCGCCGCGGACGATGAAATCCGCATCCTCGAGCCCGGCACCGAGAACGAACTCGGCGACGGAGAGGTGGGAGAACTTTGTTGCCGAGGCCCGTACACGATCCCCGGCTACTTCGACGCCCCGGACCACAACCGGGAAGCCTTCACCTCCGACGGCTTCTACCGCACAGGGGACCTCGCCGCGATCACGATCATCGACGGTGAGCGGTACCTGTCGATCGAAGGCCGCATCAAAGATCTCATCAACCGTGGCGGGGAGAAGATCAACGCCGAAGAACTCGAACTGCTCCTGCTCGCACACCCCGGAGTCGCAAACGCGGCGGTCGTCGCCATGCCCGACCCGCGACTCGGGGAAAGAACCTGCGCGTACCTGGTGGCCATCGACGGAGAACCGCTGCCACTCAGCGATATTCAGGCCCATCTGGCGCAACTCGGTGTGGCCAAGTTCAAATGGCCCGAACGGCTCGAATGGGCCTCGTCGTTGCCGCACACGAACGTGAACAAGGTCGACAAGAAGCGATTGCGTGCCGAGATCGCAGCGAAAGTGGCCGCCGAGGCAGAAATGAGTCACACGGTCGTGTGAACCAACGGTTCAACACCTTTCGGGGCATGTCTCAGCGAGGCATGCCCCGAAACCGATGCGGGGCCGGGGCGTCGCGAAACGCAACACCGGAGCTACTCCGAGATCGCCTCATGTCGGATTGACGATTCGACATCTGTGTAGAATAATCTACCTAAACGTCACAGACTGGAGTTGTCATGAATCTCGAGCGAGTCGCGGTACTCGGCGGCGGGCCTGGTGGCCTCTACGCCGCGAGACTGCTCAAACGCAGCCACCCGGACGCCGAGGTGACGGTCTACGAACAGAGCCCCCCGGATCAGACATTCGGCTTCGGCGTCGGTCTCGCCTCGCGCACTCAGCGCAACCTCCGGGACGCCGACCCGGCGTCACTCGAGGCGATCGTGGCAGCGGCCCACCCCCACGAAATGTCGATGCAGGTCGGCGATCAGATCGCACGGCTGGCACACGGAGACCTTCTCGCCATCGCGCGCACCACCCTGCTCCACGTCCTCCAGCAGCAAGCGCAGAACGCCGGCGTGCGACTGCATTTCGGCGAACGACGCGACGCAACAGAACTCGACGCGGACCTGATCGTCGCTGCCGACGGAATCAACAGTGCCACTCGCACCCAGATGGCCGACACACTCCAGCCCCGCATCGACACCGGCGCCGGCCTGTATCTCTGGTGCGGAACAAATTTCGCGCTTCCCAGCGCCATCTTCATCCCCGTGACCACCGAACACGGAACCTTCGTCGCGCATGCCTATCCCTACGCCCCGGACCGCAGCACCTTCCTCATCGAGACCGACGAGGAAACGTGGCGGCGGGCAGGGTTCGACGTCTCCACCGACAAGACCGCACCGCAGGACAGTGACGACTTCGCGCTGCAGTACCTGCAGGATGCGTTCGCCGACACGCTCCAACATCACCCGCTCATCGGCAACCGCACCCGCTGGATGCGCTTTCGGACCGTCTCGTGCGAGCGCTGGCACAGCGGCAACGTTGCCCTTCTCGGCGACGCCGCCCACACCGCGCATTACTCCATCGGCTCGGGAACCAAGCTGGCGATGGAGGACGCCATCGCCCTCGACCGCGCACTCACCACGGCCCCGACCCTCGAAGACGCCCTCGCGGAGTACGAGCGGGTACGGCGTCCCGCCGTCGAATACCTTCAGCAGATCGCGCACCGCAGCGAACTCTGGTGGGAATCCTTCCCGCGACGCATGAACCTTCCCGTCGAACAGCTGATGATCGCCTACATGACCCGCGCCGGAAAGGTCAGCGTCAGCAGATTCCACGAGTCCGCACCCGACCTGGTTCGTAAGGGGCTGGCCAGCTACGCGAACGCACCCGTCGACTCTGTCCCCAGCACAGCCATCGCGGACTGGATTTTCGAGCAACCGCTCGACCACCACAACGACCGGTTCGAGCACCGGATCGCCGCGCCAGAGCTGCGTGAGTCGGCGACCACCGTCGTACTCGATGTCGATCTCGACTCAGCCTGGGATCCCGAAGCCACCGACCTCGTCGCGTCCGCACCGAACGCGCGTCTTCTGTGGCTCGCCGGCCCCCCATCCCGGGCTGCCGTGCTCACGCGGCTCGATCTCGCCGAACGACTCCGCCACCACACCGATGCCATGGTCGTCGTCGAAGCCCCCACCTCATGCCGCGAAGATATCGCCGCCGGTCTGGCCAGCGCACGCATTGACCTTGCTTTCTTCGATGAGCCCGCATCGACATCGGCCGATCCCGTGTTGGCCAGGTTCGGGGCCTCGGGATGAGCACCCGGCCCGTGTCGGGCTCCCGTTATCCTTCGGGCATGACACGCGAGGAAGCTGCACCCGGGCGCCGACCCCGTGGGCGGGGTAAGTCGACCACCGCAAATCAGGCCACGGTCGAGAGCGCAGCGAGCCGCAGCAACCCTCGTCGTGAGCTCGTGGAGAAGCAAATGATGGAGCAGGCTACTCGGCTGTTCGCCGAGAAAGGCTTCGCCAGCACCACGCTCCAGGACATCGCTGATGCGACCGGCCTCACCCGGCCCGCTCTCTACCACTACGTGGCCAACAAGGACGAGCTCCTTTCACGTCTGGTCAGCGAGAGCACCGAGACGCCCGCCGCTCTCCTGCACGAGATCAACGAGCGTCCCGAAGTCGGTCCGACCGAGAAGCTTCGGCAAATGGCCACCGCCATCGCCCTGCACCAGGCGGAAGGTCCGGACAGATTCCGGCTGATCATCCGATCCGAAGCCGAACTTCCGGAGGAGATCGCGTCCACGTACCAGCAAAGCCGCCGGCACGTGCTCAAAGAGTTCATTCGAGTCATCGAAGACGGAATCCGACTCGGCGAGATGCGTCCTGTCGATCCCCGAACTGCCGCACTCGGTGTGATCGGCATGATCAACTGGATCGCGTGGTGGCACCAACCCGGGAATGCCGAGAACGACCGGGCTATCGCCGGCCAACTCGCCGACATGGCAGTACGTTCCCTGGTTCAGGAGAACCCACATCCCGTCACACCTGAAGGTCCCGCCCGCGCCATTGCGTTACTCCGCCAAGATCTCGACTATCTGGAGCGTCTCATCGACGAATCAGCGACGTCGGACTGACCGATGAGGCTCCCGCCCGTCACAATCACTGCCCTTTCGGTGGATGGTTGACCACGCGGGGTGCTGCGACGGCCTTCAGACCCTCGACCCCGTGCTCGAGTCCGTAGCCGGAGCCTTTTACTCCGCCGAACGGGACGGCCGGATGCGGAACGGCGTGGGAGTTGATCCACACGGTGCCGGCGTCGAGACGATCCGCGACTTGCGCCGCGGCGTCGAGGTCGGCCGACCACACGGACGCGCCCAGGCCAACGTCGAGCCGGTTCGCGCTCGCGACGGCGTCGTCGACGTCGGTGAACTTGATGATCGGCAGGGCAGGGCCGAATTGTTCCTCGTCGACCAGTCGATCGCCGTCTTTCATGTCGGCGACCAGGGTGATCGGGTAGAACAACTCGCCGAGATCGGTCGCCGGAATGCCGCCGGTCACGATGCGTCGGCCGTGTGCCTTTGCGTCGTCGATCAGGTCGGCGACGATGTCGAACTGCTTCTTGTTCTGTAAAGGGCCGAGCATGCTGGCCTCGTCGAGGCTTGGACCCATGGGCGCCGACGCCGCGACCGCGGCAAGCGCGTCGACGATGCCGTCGTACGCATCCTCCTGCACGTACAGGCGCTTGATCGCTGCACAGGTCTGGCCGGTGTTCACGAACGCACCCCAGAAAAGTCCCTGGGCGACGGCGACCGGGTCGACGTCGCCGAGCACGATCGCGGCGTCGTTGCCACCGAGTTCGAGTGTCAGCCGGGCCAGGTTGCGGGACGAACTCTCGACGATGGCCCGGCCGGTCGGGGTGGAACCGGTGAACATGACCTTCGCGATCGCCGGGTGTTCCGACAACCGTGCCCCGACCTCGCGGTCACCGGAGAGCGCGACCAGCACGGACGGGGGTAGTACCTCATTCATCACCTCGACCAGGGCGAGCGCGCTGAGCGGGGTGAACTCGGATGGCTTGACGATCACGGCGTTGCCCATCCGCAGAGCCGGTGCGATCTGCCAGATGCCCACCATCATCGGGAAGTTCCACGGTCCGATCGCCGCGACCACGCCGAGGGGGCGGTACTCGAGCGTGGAGTAGCCCTGTGCGTCGTCGCGCACGACCTGGGGTTCGAGCGGGGTGTCCGCAGTAGCACGAATCCAGGCGATCGTCGCGCCGACCTCCGCGCGAGCGCCACCGCCCGGACCGTTCAGCGGCTTGCCCTGCTCGCGGGCGAGCAGTTCGGCCAGGCCCTCGGCCACCGACTCGACCCGGTCGGCCGCGCGGTGCAGGATCGCCGAGCGCTCGGCGTGGCCCAGTGCTGCCCATGCCGGCTGCGCGGCCCGCGCCGAGGCGATCGCACGTTCGAGATCGTCGACGGTGTGCACGGGCGCGTACCCGACGACCGCGCCTGTCGCGGGCTCCCTCATCTCGCGTCCCTCGCCGGCGGGTGCGCCTACCTTCGTCAACAGATCTTCGAACTGGGACATTGCCTTCTCCTCGAGATTGCGTGTGGTGCTGCGACGGCTCCAGCCGTCGCTGCATGGCCGTGGATCGGGTTCGCCTCGGGCAGTGTGGAACCCGGTCGAATTCTGAAGGTGCTGTATCTGTCTCACAGCTAAATGGTTGGATCTACGTTTGTAGAAATAAACTGATTGTCGAAACGTACATCGCGACGGCTGGGCTGTAAAGACCCTTCCTTCGTTATCAGGCAGTGCACCCGGTGACCCGGCGTATCGCCGCGCGCAAGCCCGCCGCGTCCGGACCGTCGACGACCGCCGCAACGTAGGCATCCGGCCGGATCAGCCATACCTCCTTCGGGCCTGGCGACAACGCCAGGGTCAACGCGCCGTCACCGTCGACACTCTCGATGTCGTGTATCCGAGTCGGGGCGGTGGTCGCGTCGGCGGCAACTTCGCGCACCGCAGTGACATCGACGGCGGAGCCGCACAAGAGGAGGAAACCGGACCGGGCAACCTCACGCACCCGGACAGCAGACCGGTCCGGCATCTGCACGGGCACATCGGGGATCAGGATTCCCGGGCCGGCGTCGGGGACACATCCCCGCGCGGGCCGACCCGCGAAGGGCCGTAACGGATCTGTGGTAGTCAATGTCGAGTCGACATACCAGAACGGCTCCGCCAACCGTCCCGAATCGACCAGGGCGCGGGCCCACACATCGCCGACCGCGGCTTCGAGGATCGTGCGGCGATTCCGACTCCGGGACTCGTCCTGAGGGACGAGGAAGTCCATCGTGGCCGTGGTGATCGCGATGTTCTCGAGTGCGGCGGCGTGCCGCTCGCCGTGGTAGCTCTCGAGCAGTTCCTCGTCGGCCCAGCCGTGGATGACGAAAGCGAGCTTCCATGCGGCGTTCTCGGCATCGGCGACCCCGGAATTGAGGCCCCGGGCACCGAACGGCGACACGATATGGGCGGCATCTCCCGCGAGGAGGACCCGGCCCACCCGCATTCGGCTTGCGACCCGCGAATGGAAGCGGTAGACCGACTTCCACACGATCGAGTACTCCGTGTCACCGATGATGCGGCGGATCCGGGTGTCGAGGGCTCCCGACGCCACCTCCTCGTCGAGGTCGTACTCGGCGGGAACCTGCCAGTCGATCCGGAACGTGGAGTCCGGGCAGGGGTGGATCAGCACCTGCCTGCCTGGGTTCCAGTCGGGATCGAAATAGAACCGGCGTTCGTTGGCCCACCCCGGGATGTCCGCGCGGATGTCGCAGATCAGAAACTTGTCGTCGAACGAGCGGCCCTCGAACGTGACACCGAGCTGCTCGCGAATCCGGCCGGCTCGTGAACCGAGTGCCACGACGCTGTAGTCGGCGCGCACCACGGCAGGCCCGTCCGGGGTCTCGCAAGCAATGGTCACCCCGTCACCGTCCTGCTCGACCGCGCTCACACAGTGTCCCCACCGCACGTCGACGAGCGGGGTGGCCTCGATCTGTTCGTCGAGTAGCTGCTCCGTCCGGGCCTGGGAGATGTTGACGAACGGCGGGAACGCCGAGCGTCCCCGATCGACGAAGGTCTGCGCGAACAGCTCCGCACCGCGGTGGAAAGTCCGGGCGCACTCCCAGGTCACACCCTCCTCGGCGAGCTGGCGGCCCACCCCGACGGCGTCCCAGACATCGAGAACGTCACGCTGCTGGCAGATCGCCTTGGAACCGACCGGGTCCCGCTCGGCCCGCGCATCGAGCAGGATCGCGCGGATTCCCCAACGCGCCAACAACAGCGCCGTCGTCTGGCCGACGGGCCCGTTGCCGAGCACGGCGACCGTGCCGGCAGGTGTCTTCTTGATTGTCATGAGATCCTCTGAAACAGTGTTAGCGGTGACGTCGGCTCACTCAGTCCTGCAACTGATTCCACACCTCACGGTCGCGTTCGGCAGTCCAGATGACCGGACGTTCGATCCCCGACAGCTCGTCCCACACACGGGAGACGTCGAAGGGCAGGCAGTGCTCGAAGATCGGCCAGTGCCCGTACTGCTCGTGCAATGCGGCGTGCGTGGCCTCGAAAGCCTCCTTCAATGTGCCGCCCCGCTGCTGCACCGCGGCGACCTCACGCAGCATCACCTCGATGAAGTGCCGGGTCTGCCCGATCGCGGCGTCGACCTCCGCGCGCCCGCGTGAGACCGCGCCGCGACCACCGACGAGCGCCTCGGCGTTCAGCGCCGCGAGCCCGTCCAGTGTCCCGGTCGACCAGTCACGGTGGAATGCGTCGCCGGTGTACAACGCCGCCTGCGCCTCCACGAGATCACCGGCGAAGAGGATGCGGTGCTTCGGCAACCACGCCACGATGTCCCCCTCGGTGTGGCCGCGTCCGTGGTACTGCAACTCCAGCGTGCCCCGGTCACCACCGAGGTCGATGGACAGGGCGTCGGAGAAGGTCATGGTGGGCCAGGTGAGACCGGGAACGGAGTCGGCTCCCTTGGCCAGTCGCGGCATACGGCCGAATTCGCTTTCCCAGTCCTGCTTTCCGCGCTCATGGATCAGCGCCAACGTGTTGTCGTGGGCGATGATGGTCTCCGCGTCGAACGCAGACGCCCCGAGCACCCGAACAGCGTGGTAGTGCGAGAGCACCAGGTACCGCACCGGCTTGTCGGTGTGCTCGCGCAGCTTCGTCAGCCAGCTCTGCGCAGCCACGGGAGTGGCCAGCGCCTCGAAGCAGACGACGAAATCCTCGCCCTCGATCGCCCCGATGTTCGGATCACCCTCGGCGGTCAGCGCATAGACGCCGTCCGCCAGCACTTCGAGGGTCTGCTCCTTCTCCCCCAGGTCCGCCGAAGATGCGAAGGATGTTGTCGCCATGCAAACCACCTCAATAGTCAAAGCATTGATCATCTGGTCCGTCCAATGTAACCGACCTCACAGAAAAAGCAAAGCCTTGATCATTTCGCGGCGGATCGGCGCTATCGTGACACCATGACCTCGACAACTCCGCCCGCCGACGAACTCGACTTTCTGTCCTTCGTCGATTTCGCCGTGAAGCAGACGGCCGCGGAACTGCCCGAGATCGACCCCGTCTCCATGCGCCTGGTCCTCGCTCTCCACCGGGTGACCAGCGCCCTGGTGTACGACCTCGAGTCGAGCGTGCACCGGCCCAGCGGGTGGAGCTGGCCCGGCTTCCGGGTGATGTTCGTGTTGTGGCTCGCCGGCCCCTGCGAGTCCAAACGGGTCGCCCAGTTGTCCGGCATGAGTCGCGCGGCCGTGTCCGCCCTGGTCAACACCCTCGAGCGGGACGGACTGCTGAGGAAGGAAACATCCGCCGCAGACCGGCGAGCGGTCCAGCTGAGCCTCACCGACGCCGGGCACGACGCGATCGTCAGCACCTACACCATCCACAACCAACGCGAGCAGCAGTGGGCGAATGCGCTCACCGAACGCGAGCGCCTCACACTCATCGGACTGCTGGAGAAGCTCGCCACGGGTACCGCCGCCCGGTCGGCTGCCCGGCGGTAAGCGCTGCCGCGGTACTCGGTGGAGCGCATTGATACCGTTGTCGCATGATCGCGGACAGGACAGGTACGCGTCGTGCCTAAGCTTGTAGATCACGACGAGCGGCGGCGAAGTATCACCGCCGCCGCCTGGCGGCTGATCGCCGCCCGTGGTATCGATGCTGCCAACATGCGCGACATCGCCGCCGAGGCCGGATACACCAACGGCGCCCTGAGCCACTACTTCGCCGGCAAGGACGAGATCCTCCGGACCTCGTACGAACACATCTCCGAAGTCACCGACCGCCGCATCCGGGAAGCCCTCGGCGACGCGACCGGACTCGATGCCCTACGCATCCTCTGCCGCGAAGTGATGCCGACCAACGAAGAAAAACTTCT
The DNA here is from genome assembly GCF_017656075.1 of Rhodococcus sp. ZPP. Taxonomy (NCBI): domain Bacteria; kingdom Bacillati; phylum Actinomycetota; class Actinomycetes; order Mycobacteriales; family Nocardiaceae; genus Rhodococcus; species Rhodococcus sp. ZPP. The sequence continues at coordinate 2,386,587 of NZ_CP058638.1, forward strand.
CGAAGCCCGGATCGCCGCCTCGCTGTGGCCGCGCGCCATGTACGACGAGCAGATGGCGGCGACCAACCGACAGACGATGGACAATTGGCGCGAGCAGATGGCGATCTTCCTCGAGCAGGCGCGCGAGGAGGGCACCGTCGGCGACATCGACGTCAGCATCGTGGTGGAGCAGTTGCTCAACATGATGATGGGTATGCAGATTCTGGGTGTCCTCACGCCCGGCGAAACGTCGTCGGAGCGTCAACTGGAGATGCTCGAGCAGTTCGTCGCCGCACTCTGATTCGTCCGCCGCTCAGCGAAAACCGTAGCTGCCGAATCTGATAGAGAAATCTATTGACCGAACGGTCAGTTTGTTCGGGCGCGAAACTCACTGTTTACACGAGGGCACCTCCACTGTAACGTACGTCACTAAGCTTTTTATTCAACATCCGTAGAACCAAAGGATCGCGACATGCCCACCCTTTCCCCTGCGCGAATCGACCACCCGCTGTCGCTGCCGACCGTCGAAGAGATCGCCTCCCTCCGCGAGATCCTCGAGGCCGCCGACACGCTGACCGAACAGACGCGATTCGTCTACGTCGGCCTCGAGGAACCGGACAAGTCGACGCTGTACACGGCGGCGGGCACCGAGACCGATCGCCGATTTCGCGTTCTGCTGCACGACATCTCGTCGCCGAACGCGGTGGACGTCGTGGTGTCGGTGACCCAGCGGTCGGTGATCAGCTCGGTGACCCTCGACGCGGTCCGCGACGGTCAGATGCCGGTTCTGGACGAGGAGTTCGAGCTCGTCGAACAGGTGCTGGCCGCCGACGAACGCTGGATCGCCGCGCTCGCGGCCCGCGGACTCGACGTCGCCGACGTCCGGGTCGCTCCCCTCTCCGCCGGTGTCTTCGACTACCCCGGCGAGACGGGCAAGCGGATCCTTCGGGGGCTCGCGTTCCGCCAGGACCACCCGAAGGATCACGCCTGGGCACATCCGATCGACGGGCTCGTCGGATTCGTCGACGTCATGAACCGGACCGTCACCGACGTTCTCGACCTCGGCGCCGTCCCGATCCCCGAGGAGTCGGGCAACTTCGACGACCTCGCCGTCACCGGCCCCCTGCGCACCACCCAGAAGCCCATCGAGATCAGCCAGCCCGAGGGACCCAGCTTCGTCGTCGACGGCAACCGCGTCGACTGGGAGAAGTGGTCGTTCCGAGTCGGTTTCGACGCACGCGAGGGTCTCGTCCTCCACCAGCTCGGATTCGCCGACGGTGATCGGGTGCGCCCGATCATTCACCGCGCGTCCATCGCCGAGATGGTGGTGCCCTACGGCGATCCCTCGCCGGTCCGGTCGTGGCAGAACTACTTCGACACCGGTGAGTACATGGTGGGCCGCTACGCGAACGCCCTCGAACTCGGCTGCGATTGCGTCGGCGACATCACCTACTTCGACGCTGTCATCGCCGACGAGTTCGGTACTCCCAAGACGCTGAAGAACGCGGTGTGCATGCACGAGGAGGACTTCGGCGTGCTGTGGAAGCACACCGACCTGTGGGCCGGCTCCGCCGAGACCCGCCGTCAGCGCCGTCTCGTCGTCTCCTTCTTCACCACGATCGGCAACTACGACTACGGCTTCTTCTGGTACCTGTACCTCGACGGCACCATCGAGTTCGAGGTCAAGGCCACCGGCATCGTCTTCACGTCGGGTCACCCGGGCGGCGACTACCCGTACGCCTCGGAGATCGCCCCGGGCCTCGGCGCCCCGTACCACCAGCACCTGTTCAGCGCCCGCCTCGACATGATGATCGACGGCGACCGCAACTCCGTCGAGGAGGTGCAGACCAAGCGGGTGAAGATGGGCCCCGGGAACCTGCACGGAAACGCTTTCACCCTCGAACGCACTCCGCTTATGAAGGAATCCGAGGCGCAGCGCCTCGCGGACAACAGCGTCGGACGCGTGTGGCACATCAGCAACCCGAACAAGTTGAATCGTCTGGGCAAGCCGGTGGCGTACGCACTCCACCCGGAGGGGCAGCCGGTCCTGCTGGCCGACGACGACTCCTCGATCGCGGCGCGGGCGACGTTCGCCACCAAGCACCTGTGGGTCACCCAGTTCGACGAGAAGGAGCGTTACGCGTCAGGGGATTTCGTGAACCAGCACGCGGGTGGCGCCGGACTGCCCAACTACGTTGCCGGTGATCGCGATGTGGAGAACGAAGACATCGTTGTTTGGCACACGTTCGGCCTCACACACTTTCCGCGTCCCGAGGACTGGCCGATCATGCCCGTCGACTACACCGGATTCACGTTGAAGCCCAACGGCTTCTTCGACCGCAACCCCGCTCTCGACGTTCCCCGCACGACGTCGAAGCACTGCGCGACCGCTGCCGGCAGTTGCCACTCGGACGGGGGAACAGATGTCTGACACCACCACGGGAGCCGGCAAGTTACGCGGATCCATCGGCGTCGTCGGAATCGTCTTCCTCGTCATCGCCGCGGCGGCGCCGCTGACCGCGATCGGCGGCGCTCTGCCCGTCATGATCGCGATCGGCAACGGTGCGGGCGCCCCGACCGCGTATCTCATTGCCGCACTGGTCCTGCTCGTCTTCAGCGTCGGATACGCGGCCATGAGCAGCCACATGGTCGACACCGGCGCCTTCTATGCCTACGTCGCCAAGGGGCTGGGCGAGTCCTGCGGGCTCGGGGCCGCCGGACTCGCTCTGCTGACCTACACCGCCATCCAGGCCGCCGTGTACGGCCTGGCCGCCGCAACGATTCAGGGTCTCGTGGTCCAGTACGGCGGACCCGACCTGCCGTGGTGGATGTGGGCGCTGGTACTCATCGCTCTCGTGGCCGTGCTCGGATACCGCAGCATCGACCTCGGCGCCAAGGTACTCGGAGTTCTCCTCGTGCTCGAGATCGGCATCATCCTGGTGCTCTCGTTCGGCGTGCTCGCGCGGGGTGGGGCCGCAGGTATCGACTTCGCGTCGTTCACCCCGTCCTCGTTCTTCAGCGGATCCCCCGGCGTCGCATTGATGTTCGCGATCGCGTCGTTCATCGGCTTCGAGGCGACCGCGATTTACGGAGAGGAAGCCCGCAACCCCCGGCGCACGATTCCGATCGCGACGTACGCCGCCGTGATCGTCATCGGACTGGTGTATGCGCTGGCGAGCTGGGCGGTGGTTCTCGCGTTCGGCAGCGACAACGTCTCCGCGGCGGCCGCCGCCGACCCTGCCGGGCTGACGTTCGCCGCCGCCGCGCACTTCCTGGGCGGTCCCGCGGCCGACGTCATGGCGATCATGCTCGTCACGAGCCTGTTCGCCGCGCTCCTGGCCTTCCACAACGCCATCTCCCGGTACGTGTTCGCCCTGGCCCGCAAGGGCGCGGCTCCGCGCGCACTGTCCCGCACCCACACCAAGCACGGTTCCCCGCATATCGGCTCGGTCGCCCAGACAATCTCGGCGACGGTGGTCGTCGGGGTGTTCGCGCTCGTCGGCGCGGACCCGGTGCTGGAGCTGTTCACCTGGATGGCAGGCCTGGCCACCGTGAGCATCCTGGTGCTGATGGTGCTCACCAGCGTCGCGATCATCGCGTTCTTCGCCCGCACCCGGCTGGATACCCGGCTCTGGCACACGCGTATCGCCCCGATGCTCGGATGCGTGGGTCTGGTGGCCGTCACGGGGCTGGTGCTCGACAACTTCACCACGCTGATCGGCGGGTCGGAACTACTCGCGGACATCCTGCTGGGCGTCATCGCGCTGTTCTTCGTCGCAGGACTGGTCGTCGCCCGGGTCACCCTGCAGAGCCGGGCGGGCGTCGAGCGTGACCGCGAACTCACCCCCACGATCTGAGTCCGACGATGTTCGAGATCCCTGCCGTGCACGCGGCGATGCTCGTGGGAGCGATCGGCGCGGTCGTGCCGATGTGGTGGGCGCACGGAACGGATTGCCGGGTGCGGATCGCGCACGGTGCGATGGCGGTGTCCATGGTCGTGATGATGATCCCCGGCCTGCCTGCGGGGATTCACCTGCTCGAGGGTGCCGTCCTCATCGGTCTCGCCGTCTTCGTCACCGGTGAGACCATGCACCGCCGGACCGCCGTTCCCTGCGCGGTGGACCTCACCGCCATGGGAGTGCTGCTGCTCCTGGCCCCGACGTCCGCTCCCGCCTCGACGGCGTCGGCGCCGGCACCCTCGGGCCACCACCACGGCGGCGCAGGGATCTCGACGAGCTGGCTGCCCGTGGTCGTCCTCGTGTGCTGGGCCCTGGTGGCACTGCATCTCTTTCGATCCACACCTCCCCGCGAACGCCGATCCGGTGTCAGAACCGCGGCAGCGGGATCCGCACTGATGATCCTCGGCATGGCCCCGATGGCCATCTGACCGCTCTCCCCGACAGCAACCTGGAGGAACCAATGAGTTACGCCGATGCGGTCTACACCCACGGCAAGGTCTTCACCGTCGACGAGAACTTCACGATCGCCACCGCCCTCGCGGTGCGTGACGGACTCGTCCACGCGGTGGGCACCGATGCGGAGATCGACGCCCTGATCGGACCGGACACGGTGGTCACGGACCTCGGTGGGAAGACGATCCTCCCGGGAATCAACGACTCGCACTTGCACGCCATCGCGTACGGGCTCGACACCCCGCCGCTGTCGCTGGACGTCTCGTTTCCGACGGTCCGTTCGATCGCCGATGTCCGTGAACTCGTGCGTGAGGCTGCCGCCGCTGCCGCGGACGGTGAGTGGATCATCGGAACCGGCTGGGATGACGGCTATCTCGACGAGTGCCTCGCCGAATCCGGTCGGACGCCGACCCGCTGGGACCTCGACGAGGCGTCCCCGAACAATCCCGTGTTCCTGCAGGACTTCTCGCGACACACGTCGTGGGTGAACAGCGCGGCTCTCGCGCTCGCCGGGGTGGACGAGACCACCCCGTTGCCGCCGGGCAGCCTCATGCCCGTCGGTGAGGACGGCCTGCTGACCGGCATCGTCATGGAGGGTGCACAGGCGCTCGTGCAGCGTGTTCTCCCGGCCCTCACCCGGGAACGCCGAGAGGAGACACTCCGCTCGGCGATCTCGATCCTGCAGAGCGAGGGCATCACCAGCGTCACCGATCCCGCGATCGGCCCCGGCGGCGAGGCCCTCGCCGGTGGCGCAATGGGGGCGGAGGGCCTCGCGGTGTATGCCGACCTCGCCCGCCGCGGCGAACTGGGCGCCCGCGTCAACCTTCTTCTCCTGCCCACCGGAATGTCCGGATCGGCTGAGGATTTCGGGCAGAACCTCGCCGAAATAGATGTTCCGGAATCGGTGGATCCGCGGATGTTCCGGGTTCTCGGGGTAAAGGTGTTCGCCGACGGCATCCCGCCGAGCAAGACCGCGTGGATGCACGAGGAGTACGTCGGCGGCGGCTGCGGCTCACTCTGCGTCGGCGGCGACACCGATGAACGTCAGGTGTACGAGGTGACCGAGATGGTCCGCATCGGCCACGAGGCCGGCTACCAGGTCGGTGTGCACGTCACCGGTGACCGTGCCATCGACACCGTCGCCGACGCGATCATCGCCGCGCAGACTGCGCACCCCCGCGAGGACGCCCGGCACTACCTGATCCACGGCGACTTCATCAGCGAAGCCACTCTGAAGCGCTTGGCCGACAACGGCATCGGCGTCAACATGAACCCGACGATCAAGTGGACGATCGCCGACCTGGAGGTCGGGGTGGTCGGGACCGAACGAGCCGCCTACGAATGGCCGTATCGCAGCGCCGTCGAATCCGGGGTGCACCTGATGAGCAGCTCCGATGCACCGGTCACACCACCCGATTGGCGCCAGGGCATCTCGACGATGATCCTGCGCGAGAGCAAGGCGAGCGGCGCGGTGAGCGGGCCCGACCAGTGCATCGGGCTCGCCGACGCCGTCCGCACGTACACCATCAACGCGGCCTGGCAGGACTTCGCCGAGGACTGGAAGGGATCTCTCGAGGTCGGCAAGGTGGCCGACCTGTGCATCCTCGACGGCGACCTCGAGACCATCGACCCACACGACATCCCGGCAATGCAGGTGGTCTCCACCGTGCTGGGTGGGAAGGTCGTGTTCCAGCGCGTCGCCGAAAGCGTCGCGTAAAGCATCTATCGATACGAAAGAACTGCCGGTTCGCCGCTCGGTCGGCGAACCGGCAGCTCTGCGTCCTACCCCATCCGCCGGTTCACTGAGCCCAGGCCGCCTCCGCAATCCAGTACTCGCTTCCGTCGGCGCTGATTCCGCGTTGCCAGTCGGTGGTCCGTCTCAGGTTCGGTTCGACGCGCGCGGTGGCCGCGTCGGCGCCGTCCGGTCCGTCCTCCCGGGTCTGCCAGTGGACCCAGTTCACTTCGTTGCCGTCCTCGTCGTGCACGAAGAGGTCGACGTGGTGCCAGCCGTAGCGGTGGGTGTCGGCGTAACAGGTCAGGAATGTCCGGTGATGATGCGAATAGTCCACGAGGTACCTCCGGGCCGCGGTGGTGTTTCCCACCACGCTAGAACCGGATCGGGCGCAACGGAATCCAAGAAACCTTTACCCGCGTGGGGTCGTCCGCTCAGAGGTTCGGATCGGCGGGCAATGTGAACGTGAAGACGGCCCCGTGCGGATCATTCTCGCGCGCGGTGAGTGTCCCACCCTGGCGGGTGATGATGCGGTGGCTCAGTGCGAGCCCGATTCCGTGACCCGTGGACTTCGAGGTGAACACGCCATCGAAGATTCGTCCGTCCGGGATGTGCGAGAGCCCCTTGCCGTGGTCCTCGACGCTCACGACACCCTCCGTCTCGGTGACGTCGGTGCGTACCGTCACGATGCGGTCGGCCACCGGCCATTCCGCCATCTCGTCGATGGCGTTGAAACACAGGTTCAGGATGACCTGCCCGGTGAGCACACGTTCGCACACGACGGCAACGGTGTCGTGCACACAGACGTACTCGACCCGAACTCTCTTCTGCCGCGCCCGGATGTTGATGAAATACGCGCATTCGTCGACGATATCGTTGAGATCGACGATCTGCTGTGACTCCTCGAGTTGCGTCACGTACTCACGCAGACTCCGGACGATCTGATTGGCCCGGTCGATCTGTTTGCGCGCCTCCCCCAGGCCCCAGCTCACCTCGTCGTGACTGTTCTGGCCGTCGCCGAGGCGGCTCTGCGTTCCGGCGATGAAATTGGTGGCGGCCGCCAGCGGCTGGGCCAACTCGTGGGCGATGGCCATGGCCATATCGCCCATCGCGTTGTACCGGGCCAGGTAATTGAGGTACTGCGAGTCCCGTTCGTGCTCCTGCTCGGTGCGGACGTGTTCGGTGACGTCGTGGAAGAGCAGGAGGTGGCCGCTCAGATCGTTCTCGATACCGATGTGCTGGCAGCTCCCCGCATGCCATCGGCGCTCCTCGGCCGTCAGTTCCACCTCGTAGCGCAGGCTCTGGGAGCCTCCGTCGGCGGTTGTCAGTTCCAGGGCGCGGCGTACGCTGTCCCGTGACTGCCCCGCCCGGCAGAACTCCGTGAAGCGTTCGCCGACAAGCGATGCCACCGGAACCTTCAAGAGCTGCGACGCCGCCTCACTCGCATACGTGATACGGCTGTCGTCGTCCAGGACGAGGATTCCTTCGGCCATGTTCCGCAGGAAGGCGGCCAGGCGGGCCTCGGTGCGGGTGAGGTCGGCCTCGGTGCGGGTGAGGTCGCGGCGCATCGACGTCTCCTGCTCGATGTCGCGGAACTGCACCATCACCACGGTCCGGGCGCTCAACTCGACCCGGACCGCGATCGCCTCCGTGAGGACTTCCCTCCCGCTCTTCGCGCGATACGCCCATTCGATGACCGCCGCCCCGTTGTCGACAGCGTCCTGCAGCCACCGCCGTCCCACCGACCGGCGGTAACGCTTCGCCGGGGAACTCATATCGGGGGCCTTGAGCGGTTTGAGTTCCTCGACCGTGAACTCCAGCAATTCCGACGCAGCCCTGTTCGCCCAGAGGATGTCCTTGGTGGCCGCATCATGGACCAGGACGCAGTAGCGGAGGGACTCGACGAGTTGTTCGTAGTCGGACGGCGCGAGATCGGACAATGCGGCCTCCTTCGGCTCACGTCGAGTCTACTGAGCGGACAGACAGCGGACACGATAGGGAAATCCTTTACTCCGAGGCGACATCTCTGCACGTCGGCGGGAGGAAGCACCGATTGAGTGATGCCCACCACCGCAATAGCGTGAATTCGACACGAAACACGCCACACCCCTTCTACTTCGCGTCGATCGGAGTACTTGATGACCAACGCACCGACCCTCGACACGACGGACGCCGCCGCGAACGGGACGCTGTCGTTCGAGGACGTCCTCGAGCACGTCGCACTGCGGCGGGAAGAGTTCGCTCGCCAGAAGTTCGTGCCTCGCGACATGATCGACGAGTTCAAGCAGATCGGCATCTACCGCGCGGCGACCCCCCGCCGGTTCGGCGGTGACGCACTACCCCCGAGCGAGTTTCTGCGGATGATTGAACGAATTTCCGCGGTGGATGCGTCGGCGGGCTGGGTGGCGAGCTTCGGCTCCGCTCTCGTCTACCTGGCAGCACTGCCGCTCGCGACTCAGGCGGAGCTGTACAAGGACAGCCCGGACCTCGTCTTCGCCGGCGGATTGTTCCCGGTCCAACCCGCCGAACAGGTGCCGGGTGGTCTGAAGATCACCGGGCAGTGGAAGTTCGCCAGCGGATGCAAGGGCGCCGACATTCTCGGTGTCGGAATTCGCGGCGGCGACTCCACAGCCGGAAAACCCCGCACCGCACTGCTGTGGCGGAAGGACGTCGAGATCGTCGAGAACTGGGACGTGGTCGGCCTGTCGGGTACCGGAAGCCACGAACTGAAGGTCGACGGCGTCGTCGTCCCCGAGGATTGGACGTTCATCCGGGGCGGAACCCCGACCGTCGACGAACCCCTCTACCGCTATCCCTCCATCGCGTACGCCGCCCAGGTTCTGGCCGTCGTCAATCTCGGAGTGGGCCGCGCCGCACTCGACTACGCGATCAAAGTCGGTGCGGGACGCACGGGAATCACCGGAGCGCCGAAGCTCGCCGATCGGGCCTACTATCGCATCGACCTGGCCAAGGCGGAGGCGACGCTGAGGTCCGCCCGCGCCTTCTTCTACGAGGTCACCGACGAGGCGTACGCCACGGTGGTCGCCGGCGATCCCGTCCCGGACAAGCTTGCGGCACTTCTTCGTCTGTCCTCGACGCACGTGGCAAAGGCGGGCGCTTCCGCCGTGCACACCGCCTTCCAGTTGTCGGGCACCGGGGCGATCTACGACGGCAACGCGATGCAGCGGTACATGCGCGAGGCCCTGGTCCCGCCGCAGCACGCCTTCCTCGGCGACGGCATCTACGACAGCGCCGGTGCGGTGCTCATGGACATCCCGCCGTTCCCCGGCTTCATCTGACCACCCCGTTCGAATCGAGGAGATCATCGTGAGTGACACCAAGACCGCACCGCTGCGAGTCCTGTTCTGCATCGGCATCAATCAGAACTTCTTCGACCTCCCCACCGGCCAGGGCGGGCTGGTGTGGAAGGCGTTCTCCGGGATGATGGACGCGGTGGCCGAGACACCGGGCGTCCGGGTGATCGGCGACATCGACGACGACAGCCACCTGGTCGGACCGTCGGACGGCTGGCCCTGGACCTGCTACATCCTCGCCGACGTCGACACCCAGGAGACCGTCAAGGCCGTCTGCAACCTCTTCCGCACCACCCCGGTCGGCGAGTACACCTTGTGGCGATACGCGAAGATCGAGGCCCGCATCGGCCGTGCGCTCACCGTCCGCGAAGACGTCGACCTCGGCGTGTGAGCGGAATGCACTCTGCGACCGCGGCCGAGCGCATCGAAAGTCGTGAGGCCGTGCACCGCGTGATGTGCCGCTACATGGAACTGTGCGATGTGCCCTCCGTGGAGTTTTCGGTCGAAGAACTCGCCTCGCTGTTCACGCCCGATGCGGTGTGGGAAGGCATCGGCACCGAGTACGCGCTCGAGTTCGGCACGCGTCGGGGCCGGCCGGAGATCGTCGGAATGCTCACCGCGTATCTTCCCCCGAACTCCCATTTCCGGGGAAATGTACACCTGCTCGGGAGTGAGCAGATCGAGGTGGACGGCCCTGCGGGGCGGGGGCGGTGGATCATGCAGCAGCTTTCGCGATACGAGGACGAATCGGCCGAACTGCTCGTCGCACGCATCACCGCCGAGTGTGAAGTGCAGGGCGGTATCGCCCGGATCAAGCACTTCACGACCGAGAAGCTGTTCGTCACTCGCCTCGACGAGGCGACACGACTGCTCGAATCGAATGGAAAAAGAAACTGATGACCACTTCCCTGGATCCCACCACCACCGACACCGACTTCGCGGACCTCGCCACGGGCGACCGCGTGGACGGATCGCTGTACACCGACCCCGTCATGTTCGAGGCGGAACTCGAAAGGATCTTCTACCGCACCTGGGTATGGGTTGCCCACGAGAGCGAGATCCCCGAGGCCGGAAGCTACAAGATGGCGACCATCGGCCGGCAGCCGGTGATCGTCAACCGCGACCGAAAGTGGAACTTCAATGTCCTGCTGAACCGGTGTCGCCACCGCGGGGCCAGCGTCTGCGAGGTCCCCAAGGGCAAAGCGAACGGGTTCACCTGCCCCTATCACAGCTGGTCGTACGCCCTCGACGGTCGTCTGCGCGGAATTCCATACCCCGACGGATACGACGAGAACCTCGACAAGAAGGACCTCCCCCTCCAGAGCCTGCGGGTGGAGTCCTACGCCGGGATGATCTTCGCCAGCTTCAACCCCGACGTCGAACCCCTCGACAACTTCCTCGGCGACGCCAAGGTGTGGATCGACCTGTTCATGAAGCAGGGCGCGGGATACCCCATCAAGACGCAGGGCGAACATTGCTTCCGCTTCCGCGGAAACTGGAAGATCCAGTTGGAGAACACCACCGACGGATACCACTTCCCGATCGTGCACCGGTCCTGGATGTCCTCGGTCGACGCCGAGACCGCCGACATGCTCTCCTTCATGACCGACGACAACGCCGTGACCCACGCTCTCGGAAACGGCCACAGTGTCGCGATCATGGTTCCGGAGCACGTCGACCTGGACCATGACGACGGCACCGAGAAGATTCAGGCACGTTTCGACCACATCGTCGAAGAACTGTCGAAGACGATGCCCGCCGACAAGGTCCGCCGCATCGTCCGCTCCATGCACGGCGCCGGATTCAACCTCAACATCTTCCCCAACGTCGCGATGTCGATGTCGTTCTTCCGGGTCCTGCGCCCGATCTCGGTCGACGAGACCGAGATCCGGCACATCGCCCTCGGCATGGACGGCGGCCCGGAGATCGTCAATCGCGAACGCCTCCGCATCCACGAACATTTCCAGGGCCCGTTCGGGTTCGGCAGCCCCGACGATTCCGAGGCCTGGGATCGGGTACAACGCGGATCCCGCGGCGCACCCGGAATGCCGATCATGGTGAACCGCGGCCTCAATCGGGAAGCGCTCGACAGCGACGGACACCGCACCTCGCACGTCACCGACGAAACCGGAATGCGCGAGGCCTACGCAATGTGGAAGAGGATGATGACCGATGAGCACTGATCTGATGACCGCCCAACTCGCCGACACCCGGGTACTGCAGGCGATCGAACTCATCTGGCACGAAGCGGCCCTCCTCGACGCCAAGGACTACCAGGCGTGGGACGCCCTCTGGACCGACGCAGGCCGGTACGTCATTCCCATCGACCCGGACACCGACGACTTCGACGGATCGCTGAACATGGTCAATGACGACACTCGCATGCGCCGCATGCGTATCGAACGTCTGACCTCCGGTTACTCGATGTCCGCGCTCGCCGCCGCGCGGACGGTCCGCACCGTCTCGCGGTTCACGGTCGAGGAACGGACCGAGGACTCGGTCACCGTGAGGTCCGCGCAGATCCTCGTGGGTTTCAAGCGCGACGACCAGCAGACCCTCGCCGCCGACGTCACGCACCGCATCCGCTACACCGAGAGCGGACCGCGGTTGGACCTCAAGGTTATCCGGTTGGTGAACTCGCAGGCAGCGGTCAACGCCTCCGGCTACCTGCTCTGATCAGCATTTTCCGAACCTCATCGATCGAACAGGAGCTCGACGTGGATTCTGTCGCAGTAGTCACCGGCGGCGGCCGCGGCCTCGGTGCCGCGATCGCACACCAATTGCACGACCGCGGATACCGCGTCGCGGTCGCGGACATCGACAGCGGCGCCGCGAAAGAGACAGCGGCGGAGCTGGATCCGGACGGTGACACGGCCATCGGCGTGGAGTTGGACGTCCGGAAGCGGAAGAGTTTCGAAGCCGTCCGTGACCGGGTGATCCAGGAGTGGGGCGGCATCGACGTCCTCGTCAACAACGCCGGCCGGTCACAGACGGGCTCGCTGATGGACATCACGCCGGAGGAATTCTCCGACATCGTCGAGATCAACCTCAACGGCGCCTTTCTCGGCTGCCAGGTGTTCGGAAGTTACTTTGCCGGGAAGCGATACGGCAGAATCGTCAACATCGCCTCGCTGGCGGGACAGAACGGTGGCACGGCGACCGGCGCCCACTACGCCGCGGCCAAGGGCGGCGTCGGCACACTGACCAAGGTCTTCGCACGCGAACTCGCCCCGGCGGGTGTCACGGTGAACGCCGTCTCCCCCGGGCCGCTGGATCTACCGGTGGTGCGTGAGACGGTGCCCGCGGACAAGCTGGCCGCCATCCTCACCACGATTCCGGTGGGCACCTTGGGCTCGCCCGACTTCATTGCCGAGACCGTTGCTCTGCTCGCGTCGCCGACGGCCGCGTCGGTGACCGGAGCCTGCTGGGACGTCAACGGCGGCCTGTACATGCGCTGACCCCGCCCGCGGGCGACGGGTCGCAGCACCGGAGGAAGAATCACCATGAGCATGTTCACTGTCACTGTTGCGGACATTGTCGACGAAACGCCGGACATCAAATCGTTCCGGCTTGTTCGGACGGACGGTTCACCGTTCGACCCGTACCCTGCCGGCGCCCACATCGACATCCTCGGCCCCACCGAGGTCCTCACCCAGTACTCGCTGTGCAGCCCGCCGCACGAGTCCGAGTCCTATGTGGTCGCCGTCAAACGCGAGACCGGTCCCCGCGGCGCCTCGGCCGCACTGCACGATCGTGTGACGATCGGCAGCGAGTTGCAGATCAGCCGGCCGCGCACACTGCTCACGCTCGCCGAGGGCGCCGATCGGCACATCCTCGTCGCGGCGGGGATCGGGCTGACCCCGATGCTGAGTCTGGCGTTCGCGTTGCACCGGCGGGGTCAACAGTTCGACCTGCACTACTTCGCGCGGACGAGGGCGCAGGCCGCGTTCGTCGACCTGCTCGAGAGTACCGATTTCCGCCGGGACGTGCATTTGCACTTCGGCCTGGCGAGGGACGACCAGCTCTCCACCCTCGAGAAGATCCTGGCGGACGCGTCCGCCGCCACACACGTCTACACCTGTGGCCCCGAAGGTTTCATGGAACGGGTGCGCGGGCTGGCGGAACCCGCTGTCGGTGAGGACGCGGTCCACTTCGAACACTTCGAGGCGGCGACGCCTACAGCGACCCGGTCGGACACGGCGTTCGAATTGGAACTCGACACGGGCGAGGTGTTCCAAGTGCCTGCCGGGAAGTCCATCGCCGACGTACTCGAAGAGAACGACATCGAGATCGACACGTCCTGCAGGGAAGGTATTTGCGGCACTTGTGTCCTGGACGTGCTGGAGGGCGAGCCCGACCACCGCGACAATTGCCTCACCAAGAGTGAGAGAAAGGCGGGAGACAGAATTGCCGCCTGTGTGTCGCGCGCGAAATCCGGGCGGCTCGTCGTCGAACTCCCCTGAAAAGTGCCGAATTATGTCAGGTCACGGCAATTCCGGCCTGCAGAATATCTCGTACGAGAACGGCGATGCTTTCTGCTCCGGTCTTTTCCTTGATACGGGTGCGATGCACGTCGACCGTCTTCACGCTGATTCCCAATTCTTTCGCAATGTTCTTGCTGGGCAATCCGTCGAGGACGAGTGCGAGGATTTCCTTCTCGCGCACCGTCAGCGTGTCTATCCTGCCCTGCAGTTCCGTTCTGTTGCGTCGCTCGCCGAATCGTTGACGCGCGACTCGGAGCGCGTCCTGAATGACGTCGAGCATGTGCTGCGGATCGTAGGGCTTCTCGATGAACGTCAGCGCACCCCGCTGGAGTGCCCGCACCGACATCTTGATGTCACCGTGTGCCGACACGAAGATGATCGGAATCGGGGATTCGTCGGCGAGGAGTGCCTCCTGGAGCTGGAATCCCCCGACTTCCGGCATCCGGACGTCCAGAACGAGGCAGGCCGGGATGTCGCGGCGGTACTCGTCCAGGAACGACTGCACCGAGAAGTAGTACTCCGACGTGATGTTGACCGAATCGAGTAACCATGCAAGCGATGCGCACAACTCCTGATCGTCGTCGACGATGTAAACCCGCGTTTCTTGCTGTTCCATCGAATCCTGCCTCGCACAGATGGCTTGCTTCCTCGTCCAGTGAACACCGACCGTAACGGAAGCGGTAGGCAACTGAAGGAATCCCCTACCCCGGTAGGCGACTTACTGCAAGAAAGTAGCGTCGCCGCCAATGTTCCAGTGCATGACACGCGTCATATCCTTCTTTCAGGAACGCCGGCGCAACGTGGTGACACGACTTCTTGTTCCAACTCATGGAGACGAAATGCCCGAACTCACAACCATGCAATCGATCTTCCGCACCGCCATGGCCAATCTGCCGGCCGCGGTCAACATCGTGACGACCGACGGCCCTGCCGGGCGATGCGGAATGACGGTGACCGCCGTCTGCTCGGTAACCGACTCCCCGCCCACCGCACTCGTATGCGTAAATCAGAACAGCGCCATGCACAACGTATTCCAGAACAACGGCAGAGTCGGTATCAACGTGCTCTCCGGCGACGACGAAGAACTGGCCATGCATTTCGCGGGCGCAACACAAGTCGCGATGGCCGACCGGTTCCAGTGGGACATCTGGGAAGACGACACCGACGACGGTGTCCCGATCCTGCGCGCCGCCCACGTGGTGCTCGCCGGCCGGATCGCGGACAGCAAGACCGTGGGATCGCATTCGGTGATGTTCATCGAACTGGACCGCGTGCATACGCGCGAACACGGCGACAGCCTCGTCTACTTCCAACGCAAATTCCACCGTTTGTCGGTTCCGGTCGAGTCCCCAGACTGGCTGTTCTACGACGAATGGTCCGATCCGATCACCGTGACACCCGCACTCGTTCCCGCCGCAGCCGGAGGTAAATAGCTATGGTCACCTCGTCACCGCCCGAACAAGTCCCACAGAAATCCGACCTGCAGGCGCTCGCAGACACGCGTGCCGCCCTGACGTTTCGTCTCAGCGCCTTGGTCCTCGCACTGTTTCTGCCCCTACCGATCCTCGGCGGGTTCACCTCGCTGCTGGACGGCGTCGTCTTCAGCGGCGTCACCGTGGCGTGGCTCTACGCGGTCGCGCAATTCGTCGTCGCCATCGTCGTGGCCCGGTACTACATGGCGCGGGCCGCCGAACTCGACTCCCGGACCGCCTCGCCGGCGAAAGGATAACGCGCCATGAACCTCGTCTCCGCTGCACTTTTCGCGGCCCTCGTCGTTGTCACCCTGATGATCACCGCGTGGGCTTCCAAGAGGAACAAGTCCGCCGCCGATCACTACGTCGCGGGCGGCAGCCTGACCGGCAGGCAGAACGGTGTCGCCATCGCCGGCGACTTCATCTCTGCCGCCTCGTTTCTCGGAGTCACCGGCGCGATCGCGCTGACCGGTTTCAACGGGTTCTACCTCGCGGTCTTCGTGCCCGTCGCGTTCGTCCTCGCGATGCTGCTGATCGCGGAACCCCTGCGCAACCTCGGCCGCTTCACGCTGGCGGATGTTCTCGCCACCCGGTTCCCCGGCAAGGACGTGCGGTCGATGATGGCGATCAGCACGGTGGTGATCAGCGTGGTCTATCTCGTGTCGCAGCTAGTCGGTGCCGCGCTTCTGGTGTCGTTGCTGTTCGACCTCGACTACACCGTGGCCGTGTTGATCATCGGAACACTCACCACGGCGTACACGTTGGTGGGTGGCATGCTCGCCACCAGCTGGATCCAGATCATCAAGACCGGTCTCCTCATGGTCTGCGCCGTCGTGCTGTTCGTTCTCGTGCTGGTGCGGTTCGATTTCAATCCCTTCGGCCCGTTCAGCACCGCGCTCGCCGAGTTTGGGCAATCGTTCGTCGCGCCGCAGCGTACGTCCGGTGCCGCGTCGTTCGACCAGTTGTCGCAGACCGTCGGGCTCGTCCTCGGCGTGCTCGGCCTGCCGCACGTGATGATCCGCTTCCTCACCGTTCCGGATGCGAAGCAGGCGAGAACGTCCGCCTACACCGCGATCTGGATCTTCTTCGCCTTCTACCTGCTGGTTCCCGTGCTCGGCTACGGCGCCGCCAAGCTGGTCGGTGTCGAGGTGATCAAGTCCGAGAATCGGGGCGGCAACCTCGCGGTCGCGCAGCTCGCCGAGACGGTCGGCGGCGGCGTCCTGCTCGCATTCGTCGCGGCCGTGGCGTTCGTGACCATTCTGGCCGCACTGTCCGGCCTGGTGATCGCCACCTCCGGTGCGATCGCACACGACCTGTACGGGCAGGTGATCAGGAACGGATCGGTGTCGGCGAAGGCCCAGCATCGCGCGGCCCGGGTCGCGACGGTGGCAACCTGCGTCATCGGTGTCGCCCTCGCCTTCGCGGCGCAGAAGCAGAACGTCGCGTTCCTCGCCTCACTGGGGATGTCGATCGCAGCATGTGCGAACCTGCCGGCACTGCTGCTGACCATGTACTGGAAGCGCATGACGGCGCGTGCCGTCATCTCCGGCATCGTGGTCGGGCTCGTCCTGTCGGTCACCGTCATCCTGCTCAGCCCGGTCGTGCAGGGACCGGACTCCATCCTCGGGTTCTCGAACCCGGCACTCGCCGTGGCACCCCTCTCGCTGGCGGTGTCCATCATCGTCGCGCTGTTGTCGGCGCCATCCGGGGAGACGAAAGCACGAGCCGATCGCCTCTTCTCCGTGATGCGCACCCGAGCGCTCACCGGGCAGACCGAGACGACGAGCGACGACACGATGGTGGCGATGCGATGAAGACGGAACTACGGTCATCGAGCCCACTCCGGGAGCTGGCCGAGCAGCTGGCGACGGGCGCGACGACGCCCATCGATGTGGCGGAGGCGGCACTCGCACGAATTGCGGACCTCGAGCCGGAAGTTCACGCCTGGGTCCACCTCGATGCCGATGCGGTGCGGTCCGCGGCCGACCGAATCCAGGACAGCGGCCCGGACGGCGCGCTCTGGGGCCTGCCCGTCGGAGTCAAGGATCTCATCGACGTCGCGGGTATGCCGACGCGCTGCGGCAGTGAGCTGCGGGGTGCGGATTCCGCGACGACGGACGCCGATTGTGTGGCGCGTGCGCGTGCCCTCGGCGCACTCCCGTTCGGTAAGACGGTGACCACCGAGTTCGGGTATTTCAAGCCCGGCCCGACCCGCAACCCCCGCGCCCTGGGTCACACCCCCGGCGGGTCGTCGAGCGGCTCGGCGGCAGCGGTGGCCGCGGGCATGGTGCCGCTCGCATTCGGTACACAGACCGCGGGGTCACTGACGAGGCCGGCGTCGTTCTGCGGAGTCGCAGGTTTCGTCACCGCCCACGGCGAATTTCCGACCGCGGGCATCACCGGGCTGAGTCCCAGTCTCGACACGGTGGGGCTGCTGGCACGAACCGTGCCCGATCTCCACTTCGCGTGGACAGCACTGCGCGACGGCACGCGAGCGCCCGCTCTCGAACCTTCCGCTCCACACCGGCTGCGGCTGTGGAGCGGGTTCGAGCTCGGCGAGGTGTCCCGAGAGATGACGGCGGCGCTCAGGACGACCGCTGATTCCGCCGCGTCGGCGGGGATCCAATGCCGTGAGTTGTATTCCGCCGCAACGGTTGTGGCACTGGCGGAACACCACCACACGGTGATGGCGTACGAAGCCGCCCGCGAACGCGCCGCCGAGGCCGCGCAGACCGACAAGATCAGCACACCCCTCGCCGAACTGTTCACCGCGGGGGCCGCAACCACAGAGACGGATTACCGTGCCGCCCTCGCCGAAATCCGCGAGACCCGACAGCTGCTGCTCTCGGCGTTGGGCGAGGACGAAGCAATCCTCGGGCCCGCGGCTCTCGGCGCCGCGCCGCACGGCCACGACGCGACAGGGACGCCCATCATGAGCCGACCGTGGCAGGCGATGGGTCTACCGGTGGTCACGATCCCTGGCAGTCGTGACAGTGCGGGCCTTCCCCTCGGATTGCAGTTGATCGGGCGTCCCGGTGCCGAGCAACGACTCTTCCAGACAGCCGCCTGGCTCGAATCTGTGCTCTGACCGGAAAACGTCAGTCGACGAAGTTCGACGGTGCCACACCCGGTGTCACGGGGTCAGCGAAGGTCGAACCGATCGAGGTTCATCACCTTGTCCCATGCGGAGACGAAGTCGTGCACAAACTTCACCTTCGCATCGTCGGCGGCGTAGACCTCGGCCAGCGCGCGAAGCTCCGAGTTCGACCCGAACACCAGGTCCACACGGCTGCCGGTCCACTTCACCTCACCGGTGGCGAGGTCGCGACCCTCGTAAATGCCCGAGTTCGCAGATGTGGGCGCCCACACCGTTTCCAGATCGAGCAGGTTCACGAAAAAGTCGTTGCTCAACGACCCGGGGTGTGCGGTGAACACGCCCAGCGACGACTGGTTGTGGTTGGCGCCCAACACCCGCAGGCCACCGATCAGCACCGTCAACTCGGGAGCGCTGAGGTTCAGCAGATTCGCCTTGTCGATCAGCAAATACTCGGCGGGCAGCCGGTGTGCCGTCCCGAGGTAGTTGCGGAACCCGTCCGCGCTCGGCTCGAGAGCGGAGAAGGATTCCACGTCGGTCTGATCCTGCGTGGCGTCGGCTCGTCCCGGAGTGAAGGGCACCTCGATGTCGTGTCCGGCGTTCTTGGCGGCCTGCTCGACAGCCGCAGCTCCGCCCAGCACGACCAGATCGGCGAACGAGATCCGGGTGTTCCCGGTCTGCGCGGAGTTGAACGACTCCACGATGGCGTCGAGGATGCCTACCACCTGCGCGAGCTCGTCGGGGTTGTTGACCTCCCAGCTCGCCTGCGGCTCGAGACGGATACGACCGCCGTTGGCGCCGCCCCGCTTGTCGCTGCCCCGGAACGAGGAGGCCGACGCCCACGCAGTCGAGACCAACTCGGCAACAGTCAGTCCCGACGACAGGATCCGCCCCTTGAGGGTGGCAATGTCATCGGCGCCGACGAGGTCGTAGGTCGCGGCGGGGATGGGGTCCTGCCACAGCAGGGTTTCGTCAGGCACGAGCGGGCCGAGGTAACGGGCGACCGGGCCCATGTCGCGGTGGGTCAGCTTGTACCAGGCCCTGGCGAATTCGTCCGCGAGCTCCTCGGGGTGGTCGAGCCAGCGACGGGTGATCTTCTCGTAGGCAGGGTCGATCCGCAGGGAGAGGTCGGTGGTCAGCATGGTGGGGGCGTGCCGCACCGAGGGGTCGAAAGCGTCGGGCACGGTACC
The DNA here is from genome assembly GCF_017656075.1 of Rhodococcus sp. ZPP. Lineage (NCBI taxonomy): Bacteria > Bacillati > Actinomycetota > Actinomycetes > Mycobacteriales > Nocardiaceae > Rhodococcus > Rhodococcus sp. ZPP. Next base: position 2,406,264 of record NZ_CP058638.1, read on the forward strand.
GGCACCGGCGCCGTCCTTTGCGATCCACTGGTTGGCGCCGGCGGGGCTCTTGCTCAGCTCCCATTCGTAGCCGTACAGGGTTTCGAGGAAGCTGTTGTCCCACGTGGTCGGGGTAGGTGTCCAGGTCACCTCGAGGCCACTGGTGATGGCGTCCTTGCCCTTACCGGTGCCGAAGGAGCTCTTCCAGCCCAGACCCTGCTCCTCGAGCGGTGCGGCCTCGGGCTCCGGGCCGACGTGGTCGGCCGGGCCGGCGCCGTGGGTCTTGCCGAAGGTGTGGCCACCGACGATCAGTGCAGCGGTTTCGACGTCGTTCATCGCCATCCGGGCGAACGTCTCACGGATGTCCGTGGCCGCGGCGAGCGGGTCCGGGTTGCCGTTCGGGCCTTCGGGGTTGACGTAAATCAGACCCATCTGCACCGCACCGAGCGGCTTTTCGAGGTCCCGCTCACCGGTATAACGCTCGTCGCCGAGCCAGGTGAGTTCCGGGCCCCAATACACATCCTCTTCCGGTTCCCACCGATCCACCCGGCCTCCGCCGAATCCGAAGGTTTCGAAGCCCATCGACTCGAGTGCGACGTTGCCGGCGAAGACCATGAGATCGGCCCACGACACCGTCTTGCCGTACTTCTTCTTCACCGGCCACAGGAGCCGGCGCGCCTTGTCGAGGTTCGCGTTGTCGGGCCAACTGTTCAGGGGCGCGAACCGTTGCATCCCGGCGCCGGCGCCGCCGCGACCGTCGGTAGTGCGGTAGGTGCCCGCGGCGTGCCATGCCATGCGGACGAAGAGGGGGCCGTAGTGCCCGAAGTCGGCGGGCCACAACTCGTGTGAGGTGGTCAAGACCTCCTCGATGTCACGCTTCAGATCGTCGAGGTCGACGGACGCGAATTCCTTGGCGTAGTCGAAGTCCTCGTCCATGGGATTGCGCACGGCGGGGTTCTTCTGCAGGATTTTCAGGTTGAGCTGGTTCGGCCACCAGTCACGGTTTCCCCCGCCTTCAGTGGGGTGCTTCTGACGACCGTGGGCAACGGGGCAGCCGCCGCTCTGCGCGGGCTCCGTTTGGGCCTCGGCTATCGGAGGGTGTTCTTCTGCGATGGTCTGGGTGTCAGTCACTGCTTTCCTTCCAAAAAGGGAGTAATCCGGGCTGTGCTTGGTGGATCGGGTTGTCAACGGTGCGATGGGGAACAGTCAGGGCAGGTGCCCCAGAAGATGAGCTCCGCCTCGTCGACACGAAATCCGTTGTCGTGCGAAGCGGTCAGGCACGGCGTGTCACCGACGGCGCAGTCGACGTCAGCGATGGCTCCACAGGACCGGCAGACCACGTGGTGGTGATTGTCACCGACCCGAGACTCGTAGCGCGCCAGGGAGCCTGACGGTTGGATCCGCCGCACCAACCCTGCCGCGGTCATCGCGTGAAGCACGTCGTACACCGCTTGCTGAGACACTCGCGGCAGAACACCGCGCACCGCCGCGAGGATCGTTTCCGTGTCGGCGTGGGGATTTGCCTGCACCGCTTCCAATACCGCAATCCGCGGCTGGGTCACACGCAGATCGGCGAGCCGCAGCTGTCGTGCGAAATCCGTTGTCGAAGGCACGGGCAGACTATGCCCCGACTTTCTGTAACTGATCAAGATAATGAGTCATATTGAGACGCTGCGGAAACTCGCGGACTGGTCCGAATCCGACGGGCATTAATCGAACCCGGTAGCGCATTGCACAGCCGGGTTCACGCCGGCTGCCGTGCTCGCTGTTTCGAGGTGGCGAGACTGGCGCGGCATGCGGCGATCAGGCGGGTGGTGGCCGGACTGCCCCCGTCACCACACCGAGTGCAGACGATGGTGGCGCGGCATGCGGCGATCAGGCGGGTGGTGGCCGGACTGCCCCCGTCACCACACCGAGTGCAGACGATGGTGACGGTTCCCGCGATCTCGTCGATGACCACGGGCAGGGGGACGGCGCAACTACGGCACCATCGGTGTCGCGTCACTGCATTGATATGGGCCGGCGACGCGACGCAGCGGTAGATCCACCGATGGTGTAGCGGGCACGTGACCCGGTCGTCGGGAGCCAAGCGCAGATCATCCTCGGCAGCGTCCTCGCTCGCGAGACACTCGCCGAATACACCTCGTGGGTAGCGTGATTCAGATGCCCATCCGATTTTGGTCAGGGTCGTCATGACGTCACCTCCACCAGATCGAACTGTGCATGCAGTTGTGCCCAGGTGGTCTTGCGGCGACCGTCGGAGCTGCGGTAGGTAGCGTCGCCGTCCGGCAGCCAGGTCCGCATCAGGTCATCACGCACGGGAGGGCGGTCGGTGGGGGCGGCCGTCGTGCACAGTGGTGCCACCAGCCAGACCCGACCACTACCGGAGTGCTCTCGCCCAGTCGTTGTGTGCAGAGTATGCGGGTTTGTCGTCATCAGAATCGCCTTCTCGGTTGCCGCGCTAGACTTCGGGTTTCGTACCGAGTGCACTATCTCGGTATCCCCCATCGTCCGGCGGAACTGGTGTGATGGCCGTCTCATTTCCGGACACGGAAAGGGTGGTCACTCGGTGAACTGGAGACGACCACAGAGGACCATCAGCACCCGATCGGCCGCGATTCGCGCGGCTTCCCGGTCCGTACCGGGTTCGGGCACTGAGCAATCCGGACCCGAGGCAGGAAGCCACGACGCGCGGGGTGTCCGCGATCAGCGATAGCTGAGTAGCTCCGCGTGACCGCGGGGCGGCAGTCCATGCTTGGGAGACGACTTACAAGCCGATTCCGAACTCCTTGATTTTCCGGTAGATCGTCGCGCGTGAGATGCCGAGCGCGGTTGCCGCCGCCTTCTTGTTTCCGTGGTTTTCTTCGAGGCTGCGGACGATGGCGTCTCGCTCCAGGGCCTCGATCTGTGTAAGCGTGTGTCGGCTCAGCGCCCGGCATACCGGTGGCAACTGATCAACTCCGGCGATGCCGGAGCGTTGCCGCTGCACCACCTCCTGGAGGACCTGCCGGAGCTCGCTCACGTTTCCGGGCCAGCTGTATTTACACAGTTGACGCATTGCCGCAGGGTCGAGCGATAGCTCTGCCCCGTGGCCCAGCTGACGGAGTAGGAGCGGTACCAGGTCGTGGAGATCCTCGATGCGGTGGCGCAACGCGGGCACAGGCACGGTGTGGCTGAAATAGGGCAGGATAAGCGTGTCGAGATCGGTGTTGTGCGCTGCAGCGCCGATGGTTACACCGGTCCAGCCGGCATGCTCACGTCCGGAAATGAGGTCGGCGACAGACCTCTGATGCTCCTCGTCGAGCAGATCGATGTCGCGAAGGATGATGCTGAAGCGGTCCTGTTCGAGTTCTTGCCGAAGCGCCTGCATGACGCCACTGTCCCCCGACAGCTCCGGCCCACAGAAAATTCGCGTTCGAACCGGAATATGGGCCATAGCAGCCGCTTTGAGTGCTGCAGTGCGACCGCTTCCCGGCTCTCCGGAAACCGTGACCCACTGTTGTTCGCGAGCGCAGCGGGCGATCTGCTGGCAACTACGGCGCCAAGAAGCGCTGCTGCCGGTGATACCGGGCAGGGAATCATGTTTCTCTGTTGCTGGGATCGCGGAGTTGGCGGTGTCGAGGAGGTGTACGTAGAACAAAGCCATCTGCCGTCGCGATCCGAATCCGAAATCCTCGGTGGACGACAGACGCGCCGACAGTCCGCTGGGTAGGGCGACGATATGTCGATGTGTGGCAGGCATTCCTGTCAGGTCGACAGCGTGCTCGAGCAGCGCAGCTTGGTCTTGGGCATCCAGTGCCAGGCGCAGGCGACGGTTGAGGAGCACCAGATCGTCACCCAGAGCGAGAACCCCTGCTTGTGGTGCCCGCCGACCTGCCTTCAGGTAGGCGTTCAGGAGCGCTGTCTGCTCGGCACTGGCCTGTGCAAGGAGCCGCCCTTCGATCTGGGCGGTTGCGGATTTGGCCAGGGTGGCCAGCAGTGGTCCCCCGTCCTCGACCCAGCCGGTCAGGTCGAGCGCGCCGACGAGAGCTCCGGAAATCGGGTGGGTGATCGGGACACCGGCACAGGCAAGTTGCCCGAGACTTTCGACGTAGTGTTCGGCGCCGGTGACCAGGGTTGGTTGCCGGGTCTCGAGGGCAGTGCCGATACCGTTGGTACCTGCGAATTCTTCCGAGTAGCTGAAACCTGGGGCCAGGCTGACAGCGTCGAGCGTGCGATTGAGCCGCTGGCTGGCGGCGATCCTTGTCAAGATCACTCCGTCGGCGGACGTCAGAATCACACTGACCGGCTCGTCCACCAGCCCGTCCGCGAGCTGTTTCAAGACCGGTCCGGCTGCCGTGACGAGGGGACAGTCCAGGTTCGGCTCCCGGACATACGGGAGATCGAGCTGATCAGGTACCACTTTCAGTGACTTCGACCGCTGCCAGGAGGAGTAGATGTCCTGCCGAATGGAGCTGTCGAGATGATGCTCGGAGAGAAAACGCTCACGTGCTACCCGTAGATCCTTAGCGGTCATGATTCCTACACGCCCCGTTCTTCCGCCGGTTACATGCATGAGCGTACGGCGTCTCAATGTGATACGGGTCTCAGTATGAGACACAGGCCTGTGCGCGTAGATCCCCAGGTGGGCCGACGTCCTCGACGCACGCACAGTGTTACGACGAGTTTCGGGTGTCACCCCGGGGTAGACGAGCCACCGGCTGTCGCACGCGTGGTACGTGGGGCACCGGGTGGCCAATTGCGGTAGGGCATGCCTGGTGGGCGCTCACCACGACCACGCCTTGGGAAACTGCGATCTGCAGCCTGAGTTGGTTCAGACCGGGTAATGCATTCCGGCAGATTCAGGACGCTTCCTACCGGGGCTGGGAGCTGCTACCTCACGGCTGTGTGTCCTGGGCTACGGGCCGCCGGCGAACCCCGGTGAGTGCTTCCAGTGCGCACAGCAGGTCGGTCATGGTGAGCGTGCTCGACACCGGGAGCGGCTGCGGTTCGGGGGCGGGACGGCATTGTGGTCGCGGGACGGGGTTCACAGGCATCGTCGTGGCCTTTCGTCGGGGATGGTCACCGGTGTGCTCAAAGGAGGTAGCCGTTCGGCGCACACGGCGAGAAGTCGTTGACGGAGGAAGTCATCGATGGCAATGAATCGGCGTGTGGCCAGATAGCGCAGGCGTTCGAAGTGCCGAGCCTCGTTTCACCCGAAGGCGATGAAGATGTCTTCGGCGCTGCCGCAGCCGAAATGCACCCATCGGGCCGCGAAGTCCAGCACGAAGTCGTCGTTCTCGTCGGATCGGGCCGCCGGGAGGACAACTGGATCGATATTTGCGCAAGCGTCCACTGCATCGGGCGACGACTGCGTGGGTATCGCGATCCGCGATCGGGATGGGTGCAGATCCATGCCGGGTGCTTTGGTGGCAGTCATATCGCGCGTCCCGGATTGAGAATCCCAGGAGGGTCGAACACCGCCTTGATCTGACCCATCAGCACTCGCTCGTGTGTGCCTACCATCGTCTCGAGGTAGTTGCGTTTGAGATCACCGACGCCGTGCTCCCCCGTGATCGATCCGCCCAGCGCCAAGCACCGGGTGACCATCTCGTCGAAGGCGCGGTAGGCACGGTCGGATGCGTCGCGGTCGGCTGCGTCGAACACGATCGTGGGGTGGAGGTTTCCGTCCGCGGCGTGTCCGAAGGTGCCGACGAAAAGATGGTGGCGGTCCGCGATACGGCTGATGGCGTCGAGCATGTGCGGTAGCCGGGGCACCGGCACTGCCAGGTCGTCGAGCAGCGTACTGCCGCAGCGTTCGAGGGCGGTCAACGCGACACGCCGAGCCTGCATGAGCCCGTCGCTTTCGACCGGGTCGGTGGTCACGAAAAGTTCGGTCGCCGCACAACTGCGGCATGCTTCGGCGATGCGATCGGTTTCCGCCTCCGCGGCCTCGCCGTCGCACTGGATGAGTAGCAGCGCACCGGCGCTCTCGTCGAGGCCCATCTGGGTCATGTCGTTGACCGCGGTGATCGTGTTGTGGTCCATGAGTTCGACCAGGCTCGGGTCGGCCACGTTCTGAATCGCCATTACCGCGTTGACGGCCTGGACGGGGTCGGCGAACGCCGCCACCACAGTGGATGCGTGCGCCGGTTTTCTGCGCAACCGCATGGTCGCCTCGACGATGACGGCAAGAGTGCCCTCGGACCCGACCAGCAGTTGCGTGAGGTTCAGGCCGGCGACGTTCTTGCGGGTGGCTGCACCAGTATGGATGATCCGGCCGTCGGCGAGCACCGCTTTTATCCGGGCGACGTGATCGCCGGTCACCCCGTATTTGGCGCAACAGGGCCCACCGGCGTTTGTCGCGAGGTTCCCACCGATCGTGGAGATGGCGCGACTGCCGGGGTCGGGCACATACCAGAGTCCTCGCTCTGCTGCTGCGGTAGCGAGGTCGCCGTTGACGACACCGGGTTCGACCGTCGCGGTACGGGACTGCTCGTCGATTTCGAGAATCCGGTTCATTTTCTCGGTACTCAAGACAATGCACCCCTCGAGCGCATTGGCACCGCCGGCAAGACCGGTCCCCGCACCTCTCGTGACAACCGGAATCTTGTACCGGTAGGCAGTCTGCAGCGTCGTCACGACGTCGTCGACCGTCCGGGCGCGAACCACTGCCATCGGTTGACCGGATGGCGAGAGCAGCGCCTGATCGCGGGTGTAGGCGATCATGGTGTCTCCGTCGGTCACCACAGCATCGCCGAGACCCGCAACCAGATCCGCTACGGGGCCGGTCGTCACCACGGTCATGCCTTGTCCTTCCGCACTGTTGTGTGTCCGTCACGGGTGCACCACACCGGGGTTTGCCTGGCCCGGTGTGGTGCGTGGCGCATTACGAAGCGATGTCCAACTCGCCCATACGGGACCAGTCGTCGCCGGGAAGCTCGGTGTGGAGGATGCGCGGTGTCTCGCTCAGTGCCGGGCGCATCGCGTCCAATCCCTTCCGGAAGTGGTCCGCATTGACATGGTCGGAACCGGCCTGCCCGTCGGCGAATGCCTCGATCAGCACGAACTCGGCGGGATTGTCGGCGCTGCGGTGCCATTCGAACCAGAGATTGCCCGGTTCCGATCGGGTCGCGTCGGTGAACTCCTTGGTGATGAGCAACCAGTCGTTCTGGTGTTCGTCGAGGACATTGAACTTCACCACAATGAAAATCACTCTGCTTCACTTTCTTTCGGGCGAGTGGGTCACCGCCTCGCAGGACCCCGAGGCAGTGACCCACTGGTTTCTAGTAGATATTCGACGGGCGGACCATGCCTTCGGCGAGATCGCCGAAACCGGGTGCCATGATGGCACCGGGATTACCGATAACCTCCTCCACGACAGCGGTTTCGGTGGTGATCAGCAGTGCCGCGATCGAGGCTGCGCTTTCGAGTGCGGCGCGGGTTACCTTGAACGGGTCGATCACTCCGTCGTCGAACATGTCCCCGTATTCGCCGGTGAGCGCGTTGAATCCGTGCCCGAGCGGCAGGCCGGCGACCACCTCGACGACCTCGTCGCCGTCGAACCCGGCGTTGATCGCGATCCAGCGCAGCGGTTCCGGAAGAGCGCGACGCACGACGTCGCATCCGATGGCCTCGTCACCGGCCAGGTCGAGATCGGCCAATGCCCGATGCGACTGCGCCAGCGCGGTGCCACCTCCGGAGACGATTCCGGCCTCGACCGCGGCGCGGGTGGCGGCCAGCGCGTCGTCGACGCGCAGCATCCGTTCCTTGAGCTCGACACTGGTCGCGCCGCCGACGCGGATGACGGCAACACGCCCGGTGAGCCGGGCGATACGCAGTTCGAGGCTTTCCTGATCCGCCTCGATCTTGGCGCGCTCGAGCTGGGCCTCGAGCTGGGCGATGCGGGCATCGAGGAGGCGCTGGTCCCCTTGTCCGCCGACGATCGTGGTCTCGTTCTCGGTCACGGTGATGCGGTCACACGATCCGAGATGTTCGACGCTGATTTCGGACAGTTCGATGCCGGTGTCCTTGGCGATCACGTGCCCACCGAGTGCCACGGCGAGGTCTTCGAGCTCGGCGACGCGGCGATGGCCGAAACCGGGGGCACGCACGACCACCGACTGCATGGTCTTGTGCATGTTTCCGCCGACGAGCAGCTGCAGGGCCGGACCGTCGACGTCCTCGGCCAGTACCACCAGCGGTCGGTCGGCACGTTTGGCCACCTCGATGCTCGGCATGATGTCCTGGACCTGGGTGATCTTCTTATTCGTCAGCAGGATCAGCGGATTGGTGTGCACCGCTTCCATTCGCTCCGGGTCGGTGACCATGTAGCCGGAGATGTAGCCGTGATCGAACTCGATGCCGTCGACGATGTTGACCGACAGCCCGAGGGTGTCGCTCTCCTCGGTCGTGACAACCCCGGACTTGCCGACGTAATCAACCGCCGTCGAGATGGCGTGCCCGATCACTTCGTCGTCGCTGGCGGCGAGGGTTGCGATCCGGTGCAGTTCACTCTGCCCCCCGATCTGGGAGGCCTGCTCGCGGAGGGAATCGACGACCACGGACACGGCCCGCTCGATGCCGCGCCGCACCCGCATGGGGTTGGCGCCGGCATCGACCGAGCGCAGACCCTCGCGGACCATGGCCTGAGCGAGCACGGTGGCGGTGGTGGTGCCGTCGCCGACCACACCATTGGTCTTCATCGCCACCTCCTTGACCAACTGGGCACCCATGTTGGCGAAGGGTTCGCGGAGCTGGATCTCGCGGGCAATGGTCACGCCGTCGTTGGTGATCGTCGGTGGCCCGGTGAGCTTTTCGAGCACCGCGTTGCGCCCCTTGGGGCCGAGGGTCACCTTGACCGCGTCGGCGAGGGCGTTGACGCCCTGCTCGAGGCGGGCTCGGGCGTCCGTGTTGTACCGCAGCTCTTTCGCCATGGCTGATGTTCCTTTCGTGCTTTCTTTCGCGGAGAGATGCGGTTAAGGGACGAGGATCGCCCGGCCGCGGACCCGACCGGCATCGAGATCGTCGAGAGCTTGCTGGAAGTCCTCGAGCCGGTACCGGGTGGTGTGCAATGTGACCTTGCCCTGGGCGGCGAGGGTCATGAGCTCCTGCAGGTCGTTGTAGGAGCCGACGAGGTTCCCGATGAAGTTGATCTCGGTGGAGATCACGTCGATGGTCGGGACGTCGAGGTTCTCGCCGTATCCGACGACGTAGTAGTTCCCGGCGCGGCGCAGCATCGCGATCCCTTCGGCGGTGGCGCCGCCTTCGCCGACGAAGTCGACGACGGCTTCGGCACCGTGCCCGCCGGTCAGGTCGAGCACCTGCTGGATGTGGGTGCCGTCGGCGACGATGCCGTGGTCGGCGCCGATCTTCACGGCGAGGTCGACGGCCGCGGGGTTACGGTCGAGCACGACCACGGTGACCCCGGAGATCGCCTTCAGGACCTGGATGCCGATGTGGCCGAGTCCGCCTGCCCCGATCACCACGCACACGTCTCCGGGGCGAGTGGTCCTGGCGACCTTGGCGACGGCGTGGTACGCCGTCAGGCCCGCGTCGGCGAGGGCGGCGACGTCGGCGGGTTCGAGCGAGTCGTCGATCCGGACCACACTGCGGGCGGTGGTGCGCAAATACTCGGCGTATCCGCCGTTGGTGTCGATGCCGGGGAACTTGCTGTTCTGGCAGTGGACGTCGTCACCGAAACGGCACGCCCGGCACAACCCGCACGTGATCAGCGGGTGCAGGATCACCCTGTCGCCGACCACCACGTTGGTGACGGCGTCACCCACCGCGTGGACCCAACCGGCGTTCTCGTGACCAATTGTGTACGGCAGTGCGACACCGGACTTCTCCTCCCACTGCCCCTCGAGAACATGCAGGTCGGTACGGCACACACCCGCGCCGCCGATCCGCACGATGACATCGAGGGGACCCTCGATCGTGGGTTCGGGAATATCGGTGAGCTGCAGCTTGGTGTGGTATCCCACCACTTGCACGGCCTTCATCGCGGGCTCCTGGTTCTGAGATCGGTGATTCGCGGAGTGCTGCCGACGGATTCGCTGTCGGCGTAGCGGGTGGCGAGCAGGCCGCGGCAGAAGTGGGCGTTGCCTTCCATCGAAATGCGCACCGACTTGGCGAACCGCAGCCGCATCGGCACCGACTCCGCGGAGATGCGTTTGCCGGCGTCGTCGACGAACACTGGGCTGGCCGGGCAGATGCTCAACCCGATGCCGATTCGGCGTCGCAGCAACGCGGCCTTCGCTTTTCCGGGGGCGAGGTCGCTGAGAACGAGTCGGTAGATCTCGTTCACACCCATGTCGGTGGTCTTCAGGTGCGCCTCGACACAGCGTTCCATCGCCCCGGCATGTGCCTTGGACCGAAACGTTCGGCGCAGTTCGTGCAGACTCTCCTCCGCCTCGGAGCCGAACGTTCCGACGTATCCGGCGTCGGCTGCGAGGCCGGTGTTGATCTTGTCGCTGTCGTGGTGGTCGTCGAGCAGCACCCGAACCTCGCCGATGTCCTCGATCAGGCGCAGGGCGTCGAGGGCGTCGGAGGCCATGAGGTAGGCGAAGTTCGGCGAGCAGAACGCGGTGGGCAGCCGCAGGTGCACGGTGACCCCGTCATCGTCGAGGGTGACCGACCGGACGAAACCGAGTTCGGTGATCGGCTCGTCCAGTTCCGGGTCGGTGACCGTCGACAAGGCCATCAGAACGTCCTCTTCGGTGCAGACGACGGCGGCGGTGGTGGTGGTGGTCATGACGACACGGTTTCCCGCGCCCCGGCAGCGACCTCCACACCTTCCTGCCCGGCCGGCTCGGCCAGTTGCAGGTCCGCGGGAACGTCGATGTCGTACAGCGCTGCGGCGTTGAGGCCGAGGATCTTCTGCTTCTGTTCGACGGTGATCGGGGCGTACTCGCCCTGCATGTCCTCGGGGATCTGGAAGTCGACGAACTTCTCGATCAGCCATTTCGGGGTCCACAGTGCGTAGTCGCTGCCGAACAGGATCTTGTCCTCGCCGATCCAGTAGAGCAACTCACCGATTATCTGGGCGAAGTAGCGGGGCCGGGTGTGGATGAACGGCAGAGCCACTGCCAATCCGCCGTAGACGTTCGACTCCTGGGTGGCGATCCAGCAGAAGTCCTCGAGCCGTGGCAGACCCACATGTTCGACGACGAAGCGCAGGTCCAGGTAGTCGGTGGCGACCTTGTCGACGTCGGAGACGTCGAAGGCGTCGCGGTCGAGGGGACGGATCGTCGGGCCCTTGTGTACGTGAATGTTCTTGATACCCAGCTTGATGCACTCTTCGAGGTAGCGCCGCGACCACGGGTCGTCGAGTTTGTAGCCGCGGGAGTCGCCGTGCCATTCGGCGGTGTAGAGCTTGACGCCCTGCAGGTTCATCCGGTCGGCGTCCTTGCGGAGTTGTTCGAGCCCGGCCTCCTCGTGCCGTGGGTCGTAGGCGTGGTTGTAGGTGAGCTTGCCGGGGTGTTTGGCGACCAGGGCGAGTGCTTCGTCGGTTTGCCCGAATCCGTTGTGGTAGAAGTCGCTGAGTAGGGTGGCCTGAAAGATCGCGTGGTCGACGTATCCGTCCACGAAGATGTCGCGTTCGAAGCGTTCGCTGCCGTAGTACGTGTAGGTGTCGTAGTCCCACACGACCTCTTCGGGGCTGAGGTTCTTGTGGTAGTCGTAGAAGCAGTCGATGAACTGCTTGCCGTGCACGTTCTTCTGGTTCGACTTGCGACCGTCCCAGATGTGTACGTGGCCATCCACGATGAAGTATTTCCGACCGTCCTTCTGATACATCGCGTCCTCGCTTGGTCCTGGTTTTCGGGTGGGCTGGGGGTGTCCGGGGCCACCTGAGTGGCCCCGGACAGCTGCGGTCAGTGCTCGGTGAGGTCGAATCCGATGTACTCGGCGGCGTCTTCGGGGCTGGCGAACAGCAGGGTCTTGTCGTCGAGGTGAACCATGCGCCCGTAATGGGTGGAGCTGATCTCCTCGAAGATGGAGCCGTCGAACTCCTCACCGAGAGCGTCGGTGAGTTCCTCGTAGTCGAAACTCAGCAGCTTCTGGCCGTCGACGCGGATCATCGACGGGTACTCGGTCAGCTCGACACCGTCCTTGGCGCCCATCACCTCCGCGACGACGCGGCCGATGGGGGTGTTCATCAAGGTGACGCCACACATGTTGGAGAACTCGGTGGTCGATCCGAATTGCATGGTCACTGGTCCAACTCCTTGGGTATGTCGAGCCCGAGGTCCTCGAGCAGGGAACGGAACTTCGCGGTTGCGGCGTCCAGACTGGTGGCGAAGGTGACTGCCTTGTCGGCCGGCTGCGACCAGATCGGCTGCAGCGCCCGGGCGGCGGCGAGGCACCGGGGCACCCAGGTGGCAAGCCAGGTGCCGAACAGCTCCTTGTTGGTCTCCCCGTGTTCGGGGTCGCGGGTGAGCAACCGGAAGAGGTTGCGGGTGTAGTTGAGGTCGCGGTCGTAGTCGTGCTCGCCGGTACCGACGATGGTGGGGGTGATGTAGTCACCGTTGCCGGCGGCGATCTGCATGACCAGTTCGGTGCGGAACAGCGATCCCACCAGCTGTTCGAAGACGATGTTCGAGGCGAACAGCAGCTCACACCAATCGGGAACCGCGGTGAGCCGCTCGACGACCTCGCGGGTGGGTTGCCACTCGGGAGCGGACTGCCACACCTCTTGGTGCGCGGCGCCGTCGAAGTCCTCGGTGGCCTCGGACAGGTCCAGGTTGAACAGTGCCAGGTCCTGGGCGAAACGCATCTTGTGGGCGGCGTTCACCGCGACGGCGGTGTTGATCATGTTGGTCGGGCAGGACCGCTGGATGGAGGTGAACACGTGGAGCGCCAACCCGTTCTCGGCGTGCATCCACGCCCCCAGGTTGCGGGAGATGAACGTCAGCCACGGTGTGTTCCAGCCGTCGTAGACCCGGGCGCGTTTGGCGTTGGACAGGCACAGTTCGACCTGGTGGACGACCTTGGAGTTATTACGGAAGATGGTCTGGTCCCACTCCTCGTTCGGGTCGAGGAAGGCGTGCCAGTTCGACGACTTCGCGGCCGTCCACTCCTGCGGATAGCCGCCGGGGCCGTCACCGAAGCCGTAGATCCAGCCCTGGGAGAGGTGGCGGTCGGGGTCGGGCTGGACGTCGACCGTGACGTCCTCGTACATCGTCGACCGCTTCTTGGCCGGCGTGTAGTAGGTGAAGGTGCGGCTGCGGGAGCTGGGGAATTCCAGTGCACCAGCCTCGGAGTCGGTGAACTCGATCTTCGGAAAGCTCCGCTGCTTGGGCTCGGAAGTTGCGGTCATCTCGTTTCTCAGTTCTGTCGGTGAAGCAGGATGGTGGTTTTCTCGGGGCGCCTAATCGAATGCGGGGCTGGTGAACTTGTCATAGAAGATCTGGTCGTGCGGGGTGCCCTCCGCCTCGAGCAGTTCCAGGGCTGCGTCGACCATCGGCGGCGGCCCGCACAGGTACACCTCTGCACGACCGAGCTCAGGTTCGCAGCGGCTCACGACATCGGTGACATTGCCGTCCTCGACGGCAATCGCACCCCCCGGCGCAGGGTCCATCGACTCCGACAGGCAGGCCACGAACGTGAAGTTCGTCAGTCGCTGTCCGAGCTCGAGGATCTCGTCGAGATAGAACAGGTCCTGCGGGGTGCGGGCACCGTAGTAGAAATGCACCTGCCGGGTGTTGCCCGTCTCGCTCATGTGCCGCAGCAGCGACAGCAGCGGAGCCATCCCTGCGCCGCCGCCGATGAAGACCATCGGCAGGACATGGCCTTCCTTGATTGTGAACGACCCGTACGGTCCCGTCAGGGCGATCTCGTCACCCACTGAGATCCCGTCCTCGAGCAGGCCGGCGAACTTGCCGCCGGGATATTTTTTGATCAGGAACTCGACATGCCCCGGCGTCGATTGGGTTGTCGCCATGGAGAAGGAGCGATGTTCGTCGGTTCCCGGGATGTGCAGGTCCGCATACTGGCCGGGTTTGAATTCGTACGCCGCGGGTTCGATGGGCGCCAGCCGCAGCGACACGATGTCCTTCGTCATCGACTCGATTGCGGTCACCTGGGTGCGCACATCCTGGATGGGGACGCCCCCGAGGAGTTCGTCCTCGTCGAAGTTGAGCAGTTCGATGGTGCAATCGCTGTAAGCGGTGGAACGGCACAGCAGGACGTGTCCGTCGTCGACCTCGGCGTCGTTGCACGCAAACGTCGAGTAATTCTCCATCTGGATATCGCCGTCGAGAACAAACGACTTGCAGGCCGAGCACCGCCCCTCACGGCACCCGTGCATCAGGTGAATGCCCTGCCGGAATGCCGCATCGAGGATGTACTCGTCCTCGCCGACTTCCATCTCGATATCGACGGGCTCGAAGTTGATTACGTGCTTGTCGGCCACGGGGTCTCTCCTGTGCTTGTGAAGTGAATGGTGAGGCGGTGGGTGGCGCCGGAAGTGGCCGCGGCGCCACCCACCGGGCCTGTATCAGGCCGGAACTGCGCCGCCGGCGCGGTACGCGGCAATGTGCGCGTTGCGTTCGGCGTCCGACATCTCGTTCAAGAGCACATTCGGGCTCTGGAACGTGTTGCCGCGGACGTCGTCGAGAGTCCACAACTTCTTCGGATCGTCCAGATGCAAGTGCGGCTGACCGACGAGGGTCTTGCCGTCATCGCGGACATAACCCAGATCCTGCACGATGTCAGCGAGGTCCTTACCGTGATGCAGGGTCTCCCATTCACGGAACCCGGTGAGCCGCCCCATGTTCGGAGTCGGCTTGCCCTGGTACTCGCTGCGGAACGCGACGGCGTCGGTCCAGTAGCAGGTCTCCGAGCAGTAGGTCCGCCACTGCTCGTCGACCTTCTCCACGACCATGTCCTCACGAATGAGCGCGGGCACCATGCACGTCCAGCAGCGGTGCGGGTACTGGTACCCGACCTCCTCGAACGCGATCGGCTTGTTGCGTCCGGGGTAGGCGAGGCGGTTGTACTCCTCCCACCACTTGCCGTACTTCGAGTACCAGCCCGGGTACTTGTGCTCGAACCACTCGAAGTCCGTGTCGGTCATCGCATCGATCCGCCAGTAGTTGACCGGCCACCCGGTGGCGAAGAAACGCGCTACCTCGTGGACGTAACCCTTCTCGGTGATCCGCTTCCACGCCTCTTCGACCAGGTCGTGCGGGATCGTCAGGCCGTACTTTTCGAGCGGGATGAGGTAGCTGCGGTAGTAGTCGTCGTAGATCCACCGCCGCCACATCTCGGCGTAGCTCTCCCGGTCCTTGCGACGATCCTTGGTGCCGTACTC
The DNA here is from genome assembly GCF_017656075.1 of Rhodococcus sp. ZPP. NCBI lineage: Bacteria > Bacillati > Actinomycetota > Actinomycetes > Mycobacteriales > Nocardiaceae > Rhodococcus > Rhodococcus sp. ZPP. The sequence goes on from NZ_CP058638.1 coordinate 2,421,538, forward strand.
GATGAAGGTGCCGATCGCGGCGTCGACGACGCAATGGTTGTTCCACCACGCGTACCGCAGGTCGCGTTCGAGCAGGGGACGGTTGCGCTCGTCGGCGAGGGCCATCAACAGGATCGAGTAACCGTTGGAGATGTGCCGCGATTCGTCGGACTGCACCGAGTGAAACACGGTGGGCAGCAGGTAATCACCGTTGGCGGCTGCCTCGTCGGGCATGGCCACGAACAGGGTGTTCGTGAACGCGGTTTCGGCAACCACGGTCAGATAGATGTTCGCCGAGGTGATCGCGTCGCCGGTAATGAAGCCTTCGCCGAACTGACGGCCGATGGTGCCGGCGTAGTTGTTCGCAAACGCCTTCTCCGTCATATCGAACCCGGCGGGATCGATGTAGTTGTTCATGTACAGCTTCTTGAGGTTCATCTGGATCGTCGAGTGCCGAACCTCGTCGATCATCTGCACCGCGAGCCCGTTGTGAATCTCCGGGTTCGGCACGGCGTCGATGGCCATCGGCATCGCACGGGCGGCCGAAATCTCCGGGAACGGGATGATCGACAGGAACAGCTTCTGCCATTCGAGCCAGCGCTGCTGAACCTGGCGGAACATGTTGCCGCGGATGGCGCCGTCCATGGCGCCGTACACGCGGTTGTCTTTCTCCTCCTCCATCGGGAAGTAGGACCGCATTATCTGCTTGAGAGGGTCCTTCTTCGGAGCCTTCTCGAAGGTGTAGTCGGTGCCGAACCGGGTGGCCGGGGTCGCGAAGGTCGGATCCCATGACAGTTCGGTGATCTTCGCGTGGGCCTTTGTCAGGCTTTGCCTACTCAATGTGCGCCTCCTGAATCGGGTGCCGGCCGAGTGCCGGCGGTGGGGACGTTGTGCAATGAATTGAACCGCGTAATCCAGCTCTCGAGCGTCTCAGTGTGAGACGGGCGTCACATGGAGATGGCGTGTCGGGCGTCCACACTCAGCGCACAAATAAGACCGACCCGTCAGGGGTACGTGAGACGGCCGGGGTAAAGGTGCTGGACATCCCCGGCAGCATTTGAGAAGACCGCTCGGAGACACCGGTTGCGTCAGTTCGTACTCGAACTCGGCGAAACCCACGGTGTGGGTGGAGTCTCGCCCGTCACCGCCGAGGTCACCACCAGCTCATCGATTGCAGAAATCACCAAACACACACACCAGTAATGCTTTTCCGTTGCGCATAGAAGTGGGCTATTGCCTCCGGGGTGGCGGCGATCGCTGCTGTCGATCGCACTTGCGATGTTCTCCTATTGTTGCAGGCCGCCGTCACCGCGAGCGAGGGCCAACATGATCCGGCCGCGCGGCGTTCACCGGACAGTCACTGGCAACTGTTGTCGTTCCGCAAGAACGATGACGGATGTGAGGAGACGTGGGTGGCACGGATAAGACTCGACGGGGTATCGAAACGGTTCGGCACGACCCCGGTCGTGCAGGATGTGAATCTCGATATCGCGGATGGTGAATTCCTGGTCCTGCTCGGGCCCAGTGGGTGCGGCAAGTCGACGCTGCTGCGGATGATAGCCGGGCTGGAGTCGCTGTCGACGGGGCGGATTCTGCTCGACGATGTCGATGTCACCGCGACGCCGCCACGGCACCGGGACGTGGCAATGGTGTTCCAAAGCTACGCCCTGTATCCACATCTGACCGTCGCGAAAAACATCGGCTTCCCGTTGCGCACCCGGGGCCGCTCGCGGCAGCAGATTCGGGAGAAGGTCACCGACGTGGCGACGGCCCTCGGTCTGATCGAACACCTCGACCGGCGGCCGGGCGCCCTCTCGGGTGGGCAGCGTCAGCGGGTCGCGCTCGCGCGGGCGATGGTGCGCGAGCCGGGCGCGTTCTTGATGGACGAGCCGCTGTCGAACCTCGATGCGGCGCTGCGCAGTGCCACCCGGACCGAACTGACCTCTCTACATAGGCGGTTGGCCACCACATTCCTGTATGTCACCCATGATCAGGTCGAGGCGATGACCATGGCCTCGAGAATCGCACTGCTCAACGGGGGGCGGGTCGAGCAGATCGGGACCCCCTCCGAGTTGTACGACGCTCCGCGGTCGACGTTCGTCGCCGCATTCCTGGGGTCCCCGCCGATGAACCTGATCGACGCGACGATCGTCGACCGGGCGGGTGAGCTGCATGCCGTTGCCGACGGGCTCGACGCACCGCTCGGGCTACCAGCCGGCGCGGCTTCGTGGCCCCGGGCGGTCACGGTCGGGATCCGACCCGAACGGCTGCACTTCGATACCCCCGACGCCCGCCTGCGCGGTGTCGTCACCGCAATCGAGAACCTTGGCGGCGACGAGATCGTGCACATCAGTGTGGGCGCCACCAGTCTGGCGGTGCGGGCGCCGCGGCCCGTTCCGGTTCGGGTCGGCGACGCCACCGGACTCGATGTCGACCCCCGCGACCTCCACCTGTTCGAATCCGGCACCGGATGCCGCCTGCTCTGGCGGCCCCCACACGAGCACGGGGCATCCGTCCCCGAGGCTTCCTCCCTGTCAGTGGCCTGAGCCTGGCCACTGAATTCGCTCGCCTTCCACACATCACAGGAGACAACAGTGAAGAAGACCTTGCCCGCGCTGGTCGCGCTCGCGACCAGCGCTGCAGTCCTGACCGCCTGCGGCGGCCTGGGCACCACCACCACGGACTCAGCGGCGAGCGGTTCCGGTCCGGTCCCGGAACTCGCTTCGAATCAACAGGTGTCGATCGTGTTCGAAAGCTACAACTACGGCATGGCGGGGGCGTGGACCGACACCTTCAACGCCCTGATCGCCGATTTCATCAAACAGAATCCGAACATCCACGTCACGGCGCAGAAGCCGCAGGGCAACAGCCCGAACCCGGCCACCGACACCGTCTCGAGCATCCAGAGCCAGACGGTGGCCGGATCGCCCCCGGACGTCGCGCAGCTCGGCTTCAGTGACCTGGACTTCACGATCCATCAACTGGGGGCCAAGCCCCTCGACGATCTCGTCGGCAAGGATGCGGTGCAGAAGAATTTCGACGGTGCGAAGCACCCTTACGCTGCGACCGCACGCGATCTCGGCGACTGGGAAGGCACAACCTACGGCGTGCCGTTCGTCTTTTCCACCCCGGTGTTCTATTACAACGCAACGTTGTTCGAGCAGGCGGGCCTCGACCCTGCCAACCCGCCGACCACGTGGGATCAGGTCGCCGACGCCGCGGCGGCTATCACCTCGAAGACGGGCAAGGGCGGGGTGTACCTGGACTGCCTGACCAAGACCGCGAAGGACTGGTGCTTCCAGAGCCTCGTCCGGTCCAACGGCGGACGGGTCATCGCCGAGGACCGGTCGTCACTCACGTTCGCTGAGGACCCCGCGGTACAGGTTGCGGACATGGCACAAAACCTGGTGCAGTCCGGTGCCACACCGAAGCTCAGCCAGCAGCAGGGTTACGAGGCCTTCGCCCGCGGTGACATCGGCATGATCCTGGAAACCAGCGCAATCCAGGGCACATTCGTCAAGGGCGCCAGGGACAAGTGGGACCTGCGCGCGACGACGATGCCTGCCTTCGCCGGCAAGACCACGGTGCCGACCAACTCCGGCGCCTCCCTGTTCACGTTCGCCTCGGACCCCGCGAAGCAGCGGGCGTCGTGGGAGCTGATCAAGTTCCTCACCAGTGAAGCGGCGTACACGAAGATCGCCCAGGGCATCGGGTACCTGCCGCTGCGCACCGGGCTCGTCGACGATCCGGCTGGTTTGCAGGACTGGGCACAGAAGAGCCCGCTTCTCGCCCCCAACCTCGCGCAGCTCGAATCGATGGAGCCATGGATCTCCATGCCCGGCGACAACTATCTGCAGATCCGCGATGGCATGATGGATGCCGTCGAGGCGATCGTCTATCAGGACGCCGAACCGAAATCCACCCTCGAGGCCGCCCAGAAGCAGGCCAGCGCGCTTCTGCCCGTCGGATGAGCACCGCAGCAGGCAGGTCCGGCGACGATCTCACGATTATTCAGCTGACCGACACTCATATCACCACCGGTGGGAAGCTTGTTCACGACGCGGTGGACACCCTCGACGCGCTACGGCGCACCCTCGACCGGATCGTCGAATCCGGTCGGCGAGTCGACGCGCTGGTCCTGTCGGGGGATCTCACCGACGACGGGGCACCGGAGGCCTATCGGCGGCTGCGTGCGGTGGTCGAGCCGGCGGCAGCGTCGCTGGGCGCTCAGATTGTCTTCGCCATGGGCAATCACGACAAGCGCACGGCTTTCTATACCGAACTTCTCAGCCTCCGTTCTGGTGACCTCGCCGCACCGTACGACACCGTGCACGACGTCTGCGGTCTGCGGATCATCGTGCTCGACAGCACCATTCCCGGTCGGCACGAGGGCGGCCTTACCGAGGAACAACTCACCTGGCTCGGCGACCAACTGGCCCTGACGAGTAGGCGCGGCACTCTCCTCGTCCTACACCATCCGCCGATTCCGTCGCCGGTCACGACGGTGAACTCCCTGCGGCTGCAGGAGCCGGACCGGCTGGCGGCGGTCGTGGCGGGATCCGACGTCCGGATGATCCTCTGCGGGCACGCACATGTGACCGGTACCGGTGCGGTGGCGGGGATTCCGGTATGGGTGGGTCCGGCACTGTCGTACCGGGTCGACCCGCTGGCGCCGGTCGGTCGGCACCGCGGCCACGCCGGGTATGGATTTACCCGCATCGACGTCCTCGGCGACACCGTAGTGGCCACTGCGGTGGAGGCGACCCCGGCCGAGGTGGTCTACGACATTCCCGAGCAGGACATGCTCGACCGGTTGCGGGCGCTCGCGCTCGGGACGGGCTGAGGAGGCGATCGTGTTCGTTGCCGTACCGGAGCTCACCGACACGCCAGTGCCTTCCCCGTCGCCGGCGGTCGTTCCGGCCGCCCGTGTCCACCCTCTCCGGAGAGTGATGCGGGCGGCCGCTCCCTACCTGTATCTCACGCCTGCGGTCGCGCTGCTGATCGTGTGGACCTACCGACCCCTGATCCAGGCAGCCCAGCTGTCGACGTACTCCTGGAATCTGCTGCCGACCACGCCGATGGTCCCCGTCGGCGCCGACAATTACCGGCGGCTGCTCGAGCTGCCGACCTTCGGGGACTCGGTCTGGCGGACCGTCGTCCTCGTCGTCGGCCTGCTGCCGTTCACCTTGGTGCTCCCGGTCGTGGTCGCGTTCGCGACCCGCGGCGTCCGTGGGCGCTCTCGCGCGGTCTATCAGAGCCTGATCTTCGCGCCGTTTCTCGTCGCCCCGGTGGCGAGCGCGGCCGTGTGGCAGTGGTTGCTGGACCCCGGTGCAGGGGTGATCAACCGGGTCTTGGGGTCGGACACCAACTGGATCCGCGAACCAGCCACGGCACAGTGGGTGATCGTGCTCATCACCGGTTGGCACTTCATAGGGTTCGCGGTGCTGGTGGTCTCGGCCGGCATGGCCGGCGTCAGTGGCCACTACGCTGAAGCGGCGCAGGTAGACGGCGCCACCCGGCGCCAGATCGATTGGTGGATCACCTTGCCGCTGCTCTTCCCGACCCTGGTGTTCCTCGCTCTGATGACGGTGCTCCTCAGCGCCCAGTGGACGTTCCCGCTGATCGACACTCTCACCCAGGGCGGACCGTCGCAGGCGACGACCAACATCTACTACCTGTTGTGGGACTACGGCTTCCACAGCTTCGACGCCGGACTCAGCGCCGCCGCCGGAGTGCTGCTGTTCGTAGGCTTCGGTCTCATCGCGGGTGTTCTCGTGTGGCTCTCGGAAAGGATTTCGTTCCATGACGACTAGCGAGTCACCCGTTTCCGAGCCGTTGTGGCGGCGGGCATGGGGACATGCCGTCCTCGTCGCCATCGCCCTCGCGTGCATATTTCCCATCTACTGGCTGCTCGCGACGTCACTGCGACGGCCCGACGACGTCGGCTCCCTCTCCCCCGTTCCGTGGCCGCTGTCGTTGGGCAACTATGTGGACGCGGTCGAGAAGGTCGACGTGATCGGACTGCTCGTCAATACATTCGCCGTATCGGCGGTCTCGGCGGTGGGTCAACTCTTCGTGGCCCTGCTCGCCTCGTACGCGTTCGCGATGTATTCGTTCCGCTTCCAGCGGCTGTTGTATCTCGCCTTCGTCTGGACCTGGTTGGTGCCCTTTCAGGTCACGATGCTTCCCAACTATGTACTGCTGTACCAGCTGGGGCTGATCAACAACCTTGCCGGGGTGATCGTGCCGACGCTGTGCTCCGCGCTGGGTGTCCTGATGCTCCGGCAGCACCTGGACAGCTTCCCGAAGGAGCTGGTCGCGGCAGCGAAGATGGACGGACGTTCGTCATGGTCGATCCTGTGGACCGTAGTGGTACCGAATCTGCGTCCTGCATTGGCGGCTCTTTCTATCCTGCTGTTCATCAATGCCTGGAACGAATACTTCTGGCCGGCGGTGGTCCTGCAGCGCAGCAATTCGGTCGTTCAGTTGGGGTTGAGGAGTTTCATGGGAACCGAGGGCAACGACTGGGGGCCGATGATGGCCGTCGCCGGTCTGGCGTGCCTACCGGTGTTCGCGCTCTACATCGTCCTGCAACGGCACATCGTCAATGCGTTCGTTCGGTCCGGACTGAAGTAGATTCAGCTGATAGCCCAATCAGATCGCAGCAAGGGCGTTTTCGGGCCTCGACGACCCTTCGCCATGACCGATGCAGTCGAGGAAGGAGAACACCGCAGGATTGATCGCGTCCGCGCGCCACACGGCATACAGGTCGATCATGGGGGTCGGATCGAACAACTTCACCGCCACCGTGCTGGTGCCCATCGCGAGCAACCCCCCGGACGAGGCGCGCGGCTGGGAGGCGAACCCCACCAAGGATTTGACCGACACCATATGCGCCGTCGCTCCCGGATCGTCCGCCAGCTGAACGACGTTGAGCGAAATTTTGCTGTCGCCGCGGCGCAGAAAATCGAGTCGTACATGGCCGGGCACTGCTCGCGAGTGAACAGAACACAAGACTGAGCGGCGAGTTCGGCGAACGGTACACCAGCCCTCCCGGCCCAGCGGTGCCCTGCTCCGACGACAGCCACCAGCGGAATATTGCGCAGCACGAGTCGGGACCGGAATTCCGCGCTGCGGGGATGTCCGTACACCAGGCTGATGTCGAGGCGACCGTCTGCAAGATCGTCGAGTTGCGGACCAGTACGCCTCTCCCATAGGGACACTACGACATCGGGATGGGCGGCAGTCATCCTCACCAGAGCCGAGGGCAGCACGTGCCGACTGGCAGGCAGGTTGTATCCGATGTTCAACGTGCCCGATCGTCCCTCCGCAGTGGCCTTGGCAATCTGTGCGGCCTTGTCCACCTGAGCGATGATCGAACGCGCCTGCCCCTCGAACTCCCTGCCTGCGACCGTCAGCTTGACCTCGTGCGAGGTCCGCGCCACCAAACGCACTCCGAGCGACTTCTCCAGCTTCTGCAGGTGCGCGCTGAGCGAGGGTTGGGTGAGATGCAGCCGCGTTGCGGCTCTGCCGAAATGTAATTCCTCGGCTATAGCGATGAATGAGACGAGATGTCTGAATTCCACAGTCACTCCCCGATAGCCCTTGCCTGAAAGGCTAGCGGGGTGCCATAACTCCAGGTGAACTGCGCGAACACGCGTCGAGCAGTGCTCATGAGCATTGCGTGAATGATCCGCTGATTTCTGACAATTGGGTTAGACAGTATGAGGGTATGGGCTGGGGCCCACTCCACATGTGAACGTGGGTTGCCGACAGGAAACGGGTCCTGGCCGGTAGAGCCACAAGATGTGGGAGGCCCCAGCAATGAATCATTGCGTACGAGCGTCGGATTGGATGTGCACGCACGATCGGTCGTCGCGTGCGGCCTCGACGGGCGGACCGGTGAGCTGTTCGAGCGCCGATTGACGCCCGATCATCGCGACATACTCGAGTGGATCCGGTCGTTGCCGGATCCGGTGAAGGCGACGTACGAGGCCGGGCCCACCGGGTTCGGGCTGGCCCGTTTCCTGGACACTGTCGGCATCGAGTGTCTGGTGGCCGCACCCTCGAAGCTGCAGCGCCCGTCCGGTGATCGGGTCAAGACCGACGTGCGAGATGCACGGCATCTGGCGAGATTGCTGCACCTCGATCAGATCACCCCGGTCACGGTGCCGAGCGTGGCGCAGGAGGCCGCCCGGGATCTGGTGCGCGCCCGCGAGGACGTGCGCCGGGATCTGATGGCGGCTCGGCACAGGCTGTCGAAACTTCTTCTGCGGCAGGGAATCGTCTACTACGGCGGGCACGCGTGGACGCAGGTGCACGACACCTGGCTGCGCAGCCAGCATTTCGATGAGCCCGGTCTGCAGTTGGCCTACGAGACCGCGTACGACACCATGCTCGCCGCCCTCGGCCGGCGCGACCGTTTGGATGCCGCGATCACCCGGATGGCCGCCGACAGCGCCTACACCCCGGTGGTGACCCGGCTCGGGTGTCTGCGCGGGGTATCCACGTTGACCGCCTTCGGGCTGGCGGTCGAGATCGGGGACTGGCACCGGCTGACCGGCCGCTCGATCGGCGCCTACCTGGGACTGGTGCCCACCGAGTCGTCCTCGGGCGCCTCCCGCTCGCAGGGGCCGATCACCAAGACCGGCAACGGGCACGCGCGCCGGTTGCTGATCGAGGCCGCCTGGCATCACCGGCAGCCCTATCGTGCCGGGGTGGATCTGCGGCGCCGCTGGAACAAGGCCTCACCGGCGGCCCGAGCCCGCGGGCAACGGGGCAACCGGCGCCTGCACGAACGCTGGGCCGGGTTCGACGCCCGCCGCAAGCGTCCCGTGCTGGCGAACACCGCCATCGCCCGCGAGCTCGCCGGGTGGTGCTGGTCGTTGGCCGTGCTCGACGACTGACCACGGGGCCTTCCCCGTCGCGGCCATTCTGGTCGTTGCTCGTCGGGCGGCAAGGTCGGTTCTCCTCGCTTGCGCTGCGGGGACTCCACCTTGCCCCCGCTCCTCGGCGACGACCGATGAGGCACTGACCAGGGGCCGGCAGGGCCTACAAACGTCCCGGATGATCACACGGTTGGTGACAACAGCGCCTGGGAGTGACCCGCGAGACAACTATGAGCAATCCTCAACTGCACGTTGGGATCACGCTCGAGGTTAGACCAGCGATCCACTCCAGCCGAACAACTGTCTTTGCGGTAGCCAACCCGCGCATATCAGACTTCGACAACGCGTCGACAACCGACACGCTCGCCACCAACCACCAGATTCATCCGGGGCCACCCGAGGCGGACGTCCACGACGACGGTCCTGGACGTCCGCCTCCTGCTGCCCTCTTGACAAATCTGCGTCCATATCAGTTGTGTCGGCGCTCAGTGCTTGCCCGCCAGGCCCGTCCGAACTCCCGCAGCATCAGGGGGTAGACGATCACATGCCGGAACGGCTTGATCGCTGCCATGTAGGCGGCCCCGAGCTTCCCGTTCCGTTTCACGAGAATGGCCATTTGGCCGCGAAAACCGCCCACCTCATCGGGCACCCAGCCGACATGGAGAATTCCGTGCACGGTCCGATTGACAGCTTCGAGCGCCCACTCGTCGTCGAGTTGGTACAGCGAGGTGAAGGGCAGCGTGTCGGAGCCGGGGCCGGCCGGGCTCGCACGCAGGTCGTCCGGCAACCGATCGGCGAGAGTGGGAGCGGGCACACGTGAACCGGCGTCCTGATCGTCAATCCCGAACACCTTGCCGAGCTCGAAGCGAATAGCGAACAACAGACGCATCGGCCACGGCCCGCGCCTCATCGGGTCGAAGGCTGTAATCACCTGCACCAGCCGGGGAAAGTCGTCCGGACCACCGGGTGTCGGTAGAGCCCACACGTCCTCGAGCCGGAAGTCACGGGTGAATTCGTGGATTCGCCAGGGCTGAGATGTGTGCGCGCTCTTCGGCAGTCTCATCTGCGCATCGTAGGATGCGCGACAACGTCTGTATACGCGTGTCTCAGCCGCCGTGTCCGGGAACGGACACTCCGCGCGAGCTGAACCAGCCGACAGGATCGATCTTGGCGCCGTTGGCCGTCCAAACCTCGTAGTGCAGGTGAGGTCCGGTCGACTGACCGCGGTTGCCCATGGTGGCGATGTGATCGCCCGCGCGGACCTGCTGCCCGACCGATACGAGCGACCTGTCGATGTGGCCGTACACGCCGATGGTGCCGTCGTCCTGCTGCAGACGGACCCACTGCCCGAACCCCGACGCCGGACCCGACTCGATCACGGTGCCGTTGGTGACGGCCTTGATCGGGGTGCCGATGGAGTTGGCGATATCGATGCCGTTGTGGTTCGTGCCCCACCGCGGGCCGAAGCCCGACGTGAAAGTACCGTCGGTCGGAAAGACGACACCCGGTCGACGCGCGGCTTCCTCAGCGGCAGCCCGTTCCGCAGCCTCGCGGGCAAGCCGCTCGGCCTCGGCCCTCGCCCGCTCGATCCGCTCGACCTCACGCTGGGTCGCCTGCTGCAGCTCGTCGGTGAAGTCGGTGAGATCCGTACGCGGGAACTGCAAGACCTGGGGTGCCATCGAGAGCGACACGCCCGCCTCCGCGGCGGTAGGCGCGATGCCGACGGCCACATCGCCGGTGGTCGCGGACGCGATCGTGCTCCCGGCCACGAGCAGTGCACTGGCGGCAAGCGGGACTGCTATCAGTCGGCCGCGAACGGTCTTCAGGTGGCGGCGTCGTAGGGCGCGCGGTGCTGGGTCGATTTTCCGGTGTCGAGACAAACCAGATTCCTCTGTCGAGCGGGGTAACCGGTAACGAATTGATCACGGTTTCGTCACAGGCTACTACGCGTTCGACAGATTTCGGCGCGTCGATTTGACAAACCCGTCCCAGACAACGCTGTTCTGTGGATTTTTGGCGGAACACTAGTCCCGCGGGCAACAACCGGCCCCAGCTGTCACGCGAAAGCGGTGACCGACCTCACAAGTTAGGTCACAGCTCGACGTCGGATACGGCTCCGACAGGCGGGAACGAGACATCCCCGCCGCCGGAGTTCCGCATAACTCGGTCAGGCGCCGACATAGGCCGCGAGATGCTCGCCTGTGAGTGTGGAGCGGGCGGCGACCAGATCGGTCGGCGTGCCTTCGAAAACGATCGTGCCGCCGTCGTGACCGGCCCCGGGGCCGAGGTCGATGATCCAGTCGGCGTGCGCCATCACCGCCTGGTGGTGCTCGATGACGATGACCGACTTGCCGGAGTCGACCAGCCGGTCGAGCAGTCCGAGCAACTGCTCGACGTCCGCGAGGTGGAGGCCGGCGGTCGGCTCGTCAAGGACGTACACACCACCCTTCTCCGCCAGGTGGGTAGCCAACTTGAGTCGTTGCCGCTCGCCGCCCGACAGCGTCGTGAGCGGCTGGCCGAGCGCCAGGTAACCGAGCCCGACGTCGGCGAGCCGGACGAGGATCTTGTGCGCGGCCGGGTTCTTCGCCTCCCCGTCGCCGAAGAATTCCTCGGCCTCGGCCACGGACATCGCGAGCACTTCGCTGATGTCGCGGCCGCCGAGGTGGTAGTCGAGCACCGCTGACTGGAACCGCTTTCCCTCGCACTCCTCGCAGGTGGTGGCGACACCGGCCATCATCGCCAGGTCGGTGAAGATGACACCGGCGCCGTTGCAGGTGGGGCAGGCGCCCTCGGAGTTGGCGCTGAACAATGCAGGCTTGACGCCGTTGGCCTTCGCGAAGGCCTTGCGGATCGGATCGAGCAATCCGGTGTACGTCGCCGGGTTGCTGCGCCTCGAGCCGCGGATGGCGCCCTGGTCCACCGACACCACGCCGTCCCGTTTGGCCAGCGAGCCGTGGATCAGCGAGCTCTTCCCCGACCCGGCCACACCGGTCACCACGACCAGCACGCCGAGCGGTACGTCGACGTCGACGTTCTGCAGATTGTGGGCGTTCGCACCACGAATCTCGAGCGAGTCGGTGGAGGCGCGCACCGCTTCCTTCAGCACGGCCCGGTCGTCGAAATGACGGCCGGTGATGGTGTCGCTGGCTCGCAGGCCCTCGACGGTGCCCTCGAAGCAGACGTGCCCACCGGCGGTACCGGCGCCAGGGCCGAGGTCGACGATGTGATCGGCGATCACGATCGTCTCCGGCTTGTGCTCCACGACGAGCACCGTGTTGCCCTTGTCCCGCAGACGGAGCAGCAGGTCGTTCATTCGGGCGATGTCGTGCGGGTGCAGGCCTGTGGTGGGCTCGTCGAAGACGTAGGTGACGTCGGTCAGCGAGGACCCGAGGTGGCGAATCATCTTGGTACGCTGCGCTTCACCGCCCGACAACGTACCCGACGGCCGGTCGAGGCTCAGGTAGCCCAGCCCGATCTCGACGAACGAGTCGAGGGTTGCGCCCAACTTCTCCAACAGGGGCGCCATCGACGGTTCCTTCAGACCGCGCACCCACACCGCGAGGTCGCTGATCTGCATCGCGCACGCGTCGGCGATGTTGATGCCCTTGATCTTCGACGATCGCGCGGCCGCACTGAGGCGGGTGCCGTCGCAGTCGGGGCAGGTGGTGAACGTGATCGCCCGCTCGACGAACGCGCGGATGTGCGGCTGCATCGCGTCGACGTCCTTGGACAGGAACGACTTCTGTATCTGCGGGATCAGCCCCGTGTACGTAAGGTTGATGCCCTCGACCTTGATTTTGGTCGGCTCCCGGTGGAGCAGGTCGTGCAGTTCCTTCTTGGTGTACTTGCGGATCGGCTTGTCGGGGTCGAAATACCCGCAGCCGCGGTAGATGCGGCCGTACCAGCCTTCCATGCTGTAGCCGGGGATCGTGAGCGCACCCTCGTTGAGTGACTTGCTGTCGTCGTAGAGAGCGGACAGGTCGAAGTCGGTGACCGAGCCCCTGCCCTCGCAGCGCGGACACATGCCGCCGGTGATGCTGAAGCTGCGCCGTTCCTTCGTCTGCTGGCCGCCGCGCTCGATGGTGACCGCGCCCGCACCCGAGATCGAGGCGACGTTGAACGAGTACGCCTGGGGCGAGCCGATGTGCGGCTTTCCGAGCCGGCTGAACAGGATTCGGAGCATCGCATTGGCGTCGGTGGCGGTGCCGACGGTGGAGCGGGGGTCGACGCCCATCCGCTGCTGGTCGACGATGATCGCGGTCGTCAGCCCGTCGAGTACGTCGACGTCGGGCCGGGCAAGCGTCGGCATGAAGCCCTGAACGAAGGCGCTGTAGGTCTCGTTGATCATCCGCTGCGACTCCGCGGCGATCGTACTGAACACCAGGGAACTCTTGCCGGAGCCGGACACACCGGTGAACACCGTCAGCCTGCGTTTCGGGATTTCGACGCTGATGTTCTGAAGGTTGTTCACCCGCGCACCCTGCACGCGGATCAGATCGTGGCTGTCGGCACGATGCTGCGCCGGCGACTTCGAGTTGTCCCCCCGCTGCGCTCGCCCCGCCCTGTCCGTCCTCGTCGCCGTGCTCATCGTGTCTCCCCTCGGTTCCGCGGGCCGCCCCTCGCGGTCTCCGTCAGCGGCGTGCGCGCGCATCTACTCGATGCCGCAGTCACGTTAGCTGTGGCTCGGGTGCCGACGCTTCTCGATTCCTGATCGGTCTGGTCACCTGTCTCACCACGCAGGACGGCATCCCCGCCGTCGCGTGCTCCGCCGCGCGGCGATAGACGCTGGGCGGAACACCGACCAGCTCGGTGAAGCGGGTGCTGAAGGTGCCCAGCGACGAACAGCCGACCGCGAAACACACCTCGGTGACACTGAGGTCGCCACGACGCAGCAGCGCCATCGCGCGTTCGATACGCCGTGTCATCAGATAGGAATACGGCGACTCGCCATAGGCCAGCCGGAACTGGCGGCTGAGGTGCCCCGCCGACATGTTCACGCCGCGGGCGAGCGCCTCGACGTCCAGCGGCTGCGCGTACTCCCTGTCGATCCGGTCGCGAACGCGGCGCAGACGTGCAAGGTCCTGCAGGTGCTGCGCTGAGGCGGGTCTGCTGGTCACCTGCTCGATCGTGCCACGCCGCACCGCAGTTGCCCAGTGCCCACCACTCCAGCCGGAAGACAGACCCGGCGGACGTGCACGCCACGCGATAGTCGCTGCAAATAGCTATGCTTGCGTCTCCGGTGGCCGGCAGCGTCCGGGCGCGGGAGATACGTTCCGGAGGCGTGCCTCGTCGCCGGGCCGTCGTTACGGAGGAACGCCATGTCCGCTGAAGTCGTCCCCACCACACAGTCGCCTGCCACGCCCGAAACCGCCAGCGGGCACATCCGATTGACGTCGCACAGTGGCGGCGTCGGGTCCCTGCCGATTCGATGGAGCGCTCCCACGGCTGCCGAGCGCGGACCGGTGGTCGGCACCACTACCAACCGCGCCCACCGCAACGTGGTCGGCACGCACAGCGGCTCCTACAGCATTTACCGGGCGCTGGCGGTCGCGGCCGGCGCGCTGTCGCGCCACCATAAGGCCGACCTCACGAACACCGCGCCTACCAACATCATCGGCCCGTACCCTCAGTGGAGCGAGCCCGGCAAAATCGTGAGCCTCGACCCGTGGGGCGCCATGGTGGCGGAGGTATTCGCGGCCGAGTTGGCCGCCGGCCACGACATCCGCCCCAGCATCGCCGTGACCAAGGCACACGTCATGCTGCCGGAGATCATGGATGCCATCCAGAAAGGCCGACTGCGCCCGGACGGCCGTTTCCTGATGTCCAACGGTGCTGCGCTGGTCAGCAAGGTGGCGATCGAACCTGTCTGGCACCTGCCGGGTGTAGCGGAGCGCTTCCACTGCAGCGAGTCGGATCTACGCCGCGTGCTGTTCGAGGAGACCGGGGGCATGTATCCCGAACTCGTGACCCGCTCGGATCTCGAGGTGTTCCTGCCGCCGATCGGTGGGCAGACCGTGTACATCTTCGGCGACCCACGCGACCTGGCCGATCCTGCCGTGGAGCTGACGGCGCGCGTGCACGACGAATGCAACGGCTCCGACGTCTTCGGCTCCGACATCTGTACCTGCCGCCCGTACCTGACGCATGCGATCGAGGAATGCATCCAGGGTGCGCAACACGGCGGGGTCGGCTTGGTGTCCTACTCCCGCAAGGAGGGCCGCGCGCTGGGTGAGGTGACCAAGTTCCTGGTCTACAACGCCCGCAAGCGTCAGGTGGGCGGCGACACCGCGGACCAGTACTTCGCCCGCACCGAATGTGTCGCCGGCGTGCAGGACATGCGCTTCCAGGAGATGATGCCCGACGTGCTGCACTGGCTGGGGGTGCGCAAGATTCACCGCCTGGTTTCGATGAGCAACATGAAGTACGACGCCATCACGGGCTCGGGCATCGAGGTCGGGGAACGGGTGGACCTGCCCGACGAGCTGATCCCGGCCGACGCGCGGGTGGAAATCGACGCCAAGATGGCGGCGGGTTACTTCACGCCGGGCGTGGTGCCGAACGCCGACGAACTGGCGAAGGTCAAAGGCCGGGAGCTGGACGAATGAGCATGCTCGGCGTCGGTCCCGACGTCGACACCGGGCGGGCGGAGGGCGCGGCCGCGGCGCTGCGCACCACGACCGCTGTGCGGGAACGCTCAGGGCAGCTGCTGCGCCGCGCGCGAGAGGGCGGCTCGCGCTGGTTCAGCGTTCACGACGACGCCTTGCAGACTGCCGCGGCCGAGGTGGTCGACGTGACCCGTGCGCGCTATCCGGACCTCGCGATTCCCTACCACAGTCGCTGGCGGCATTTCGAGGCCGGCGGCGTCGACCGCAAGGCCGACCTCGATGCCCGGCTGGCCGGGCTGGACGTGCAGGCCCGTGCCCGCGCGATGATCGATCTGGCGGTGGTCAGCGTGCTGCTCGATGCCGGGGCGGGTCCCGACTGGCATTACGACGAGAAAGCCGGCGGGCAGCGGTTCGCCCGTTCCGAGGGACTGGGTGTCGCGAGCTGGCACGCGTTCGTCGGCGGCCTGTTCTCGAGCGACGCGGCACACCCGCTGCAGGTAGATGCGGCCGCACTACGGGACCTGGACACCAACCGGCTGGCCGAGTTCTTCCAGGTCGGCCCGTCCAATCCGCTGGTAGGCCTCGAAGGCCGGGTGCTCCTGCTGCGCCGGCTGGGCGACGCACTCGCCGCACAACCCGCGGTGTTCGGCCCGCACGGACGGCCGGGTGGCCTGTTCGACCTGCTGACAGAGCCGCACGGCTCGGCCACGTCGTCAGTGGCGGCACACGACATTCTTTCCCACGTTCTGACGTCGCTGTCGGGCATCTGGCCGGCAGACAACGCCATCGGCGGTCAGCCCCTGGGCGACTGCTGGCGCCACGAGGCGGTGGTCGGGCCGGGCCTGACCCGAGGCTGGATTCCGTTCCACAAGCTGTCGCAGTGGCTGACCTACTCGCTGCTGGAGCCCTTCGAGTGGGCAGGCGTGCGGGTGGTCGGGCTGGACGCCCTGACCGGCCTGCCCGAATACCGCAACGGCGGTCTCCTACTGGACACCGGGGTACTACGCCTGAACGACCCGACCTGGGCCGCACACCGCTGGACGGCCGGTGACGAAGTGGTGGTCGAGTGGCGCGCGCTGACGGTCGCGCTCCTCGACGAACTGGCCCCGCTGGTGCGCGGACGGCTCGGCGTGGACGCCGCACGGCTTCCGCTGGCCTGCGTCCTGGAGGGCGGCACCTGGGCCGCAGGCCGCACCCTGTCTCAGCGGGCGAGAGGCGGGCTGCCACCGCTGTCCATCATCAGCGACGGCACGGTCTTCTAGAGCGAAACGGGGACGGATACATGGGAACAGTGCACGTGATCGATCACCCTCTGGTACAGCACAAGCTCACGATGATGCGCCGTAAGGATGCCTCCACCAACAGCTTTCGACGACTGGCCAACGAGATCTCCGCGTTGATGACCTACGAGGTCCTGCGTGACATTCCGATGCAGGACATCGACATCGAGACGCCGATGGAAGTCACCACCGGCAAGGTCATCGACGGCAAGAAGCTGGTGTTCGTCTCCATCCTCCGCGCAGGCACCGGAATCCTCGACGGGATGCTGACGATTGTGCCGGGCGCGCGCGTCGGCCATATCGGTCTGTACCGCGATCCCAAGACACTCGTGGCAGTGGAGTACTACTTCAAGATGCCCGGCGATCTACACGAGCGCGACGTGGTGATCGTCGACCCGTTGCTGGCCACCGGCAACTCCGCGGTGGCGGCGGTGGAGCGGCTGAAGGAATGCAGCCCCAAGAGCATCAAGTTCGTCTGCCTGGTCACCTGTCCCGAAGGCATCGCCGTCCTGCAGAATGCCCATCCCGACATCCCGATCTACACCGCCGCCGTCGACCGGCAGCTCGACGAGCACGGCTACATCCTGCCCGGCATCGGAGACGCGGGCGACCGGATCTTCGGCACCAAGTAACCGACTTGTGGCACCACTCGGTGACGTGACCCATTACGCCGAGGTGTGCCGATCGGCCGTGCCGCTTGCACAGACGAGTTCGAATCCAGCCTCAGCTTTCGTGCTGATGGGCGGATGATTCCGGGCGCGTTTCGGATGATGATTGTTCTATCGGAAACGAAACACTGAGCGGGGGAGCCCAGCATCGTCGAACCGGTCAGGGGAAGCCGGCCACAATTGGACCAGAGGTGAAGCTAGAGATGAACGGTTTTGTACTGCGCACGGTTATTGCGGCGGCGGCGATCACCGTCGCGCTCGGCACCGGTGTCGCATCGGCGGGACCTACCCTTCACGGAGACCCTGCCACTCCCGGCACCCAACTGAACGTCCGGTCAAACGATCAGCACAGTTACTCCTGCGGGACCATCGGGGTCACCGGCGGCGGAGTGGGAACGGCTCCCCCGAACAGCATCGGCCAGTCCAACAGTGTCTTCTTCGGCAGCGGCCCGGTCCAGGGAGGTTGCGTAGGTAGTGACGGGTCGGTCCACTTCCCCTCCGGACACGCCCACTGATATCGAGGCAATACCGGGTCAGGGCTTCTGTCCTCAATCGTGACTCGGACCGCGAACGTCGATTGTGCGTCACTATCGACGGGTACCCGGTTACCGAGAAACAGACGGAGGAACATGAACCCTGAGGTCCATCACGAGCCCAGTGAAGTCAGTTACGACGAGCAGTTCTATCCAGCACGACCACGACCTCTACGTCCGTCCGTCCGGCGTAGCCCGCGGGTGGACACCCAGTCCGGTGACGCGCACCCGTCGAATCCCGCCTACGTGGATTGGCTCATCAAGCAGTCCATCCTCCATGACGCAACTCAGATTGCCGAGCAGCTGTCCGGCAAGGGCAGCATGTGGCAGAACCCGTACGCAGACCCGAACCCGCGCGCGGCTGTCGAGCGTGCGCCCGTCTGGTTCACCGCATACCCCATATCGATCATCACGGCTGACGGTGCCAGTTTCCTGGCCTCACTCGGCGACGAGGCCCTGTGGCAGGCCTTTTCACAGATCGGCGTGACCGCAGTTCATACCGGGCCCGTCAAGCAGGCCGGCGGCATCAACGGCTGGCAGTCCACCCCGTCGGTGGACGGTCACTTCGACAGAATCAGTATGCAGATCGATGCCGCCTTCGGCACCGAGGAAGAGTTCCGTCGCCTCTGCGTCGTCGCCGCAGCGTATGACGGCACCGTCATCGACGACATCGTCCCGGGCCACACCGGCAAGGGCGCGGATTTCCGTCTGGCGGAGATGGCGTACGCGGACTATCCGGGGATCTACCACATGATCGAGATCGAACCCCCGGACTGGCACCTACTCCCCCGCGTGCCGGAGGGCCGGGACTCGGTCAACATCGACGCCGAGACCGAGGCCCAGTTGGCGCGTGCGGGCTACATCATCGGCCAACTCCAGCGTGTGATCTTCTACGAACTCGGTGTCAAGGAGACCAACTGGAGCGTCACGCCCGTCGTCACGGGAGTAGACGGCGTCGACCGGCGCTGGGTCTACCTGCACTATTTCAAGGCGGGTCAGCCCTCCATCAACTGGCTCGATCCATCGTTCGCGGGTATGCGGCTGGTCATCGGAGATGCGTGCCATTCACTGGCCGACCTCGGGGCAGGGGCCCTGCGACTCGACGCCAACGGCTTCCTAGGTGTCGAACGGCGAACGGAAGGACCGGGGTGGTCGGAAGGACATCCACTGTCGGAAGCGGCCAACCACCTGATCGCGAGCATCGTCCGCAAGATGGGCGGATTCACCTTCCAGGAGTTGAACCTCACCATCGACGACATCAAGGAGATGGGCACCAGCGGCGCGGACCTGTCGTACGACTTCATCAACCGGCCCGCTTATCACCATGCCCTGGTGATGGGCAACACCGAATTTCTTCGCTTGACCATGAATCTGGCGCGCGATCACGGCGTCGATACCGCATCCCTCGTCCATGCTCTGCAGAACCACGACGAGTTGACGTTCGAGCTGGTGCACTTCGCCACCCTCCACAAAGACGACGAATTCGTCTACGGCGGCGAGCCGATCAAGGGTTCTCAGCTCGGTGACCGCATCCGTAAGGACTTGTGCGAACGTCTCACCGGGCGATGGGCGCCGTACAATCGCACCTTCACCACCAACGGAATCGCCTGCACCACAGCCAGTGTCATCACGGCGACGTTCGGAATCCGGGACCTCGACCGGATGACGGCCGACGACGTCGCCATGGTCGAACGCGCGCATCTTCTCCTCGCGATGTACAACGCACTTCAGCCCGGGGTGTTCGCGTTGTCCGGCTGGGATCTGTGCGGGCTGCTCCCGGTACCCGTCGACGACGTAGCCGACCTCGTCCGCGAGGGCGACACGAGGTGGATCAACCGCGGCGCCCACGACCTCATGGGCGTCAACCCGGAGGCCACCCGATCGGAGTCCGGTATTCCGCGGGCCACCAGCCTCTACGGCACCCTGCCCGAGCAGTTACGGAATCCGGAGTCGTTCGCCTGCAAGCTGTCCCGGATCATCGAGGTTCGAAATCGCTTCGGAATTGCGACAGGCGTGCAGATCGATGTCCCGACGGTCTCACACAAGGGATTGCTGGTCATGGTGCACCAACTCGCTGACATGAGCACTCAGGTGACAGTCTTGAACTTCACCTCCGAGGAAATCACCGCAACGGTCCAATCGCAGCATCTACCCGCCGGTGCGGCCGCGTACGACCTCTTCACCGACGAACTCGTCGGGACCGTCGACGAACTCCACAGCTTCCCGGTGACACTGCACGCGTACGAGGGCGTCCCCGTCATCCTGAAGGGCCCGCGCAG
Source organism: Rhodococcus sp. ZPP (assembly GCF_017656075.1). Classification (NCBI taxonomy): domain Bacteria; kingdom Bacillati; phylum Actinomycetota; class Actinomycetes; order Mycobacteriales; family Nocardiaceae; genus Rhodococcus; species Rhodococcus sp. ZPP. Next base: position 2,441,770 of record NZ_CP058638.1, read on the forward strand.
CGACGAGACACTGATCACGTGACCGAACCAGAGGACCCTGTTCACGCCTGGTCGTCGTCTGCCGTCCGCGATCGCCCCATCATCTCCAGTCCGGCCATCGCCCTCTCGGCGCCGGCTTCGTCGACCTTCTCCATGGCGAACCCCATGTGGATCACGATCCAGTCGCCGGGCTCCAGGTGCACGTCGTCGTCGAGCATGCCAATGTTGACGCGCCGCTCCTCGCCGACCACATCGACGAGGGCCAACTGGTTGCCGTAACCCTCGAGCATGCGCACTACGCGGCCGGGAATACCGAGACACATGATTCAGCTCTCCTTTCCCTCCGCTTGCAGAGCGGCACCGGCATCGAGCAGCTGCTGCACCACGTCCAGCACCGCCTCGACGGCCGGCTCCACGGCGGCCTGGACAGGTACCGACAGTCCGATGCCCTCCTCCGTGTTTTCCACCTGACACCCGAGCACCACGGTCCGCGGCAGGGTGCCGCCCAACGCCTGCAGGCTGGCGAAGACGGCAGCCGGGTCCATGCTGTGCGCGTCGAGAGGGGCGTCCGGAATCGAGTCGGGCTGCACTTCGACGGCACTGAGCGCGCCGGGGGCACCTCGGTTCGGAACCGCGTCGACAAGGAGGAGCGCGCCCCACCCGTCGAGCAGTTCGTACGCGAGATGGGTTCCCCGGATGCCGAAATCGACAGCGCGGACACCCGGCGGCAACGGCCTGGACGCGACTGCGCGCAGCACTTCGGGGCCGAACCCGTCGTCTCCGAAAAAGATATTGCCCACCCCGGCAACAAGAACTCGCCTGTCCACCGTCATGGAGCACTCACATCTGCCGGATACGCATATACCGCTTGATGTCGGGTAGCGAGACGACCGCTGCCACCACTCCGGCAACCGCCAGAATGGCCAACGCCGCCGTGGTGACCTCTCCGAGAACCTTCATGACTGTTCATCCTTTCCGGTGTCCGTCGATATGGGCTCCACCTCATCGGGGGCGAAGTACAGATACCGTCCGTACCACTCGTGCATGTCCGACGCCGGGTCGTCCTGCAACACGACGCCGATGTGTGTGTCACCGTCCACGTCGGCGTGGACGGTGACGACCCGGGCGAGTTGCCCGGCGAAGAACAAATCCTGGGCGTCCGCGCGACGCGACGGGTGGAGCCGCACCACGCTGCCGTTGGCGACCCGCACGCCGTCGACGAGCACACCGTCGACGTCGGGCCGAACCGCCTTGTCCGCCTCCGGGTCCCACCACGGGACGTCGTCGGTCAGTTCCGGGACGAGTCCCATGTCCGGAAGGTGTGGATCCCGCAGGATGCCGTGCATCTGCGCGAGCGTCGACGGCGACATCTCGTCGCAGCGGTCGATGATCCGTGCCGCGAGCGGGTCGGTGGCCCGGGCCTGACGCTTCTCGTCCTCGGTGAGAGTCATGACGCGGAGAGTGAGGATTTCATCGATTTCGGTAGCATCGAACAGGGCACCGTCGCTCTGCTCCGCAATCTCCGGGTGGTCGTACAAGATGATCGGTGACGCCAGCACGAGGTCGGTTTCCCCCGGCAACCCGGCGAGGACGGGATAGCACCGGTGCTGCGTGCACGCGGACGCCAGGTGTTCGGCCTCGGCCGGGGGTTCGAGTAGCGACACGAAGTCCGTGCCCTCTGCCGCGAGGATCAAATGCGCGCCAATCAGCGACTGCCGGATGGCGCCGTCCCGGTCCAGGCCGGAGTCGCCGGTAGTGACGTTCTCCACCTCGAGCCGAAGCCGGGTGAATCCGTCACTGTTCTCGCAGTCCGCCGTCACGACGGCGTCTGCAGGCCACCGGGTACGCACCACTCGACCGGCGAGAGACCCATCCGCTCTCCGCAGCTCCTCTACCTCGGAACCCCCGTCGATGTGGACGTCGAGACGTCGACCACCACCGCATTCTGCGAGCCTCGGTGCACCCAAGTCGAACTCACGTTCCACCGCCTCGTCCCAGCTGAGCCAGCTGGTCCCGTCGACGGTCAATTCGTCGACGCCGGCGAATTCGGTGCCCGCCTCATCGGTTGCCCGCTCGACACACCGCACCTGCAGCTGCAGGAATCGGAGGGTGATGCCGACCGCCGCGTTGTCGTCCGCCCGCAACAACGTCGAGCAGGACATCGTCGATTCCTCGCCGACACCTGCATCCGCTGCGCCCGGTGGCCCCACGACACCGAACTGCCATCGTGACTGGTTCTTCGACGAACTCGCACGATACGGATAGAGCAGGTAACCCTCGTAGAGCACCGCATCGGCGACGGCGCGCACGCGCTGCAGGGACGCCGGGGAGATCATGCGATCACCTCCCCGGCTCCCTGCAGCAGATCCGAGACGGCAACATCCAACCCGATCAGGCCGTGCGACGATTTGTACCGCGCGAGTGCCGCCAGCGTGTCCTGGTCGAGGCGCAGCCAGCCCGTGTTCGGATAATGCGCCGACACCAGGTCCCGCCAGACGGTCACCGGTAGTTCGTAGGTGGCCTCCCGGTCCCAGGGAATTCGTTCGACACCGAACCCGGCAACACCCCGGGTGAAGACGGTGCCACTGAACAGGAACATCAACGGGATCGGTGAATCTGCGGCTTCGAGTGCGTGCAGATACTTCGACGCCGTCACCTCGAAGTCGTAGGTACACGGAAGCGGAAGGTCCACCACGGTCGACCCGGTGAAACCCTGGGCGACAGTGCTGGTCTCCATCCACTGGAAAGGCTTCAACGTTGCTGTCCACCGCGCACGCGGGCCGAACAAGTCGAGCAGCCCTTCGGCCTCCCGGTCGGTGTAACGACGGCGCTGCGGATCGAGCCGCACTTGACACCGGAGGGCCATGGCATGCACCACGGCACCCGTCGTCTCCGCCACCCGAAGGCGGGCAGTGAGATTGGGGACGACGGCATACGGTTCGGGAAGAACCTCTTCGACGTCGAACGACAGCTCCGTCACGACGGCTCCTTCGCGACGCGGCTGCGGGACCGTACCGTGTCGAAGAAGGTGTCGATGGCGCGGCGGGCATCCTGGCCGCCGTCGAATCCTCGCCACAGCCGGCGAAGCTCACCCACCAATTGGTAGCAGGCGTCGATCGGGACGAGAAAACACTCGGGTTCGCCACCGTGTTCGGGCACCCGCAACAACAGCGCTTCGGTATCGGCCGACAGCTGGGTGAGCGCCGGGTTGGCGGCGAGCACGTCGTCCCAGGCGGCGAGTGGAAGTTCCGATTCGGTGGCGCCGGCCGGCCCGGGATAGAACGCGATCGTCCTGCCCAGGGCGGAGTTCCGGAACACGAACGCGAGCCCTACGGGAATCTCGAGTTCGTCCCAGCGCCCCGGTGCCAGCGCGAAGTTCGGGAACGACAGGTAGCGGTCGGGTACCGCGCGGAAACGCAGCTCCGCCGTGTCGTCGGTGAACAGCAGATAACATCCGCGGCACACGCACATCAGGTGTCTCTCCGACACGTTCACTACGTGCTGGTGGGCGTCGGCGATCGGGACGGCACACATGTCGCACCGTTCGCCTTCCACGGTTTGCGGACGTTGGGAGGCGATTCGCTGCAGAATCCTCAATCCTTTTCCGGACGCGCCCATCACGCCACCTCCGCGGCCGGTACCGCCACGGAGATCACGCCGTCACGGACCAGAACCGGCAGCGGAGCCAGTGGTTCGGCCTCGGGATCACCGTCGAGCCGTTTTCCTGCGCCCCGGGGATCGAAATGCGCGCGGCACGTGGGACACCGGAGCACGGCGTCGCCGACCTTGCCGCCTGCTCGCCGCTGCAGGGTGGCCCCGGCCAGTGAGTTGGTGCACGCCGCGCAGCGGTCGCGGAACGCGAACAGCTGCTCCCCGATCCGGCACACCAGCACCGGCAACCCCGCGAGCGAGAAACCGCCGACCTCCCCCGACGCGAGGTCCGCCATGTCGGGCGCCGATACCCACGTTCCGGTTCCCGACTCGTGAGCATGAACGTGCGAGAACAACGACTCCGTGGCGATCAACCCGGACCCGGCCTCCGGTTTCGCGCCGACCACTTCGATGTCGACCGTCTCGGGTGCGGCGGAATACACGGCGTCCTTGACAGCGAGTTCCAAGGTCACCGCCGAAGACGGGCAGCTCTGACAACTGCCCGTGAGGCGCAGTTGCACCACTCCGTCTGTGACACCGAGCAATTCGACGTCACCGCCGTGTGAACCCAGATACGGACGCACACTGTCCAGCGCGGTGGCCACCCTCGTCTCGACGTCGTGGGGATGCAGACCGTTGACCAACAGCAAACTGGCGACGAGTTCGTCGGCGGCGAGCCGGTCGACCAGTGCGCGGTCCTGCTCACCGACGATCTCGAGCATCCGCTCCAGGCCCGCACCGTACAGTTCGACGACCTCCCGGACAAGTTGCTCGGCGCGTTCGCGGGCAACCGCGCCGCCCGCCGAACTGGCGTCCAGGAGGGCGTCGATCCTTTCACCGGCGGTCCGCCAGCGATCGGGGCCGTCTACTCCAGCCTCCTCCATGCCTGCCTCGTCACTCGCCGGTCACGGACTGGGTGGGCGAATGCAGCTTCTCCAGTGTCTTTCCCTCTCCCAGATACATGTGGACACCACAGGGCAGGCACGGATCGAAACTGCGGACGGTCCGCATGATGTCGATGCCTTTGAAGTGGTCCCGGTCGTTCTCCTCGAAGATGGGCGACTTCTGCACTGCATCCTCGTAGGGGCCGGGTGTTCCGTAACTGTCCCGGGGATTCGCGTTCCACGGTGTCGGGGGGTACGGGTGGTAGTTCGCGATCTTACCGTCCCGAATTACCATGTGGTGCGACAGGACTCCACGCACAGCCTCCGTGAAGCCGCATCCGATTCCCTCGTCGGGGACGTCGAACTTCTCCCACGTCTTGGTGTGCCCGGCCCGGATCTCGGCCAGCGCCTTCTCGGCGAAATGCAGGGCACATGCCGCCGCATACGCCTGGAAGTAGGTCCTCGCACGATTGCGTTCGAGGGTGTTACTGCCGTGCCGCGGAATGTTCCACTCCAGCTCGACCGGGCCCTTCAGCGCCGTCTTCGGCAGGTTGATCTTCACACTGTGGCCCGTCGACTGCACGTAACCGATATCCACCAACTGCGCGAGAGCCGTACTCCAGAGTCGGGCGAGCGGACCACCACCGGTGTCGAGGGCGAGATAGTCCTTGCCGTCGTACCATCGCGGCGACATCACCCAGCTGTACTTCTCGTCCATGTCCCGCTTCTGCGGATGCGGGTTGGTGTGCTGGTTCCAGGGATGCCGGCGATCGACCGTGTTACCCAGCGGGTCCTTCTCGACGAACATCTCCTGGTCGGTCCAGTCGTCGTAGTACGAGCTGCCCAGAAGGATGCGGATACCGAGGTTGATGTCCACGAGGGAAGTCGTCACGAGTTTGCCGTCCACGATGACACCCGGAGTGACGAACATGGACCGGCCCCAGTTCTCCATGTCCTTGTACTCGAAGTTGCACACCGCCGGATCCTGGAACGACCCCCAGCAGCCGAGCAGAGTGCGACGGAGTCCGACGTTCTCATATCCCGGAATGGCCTCGTAGAAGAAGTCGAACAGGTCGTCGTGCATGGGGACGACCTTCTTCATGAATTCGACGTAGCGCATCAGGCGGGACATGTAGTCGGTCATCAACTGGACGGTCGCCGACGTGCCCACACCTCCCGGATACAGCGTCGACGGATGGACGTGCCGTCCTTCCATGAGGCAGAACATTTCCCGCGTCCAGCGGCTGACCTGCAGCGCCTCGCGGTAGAACTCGCCGGTGAACGGGTTGAGCGATCGCATGATGTCGGCGATGGTCCGGTAACCGTGGTCCCCGGCGTGCGGCGCCGGAGTGTTCTCCGCCTGCGCGAGCACCCCGGGGTTCGTCTCCGAGACCATCTTCTCGCAGAAGTCCACGCCGACCAGATTTTCCTGGAAGATGTTGTGGTCGAACATGTATTCAGCGGCTTCACCGAGATTGACGATCCATTCGCCGATATGCGGTGGCTGCACGCCGTACGCCATGTTCTGGCAATAACACGAACAGGTGGCGTGGTTGTCGCCGCAGATACCGCAGATGCGGCTTGTGATGAAGTGGGCGTCGCGCGGATCCTTTCCTTTCATGAAGATCGAATAGCCGCGGAAAATCGAGGACGTGCTGTGGCACTCCACGACTTCCTTCTGCTTGAAGTCGATCTTCGTGTAGATACCGAGGCTGCCGACGATGCGTGTGATCGGATCCCACGCCATCTCCACCAAGCCATCGGTTTCCGTCTTGTGCGAAGGATCCGGAATGATCGTTGTCATCGACGTACCTCTCAGAGGCCCGAGCTGGGCTACCAGGTGCGAGTGGCGCCTGTGGTCAGTTTCGTGCCGCGGCTACGCCACTGCGGCTCTTTGTCCAAGGTGTTCTTGGTGATTCTGCGCAGACTGCGGATCGCGGAGCCGTACAGACCGGATGCGGTCGTGGACAGCCTTCCGCCGGGCGGCTCGTCCATGAAAGGCATGAACTTGTCCGGGAATCCCGGCATCGTGCAACCGATGCAGATTCCGCCCACGTTCGGGCAACCGCCCACACCGTTGATCCACCCACGCTTGGGGACGTTGCATTTGACGACGGGTCCCCAGCAGCCGAGCTTGACGATGCACTTGGGTGAGCCGTACTCGGTGGCGAAGTCGCCCTGCTCGTAGTACCCGGCCCGGTCACAGCCCTCGTGAACTGTGCTTCCGAACAGCCACTGCGGACGCAGCGCGTCGTCGAGCGGAATCATCGGCGCCTGTTCGGTGGCCATGTACAGCAGATAGGTCAACGTCTCGGACAGATTGTCCGGCTGGATCGGGCAACCCGGTACACACACGATCGGAATGCCCGCCTTCGATTTCCAATCCCAGCCGAGGTAATCAGGGACGCCCATCGCTCCCGTCGGGTTGCCGGCCATCGCGTGGATACCGCCGTACGTCGCGCACGTACCGGCCGCCACGATTGCCGTCGCTTTGGGAGCCAGCTTGTCGAGCCACTCACTCGTCGTGACGGGCTGACCGGTCTCCGGGTTGTTGCCGAAACCGCACCAGTACCCCTCGTCGTGAAGTTGCTCATTGGGGATCGACCCCTCGACGACCAGTACGAAAGGTTCCAGTTCGCCGCGGTCGGCCTTCCAGAACCACTCGATGAAGTCGTCGGCGCCGCCCTCGGGCCCACATTCGAAGTCGATCAGCGGCCAGTGCACGGCCACCTTCGGCAGGCCCGGCAGAGCGCCGAGAGCGATTTCCTCGACACTGGGCTGAGTGGCAGCGGTCAAGGCCACCGAATCCCCGTCGCAGCTGAGTCCCGCGTTGATCCACAGGACGTGGATCAGGGTTTCCTCGGCTTTGATTGCTTCCTGTGTCGGCATAGCAGGTCGCTTTCCGGAGCCGAACACGGCTCCTGTCGCCACCGGGGTCGACCGTCGGCCCACCTGTGTGACGCTATTCCCTATTTAGCTCCTCACGGTGTTCGCGTGTCAACGGCCCTCAGGTACATCGGGCCAGTTCAGCCATGACCGTTACTGCGCCGCGATCCAGTCGTACCACTGCTGCATGCCGTGTCCCGTGGTCGCGGACAAGGTGATCGCCTCGAGATGGGGATTCACCGACCGGGCATACTTCGTGCAGAGATCCACGTCGAAGTCGACGTACGGCAACAGGTCCGACTTGTTGACCACCACCAGATTCGCCGCAGCGAACATGTGCGGATATTTCAGCGGCTTGTCGGTGCCCTCGGTCACGGAGATCACCACCACCCGGGACCGCTCCCCGAGGTCGAACAGCGCCGGGCACACCAGGTTTCCCACGTTCTCGATGAACAACAACGAGTTCGGGCCGGGATCGAGCGCCGTCAGCGCATCGCGCATCATCTCCGCGTCCAGGTGACACCCCGCGCCCGTGTTCACCTGCACGACAGCGCAACCCGTCGCCTCGATCCGGTTGGCGTCGAGCATCGTCTCCTGATCTCCCTCGATCACCGAGACCGGACGGTGTCCGCCGATGTCGGCGATGGTCCGCTCGAGCAAGGTGGTCTTCCCGGACCCGGGGGAACTCATCATGTTCAGCGCGAGCACGCCCCGTTCGGCCAGCCAGGCCCGGTTGCGCTCGGCCGTCAGGTCGTTCTTGGCCAGCACCTTCTGCTCGAGGGTGACCGTCTCATGCTCGTGCTCGTGCTCGTGCTCGTGGTCGTGCGGGTGGTCGTGCGGGTGCTCGTGGTCGTGCGGGTGGTCGTGGGTGTGGGGGCGGCTGACCCTGGTACCGGTGTCGTCGCCGCATCCGCAGGTGGCGCACATACGCCTCAGCTCACTTCCATCGAGAGGATTCGCAATTCCCGGCCCGAGGTGACCTCGACATCGGCACTTCCACACGGACACAGCAACACCAGGTCGGTGAGCGAGAAGGTGGTGCCGCACTCGCGGCACTGCGCGCTGCCCGGCGAGTGGTCGATGTCGAGTCGGGCCCCATGCGCCACAGTCCCTTCCGTGACCAACTCGAAACAGAACTGCATCGAATCGGCGACCACCGCGGTCAGGGCGCCCACCTGGACCCGCACACTGTGAACGGTCCGTCCGGCGGCTTTCTCGCAGACGGCATCGACGACGCTCTGAGTGATTGCCAGTTCGTGCATCACGACCCCGCTTACGGACTCGTCACCTGTCCCTCGAGCGTAGCGCTTCGCGCCCGTGAGTACTTATTAACCATGGGAGGTTAATAAGTACTCACAGTCGTTCGATGATGGTGGCGTTGGCGGTGCCGCCGCCCTCGCAGATGGTCTGCAGACCGTACCGGCCGCCGGTGCGCTCGAGTTCGTTGAGCAGTGTTGCCATCAGTTTGGTGCCAGTCGCGCCCAGCGGATGTCCCAGGGCGATCGCGCCGCCGTTCACGTTGACCTTCGCCGGGTCGGCCCCGATCTCCTTGATCCATGCGAGCACCACCGGGGCGAAGGCCTCGTTGATTTCGACGAGATCGATGTCGTCGATGCTCAGGCCCGTCTTCTCCAACGCGTAGCGCGTAGCCGGAATCGGTGCACTCAACATGAAGATCGGGTCCGCGCCGCGGGCACTGAGGTGATGGATGCGGGCACGTGGGGTCAATCCGTATCGCTCGACGGCCTCAGCGGACGCGAGAAGCACCGCGCTCGCGCCGTCGGAGATCTGGCTCGCGACTGCGGCCGTCAACCGGCCACCCTCCGTGAGAGTCTTCAACGACGCCATCTTCTCGAGGCTCGTCTCACGCGGACCCTCGTCCGTCGTCACCTCCCCGAACGGCACGATCTCGCGGTCGAAGCGGCCCTCCGCGATCGCCGTCCGCGCGCGCTCGTGGCTCTGCAACGCCCAGCGCTCGAGTTCCTCCCGGCTGATGTCCCACTTGTCCGCGATCAACTCCGCGCCGCGGAACTGCGACACCTCCTGGTCGCCGTAGCGCTCCACCCACCCCGTCGACCCGCCGAACGGGGTGTCGAATCCGTACTGCTGCCCCACCATCATCGCCGACGCGATCGGGATCTGGCTCATGTTCTGCACGCCGCCGGCGAGAATGAGGTCGGCGGTGCCGCTGAGGATCGCCTGTGCGCCGAAGTGCACGGCCTGCTGACTCGACCCGCACTGACGGTCGACGGTGACACCCGGAACCTCCTCCGGATATCCGGCCGCCAGCCACGCCGTCCGTGCGATGTTGCCCGCCTGGCCGCCGATCGCGTCGACGCACCCGAAGACGACGTCGTCGACGCCGGCAGGGTCGATGCCGGTGCGGTTGACGATCGCCTTGATGACGTGCGCACCCAGGTCTGCGGGGTGCACGCCGGACAGGCCACCGTTCTTCTTGCCGATCGGGGTCCGGACGGCGTCGACGATGTATGCCTCGGTCATGGAGAACTCCTAGTCAGATGGTTCTGGGGCTCGCGAGTCCGTCGAGGACTATCGAGAGGTACTGCTTGGCGACCGTGTCGACGGTCAGGGAGCCGCCGGGCCGGTACCAGCGCACGGCGACCCAGGCGGTGTCGCGCATGAAGCGGAAGGCGAGTTCGACGTCGATGTCGGGGCGGAAGCTGCCGTCCTGCACACCGGCCTCGAGCACACCGACCCACAGCTCGCGGAATTCGGTGTTCAGTTCCGCCAGATAGGCGAAGCGTTCGTTGGCGACGAGGTGCTTGACCTCGTCCTGATAGATCGCCACCGCGGAATGCGACGTGTCGATCGCCTCGTACGAGGTGGTGACCAAGGCCTCGAGAGTCGCGCGGCTACTGCGCCCGGACGCCACGATCTCGCGGTACTTGCCGAACAGGTCGTCCAGGAAGTCTCGTAGTATTTCGTCGACCATCGACTCCTTGGAGTCGAAGTGGTGGTAGAGGCTGCCCGACAAGATGCCGGCTGCGTCGGCGATGTCACGGACGGTGGTGGCCCGCAGACCACGCTCCGCGAACAGCTGGGCCGCGATCTCGAGCAGCTCGGCCCGGCGTCCGGTCTTGGACGTCTCGTCGATTCGGGGTGCAGTCATCATTCCATCCTATCAACCAAGCGCTTGCTAGGGCCTACGGCCCCGTGAGTGGTTAACGAGTCCAGGCACTCGTCAACCCCTCACGGGCGGCGGAGCCGCCTACGCCCTCTGCGACGACACCGACACGACCTCACCGGTGAGATATGTGGTGTAGTCGCTGGCGAGCATCGCGATGGTCGCGGCGATCTCCCACACCTCGGCTGCGCGTCCGAACGCTTCCCCTGACGCCAGCCGGTCGAGCAGTTCCTCGCTGGTGACCTTGGCGAGGAAGGCATGACGGGCGATGGACGGCGCGACAGCGTTGATCCGCACCCCGTACTCGGCGGCCTCGATGGCGCTGCACCGGGTCAGGGCCATGACCCCTGCCTTCGCGGCCGCATAGTGCGCCTGCGAGTGCTGCGCCCGCCAACCGAGGACGGACGCGTTGTTGACGAGCACTCCGTTGTGCTCGACCGCCTTGAAGTAGCGCAGCGCCGCGCGGGTGGCCCGGAATGTTCCGTTCAGGGTGATGTCGAGGACGCGGTCCCACTCCTCGTCCGTCATGTCGACGAGAGGCGTCTCACCGCCTAGCCCGGCGTTGTTGACGAGGACATCGATCCGGCCCAGAGCGTCGGCGGCCCCGGAGATCAGCGCGTCCACCTGTTCGGTGCTCGACACGTCACAGGCGAGCGCCTTCACCGTGCGTTCGGGAAATTCGGCGGCAAGCTTCTCCTGTGTCTCGCCCAGCCGGCGTTCGTGCCAGTCGGACACCAGCACGTCGGCACCCTCGAGGAGGGCGCGGCGGGCGGATGCGAACCCGATGCCGGTGCCGGCCGCGGCGGTCACGACGACCTTCTTGCCCTTCAGTAGGTCGTGTCCGGGGGTCTCGACGGGCGCGGTGGCGAGTGGAGCAGTAGTCACGGTCGTGCCTCTCGGGGAAGTCCGAGCACGCGCTCGGAGATGATGTTGCGCTGGATCTCGTTGGATCCGCCGTAGATCGTGTCGGCGCGGGTGAACAGGAACAGCCGCTGCCATTCGTCCAGTTCGAGATGTTCGGGGTCGGTGATGTCCGACGACGGTCCCGTGGGCGCCAGCAGTGATGCCGCACCCTGCACGTCCATCGCCAACTGGCCGAGGTCGCGATGCCAGTTGGCCCACAACAACTTTGCGACCGACGCTTCGGGACCGGACGTGCCGGCGTCCACCGCGTCGAGGGTGCGCATCGCGTGCGCCCGCATCACTCGAAGCCCGACCCACGCCCGCGCAATCTTCTCCCGGATATTCGGATCGGAGGCCGCGCCGTTGGCACGCGCGAGGTCGACGATTCCCTGCAGTTCACGGGCGAAGCCGATCTGCTGACCGAGGGTGGAGACCCCGCGTTCGAAGGTGAGCAGGCCCATCGCGACCCGCCAGCCGTCACCCGGTTCGCCCACCACGAGATCCGCGTCGGTCACGGCGTCGTCGAAGAACACCTCGTTGAACTCGGACGTGCCGGTGAGTTGCTGAATCGGGCGCACGGTGACGCCTGGCTGATCGAGGGGGACGAGGAGGAAACTGAGTCCGTGGTGTCGCTTCGACCCCGGCTCGGTGCGGCACAGCACGAACGCCCACTGCGCCACGTGAGCGAGCGAGGTCCACACCTTCTGCCCGTTGATCACCCATCTGCCGCCCTCGAGCCGGCCCGTCGTCGCGACGTTGGCGAGGTCGGATCCGGCGCCCGGCTCGGAGTATCCCTGCGCCCACAGTTCGGTGACCGTCTTGATCCCGGGCAGGAAACGACGCTTCTGCTCGTCGGTGCCGAACGCGATCAGCGTCGGCCCGAGCAGTTCCTCGCCCACATGACTGACCCTCGCCGGGGCCCCCGACTTCGCGTACTCCTGGTGGAACGTCACCTGCTGGGCCAGGGTGGCCCCGCGGCCCCCGTACTCCGCAGGCCAGCCGAGGCAGGTCCACCCCGCGGCCGCGAGGTGGCGGTCCCAGGCGAGTCGTTCTTCGAAGAACTCGTGCTCGCTGCCGGGTCCGCCCTTGCCTTCGAGGCGTGCGAAGTCGCCGGTCAGGTTCTCCGCCAGCCAGGTTCTCACGGTCTGGGCGAAGTCGTCGTCGGTGATCAGCCCGTCCGGGCTCTCGCTCTGGTCCACGTCTGTAAGATAACCTACCAAGCACTTGCTAGGTAGGTAGGGAGCGAAGTGACCGCACAACCGACAACCACTCCGGCCGCCGTGATCGCGGCCGCACACGACTTCGGCGAACGCGAAGCCGTGGCGGACGGCGACGTCCGTCTGACCTTCACACAGCTCCACGACCGTGTCCGCGATTTCGCCGCAGCGCTCTGCGCCCGCGGCGTACAGCCAGGTGAGCACGTCGCGATCTGGTCTCCCAATACGTTTCACTGGGTGATCGCAGCGCTGGGGGTGCACTACGCGGGGGCGACGCTGGTCCCGATCAACACCCGCTACACCGCGACCGAGGCCCTCGACATCGTGGAGCGCACGAAGGCCGCCGTGCTGGTGGTCGCAGGCATGTTCCTCGGCACCGACCGGTACGCGACCCTGCGAGACGAGTCGAGCACCCTCGACCTGCCGACCGTGGTCCGCGTGCCCGTCGACGGGGGCGACGTCGAAAGACCCGGAGTCCTCGACTTCGACGACTTCCTCGCCCTCGCCACGGACGACACCCGGGCGGCGGCAGACAGGCGGGCCCGGGCCGTCGACGCCGAGGACATCGCAGATGTGATGTTCACGTCCGGGACTACGGGACGGAGCAAGGGTGTGCTGAGCGCACACCGGCAGGTGGTGGGGATCGCGCGGGCCTGGGCCGACTGTGCCGAGGTGACCGCCGACGACAACTACCTCGTCATCAACCCGTTCTTCCACACGTTCGGATACAAGGCGGGCATTCTCGTCTGCCTCCTCACCGGGGCGACCGTCGTGCCGATGGCCGTGTTCGACGTGCCCAAGGTGATGGCCACCGTGCACGACGAACACATCACCGTGTTGCCCGGTGCCCCCACGATCTTCCAGTCGATCCTCGACCACCCCGACCGCTCCCGCTACGACCTGTCGAGCCTGCGCATCGCGGTGACGGGCGCGGCAGCGGTCCCGGTGGCGCTCGTCGAACGCATGCAGTCCGAGTTGAGCTTCGAAGCAGTCCTCACGGCGTACGGCCAGACCGAGGCGGTGGTGATCACCATGTGCCGCACCGACGACGATCCCGTGACCGTCTCGACCACGTCCGGTCGGGCCATCCCCGGTATGGAGGTGCGGATCGGCGAGCGGGGCGAAATTCTGGTGCGCGGGGAGAACGTCATGCTCGGTTACCTCGACGACCCGGAGGCAACGGCCCGCACCATCGAACCGGACGGCTGGTTGCACACCGGTGACGTCGGGGTTCTCGACGAACGCGGGTACCTGGACATCACCGACCGCCTGAAGGACATGTACATCTCGGGCGGGTTCAATGTGTACCCGGCCGAGGTGGAGAACGCTCTGGCGCGCCTGGACGGCGTTGCCGAATCCGCCGTCATCGGTGTACCGGACGAGCGCATGGGCGAGGTCGGCCGGGCGTACGTCGTGGCGAAACCGGGCGCCTCCCTGACCGAGGACGACGTAATTGCCTTCGGTAAGAAGCACCTCGCGGGATTCAAGGTCCCGCGCACGGTGCGATTCGTCGACTCCCTGCCCCGGAACCCGTCCGGGAAAGTAATGAAGAACATCTTGCGTGAGGAGAAATCATCATGACGGTCCCCGACGAGGGTGACGTCGTCACCTACGACGTGCGCGACGGTGTGGCATTCGTGACGCTCAACCGTCCCGATTACCGGAACGCCCAGAATTCGGTGATGACGTACGCACTCGATGCCGCGTTCGAGCGGGCAGTCGAGGACGACGAGGTGAAGGTGATCGTCCTCGCCGGCAACGGAAAACACTTCAGCGCCGGACACGACATCGGCACACCGGGTCGCGACCATCACGTCCACTACGACAACAAGGCCGTGATGTGGTGGGACCACGTCGACAAGCCTGGTGGCGACCAGCGGTTCGCCCGGGAGATGGAGGTCTATCTCGGGATGTGCCGCCGGTGGCGCGAGATCCCCAAACCCACCATCGCGATGGTGCAGGGGGCCTGCATCGCGGGCGGTTTGATGCTGGCGTGGGTGTGTGACTTGATCGTGGCGTCCGACGATGCGTTCTTCTCCGATCCGGTCGTACGTATGGGCATTCCCGGTGTCGAGTACTTCGCCCATCCGTGGATGATGAATCCGCGGTTCGCGAAGGAAATTCTCTACACCGGTGATCGATTCCCCGCACAACGCGCCTACGAGGTCGGCATGATCAACCGCGTGGTTCCGCGAGAGGACCTCGAGAAGGAAACCCTCGCGATCGCCGGACGGATCGCTGCCATGCCGCGATTCGGGCTCGCGCTCACCAAGAAGGCCGTCAACCAGTGCGAGGACCAGATGGGCATGCGGAACGGCATGGACTCCGTCTTCGGATTGCACCATTTCGCGCACGCGCACAATGCCGAGATCGACACGGATCCGCTCGGCGGAATGAACGCCAAGTCGATGGCGGAAAGCGCACGTAACTCGGAGAACGGGGCCAAGTAAGTGGATCTGGAGTACGACGACACCACTCTCGCGTTCCGCGACGAGATACGAGCGTTCCTGAAGGACAACGTGCCGTCGCGCCCCCTGCCGTCGATGGACACGGCCGAGGGATTCGAGGCTCACCGGCAGTGGGAACGCACGCTCGCCGACGCCCGCCTGTCGGTGGTGTCGTGGCCGGAAGAGCTCGGCGGCCGCGACGCCTCACTGCTGGAGTGGGTGGTCTTCGAGGAGGAGTACTACCGCTCCGGCGCGCCCGGGCGGGTCAGCCAGAACGGCATCTTCCTGTTGGCGCCCACACTGTTCGAGCATGCCAACGCGGAGCAGCTGGCACGCATCATGCCGCGCATGGCCCGGGCCGACGACATCTGGGCCCAGGCCTGGTCGGAACCGGAGTCGGGCAGTGACCTCGCCTCACTACGTTCCACCGCTCGCCGCGTCGACGGCGGTTGGGTGCTGAACGGACAGAAGACGTGGAGTTCCCGAGCCACCTTTGCGGACTGGGGGTTCGGTCTGTTCCGATCCGACCCCGACGCGCAGCGCCACAAGGGCATCACCTACTTCATGTTCGACCTCCGCTCCCCGGGTGTCACCGTGCGCCCGATCGACCAGCTCGACGGCGAACCCGGTTTCGCCGAGATCTTCCTCGAGGACGTCTTCGTCCCCGACGACCCGGCCCACCCGGGCGAGTCGGGCGTGATCGGCGGCGTCAACGAGGGCTGGCGCGTCGCGATGAGCACCGCGTCCAACGAGCGCGGTCTGTCCCTGCGCAGCCCCGGCCGGTTCCTTGCCACCGTCGACCGGCTGATCGAGCTGTTCGAGTCGACGGGCCGCACCGACGACACCGCGGTGCGTAACCGCGTCGCGGACGCCTGGATCGGGGCCCGCGCCTATCAGCTCAACACCTTCGGCACGGTGACTCGTCTCGCCGAAGGCGGGCAACTGGGCGCCGAGTCGTCGATCAACAAGGTGTTCTGGTCGGAGTGGGACATCGCCACCCACGAGACCGCCCTCGAATTGCAGGGGGCCTCGGCCGAGCTCGCCGACAACTGGATGGACGGTTACCTGTTCTCCCTGTCGGGCCCGATCTACGCCGGCACCAACGAGATTCAGAAGAACGTCATCGCCGAGCGGCTGCTCGGCCTACCCAAGGCGGATAAATGAGATTCGCGCTCGACTCCTCCCAGCAGGACTTCGCATCCAGTATCGATGCGCTGCTGTCGAAGTCCGATATGCCGGCGGTGATCCGGTCCTGGAACCGTGGTGACACAGAACCCGGCCGGAAGGTGTGGCAGCGTCTGGCCGAGACCGGGATCAACGGGTTGCTGATCGGTGAGGAGCACGACGGTCTGGGCGCAGACGCCGTCGATCTCGTCGTCGCCGTGGAGCAGCTGGGGCGCCACGCCGTGCCCGGCCCGGTGGCCGAGACCATCGCTGTGGCACCGCACTTACTCGCACAGGCCGCACCGGGGCGCCTGTCCGCCCTCGCCGAAGGCTCTCTGGCTACCGTGGCCACTCCCCCACACGTGCCGTTCGCCGTCGATGCGGACACCGCGGATCTCGTGCTCCTCGTCGAAAACTCGTCACTTCACCTCGGCGATCCGGGAGTGGTGCAGGACTCTGTCGACCAATCCCGCCGCCTCTTCCCCGTGACCGCCGGACAACGCCTGGGCGCGGTCGAGTGTGCGCCCGCCTTCGATCTGGGTGCGCTCGCCACCGCGGCGCAGCTGCAGGGACTCGGACACACCCTGCTCGAGATGACCACCGATTACGCCAAGCAGCGCAAGCAGTTCGGCAAGGTGATCGGGCAGTTCCAGGCCATCAAACATCACCTCGCGGAGGTGGCCGTCGGGCTCGAGATGTCCCGGCCGCTGCTGCACGGCGCGGCGCTGTCGGTTCGGGACGGCTCCCCGAACGCCCCTCGCGACGTCTCCGCGGCCAAGGTGGCCTGCGGTGACGCCGCCTACCGGGCGGCGCGCGTGGCGCTGCAGGTGCACGGCGCCATCGGTTATACCCAGGAACACGATCTGTCGCTGTGGCTTACCAAAGTCCGGGCACTCGTCACCGCTTGGGGCACATCGTCTTTCCACCGCGGTCGCGTGGTCGATTCCCTCGTGGGTGCGTCATGAGCTTCGACAACGACGAGCGGGCCGACCTCCGCGCGTCCGTACGCAACCTGCTGTCCAAGCATTCCGACTCCGGTGCCGTCCGCCGCGCTATCACTACCGAACACGGCTACGACGAAGCCCTCTGGGCACGGCTGTGCGAGCAGATCGGCGTCGCGGCACTGGCCATCCCGGAGAAGTACGACGGCGTCGGCGCCTCCCTACTCGAAGTGCATGTGGTGCAGGAAGAACTGGGGCGGACGCTCACACCGTCACCGATGCTGGGCAGTGCCGTCCTCGCCGCCCAGACCCTACTGCTGTCGGGCGACGACGACGCCTGCGCCCGGCTACTCCCGACTATTGCCGCGGGTTCGGTGGCCGCATTGTGCTGGGCAGGTTCCGAAGGCTGGTTCCGTTTCGGGGTCACCGCGGCGGGCGAGACCCTGTCGGGCACGGCGCAGTACGTCCTCGGCGGCGACGTCGCCGACGTGCTGCTCGTCTTCACGGACGACGGCCTGTTCGAAGTTTCGGCGACGGCGGACGGCGTGACCCGACGACGGGAACCCACGATGGATCCGACGCGGACGCTGGCCGAGGTGACCTTCGACGGTGCGGCCGCACGCCGGCTGGTGTCGTCACCCGACCTCGTCGACAGCATCCGTACCGTCGCGTTGATCGCCCTGTCGGCGGAACAGGTCGGCGCGGCGTCCGCGGTGTTGGAACAGACGGTCGAATACACGAAGTCGCGCAAGCAGTTCGGGCGGGCCATCGCGTCGTTCCAGGCGCTCAAGCACCGCATGGCCGACATGTACGCGTTGGTCGAGACGGCCCGCTCGATGTCGTACGCCGCGGCGCTGTCGGGCACAAACGAGGACGCCGTCATCGCCAAGGTGTACTGCTCCGAGGCGCTGCAGTCGGTGGCAGCCGAGGCCATCCAACTCCACGGGGGCATCGCGATCACCTGGGAGCACGACACCCAGCTCTACTTCAAACGCGCCCACGGCAGCGCCCAGCTCTTCGGGCAGCCGCGGGACTATCTGCCGCTTTTGAATTCGGAGGCTTGGCGATGAGGGAAGTAGCGAGCAGATCTACTCTGCTTTCCGAACGTCCAGAGCACGGTGGTGGTAGCCGTCCTGCGTCCCGCTGACCACTCTCTCGGGTTCGAAGGTGACGTGCTGTCCTGGCCTCAGCGAACGGAAACCTGGGCCGGCGACGTCGCTGAAATGCGTCCACGCGCCACCGGGGGTGGCGTCGGAATCGATGATGCCCTGCATCCCCCGATGTTCCAGCTACGGACCACCCCGGTAGCTGCCATGCCGCCATGTCCTCTTGACGACGATGCGGTTGGGCGGGATTGGCAGGCCATTGACTCGAACATGCGTTCGAAGTAGGATTCGATCATGGGGATCGGGGAGGATATCCAGGGGGCGTTGTCGGACGAGATTCTGGCGTCTGCGGTCGGTGATGCGTGGCGTCTGGCCGAGGCCGAGTTGCTCGAATCGGTGGTTGCTGTGTCGGAGGAGATTCAGCGACTCGAGGCTTTGCGCGTCAGGCTCGTCGGTGCCGTCGACCACCGCTGCAAGGTCGATGTGCTCGGGTTTCCGAACACCAAGATGTGGCTGGCCTCCACAACATTGCTCGAGGTCGGTGCGGCGGGACGAATCGTGATGTTGGGACGAGGTTTACGCTCCCAACCGGAAATCGCGGACGCATACTTCGACACCACTATCTCGGCGGAGCACGCCGCACTGATCATGAAATTCTGCGAGAGACCGCCCAAAGGCATGCCACTCGCAGCGATGGACGACTGCCGAAACGCGTTGCTGTACGCGGCGAGCGGTCCTACCGCCAACACCGACGCCGTGCGGGCCGTCATCGCGCGCCTCGAACGCGCCTTCGAATCCGACGACCCGCCGCCCGCCGAAGACACCGAACTCAACGAATTCCACGCCTCCAGAACACTCAACGGACGCGTCGCCGTCAAAGGCGACCTCGATGCCGTCACCGGCGAAATGCTGCTCTCCGCGCTCTCCGGACTCTCCAAGCCGCGACCCGCGCAGGACGGAACCACGGACAACCGCACCCCCGGACAGCGCAGGGCCGACGGGTTCACCGAACTGCTGCGCCGGTACCTCAACTCCGCAATCGCCGGCGAAGAAGGCGGAGAACGACCCCACGTCTCCCTCCACATCAACATCAAAGACCTCGCCGACCACGGCGACCATGCCGGCGCCAGCGCAGAAGATCAGCGCGGCGCCTGCGCGACCGACCCGTCGCTGTTCGCGGTCGACGGGGTCGCGTGGACCGAATGGATGGGACCGCTGAGCCTGCGAGCGGCTCGGCTCCTCAGCTGCGACTCGATCTACACGCCGATCGTGCTCGACGACCACGGCGCGCCACTCGACCTCGGCACCACCACCCGGACAGTGACCAAACGACAACGAAAAGCACTGGTCGCGAGAGATCGGGGATGCGCATTCCCCGGATGCGGTGCGCCACCGTCATGGTGCGAGGGCCATCACATCGTCCACTGGTCCGCAGGTGGGCCCTCCGACATGGACAACCTCGTGCTGCTCTGCGGGTTCCATCACCGACTGCTCCACCACAGTGACTGGGAAATCGAAATCGGAGCAGACCGGCACCCCGCCTTCATTCCGCCCCGGCAAGTCGACCGGGAACGCACACCCATACCCGCGCACAACCAGACCCGACCCCGAGCGGCCTGACCCCCGAGGCGCGACACACATAGCCGACTCTGCAACAGGACCACTCCTGTTGCGGAGCCGGCATGCGTTCATCCCGATCGCCCAGGCCAGAGGTCAGCGAACCGCGTTGTGGTTCCCTTCGATACAGCCGATTTTCCAAGTGGAATCCGGTGCGGTTTCGACCAGGAGTCCAACCACGATTTACGGGTCGACTCGAGCTCTCTCGAGTAGCCGACCTTGCGCAGATCGTCTTTCTTCTCGGCTTCGACTAGAAGGTGTTGACGTCGTAGAGCCCCAGGAAACAAATAGCCAGTCCATCCATCGAAGACGGTGGACTCGTTAACCACTCACGGGGGCGAAGCGCCTACCAGCTCCTCCAGGTACGTGGCGACCGCGTCCTCGTCGTTGCTCGGCAGCACACGGTCGGCCAGCGCCTGAACCTCGGCTATGGCGTTCGACGGGCACAGTGCCGTCCCTGCCCAGGCCAGCATGGGCAGGTCGTTGATCGCATCACCCACGACGGCCACCTCGGACGCTCCGATTCCGTCGACGGCGCACAGTTCGGCGAGTGCACTGGCCTTCGACACACCCGATGCGGCCATTTCGACGTACGGCGCGCCGGAATGTGTCAGCTCGACACCGTCGACGCCGGCGGACAGCGCCTTCCGGTACAGGTCCGAACTCGACACCTCCGGGTGTCGGGCGACGATCTTCACCATCGGCTCGTCCAGGTCGGGCAGCAGCTCGGACAGCGACATGTCGTGGGGGTGCCGATGGTGGTCGGCGAAGTCGCACAGCGCGGCGTACGCCGGTTCGGCGACGAAGCGGGTGGGTCCCACGTTCGCGAACACGACACCCGGGAGCAGCGTCCGCACCCTGCTCATTGCGGCCGACGCGGAGGCCATCGCGATCGACGTCGTGGCCGTCACCACGGGGGTGCCGTCGGCGAGATCGAGGACCACTGCCCCGTTGGCACAGATAGCCCGGCCGCGAAACCCGCACGACTGCGCCAGTTCGTGCACCGAGTGGCGGGCCCGGGCGGTTGCCCAGACGATCTCGATTCCGGACTGCTGCGCCGTCGCCATCGCGTGTGTGGTGCGGGACGAGATCACGCGGTCCGAGCGCAACAGGGTGCCGTCGAGGTCGGTCGCGAGAAGCCGGATCTGCGTCACCCCCGCATGATGCCAGGCCGGGCTTGTCGCGCGCCGGACACCAGCACAGTCGATAGCCTGGACACCATGAGTCCTCGAGTACCGCACATCGTGCTGAATTCCGGAACCACCATCCCGCAGCTCGGCCTGGGAGTATGGCAGGCCACCAACGACGAGACCGAACACGCTGTCCGGTTCGCCATCGACGAGGCGGGCTACCGACACATCGATACCGCCGCCGCATACGGCAACGAGGAGGGGGTCGGGCGCGGCATCTCCGGCTCGGGCGTCGACCGGGAAGATATTTTCCTCACCACCAAGCTGTGGAATTCCGACCAGGGCTACGAGCCGGCGCTGAAGGCTTTCGACGCCAGCCTCGCCCGGCTCGGCCTCGACTACGTCGACCTCTACCTCATCCACTGGCCGCTCCAGGACGACGACCGCATCCTGCGCACCTGGGATGCGATGGAGAAGATCGCCGAATCGGGGAAGGCCAAGGCAATCGGGGTGTGCAACTTCGAGCCACGACATCTGCAGCTGCTGGTCGATCGGGGCGGTGTCGTACCCGCCGTCGACCAGGTGGAGCTGCATCCCCATCTCGCGCAGCTCGACATCCGCAAGTACGGCGCCGAGCACGGCATCGCGGTCGAGTCGTGGAGCCCGCTGGGCGGCACCAGCAACTCCGGTTGGGGCAGCGACTCGAAGCCCAACACGCTCCTCACCGACCCGATCATCACTCGCATCGGCGACCGGCACAGCAAGACTGCGGCGCAGGTCCTCATCCGCTGGCATCTGCAGAACGGGCTGATCGTCATCCCGAAGTCGGTGCACGACGCACGCATCGCCGAGAACATCGACGTCTTCGACTTCGAGCTCACCGATCAGGACCTCAGCGAGATCGAGACGATGGATGACGGCACACGCGTCGGCGCCCACCCGGACGAGCTGAACATCGGCGCCCCGGAGTAGGCGGCTCCGCCGCCCGTGAGTGGTTAACGAGTCCTGAGACTCGCTAACCACTCACGGGCGCGAAGCGCCTCACCACTTCACCGGCATCTCCTCCAGCCCGGACACGAAGTTGGCGGGGCGGCGGCGCAATGGGCCGTCGTCGACGAGCGTCATGTCCGGCAACCTCGACAGCAGCTGTTCGAACATGATCCTGGCTTCGAGGCGGGCCAACTGGTTGCCGAGGCAGAAGTGGGTGCCGAAACCGAAGCCGACGTGCGGGTTCGGTGACCGTGCGATGTCGAAGCGGTTCGGGTCGTCGAACACGGCGTCGTCGAAGTTCGCCGATTCGAACAGCAACATCATCTTCTCGCCGCGCCGCAGCTGTGTGCCGAAGAAGTCGGCGTCGCGGGTCACCGTGCGGCACATGTTCTTGATGGGCGAGGACCAGCGGAGCATTTCTTCGATGGCCGCCGGAATACCGTCCGGGTCGCGCACCAGACTCGCCTGCTGATCGGGGTGACGCATCAACTGCTCCATCCCGCCACTCAGGACGTGCCGCGTGGTTTCGTCGCCGCCGATCAATATGAGCAGGGTCTCTCCGACGATGTCCTCGTCGCTGAGGCGGTGTCCGTCGATTTCGCTGTGCACCAGAATGCTGGTGAGATCGTCCGTCGGATTCTTCCGGCGGTCGGCGATCGTGCGGTGCGTGAATTCGGTGAATGCCAGGTAGGCGTTCAGCTGGGCCTGCAGGCTTTCTTCGGTGACGTTGCTGCCGAGTGCATTCATGAGATCGTCGGACCATTGCAGGAAGGTGTCGCGTTCTTCGGGGCGCACACCGAGCATGTCACCGACCACGGCCATGGGTAGCGGGGCCGCCAGATCACGGACGAAGTCCGCCTCGCCCTTGTCGCACACCGCATCGATCAACTGGTCGCAGATCTCGCGAATCCGGTCGATCTTGGCTTCTACCTTCTTGCGGGTGAAGCCCGCGTTGACCAGGCGACGATGTTGCAGGTGCTGTGGGTCGTCCATGTCGATCATTTGTGGCAGCGGACCGACTCCGGGCCTGATCCCGCCCGCGTTGGAGAACAACTCCGGATCGCGCTCCGCGGTGAGCACCGCTTCGTAGCTGGCCGCCCCGAGGATGCCGTCCGCGCGGTACACCGGTTCGTAGGCGCGCATCCAGGCGTATGCCTCCCGCGGATCTCCGAGTTCGCCCGAGTAGAACCGCCCGTCGATCAGATCGAATTCCGGCCTGTTCCCCATCGACGTGCTCCTCAGCATTGAATCCTGCGAACCGTGCCCCGATAATAGAACGTGTTCTTATTATGACACAGGGGTATAGCGGCAAGTTCTCGCTGATCGGCGCCTCGGAATTGACACGAGTTCTCACAACTGGAGGTCGGCACGTGGGTAACAACGACGGCGACAGCGGACTCGCCAAGATGTCAGTGCTCGTCACCGGCGGCGGAAGCGGCATCGGGTTGGGCATCGCCACGGCGTTGGTGGCGGCAGGAGCGCACATCACGATTTGTGGACGCAATGAGGCAAAGCTGTCCTCCGCGGCGGCCGGGATCGAGGCCGACAACCCGCCCGGAACCGTCGACACGGTCGTCGCCGACGTCACCGCCGAGGACGACGTCGTCCGCGCGGTCGCGAAGGCGAGCGAGCACACCGGACAGCTGGACGGGGTCGTTGCCTGCGCCGGCGGAAACGAAACCGTGGGACCGGTGACGCAGCTCGACGTCGATGCGTGGCGACGGACGGTGGATCTGAACGTCACCGGCACGATGCTGACGATCAAACATTCCGCACGCGCCCTCGTCGCCGCGGGTGGTGGATCCATCGTGACCATCTCCTCGATCGCCAGCAGCAACACGCACCGATGGTTCGGCGCCTACGGCCCGTCCAAGGCCGGCGTCGACCACCTCACCCGACTCGCCGCGGACGAACTGGGTGCGTCCCACGTGCGCGTCAACTGCATCCGGCCCGGCCTGACCCGCACCGATCTCGTCGCGCTCATCACCGACGGCGGCCCGGTTCTCGACGACTACATGGCCAACACACCCATTGCCCGAGTCGGTGAAGTCACCGATATCGCCGCCCTCGCCAAGTTCCTGCTCGGACCCGAATCCACGTGGATCACCGGGCAGATCATCAACGTCGATGGTGGTCAGATGTTGCGGCGTGGACCCGATTTCCGCTCGATGTTCGAGCCCATGTTCGGTGCGGACGCACTGCGCGGAGTGGTCGCGCCGTGAACTCACATCAGGTGCTGGGCAAGCAAGTCGACATGCCGGTGGAGATTCGGCAGGCGTCGGCATTCACGGCGATGTACTCGGTGCCGACCGGTGCCGCGCAGGAACTGATCGACTACACCGGCCTCGAGATACTGCAGTTCCGGCCCGGACGCGGCATCTGCGCGCTGGTGTTCGTCGACTATGTGGACGGAGATTTGGGCCCCTACAACGAATTCGGCGTGACCTTCCTCGTCCGCGACCACCGAACCGACAGCACTTCGGTCGCGCAGGATGTGAAGGCTCTGGCCAAGGGCCGGGCAGGTGCCTTGATCCATCGGCTGCCCGTCGACGGCGAGTTCACCCTCGCAGCCGGTAGGGGAATTTGGGGTTTCCCGAAGGTGTTGGCCGATTTCGACGTCGATCATGTCAGCTCCGTCAAGCGGGCGTCGGTCAGCCAGGATGGCCGGCTGATCGCTCAGCTGAGCGTTGCCAAAGGCATATCGCTTCCCGGTTCCGGTGCCGGTGCCTCCCTCGCGGCGTACTCACACCTCGATGGGATCACCCGGTTCACCACCTGGGACATGAACCCGAGTGGTGTCCGGTCCCGGCCAGGTGGCGCGGAGCTCAAACTGGGCACCCACCCGATTGCCGAAGAACTGCGGTCGCTCGGCCTCCCGAAACGGGCGTTGGTCACGTCGTCCATCCCCAACCTCCGAATGACCTTCGGTGACGCGCAACGAGTCTGACCGGGAACCCTGTGCTCCAGCTCACGACAACGGAGTTCTGTATCGACAGCCACGTCGGCCCTGTGACCCAACGTATTTCACGCCCCTCTGTCACATCACCGACGTGCGGTGAAATGGCGTCGCAACACGGTGCGCCGACAGTGTGTGTATGAACGATGCCGCGAGAGGACCCGGAGTTCATGTCAACGCGTGCGAGGCGTGCGGTCGGCTCCCGCACCCCCGCCGCGTCCGCCTGGCGCTTGCCAAACTGTGCGCCGTCTTTCCCGTCGAACTAGTGCTCCATGCCTTGGTCATCCATGTCCACGTGTCCTACCTCGTCACCGTCGCAGTGCTCACCGTCAGCACGACGGTGTTGGTGATCTGGGTCGTCGAGCCGTCCGCGATGAGACTGCTCAGCGGGTGGTTGCACGGCCCGCCCGAGGGGAAGCACAGCCATTTCGCGGCCGGACAGTCGCTCTGGCGCATCCGCGTCCGGGTGAGCGACCGCCCGGGACAGCTCGAATCGCTTGCCCACAACCTTGCGAAGCTCGACGCGAACATCCTCATGGTGCATGTCCATCACCTCGAGGGCGGGTCGCTCGACGAGTTGATTGTCGGCGCGTGCCGGGACACGTCACCGGACGCACTGTCGACTGCCGTCGAGTCCGCGGGCGGCCTCGGTGTCGGCGTATGGCCCGCTTCGGCGCTCGCGTTGATCGACGGCCAGACCAAGGCGTTGACGTTGGCGGCGCGGGTGGCGGCCGATCCGTCCGAACTTCCCCTGTCTATCGCAGAACTCCTCGGCGCGCAGTACGTCGACACGTTCAGCGACCGGACCCGGTCGAACGAGTACCCCGCCAACACGGCGTTCCTCGAAATCCCGGCCCGTGACGGTGACATGCTCGTCTTCACACGGGCTGTCGACGAGCCGTTCACGCCAGCCGAGGTTGCCCGTGCGCAGCGTCTGAGTGAGCTTGCGCGACAGACGAATTCTGTTCCACCGCTCGGCTGACCGAAGTGTGTCGTTATACCGCCACCGTCGACACTGTCTCATCTTCCGACCGCACCGGACGCCGATCGAGCACGGTGGCAAGACCGAGAACAGCGAGAGCACCCACCGTGAGTGCGGCGCCCATCCAGATCGGCGAGGTGAATCCGAGTCCCGCTGCGATGGTCATGCCACCGAGCCACGCGCCGAGTGCGTTCCCCACGTTGAAGGCCGCGATATTCGCGCCGGACGCCATAGTGGGAGCTTCCTTCGCATAGTTCATGATGCGCATCTGCAGTCCCGGGACGGTCGCAAATCCGAATGCGCCCATCAGAAACAGTGCGGCGACGGTCATGGGCTTGTTGTCGGCGGTGAGAGCGAAAACGACGAGGACCACGGTCAGCACCGCAAGAATGGTGATCAGCGTGCGGGTCAGTGCCTTGTCCGCGGCACGCCCACCGAGGAAGTTGCCGACGAACAAACCGCCACCGAAGAGGACGAGTAGCCACGGAACACTGGTGGAGGCGAATCCACCGACCTCGGTGAGGGTGAAGGCGATGTAGGTGAAGGCACCGAACATGCCGCCGAACCCGAGGATCGTGACGGCGATCGAAACCCACACCTGGGGTGTGCGGAAGGCGCGCAGTTCGCCGCGAAGTCCGGCTGAGGCAGGATCGCTCGGACGATCCACCGCCGGCACCAGTGTCGCGATCCCGATCAGCGCGATCACACCGATGACGGTGATGGCCCAGAAGGTCGAACGCCATCCGAACTGCTGACCGAGAAAGGTACCGAAGGGGACTCCGAGAACGTTGGCAACGGTGAGTCCGGCGAACATCGTCGCAATGGCGCCCGCCTTCTTGCTCGCGGGTACCAGATCTGCCGCGAGCACGGACCCGATGCCGAAGAACGCGCCGTGACACAGGGCGGCGAGCACCCGCCCGGCCATCATGACCTCGTAGGTCGGGGCCAGCGCCGACAGCAGATTTCCGCCGATGAACAGCACCATCAGTAGTTGGAGGACACGCTTGCGGTCGAAGCGTGTGACGGCCGCGGTGATGACGATGGCTCCGACTGCCACCGACATGGCATAGCCGGAGATGAGGTAACCGGCCACCGATTCGCTGACCTGGAAGTCAGCCGACACTTCCGGCAGCAGTCCCATGATGACGAACTCGGTGAGTCCGATACCGAAACCGCCCATGGCGAGGGCGAGTAGGCCCAGTGGCATCGCAGCCACCCCTTTCGTACAGACTCGGAGAATCGAGCGAGCGCTCTAATCACGCGCCTGCAGTAGTTGCAGACGCGTGGTAAATAGTTGCATACGCGCTCTATGTGCGCAAGCTGGTATTCTCGGTCTGGAGCCGAACATCAGGAGGTTGGTCAGTGGCAGTCGCCGATGATGCCGTCGAGATCCGGTCGCAAGGCTGGCGCACACTCGCCGCCCTGCACGGACTGCTCGAGTCGGAGCTCGAACGTGCACTGCAGCGCGACCACGACCTCTCCGTGGTCGAATACACGGTGCTCGACGCGCTGAACCGCCAGGACGGCTGGCATATGCGGATGGCGCAGCTCGCGCGGGCCGCGGCGCTCAGCAGCAGTGCCACCACCAGGTTGGTGAATCGATTGGAGAACCGGGGCCTACTCACCCGCATTCTGTGCGACGACGACCGTCGCGGTATCTATACCGAGCTCACACCTGCGGGCCGAGCAGCCTTGGACGCGGCGCGCCCCACTCACGATGCCACGCTGGAAGCGGCGCTCGATCAGGCTGCCGAGGTTCCCGAGCTCGCCCACCTCGCCCGTGTCCTGCACGAGCTGCCCGGGTGAGCGGCGACGCGCGCACCGGCACGCGTCGCCGCCCACCCGACGTCAGCCGAGCGGCGTGAAGTCGCGCGACGCGATGTAGTCGGGCCGGGGACGCGCAGCGGCGAACGGCTCGACGAGAGTGTTCTCGACGCTGTTGAACACGAGGAAGATGTTCGACCGCGGGAACGGCGTGATGTTGTTGCCCGACCCGTGCATCACGTTCGAGTCGAACCACAGCGCGGTGCCCGCAGCGCCGGTGAACTGCTCGATCCCGTACTCCGCGGCCATGTCGGTCACATCCTCCCGCCGAGGAACCCCGACTTCCTGCGAGACCAGCGAGGACGCGTAGTTGTTCTCAGGTGTGGCGCCTACACACTGGACGAAACTCTTGTGCGATCCGGGCATCACCATCAGCGAGCCGTTGAACGGGAAGTTTTCGGTGAGCGTGATCGAACAGCTGACCGTCCGGGGAATCGGGAGGCCGTCCTCGGCGTGCCAGGTCTCGAAGTCGGAATGCCAGTAGAAACCCGTGCCCTTGAAACCGGGCATCGAGTTGATCCGGCTTTGGTGGATGTAGACGTCGGAGCCGAGGAGTTGCCGCGCGCGATCGAGGATTCTGCCGTCGCGAACGAGTTCGGCGACCATCGCACTGCACCGGTGGACGTCGAAAACGGAACGGACCTCGTCCGTGCCGCGTTCGGTGATGACCCGCCCGCTCTCGCGCATCTGCGCGTCGTGGGACAGCCGGACGAGCTCCTCACGGTAGACGGCGACCTCGTCCGCACCCAGCAGGTTCTCGACGATGGTGAAGCCTCGGGCCTCGTGACGCTCGAGCGCGGCGGCGTCGAAGGGGCCGTCGGAGGGCGTTCCCCATACAGCAGGTTCACTGCGCGCGATCATGGACGGCTCGGTGCTGATCCGGGTCGGGTAATGGTCGCGGCTGTTCGTCTGTTCCTGGATCTCAGCTACCTGAGTCATATGCCCTCCTCGGCGCGTTCCTCTACTTCGGTGTTCTACGAGGACAAAGTCCTCTGATCGGCGCGCAGGCGCTGAACGGCATCGTCGAGATGCTCGGCCAGTAATTCCTGCACCTCTTCACGTGTACCCGTTCTGATCGCTTCTCGCAGCTCGTCGTGTTCTTGGGCCTGCTCCCGAATGTCCTCATAGGTGGTCTGCAGGGCGCCCAGACACATCCGCGTCTCGATCAGCAAGGTCCGGGCCGCACGAACCAACCGGGGACTCGATGCGCTTTCCACCAGAACCTGATGAAACAGCTGGTCGGCGTCCGATACGGCGGCCGCGTCACCCCGCTCGGCGGCGGCCTTCATCGCGATGACAGGCGCTTCGAGAGCGCGATAGACGTCCTCCCTCAGCCCGTCGTCGAAAATCATCTCGAGCGCACCCCGCTCGATCACCGATCGGCTCCGATAGACGTCGACGACGTCGTCGAGGGTCAGCTCCGTCACGAAGATG
This sequence comes from Rhodococcus sp. ZPP, assembly GCF_017656075.1. Classification (NCBI taxonomy): domain Bacteria; kingdom Bacillati; phylum Actinomycetota; class Actinomycetes; order Mycobacteriales; family Nocardiaceae; genus Rhodococcus; species Rhodococcus sp. ZPP. Next base: position 2,471,026 of record NZ_CP058638.1, read on the forward strand.
CCCCGGTGACGGATGCTGTGAAGGATTCCCTCGGACACCAGCCTCTGCATGGCCTCGCGTAGCGGCCCGCGCGACACCTGGAAGTGCGCGGCCAGATCCGCCTCCCCCAGCTGCGTGCCGGGCTCGAGTGCGCCCTTCATGATGGCGTCACGCAGTCGATCCGCGATGAACTCGGCAGTCGATTGACGACTGACGGGTTCCAAGTCAGTCAGAGCCATGACTGTGGCCTTTCTCGAACAAGGTTCCTAACGACGGATGCACCGCCGTGTGGCCCGCGAGGCGCAGGCCTTCCCAGATGGTCACCTGGTTTGCCGTGAGGACCGGCTTGCCGAGGCGCTGCTCGAGAGTACTCAGCGCGCCCAGCGTCCTCATCGCCGTATCGGGGATGAGGAGTGCTTCCGAATCCGGGTGATCGTTTCCGACCGCCAACTCGACCACTTCCTCCGGGCTCAACAATCCGACTTCGGCGGCGGTATCGATGCCGGCGCTCGACATGGACAGCACCTCGACGCCGGCAGCGGCGAGGAAGTCGACGAACAACTTCGCAACGTCCTCCGGGTAGCTCGCGGCCACCGCGACGCGGGTGATCCCGAGGGCAGCCAGCGCGTGGACGAACGCGAAACTGGTGCTGGACGTGGGCACACCGGTGGCCGCGGCGAGGGCATCGGCCTGCTGCTTCGCGCCGTCGGGTCCGTAGACGAAGCTGCCCGAGGTGCAGGCCCACACGACGGCGTCCGGCTTCTGCTCAGCAAGGAGGGCGGCGCCGCCGGCGAGCTTCTCGGGACTGCCGAGGTCCAGCAGTTCGGGCACGGCGTGCAGGTCGGTGCCGTAGATGTGCACGACCGGCAGGTCCACCCCGAGCATGTCCGCGGCAAACGGGTAGTCGTCCTCGGCCGCGTGGTCGGGGTAGATGAATCCCACGGTGGGGGCCTGGGAGCGGGTCATGCTTTCTCCTCTGTGGGGGTCGGGGGTCGGATCAGAAGACGTTGCGGAGCCACTTGCCGGGTCCGGACATCGGGAGCTTCATCCGGCCGAGGCATGCCCAGATCGTGAGCTGATTGGCGGTGAGGACGGGTTTACCGAGCTCCGCCTCGAGCGGGGCGATCACGTCGTAGGTGGGAAGATTGGTGCAGCTGACGAAGATGGCTTCCGATTTCGGGTCGTCGGCGGCGATGATGCGTTCGGCGATCGTCCGGTAGTTGACCTTCCAGATTCCGCCGCCGAGTCCGAGGTGATCGGACCGCACCACGTCGGTTCCCGCCTCGTGCAGAAAACTGTGCAGCCGCTCGGTCAGCGCCGCGTCGTAGGGGGTGATCACCGAGACCTTGCTCAGCTCGAGGTGTTCGATCGCCTCGAGGAGGGCGCCCGACGTCGTGATCGCGTGCTGGGCGCCTGCCTCACAGATTGCGTCGCACAGCTTCCGTTCGTGTGCAATGCCCTTGATGAAACTCCCGGACGTGCAGAGGTAGGCGACGACTTCGGGTTCCACGTGCATCACGTCACGGGTTGCCGTCATGAGATGCCGGCGCTCGGACACCAGTTCTGCCATCTCCAGGCTCACCGGAACCGGTTCGTAAGGGGTGCGCGCGAGGTGCAGGCTCACCTCGAGCGGCGCCCATCGCCACAGCTCGCGTTCGAGCGCCAGGTCGAACGGGGCGATGATGCCGATTCCTCGCTGCGCAATTGGCCCTTCGAATTCGGGAATGTTCAGTTCCAATACCGGGCCTCACCTTCGCTTCGGCAACGCCTGAGCCTTTTCGGATTGTTGACAATCATACGAGCTACTCTTACGGTGTCAACGTGAGTCGAAAACCGATCGTCGCGGTGCTCCATGCGCAGGTCCTGCCGCGGAACGACCTTATGGCGCCGGTCGACTCGCGTGCCGAGGTTCGCTACACGGACGAGGCTGGGTTGGCTCGCGCGCTCGACGGTGCCGACGTCTTGTTCCTCTACGACTTCCTGAGCGGCGCCGTCCCGGCAGCCTGGCACGCGGCCGACTCGCTGCAGTGGCTCCACATCGCCGCCGCCGGGGTAGACCCGGTGATGTTTCCCGAGGCCCGCGACAGCGACGTCACCATCACCAATTCACGGGGCGTGTTCGACGGCGCCATCGCCGAGTACGTACTGGCGCAGATTCTTTCGTTCGCCAAGGACCTTCCGGGATCGTTACGGTTGCAGCAGTCCCACACCTGGAAACACCGGGAGTCCGAACGGATCGCGGGGCGCACCGCGTTGATCGTCGGCACCGGTCCCATCGGACGTGCCGTGGCCCGGCTGCTCCGCGCTGCCGGAATGACAGTCCGCGGATCGGGGCGCCGGGGGCGCGAATCCGATCCCGACTTCGGCGTCGTTCTGCCGGCGGACGACCTGCCCGCACAGCTCGCCGACGCAGACTACGTCGTCGCAGTGGCGCCGCTCACCGAACAGACACGGCACATGTTCTGCGCCGAGACTTTCGCGGCGATGAAGCCGGGGGCACGGTTCGTCAACGTCGGCCGCGGCGAGCTCGTCCGCACCGACGACCTGGTCGAGGCGCTGCGGTCGGGGACGATTGCCGGCGCCGCACTCGACGTGTTCGACTCCGAACCGTTGCCGGCGGACCACCCTTTGTGGGACATGCCGAATGTCTCGATCACGCCACACAATTCGGGTGATTTCGCCGGGTGGCGCGATGCGCTGGTTACCGTGTTCACCGACAACTTCGAACGATGGGTCGCGGGGCACCCCCTCGAGAACGTCGTAGACAAGCAACTCGGGTACGTCCCGAGCCGCTGAAGCAGGGGCCGACCGTCCAGGATGAAGGAGTCTCCATGAATCCCACCGACATGACCGCCGTCGAACTGGTCACGGCCTACTCGTCCGGAGAGTTGTCGCCCGTAGAGGCAACGCAGGCGATTCTCGACGCCATCACCGAGCGTGACCGTGACATCAATTCGTACTGCCTCGTCGACGCGGAACGAGCTCTCGCCCAGGCGAAGCAGTCGGAGGAGCGCTGGACCACCGGCTACTCCAAGGGCCTGCTCGACGGCGTACCGATCTCGATCAAGGACATCTTCCTCACCGACGGATGGCCGACGCTCCGCGGTTCCCAGGCGATCGACGAGGATCAGCCGTGGAACGTGGACAGTCCTGTCGCCGCCCGGCTCCGCGAAGACGGGATGGTCTTTCTCGGCAAGACCACCACTCCCGAGATCGCGTGGAAAGCTGTCACCGACAGCGCCCTGTGCGGTATCACCCGCAACCCCGCCGATCCGACCAAGACGGCCGGTGGTTCCTCCGGCGGCAGCGCGGCAGCAGTGGCAGCCGGTCTCGGCCCCTGCTCGGTAGGCACCGACGGCGGCGGCAGCGTGCGCATTCCGGCGTCGTTCTGCGGGGTCGTCGGGTTCAAACCCACACACGGGCGGATTCCGCTGTTCCCGGCGAGCCCGTTCGGGCCGCTGGCACACGCCGGTCCCCTCACCCGCACCGTGGAGGACGCCGCCCTGCTGATGGACATCATGTCGCTGCCCGACCCCCGCGACCCCACGTCACTCGCCCCCTTCCCCACCACTTTTCGCGGTGAGATCGGCCGCGACGTCGTCGGACTCGGTGTCGCCTACTCGCCGACACTCGGCTACGTCACCGTCGATCCGGAAGTGCGGGCGATCGTCGATCGGGCGGTCCGCTATCTCGACTCGGCCGGCCTTCCGGTCACCGCAGCCGATCCGGGATTCACCGACCCCCTCGACGCTTTCGAGCTCCTTTGGGCGGCCGGTGCGGCCGCGATGTTGAAGAACTTCCCCGAAGGCGCGCGGGACAAGGTCGATCCCGGGCTGGCACGGGTGTGGGAGCGCGGCGAGACGTTCAGCGCCGTCGACTATCTCGACGCACGGGCGGTTGCCGCGGACGTCGGCATCACGATGGGCAAGTTCCACTTCACGCACAACGTGCTGCTCACGCCCACCGTCCCCATTCCCGCATTCGAGGCCGGACACGACGTTCCTCCGGGCAGCGACCTCACCAGCTGGCCCCAATGGACCCCGTTCTCCTACCCGTTCAACCTGACTCAGCAGCCGGCGATCAGCATCCCCGTGGGCAAGACCGCCGCGGGACTACCTGTCGGGCTGCAGATCGTCGGCCCGCGGCACTCGGACGACCTGGTACTCGCAGTCGCGCGGTTCGCCGAGCACGTGCTGGGCTGAATTCGATCCGCGGACCTTCACAGCGCGTCGCACCCTTCTGACCCGGCGCGATGCGTACGGAAGGTCCGCGGATCGGGTTCCCGCGACGTCAGGCCCGGGCAAAGCTCATCGTTTCGCCTTCGACTCCGCGCATCCACAGGTCGTTGCACGCCGCCGCCAATTCGGGGAGGCCGTCCTCGATGGCGGCGAACACATTGCCCGGCACCCATCCGACGTCACCGTTGAGCAATAGGTTGTTGCGGCCGTAGAAGATCGCCAGGTCGGTGGCACCCTGTTCGGCGTGTGCCTCGGAGCCGGGCTCGTACCCGTAGGCGGAGTTCCCGATCTCCCAGGGCTCGAAGTCGAAGAGGCACACGTCGCCGGGAATCGGTGTGACGGTGGGGTTCTCGCGGTGCGGCGCCGCGGTGATGCGCGGGATCAGGGTGTACACCTCGTTCCGCGCGTACTTGGCATGGTAGGCGTCCCCACTCTGCGGAAGCGCGTTCCACACCGCGTCGCAGGTGCGCGGGGCGTCGTCGTCGAGAAGTCGGGCGCGACACGTCACGCCGCGCTTGTCCAGAGTGATGGTGATGTAGCGAGCCACGTTTCCTCCTTCGTAGCCCCTGTGAGTACTTATTAACCGCGGGCGGTTAATAAGTACTCACGGGGGGTTACATCTCGTCGAGCACCTCGGACCAGATCGCGAGCGCGTCCTCGACCTGCTGCTCGGACACGATGAGCGGTGGGACCATGCGTACCACGTTCATGTGGGCGCCGCAGGTCAGCAGGAGCAGGCCCTTCCGAGCGGCCAATTGCTGGGCTGAGGTCGCCGTCGCACGGTCCGGTGTTCCGTCGGGCGCGGTGAATTCACTACCGACGAGCAGTCCCAGTCCCCGAACGTCCCCGACGCCCGCACCGGCGGTGCGGCGAGCACCCTCGAGGAGCTGCGCCCCGCGCTCCGCAGCGTTGGTGACAAGACCCTCCTTCTCGATCACCTCGAGCGTCGCGACCGCGGCAGCGCAGGACACGGCGTTGCCGCCGTACGTTCCGCCCTGCGAACCCGGCCATCCCTTGGCCATGAGTTCGGCCGACGCCGCGATCCCCGACAACGGGAACCCACTAGCGAGGCCCTTGGCGATGGTGATGATGTCAGGCTGGACGTCGAAATGCTGGTGCCCGAAGAACTTGCCGGTGCGGCCGAATCCGGTCTGAATTTCGTCGACGACGAGGAGGATTCCGTATCGGTCGGCGCGCTCGCGCAGTCCGTGGAAGAACGTCGTGTTGCCGGGCACGTATCCGCCCTCGCCGAGTACCGGCTCGACCACGAATGCCGCGGTCTCGTTCGGCGCGGTGAGCGTGGCGAAGATGTAGTCCAGTTCCTTCAGCGCGAAGGCCGTGGCTTCTTCCTCCGACCAGCCGTAGCGGTAGGCGTTGGGGAACGGGGCAACGTGCACACCGCCCATCAGCGGACTGAACCCGGCCGAGAACCGGGTACCCGAGGTGGTCATCGTCGCCGTCGCCACAGTGCGGCCGTGGAAGCCACCGTGAAAGACGATCACGTTCGGCCGGCCGGTCGACTGACGGGCGAGGCGCAGCGACGCTTCCACTGCCTCACTTCCCGAGTTCGCGAAGAACAGCGAGTCGAGGTTTTCGGGCAGCACCGCCCCGAGCCGCTCCGTGAGTTCGAGCAACGGCTGGTGCATGACCGTCGTGTACTGCCCGTGGATGAGCGAGCCGACCTGCCGGCGGGCAGCCTCGACCACGTGGGGGTGGCAGTGGCCGGTGCTGGTTACCCCGATTCCCGCGGTGAAGTCGAGGTAGCGGCGGCCGTCCGTGCCGTAGAGGTAGCACCCCTCACCGTGGTCGACCGTCACGGGTGTGGCTTGTGCGAGCAGCGGAGATAACCGAGTCACGAGAACCCTCCCACGCGTAGATGCCGCCGATCGTGCCGCAGCAGTTTGCATTGTCAGATTGTTGACAATCTGTATATCATGGGCGGCATCACTTCGGCAACGGAGAATGGGGAAGAAACATGCTCGAGGAAGTAGCAATTCGTTCGGTGCAGACCGGTCTCTTCATCGGCGGGAAGTGGCGTGACAGCGCCCGCACCATGCCGGTCCACGACCCGTCGACCGGACAGATCCTGTGCACGGTCGCCGACGCCGACGCCGCGGAGGCCCGCGAGGCGCTCGACGCAGCGGTGGCGGCGCAACCGTCGTGGGCCGCCACCACTCCCCGCGAACGCAGCACCATCCTCATGAACGCGCACCGCCTGCTGCTCGACAACACCGATCGGCTCGCCCTCGTCATGACCCTCGAGATGGGTAAGCCGCTCACCGAGGCGCGCGGCGAAATCGCCTACGCCGCCGAGTTCTTCCGGTGGTTCGCCGAGGAAGCAGTCCGTATCGACGGCGGTTACATGACCGCACCAGGAGGTGGGTCGCGATTCGTGGTGACCAGGCAGCCCGTCGGACCGAGCCTGCTCATCACTCCGTGGAACTTCCCCATGGCGATGGGGACCCGCAAGATCGGGCCGGCCATTGCTGCCGGATGCACGTCGGTGATCAAGCCCGCCGCGCAGACTCCACTCTCCATCCTCGCCCTCGCCGACATCCTCACCGAAGCCGGACTGCCCGATGGTGTGGTCAACGTGGTGACCACCTCTCGACCGGACGAGGTGATCAGTCCGCTGATCCTCGACGGCCGCGCCCGCAAACTGTCGTTCACGGGATCGACCGCGGTGGGCAAGCACCTCCTCGAACTGTGCGCGCGCACGGTGATGCGCACTTCGATGGAACTCGGCGGGAACGCGCCGTTCCTCGTCTTCGACGACGCAAATCTCGACGACGCCGTCGACGGTGCCATGGCGGCGAAGATGCGCAACATCGGCCAAGCCTGCACGGCCGCGAACCGAATCCTCGTGCACAGTTCGGTAGCCGAGGAGTTCACGCGCAAGCTCACACAGCGGATGGAGGCACTGCCCGTCGGGCGCGGCACCGAGGACGGCGTCGTGGTCGGACCGCTCATCGACGAGGCGGCGGTCGCGAAGGTGAGCACTCTTGTCGCGGACGCGGTCGGGCGCGGCGCCTCCGTTCTGACCGGTGGCGAACCACTAGACCGCCCCGGCAACTTCTACCCGGCAACCGTCTTGACGGGCGTGCCGGACGACGCCGAGATGTGCCACAACGAAATCTTCGGACCCGTGGCCGCGATCAGCATGTTCGACACCGAGGCGGAGGCGATCGAGCGGGCCAACGACACCCCGTACGGGCTGGTGGCCTACGTCTACACCGAGAACCTGAAACGCGGTCTGCGAGTGAGCGAAGCCCTCGAAACGGGAATGGTGGGCCTCAACCAGGGAGTCGTGTCCAACCCGGCGGCACCGTTCGGCGGGGTGAAGGAATCCGGGCTGGGCCGCGAAGGTGGGCTCACCGGCATCGACGAGTTCCTCGAAACCAAATACATCGGAGTCGCGATGTGAATGTGACCCGGGAAGGCAAGTGCCCTACAGCCAGGTGTCTTCCGACGACGTGGTGAGAAAAGCCTCGAGGTCGTCACGCCACGGCGCGGGCACGGTCTTGTCGGGTTCGATGCCCGTGTACTGCCCGCGGTAGAACAGCAGGGGTCGCTCCTCCCTGATTTCGCTGAGCGACGCCACGCGGCCGAACACCACCCAGTGATCGCCACCGTCGTGCACGGTCTCGAGTGTGCAGTCGATGTGGGCGAGCGAACCGGTGAGAATGGGTGAGCCCAGCGGCGACTCCGTCCAGTCGATCCCGGCGAACTTGTCCGGGTCGCGGGACCCGAATCGCGCACACGTCGACTGCTGCTCCTCGGCGAGCACGTTCACGCAGAAGACACCACTGCGTTCGATGGCCGCCCACGACCTCGACGTCTTGGTGGGACAGAACAACACGAGCGGAGGCTCGAGGGACAGCGCGGCGAAGGACTGGCACGCGAACCCCACGGGCACGCCGTCGTCGATCGTCGTGATGATGGTGACGCCGGTGCAGAACTGGCCGAGCACCGTGCGGAACCGTCGCGGGTCGATCGCCTCGGCCGCGACGGCCCCGTCCCCGGTCACCTCGCTCACGACTGCATCCCGACACCGAAGTCGTGGCCCCACAGACTGACCGCCGTGCTCTCCCTCGCGACCCAGCTCTCGTCTTCGACCTGCCTTCCCTCGCAGCCGAATTCGATGTCGAAGCCGCCCGGGGTCTTCATGTAGAACGAGAGCATGAGGTCGTTGACGTGGCGGCCGAGGGTCGCCGACATCTTGATCTTCTTCCGCAGTGCTCGATCCAGGCACAGACCGACATCGTCGGAGTTCTCCACCTCGATCATGAGGTGCACGATCCCGCTGGGCGTGGGCATCGGTAGAAACGCGAGACTGTGATGCCGCGGATTGCAGCCGAAGAAACGCAGCCACGCGGGTTTCCCGTCGGCCGGCCGCCCGACCATCTGCGGCGGCAACCGCATGGAGTCGCGCAGACGGAACCCGAGAACGTCACGATAGAAGCGCAGCGAGGCGTCGTCGTCGGTGGTGGAAAGCACGACGTGGCCGAGTCCCTGTTCGCCGGTCACGAATTTGTGCCCGTAGGGGCTGACCACGCGGCGGTGCTCCAGCGCCGCACCGTGAAACGCCTCCAGTGTGTTGCCCGACGGGTCCTCGAAGGTGATCAGTTCGTCGACCCTGCGGTCCTGCAGCTGCTCGACGGTCCCCTCCTTGAACGCGACGCCGGTAACCGACAAGTTGTCGCGGACCTCTTGCAGCTCCGCGGCATTGGCCGTCTCCCAGCCCGACACCGACAGTCGGTCGTGGTCGCCGGGGAAGATGACGAGCCGAGCAGGAAAGTCGTCCATCCGTAGATACAGGGCATCAGGGTCGCTGCCCTTCCCCTCGACCATGCCCAGAACTTTGAGTCCGTACTCACGCCACGCGGCCATGTCGGTGGCTTCGATACGCATGTACGCCAGTGACCGAATACCCATCACTTGCCCCCGTCCAGGAGGAAATCGGCTGCCAATCGGTTGAATTCGTCGAACTTCTCGAGCTGCGCCCAGTGCCCGCACCCACCGAAGACGTGCAGTTGCGCACGCGGAATCAGCTTGAGTGCCACCAGCGCCCCGTCGAGCGGATTGACCCGGTCCTCTCGTCCCCAGATCAACAGGACCCGCTGACGGAGCTTGTACGCGTCCCGCCACAGCATGCCCTGTTCGAAGCCCGCGGAGGAGAACGACTTCCCCATCGCCTTCGCCGCCGCGAGCGACTCCGGGGTACTCGCTGCGGCGAAGCGTTCCTCGATCAATTCGGGGGTGATCAATTTCTGATCGAACACCATGATGCGCAGGAAGGCCTCGAGGTTTTCCCGGGTCGGCTCGTAGCTGAACTTACCGAGGTTTTTGACGCCCTCGGTCGGGTCGGGGGCGAACAGGTTGACACTCAACCCGCCCGGGCCCATCAGGACGAGACGTCCTGCGCGATCGGGATAGTCGAGAGCGAACCGCACGGCGGCACCGCCACCGAGGGAATTACCGAGCAGGTGGACCCGCCCGCTGATGTCGAGGGTGCCGAGCAGATCGTTCAGCGCCGAGGCGCTGTGAACGAAATACTGCGGGTGCTCGGTGGGCTTGTCAGACAACCCGTAACCCGGTTGATCGACCGCCAAGACGTGGAACTTCCCGGCAAGAACCGGAATGTTCCTCGCAAAGTTCGACCACGACGACGCTCCGGGTCCGCCGCCGTGCAGCAGCACGATCGTGGGGCCGTTCCCGACGCCGGCCTCGTGATAGTGCAGTCTCAGGTCGGGTCGCACCTGCGCGAACTTCGACGTGGACTCGAACGTGAGGGCTTCCTCGGTCGTCGTCACGTGTTCTCCTAAACCATCGTGTCTGTGATCGGCAAACCGAATTCACCGGTGCCGTACATGACGTAGGCCCGCTCGGGATCATTCGCCGCGTGCACGCGTCCGGCATGAGCGTCCCGCCAGAAACGTTGCAACGGTGTGCCGTTGGCCAGCGCCGTGGCACCGGAACTCTCGAACAGCTTGTCGATCGACGAAATGGCCCGGCCCGTGGCGCGTACCTGGTCACGTCGCGCGCGGAGACGGAGTTCGAAGGGCACGTCGCGCCCGGCGAGAAGACACGCGTACTCGTCGGCCACGTTGCCCGACAGCTGCCGCCAGGCGGCGTCGATGTCGCTGGACGCCTCGGCGATTCGGACCTTGGCGAACGGATCGTCCTTTGCCTTCTCACCGGCGAATGCTGCGCGGACACGCTTGCCCTGATGCTCGACGTGTGCGTCGTACGCGCCGTAGGCCATACCGACGATCGGAGCGGAGATCGTGGTCGGATGAATCGTCCCCCACGGCATTTTGTACACTGGGGCGGTGTTCTGCTCGAGCCCGGGGGCTGTCAGGTTGCTCATCGCCTTGAAACTCAGGAAGCGGTGGCGGGGAACGAACACGTCCTTCACCACCACCGTGTTGCTGCCGGTTCCCCTCAGTCCCACCACGTTCCACACGTCGTCGATGCGATAGTCCTCGCGGGGAATGAGGAAGCTGCCGAAGTCGACCGGCCGCCCGTCCTTGATAACGGGACCACCGAGCACTGCCCAGCTGGCGTGATCACACCCGGACGACCATGCCCAGGCACCGTTCACCGTGTAACCACCGTCGACCACCTGGCCGGCGCCCATCGGGGCGTAGGAGGACGAGATGCGCACATCGGTGTCCTTGCCCCACACATCTTCCTGCGCCTGCTGGGTGAAGAGGCCGAGATGCCAGTTGTGAACTCCGATGATCGACGAGACCCATCCGGTGGAGCCGCAGGCACTCGCGATCTTCCGCACCGCGGAGTAGAACAGCACCGGATCGGCCTGGAAGCCGCCCCACTGCTCCGGCTGAAGCAGTTTGAAGAAGCCGGACTCCTGGAGTGCCTTGATCGATTCGTCGGGGATGCGACGTAGATCCTCGGTTTCCTGCGCACGCTCGCGCAGTGTCGGCAGTAGCGCCTCGAGCCGCTGCATCACCTCGTGACTGTCATGGTCACCCACAGGACGCTCCTGTCTCGTCGATGGTTCACTCACTCTCTGAGACTAGAACACGTTCCCATTTCTGTCGAGACTCGGGCAAAGACGCAGTTCGACGCCTCAGCGCTCGAAGAAAGCCTCTCGAAATCTGGCGGATCGTGAGGAACTTCTATAACGTGTTCTACTGACAGCATGAAGGGATGTGAGGGCACAATGGCGCAGATTCGCGAGATCGATGTAGGCACTGTCCAGACCCGCTTCGCGCGTGGTTGGCACTGCCTCGGCTTGACCAAGACATTCAAGGACGGCAATCCGCATTCGGTCCTGGCTTTCGGCACCAAGCTCGTAGTCTTCGCCGACAGCAAAGGCGAACTGAAAGTTCTGGACGCCTACTGCCGCCACATGGGCGGTGACCTCTCCCAGGGTTCGGTCAAGGGCGATTCCGTGGCGTGCCCGTTCCACGACTGGCGCTGGGGCGGCAACGGCAAGTGCACGAGCATTCCCTACGCACGCCGGGTGCCGCCGATCGCGCGGACGCGGTCGTGGACCACGCTGGAGCGGAACGGGCAGCTCTTCGTCTGGAACGACCCCGAGGGCAATCCGCCGCCCGACGAGGTGACCATCCCCCGGATCGACGGCGCATACAGCGACGAATGGACCGACTGGACCTGGAACTCGATGCTGATCGAAGGCGCCAATTGCCGCGAAATCATCGACAACGTGGTCGACATGGCGCACTTCTTCTACATCCACTACGCATTTCCGACGTACTTCAAGAACGTCTTCGAAGGCCACATCGCGACCCAGTACCTCAACACGAAGGGTCGCCCCGACGTGGGGATGGCGACGCAGTACGGCATGGAGTCGCTGTTGCGCTCCGAGGCCGCGTACTACGGGCCGTCCTACATGATCAATCCGCTGTGGAACAGCTACGGCGGGTACGAGGTCGAGAGCGTCCTCATCAACTGCCACTATCCGGTGACGAACAATTCGTTCATGCTCCAGTACGGCGTCACCGTCAAGAAGCCGACCGGCATCGACGACGACACCGCCGACAAGCTGGCGGCCAAGTTCACCGAGGGCATCGCCGAGGGCTTCCTGCAGGACGTCGAAATCTGGAAGAACAAGACCAAGATCGACAATCCCCTGCTGTGCGAAGAGGACGGCCCGGTCTACCAGCTGCGACGGTGGTACGACCAGTTCTACGTCGATGTCGCCGATGTCACCGAGAAGATGACGCAGCGTTTCGAGTTCGAGGTCGACACCACCAAGGCCAACGAGGCCTGGCAGCACGAGGTGGAGGAGAACCTGGCCCGGCAGAAGGCCGAGCGAGAGGCCGCGGAACAGACGGTGACCGCCGGCTCCGAGAACAAGGAAGCGCAGGTCTGATCATGAGTGCCTCGACCGAATGGGCCAAAGCTCCCGACTACGCCGGGCAACCTGCTCGGCTCGAGGCCATTCATGCGCAGACGATGGCCGACAAGGCCAACTACCTCGACGACGGAATGAACGAGGTCGAGTGCCGCACCTGCGGCACCTGCGTCCTGGTGCGCAAGAACAGTCTCAAACACACCAGCGTCCAATGGACGAGCGACCCGGCGAAGACGTGTCCGACGTTTCGCGACCGGGCCGCGGAGGGGCAACCCACCGCCCTTCAGGACGGCTGCCCGCGGCTGTGGGACAGCATCAACCACGCGGTGATGGAGGGGTTCATCGACGTGCGCGATCACCGCGAGTAGCGGTCCGGTTCCCACCCTGCTCTCGCCCGATGTGACAGGGGTGCAGTTCGCCTGCGCCCGATGGCACATCGGGCGAAGCTATGTGGACCCCTTTCGCCTGCGAACCCGGCGACTTACGCTGAAAAGTGCCGTCGGACACGGCGGTTTTCCGCCGAGCCGGAGGCAACCCATGACAGGCAGAATCGTGCATTTCGAAATCCCCTTCGACGACGGCGAGCGCGCCCGCGCGTTCTACCGCGACGCGTTCGACTGGGCCATCGCCGAGATCCCGGAGATGGACTACAGCATGGTCACCACCGGACCGGTGGGCGAGAGCGGAATGCCCACCGAGCCCGGGTTCATCAACGGCGGCATGATGCAGCGCGACGAGGTGAAGTCCCCTGTCGTCGTCGTCGACGTCGAGAGCATCGACGCCGCACTGGAGAAGGTCGAATCGCTCGGCGGAAAGACGGTCACCGGCAAGACACCCGTCGGCACGATGGGGTTCGCCGCCTACTTCACCGATACCGAAGGCAACATGGTCGGGCTCTGGGAAACAGCCCGCTGACCTGTGAGTACTTATTAACCGCGGGAGGTTAGGAAGTACTCACAGGCGGCGTAGCCGCACTCACAGGCGCTCTTTTTGCAGCTCCAACGCGATGTCGATGAGCTGATCTTCCTGTCCACCGACGAGCTTGCGCTTGCCTGCGCGGACGAGGAGTTCGGCGGACGAGACGCCGTATCGCTCGGCTTGGCGTTCGGCGTGCTTGAGGAAGCTCGAGTACACGCCTGCGTACCCCATCATCAGAGCCTGGCGGTCGAGGAGACACTCGGCCGGCATCGCCGGCCGTACCACGTCCTCGGCGGCGTCGGCGATCGCGAAGAAGTCGATTCCGGTCTTGACACCGATCTTGTCGCATACTCCCACGAACGCCTCGACGGGGGCGTTGCCGGCACCGGCACCGAACCGTCTTGTGCTGCCGTCGATCTGCTTAGCTCCCGCGCGGACCGCGGCGATCGAGTTGGCCACTCCTAGACCGAGGTTCTCGTGGCCGTGGAACCCTACCTGCGCGTCCGACCCCAGTTCCTGCACCAGCGCTTCGACCCGGTCGGACACCTGCTCGAGGACGAGGGCACCGGCCGAGTCGACGACGTAGACGCACTGGCATCCGGCGTCCGCCATGATCCGGGCCTGCTTGGCGAGCTTCTCCGGCGCAATGGAGTGAGCCATCATGAGGAAGCCGACGGTTTCGAGGCCGCGCTCGCGGGCCAGTCCGAAGTGCTGGATCGAGACGTCCGCCTCGGTGCAATGGGTCGCGATCCGGCAGATCGACGCGCCGTTGTCCTGAGCGACGATGATGTCGTCCTTGATACCCAGGCCGGGCAGCATCAGGAAGGCGATTTTCGCGTTCTTCGCCGTGTCGACGGCGATGGAGATGAGTTCCTGCTCGGGCACCTTGGAGAAGCCGTAGTTGAACGACGAACCGCCCAATCCGTCACCGTGAGTGACCTCGATGACGGGGACTCCCGCATTGTCGAGGGCGCCGACGATCGCCCGCACCTCGTCACCGGTGAACTGATGGCGCTTGTGGTGGGAGCCGTCCCGCAACGACGTGTCGGTGACGCGAATGTCCCAGCTGGGGTCGAAATGAACCATCGTGCTCACGCCTCCACGCTCAGGAGCTTCTGGGCGATCTCTTCGCCCACCTTGGTTGCCGCTGCGGTCATGATGTCGAGGTTGCCCGCGTACGGGGGCAGGAAGTCGCCTGCCCCCTCGACCTCGACGAAGGTGGTGACCGTGGCCTGTCCGCCGGACACGACGCTGGGGTCGTCGAACTGCGGTTCGTTGAGCAGCCGGTAACCGGGGACGTACTGCTGGATGTCCGCCACCACCCGGTGGATGGAATCAGTGATGGCGGCACGGTCGGCATCCTCGGGGATCGCGCAGAAGATCGTGTCGCGCATGATCATCGGCGGGTCGGCCGGGTTGAGGATGATGATGGCCTTGCCGCGCTGCGCCCCGCCGATGGTCTCGATGCCACGGCTGGTGGTCTTGGTGAACTCGTCGATGTTGGCGCGGGTGCCGGGGCCGGCGGAGACCGATGCGACCGAGGCGACGATCTCGGCGTAGGGCACGGACACGACCCGGGACACCGCGTACACGATCGGGATGGTGGCCTGCCCCCCGCAGGTGATCATGTTGACGTTGGGGGCGCCGAGGTGTTCACGCAGGTTGGCCGGCGGGACGACGGCGGGCCCGACCGCGGCCGGTGTCAGGTCGACAGCCCGGATGCCTGCTGCCTCGTATCGGGGCGCCGCCTCGCGGTGCACGTAGGCGGAGGTCGCCTCGAACACCAGGTCGGGCTTCTCCGGCTGGTTCAGCAACCAGTCGACGCCCTCGGCGGACGTCTCCAGACCCAGCTTGCGCGCGCGGGCGAGGCCCTCGCTGTCGGGATCGATGCCGATCATCCACCGCGGCTCGAGCCATTCGGATCGCTGCAGTTTGTAGAGCAGGTCGGTGCTGATGTTGCCTGAACCGACGATCGCCACACTTGCCTTGGTCATGAATACAACTCCTACTTGAACTGCAGAGAGACGGTTCCGAGTCCACTGAACTCGGCTCGAAAGTGATCGCCGGGACGAGCGTCGATGGCGCGGGTGCACGAACCGGGAAGCACGATGTCGCCGGCTCTCAACCGGACGCCGAAACTGTCGACCTTCCGCGCCAGCCAGGCGACGGCCGTCACCGGGTTGCCGAGCACCGCGTCGCTGCGGCCCTCGGCGATGAGCTCACCGTTGCGGGTCAGGACGGCGTCGATGGCCTTGATGTCGATGTCGGACGGGCGCACCCGGTCGGTGCCGAGCACGAACCCTGCGGAAGACGCGTTGTCGGCGATAGTGTCGGCCAGGCCGATCTTCCAGTCCTTGATGCGGCTGTCGATCAACTCGATGGACGGCGCGTACGCCACTGTGGCATCGAGGACGTCCTGCTCGGTGCAGTCCGCTCCCGGAAGATCGGCGCCGAGGACGAAAGCCACCTCAACCTCGACTCTCGGGTAGCAGAACCGAGCCGTGTCGACGGGTTGGTCCTCGAATACCTCCATGTCGGCGAGCAGATGCCCGTAGTCGGGTTCGTCGACACCCATCATCTGCTGCATGGCGAGAGACGACAGACCTACCTTGTGCCCGACAACCTTCGCGCCGTGCTGCAGCCGGCGGCGGATGTTGATCAACGCGATCTCGTATGCGTCGACGACGTCGATGTCCGGATGGGCGGTGGTCAGGGGCCCGACGGGAATGCGACTGCGCTCTGCGGCGTCGAGCTGATCGGCCAGCTCGGTGCGTAGTTGGTTCGAGAGCATGTTCTGTGTGCCTTCCCTGAAAACTTGCGTGAGTGCGCACGCCCGGAACATTCGATGCCACGTGTTCTCGTCCGGTGCGCTGCCGTCCCCAACACTTCCTGGCAGTAAGAATGGACCGACAACCCCATCATTCTATAACGTGTTCTACATGAGCAAGCACGAATCCGACACGGTGGTCGCAGCCATCCCCCTCACACAGAAGAGGGACGCCTCGCATGCCCATTGACCCGAATATCGCCATCGGCGCCGAACTGCCCACGCTCGAGTTCGCCTGGACCGCGTCCGACGTGCAGCACTACCATCTCGCCCTCGGTGCGGGTTACCGTCCGCTGGATGAGAAGGAGTTGCGCTACCTCACGGACCGCACCCCTCAGGTGCTACCTACTTTCGCGACGGTCGCGGCCAATTTTCATGCCACCGACGCTCCGCAGGTGTCCTTCCCCGGTGTCGACATCGATCTCGCGAAAGTGGTCCACGGCAGCCAAGAGGTGACCGTGCACCGGCCGCTTCCGCCGGAGGGTAAGGCTCGCACGACAACCCGCATCGCGGAGGTGTGGGACAAGGGAAAGGCCGCGGTCATCGTCCAGGAGTCGGCCACCACCGATATCGACGGCGCGCCGCTCTGGACCAGCCGCTCGTCCATTTTCGCCCGAGGCGAGGGTGGATTCGGCGGCGAGCGCGGGCCGTCGCAGTCCGTCGAGTTGCCGGACCGCCCGTCCGACGCCGAGATCGACATTCCCGTGCTCCCGCAACAGGCGTTGATGTATCGAATGTGTGGTGACCGCAATCCTTTGCATTCCGATCCGCAGTTCGCGGCCGCCGCCGGTTTTCCGGCGCCGATTCTTCATGGGCTGTGCACCTACGGAATGGTGTGCAAGGCGGTGGTCGACACGATGCTGGACTCCGACGCGTCGCTGGTCGCGGGCTTCCGAGCGCGATTCGCAGGTGTGGTGTTTCCCGGCGAGACGTTGCACGCCCGCATCTGGAAAGAGGCCGGGCTCCTGCTGATCTCGGCCACCGTTCCCGAGCGTGATCACTCCCCTGCCCTGGCCGACGTGGTGCTGACCATCGCCGGGCGGTGACGGCCGGGACCGTACCGGCGCTTCGGCGCGGATATCAGCAAATGCCAAGCACACTCGCGCGACACTTTGTACGCTTCCCGTGACGCAACATGGGCGTGCACCGCCGGGGGAACAGGTGGTGCACGCCTTCCACGGAGCAGGAGCAAACGAAGGGGGACTCCGTGTCCCAGCGCAGGCATCTTCCCGTACGACGCGCAGTGGTAGCGGGAGCACTGACCTTCTGCGCGGCCGCCCTGACGGCGTTTCCCTCCCATGCGGCACCGGTCGCCGGCAGCGCCGACAGTGGAAGCACAGCGGGCAGTTCCAGCGGATCCGCAATTCTTCCCACACCGATCCCGACGCCCACCGGTCTCGCCGCGCTGGCGGCAGCGGTCACCCAGACCGGTAAGCCCTACCTGTGGGGCGGAACGGGCCCGGATGCCTGGGACTGTTCGGGACTCGTGCAGTGGGCATTCCGGCAAGCGGGGGTCAGGCTTCCGCGCACCACATGGGAGCAGGCCGAGGTGGGCGCCCGGATTCCGCTGTGGGCTCTGGCTCCCGGCGACATCGTGGTTCTCAATCCGGATGCGTCGCACATCGGTATCTATGCCGGCTTCGGCCAGGTCTTCAATGCCTACGGACGCGGAGTGCCTGTGGGCCTTGCCCCGCTGTCACAGTTCCACATCTACAGCATCCGCCGATTCTGAGCGGTGCTGCGTTTTCGAACGTAGGGAGCCGCGGCGATGCAGAACAACACCACGACGGCAACCGGTCCGAGTAACGACCACCATCGCGGACCCACCGGGACGGTGGTGACGAGGTAAGCAGTAGCACCCGCCACTGCCGCGCACACCATCAGCGTCCGGAATCCGGGTGCCGGTCCCGTAAATGCGACGAGAAGCAGCGCGGTTGCCGCGATACCCGCCGTCGCGGCTGCCAGAACGGATGCATCACCCAGGACGAGTGCGACCATCGCTCCCTGCACTGCCAGAACTGCGGCCCACTTCATCTGGCCACCCCCTGAGGGCGCTGGGCTCGATCCGCCAGAGTGAGGGCGAGATCTAATGCCGAGTCGTCTTCCCACGCGACCACGGGGACACCCAGAACGCTCATGTTCCGGTACATGTTCCGCCGTTCGAGCTTCCACATCCGGGCGGACATCTGATCGAGTTCGACCTCGAACGGCGGACCTCGCAGTACGTCGACGGCGACGACGACGTGGCCCCGGCGGCGCAGCTCGAGCAGCGACAGCGCGAAGTTGGTGTCGAGCATGGTGGAGAAGGCGATCACCACGGCAGTGGGTGGTAGCGCTGCCCGCGGAACAAGGGTGCCACCGGACGTGCCGCCGGCGTCCAGAACGGTGTCGAGGATGCGGTAGAACTGGCGACGCCCGATGTCGGCACCGAGCCATCGCAGGCGCGAGCCACTGACCACCACCCCGGCCCGATCTCCCCGTTGCAGTGCCGATTGCACCACCTGGGTGGCGCCACGGACGGTGCGCTGCAGGCTGTCCGCTGCGGGGCCGGGCGCCTGCGGCGTGGTGTCGAGCACTGCGACGACGTCGGCTGCGCGGTCCATGATGCGCTCCGTCACGTGCAGTCGCCCGCGTCGGGCACTGACCCGCCAATTGATGCTTCGCAGTGGATCTCCCGGTGCATGCGGCCGGATGTCACCGAATTCGACGCCGGACCCGTACCGGCGGGTGCGGTGCGCTCCGATTCGGTCGGGAAGCGCGCGATGGGGCAGCGGGGTCGGTAGCGGCGGCGCCAGCGGAAATACCCGGAGTTCGGTCACGGGTACCTCGACTGCTGCGCTGAGCAAACCTCCGCACGCCTGCGCCGTGATGTGCAGTGCGGGTTCGTAGCGACCCCACCGGTGGGCGGTGATCCGATACCCGTCGCCGACGTCGTCGACCGTGTAGCCGTCGGAGCGCGCAGGCGACACGTCGAGCCGCGCGCCGCCGCCGACCGTCGTCACCTCGGCTGCACACTGCACCGATTCCGATTCGAAGCACCGCAACGCGGGAGTGTTCGATCGGACGCGGATTCCAGTTGCCCGCGGCGGCAACCACACCACCGCGCCGAGAGCACCGAGCATCGGTGCCGCGAATGCGATCAACTCCCACCAGCGGCCCACCACGGCGACCGTGAGCGCGACGGCCGCACAGGTCGCGAGGATGCGGGCGGCGGGCGACGCCCGCCACGTCAGGTCGTGCCGGGTGAGAACGTGCTCGGTCATCGTGCCCTCGGCACGGGCAACCGTCGGAGCAATTCGGTCAGGACATCCTCGCTGCGGACACGCCGCACCCACATTTCCGGTCGCAGACTGATCCGATGGGCGACCGCGGGGACTGCCAGCGCCTTGATGTCCTCCGGAATCACGAAATCGCGCCCCGCGAGGAGCGCCCGGGCCCGGGCCAACTGCACCAGGTCCAATTCGGCACGTGGGCTGGCCCCCACTTCTACCTGCGGATGCTGACGGGTGGCGTTCGCGAGAGCGACCACGTAGCCGAGGACGTCACGATGGACGCTGACCTCCTCGAGCGATTCGCGCATCGCCTGCAGATCCGCGGCGTCGACCACCTGCTGGACCACCACCGGAGCCGATCCCCGGTCGAGACGGCGTTGCAGCATCTCCTGCTCGTCCTTCTCGGTCAGGTACCCGAGCCGCAACCGCAGGGCGAAGCGATCGAGCTGGGCCTCGGGCAACGGATACGTGCCCTCGTACTCGATGGGATTGTCGGTGGCCAGCACGATGAACGGTCGCGGCAGGATCCGCGTCGTGCCGTCGACACTCACCTGCCCCTCTGCCATCGCCTCGAGTAGAGCAGCCTGGGTTTTCGGCGGGGTGCGGTTGATCTCGTCGGCCAGGAGAAGGTTGGTGAAGATGGGACCGGGACGGAACTCGAACCGCCCTGACGGCATGTCGTAGATGGTGGCGCCGAGCAGGTCGGCAGGCAGCAGGTCCGGGGTGAACTGCACGCGGGTGAAGTCCAGCCCGAGTGCGGCCGCGAACGACCGGGCAACCAGAGTTTTTCCCAGCCCCGGCAGATCCTCGATCAGTACGTGGCCACCCGCGAGGACCGCGAGCAGGATCGACGTCAGTTCGTCGTGTTTCCCCACCACGGCACGTTCGACTTCCGCCAGAACGGCCTGAGCGCGGGCGGTGGTCATCTGGGCGGGGAGGGTCACAGCAACTCCAACCGTTGAAGTATCCGGTCGAGCACGTCGCGACCGGGGCCGGGTTCGGTCCGGTCGGAACGGCGGACGTCGTCGGGATCCACCCACTGCCACAGGTCACCGAAGAACACTCGCCCGGCGGCGGTAGTCGCGGCCGGGTCGACGCCCTTTCGCTGCCCGGTGGACTGTTGGAATTCGCGGGCAAGCAGTGGACGCAGATGGTGGTCCCAGTCTCCGCGGGTGCCGTCCGCCCAGCTGATCAGCGACTCCGTGCGCGTCAGCCAGCGGCTCATCGCCTCGGCCCGATCGGCTTCCGGACCCGCCACCACATCGTCGTCGTCCTCCTGCGACATCCGCCGCCGAACCTCGAAGAGCACGAGGGCGGTCACGGCCCCCGCCACCACGACCGCAACGTTGTCCCGACCGGATACGACGAGCGGAATCTCCACGGCCAGTACTGCCGCGATCCCGATCACGGCAATGGCGAGCACGTGTTGCTCCCGAGGTCATTCGCACGGCGCTGCGCCCCGACATCGTCCAGCACACGCCTGAGCAGGTCGACCGCCTCAGCGCGATGACGTTCGTCCATCGGATGCCGGCTGAACCGGGCCTCGGCGAACAGACGAACCAACGGCGCTGCAGCCTCCGAGCGCAGCACACCGAGTTGCACCGCCCGGGCAAGCACTTCCGACGGCGTATCCGAATCTCGGGGTTCGGCGCCCGGCGCCCGCCGAAGGGCGTCTTCCATGGCGGCGTAGCTGGCGATGATGGCCTCCCGCGGCGGCATCTCCGTCGTGACGACCGCCGCGAGACCCTCCTCCGCCGCACGCACCAGTGACTGCGCCGCGGCCGAGGCGGTGTCGATATCGACCGGAGTCGGTACCTCACGGCCCACGACCACAGGGCGTCGGGCCGCCGCACCGAGTATGAGCAAGGCGACCAGCACGGGTCCGACTATGGCTGCGGCAGTCCATAGTTCGGCTTGATCGCTGCGGGATTGCGCACTGTCGGACGTGGGACGCAACTCCTCGGGCGGGGTGGCTTCGGACGGTGATTCGGAGTTGCCCCCGGACTCGGTGGCGGCCGGAGCCTCCCGGGCCGGGGGCTCGTTGCCACCGGCGGAGCCGAGGAGATACGCGGCGATCACGAGGACACAGGCACCGGCCGTCCACGCGAGGATCTGTCTGCGCGACTTCGCAGAGAATGCCCGCTCGACCGCATCGGCCGGCGGCTCGACAGGGGCCACCCGGGGGCGCCCACCTTGCAGAGCAGCCGCGAGTGCGATCGCCGCGATCACGACTGCGAAAACAGCAATGACGATCAGTGCCCGAGTGGCACCCGTTCCCGGCTCGGGAGCGCTTCTCCCGGCATCCGAGGCGGGCACCACTCGTACGGCAAGCGTGACCGTCGCTACGGCCGCGAGCAGCGCGGCCGTGTAGATCGCTGCACCCGTCACACGGCGGTTCGACATACCCCATCACTCCCGAAGTACTTCCCATCGTCGCACGCAGGCGCCGGAACGTCAGGCATTCCTCCCGGATTCGGCGGGGGCCGCGCGGCCGCTGGTCGAGTCGCAGAGATCGTCAACTTGCCGCGAGACGCTCACGTGGGAGAGACAATGACGTATGTCAGAACCAGCGGCCCTCGGCCCTCGGCCCCCGGCCGAACCGCTGATCCTTCACCGCGAGGGCGTACTCCTGACCGTGATCTGTTGACCCTGCGACGCAAAGGATCGACTCATGATTCGATTTCTCCTCCGGGCCGTCATCTTCCTCGGCTCGGCAGCGATCGGCCTTCTCGCGGCGGTGTGGCTTCTGCCCGAGGTATCGATCACCGTCGCAGGATTCATCGGCACTGTGGTGCTCTTCGCGTTGGCGCAAAGCATCCTCGCGCCCTTCATCACCAAAGTGGCCGAACGAAACGCTCCTGCTTTCCTCGGGGGAATCGGTTTGGTATCCACCTTCGTCTCACTGGTGGTGGTCAACCTGTTCGGTGCCATGTCCATCTCCGGGTGGCAGTCGTGGGTTTTCGCCACACTGATCGTGTGGCTCGTCACCGCCGTCGCCACGCTCGTCCTCCCGCTCATCTTCTTGCGCAACAGAGCGAAAGAAGCGAAACACTAGTCTTCGTGCGATTTCGAGCTGTGGGTGCGACGATGGGTCATGGCCCTTCACATTCTGCTCGCCAAAGCTGCCTCCACCGTGGTCACCGGCGCTGTCGGTGTCGCCGCGTACAATGCGGCCCGCAAAGCGGTCGCGAAGGCGCCCTTCCACGAGACTGCGGTCACCGTGACCGCGTGGGGACTGCGCGGGACCCGGAAGGCGGAGGAGGGCGCGGAGTCGGCAAGGCTGAAGGTGGCCGACGTCATCGCCGAGGCCAAGGGCAGGATCGGCGAGGAAGTTCCCCCGCCGGCGGAGCCCGACACCGGTCACGGTCACACACACTGACATGTCCGCCGAGCCGGCCACGCACATCTCGCACGATGTCGCAGTCCTGTCGGATGCGGCGGGCAGAATCCGCGTGCATCTGCCGTGGCTCCACGCGAGTGTGGGACGGGCCGTCGCCCTGGAAGATTCGATAGAAAAGCTCGCCGGGGTGCGTGCCGTGCACGCCTATCCGCGGACCGCGTCGGTGGTGGTCTGGTATTCGCCGAAACGGCTCGATCGCACCGAGTTGCTCGACACCATCGCTGCAGGCGAGGAGACGCCCTGGGCGCTGGTCCCGGACCGTTCCCCTCGCTCGGCCGACGTCGGTAACGCCGACATCGTGCGGATGGCCATCGGCGGCGCCGCCCTGCTCGTGCTCGGAGTCCGCCGATACGGACTGCGCCGCGCACCTCTACTCGGCCCGACCAGCCGCGTGTTCGCCACCGGCGCGACCATCTTCACCGGCTACCCCTTCCTCAAAGGAGCACTCCGCACTCTGACCGGAAACCGCACGGCGGGCACCGACGCTCTGGTCTCCGCCGCGACGGTGGCCAGCCTGGTTCTCCGGGAGAACGTGGTGGCCCTGACGGTGCTGTGGTTGCTCAACATCGGTGAGTACCTCCAAGAACTCACCCTGCGCCGCACCCGGCGCGCCATCTCCGATCTCCTCAAGGGCACTCAGGACACCGCGTGGATTCGTCTGGCCGACCGCACCGAGGTTTCGGTGGACGTCGATTCGCTGCAGGTGGGGGACGAAGTCGTGGTCCACGATCACGTCGCGATACCCGTGGATGGTGTCGTGGTGGAGGGTGAGGCGATCGTCGACCAGTCCGCGATCACCGGTGAAACACTGCCGATCGCCACTTCGGCCGAACACCTCGTGCACGCGGGTTCGGTGGTGCTGCGCGGACGGCTCGTCATCCGGGCCACCGCGGTGGGCAACGAAACGACGATCGGACGCATCATTTCGCAGGTCGAGCAGGCTCAGGAGCACCGCGCCCCGATCCAGACCGTCGGTGAAAATTTCTCCCGCCGTTTCGTGCCGGCATCTTTCGCCTTGTCCGCGCTGACCCTCGTCCTGACCCGTGATGTCCGCCGCGCCATGACGATGCTGTTGATCGCGTGCCCGTGCGCGGTCGGGTTGTCGACGCCGACGGCGATCAGCGCCGCCATCGGCAACGGTGCCCGGCGCGGCATCCTGATCAAGGGCGGATCGCACCTCGAGCAGGCCGGATGCGTCGACGCGATGGTCTTCGACAAGACCGGCACTCTGACCATCGGCCGCCCCATCGTGACGAATGTGGTTGCCTTCGCCAAGGATTGGGAGCCGGAACGGGTCCTTGCCTATGCGGCGAGCTCGGAAATTCATTCCCGGCATCCACTCGCCGAGGCGGTGATCCGCTCGACCGAGGAACGGCACATCGTGATCCCGCCGCACGAAGAGTGCGAGGTCCTCGTCGGCCTCGGTATGCGCACGTGGGCGGACGGGCGGACGCTGCTCCTGGGCAGCGAAGGATTGCTGCGCGACGAGAATGTGCGCGTGTCGAAGCGCGCCGCCGACTGGGTACGCAAACTCCAGCAGCGGGCCGAGACGCCGCTGCTGTTGGCGGTCGACGGCAAGCTGGTGGGGCTGATCAGTCTCCGTGACGAGGTGCGGCCCGAGGCGCTCGAGGTGTTGTCACGGTTACGGGCGGACGGTATCCGAAGGATCGTGATGCTCACCGGCGACCATCCGATGACGGCCGCGGCGGTGGCTTCGGAACTGGGCATCGACGAGTGGCAGGCCGAGGTGATGCCGGAAGACAAACTCGACGCGGTTCGCCGTTTGCAGGACGACGGGTACACCGTCGCGATGGTCGGTGACGGCACCAACGACGCGCCGGCGCTCGCCGCCGCGAACATCGGGATCGCCATGGGCCTGGCCGGTACCGACGTCGCCGTCGAAACCGCCGACGTGGCGCTGGCGAGCGACGACCTGCGCCGCCTCCTCGATGTCCGCGACCTCGGTGCCCACGCGGTCGCATTGGTTCAGCAGAACTACGCGATGTCCATCGCGGTCAATGCGATCGGCCTACTCGTCAGCGCCGGCGGCGCCTTGTCTCCCGTCCTCGCCGCCATTCTGCACAACGCCTCCTCCGTCGCCGTCGTCGCCAACAGCTCCCGCCTGATCACCTACGAGCTGCAACCTACCCGCCCCGGAGTCGGCAGCAAGTCCGCGTGAGATGTCCGGAATGTTCTCACCTGCGACAGAATCGCTGCCACAACCCCTTGCCGCACACTGGAGCGTTTGCTATAACGAACCTACAGCTTCTGCTGTAGGTAACCTGTCAGCAACGAGGGTTCCCGGAGGTCGACGCAATGCTGTGCAGCGAACGCCGATGGTGCGATATCGACTACGACCTGTCGATCGCCGACTCCGATCGACTTCTCGCCGAGGCGCTGACGCCACGCGCCGTGGTGTCGCTGGTACGAGTCGCGATCCGCGCCGAGCGCGTTCCCCCTGCAGGCCGAGTCCCCTCTTCGCGAACGGAACTGGCTGCGCAGGCCACGGGAGCGGAAGTCGACGCGACGCAGCGCTCCCCTCCGCGCGGATGGTGACCGCTCGACGAAAAGGGAACACGGAGTCGGAAGGATGGTGATGCCCTAGCGTGAACTTACTTCCCGAGGGCGTTGCTGCCCCGCCCGCAATTTCTTCGCAACCGGCCGGCGCGTGGAGCGGCCCGAATGCCGCAAAAATCCGCCCTGCCACCACTGTGGCGACGACGAGAAGCGGGCCGGGCGGCAACTGACCCTCCTCTCCATATCCTTCACCGTCATCGAACCCCGGCCCGTTTCCCCTGGGCCGGGGTTCTTTCGGGGCAGGAGTTCGGGTCGGCCACTCCTCGCGATGCCGGCATTTCTGCCAAGATCGTGCTGTGAATCCCCTGTACCTCAGCCGGCTCCCGGACAGCGGCTTCGACCGCGTCGACGCCCTCCTCGGGTCCGTCGACACCTCCCTTGCACAACACTTTCCGGGTGATCGTCCGCAGTCTCAGCCCATCCACACCGTCTATGTGAGTGCGGCGGATGCGCGCCCCGACACCCCGCGGCGCTGGTCGGAACAGGCGGTTGCGCTGCTGGACCGCTACGCCGATGCGCTCGAATCCGTCGGAACCACCGGCGCTCTGCCCGATGTCCGCACGGTGTTGCAGAACCGTCCGGTCATGGACTTGCGCATCGACTTCGAGGACGGGTACGGATGGCGGAGCGATGACATCGAGGACGCCGCCGCGCTCGACGCGGGGCGCACACTGCGCCTGCTCTCGTCCGACCCCGACGGCCCGCGATTCCTCGGGATTCGCGCCAAAGGATTGGCGCCCCACGAACGCCGCCGCGGGATCCGCACTCTCGAACTCGTCCTCGAAGGTGCGGGCGGCGTTCCGAACGGTTTCGTATTCACCGTCCCGAAGCTGCGCGCCGCGGCGCAGGTCACCGCTGTCGTGGCACTGTGCGAGGAACTCGAACGCGCCTACGGGTTGCCGGACGGGTCACTGCACTTCGAATTGCAGATCGAGAGCCCCCAGGCCGTCATCGGCCCGGACGGCACCGTCACCGTCGCCAAGGCAATTCATCTCGCGGACGGGCGGTGCACCGGATTGCACTACGGCACTTACGACTACAGCGCGGCCTGCGGTATCGCGTCTCGCTTCCAATCGCTCGAGCATCCGGTGGCCGACCACGCGAAGTCCGTGATGCTGGTGGCGGCGGCCCAGACCGGGGTGTGGGTCTGCGACGGCTCCACCCAGGTCGTCCCGCAGGGCAGCGACGACGACGTCCGCGCCGCACTGTCCCGGCACTACCGGCTCGTCACCCGGTCGCTCGAGCGCGGTTACTACCAGGGCTGGGACATGCATCCCGGGCACCTGATCACCCGCTGGCTCGCCACCTTCGACTTCTACCGGGGTGCCTTGCCCGCCGCGGCCACGCGCCTGCAGGCCTACCTCGATCGGCAGGGCGGCGGCGTGGTGGACGAACCGGCCACGGCACAAGCCCTCGCCGCCGTCGTTCTCCGCGGGCTCGCCTGCGGCGCGTTCGACGAGGACGTGGTACTGGCGCAAGCCCCCGGATGCACGGTCGACGTCCTCCACAACCTCGTCGCCCGCGCGGTAGTCCCGGGTACCTGAGCGGCCGGACCCGGTCCGCGACGCTCCGGCGGCATCGCCGACGCCCTACACTTGCTCCACGCCCGATCAGGAGGTACTCCATCGTGACTCCGAACACTCCTGCCCCGCCCAGCTTTCGCAGTCTCCCGGACTTGGCCGTCCGCACGCTCGGCGGCGCGGTCGTGTGGGCGAACGACGAATTGTTCGCCGAGCGTGAGAATCTGATCCGCCCGACAGCGGCCGTGTACCAGCCGGCCACGTTCGGGCACAAGGGCCAGATCTACGACGGCTGGGAGACGCGTCGGCGCCGGATCGCGGGCACCGACGAGGCCATCGTGCGCCTCGGGGTTCCCGGTGTGATTCGGGGCGTGGTGGTCGACACCGCATGGTTCACGGGCAACTATCCACCGGAGATTTCCGTCGAAGCCGCGGCGATCGACGGGTACCCGTCGGCCGACGAAGTGGTCGGCGCACAGTGGACCACCATCGTCGGCCGCAGCCCAGTTCGAGGGGACACCGAGAATCCCTTTCCGGTGGACTCCGAGCGGCGGTGGACGCACGTCAAACTGACCCTGTACCCGGACGGTGGGGTGGCCCGGTTGCGCGTGCACGGCGAAGGCCGTCCGGATCCTCACTTCCTCGACGCCGGACCGGTGGATCTCGCTGCCCTGGAGAACGGGGCGCGAGTGACGTGCTGCTCCAACATGTTCTACGGATCGCCACAGAACATGCTGCTCCCCGGATCGGCTCGCGTCATGGGCGACGGCTGGGAAACCTCTCGGCGCCGAGACGACAACAACGATTGGGTGGAGATTCTTCTCGCCGCTCAGGGCATCGTGTCGCTGGCCGAACTGGACACCTCATATTTCCTCGGCAATGCTCCCGGTGAGGCGAGTATTCAGGGTCGCGACGGCGACGGCGACTGGGTGGAGCTCCTCCCCCGGACACGCCTGCAGCCGGACACCCGGCATCGGTTCGTCGTCGACAGCGATCAGCCGGTCACGCAGGCCCGGCTCGACATCTTTCCGGACGGTGGCATGGCACGGCTGCGGCTGTGGGGTTCCCTGACCGAAGCCGGTCGGGCAGGGTTGCAGTCATGACCAACGGATTCGACTCCGAATATCCCCGTGACCTGGTCGGGTACGGGCCGAAGCCCCCCGACCCGCAGTGGCCGGGCGGCGCGAAGATCGCCGTCCAGTTCGTCCTCAACTACGAGGAGGGCGCCGAGAGCAACGTCCTCCACGGAGACGGGGCGTCGGAGACGTTCCTGTCCGAGATGGTGGGGGCACAGCCGTTCCCGAACCGGCACATGAGCATGGAGTCGGTATACGAGTACGGTTCCCGCGCCGGACTGTGGCGTGTGCTTCGGGTGTTCGAGCGGCGAGGACTGCCGCTGACGATTTTCGCGGTGGCCAAGGCCATGCAGCGAAACCCCGAAGCCGTCAGCGCCTTTCGTGAACTCGGCCACGAGATCGCCAGCCACGGTCTGTGGTGGAAGTCGTATCAGCTTTCCGACGAGGACGCCGAACGCAAGGACATGGCGGAGGCGGTCGACATCCTGCGCGATCTGACCGGTGAGGCGCCGCTGGGCTGGTACACCGGCCGCGACTCCCCTCGCACCCGGGAACTTGTGGTCGAACACGGCGGCTTCCTCTACGACTCCGACTCGTACGCCGACGACCTGCCGTACTGGGTGAAGGTGGATTCGCCAGGCAAGGGGCTGGTCGACCACCTGGTGGTGCCGTACACCCTCGACACGAACGACATGCGGTTCGCCTCGCCGGGAGGTTTTCCCAGCGGTGAGCAGTTCTTCGCTCATCTACGGGACGCCTTCGACGTGCTCTACGCGGAGGGCGCCGAGGGGGCGCCGAAGATGCTGTCCGTGGGTCTGCACTGCCGCATCGTTGGCAGGCCCGCGCGCACCGCCGCGCTGGAACGATTCCTCGACCACGTGCAGTCCCACGAAAAGGTGTGGGTAGCCAGGCGGATCGAGATCGCCCGCCACTGGCGCGACACGCACCCGGTGGCTCCCAGACGGTGATTCAGTGTGGGTCGACACGGCGGCGGTGACGCGCGCGAGATCCGTTACCGCTCGAACTCCGTCCCTGATGCGCTCGAGCTTGCCGTCGTTGCGGAGGTCTCTACGAGCGGCACGGTCAGACGCCGGCGCAACTTCGCCTGCTGAGCGTCGTCCTTGTACCTGAGGGATTTGCCTGCCTTGGCCACCCGACGTCCGGCGACGGTCAGCATCGGGCGTGGAATCCCGATACCCATTACCGGCACGCCCGTCACATAATTCTCCTTGAAGAGGAACATCGAGGCGTCGGCCACTTCGTCGTTGGTCAGCTTCGAGGCCACCCAGCCGACTTCTGCTCCGATGGCATCCGCGTCCAGGATCGGACTCCGATAACCCTCCGTTGTCTTCGCGAGAAGCCAACGCAGAACAGCGTCACGAACCGCCCACTGACGATCGGTAGCTGCGTTCACATTTCGGTCCTCCAAGTAGATGCGACTAGTGCTGCCATGCACCATAGCCGTGGGTGAGGAATAAGCAAGTCACGCGAAATTTACTGCGCGCCTTGCACCTCGGAGCCACCGACGATCCGTCGTCACGAAGAGCTGAACTGGACTTAATTCTTGTGTTGGGTATGGTCGAGGTCAGTTCGCGGTTGCCGATTCGGAAAGGACCGACAATGGCTGACAAGTCCACCGTCAGAAGTTCGAAACAGTCCGCACGTGCCCTCAAAGAGCGTCGGGCGGAGAAACGAGAGAAGGCGCTCGAGTCGACTCAGATCGTCCGAAAGCGGAAGAAATGAAGAGCTTGTGACGTCAGCACCGGCCGTCGCATCACCGCCCGGCGGGTCTTATCGGTCGATCTCCATTCTCGAAGCGTGATGCACGGCGTCGGCCAAGTGTGTGGCGAGGAGTGGGCCGATCACACTGACTGCGGAAGGTTCGGTCATCTGCCAATGATTTGCACTCACAGAATGATTCGTGATCCGCCCGTTCACCCAGGGACGCCAGGTGCCGACCGCACGCCGCAGCGTCGGATCGTCGTGCGCCGCCGTGAAGAACAGCACGTCGCCGTCGAACCACCCGGGCCGGTAGTCGCGCATGAGGGTGGCGTTGTGGTGCGCGGCCGCGGTCAGGCGATACAGGTGCTCGGGGCTCAGGGCCGACAGCACGTCCGCCGTGTCCTCCTCGCGAACCGCCGCCTCACCGCTGCCCTGCGACTGCTGCGTTTCCGCGAAGCTGTCGAGCATGACGAGTGAACCCACCACCTGGCCGGTCTCCTGCAGTCGCACCGCCATCGCATGGGCAATGACGCCACCGATCGACCAGCCGGCCAGATCATAGGGGCCTTCGGGCTGGATCCGCTGCACCTCGGCGAGATACCGGTCG
Organism: Rhodococcus sp. ZPP; assembly: GCF_017656075.1. Classification (NCBI taxonomy): domain Bacteria; kingdom Bacillati; phylum Actinomycetota; class Actinomycetes; order Mycobacteriales; family Nocardiaceae; genus Rhodococcus; species Rhodococcus sp. ZPP. Next base: position 2,501,506 of record NZ_CP058638.1, read on the forward strand.
GCAAGTTCCTCGATCGAGCCGGGCAGCACCTCTCCCACGACGGCCGGGGTCTGAATGCCGAAGACGGGGCGGTTTTCGTCGATGTGTTCGGCGAATCCCGTGTAGCACCAGGACAGTCCGCTGATCGGATGAATCCAGAACACCGGCGTCCCCGCCCCACCCGCGCGGATCGGGAAGACCACGTCGAGCGCGGGGTCCTCGGTGTCGGCGTCTGCCGCGTCCATGCGGGCCGCGATCGCGGCGGGTGTCGGCTCGGTCATCAGCCATTGCAGCGACACGGTCACGTCGCTGCCGGCCCGTAAACGGCTCACCGCCCGCATCGCGGACAGCGATGTGCCACCGAGGTCGAAGAAGTTGTCCTCGGCGCCGACCCTGTCGACTCCCAGGACTTCGGCGAACACCGCCGCGACCGTGCTCTCGTACCCCTCGTTCGGCCGACGATATTCGGCAGCAACGAAATCGGGGCGCGGCAGCGCATCTACGTCGAGCTTCCCGGTGTGGGTGAGCGGGACGGAATCGATGCACACCACCGCCGACGGCACCATGTGCGTCGGCAGAAACTCCGATACAAATGCGCGCACCCGAGCGGGGTCTGGCGCGGACCCCGCGGCGGGGACCACGTAGGACACCAGCACGGTGTCACCCGACGGGCCGCGACGGCCGAGAGTGATCGCGTAGTCGACGTCCGGGTGTTCCAGTACGGCGGCATCGATTTCACCGAGTTCGATGCGGTAACCCCGGATCTTGACCTGGTGATCCGAGCGGCCGCTGTACTCGAGTTCACCCGTTGCGGTCCAGCGGACGATGTCGCCGGTGCGGTACATGCGCTCGCCGGGTGCGCCGTAGGGGTTGGCGACGAACCGTTCGGAGGTGAGGCCGTGCCGGGCATGGTAGCCACGCGCCAATGCCGGTCCCGCGACATACAGCTCACCGGAAACACCGGCAGGAACGGGCCGCAAGCGGGTGTCGAGAACCATGACCTCGAATCCACGCACCGGATGCCCGATCGTGACAGGCGCACCAGCCACGAGGTCGCCGACGGTCGAGATGTCGGTCGCCTCGGTCGGTCCATAACCGTTGAGCATGATGCGCCCCGGCTGCCAACGGGCCACCAGTTCCGGAGTGCACGCCTCACCACCGACACCGAGGACGCGCAGTACCTCCAGCCCCTCAGGGTCGATCGAAGACAGCATCGCCGGGGTGATGAGCGCATGCGTCACGTGCTCGTCCCGGACGAAGGCGGCCAATTCGTCCCCGCCGATCACGCTCGGTGGAGTGATCACCAGGGTCGCTGCGGCGGAGAGGGCGGACATCATTTCGCCCACCGCCATGTCGAAGCTGGGCGAGGTGTTGTGCAGGAACCGGGACGACTGCTCGACGCGGTAGTGCTCACGGCGTTCGGCGGCGAGGTTCGCAAGGCCGCCATGGGTGACGACGACACCCTTCGGCCGTCCTGTCGTGTCGAACCGGACGTGTAAATCATGTACGCGGGGTTCTCGATACGCACAGGCCGTGCGCGTTCCGCTTCGGTCACCGGGGTGGCCGGGGTGGCGTCGAGCGCGTCTGTGATCTCGTCGAGATGGAGCCAGGAGGTATTGTCCGGCAATCCATCCCGATCCGCAGCGACGGTGATGCCGATGCGGGCGCCGGAGTCGAACAGCATGTGGTCGATGCGCTCCATCGGATAGGTGGGATCGACGGGGAGGTAGGCGGCACCCGTTTTAGCCACCGCCCATACCGACAGCACCGATTCCACCGACCGCGACAACGCCACAGCGACGAACGTTTCGGGTCCGACACCCTGCGCGAGCAGCAACCGGGCCAGACGGTTCGACCAGGCATCGGCCTCGCGGTACGTCCAGTCTCGCCCCTTCCAGGACAGCGCGACCCGTTCCGGGGCGGTACGTGCGGCGGCGTCGATGATCCCGGCGAGGGTGGTCGGCGCCGCGGCCGGTAGACCGCACACAGGCGCGAGGGCCGCGTGCTCGTCGGGGTCGAGGATTTCGATCCGGCCGATCGGTGCGGCGGGGTCGGCCACCAGTGCGGAGAGAACCCTCAGCAGCCGTGTGCGGAGCGCGGTCACGTACGTCTCGTCGAACACATCGGCGCGATACCTGAGCGTGAACCGCAATCCGTCGTCGGCGAACACCGTGAGAGTGAGCGGGTAGTGGGTGGCTTCCTCGCCGGACACACCGAGGACGGTCAGGCCGTCGATCGACGTCACCTCGGCCAGTGCTTCGGTGTCCACGGGATACGACTCGAACACCGTCAGCGTGTCGAACAGGGCGCCGCTGCCGGCGGTCTGCTGGACATCGCTCAGGCCGAGGTAGTGGTGATCGAGCAAAGTCGCCTGTTCACGCTGCACTCGGATCAGGAGGCCGGCCGCCGATTCGTCCGGGTCGATGCGCACCCGCACGGGCAGGGTGTTGATGAACAGGCCGACCATCGACTCGACGCCCTCGAGTTCGGCGGGGCGGCCCGACACCGTCGCCCCGAACACCACGTCGTCGCGGCCGAGCATGCGGGACAGCAGAATTCCCCATGCGGTCTGGACGAGCGTGTTGAGCGTGACACCGAGTTCCGCCCCGAGTGCGGTAAGCCGGGTCGACAGTTCAGGTCCGGCGTCTGCGTCCACCGCCGTCACTGCGGTCGGTCCCGGCTGTCCGGAACCGTCGGAGGCGACGAGAGTCGGCTGCTCCATACCGGCGAGCGCCTCGGCCCATGCGTCCCGGGAGGCGGCACGGTCGCGCGATGCCAGCCACGACAGGAACGTGCGGTACGACGGCACCCGCGGCAACACGGACGCGTCACCTCGGGTGGCGTACAGAACGAGGAGTTCCTTCAACAGCAACGGCATGGACCAGCCGTCGACGAGGATGTGGTGCAGGGTCACGGCCAGGACGTGGTGCCCGTCGCCGCCGTCGATCAGCGTGAACCGCAGGAGCGGCGGCTCAGCGAGGTCGAACCGGCGCTCGCGGTCGGCGGTGAGCGCCGCGTCCCGCGCAGCGGCTCGAGCGGACTTGTCCACGGACCCGAGATCGATGGTGCGCCAGGGGATCTCCACGCTGTCGAGGACCACCTGCACGAGTTCTCCGGTACTCGCGCCGACGAACGCTGTGCGCAGGTTCGCGTGCCGGTCGAGCAGGGCGGAGATCGCTGCACGCATCCGGTCGGCGTCCACGACGCCACCGAGTTCGAGCACCGTCTGCGTCGTATAGACGTCCACCGTGTCCTGCGCGAGCTGCGCATGGAAGGCGAGCCCGTGCTGCAGCGGCGACAGCGACCAGACGTCGGACAGTGCCGGGTACTGCTCTTCCCACAGTTCGAGGTCCCGCTGCCCCACCGCGACGAGGGGCACGTCCGACGGCGTGAGCCCGCCCGCCGTTCCGCTGTCCACATGCGCCGCGACCGTGCTGAGCGCACTGGTCCACAGGTCCGCAAGCTCCCGGACGTCGGCCGCCGACAGCACTTTCCGGGGATACGAGAAAGTGGCCGTCAACCTGGACTCGCCGTCCACACCGGTGACGATCGCGTTGATGTCGAGAACGGCGGCGGCGGGCATGTCGTCGTTGCCGACGCCCCCGAGGTCGCCGAAGTCAGTGGTGGGCGTCCAGCCCAGGTGCGCGAACTCCTCCGGAATGTCCGCCTCCGATACCCGGCCCAAGTAGTTGAAGCTGACCTGAGGGGTGGGGAGGTTGTCCAGCGCCGCGGCGGTCTCGGAGTTGAGATGGCGCAGCAGCCCGAAGCTCAGCCCTCGGACAGGTAGTGCCAGCAGGTTTTCCTTGACGGCCTTGACGGCGCGGGACGTGTCGGCTGTCCCGGCCAGGGCGGCGACGGCGTCGATTCCACCGAGGTCGATCCGAACCGGATACACGCTGGTGAACCATCCGACCGTACGGGATAGGTCGGCGCCGGGCGCCGCCTCCGCCTCGCGTCCGTGGCCCTCCAGTTGCAGGAGAAGTGAAGACTCGTCGATTCCCCGGCGACGCCGCCAGGCGCTCACGGCCAGCGCGAACGCGGCGATCAGCCCGTCGCCGACGCCGCCCCGGAAGGCAGCGGGAACGGACGTCACCAGTGATCGCGTCACCGCCGCGTCGAGTTCGACACGCACGTGGTCGACCGTGGCCAGGACGTCGATGGCGGGGTCGAACGGCCGGGACCCGAGCGTCGGGTCCGGACCGTCGAGAATCCCCTGCCAGAGCGGCAATTCGGCAACACGCTCCGGGCTGTGCGCGTCCTCGGTCAGGGCGTGCGCCCACCGGCGCATCGACGTGCCGACCGGCGGGAGCGTCGCAGCCTCACCGGACGAAATCTGCGCCCACGCGGCGATCAGATCCGGAATCAGAATGCGCCAGGACACGCCGTCGACCACGAGGTGGTGGGCGGAGACGATCAGACGGCCGCTCCGTCCGGGTACGCCCACCGGGTCGAGCCAGACGCACTGCAGCATGATGCCGGCCCGCGGGTTCAGGCGGTCCAGCGCCGAATCCAGTTCACGCCGAGCCGGTTCGGTCGGATCCGTCCGCGGATCCCAGTCGATCCGGTGCACAAGAGAGGCGACGTCGACGGCGCCTGCCGGTGCCACCTCGAGCGTGTCGTCACCGACGAGGCGGGCACGGAGGATGTCGTGGTGCTCGATCACGGCCGACAGGGTCGCGATCAGACCCGCCCGGTCGATGCCCACCGGCAACTCCAGTGCGACCGACTGCGCGTAACGGTCGAGAGTGCCACCGCGTTCGGTGACCAGACGCATCACCGGAGTGAGCGGCATCCGGCCGACACCGCCGCCCGGAAGTTCCTCCAGCACGACGGGTTCGGTGTCGGTGGCGTGGGCCGCCACCTGTGCGAGAGCCGCAACGGTCTTGTGCTCGAACACGTCCCGGGGCGAGATGATCAATCCGTGTGCCTTCGCCCTCGACGCGAGCTGGATCGACGCGATGCTGTCGCCACCCAGGCCGAAGAACGAATCGTCCACACCGACCGTCGGGACGCCCAGCAGCTCGGCGAACACGCCCGCCAGGACCTTCTCGTTGTCGGTGACCGCCGCCCGGAAACGCGCGGTCGCGGTGACGAAGACCGGTTCGGGCAGGGCTTCTCGGTCGAGCTTCCCGTTCACCGTCACCGGCAGCGCCTCGATCACCATGTATGCGTCCGGGATCATGGGCGCAGGCAGGGCGTCCTCGAGGTGGCGCCGGATCGCGTCCGTGTCGAGTGTGTGACCGGGGGCTGGCACGAGGTAGGCCGCGAGACGCTGCCCCGACGGAGTGTCGTGGACGACGACGGCGGCCTGGCTCACCGTGTCGTGCCGGGTCGCCGCGGACTCGATCTCCCCCAGCTCGATCCGGTTGCCCCGAATCTTCACCTGACTGTCGCCGCGGCCGAAGTACTCGATTCCGTGCGTTCCGGTCCAGCGGACGATGTCGCCGGTGCGGTACATGCGCTCGCCGGGTGCGCCGTAGGGGTTGGCGACGAACCGTTCGGAGGTGAGGCCGTGCCGGGCATGGTAGCCACGCGCCAGTGCCGGTCCCGCGACATACAGCTCACCGGAAACACCGGCAGGAACGGGCCGCAAGCGGGTGTCGAGAACCATGACCTCGAACCCACGCACCGGATGCCCGATCGTGACAGGCGCACCAGCCACGAGGTCGCCGATGGTCGAGATATCGGTCGCCTCGGTCGGTCCGTAACCGTTGAGCATGATGCGTCCCGGCTGCCAACGGGCCACCAGTTCGGGAGTGCACGCCTCACCACCGACACCGAGGACCCGCAACTGCGGGTGTCCGGCCGGGTCCATCGTGGCCAGCACCGCCGGGGTGATCAACGCATGGGTGACCTGCTGACGGTCCAGAAGCTCGGACAGTTCGTCGCCGCCCACGATCTCGGTCGGCGTGATCACCAAGGTAGCGGCGGCGCTCAGCGCCGACACCATCTCGCCGACGGCCATGTCGAAGCTGGGCGACGCCTTGTGCAGGAAGCGTGACGACCGCTCGATTCGGTAATGCTCGCGACGTTCGGCGGCGAGGTTCGCAAGGCCGCCGTGCGTGACCACGACACCCTTGGGCAGACCCGTCGAGCCGGACGTATAGATCATGTATGCCGGATTCTCGACGCGGACCGGGCGGATCCGGTCTGCGTCGGTGATCGGCTCGGCGCTAGCCGACTGGTGTCGGGCGGTGACATCCTCGGTGTCGAGGGTCAGCCAGACGACGGTGTCCGGCAGCGCGGCCCGTTCACCGGACAGCGTGACACCGAGGGCGGCGCCGGAGTCGGTGAGGATGTGCGCGATGCGATCCGCGGGGTATGTCGGGTCCACGGGCACGTACGCCGCACCGGTCTTGGCGACCGCCCACACGGCCAGCACCGATTCGAGCGACCGCGGAAGGGCGAGGGCCACGAAGGATTCCGGTCCCACGCCGTGCTCGAGCAGTAGCCAGGCCAGGCGCGTGGACCACTCGTCCGCCTCGCGATATGTGTAATCGCGACCGTTCCAGCTCAGCGCGGGCGCGTTCGGGTCGGTCCGGACAGCGACATCGACCAGGCCGGCGAGGGTCGTCGCGCTCGCCGACGGCGCACCCCGTACGCACACCGCCGCCCACTCGCTCGGATCGAGGAGGTCGATGTCGCCGACGATCGCGCCCGAATCGGCCACCACTGCGTCGAGGACACGGACGAATCGCCGGGCGAGGTCCTCGGCGGTCGCCCGGTCGAAGAGGTCGGTAGCGAATCGCAACGCGCCCGACAATGCACTCGCCGAATCGCCTTCGGTCAGGACCAACGCCAGGTCGAACTGCGCGGTGTCCGCCTCGAACGGAACGGGTTCCACCGTCACTCCAGGCAATTCGAAGCGGGTGAGACCGCGGTGCTCGAACGACAGCGCCACCTGGAACAGGGGTGTGTGGGCCTGGGTGCGGACGGGAGTGAGGACGTCGACGAGCCGCTCGAACGGAATGTCCGCGTGCCCGTACGCACCGAGGTCGGTGTCGCGCACCCGTGTCAGGAGTTCAGTGAAGCTTTCGTGCGCAGCGACGTGCGTACGCAGGACCAGGGTGTTGACGAACATTCCGACCAGGTCGTCGAGGTGCTGCTCACCGCGACCGCTGACCGGGGTGCCGACGGCGATGTCGGACGTCGCCGACAACCGCGACAGCACGACCGCCAGCGCCGCGTGCAGCACCATGAACACGGAGGCTCCGTGATCGCGGGCCGTCTGCTCGAGCGCCAGAGCGGTGTCCACCGGAACGTCGAACCGCACGGTGTCGCCGCGCTGCGACGGCACGGCCGGGCGGGGCCGATCGGTGGGCAACTCGAGCACGTCCGGCAGCCCGGACAGCGTCTCGGTCCAGTACCGGATCTGCTGTGCGGCCAGTGATTCGGGATCGGACTCGGCGCCCAGTGCCGCGTGCTGCCAGATCGCGAAATCGGCGTACTGCATCGGAAGCGGTGACCAGTTCGGGGCGTGTCCCGCACTTCGGGCGGTATAGGCGACCATGACATCGCGAGCGAGCGGACCCATGGACACGGCGTCGCCGCTGATGTGGTGCACGACGATGACGAGGACATGCTTGTCGACGGCGGTGCGCAGAAGTCGCCCGCGAAGGGGAATTCCCGCGGTCACGTCGAAGCCGCCGTGCAGGACGCTGGTCACCTCGCCCACAAGTTCGTCGGGGGTCACGTCGACCGGGGTGAGATCGAGGTCGACCCGGTCGACGGGCAGGATCACCTGCACGGGGCCGTCACCGTTGTCGGGGAAGACCGTGCGCAGCGACTCGTGCCGTTCCAGCACGTCGTGGACGGCGGTGTGGAGGGCTGCGACGTTCAGCGTCCCCGTCAGCCGGATCGCGAGCGGAAGGTTGTACGCCGCCGACTCCGGATCGAAGCGATTGAGGAACCACATCCGATTCTGCGCCGACGACAACGGGATTCGCTCGGGACGCGGAGCGGCCACGAGTGCCGTTCCGCCGCCCGTCCCAGCGAGGACGGCAACGCGCGCTGCGAGTGCCTCGACGGTAGGGGCGTCGAACAGCTCCCGCACGGGGACTCTGCTGTCGAGTGCACGGCCGAGTCGGGCGGCGACCTGGGTGGCGATCAGCGAGTTACCGCCGAGGGCGAAGAAGTCGTCGTCAAGGCCGACCCGCTCGACACCCAGGACGTCGGCGAACACTTCGGCGACAACGCTTTCGGCGGCAGTGGCCGGCGCCCGGAAAACGCGGGCCTCGAAAATGGGTGCGGGCAGGGCTTTCCGGTCGAGTTTGCCGGACGTGCCGAGGGGGAAACTGTCGAGAATCAAGATAGTTTCGGGCAGCATGTAGCTGGGCAGCTTTCGTGCGATCGCGGTGCGCAATTCGTCGACGTCGACGTCCGAACCCGCGGTCGGAACGACATAGCCCACGAGATGATCACCGGTGCCGGTCGGGACGACCAGCACCGCCGCCTGCGACACCTGAGCATGGGCGAGCAGAGCGGTCTCGATCTCACCGAGCTCGATGCGCTGGCCGCGGAACTTGACCTGGAAGTCGGTGCGCCCGATGTATACGAGTTCGCCGGTGGTAGTCCAGCGGACGAGGTCCCCGGTGCGGTACATCCGCTCCCCTGCCCTGGTGAAGGGGTCTGCGACGAAGCGGTCGGCGGTGAGGTCGACACGGCCGTGGTAACCACGCGCCAACTGCACACCGGCGAGATACAGCTCGCCCGGAACGCCCACGGGCACCGGGTGCAACCTCGAGTCGAGGACGTAGACGCGGCTGTTCCACTCGGGTGTACCGATCGACACCGCACCACCCTCAGGGGTGTCGGTGACATCGGCGTAGGTGATCGACACCGCGGCCTCGGTCGGCCCATACAGGTTGTGGACCCGGGCCATCGAAATCTCGGTGAAGTCGCGAACGGTCGCAGCGGGCAGAGCCTCACCGATCACGAACACGTGTCGCAGCGAGGTCAGCGCCTCACGTCCGACACCGTCGGCGAAGACAGACAACATGGACGGCACGAAGTCGGTGACCGTCACCCGGTGCTCTCGAATGGTGTCGGCGAGGTACTGCGGGTCGCGGTGCCCGTCGGGTGCCGCGACTACGAGCGTCGCGCAGGCAGCCAGCGGAAGGAAGTAACCCCACAGGGACACGTCAAATGTGGTCGCGGTCTTCTGCAGATAGACGTCACCAGGGCCCAGCGGATACTGGTTCGCCATCCACGCGATCTGGTTCACGATCGCCCGGTGGGTGACCGCGACACCCTTGGGCCTTCCGGTCGAGCCGGACGTGAAGATCACATAGGCGACACCATCCGGGTGCACCGCCGAATTCGTCAGCGGTGCCGACGAAACGCCGTCGACGTCGAGGGTGTCGACAAGGATGACGGACCGATCACTCGCAAAAGCGTCCCGGGACGTCGACAGGACACAGATCGGGTCGGCCGCATCGAGGATGTACCCGATGCGATCGGCCGGATGGTCCGGATCCACGGGAACATAACCGCCGCCCGCGGTCAGGACCGCGTACATCCCGACGACCAGGTCGACGGATCGGCGCATCGCCAACGCCACCAACGTTTCCGGACCCACGCCCTTGGAGATCAGGACCCGCGCCAACCGGTTCACCCGACCCGCGAACTCCCGGTAGGTCAACGATTCACCCTCGAAGACGAGTGCCGGCGCATCCGGGGTCCGGCGTACCTGGTCCGCGAAGGCGTCGAGCAGCCGGGCCTCGGGCAGCGGATGGTCCGTCCGGTTGCGAATGTCGACCAGCTCTGTGCGTTCCGACGCGTCGAGCAGGGCAACGTCACCGACCGGTGTCGACGGGTCGGTGGCCACGGCCCGCAGGATGCGGGTGAATTGTTCGGCGAAAGCGGCGACGGTCGACGCGTCGAACAGGTCGGTGGCGTAGGTGAAGGACGCGTGGATTCCGCCGTCAGCCTGCTCGGTGAGGGTCAGATGGAGATCGAACTCGGCGGTCTGCAGCTCCGCCGGGACGGTTGAGACCACCAGTCCCGGCAGGTCGAACGTGGCGGGGGCCAGGTTCTGGAAGGACAGGGCGACCTGGAACAGAGGGTGCCGACCCTGGGAGCGAACCGGATCGAGAACTTCTACCAGCCGCTCGAACGGCACGTCGGCATGCGAGAACGCACCCAGGTCGGCTTCGCGCGTGCGCTCCACCAACTCGTCGAACGTAGCCTCCGGCGCGACGTGGGTCCGCAGGACGAGGGTGTTGACGAACATGCCCACGAGGTCGTCGAGGGCCTGCTCGCCCCGGCCGGCAACGGGAGTTCCGACCACGATGTCGGCCGAGTTCGAGAGCCGGCTCAGAAACACCGCGTAGGCGGCGTGCACGGTCATGAACAGGCTGGCGCCGCGGGCAGCCGCGAGTTCACGCAGCAATTCGTGGGTGTGGGCGTCGACATCGAACGTCAGCTCGCTGCCGCGGTGTGACTGTCGGCGTGGACGCGGCCGATCGGTGGGCAGGGTGAGCTCGTCCGGCAGCTCGGCGAGAGTGCGCACCCAGTACTCGGTTTGGCGGGACACCAGCGACGCGGAGTCGTCCTCGTTGCCGAGCAGTTCGCGGTGCCAGAGGCTGTAGTCGGCGTACTGGACCGGGAGCAGCGACCACCCGGGCTCGTCCTGTTGCGCACGCGCGGTGTACGCGAGCATCACGTCGCGGGCCAGCGGCGCGAGCGAGAAACCGTCGGCGGCGATGTGATGGACCACGACGACGAGAAGGTGCTCGTTCTCGGAGACCGCGAACAGGCCTGCGCGCAGGGGTGGTTCCACGGTGAGGTCGAATCCCGTGGTCGCGAACTCCACAGCCCGCTGCAGCGCCTCGTTCTCGGTCACCTCGAGCACGGTGAGGTCCGGGAGCGCCGACTCGATGGAGACCAGGACCTGGTGTGGGCCGGTGGGTGAGTCTGGGTAGATCGTGCGCAGCGCCTCGTGCCGTTCGAGGACGTCGCTGAGCGCTGCCTGCAGGGCGGGGACGTCGAGCGTCCCGGTCAGGCGGAGGGCGAGCGGCAGGATGTCGACGGTGGAACCCGGGTCGAAACGGTTGAGGAACCACACCCGCGCCTGCGCCGGAGACAGCGGAATCCGATCCGGTCTCGGACGTGCCTCCAGGACCGGGCGGTCGGACCGTCCGGCGGTGTCCACGGCGGCGGCCAACGCCGCGACTGTGGGTGCGTCGAACAGTGACCGGACTGACAGGGACGTGCCGCTGGCCGCGCGCAGGCGGGCGATCACCTGCGTGGCGGACAGAGAGTTGCCGCCGATCTCGAAGAAGCTGTCGTCGGCCCCCACCCTGTCGACGTCGAGAATCTCCGTGAACACCCGCGCGACAAGCAGTTCGGAGGGGGTCGACGGCGCCCGGAACACCGTCCGCGCCGCAAATGTCGGGGCGGGCAGCGCCGGGCGGTCGATCTTCCCGGCCGGGGTGAGCGGAATGGCGTCGAGCAGTGTGACGGTTGCCGGCACGAGCGCGCGGGGCAGCAGTTCGCTCGCGGCCGACAGGATGTCGGAGACGTCGGGGCTGGTCCCCTGCGCGGGCACGACGTAACCAACGAGTTGATCGCCGAGCCGGGGGTGGTGATGGACGGACGCTGCCGTGGCCACCACGTCGCCGTGCCGGGACAGCGCGGCCTCGACCTCACCGAGCTCGAGGCGCAGGCCCCGCAGTTTCACCTGGGAGTCGGCGCGGCCCACGTAGGTGAGCTGCCCGTCGGACCGCAGCCGCACCAGGTCACCGGTCCGGTACATCCGGCTGCCCTGGGGTCCAAAGGGATTGGCCACGAACCGTTCCGACGTGAGTCCGTGCCGGGCGTGATAGCCGCGGGCGAGACCGGGACCGGACAGGTACAACTCACCCGTGACACCGCGCGGCACGGGCCGCAGCCGGGAGTCGAGGACCAGCGCCTGCGTGCCGTCGAGCGGGCCGCCGATGGTGATGTCGGCGCCCGGGGTGAGCGGTTCACCGATGGTGACGACGATGGTGGTTTCGGTGGGACCGTAACTGTTGAAGAAACGCCGCCCCGGGGAGAACTGTTCGACCAGCTGCGGTGGGCACACCTCACCCCCGACGACGACGGTGCGCAGGTCACCGAGTGCGCTCGCATCGACGGTGCTCAATGCGGCTGGGGCAGTGAGCACGTGGGTGACGCGCTGGTCGCGGATCAGGGCGGTGAGGTCTTCACCGCCGACCACCGACGGCGGTGCGATCACCATCGTGGCCCCGGCACTGAACGCTTGAATCATCTCGAAGACGGAGGCGTCGAAGCTTGCGGACGACAACCGGAGCACGCGGGACCGCGACGTAGTGCCCAGTTCCGGGCGTGCCTCCGCCGTGAAGGCGCTCAATCCCGTATGAGTGACCGTGACGCCCTTGGGTGTTCCGGTGGAGCCGGACGTGTAGATGAGATACGCCGGATGCTCGAGGCGCAACGGCATAGTGCGGTCGCGATCGGTGACCGGTGCGGCCGACGTGACGTGTGCGACGTCGTCCAGCAGCAGCCACTCGGTGCCGCCGGGCAGCCCCGCCGCGGTGGCGGTGTCGGTCAACCCGAGCGCCGCACCCGAGTCGGAGAGCATGTGCTCGATGCGTTCGCACGGATAGCTCGGATCGACGGGCACGAACGCGGCGCCCGTTTTGGTCACCGCCCACACGGCGAGGGCGGCCTGGACGGTCCGCGGAAGTGCCAGCGCCACCACCGTTTCCGGACCCACACCGTGCGCGATGAGTACACGCGCCAACTGGTTCGATTGTGTGTCGAGGTCCGCGTAAGAGAGTTCCCCCTCCTCCGACACGAGTGCGATCCCGCCGCGCCCGGCACCGCTCGTGAAGATGTCCGGCAACGTGCGCGCCGCCACGGCAGACGCTTCGGGTGGCGCGGTCAGTGTGGCGTGTTCGTCGGCGGTCAGCAGGTCCAGGTCGCCGACCGCGCATCTCGGATCGGTGATCCCCTGCCGCAGAATTTTCTCGAAGCGGACGGAAAACGAGTCGATCGTGTCGCGGTCGAACAGATCGGTGGCGAAAATCCAGGACGCCGCCATTGCGGCACCGTCGGTGCGGAGGGTCAACTGCAGATCGAACTTCGCCGGCACCACACCGAGATCCAGTGCCGACACCGACAGACCGGGAAGCGTGAGTTGGTTGACGCTCTGATCCTCGAGCGACAGCGCAACCTGGAAGATCGGCGAATATGCCTGGGAGCGTCCCGGTTGCAGTAGGTCGATCAACCGCTCGAACGGCAGGTCCGCGTTGCCGTACGCCGCAAGATCGGTCTCCCGGACGTGCCCGAGCACCTCCGCGAACGAGGACGCCGGGTCGATGTGTGTCCGCAATGCGAGCGTGCCGACGAACATCCCTACCAGGTCGTCGAGGGCCTGCTCGCCGCGTCCCGCGACCGGAGTGCCCACCACCACGTCTGTGGTCGCGGCGAGGCGCGCGAGCAGTGTGGCCAGGGCCGCGTGCACCACCATGAAGAGGGTGGCGCCGTGGCTGCGTCCGAACGCCGTGGCTTGTTCGACGAGTGCGCTGTCGAGGCGGAACGTCGAGATCTCCCCGCGCAGTGACGCCACGGTCGGCCGACGCCGGTCGGTGGGCAGCTCGAGCAGTTCCGGGGCGCCGCGCAGTTGCTGACGCCAGTACGCAGCCTGGCGTGCGGCAACACTTCCCTCTTCGGACTCGGAGCCGAGGAGCTGCCGCTGCCAGACGCTGTAGTCGGCGTACTGGACGGCGAGCGGTGTCCAGTCCGGTACCCGGTTGCCGACGCGGCTGGTGTACGCCAACATCAGGTCACGGGCGAGCGGCCCCATCGACGCGCCGTCCGCACTGATGTGATGCACCACCACGACGAGAACGTGTTCGTCCGGTGACAGCTCGAATACGCTGCTGCGCAACGGGACCGATGCCATCACGTCGAAGCCGGTGGACAGCTCTGCGGTCAGCACTGCGAACAGCTGTTCTTCGTCGTCGACGCGGCGCGGTTCGAGGTCCAGCGCGAGGTCGTCGAGGGGGACGATCCGCTGATACGGGCCGTCGGCAGAGTCGGGATACACGGTCCGCAGCGCCTCGTGGCGCTCCAGGACGTCCCGCAGCGCCGCCCGGAGGGCAGCGGTGTCGAGGTCGCCGGACAGCCGCAGTACGAGCGGAATGTTGTAGGCCACCGACTCGGGGTCGTAGCGGTTGAGGATCCACATCCGGGACTGCGCAGCGGACAGGGGAATACGATCCGGTCGTTCGATTCCCACCAGCGCCGGGCGATCCCCGCGCTCGGCGGCGTCGACCACCGCGGCGAGCGCCGCGACGCCCGGTGCCTCGAAGATCACCCGCACGGCCAACGACTTGCCTGCCGACTCGTTGACCCGGCCGATCACCCGGGTGGCACTCAGCGAGTCGCCACCCAGATCGAAGAAATCGTCCTCGGCCCCGACCACGCCGGCACCGAGCACACCGGCGTAGGCGGCCGCGACCAGCCGTTCGGTGTCGGTGCGCGGGGCCACATACTCGCGGACCGCGTAAACCGGTTCGGGTAGGGCTTCGCGATCAACCTTGCCCGCCGGGGTGAGCGGAACCCGGTCGAGCTCCATCACGGTGGACGGCACCATGTAGCTGGGCAGGAGGCGGGCGGCGTGCGCGGCGAGCGCGGCGTGATCGAAACGCGAATCCGGCCGAATTCGCACGTAAGACACCAACACCGAGGTGCCGCCCTCACGTTCCCGCACGGCGGACACCGCGAAGTCCACCGACTCGTGCCCCGACAGCACCGCATCGATTTCACCGAGTTCGATGCGCAGTCCGTGCAGCTGTACCTGGAAGTCGCTGCGCCCCACATACTCGAGGACGGGTTCCCCGTCGCGGCTCCACCGCACGAGGTCGCCGGTGCGGTACAGGCGGTTACCGCCGCCCCCGGGGAACGGGTCGGCGACGAACCGCGATGCCGTCAGACCCGAACGGCCGTGATAGCCCTCGGCGAGGGGGCCGCCGAGATACAGCTCCCCGGTCACCCCGCGCGGCACCGGCCGCAGCCAGCGGTCCAGGATGACTGCTCGTGCGCCCTGCATCGGGCCGCCGATCGTGATCCCGGCGGGGTCGGTCTGCGGACCCGTCATGGTGATCACGATGGTCGACTCGGTGGGGCCGTAGCTGTTGTAGAGGCGGCAGCGGCTGCCGAACCGCTCGACGAGATCCGGCGGGCACACGTCGCCACCGACGACCACGGCCTCGAGCGAGTCGAGGCCGGCGGCGTCCACGGTTCCCAATACCGCGGGTGCACTGATGATGTGGGTGACCCGCTGCGAACGGAGGAGAGCCGTGAGTTCGTCGCCGCCGTACACGCCCGGTGGCACGATCACCATCGTCGCGCCCGCGCTGAACGCCTGCACCATCTCGAACACGGACGCATCGAAGCTCGACGAGGAGAAGCGCAGCACCCGCGAGTCGCGCGTCACGCCGAGCTCGGGCAGGGCCCACGCGGCGAACGCCGCCAGGCCGGTATGCGTGACCACCACACCTTTCGGCGTGCCCGTGGAACCCGAGGTGTAGATCATGTACGCCGGATGGCGAGGTGTCAGTGGTACCGCGCGATCGGCGTCCGTCACCGGTGCGACTGACAGCTTCGCGCAGGCAGACGTGAGCGCGGAGTCGTCGAGGGCGAGCCATTCGACGCCGGTTCCCTCGAGCAGGTCGCGGTGCGCGGTGGCCGTCAGACCGAGGGTCACGCCCGAATCGGACAACATGTGGGCGATGCGCTCGGCGGGGTAGGCCGGGTCGACGGGGACGAACGCCGCCCCCGACTTCGCCACGGCCCACACCGCCACGACGGAGTCGACGGACCGGGTGAACGACACCGCCACGAAGTCACCGGGTCCCACTCCGCGGGTCAGCAGCAGACGTGCGAGCGCGGTGCTGCGCTCGTCGAGTTCGCGGTAGCCGGTCGTTGCTCCATCGAGAATCAGTGCCGTGCCGTCGGGGTTCGCCCGGACCCCGGCTTCGAACAGGTCGACCAGCAGCAACGGGTCGGGTGCCGCCGGGCCGGCGGCAGGCACGAGTTGTGCGTGCTCGTCCGCCGTCAGCACGTCCAGGTGTGCAACCGGGGTGTCCGGGTCCGCGTCGGCGAACCGGGCCAGCAGGTCGAGGAACCGCGCGTGGTGTCCGGCAAGTTCCTCGGCCCCGTACAGGGCAGGGTTCGCCTCGAAATCGATGCGCGACGAACTTCCCGCCACGCTCGGGTACAGGTTGACGGAGAGGTCCTCGACGGGTCCGGTCGACAGCACGTGGAACCGACCGGTTAGCTCGGCGAGGGTGATTTCGGAATGGAAGTTCATGATGTTGATCGCGGGACCGAAGAAGCCCCGCTGATCCTGGGCGGCGCCGGCGTCGCGGCGGATGTCCTCGCTGCGGTAGCGCTGGTGGCGCAACGCACCGGTGAGCTCGAGCTGGACGGCGGAGACCAGCGCGGCGACCGTCGTGTCCGGGGTGATCGACACCCGCAACGGCACCACATTGGACACCATGCCGCCCGATCGACGCAGCACGGCGTTGGTGCGGGCCGACACCGGCAGACTGAGAACGATGTCGTCCGAACCCGTCATCCGGGCGACGAAAGCTGCGGTCGCGGCCACGGCGACAGCCGCGAAGGCAGAGTTGAGACGCGAGGTCGCCCCGTCCACCGACCGGGCGACGTCGGTGGGCACCTGTCCGCCGTGCCAGCGGGACCGAGCCTGCGCCGGGGCAGTGCGGCCCGCGAGGCTGACCGGGACGGGGAGGTTCCGGGATCGGGTCGCCCAGTAGTCGCGGTCGGTGAGGTACCGGGAAGAACCGATGTACGCGTCCTCGGCGGCCGAAACCTCTCGGAGGTCACCCGCCACCGACGGCGTCGGCTCCACAGCCCGGATCTCGGCCGTGTACAACTCGGCGGCGCGGCTCATGAACTTCATGGCGCCGTAGCCGTCGAGAGCGATGTGGTGGATGCGGCAGTACCAGAGATGGTGGTGATCGCCGATCTGCAGGGTGGCGGCCCGGATCAGCCGGTCCGAGAGCAGATCGAGCGGTGCGGTGTAGTCGGCGCGCATCCACTCGAGTGCGGCAGCGTGGGGGTCCGGTTCCGCCCGGAAATCGTGGTGTCCCACCCCGTCGTCGAGAGTGAGGTCGACCGTCTGGAGTGGTTCGCCGTCGATCTCTACGATGCGGAGCATCCCGCTACCGATTTCGCGGGCAGCGACCTGACCTGCACGTCGAAAAGCATCGACATCCAGAGCGCCCTCGACGTCGATGTACTGCGCAATCGTGATCGGCACTTCGCCCATGAGGTGCTGGGCATACCAGATACCGCGCTGAGCGGCGGTGAGGGCGAAGTAGTGCGAATCATTCTCGTTGACACTCGTGTCAACGCGGGCGGACGTACCAGCCGCGAACTCTGCCGGTTCCACGAATCGTTCTCTTATCTACTAGGAGCGGCGAGAGACGACTCTTGCTCCGGTGACCGACTACGTGTGCCCTGCGGTGGTTGACACCCCGTGGGACAACTTACGTAGGGTTGCATAACCTACATAAAGTCGTCAAATCGCTCGGGTGTAACTGGATCGGTAAGTCGACGCGCCACCTGTGCGCCTTTGTGGTAGCCAGAGGTACCAGAAAGGCTCACGGGAGGAGCACCGATGACCGAACCGCCCTGCCTGAGCACGGTGAACGAGTGGAGCGACGAGCAGGCCGTCGCCTTGCTGACCGAGTGTTGTTCGTCGACGGTGTGGGCGCGCCGGGTGGCCGCCGCGCGGCCGTTCCGCACGGCCGAAGAGCTCTATACCCGCGCCGACGAGGTTCTCGCCGAACTCACCGAAGCCGAGATCGACGAGGCCTTGGCCGGGCATCCGCGCATCGGCGACCGCCCCGACAACGCGTCGTCGGCGCGTGAGCAGTCCGCAGTCGCTTCCGCCGACCGCGAGTTGCGGGCGAAACTTCGCGCGGGAAACGAGGAGTACGAGACAAAGTTCGGGCACGTCTACCTCGTGTGCGCGTCCGGACGTTCCGCGCAGGAACTGCTCGACGTCCTACACCGACGCCTCGACAACGACAGCAGCACCGAGCGCAGGGTTCTACGGGCGGAACTCGCCGCGATCAACCGGCTGCGTCTCGTACGGTTGCTGAACCACTCCACCGAAGGAGGACGTTGATGACCAGAATCCTCAGCACGCACGTGCTGGACGCAACGACCGGTGACCCGGCAGCAGGACTGCACGTGCGGCTCGAATCCCTCGAGGGTGAACCGATCGCCTCAGCGATGACCGACGCCGACGGCCGCATCCCCGAGATCGCACCCGAGGGCCTGATCGCGGAGACGTATTGCCTCGTGTTCGACACCGGTGACTATTTCGGTCGGCGCGGCCAGGACACCTTCTACCCGGTGGTGACCGTCACCTTCGAGCTGAGAAATCCCCAGCGTGGCTACCACGTTCCGTTGTTGTTGTCCCCCTACGGCTATTCCACCTATCGCGGGAGCTGAACGTGAGCAATCCGAACAACGGCCCCCATCTCGGGGGCAAGATCGTCCTGGGTAAGAACCAGTATGGGAAGGCCGAGAACCGGATCGTACGGATCTACCGCGACACCCCGCGGCACGAGATCCGGGACGTGAGCGTCTCCACCTGCCTACGAGGTGACTTCTCCGCCGCGCACCTCGAGGGCGATCAGAGCACCGTGCTGCCCACGGATAGCCAGAAGCAGACCGCCTTCTCCTACGCGAAGGAGAATGGACTCGATTCCATCGAGGAATACGGGCTGGCGTTGGCGCAGCATTTCGTGGACGACGTCGAACCGGTCGAGGGCGCGCGCATCGAGATCGAGGAGTACTCGTGGGCACGGGCAGTGGTCGAGGGTGCCGAGCACGATCACACCTGGGTGCGGAAGGGTGAGGAGGTGCGTACCGCGGCCGTCACGGTCGACGCCGAGGGAACATGGGTGGTCGGGGGCCTGAAGGATCTGGTGATTCTGAAATCCACGGGCAGCGAGTTCTTCGGGTTCCTGAAGGACGAGTACACCGTCCTCGAAGAGACCCACGACCGGGTGATGGCCACGTCACTCGTCGTGCAATGGCGGTTCGTCACCACCGAGGTCGACTGGAACAGCGTGTACACCGACATCAAGGAACAGATCGTGTCCACATTCGCGACGGTGCATTCGTTGGCCCTGCAGCAGACACTCTACGAAATTGGAAAGGCAGTCCTCGAGCGCTGTCCCTTACTCGCGGAAGTGCGTCTGTCTGCGCCCAACAAGCATCACTTCGCGCACGACCTCGGGCGCTTCGGTGTGGAGAACGACAACGAGGTGTTTCACGCCGCCGACCGCCCCTACGGCCTGATCCAGGCGACGGTTCAGCGTTCCGACGCTCCGGACCCCGGGCCGGCGTGGTCTGCCTACGCAGGTTGGCTGAGTTGACGCCGAACGGCCGCCCGAGGAACAGCTCGTCGACGGGCGCCCGGTGGTCGAGCGTGGGAGGGTGACACCGTGGACCTCTCGTTCGTCACCGACATCGCCACACCGCGCACGCGCGCGGAACTTCCCGTGCCGGAACCGGGATCGGCGTACCTGGCCGGCGGAACCTGGTTGTACTCGGAACCGCAACCGGGCCTCACCCACCTGGTAGATCTCACTACTCTGGGCTGGCAGGCAGTCACGGTGCACCCCGACGAGCTCGAGGTGGCCTCCACGTGCACCATCGAAACACTCTGCCACACCACATATCCCGATCAATGGATCGGAACAAGCCTGTTCCGCCCGTGCGCCGAAGCGCTCGTCGCGTCGTGGAAGATCTGGCACACCGCCACCGTCGGGGGAAATCTCGCGCTCGGACTGCCGGCAGGCGCCATGATCACCGCGTGCTGCGCACTCGACGCCGAGGTGCTGCTCTGGGCATCCGAGGGGCGCGAACGGCGAATCCCGGTGCTCGAGTTGGTTACCGGCGCCGGGTGCACCCTGCTGAATCCGGGCGAACTGATCCGCAGCATTCATTTCCCGGGATCGGCACTCCGGAGCCGCACGACGCTCCGCAAGATCGCCTATTCGCCGCTCGGCCGGTCCGGCGCACTCCTGGCGGGACGACTCGGACCGGACGGATTCACGCTCGTCGTCACCGCGTCGACCCTGCGCCCATTCGTACTGCGCTTCCCCGACGTTCCCGACCCTCACGCACTCGACACTGCACTGACGGAACATATTCCACTCGAGGCGTACTTCACGGACGCACACGGTGTCGTCGACTGGCGGCGCCATGTCACCGCCGTCCTCGCGGAGGAGATCAGGGAGGAACTGGCATGAAGTTCACCGTCGACGGGCAGCCGGTGAACGCCGACCCGCGGCCCGGTCAGTGCCTGCGCACGCTGTTGCGGGACCACGACGTTTTCGCGGTCAAGAAGGGGTGCGACGCCGGTGATTGCGGCGCCTGCACAGTATTGCTCGACGGCCACCCCGTGCATTCGTGTGTCATTCCGGCGCACCGTGCCGAGGGCCTCGAGGTGACGACGGCCGCGGGGCTGGGGAGCTCCGAACGACTACATCCCGTCCAGGAGCAGTTCGTCGCTGCGGCTGGCTTCCAGTGCGGATTCTGCACTCCGGGAATGGTAGTCACTGCTTCTGCGCTCACCGCCGATCAACGGGCCGACCTTCCCCGCACCCTGAAGGGAAACTTGTGCCGCTGCACAGGTTACCGCGCGATCCGGGATGCAGTCGGCGGAATCTGCACCACCGAGGACGACTCGAGCGGTCACTCCTCCGGCCGTTCGATTCCTGCCCCCGCCGCCACCCGGGTGGTGTGCGGGGCCGAACCGTACACCCTCGATGTCAGGGTCCAGGGATTGCTCCACGTCCACGTCCTCGGCAGCCCGCACGCCCATGCGCGGATCACCCGCATCGACACCGCCGCAGCGGAGGGAGTGCCCGGCGTCCACGCGGTACTCACCCACCGAGACAGCCCGGATGTCGCCTTCTCCACCGCACGTCACGAACTCCGCACCGACGACCCGGACGACACCTACGTCTTCGACACCGTGCTGCGGTTCGTCGGGCAGCGTGTCGCGGCGGTGGTCGCCGACTCGGTCGACATTGCTCGCCGCGCAGCGGAATTGATCGACGCCGAATACGACATTCTGGAGCCTGTATTCGACCCGGACCTGGCACACCGGGCAGGCGCGCCCCTGCTCCACTCCGACAAGCGCGCCGAGTCGCGCATCGCGGATCCCACCCGGAATCTGGTGGCAGAGTTGCACGGTGAGGTCGGCGACGTCGACTCGGGACTCGCGGCGGCCCGGGCGTCGGGCGCGGTGGTCGAGGGGACGTGGCAGACGCAGCGCGTGCAACACGTCCATCTGGAGACGCATTCCGCGATCGGCTGGCTCGACGACGAGGGGCGACTGACCCTCCGGAGCAGCACTCAGGTTCCCTTCCTCGTACGCGACGAACTGGCACGACTCTTCGCGCTGGACCGTTCCGGGGTCCGGGTGTTCACCGCCCGAATCGGTGGTGGATTCGGCGCCAAACAAGAAATGCTCGTCGAGGACCTCGTCGCGCTTGCGGTCTTGCGCACCGGTAAGCCCGTGCAGTATGAGTTCACCCGCTCGGACCAGTTCACCACCGCGCCGTGCCGCCATCCCATGCGGGTCGCGGTGCGGGCCGGGGCCGATGGAGACGGAAGGCTGACCGCGCTCGCCGTGGACGTGCTGTCGGACGCCGGAGCCTACGGAAATCACTCCGCGGGGGTGATGTTCCACAGCTGCGGAGAGTCCGTCGCGCTGTACCGCTCCCCCAACAAGCGGGTCGATGCCCGGGCCGTGTACACCAACAACTTGCCGTCGGGCGCCTTCCGCGGATACGGGCTCGGACAGGTCATTTTCGGTATCGAGTCGGCGTTGGACGAACTTGCCCGAAAGCTGGGCATCGACCCCTTCGATTTCCGCCGCCGCAACGTGATCGTTCCGGGGGACGACTTCGTCGAAGCCGAGGTGGCGCACGACGACCTCACCTACGGGAGCTACGGGCTCGACCAATGCCTCGACCTCGCCGAGGCAGCCCTGCGCCGGGGCAATGGAGTTACCCCACCAAAGGGCCCGCGGTGGAAAGTCGGCGAGGGCATGGCGGCGTCCATGATCGCAACCATTCCGCCGCGTGGGCACTTCGCGGAAGCGTCCTGCACTCTCGTCGCGGGCGGCCACTACGAAGTGCGGGTAGGAACCGCCGAATTCGGCAACGGAACCACGACCGTGCACGCGCAGCTCGCGGCAACCGCGCTCGGCACCACCACCGATCGAATCATCATCCGCCAGTCCGACACCGACTTCACGGGGCACGACACGGGAGCGTTCGGGTCGGCCGGAAGTGTGGTTGCCGGAAAGGCAGTCGATCAGGCGTGCAACAGTCTGCGCGCACTTCTGTCCGGAACCGCGCGCCGCGTCGCCGGTGTCGCCGAGGACGCGGAATGCTCGCTGACACCGGAGGGCGTCCGGATCGGCACCCAAGTGATCGAATGGGACAAGCTCGCGGCCGAGGGCGTTCTTCGAGCCGAGGGTCGGCACGACGGCACTCCCCGCTCGGTGGTCTTCAACGTGCATGCATTCCGGGTCGCCGTCGACACGGTCACCGGTGAGGTACGAATTCTGCAGTCGGTTCAGTCCGCCGACGCAGGGACCGTCCTCAATCCGCAGCAGTGCCGTGGACAGGTCGAGGGAGGCGTAGCTCAGGCGATCGGCAGTGCGCTGTATGAAGAGATCCGCCTCGACGGCGCCGGAACGGTCCTGGGACCTCAGCTGAGGAACTATCACATCCCCCAACTGGCCGATATCCCCGAGACCGAAGTGTATTTCGCGGACACCTACGACCAATTAGGTCCACTGGGCGCCAAATCCATGAGCGAGTCGCCGTACAACCCGGTGGCCCCGGCCTTGGCCAACGCCATTGCCGACGCCACCGGCGTTCGCTTGCGACGGTTGCCGATGACTCCGGCACGGGTGTGGCGAGAGATGACCACGGCCCGTGTCGGTCACATCGAGGCCCCGTAGCCCGTCCCGAATGTGTACTTGCACCTGTTCGTACGGTCGGGTGCTCGGTCTGTTTCGCCACGATATGGGTCGGATCGGTGGCATTGTGAGTACTGGCCGCTACTGGACGGGAGTTCATCACATGGCAACGCACATCCACCTCGGGCATATCTTCCACATCGCCGGCGCACCGACAGTGACCGAAGCCGCGGCCGCTCTCGTATCGATTCCCGACGGCGCACTGGTCCTGGACGATTCCGGGCGAATCGCGTTCTGCGGCGACCGAACCGAGATTCCGTCGGAATATGAGTCCGGCACCGTGCACGACCACCGGCCCGGGTTCTTGTTGCCGGGGTTCGTCGACACCCACATCCATTTCCCGCAGACCTACGCCGGCGACTCCTACGGCGGCGGACAACTGCTGGAATGGCTGACCCTGTGCATGTTCCCGTCGGAAACGAAGTTCGCCGATCCGGAGTTCGCGCAGCAAGCGGCCGTCGAGTTCACCCACCGTCGCATCTCGGCGGGCACTACGGCCGCGATGGTGTTCGGGTCGGCGTTTCCGCATGCACAGGACGCCCTGTTCACCGAGACGAAGAAGGCCGGTCTGCGTATCGTCAGCGGCCGCGGCATTCAGACTGTCGGTGTCGGCACCGCCCAGCCACTGATGACATCCGAAGAGGACGCCATCCGGCTGACCCGCGAAGAGATCGACAAGTGGCACGGCGCGGATACCGGTGATGTCGCCACCGCGCTGTTGCATGTGGCTATCGTCCCTCGGTTCTCGTTGTCGGTGACGACCGAGACCCTGAAAAACCTCGGAGAACTGTACGACGAAGTGCGGGACCGCGGGGTGTATGTGCACTCGCATCTCAACGAGAACAATCGCCCGGGAACCGGAGAGGTGGACTCGACCAAAGAGGTGTACCAGGTGAATTCATACCTGGACACTTACGACGGGAAGTTCCTGCCCGGCTCCCAGGTGGGCGGAAAGAGCCTGCTGGGCCGACGAACCATCCTCGCGCACTGCGTGCACTGCCAGGACGTCGAGCTCGAACGGATGGCCGAGACCGGTACGTCCGTCTCGCACTGTCCGGTCTCGCAGCTGTTCCTGGGATCCGGAACGATGCCGTGGAAGCGGACGGTCGCCTCGGGTGTCAACATCTCCGCGGGCACAGATTTCGGCGGCGGCGACGAATGGTTGATCCCGCGGGTGCTCGGCGATGCGTTCAAAGTGCACATCAACGAACCCGGGGACGACGGAGTATCGATGCATCCGGCCGAAATGCTGTTCATCGGTACCCTCGGCGGTGCCAGAGCCTTGGACATGGAGAACCGATTCGGTAACTTCGACGTCGGTAAGGAGGCCGACTTCGTCGTCGTCGATCCGTCCGGCACCCCGGCGCTCGACGGACTACTGCGCCATGGCATCCGCGCCGCCGACCCCGACCTGGCCCGCGATCAGACCCTCTTCGCGCTCTTGATGGGGATACGCGATACCTCCATCGCCGAGGTCTATGTCGCGGGCCGGCGGGCCGGGGCGTCCTGAGTTCTAGGCCGCCCGGTCCAGCTCGTTCGAGTCGGCAGGTTCGATCTCCTGCGCGTAGTGGAAGTGCGGGCGCCGATGACCGAGGAACGATCCACACCACGACATCACTGCCACGTAGCGGTTCCGGAATCCGACCAGGTAGACGAGGTGGACGGCAAGCCATAGGAACCAGGCGAGTACACCGGTCAACTCGATCTTGCCGACGCGGGTGATCGCGCGGAACCGGTTGATGATCGCCATGCTGCCCTTGTCCCGATAGGTGAAGGGTGTTCCGGCCGCCCGCTTTCCGTTGATGATCGCCGCGACGTGACGGCCACCCTGCATCGCGAACGGCGACTGAGCCGGGAGGTTGTTCAGCGAAGCCATGTCACCGATGGCATAGATGTCGTCGTAGCGGCCCACAGTGAGGTCCTCGTCGACCAGCAGTCGACCGCCGCGGCCGGTCTCACACCCGGTCCGTTCCGCGAGCACCGCCGCGAAGTCGTTGGCCTGAATGCCGGCCGACCAGATGATCGTCTCCGCCGTCAGTCGCTTCTCGAACCCGTTACCGGGCGACGACAAGGTGGCACCGTGCTCGTCGATATCGGTGACCATGGTGCCGAGGACCACCTCGACCCCTGCACGCTCGAGCGAGTCCTGCGTGTACTTGCTGAGCTTGCCGCCGAACACGGGCAGCGTCTCCCCCGCACCCTCGACGAGGGTCACGGTGACGTCCTCGGCGGTGACGTCCCGCAGCGACTTCTCGAAGTAACGTCCCGCCAGTTCCTTGATCTGACCTGCCAGTTCGACCCCAGTGGGCCCCGCGCCGATCACGATGAAGTGGAGCAGATCCCGACGACGTTCCGGGTCCGACGTGGTGTGCGCCTCTTCGAAGCAGCGGACGATCTGGCGGCGCAACCGGTCGGCGTCGGCGACCGTCTTGAGGGCGTACGTGACCTCGGCGAACTCGTCGCGGCCGAAGTACGCCTGACGAGCACCCGTCGCGGCGATCAGAGTGTCGTAGCCGAGGGTGTGGCGGATCCCGCCTGCCTCGTAGACCACCTCGCGCTTGTCCGGGTCGACGTCGACGACACGGCCGAGCCGGACGTCACCACTGGGATACTTGGCGAGGATGGCGCGGATGGACGGCGCGATCTCGCCGGGCGAGAGCACACCCGTGGCCACCTGGTAGAGCAGTGGCTGGAAGAGGTGCTCGGTGGTCTCGGAAATCAGCACGAACGGCGTGCCTGCCTTGCCGAGCTTCTTCGCCGCCGCGAGGGCGCCGAAACCCGATCCCACGATGACGACCTGTGTGCGATCCACCGAAAACCTCCTCTGCCAGCGTTCCTGTGCTTAGCGTTGCGTATGAGCCCACCTTATGGATCCGATGAGCCTGATTGCCAATAACCTGGGGAAATCGAAATTGTGTTATCTCGATCGCTCATAAATGCTCGTCGGCGCGGTAGCCTGGGGTCATGGAGTTCCGGCAGTTGCGCTACTTCCTCGCGGTCGGTGAAGAAGGCAGTTTTTCCCGAGCGGCGGAGCGATGCTTCATCTCGCAGTCGGCGATCAGCCACCAGATAGCCAAGCTCGAGCACGAACTCGGCACGGCCCTACTCGAACGGTCCACCCGTGCGACGCGCCTGACCGCGGCCGGCGAACGCCTCATGCCGATCGCGGCAGAAATGATGAGCCTCGAGGCGCGCGCACTCTCGGTGGGACTCGACCCCCGCAATCGGCTGCGAATCAGCGCCAGCATGAGCTTCGCCACCCAAAGCCTGGAGGCGATATCCCTTGTGCGCGAGGAGTTCCCACAGCTCGACATCGAATTCGTCATCAAGGATTTCACCGACCGCATGACCGCGGTGGCGTCCGGTGATGCAGACCTGGCCCTGATCCGCGGCGGCGTCGACAGACCAGGACTCGAAACAATCGAATTCGGCCTCGAAGATCTGGTGATCGTCACCTCGGCTCAACATCCGCTGTCCAAGTTTTCGACCGTCGACCTCAGCGAACTGGCGCCCTATCCGCTACTGCTGCCGCCGCGCAGTAGTCAGGTGCTGATCCACACCGTGGTCGAGGACGCCTTCCGGCAGGTCGGGCAACGCGTAAAGCTCGGGCCCTCGATTCCCAGCGACCACACGGCCACCCTCGACGTCCTCACCACTCCCCTGTCGTGGACCGTGTTGTACGCCGACACCGCCGACGCGACTCCCCGGCGCGGGCTCAGTTTCATGTGTGAGTCGCACGACCTCCTGCGCATCCCGGTGTGCGGGGTAGTCCGCAGCGGAACGGCAACCCGGCCCGAACTCACTCACTTGTTTCGTGCGCTCGCGCAGTCGATCGCAGGATCACGGGGAGCTGCCGACGCCGGATCCCCAGCCGACAGTTAGGCCGCCAGGATCGGCGCGCGACCTACTGGCCGAGGAGGAATATTCCGGCGATCAGGAGGGCGAGCACCTTCACCGACTCCAATCCGACATACGCCCAGTGTGCGCGAGAGCGCGGAGCTTCTTCACCGGCAAGGATCCGGTCGGACCGACGCGTCAGCCTGGGCCGGACAACGGCCAACTGCACGACGAGCACCGCGACCGCCGCCATCGCCACGACTATGACATGGACGGGTGGGGCGTCGACGACGATCGCGGCTACCAGTGCTGCCGCCCAAAGCATTTCGATGGAATTGAGAGCGCGGAAGACGAGCCGCCCGATACCCAGTCCCACTCGCACCGTGTCCCCGGGTGCCCGGAACTTCAGCGGCGCCTCCACGAACGAGATCGCCACCACCATTCCGAGCCATACGAAGGTCACGGCGATTGCTACGGCGTGCGCGGTAGTCATCTGATGTCCTTTCCGGTGCAGTCGAACTCACCCGCCACGAGACGGCTGCGCACCCTGCTCGTGTACCGAGGCGTGCCGGTGAAGTGCTCATGCAGGGGCGGCCGCCCAGCTGTCCGGGCCGAAAACCTCGTAATGAATGTTCTCGGCCGCAACATCTTTCGCGAGCAAGGCTTCGCGCATGCCCAGCATGAAGGGCAGCGGCCCACAGAGATAGGCCCGGGTGCCGGGGGCGACGGTGATCTCCCCGAGGTCGGCTCGCCCCTTCCGCAGGTCCCCCTCGGGGCGACGCGCGCCGAGGTCCTCGTACCAGCGGTGCATGACCGCGAACGGCAACCGCTCGACGAGTTCGGTCAACTCCGCCCGGTGGGCGTGGTTACTGGGTGAGCGGTCGGCGTGCAGCACCGAGATCGGGCGGGTGTCCTCGGTGTCGGCGAGGTGGCTGAGCATGCCCATCATCGGCGTGCACCCGATGCCGGCCGAAATCAGCAGCAGCGGCGCGTCGTCGTCCTGCAGAACCAGGTCACCGAACGGGGTGGTCACGTCCAGCAGGTCATGCTCGAAAACATTGCGGTACAGGAAGTTCGACACTTCGCCCGCAGGCGAGTGCGATCCATCGGACAGCATCTGCCCGTCTACCCGCTTGACGGTGATCCGCCAATCCTCGTGCGACGGAGCGGACGAGAGGCTGTACTGGCGGATCTGCCGGGCGCCGTCGGAAAGGTGAACCCCCACCGACAGATACTGCCCCGGCGCGAAGGCGGGCAGGGACACGCCGTCCACCGAGGTAAGCACGAAGGAGACGGTGTCGGCGGACTCGTGGCGGCGCTCACGGACACGTACCTGCCGCCAGACGTCACCGGGCGTGACCACTGCTGCGCGGTAGAGACCGGCTTCCATCGCGATCAGGGTCTCGGCCATCATCCAGTACACCTCGTCCCAGGCGGCGGCCACCTCCGGAGTGACGGCGTCACCGAGCACCTCGACGATGGCGTCGAACAGATGGGTGTGCACGATCGCGTACTGGGCGGGCTCGATTCCCAGCGAGGCATGTTTGTTCGCGATCCGCGAGAGGATCAAATCGACGCGAGCCTGATCGGGTTCCAGCTGCAGAGCCGCGAACGCGGCGATCGCCCCCGCCAACGCTTTCTGCTGACCACCCTGCTTCTGGTTGCCCCGGTTGAACAGGTCGCGTTCGAGGTCGGGGTGGGCGGCAAACATTCTGCGGTAGAACAGGCTAGTGATGTCGCCGATGGCGGCACCGACCACGGGCAGCGTGGCGCGGATGATTTCCGTGGAAGTGGGCGAGAGCATGTCATTCTCCGATCGCGGAAGAGAACTGGAAATTTGTGTCGGCCGGCCGGGGCAGTCCGAGCAGGACGGCGCGGGTCGGTGATTGGGTGAGGTCGTCGATGGTGACAGTGTCGAGCGACGCGAAAAACGCTTCCTGCGCACGGCGCAGCGCCGACCGCAGCCGGCAACCCGACCGCAGCGGACACGGCTGGGCGCCGTCGCATTCGACCACCTCCCCGTCTCCCTCGAGGCGGCGGGCGAGCCACCCGACCGAGGCGGTGCGGCCGAGTTCGGTAATGGCAAGGCCGCCCCCGCGGCCGCGGCGCGCGTCGACGATGCCGAGTTCGGCGAGCCGGGTGATCACTTTTGTCGCGTGCGTGTAGGACACCGCCAATTCCTCGGCGACCTGACGGCTCCCCGGACGGTCCCCCTCTGCCGCGACGGCCAGGCGCATGACGACCCGCAAGCCGAGGTCGGTGAACCGGGTGAGCTGCATGATCTGAAAGTACGTTAATTCGCATTCGATATGCGAGTTATGTGAGTGAGGTTACGTGCCGGCTGCCGGCGACACCCGGACGGGAGCGACGACGCTAGACGAGCCCGTGCCGGTCGATCCAGGTCAGCACGTGGTCGAGTACCGCGTCCGGCATCTCGAGTTGTGGGGTGTGCCCGACTCCGGGCAGTACGACAGTGTCCCACCGCGGGTTGTCGGCAGCGACCTTGCGCGCCGCGGCGACCGGAACCAGGCGGTCGCGGTCACCGTGGAGCAGGAGAACCGGTTGTTCGAGGGCGCGCATGGCCTGCAGGTAACGCTGCGGACGCGCCATCACCCGCATCAGTGACCGGCTCGCCTGCAGGAACGCGGCATCTTGCGAGGGCTGCTCGCGCCGGTACTTCGCCAGCTCGGTCGCTGCCTCGAGGACGTCCTCGGAGGCCCGTGCGGGATCGGCGAAGCACAGGTCGATGACCCGCTCGACCAGCTGACGGTCGGTCATCCGCCGGCTCGAATACTGGAGGTAACGCTCCCCGACAAAGGGCGTCATGTACATCGCGAACTGCGCAGCGATCCGCGGATGCGGCATCCGCTGCGCCGCAGGAAGCGCCGGGTCGACGAGCACGAGTGCAGCAACAGTGTCGGGGTGGGCGGACGCCTCGAACATCGAAATCATGCCGCCCATGGAATTGCCCATCAGGATCACCGGTCCACCCACCACCTCGGTGAGGAAGCGGTGAAGTACGGCCACGTTGGCGGGGATCCCCGTCTGACGTTTCCCCGCCGGGCTGAGTCCGAAACCGGGGAGATCCACCGTCAGAACCCGCGTCCGTTCCGCCAACGCCGGGGCCACCCGAACCCAGTTGAGATGGGACCCACCGAGGCCGTGCACCATCACCACCGGCAGCGACCCTGCTTCCGGATCGCCGTACTCGACCCAGTGGACGGGTCCGTCGATGTCGATGACACTGCCCGAGCCACCCCACGACCGCGCGAACGTCCGACCGGCCGGCGAGCCGCCTCGTTTCGGATCGAGCATGCGTCCATCCCCTTCGATGCGTTGTCTCGGCGTCGCGCCTCTCACTGTCCGGAGGCCGGTGCCGGTCAGTCTACGACCGATGTTCCTCCAGGCCCCGGAGCCAACTTCTCGAAGGAGAAGTAGCGTGAACGCGTGCCGTACTTGCCTCCGAGTTCCGAGAACGCCGACAGCGAGCCGATCGCGGTGTCGACGGCCGAACGGGCCGCGGTCGTCCAGCCGTGACGATCGGGGGCATGCTGCTCGCCGCGGGAGGCGGCTCGCGGATGGGTATGCCCAAGGCGCTCGTCGTCGGCGTCGACGGAGAACCGTGGCTGGGGCGTGGCGTCCGCATTCTCGCGAAGGCCGGATGCCGTCCCGTCCTCGTAGTCCTCGGCGCCCGCGCCGACGAGGCAGAGAGTCTGCTACCCGACGGCGTACCGGTCGTCGTGGGTGTGGCGAAAGACTGGCAGCAGGGCATGTCGGCGTCGCTGCGACGAGGTTTGGAGGTTGCGGAGACGTTCGACAACGTCGACGCCGTCGTCATCACCCTCGTCGATCTGCCCGACCTGGACGCCGACGCTGTACGCCGCATCGCCTCCGTTCCGCCGGGCAGCGCACGAGCGGCCTTGCGGCAAGCTCGTTACACCGACGCACCCGGACATCCCGTCCTCATCGGCCGCGACCACTGGGAAGCTCTACGTCACAGCCTCACCGGCGACACCGGCGCGAGGCAGTACCTCGCCGCTCACGGAGCCGAGATGGTCGACTGCTCCGACCTCGGAACCGGCCGGGACGTCGATTCCCGCGATTAATTGCAGCCCCGTGGCCCTTCCCCCTGTACGAACGGGACGTTCGTTCGATCCAACGCAACGAGCGTCCCGTTGGTGCACCGGGAGCAGCGGCAGTCACCGGGAGCAGCGGCAGCCGGCGACAGTCAGCGGCTGACCGCCTTCTTGTAACGCCGGATCGCGAACGGAACGAAGATGACGAGCAGTACCGCCGTCCATGCCAGCGAGGCGATCACGGGATTCTGCAATGGCCAGGCGTCGGGAACTGCCATGGCAGGGTTCGTGTTTCCGAACAATTCGCGCACGGCCTGGGTGAGTGCGGACACCGGGTTCCACTCCGCGATCACTTTGAGCGGCCCCGGCAGGTTGGTGGTTTCGACGAACGTGTTCGCGACGAAGGACAACGGGAAAATGACGATGAAGCTGGCATTGTTGAACACTTCGGGCGTGCGGATCCACAGCCCCACTACCGCCATCACCCACGACAGCGCATAAGCGAACAGCAGGAGAAGCAGGTAGCCCAGTACGGCCTCACCCACACTCGAGTGGATACGCCACCCGATGACGAGACCCGTCAGCGACATCACCACGAGACTGACGATGTTGATCAGCACGTCGGTGGACGTCCGTCCCAGGAGAACCGCTGACGGCGCCATCGGGAGCGATCGAAACCGGTCGATGATGCCCTTCTGCACATCCTCGACCATGCCGAGTCCGGTCCACGTCGCCCCGAAGATGACCGTCTGGGTGAAGATTCCGGCGATCAGGAACTCGCGATACGACATCCCGGGAACTTCGATGGCACTTCCGAATACGTATGCGAACAGCAGCACGAACATGATCGGCGACAGCGTGGTGAAGACGATGAGGTCGGGCACGCGTTTGATCTTGATCATGTTGCGCTTGGCGATGGTGAGACCGTCGGCGAGTGCGGTGTGCATCGGGGCGGTGGTTGGTGGTGCGGTCATGAGACTTGCTCCTCCTCGGCCTCGTGCCCGGTGAGGGTGAGGAACACGTCGTCGAGCGTGGGCCGGCGCAACCCGACGTCGAATACCTTCACCCCACGATCGGACAGCCGGCCCAGGGCCTCGACCAGTGCGTCCGAACCCCCGGACACCGGGACGGTGACCCGGCGGACGTTGTCTTCGATGGTGATCGGGCCGGCGGCCAGGGGTGTGAGTTCGTTTCGCACCACCTCGAGATCGGCACCTTCCCGGACGGTCAGTTCGATGCGCTCACCACCGACGCGATCCTTCAGCTCGTCGGCGGTCCCACGTGCGATCACGCTGCCGCGGTCGATGACGGCGATCTGATCGGCGAGCCGCTCCGCCTCTTCCATGTACTGGGTGGTGAGCAGCAGGGTGGTGCCCTTGGCCACGAGGCTGTCGATGACGTCCCACAGTCCGAGTCGGGCCCGGGGATCCAGTCCGGTGGTGGGTTCGTCGAGGAAAAGAACCTCCGGTTCGGCCACCAGCGCGCCCGCAAGGTCGAGGCGGCGTCTCATGCCGCCGGAGTACCCCTTCACGGGCCGGTCCCCGGCTTCCACCAGATCGAACTGTTCGAGCAACTCGCGGGCCCGGGCTTTGCTTCGCTTGGCACCGAGGTGGTAGAGCCTGCCCACCATCTCGAGGTTCTCGAAACCGGTGAGGTATTCGTCGACCGCTGCGTACTGGCCGGACGCACCGATCCGCGACCGAAGAGCCCGGGCGTCGTGGATGACGTCGAGACCCGCCACCCGGGCCCATCCTTCGTCCGGGACGAGAAGGGTAGTGAAGACGCGTACCGCGGTGGTCTTGCCTGCACCGTTCGGCCCAAGCAGGGCCATGACGCTTCCCGCGCGGACCGCGAGATCTACACCGCCGAGCGCGGTGACCTTTCCGTACCGTTTCACCAGCCCCTCGGCTGCGATCGCGTCGACCATCAGAACTCCCCGTTCCTCGGCGTGTGAACCCAGTGTGACTCGAGGCGCCGACAGGGTGCAGGGAATATAGGCCCCCGCCGCCTGGTCTGCGGACCAGAACCCGTCTTCAGGCGCGATGCAACGACTCCACAGCGACCACGCGAGGGCAGCGAGGGCAGCGAGCGCGGCGGTAATCTGGATGCGAGCGCCTCCACAACACTGCGAAACCGGCAGGAGAAGGTGATGTCCGACGACACGTCGGCGCTCCGGACCGGCCGCGAGGCCTACACCCGGCAAGACTGGAGCGTCGCCTATACCCAACTGTCGAACGCCGATCGGCAGGAACCGCTCGGGGGTACGGATCTCGAGCGACTCGCGGTCGCTGCCTATCTGATCGGTGAGGACGACGCCGCTACCGAGTTCTGGACGCGGGCCGTGAACCAGTGGGGACGCAGCAGCGATCCCGTGAGCGCGGCGCGCTGCGCATTCTGGCTCGGACTCGCCCTGTCCCTCAGAGGTGAGCAGGTTCGCGGTGGCGGCTGGTTGGGCAGGGCACAGAAGCTACTGGACACCACGGGTGTCGACTGCCCCGAACGCGGCTACCTCCTGGTCCCCCTGGGACTCCAGCGCCTGGCCGAGGGAGACGGCGCCGCAGCGCGGGAGGTGTTCTCCACCGCAGCAGTCATCGGTGAACGGTTCGCCAATCCCGACCTCATCTCGCTGGGCGCGCTCGGGACGGGCCATGCGCTGATCGTGCTGGGCCGCCACCTCGACGGCGTTGCGGCCTTCGACGAGGCCATGATCCTGGTGACGTCCGAGGAGGTGTCTCCCATCGTCACCGGAATCGTGTATTGCGCTGTGATCGAGCAGTGCCAGCGCATTTTCGACCTGCGCCGCTCGCAGGAATGGACTGCCGCACTGACCCGGTGGTGTTCGGCGCAGCCGGACCTGGTGCCCTACCGCGGCCAATGCCTCGTCCACCGTGCCGAGATCCTGCAACTGCAGGGCGCGTGGGCGGAATCCATGGAGGCGGCCCGGCGTGCACACCGAAGACTCACCCAGCCGACGGTGCACGCCGCCGTGGGGTCCGCCAGCTATCTGATGGCTGAGCTCCATCGACTGCGCGGTGAGTTCGCGCAGGCCGAAAAGCTGTACACGGAAGCGAACAAGTGGGGTAGGCCGCCGCGGCCCGGGCTTGCCCTGCTGCGAATGATGCAGGGCCGGGTCGGCAGCGCGGTGGCCTGCATTCGGCGTGAGGTGGACGAGACGCTCGACCCACTCGAGCAGGCACGACTCCTCCCGGCATGCGTCGAGATCATGCTCGCCGCGCACGACGTCGCATCGGCCCGCGCCGCCGCAGCAGCACTCGACACGCTCGCCGCACGCCTCGACATCCCCTACCTCCACGCCGTGGCCGCGCAGGCGTCGGGGTCGGTTCTGCTCGCGGAATCCCAGGCTCAGAACGCAGTGGCCGTCCTCCGCGAGGCGTGGGAACGGTGGAACCTGATCGGGGCGCCGTACGAGGCGGCACGCGTGCGGGAGCTGATCGGGCGGGCGTGCCGCGAGCTCGGCGACGTGGACACCGCGCGGATGGAGTTCGATCTCGCCGCCGCGATCTACCGCGACCTGGCCGCTGCTCCCGATCTGGAACGGGTACGGACGGAAGTCGGAACCGAATCCTCGGCTTCGCCCCTGACTCCCCGTGAGCTGAATGTGCTCCGCCTCGTGGCCGCGGGGAAGACGAATCGCGCCGTCGCCGAGGACCTGTTCCTCAGCGAGAAGACGGTGGCCCGGCATCTGAGCAACATCTTCCTCAAACTGGGAATCTCTTCCCGCTCCGCTGCGACCGCGTATGCCTACGAGCATCGTCTCGTGGAGCCGTCTGCATAGAACTACCCATGCCGGGTGGAGAATGCTGCATCATTCTCCCGAAGCCCCCCGGCCGGGTGCGGTCATAGCGTCGTAGCTGACGATTTCCACCCTCGACGAAGAGGCAATGACCATGACTACAGAACAGTTCGACACGATCGTGATCGGCGCCGGGCAGGCCGGTCTCGCGACCGGATACCACCTCGCCAGGCGCAAGCAGCGGTTCGTCATTCTCGACGCCCACGACCGGGTGGGTGACGTGTGGCGGGAGCGGTTCGACTCGCTCCGTCTATACAGCCCAGCCAAATACGACGGCCTGCCCGGTTGGGGCATTCCCGCACGTTCGTGGACATGGCCCGGCAAAGACGAGGTGGCCGACTACTTCGAGGCGTATGCGGGCAGATTTTCCCTCCCCGTTCGCACCGGTGTCACGGTGGACGGACTTTCGCGGGGCGGCGACGGGTACGTCGTTACAGCCGGGGCCCAGACTTTCGAGGCCACCAATGTCGTGGTCGCGTCCGGCACCTGGCAGACACCCGTGATCCCGGATCTCGCCGAGCAACTCGACCCCCGGATCAGGCAACTGCACTCCAGCGACTACCGCAACCCCGCCCAGTTGCAGGACGGACCCGTGCTGGTGGTCGGGTGCAGCCACTCCGGCGCGGACATCGCGTT
The DNA here is from genome assembly GCF_017656075.1 of Rhodococcus sp. ZPP. Lineage (NCBI taxonomy): Bacteria > Bacillati > Actinomycetota > Actinomycetes > Mycobacteriales > Nocardiaceae > Rhodococcus > Rhodococcus sp. ZPP. The sequence continues at coordinate 2,536,904 of NZ_CP058638.1, forward strand.
GGAGGTTTCTCGAGCACATCGGACCACGATCTGCGGCCCTGTCCGCGGCGAGGTGCCGTTCGACATCGAGGGACGCGCCGCGCACATCGCGATCCCGATCATGTGGTTCATGGCCAATCACATTCTCACGGAACGCACTCCGATGGGACGGAAGATGCGACCGCACGTCCGGTCCGGGGGCGGCCCACTCCTACGGGTCAAGCGAGCCGACCTTGCCGATGCCGGGGTAGAACACTTCCCCGCGAAAGTCACGGGCGTGCGCGACGGCAGGCCCGTCCTCGACGACGGAACCGAGTTGGACGTCCGAAACATTATCTGGTGCACGGGTTTCACCAAGGACACCTCGTGGATCCGGATCCCGGTGACCGGCGCCGACGGATGGCCCGAGCAAGCCCGCGGTGTCTCGCCGGACCATCCCGGACTGTACTTCGTGGGTCTCCCGTTCCTCCGGGCGTTCGCCTCGATGCTCACCGGCGGTGTCGGCAGAGATGCCGAGTACGTCGCGAAACACATTGCGCGGCGGAGTAACAGGCCGGAGGTCAGGCCGTCAGCACCAGACCTGACGTCGGGACACCCGTCCCCGCGGTGACGAGCACGTGCTGCACGTCCTTCACCTGGTTCACCGACGTGCCGCGGATCTGCCGGACGCCCTCGGCGATGCCGTTCATCCCGTGGATGTAGGCCTCGCCGAGCTGGCCGCCGTGAGTGTTGAGCGGTAGCCGGCCGCCGATGTCGATGGCACCGTCGGCGATGAAGTCCTTGGCCTCTCCGCGACCGCAGAACCCGAGTTCCTCGAGCTGCATCAATACGTAGGGAGTGAAGTGGTCGTAGAGCACCGCCATATCGATGTCCTGCGGCCCGAGCCCGGCCTGTTCCCACAGCTGCCTGCCCACCAGTGCCATTTCCGGTAATCCCGCGAGTTCGGGCCGGTAATAGCTCGTCATGATGTACTGGTCGCTGCCGCTCCCCTGGGCTGCTGCCGCGATCACAGCGGGTTTCTGCCTCAAATTCCTGGCTCGCTCGGGCGAGGTGACGACAATCGCGATGCCGCCGTCGGACTCCTGACAGCAGTCGAGGAGGTGCAGGGGTTCGGCGATGAACCGGGAGTTCTGGTGATCCTCGAGGGTGATCGGTTTGCCGTAGAAGAAGGCCTGCGGGTTGTTGGCCGCGTGCTTCCGGTCGGTGACGGCGATCCGGCCGAAGTCGGCACTCGTCGCGCCGTACTCGTGCATGTAGCGCTGGGCCACCATCGCGACGAATGCGGCCGGAGTGGACAGGCCGTGCGGGTACGAGAACGCGTTGTCGGTCCCCGAGGAATTCACCTGCTGCACCAGACCCGAATTCACCTGGCCGAACCGCATTCCGGAACGCTCGTTGAATGCCCGGTACGCCACCACCACGTCAGCGACCCCGGTCGCCACGGCCATCGCAGCCTGCTGCACGGTCGCACACGCCGCTCCGCCGCCGTAGTGGATGCGGCTGAAGAATTTCAGGTCCGGGATTCCGACCGAACGGGCCACGGCCGCCTCGGTATTGGTGTCCATGGTGAACGAGGTGAGCCCGTCGACGTCGGCCGGTGTCAGGCCGGCGTCGTCCAGTGCCGCGAGCACGGCCTCGGCCGCCAACCGCAATTCGCTGCGTCCGGAATCCTTCGAGAAATCGGTGGCGCCGATGCCGGCGATGACAGCCTTCCCCGACAATCCCGTCATGCCCCGGCTCCGTTCGTGGTTCCGTTCAGCACGAGCGTCACCTGCGACGTGATGTGGTTACCGAGCGAGTTCTTGCCGACCACGTCGAGGCTGACGACACCTTCGTCGATCGCGGCCACTGTTCCGCTGAGCGTCAAGGTGTCGTAGGCGTACCACGGAACTCCGAGCCGGAGCGCGATCGACTTGATGACGGCGGTCGGACCTGCCCAGTCGGTCACGAACCGCTGCACCAGACCGGTGTCGGTGAGGATGTTCACGAAGATGTCCTTCGACCCTCGCTTCTGCGCCAGATCGCGGTCGTGGTGGACGTCCTGAAAATCGCGGGTGGCCAGCGCGGACGACACCACGAACGTGGGATCGCCTGCAATCGCGAGCTCCGGCAGGGTGGTGCCGACCGTGACGTCGAGAGTAGAGGTCATCAGTGCTCCTTCGTCGCAGGCTGCCACGCGTACAGGGTCCACGGCGCCCCACCGGTGTCGTCGTCGCCGGGAAAGTCGAGGTAGATCGCCTCCACGGGCATTCCGACGCTCACCGCGGACGGCTCCATGCCGCGCAGTTCACCGAGCATGCGGACACCCTCCTCGAGTTCGACGAGGGCCACCACGAAAGGCAGTGAGCGTCCCGGCACTTTCGGCGCGTGATGAACGACGAAACTGAACACGGTGCCGCGGCCGGAGGCCACGAGGTAGTCCGTCGACTCCGCCTTGTCCTTCCACAGCGCCGGTACCGGCGGATGCTGCAGGGACCCGTCCGCCCGCTTCTGGATACGCAATTCGTGCGCGGCGACACCGTCCCAGAAGAATTGGGTATCCTGAGATGCGCTGGGCCGCATCATCTTCGATGGGTCCAGGTCGTCGAAGGACGCGCTCTGACCGTTCGCCGAAGGTGCCACCGGTTCAGCGGGTTTCGGGGCGAACTTCAGGATGCGGAAAAGCATCTCGGCGACCAGCTCGTCGGCGCCCTCGTCGTCCGCGACTGTCCACCGGCTGCGGGTGGTGAAGAACCACCCCTCGCCGAGGCCCGTCTTCTTCGGTCCCACGACGTCTTCCAGCGTCGTGGAGATGGTGACCTCCTCACCGACCTTCAGGTAGCGGTGGTAGGTCTGATCGCAGTTGGTGGCGACGACGGACGTGTACCCGGCGTCGTCGAGGATGGTCGTCATGCGGCCCAGCGGGTCGTCGGGCTGGCGTTCGGCGTTCAGCCCCTGCATGGTCCATACCTGCGCCATCGCCGGTGGGGCGACGATACTGTCGTGGCCTGCGGCCCGCGCGGCGTCCTCGTCGACGTAGATGGGGTTCCGGTCGCCGATCGCCTCTACCCAGTTGCGAATCATCGGTAGGTTGACCGGGTCCCGCCCGGGCCGCGGTGCGCTGGGACCGGCGGATCGGACCTTCTCGGCTGCAGCGAGGATCTGTTCGGCACTCATGATGCGCGGCGCTCCTATCGCGGTACTCGGGGAAGCTTCAGGCCTGCCGTCGCGATCAGTTCGCGCATCACCTCGTTGACTCCCCCACCGAAGGTGATGACCAGGTTTCGCTTCGTCTGCATGTCGAGCCAGGTCATCAGGTGGGCCGTATCCGGGTCTGACGGGTCACCGTAGCGTCCGATGATCTCCTCCACGAGCCTTCCGATGCGCTGGATCCGCTCGGTGGCAAACACTTTCGTTGCCGAAGCATCGGCAATGTCGATCGCCTCCGCGTCACTCGAGGCGACCTGCCAGTTGAGCAGTTCGTTCAGCCGATACGTTGCGTGGATCTCTCCGAGCGCACGCCGCACGTCGGGCTCGGAGAGCAGACCGTGGGCGACCACCCAGTCGCGAATGCGGTCGTAGAGGCCACCCACGCGGCCCGCCGGCCCCAGCATGACCCGCTCGTGGTTGAGCTGGGTCGTGATCAGCCTCCACCCCTGGTTCTCCTCACCCACAAGCATATTCACCGGTACTCGAACATCGGAGTAGTAGGTGGCGTTGACGTGATGGGCCCCGTCGCAGGTGATGATCGGTGTCCAGCTGTAGCCCGGATCCTTCGTATCCATGATCAGGATCGAGATCCCGCGGTGACGCGAATCCGCCGAACCCGTCCGGACCGCGAGCCACAGGTAGTCGGCGTCGTGGCCCCCCGTGGTGAAAATTTTCTGGCCGTTCACGATGTATTCGTCGCCCACCCGGACGGCCGTGGTCCGCAGAGCCGCGAGGTCGGTGCCGGCCTCGGGTTCGGTATAACCGATCGCGAAATGCACTTCGCCTGCGAGGATTGCCGGGAGGAACTTGCGTTTCTGCTCGTCCGTTCCGTACTTCTGGAGGGTGGGGCCCACCGTTTGCAAGGTGACCGCCGGAAGTGGAATGTCCGCGCGCGTCGCCTCGTTCACGAAAATCTGCTGTTCGATCTCGCCGAATCCCCGGCCGCCGAATTCCACCGGCCAGCCCACGCCGAGCCAGCCGTCCTTGCCCATCCGCCGGATCACCTCACGGTAGGTGGGGCCGTGCCGTTCGGTGCGCATGATCGTGGCCTCGGCAGGCGTGACGAGGCCCGAGAAGTAACGCCGTAGTTCCGCTTGCAACTCTCGCTGCTCGTCGGTCAGATCGATGAACACCGGGCCCCCACGAGGTCGAGTCGGTACGAGGCGCCGCCGACGAGGCGCGCCAGATCTTTGGCAGTCGAGTAGTAGCGGTGCAGCGGATAGGTGACGTCGACGCCGATTCCGCCGTGGAGGTGGTGCAGCACCTGCATGGCTGCGGGAACCTCCGCGGCGATCCAGTACGCCATCACATCGAGGTCGTCCTGAGCGTCGAGCCCCTGCGACACCCGCCACGATGCCGACAGTGCGGACACGTGCAAGGTGCGGGAGGTGACATAGACGTCGGCGATCTGCTGGGCGACCGCCTGGAACGTCGCCAACGGCTTGCCGAACTGATGCCGGGTGGCGAGATGCTCACCCGCCAGAAGTGTTGCTCCCGAGAGTAACCCGTCGGCCACGGCACCGATGGAGGCGAGGGCGATCCGATAGAACTGCTGGACCGCTTCCGGTCCACCGGCGAGGAGTTCACCCCGCGCTCCGTCGAAGGTGACGGCGAATTCGGGACCGCCGGACGACGAGGGTGTGGGAGTCAACGACACCCCGTCCGACCCTGGCTGCACCAGCACGACGCCGACGTCGGTCGGCACGAGGATGCGGTGGGCACCTTCGGCATAGGGGACGGCCACGACGCATCCGGTGACGAGGTAGTCGCTCCCCTCCGCCACCGCGGTCACCGACGGCGGCGCCGGGAACGGCCTCCCGGGCTCGGCGAGCGCCGCGGTGAAGGTTCGTCCGTCCGCGAGCCCGCTCAGCAACTCGTCCTGTTGCCTCTCGTCACCGAGCGCAACGAGGGGCAGCACCCCGAAACCCAGCGTCGCGAGGGCGGGGACGACCGCCGCACTGCGCCCGACCTCGGTGAGCAGCGCACCGACGTCGGTGACCGAGAGGCCCTCCCCACCGAGACGTTCGGGTAACGCGAGTGTGAGCAGGTCGGCCTCGGCAAAGGCGCGCCACAGAGCGTCGCCCTCGAGGTCGCGGTCCAGAAGTCCCGTCGCAACCTGGGCGATCGCCTCCTGAGTCTCGTCTCGGGTGAAGTCCACCTGGCATTCCCACTTTCGATTTAGAACGTGTTCTAGTTGTATCACCATCGCGGAACTCGCGAAAGGCCATCGCGGGAGGTGCTCAGGATCGGGGCAGTCCGAGAATGCGTTCCGCCGCGACGGTCAGAAGAATCTGCGTCGTGCCGCCGGCGATGGACAAGCATCGTGTGTTGAGGAACTCACGCGAGAGCGGACCTTCCACCCAGCCGTCGACGCCGCCGAGTTCCATGGCGAATTCCGCCACTTCCTGGCGCTGGCGGACACCCACCAGCTTGCGCACGCTCGACTCCGCTCCAGGATCCTGGCCGTCGAGCTGCCGAAGGGTGGTGCGCAGTTCGAGCACGGACCCGACGAGCGCGCCTGCGATCAATCGGCCGAGCCGATCGTCCGTCACCAGATCGCCTTCACCTGCGAGCGTCAGCAGCTCTTCCATTGCCGCGCCCAGCGACGACCCCCCGCCCATCGCGACTCGCTCGTTGGCCAGGGTGGTGCGGGCCAGCTTCCAGCCGTCACCGAGATTGCCGACCACGAGATCGTCGGGCACGAACACGTCTTCCAGATAGACCTCGTTGAACAGGGCGTCGCCGGTGATCTCGCGAAGCGGTGAAATCGTGATTCCCGGGCTTGTCATATCGACGAGAAAGTAAGTGATGCCCTTGTGTTTCGGCGCATCACGGTCGGTGCGGGCGAGGCAGATCGCCCAGTCCGCCTCGTGAGCCCGCGAGGTCCACACCTTCTGGCCCGACAGTGTCCATCCGCCCTCGACCTTCACGGCGGACGTGCGCAGGGCCGCCAGGTCGGAACCGGCCCCCGGCTCACTGAACAGCTGGCACCAGATGATGTCGCCGCGCAGAGTGGGCATCGCGAATCGCTCGATCTGCTCCGGACTTCCGTGCTCGAGAATGGTGGGCACCGCCCACCACCCGATCACCAGGTCCGGCCGTGCCACACCGACAGCGGCCAACTCCTGCTCGATGAGGATCTGTTCGGCGGCCCGCGCTCCTCGCCCGTACGGTTCGGGCCAGTGCGGCGCAAGGTAGCCCGACTCGGCGAGTGCGGCGCGACGCTCGGAGTCGGGCAGCGCGACCAGTTCAGTCACCTCGGCCCGGATCCGGGCCCGCTCGTCGGCGAGTTCCGAGAGATCGAGGGACAGGTGCCTGCGGGCGCCGCCACGGGTGAGTTCGGCTACCCTCGCGCGCCACCTCGTCGACCCACCGAGCAACTGTCGCAGCGACGTCGACCGGCGCAGATAGAAGTGGGCGTCGTGTTCCCAGGTAAAGCCGATCCCGCCGAGCACCTGGATGCAGTCCTTGGCGGTCTCCACCGCGGCGTCGAGTGTGACCGCCGCAGCGACGGAAGCGGCGATGGGCAGTTCACCGCCGTCTGCGTCCCACGCGCCTTCGGCCGCCACCGCGGCGTCCCAGGCCGCGGCACTCGACGCTTCGACGCGGCACAGCATCTCGGCGCACAGGTGTTTGATCGCCTGGAACGAGCCGATGGGTTTACCGAACTGCTCGCGAATCTTGGCGTAGTCCACCGCGGTGCGCAGGCACCAGCGCGCGACCCCCGACGCCTCCGCCGCAGCCAGCGTGGCCGCGAGATCCCGGACCAGCCCCTCCCGCAGCCCGGTGATCACGCGGTCCGGTGCGACGGCAACGCCTGTGCACCGGATGCGGGCGAGCGGCCGGCTCTTGTCGATCGTGTCGGCGGGAGCCACCTCGAGTCCGGCGGACTCGCCGTCGACCAGGCACCACACGACGCCGTCGCCGGCGTCGGCCGCCAGCAGCACCGACATTCCCGAGTCGGCACCGATCGCGAAACCGGCGTCTCCGGTGATCACCAGCCCCCCGTCGTCGGCGAGGGTGGCGTTCACCGGCGGACTGCCGAGAGCGACCGCGCACGGAATCTTCCCGTCGGCGAGATTTTCGGACCAGGTCTTCGCGGCCGCGCCGGAGCTGCGCCCGACGACCAGAGCCGCCAGCGCGGTGGGCAGAACAGGACCCGGGACGAGTTCAGTTGCAGCCTGCTCGATCATCGCGGCGAGGTCGACGATCTCCGCGCCCGAGCCACCGACCGCATCGGGTACGGCAACGGAGAAGATCCCGAGCGACGCGAAGGACGACCAGGACGTGCGCCACGAATCCGCTGGTCCCTGGCGTACTGTGACGAGCGGGTCCGTGGACCGCGCCCACGCCTGGATCGAACCCGCTGCAGCCCTCTGTTCCTCGGTGGTGGCGATAGTCACAACGGGTTTCCGCCTCTCCTGAATGACACATTCGTCTAGAACGTGTTCTAATATGTCACCTGGCCATGAGTCAAGGCGCGAAGGAAAACAGGTATGACGACCAGCTCTCGATCCCGTCCCACGACAGTCGCTGCGGCGACGCTGGGCGAGGACGATCTCAGTTCCAACGCGCAGAAGGAACGGCGCAAGCGGATCCTCGACGCCACCCTGGCCCTGGCCTCCAAGGGCGGATACGAAGCCGTGCAGATGCGCGCGGTCGCGGAACGCGCGGACGTTGCGGTCGGGACCCTGTACCGCTACTTCCCATCCAAGGTGCACCTGCTGGTCTCGGCGCTGGCGCGCGAGTTCGAGCGCATCGATTCGCGGGGCAAGAATCCGCCAGGCAGCAATCCCCTCGAGCGCATGCAGCTCATTCTCAGCCAGATCACTCGCGCCATGCAGCGTGACCCGCTGCTGACCGAGGCGATGACTCGCGCGTTCATGTTCGCCGACGCCTCCGCCGCCGCCGAGGTCGATCAGGTGGGCAAGCTCATGGACCGATTGTTCGCGCGGGCCATGACCGACACCGAGCCCACCGAGGACCAGCTGGCCGTCGCTCGCGTCATCTCCGACGTCTGGTTGTCGAATCTGGTGGCCTGGCTCACACGCCGTTCCTCTGCCACAGATGTGGCGAATCGGCTGGAACTCACCGTCGAACTGCTCCTCGGTGACGGAAGCCGCAGACCCGAATAAGGGACGAACCGCGCACATCCGGAAGCGACAATGCGCTCTCCGCCGCTGCATCACCTAGATTTGAACGCGTGAGCGCTCAAGATCTGCCCATCGAACTCCGTCGTGCCCTCTCCCGGGTCGCGAGGACGCCTCGCCTCCTCGTGGCCTCCGACTACGACGGCACGATGGCCCCCATCGTGTCCGACCCCGAAAGAGCATTTCCGCACGCCGAATCGGTGCGAGCCCTCCGAGGTCTCGCCGGCCTGGCAGGAACGACGGCGGCCGTCATCTCGGGTCGGGCGCTGAAGGATCTCGCGGCGCTGTCCCGCCTGCCCGCCGAGGTTCAGCTCGTCGGCAGTCACGGATCGGAATTCGATATCGGATTCATCCACGCCATCGACGCCGACGCGCGCCAGCTGCTCGCCGAGATCACCGAGGATCTGCGACAGATCTCCCAACTGCATCCCGGCACCGGGGTGGAGACCAAGCCTGCCAGCGTGGCACTGCACGTCCGTAATGCCGACCCCGAGCACGGCGAGAAGGCACTGGCCGCCGTCCGCGCCGACGCCGCGCAGCGGGTGGGCGTGCAGGTGACCGAAGGCAAGTCGGTGATCGAACTGGCCGTGGTCGCCACCGACAAGGGCCACGCCCTCGACCTGATCCGCCATCAGGAAGGTGCCACCGCCGCCGTCTTCGTGGGCGACGACGTCACCGACGAGAAAGCGTTCTCGCGGCTACAGGGCCCCGACGTCGGCGTCAAGGTCGGGGCGGGCGACAGCCTCGCCGAGTTCCGGGTAGACACCACCGAAGAGGTCGCGACCGCCCTCGCGTTCCTGCTCGAGGAGCGTCGCACCTGGCTGTCGGGCGCGCATGCCCCACCGATCGAGCGGCTCACCATGCTCGCCAGCCCACGGACCGTCGCCCTCGTCACCCCGGATGCGACCCTCACCTGGCTGTGCCACCCCGAACCCGACTCCGCCTCCGTTTTCGCGCATTTGCTCGGCGGACCGGAAGCCGGCCACTTCAGTGTCGGCCCGCACCGCAGCGCCCTGCCGCTGAGCCAGCGCTACGTCGACAGCACCATGACGGTGCAGACACGGTGGGCCAGCCTCTCGGTCACCGACTACCTGCCGCACGACGTGTGTCCCGGTCGCACCGATCTGACCCGGGTGATCAGTGGACAGGCGGCCGCAGTCGTCACATTCGCACCGCGGCCCGAGTTCGGCCAGGGTCAGGTGATTCTCGAGGCGGTCGCCGAAGGATTGCGCGTGCACGGCACCAACGAGCCGATCGTCCTGCGCTCGCCGGGCGTGCGGTGGAACGTGACCTCCGACGGGAATCAGCAGACGGCCCACGCCGTCGTCGACCCGTCCGAAGGTGACGTCGTTCTGGAACTGCGGTGTGGCACCGAGGACATCGGCCCGTCGCACACACCGGAAGAGGAACGCCGCGCCGCGTCAGAAGCGTACTGGTCGGACTGGGCGAAGGGGCTGACCCTGCCCACACTGAAGCCCGATCTGATGAAGCGCTCGGCGCTGACCCTGCGCGGTCTGGTCCACGTCGATTCGGGATCCATCATGGCTGCGGCCACCACCTCGTTGCCGGAGGAAATCGGTGGCGTCCGCAACTGGGACTACCGCTACTGCTGGCTCCGCGACGCCGCGCTCACCGCGTCCGCACTGGTCAGCCTCGGCTCGCTGAGCGAAGCCGAGGGTTTCCTGGACTGGGTGCACGACGTGCTGGAGACCATTCCCGGCCCCGAGCGTCTGCATCCGCTCTACACCCTCCACGGCACCGGACTTCCTCCGGAGGCCGTGATCGACTCACTGCCCGGGTATGCCGGGTCGCGGCCGGTGCGCATCGGCAACGCGGCCAATCAGCAGGTCCAGCTCGACGTGTTCGGTCCCATCGTCGAATTGATCGCCGATCTGTCGCATGCCCGCGAGAAGCAGGGCGTCGCGGTGGCGTTGAACGATCGCGACTGGGAACTGGTGTGCGCGATGGTCGCGGCCGTCGAGCGCCGATGGTTCGAACCGGACCACGGCATCTGGGAGATCCGCGACAACCCGCGCCATCACGTGTACTCGAAGGTGATGGGCTGGGTGACCGTCGACCGGGCGGTGGCGCTGGCGAAGCACTTCGGCCGCCCCATCGAACCGGGGTGGACGCCGTTGCGGGACAAAATCGCGGACGAGGTGCGCGAGAAGGGGTGGAAGGACGAGGTCCGCTCGTACACCGCCGCCTACGACGGCACCGACCTCGATGCCGCCACACTGCACATCGGGCTGTCCGGGCTGATCGACCCGCACGACGAGCGGTTCGCCGCCACCGTCACGGCCACCGAAGCGGAACTGCGCAGCGGTTCGACGGTGTACCGGTACCACCACGACGACGGCTTGCCGGGCACCGAGGGCGGGTTCCATCTCTGCGCGGCGTGGCTGGTGGAGGCCTACCTGCTGATCGGTCAGCGATCACAGGCGGAGGCCTTGTTCGCACAGCTCGTCGACGTGGCGGGACCGACGGGGCTTCTCAGCGAGGAGTACGACCCCGTCGCGGAACGCTCGCTCGGCAACCACCCGCAGGCATACAGCCACCTCGGTCTGCTCCGCTGCGCACAACTGTTGGCGTGAGCAGGCCGTAGGGCCGCCTCAGCGAGGTGCGGGGCCGGCGGTGGATCCGCGCGACAGCTCGGTGTCGAGCATTTCGACCGTTGCGACGCCGGAGTGCGACGGAGACATCAGCAGGGCGCCGGCGCGCCTGCCCTTGTCTTCCTGAGGCTGCCGCACGGTGGTGATTCCCTCGCGGAGCGCTTCGCCGACGCCGTCGAATCCGGTGATCGACAGTTGGCCGGGAACGTCGATACCTTGCCAGCGCGCCCAGTCCACGGCGCCGAGCGCCAGCACGTCGGTGGTGCAGACGAGGGCGGTGATGTACGGATTCGCGCCGAGCGCTTGGGCGGCGGCTGCGTGACCGGATCGTCCGGTGTGCTCGAAACGCTCGACGACGGTGAGCGTCTCCGGGTTCAGGCCGGCATCGGACATCGCGTCGCGAACTCCACCGATGCGCTCGCGCTGCACATGGAAGTTCGGCGAGCGCAACCGTTCCGCATCGGCGATCCCATCCGAGCGGTCGCGGCCCAACCGCATGCTGAGCACCCCGAAGTCGCGGTGCCCGAGCCCGATGAGGTAGTCGGTGAGCGCCCGCATCGCGGCCCGATCGTCGATTCCCACGAGTGATGCTCCCGGTATCTCCCGGGGCTGATCGCAGATCACAACGGGGAGGTGCCTCTCGCACACCGCCGCGAGGTACGGATCGTCGTCCGCCACCGAGTAGACGACGAACCCGTCGACACCGGCCTGCTGCACGACGGCCGCGGCGTCGGCGTCGTCACGCCCCGGCCCGGCCGGGATCAGAAGCAGGCCTTGCCCCGCCGACTCACACGACTCGGCGAGCCCGGACAGGAAGCTCATCGCCGCCGGGTCACGGAAGGAATAGCTGAGCGCCTCGGTCAGCAGGAGCCCCACAGCACCCGCCTTACGTGTGCGCAACGAACGAGCCACCGGATCCGGCCCCGGATAGCCGCGGCGTTTCGCAGCTTGCAGTACCCGGTCGCGGAGTTCCGCGGAAAGTTGGTCCGGCCTGTTGTAGGCGTTGGACACCGTCGTTCGCGAGATATTGAGCTCGGCCGCGAGCGACGCCAGCGTGGCTTGGCGGCGCGGCTGTCGAGACCTGGGCATAGGGGGACGTTAGTACCCGAAGTGTTCGACGGTTCGGCGGGGCTCGGCCGAAAGTGCACTACCAGGGACGTATCCGCTAAAGTGCAACGGTAACGGTTTCCAATAGCATTTAGCTCGTCTTCTGTCAGGAGTTTTCTGTGCGCGCTTCCTCAGGCTTTCGTGTCGCAACGGTCGCCGTCGGGCTGTCCTTCGCCGCTGCCCTCACCCTCACTGCGTGCAGCTCCGACACGTCGAGCGATGGCGCCTTGACAGTCGTCGCGTCGACGAACGTGTGGGGCAGCGTCGCGCAGGCAGTTGCCGGCGACAAGGTCGAGGTGAGCTCGATCATCACCGAGCCGTCCTCGGATCCGCATTCCTTCGAGGCGAGCCCCACCGACGCGGCCAAGCTCACCGACGCGTCCCTCATCGTCTACAACGGCGGCGGATACGACCACTTCGTCGATGACATCATCAACACCGGCAACGGCGAACAGCTCTCGGTCAACGCATTCGAACTCTTCGGAGCCGGTGCACACGCAGGCGAGACCGGACACGAAGGTGAAGAGGCCGGACACGCAGGCGAAGAGGCCGGCCACGAAGGCGACGTTCACGAACACGGCGAGGTGAACGAGCACGTCTGGTACGACGTCGCGACCGTCGACGCGACCGCACATGCCATCGCGGAGAAGCTCGGCCAACTCGACCCCGACAACGCCGACGTCTACACGGCGAATGCCGAAACCTTCCACGGCCGGCTCGCGGAAATTACTGCTGTCACCGACGGCATCGCGGCCGCACACAAGGACGCGCCGATCGCCCAGACCGAGCCCATCGCGCATTACCTCGTCGAGTCGGCGGCATTGAACGACGTCACCCACGCCGACTTCACCAGTGCCATCGAGAACGGCAACGATCCCGCACCCGCCGCTATCGCAGCCACGCGCCAGTTGATCACCGACAAGCAGGTGAAGGCCGTCGTCTACAACACCCAGACACAGGACAAGGTCACCGAGGACGTGAGGGCCACCGCGGAGGCCGCAGGCGTCCCCGTCGTCGAGGTAACCGAAACCCTGCCGGAGGGGTTGGACTACATTCAGTGGCAGACCAACACCGCCCAGGCCCTCGCCAAGGCGCTGCAATAGAACTGATCGGCTTGTGACGGAACTCTCTTCGACGAACACCGAACACAGCAGTCGCATCCCCGCAGTCGAACTGACGGGGGCGCGACTGTCTTTCGGCGCACGCACTTTGTGGCAGCATCTCGATCTCACCGTCGAGCCCGGCGAGTTCGTCGCCGTCCTCGGACCCAACGGCTCCGGCAAGACGTCACTGCTCAAGGTGTTGCTCGGGCAGCTGGGCCTCGATTCCGGGACTGCGAGGATCGCGGGATCACCGGCCCGAGCCGGAAACTCGAACGTCGGGTACATCCCGCAGCAGAAGTCGCTCGACGACGGGCTTCCCCTCCGGGGACGTGACCTCGTCGGTCTCGGTGTCGACGGCCACCGTTGGGGAACCGGGCTGCTGCGCCGGGGACATCGCCGGGCGATCGTGGACTCAGCGATCGCCGAGGTCGGTGCCGAAAGTTACGCCGACGCACCCGTCGGTTCGCTGTCCGGTGGGGAGCAGCAGCGGTTACGGATCGCTCAGGCACTCGTCGGAGATCCGCAGATACTGCTGTGCGACGAACCTCTCCTCAGTTTGGACCTGGCCAATCAGAGTCTCGTGTCGAGCCTCATCGATCGGCGGCGACGCACGCACGACACCGCGGTGTTGTTCGTCACCCACGAAATCAATCCCATTCTGCCGCTGGTCGACCGGGTGCTGTACCTCGTCGACGGCCAATTCCGAATCGGCACACCCGACGAGGTGATGACCTCCGAGGTGCTGTCCGAGCTGTATCGCACCGAAGTCGAGGTCCTGCACGTGCGGGGACGTCTCATCGTGATCGGCACCGGCGACGCCATCGACGCACTCGGCAGCGCCGGCGGACTTCGCCCCGGCGAAGGTGTGCATCACACGTGCGAGGAACACGCATGAGCAACAAGTTCACCGATGCGATGTCGCACCTGTTCGATGTGTCCGCCACCATCGACCTCTTGCAGTACGACTTCGTCCAGCAGGCATTGATCGCCGGCGCCATCCTCGGTTTGCTGGCAGGCGTCATCGGGCCCCTGATCGTGAGCAGGCAGATGTCGTTCGCGGTTCACGGGACCAGCGAGCTGTCGCTGACCGGTGCGTCGGCCGCACTGCTCGTCGGTATCAGTGTGGGTGCGGGCGCCATCGTCGGTTCCGTCGTGGCTGCGATCTTGTTCGGCTTACTCGGAGCGAAGGCGCGCGACCGCGACTCGGTGATCGGCGTGATCATGGCCTTCGGTCTGGGCCTGTCCGTGCTGTTCATCTGGTCGTACGAAGGCCGTACCGGCACGAGCTTCTCTTTGCTGATCGGTCAGATCGTGGCGCCCGGAAACAGTGGGCTTGCGCTGCTGCTGCTCTGCGCTGTCGTGGTGATCGGGGTTCTCGCCCTCATCTACCGGCCTCTACTGTTCGCCAGCACTGACCCCGACGTCGCCGAGGCGCGCGGGGTGCCGGTGCGTGCACTGTCGATCGTGTTCGCCGTGCTCGTCGGCATCACCGCGGCCCTCGGCGTGCAGATCGTCGGGGCGTTGCTCGTGATGGCTCTGCTCATCACGCCCGCGGCGGCTGCCGCCTTCGTCACGGCGAGCCCGGTGAAAGCGACCATTCTGTCGATCGTCTTCGCGGAACTCGCGGCAGTGGGCGGCATTCTGCTGTCCCTGGCCCCCGGAGTCCCCGTCTCGAGTTTCGTGACGACAATCTCCTTCGTGATTTACCTGATCTGCCGCCTCGGTGGCTCCAGGCGTCGGAAGAACACGGGACGCGTCGCCGCGCACACGCACTGAGCCGCCACTCCCCGCGCCTCGACGGCCGAATCGGCCCTCACAGGTCGACGAGTGGCGCCTCAGTACAGTGCGGCCTACAGGTGGTCGGGGAAATACGGCGCCAGCGTCGTCGCCACCTTCGTCGCCTGATCACACGCAGCGTCGACGGTCGTGAAATCCTCCAACTCGCTGTACCCGATCATGAACTCGAGAATCCCCGGCTCGATCGCCACCGACACCGTGCACGCACTCCCACCACGGAAATCCGACACCAGCGCCGGGCGGCCGCCAATCGTCGTCTCACTCAGGACGGTGAAGCGGTCGTCACTCGCGACACCGCTGAAGGGTGCACCGATCGCGGAGACGACAGCGACGTAATAGGGGTCTCGCGACAAAAATCCGCACGCATGATTCGGCGGGTTATTTCGATTCGGCATCCGGTCGGGCGGAGCCGCGTCGATTCCCGCCGTGGCGAGTGCTTCGGGCGAGAAGTCGTCGCATGGCTGGTAGGCGATCTCGATAGCAGGCTCTCCGGCGGGCTCCCCGTCAACCGGCTGCGAGCATGCGACGACGCCGACCACCGAAAGCACACTGAGCGCTCCCACTGTTGCGCAGTCCGCGAAACCCCTCACAGTTGCACACCGACGGATCCCAATCGCGCTGCTGTTGCAGCGTCCTGCTCTCTGTAACGCGCCAAGACAGCCTCGAACATCGACTTCATATCCGACGCGTAGGTCTCGTGAGCCAGAAACAAGCCCACGGCCGTGTTCGCAAACTCGATGTCATCTCCGCCGATCGCCTTCTCATCGAACTTTCGTGCAAGCTGCTTTGCCGACTCGATGTCCTGCTCCCCCAATCCGAGATTCGAAGCGCGAAGTTCTCGGCGGGCTCTGCCTCCGAGGAGTCTCATCCGATCAGCATGCTCCTGACACAGCTTGATGCACTGCTCGATGCCGGCGGGGTCCAGTTCGAGCCTGCCACCCCCGACCACGTTCTCGGTGAAAGCCTTCCATCCGGCTTCCGGTGCGTCCGGACCAGCCATGTTCGTGTCCCCCTTGGTTGTCGTCCCCACCCTGCACGTCGTGGCAAATCTACCAACCGCGGGCGGTCGTCGAGCCTGCTCGCTGGGTGGCACCGACTCGGATCAGGGTGTCGAGCGCCGATACGAGTTCACGAGGTCCTGCCGGGTTGGCTGCGCCGGGATCGTGTGGGCCGATTGCATAGCGTCCGTCGCCCGCGATGTCGATCCAGTGCAGAACTCCGATGTCCCTGCCGGCGCCGTAGCGGGGACCGCGGAAGACTCGGATCTTGCCGCGGCCCGCGTATCCCTTCTGCACGGCGGTTTCGAGTCGGGCGAGGGCCACCCAATTGACGTCCTGCAAGATTCCTTGCGAGAAGTGGGTGCCGTCGTCGTCGCGCCGCTGGAATCGGCGGCGGCCGGCGGCGTTCGGTGGGATGAGGCCGATCAGCTGGGCGCCCAGTTGCCCCGCCGCGCCGGTCCCGATCACCACGTCGCCACCGACCTGCGGGGCCCGGCCGGGGAGTTGTGTCGCGATCACCGACCATTGTCGGTGCTGCGCGCCGATGATTCGGATCGGCGCCTCGTGGGCGGTGGAACCGGAGACCTCGACATACACGTCGGGTTCGGCAAGCATCTCCAACGCCGCGCGCACATCGTCGTGCTCTGCTCCCCCGAATGCTTCTCGTATCCGGTTCTGCTCTGCGACATATGCATTGAGCCCGGCGTGCGAGCTGACGATCCGAAACGGGTAGGGCATGCGGTCCTGCCCGGTACCGGACCACAGTGCGTCGAAAAGCTCCGGTCGCACCTGCCAATTGCGCATGCTCATGCACCTATCACCGGCGGTGACACGAGGGGCAGCTTGCCGATCAACTCGTTGCCGTTGTCGAGTGTGATCAGGTAGTCGGGGGTCTTGTGCTCCTTGTCCTCGCCGGTGCCCCTGGCTCCTCCGGCTCCCCCGCCCATCATCCCGGCGCCCATCGGCCCGGTTCCACGCACACCGGAACCGGCGCGCCCGCTACCGGCGACCCCAGCGACACCTGGTTTTCCACCCGCCTCCGCGACCGAACCCGATCGTCCGCCGCCCGCGCTACTGCCGCCCAGTCCGCCGGACCCGACCCCGAGAGCGCCACCCGCGCCACCGCCGCCCACACCACCTGCTCGCGAGCCACCGCCCGTGGACGAATCGACACCGTGCGGCATACCCGTCCGGCTCTGCGCCTGATCACCCGTCGCGGAGGCCGGGGCCGTCGTGGCCGGTGCTGTGGCCGCTGTCGGCGCGGTTGCCGCATTCTGCTCAGTGCCATCTGCGGTGGGTGCGCTGTCCGCAGCGGTGGATTCGCCCGCGGGAGCCTCGCCGGAAAGCGGCTGCACTGCGCTCGGTCCACCAATCCGATCGCTCGAATTCGGGGCACTGCTTCCGTGGTCGACACCGGGACCGGACGGACCCGAGGGGACGTCGACCCTGCTTTCCGGTTTCGTGAACTCGGGCACGGAGCCGTCCGAGGTGGCGAGGCCCGGGTTGTAGACGGTGGCCATCGCGTCCCGCGCTTCACCTTCGCGGCGGTAGACCTCGTCTTCCGTATCGGTATCCCACGGTGTCAGCTTGTCCCAGAGCCCGGTGCCCACCGTCTGAGGCACTCTGCCGCGAAGAGCCGTGACGGTGTCGATGAGCGGAGTCAGCGCGCCCGCAACACCGTGTAGTTGGTCGCGCGCCTCAGGTGCGGAGCCGGCGTAACGCTCCGTTTCGGCGTACGCGGCAGAGGCCGCGGCGCCCTGCCAACTCTCGCGGATCTGTTTCTTGACGGCGTCACTGAAGGCGATGATGGTTTCGTCTGCTGCCGAACCCAATTCGGTCCATGCCCGGGCGACGGCACTGATCTGATTTCCGTCCATGCCAGCGACGGCATTCATGATGCGTGCGTGGTCCCATCCGTCGGAGTGAAAATTCTCCGGGTCTTTGATGTACTCCGGATCAGCCACGAGTCCCCTCCCGATCAGCGCACTGCCGAACACACTTATTTGTTTCGACGCAGCAGGACCCACATCGGTTCCACCCGCCCCCGCCAGAGAATCTACAAGACGGGGGCGAGAACCCTAGTATCGAATATGTGCCGGCCATCGATCTGAACAGTGATCTCGGCGAGAGTTTCGGGGCGTGGACTCTCGGCGACGACCTCGCGATGTTGAAACTCGTGACCAGTGCAAACGTGGCGTGTGGTTTCCATGCCGGTGACCCCACGACGCTGCTGTCCACGTGCAGATCGGCGGCCGACCTGACCGTGCGTATCGGCGCGCAGGTCGGTTACCGCGATCTCGCCGGCTTCGGACGACGATTCATCGACGTCGCACCCCGCGACCTCACCGCCGACGTCGTCTATCAGATCGGCGCCCTGGACGGGCTCGCGCAGGTGTGCGGTTCGGCGGTGGCGTATGTGAAACCGCACGGCGCGCTGTACAACGCGATCGTCCATCATCGTGAGCAGGCGCGCGCGGTGGTCGCCGCAATCCGTGCCTACGACGACACTCTCCCGGTCCTCGGCCTGCCCGGTTCGGTGTTCCTGGAGGAAGCGGAGACCGCTGGCCTGCGGACCGTCGCCGAGGCCTTCGCCGACCGCGCCTACACACCCGAGGGCACGCTGGTACCGCGCACGACAGCTGGGTCCGTCCTTCACGATCCGGCGGTCGTTGCCGAGCGGGTACGCCGGTTGGCGCTCGACTCCACACTCGAAGCCGTCGACGGCACCCTGCTGGCGATCGCACCGGAATCCGTCTGCGTACACGGCGACACTCCCGCGGCCGTGGAGATGGCCGCGTCCATCCGGCAGTTGCTCGATGCCGAGGGCATCACAGTGGAACCGTTCGTCTGATGCGGGTACTCGACGTCGGAGATGCTGCGGTCCTGGCCGAGTTCGAAGACCTCGACACCGTCCTCGCCCATTTCCGTGCCCTCGACGAGGCCAGGCCGCCGGGGGTCGGCGAGATCATTCCGGCCGCCCGCACCATCCTCGTCAGATTCGATCGTGCCGCAACGAGCCGCGACCGCGTCGTCCGATGGTTGCGGACCACCGAACCGCGAACGGGCGCACCCGAGGACACGTCGGAGCACCTACAGATCAGCGTCCGCTACGACGGGCCCGACCTCGAGGAGGTGGCCGAGCTGACCGGCCTCGGGGTCGACGGGGTGATCGAGGCGCATACCGGCACACCCTGGACGGTGGCCTTCTCGGGGTTCGCGCCGGGATTCGGCTACCTCACCGGAGGTGCGCCCGAGTTACACGTTCCCCGGCGATCCACGCCGCGAACGTCCGTTCCGGCCGGTGCTGTCGGCCTCGCCGGTGAGTTCACGGGGATTTATCCGCGAAACTCTCCCGGCGGGTGGCAGCTCATCGGCAGCACGGACGAGCGCATCTGGGATGCTCAGCGGAGTCCCCCCGCGCTCCTGAGGCCCGGGGTCGTTGTGCACTTCGCGCCCGTGAGTACTTCTTAACCACCCCTTGTTAATAAGTACTCACGGGGGGTGGTGGTGCGAGACAATCGGCCCATGGCTTGGCTCGAGGTTGTGCGCACCGGACCCTTCACCATCGTGCAGGATCGGGGCAGGCCCGGATACGCCTCGGTGGGAGTCGGTGAGTCCGGCGCTGCCGACCGCGTCGCCCACGACTGCGCAAACCGGCTCGTAGGCAACAGGTCCGGGGCCGCCACTCTGGAAATCACACTGGGCGGCCTCGCCGTGCGCGTCGCGGGCACCGTGTCGGTTGCGGTCACCGGTGCGCGCGCGCCCGTCACCGTCAACTCACGACCGCAGCCCGACTACACGATGCTGCACCTCGAGTCCGGTGATCTGCTCGAAGTCGCGTACGCGTCGGAAGGTCTACGTAGCTACCTCGCGGTGCGCGGGGGTGTCGATGTTCCGCCGGTGATGGGCAGCCGCTCGAGAGACACGCTGTCGGATCTCGGCCCGGACCCGGTGGCCGAGGGTGATCGAATCCTGGTCGGAGCGGATTGCACCGACTGGCCCGCCGACGAATTCGCGCCCCCGCCCGCAGCTCCCGAGAATCCGTTGATGATGCGAGTTCGACTGGGACCCCGCGACGACTGGTTCACCAAGGCATCGATCGACGCGCTCCTGCGGGAAACCTGGACGGTGAGCTCCGACACCAACCGCGTGGGCGCACGTCTCTCCGGGCCGGGACCTCTGCATCGAGCGATTACCCGTGAACTGCCGAGTGAGGCGATGGTGGCGGGAGCCTTGCAGGTGCCGCCCGACGGCCGGCCGATCCTGTTCCTCGCCGATCATCCCGTCACGGGTGGGTATCCCGTGATCGCGGTCGTCGTCGAGGACGACCTGCCGATGGCCGCACAATTGCGCCCCGGCCACCGAATGCGCTTCCATCGGATGGTCGCGCCGACGATCCCGCGATGACCCTCACGAGTGTCACACAGCTACGGCGGCCGGAGCCCACGACACTTCGGTGTTCGTGTTCCGGCTAGCTCCGGCGGCGACGCGCGATGTCGGCGAGTACGACGCCTGCGGCGACGGAAGCGTTGAGCGACTCGACGGGCCCAGCCATGGGAATGCTCAGGATGGCGTCGCAGTTCTCTCGAACCAGACGCGACAGGCCCTTGCCCTCCGAGCCGACCACGACCACGACGGGACCGCTGCCGTCGAAGTCGTCGAGAGTGGTGTCACCGCCCGCGTCGAGACCGACGACCTGTACACCCTTGGATGCCCAATCCTTCAGCGTACGAGTCAGATTGGTGGCGCGGGCGATCGGCAGCCGGGCCGCCGCTCCCGCACTCGTCCGCCAGGCCACCGCGGTCACCGCTGCGCTACGGCGCTCCGGGATCACCACACCGTGTCCGCCGAACGCAGCCACCGATCGAACGACGGCACCGAGGTTGCGCGGATCGGTGATGTTGTCGAGGGCCACGAGCAACGGCGCCTCTTGATGCTTACGGGCCTCCGCGAGGAGATCGTCGGGGTGCGCGTAACGGTACGGCGGCACCTGCAACGCGATTCCCTGGTGCAGGCCGTTGGCGCTGAGCCGGTCGAGATCGGTTCGCGGAACCTCGAGGATGGAAATGCCGGCGTCGGCGGCCCGCTGCACCGATTCCTTCAAACGGTCGTCGCTCTCGGTGCCGACCGCGACATACAGTGCGGTCGCCGGGACACCGGCGCGCAGGCACTCGACGACCGGATTGCGGCCCAGCACGGTTTCGGGTCCGTCGAGGACCTTGCGCCCGGCGGTCTGCCTGCCGCGACCCGGCTGCTTTTCGGCCTCACGACTGGCCCTGGCTGCCCGCTTGGCCGCGGGATGTTTGGTGCGAGCCTCGGCGGGCGGAGTGGCGCCCCGTCCCTCGAGTCCCCTGCGACGCTGGCCACCGGAACCGGCGACCTGCCCCTTCTTCGTACCCGACTTGCGGACGGCTCCGCGCCTGCTCGAATTTCCAGCCATTACTACTGTCCTGCCTTGAGAGACCACTCGGGCCCGTTGGGGGTATCGGTGACCTCGATGCCCGCCCGGATGAGGCGGTCACGCACCTCGTCGGCCACAGCCCAGTTCTTCTCGGCCCGGGCACTCTGCCTGCGCTCGAGTTCGGCCCGGACCAGTACGTCCAGGGCGTCGGTTGCCGCGGACGCATCCGCGGTGTCCTGAGTCCAGTGCGGATCGAGGGGGTCCACACCGAGAATTCCCATCATGGCCCGCACCTGCGACGCGATCTCGCGGGCACCCTCGAGGTCTCCACCTTCGAGAGCGATGTTGCCCTCACGCACACGGCCGTGTACGTCGGCGAGCGCGGCCGGGACGGCGAGATCGTCATCGAGAGCACGACCGAACGCCTCCGTCCAACGACCGACGGGGACCTCACCGGCACGCTCACAGGTCCGGTTCACGAATGATTCGACCCGGCGGAACGCCGCGGCCCCCTCGTCGAGAGCGGTGTCGGAGTACTCGAGCATCGACCGGTAGTGGGCGCTGCCGAGGTAGTACCGAAGTTCCTGCGGCCGAACCTTGTTCAGCACGTTCGGCACGGAGAGCACGTTGCCGAGCGACTTCGACATCTTCTCGCCACCCATGGTGACCCAGCCGTTGTGCAACCAGTACTGCGCGAAACCGTCGCCGGCGCACTTGGCCTGTGCGATCTCGTTCTCGTGGTGAGGGAAGACGAGGTCGAGTCCGCCGCAGTGAATATCGAACTCGGCACCGAGGTAGAACTCGGCCATTGCCGAGCACTCGAGGTGCCATCCCGGGCGGCCACGACCCCACGGCGTCGGCCACGACGGCTCACCGGGCTTGGCCGCTTTCCACAGCGTGAAGTCACGGGGATCCCGCTTGCATTCGCCGGCACTCTCGCCTTGGTGCACATCGTCGAGCTTGTGCCCGGACAGGCTGCCGTAGCTCGCGTAGCTGCGCACGTCGAAGTAGACGTCACCCCCCGAGGCGTACGCGTGACCGTTGTCGATCAGTCGCTGCATCATCTCGACCATTTGGGTGACGTGCCCGGTAGCCCGTGGCTCGATCGACGGCGGAAGGACTCCGAGCTGCTGATACGCCCAGGTGAAGGATCGCTCGAATGTGGCGGCCCATTCCCACCAGGGGCGCCCGGCTTCGGCGGCCTTGTTCAGGATCTTGTCGTCGATATCGGTGACGTTGCGCACGAACGCCACGTCGAAGTCGTGGGCGAGTAACCAGCGTCGCAGTACGTCGAAGGCGACGCCACTGCGCACGTGCCCGATATGGGGGTCGCCCTGCACCGTGGCTCCACACAGATACACCGATGCGTGTCCAGGGGCCAGCGGAACGAAGTCACGCATGGCCCGCGTCTCGGTGTCGAATAGGCGCAGGGTCACGACCAGCGATCTTACCTGGCGCTTTGAGTAGAGATGACCAACGCGGTGGCCACCGCGGCGATCCCCTCGCCCCGCCCAGTGAGTCCGAGACCGTCCGTGGTGGTCGCGGACACCGAAACCGGTGCGCCCAGAATGTCACTCAACACCTTTTGCGCTTCGTCTCTGCGCGGGCCGATCTTCGGCCGATTCCCGATCACCTGGACGGCGGCATTGGCGACACCGAATTCTTCCTCGCCGAGGAGTCGTCGCACCTCGGCGAGCATTGCGGCGCCGCTCACTCCCGACCATTCCGGCCTGCCCGTGCCGAAAACCGAACCCAGGTCACCGAGCCCCGCGGCCGACAGCAATGCGTCACACAGTGCGTGGACCGCGACATCGCCGTCCGAGTGACCGGCGCACCCGTCCTCGCCCTCGAACAGAAGACCGGCCATCCAGCACGGCCGTCCCTGCTCGATCGGATGGACGTCCGTACCGATGCCGACGCGCACTAGTTCACTCCCTCTTCCACCAGCGCGCGGGCCAGCACGAGATCCAGCGGTGTGGTGATTTTGAATGCTGTGGGTTCTCCGACGATGCTGCGAACCTGCTCACCCAGGCGCTCCACCAGGCCGGCATCGTCGGTCGCGATGCCATCCGCGGCGGCGTAGGCACGCCGGAGCAGTGGTGCGACGAAGCCCTGTGGCGTCTGGACCGCCCGCAGTTCGGAGCGTTCGGGTGTTCCGGTCACCGCCCCGAGAACGTCGACGGTCTTGATCGTGTCCGTCACCGGGAGGACGGGAATGACGGCGCTGCGCCCGCAGCGCAGTTCCGCAACGACCCGGGCAATGAGCGACGGGGGCGTGAGCGCACGCGCAGCATCGTGGACGAGCACGTATTCTGCGTCGTCCGCGACAGCGAGGCCCGCGCGCACCGAATCTGTCCGTTCGCTGCCGCCGGGCACGACGACGACTCCATCAGGCAGAGTGCCGCGCGTGGAATCGACGAGCTCTTCCGGCACGATCACGACGACGCGGTCGACAGCCCCCGACTGGAGGAGCCCGTCGACCGCGCGTACAAGCATGGTCTTCCCACCGAGATCAACGAATGCCTTGGGCGTCATCTCGCCCAGACGCACTCCTTGACCAGCGGCGGGAACCAGCGCGACTACAGGACCTCGGTCTTCGGTCACTGCGACGTCGCGGCTGTCTAGGACGCGGCCGCGAGGACCTCGTCGAGGATTGTCTCGGCCTTGTCGCTGTCGGTACCTTCGGCCAACGCCAGCTCTCCGACAAGAATCTGCCGGGCCTTCGCGAGCATGCGCTTCTCCCCCGCGGACAGGCCGCGGTCCTGCTCGCGACGCCACAGGTCACGAACGACCTCGGCGACCTTGTTCACGTCACCCGACGCGAGCTTTTCGAGATTCGCCTTGTAGCGGCGAGACCAGTTGGTGGGTTCTTCGGTGTGCGGTGCCCGCAAGACCTGGAAGACCTTGTCGAGGCCTTCCTGACCGACTACGTCACGTACGCCTACATACTCTGCGTTGTCTGCGGGAACCCGTACGGTGAGATCGCCCTGAGCAACCTTGAGAACGAGATATTCCTTCTGCTCACCCTTGATGGTGCGGATTTCGATAGCTTCGATCAGCGCCGCACCGTGATGGGGGTATACGACGGTGTCTCCGACCTTAAAAATCATCTGTCCCGTGCCCCTTTCGATCTTTCGAGTTTAACACGTGACCGGTTCCAGGTCGCATCAACGGTGCAGGTCAGGGGCACCGAGGCCTGATCGTAGGGGTTGACAGCGCCTGCGATACGTGCATCTCACGGGCTCCGAACTGGCAGTTCTTCGAGGCCGAAAGTGCACGCAGACAACCATTGTGAGTACCCAGCGACCGGGCCGTACGAGGGAACTACTACTCTGCCTAGTTGGAGTGCGAACCTGACACTGGAGGACAACCCGTGACTGCTCTCGACAAGCCGACTCGCCGAGTCGCGACCGCCGTTGCTCTTGCTGCCGGCGTGGCCCTCACGCTGTCCGCTTGCGGTGCGGGACAGATCACCCAGACCTCGAGTCAGGTCGCCGCGGTCAACGGCAACGGCGCCGACCTCGGATCGATCGCTCTGCGCAACGTGCACGTCGTGTACCCCAACTCGGACGAGTACAGCATCGAGGCCGGCGGAAAAGCGGTCCTCGCGTTCACCGCGATCAACAACAACGAAGATGCCGCCGACAAGCTGACCAAGATCAGCACCGACGTCGCCGAGACCGTCACCATTCGTGATGCTGCCGGCGGCCAGGAGATTCCCCCGCAGACGGCGCTCGTAGCCGGAGACGTCGCGCAGGACGCTGTGGAGGGTGGTCATGCCGAGCAAGAGCGTGACCAGGCCGCCGAGGTTCCGAGCGATGTCGTCCTGGTCACGCTGGACGATCTGAAGGAGGGTGTGCGCCCCGGCCTCACCTTCCCCGTCACCTTCACGTTCGAGAAGGCCGGTGAGGTCACGGTGTCCGTTCCCGTCGACGCCGGTCACGAAACCGAGCGTCACGTGTCCGACAAGTCCGCGGGCACGCAGGCCGAAGGCGGCGGCGGGCACTGACAGCCGCCCGGGGCCGGTCTGTCGGACCGGCTCTCTAGGCTGCGTCGGTGGCCAAACTCAAGTCCAGTTTCCGGTGTTCGTCGTGTCAGTGCACCGTGCCCAAATGGGTCGGCCGCTGTCCCGAGTGCGGCAGCTGGGGATCGATGGACGAGGCTCCGATCCTCGCGCCGGTGGCGAGTCGTCCGGGCGCCTCGCTCGCGAAGGCCGGGGCGGGGGCCGTTCTCCCGTCCACGCCGGCGACTCCCATCACGAAGATCGACAGCACGTCCACTCGGGCCAAACCCACCGGAATCGGTGAACTCGATCGCGTCCTCGGCGGTGGCGTGGTCCCCGGGTCGGTTGTTCTCCTCGCGGGCGAACCAGGCGTCGGCAAGTCAACGCTTCTTCTCGAGGTCGTACACCAGTGGGCGCGGCGGGGCCCGGACGACCGATCGCTCTACGTCACGGGTGAAGAGTCCGCCGGTCAGGTACGGCTACGTGCCGACCGGACGGGCGCGGTGCACGAGCGGGTCTATCTCGCCGCCGAATCCGACCTCGCGACCATCCTCGGTCACGTCGAACAGGTACGTCCCACCCTGCTGATCGTCGACAGCGTGCAGACCATGCTTGCCGCGGACGTCGACGGTGTCGTCGGCGGCGTCACCCAGGTCAAGGCCGTCACCAGTGCGCTCACCTCGCTCGCGAAAGCCAGCGGTGTCCCGGTGCTGCTGATCGGCCACGTCACGAAGGACGGCGCCGTCGCGGGTCCGCGGTCACTCGAACACCTCGTGGACGTGGTCCTGCACTTCGAGGGCGACAAGCACTCCACACTCCGCATGGTGCGCGGGGTCAAGAACCGCTTCGGTGCCGCCGACGAGGTGGGATGCTTCGAACTCCGGGAAGACGGCATCGCCGGCATCAGCGACCCGTCGGGACTTTTTTTGCACCACCGCGCCGAAGCCGTGCCCGGTACCGCCGTCACGGTCATGATGGACGGCAAGCGGCCCTTGCTCGGCGAGGTCCAGGCGCTCGTGGCCGCGACGTCCATGCCCGCACCCCGGCGCGCGGTGAGCGGGCTCGACAGCGCACGTGTGGCCATGGTGCTGGCCGTGCTGGACCGCCGGTGCGGAGTGCCGATCGCCAAGAACGACGTCTACGCGGCTACGGTCGGCGGCATGCGGATGACCGAACCGTCCGCAGACCTGGCGCTGGCACTCGCCGTCGCCTCCGCGGTCAAGGACAAGCCCGTTCCCGACGGGCTGGTGATCCTCGGCGAAGTCGGGCTGGCAGGTGAGGTCCGGCGGGTTCCCGGTGTCGGGCGCCGGCTCGCCGAAGCGGCCCGACTCGGATTCAACCGGGCCCTCGTTCCCCTCGACTCCGGTGCGGCCCCTCCCGGAATGAAAGTCACCGAGGTCGGGAATCTCGGAGCGGCCATCGCTTCCCTGCGTATTTAGACAACTAGATCGACGACGTGCCGAACGGCATGTCGGGAACCCCGTCCACGAAGGTTTTGGTCTTCTCGAAGTGTTCGGCCGTGACGGTGAGGAACAACCCCCGCGATGTGGCCACTACCACGTCGGGGTCAGCATTCGGCCCCTCGACGATGCGCGCCTCCGCACTGGCGTAGACCTTGCGGCGGATCGTTCCGTCGATGCGCGCGTGAAATTCCAGCACCGAGCCCAGCGGAATGGGCCGCGCGAAGTCGATCTCCAGATGACCGGTCACCACCGGACCGTCCACGGTCGCCCGACACGCCATGCCCAGCGCCTCGTCGAACGCCGTCGACAGGATGCCGCCGTGGATAACTCCCGGACCGCCCTGATAGCGAGGGGCCACCTCGAGACGTCCCCACACCTCGAGGTTCTCCCCGGCGGTGAAGCTCATGGACATACCGGCCGGCGACTGGTCGCCGCATCCGAAGCACCGACTCCAGTGATGCGGCACGGGCTGACCTGCAGCGGGGAAGGTGCCGACCGGTTCCGGCAGGGTCAGGTCGTCGGGCAAAGTCCAGGTACTACTCATGGATAGGTAATCTAAACGCGGGTCCGGGCCCTATTCCCCGACGGCCCTGTACAAAGTGACGTCTACCTCAGCGGGGAGTGTTTCGCGATGAACGATGCAGAGTCGTCGTCTGCGCTGCGCGAAACCATTGCCCGACTGGCTCCTGGAACGGCGCTTCGGGACGGCCTCGAACGTATTCTCCGTGGCCGCACGGGCGCACTGATCGTCCTCGGTTACGACGAGCAGATGGAAGAAATCTGCGACGGCGGCTTCGAGCTCGACGTCGAGTTCGCTCCCACCCGGCTGCGTGAGCTGTCGAAGATGGACGGCGCCGTGGTCCTGTCCACGGACGGTTCGCGCATCGTCCGCGCCAACGTCCAGCTGGTTCCCGACCACAAGATTCCCACCGTCGAGTCCGGCACCCGGCACCGCGCCGCCGAACGCACGGCGATGCAGACGGGATATCCCGTGGTGTCGGTGAGCCAGTCGATGAGCATCGTCAGCGTGTACGTCGGCGGAATACGCCACGTCATCGACGGGTCTGCCACCATCTTGTCCCGGGCCAATCAGGCGGTGGCCACCCTCGAGCGGTACAAGGCGCGCCTCGACGAGGTCACCCGTCAGTTGTCGGTCGTCGAGATCGAGGATTTCGTCACCCTCCGCGACGCGCTCACCGTGGTGCAGCGGCTCGAGATGGTGCGCCGCGTGTCTGTGGAGATCGAGCAGGATGTACTCGAACTGGGCACCGACGGCCGACAGCTCGCCCTCCAACTCGAAGAGCTCGTCGGCGACAACGATGTGGCACGGGAATTGATCGTCCGCGACTATCTCGCCGGTTCGGGACCCGCCCCTGCACCCGATGTCGAGAAGTCGTTGACTGCCCTCGACAAGATCACCGACGCCGACCTGCTGGACCTGACGACTCTGGCTCGCGCGTTCGGATACCCGGGAACGATCGAAGCGCTCGAGGCTCCCATGAGTCCACGTGGTTATCGCGTTCTCACCCGAGTTCCCCGCTTGCAGTTCAACCAAATTCACCGGCTCGTCGGCTCGTTCGGGACTCTGCAGTCGCTGCTTGCCGCAACGGCCGCCGACCTGCAGTCGGTGGAGGGGATCGGCGGCTTGTGGGCTCGACACATCAGGGAGGGCCTGTCCAGGCTCGCCGAAACGTCGATTTCCGGTCCCTACGACTAGTTTTCGCCCGACCGGAACGTACGAGCCGAACTACCTCCTACGATCGATCCGCCGAATAGGCCTCGCCGACAACGGATTCCAGTGCGACACGCACGGCATCGAGGTGTTCCGCCATGGCCTTGGCGGCCACGTCGTAGCTCCTGGACTCGATCCCGTCGACTATCCGGTCGTGCTCGTCGTTCGACCTCCGCTGCCGGCCGGCGACCAGGTTGAGCGTTTCCGACTGCCGGGTCAGCGCTTCACGAATATCGACGACGACCGACTCGAACACACGATTGCGACTGGTCCGGGCGATCAGCGCGTGGAACTGGGCGTCCAGGGACACCCACACCAAGGGGTCGTCCTCGTCGCGCATCTGACCGGCCAAGCCGCGCAATGCGGCAAGATCCTCGGCAGAGTGCCGCTGCGCCGCCCATCCGGCAGCGGGGATCTCCACATGAGGGCGCGCCTCGACGAGCTCGTTGGCGGCGTAGTTCCCGAAGTCGAGGTCGCGCGCGATCGAATCACTGATGACGAACGTGCCCAGACCCGATTTGGTCTCGGTCAGACCCAGCGCATGACACGACCGCAGGGCCTCGCGGATGACCGAACGACTGACCCCGTGCCGCGTCGCCAACGACGCTTCCGACGGGAGCCGCTCCCCGACCGCCAACTCACCCGAGGTGATTGCGGCGCGCAGGTCCGCGAGAACAGCTTCGGCGGCGCTGACCCGCGCGGTCACGGGACGCTTGGCTGCCCAGCTGTCTGACAGGTTCATGGCAATATTCTTCTCACGACCAGGCAAATGCGTCAACCTGCGCGAATCGAGGGGTTGACGACCGCAAGTGAGCCACGTAACAATGTCACCTGTCTGACAGCCTGGCAGGCAGGTAGGTGGTCAGGTCTACCGACTGCCTCTCCGAGCGCCGCGGGACCACTGCTAGCGCGAATCCACGTGAGGAATGAAGTCAAGTGCTCGAAACGAGAACAGAACACGACCTACTCGGGGACCGCCAGGTGCCCGCAGAGTCGTACTGGGGGATTCACACGCTCCGTGCGGTGGAGAACTTCCCGATCACCGGTCGGCCGATCTCGACGAACCCCTCGTTGATTCGCGGACTCGCCTTCGTCAAATGGGCGGCATCGAGCGCCAACGAGAAGCTGGGCATTCTCGACCACCGCCGCGCCGAGGCGATCGGCCAGGCCTGCCGCGAAATTGTCGAGGGCCGCTGGCACGAGCAGTTCGTCGTCGATGTGATCCAGGGTGGCGCCGGGACGTCGACCAACATGAACGCCAACGAGGTCATTGCCAACCGGGCGCTCGAAATTCTCGGTTACGATCGCGGCGAGTACCAGCACCTGCACCCCAACGAGCACGTCAACCTCAGCCAATCGACCAACGACGTCTATCCCACGGCAGTCAACATCGCCACGATCCTGACGATCGAGGATCTGCTCGACGCCCTGCGGGTCCTGCAGGAGGCATTCGGTTCGAAGGCCGTCGAGTTCGCCGGCACGGTGAAGATGGGCCGCACCCAACTTCAGGATGCGGTCCCGATGACACTCGGACAGGAATTCGCCACCTACTCGGTGATGATCGACGAGGACCGCGCACGACTCGGGGAAGCAGCGCTTCTGGTCCACGAGATCAATCTCGGAGCCACCGCAATCGGGACCGGTCTCAACGCCCCCGCCGGGTACGCCGAGGCCGCGTGCGACAAGCTGCGCGAACTCACCGGGCTTCCCCTCGTTCTCGCCACCGACCTGGTGGAGGCTACCCAGGATGTGGGCCAGTTCGTGCACCTGTCCGGCGTCCTGAAGAGGATCGCGGTGAAGTTGTCGAAGGTCTGCAACGACCTTCGTCTCCTGTCCTCCGGTCCGCGGGCGGGACTCAACGAGATCAATCTGCCGCCGGTGCAGGCGGGATCTTCGATCATGCCCGGCAAGGTCAATCCCGTGATTCCGGAAGTGCTCAACCAGGTGGCCTACGAGGTCATCGGTCATGACGTCACCATCACGATGGCCGCCGAATCCGGCCAGCTGCAACTCAACGCCTTCGAACCGATCATCGTGCATTCGCTGTCGGACGGAATGCGGCATCTGGCCGCCGCCTGCCGCATCCTGGCCGACAAGTGCGTTCTCGGGATCACCGCCAACACCGAACTTCTGCGTGCCCGGGTCGAAGACTCGATCGGACTCGTCACCGCGCTCAATCCGTACATCGGCTATACCGCGTCGACCCGTATCGCGCAGGAAGCGCTGGTGTCCGGTCGTAGGGTCGCCGACCTCGTGATCGATGCGGGACTGCTCGACCGAGACGAACTCGATCGACTACTCAGTCCGGAGCACCTCGCCAACCTGAGGGCTGGTACGGCAACTCAGGCTCCCGTTCCGACGACCGCTGGAGTGGTGTCATGACGATCGAAAAAGACGGCCCGAGTCAGACACACGACATCTTCGTCGAGGAAGATCTGGGGTATCGAAAGGCCCTCGGCCCTCGACAGATTCAGATGATCGCCATCGGTGGTGCGATCGGCACCGGTCTGTTCATGGGCGCCGGTGGACGCCTTCATCAAGCAGGACCCGCCCTTGTTCTCGTCTACGCCCTCTGCGGATTTTTCGCCTTCCTGATTCTGCGGGCACTGGGCGAGCTGGTGATGCACCGTCCCACGTCGGGTTCGTTCGTCTCGTACTCGCGCGAATTTTTCGGCGAGAAGATGGCGTTCGCCGCCGGCTGGCTCTACTGGCTGAACTGGGCGATGACCGCGGTCGTCGACGTCACTGCAGTAGCGCTCTACATGAACTTCTTCAAGAAATACTGGGCGCCGCTGGGGGACGTCGACCAATGGGTATTCGCCTTGGCGGCAGTAGCGCTCGTTTTGACACTGAACATGGTGTCGGTACGCGTGTTCGGTGAATTGGAATTCTGGTTCGCGCTCATCAAAGTCGTGGCGCTGGCCGCATTCCTCTGCTTCGGGGTCTACTTCGTCTTGTTCGGTACCCCCATCGAGGGCCACACCTCCGGCTTCAGCATGATCTCCGACAACGGCGGGTGGTTCCCCAACGGCATCCTGCCCGCAATCGTGGTGATTCAGGGCGTCGTATTCGCCTACGCATCCATCGAATTGGTCGGTACCACGGCCGGGGAAACCAAGAATCCGGAGAAGGTAATCCCCAAGGCGATCAACACGGTGATCCTCCGGATTCTCGTTTTCTACGTCGGATCCGTCCTGTTACTGGCGCTGCTTCTCCCCTACATGGAATATCACGCCGGCGAAAGCCCGTTCGTTACCTTCTTCGGAACGATCAACGTCGAAGGCGCAGACGCGATCATGAATCTCGTCGTACTCACCGCCGCATTGTCCTCACTCAATGCCGGACTGTATTCGACCGGACGAATACTGCACTCGATGGCCATGGCGGGGTCGGCGCCCGCGTTCGCGGCGAGGATGAACAAGGCGGGCGTCCCCTACGGCGGCATCGCTCTCACGGGATTCGTCATCCTGCTCGGTGTCGGACTCAATGCGATCGTTCCCACTCAGGCGTTCGAGATCGTCCTCAACCTGGCCGCCCTCGGGATCATCAGCGCCTGGGCCGTGATCGTGTTGTGCCAGTTGAAACTCTGGAAGTTCGCGAAGGAGGGGCGCCTCGTACGGCCGAGTTTCCGGATGTTCGGCGCCCCCTACACCGGCCTTCTGACGTTGGCGTTCCTCGTCGGCGTAGTCGTGCTGATGGCTTTCGACCACCCCGTCGGAACGTGGACCGTCGGATCGATCGCCATCATCGCCCCGCTCCTGGTGATCGGCTGGTACGCCTGCAGAAACCGCATCCGCGACCTGGCCGCCGCACGAGATGACAGCATGTCCACCGATGACTACCCGACCGCCTCGCAGGGAGGACAGTAAGTGCCTACAGTCGCCGTCGTCACCACCGGGGGCACCATCGCGAGCCGACGCGGCGAGGACGGTGTGAGCCGTCCCGTCGTCACCGGCCCGGATCTGCTCGCGACCGGAGCCGAGCGGGCGGCCACCGAGGTCCGCGTCACCGATGTCCTGTCGAAGGACAGCTCGTGTATGACCTTCGCCGACATGGATCGGGTACGCGAGGCAATCGCAGCGGAACTCCGCGACCCCACTGTCGCCGGGGTGGTCGTTCTCCACGGAACCGACACCATGGAGGAAACCGCGTTTCTGGTGGATCTGCATCACGCCGATCCCCGGCCGGTCGTCTTCACCGGGGCACAACGCACCTTCGATCATCCCGAGTCGGACGCGCAGGCCAACCTCTCGGCCGCATTGTCGGCCGCCACCGATCCGGCCATGCGTGGACTGGGAGTGTTGATTTCCTTCGGCGGAAAGCTTCATCCGGTTCCGGGGGTCCGCAAGGCGGACACGACCGCGCTCGATGCGTTCCGGTCCGTCCGCACCCCGATGCACCGCCACCGGCCCGAGCCACTGCCCTGGCGTCCGATCTCCGGCGTCCGTGTCGACGTCGTCGCGATCTACCCTGGCACGGATCGTGTGCAGTTCGACGCGTGCCGGAGCACCGGCGCGCACGGCTTGGTTCTCGATGCGCTCGGATCCGGCAACGCGAACCCCGGAATCGTCGAGGCGGTACGCGAATCCGTCGCGGCGGGTGTGCCGGTCGCCGTATCCACCCGCGTTCCGTTCGGGTCGATCTCCCCCACTTACGGCGGAGGTGGAGGCGGCTCCGATCTCATCGCGGCCGGGGCCCTCTTCTCGACCGACCTCAGAGCCGGACAGGCCCGCATTCTTCTCGCGGCACTGCTCGCCGACCCTGACCAGACCGGCCTGGAGAAGGAATTCGATCGCCGGTCCCGGATCGAGCTGTAGTCCGGTCAGCTCAGGTTGAACGGTTCCGGCGCACTACGCAGCTGTCCCAGCTGCCCCACCACGGTGTATGCGCCGGGACCCACCGGATCGCGCTGCGGTTCCGGTTGGGTGAGGCAATCCGGTGCGGATGTCTTGGCAGACCACTTCACCGTGAACTGAGCCTGCTCGCCGGGGGCGAGGGTGCGCAGGTCGGCCGCGGACTGCGGGAAGCAGTCGATGTTGGACCACAGCCGGACGCTGCCGTCGATCGTGTACACCAGCACCTGCTGCAGGCTGCTACCGAGGTCGCGCTGGCACGACGTGGTGCCGATGTTGGTGATGACCGTCGTGAAACTCGGCTCTTCCCCAGGAAGGTATGTCGGCTTGTCGGCAGCGACTTTGATGGCCAGGGATTGGTCCGGGCACTGGCCGGCTGCAACAGTCTGACCGCTGACCGCTGCACTCGTCGACCCGGCACTGCTCGATGCTCCACTGGTCGAGGAGCCCGAGGCACTTGCCGTGCCGGACCCTTCATCGCCGGCCGCGGCAGCTCCGCCGCCCCCACCCGAGCCGCCGGAACCACCACTCGACGGCGAACCCGAGGCAGTCGGTGAAATCGACACCGGCGTGGTCAACGACGAGCTGGCTGCCGCGGGGTCGGTCTCGGAATCGTCCCCACCGCGGAGGGAACTGATCAACCAGACCACCAAGAGCAGCACGACGATGGCGCCGCCGATCGCCAGCGCCCTGCGGCGCCAGTAAATCTCGGGGGGCAACGGTCCATTCGGTTCCAGCACGACGTCAACGGTAGTTCGGCAGCGTGCGGGTACGGCTCAGCGGGTGCGGCGTGTCGCGGTCAGTCCGTGAGCTCACCGATGTCTCCGACGGCGCCCTGCAGGTGGGTGCGGCCGTCGGACAGCTTGTACGTGACACCGGCGATGGCGCACGCGCCGCTCTCCACCTTCTCCGCGATGATGCGCGACCGCTGCATGAGCAGCGCACCGGTCTCCACCACATGGCGACCTTCGAGTTCGTCGACGGTACTGAGGCCCTCGCGGCGTCCCTTCAGGATCGACGGCGCCACACGTTCGACGATGCTGCGGATGAATCCGGGGGGGATGTTGCCGTCGTCGAGGGCGTCGAGCGTCGCCTTGACGGCGCCACAGCTGTCGTGACCGAGCACGACGATGAGCGGCACGTTGAGCACCCCGACGGCATACTCGATCGACCCGAGAACCGCGTCGTCGAGGACGTGGCCTGCGGTGCGGACGACGAACATGTCGCCGAGCCCCTGGTCGAAGATGATCTCGGCGGCGACGCGGGAGTCTCCGCATCCGAACAGGACGGCCGTGGGGTGCTGGCCGCCGACGAGCTTCGCGCGATCGGCGACGCCCTGGCTGGGATGGAGCGAGGTGCCGTTGACGAACCGCTCGTTACCCTGGCGTAGGGACTTCCATGCAGAAACCGGGTTGGAGTTAGGCATGAGCATATTGTGCACCCCTCCTGTTGCACCGGCTCTGCGGGAGCATTACGTCGACGGAAATTCCGGTTGGCACTGCGGCGAAGGGACTTGTGAGAAGAAGTGACCGTGGACTCGTCTGCGCTGATCAGGTGGTACGACGCCGAGGCCAGGGATTTGCCGTGGCGTCGCGAGGGTGTGACCGCCTGGCACATTCTGATGAGCGAGATCATGCTGCAGCAGACACCCGTCGTCCGCGTTGCTCCCATCTGGGAGCAATGGGTGCAGCGCTGGCCCGTCCCGTCCCTGATGGCGGCGTCGAGCCAGGCCGACGTCTTGCGCGCGTGGGGAAAGCTCGGTTATCCGCGGCGAGCGCTGCGACTGCACCAGTGTTCCGAAGTGCTGGCCACCCAGCACGGTGACGTGGTCCCGAGCGACGTCGACACCCTCCTCGGGCTTCCCGGGATCGGCGCGTACACCGCTCGCGCAGTGGCGTGCTTCGCCTACGGGCAGCGTGTCCCCGTCGTCGACACCAATGTTCGACGGGTGGTGGCGCGCGCTGTGCACGGCAACGCGGAGCCCGGCAACCCGTCGACGGTGCGCGACCTGGCGGACGTGTCCGCGCTGCTGCCCCGGACCCGCGCCCGCGCCGCCACGTTCTCTGCGGCACTCATGGAACTCGGTGCGACGATCTGCACCGCACGCTCCCCCGAATGCTCGCGGTGTCCGCTGCCGAGTTGCGCCTGGATGGACGCTGGGCGACCAGCGCACACCGGTGAACGCAGGAAGGTGCAGAAGTTTGCGGGCACGGACCGTCAGGTTCGCGGCAAGCTCATGGCGGTGTTGCGCGACAGTTCGCGTCCGGTCGAGCGGGTTCGCCTCGACCAGGTGTGGCTCGACGACCCCGGTCAGCGTGATCGTGCTCTGCACTCGTTACTGCTCGACGGCTTGGTGGAGCAGACCGACGACGGCCTCTTCGCCCTCGCGGGTGAGGGAAGCTAGGTGCCCTCACGATCGGGCACAGACGCTGAGAAGATTGCTGGAAACCTCCACGATTACGTCCGCAGCTGACAAACCTCTGCGCAACCGTGCGCTCAGGTCAGTTCGTGCAGGAATTCCTCGACCACTTTCCGGTACTGCTCCGGCTGATCGTCGTGGACGAGGTGCCCGGCTTCCTCGATGCGGACGTATTCGGCGTGGGGATGCCGCTCTGCCATCTTCCGCATCTGCCCCTCGGGGGTGATGGTGTACTCGCCCTCGATCAGCAGCGCCGGCACCGTGATCGAGGCCCACTGAGCCCAGAAGTGCCGGTCACCCCACTCGGCGGAGATGTCGCGGAACGTCTCGACCTCGCCGTGCAGGTACCAGCCGTCGTCTCGCTGCTCGAACGAGTCGAGGAAGTACTGACCCGCGACAGGTCCGAAATACTCGACGAGCGCCTCTCGCGTCTCGAACGGTTGCGGCCAGTTCGAGATCATCGCCGCCCAGTCGTCGGCGGTACGGCCACGAAAATCAGGCGCCATGTCTTCGAGAACGAGAGCGGCGACCTTCTCCGGGAACTCGGCGGCCAGGCACCACGCGTGCAAGGCGCCCATCGAATGCCCGATGACGACCAGCGGCTCGGCGACCGGACTCAATGTCGCCGCCAGGTCTTCGACGAATGCTTCCGTCGACAGCACGCGCGGGGCGGGACGGCCGTGGCCTGCAGCGTCGAACGTGTAGACGTGGCCGTGTTCGCGCAGCCACGGAACCTGCCTGCGCCACGTCCGCGCACTGCCCATCAACCCGTGCAGCAGCAGAATCGGTCGTCCGGTGCCGCCCTCGTCGTGCAACGCACTCTCACCCACCACGACTGCGACGCTAGCGGAGTACCCTCCCCAAGCATGGCAGTGGTGAAGATCAATGCAATCGAAGTTCCCGAGGGTGCGGGCCCCGAACTGGAGAAGCGCTTCGCAGGACGCGCGCATGCCGTCGAGAATTCCCCAGGCTTTCTCGGGTTCCAGCTTCTGCGCCCGGTCAAGGGCGAGAACCGCTACTTCGTCGTCACCCAGTGGGAGAGCGAAGAGGCATTCGAGGCGTGGCGCGACGGCCCTGCACGGGAAGCGCACGCTGGTGAGCGGCAGAAGCCGGTGGCGTCCGGCGCGTCTCTGCTCGAGTTCGAGGTGGTTCTCGACGTCTCGGCAGCGGCCGACCGCTGAGGACCTGCTCGACACGAACCTCGAGGCGAACATTGACACGGCGGCCCGCCGGGTGCGAAAGTTCGCAAGACAAAGCGATGGTTCGGCAGGAATCCGGTGCAAAACCGGAGCGGTCGCGCCACTGTAAATCGGAGTAGTCCCTCAGCTAGGCCACGGCAAGATGCGGGAACCACCTCGACAGCCAGATACTGCGGCCATCGCATGAACCTAGGGGACGCGACATCCCAGGAGGAACCATGGCACTCGTCTACGCACCCGGCGCATCGGTCGATTCGACCCGGCTCGCCGTCATCTCGTTCGCGATCGTACTTTTCGCGATGCTTGCTCTCTACCTCGTGGGATTCGACCAGGGCGCGATTTCGCGCAGTGGCATGTACATGCACGAACTGATGCATGACGGGCGCCACCTGCTGGGCCTGCCGTGCCACTGAACGAGTCGTCCGCGAACATGACACTGAGCGAGTCCTTCGGGAAGTTACTGATTCGCGGTCTGCTTGCAGGGTTGATTGCCGGAATCCTCGCCGGCGGCGTGGCATTCGTCCTCGGCGAATCGCACATCGACGCCGCCATCGCGATCGAGGAAGCGGGCAGCGCCGACCACTCGCACGGGGCGGAATCGAGTGCACCGGCTGGCCATTCGCACGACGAGGAAGAAGCCCTGGTCAGTCGCAACGGACAGCGGTTCGGTCTGTTCCTCGCGACGTCACTCGCCGGACTGGCGCTCGGGGCGATATTTGCCGTCGTCGCGCACTACGCGCGCAGGGTGACCACGCTTTCGGGTCCGGTGCTCGGTATGGTGCTCGCGTCACTCGGGTGGCTGGCGATCGAAGCCGTTCCGTTCTTCAAGTACCCGGCCAATCCGCCGGCCGTCGGCGATCCCGAGACCATCACCAGTCGCACCTGGCTGTGGCTCGCCGTGGTGGTGCTGGGTCTGCTCGCCGTGGTCGCGTCGGTATTCGCGGCGAAGGCGGTAGCTGCTCAGGAATTCCTGTCGACGCGCATCGCGGCCCCGGTGGCCGCATTCCTGGTCGTGGTCACGGTCGGATATCTGATTCTGCCTACCGTCGACGAGGTGGGCGACGACTTCCCGGCCGGCCTGCTGTGGGATTTCCGCCTCGCATCCCTCGCCACCCAGGCAACCCTCTGGCTCGCTCTCGGTCTCGTGTTCGCCTTCCTCACCGAGCGTGCCAGCCGGGCGCAGGCGCCCGCGTCGGCGAACGCCGGCTGACCCGCCTTTCAGGGCGTCAACGGAATTTGTCCCATCGGGCCGGGTCCGCCTCCAGGGCGGCCCGGTCCCAGCCACCCAGTTCGGCAGCCGCGTCGTAGGTGCTGTGCAGGAACGTCAGCAGTGCCAGATCCGGATCGTCTGCAGTTCGCACGGCCTCATACGGCAGCAAGAATTGCCGGAACTCTCCGCTGTAGAGGGCTCCGTCGGGCCCGACCGGGTAGTCGGCGAAGCCATCCGGTTCCGGGTAGGCGTACGCATAGAACGCGCCTTCGGCGCCACCACCGGGCCAGAAACCGCAGCTGCTCAGCTCGTGCGAGTAGCCCTCGACCATCACCCAGTCTCCGCAGTTCGGCGCTCCCCCAGGGTGAGTGGGCGCGGTTTTCCCGGAGAACCGGGTGCAGGCCAGGTCGAGCGCACCCCAAAAAAAGTGCACGGGACTGACCTTACCGATGAAATGCGAACGGAACTCGTGCAACACCCGGTCCGCCTGCACGAGCTGTCGCCAAAACCGGTACACCGACTCACCGTCGTACGAGCAGTGTTGGGTGTCCTCCGCGAACGGGACGGCTGGGTTCACCTCGTTGGGCCGGGCCCGAATGGTGGTCGCCACACCCAGTTCGGCCAGCGTGTCCATCGTCTCTGTGTAGAAGTCGGCCACCGACTTCGGTTCGAGGGCAACCGTCCCGCTGCCGCCCGTGCTCGTGCGGATCACCAGTCGATGGTCGGCGAAGTCGAATTCGATATCGAAGCAGTCGGTGCCGTACGGGACTGTCGACGTCGTGAGACCGCGGGGGCTGACGTACAGCGGGACCTGCCACCAGTGGTTGATCAACGGTGCGTGGGCCAAGCGGATCTTCCCGACTATCTGCGTCCACATGTGCAGGGTGTCCCGTGTCGAGGTCCAGTCCTCCACTTTCAACGCAGCCCATGTGTCTCTGGATCGTGTCTGCTCGCGCACAGTGCCTCCCTGCCGATGACGTGCATTTCAATGTGCTCTTCGGCCAAGGCGATGGCAAGCGCGTCGCACCGACACCCGGGTAGGGGCGGACCCCACTGCGCGGACACCGGAGTCGTCAGTCCACCGACGCTGCGCTCGCCTGTGTCAGCAGCTGAAGAAACACATCTTTCGGTTGAGCACCCGACACCGCGATTCGGCGGTCTGCGACGAAGAACGGCACCGCCGATACCTGCAACTGTCGTGCAGTGTCGAGGTCGGCGCGTACGGCATCCGCGCCGACGTCGGAGTCCAGCTGCTTCCGCACGACATCAGGGTCGAGACCGGTACTCGATGCGATGTCGACCAGAACCGCCCGATCGTCGATCACCGCGCCCTCACGGAAGTGCGCGCGGAACAGCGCCTCCACCACCGCGTCGCGCGAGTCGCCCGCGAGGTGAATCAGACGGTGCGCGTCGAACGTGTTGGCGGCGATCACGGTGTCGAAGTCAAGCCTGAGCCCTTCCTCTGCGGCAGTACGCGACACGTGTTCGAACATCTGACGCACCTGTTCTGCGGGCAGACCTTTGCTCTGTACGAGGGCGTCGAGCTCGCTGCGACGCTCCCCTGCCGGTGTTTCCGGCGACAGCTGATACGCCCGCCACGTCACCCGCACCCGCACCCGCACCCGCTCACGCTCCTCGAAGTCCGAGAGGGCATCGAGGAAGCGGTGCCTGCCGATGTAACACCACGGGCACGCCACGTCCGACCAGATTTCGATCTCGATGGTACGAGCGGAGTCGTCGAGTTGTGTCGTCACAGTTCGGAAAACAGTTCGAAGCCGCTTTCTGTTCCGTGACGTCGACCTCAGAAGTTGGGTTTGTCTTGGTCCGCCGCGCCGCATTTGCGCACCCGGGATTCGGCCCGCCGGGACAGTAGTCGGTCTTCGGTACCGGGAGTAACGTCGAAACGGTCGTGCCGCTGATCGAGGGGCGCTCGCCGCAATGCCCGGATGATCGGCAGTGGACGTAGTTCTCGAACCCGCACTCATTCAGGGGAAATCATGGTGTACGTCGCTTCGCCGGGCAGGACTGTCGAAACTCTCGGAGTCGTGTCGATGACCGTCGGAGTCGTCCTTCTTTCCCTCCTCATGCTCTACCTGGTCGGGTTCGACCAGGGCGTGATCTCTCGAAGTGGCATGTACCTGCACGAACTGATGCACGACGGACGCCACCTACTGGGACTTCCCTGCCACTAGTTCCACCAGGACCGGAGCCGGAGATGAACCCTAGAGCGGAATTCGAAGCACAGGCCAATCGCGTAGCCGAATTCACACCAGTCCACCACGCCGAAATGGATTCGCCCTATTACCTTTCCAACGCTGCCTTCGACGCGTTACGGCATGTTCTACACGATGTCGGCGGCCAGCCCGCTCTTCCCGTTCCGTACGAGGAGAAGGTGGAAGAAGACTGGGAGATGCGCACCTACGTCACTTGTGAATGCCTCGGATGGCGGGGTGTGTGGAATTCGGAAGAGCGCCGTCGTGCCGAGAACGACCTGGGTGCAACGCTCTATTTCGGTCTGCCGTACTACGCCCGGTGGATCACGGTGGCGGCCAAGACACTGATCAACAAAGGCCTCATCACCCCTGACGAACTCTCCGCGAAGATCGACGAGGTTCGCCGGCGGTCGAGTGACCAACGAGCAGGTGGGAGTCCGTCGTGAGTAAGTTCCGGATCGGCGATCGGGTCACCGTCCGGGACGCGACGTCGATGTTCCACACCAGAACTCAAGCGTTCATCCGCGGGCACACCGGCGTGATCGTCGAATATCGACCGGAATGGGTGATACCCGAAGACGAGGCGTGGGGAAGGGTGGACGACGGACGAACGGAACCGTTCTATGTAGTGCGTTTCAAGCAGACCGACCTGTGGCCTCGCTACACCGGCTTCGACGTCGACACTTTGGAAACCGAATGCTCCGAGCGCTGGCTCGAGCTTGCAGGGGAGGCTGAGACATGACGCATTCGCACGACGACCACACCCCGATCCAAGCGTCGGAAGAGATCAGCGAATTCGAGATCCTCGAAACGGCGATCCGCGAACTGTCCATCGAGCACGGCCTGTTCTCCCATGAGGACCATCGCAGATTCTCGGAGTGGGCCGAATCCGTCGGGCCCTCCGGAGGGTCCAAGCTCGTCGCCAAGGCATGGGTCGACCCGGAATTCAAGAAGCGGCTGTTGGCCGACGGAACCGAGACGTGCAAGGAAGTCGGAATCGACTGGCGCGATCCGACCGGGTCCGGGACACCGAGCGACTACACCTACTTCTATGTGCTGGAAAACACGCCGAAGGTGCACAACGTCATCGTTTGCACGCTGTGTTCCTGCTACCCGCGGCCCGTTCTGGGCATGTCACCCGATTGGTACCGCACGCCCAACTACCGGCGCCGGATGGTCCGCTGGCCCCGGGAAGTCATAGCAGAGTTCGGCTTGCACTTTCCGCCCGATGTGGAAGTGCGCGTCCACGACTCGAATCAGAAGTCCCGGTTCATGGTGATGCCGATGCGGCCGTCCGGAACCGAGGATTGGAGTGAAGAGCAACTCGCATCGATCGTTACCCGCGACACCATGATCGGGGTCGCAGTACCTCAGGTGGACTGGACGGCGACCACGCCACCCTCGGTTGGAGGCCCACAGTGATGACTGAAAGAGGCTACGAAGTACTCCTGAACACGTTGACACCCTCCACGACCCGTGACGATGCCACGCTTCCCGACCTCGACCGTAAACCCGACCCCTGGGAATCGAGAATGCAGGCCACGGCTGAATGCCTGTCCTGGCGTGGCGCCTTCGACAATCTCGAGAGGCGCCACACCGAGGACGAGCTGGGCGAGACCGTCTACCGCGACTTCCCGGTCCGCAGCCGCTCCGTCATCGCGACTGCCCATGCGCTGATGGACAGGGGCGTGATCAGTCAAGAGGAGCTGCAGGCCAAGATGGAAGAGATCCGCGCCCGATTCAACCGGCAGTGACGCGGCTCAGGACTCGAGGGCCGCGTCGAGCGTGATCTCGACACCAGTCAACGCCTTGCTGACAGGACACGACTCCTTGGCCGCCTGTGCGGCTTTGGCGAACCCGTCGGCGTCCAGGCCTTCCACTTCACCTCGCACGGTGAGAAGGATGCCGGTCAGCTTGAAACCCGGAGTGTCCGGACCCAGGGACACATCGGCTTTCACCTCGAGACTCTGCGGAGTTCCGCCTGCCTCCGCGATCAGCGCGGACAACTGCATCGCGAAGCAGGACGAGTGCGCTGCGGCGATCAACTCTTCGGGGCTGGTGGTTCCGTCCGCGTTGTCGGCCGCTCGCTTGGGGAACGACACGTCGAACGTGGCAACTCCCGAGCTGGTGAGTTCGACTTGCCCCCCTCCCTGTTCGAGCGTTCCGTTCCAGGCGGTGCGTGCGGTACGTGTCGGCATGCCGATCCTCTCGTGTGACGTCAGTTCTCCTCGAACCTACTCGTACCGTGCGAGCATCCGCATCGCTCTGGACCGCAGTTCTGTCCGCAGATCCGGAGGTTCCAGGACCTCGACATCGTCGCCCATCGCCCAGAGCACACCGTGCGCATGGGCACGGTCGCCGAACACCACCTCGACGCGAACCCGACTACGGTCGAACACGGACTGGGAGCGCACACCGAACACCCGTTCCACGAGATCGTCCCGGCGGGCCACACGCACGAGTACGTCCGCGACGACCGGTTCCGTTCTCGCCCGGAACGCTGCGCGGCGACGCTGCCAGATGGCGGCGAGGTCGATGTCGGCCGGCCGGTGCGCAGGTTCCTCCAGTTCCACTGCCTCCTCGATGCGCTCGAGTCGGTACATCCTCTCCCTGCCGGCATCCATGGCGACGAGGTACCACCGTCCGGACGCGTAAATGAGTCCCAGCGGGTCGACAATTCTCCGGACCGCCGCCGCGCCTCTCGACGCGTACAGAATGCTCAGGCGACGTCCGACGAACACGGCCTGCTGGATCAGGCCGAGATATTCGTCGGCTTGGTCCGGGTCCGACAACCAGGTTCCTTGAGTGACGAAAATTCGTTCGGCAACCTTGGTGGCCGCTGCGCGGTGTGCGTCGGGCATCGCCGCCACCACCTTGCGCATCGCCGACGCAAAGGCCGGAGCCATGCCCAGTGACTGCGAGGTGGCGGCGGAACCGGCCGCCAGCAGAGCCTTCGCCTCGTCGAGGGTCAGACCGGTGAGGTCCGTCGTGAATCCGGGGAGCAGTTCGAAGCCGCCGTCCCGGCCACGCTCGGCATACACCGGTATCCCCGCCGACGACAGAGCGTCGATGTCACGCAGCACGGTACGCGGTGATACCTCGAGCTCGCGGGCGAGCGCCGACGCCGACATCCGACCACGGTTTCGGAGCAGCAGCACCAGCGACAGCAGACGGTCGGCACGCATGGGAAAAGTCTCGCAGAAATACATGACAGGAGATGTCATGTTTCGCGGCGATAGTTGCCGCATGACGACACAGACCACCGATCCCCGTCCCCTCTACCGCGAGGCACTCGCCTGGACAACCGGCCTCATCGACAAGGTCAGCGAAGACCAGCTGGCGGCGTCCACCCCGTGCGCCGACTTCGACGTCCGCACCCTTCTCGGCCATCTGGTGGCCACCGTGGAACGTGCCCGGGTCATCGGCGAAGGCGGGGATCCGGGCACGATCCCCCTCGTCGTCACCGAATTCTCCGACGGGGACTACGCAGCCGCCTATCGGTCCGCGATCGAACGGATGTGGCCGGCCTGGGGCGACGACCGGTTGGACGCCGACGTTCGAGCGCCGTGGGAGACGGTGCCCGGCCGTGCGGCCGTGTGGGGATACATCAACGAGACACTGGTCCACGGCTGGGACATCGCTGTCGCCACCGGTCAGCACTCCGAAGCTCGGCCCGCGCTCGCCGAAGCGGCGCTCGCCGTCGCCCGCCAGGCGATTCCGGCCGAAGTCCGCGGTGGACAGGTTCCATTCGCCGAAGTGGTCGATCCCCAGCCTGCCGCGGGCCCGACCGAGCGCCTGGCCAACTGGTCCGGACGCAAGAGCTTCTGACGCCGCATGCGACGAACGGGCCGCCGGTGGAAATCCACCGGCGGCCCGTTCGTGTGATAGTTACCTACTCCGAGTCGGACGCGCCCGACTTGGCCAGGTCGATCGGAACCTCATCGGGCACCGTGACCGGCTTGGTCTCGCCACGGAACGTGAACTTCGCGTCCTCGCCCGCACCCTCGCCGTCCCAGTTCTCGACGTCGACGTACACGATCTGACCGG
This sequence comes from Rhodococcus sp. ZPP, assembly GCF_017656075.1. NCBI lineage: Bacteria > Bacillati > Actinomycetota > Actinomycetes > Mycobacteriales > Nocardiaceae > Rhodococcus > Rhodococcus sp. ZPP. Next base: position 2,581,379 of record NZ_CP058638.1, read on the forward strand.
GGCCGACCTCGCCGAAGAGGATCTTCTCCGACAGCTGGTCCTCGATCTCGCGCTGGATGGTGCGACGCAGCGGCCGTGCACCCAGGACCGGATCGAAGCCACGCTTGGCCAGAAGCGACTTGGCCTTGTCGGTGACCGCCATGGTCATATCCTTGTTCTTCAGCGCCACCTCGACGCGTGCCACCATCAGGTCCACCATCTTGACGATCTGCTCGGTGGTGAGCTGGTGGAAGACGACGATGTCGTCGATGCGGTTGAGGAACTCGGGCCGGAAGTGCTTCTTCAGCTCGTCGTTGACCTTGAGCTTCATCCGCTCGTAGTTCGACTCGTCGCCCTTGCCCGACGTGAATCCGAGGCCCACCGCCTTGGAGATGTCCGAGGTTCCGAGGTTCGACGTGAAGATGAGCACCGTGTTCTTGAAGTCCACGGTCCGGCCCTGGCCGTCGGTGAGACGGCCGTCTTCGAGCACCTGCAGGAGGGTGTTGTAGATCTCCTGGTGTGCCTTCTCGATCTCGTCGAACAGCACCACGCTGAATGGCTTGCGGCGCACCTTTTCGGTGAGCTGGCCGCCCTCTTCGTAACCGACGTAGCCGGGAGGGGCACCGAACAGCCGCGACGCGGTGAAGCGGTCATGGAACTCACCCATGTCGATCTGGATGAGAGCGTCGTCCTCGCCGAACAGGAAGTTGGCGAGAGACTTGGCCAGCTCGGTCTTACCGACACCGGACGGGCCGGCGAAGATGAACGAACCGGACGGACGCTTCGGATCCTTCAGGCCGGCGCGGGTACGACGGATCGCCTTGGCGACAGCCTTGACCGCGTCTTCCTGACCGATGATCCGCTTGTGCAGCTCCTCCTCCATGCGGAGCAGACGCGTGGTCTCCTCCTCGGTGAGCTTGAACACGGGGATGCCGGTCCAGTTGCCCAGAACCTCGGCGATCTGCTCGTCGTCGACCTCGGCGATGACGTCCAGGTCACCGGAACGCCACTGCTTCTCCCGCTCCGCGCGCTGCGCGACGAGGGTCTTCTCCTTGTCCCGCAGGTTCGCGGCCTTCTCGAAGTCCTGCGCGTCGATCGCAGATTCCTTCTCACGGCGGGCATCGGCGATCTTGTCGTCGAATTCGCGCAGGTCCGGCGGTGCGGTCATCCGGCGGATACGCATCCGGGCTCCGGCCTCGTCGATGAGGTCGATCGCCTTGTCCGGCAGGAAGCGGTCGTTGATGTAGCGGTCGGCCAGCGTGGCGGCAGCAACGAGTGCACCATCCGTGATGGACACGCGGTGATGCGCCTCGTAGCGGTCGCGAAGACCCTTCAGGATCTCGATGGTGTGTTCCACTGTCGGCTCGCCGACCTGCACCGGCTGGAACCGGCGCTCGAGTGCGGCGTCCTTCTCGATGTACTTGCGGTACTCGTCGAGGGTGGTGGCACCGATGGTCTGCAGTTCACCGCGAGCGAGCTTGGGCTTGAGGATCGAGGCCGCGTCGATGGCGCCCTCGGCCGCGCCGGCACCCACGAGGGTGTGCAGCTCGTCGATGAACAGGATGATGTCGCCGCGGGTGTTGATCTCCTTGAGGACCTTCTTCAGGCGTTCCTCGAAGTCACCGCGGTAGCGGCTGCCGGCCACGAGCGACCCGAGGTCGAGCGTGTACAGCTGCTTGTCCTTGAGCGTCTCGGGGACCTCGCCGTTGACGATGGCCTGGGCCAGACCTTCCACGACGGCGGTCTTACCGACACCGGGCTCGCCGATCAGCACGGGGTTGTTCTTGGTACGGCGCGACAGCACCTGCATGACACGCTCGATTTCCTTCGAGCGGCCGATGACGGGGTCGAGCTTGCCTTCGAGGGCTGCCTGGGTGAGGTTGCGACCGAACTGGTCGAGCACCAGCGACGTCGACGGGGTGCCCGCCTCGCCGCGAGTGCCGCCCGCTTCGGCCGGCTCCTTGCCCTGGTAACCGGACAGCAGCTGGATGACCTGCTGGCGCACGCGATTGAGATCGGCACCGAGCTTGACCAGCACCTGCGCCGCGACACCTTCACCCTCGCGGATGAGGCCGAGCAGGATGTGCTCCGTACCGATGTAGTTGTGTCCGAGCTGCAGCGCCTCGCGCAGGCTGAGCTCCAGGACCTTTTTGGCACGCGGGGTGAAGGGGATGTGGCCGGACGGGGCCTGCTGGCCCTGGCCGATGATCTCCTCGACCTGGCTGCGCACTCCTTCGAGGGAGATGCCCAACGACTCCAGCGACTTGGCAGCGACACCTTCGCCCTCGTGAATGAGGCCGAGCAGGATGTGCTCCGTACCGATGTAGTTGTGGTTGAGCATCCTGGCTTCTTCTTGAGCCAGGACAACAACGCGCCGTGCGCGATCGGTGAACCTCTCGAACATCGCTCTCCCTCACACTTTCCGACGAGCAGTCACGAGACCGGGTGTCTCGTCCCTGTTCGCCGCGTTTCGCTCCGGCACAACAAGCAGATCGCCACCGCCTGCTCGAACGCCTCAGCCCTGAATTGGCCTCAGCCCTGAACCGACGAAGGTTCCACGACCCCATCTCATACTCTAGTTGGCTGCCGATCGACCTGCTGCCCCTCCACCCCTTTAGGTGAGCGGGCGAGCCTGCTTATCGTATTCAACGCCCCAGCTCCGGCATTCGTTTCGCTTCCCTGTACGCCTGGAGCGAACAGGGACGGCGAGGCCGACGAGGCCACCGTTTCGTAGCCGCCGGGGTGGGCTCGAACAGATACTTCTGTCCAGTTGTTCGTCGCAAGGACGTTGCCGGATGGGTCGACCACAGTTCCCACAGCTGTCGCGAAGTCCGCGACCCGCACGCAGTCGTTTCCGTCGCAGCGTTGCCGCACGAACAGAAAGCCTGCCAGTCCGGCCTGTCCCGACAGGGTATGTCGATGACCTGTGTGTTCGCCACCCACTCCCTGCCGACGCAGTCCCCCGACACGACTGAGGGCAGAGCAGATCCTGCGGCGCCTCGAGGACGCATCCGAAAGCTCGCAGGAAACCGGCGGTGGCGATGGGGCCGGAAAGTCGCGTCCGGCGACACGGCCGGAGGTCGGCGAGCACACGAGGGTTCAGGTCGGTGTGGGCGAGAGCATCTGTGTTGTCGCTTCGCGCAGCACACTGGACAGGGAAGATTCCGCTCCCGGAAGGGGCTGTTACACCGAGGTCGGTCCTCTGTCGGCCTACAGCCCGAACGCCAGGAACAGAATTGCCGAATCCGCACGCAACGAGGCGTGGCCAGTCCACATTAACCGATTATCCGATCAGTCGTGGACCGTAACAGCCGAGAAGGCTCCCGGGGACCGATTCAGCGAATTCTGTTCCCAGCCGACATTCAGTTCGCTTTGTTGTACGCGTCGATAATTTCGGCGGAGATCCGTCCGCGTGCAGAAACCTTTTTGTTGTTCTTGCGCGCCCATTCACGGATGGCGGCGCTCTGTTCCCGGTCGACAGAAACGCGGGACTTGGTAGCGGCCGGGGCTGCCGCCACGGTCTTGCCACGCTTGCGCGAACTGACCTTTCGGGCATGCGAAACCCACACGTCGAGCTGCTCGCGCAATTTAGCCGCATTCTCCGAGGAAAGGTCGATCTCGTACTGGACACCGTCGAGTCCGAACTCGACGGTCTCATCAGCAGATGCCTCTTGATCGACATCGTCGATCAGGGTGACGGTAACCTTCTTGGCCATGGGATGAATTTCCTCTCGAATGAAGCGAACGTGTCATCGTCAACGCGAGCTACTACCCGGAGGTAACCATACCCTTGATTCGTCGTCTCGGAATACAGAGAATGGACTTATCTTATTTGCACGATTTCGTCGAGGTGAATCAGCGGGACGAGGGGCGAACAATGGGAAAGAGGATTGTTTCCCGGATTCCCAATCCCGTCAATGCCATGAGCAGTCGATCGATTCCCATTCCGGTACCGGTGGTGGGAGGCATTCCCTGCTCCATCGCGGCGAGGAACTCCTCGTCGAGGACCATCGCCTCGTCGTCACCGGCCGAGGCCAGCCGGGCCTGATCGACGAAACGCTCACGCTGAATCACCGGATCGACCAATTCCGAATAGCCGGTGGCCAACTCGAAGCCGCGCACGTATAGGTCCCACTTCTCCGTGATTCCCGGTTCGGTCCGGTGGTCCCGTGTGAGCGGAGACGTCTCGACCGGGAAGTTCCGAACGAATGTGGGCTCGTACAACTGGTCGCCGCACTGGTGCTCCCATAGTTCTTCCACTAGCTTTCCGTGCCCGTACCCCTTGTCCTTGGGTACCTCGAGGCCTACCTTCTGAGCGAGCGCAAGCAATTCGTCGACGGTGGTCGCGGGGGTCACCTCGACACCGATCGCCTGTGACAGCGACGGGTACATCTCGAGGGTCTTCCATTCGCCACCGAAGTCGTATTCGGTGCCGTCCGCAAGTGTCACCACGGTCGACCCGAAAGCCGCCTCGGCGACTTCCTGAACCAGTTCACGGATCATGACGGCGGAATCGTCGTACGTGCCGTAGGCCTCGTAGGTCTCGAGCATCGCGAATTCCGGCGAATGGGTGGAATCGACGCCCTCGTTCCGGAAATTGCGATTGATTTCGAAAACCTTCTCGATACCGCCGACGACGCACCTCTTCAGGAACAGTTCCGGCGCAATACGCAGATAGAGGTCGATGTCGAGGGCATTGGAATGAGTGACGAAGGGCCGGGCCGCGGCGCCACCGTGGAGCGTCTGCAACATCGGTGTCTCGACCTCGAGGAATCCGCGGCGTTCGAGACCATTGCGCAGTTCTCGTACTACGGCCACCCGCTTGCGCGCATTCTCGCGCGCCTCCGCTCGCACGATCAGGTCGGCGTAACGCTGCCGGACGCGCGATTCCTCGCTCATCTCCTTGTGCGCTACCGGCAACGGACGAAGCGACTTCGCGGCGATCTGCCACGAATCGGCCATCACGCTCAACTCGCCACGACGGGAGCTGATCACCTCACCGTGGACGAACACGAAATCACCGAGATCGACATCGGCCTTCCAGGACGCGAGCGCATCCTCCCCGACAGAGGCGAGGCTGATCATCGCCTGCAGCTGGGTGCCGTCGCCTTCCTGCAGCGTCGCGAAGCACAACTTGCCCGTGTTGCGGACGAAGATGACACGACCCGCGACACCGACCACGTCACCTGTCGTGGTGTCGGGCGCCAGCTCCGGGTACTTCGCGCGGATCTCCGACAGCGTGTGGGTGCGCGCAACCGACACCGGGTACGCCTCGCGCCCCTCCGCGAGGATCCGCGCACGCTTCTCCTGACGGATCCGGAGCTGCTCGGGGGTGTCGTCGACTGGCTGGTCTGCTGCTTCACTCACGGGTCACCAGCCTAATCGACCGCCCGCGGCGCCCCTATTCAGGAGTCTTCGGGCGTCGGCCGGCTTCGGTCAATGGGCCGAAACGGTGGCCAGCTCGCGCGTGCAGTGCCGCGAGCCGATGAGCGCTCCCAGAAGTCCCGCCGCCTTGATCGCTTTGTACCCGCCGACGAGGTCGGTCGCCTTGTGCAGGCCAAGTTGTTGCAATGACGCGGCAGCGAGACTCGACGTGTAGCCCTCGGAGCAGACGATGATCCACTCCACATCGTGGTTGACTGCCAATGCCAGGTGCGCCGAGCTGGTGGGGTCGAGGCGCCACTCGAGCACGTTCCGTTCGATGGCCAGAGCGCCGGGCAGTGTGCCTTCGACGGCCCGCTGCGCCTGTGGTCGGATATCCACGACGATCGCACCGCGCGCCACCGCCTCGGGCAGCTCGAACGCGTACATCCGGTCGATCTGCGTGCGAGCCTCTTCGAGCATCTGATCGATGGTCATTTCGAACCGCCCTCGGGGAGATCGGTGAGTTCACTGCGGGTGCGGCGCAGGGTGCCGTGCTCGGTGACCTCGTAGTAGGACATGGCCGTCAGCGGCGGCGAGTAGGCGTGCACGCTGAGAGTCGGCGTCGAAACACTCGCTCCGGGCACGTCCTGGGCTCGCACGACGTCGTGAACCCATCCGAGCGGGAAGGAAGCCTGATCGCCTGCTTCCAACGTCCGGTGACGCAGGCGGTCACCCGCCCAGCGGAACTCGGAGAGGGCCCCACTGAGAACGGTGAGCGCCCCGAAAGAGCCTGCGTGGTCGTGCAATTCGGTGTTTCGATCCGGAACCCAGCTGATCAGCCAGACATCGATGTCGTCATCGCTGTACAGCCGCGAGGACCAGCGTTCATCGGCCGGCCATCGATGTGGGAGGAGGTTGTCGTGCCGGCCGTCGAGGACCTCGGCAGCACCTTGATCGGTGATGCGCAGCAGATCGGCCGGACGAAGACGGGTGGGTACAGCTGCAGAAGAATAGGTTGCGAGCACGAGAGAGACTCCAGAAGTGTGAATTGGTCAAGGCAGCGTTCAGCCTCGACAACACTCCTGAGCACGCGCGCAGCGATTCACGCCGACCATTGTGGCACATCTTCCGGGCGGACGGAACCCGTCAGTCGAGCGGACTCCGACGGGACGCCCCACGACGGGCCTGATTCCGCTCGTACACCAGCCGCAGGCCTTCGAGGGTGAGGTCCGGTTCGTGCTCGTCGATGGTCTCCGTCTCGGGCATGATCAGCGGCGCGCGATCACCGGTCGCGATCACCACCACATCGGAGCCCGCGAAGGCCGGCAGCTCCTTGCGGACCCGACGTACCAAACCGTCGACGAGACCCGCGAAACCGAACACCGCACCCGACTGCATGCATTCGACGGTGTTCTTGCCGACTACCGAGCGGGGGCGGAGCAGCTCCACCTTGCGCAACGCCGCCGACTGCGACGCCAGTGCGTCCGACGAAATCTCGAGCCCGGGGGCGATAGCCCCACCGAGGAACTCGCCCTTACCCGACACGACGTCGACACAGGTGGACGTGCCGAAATCGACGACGATGCACGGCGCCCCGTACAGATGGTGCGCCGCAAGACTGTTGACTATCCGGTCGGCGCCGACTTCCTTCGGGTTGTCCACGAGCAGTGGGACACCGGTTCGGACTCCCGGTTCCACCAGCACGTGCGGAACGTGACCCCAGTACCGCGTCAACATCACCCGAATCTCCCGCAACACGGACGGGACCGTCGACAACGCGGCCACACCGGTGATCTGGTCGACGTGTACGCCGAGCAGTCCGCGGAAGATCAGCGCCAGCTCATCTGCCGTCATCCTCTGGTCGGTACGCATCCGCCAGTCCTGCACCAGCTTCGAGTGTTCGCCGGATCCGGTGAACAGCCCGAGAACGATGTTCGTGTTCCGGACGTCGACGGTAAGAAGCACCGGTTACACCAGGCTGGATTCACGCTCGGCGTCGAGCGACCCGAGCATGCGGGGAGTGATGAGGCCGGAACCTTCCGGTGCGTGCGCCGGGTCGCTGCCGAGCTCGATGGGCTTGTTGACTGCATCGACGAAGACGACGTGCGGCTGGTAGTCCCGCACCTCCTCCTCGTTCATGACTCCGTACGCAATGAGGATGACGAGGTGACCAGGCTTGACCAGATGTGCTGCCGCCCCGTTGATTCCGATCACACCACTACCGCGTGCGCCGGCGATGACATAGGTCTCGAGCCGCGCACCGTTGTCGATGTCGACGATGCACACCTGCTCCCCTTCGAGAAGGTCGGCGGCGTCCATCAGATCCTGGTCCACCGTGACCGAACCGACGTAGTGGAGATCGGCGTGCGTCACGGTGGCGCGGTGGATCTTCGACTTCATCATGGTGCGAAACATGTTCTGGTCCTTACTCTTCCACAGACGGAAGATTCGACGCTTTTCTATCGGGAGGTGAGCTCTTCGGAGACCGCCGTGCCGGACGGCGGTTCCGTTGCACGTTCGAGAAAACCGGTGCCGACCGCGACCCCGACGTTGTCGATCAGCCGGGTGGACCCCACCCGGGCGGCGACGAGCAGGCGACCGTCCCCCCGTTCGGGAGCGGGACCGAGATCGACGCCCCGCACTTCGAGGTAGTCGACATCTACTTCGGGCGCCGACGCCAGCACCTCACGGGCGGTGGCGACAATCGCTTCGGCTCCGCCGGCAGCGGCATGGGCGCCGGCGATGAGAGCCGCGGACAACGTTGTCGCCGCAGCACGCTGTTCCTCGTCGAGGTACCGGTTACGTGAGGACAACGCCAAACCGTCGTGCTCGCGGACCGTCGGCACGCCCAGGATCCTGACGTCGAAGTCGAGGTCGGTGACCATCTGCCGGATCAGCGTGAGCTGCTGGTAGTCCTTCTCACCGAAGTACGCAACGTGCGGCGCGGCAATCTGGAGCAGCTTGGCAACGACGGTCAGCATGCCCGCGAAATGCGTCGGCCTGGCCGCTCCTTCGAGTTCGGCGCCGAGCGGGCCCGGGTGGATCATGGTCCGCTGACCGGCCGGGTACATCGCGGCCGCAGTGGGCACGAATGCCAATTCGACCCCGGCCTCTCGCAGCAACTCGAGGTCGGCATCGAGCGTGCGCGGATAAGAATCGAGATCTTCCCCGGCGCCGAACTGCAGTGGGTTGACGAAGATCGACACGATCACCACCGCGCCCGTCAACTTGGCCTGCCGCACCAACTCCAGGTGTCCGGCATGGAGGGCTCCCATGGTCGGCACCAGTGCGACCTGCCGACCGACGCCCCGAAGCGCCTTCGAGACCCTGGTCAGGACCTTGGGGTCGTGGTGCACGGTGAGTTCCCCGCGCTTGTATCCGCCTTGCAGTTCGCTCACGGAACTCACCTCCGCTCTTCCAGGATGTCGAGTAGTTCAGGTGTAGCGCCTGCCCGCTGGGCCGACCGAAGCGACAACGCCCGGTACCCCGCGGCGATCCGAGGATCGACCTCTTCGAGTACCCGCAGGTGCGTGGCCACAGCTTCCGAATCTCCCCGTGCCACCGGACCGGTGAGGGCGGCCGGGCCGCGGCGGAGCGCGTTGTCGAGGGCAGCGGACAACAGGGGTTGGAGAACTCGTTCCGCAACGCCGTTCGGCTCGTTGCCGATCAGCTCCTGCCCCAGGAGCTCCTGCCCTTCGAGCGCGACACGCAGGGCGGCGACGGCGTCGACGACCAGCGTGACCAGGTGATTACTGCCGTGCGCGAGAGCCGCGTGGTAGAGCGGTCGCATGTCCTCGCGAACCCGCACCGGCTCGCCGCCGATCTCCAGCACCAGCGACTGCGCGATGGCATAACCGATGTCGTCGGCCGCGGTGAGCCCGAAACATGCCGACGCGAGGCGTACGGTGTCCTCGTCGTGACCGGTGAATGTCATAGCCGGATGAATCGCGAGGGGAACCACGCCCTGCCGGGCAAGGGGATCGAGGATGCCGATGCCGTTGGCCCCCGAGGTGTGGGCGACGATCGTGCGATTCGGCACCGCATCGGTGGAGGCCAGCCCCGCCACCAGCGAAGCGAGTTCCGCGTCGGGAACGGCCAGAATCAGCAGCTCGGAGCGGGCAGCGACATCGGCAACCGGGAGAATTTCCGTGTCGGGCAGACGGGTGCGCGCTCGATGACGGGACACGTCGGACACCGCCGAACAGGCAACAACGACGTGACCTGCCCGCTCGAGCGCCGCCCCGATAGCTGTACCGACCCGGCCGGCGGAGACAATTCCTACCGACAATCGCGCAGGCGCAGGGCCATTAGTGATCCCGAAAGAGGTCACCTTCGTCCTCTCGTTCGTTCCAGTCCCGCTCGGCGGGTACCAGACGTTCTCGAGTGAGAATAGCCCGCTTCCAGTTCACCCCGCCATGCGCCGGCGAAGTGATCTGTGCCTCATTACTCGGCTTCGCGACGCCGTCGACGTCCGGTGCCCTGCGCAGTGCCCGCCGTCGTATGCATGTTGGCCATGATCTCGGCCACGGACAAACCACTCGCGTGTGCGCCGGTAGGTTCGTCGTCCTCGGATGCCCGTCGACGAGCACGCCGCGACCCCGGCACCGGCTCGGGCTCGTCCTGAGCTTCTACCTCCGGTTGAGGTGCCGCCTCCGGCTCTTTCTCGGGCTCGGTCTCCGGCTGCGCTTCTACCTCCGGCTGGGCTTCCGCCTCCGGCTCTTGCTCCGGCTGGGCTTCCGCCTCCGGCTCTTGCTCCGGCTGGGCTTCCGACTCGGGCTGGGCCTCGGGCTCCGGCTCGACCTCGATTTCCGCCTCCGCGTAGCCCCGGTTATCGGGGGCGACGATGGAGGTCTCGGCGGTGACCGGCTCGTCGTCGGGATTCGCGAAGTGGTGTTGCGGCCCGCCGCTCTGCTGCCCCTGGTGACCGGAGTGTCCCGCCCCGGGGATATAGAGTCCGGACGCCGCCGGTTGGTAGCTGCTGTACGACCCGCCCGCGAGTTCCTGAACCCGCGTGGAGTCGGCACGCAGCGCGATCCTTTCGGTCGGCATGGCGCCGTCGAACAATGCTTCGAGGCTCTTCCGCAGCGAAGACAGCTCGGCCCGTAGAGCCGCAAGTTCCTCGGCGTCGGCGCGCACCTCGCTGCGTACCCGCTTCTCGACGGTCAGCTCGTATTCACGCCTCGCGGAGATCTCCCGTTCGAGCTGGAGCTCGTAGACGGTTTGCAGATCGTTGACCTTCGCCTTGTCGAGAGCGGACTCGCGCCGGTACTTCGTCATCGCGATAGCACCGAGAGTGGCCGCCCAGAGTGCCACGACCACGCCAACTCTCAGCAGTGGCACGCTCTCGCTGAAGATCAGGAAAAGGGACGCGACCACGGCCAGCGCGAGCAACGCCGCAACGATCATCTGGCTCGCGCTGCGCTGGTTGCGGCGCGCAGACTTGAGGCGACCAGGATTCGTCATGCTTGCCAGGGTACTTGGCCGTCAGCGGTGCACTGCGCATTCGCAGGACACGTCCGGCGATCCCCCCACGTGCTAGTGCGCCGGCTCGTCGGACGGGTCGTCCGGGGTGCGGCAACAGTGCTCCAACCACAGGGCAGCGCCGACGAGCGCCAGGGCGGCTACCAACCCGACCCAGGCACCCGGCGTGTCCGACACTGCGGCCCGCAACACCGAACGCTGTGGGAGGAGGTAGAGCAGGAAGCCGCCCCACACTCCGGCGGTCGCGGCACCGACCAACGCGGAGGCCTTGGCCAAGGCGGCAACCCGGGCTGCGGTGATCGGATGCAGCTGACGCGGACCGTCACCGACCTGGTGGTTGCTGACCCTGGACCGGACCATGAACGCGAGAATCACCTCGATCACCGCTACCGGATACAACGACGCCCCCGCGTACACGGGAATGGGCGGAAAGGAGCCGTAGAAGACCCGGACCAGAATCCAAGTGGCCGCCACGGCCAGGGCCGCCAGGAACAGCAGGTCCCAGATCCGAGTGGGCTTCATCGTGCCGGTCGGTTCCGGTTTCATCGCGACCGCCGGTTCAGGGCGAACTCCGTACGACGCACACCCTCGCGTTCACCCTCGTCAAGAGATGCCAGGAGTTCGTCGACCCGGTGCGACTCCCCTCCGACGGGCAGGACTGCGTCGGGATCTGCGTCGAGCCACGGGATGAGGACGAAGGCGCGTTCGTGCGCCCTCGGATGCGGCAGGGTCAGGTGGGGATCGTCACTACGGACGCCGTCGCAGACGATGACGTCGACATCCAACGTCCGCGGGCCCCATCGCTGCGTCCGTACGCGGTCCGCGGCCGCCTCGATCTGCTGTCCCCGTCGCAACCATCCGGCGGCGTCGAGGGCCGGATCATCTACCACCAGCACCGCATTGAGAAAGTCCTGCTGCTCGACCCCGCCCCACGGCGCGGTCGAATACACCGGCGAGACCGCCACCACACTGTTTCCCAGCGCATCCAGAACGGATTGCAGGTGGGCGACGCTGTCGCCGACGTTCGACCCGATGGACAGCACGGCGCGGCTCATGGCCGTGACCTGTGCGCAACGACCGCCACGTCCGCGAAGGTCAACGGAATCGGCGCGGACGGCTTGTGCAGCACCACCTCGGTGCGTTGCACGCGAGGATCCGTCATGACCCCGTCGGCGATCTCTGCGGCCACGGTCTCGATCAGGTCCCGGGACGGCCCGGCGACGATCGCCGCGGCCCGCTCCGCCAGTCCGCCGTAGTCCAGAGTGTCCTCGAGAGCGTCCGACGCTGCCGCCGGCGCGAGATCGATCCACACGGTGATGTCGACGTAGAAGTCCTGGCCGTCCCGCTTCTCGTGCTCGAAGACTCCGTGATTACCGCGAACCTTCAACCCGCGCAATTCGATTCGGTCACTCACCGGCGACGCCACCTCGTGCCCACGCCTCGGCCACCGCGATGGCGTCGAGCGAACCCTGCGCGTCGTGCACCCGCACACCCCACGCTCCGTACGTGGCGGCGAGTGCTGAGACGACCGCGGTCGCGACCTCGCGTCCCGCCGGTGGCCGACTCGTGCCGTCGGGTTCCGCCAGCAGCGAACCCAGGAATCTCTTGCGCGAGGCACCGATGAGGACGGGGAATCCCAGGGCGGTGAACTCCGGCAATGCTTTGAGAAGCGCCCAGTTGTGGGCGGCATTCTTCGCGAAGCCGAGTCCCGGGTCCAGCACCAGCGAACTCGCCGAGACACCGGCTTCGACCGCTAGGTCCACCTGTGTCATCAGTTCGTCTCGAACCTCACGCACCACGTCTTCGTAATGGTCCGCGTTGCCTCGGTGAACGTAATCACCGGCCGATCGCCAGTGCATCAGGATCCACGGAACACCAGCGTCTGCCACGACGGATGCCATCTTCGCGTCAGCGCGCCCTCCGGCGACATCGTTGACGATGGAGGCGCCCGCCTCGATTGCCACTTCGGCGACGGAGGCTCGCATCGTGTCGACGCTGACGCAGATGCCCTCGGCTACCAAATCTGCGATGACCGGAGCCACACGCCCCGCCTCTACCTCGGGGGCGACCCGCGCCGACCCCGGACGAGTCGATTCGCCGCCCACATCGACGATGTCCACCCCGAGACGCTTCAGTTCCAGTCCGCGAGCCAGGGCCGCGTCTCGATCCAGGAACCGACCCCCGTCCGAAAACGAATCGGTGGTGACGTTGAGGACACCCATCACCACGGTCCGGCCGGGCGAGGGCAGCTCGATTGCGGTCACTTGCGCAGAATAAGGTCCAGAGCCTCGGAACGTGAGGCCGCGCTGGACTGGAGAAGTCCCCGCACCGCCGAGGTGGTGGTGCTGGCTCCCGGCTTGCGGATGCCCCGCATCGCCATACACAGATGCTCGGCCTCGATGACGACGATCGCTCCGCGCGGATCGAGTTTGCGCATCACGGCATCGGCGATCTGACTGGTCAGGCGCTCCTGGACCTGCGGACGCTTGGCATACAGGTCGACCACGCGAGCCAGTTTCGACAGACCCGTCACCTTGCCGGTCGTCCCGGGGATGTAACCGACATGGGCGACCCCGTGGAAGGAGACGAGATGATGCTCACACGTCGAGTACAGCGGAATGTCGCGAACGAGCACCAGTTCCTGGTGGCCCTCGTCGAATGTGGTGTTCAAGACACTGTCGGGGTCGGTGTAGAGGCCTGCGAAGACCTCGCGATACGACCGGGCAACCCGGGCAGGAGTGTCCATGAGGCCAGGCCGGTCCGGATCTTCGCCGATCGCGATCAGCAACTCGCGCACAGCAGCTTCAGCCCGGGGCTGATCGAACACCCGTCCCGTTTCGAGTGCCACGGGTTCACTATCGAGATGATCTACCGACAACCGAAACTCCTCCACTATCGGGAACGTGTGTCCCGAAACATCAGCCTAGTTCGCGCAGATCAGTTCGATCCGTCCGGTCCTCGCCAGGGCCGCGTCTGCGGATCCTCGTCCCCGCTGGGACGCTGCTCGTGCGGAGGGTTCCACTCGTTGCCCGGGTTCGGGGTGCCGGAGTACCGGCCTTCCTGGCCCTGCGCACCCGAATCACGCGGCGGCCATCCCGGAGCCGACCATCCCGCGGGTGCGCCGTAGTCCGGGCGCGGCTGTGCGATCCCGCCCTGCGGTCGCGAGGGGCCCGGCTGCGGGTATCCATTTGCCGGGGCCGCCGGCTGCGGGTACTGCTGCTGCGGCTGGGCTTGCTGCGACGACTGCTGATGAGCGAACACCGGCTCCGGCTGGTGCTGGGGCAAGGGCTCGCCGCGCTCGACCGCAAGCTCCCTCGGGGTCTTGACGGGCGGCTTGTCGGAGGGCGTCCGGTGGCCGAAGTCGTTGAATGCCGTGATGCGCGGACGCTTCTCCACGCTGTGGAAGATCTTCTCGAGGTCCTTACGGGTGAGAGTCTCACGCTCGAGAAGCTCGGTGGCCAGGATGTCGAGGACGTCCCGGTACTCGTTGAGAATGGCCCACGCCTCGGTGTGCGCCGCCTCGATGAGGTTTCGGACCTCTTCGTCGATCTCCCGCGCGACCTCGTGCGAATAGTCGGACTGCTGACCCATCGACCGGCCGAGGAACGGGTCGCCGCCCTCCTGTCCGTAACGGACCGCACCCAGCTTGGCGCTCATGCCGTACTCGGTGACCATCGAGCGGGCGATCTTCGTCGCCATGTCGATGTCGGAAGACGCGCCGGTGGTCGGCTCGTGGAACACCAATTCCTCGGCGGCACGGCCACCCATCGCCATCACGAGTCGGGCAATCATCTCGGACCGCGTCATCAGGCCCTTGTCGTCCTCGGGAACCGTCATCGCGTGACCGCCGGTGCGGCCGCGAGCGAGGATGGTGACCTTGTAGACGGGTTCGATGTCGGGCATTGCCCACGCGGCCAGCGTGTGCCCACCCTCGTGGTACGCGGTGATCTTCTTCTCGTGCTCGCTGATGATGCGGCTCTTGCGGCGGGGACCGCCGACCACGCGATCGACCGACTCCTCGAGAGCGGCCTCGGTGATGACCGTCCCGTTCTCGCGGGCGGTGAGCAACGCGGCCTCGTTGATGACGTTGGCGAGGTCGGCACCCGACATTCCGACGGTGCGCTTGGCCAGACCTTCGAGGTCGGCATGCTGATCGATCGGCTTGCCCTGCGAATGGACCTTGAGAATCGCGCGGCGACCGGCGAGGTCGGGAGCACCGACCGGGATCTGGCGGTCGAAACGTCCGGGACGCAGCAGCGCAGGATCGAGGATGTCGGGGCGGTTGGTGGCGGCGATGAGAATGACGCCGGTCCGATCGCCGAATCCGTCCATCTCCACCAGCAACTGGTTGAGGGTCTGCTCGCGTTCGTCGTGGCCACCGCCCAGACCCGCACCGCGCTGCCTGCCCACGGCGTCGATCTCGTCGACGAAGATGATGCACGGGCTGTTCTGCTTGGCCTGCTCGAACATGTCGCGGACACGGGAGGCGCCGACACCGACGAACATCTCGACGAAATCCGAGCCGGAAATTGTGAAGAACGGGACGCCGGCCTCGCCTGCGACCGCACGGGCGAGGAGGGTTTTACCGGTTCCGGGAGGCCCGTACAGCAGCACACCGCGCGGGATCTTCGCGCCCAGCGACTGGTAGCGCATCGGGTTCTGCAGGAAGTCCTTGATCTCGTACAGCTCTTCGACCGCTTCGTCGGCACCCGCGACGTCGGCGAAGGTCGTCTTCGGCATGTCTTTGTTCAGCTGCTTGGCCTTCGACTTGCCGAAGCCCATCACGCCGCCGCGGCCGCCGCCCTGCATTCGGCTCATCACGAAGAAGAAGATGCCCAGCAGAATCACCATCGGCAGCACGAACAGCAGGATCGATGTGAGCCAGCTCTCCTGCGTGACCGTGGTGTTGTAGCTCGCCAGGCCCTTGTCGGAGATCTCGGTGAAGATCTGCTCCGATGCCGCCTCGGGATACTTCGCGAGGATCTCGGTCTCACCGCCGGTGGCGTCGTTGCCGTCCTTGAGCCACAGGCGCAGCTGCTGCTCGCGGTCGTCGATCTGCGCCTTCTCGACGTTGTTCGCGTCGAGTTGCGCGATGGCCACGGACGTATCGACACCCTTGAATCCGCGCGTGTCGTTGCCGAAGTAGCTGAAGGCATAGATCACCAGCAGGATGCCGGCAACTATCGCCAGGTTACGAAACACTGTCTTACGGTTCATACAGGTCGGCCGAAGTGGCCGGTCCTTTCGAGAGTGCGGGTCTACCGAGTGCGCCTTCCGGCTGCCAACCGGACAATCCAGGTTACCGCGACGGCACGCCGGCGACTCCAGGTAGCAGCCAACCGCCCGTGGGGACGGTATCTCT
Source organism: Rhodococcus sp. ZPP (assembly GCF_017656075.1). Classification (NCBI taxonomy): domain Bacteria; kingdom Bacillati; phylum Actinomycetota; class Actinomycetes; order Mycobacteriales; family Nocardiaceae; genus Rhodococcus; species Rhodococcus sp. ZPP. The sequence goes on from NZ_CP058638.1 coordinate 2,597,565, forward strand.
ACGTCAACGCATGCGACCGCCCCCAGGTTCCCTCAACCCCGTCGGCGCGCGGACCATTGCCGTCGTTCACCGTGCAGGCGCCACTCTCGGCCAGGCTGCGACACGTTCGATGTGGGCGGCGAGTGCCAGAATGCGTGCCTCGCCTCCCGGTGGCGCGGCGATCTGCACCGCGAGCGGGGTGCCCGACTGCGGATGCGTGCCCACCGGGACGCTTGCCGCCGGCCACCCGACGAGGTTCCAGAGCGCCGTGAACGGGGCGTACCGGACGTTGGCGACGATATTCGACGTCCAGGATCGCTCGCTCCAGGCCGCGGCGGCCAGCGGTGGCTGGGCGAGTGTGGGCGTGATCACGACGTCGTAGTCCGCGAAGAAGGCGAACATCGTCTGCTCGAGCCGGACTACCTGCTGTGAACGGACCACTCGTCGGAGCCCTCGGCCGACGGCCACGTGTCGCCGGGTGCGGCGCTGCAGTTGCCGAAAGTCGAGTCCATCCGCGTCGGCTGCCGTTCCGGCAGTCCACCGGGCGAGGACGGGGAGAAGGTTCACCGGGTACGGCAGCTTCGCCGCCTCAACGCGATGGCCGGAGCCGGCCAGTTCCGTGCCGGCCCGCTCGGTTGCCGCCCGCCAGTGCGGATCCACGACGGACAGGTGGGTCGGAGACCCGGGCGCCACTGCGATCCGCAGGGGTGCGGGCTCTGCGAGTTGCGCTAGTTCCGGTCGATCCGCCAGTACGGACAGCATCAAGGCGGCATCAGCCACCGTCGTCGCCAGCGGGCCGTTCTCCGCCATGCCGAACCAGGACGTCGCACCGAGTTCCGAGGGCACCACCCCACGACCCGGTTTGATACCGAACACGCCGCAATTCGCGGCCGGGATGCGTATGGAACCCAGACCGTCGGTCCCGTGGGCGACCGGGACCATTCCGGCAGCGACCGCCGCAGCCGATCCCCCGGACGAGCCACCGCACGTGCGCGAGAGGTTCCATGGATTGCGGGTGATGACGCCGGGAGCGTCCGTCGTGCCCCACACGGCAAGTTCGGGAAGGGCGGTCAGCCCGACCACGACGGCTCCCGCTGCTCGCAGCCTGGCCACGACAGAATGGTCGGAGGCCTTCGGCTCGGCGCTCGTCGCGCGCGATCCTTCTCTCATCGGCTGGCCGGCGACCGGAATGTCGTCCTTGATCGCGACAGGCACGCCCGCAAGCGGCAGCGAGGACAGATCGGCACGATGGGTGAGGGCGAGAGCGTCGGCGCGGGCCTGCTCGGCGAGGACGCTGGCGAAGGCGCGAATCTTCGGGTCTCGTTCCGCGATGACGGCCAAGGCCGACTCCACGGCCTCGACCGGACTCGACATGCCGGAGCGCACACGGTCGGCGATGCCGATGGCCGAGGAGAGCGGGTGATCGCCCATCATTCGAGTATAGGTTTCAGCGACTCGATCATTTCGACTATTCGCGCTGGATACGGTAGGTCCGCGGGGTTACCATTCGCTTGTCCCCGGACGGGGCTCGCTACACCCGCCCAGTAGAACCTCGAAGCGCTATGACCAGAGGAAACGGGTCGGGCAGAGACAGATCAGCCGCTGAATCAACCTCTGCCGAAGAGACCGTCGGAGTCCAGAACTCCGACCACGAGAGCAGTGAAGCGACGGTCGCGGCCGGCCCGTCGCCAGTGAGCGGTGAGCGAACCATGTCTGCACAGCTCGGCGGTGAGCGAACCGTTTCTGGACAGCTGAGCGGTGAGCGAACGGCTGCTGCTCCGACGATTGACGGTGAGCGAACGGCTGCTGCTCCCACACTGGGCGCCGAGCGGCCGAGCGAGAGTAGCCGCACTGTCACCGCCGTTCCCGTCGACACCCTGATCACCAGACCGCCGACCCGAGAGACCCTCGACGATGTCGAGGTCGGCCAGCAGGTCGACGACTTCGATCTGCTGATGGGTTTGGGCAGCGGCGCGTTCGGCCGGGTGTTCCTGGCCCGGCAGCGTTCGATGCAACGCCTCGTTGCGGTGAAGATCTCGCACGACCACGGCAACGAACCGCAAACTCTCGCGCAACTCGACCACGACTACATCGTGCGGGTGTTCGATCAGCGACTACTCGAGGACCGCAAGCTCCGCCTGCTCTATATGCAGTACCTACCGGGTGGGACGCTGCTGCGTGTGCTGCGGCGCGTCCGCGTCACACCCGAACGCGAGCGGAACGGCAGCCTCCTACTCGAGGTAGTGGACGAGGAAATGCGGGAGAAGGGTGAGATCCGGCCCACCGATTCGAGTGTCCGGGCGGAGATAGCGTCGTTGACCTGGCCGGAAACGATCGCGTGGCTGGGCAGGCGGCTGGCGGACGCCCTCGACTACGCCGGCAAACGTGGGGTTCTGCACCGCGACATCAAACCGGCCAACATCCTGCTCACGGCCGAGGGTGTGCCCAAGCTTGCCGACTTCAACATCAGTTTCAGCGACTCCGTCTCGGGAGCGTCACCGCTGGCCTACTTCGGTGGATCCCTCGCCTACATGTCGCCCGAGCAGCTCGAAGCGTGTCATCGCGGCATGCCGGGCACCGCGGCCGATCTGGACACCCGCAGCGACATCTTCGCGCTGGGTGTAATGCTGTGGGAGTTGATGTGCGGGCGACGCCCCTTCCCCGACGAGGACGTGTCGAGTGAGTCGCTGGTCGGGCTCGAGGCGATGCTGGATCACCGCAGTCGCGCCATCGATCCCGAGTTCCTCGACCACCTGCCCTACGACTGCCCCGCATCGTTGCGACGCGTGTTGCTGACCTGCCTGTCGCCGAAGCCCGAAGGGCGCTGGTCGAGCGGAGCGGAGCTGGCCAAGCAGTTCGACCTCTGCCTCAATCCGCGCGCCCGCGACCTCGTCGACCCGCCGCCACACAGTTGGCGCATGCGGTTGCGCCGCTGGGCCCTGCCGATCCTCGTCGTCGGTATCGCGGCGCCGAACGCTCTGGCCGGAATCTACAACTATCACCACAACAAGATGCTGATCATCAGTGCGCTGACTCCGGAGGTGCAGCGTTCCTTCGAGCAGATACAGCTGGTGATCAACTCGATTGCGTTTCCGCTGGGCGCGATCCTGCTGCTGTACTGGTGCCGCTATCCCCTATTGGTGCCGCGCGGGCTGCGCAAGGGGCGCACGTACGACCGGCACACTCTCACCCGCGCGCGCACCGACACCCTCCTGCTCGGCGACCGCGTCGTGCTGGTCGTGTTCGGGTTGTGGTTCGTCGCGGGGGTCGCTTATCCGATTTCCCTGCAGCTGGCGGCCGGGGGCGTTCCGCCGGGCGCATACGTCCACTTCATCGCGTCACTGATCGTGTGCGGCGCGGTGTCGGTGGCGTACCCGTTCTTCGTCGTCGCCTTCTTCGCGGTGCGCTGCATCTATCCCAGCCTGCTACCGCAGGACATCGCCAGTAGTGCCGATGCGCAGAAACTTCGGGGCTTGGATCGACGCAGCACCCTGTATCTCGCGGTGGCCGCGTCGGTTCCGCTCGCCGGTGTGGCCGGCGTGACCTTCCTGTCGCCTGACGAGATCACTCTGGTGATCATCGCGGTCCGCATTCTGTGCCTCGGCGGGATCGTCGCGTTCGTCGGTGTCTACTGGCTGTTCCGCCAACTGGAGGAGGACCTGCGGGCACTCGAACCCGTCGTGTCCCACGAGTCCGTGCGCTAGCGGCTGCTCAGCCGCCGTAGACGGAAGGCTCGAGAGTTCCGATATATGGCAGGTCGCGGTACCGCTCGGCGTAGTCGAGTCCGTATCCGACCACGAACTCGTTGGGGATGTCGAAGCCGACATTCGCGACGTTGACGTCGACCTTGATGGCATCTGGCTTGCGGAGCAACGTGACCACCTCGAGCGATGCCGGATTGCGGCTCGACAGGTTACGCATCAGCCAGGACAGCGTCAGCCCGGAGTCGATGATGTCCTCGACGATGAGCACGTGCCGACCGGCGATGTCCTTGTCGAGATCCTTGAGGATGCGGACGACGCCCGAGGACGATGTCGACGATCCGTAGGAGCTGACGGCCATGAATTCCATCTGCGTGGGGATGGGCAGTGCCCGCGCAAAGTCGGTCATGAAGAAGATGGCGCCCTTCAGAACACCGACCAGGAGTAAATCCCCTTCAGGGGTTCCCTCCGGGTATCGCTTCGCGATCTCCTCGGCCAGCTCGACGGTACGTCGACGAATCTCGTCTTCGGAGATCAGTACCGATGCGATGTCGCCTTCGTACACGCGGTCAAACCCTTCGTCGGTCGTCCAATCCGACGTTCAGCCTGCCACGTCGTCGGCAGACCACCAACCTGGCGTCCGGTGTCCCGCCGCCGACTGCGACCGGACCCTGCCCACGCCACTGCACGACGAGGTCGTCGACGGCCCGTAACTGTTTGTCACCGAGCGCCCGCGCGCCCGCCGCGAGAAGCCACGTCCGCAACACCCGCCGGCGTATCGGCGGTGCGACATCCGCCAGGGCTGCGACGTCGAGCTCTCCGTCGACCACGGCACGCGCACCGACCGTGTCCGCGGCCGAGTCGAGGACGGCGCCCTCTTCGCGCAACTGCTCGCCGGTGCGGGCGAGCGCACCCGCGACACCGCCGCCGAGGACGTCCTCGAGCAGCGGCAGTACCTCCGTGCGCAAGCGGACCCTGGTGAAGTCCGGGGATGCGTTGTGCGGGTCCTCGTGCGGGAGGAGTCCGAGTTCGCTGCACGCCTGGTGGGTGACAGCTCGTCGGACGCCGAGCAGTGGGCGTCCCCACGGGCTGTCGTAGGCGCTCATTCCCCAGATGGATCGGCCGCCCGATCCTCTGGCCAGGCCCAGCAGCACGGTCTCGGCCTGATCGTCCAGGGTGTGGCCCAGCAACACCGGATCGCTCCGACGGGCCGAGTCGAGAGCACGGTAGCGGGCGTCCCGGGCGGCCGCCTCGAGTCCGCCGGAACCGGTCACGTCGACGCCCAGCACCTCGGTGGACACGCACCCGAGTGCGCGGGCGCGGGCGGCTGCTTCCTGTGCCACGTCGGCGGAACCGGTCTGCAGCCGGTGATCGACCACCAGGGCGCGGACCGTGCGCGCTTCCGCCGCCGCTGCGGCCGTCAATGCCAGTGAGTCGGCACCACCGGACAGCGCCACCGCGACCACACCGCCGGGACAGTGCTGTACGAGCCAGCGTCGCACTGCGTGGCGCACCTCGAGAATCGCCGGCTCCTCGGGAAGCAGCACTGCGAGTCTCAGCCCAGTACCCGCGACACCCAGTCGGCCGGGCGATCGATCTCGGCCAGCCGGGGCAGGGTGTCGGGGCCGGTCCAGATCACGTTAAATCGGTCCATGCCGACTTCGCCGACGACGGTGTCGACGAACGCCTTGCCGCGGACGTATTGCGCCATCTTCGCGTCCATCCCGAGCAGCGCCCGGATCAGACGCTGCACCGGGTTGCTCTTGCGGCGGCGCCGGTTGTCGAATGCAGCGCGGATCGTGGTGACCGACGGGACCACGGCCGGCCCGACCGCGTCCATCACGTGATCGGCGTGCCCCTCGAGGAGGGTGCCGAGAACCAGGAGACGGTCGAGGGCCTCGCGTTGCGGTTCGGCCTGGGTGGCGCGCAGCAGTCCGACGATTCCACCGGGGGCGGCGGACGCATCCGGATCCGGGCGCCCGCGGTCACGCACCGCGGCCGACAGCCGTCCGACGACATCGGCCACCGACTCGTCGTCGGATGTTCCCAGGGTGTCGACCGCATCCTGCATGTACTGCGTCAGCCAGGGCGAGGACGAGAACTGGACCCGATGGGTCACCTCGTGCAGGCACACCCACAACCGGAAGTCGCTCGGGTTCACGCGCAGTGCCCGCTCGACGGTCACCACGTTCGGCGCCACCAGCAGTAGGGTTCCGTTGTCCCCGGTGAAGGGGTCGTACTGGCCGAGGATCGCCGAGGACAGGTAGGCGAGCATGGCACCGGCCTGGATACCGGCCGGCTTTCCCAGGAGGAGTCCGGGTGCGGAGTCGCCGCCGGTGAGCTGCGACATCGAATGGGCAGCGGCGTGAATCCACCCCGCCCGGTCGAGGATCTGGGCCGTCGGTACGGGCAGTCCGTCAGCCAGGCCGGTCACTTCCCGAACCGGCAGTTCCGCGCGCATGGACGCGTCGGCCAACTCCGCGACGACGGCCTCGGCCGTGTACCGCGAGGTGGCCGGACCGCTCCGGGCCAGCTTCACCCCCGTCCGGGCAGCGAGTTTCCAGTCGACGACTCCACTGAACGCATTCGTGTCGGGGGCCATCACTGGCACCCGCACGTGCGGAGGGCGGCCGCCAGTGCGTCGAGAGCGGGGCGACTGATCTCCGGGGGCCGGTCGTTGGACATCAGCGCGAAGGTCAGCACCCGGCCGTTCTGGTCCACGACGTACCCGGCGAGCGCGCTCGCAGTGGACAGCGTGCCGGTTTTCGCGCGCACCCACCCGGCACCGGTGCGGTTGCCCGACGCGTAGCGGTCCGAGAGACTTCCCGTCGCTCCGGCCACGGGCAAGTAGTCGAGCATGGGCCGCAGCGCGGGCGTGCCGTCTCCCGCGGCAGCGGTCAGAACCTGGTCGAGCAGTTGGGGTGCGATGCGGTTGTCGACGGACAACCCGCTGGCGTCGTGCAGAGTGAGGCCCGACATGTCGAATCCGGCCTCGAACAGCTTCTGGCCGATCGTGGCGACGGCTCCCGCGAACGAAGCGTCTGCGCCGGCATTCATGGCAACCTCCCGCCCGATCGCTTCGGCAAGCACATTGTCCGAGTGTTCCATCATTTGCCGCAACCGGTCACGAAGCGGCGCAGAGTCCACGGAAGCGATGGTGGCCGCACCCGGTGCCGCGACACCGGTCGTGACCGCGGACGGGCTCACCCCGAGCGCGCTTGCCAGCGCCCGCCCGGCGTCCAGCGCCGGCGTGGTGGTTCGCGGCGACTCGTCCACCAGAGGATCTGCCCGCCCGCCGTCGATCATGAGCGGTTCGGTGGGAGTGATGAAGCCGGCGCCGACATCAGCCGGGAACCAGCCCTGTGCCATGGTCCCGCCCGTATAGACGCCGGTGTCGACCACGATGTCGGTGGCGGCGACGCCCGCCGCCCGGATCTGATCCACCAACTGGGACAGATGCGCCGCGCCGGGGTAATAGCCGTTCTCGCCCACCGGTTTCGCGGTGATCGTGGGGTCACCCCCTGCGACGAGCACGATTTCTCCGGGATTCGCGCCCTGAACAACCTTGGTGGTCACCCGGTGATCGGACGGCAACGACAGCAGCGCCGCCGCCGCCGTCAGCACCTTGGTGGTGGAGGCGGGCGTCATCGGCGTCTGCGGGGCGACGCTCCACAACACCTGCCCGGTGACGGCATCGGCCACCGTGCCGCTGAACTTTCCGAGCGCCGGGTCGGCGGACGCCGGGCCGAGTGCCGCGGCGATTCCCCGCGGCGTCGGCAACGGCGCGTCGTCCGGAACGGGTGTGACCTGCGGCGCCGCGGTGATCGGCGCAGGGACCGGCGCGATAGTCAGCTCGCCGCGGCTCGCCGAGGCGCCTTGCGTGCTGACGGCGATCACGAGGACGGCGGCCACGGCGAGCACCGCCACGACTACCGCTGCGAGGAGCATCCGCATGTTCCGACGGTGACGTCCCGCTAACGAGCCCATCTTCTTCTTTCCCTGGCCCGGCAACGCGCCTCCGTGTTCTTCACTTGCATCTCGTGGGTGGTCAGCACACCAACCTTATCCTCGACCCGATATCCTTCCCCGGAATCATCACCGACACGACAGCGAGGAATCGGCGTGGAGTTCGACGTCACCATCGAGATCCCCAAGGGTCAGCGAAACAAGTACGAGGTCGACCACGAGACCGGTCGCGTAAAGCTGGACCGTTACCTCTACACGGCATTCGGCTACCCGGCCGACTACGGCTTCATCGAGAACACGCTCGGCGAGGACGGCGACCCGCTGGACGCGCTTGTGCTGCTTCCTGAGTCGGTGTTCCCCGGCGTGATCGTCGAGGCGCGCCCGGTCGGTATGTTCAAGATGGTCGACGAGGCCGGCGGCGACGACAAGGTGCTGTGCGTGCCCGCGGGTGACCCGCGCTGGGATCACATTCAGGACATCGGCGACGTTCCCCAGTTCGAGCTGGACGCCATCAAGCACTTCTTCGTCCACTACAAGGACCTCGAGCCCGGCAAGCACGTCGAGGCCGCCGACTGGGTGGGGCTGTCCGAGGCCAAGGCCGAGGTCGAGGCGTCGTTCAAGCGTCTGAAGGACACCGGCGGGCACTGACCGATCCGACCAACGCACGGCGCCCATCCCCTGCGGGGTGGGCGCCGTTGTCGTCTCACACCTCCGCTTCGCCCCGCGCCGCTGCCTGAAGTCCGGACTCGCTGCGGAGCGGTACTTCCTTCCACAGGACGGTGAGGACGAAGGCGACGACGGCGAGCATCGACACGCTGAGGAAGACGGATCCGATGGCGTCGGCGAATCCCTCCCGGAAGGGCAGGGCCAGAACTTCGTCGAGTTTTCCGATCACCGAACTGTCCGTGAGGACGCCGCTCACGCCGGCGCGGTCGGGGCTGAGCATTCCCTGGCCCATGGCGGCCTCGGCGGGGTCGTTGCTCTGCGCGGCCGCGGCGACGGCTCGACGGAAGTCGGGTGTGCCGGCTGCGGCGGTCACTCGTTCGCCGATGGCCGGGGTGAGGCGGGAGAAGAGGATCGACAGGAAGATCGCGACGCCGGCGGTGCCGCCGATCTGCCGAAAGAACGTGGCCGCTCCGGTCGACACCCCCATGTCCTGTGGGGGTAGCGCGTTCTGAATGGCCAGGGTGAGCGGCTGCATCAGGTTTCCGAGACCGAGTCCCAGAATCAGCATGAATGCCATCACGACGGGCATCGGGGTGTCGGCGGCCAGCGTGTGCAGAAGGAACGCGCCTACCGCGATCAGGGCGGTACCCAGAATCGGGAAATACCGGTACCGGCCGGTCCGCGAGATCATTTGACCGCTGACCACCGATCCGGCCATCAGACCGAGGACCATCGGGAGGATCTGGAAACCGGCGAGGGTCGGGCTCGAGCCCTTCACCACCTGGAGATACTGAGGTAGGAGGGTGATGCCGCCGAACATGACGGCGCCCACGACGAGACTGATCACGACGCCGAGCGCGAACGTGCTGTTGCGGAAGAAGCGCATCGGGATGAGGGCGTCGTCCTTCATCGCCAGCTCCACGAGCACGAAGGCCAGCACTCCGGTGACGCCGATGACGTAGCACGCCAACGACTTCGAGCTGTCCCATCCCCAGCTGCGCCCCTGTTCGGCGACCACGAGCAACGGCACCACACCCACCGCGAGAGCGATCGCACCCCACCAGTCGATCCGCCGGCTTCCGCTCGGTCGCCGCGGCAGGTGCAGCACCCGGGATACGACGGTGAGCGCGACGAGTCCCACCGGCACGTTGACGAGGAAAACCCAACGCCAGCCGTCGATTCCGAGGAGCTCGTCCTGTCCGGCGAACACCCCGCCGAGGACCGGTCCGAGGACGCTGGACGTGCCGAACACGGCCAGGAAGTAGCCCTGGTACTTGGCCCGTTCACGCGGGGAGACGATGTCGCCGATGATGGTGAGCGCCAACGAGAACAGACCGCCGGCGCCGAGTCCCTGAACTGCGCGGAAGGCGGCGAGCATGTAGATCGACGTCGAGAACGTGCACAAGACCGAGCCAATCACGAACACCGTGATCGCGAACATGAAGAACGGCTTGCGGCCGTAGATGTCGGACAGTTTGCCGTAGAGCGGCGTCGCCAGGGTTGCGGTGACGAGGTACGCGGTGGTCGCCCACGCCTGCAGTGAATACCCGTCGAGGTCGTCGGCGATGGTCCGGATCGCCGTCGCCACGATCGTCTGGTCGAGCGCGGCCAGGAACATGCCGAGCATCAAGCCACTGAGTACAGCCAAGATCTGCCGGTGGGTGTAGGCCACCGGCGTTTCGACCGAATTCGACACTGTTTCCTCGCTGCGCTGTCGTTTACTTGTAGTCCGCAAGTATGCGAGCGCGGCGAGGTTCCGGGCAACTGATGAACTGGGCTTTACCTGCGGATAAGTGTCTGTGAACGCAACAGCCGCACCCCGGAGGGTGCGGCTGTGGTCAGCGAACGGGCTATTCGCCCGTGAACTCGGGCTCCCGCTTCTCGAAGACGGCGGTGATCGCCTCGGTCAGGTCCTGCGACGGGAGGAAGGCTGCGTTCCAGGCGGCGACGTAACGCAGGCTGTCGTTGACCGCGGCCGAGCGGGAGTGGTCGAGAACGTCCTTGATCCCCTGCACCACCAGCGGTGGGTTCGCCGCGATTTCGGTGGCGGTGGCGTGCGCCGCCGCGAGCACGGCGTCCGCGTCCTCGTACACGTCGTTAATCAATCCGATCTTCTCGGCGCGTGCCGAATCGATGTCCTTGCCGGTGAGTGCGAGTTCGCGCAAGTGTCCGTCACCGATGATCGCGGGAAGCCTGGCGAAGCTACCCATGTCTGCGACGATCGCGACCTTCACTTCGCGGATGCTGAACCGCGCGTCAGCGCTGGCGTAGCGGATGTCGGCCGCCGAGATCAGATCGACGCCGCCGCCGATGCACCAGCCGTGAACTGCAGCGATAACAGGCTTGCGGCAGTCGGCCACCGCGTTGATGCCGGACTGCATGCGCTTGATCGTGTCGTGGAAGGCCGTGCGTGGGCCGGCTTGGGCTTTGTCCGCCAGGACTGCTCCGAAGCTCCCGCTCATGGCCGGTAGGTCGAGGCCGAAGGAGAAGTGCTTGCCCGAACCGGCGATGACGACGGCGCGCACCTCCGGGTCGGCGTCCAGCTCACCGAAGATTTCGGGGAGTTCACTCCAGAAATCGGGGCCCATCGCGTTGCCCTTCCCGGGCCCGATGAGTGTCACCCGCGCGACGCGGTCCTTCCGCTCGACGGTGAACGCGTTCCAGGTCTTCGATTCGGTCATTACTCAAGGGTAACCATCGCTCCGAGGCGCGACGGTCGATGTCCGCGAGAAGTCGAACTAACTGTATGTTGTCGTCACAGTTATCTGATCTCGGATCGGCATCACCACGAGAGGACCCCCGTGCTCGACATCGCCTGGACCCCCACCCTCGACACGCTCACCCGCAACGCGTGGCGACTGTCCTTCGGTGGTGGTATCGCGCCGGTGGAGCGCACACCCTCGACCTTGATCGCGGAAGGTCCCCATCGAGACCTCTACCGCTTCGACGGCAACTCGATCAGCGACGACCGCCCCGTCCTTCTCGTCCCCCCGTTGGCCGCGCCCGCGCAGTGCTTCGACCTCCGGCCGGGACAGAGCCTGGCCGCGCACCTCGTCGACTCCGGCAAGGCGACGTACCTCCTGGACTACGGGTCGATGGGCTACGCCGACCGCGGCCTCGGGTTCGAGGACTGGATCGAAGACATCATCCCGACCGCGGTCGAGCAAGTGTCCCGTTTCCACGACGAAGCTCCCGTCGACCTGATCGGATGGAGCCTCGGCGGAACCCTGTCGTTGTTGACGGCCGCTGGCCGCGGCGACCTTCCCATCGGTTCGGTCACCGCGATCGGAACACCGATCGACTACCGCGCCGTCTCGATGATCGCGCCGTTGCGGACCGTGGGCCGTTTCACCGGAGACCGGCCGCTCACCGCCGTGACCGGGATGATGGGCGGCCTTCCGGCGCCACTCGTCCAGGCGAGTTATCGATTCACCGCACTGCAGCGGGAACTCACCAAGCCATGGTTCATCGCGCGCAATCTGCACGACACGGAGACCCTCGCCCGCATGGAGTCCATCGACCGGTTCATGGCAGATATGCCGGGTTACCCCGCACGATTCTTCCAGCAGGTCTGCACGCAGTTGATCCTCGGGAACGCCCTCGTCGCAGGCAAGTTCGAGACGCGAAACGGGCCGTTGTCACTGGCGGACATCAGCGTTCCGGTGCTGGCGATCGGCGGCACCGAGGACGTCATCGCCCCCGTCGCCTCTGTCCGGGCCGCTACCGAAGTGCTGACGGGATCGCCGTCGGCGCGGTACGAGTCGGCTCCCGGTAGTCACCTGGGCCTGGTGGCCGGACCGACTGCGCGCACGACCACCTGGGCACACATCGACGCGTTCCTCGACGACGCCGTCGCGCGCATCGCATGAGGGGTCAAGCCCGGCCGGTGCCTGCGACAGCACCAGCGAACAGCGCTGTGACGGCCGCTCCCATCGTCGTCTGATCCACCTCTTCGGGATCGACCGAGTGCTCGAGCACCAAGCCCGAGATCAGTGCCATCAGAGAAATGGCCGTGGTTCGCACGTCGAGGGTGTCTTCGACTCCCCATTCGCGGGCACGCTCACCGATCAGCTCGACGAGCCGCGACCGTAGGTGTCGTCGTTCGCGAAGGTAGGCCTGCGCGATCTGTGGATCCCGTGCAGCGAGTACGCCGAACTCGAGCACCAACAACGACCACCCCGGCTCGCGCATCATCCACGAAGCGATCGCCTCGCCGCCTTTCCCGACTGCGGCCGACGGATTCAGCCCCGCTATTTCGGCGAGGACACGGCCGGCGAGTTCGAGTGAACGCTGGGCGAAAAGTTCGGCGAACAGGTCCTGTTTCGACTCGAAGTTCGAGTAAACGGCACCCTTGGTAAATCCCGCGCGCCGCGCAACCTCGGTGAGACGCGCGGCGTTGAAGCCCCGTTCCGCGAACTCGTCCGCCGCCGCGTCGAGCAGTCGTTGCCGCACGACATCACGTCCCGGACGCGTCGTCGGCGTCCACTCGGTGTGACGACTGTCGTGTTGACCATGTTCGGACACGATACCTACGGTATTGAATACCCGAGGTATCGACAAGGACGAGGATTACTGATGACCACGACCGAGACCGAACACGCCCCTTTCTCGCCGCAACACCCGGACGGCCCCGCGTCCAGGTACGGCACACCGAAGGTCATGGTGGCACTCGTTCTCGGTGTTCTCGTGCTGCAGCTCGGTTTCATCCTCAGCTATGTGGCCGCATTCCATCAGCCCACTCCCCGCGGTATCGAGATTGCGGTCGTGGCCGCACCCGGACTGCCGCCCGGCGTCGACCAACAGGTCGCCGACCGGCTCAATGGGATCGACGGACGCCCGCTCGACGCGCGCATCGTGTCCGACACGGCGCAGGCGCGGCGGCTCTTGCATGCCCGCGAGATTCAGGGCGCCTACGTGGTCGAACCAGTCGGTGCGGACACGCTGATCACGGCGAGCGCCGGTGGAAGTTCCATCTCCTCTGCCCTCGAGTCGGTGTTCACACAGGTCGACAACGCGCAGGGACGGCAGTTCACGGTTCGTGACGAGATCCCGGTGGGCGTCCACGACAATCGCGGACTGTCCGGCTTCTACCTGTCGGTCGGCTGGGTGGTCGGCGGCTACCTCCTTGCGGCCGCGATCGGGCTGTTCATCGGAGCACCTACGTCGCTGCGGCAGGCGGCGGCACACGTCGGCGTTCTCTTCGGATACGCCGTGATCTCCGGCGCTCTGGGTGCAGTGATCACCACGCACGTGCTGGGCACCTTCGCCGGCCACTGGTTTCCCCTCTGGCTCCTCGGTACCGGGGTCGTCTTCGGGACAGCCGTGTTCACGTTGGGACTGCGGGCGGCGATCGGAGTCCTTGCCGTGCCGCTCGCCATCGCCGTGTTCGTGATCCTCGGCAACCCGAGTGCGGGCGGTGCTTTCGGTTCCAACGTCATCCCCACCTTCTACGCGGCGATCGGACGGTGGATCACCCCAGGTGCGGGGACGGAGGGTGTCCGCAGCATCGTTTACTTCGACGATGTGGGTGCGGGTGCGCCTGCGCTGACTCTGGCGCTCTACGCCCTGCTCGGACTTGCGTTGCTCTTCGGCTTCACCGCCCGCCGGGTTTCCAGGCCGGAATAGACCACGCCCAGTGTCGATGTCGTCTCGGACGACGCGTCCTCGTGTCGTTCCGGAGTTATGGCCCTACTCTTGGTTCATGCCGACGCCCCTGCACCCCCACGCCGCGCATGTCGCCGAAACTCTGATCGCGCGAGGACACCACGGGGTCATCGTCACCCAGCCGGAATCCGTTCACACCGCCGACGAGGCAGCGAAGGCTTTGGGTGTGGACATCGGGGCCATCACCAAGTCGTTGGTGTTCCTTCTGGACGACGACCCGATCCTGCTCCTGGTGTCGGGGGCACACGAGGTCGACCTCGCGAACACCGGCAAACGACTGCAGGGAAACCTGACGCGGGCACCGCTCGAGATGGTGCGGATCGCCACCGGACAGCCGATCGGCGGCATCGCCCCGCTCGGGCACCCCACGAACCTGCCGACCTATGTGGACAACGCACTGGCCAAGCATTCGGAGTTGTGGGCCGCCGCCGGACACCCCGACACCGTGTTCCGCACGTCTTTCTCCGAGCTGGTGCGCATTACCGCGGGCCTCGCCATCGACGTCGACTGATTCTCACGATCGGCCACCCGCCTATAGTTGACGCCATCATGGCGAAGAACACCGATTCCGTCCGCGCCGCGGGCGGCGAGGCCGAGGCCGAACTTGCTACCGGGATCAGCGCCGAGGACTACCGCGCCGCGCTGCGGCGTCATCCGGCGGGAGTCACTATCGTGACGCTCGATTCCGAGGCCGGGCCGGTGGGGTTCACGGCCACGTCCTTTGCGTCCGTCTCCCTGAATCCGCCGCTGGTGTCGTTCAACATCGCGCATTCCTCGTCCAGCATCGGCGCGCTGCATTCCGCCGATTCCCTGGTGATCCACCTGCTCGGCGAACATCAGCAGCATCTGGCGCAGCGATTCGCACGCAGCGCCGATCAACGATTCGCGGACCGGTCGCTCTGGGCTCGGCTCGACACCGGTGAGCCGGTGCTGCACGGGACCCCGAGCTGGCTCCGGGTCACCGTGGACCAGTTGATTCCGGTCGGTGATCACACGCTGGTCATTGGGCTGGTCACGCGGGTTCACGCCGAGGACGACGACGAGTCCGCCGCCGCACCCCTTCTGTATCACGAGGGGCGGTACTACCGGCCGACCCCGCTCGACAACTGACATCGCACGACGCCGTGGGCCCGGAATCCTGAGATTCCCGGCCCACGGCGTCGTATGCGACTGCGCGTCGAAACCTCAGGAAGCGAGTACACGCTGTCGGCGCGGAAGGTCGAAACGCCGCAAGGCCTCGTCGACAGCTTCCGCGGACGTGACGAGCCCGCGCTGCTCCAACCACGGCAATGTGCCGTCGACCAGCTGCTCGAGCACCCTGGGCAGAGTCAGCGGAAGCAGGGTCACACCGTCGGCCACCCCGGCAGCCTGGATGTCGGCGATCAGCCCGGCGAGCCCCACCGGAGTCCCGACGTACTGCAGCGACTCGGGGGTTCGTGGGCTTTCCAGTGCGCTGTCGAGGAGTGCCAGCTCCTTGCGCGCGGTGCGAGCTTCCGCGGCGATGAGCACCTCGAGATCGACCAGCACTGTGACGCTGTCGGGATCGCGCCCCGCGGCGAGAGTTTCGGCGCGCACCCGGGAGCGCTCCTGCTGCGCTCCCCGCAGATCGGTGGCGCGAATCCGGACCACGTCGGGCGGGAAGGAGGTCAGGTCGAGCGGGTCCACCGAATCAGCGGTGAGCTCCACCCAGTAGTCCGCACCGCTGATGGGCCGCGTGCCTGCGGCCCCGATGGCTGCCGGATGGTGCCCCGATCCGGTCAGCTCGACGGCGACGCGGAGGGTACGGGAGGACAAAACGTTGCCTGAAGACATGTGGGATTTCCTCGGAGAATGTGTGTGCCGATGTCAGGAGCCGAAAAGAACGGTCAGCTCGAACACATACCCGAGGCGGTTCGGCACAGATCGACGTGCCGACGGCACCAGTGAGCAATCATTGCGCTCCCAGCCTGCGATGCCATGCGCTCATAGTAGCGCGTCGTGCGAAAAACGGGTCTCCGGCACTGGATTCCACTGACCGTCGGTCTTGGCATAGCCCCAGCTGCGACGACCGGCCACCAATGCGGCGACCGCGTCCACCAGCCGATCCACATCAGCGGAGGAACTGCCGAGACCGAGGCTGACCCGAACTGCTCCGTCTGGCCGGCCGAGTCGCGTCAGCAGCGGGTGCGCGCAGAACCGCCCGTCACGCACTCCGATTCCGTGCTCGGCAGACAGGTAGGCGGCGATCTCCCCGGGCTCGTACCCGTCGATCGTGAACGCCACGATTCCCACGGTGTCCGGCGCGTCCGACCACAGCCGCAAAAATTCCACACCGTCCACATCTGCGAGGCCGGACAGAAGTCGGGACGTCAACGCCGCTTCGTGCTCGGCGACCCTGCCGAAGTCCAACTCGGCCAGCGCGTCGCATGCCGCAGCGAGGGCTGCGGCGCCGAGGACGTTGGGAGTGCCGGCCTCGTGCCGGGCCGGAGCCGGTGCCCACTCGGTGGATTCGACGGTCACGTTGCGCACCGCCCCACCACCGGCGAGGTACGGTTCCGCCGCATCGAGCCAGTCACGCTTTCCTACCAGCACGCCCGACCCGAAGGGTGCGTACAACTTGTGCCCGGAGAACGCCAGGTAGTCGACGCCCCATGCCTCCAGATCGATACGCCTGTGCGGCGCGAGTTGCGCCCCATCGACGAGAATCCTTGCACCGCAACGGTGCGCGACATCCGCCAGAACCGCGATGGGCAGCACCTCACCGGTGACATTGGATGCACCGGTGACAGCGAGAAGGGCAGTGGGCTTCGAGCACAATTCCGCCACGAGCAACCGAACGGTTTCAGCGAGGGTGTCAGCTGCCCGGACAACACGGGAGTTCCTCCAGGGCAACAGATTAGCGTGGTGCTCGATGTCGAGCACCACCGTACTGCCAGGAACGCACCCCGCCAACAGGTTGAGGGAATCGGTGGTGTTCCGGGTGAATACCACCACCTGGTCGTCACAAGCTGCCACGAACTGTGCAACCGAGACGCGCGCCTTCTCGTAGCACGCGGTCGACACCCGGGATGCGTACCCGGCCCCGCGGTGCACGCTCGAGTACGTCGGCAGCAACGCACTGATTCGATCAGTCACCTGCGCCAGTGCGGGTGCGCTTGCCGCGTAGTCGAAGTTGACGTAAGTGCAGTCACCTCCCTGCACCAGCGGAACCCGCAGGTCGGAGCCCGAAACCGGGGCAAGGGGGGCTACGCACACATCAGCGGTCAATACAGCAGTCATCACGACATCCCTCGTACTCAGGGACTCGTCACAGGGATAGCCCTCGGAGTCCGCGCTTGCCGGGTCCGGTATGAACCTCAGCCTGGTCGTCACCCGGAGCACCCCACCGCGGTGGAGGGTTGCCGACCAGCTAGCCGGGGCTTGACGCTGGTACTCGTGACCTGATTCGAAGATTGCAGGATCGACGCGAAGTTGTCAACCCACTATCTCGGGCTCACCCCCAGAAGTGGTGCGAGCTGAGTCGCAATCGGGTTGAGGTTCAAACGATTCGGGTCCTTCTTCGGCTTGGAATCCCACGGCTGGACCGTTGCGGGGTCACCGAGAACGATCCGGTTGGCGCTTCGCACACCGGTCACGCTTCCCTGCGGCGTTTCGCAGTTCGCCGACGTGTTCTGAGGAAAGTCCTGCTGGGTGTCGTCGAAGTCGGGATCCTGGCGCTTCATTTCCTCGAGTATCGCCTGCGTGCCCTCGTAACCGACCGTGCACGGAGGTGGGTTGTTCACCTCGCCCACCAATCCCAGGTGCACGGTGCCGTCTCCGGGGGCGATGGTGGAGGATGCCGCGGCAATTCCCGGCAAGTATACGAACAGGGTGCGAAGGGCGTCCGCCTGAACCGAGAGCGTCCCGACGGTCATGCCGAGGTTGGTGAGGTTCCGGGTCAGCGCCCCTCCGGATTCGCTGACGAGCGCGCCCACTTCATCACTGGCCGCCGTTCCGTTCTCGATCAGGGCCCGCACGTCGGGGTCGGATGCGCGCAGCTTTGCTGCGAGAGCGTCGAGGTCGGTGCTGAATTGCTCGATGGCCGAGGACTGTTCGGACTGCGTCGCCAGCACAGGCCGGCCGTCGCGCAGCAGCGCCAGTGTCTCGTCGAGCGACTCGGAGCCCGACTGCGACAGTCCCGCCAGCGCATCCGCGAGGACTTGAATGTCCTCGCCTTTACCGTTGAACGCCACCCCGAGTTCGGTCACGACCGTACGCAGCGCATCGACCGGGACCGAGTCGGCCAATTCTTTTGTTCCGGCGAGCAGTTCCTCGATCGGGACGGGAGTTGCCGTGCTGCCCACTGTGATTACGGATCCATCTTCGAGAAACGGCCCACGATCGGTGTCGGGCTGGAGGTCGACGTATTGCTCGCCGATCGCCGACCTGTTGGCCACGACGGCCTTCGCGGACGCAGGGATGGCAGGCGCGCTCTTGTCGATCTTCAACTCGACATCGACACCGTCCGAGGTCAGCGACATCTCACCCACGCGGCCTACGGGAACTCCCCGGTACGTGACCTCGGCATTGCTGAAAATCCCCCCGGAATTCGCGAGCTCGACGCTGACGGTGTATTCGCCGAACCCGAGAAGATTGTCGAGACGCACATACTGGGCGCCGACGTAAACCAGACCGGCCAGGGCGATGAGAATCAGCCCGGCCAGCTGCCACTTGACGAGTGCGGAGGTCATCGCTTGGCGACGCTCGCGCTCTTGTGCTGCACATGCTCGGCGCGGGCTGTCTCGATAATGGCAGTCACAGGGCACTCCGGGAGGTATTTTTATGTGGGACGAGCAGTCACATATATACCTAGCCGGAAGGCTTCGGCTGTGCAAACCCCGCGTCGGGCCCTGGGGCGCCAGAGCGGGCAGCGCGCGTCGTTGCATGGCCGACCGGTGGCGAAACCCGCAGGTCAGGGCACACGTTCCGCTGCGCACGGTGATCGTAATCACTACCTGGCGGAATAGTGATGTCCACTGCTTCCGGCCTGACGGGGTTCCTCACGACTCGCGGCTCACCTCAGCATCCACGAAGGAAATCTGGGACTGCTTCATTCGCCGCCCGCCCGACATTCGCCGGAAATCGCCGGGGTGAAGAATGACCACGGGCGCCCGACAGCGAGCACCCACTGTTCACCAACTGGCTACTTGATCGTGAGATAACGAGCAGTACGCATCAACCGCCCGCTCAGAGAAGGAATCCTGGTTTGTCTCTCCAGTCACCGACGGATTCGGATCGCTCGCTCCGCATACCCCAGGAATTCCTTCGCCGCGAGTTCGCACCGGCGCCGCGCACCCTCATCGACGTTCTGTACGCCACCGCAGACGAGTATCCCGACGCCGCAGCGATCGACGACGGCACGACGTCGTTGACCTACCGGGAACTGCTCGAGGAAATCGGCCGCGGCGCGGAGCAATTGGCCGAGTCCGGAGTCGGGGCAGGCGACCGGGTCGGCATCCGCATGCCTTCGGGGTCGTGCGCTCTGTATGTCACCATTTTGTCGACGCTGGCGATCGGCGCCGCGTACGTTCCCGTCGACGCGGACGATCCCGAGGAGCGCGCCGCCCTCGTGTTCGGCGAGGCTCGGGTGCGCTGTGTGGTGACGGGCGCCGGCATCACGCCGGGAACCGCCTCCGAGCGGTCGGAGCTTCCGGCCGCCCGCCCACCGAGGGTCGACGACGACGCGTGGATCATCTTCACCTCCGGATCTACCGGCACACCGAAGGGCGTCGCGGTCAGTCATCTCAATGCCGCGGCATTCGTGGATGCCGAGGCACGAATGTTCCTGCAGGACGAACCCATCGGGCCCGGCGACCGGGTACTCGCCGGATTGTCGGTGGCATTCGACGCGTCCTGTGAGGAGATGTGGCTGGCGTGGCGACACGGAGCCTGCCTGGTTCCCGCACCGCGATCGCTCGTGCGCAGCGGTATGGACCTCGGTCCTTGGCTGGTGGCCCGAGACGTCAGCATCGTGTCGACGGTGCCGACGCTCGCATCGCTGTGGCCGGCGGAGGCGCTCGAGGCCGTCCGTCTCCTCATCTTCGGAGGCGAGGCATGCCCACCCGAACTCGCGGAGCGCCTGGCCGTCGACGGACGAGAAGTCTGGAACACGTACGGGCCCACCGAGGCCACGGTCGTCGCGTGCGGTGCGCTGATGGACGGACGGAGCCCTGTCAGCATCGGCCTTCCCTTGGACGGCTGGGATCTCGCGGTAGTCGACGGCTCCGGGGAGCCGGTGTCCGAGGGCGAGGTGGGCGAACTGGTGATCGGTGGTATCGGTCTGGCCCGCTATCTCGACCCTGCGAAGGATGCGGAGAAGTACGCGCCCATGCCGACCCTCGGATGGGATCGCGCCTATCGCAGCGGTGATCTCGTCCGCCTGGATCGGCGCGGACTGCTGTTCCAGGGACGCGCCGACGATCAGGTGAAACTCGGTGGCCGGCGTATCGAACTGGGCGAGGTCGACAATGCCCTCCAGAATCTTCCGGGAGTCGGCGGTGCGGCCGCGGCCGTACGCAGGACCGGCGCCGGTCATCAGATTCTCGTCGGCTATCTCGCCAGCACGGATCCCGACTTCGATCTGAAAGCAGCCCACGCGACGCTCGCCGAGCAACTACCGGCCGCGCTGGTGCCCCGGCTGGTTCTGGTCGGCGAGCTTCCCACTCGCACGTCCGGCAAAGTAGACCGAAATGCACTGCCCTGGCCGCCGCCCGGAATCGACGACTCGGCGGAGGACCTCGGACTCGACGGCACATCGGCGTGGGTGGCGGAGCTGTGGACGTCGATTCTCGGCGCGCAGATTACTGGCCCAGCCGACGACTTCTTCGAGCTGGGCGGCGGTTCCCTCGCGGCCGCCCAGCTGGTCACTGCGCTACGAGAGCGGTTCCCCGAAGTCACCGTGGCGCAACTCTACGACCATCCGCGGCTCGGCTCGCTGGCGGAGTATCTCGACGAACTCGCACCCATCGATGCCGTAGAACCCCGTCTCGTCACCCCCACTCCGCGTCGCAGCCAACTGCTGCAGATCGCGGCCACCGTTCCGCTCACTACCCTCACCGGTCTGCAGTGGGTCACCTGGCTTGCCATCGCCAACAACGTCTTCGCGTACGTCGCGGACGCGTCGTGGGCGCCCACCGTGTCGTGGTGGTGGGTCCTGGCCGCATTCGTCGTGTTCATCAGCCCGGTGGGCCGGATGGCGATCTCGGTGATCGGCTCGCGGATCCTTCTCCGGAGGCTCGAGCCGGGAACGTATCCCCGCGGGGGCAGTGAACACCTCCGGCTGTGGGTGGCACTGAGACTCACCGAGGCCAGCGGCGCAGCCAACCTGTCGGGCGCACCGTGGATGCTTTATTACGCCCGGGCCTTGGGCGCCACCGTCGGGAAGGGCGTCGACCTGCACACACTTCCGCCCGTCACCGGCATGCTCGAACTCGGTGACGGCTGTTCGGTAGAGCCGGAAGTGGATCTGTCCGGTCACTGGGTGGACGGTGACGTCGTGCACATCGGCGAGATCAAGATCGGTCCCGGGGCCACCGTCGGTGCCCGGTCCACGTTGCTGCCCGGCGCCCGCATCGGACGAGGCGCGGAGGTCGAGGCCGGTTCGGCGGTGTTCGGACGGGTCAAGGCGGGTCAGCATTGGGCGGGTTCACCCGCCGTCAAGGTCGGTAAAGCCGCACACCCGTGGCCCGAAGAAACCCCGCGACGCGCGTCGTACTGGGTGCCCGTGTTCGGGGTCACGTCGATGCTGATTGCCGGACTCCCGATCTTCGCCCTTCTGTGCGGCATCGCCCTGATCGGCTGGCGGATCCGCGATGCCGGGACGATCGGATCCGCCGTACGGCAGTCGCTGATCGTTCTCCCGATCGCCACTGTTCTCAGCCTTGCGGTGTTCGCCGTTCTCACCGTGATCGCCGTTCGGCTGTTGTCGATCCGGTTGCGAGAGGGGTACCACCCGGTCCGCAGTCGCACCGGATGGCAGGTGTGGGCCACCGAGCGGCTCATGGACTCAGCCCGGACGTTCCTGTTTCCCTTGTACGCGAGCCTGTTGACACCCGGCTGGCTGCGATTGCTGGGCGCCCGGATCGGCAAGAACGTCGAAGCCTCGACAGTGCTGCTGCTGCCGAAGTTCACCACGGTCGCGGACGGCGCGTTCCTGGCCGACGACACGATGGTCGCGAGTTACGAGCTCGGCGGCGGTTGGATGCACATCGAGGACGCAAAAATCGGCAAGCGGGCGTTCCTCGGCAACTCCGGAATGACCGGCCCGGGACGACGGGTGCCCAAGAACGGGCTCGTCGCGGTGCTGTCGGCGGCGCCCTCCAAGGCCAAGTCCGGTTCTTCTTGGCTGGGAAGCCCACCCGTCCGCCTGCGCAGGGCCCCGGGCGACACCGACGCCGCACGCACTTTCCATCCGCCGTTCCGGCTGAAGGTCGCCCGGGCGATCGTGGAAACGTGCCGTTTGATCCCAGTGATGGTGACGTTCGGAATAGGGCTCGGGGTGCTGTTCACGCTCGAGGTGATGGCAGACCTGATCGGCTTCTGGCTGGCCGCCCTGGCCAGTGGCGTGGTCCTCCTCGGCGCAGGCGCCGTGGCCGGATCGATATCCGTAGCCGCCAAGTGGCTGGTGGTGGGGCGCATCGGAAAGGTCGAGCATCCCCTGTGGAGTTCATTCGTCTGGCGTAACGAGGTGTCGGACGCGTTCGTCGAGACCGTCGCCGCACCGTGGTTCGCGCGCGCCGCCACGGGCACCGCCGTACTCAACGTGTGGCTGCGCGGCCTCGGCGCGACCATCGGCAAGGGTGTGTGGTGTGAAACCTATTGGCTCCCGGAAGCCGATCTGGTGACCCTCGGCGACGGCGCCACCGTGGAACGGGGGTGCGTCGTGCAGACTCACCTGTTCCATGATCGGATCATGTCCATGGACACCGTCACGTTGGGAGCCGGCGCCACCCTCGGCCCGCACTGCGTCGCGCTGCCCGCCGCCGGAATCGGTGCAGGCGCCACGGTCGGACCTGCGTCACTGGTCATGCGCGGCGACACCGTTCCGCCCTCTACCAGGTGGCAGGGCAACCCCATCGCACCGTGGGCGGCGACGTGAAGCCCGGTAAAGAGCTCGACGAACCCCTCGACCCGTATCTCCCTCAGAACGGCAACCGAGGCTATCGGGTGTCACGGTACGAACTCGACCTCACCTACAAGGTCCACAGCAACCGGCTTACCGGGAAGGCCACGATCACCGCTGTCACCACCGAGGCGCGGTCCCGGTTCGCGCTCGACCTGGCGTCCGACCTTCACGTCACCAAGGTTGCTGCCAACGGCGCACGGAACACCAAATGGGTTCATCGGAACGGCAAGCTCGTCGTCACCCCTGCGCAGAAGATCCCGGCGGGCGGTGCACTGGTATTCACGGTGCAATACGGCGGTTCCCCGAAGCCGATCCGCAGCATGTGGGGCGAGGTCGGCTGGGAGGAACTGACCGAGGGCAGTCTCGTCGCCAGTCAGCCGAATGGCGCGGCATCCTGGTTTCCGTGTGACGATCACCCGAGCTCGAAGGCCAGCTACCGTATGTCCATCACCACCGATTCGCCGTACTACACGGTGGCCAACGGTGCGTTGGTGAGCAAGCAGACCCGGGCCAGCCAGACCACGTGGGTGTACGAGCAGGCCGAGCCGATGTCGAGCTATCTGGCCACGATTCAGATCGGCCCGTACGAACGACGACGAGTGAATTCGGGAGGCGTCAAGATCTTCGCCGTGCACCCGCCGCGACTTCGCTCGTCGTTCGATGTCGATTTCGGACGCCAACCCGAAATGATAGATGTGTTCGGCAGATTGTTCGGCCCGTACCCGTTTGCCGATTACACGGTCGTCGTCACCGACGACGACCTGGAGATTCCGGTCGAGGCGCAGGGACTGTCGATCTTCGGCGCCAACCACTGCACGGGCAGCCGCGCCTTCGAACGACTGGTGGCCCACGAGCTCGCCCACCAGTGGTTCGGTAACAGCCTCACGTTGCGTCAATGGCGGGACATCTGGCTGCACGAAGGATTCGCCTGTTACGCCGAATGGCTCTGGTCGGAGAATTCCGGCGGACCGGCAGCGCATCAACTCGCGTTACAGGCACACCAGGGTCTGTCCCGGAAACCGCAGGATCTGGTGGTCGCGGATCCTGGGCCGCAGTTGATGTTCGACGACCGCATCTACAAGCGCGGCGCAATCACTCTCCACGCTCTGCGACTTCGGCTGGGTGACGAACGGTTTTTCGCATTGCTGCAGCAGTGGACCCGGTCGCACAGCCACTCCAGCGTCAGCGCGGAACAGTTCACCGATCTCGCCGCGCGGTACACCGATGAGTCGCTACGAACCCTCTGGGACACCTGGCTGGGTGAAAAGGCGCTGCCACCTCTCTAGAGACGCCGACGATCACGCACCGTCTCGCCACACGACGGCGGAGACGCGCTTGGCGACGTCCGTCATCTGCGGGCCGGACTTCACCCCGTTGAGCGCCCCGAATTCGACCGTTTCGGTGTCGAAGATGCCGGCGAAGGCGTACACGTCATAGGTTCCGTTCAGGGCGTCTGCCGACACGACGTAACTGATCGGCTCTTCGTATACCTCCCCGGGAGCCAGGTCGACGTCGATCGGCCCGAAGATCGGATCACTGATCCCGCCGTCCGGCGGCGTCACGCTTGCCCATACCTGCCCCGCATAGGGCTGATCCTCGGGTGCCGCCACCACCATCGTCGCCGCGATGGTTCCCCCGTTCTCGGGCAGGGTCGTCGAGTCGTCCGCGGTCAGCGACACCCGCACCGGAAGGTCGGTGTCGGGTAGCTGGGGTCGCGTCGAGGAAGGCGAGCCGTCACCGACGTCGGGCCAGTCGTCGGCCCAGACGATCCGGTCGATCATGCCTTCGCGGCGCTGAGCTCCACTGGGCAGTGTGACGTCGTCGCGCGGAATGGCGTGGTAGACGATCCAATCGTTCCCGGCGTCGTCCGTCACCACGGTGTTGTGTCCGGGTCCGGCCCATGGGTCGCTGCCCGCGAGGATGAGCGCGCCGCCCCCCTCGTTGAGGTCTTGCCCCTTGCGGTCGAGGTAGGGCCCGGTCAGCGATCTGGACCTGCCGACCACCACGCGGTACGCGGTGTCCCCGCCGTTGCAGCAGTTCCCGGCGGACAGAAACAGGTGGTAGTAGCCGTTGCGGAAAGTGATGAAGGGGCCTTCGAACCGGTCGTCCGCGATCTGCACCGGTTCGCCCACCGGCGCCGCACCGTCCCCGTCCAGCGGAATTGCGTAGATGCCGCGGAAGTTGCCGACGACCATCGTCTTCGATGTTCCGTCGTCCCACACGAAGGGGTCGATCGTGCCCTCGATGCCCACGTCCTGCGCACAGAACACCGGGCGACCCAGATCGGTCCACGGCCCGGTCGGGCCCGGAGCCGTCGCGAGTCCGATACACGGATTCGACTCGTCGTAGAGCGAGTAGTAGAGGCTGTATCCGCCGCCTGATTCCAGGACGTGCGGGGCCCAGGCGAGTTTTCCCTCCGGATGCCATTCGGGCAGGTCCGGGAACACGTCGCCCACATACATCCAGTCCATGAGATCGAAGGACTTGAACATCGACATGTTGTGCATGCCCTGGCCGTCGCCCCAGTCGTCCGCGGTGGTGTACATGTAGTACATACCGTCGGCCGCACGGACCACGCTGGGGTCTGCGGCAACGGGCTCCACGACGGGGTTCGCCGCCACCGGGGACGCGGGCACCATCATCAAAGCGAGCAGCGACAGCGTCGTCACGATCCATCCCCGTCGCGGCAGTCTTCGCCGTCCCATGGGTGGCCGCACGCGTGACTCCGCCTCGACGCCATCAGATTTCTGCACGTTGCTCCCTACCGTGGACCCCAGCCGAGCGGAATGTGGCAAATGTATACGGCTGAGGCTCAGGTTAAGAGTTGAGTTCTCCGATGCGTCGAACCGAAACCAAACTGTGCCCTCCCGTGTGCGCCCCACCGACCGATTCGGTGGCGCACGCTGTTACGAGCTTTCGCGGGCAGAGGGCAGATGCGAGCGCCAGTGGACGACGGCGAGGAGGAGACATCCCGCGGCCGCGATGGCGCCGAAAGTGAACATTCGCGGGTAGGTCACCGCGGCGAAGTTCTCGGAGAGAAATGCCATTGCCGCAGGCATCGCGAAGCCCAGATAGGTGAGCGAGTAGAACACCGCGGTCAGGCCGGCCAGATCGTCCGGTCCGGCAATGCGCTGAATTTCCTGCAGCCCAGATACCAAGGCCATGCCGTATCCGCAACCCAACACCACCGCAGCGACGAGTGCGAGCGGAACGGTCAACGCGGAAGACGCGGCCGCTGCCATCCCCATCCCAGCCATGACGAAGACGAGGGCAACGACGACTGCTCGCGTATTGCGAGGCGTATCGATCTTGCGGCCCAGCGCCTGGATCGCGAAGCCGGACCCCAAGCCCACCATGCACATCAGTGCCGAGAACGCGAGGGGCACCCCACCGCCATGCTGGGACATGAGCGCCGGAAGTACCGCATACGCGGCGGCCGCAGTCCCGAATACCCAGGGGGCGAGGGGTGCGATGACGAGAAGGAAACGCCGGTGTGCCGCCGAGGGAATCGCCAGATCCCGAGCGAGCGACACCCGGTCGGAGAGCGGTTGAGCTGCACGGGTTTCCGGTGCACGCAACAATGCGATGGCCGCGGCGATCGCAATTCCGCTGTGGACGAGGTACGACAGGACGCTGGGCAGCGGTGCCCATTGCGCAAGGACGCCGGCGACCCCGGCGCCCAGACCGAACCCACCGGTGAGGCTCATCGCGGCCCGTCTGGCACCGGCTCCTTCCGTCGCGGTGGGATCCCACGGCGCGGTCGACAGCTCCTTCACCCAGCTTCCCCCCACTGCCATTCCGAGCCCGAGCGCGACGCCGCACAGGATTCGGCCTGCGATCAGCATGGCCGCGGAGTCCGCGCCGAGTGCGAGGAGTACCGAACCTGCCACCGTCAGCACCGGGGCGGGCAACAGAATCGGACGCCTGCCGAGCCGGTCGGACAGGGGCCCGCCCAGGAGGAGGGCGGGAACGATCCCGAGAACGTAGGCGAACAAGAAGAGGTCGACGGTCACCGGCGAGAAACCGTGGTCGGCGCGGTACATGCCCAGGAGCGGCGTGAATTCGTTGCCTCCCCACGCGACCGCGAACATCGTCGCGGCGACCTGCAACCACGCCCGCGTGGACACCACGGTGTCGGGCAGGGCCGCTTGCGACTCGCGCACGGAGGTCATCGAGCCACTCCCCTCGGATTCAGAGCGTGAACTCGACGCATGTGGGCGAGCACCGCTGCCTCGAACCCGTCCGCGTCACCGTCGTTCACCAGATCGGTCAGCTGCTCGTGTTCCGCGAGAATCCTCGGCAGTTGCCCGGGGTCGCGGGTGATCGAGTGGGCGGTCATCCGGCGCTGCCGCTCCCGGAGGCTCGAGTAGAACGTAGCGAGCAGTGGATTCTCCGCGGCATCGACGATCAGGCGATGAAAGTCGGCATCCGACGCACTGAAGGCGGCCACATCGCCTCTTGCGGCGATCTGCCGCTGTTCCTCGAGATTGGCGCGCAGCCGAGCGACGAGCACCTCACGTGCGTGCGGCCGCTCCGCCAGGATCCGAACGGCGTGTGTCTCGACGAGCTGTCGCGCGTCGACGATGTGCTCGGCTTCCCCCTCGGCCACCGCGACGACGAGAGCGCCCCGCTTCGGATACAACCGCATCCACCCCTCGGCCTCGAGACGAAGAAAGGCCTCGCGGACGGGTGTGCGACTGAGACCCATGCGCTCCGCGATCTCGCCTTCGCTGATCAGCTCACCACCGGGCAGCCCACCCGACAGGATGAGCTCCTTCACCTCGCGGTATACCTGCTCCGCCGCCGAATACAACATAGACACAAGATGTATTTATACGCCCTCGCTGCCCGAGCGGGGCATCGGCCCCCAGCTCAGTCGGCCAGCACAGCCTTGAGGAACGTCTTGGTTCGCTCGTGTTTCGGTGCGGAGAACATGGTTACGGGATCCCCCTCTTCCACGATTCGGCCGGCGTCGAACATCATCACCCGGTTTGATACGTCGCGTGCGAATTGCATCTCATGTGTGACGATGAGCATCGTGATGTCCGTGGTGAGGGCCACGTTCCTCAGCACGTCCAGGACGTCCGCCACCAACTCCGGATCGAGGGCCGACGTCACCTCGTCGAGCAGCAGGATGTCGGGATCCATCGCCAGCGCTCGGGCGATCGCAACTCGCTGCTGTTGGCCACCGGACAGCTGCGTCGGATGCGCAGTCTCCTTGTCCGACAGCCCTACTGTGTCGAGCAGTTGACGGGCGCGCTTTACTGCCGCCGCCTTGTCGAGCCCGAGGACGTGGATGGGCGCCTCGGTAATGTTCTCGATAACGTTCATGTTGGGGAACAGGTTGAATTGCTGAAAAACCATCCCGATCCGGCGCCGTATGCGACGAACGTACTTCTCCGACGCCGGGACGAGTTTGCCTCCCCGCTCCTCGTGGGTGAGGCGCGCCCCGTCGACCCAGATGATGCCGTCATTCACCTTTTCGAGGGTCATGAGCAATCGCAGAATCGTCGTCTTACCCGAACCGCTCGGGCCGATCAACGTGACCCGGTCGCCACGCTCCACCTGGAAGTCGAGGTGATCGAGCACGACGTGGTCGCCGAACCGCTTCACGACGTCGTCGAACCTGATCATCGGGGTGCCTGAGTTCGCTTTATCCGGCAAGACGCTTCTCCAATCGCCGTATGAGCAGGGAGGTCGGGTAACTGGCGATCAGGAAGATCACACCGGCGAGGGTCAACGGCTCGAGGTACTGAAAATGCCGGGCCCCGAATTGCTGGGCCGCCGTCACCATTTCGATCACCGTGATCGCAAACAGCAAAGGGGTGTCCTTGAACATCGACACGGCATAGTTCCCGAGAGCCGGAACTACCCGGCGGATTGCCTGCGGCAGGATGATCGCCCGCCACGTGCGGGCCGGCGCAATGGACAGTGCTCTCGCTGCCTCCCACTGGCCGACGGGTACCGCCTCGATCCCTGCCCGATACACCTCCGCCATGTAGGTCGAGTAGTGGATGCCGAGGACCACTACCCCGATCTGCAAGGGTGACAGTGCCGTAAACGTGTAATAGACGAACAGCAGCTGCACGACGAGGGGTGTGAGACGGATGAATTCGCTCACAGCCCGCACCGGCATTGCGATCCAGCGCGGAGCGGCCTGCCGGATCAGCGCGATGACCAGCCCGAGCACCACGGATATAAGGAAGCCCAATACGGTTGCGACGAGGGTGATCTTGAATCCCTCGAGCAACACGGGTAGCGCCTCGAACGCGCGATCCCAACTCCACTGGACACTCATTTTTCAGCAGCCTCCAGTCCGCGCGGGTCCGAGGGCGCGAGCGAGAAGATCTCCCGCAAGGAGGGACCGGTACCCAGCCTGTTCTTCGCCCGCACTTCGAGCGCATTCATCAACAGCGTCAGCACGTAACCGATGACGAAGTAGATGACGAGCCCGACCCCGAACGCGAAGAGCGTGTTGCCCGTCGTACGCCGAAGCTGATCTATCTCGAACGTCAGGTCCTGCAGAAGGATGTAACTAGCCAGAGCAGTGCCCTTGAGCAGTTGGATCAGAAGATTCGTGAGGGGAGGGATCATCTCGGCCCAGGCCTGTGGAAACACCACCCGGCGAAGCCTCTGCCAGTGCGTGAAATCCAACGCCGTGGCAGCTTCCCATTGCGACTGCGGTACCGAATTGATCGCCCCCCGCACAACTTCCGCTCCGTAGGCGCCGTAGTTGAGTCCGAGGGCGAGTATCCCGCACAGTACGGGGTCGATGAGATATCCGAACAGCGGGACCACGTAGAAAAGCCAGAACAACTGCACCAGCAGTGATGTGCCGCGAAAGAACTCGATGAAAACCCGCGCAGAACCTCTGACGACTACCTGGTGTGAACGAGCCGCCAACCCGAGCACCACTGCAAGCACGAAAGCAAGAAGAGCACCTCCCGCAGTGAGTTCGAGGGTGATGATGATTCCCTCTTGAATGCCCGGCCAGGCATCGAAGAGGGCATCGAAATCCTCCTTCACAACAGAGTCCCGTCCGACTCAGCTCTCCCCTTCGCACAGCTTCGCCGTGGTCAGTTGCGGATCGGGAAGCTCTGCCTCGGTGAATCCGAAGGGACCGACGATCGAGAGGTACTTGTCCTTGTCCGCCGTGATCTTTGCCAGTTCGGCGTTGTAGGCGTCCCTCAGCTCGGTGTCTTCCTTACGGAAGACGGTGCCGCCGGCGCCTACCTGGGGGACCCCGTTGATTTCTGCGACAAAGGAATCAGTCACCTCCACAGGCACTTGCGGGTTGTTCTGCGCCAGCCAGTTCAGCGAGATTCCCGTCAGTGCGAAGACGTCGGCGCGGCCATTGGCAATGGCATCCATGCCATCCTGCGGGGACGCCACCTGTGTGGCCTCGATGCCGAGGTCCTGTGCGTAGTCCGACTCGATTGCGCCGGTCATGGCGGCCATCCGGACGCCGCTGTCTTTGACCGACTGCATGTCGGTGAGCTTCGCCGGATTGCCCTTGGGCACCATCAGCGCTGTCGTGTAGTTGAACTCGGGCTCGCTGAACGCTGCTTGTTCGCAGCGCTGCGGAAGGATGGACATTCCAGCACTGACAACGTCGAATCGGCGCGCCTGCAGTCCTGGAATGAGGGCTCCGAAGTCGGTGCTGACGCCTTCGACATTGTCTATTCCGAGGTTCGTGAAAATCTCCCGGTGCAGGGCCACGGTGGCGCCGGTCAGATTCCCGTCCTGCTCGAAGCTGTACGGGGCCTCGCCGGCGAATCCCACGGTCACCGTTCCCTCGGAACGGAGCTGTTCCAGTAGTGATTCGCCGCTGCTCGAGTCGGTCTTCGTGCACCCTGCGACCGAGCCCGCTGCTACGACGAGTCCCGCCATTGCGACAGCGGCGCGGACCGTAGGACGTCGTTTCGAGTTGGTGCTGCTCACCACAGATTCCCTTCGTTGCCTGGGGTGATCCGGCCGGGCGCACCACGTGGCACGATCCGACTGGATCTGCCCGGGTCACGTTACGCAGGCGAACGAGTCATTGCGTGCTAAACGACGGAATTTTCCGCGGCGCGATCAACGTCGGCGAAAGGAACTGTTGTGGAATGCCGGAAGCCCCCCAACAGGTGTTGGGGGGCTTCCGGTAACGGATGTTCGGCGGTGTCCTACTCTCCCACACCCTGTCGAGTGCAGTACCATCGGCGCTGGAGGGCTTAGCTTCCGGGTTCGGAATGGGGCCGGGCGTTTCCCCTCCGCTATGGCCGCCGTAACTCTATGAAACTGTCACACACCCATCTTCCCTTTTTCCGGTTCCCCCGCCGTGGCCACGCACCCGGGTGGGGTGCGGAACTGTCCAGGGGGTTCCGTGAAAGGAAAAAAGGGGGTATCTGTGTGTTGTTTCAGATACTGCACAGTGGACGCGTAGCTTCTTTGTGGTAAGTCCTCGGCCTATTAGTACCAGTCACCTACACCCATTACTGGGCTTCCAGTTCTGGCCTATCAACCCGGTGGTCTGCCGGGGGCCTTACCCCCTCGAGGGGGTGAGAAACCTCATCTTGGAACAGGCTTCCCGCTTAGATGCTTTCAGCGGTTATCCCTTCCGAACGTAGCTAACCAGCGGTGCTCCTGGTGGAACAACTGGCACACCAGAGGTTCGTCCGTCCCGGTCCTCTCGTACTAGGGACAGCCTTCCTCAAGTTTCTAACGCGCGCGGCGGATAGAGACCGAACTGTCTCACGACGTTCTAAACCCAGCTCGCGTGCCGCTTTAATGGGCGAACAGCCCAACCCTTGGGACCTACTCCAGCCCCAGGATGCGACGAGCCGACATCGAGGTGCCAAACCATCCCGTCGATATGGACTCTTGGGGAAGATCAGCCTGTTATCCCCGGGGTACCTTTTATCCGTTGAGCGACACCGCTTCCACTTGCCGGTGCCGGATCACTAGTCCCGACTTTCGTCCCTGCTCGACTTGTCAGTCTCACAGTCAAGCTCCCTTGTGCACTTGCACTCGACACCTGATTGCCAACCAGGCTGAGGGAACCTTTGGGCGCCTCCGTTACATTTTGGGAGGCAACCGCCCCAGTTAAACTACCCACCAGGCACTGTCCCTGAACCAGATCATGGTCCGAGGTTAGAGGTCCAATACGATCAGAGTGGTATTTCAACAACGACTCCACACTCACTGGCGTGAGCGCTTCACAGTCTCCCACCTATCCTACACAAACCGAACCGAACACCAATACCAAGCTGTAGTGAAGGTCCCGGGGTCTTTTCGTCCTGCCGCGCGTAACGAGCATCTTTACTCGTAATGCAATTTCGCCGAGTCTATGGTTGAGACAGCTGAGAAGTCGTTACGCCATTCGTGCAGGTCGGAACTTACCCGACAAGGAATTTCGCTACCTTAGGATGGTTATAGTTACCACCGCCGTTTACTGGGGCTTAAATTCTCAGCTTCGCCACCGAAATGGCTAACCGGTCCTCTTAACCTTCCAGCACCGGGCAGGCGTCAGTCCGTATACATCGTCTTACGACTTCGCACGGACCTGTGTTTTTAGTAAACAGTCGCTTCTCACTGGTCTCTGCGGCCCCACCCAGCTCACACTGCAAGAGTGATCACCAGACGAGGCCCCCCTTCTCCCGAAGTTACGGGGGCATTTTGCCGAGTTCCTTAACCATAGTTATCTCGATCGCCTTAGTATTCTCTACCTGACCACCTGTGTCGGTTTGGGGTACGGGCCGTGTGAAAGCTCGCTAGAGGCTTTTCTCGGCAGCATAGGATCACTGAATTCGCCTCATTCGGCTATGCGTCACCTCTCAGGATATGTGTGACCCGGATTTGCCTAGGTCACTCCCTACAGGCTTACACCAGTATTACCACTGACTGGCTCAGCTACCTTCCTGCGTCACCCCATCGCTTGGCTACTACCAGATCAGGTCCCACGCATCCGCCACCTACGAACCCGAAGGTTCACACGCGGTTTCAGGGTGGTTAGTATCACTGATTCACCAGGGGCGCGTTCACACGGGTACGGGAATATCAACCCGTTGTCCATCGGCTACGCCTGTCGGCCTCGTCTTAGGTCCCGACTCACCCTGGGCGGATTAACCTGGCCCAGGAACCCTTGGTCATTCGGCGGACGAGTTTCTCACTCGTCTTTCGCTACTCATGCCTGCATTCTCACTCGTGTGGCCTCCACGGCTGGGTCACCCCGCCGCTTCCATGGCCACACGACGCTCCCCTACCCATCCACACCACTGCCCACCCTCCCGCAGGAAAATGGGGGTGCATTGTGTGAATGCCGCAGCTTCGGTGGTGTACTTGAGCCCCGCTACATTGTCGGCGCAGGATCACTTGACCAGTGAGCTATTACGCACTCTTTCAAGGGTGGCTG
Source organism: Rhodococcus sp. ZPP (assembly GCF_017656075.1). Taxonomy (NCBI): domain Bacteria; kingdom Bacillati; phylum Actinomycetota; class Actinomycetes; order Mycobacteriales; family Nocardiaceae; genus Rhodococcus; species Rhodococcus sp. ZPP. The sequence continues at coordinate 2,631,076 of NZ_CP058638.1, forward strand.
CTTCTAAGCCAACCTCCTGGTTGTCTTCGCGACCCCACATCCTTTTCCACTTAGTACACGCTTAGGGACCTTAGCTGGCGATCTGGGCTGTTTCCCTCTCGACTACGAACCTTATCGCCCGCAGTCTCACTGCCGCGCTCTCACTCACCGGCATTCGGAGTTTGGCTGATTTCGGTAAGCTTGTGGGCCCCTAGACCATCCAGTAGCTCTACCTCCGATGAGAAACACGCGACGCTGCACCTAAATGCATTTCGGGGAGAACCAGCTATCACGGAGTTTGATTGGCCTTTCACCCCTACCCACAACTCATCCCCTCAGTTTTCAACCTAAGTGGGTTCGGTCCTCCACGACGTCTTACCGTCGCTTCAACCTGGCCATGGGTAGATCACTCCGCTTCGGGTCTAGAACATGCCACTATAAACGCCCTATTCGGACTCGCTTTCGCTACGGCTACCCCACACGGGTTAACCTCGCGACATGCCACTAACTCGCAGGCTCATTCTTCAAAAGGCACGCCATCACCCCCAGCGACAAGTCACTCGAAGGCTTTGACGGATTGTAAGCGCACGGTTTCAGGTACTATTTCACTCCCCTCCCGGGGTACTTTTCACCTTTCCCTCACGGTACTAGTCCGCTATCGGTCACCAGGGAGTATTCAGGCTTATCGGGTGGTCCCGACAGATTCACACCAGATTTCACGGGCCCGGTGCTACTTGGGTTTCCATCACGACAGTCACAATGTTTTCGTGTACGGGATTCTCACCCTCTACGACAGGCCGTTCCAGACCACTTCCACTAACACCATGATTTCTTACTGTCGGCCAACACGGCAGCATTGACAAGATGAACCCCACAACCCCACGAATGCAACGCCTGCCGGCTATCACACATCCATGGTTTAGCCTCTTCCGCTTTCGCTCGCCACTACTCACGGAATCACTATTGTTTTCTCTTCCTGTGGGTACTGAGATGTTTCACTTCCCCACGTTCCCTCCACACACCCTATATATTCAGATGCGGGTAACACGACATCACTCGTGCTGGGTTTCCCCATTCGGACATCCTCGGATCTCAGCTCGGTTGACAGCTCCCCGAGGCTTATCGCAGCCTCCTACGTCCTTCATCGGCTCCTGGTGCCAAGGCATCCACCGTACGCTCTTCATTACTTACAACAAAGATGCTCGCGTCCACTGTGCAGTTCTCAAACAACACACCCGCCTCGAACTCCCGCCAGCACCATGCCCACCACCAAAAGTGATGCGGTCTGCCTGACATCCGAACCGGATCGTCACTTTCCTGAAAGAAAAAACACTCACGTGTTCCCTCAGGACCCAACAGTATGTCGATATAATTCGCCCTCCCACCAGCACACAGGCCGGCAGTTGAGAACCAATACTTGTCAGCGATCCACCCATGAGCAACCAC